>OW818636.1:1887500-4609154 GCA_942492775.1 uncultured Cytophagales bacterium | reverse complement strand
AAGGCTCATTGGACTTAATCAAGGCTAATCCCAAATTGACCTAAATGATGAGTAAAGTGTTTTTGATGAAACCGTTGCCATTCGCTATGATTCAGGCTTCCGAATCGGGGATGTACAGTTTTTGCATCAGGGTTATTCTCAAAATATGAGTTGAACTCCTCAACGCTGGCAACAAGCTTTTCTTTAGCCATTTCTAAATCTTTCATTTTCAGATCAGGCAATTCTCCTGTTGATCCGGGAGCTTTAATTCCCTTCGGAAAATCTAAAGTAGTATTTAGCAATGCGTCTTTCTGTGCGAGTTGTTTTTCATTTGGCTCGAAATCCGGAAGCTTAATCCGTGCCGAGGACAATTTCATAGTGATCGTTAAGTGTTCAACCATGTGCTGAGGAGTCATAATTCCAAAAAGAGCTTGTGATTCCTCACTAAGTACTTTGATTCTGTTTTTGATGTTTTCGCTGTTCATTTTTTTGATTTAATTTTTGAGCAAAAAAAAGCGTTTGAAACTTTCAAACGCTTTTGCCATTTAACGAACTCTTATATTTTAACTTCCACACATGTCACATCCTTCCGGATTATCGAGTGAGCAAGCAATAGCATCTTGTTTTTCAGCTTTTGCCATTTCTTCTGCACTCACCTTCTCGACTTTTGGTTCGAAAGATGATTTATCAAGTGTGAATTTGATGGCACTTGTTGCTGCCTGAGATCTTAAGTAGTACATGCCGGTTTTCAATCCCTTTTTCCAAGCATAGAAGTGCATAGAAGTTAGCTTACCAAAGTTGGGGTCTTGCATGAAGATATTCATACTCTGAGATTGACAGATGTAAGCTCCGCGGTCAGCCGCCATGTCAATGATTATCTTTTGAGAAATCTCCCAAACTGTTTTATACAGATCTTTTATGTGTTGAGGGATTCCTGGAATACTTTGCACAGAGCCATTGGTTGAAATGAGTCTGTTTCTCATAGAATCATTCCATAGCCCTAGTTCAATAAGATCCTTCATCAAATGCTTATTGACGATGATGAATTCGCCCGAAAGCGTTCTTCGAGTGTAAATATTGGAAGTATAAGGTTCGAAGCATTCGTTGTTTCCAAGAATTTGCGAAGTGGAAGCTGTAGGCATCGGTGCCACAAGCAATGAGTTTCTCAATCCGAACTTTCTAACTTTCTCCTTCAAGGTCATCCAATCATAACGATTTGATTTAGGAGTAACATTCCACATATCAAATTGGAAGATTCCCTGAGAAGCAGGACAACCTTCGTAGGTTTCGTAGGTTCCCTGAGTTTTAGCCAATTCCATGGATGTTTCCATAGCGGCGTAATAGATTGTCTCAAAGATGTCCTCATTCAACCCTTTGGCTTCAGGTGAGTCAAATGGCATTCGAAGCATGATGAACGCATCTGCCAGACCCTGTACTCCCAAGCCTATTGGTCGGTGACGGAAGTTGGATTTACGAGCTTCTTCTACAGGATAATAGTTTACATCAATGACCTTATTCAGGTTTTTAGTAGCAACTTTGGTGATTTCGTAAAGCTTTTGGTGATCAAAGAATGCTTTCCCATCTGGTCCTGTAGTTATGAATTTTGGCAAAGCAAGGGATGCCAAATTACAGACAGCTACCTCATCTGGTGCAGTATATTCGATGATTTCTGTACATAAATTAGAAGACTTAATGGTTCCCAGGTTTTTCTGGTTGGACTTGCCATTTGCAGCGTCCTTGTAAAGCATGTACGGAGTTCCCGTCTCAATCTGTGATTCCAAAATTTCGAACCAAAGTTCCTGAGCTTTGATTGTTTCACGAGCTCTTCCTTCTTTCTCGTATTTCTCATACAATCTTTCGAACTCTTCGCTATGGCAATCAGAAAGTCCTGGCGCTTCGTTAGGACAGAAAAGTGACCAATCTTCATTTTGCTCTACTCGCTTCATGAAAAGATCCGGAATCCACATCGCGTAGAATAGATCTCTTGCACGCATTTCCTCTTTACCGTGGTTTCTCTTTAGTTCTAAGAAATCCTTCACATCGGCATGCCAAGGTTCCAAATAGATTGCGAAGCTTCCTTTTCTTTTTCCGCCTCCTTGATCGACATAGCGAGCTGTCATGTCAAAGTTTCTAAGCATTGGCACGATTCCATTGGAAACTCCATTAGTGCCTTTGATGTAAGAACCTTTTGCTCTCACATGGTGGATAGAAAGACCAATTCCTCCTGCTGATTGGGAAATTTTTGCACAATTCTTTAGCGTGTCATATATCCCATCTATACTGTCATCCTTCATGGTTAGAAGGAAGCAGGACGAAAGTTGAGGCTTTGGAGTACCTGCGTTGAAAAGAGTTGGAGTGGCGTGTGTAAACCACTTTTCCGAAAGGAGATTGTAAGTCTCAATCGCAGACTCAATGTCTTCCTTATGAATACCGACAGCAACTCGCATAAGCATGTGCTGAGGTCTCTCTACGACTTTACCATCCAGACGGATCAAATAACTTTTTTCAAGAGTCTTGTATCCAAAATAATCGTAGCCAAAATCTCTCTTGTAATCAATTGTTTCGTCAAGTCTAGCGGCATTCTTCTTAACAATTCCATACACCTCGGGATCGATCAAAGAAGCATTTCCGCCAGTTTTTGGGTTGACATACGTGTAAAGTCTTTTCATTGTATTTGAAAAAGACTGACTCGTAGTTTTATGAAGATTCGAAATAGCGATTCTGGCGGCCAAGGTTGCATAGTCCGGATGCTTCACAGTCAGTGATGCACAAACTTCAGCTGCCAGGTTGTCCAGTTCTGTAGTACTCACTCCATCATAAAGGCCATCAATTACCTTTTTTGCCACTTCTATTGGCTGGATAAATTTTGGATCCAACTCATAGCATAGGTTTTCGATCCTTGCCGTGATTTTGTCGAATCTTACAGATTCTCGTCTTCCGTCTCTTTTTAATACTAACATATTCGGGTGATGTTTGGGATGGTGGTAAAAATGGGTTATTAAAAATCTTCGCCAATTGAGAATCTTGCAGAGGATTCAGAAGCATCTCCTGTTTTCATCACGCCTGCCTTTTGATAATCTCCAACTCGTTTTTCAAAGAAGTTGGTTTTGCCTTGAAGGGAAATCATATCCATAAAATCGAATGGATTGGTACTGTTCCAAACTTTCTCGCAATCAAGCTCATCTAAAAGTCTGTCAGCTACAAACTCAATATATTGACACATCAGGTCAGCATTCATGCCGATTAAACGAACTGGAAGAGCGTCAGTGACAAACTCTTTTTCGATCTCTACAGCATCCATGATGATCTTCCGTACTGTTTCCTTCGGCAAAGGATTTACTACATGTTTCGTATACAAATGACAAGCGAAGTCACAGTGCAAACCTTCGTCTCTTGAAATCAACTCATTCGAAAATGTAAGTCCTGGCATCAGACCTCTTTTCTTCATCCAGAAAATAGAACAAAAAGAACCTGAAAAGAATATTCCTTCTACTGCCGCAAATGCGACCAGTCTTTCCTGGAAGTTTCCATTATCGATCCATCTCAATGCCCAGTCCGCTTTTTTCTTAACGCACTCGATGTGTTCCATCGCATTTAAGAGACGATCTCTTTCGACTGCGTCTTTGATATAAGTGTCAATCAGCAAACTGTATGTCTCTGAGTGAATATTTTCCATTGCAATCTGGAAACCGTAGAAAAACTTAGCTTCTGTATATTGAACTTCTGAAACAAAATGCTCAGCAAGATTTTCGTTCACTATTCCGTCACTTGCTGCGAAAAAAGCTAGGACGTGGGATATAAAATGACGTTCTCCGTCACTTAGCGCTTTCCAGTCTCTCAAATCCTGACTCAAATCAATTTCCTCAGCCGTCCAAAAACTTGCCTCTGCCTTCTTGTAATATTGCCAGATATCGTTGTGCTGAATCGGAAATAAGACAAATCGATTATTATTCTCTACTAAAATTGGTTCTTGCTGCATCTTTCTCTCTCGTTTATTTTACTAATAATGGTATTGAAGGCAATTTGTTTACTAAGTCAATATGGGCTGGGGATAGCAAAGGCTGCCTTTTCAGAACAGCCTTTGAGCAAATATGTGAACCAAAACTGACAAAAAAAACCTTTGAGGAAGCAGTTTAGGGTAGTTTTTGACCAAAGTTCAATATATTAATAAAAATCTATTATTCAATAGATTATCTATATCCAAATTAAGCTTAAGATTAGCTAAATGGGCATTTTTGAGGCCCTGAATATTTTTTAAGAAAGTTTAAAAAAAGTTTTTTTACCAAAATTCAAAGATTAATTGACTGAAAGTCAAGAAAATTCAAGCCTGAAAACCTCATTCAAACACCTGATAATCAAGTCTAAACAAATACCTTATCAAATTCATCTACTCAATTCCTACCAGTCTAAATTACTCTTGTGCTTTTGTATTGCTTGCTTTTATACCAGATTCCCAGTGGTATTGTGGAGAACTTCAAATTCGTCTGGATTATTTCTAAACTCAGCTTTTTTGTTTAATTCTTCTTCCCTATATTTGCACTCCGATTTCGACTAAGATTTCAAAATACTCATGTACGCAATTGTAAACATCGCTGGAAAGCAGTTCAAAGTAACAAAAGATCAGCACGTCTATGCTCCCAAGCTTGACGGTGAAGCTGGCGCTTCCGTGGAATTTGACCAAGTCTTGTTAGCGGAAGCTGACGGCTCTGTGTCTGTAGGAGCTCCTCTATTAGCAGGAGCCAAGGTATCTGGGAAAATCCTGGATCATGTAAAAGGTGATAAAGTGATCGTCTTCAAAAAGAAGCGGAGAAAAGGCTACAAGAAGAAGAATGGTCACAGACAAGATTTCACCAAAGTTTTGATCGAAAATATATCACTCTAAGTTTTCTCTTTGAAAACGATAAACGAATAAAGCTATGGCACATAAGAAAGGCGTAGGTAGTTCCAGAAACGGTAGAGATTCACAATCCAAAAGATTGGGCGTGAAGAAGTTTGGTGGAGAGCAAGTAATTGCTGGTAACATCATCGTGAGACAAAGAGGTACTAAGCATCACCCAGGTGAAAATGTTGGTATCGGAAAAGATCACACTCTTTTTGCGTTGGGAACAGGTGTAGTTACCTTCAAGAAAAAATTTGATGGCAGATCTTATGTAAGTGTTCTTCCAGTAGCAGTAGAAGCTTAATTAAAAATCACCACCAATGGAAAGCTCCTTCAATCGAAGGAGCTTTTTTTTTGCTTACTAAGTTAGGAAATCACCACTAATCAATTTTTTGGTTCAACTTCCGATATGTTCCTCTAATTTCTATCTTGAATTACCATCAATCTACTATTTATGAAAAAGCAATTGCTGTTTTGGATAGCGGGGATTTTTCTGAGCTTAAACTTACTTTCAGGAAACTCCCACGCTCAGCAGGTACCGGATACTGCAGTCTATAATGCGCTTCAATGGAGGCTAATCGGTCCTCATCGGGGAGGTCGGGCAGACGGAGTCACCGGAGTCACCGGAAGTGATAAGTCTTATTATTTTGCGTCAACCGGCGGTGGCGTTTGGAAAACACTCGATGCAGGAAAAACCTGGAAGTCTGTTTCGGACGGTTTCTTCGGTGGATCGATAGGGGCTATCTCTGTATCAGAAAGTGATACCTGTGTGGTATATGCCGGCGGCGGAGAAAAAACCGTAAGAGGGAATGTGTCCTTTGGCTACGGGGTATGGAAAAGCGCTGATGCCGGCAAAACATGGGGCAGAGCAGGACTTGATAAGAGTCGTTTTGTATCAAGACTTCGTATCCATCCAACAGATCCGAACACTCTTTATGCAGCGGTTTTGGGAGACATTTTTAAGCCGGATGCAAACAGAGGTGTTTTCAAAACTACCGATGGGGGTAAGAATTGGGAGAAAGTACTTTTCGCAAGTGATGTAGCTGGAGCGGTAGATTTGGTCATTGATCCTAAAAATCCCGAGGTACTTTATGCCACAACTTGGGATCTCAAGCGAACTCCATATAGCCTCGAAAGTGGTGGGCCAAGTTCAAAAATGTACAAAACTTCAGACGGAGGCAAAACCTGGGAGGATCTTACTTCGAAAGAAGGTTTTCCAAAAGGATTGCTGGGAATCATGGGAATTGCCGTTTCTCCTTTGAATTCGAATCGCTTATATGCGATAATAGAAAATGAAGAAGGCGGAGTTTACACCTCATTGGATGCCGGAGAAACCTGGACCAGATCGAATGACAACAGAAATTTACGTCAGCGTGCCTGGTATTACTCCAGAATCTATGCTGATCCTCAAAATGAAGAAACTGTCTATGTCCTAAATGTTGACTACCATAAATCAACAGATGGCGGAAAGACATTCAAGAATTACGAAGCGCCTCATGGCGACCATCATGATCTTTGGATCGATCCTAAGAACAATCAACGAATGATCATCGCAGACGATGGTGGGGCTCAGGTTTCTGAAGATGGAGGCACTACCTGGTCATCGATGATGAATCAGCCAACTTCTCAATTCTACAGAGTTACTACCGACAATAGCTTCCCATATAGAATCTATGTGGCGCAGCAGGATAATTCAACAATAAGAATTCGACATAGAAATGACGGAAACGCAATAACCGAAAATGATTGGGAGACTACAGCCGGAGGAGAAAGTGGTTGGATTGCACCTGATCCACTAGATAATGACATTGTTTATGGAGGATCTTATGGAGGTTATTTGACCAGAGAAAATCACAGAAACGGTACCTCAAGATCAGTAAACGTGTACCCAAACAACCCAATGGGACATGGTGCTGAAGACATGAAATATCGATTCCAGTGGAATTTCCCAATTTTCTTTTCGCCTCATGATCCGAAAATGCTTTACACAGCAAGTAATCAATTTCACCGAACCAATAATGGTGGACAAAGCTGGGAAGTATTTTCACCCGACTTGACCAGAAATGATAAGACAAAACTTGGCCCTTCAGGTGGACCGATCACAAAGGATAATACCTCAGTAGAATATTATGCAACAATCTTTACCGGAGCAGAATCTCCTGTGAAACAAGGTGTAATCTGGGCCGGGTCAGATGATGGATTGGTTCATGTGACTCAGAATAATGGAACAAGCTGGCAAAATGTAACGCCAACCGATATGCCTGAATGGTTGCAAATCAATAGCATAGAAGCAAGTCCCTTTGATCCTGCAGAAGCGTATTTTGCCGCGACAGGTTACAAGTCAGGAAATTTTGAACCTTACTTATATAAGACAAAAGATTACGGTAAGACCTGGACAAAAATCACTTCAGGAATTGAAGCCGAGCATTTCACCCGGGTAATCAGAGCAGATCCTGCGAAAAGGGGAATGCTTTACGCAGGTACTGAAACTGCGATTTATTATTCGAAAGATGACGGGGCTTCCTGGCATTCTTTGCAATTGAATTTGCCAATCGTGCCGATTACGGATTTAGCGATTAAAGAAAACAACCTGATTGCAGCAACTCAGGGTAGATCTCTCTGGATTATTGATGACTTGACAGTCTTGCATCAGGCAGAGCCGGGAATTGAAACCAAAGCACTTCACCTGTATAAGCCGCAGGATTCTTATCGTATCGATGGAGTGAAGAGGGAAAGCCCAACTGCCGGAACAAACCGTCCGGGAGGAGTTTTGGTGTATTATTTCCTGAAGGAAAAGCCAAAGGATGAATTGAAGATCGAATTTCTGGATGAGAAAAATCTGGCTTTAAAAACGTTCTCCACCAAAGGAGTCAATGGAGATACGTTGAAAGTGAAGGCTGGTAGCAATGAATTTAACTGGAACTTGAGATTGGAGAATGCGGAAGGTTTCGACGGATTGATCATGTGGTCAGCAAATCTTCGCGGGCCAAAGGTGATCCCAGGAACTTATAAAGTTCGCATGACTTTGGATGGAGTTGCTCAGGAGCAAAGCTTCAAAGTTCTCGCCGATCCAAGATATGAATCTACTCAGGAAGACCTTGCTTCTCAGTTTAAATTCCTAGTGGGCGTGAGAGACAAACTCACCGAGACTCACCAGACAATCAAATTGATTCGTCAGTATAGATCAGAAATGGACAGCTTGGAGAAAAAGCCGGAGAATCTGGAAGCAATCCTCGCAGAAATGGATGAGATAGAGAAGACGCTTTATCAGACTCAAAACAAGAGCGGTCAGGATCCTTTAAACTATCCGATCCGACTTAACAATAAGCTTGCGCACTTGAGCTCGGTTGTGGGAAATGGTGATTACAAACCGACCGACCAAGCTGAAGAAGTGAAAGTTGAATTGGTGACCAAAATCGATGAGCAACTGGTTCGATTTAAGAAACTGGAACAAACTCAGATTTCGAAGATTCTCAACATCGAGGAGATGCGAATGAAACTGAACGAGAAAAAGTAAAAAAAATGTCTCCCGAGGAATTGGGAGACATTTTTTTTTTAAAAGGGTCTGTAGCTTTTGATTTCTTCGATGAATGTCAATGCACTTCCAGGGGAAATAATCAGGATAAAAATAATCCCAAAAATAGCTCCATAAAGGTGAGCGTCATGATTGATTGAGTCGTCTTGGTTTTTCCCTTTGAAATAAGAATAGATTAGGAAAAGACCTCCCAGAATAAATCCGGGAAGGCAGATGATTCCGAAAAGACAAATATCAGATAAAGGCAAAATGATGATGCTGGCAAATACCGTAGCGGATGTTCCACCTGAAGCTCCTAAAGCCCTATAGTAACTTCTATCCTGATTCTTCAAATAAGTCGGGATGTCTGCACTGATAATCGCCAACAGATAGAATGCGACAAATAGAATTCCTCCAGTCATCAATCCAAATTTGTATGCAAGCAATTGCTCAACCACCCCGCCAAAGAAATAGAAGGTGAACATGTTGAAGAGCAAGTGCATGTAATCCTTATGGATGAATCCCGAAGTGATGAAGCGATCCCATTGTCCGTACTTTTTGATCCGGTATGGGATAAATAAACTTCTTTCCAGAAATGCAGAATTATTAAATCCGTAAATGCTCGTGATCGCCGTAAGGATGATCAGAACGACTGTAATCGATAAATTCATTGCTTATTTTTCGCGGTGGATCAGGTCTTCGGTGATTTGCCGAAGCTCGGTGAAGTAGTTCTCATTGTTGAAAGAGATGGATTCAAATTGCTGGAATCCTGCTTCAAAATAGCCACTCATTTTAGTTTCGGTCAGGGATTTGATCCCCAACTTTTCATAGATAGCCCTGACGGCTTTTACTTTTTCTTCCTTGTCAAATTCTTTCTTCGAAAGCCAAAACTGAAGTTCCTCAGCATCTTTTCCTTTTGCCAACTCCAGCGCTTTGATCAATAGGAATGTCTTTTTATTAGAAATAATGTCTCCGCCAACCTGCTTTCCGAATTTTGCCTGATCGGCAAATACATCTAAAAGATCATCTTTCAACTGAAAACCAACTCCAATATTTACTCCGAAATCATACAGTTTCTGAACATCTTCTCGGTTTGCACCAGCTAAAATTCCTCCCAATTGCAAGGCAAAGCCAAGCAAAACAGCGGTTTTTAATCGGATCATATTCAGGTAAGCCTCTTCAGTTACATGAGCTTCACTTTCAAAATTCATATCAAACTGCTGGCCTTCACAAACTTCGGCTGCAGTTTTATTAAACAAGCGTAGGACTTCCGGAAGTAAGGCCGGTTCGGTCGGAAGCAACAAATCATAGGCTTTCACCATCATCACATCTCCGGAAAGAATAGCAATGTTGTGATTCCACTTTTCATGGACAGTCGCTTTACCTCTCCTCAGGGGAGCTTGGTCCATGATGTCATCATGCATCAGGGTGAAATTGTGAAAAACCTCAACAGCTGTTGCCTGACTGAGAATTTTTTCGGGATCATTCTGATAAAGTCCATAAGCCATCACGCTAAGCAAGGGGCGGATTCTCTTTCCTCCCAGGCTCAGGATATAGGTGATGGGCTCGTATAATTCTCGGGGTGATTCTCCAAATTTTTGATTCTGGATGAAATTTTCCAGGTTACCTAAAAGCGCGTGGGCGAGACTTTTTTCCGTCATTGTCAGCAAATTGCAAATCTATGGTTCTTCGGTCGATATCGGTCTTAACCACTCGAACCTTCACTTTGTCTCCCAAAGTGATCATTTTTTTTGTTCTCGACCCAATCAAACGCATGTTTTTCTGGTCGAAATCGTAGTAATCGTCATCCATGTCCTGCAAGCGAATCATGCCCTCGCACTTCGTTTCGGTGATTTCCACAAAAACTCCCCACTCTGTGACACCGGCGACGATGCCATCGTAATCTTTCTGCTCGGCCAAAGCCATGAATTCCACCTGCTTGTATTTGATAGAGGCTCGCTCCGCATCTGCTGCACGTTTTTCACGCTCAGATGAATGGAGACATTTTTCCTCCCAGTCTTTTGCATCGGGTGATTTTCCTCCTTCGAAGTAGTGATCCAACAATCTGTGAACCATCATATCCGGATACCTTCGGATAGGAGAGGTGAAGTGGGTATAATGTGCAAACGCAAGTCCAAAGTGACCTTTTGGTTCGGTCGTGTATTTGGCTTTTGCCATGCTGCGAATCGCAAGTTGCTCGAGTACGTTTTGCTCGGGCTTGCCTTGAATTTCCTCCATGAGTTTGTTGAGGACCAAAGAGATTTTTTTCTCGCTTGTGATCGACATTTCATGGCCAAATCGTCTGGCGAAACCAGAGAAAGTTTCCAGCTTTTCCAGATCCGGAGAATCGTGAATTCGGTAGACAAAAGTATCTTTTCCTTTGCCCTTATTGAAAATGAATTCAGCCACGTACTTGTTTGCAAGCAGCATGAATTCTTCGATGAGCTTGTGAATGTCTTTTCGCTCTTTCACTTTCAAACCGAGAGGCTTGCCATTTTCATCCAGATCGAATTTGACTTCGACGGTCTCAAAATTGACAGCTCCATGGTCGAATCTTCTTTTCCGAACTTTCTTTGCAAGTGTATTTAGCAAAGTCAATTCCTGATAAAAATCCCCGGCTTGATTGTCGATATTTTCCTGAGCTTCCTCGTAAGCAAAACGTCTGTTGGAATGGATTACCGTCCGGCCAATCCAATGCTTGAGCACATTGGCTTCACGATCCACTTCAAACACGCAGGCGAAAGTAAGTTTATCCTCGTTTGGACGAAGCGAACAAAGTCCATTACTTAATCTCTCCGGAAGCATGGGGATCGTACGATCCACAAGATAAACTGAAGTCGCTCGGTTGAGAGCCTCTTTTTCCAGCGCAGTTTGCGGCTGCACATAATGTGTCACATCAGCAATGTGGACACCTATTTCCAGATTTCCGTTTTCAAGTTCCCGATACGAGATTGCATCATCAAAATCCTTCGCATCGACAGGGTCAATGGTAAACGTGGTGACGTCTCTGAAGTCTTTTCTGCTTTTGATTTCTTTCGCAGTGATCTTATCCGAAATCTCATTGGCTTCTGCATCCGGCTCTTTTGGATACTCGAAAGGAAGTCCAAACTCGGCCATGATCGAGTGAATCTCCACTTCATGAAGACCGGCTTTTCCAAGAACTCGAATTACTTTTCCACTTGGATTTTTATCGCCATCTCTCCATTCAGTGAGTTTGATGATTACTTTTTCATTGTGCTCAGCTCCCATCAAGTCGCCCTTGTGAACGAAGATATCCTTGTGCATCTTTTTGAAATCGGGAACTACGAAAGCAAATCTTGGAGAAATCTCCACACGGCCTACAAATTCATCCCGGTTCCTTTCGAGGATTTCCAAGACTTTTCCTTCAAGTCTGCCGGTCTTTCCTTTGACAGGATAGACTATGATTCGGACTTTGTCTCCATCGAGCGCCTGCTTGAGATCTGCTTCTTTGATCAGGACATCCTCAACTAGCTTGGCAGGATCCAAAGGCTTGATAAATGCGAATCTTGGGTTGACATAGTCAACTATACCTTCTGTATAGCCTGGATCCTGATTGGAGGAGAAGTAATTTCTCGGTGTTCTCGAAATTGATCCTGCGGCCACCAGTTCGAATAGAACTGGTTCTACAGCTCCTTTATTGAGTGAGTCGCGGATTTCAAGTCGCTTGATGATTTGGGAGGAATTGAATTCTTCTCCATAGTGAGCATCTAAAAATTGAAGGATGCGTCTTGCCAAATTGGCTGAGTCATTGGAGTTTCCTCCCTTGTTTTTACTCTTGTTTTTTTTATCTGATTTTCTTCCCATTTGTGAGGGTTGTTGCTTATGTCCAATGTAAAAAGAATTGATCTCTGATGGACATTAATCTTTGTGATCTTTTCGTGAATCTTCCTGGTTTTCCACCTCTATTTCCAATTCATCCAGCTGAGGATTCATAGCTAGATAAACTCTGGCGGTGACTTCCACATCTCTCAGACAGTATTTTTTGATTTTTTCGATGTCTTTTTCGAGGTGAAAAGTTGCATTGACCTGACTGCCATCCAGATCGTCTTTCGAGGAAGGGACGCCAAATACTGAAGCTAAAAGTTCCAGTCGGGTGTAATGCTTGTAATCGCCAAATTTCCAAAGCTCCATGGTGTCCAGGTGACGGATTTCCCAAGGCTTTTTACCGGAAATTTGAAGGGGTTCGGGAAGTGAAATTCCCTGCACGAGCATTCTTCTACAGAGGTAGGGAAAGTCAAATTCCTTTCCGTTGTGTGCGCAGAGATTCCATTTTTTCTTACCAAGCAAAGCACCAAACTCCAAAAGAAGTTCCCTTTCTTCTTCATGTGCGAATACTTTGCTGCGATAAGTGAGTTTTTTTTCTTTCTTTTTCCATTGGAAATACCCCACTCCGACACAGACTACCTGTCCAAATTCTGCATGGATTCCAGCTTTTTCAAAGTAGAGTTCTCCCGGTGTTAATTTTTCCCGATCAGTTTGAATGAGCCGTTCCTTACGAAGCCATTCTTCCTGCAATCTGGGTGGCAAGTCTTCGAATTTTTCGGTGACAGATGCAGTCTCTATATCCAGAAAAAGGATACTGCTTAATTGGTCTAAAAAATCTGCCATAATCTTGAATTTAGCCGTGAAGAATACCCTCCAAGCCAAGCTCAGGAATATTTCGAATAAAAATCGGGTCAAAACTGCCCGGAGTAAATATAAACTTTTTATCAAAAATCTGGTCCAGAATGTAATAGCTCACCCAGAATTCATTGTTCAAGGAAAAAACCGCAGGATCGATAGGTTCAACTTTTGCGACGCATTGAGCCCCCAATTCTTTAATCAAATGGCGAAGTGTTGAGGTTTGCTTTTTTTCGCCTTCAAGTTCCCCATATCCTTTGGAAGTGATCATCACTGTATTCAGCTCGATCAGGTTGAGGTTGATGATGTACACTGCCCATTCCGGACCGAATTCAGTTTCCTCTTTTGCGACGGCTAGTTTTACTCCGGTGACCGGGTGAAATTCAATGTCTTTTTTCATGTGTTTATGATTTTTCTTTAAGGCCACATGGAATCTCGCAATTCGGAAATTCATTTCTCAGTGTATCATCTTTGGAAATGCTTGATTTCATCTTAGATCAATTCCATTTCAAAAAGCGAGCTCAGGTGCTTTTTCATTTTTTCTTTTACTTCTTCCATAGGGACTTCCTTTCCCAGCTCCTTCTGAAGGGAAGTCACCGCTTTGTCGTCTATTCCGCAGGGAATAATGTTGCCAAAATAATTCAAATCTGAATTGATGTTGAAAGCAAATCCGTGCATGGTCACCCAACGGCTGGATTTGACTCCGAGTGCACATATTTTGCGTGGGTTTTCCTGGGTGATTGCATCCAGCCAAACTCCCGTCAAACCGGCAATTCTACCTGCTTCAATTCCATATTCATCCAAAGTTAAAATAACGGCTTCTTCCAAAAGGCGCAGGTATTTATGAATATCTGTGAAGAAATTATCGAGATCCAAAATTGGATAACCTACCAGTTGGCCGGGGCCGTGATAGGTGATATCACCGCCGCGATTGATTTTGTAAAAAGTAGCTTTATTCTCCTTCAGTCCGGATTCGTCAAGCAGGAGGTTTTCTTGTTTACCGCTTTTCCCTAAAGTATAGACATGTGGGTGTTCAAGGAAAAGAAGGAAATTAGGAGTCGGACTTTGCTCAGAAGAAGGCAAGTTTCTATTCCTGATTTTTAATGCTACTGTATCCGCAAAAAGACCCTCCTGATAATCCCAGGCTTGCTGATAATCTATTAGGCCAAGATCTCGGAATTCTACTCTTTTATTTATAATTTCATTCATCTGAGGTCTCTCCGGAGAAGTTCTTTTCGATGGCTAAAAGCGGGCAATCCGTTTTTATAATTTTTCAAAATTAAACAAATATTCAGGATGGCTGAACACAACGATTCCGGAATCCTTGCCGAGCAACTTGCAGCCGATTGGCTGGTGGGGAAGGGATATGAGTTCGTCGAAAAAAATTACCGCCACAAACATGCTGAGATTGATCTGATCATGAAGGTTAAGGGTTTGTTGGTTTTTGTAGAAGTCAAGTTTCGATCCGGAACCGGGTTTGGCTTTGCAGAGGAGTTTGTGGATGGGACTAAGAAAAAGTTGGTTGTGAAGGCTGCAGACCAATATTTGTATGAAAAAGATTGGCATAAAGACATTCGGTTCGACATCGTAGCCGTTTATAAAGACAGGTCGGGAAACCTCAATTTCAAGCAATTTGAAGATGCATTTTATTAATTTTTACTTATTTAATTCTAACTCAAATTCATCATGAAAAAGTTAACATTCACTCTATTCTTGGCGCTTTTTGCATGGGTGGTCCAGGCGCAGGATAAAAAGGACCAGGAAATAATCTCTGACAGTGAAGCGGCCAAAGCGGATTTTTTAAAAGATGATCCGGAGATGGCAAAATTGTTCACTGATTCCTACGGCTACATTATTCTCCCTAATGTAGGAAAAGGTGGGCTTGGCGTGGGAGCGGCTTCCGGAAATGGAGTTGCTTTCGAGCAGGGAAAAATGATCGGCTATGCTAAAATGACTCAGGTGACTGTCGGTTTGCAGGCAGGAGGTCAGGCTTACAGCGAAGTTGTTTTCTTTGAAGACGCTGATTCTTTCGGAAGATTTAAGGCTAACAAAGTAGAAATGTCTGCCCAGGTTTCGGCGGTTGCAGCGGCATCAGGAGCTTCTAAAGACGCCAAATATGTGGATGGTGTTGTCGTTTTCACCCGCACAAAAGGAGGATTGATGTACGAAGCTTCAATAGGAGGGCAGAAATTCAAATTTGATAAGTTGTAATTAATTCTCTTTTCGGTAAAGGAGATTTCCGTCCTCATCCCATTCAGCGCGGATGTAAGGGCGGAAATTTTTTGTATATGGCTCTTCCTGATATTGGACCTCTCGCTTACGAACAGCTTCCGCGTTTTTTTTATCCCAATATTCTGTCCAAAGCCCGACTTTCTCACCATACCTATATTCCCCTGTGACTGCAATTTGCTTGTCCTCGTAGAAGTGAAAGAAATTCCCTTCCTCCAGTCCATATTGGACAGGGATGATTTGCTCGATTGACTTAGATGTTTGATCGAAATAGGTGATTCGCGATTCTCTTGGCCAGCCTTCGGTGTAGTGATTTTTATCCCGGAGAACATTCTGGTCATCGTAAAGCATCCAGGTTTTGTGCTTGGTACCGTAATAAAACATCCCGCTTTCTACCACTTCTTCATTGATCACCCGCTCATAAGGACCATGCAACAAAAATCCTGTGCCGGGTTGGTAACCTTCAGTTTTGATGCTCCTTTCCTGGCTATCAAACCAATAAACATCCCGGATATAGGGATCAGGTTGGCGTGACTGATCAGTGTAGTTGAAATACTCAAAATAGGACTGACCACGAATTTCCCGTTTGGTGTAGCCTCTTTGGGTTTTGATCCCAAACCAAATATTTTTCTTGGCTTTCTTCTTTTTCGCCTTTTTTTCGTCTTTTTCTTTTTCATCATCAAAGAGAAGCAAGGGCATCGTAGTTGGTAGTAAACTTGAGTTGACAACGCCGGAAGAATCAGGATCAGACTTTTTCGTTTTGCCAGACTCTTCTGTTTGAGCAAAAGCGATTTTGGTCAGGAAAAGAAAAAAAAGAAGCGCTACATAAAATCTACTCATACACTCAAAAAAACGGAATTTTCTGCAATCTATTTTACTCAAAAATAACATTTCAGCACCTAATGTGACCGTTTGTTTAGATTTTAATTTCTTCTCTCTATTTTTGTGGAATTTGTAAAAAAATCAAAGAAAAAATGAATTCTATTCTATCAGATCGAATAATCAATATGGAGGAATCAGCCACTCTTGCGATGGCAAAAAAAGCAAGAGAACTGAAATCTCAAGGAATTGACATCATTAGCCTTAGCCTTGGTGAGCCTGACTTCAAGACTCCAAAGCATATTCAGGAAGCTGCGAAAGCGGCAATTGATGAGGGGAAATATTTTTCCTATCCTCCGGTAGCGGGTTATCAGGATCTGAGAGAGGCGATTGCAAAAAAGCTCAGAGAAGAGAATGGAATCGAAAAAGCAAAAGCTGAAAACATTGTAGTTTCCACAGGAGCGAAGCATTCGATCGCTAATGTCTTCATGTGCACGATCAACGAAGGCGATGAAGTAGTAATCTTTTCTCCTTATTGGGTGTCTTATGCAGAGATCATCAAATTGGCAGGCGGTATTCCTGTGCTGATTGAAGGAACTCTTGAGAATAATTTCAAAGCGACTGCTGCACAACTAGAAGCAGCAATCACTCCAAAAACAAAATCAGTTATCTATTCCTCTCCCTGCAATCCGACAGGTTCGGTTTTCAGCAAAGAGGAGTTGGAGGCTATCGCTGCGGTAGTGCTGAAGCATGAAAACCTGATGGTGATCGCGGATGAGATTTATGAACTGATCAATTTCGTTGGCAAAAACTATAGCATTGCATCTTTCCCGGGCATGTTTGAAAGAACAATCACGGTAAATGGCTTTTCAAAAGGATATGCAATGACTGGCTGGAGAGTTGGTTACATCTGCGCTCCTTTGGAAATCGCAAAAGCTTGCGAAAAGATGCAAGGACAATTCACTTCCGGCGGAACTGGAATCGCTCAGCGCGCAGCATTGGCCGGAATCACCGGAGATCAGGGTCCTTCCAAAGAAATGGCTGAAGCCTATTTCAGAAGAAGAGAATTGGTAATGGGACTTTTGAAAGAAATTCCCGGAATCAAAACTCACGTGCCAGAGGGAGCATTTTACTTTTTTCCGGATGTGACTTCTTTCTTCGGAAAATCAGCTCATGGACATACTGTGAAGGATGCTGATGATCTTTGCCTGTATCTGCTGGATGTAGCACACGTTTCTTTGGTAACCGGTGGGGCATTTGGAGCTCCTAGTTGTATCAGATTATCTTATGCAGCCTCCGACGAAGAATTGGTAGAAGCGCTGAAGCGAATGAAAAAAGCCTTGGGCGATTTAGCTTAAGGATCAAAATAGGAATAACCCTCATGAAAATGGGGGTTATTTTTTTGCCTTGGCAGAAAGAGTTAATTTTGGATAAAATCTTTCACATGGCCGAAGTCATCGTCATTACACCAGTCAAAAATTCAATCGATACCACTTTGGATACTGCGAAAGCAATTGCCGGGTCGGATGTGAAAGCGCGACATGTTATTTTTAATGACTTCAGTTCAGAGGAAAGCAAAGCTGCTTTGGAAGCAAATAAAGCTTCCATTGGTTATGAACTGGTACACCTGGAAGATATCACCGATCATCCTTCTCCCAATTATAAACTTGTACTTCAGACTGCTCAAAGGATGGCAAAGGAGTCAGGTTTGCCTTTTTTGGTCATTGAATCGGATGTGGTAGTAAAATCAAATACCATTGGAGATTTATTGAAATACCTTCATTCACATCCTAAATCCGGCTTGGTAGGATCTGTGACAATTGATGAAAAGGGAGTGGTGAATTTCCCCTATTTGAAGTTTAAGGGAATCACCGAATCTGTGATCAAAACTCAGCGAAGTTTGAGTTTTTGCTGCACTTTGTTTTCGCCAAAGTTTTTGGAAGCCTATGATTTTATGGGACTGGATGAAGCAAAGGATTGGTACGATACGTTTATCTCCAAAAAGGCCACCGAGCTTGGATTTGAAAACTATGTGCTTATGGATGCGCCTGTTTGGCACCGGCCCCATGGAAGCCGACCTTGGAAACAGTTAAAATACAGCAACCCGATTAAGTATTATTTTTTGAAGTTTTGGAAAGGGCTGGATAAAATTTGATCAGAGTTTTCCAATCCACTTCAGTAGAGTATTATAAGGTTTCGACCAGGTTCTTTGGAATCTAAGAGGCCCATTTAATTCCCTTTCGAAAAAATCACTGTGTTTAGCATTCAGATAAGCGATTCGCTCACGCTTTTTTTGATTGGTCCCGGTTTTCTTACGTTTGCTTCCCGGGGTCATCCTGTAGAAAAATCCAACATAGGGGAGTTTAACTACTTCTCCTCCGTTTTTAAGCAGTTTAATCCAAAATTCCCAATCTTCACGACCCATCTTCATGTCTTCGGAATATCCTCCGCAAGCTTCCCAATCAGCTTTTCGATAGACTCCTGCCACGAATATCATATTATCCCGAGCCAGGGCATTCCTGCTGAATGGTTTTAGATTCCAAATCTTTTGCCCTTTCTCATCAAATTTTACTCCCTCACAATAGACAACTTTTACGTCGGCTTGATTCTCCAGGATCTTAATAGCGTCTGACGCATAAGTAGCAGCAATCAAATCATCGCCATCTAAAGGTAAAATGTACTTCCCTCGAGAATGGCTTATCCCATTATTTCTGGCTCTGCTTACACCAGAGTTTACCTGATTGATAAGTCGAATTTCCGGGTGGGTTTCAGCGAGCTTTTTAGCAATGATTTCACTCGTATCAGTTGACCCATCATTTACTATAATAATCTCTTTTGGCTGGTAGTTGGTCGCTAAAACAGAGACCACAGTTTCCTCCAAATATTTTTCTTGGTTGAAGCAAGGAATTACGATTGAAATAAGGGGATTTAAAGGAACTGGATTGTCCATAATACTGGCAATTTAGCAGATTTTGGGCTTATTTGAGGGATTTTAATTCGTACTAAGCTTTACTTTAATAGTCTATTTGCCAATTAGTTATGAGTAAAAAAATCCTAGAAATAGTTTGATTAATTTAATTTAATTTCTAGCTTAGATACGGTGATTAATCAACTTTTCTCTAGAAAGGATTTTTTAAATATTCAATCCATTTACAACCATTTTTAAAACTCGACTTGTTTCAAGAAAAATCCGAACTACGGTTCGGATTTTTTTTTATGGCAGGATTTTAATCAAATTTAGGTTCAATCTTTCCTATCGCTATGCTTTTCAGGTTTTTCATAATTATCAGTCTGAGTTTTGGTTGTGTTGCGCAAGCATTTGCCCAAAAAGCGGAAATGGATACGAGCTACGTCTTTTCTCAATCAGACAAATTGGTCACTCGTTTTTACTTTTCTAAAAAGTACACGGATTTCTTAGTGACTAACCCAAATACGGATAGAAAAATCCGCTATATGCCCAATTCTGGATTGAATGTCGGTCTTGGTGCTACCTATCAAAAGTTTACGCTCAACATTGCTTTTCCATTGGGTTTAATAAACCCTGACAGGCAAGACGATTTTCCACAGTATCTGGATTTGCAGACGCACTTTTACCCTGTTCATTGGATCATTGATTTTTTTGGTCAGTTCTATAATGGCTATACGATCTCTGATTTTTCGGGGCAAGATGTCTCCTATCTTAGAGAAGACATGAAGGTTCGTAAAATTGGTTTCCTGGCCAGTTATGTTTTTAAGGGACAAAAAATATCAATAGATGCAGCCATGCAGCAGTCTTCTATCCAGAAGCGTTCAGCTTTTTCACCTCTAGTGGGATTTGAAGCATACCGTGTGGCTGTTCAGGGGGATTCTCTAATTTATCCATTGGAGGAAAATTATCCGGCCAACTTTAAAAGCGCGGATTATCTCCACTTCGGTCCTAATGCAGGGTTTGTAGGTACTTTGGTGTTTGGTAAAGGCTTTTTTCTAACCGGAGCGCTTATAGGCAATCTTGGCGCAGGATATTCGAGATGGGATAAGGACGTAGAAACCAGGGTTTGGCAAGCCATTCCTGGCTATTCAGCACGTGGTTATGCAGGATTTAATAACCGAAAATTTTCCATCAACGTGAATTACGTCTATAAACACTTGAATCTGGCCAATCAATTTGACTGGGATAATTCTGTGAATACAGGGAATTACCGTCTCAATTTTGTTTACAAATTCGATGCGAGTCCCAAGCTTAAAAGGACTTTTGAAAAATATAATCCTCTAAAAATTTTAGGGCTTGGTTTAAAATAATCAGGACCGGAATCCACACGAGAATTATTTTTAGCTTTGATCATTCAAAAATAACACTCCAAAATCGCCATGAAAGATCAATTCGGAATTCGTGAATCATTAAAAAGACTTGGGATTGAGCAAGAAAATTCAGGCTCTTCCACCGGAGTAAAATGGCTGGAGTCAGGTGAATCTTTTCTTTCTTCTTTTTCACCGGCCGATGGAAATCTGATTGCCAAAGTTCAATATACTAATTCCGAGACGTATGAAGCGATCATCACACAAGCTCAAGTAGCATTTGAAAAGTGGAGACTTGTTCCGGCACCTCATCGGGGAGAAATCGTCCGGGAAATAGGTAATGCTCTAAGGGAAGTGAAAGGTGATCTCGGCAAACTGGTTTCATACGAGATGGGCAAATCGTATCAGGAAGGTCTTGGGGAAGTTCAGGAAATGATCGATATCTGTGATTTTGCGGTCGGACTTTCCCGTCAGCTGTATGGATTGACGATGCATTCTGAGCGTCCAGGTCATAGAATGTATGAGCAGTGGCATCCGCTTGGACTTGTAGGAATCATTTCCGCATTCAATTTTCCTGTTGCAGTTTGGTCATGGAATGCCGCTTTGGCTTGGGTTTGCGGGGATGTTTGTGTTTGGAAACCATCGGAAAAAGCTCCGATTTCAGGAATCGCTTGTCAGCTAATTGTTGGTAAAATATTTGAAAAACACGGGATGCCGGAAGGAATCTCTTCCCTGATCATTGGGGATTATAAAGTAGGCCAAATGCTTTCTCACGACCACCGCGTTCCATTAGTTTCCGCTACGGGTTCCACCCGAATGGGTAAATTAGTCGGACAGGCTGTTGGAGGAAGATTAGGGAGATCATTGCTGGAATTGGGAGGTAATAACGCAATTATCATTACTGAAAATGCAGATTTGGATATGGCCATCCGTGGCGCTCTTTTTGGTGCAGTAGGAACAGCTGGACAACGTTGTACGAGTACGAGAAGGTTGATTATTCAGGAGAAAGTTTATGAGGAAGTAAAGTCAAGATTGAAATCAGCTTACAGCAAACTCGTGATCGGAAACCCGCTTGATGAGAAAAACCATATGGGTCCTGTCATAGACCAAGAAGCTGTCAACATGTATTTGGCAGCAATCGAAAAAGTGAAGACTGAAGGAGGAAAAGCTGTTGTCGAAGGAGGAGTTTTGACAGGAGATGGATTTGAGTCAGGCTGCTACGTGAAACCTGCGATCTATGAGGCAGAAAACCATTTCGAAATTGTCCAGCACGAGACATTTGCTCCAATCTTATATTTGATTAAATATAGCACGTTGGCTGAGGCGATTGCGATTCAAAACGGAGTTCCTCAGGGACTTTCCTCCGCAATAATGACTACCAACATGAGGGAATCGGAAGCATTCCTTTCGGTTGCAGGTTCAGATTGTGGAATAGCAAATGTCAATATCGGAACTTCAGGAGCTGAGATTGGTGGAGCATTTGGCGGAGAAAAAGAAACTGGTGGGGGACGTGAGTCTGGTTCGGATGCCTGGAAAGCTTACATGCGCAGACAAACAAATACGATAAATTATTCCTCAACTTTGCCTTTGGCGCAAGGGATCAAGTTTGATATTTGATCTTTTAGTCAATTGAAAAAACACTTCAAAGATCAATTAATGGTAGTCTGCCAAGTTTTAAATAAATATTTGATCTCATTTTCAAGAGTTTAAGTCTTTTGGTTAAGAAAATATTTGGCTAAAAGAAAATAGAATTTACCTTTGCAATCCGTTTGGGACACAATGGGAGTTTAGCTCAGCTGGTTCAGAGCATCTGCCTTACAAGCAGAGGGTCGGGGGTTCGAATCCCTCAACTCCCACATCAAATTCTAATCGAACGAGGTTAGAAAATTTCAAGTCAGTCCTTCGGGAGTTTAGCTCAGCTGGTTCAGAGCATCTGCCTTACAAGCAGAGGGTCGGGGGTTCGAATCCCTCAACTCCCACATTAAGCCTCAATCGAGGCTTTTTTTATGCTTAAAAAATGAAGAGCGTTGATTAAACGCTCTTCATTTTTTTCAAAGGTTCACCATAAATCCAGCCCGGAACCATCTTCCCGGCATCTGAACTGTCCCTGCTTCAATATATTCAGTGTTGGTGATATTGGAAGCTTCTGCAAAGAATCCCAGTTTTCCCAAGCGATTGTAATCTGCTCGCATGTCCAATACAAAATAGGGGTCTTGGCTTTCTCTCTCTACATATCTCATTTTGGTATTCCATTCGACCTTAGGTCCAACTCCAAATAACACTCCTCCGATAAATTGATTTTTCAAAGCAGATAAGGCATATCTGGTTTCTGTTCCAGGCAGTTCGATCAGATCTGTATTGATGTAATTATAAGAAACCATAAACTCTCTCACCTGAATGCTTTTTCCGGTTGGATTGATGCGATAGTTTAGGGAAGCTTCGATTCCATTGAATGTAACTTCGTTGAAGTTTTGGGGTTGCCAAGGAGTGGTTGAGTTTGGACGAGTCCACTCGATTAGATTATCAGTATTTCGATTGAAATAAACCAGCTCAGCCATGAATCCTGACTTATTCCATTTAGCTCCGAATTCCAAGCTTTGAGCTTGCTCTGGGACCAATTGATCGTTTCCGATATTGGTCGGACCTTTATAATAAAGATCAGTGTAGGTCGGGATCCGGTAACTGAATCCTGCTCCGCTATATAATCTTATGGAAGGCAAAACCTGAAAACCAACCTCGACTCCTGGGAAATGCTTCCAGCCATATTCAGAATAGTAATTTGAATACAAACCGGCTCTCAGATCTATTTTGTCTCCGAAATTTACCAGTTGCTCAAGGAAAATCCCGGTCAATGTCCTGTCACGATTGCCAAGATTAGAGCTCTCGATTTCTTCTTTTCTTGTTTCGATTCCAAAACCTGTCGTGCCAATTGAGGATTTCAAATTACCGTTTGCCTCCAAAGCAAATACATCGGTTGTATGATTGTTCTGAAAGAATTCGGGCTCATTTCTTCGCAGCCTGAACTCGTCCACATTTCTTCTCCAATACCCTCGGGTGTTCAGGAAAAAGTTATCCAGCTTCAGGGTATGACTCAGGGAAGCTAATGTCGTTTGGATGCTTTCCCATTGGTCCGGAAAAGTACTGGCGTAAAAACCATTTGCCCCGAATGTCCGATCCGTGTAAGCAACCATTCCCCGAAGTGCATTCTTTTCGTTCAGATCTATTCCGCCCTCATAAAAAATATTGGAGACTTTGTAGTCTGAGTTGTACCAATGGCCATCCGAATCATCGTAAGAAACGGCTAGGTTTTGTTTATACTTTCCAGCCGGAAGTGACCCTGCGAAATTGATTCCTTTCATTCCGAAATCTCCGGAATAACCCTGAAGCCTAAGAGATTTCTGATCGCTGAGGGCAGTGATAATATTGATTGCTCCTGCGTAGGCGTTCTGACCAAAGATTCTGGAAGCAGGACCTTTCAGCACTTCGACCCGGTCGATGTTGATCAACGGAACCGGGATATTCATCATATGGTGGCCAGTCTGAGGATCGCTGAGTTTGATGCCGTTGAGAAGCATGAGTGTCTGTTCAAAGGAACCACCGCGAATCCCGATATCTGCCTGCACTCCGGTAACGCCTCTTTGTCTCACATCCACTCCCGGAACGAAGGAGAGAATCTCTTGCAAACTCCGCGCAGGAGTGGTTTCAAGCTGTTGCCGATCCACCAATGAGATATTTCGACTTTGTTTGGAAAATGGGATTTGAATTCTGTTTTCCTGAATCAGGACCTCTTCAAGTTTCCGGGTAGTTGTGTCGTTTTGGGCAGCTGCGTTAAAAGCAAAAATCCATCCTGACAGGAATAGCACTAATTTTCTCATAAGGGACTTGCGTAATAGTGAACCAAAGAAATGAGGAAAATGCCCGATTTCCAATCCTCCTATTTTTCTAAAAATTAGTTAAACGGCCTGCGTTCATGGAAAAGGTAAATGGACTTTAGAATTGGTTGGTTAATTTTATGCAAACAATAATTAAAATATGAGAAGTAAATTAATGTTCACCCTGCTTTTGGCAGGATTATGTTTTGCTCAGGTAAGCGTCTCTTCAGCCCAAGTGGCGAAAGAAAATAATCAAAAAGATTTTGGTGAATTTATAGATCGAAAAGGTACCTACACGAGAACTGCATCTGGAAATCCAGGTGTAGGATATTGGCAGAACTCTGCGGACTATCAAATCGAGGCAACTCTTGACGATGTAGCCCATACGCTCACAGGAAAAATTACTCTAACTTATACCAACAACAGTCCGGAACAACTCGATTTCATCTGGATGCAAATGGAGCAAAACCGCTTCACGGAAGATTCAAGAGGAACATTGACCACTCCCGTTCAGGGAAATCGATATAACGGAGATATTGACGGAGGATATGACATCTCTTCGGTCCAGGCTAAAGTCGGATCAAAAGGTGCCGTTTCTTCCAAGCATATTATTTCGGATACAAGAATGCAAGTTTGGTTTACTGAGCCAGTTCCTGCAAAAGGTGGAAAAGCTACAGTTTCGATGAATTTCACCTACAAAATCCCTCAAAAAGGAATGGACCGAATGGGCCGCTTACAAGTGGAAGATGGATGGATCTATGCCATGGCGCAGTGGTATCCAAAAGTTGCCGTCTTTGACGAAGTGGAGGGATGGAATGTTGAGCCATATCTTGGCGCAGGTGAGTTTTACCTCGAATACGGAAATTTTGATTATAAAATCACAGTTCCCTTTGATCACATCGTGGTTGGATCTGGTCAGCTAATGAACCCAAAAGAGGTTCTGAGTAAAGAACTTCAGAACCGTCTTGCCAAAGCTTCTGCCAGCGATGAGACAGTCTATTTGATTTCTCCGGAGGAAATCAAAAACACCCAATTGACCAGACCAAAACAAGATGGAATGGTGACTTGGCACTTCACGATCAAGAATTCACGAGATGTAGCTTTTGCCTCTTCAAAAGCATTTATTTGGGATGCGGCGAAGATTAATCTGCCTAGCGGAAAAACTGCTTTGGCACAATCTGTCTATCCAAAAGAAAGCGATGGACAGGGAGCTTGGTCAAGATCTACGGAATACAGCAAAGCTTCGATTGAGCATTATTCCAAAATGTGGTATGAATTCCCTTATGCTACCGCTTCAAACGTGGCAGCTGAAATCGGTGGAATGGAGTATCCTGGACTTAATTTTTGCCATTACAATTCAAAAGGCGCTGGTCTTTGGGGTGTGACAGACCATGAGTTTGGACACAACTGGTTCCCGATGATTGTTGGTAGCAACGAGCGACGCTATGCCTGGATGGATGAGGGCTTCAATACGTTTATCAATCACTACAGTTCCAATGCTTTTAACAATGGAGAGTTTCCGTCAACCCTGAATCAAACCAGAAGATACCTGAACTATTTCGCGAGCGAAAGCAGAGAAGGAATCGATACCTATCCTGACGTGGCGAATACTGGTAATCTTGGAATGATTGCTTACAACAAGCCGGCGATGGGACTTCTCATGCTTCGCGAGTATATTTTGGGGCCTGAGAGATTTGATAACGCTTTCAAATCTTACATCAAAGCCTGGGCTTTCAAACATCCTCTTCCTACTGATTTCTTCAATCATATGGAAAATGTAGCTGGCGAAAACTTGTCCTGGTTCTGGAAAGGTTGGTTTTATGGAACGGGAAATATTGACCTGAGTATCAATTCTGTAATCCCTTACGGTGGAAATTTCCTGGCAATAATTACGAATAAAGGAGATTTCCCAATGCCGGTTTTACTGGAGATTACTTTCGCAGATGATTCAAAAGAAAGAGTCATGCTTCCTGTAGAAATCTGGCAAAGAGGCGATTCTTGGAATCATCTGATCAAGTCAACAAAAGGGATAAAATCAGTAGTCATTGATCCGGATAAGATCCTTCCGGATATCAACTTGGGGAATGATAGCTGGCCTCAGCATCTTTATGAGCAGAAATAAAATAGTTTAAATGCAAAAGCCCGGAAGCGATTCCGGGCTTTTTTTGATCCAGTGAGAGGAATGTTTTTTAGGAATGGAAATCAAAAATCATCGTTGATTTCAATCCATGTTCCGTCAGGATCCTGGATATAGATCTGGCGAATGCCATCCACACGGATTGTGACTACTCCTTTCTCACCTGGCCAGCTTTCGAAGGGATAGTTTGTATCCTTCAGCCGTTGAATGAATGCGTCCATGTTTTCCATGCTAAAGCAGAGATGGTTGACTTTGGAGATTTCTGTTGGGGTATTTGGTGCTTCAATAATATGAAGAGCTGATCCTTCCCCAATTGAAAACCAACCATGAAGTCCATCTTTGAAAGGTTCTTCAATTTCTTCAAGTCCTAAAATTGAAGAATAAAATTTCATGCTTTCCTGAAGATTGCTCACATGGACTGCGATATGATTGACTTTGATCTGGGCAAAAGAGCTCATGCTTACACTAAGGAGGAGAATTGTTAGAAAGGTTTTCATATGATTCGGGTTTATTGTAATCGTGTTATTCTGATCAGTAAGGATAATCTATTTGAGGCGAGGAAAAAAGTGATCTCCACTGAAAACAAAAAAGGACAACCCTTTCGGATTGCCCTTTTTAATTTCAAATCAATTTGAATTTATTGACCAACAACCTTCAGGTCAGTTGCCAAAGAAATCCTTTCTGCCTCATCGAATAAATTCAAAGCTCTTAAGTAAACCTCATTGATGTCATTAATGACCTTATAAAATGCACTGTCATCATAAAGCTGCCGGCCTAAATGAGCTTTTACCAGCACTTTCAAATAATCTTTTGATTTATTGAAATCCTTTGAGTCAAATTCAATTTTATTTCTCTCTCCGACTTTCACTAATCCCTGAAGCATTTCATCTGTTACCTTGAAATTTTTGTGATAGTCTTCCATACTTATGCCGGCAAACTTGTCCATATTATTTGTCACATAATCCAGGATAAATTCCCTTGAAGAATCTGAATTGAAAAGTTTGGTTACATAAGGGCTGTTCATAGTCGTATCCAAAGGCACGAAATAATCAGGCATAATTCCTCCGCCTCCAAAGACTACTCTTCCTTTCTTGGTTTCATATTTCAAGCTGTCATTGAACTTGATGCTGTCTGAGGAGAAGAACTCTCCATTGTCATAGCGCTCAATCCAGTCTCTCTCGTAAGCTTCGAAGTCTTTACCGTAAGGTTTTTGAATAGAACGACCAGAAGGAGTATAATATCTTGCAATAGTCAATCTCAATTCAGCGCCGTCAGAAAGATCAATTGGCATCTGAACCAAGCCTTTTCCAAAGGATCTTCTTCCTACAATCAGGCCTCTGTCGTTGTCTTGAACAGCGCCAGCCAAAATCTCAGATGCAGATGCTGATCCTTCGTTGATCAAAACGATCACTGAGCCTTTTTCAAAAATTCCCGGTTTTGAAGCAAAAGCTTTTTGATTGTATTGCTCCACTTTTCCTTCTTGTGACACGATCAAAGCACGATCTCCCAATAATTCGTCGGCCATGTTAATTGCTGCCCCCATATATCCGCCAGGATTTCCCTGAAGATCTATGATTAGCTTTTTCATGCCCTGAGATTGGAGATCAACCACTGAATTTCTAAACTCATCATAAGTGGTTGCCGCAAATCGCGTCACCTTGATATAGCCAATTTCCTCGTTGACCATGTAAGAAGCATTGATGCTGTATTGAGGGATTTTGTCCCGGGTGATTTCGTAGGCAATCAATTCCGGCTCATTTTTGCGCTTGATATCAACCATCACTTTGGAGCCACTCGGTCCGCGGAGATAGTCAAATACATCACGGTTGGTCACGCCAACTCCCGCCACTGTCTTTCCGTCCACACGTATGATTTGGTCACCGGATTGGATACCCAGCGCTTCAGAAGGTCCTCCTGTCAAAGGTGCAACTACGTAAATGGTGTCGCGGATAATTCCGAATTCCACACCAATTCCATCAAATTCTCCATCTAGCTGAGACTGGGCAAGTGAGGCATCTCTGGCAGGAATATAGCTTGAATGGGGATCCAGATTTTCCAGCATTTTATTGATGCCATATTCCACCAATTCATTTGTGTCAACACTATCGACGTAGTCCCGATTGATGTAAGTCATGATTTCCTGGAGCCGGTACAAAGCTGCCCGAAGGTCATTTTGATTGCCTTTAGGCTCGGCAAACGTTGCTCCTATCCAAATCCCGGCAGATATTGCTAGTGCCAAAATGATTGGAAGTCGGATTTGTGATTTGGTGTTTTTAGTCTCGCTCACGTGTTTTCCCAATATGATTTCTATTTCTAACTCAAACTAGTGCAAAAAGGCTCCGTTAGAAAGAGCCAATTTTTAAAGTTAACAATTGTTTATACGAGGGGGTTTGTTATTGGCCCAATTTATTCCCCTTTTTTATGTTAAAAAAAATTATTTTTGTGCCATGCAATCAGACAAGGATTTTCAAAGTGCGACAGTTGGAGAATTAGTCTCCCAAAACTACGTCTTTGCGGCTGTCTTGCATTATTTCGGAATCAGCTTTTACCAGTATCCGACCGATTCACTTGAGCTTGTTTGCAAGAAGCACAAAGTTCATGTCAGGCAATTGACTTCCGAGCTGGAGGCTTGGGCGCTTCGCAAAGAACCAACCACCGAAGAGCTTTATTT
This sequence comes from uncultured Cytophagales bacterium, assembly GCA_942492775.1. Taxonomy (GTDB): domain Bacteria; phylum Bacteroidota; class Bacteroidia; order Cytophagales; family Cyclobacteriaceae; genus Algoriphagus. The sequence goes on along the minus strand of OW818636.1, from coordinate 4,580,138 downwards.
GAATCCAATCGAGGTTTTGGTCGCTTACCTTAAGAAAAAACATTACTATTTCGTAAGGCAAGAATTACCTTTCCTTTCTAATCTTATTTCCGGAATTTCCCCCGAGCCGGAGTACATGGGGCTTATGGCAGATCTGAGAATTATGTTTCCACTGTTTGTGGATGATTTTATCCATCACATTCACGAGGAAGAGAGTCGCTTGTTCAAGCGGATCGAGATGCTTCAGGATATTGAAGAGAACCGATTTTCGCTCATGGATGCGCTGACAATTTTGGAGCGTGATCCGATCCATCTCCTGGCTGAAGTTCATGAGATTCACGAAGATGAGATGAACGGTATTCGGAGATTGACTGCGGAATATTCATTGCCGGAAGAGGCGCCATTGACCATGAAAGTGCTGTATCATGAGCTGCAAAACTTTGAACGAGAGCTCATCATTCACGCCCAAATCGAAGATGAATTACTTTTCCCAAAAGCTGTTGAATTGGAACGAGAAGCTTTGCGCCAAATCCGCAAAAAAATCAAAACAAACTGATGCCCAGAGTTCTTGCCATTGACCTGGGAACAAAACGTACTGGCCTGGCTGTTACAGATCCGCTAAAGATGCTGGCCAATCCACTGGAAACCGTAGATACAGCAGTTTTGGTTGACTACCTGAAAGCTTATTGTGCCAAAGAAGAAGTGGATACGCTGGTTTTGGGGCTGCCGATCCGACTCAATGGTAAGGACAATGAAATGACTCCAAGAGTAATGGCTTTCAAATCGGTCCTTGAAAAAACATTTCCAACTTTGAAAGTTGAATTGATAGATGAGCGATTTACTTCCAAAATGGCTTTGCAGAGTATGATTGCTATGGGAAGCAAGAAAAAAGACCGCCGGGAAAAAGCCGGAAATCTTGATAAGATGAGTGCCGCAATAATTTTACAATCCTATTTAGAAAGACAATGATTTACCCCATAGTTGCTTACGGTAATCCGATTTTGAAAAGAGAAGCGGAGGAAATTGCCGAAGGTACTGATATGAATACCCTGATTAAAGACATGTATGCCACCATGGACTTTGCCAATGGCGTAGGTCTGGCTGCACCCCAAATCAATCAGGGAATCCGACTTTTTGTGATAGACTCGAGTCTGATGCTTGATGAGGATGACGAGGAAAAAGGAATTCGCAGGGTCTTCATCAACCCCATTATTTTGGATGAATATGGGGACGATTTCAGTTTTGAAGAGGGCTGCCTGAGTATTCCTGAGGTTCGTGCCGAAATCATCCGTCCGGATAAGTTGACTATCGAGTATTACGATGAAAACTGGAAGCTTCACGAAGAGGAGTTTTCTGGCTTGACAGCCCGGGTTATTCAGCATGAATACGATCACCTGGAGGGAATTCTCTTCATCGATTATCTGAAAGGTCTGAAGAAAAGACTTGTTCAGTCAAAACTGATTGATGTAAGCAAAGGTAAAATCTCCACAGATTACCGAATGATCTACCCGCTCAAATGAGCAAATCCCCTGAACTCTCCATTGCTTTGATTCAGACCGACCTTTATTGGAAGAATAAGGTTGCGAATCTGGCTATGCTGGAAGAGAAGATTTGGGGAATCAATCAGAAAACCGACCTTATTATCCTGCCTGAAATGTTTCCGACAGGGTTTAGCATGGATGCTTCAGAATTGGCAGAGCCGATGAATCTCGGCGTCACCAAGTGGATGAAGCAGATGGCGGCACAAACAGGATCAGTCATCACAGGAAGTGTAATCATTCAGGAAGGCGGGAATTTTTTCAACCGATTGCTCTGGGTTTCGCCGGATGGAACTATCCAGCACTACGATAAGCGACACCTATTCAGAATGGCGGATGAGGACAAGAGTTTTTCCGCAGGGGAAAAGCTACCGATCTTCTCACTTAGTGGATGGAAAATCTGTCCCCAGATTTGCTACGATCTTCGATTTCCGGTTTGGTCCAGAAATCACCAAATGGATGGAGAGGCGGCTTATGATTTAATTTTTTATGTGGCCAGCTGGCCGGCTGTGAGGATTTCTGCCTGGGATTCTCTTCTTCCTGCTCGTGCTATCGAAAATCTGTCTTATTCGATTGGAGTAAATCGGGTAGGGGATGATGGAAATGGAATCGGTTATAATGGTCACTCTGCGGCATACGATTTTAAAGGAACTCAAATCGCATTTTTGGGTGAGTCTGACCAATTTCAAGTAATCTCTTTGGAAGCAGAAAAGCTGGATGATTACCGCAAAAAATTCCCGGCCTGGATGGACGCCGACGATTTTTTGATTCGTTGATGAAAGCTCGGTTTTGACTGGATCGATTCCGTAAACGGGATTTGAAACAAGGATATTTTGCGTATTTTAGCCGCGTTATTTTCTGACCCTGTTTCTTCTTTTTTCCAATCCAAAAACCATTTTGAAGAGGATCTGACCCATTTGTCAGCATGAAGAAAAAGGGTTTATATGCCTTTTAGAATTTTGATCCAAAACCATGAGTAACCAAACTCCAAAAATTCTCTACACGCTGACTGATGAGGCTCCGGCCCTCGCCACGTATTCCCTCTTGCCAATTGTACAGGCATTCACCAGCTCCGCGGGAGTTCAGGTGGAAACCAGAGATATTTCTCTTTCGGGTAGGATTATCGCCAGTTTTCCTGAGTATCTCACCCCTGAGCAGCAGATCGAAGATGCGCTTGCCGAACTTGGCAAAATTGCCACCACTCCGGAAGCAAACATTGTGAAACTTCCAAATATCAGTGCTTCGATGCCTCAGTTGAAAGCAGCAATTAAGGAACTGCAGTCAAAAGGATATGCCTTGCCTGATTATCCTGAAGAGCCTAAATCTGAAGAAGAAAAAACTGCGAAAGCAAAATACGATAAGATCAAAGGCTCGGCTGTGAATCCGGTTCTTCGTGAAGGTAACTCCGACAGGAGAGCGCCTTTGGCGGTAAAAGCCTATGCGAGAAAGCATCCTCACTCCATGGGAAAATGGTCAGCTGATTCCAAAACTCACGTGGACACCATGACCGAAGGAGATTTTTACGGAAGTGAAAAGTCTGTAACGATGACCGAAGCAACCAATGTTAATATTGAATTGGTTGGAAAAGATGGTCAAAAAGAGACGTTGAAATCCGGGTTGAAACTTATCGAAGGCGAAGTGATTGACGGTTCTGCTCTTAGCATTTCTGCTTTGAAAGCATTCCTGAAGAAAGCAAAAGCTGACGCAAAAGCCCAGGGTGTTTTGTTTTCAATTCACTTGAAAGCCACGATGATGAAGGTTTCTGACCCGATCATTTTTGGGCATGCCGTGAAAGTCTTTTTCGAACCGGTTTTTGCTAAGCATACTGCAACTTTCGAAGAAATAGGAGTGGACGTAAACAATGGATTTGCAGATTTACTGGCTTGCCTGGAGAAACTTTCTCCTGAGAATAAAGCTGAAATCATGGCAGATATCGATGCTTGCTATGCTGACAGCCCGGATCTGGCGATGGTAAATTCTGACAAAGGAATCACCAATCTTCATGTGCCATCTGATGTGATCATCGATGCTTCTATGCCTGCTATGATCCGAACCTCCGGTCAAATGTGGAATAAAGAGGGAAAAGGTCAGGATACCAAAGCGGTAATTCCGGATAGAAGTTATGCAGGAGTATATCAGGCTACGATTGATTTCTGCAAGAAGAATGGAGCTTTCAATCCTTCAACGATGGGAAGTGTGCCAAACGTTGGTTTGATGGCTCAGAAGGCTGAGGAGTACGGCTCACATGACAAGACTTTTGAAATTCCATTTGACGGAACAGTCAATGTTGTGGATCAAAAAGGCAATGTGATCATGTCTCACGAAGTGGAAAAAGGAGATATCTGGAGATTGTGCCAGACCAAAGATGCACCGATTCAGGATTGGGTGAAGTTGGCGGTAACCCGCGCAAGACTTTCGCATACTCCGGCTGTTTTCTGGCTGGATCCAAAGCGTGCTCACGATGCTGAGTTGATCAAAAAAGTGAATAAATACCTTCCTAACCACGATACCACGGGTTTGGAAATACATATCATGTCATTGGAGGAGGCTACTAATTTCTCACTTGCGAGAATAAAAGAAGGAATGGATACGATCTCTGTTACAGGAAACGTGCTGAGAGATTACCTGACTGATTTGTTCCCGATTCTGGAACTTGGAACGAGTGCAAAGATGCTTTCAATAGTTCCTTTGATGAGTGGTGGAGGTTTGTTCGAAACCGGGGCCGGAGGATCTGCTCCCAAGCATGTTGAGCAATTCGTTGAAGAAGGACATCTGAGATGGGATTCTTTGGGCGAGTTCCTCGCGTTGGCAGTTTCGCTGGAGCATTTGGGACAAACTTTCAAAAACGACAAAGCACTTCTTCTTGCTGAGACACTGGATCAGGCTACCGGCAAATGGCTGGAAAATGATAAGTCGCCAGCTAGGGTAGTTGGTAAATTGGACAACAAAGGTGGACATTTCTACTTGGCGATGTACTGGGCTGAGGCCCTTGCTGCGCAAACAAAAGATGCCGGCCTTCAGGCCAAATTCGCTCCGATTGCAAAAGCAATGCAGGATAATGAAGCAAAGATCGTCGCAGAATACAACGATGCTCAGGGCACCAAAGTGGATATCGGAGGTTATTACAGACTGGATGAAGAGAAGACCTCAAAGGCACTTCGACCAAGCAAGACCTTCAATGATATTCTTGCTGAACTAGTATAAAGTGAAAGGCCGGGGAAACCCGGCCTTTTTTTTCTCTTTGAAGCTTCGGAATTCAAAGCAGGATGATTTAAATCTGGCAATTCAGTCAGGTTTTTGAGGGGTCTCAAAAATTCGAAAAATATTTTTTCCAGCGAAATCGATTGTATTTGGACTGAGCCAATGCTATTTAGGAGATAACTCCACATCGTTTGGGCTAGCCAATTATTTGTAATAACTTAGCCATCCCTCGGGATTTTTAGCCAAAAGCGGCAGAACTGAGCGGGAAATTTAGAATCAAACCTACACAATAATCAAAATAATTATGAGCAAGATTAAAGTTGGAATCAACGGATTCGGAAGAATCGGACGCTTAGCGTTCAGAGTGGCCCAGGAAAGAGCAGACGTTCAGGTAGTAGCTATCAATGACCTGATCGATGTAGACTACATGGCTTACATGCTTAAGTATGACTCAACTCACGGACTTTTCAAAGGTACTGTCGAAGTGAAAGACGGACACCTTATTGTAAACGGAAATACAATCCGCGTAACTGCAGAAAAAAGCCCTTCAAGCCTTAAGTGGGGTGAAGTTGGAGCTGATTATGTAATCGAATCAACTGGTATTTTCCTTACAAAAGAAACTGCTCAAGGACATATCGATGCCGGAGCTAAGAAAGTAATCATGTCAGCTCCTTCAAAGGATGATACTCCAATGTTTGTAATGGGCGTGAATGAAGGTTCATACACTTCAGATATGGTTTTTGTTTCTAACGCTTCTTGTACTACCAACTGCCTTGCGCCAATCGCCAAGGTGTTGAATGACAACTGGGGAATCGAGGAAGGTCTGATGACTACTGTACACGCAACTACTGCAACTCAGAAAACTGTGGATGGACCATCTGCAAAAGACTGGAGAGGTGGACGTGGTGCTGCTCAGAATATCATCCCTTCTTCTACAGGTGCTGCCAAAGCAGTAGGAAAAGTAATCCCTGAATTGAATGGTAAATTGACTGGTATGGCGTTCAGAGTTCCTACTCCGGACGTGTCTGTAGTCGATTTGACAGTTAGATTGAAGAAGCCTGCAACTTATGCTGAAGTTTGTGCCAAAATGAAGGAAGCTTCCGAGACTACTATGAAAGGCGTGCTTGGTTACACAGAAGATGCGGTTGTTTCTACTGATTTCCTTGGTGATCCAAGAACATCTATCTTCGATGCTGAAGCAGGAATTCAACTTTCCAGTACGTTCCTAAAAGTAATTTCGTGGTATGACAACGAGTGGGGCTACTCAAACAAAGTAGTGGATCTGTTAGTCTACATCGCTAAGAAATAATTTGAAGAGCCGGTTTTAAACCGGCTTTTTTTATGCCCAAAAGAGGATTCGACGAACCAATCTTATCATTCAGAGTTTTTTTAAAAAACAGAATTCATGTACCTCCCTTTCTTTCCTCTCAAATTGGTCGTTTTCCCTGGTGAGGAACTCAATCTCCATATTTTTGAACCAAGATATCGCCAACTCATTGCTGATGCGGAGAAGAATGAAATCAATTTTGGGGTTTGCGCTTACTTGAATCAGATCACAGGTTTTGGCACCGAAGTTAAGCTGGAGCAGATTTTTAAGCGATATGAAGATGGCCGGCTGGATATCAAAACCAGGGGAGTAAGAGTTTTTCGGATGCTGAATTTTGAAAATCCGATGCCTGGGAAACTTTATCCTGGAGGAGAAATAGAGTATATGAACGATGACGATTCAATCAATCAAGTGCAGCAGCTCGAATACGTTTTTTACTTGAAGGAAATCCTCCATCTATTGAATCATCCGGTGGAGTTTGAGCCATTTTCGGTCAACTCATATTCATTTGCACACAAAGTTGGGTTGAAGCTCGAGGAAGAGCTTGAGTTAATTCAGATTGAATCCGAGAGCCTAAGGATTGAGTTTTTGATCAAGCATTTCAAGCGTTTGATTCCGGTGATCAAGGCAATCGAAAGTGCCAAAGAAAAGATCAAACTCAATGGGCATTTCAAGCATTTGGATCCATTGAATTTCTAATCAACTCCTATTTCAAGATGGTCTGGGCCCGACTCAAATTATCAGTTGCTTGAAGGATTTTATTTCTCAAGACAGGATTATATTCCGGCCTGGAATCCAAAAATGCCTTTACTGCATCAGCCGCTTCTTTGGAAGTATGTTGCCCCATCGTGTTGGAAACCCAGCCCTTCGGAAAGAAAATATCCCCAGTTTTCTGGATTTCTTCCATCAGTTCCAAAGCCAGGGTTACATGTTTGACGCTGGTTTCCTGGTTCAATGGATGATGAATATATCCGCATGCACTCAATACCCAGGATTCTTTTTCCCGATTGGCGGCATCTTTAAAAGAAATGAAAAGGGAGTCTCTCACTGCCGGATCTTGTGACAAAGCCGGACGCAAAAACTCAAATCTAGCGAGCTTATCTGCATTGGTGATTCTTGATTTTTCTTCAGTAAGGATTCGCTCAGCATCTGGATGTCCAAATAGCGCAAGGGTCATTGCCAGGTTGGTGAAGTTGTCAGGGTTGAGCTTCAAATTGGCGATCTCTACATCCTTATTCCAAACCCGATAAAGGCGATTTTGACCTGATTTGGAGTAAGCAATTCCGGTATAAAGAGAGAATAAAGACTTTTTGATGTTTATGGGAAGGTCGTTTTGGAGAAGCTGCCAAAGATCTTCTTCAAGGGTAAAAAGCTTGGATTCCCTTTCTGAATCGGAAAGAAACTTCCAGAAAATAGTGCTGAGTTCCGAAGAAAGAAGCTGGGCAAGGATTTCATTTTTCTCTACTAAAATCCCTTTTCGGAAGATTTCAAAAGCCTGATCCGGAGCTACTTTTCCCAATAAAGTGTTCTCGAAAATATTGATGTAGGACTGCCCGCGCATCACTTCATTTTCGATTTCCGGGGTATTGGAAGCATAATTCGGATCCAAAGGAAATACCCCGTAACCCAAGCCATTGCTATTGTAAATGATCGTCAACGGTTTTTCCATTCCAATCGCATCTTTGACTTCCAGGTTTTTGTCCTGAAGGGAGACGGGAATTGTTTGCTGACTATCAGGATAAATCAAAGTAATGTTGAATAGCTGTGGCCAAACTTTGTCAGTTCCATCTTCAGCTTTTTGGGATAGGTTAAAGGAGGAAATTGTGCCGTCTTCTGCATAGTCGATTTCCTCAGAAATAATGGGTCTTCCGGATTGATTTACCCAAACTTCACTCCAATTCTGAAGGTTGATTTCAGTCTCTTTGTCCAGAATGCTAACCAAATCATTCCAGTTGGCACTCCTATTCGCAAACGTTTTGATGTAGGTTTGGATCCCAGTTTGAAATGCTTTTTCACCCATTGCGGTTTCCAGTTGCCTCATCATAATGGGTGCTTTGTCGTAAATAATGCTTCCGTAAAGTGAGCCCGCATTTTTGAGATTCCCCAATTTCTGACGAATCGGATTTGTTCCTTTGGTTCTGTCCTCTGAGAATGCTGCAGGATAATGGCTGGTTAAAAACAACAAATCATGGTTGATATCCGGATAGGTTGGATTCACAATTTTCCCCGCCATGAAGCCAGCAAAAACCTCTTTCATCCAGACGTCATTAAACCATTCGATGGAGACCAGATCTCCAAACCACATATGGGCAGTTTCATGTCCGATCAGTTTTGCCCGGCTAAGCAATTCCGTGTCGGTCGCATTTTGATCATGAAACAGCGCGCCTTCCCGGTATTGAATTGCACCTACGTGCTCCATTCCTCCATATTGAAAAATGGGAATAGCTGCAAAATCCAGCTTTTGAAAAGGGAATTTGTACCCCGTGTACTCTTCCAGATAATCGAGTGATTTTTGGTGAAGTCTGAATACCTCAGGAATACTCGCCTCGATTTTATCCGCATTTGTTTCACGATAAAGCATCGTTTGTGGGTAGCCTTCAGTGGAACTCATGGTTTCGAATTTCCCGGCAACGAACGAAAAAAGATAGCTACTCATCAAATCAGACTTTGCGAAGACATGCTTGGTGGATTCCCCGAGGGTTTCTTTTCTGACTAAGGCGCCTCCTGCCAGGACTTCCCATTCTTTGGGGGCAGTTATACTCAGAGAATAATTGGCTTTCAGATTTGGCTGATCAAAGCAAGGGAACAGCGTGCTTGCCCTATCGGGCACCAAGAGCGTGTATAGAAAGTCATCGTTTCGATTGAGAGATAAATCACCTGCGATAAAGTTTATTTCGATTGTATTTTTCCCTTTAGTAAGGCTCTCCTTTGGAATGATCAGATGTTCCTTGTCATGTTTGATTTCAGACGGATTTCCATTGACCGATAGAAAAAGGAGTTTTTCCGAATCTTCATTGAAATCCAGAATCAAGGGATGTTTGACATCGGAAATTGTCAATTCTAAAATAAGATTTGCCGGTATGGGATCTGTCTTTCGGGCTGGAATTTCAAACCCCAATTTGCAATGGATAGCTGAAATTTGGGTTGTTCTGAATTCCGCTAATTCAGAGGAGATTCCCGGATCGAAAAAATGCTCTTCTGAAAAGGTTTTGCAAGAGAAAGTCAGGAGGGAAAAGCAAAGCAGGAAAATCAGATTTTTCATGCCGTAACTTTGTCAAAATAGACATGATTCACAAGTGAAATTCCGTGGGCAATTCTTCGATTGAGCTTTTAGATATCTATATGGACGGAATGCTCTACCAGCTTGGGCTACTTTCAAAATCAACTGGCTATAAAAAAAGAAAAGCAGACCATTTCTAGTCTGCTTTTTGTGATCCCGCTGGGATTCGAACCCAGGACCCATACATTAAAAGTGTATTGCTCTACCAGCTGAGCTACAGAATCATTTTTTTGAACTGGTACACCAAAGAAAAAGCGGAATTACGTTCCGCTTTTATACTCGATTAGTGTGTGATCCTGTCAGGAATCGAACCTGAAACCTACTGCTTAGAAGGCAGTTGCTCTATCCGATTGAGCTACAGGACCGGAAAATAAAGTCGGGGTGGCAGGATTCGAACCTACGACCTCCACATCCCAAATGTGGCGCGATACCGGGCTACGCTACACCCCGAACTATTGTTTTTAACTCCTTGCGAGTTAATCTTAAAGTGATCCCGCTGGGATTCGAACCCAGGACCCATACATTAAAAGTGTATTGCTCTACCAGCTGAGCTACAGAATCATATTTTTTAGCAGATCATTATCTACTTTTTTCTCTTTAATCGTTAATTCGAACTTTTGACTCTCCCGATAAAATCGGGATGCTCTACCAGCTGAGCTACAGAATCATGATCACTTTTTGAAAAATTTTAACTCCCCAAAACTTGTTTCAAACCTTTCAAATTGACTCTCTGGCCTTGCTTTTTGCCAGATCATTGTCGTAATTGGACTGCAAAAATAAGCGGACAAAACTTAAATGCCAAACCCTAAATCGATCTTTCTCGCAAAACTTTTCATAATTTCTTTACTCTTTTTACAAAGTATTCATTGTCAAGCAGATGTAAAGGACCTTGCAATAGCAGATTCTTTGTTTGAACAGAGGAGTTATAAAGAAGCAATGGAAGTTTACCAGTTAAACTACCAATTAGGCGTCTATTCACCTGCTATGTTGCTCAAAATGTCTTTCATCGCAGAGGGTATTGGGGACAAGGAAAAAGCCACTCTTTACCTGAGTAAATATTACGATCTCAACCCTAATCCGCAGACGCTCACCAAGATCAAAAGCTTAACTGGCCAGGATAACCTTGTGGGGTATGAAGTAAGTGATGTGAGGAGATTTGTTTTGTTTTTGGTTGAGTACGAGGAGATCATCGTGGGCGTCTTAGCCATCTTTTTGGTAGGTTCTTTGATTTCCCTTTGGATTACGCTTTGGAAGCATGCTGAGAGCAGCAATTATTGGCCAACCGTAATGTTGATCATTGTGATTTTCGCTGTAAATAACTTTCTGAGAGGCCCAAATACGGGCTTGGTAACAAGCAGTCCGACTTTCATCGTGGACCAGCCTACTGCAGGTGGTGAACTGATCGAAACTGTAGAACCCGGACATCGGGTTCGGATCAAATCAAGTAAGGATATCTGGTTTGAAGTAGAGTGGAAAGACCAGATCGGTTACATCAAAAAATCAGACGTGACAAGGTTATAACAAAAAATGCCTCCGATTTCGGAGGCATTTTTTTAGAGTTTCTTAATTACAATGTTTCGGAAGTGAACCAGATCTCCGTGATCCTGGAGAGCAATTTTCCCCTTTTTGTATTTGCCAAATCCCGGCATGGCCTTAAACTTACTTTTTGCAATCAATGCTTCCCATTCAGGGGTCCACATCGTGGTGCTTACGATAGTTTTGCCATTCAACACCAACTCAAGTTTGCCATTGTTTGCAATGATTTCAGCTTGATTCCACTCGCCAAATGGCTTTACAGTTTCCTCACTGCTTACGATCAGATCGTATAAATCCCCAGCTCTGTGACTGATGATTTTAGCATCTGGATGACCTGCGTTATCCAATACCTGCATCTCAGGTCCTGTATTCCAAGGATACTGAAATTCCGGTGCCTCATGAACAAAGAACATGACACCACTATTTCCGTTTTGTGCAATTTTCCAATCGTATTTCAAATGGAAGTTTTCGAATTCTTCAATGGTTACAATGTCTCCACCGTCACCTGTTTGCCAGCCAGCTTTGTTGGTAGCATCCAGGAAAAGCTCTCCATTTTCGACTTTCCAGGCTTTTCCTACTTCACCTCCACCGTACTTTGACCAGCCATTCAATGTCTGACCGTCAAAAAGACTAATCCATTCTTCAACAGGTGCAGTTTCTACCACCACAGTGTCTTGCATTTCTGCTTCTTCAGTTTTAGGGGAAGAGCAGGCCGCCATCATTCCGGCGGCTGCTAAAAGTGCTAAATAACTTTTCTTCATTACTTATTTCTTAAGAAGCAAAACGTAACGAACCATGTCCTTAGCGTCTTCTTCACTTAATGCCGGATGTGGCGGCATTGCGATTTCGCCCCATACACCAACTCCACCAGCGATAACTTTTGCAGCAAGCATACTTACGTTTTCTTCAGTGCTTTCATACTTAGCGGCAACTTCAGCATAAGATGGGCCTACGATTTTTCTTTCTACCATGTGACAGGAAGTACAATCAGAAGCTTTCAATTTCTCCAGACCTTTGATGTAAATAGGATCGTTCTGGTATTTTTCTTCGAGGCTAATCTCAGCAACTGGCTCAGGAGCTGCAACTGCCACCTCTGTAGTTTCAGTAGTCTCAGCAGTTTTTTCTCCGCCTCCGCATGCAAAGGTCAAGCCTGCTAATGCGATCAATCCAACGTTTAATAAGTTTGTAATTTTCATAATAGGTATTTGTTTAAGTAATCAGATTCCAAGAATTTTTTTGTTGAAAGCTTCATCAGCTCCCGTGCTGGCAAAGTCATCAAATGCTTTTTCAGTCACTCTTATAATATGGCTGTCAATGAAAGGAGCACCTTCAGCAGCTCCTTGTTCAGGATGCTTGATTGCACATTCCCATTCCAAAACCGCCCAGCCACTGTAATTGTACTGCGAAAGTTTGCTAAATATTCCTGCAAAATCAACCTGTCCATCACCTAATGAACGGAATCTTCCTGCACGCTCCACCCAGCCCTGATATCCTCCATAGACTCCTTGCTTTCCGGTTGGATTGAATTCAGCGTCCTTCACATGGAACATTTTGATTCTCTCATGGTAGAAATCAATGAATTGTAGGTAATCTAAGCACTGAAGGACGAAGTGACTTGGGTCGTACAGGATGTTGGCACGCTTGTGTCCATTCACTTTGTCCAGGAACATTTCAAAAGTAATTCCATCGTGCAAGTCCTCTCCGGGATGAAGTTCGTAGCAAAGGTCCACCCCGTATTGGTCAAACTCATTCAGGATTGGAAGCCATCTTTTTGCCAGTTCGGTGAAACCTGTCTCAACCAATCCTGCCGGTCTTTGTGGCCAAGGGTAAACGGTCTGCCACATCAAAGCGCCGGAGAAAGTAGCGTGAGCATTCAGCCCCAAATTGCTGGAAGCTTTAGCTGCGAATTTCAATTGCTGAGTAGCCCAGGCAGATTTACCTTTCAGATCGCCTTTAAGATTTGCAGGTGCAAAGCCGTCGAAAAGTTCGTTATAAGCGGGGTGCACAGCCACAAGTTGGCCCTGAAGGTGAGTGGAAAGTTCTGTGATAACCATTCCGGATTCTTCAACTATTCCTGCTATTTCGTCTGCATAAGTTTTGCTTTCTGCAGCTTTCTGCAAGTCAATCAATCTGCCGTCCCAGGAAGGAATCTGAACTCCTTTGTAGCCAAGGTCAGCCATGTACGCGCAAATATTTTTCAGATTGTTGAAAGGCGCTTCATCACCCGCAAACTGCGCGAGAAAAATAGCCGGTCCCTTAATTGTTTTCATATGATTATATTTTGATTTTTTTAGGCCATATGGAATCTCGCATGGCCCAGAATTATTACTCTGAGTGTCGGATGCGTCATGCGAGATTTCATCTTGATTTTTGGGTTTGAATGAATTAGGTTTTAGAGATTATTTTTCCACTACAAAAGGTGTCCATTTAATATCGGAAGCAGTGCTCTTCAATACATGATCAATGAAAGCCATGCCACGAATACCATCTTCAACTCCCGGATAGTCCTTCCATTCCTTCTTCGGAGTTTCGCCGGCACGTTCAGCAAAAATGCATCTCGCAAAATTTCGATACAGATTGGCAAAGGCCTCAATGTATCCTTCCGGATGTCCGGCCGGGGTCCGGGTATTTTCCTGAGCAAGCGAACCCAAATAACCTGTTCCCGCTCTGAAAATCTGTGCGGGTTGACCTGGATAGCGAACCGTAAGGCTATTGTTGAGTTCCTGCTCCCATTCCAAACCACCTTTTTCTCCATAGACACGAACTTTCAGATTGTTTTCGCAGCCCGTATCTGTCTGCGAAGCCATCAGAACTCCGGAGGCACCATTTTCGAAGCGAAGCAAAACTACCCCGTCATCGTCGATTGGCCGGCCATCGATTTTGATATACAGGTCAGCACAAAGATGGGAGACCTTTTCTCCGGTGATATATTCGGCCATATGGAAAGCATGCGTGCCAATGTCACCCATACATCCTGCCAGACCGTTTCTGTTTGGATCGGTTCTCCATTCGGCTTGCTTGTTATTTTCTGTCTCCAGAAGTTTGTAAAGCCAGCCCTGAGGATATTCCACATAGACTTTTCTGACTTTTCCGATTTGGCCTTCCGCGATCATCTGCTTGGCTTGCTTGATCATCGGATAGCCTGAATAGGTATGCGTCAGCAGAAAGAGTTTATCCGATTTTTTGACTTCGTGGTAAAGTGCTTTGGCTTCGGTATAATTCAACGTCAGCGGCTTGTCCAATGCGACATGGAAACCGTGTTTCAATGCTTTGACAGTCGGGTCAAAGTGGAAATTGTTTGGAGTGACAATCACGACTACATCGATACGCTCGGATTCAGGAAGTTCCATCTCCTTGATAAACATCTCATCGTAGCTGCCATAAACCCTCTTTGGGTCGAGCATGAGTTCTTCTCCCCGCTTTTTTGATTTTTCAGGATTGGAGCTGAAAGCACCGGCGACCAATTCATACATGCCGTCCATGAGTGCGCCATTGAGGTGGATGGCTCCGATAAACGATCCGGGACCTCCGCCAATCAGACCGATTTTAAGTTTTTTGGGTGTTGACATAAGTCAAATAGGCTTTTAATTCTTTTAAATACTCGTTGAAATAATTGATTTCCGGTGAAAATTCCTCTGTTCTTCGATTGATCAGGGAGAATAATTGATCAGCAGTTTTATCCCGTTATAAGTGGCTTTTGGAAAATATTTTTTCACCTAACTTCAGATTCTCAAATGACAAGGTTAAAATACAGGAAAAAGGCCAAACTCTAAACTTTAAGCCTTAATTAGGGCATTCAAATACCATTTTAAAATTATCCCATGAAAATAAACACAAGGTTCCAACTCTCATTAATGATGTTTCTTGAATTTTTCGTTTGGGGATCATGGTTTGTGACAATGGGTACTTTTTTGGGAGCAAATCTTCAGGCAAATGATCAGGATATATCATTGGCATTCGCTACTCAGTCTTTCGGGGCGATTATTGCTCCTTTTGTAGTTGGATTGATTGCGGATCGTTTTTTTCATGCGCAGAGAATACTGGGATTTATCCATTTGGCAGGGGCGGCCTTGATGTACGGATTATATGTATCCACTGAATTTTCTGATTTTTTTCCGATTCTGTTAGCTTACATGATTCTTTTCATGCCCACACTCGCTTTGGTCAATTCCATTTCATTCAATCAGATGAAAGATCCTGCAAAAGAATTTTCAGTGATCCGGGTTTGGGGGACTATTGGTTGGATCACAGCTGGCGTTTTGATTAGCTATCTGTCCTGGGATAGTCAGGAGGGATTGAAGGAAGGATTGCTTCGCAACACCTGGCTGATGGCAGCGATCGTTTCTTTGGTGTTGGGTTTGTTCAGTTTTACGCTTCCTGCCACTCCTCCGCGAGCTAAATCATCTGATTCTTTCAAGCTTTCGGAAGTTCTGGGACTCGATGCTTTGGCACTTTTAAAGCATAAAAACTTTGCGATTTTCTTCATCAGTTCTATACTTATTTGCATTCCGCTGGCCTTCTATTATCAAAATGCAAGTCCGTTTCTGACTGAAATCGGAGTAGAAAACTCAACCGGAAAGATGGCTTTTGGACAGATTTCTGAGGTGCTTTTCATGCTTGCCTTACCCATTTTCTTTTCCCGCTTTGGTATCAAAAAGACATTGATCGTGGCAATGGCAGCATGGGCTATTCGATATGTTTTCTTCGCGTTTGGGGATGCAAATGAAGGAGTTTGGATGCTCCTCGTCGGGATTGTTTTGCACGGAATCTGTTATGATTTCTTTTTCGTCAGCGGACAGATTTATACTGATTCGCATGCAGGTGAACGCTACAAATCTTCCGCTCAAGGCCTTATTACATTGGCAACCTATGGAATAGGAATGCTGATCGGCTATTGGGCGGCAGGAAATATTTCTAATTTCTACATTGATGCAGATGGTAATCACGATTGGAAATCTATTTGGATGATTCCTGCTGGGATTTCTGTTTTGGTTTTACTATTTTTCATATCCTTTTTCAAAAAGGAAAAAATTCACTCTCAACCTTAATCCCAAACAACCATGTCATTTGATTCCGGAAGGAGATCTTCATTTAAAAAAATGATCCTTGGAGGAGCCGCTGCCGGCACTCTAACTTCCCTCGATTGGAAGGAAACAAAACCGTTAGCATTAAAAGGTAATATCACCCATGGCGTTTGTGCATGGACTGTTCCTAGTCTTACACTCGATGAACTTTGCGTAGCGATCAAAAAAATCGGTTTTAACGCAATTGACCTCGTGGGACCAAAAGGTTGGGATACTCTTAAAGCTCATGGCGTGGAATGCTCTATGTGTAATGGTGCGGAATTGGGAATTCCAAACGGCTGGAACGATCCTCAATATCACGAGCAACTCATCAAAAACTTTACAGAGGTCATTCCTCAGGTAGCAAAATACGGCTACAAAAACCTGATCTGTTTTTCTGGAAACAGAAAAGGAATGGATGACGAGACTGGAATGAAAAACTGTGCGGAAGGCATTAAAAAAATTATCGGAATAGCTGAGCAGCATGGAGTAATCATCCAAATGGAACTCCTGAACAGCCGGGTAAATCATAAGGACTACATGTGCGACAAGTCGGCATGGGGAATTGAACTTTGTAAAATGGTGGGAAGTGAAAACTTCAAATTGCTTTACGATATCTACCATATGCAAATCGACGAGGGAGATATCATTCGCAGTATCCAAACAAATCATCAATACTTTGGTCATTACCATACCGCTGGAAATCCGGGTAGAAATGAATTGGATGAGACTCAAGAAATCTATTATCCGGCGATCATGAAGGCCATTGTTGCCACTGGATACAAGGGATATGTTTCCCATGAATTCATTCCAAAATCTGAGGACAAATTGGCCGCTTTGGCTCAGGCTGTTCAAATCTGTGATGTGTAAAAATCAAAAACCAAATAACTAATAATGGCAAATCAAGCGTATGATGCAATCGTAGTTGGGTCAGGAATAAGTGGCGGTTGGGCTGCAAAAGAGCTGACAGAGAAGGGGCTGAAAGTATTGCTCCTGGAGAGGGGACCTAACGTAGAGCATGGTAAAGATTACAAATCAGCTACGTTACCTCCTTGGGAAGTGCCTCACCGAGGCAGAAGAACCCAGGAGATGCTGGAGAATCATCCAAACTTAAAAAGAGACTATGTACTTAATGAGCTGAATCTTGACTGGTGGGCACATGAGTCAGAATCTCCCTATGTGGAAGAAAAACCATTCACATGGTTTAGAGGATATCAGGTCGGAGGTAGGTCCCTGCTTTGGGGAAGACAATCTTACCGCTGGGCAGATCTTGATTTCGAAGCAAATGCCAAAGATGGTATTGCAGTGGATTGGCCTATCAGATACAAAGACATTGCGCCTTGGTACAGCTATGTAGAGAAATTTGCCGGTGTATCAGGTTCAAAAGATGGTTTGGATATTTTGCCGGATGGCGAATTTCAGCCACCTATGCCGATGAACTGTGTGGAAATAGATGGCGCTGCAAAAATTGCAGAGCATTATAAAGGTGCCAGACATTGGACCATCGGTCGCCCGGCTAACATCACACAGCCTCTTCCTGGTCGTGCCGGTTGCCAGTATAGAAACAAGTGCTCCTTGGGTTGTCCTTTTGGAGGATATTTTAGTACTCAAGCATCGACTTTGCCGGCTGCAGTTGCTACCGGAAATCTTACCTTGAGACCTTGGTCGATCGTGAGAAAGTTGATTTATGACAAAGACACTCAGAAGGCAACAGGTGTAGAAGTACTAGATGCTGAGACCAATCAGACTGTAGAGTATGATGCAAAAATCATCTTCCTATGCGCATCCTCTTTCAATTCCACAGCTATTTTGATGAGAACTGCTACGGACATTTGGCCGGGCGGATTGGGAAGCAGCTCCGGAGAATTGGGACATAATGTGATGGATCACCACTTCCGCTTAGGTGCCAATGGAAGAATGGAAGGATACGAAGACAAGTATTATTTTGGTCGCAGACCAACAGGACTCTACATTCCAAGATTCAGAAATCTGAATGGTGAGAAGAGAGATTATATCAGAGGTTTTGGCTATCAGGGCGGAGCAAGCAGAAGTGGCTGGAGCAGAGATGTAGCAGAAATGAATTTTGGTGCACCACTTAAAGAGGCTTTGACCGAACCAGGACCATGGTCAATGGGAATCACGGCTTTTGGTGAGATTCTTCCATATCATGAGAATACCATCAAACTGAGCGATACCGTGAAGGATAAGTGGGGAATGGAAGCACTGGTCATGAATGCTGAGATCAAGCAGAATGAGCTGGACATGCGTAAAGACATGATGGCTGATGCTGCTGAAATGCTGGAAGTTGCCGGTTTCAAGGATGTGAAAACATTTGATGGAGGATATACTTTCGGACAGGGTATCCACGAAATGGGTACAGCAAGAATGGGTCGTGATCCAAAAACTTCAGTTCTGAATGGTAACAATCAGGTTTGGGATGCGAAGAACGTGTTTGTGACAGACGGAGCTTGTATGACTTCGGCTGCTGCTCAGAATCCTTCCCTTACTTATATGGCGCTGACTGCCAGAGCGGCAGCTTTCGCAGTAGAAGAACTGAACAAGAGAAATCTCTAATCCAAAAAAGCAAAGACTATGACTATGAATAGAAGAGACGCACTGAAAAGCGTCGTGCTAATGATGGGAGGAACGATGGTAGGGGCCACGGCAATCCTGACCGGTTGTGCTCCTGAGCATCAGATCGAAGGTCTCAATTTCACTCCGGAGGACATTGCTTTCCTGGACGAAATTGGGGAATCCATTATTCCGGCTACTGATACTCCTGGTGCAAAAGCTGCAGGAATCGGAGCATTTATGGTAATGATGGTGAAAGATACCTATGATGCTACCCAGCAAAAGGTATTTGTGGATGGGTTGAATGCCTTGAGAAAGGATTTCAAAAAAGCAACCGGAACCGAATTCATGGAAGCCACCCTTGATGAGAGATCTGCGCATCTTACTGAGATGTATAAGACTCACAGAGCGAGTGAATCCAAGGATCCGGCTATGATCAATATGGTGAAGGATCTGACTGTTCTGGGCTACTTTACCTCAGAAATCGGAGCCACTCAGGCGCTGAGATTTGTGGAAGTTCCGGGCAAGTTTGAGCCTTGCATAGATTACAAAAAAGGGGATAAGGCTTTTGCCACTTCCTGATAAGTAAACTTTAAACCAAACTTAGCCTGTTCCGATCCCGGAGCAGGCTTTTTCAATTATGAACAACCCAAGAAGAAAATTTATCCAAATGGGGGCTTTGCTCGGAGCGGGTGCAGCCTTCATGCCATTGCAGTTTTGCTCTCCTGCGAAAAAGGAAGAAGCAGTTCTGGTCACCGAGCCCGAAGTGGTTGCGGCTTATCTCGCAGCCTTTGGTATTCAACTTTACTCCGTAAAGGAAGACATGGCTATCGATCCTGTCGCAACCATGAGATCACTTTCGGGCTACGGTTACAAGCAGTTTGAAGGATTTGACGGAGGAAAAGGAATCCTTTGGGGAATGAAACCAGCTGAGTTCAAATCTTTAATGGGAGAAATCGGAGTTGATTTCGTCTCTTCCCATGCGGAAGTATTCAAAAATCTGGATGCTCAGGCAGAGCAAGCTGCTGAAGCAGGAATGAAGTATCTGATTTGTCCAGGGTTCGGTCGGCAGAAAACGCTGGACGATTATAAGAAAAAGGCAGAGGAGTTTAACCAAATTGGAGAAAAGCTGAAATCACACGGATTGAAGTTTGCGTATCATAATCACGATTACACTTTCAAAACGCAAGACGGAGCGATTCCTCAGGATATTTTGATGGAGAATACCGATCCTGCTTTGGTTGACTTCGAAATGGATATTTACTGGGTACACGTGGCAGGCGTAGATCCTGCAGCATATATGACTAAGTATCCAGGAAGATTCAAATTCTGTCACCTCAAAGATGCCGAACCTGGTTCCGGTGATCCGGAACAAAGAGGAGTTTTGCTGGGAACAGGAGAGATACCTTATGCCGACCTGATCAAGAAATCTCAGGGATTGGGAATGGAGTATTTCATCGTCGAGCAAGAGCGATTTGTGGATGTGACACCACTTCAGGCTGCTGAGAAAAATGCTCAGTACCTGAAAGTATTGGCTATCTAAATCAGGAAATCATCCCGCTGTGTTCTTCTGATTTTCTGAAAAGTAGAAGGAACAAAACGATAATTAAAACGATCAGTAAGGCTACCTCAAACTGCGCCCAAATCTGGGATCGATTTATCTGGACTTTGGCCTTACTGATTAATTTTTCACCCTCTTCCAGTTGGATCTTGCTGAGGTTGTCAAGATCTTTTCTGGCTTGAGTTATTTTTTGATCGTAAAGCTTAACCTGTGCTTGATTGACTCCTGAAGAATCGGAATAGAGCAGATTGTAGTTTTTTATGGAAAGGTCATTCACGATGATTTTTTTGAAATCAGACAAATAACCATTCTCCTTCTCAGTCAATTTTGTTGCTTCAAAATCTTCCACGATAGCCAGAATACTTTGCTCATGATTGGCGATTTCATCTACTACTTTTGAGTAGTCATATCCAATGTCGCAGTGATCTACCAGTTTCTGAATTTGAAAAAGTGTCTCTGAAATCTGAAAAATATATCCCTCGACGACAAGTCTGTCATTGTAAACTTCCGTGAACGTATTGCTGATGTCCTTGAAAGCCTGGCGTTCGATCAGGTTTTTACCATAAATCAATAGAAGCAATACGCCGATGATAAGCATGGCGCGGATTTTTTTACGTTTCAGGGTTGAAGAATCCATGTTGTGAGGTTTACTAACTTAGAACTGGCTTCAGTATATAAAAAAAGACAGAGACTCAGGCTTTCCAAGCTGAGCATTTTAGAGATTAAGTAGTTTTCGAAGATTAATAAACAGGTTTGCTATCATAAACCCGAACATAATCAACCTCCATTTTTTGAGGCCAAATATTTTCATCGACACCTTTTTGACCACCCCAGTTTCCTCCGACAGCAATGTTTAAGATCATGTGAAAAGGCTGATTGAATGGCCATTCTTTGTAATCTCCGCCGGTATTGGCAAAAGAAAAATACTTTTCTCCATCGATGTAGAAGTCGATTTTGTCCTCAGTCCAGTCGATTGCATAAATATGAAATTCTGATTGGAAGTTTTCGACCATTTTGAATCCTCCCTTTTGAGTGCCGATGGAATGATTGAATGCCTCAGTATGAACGGTACCGTGGACTTTTCCAGGATCATATCCGACATGCTCCATGATGTCGATTTCTCCATTTTTTGGCCAGCCTCCATGGCGGTTTTCCTCCGCAAGCATCCAGATTGCGGGCCAAGTGCCAACGCCTTCAGGAAGTTTTGCCTTGATTTCGAAGAAGCCATACTGCCAGGTAGCTTTTCCTCTAGTCACCAATCGTGCCGAAGAATATCCCTTTGGATGTGCAGGATCAGCTTTAGCTTCGATAGTCAAAATTCCGTTTTCAATTCGGGCGTTTTTCAGGTCAGCTTTTGAATAGTATTGGAGTTCATTGTTGCCCCAGCCATGATCACCGATGTCATAATCCCATTTATTTGGGTCAGGAAGGCCGTCAGTAGAAAATTCATCAGCCCAAACAAGTTTTGCCGGGGCTAGGTTTTGGGCCTGGATTCCGGAGATAATCAGGAAGGTGGAAAAAAGTAAGAGTAGATTTTTCATAGGGTTTATCATTATTGGAAAATAGTAAAACTTCCATGAATCGTTGTTGTTTGTTTCTTTGAATGGAAAGAAAGACAGCAAGAACTGCCTTTTGCCTCTGACAATATTTGTAATTTAGCTGACCATATAAACCCAAACATCAATGGCATATTATCATCGCCTCGGAAATATTCCACCAAAAAGGCATACGCAATTCAGACAGCCCGACGGTACACTTTACAAGGAAGAACTTGTCAGCTCAAAGGGCTTTTCAGGCATTTATTCCAATCTCTACCATATTTACAACCCTAATGAGGTTAAGTCAATTGGCACTCCGAAACCATTCTCTTGGGAGCCGGTGAAAGAGCATGGACTGAATCAAACTCATCTCAAAACAGCAGGAGTCGAAACGACGGGGGAAGATTATCTCACTGCCCGCAGAATGCTCATGATGAACAGCGATGTGATGATGGGGATATGTAGTCCTAAGCAGCGGAAGATGGATTATTACTTCAAAAATGCGGATGGGGACGAGTTGATTTACATCCACGATGGAGAAGGAGTAATGTATTCCCAGTTTGGAAAATTGGAAGTCAGAAAAGGAGATTACATCGTCATTCCGCGTACCACGATTTATCGATTTGAATTCAAAGAAGAATGTCCGCTTCGACTTTTAGTGATTGAATCCCATGGTCCGATCGAGACGGTGAGAAGATACCGAAACGAAGTAGGACAACTTCAGGAGCATTCACCGTATTGCGAGCGTGATATTCGCCCTCCGCATGAATTGGTGATTGAACAGGAAAAAGGTGACTATTTGGTTCAGATCAAAAAAAAGGGAATGCTCCACCAATACACCTATCCGCATAGTCCGCTCGACATAGTCGGTTGGGATGGGTATTTATATCCTTATGCACTTTCGATATATGATTTCGAACCGATCACAGGCAGACTGCATCAGCCGCCTCCGGTTCATCAGACTTTTCAGGCAGGAGGTTTTGTGATTTGTTCTTTCGTGCCAAGGTTATTTGATTATCATCCGCTGGCAATTCCGGCTCCCTACAATCACTCCAATATCGACTCCGATGAGGTTCTGTATTATGCCGAAGGGGAGTTTATGAGCAGAAAAGGAATAGAGCGGGGAAGTTTTACGATTCACATGGGAGGTCTTCCGCACGGGCCACATCCAGGAACTGTTGAGAAATCAATCGGTGCCAAATCTACTGATGAATATGCCGTGATGCTCGATACCTTCAAATCTCTTTACATTACAACCGATGCAATGGAGTTTGTGGACAAAGGCTATCCGATGAGTTGGACAACCTAAAATGAAGAAGGCTGGTCGCAAAACCAGCCTTCTTCATTTACAAGAATTTTAAATTAAGATAATTCTTACTTATCAGTGATTTCAAGGATTGGATTGCCATTAGATCCATTTGGAAGTCGGAGGTCCAGCATCATGGATAGTGTCGGTGCAATGTCAGTAATGGATGCGTGACGGGAACTGCTTCCATGCTTTACTCCCCATCCAAAAAACAGGATCGGAACATTTGTATCGTACGAAAAGCCTGTTCCATGTGAAGTTCCTCTTGCTCCACCGGTAAGCCATCCCGGCTCCAAAATCAACAATAATTCCCCTGAAGATTTATGGTTATATCCCATTTGAAGAAGTGCGGACCTGTCTTGGGTGAAGGCTGTATTTCTCATGGATGTAGAAGTATAGACCTCTTTGATACCTTTGAATTTCATGAGGAATTTTGCAAGATCTTCTTCCATATCTGAGATTTTCACGCCCTTTTCCATGGCTAATTCACTGTTAAGAAAAATCTGGTCGTTGGAAAAATTGGCTATCCATTCGCCCACACCGTACTTCTGTTGAGTATAGCCTTTAAGCTGACCCGATATATAAGCCACATTTAGATTGCCTGCTGGCACATTTTCGCTTACCATATGAGTAGCGACTTCAGCTACTCCATGATCTGCAGAAAGGAAAACCAAGTATTCACCCTTACCATAAGCCTTGTCCAGATAATTCAACAACTTTTCCATTTCCAGGTCGAGTCTCAGGTAATTATCTTCTACTTCTTTGGAAGCAGGGCCAAACCGATGGCCGATATAATCCGGTGATGAGAAGCTGACTGCAAGAAAATCTGTTTCTCCACGCTTGCCAAGTTGCTCTCCTTCTATTGCTGCCAAAGCGAAGTCAAGGGTCAGGCTATTTCCAAACGGGGTAGATGCGATCAGGCCATAATTATCATTATTAGCTTTCAGCGAGTCCAGGATGTACGGGAATGTTGGTGTTTCTTTTCCGATAAATGGAGCTTCGAAGGCATTATTGTCATCAATGCTTTGCTTATAAGTTTCGATTGGGTAAAGCGGTTCCCAGGTTTTGCTCATGTAGGAATCCGGGATTTTTTTGGCGTTGAAGTCCTGAACCCATTTTGGAAGTGAATCATAATAATAAGTGGAGGTCATGAAATCCCCATTTTCGCTATCATACCAATAGGCATCTCCTAAGTGTCCTGCGGGAAGGCTTGCTCCACGATCTTTGATTGCCAAGCCTACGACTTTGGAACGCTTATTAGTTGCAAATCTCAACTCATCTGTGATGGTGGTGGTAAGCAGATTTCTTGGGCTGATTTGTCCGTTGGAAGGTGTTCCTCCCACGTTTGTTACGGTTGAGTCCTCCGCGCAGTAGATAGATTTATTCAGAGTTCTTACGTACCACGTGTTTCCAATAATCCCGTGGGTAGCGGGAGTTGTGCCGGTGTAAACAGACGCATGCCCGGGCCCTGTGTAAGTTGGAATGTAATTGTAATGCCCGTTTTTCATCATGAAACCTTCATTCATCATACGCTTAAACCCGCCTTCGCTATAGCGATCTGCGAATTTGTACAAATAATCTTGTCGCATTTGATCAACGATAATTCCTACAATAAGCTTCGGCTTTTCTTGGACGCTCTGAGCTAAAGAAGTCCCCAGGGTCAGGGCCAGATAAAAAACAATTATTCCAAATTTTTTCATCACGTAGTTAATTATTGTTTCTAAAGATAAGAATAAGCCTCAATCCATGGAATCTGACTTTTTAAAATGAACAAAACATTCGACATTAGAAATTCAAATTTCACCTGATTTACATGAAAAAATTACTTTGGCTTCCTCTGTTTCTGTTTTTTGTCAGTGGTACTTTTGCTCAATCATACTTTGAAGACGGGCTTTCTGCCGAATGGCACAAGGCCAGAAGAGAGGCTCTTCGACAACTGATGCCTGCAAATTCGGTTGCTGTAATTTTTAACAATCCGGTGAAAAATCGCTCAAATGATGTGGATTTCATCTACCATCCGAATACAGATTTTTTCTACTTGACAGGTTTGAGAGAACCAAATTCAGTTTTGCTAATATTTAGCGAGAATCGTGATTTTGGGAATTTCACTTCATATGAACTCATTTTCGTTCAGCCACGGGATGTGCAGGCTGAGATGTGGAATGGGAAACGACTTGGAGTTGAAGGAGTAAAAGAAAAGCTAGGCTTTGAGCATGCATTTCTTTTTGAGCAATTTGGAAAAGAACCCTTGCTGGATTTTATGGCTTTTGATACCATTTTATCCTTCAATCTGGGAAATGAGGTGGAGGAAAGCAGTACAAATGAGCCTTTGTTGGGCATGATTTCTTCCTTCAAATCGGCCTCCCAATACCCGGAAAATCTTTCTGAAATTAATCTTCAGATGTACGAATTGATCCGAGCAACTGATCTTGAAAACTCAGCGAATGTGGCCCAGGTCATCGGGAGATATCGTAAGAGATATCCTGAAGTGGAAAACGATCCTGTTTTAAAGGACTTTATGGACGCAGATTCCCCGGAAAAGAGGATGGCGGTAAAGGCGAAAGTCCCTGAGCAGAAATTGAATATTTCAGCTTTGACTCAGATGATGGAAGTTCTGAGAGAGGTGAAGACTGTCGAAGAGCAAGTCCTGATTCGTAAGGCAAGTAAAATCTCAGCGATTGGTCAGATCGAAGTGATGAAGGCAGCTAAAGTCGGAATGTCTGAGCGTGAGATTCAGGGTATTCATGAGTTTATCTACAAAAGATATGGAGCAGAAAGTGTCGGTTATCCGTCCATCGTGGGTGGAGGAAATAATGGATGCATCCTTCATTACATCGAAAATGACATGAAAAATGTTGACAAACGATTGTTGTTGATGGACCTTGGGGCTGAGTGGAAAGGCTACACGGCAGATGTCACCCGCACTATTCCGGTCAATGGAAAATTCAACGAGGAGGAAAGAGCGATTTACGAACTCGTCCTGAAAGCTCAGGATGCAGGAATTGCGCTTTGCAAAGAAGGAATGGAATTTTCTGAGATAGGACAAGAAGCTAAAAGAATCATTGATGCCGGTTTGGCAGATTTAGGCATTATCAAGAAAGGGGAACGCCATAACTTTTTCCCCCATGGCACGAGTCATCATTTGGGATTGGACGTTCATGATCGGGGAGGATATGGACCTTTGAAAGCCGGAGCTGTGTTGACAGTTGAGCCAGGAATCTATATTCCTGAAGGAAGCAAATGCGATCCTAAATGGTGGGGAATTGCCGTGAGAATCGAGGATGATATTCTGATTACTTCAGCCGGACCGGTAAATCTTTCCGGTGATGCGCCGAGAACTATTTCCGCAATAGAGCAGATGATGCGAATCCCAAGTGTGCTGGAAAACTGGGTGCTTCCTGAGATAGAGTGAGTTTTTCTCGCCACGGGGCACAAAGGAAATCTCCTGCAAAGGCGCGGAGGCGCAGTTTTATTTTAATTAATTTCAGTTTACCGTGTTTTTCAATTAATTTTTTTTTTTTTACAAATGCATGAAAACGAAATTTCCAAAGAAGTAGTAGATACTGCTTTTAAAATTTACCAAAAATTAGGACCTGGACTTTTGGAATCGGTGTACGAAGGAATTTTTGCCTAGGAACTAAGAGCTAGAGGATTTGAGGTGAAAACTCAGGTAATCATCCCGGTAGTTTGGAATGAAATTACTCTGGATCAGGGATTTCGAGCAGACTTAATTGTGAACGGTAAAGTTTTGATTGAATTGAAATCTGTGGAAATTCTACTACCTGTCCACCCAAAACAAGTAAAAACGTATTTGAAATTAACGGGCTTAAGACTTGGCCTCCTAATCAATTTCAATGAGGATAGACTTCTTGATGGGATAAAAGGGTAGTAAATGGTTTGACCTGAATCCTTCAAAATCTTTGCTCCTCCGCGTCTCTGCGGGAGATAAAAACCATTTATTCCTAAAGGACTACTTGCTCTTCAAATCCCCTCGCTTGATGGATCGGATGAATTGTGACCAAGCAAAAGGATCCAGTAGCCTCAATGGTCGAGGTCCATACAAATCCTGATTTTGGATCATCTGGCCTTGCTGGAATGACCTAAAGTTCTCATTGCCAGATGCTGGCATTGATTCAGCCCATCGCAGCAGCATTTCAGGACTCATATTTGCCCGGCTGATTGACATCGGATCTACCACGTTCATTGCGATAATTGCCTGCTTAAATTCTTCCTCAGTCGGATAAGGCATTACCTCAATTTCCGCCAAGGCGATTTCATCCACTTCCATAGTCAAAATCAAGCTGATTCGATCATTTTCTACTTTTTCAGGAACTTTGAAGGACTGTTTTTTCAATCCGATAAACGTGAAAACCACGCTATCTCCTTCGAGAACGGGCATCGAAAAATATCCAAATCTTCCGCTGGAGGTTCCCCTGCCTTTCTTTGGAACGTAAATATTCACCCCCGGCACAGCATCTGTGCTGTCAGAATTCAGGATAATACCGGAAAGTTGGATAACCTTTCTTTCGCGGGTATCCTGTGCTTTTGCCAGTTGGATCGAAAAAATGAAACCCAAGAGGAAAATAAGTGCGGATCTATATAGAAATGAATGCTTCACAAGTAAATAAACTTATAGAACTGGCAATGGTTGCTAATCGGATGCGATTATAGTCTAATTTCGGCTGAATTTTTTTTATCATTAGCATAAACTGAGTTAAAACTTACAAATGCGCTTAAAAAATATCAGTTTAAACTACGGACTCAGAATTTTCAAAGCCCTTTCCGAAGAACCGAGGGTTAGGATCATTCATTTACTGATGCTGAATAAGGAGCTCAGCATTTCGGATGTCGAGCATATTTTGGATTTTACCCAGACCAAGACTAGCCGACACTTGATTTATCTCAAAAATGCCGGACTGCTGGGAAGCCGGAGAGTGGACCAATGGATGTTTTATTACATCCTGGAGGAATACATTGAAATCATTCAGCAGATTTTCAAGTTTATACAAAAAGACCCAAGCCTCATCAAGGATCAGGAGACGTACGAAATCCTAAAATCCAACCGGGAGCTTGCAATCAATAAAATTCAGAATAATCTGTACCGACGTTAATTACCCTTGAAAACTTACCAACACATCTTTTTCGATCTGGACCACACACTTTGGGATTACGATCGAAATGTCACCGAGTCACTTTCAGAATTGTATCAAATTTATGGATTGCAAAATCTTGGGATTACGACTTTCGAACTGTTCTTTGCCTCCTTCCATCACGTCAATTTCCAGCTTTGGGATTGGTACAACGTGGGGAAGATCGATAAAGAAAACCTGAGGAAAGAGCGGTTTCCGAGGACCTTTGCACATGCCGGAGTAGCCGATTTGGTGATTCCGTCAAGTTTCGAAGAGGATTTTATGAGCCGTACTTCCTCCAAGTCGCATGTTTTTCCTTACTCAAAAGAGATCCTGACTTACTTGAAGGAAAAGTATAAACTTCATGTCATCACCAATGGATTCAATGAATCGCAAGCGAAAAAGATGAGTTCGTCAGGGCTTGATATTTACTTTGATTTGGTGGTGACATCCGAGACCACCGGCCATAAAAAACCGGACCCACGGATTTTCTATCATGCGATGGATCAATTAAATACTCGTGCCGAGCATTGCCTGATGATAGGGGACAATCCTGCTTCTGATATTCTCGGAGCGCAGCGGGCGGAGATCGATCAGGTCTTTTTCAATCCTGAAGGAAAGGAAATCGAGCTCAAACCAACTTACACGATTACACATTTGAAAGAATTAGAGTCGCTTCTTTGACAGCCTTTTGTCGTTGAAACTTCCCTCCATTCCGAGGCTTTGCCTTATCTTTGACCACCAGAATCACATAAACTCCAAATAGTATGTTAAAAGGATTTTTCAACGTGCCGGTACCAGTTAATGAACCGGTAAAAGCATATGCTCCGGGAAGTCCCGAGCGAAAAGAATTACAAAAAGCGCTGAAAGATGCTCGCGCAAAGCAGATCGATGTCCCTATGTACATCGGAAGCGAGGAAGTGAGAACAGGCAAAACCCGCCCGATGTCTCCTCCGCACGATCACCAGCATATTTTGGGTCATTTCCACGAGGGCGATGCATCTCATGTGGAGCAGGCGATCAATGCTGCTTTGGGTGCAAAGTATGCCTGGGAAAATATGGCTTGGGAGCATAGAGCTGCGATTTTTCTGAAAGCTGCAGATTTGCTTGCCGGACCTTATCGCGCTCGGATCAACTCGGCAACCATGCTGGCACAATCCAAGAATGCCATGCAGGCTGAGATTGATGCGGCTTGTGAGTGCATCGATTTCCTCCGATTCAATGTCAAATACATGACTGAGATCTATGCTCAGCAACCTCCAATTTCCGGAAGCGGCGTTTGGAATAGACTTGAGCAGCGTCCTTTAGAGGGTTTTGTATTCGCTTTGACTCCATTCAATTTTACTGCGATTGCAGGAAATCTTCCGACTTCGGCAGCCATGATGGGAAATACCATCGTTTGGAAGCCGGCTTATACCCAGATCTATTCAGCAAATGTGTTGATGGAAGTTTTCAAAGAAGCTGGTGTGCCGGATGGCGTGATCAACCTGATCTATGTCGATGGACCCACTGCCGGGGAGATCATTTTCAAGCATCCTGATTTTGCAGGAATTCACTTTACAGGTTCGACCGGAGTATTCCAGCACGTTTGGAAGACGATCGGTGAAAATATCACTCGCTACAAATCGTACCCAAGAATCGTGGGTGAGACTGGCGGAAAAGATTTTGTGATCGCTCACAAATCTGCCAATCCGAAAGCAGTTGCTGTCGGTTTGGTTAGAGGATCTTTCGAATATCAGGGACAAAAATGCTCTGCAGCTTCCCGTGCTTACATTCCTTCCAATATTTGGGAGGATGTGAAAAAATACATGCTGGAAGATCTGGCGGATATGAAAATGGGGGGAACGGAAGATTTCACCAACTTCATTAATGCGGTAATTGACGAGAAATCATTTGATAAAATAGCCAAATACATCGCTGATGCAAAAGCAAATCCAACGGTAGAAATCATCGCCGGTGGAAATTGCGATAAATCGAAAGGCTACTTCATCGAGCCAACGGTGATCCTCACCAAAGACCCGATGTACACAACGATGTGCGAGGAGATCTTCGGGCCTGTTTTATCAATCTATGTTTATCATGAGGATCATTTTGAAGAAGCCTTGGAATTGGTGGATAAGACTTCCCCATACGCCTTGACGGGTGCTATTTTCTCACAGGATCGATATGCGATTGAGTTTGCTTCGCAAAAGCTGAAAAACGCTGCGGGTAACTTCTACATCAATGACAAACCAACAGGAGCTGTCGTAGGTCAGCAGCCATTTGGCGGAGCAAGAGCTTCCGGCACCAATGACAAAGCTGGTTCGATGATCAACTTGCTGCGATGGGTTTCTCCGCGTACGATCAAAGAGACGTTTGTTTCACCTGAGGATTATAAGTATCCGTTTTTGGGGAAAGACCTTTGAGGTTTTTAAAACCCCGAAGGTCTTAGAAATAAAAAATTCAACCCTTGAGATGTTTAAAAATCTTAAGGGTTTTGTTTTTTTAGAAAACCATTTTATGAAAAAGGTTTGACAAAAAAAAACGGCTGAATCTCTTCAGCCGCTCGTATTTCGTAGTTCGTAACTCGTAATTAAGTCAACATCGCTCCATCCACCTGGATCACTTGTCCGGAGATATAGCTGCTGAGGTCTGAACCCAGGAACACGCAGGCATTGGCCACTTCTTCCGGCTGACCTCCACGCTTCATCGGGATTCCGTCTCTCCAGCCCTGAACGGTTTTTTCATCAAGCACCGCAGTCATTTCAGTTTCTATGAAACCCGGCGCGACTGCATTGGATCGGATATTTCTGGAACCAAGCTCCAAAGCGATTGACTTCGTGAATCCGATGATTCCGGCTTTCGAAGCAGCATAGTTTGCCTGCCCTGCGTTGCCTTTGATTCCAACCACGGAAGTGATGTTGATGATTGAGCCCGATTTGGCTTTCATCATGGTGCGGGTTACCGCTTTTACAGTATTGAAACAGGACTTCAGGTTGATTCCGATTACTTCGTCCCAGGCTTCTTCAGTCATTCTCATCAGGAGATTATCACGAGTGATTCCGGCATTGTTGACCAGGATATCCAGTCCGCCAAATTCAGCTACCACATTATTGACCAATTCTTCAGCAGCTTTGAAGTCAGAAGCATCCGAGCGATAGCCTTTGGCTTTGATGCCAAAAGCAGCCAATTCCGCTTCAAGCGCTTGGCCTTTTTCCACACTGGACAAAAAAGTAAAAGCGACATTTGCGCCTTCCTGAGCATATCTGATTGCAATTGCGCGACCGATGCCTTTAGAAGCGCCGGTGATCAAGGCCGTTTTTCCTGAAAGTAATCCCATTGAGTTTAGAATTTTGTTTGGCCAAAATTAGAAAAAAAGCCAAAACTTTCGCGGTCAAAGTTGAAAACACCTGCTTTTTCCATATTTACAACTTTAATAATCTGGCATTTTTACATTGCTAGAAATTTTATTCTAAGAATCTATTGATCTGAAGAATACTATTCTATTTTCCCTTCGAATTTGATTGGAAATCATGGTTTTAAGCCAGAACAGGTTATGTGGCGAGATTTTTTTCTGAAGGCAAAAGGCCTATTTTTGCGAAGTTTCAATTCGTTATCAAACAAGATTTAGATATGTCTTCGACAAAATTTGACTTGATCGTAGTGGGCAGTGGTCCCGGTGGCTATGTAGCTGCGATTCGTGCTTCCCAACTTGGTCTGAAAACCGCTATCGTGGAAGCTGAAGAGCTTGGTGGTATTTGTCTCAACTGGGGCTGTATCCCTACCAAAGCTTTGCTGAAAAGCGCTCAGGTTTTTGAATACATCCAGCATGCTGCCGATTACGGAATCACAGTAAAAGGTGCAGAAGCTGATTTCACCGGAATGGTCAAAAGAAGCCGCGGAGTTGCAGACGGAATGAGCAAGGGAGTAAGCTTCCTGATGAAGAAAAATAAAATCGAGATCTTGGCAGGTTGGGGAAAAATCCAGCCGGGCAAAAAGGTCGAGGTTTCTGATAAAGAAGGTAAAAAGACGGTTTATTCCGCAGACAATATCATCATCGCTACAGGCGCAAGAGCTCGTGAGCTTCCGGCTGTAAAAATTGACGACAAGAAAATCATCGGTTACCGTAAGGCAATGACCTTGGAAAAGCAGCCAAAGAAAATGGTTGTGGTAGGATCCGGCGCCATAGGAGTTGAATTCGCTTATTTCTACTCATCTATCGGAACCGAAGTGACGATCGTTGAATTTTTAGACCGTATCGTGCCGGTGGAGGATGAAGAAGTTTCAAAAGCTTTGGAAAAAATCTACAAAAAGGCAGGAATGAAAATCATGACTTCTGCTGAAGTCACTTCAGTAGATACAAAAGGTGAAGGATGCAAAGTGACGGTGAAATCAGCCAAAGGCGAAGAAGTCATCGAATGCGACATCGTTCTTTCTGCAGTAGGAGTAGTTTCCAATCTGGAAAACATCGGCCTCGAAGATGTAGGAATCCTGGTAGAAAAAGGCAAAATCAAAGTTGACGAATATTACAAAACCAACATGCCGGGCTATTATGCCATTGGTGATGTGGTTCCGGGACCGGCACTGGCACACGTTGCCTCTGCAGAAGGAATCATCTGTGTGGAGAAAATCGCCGGACATCATCCTGAGGCTTTGGATTATGGAAATATCCCGGGCTGTACTTATTGCTCGCCGGAAATCGCATCGGTTGGATATACCGAAGCAAAGGCGAAAGAAGCTGGTTACGAAGTGAGAATTGGCAAGTTCCCGTTCTCAGCTTCAGGAAAAGCATCTGCAGCCGGAGCAAAAGACGGTTTTGTGAAACTGGTTTTTGACAAAAAATACGGAGAGATTTTGGGTGCTCACATGATCGGAGCAAACGTCACCGAAATGGTAGCAGAGATTGTAGCGATCCGCAAACTGGAGACTACTGGCCATGAATTGATCAAGACTGTGCATCCTCACCCGACGATGTCTGAGGCGATCATGGAAGCAGCAGCAGCCGCTTACGGTGAAGTGATACATTTGTAATTCTAGGATTTAGAGCAATATTTAACACAAGGCTAAAACAATTAGCCTTGTGTTTTATTTTTAACGGAGTCACCACAACCAAACCACTTTTGCAAGAAGAACAACTTATAGCCGGACTCAGGGCGAAGGATAGAAAGACAACAGAGTATTTATACGAAAAATACTCAAGGGCTCTCTATGCGGTGATTTCCAGAATCATCTTTGATCAGGATATTGCTGAGGAAGTTTTTCATGATTCCTTCATCAAAATCACCCGAAAAATCGATAGCTACGATGAGTCCAAAGGGCGCTTGTATACCTGGATGGCCAATATTTGCAGAAATTCTGCTATCGATAAAACGCGCTCCAAAGAACTTTCGCAATCCGCTAAGACCAACACAATAGATGACTTCGTATATGGATTGGAAAGCCAGTCAGGTACAATGGATCATGTGGATGGGATAGGAGTGAAGGAACTGATGAATCAGCTAAACGACGACCAAAAATTCATTATTGAGTATATTTATTTCAAAGGATATACCCATTCGGAGGTTTCGGAGGAGTTTGACATTCCTCTGGGAACCGTCAAATCCCGCGTCAGGGCGGCAATACAAGTGTTAAAAAAGAACTTAGACAGAATCTAGTGGATATTCAATCTTACATAGCATCAGGCAAATTGGAGCATTTCCTTCTGGGAGAGCTCAATGAGCGCGAGCGTGAGGAGGTTCTGGCCTTGGCAGGCAAGTACCCTGAAATCCAAAAAGAATTGGATGTGCTCGAGGAAACCATGTTTGCCTTTGACCAAAAAACCGGTCCGGTGCCTTCATCTAAGGTGAAGGATAAAATCTTTTCCAGCCTTGAAAGTGAATTCAAAGCAGCCGAGACTCCAAAGGCAAGACCTTCGGAAACAAAGGTCGTTTCACTTTCTCCATGGAAATCATTTGCGGCAGCAGCTTCAATTGTTGCTGTTTTGGCTTCGGCGGCAGCGATTTTCTATGCAACCAAATACTACGAAAAGGATCAGCAATTCACGGCATTGCTTCAGGAGCAAAGTGTGATGGCGGATAACCTGAATCAGGTGAAGTTTGAATACGAGCAAAAAGATGTACTCGTGGAAAAACTGGTAGCCGGTGATTTCAAGCGGGTTCAATTGAAAGTCGGTGGTCTTGAGATTCAAAAAGATACTGAAGTCGATGTCTTCTGGGATAAGAATGCTCAGGAAGTATTTGTTGCTGTTAATAATCTTAATGAACTGAGCGAGGAGTTTGATTACCAGCTTTGGGCGATTGGATCAAATGGTCCGATTGGAATTGGATTGGTCAATTCAGGTCAGAAACTAACTTTACAACAAATGAATTCAGTTTCTGACGCCGGAGTTTTTGCGATCACCATCGAGCCAAAAGGAGGTTCTCAAAAGCCTACACTTGATAAATTGGTGGTAATCGGGGACGTGACCTAAGCAGGAAAAGCAATTATAGATAAAAGCCTGTTTCGAAAAGAGCAGGCTTTTTTATTGGTTTCAGGTAAAATGAATGATCTTTAAGATTGATCATTAATCCTATGGAACTCCAACTCTCAACCCCGGCCTTACTTTTTTCTGCAATCACCTTGCTGATGCTGGCCTTTACCAATCGGTTTTTGGCGATTGCCACCCTGATTCGCGGGCTGCATAAAAATCACAGAAAATCCCCCGACAAGGAAATCATTGTAGAGCAGATTCATAATCTGAGACGACGACTGACGCTCATCAAAAACATGCAGCTATTCGGAGTTTTTAGCTTTTTACTCTGCGTGATTTGTATGTATTTGCTCTTCCGGGGATATACAGAATCCGCCAATTGGGTATTTGTAGCAAGCATGGTTTCCCTGTTGATTTCACTAGGTATCTCACTCGTGGAGATTCAGATTTCAACCAAAGCACTCAATCTGGAGTTGGGAGACATGGAGGATTTGTTTGAAAAGAGGAAAAGCAGCCTGGATTTTATATTTAAGAAAGATTCGAAAAAAGATGAGAGTTAAGTCAATTTTCCCATTCCTGATTATCGTCGGTTTGTATTGGTCCTGTGACCAAAAACAGACTGAGGAAATTGAATCGGCAGTTCAGGAAATTGGGAATGAATCCAAGCATATTCAGGTTTCTTCCCTCGAGGAAGCAAGGGATTTTTATACCTGGTCTTCAGATCGGATTCCGATGGTTTCTGCGCATCGGGGAGGACCTTATCCGGGT
Organism: uncultured Cytophagales bacterium; assembly: GCA_942492775.1. Lineage (GTDB taxonomy): Bacteria > Bacteroidota > Bacteroidia > Cytophagales > Cyclobacteriaceae > Algoriphagus. The sequence goes on along the minus strand of OW818636.1, from coordinate 4,544,893 downwards.
TTTCCTGAGAATGCGATTGAGACTTTTGCCAATGTCTTAAAGTCCACTCCCTCCATCATTGAGCTCGATGTTGCGATGACCAAAGACTCTGTTTTGGTGCTGATGCACGATGATGAACTGGATCGCACCACCACCGGAACCGGTCCGGTAAATGAATCAACTTACGCAGAGATTCAGACACTTTTTTTGGAGGATAACGATGGAAACCTGACTGAGTTCAAGGTTCCAACTTTGAAAGAAGCGTTGACCTGGTCCAAGGGGAAAGCATTGCTTACAGTAGATGTGAAGCGCTCAGTGCCTTTTGAAAAGATCATTGAAGAAATCCGAGAGACTGGTTCGGAGGCTCATGCGGCGGTGATTACGTATACTTTTCCCGCGGCAAAAAAGCTTCATTCGATGGCTCCGGAATTGATGCTTTCCGTGACGATCCGAAACGCCGAAGAGATCAAACTTTTCGAAGAAACCGGAATCCCCTGGACGCGAGTGATTGCGTTTACAGGGATTGCTGAGCGACCTTTAGAATTCAATCAGGCTATCCACGAGAAAGGTGTTTTCACCATTCTGGGAGTTCTTGGCAACCTTGACAAAAGTGCCGAAGCTCGCGGAGATCAGATTTATGTCGGCTTTGTGCAGCGTGGTGCCGATATCCTTGCAACAGATCGCCCCATCGAAGCCTCAGCCGTTATTCAGACTTTAGTGCCCAATGAAAGTTCCAAATCAAAGTATTTTAAAAATGGTAATTGATCTAAGAAGTGATACCGTCACCCGACCAACAGCGGGGATGAAAGAAGCCATGTTTGCCGCTCCGGTAGGAGATGATGTGTTTGGAGAAGATCCGACTGTCAATGCGCTGGAGGAGAAACTCGCCGGTTTATTCGGAATGGAAGCCGGGTTGTTTTGTCCTTCCGGCACGATGACCAATCAGATTGCGATCCGTCTGCACACAAGAATTCAGACCGAAGTGATTTGCCATCAATATTCACATATTTACCTCTACGAAGGAGGAGGCATCATGTCCAATTCCCACGCTTCGGTGAAGCTTTTGACAGGAGATTTGGGAAAAATAACTGCCGCTCAAATCGCCGAATCCATCAATCCGGATGATGTGCATGCACCTGAGACGACGTTGGTTTCTCTGGAAAACACCATGAACAAAGGCGGAGGAAGTATATACACGCTGGATGAAATCAAACCAATCCATGCGCTCTGCATAGAAAAAGGGCTGAAACTTCACTTGGATGGAGCGAGATTATTCAATGCCTTGGTTGAAACCGGCGAATCTACTGCAGACTGGGGCGCTCATTTTGATACGATTTCCATCTGTTTGAGCAAAGGATTAGGTTGCCCGATCGGATCGGTTTTATTGGGAACAAAATCAGATATCAAAAGAGCGAGAAAAGTTAGGAAGGTATTCGGAGGAGGAATGAGGCAGGCTGGAATTTTGGCAGCAGCCGGAATCTATGCCTTGGATCATCAAATTGACCGATTAAATGAAGATCATGCACGGGCGAGAGCCTTGGGAGAAATCCTTCGAAAGCAGTCTTTTGTAACCGAAACATTACCCGTTTCTACCAATATTGTGATTGCAAGATTAGAAGGAATTACGCCCGAGGAATTGCTGAAAAAGCTGGCCGAAAAGAACATCAAAGCGGTTAAGTTTGGAAAAGACCTCGTTCGATTTGTCACCCACCATGATTTTGGAGATGCAGAGTTGGAGGAGTTTGGGAAGAGGATTGGAGCTGTTTGAAATTTCTGATTTAAACTTTATCACCCAAAATCGTTAAATTGAATTATTCAAAAGACAGAAACCATGATTACACGAAAAAAAGCACTCGAAGCGATCAACAATATGCCGGAGGAATTTTCTATTGATGACTTGATGGACAAGCTGCTTCTTTTAAATAAAATTGAAATAGGCCTTGAACAAGCTAAAAAAGGAGAAACTTATTCGTCTGAAGAAGCTAAAAAAATGATCAGGGAATGGTCAAAGTAAATTGGTCCAAGCAGGCAATTGAAAGCATTTTCTCAATTAGAGAATACTACTTACCCGTTTCTCCAAAGTTTGCAGACGAAATTACCGATCAAATTTTCTCAAAAGAGGCTTTAATTTCAACATTTCCAGAAGTCGGAAGAGTTGTTCCTGAATTAAAAAATGAAAATTTAAGGGAGGTTATTTTCAAAAACTATAGGATTATCTACATAATTTTTGACTCTTAAAATGTGAGCGTTATAGCTGTTCACACAAGTTCAAAACCCCTTTCTGAAATATCCCTTTTTGGATAAAAATTTGACATGAAGGAATGGAAAAACTAAAGAACATACATCCAGGTGAGATTCTGAAAGAAGAATTCTTAGATGCGTTGGGGATTTCGGCTTATAAGCTTTCCAAAGAAACCTTTATTCCTCAAACCAGAATCAGTGAAATACTAAAAGGTAAAAGACGAATTACAGCAGATACAGCAATTCGTCTTTCCAGATTCTTTGGAACTTCAGATAAATTTTGGCTCGGTCTTCAGGATGATTATGATCTCGAGGAAGAAAAATCTCTGAAGAAATCAGAATTTGATTCCATTATCCAAATCGAAAATCACGAGGCCTGAAAAGGCCTTTTTCTATTCTTGCCTCTTGTATCTAATCTCTTGGTTCTAAAAAAATGAATAATACCCCACTTGCCGAGCGAATGCGTCCCACCCGATTGGAAGATCTGATCGGTCAGGAGCATCTTTCTTCGCCCAATTCATTTTTGTTCAAAGCAATCAAATCCGGAAATATCCCATCGATTATTCTTTGGGGACCTCCTGGAGTGGGCAAAACGACCATCGCCAACATCATCGCAAATGAAATCAAAGCTCCTTTCTACACACTGAGTGCAATTAGTTCCGGAGTGAAAGATATCCGCGATGTCATCGATAAAGCCAAGTTTCAGATGGGAGTTGTTCTCTTTATCGACGAGATCCATCGCTTCAATAAATCCCAGCAGGATGCGCTTTTGGGAGCAGTGGAGAAAGGTGTAATTCGATTGATCGGTGCGACTACAGAGAATCCATCTTTCGAGGTAAATGCCGCTTTGCTCAGCCGGTGTCAGGTTTTTACGCTGAATTCCCTCGGTCGATCTGAACTCGAAGCGATGGTTCATCAGGCTTTGGAGAAAGATGTGGATTTGAAGAAAATCAAGGTGGAATTAAAAGAAACGGATGCTTTGCTACGAATTTCCGGAGGAGATGGGAGAAAGCTTTTGAACTTGTTGGAAATCGTCATTGACGGAATCAACGAGAATCCCTGCGTGATCACGGATGAAATCGTCATGCAAATCGCACAGCAAAAAGTAGCGCTGTACGATAAATCAGGCGAGCAGCATTACGATATCATTTCAGCTTTCATCAAATCTATTCGGGGCTCGGATCCCAATGCCGCGGTTTATTGGCTTGCGCGAATGATCGAAGGGGGAGAGGATGTGAAATTCATCGCAAGAAGATTGGTGATTCTTTCTTCTGAGGACATTGGAAATGCAAACCCAAATGCGCTTTTGCTGGCTACCAATTGCTTTGAGGCTGTGAAAATCATTGGTTATCCCGAGTCGCGAATCATCCTTTCGCAGTGTGTTACCTATCTCGCGAGTTCGCCGAAAAGCAATGCCGCTTACATGGCCATCAATCAAGCACAAGCTTTGGTGAAGGAAAGGGGAGATTTGTCCGTGCCACTTGCTCTTCGCAATGCGCCGACAAAGCTCATGAAGGACTTGAACTATGGGAAAGCTTACAAATACTCACATGATTTCCCCGGCAATTTTGTAGCACAGGAATTTCTCCCTGACGAAATCAAAGGAACTAAACTCTATGATCCGGGAGACAATGCCCGGGAGGCAGAGTTGAGGAAGTATTTAAAATCAAGATGGGGAGAAAAGTATTTTTATTAAAATTTTAATTTAACTATTGTGGATGTCGTTTTTTTTTTTTTGATTTGAGAATCTTTTAACCTAAACTCTTTTTATGAAAAAAATCATTATCTCAGGACTAGCTTCTTTAAGTTTAGTCTTCATTTTATCGACGTCTTTTGGATAAAGCCCTCCAATATTTGAGGAAGGTGGAAAAAAATGCAAACAAGGTGAGCGATGTCCTTCAGGGACATACAAATATTGTGATGACCTGGCGTCAGGGGATATTTGTGCTTGTTTTAGCTGTCGATAGAAAATAATTCTTTCATTCCCCGGTATTATTTAACCGGGGATTTTTATTCCAAAATGAAACAAACAACAAATCTTTTGTTTTGCTTCCTCTTCTTACTAGGATGTAATAGTGGTGGTGAAAATTATCTAATAAAAACAAATTATTTAACTGAAGCCTCCATTTTGGTTGAATATGATATAGTGAATATTGAAGCTGATAGTCTTTCACTCCCGTATTATGCTAAAAATGACATCTTTAATGTCATGGAAGATGAATTGCTTATTGGGTATAATAACGTCCTTCATGCAATTGACTTTTTCAATCTTTCCACAAAAAAATTCCAAAAAAGAATTTATCTAGAAGATGATGGACCTAATTCAGTAAATAGAGTATATGAACTAAATGTGATTTCCGAAGATTCTATTTTTATTATAGATGCATTAAAGCTCAAATTGATTGACTCTAAAGGAATTCTAATAAATCAATTTAATTTAAATGTCGAGGAATACGGGGGATATTTTTTGAATTATAATGATGCTGAACTTATTCATATACCGGATGAAAACTCGGTACTTCTTCATTTTATGAATCACAATATTAGAGAGAATGAATTTGACCAAAATAAGGCTTATTCAATCGTGGGGAAACTTAATTTGGAGTCGGGGGCAATAAATTTTTTACCAATAACATATTCAAAATTTATATATGATAATAAAGGAAACGTAGACGAGTTGATGCCTAATTTATCATATAATAATGGAAAAATAATTTATGGATTTCCTGTAGAATCGAATATTTATACCTATGAATTAAAAACCCAAAAAACTGAAGCATTTGGTGGAAGTAGTAAGTATTCTTCAAACATAGAAGATTTAAAAAGGCCAGAAAATGAGGAATTTAGATTGACAGGGACTTGGTTCAATAGGTTGGTTTTCGACTTCAAGAATCAACTTTACTTGAGAACCCACTGGGGAAGTCAACCATTCTATTCAAATGACATGACAAAAAATTCAGCATCAACCAAACCAGGATACGTAATGATATTTGATATAGATTTTAACGTGATCGAAGAGATTAAAATCCCCAATGAATATTGGCTGGAAGACTCTTTTTTGTTTTCAAATGGTATGGGTTTTTGGATTAAGGACACATTTGTAGAAGATGAAAGAATTTTGAAAATCGGAGTTTTGAAATTAAAGATCAATGAGTAATTTTTAGTGATTACTATTTGAATATAGTGATCAACTCTTTGGTCGGGATCCGAAATCTTTTTCCATAAATCCCTTCCGGCAAGCCTTTGCCACAGCCTATGATCATACAGATTTCGGCTCCGCTGGGAAGATTTAAAAGTTTGGAAATCCGTTTGGAATCGTGGCCTTCCATGGGACAAGTGTCGTAGCCAGATGCTTTCATGGCCAGCATAAAAGTCATCGAAGCCAGTGCAGCGCTTTTGTGGACAGAGATTCGGACTTCAGTTTCTCCTACTTCCCGCACCATCGGACGCTTGAGCCCAACGGTAAATGAAATCAGTTTTTTGATCAATGACCAACCCGGATACTTGCTGTAAAGGGTAGGGATTAACTTGCTATAATATCCTAAAGCCTGTTTGATTTTATGTTCGGGTCTGTTGCCCTGGATGTTCTTAATGTACTCCAAATTGGCTTTTGCCCGGGATTTCCATAGATCACGACGAGTGACTACCACGACTAATTCCCGAGCTGTGGTTGCAGCTTTTTGTCCCATGCAGAGTTTTGCAATCGGGTCTTTGAGTGGAGAAGATTCCGGAACACGGATAAAATTATACAGCTGCATATTGGAACTGTTGGGCGAAAGGATCGCAGCTTCCAGACATTTTTGGACTACCGAATGGTCAAATTCAGATTCCTGATCAAAAATCCTGACTGACCTGCGGGCCTCCACCGCCTCAAAAAATCCTAATTCCTGTTTCATATTCTTTATTTAAGAGATTTATTTGGAAGACTACTCGTAGAATTTATGGGTTTAGCCATATTTTGCATCAAGTTAGAAAGTTTTAATCAACCCTTATTTCCATGTTTTTTGAATTAATCCGCCTGCAATACCTGAAAAGTGTCCGCTCGACTTCTTTTGCAAAAAGTCTGATGACCAATATTCTCCTGGGATTTCTGGTTGTTCTCCTGCTTGGCTATGTCCTTGGTGCCGGACTTTTGCTGAAAAGGATAATTGGCGCTTTGGCAGAGGATCAGGATCCTTTGGTCGTGCTAAACAGCTACCTGATCTACTATTTTCTATTTGAGTTTATGTATCGGTATTTCATCCAGAAGCTTCCTGTGGTAGAGCTGGAGAGCTTGTTGCATTTGCCGATAGGCAAAACCAGGATCATGCATATTCTGCTTTTGAGATCCTTTATTTCTCCGCTTTCGATCATTTCACTTTTGCTCTTTTTACCATTCTCTGTCGATGTTGTTGCTTCTCAATTCGGCGGAATGGCTGCTGGATTCTGGCTTGGCTCAATCTTGCTGACGAGCTGGACGATTCATTGGTTTATGCTTTGGTTCAAACAGCGTTTTGAAGATAGTATCATCGGGTTGATCGTTGTATTTGGCGCATTGCTTTTGGGTGGAGGCTCCACCTACATGGGTTGGTTCAATCTGGGTGAAATCATGAAACCGGTTTTTGACTTTTCGATCCAAAGCCCAATTCCAATGCTAATTTTGGCTTTGGTGATGTGTTTGAGCTATTGGCTGGCCTATCGGTTTTATCTTGCAAATGCCTATCTGGAAGATCTTTCTGATGAAGAAGATGTTCGATTTGTCAATCAATCAATCGGGTTTTTATCCAGATTTGGTTTGCCTGGCGAAATAGCAAACTTGGAGTGGAAGCTGATAATCAGGCATAAAAAAAGCCGGACTATTTTGATGCTTTCTGGATTCTTCCTGCTTTACGGGTTGATTTTCTACAGAAATCCTGCCTATCAAAGCGAACCGGGTGAAATCTACCCTCTCTTTATTTTTGTGGGAGCTTTCATCACGGGGATATTTATGATCCAATATGGTCAGCAATTCCTGAGTTGGAATTCCTCAAATTTTGATTTCTTCCTGAACAGGAAAGACGGAATTGAAGCCTTGGTCAAAGGGAAATACCTTTTACTTGTGTCAGTTTCGGTGATTTGCTTTTTGGCTTCCGTACCCTATGCGTTTTTCGGATGGCAGTTTTTGTTCATCCACTTTGCAACCTTCCTTTTCAACGTCGGGATTCTGATCCATGTGATCATTTATTTCGCACTTTGGAAACCCAAACCGATGGATCTGAACAAAGGTGCTATGTTCAACTATGAAGGAATCGGTGCCGCCCAGTTTCTGATTATTATTCCGATGATGGCAGGTCCTTACATCATTTACCTTCCATTTTCGCTACTAATCGGAGATTATGCCGGGCTTTTGGCGCTTGGCATAGTTGGGATAATAGGAATTCTTGGGTTTAAGAAGTTAGCCCAAATCAACATCGATAGAATAAAATCAAACAGATACGAAATTTCATCTTCATTCCGTCAAGAGTTATGATACAAGTAAGTAATCTTAAAAAGCAGTATAAAGAAGCAGTAGTCTTAGATGTGGATCATTTGGAGATCCCAAACTCAGAATGTTTTGGATTGGTGGGAAATAACGGAGCTGGAAAGACTACTCTTTTTCGGATCATGCTAGACTTGGTAAGGGCAACTTCCGGTACGGTGAAAATCAATGAAGAAGATGTGAGCAAGACAGAGGCTTGGAAAGCAAAAACCGGGGCATATCTCGATGAGCACATGCTTCTGGTCTATTTGACGCCTGATGAGTATTTCGAGACCCTTCGGAAAATATATGGCATGTCTGTAGCTGATCTTGAACTTCATCTGAGCAAGTTTACTGACCTTTTCAATGATGAGATTTTAGGGAAAAAGAAATACATCCGGGACCTTTCGAAAGGAAATCTCAAGAAAGTCGGAATCGCCGCAGCCTTGATGGGAAATCCTGAAGTCGTTTTTCTGGACGAGCCTTTCGAAAACCTGGATCCAAGTTCCCAGATTCGATTGAAGAAACTTTTCCTTCAGGAAAAAGAAAATTCACAAGTGACTTTCCTGATATCGAGCCATGATCTAAACCATGTGACTGAGATTTGCGATCGAATAGTCCTACTGGAAAAAGGCAAAATCATCCGGGATCTGAGAGAGAAAGCCGAAATGATGGATGAATTGGAGGCTTACTTTACGGGGTAATTTGTAAAGCAAAAACCAAGAAAAAAGCCCTCAGAAACTCTGAGGGCTTTTTTGATTTGGTGGTGGAGCTGGCGAGATTCGAACTCGCGTCCAGATAAGGAAACACCGTACCGTCTACATGCTTAGTCACCTGTTGTCTTTTCGACCGAAATATGCTGGGTGACACACCTCATTCCGGCTTAGCTACTGGGTCTTAAGCTTGCTTAATAGCATCACAAGCAGCAGTCCAATCAAGTCGACACCCCTTGATCTACCCCGAAAGGACGGGGGGCGGAGGGATGTGGCCGGGGAACTCCGGTATGGAGCTCAACCCTTTAAGCGTTATCTATTCCCCGAGGGGTTAGATTATGCAGCCATGGCGTAAGTATCTTCGCCATTTATGGTTCGTATGAATCTTTTAAGGCCGTACATACTCCAGCCTGCATGCGAGCCCAGTCCTTACACTTACTGTCAATACCGGTCAGCCCCATTTGTGTTTGGATGACAAAAGTAATTCAATTTTGGTTCCAAAGAAGAGAATTTACGAAGTACGATTTACGAGGAATGGTAAAGAGTTGAGGCTTTTGGATTTGGGAAACTTTCCAACTTTTCAACATTACCACTTTACAAACAATAGGTTTTCGAATCTTCCAATTTTTCAATTTTCCGATGCGACTAAGAGTCAAATCATTAGGGAAAAACTTTCTGAAAGCCGATTTTTCTGACAGTCTGAATATCCAGTTTTTTATATCTTGCAGGGATGGAAAACTTCGTCGTTTCGGCAAGAAAATACAGACCGGCAGATTTTAAAAGCGTAGTAGGGCAGCAGCATATTACTACCACGCTTCAAAACGCCATAAAAAACAATCACCTTGCTCAGGCATTTCTTTTTTGCGGCCCAAGAGGTGTCGGCAAAACTACCTGTGCGAGGATTCTTGCCAAAACGATCAACTGCGAAAGTTTAACTTCAGATTTTGAAGCGTGCGGAAAATGTGATTCATGCCAGTCTTTCCAAAATAGCAGTTCATTTAACATTTATGAATTGGATGCTGCTTCCAACAATTCGGTAGAAGATATTCGAAGCCTGGTCGATCAGGTAAGGTATGCTCCCCAAAAAGGAAAGTATAAAATCTACATCATTGATGAGGTTCACATGCTTTCTAACCAGGCCTTCAACGCATTTTTGAAGACACTTGAAGAGCCGCCAAAGTATGCCATTTTCATCCTGGCTACGACAGAGAAGCATAAAATCATCCCCACCATTCTTTCGCGCTGTCAGATTTTCGATTTCAATCGAATTCAGATCAAGCATATCGCGGAGCATCTGAAATACATAGCTCAGAAGGAAACCGTAGACTACGAAGAGGAAGCTCTTAGATTGATTGCAACCAAAGCTGACGGAGCGCTCCGAGATGCGCTTTCGATCTTTGATTTGATCGTGACTTATTCCGCAGGTAAGAAAGTGACCTACCTTGAGACGATCAATAATCTCCATATTCTGGATTATGATTATTATTTCAAGGTCGTGGATGGATTGCTGGCGGGAGATTTATCTACAACGCTTTTGCTTTTTGATGAGATTCTGAAGAAAGGCTTTGACGGACATAATTTCATCGTCGGGCTTTGCGAGCATTTTCGCGACCTTTTGGTGGCTAAAGATCCTGCAACAGTCGAATTGATAGAAGTATCCGAGTCGGCTAAGGAGAGATACTTGCAACAGACCGAGAGCGCTTCTGTTTCGTTTTTGCTTTCGGCTCTGAACATCGCCAATCAATGCGATATCAACTACAAGACAAGCAAAAATCAGCGCTTGCATGTGGAGTTGGCTTTGATGAAAATGGCCAAACTGCCTGAGGTTTTTCGGTTGGCAACTTTGGCTTCGGAGGATTCAAAAAAAAAAGTCTGAGTGAGCCAATTGAGTCAGCTCCTTCAGTAGCCCCGATTTCTTCCCCAAATCCAATAAAGACCGCTTCGGTTCAAAAGACCATTTCTATCCCTACCAGTCTGATTCATACCCAAAAATTGGTGGATGAAAAGGCAAGGCAGCAGGCTGTTGTAATTGAAGAAAAGAAAGCGGAGCTTCAGGAAAGCCAATCCGGTCCTGTCGAAAACTTGACTCAGGAATTTTTTGATCAGATTTTACCCAAGATTCTGGAGAATTTCAAAAGCCAAAACAGAGGAATGGAGCTGGCGATTTTGAATCAGCCGATTAAGGTTTTGGGAAATGAGATCTGTCTTGAAATCATGGGCCATGTGCAGGAGGAGATTGCGCTCAAAATGAAGCCGGACTTGTTGAGTATGATCAGAGATTATACCGGAATCAAGCGGGTTTCGCTTAAGCTTGAGGTGAAAGAAGAAATTGAAACCGGGAAAAATAAATTGTACACCAGTTCAGACAAGTTCAATTTTTTAAAGGAGAGGCATGCGGCCCTTGCAGAATTCCAGCGGAGATTTGGCTTGGAGACAGATTTCTAGAAATCCAACGAAATCCCAAAATTGATGAGGTTTTGAAGTTGGACGGCCTGTTTGGAACTGCCGTCATCCTGCTTGATAAATACCTTTTCGTCGTAAATAACAACCGTCTCAATTCGGGTGGAAATGAATTTGTTCACCTTCATTCGAATACTTGAATTGAAGTTGACTACCAAATTCCCAAAGCTTTCATAATTGGAGAAAAGATTCAAATCGGCTTTCCAGGTCACATTTTCCATCAATCGAAAATCCGCAACCGAAGATCCAAGTGACATTCCCGCTTCTGCTCTTACATTTTCTCCAGGAGTCACACCAAACGCTCCGGCCTGACTGAGCGAATCATTTAAGACGATAGTGAATCGACCGGTGAAAGGGGAAAGGATGACCGAAAGTTTGCTTTTATTTTCGTAGGTCCTCCGATAGTTAAGACCGGTGGAGGATTGTACATAGCCGGGTGAAAGAAGTGCAGAGATTTTTGTTCTAATTTCTACATCGCTTCCGGGAGGTCTTGAGTATTTATAACCATCCAGAAGTTGAGTTCTGGCGTCCAACTGCGTGGATAAATAATACCTGGGTGAAAGTTCTCGTCCATAATTACTTACGAAAACGAAATTGTCATTTGTCTTTCTGATTGAATAATCATTTCGATCACTTTGTCGGTTAAAACCCAAATTGATTGTCAACTGGGTGTCCCAAACCTTTTTGTCTTTCTTATAATTTGCAAAAAGAGTGAGGCCTGAGTTCAGAGCAAAAGAACTAGCGCCACCGGCTGCCCAGTTACTCAGAGTAACTTGCTGAATATTGAGATTATAATTTCCGCCCGTTTTCCAGAAAATCTCCTTTATAGGCTCATCTATCAGCAGAGAATCTCCCAACATAATCAGGGTATCTCCGCCAATTAGGACGGTGTCGGGAATGACGATCCGATCTTGAGCAAAGGTATTTTGGGCAAGACAAATCAGAAATAACCCGAAAATCAAAAGGATTTTACGCATTGAAAGAAGGGGCAATCAGGTCAGGGTTTTAAGATAACCAATTTCTGACCAACGCTGATGATGTTTTGGCTTCCGATATTGTTCCAGGATTTCAATTGATCCACGCTCACTCCGTACTTTTTGCTGATTGCAAAAAGAGTCTCTCCCTGAGCTACAGAATGTGTGATTCTGGAAGGCTCTGAGGTTCTGGTGGGAGCCTTGGCTTGGTAAACTGGCTGAGTCGGCTCAGGTTCACGGGTAACTTCAGCTACCACTTGTCTTTGAGGAGTAGGAGCGGGAGCAGCCATGATTGGGATCTCTTCACCTCGTTTCCTTGGTTCTTGTAAGTTCAGGACCATTCCTACTTTCAATTCGGTGTCCCATCTAATTCTGTTTTTTGATTTCAATGCAGAAAGCCTGATCCCATATTTTTGGGAAATCGACCAAAGACTTTCACCCGGCTGAACCACATGGGTTGCCACATCTGCAGATGGTTTTTTCTTTTCGGTGTAGTAGTATTTTCCAGCCTCAATCCGCTCAGCTTCTTCTAGGTCATTCAGTTTTCTGAGTTTGGTTTCCTTCATGCCTATCTGATCCGAAAACTTACCCTGGGTAGTCGTCTGTGCAGCTTGCACTCCATCCAATTTGTTTACAGTGATTTGATTAGGCTGGTTTGCTTTAGTAGTATTTCCCGAGATTTTAGGATAGGAATTAGCTTGCTTGTAAGCTGGAGAAGCTTTTGTAGCAGCTGATACAGTTGCTTGTTTTTTAGGCTCGGTTTGCTGCTGGATGATAGCCGGCTCCACAGGAAGCGAACCATCCTTGATGTAGACCAATGTATAGGTGCGATCGCCCGGGATTTTACCGTTGCTTGTCCATTTGTTGTATTCTTTCATGTGATCCTCAGTCACACCATATTTTTTTGCCAGAGTGGCCAAAGTCGTTGGGCCCTGAACAGGCACTTCCATCATTTGCTTGTTGCTGACGAAATAAGTGATTTGGCTTTCGAAAGCGATCTTGTGGGCTAGGAATTTCTTGAAATACCAATGCGTATTTCGGTCCACATCTATGACTTGTTTTCCATTGTATTGGGTCCCGAAATAGGCTTTTGCACCGCCCAAACCCATTTGGTAAGAAACCAAAGCGCACATCCAGTTGTCGAATGTGTTGTTGTGTTTTTTCAAGTAAAGCGCCGCACCACGGGTGGAGGAAACGATATTTTTTCGCTCATCGATGTGGGCATCCACTCTCAGCGAAACTTCTTCGGCTGTCCCCTGCTTAAACTGCCAAAAGCCGACGGCATTGGAAGTGGAAACTGCATCCGCGATCAGGCCGCTTTCCTGAATAACTAGGTATTTGAAATCCACTGGAACTCCATTTTCTCGCAGAACTCGCTCAATGGTAGGCATGTAAAGATTTACACGCTCTTGTTTTACTTTGAAATAGTTTGGATTTCGGTATTGTGCATCCACGTCCAGTTGAATTTCTCTTCTGGCCTGAGGGTTGATTCGGACGATAATATCAGCAAACTCAATCTCTGCTGGTACCTGCGGAATCTGACCAAAAACTGCCGAGGAAAGCAAAAGAAATAGTATAAAAAATGAGATGGATAATCGCTGGGATTTCATTCGGAATTGGCTTCATCTGTTAATCAAGCCTACTTTCAGCAAAAATGATTCCCCTTTTTGAAATTCTTAGATTTTTCTGGCCATCATAATGCCGTCACGGATAGGAAGGAGCACATTTTCAACTCTTAGGTCGTTTTGGATCTTATCGTTGAAATCCAAAATTGCTTTGGTGTCTTTGTCAATTTTCTGACCTTCTGCAACTAACACTTTTCCGGACCAAAGAACATTATCCGCCAGGATGATTCCTCCGGGCCGAACTTTGTCTATGATCAGATCAAAATAGGTTGCATTGTTAAATTTATCCGCGTCAATAAAAACCAGATCGAATGGACCATCCAGGGTTGGGATAATCTCCAGCGCATTTCCCAACCGGTAATCGATTTGATCTGCCAGTCCACTTTCTTCGAAAAATCCCCTCACCATCGTCTCCAGTTCATCATTGATATCCAGAGTGATGAGTTTCCCTCCCTTTTTCAATCCACGGGCGAGGCATACTCCCGAGTAACCCGTGTAAGTACCAATCTCAAGTATGGTTTGAGGCTGAATCATTTTCGTGAAAAGTTCCAACATTTTTCCCTGCAAATGGCCCGAAAGCATCCGGGGCATGAGTACTTTCGCTTGAGTCTCACGGGTGATTTTCTTCAACAGGGAATCTTCTCCGGAAGTGTGAGCTTCGCAATAAGCCAATAAAGCCGGGTCAATAAACTCCATACTTAATGAGGGATGTAGGTCAGGAAACTCAACTGATCCGGATTGAACATTTCCTGGGCGATTTCTTGAAGGTCTTCAGCAGTGGTGGATCGGATACGGTCAAAGATACTATCGAGCGGTTCAATTTTGCCATGATCGATGAGGCTTTTGCCATAGACAAGCATCAGGGCTGCGTAATTTTCCTCCGCCATGGCCATCTGTCCGATGGTCTGATCTTTAGACATTTGAAGCTGGACGATCCCAAGTTTTTTGGTCCGCAGCTTTTCCATTTCCTTCATCACGAGTAGTTGAGCTTTTTTGAGAGTTTTCTCCTCCGTTCCGAAGAAAATTCCAAAAAAACCTGTATCCGAAAAGGCCTGATAGCTAGACTCTATGCTATAGACATAGCCATGATTTTCCCTCAGACTAAGGTTAAGGCGGCTGTTCATACTCGGACCACCCAGAATATTGTTGAGAAGGTGAAGCTTAAATCTCTTCGGATCGTGAAGATTATAGGCTGGTTTTCCGATCGCACATAAGGATTGGGTCACTTCACGGGAGACCACTTTTCGCTTGGGAGTGTAATCATGAAATCCATTTCTCACATACAAACTTCTTTTTGCCTGGATTTCATTCAATAGACCTTCGATTACTTTGAGAGCTTTTTCGAAAGAAATATTTCCAACAATCGAAAATACGATTTGCGAAGTGTCAAGCCTCGTGGAAATGAAATCAAAGAAATCTCCCTGAGAAAATCCACCGACAGTTTCTTCGTTTCCGAGGATATTTCTGCCGAGTGCATGATGCTCAAAAACCAACTCGTCCAGTTCATCCATGATGGAGTCATCCGGAGAATCACGATACATCGCCATTTCTTCCAAAATCACCTGACGCTCTTTCTCAATTTGTTTTTGCGGGAAAGTACTGTTGAAAGTAATGTCAAAAAGCAATTCAGCGGCTTTGTTGTAATGCTCCTTCAGAATTGAAGCGTAAAAACAAACCTTCTCCTTGGTGGTGTAGGCATTCAATTCTCCTCCCAGAGATTCCAATCTGTTGAGGATATGAAAGGTCTTTCTTTTTTTGGTGCCCTTGAAAGCCATGTGCTCCCAGAAATGGGTAAGCCCTTCCTGTTCTTTGGTTTCGTCACGACTGCCGATGTTCAGAATAAATCCACAATGAACTAATCGGGTGTGGGTCACTTCCTGATGAACGATTCGAATTCCGTTTGACAGCTCCTTGATTTGGTACATGCACTGAATGGTTATAAATTGAAAGTAATGAAAAAATCCCCTTTTTCATCTCGATTTGAATAATGTTAAGTTTGTATTCAACCCATCCAAATTCCCTTTGATCTTGAACAACAAAGGTTTTCTTCGAGAGGTTTAGTTATTTTAAGATTTATGCCAAATTTTAAAGAGATTCAATCCTCTCTCATCATTTCAGTGTATAAAAACACTTCATTTTTGGATGCAGTGCTGAAATCTCTGCCGGGCCAGACCTTCCAAAATTTCGAAGTAATAATATCTGAAGACGGAGAAAGTGAGGAAATGAGAGATTTCGTTTCTCAGCTTAAGTTGCCTTTTCCAGTAAGGCATTTGACTCAGAAAGATATCGGGTGGAGAAAAAATCATGCGCTGAACCGTGCAATTCGTGAAGGAAAGTCGGATTGGTTAGTTTTCATAGACGGGGATTGTGTGCTGCATCCGAGGTTCATGGAGTTTCATCGGAAGTTGGCGGAGGAAAAATCCATCCTGGCGGGAAAGCGCGTAAAACTGGATCCCGAAACGAGTGAGTTGTTGATTTCCGGAAAAGTGAAACCTGAGGAAATGAACTCAAGGATTCTTGCGAATTTTTCAAAAATCAAGAAACAAGGAGGCGCATTTGTGGAGGAAGGACTTTTCATCAATCCTTCCGGAATCCTGGGATTTTTAACGAAGATTCGGAAAATGCGGCACCTCAAAGGATGTAATATGTCTTTCCACCGGAAAGCCATTGAAGCCATAAACGGGTTTGATGAAGATTATGTGAAACCTGCAGTTGGCGAGGATGCAGATTTATTATGGAGATTTCAGGGGTTGGGATATGAATTGAAATCCGTAAGGAACCTGGCAGTCCAATATCATTTATATCACAAAGAGAGTTGGACCGATCAGGAAGAAAATGTTGAAATCATGAAAAGTAATCAGCTGGCAAATCGGTTCGTTTGCAAAAATGGCTTGAAAAAATTGTAAGTATCAAAATTGAAAATCACTTATCAGTATGAAATATAACCCGCTTCCTAAAGAATTGTATCAGCGAAATCGCTCCAAATTTGCTTCCAAACTTGCAAAAAAGAGTGTTGCGATTTTTAACTCAAACGACACCATGCCCACCAATGCGGATGGTACTATGAGGTTCAGACAGAACAACGATTTATTTTACCTTACCGGAATCGATCAGGAAGAAACGATTTTGCTGCTTGCTCCGGATTGCCCAAATCCTACAATGCGGGAAGTACTTTTTCTAAGGGAAACAAGCGAACTCATTGCTATCTGGGAAGGTCATAAATACACGAAGGAAGAAGCAGAGGCTGCTTCGGGTATAAAAAACATTCAGTGGATTGACAATTTTGATCAGGTGCTGAATACGGTTGTTGCTCTTTCTGAAAGAATTTATTTGAACACCAATGAGCATCTGAGAGCCGGTGTTGTAGTAGAAACAAGAGACGCCAGATTTATCAAGACTTGCAAAGAAAAATATCCATTGCATGCCTATGATCGATCCGCCCCGATCATGCATGAATTGAGAGGCGTGAAAGAGCAAGAAGAAATTGATCAGCTTCAGATCGCTTGTGATATTACTGAGAAGGGATTTCGTAGAGTTTTATCTTTTGTGAAACCTGGTACCACTGAATACGAAATTGAGGCGGAGTATCTCCATGAGTTTGTGAGAAATCGAAGTAAGGGTTTTGCCTATGAGCCGATTATTGCTTCCGGAGCAAGTGCCTGTGTTTTGCATTACATTGAAAATAGCAAAGCATGTCTGGATGGAGAATTACTTTTGATGGACGTAGCTGCTGAATATGGAAATTACAATGCGGATATGACAAGGACTATTCCGGTAAATGGAAGATTCAATCCAAGACAACGTGCAGTTTACGATGCGGTTTTGAGAGTAAAGAGAGCCGCTATGAATCTTTTAAGACCTGGAATTAATATTCAGGATTATCATAAAGAAGTGGGTCTGATCATGCAAAGTGAGTTGGTTGGATTAGGCCTGATCAGCCAGACTGACATCAAAAATCAGGATCCGAATTGGCCGGCCTTCAAAAAGTATTTCATGCACGGGACTTCCCACCATTTGGGATTGGATGTGCATGACGTCGGTACAATGCATAATCCAATCACTTCGGGAATGGTATTTACTGTGGAACCAGGGATCTATATTCCAGAGGAAGGATTTGGTATTCGGTTGGAAAATAACGTGGTTGTTCAGGAAGATAGCGTCTTTGATTTGATGCGAAACATCCCGATTGAAGCCGAGGAAATTGAAGAATTGATGAATAGATAATAGCGGCTGGAAGACCGATGAGGGAAGACGGAAGAAACCAGAATCCTGAATGAACATGTGCAATTAACTGCTGGCAAAAGTGAAGAAAATCATGAAAGATTGAATTTCATCGATTTAAAAAGACAAAGAAAAACCCATCCAAAATTAATTGGATGGGTTTTTTTACGAGGTTATGATTTTGCCGGAAGGCAATGAATCAATTAACCGATAGAGATTCTTTTGAAAGCTGAAACTGTCAATCCTTTGCTTACTCCGTCAAGATACTGAGCAATTGTCTTGCTGTTGTCTTTCACGAAAACCTGGCTAAGAAGTGTGCTTTCTTTGTAGAACTTCTGAAGTTTACCCAAAGCGATTTTTTCCAACATTTCTTCAGGCTTGCCTTCTTGTCTTGCCTGCTCTTTACCGATTTCGATTTCTCTTTCGATAGTGGTTGCGTCCACGCCGTCTTTGTCAACAGCAACAGGGTTCATTGCAGCAATTTGCATCGCTACGTCTTTGCCTGCTTCTTCAACGTCAGATCCGCTGGTGTTAACCAATCCTACCAATACACCCAATTTGCCATTGGAGTGGATGTAAGGAACTACCGCTTCAGCTTTGATCACTACGTAATGAGAAATCTCGATTTTCTCGCCGATTTTACCAGTCATTTCGATGATCTTCTCAGCAGTCGTAAGGTCACCGAATGGTAGAGCATGGATTTCTTCAACAGTAGCACAGTTGTTAGAAACAGCCATGTCTAGCAAAGTATTTGCAAAAGCTCCGAATTCTTCGTTTTTAGCTACAAAGTCAGTTTCGCAAGTAAGAGAAAGCAAAGTTCCTGTAGTACCATCTTCAGATACGCGGGTTACTACTACTCCTTCTTTGGTTTCGCGATCTGCTCTTGATGCAGATACTTTCTGACCTTTTTTTCTGAGGATGTCAACCGCCTTTTCAAAATCGCCATCAGCTTCAGTCAAAGCTTTTTTGCAATCCATCATACCGGAACCGGTCATTTGTCTCAGTTTGTTTACTTCTTGTGCAGTAATTGCCATTGTCTATTCAGTTTAATATAAACGGGATATAGTTCTTATTTTTTAGATGCCCGGGCCTCAGATTAGGAAGCCTTTGAGGATCTGATTAGTGTTGAGTTCTGTATAAGAACTCATGGGGAATGGAGAGTTAAAACAAAAAAATTGAACAAAGGCCTTGACCAAATGTTCAATTTTTATATTTCAAAACACAGTGTGGATTATTCTTGTGTTTCAGCGTCAACAGCTCTTTTTGCTTCTTCCTCCTCAGTCAGTTTAGCATCGTCCTTGTCTCTCTTTCTTTCAGAAAGACCTTCTTCGATAGCTGCACCAAATGCCTTTACAAGCAAGGATACGGATTTGAAAGCATCGTCATTAGCAGGGATTGGGAAGTCAACCTCGTTCGGGTTTGAGTTCGTATCCACTAATGCGAAAACAGGGATACCAAGCTTTTTTGCTTCAGCAATTGCGATGTGTTCTCTTTTGATGTCTACTACGAAAAGAGCCGCTGGAAGTCTGCTTAGATCAGCGATACCGCCGAGCACGTTTTCCATTTTCTCTTTATCACGGCTTACCATCAATCGCTCTTTTTTAGCCAAGTTCTTGTAAGCATCTTCTTTCATCAATTTCTCGAGCGAAGACATTTTTTTCAAGGACTTACGGATTGTAGCGAAGTTAGTCAACATACCACCTAACCATCTTTCAGTTACGAAAGGCATGTTAAGTCGTACAGCTTCTGCCGCTACCAGGTCTTTGGCTTGTTTTTTAGTGGCGACAAACATCACCTTTTTGCCTGAACGTACAATGTGCTTGATTGCGTTAGATGCTTCGTCGAGGCAAGCAAGCGTTTTATTAAGATCGATAATATGGATGCCATTCTTCTCCATAAAGATGTATGGAGACATTCTTGGATCCCACTTTCTCGTTAAGTGTCCAAAGTGGACACCAGCATCTAGTAAGTCTTTGTATTCGATTTTGGTCATGAATGAATTTGTTATAAAATAATCGAAAGAGAAGTCCTGTTAACGTTTCGAGAACTGGAACTTTCTTCTTGCTTTTCTTCTTCCTGGCTTCTTACGCTCGACCATTCTGGGGTCACGAGTAAGGAAACCTTCTTTTTTCAATGCACCTCTGTGCTCTGCGTTGAATTCGCACAAAGCTCTGGAGATCGCCATACGAGCTGCTTCAGCTTGTCCTTTGATTCCTCCTCCGTCTACATTGATTTGAATGTCATAATTGCCATCCACACCTACAAGAGCTAAGGGCTGCTTCACCACGATCTGATGCAGATCGAATGGGAAATACACTTCCAGTGCCTTGTTGTTAACGGTGATTTTACCATTTCCTGCTGCCATGTAAATTCTGGCTACAGAGGTCTTTCTTCTACCGATTTTGTTGATCATTTCCATGAGTAAGGCAATTATAAGGTAATAGATTTAGGCTGCTGTGCTACGTGTGGATGCTCTGCTCCTTCGTATACGTACAAGTTGCCGTACAATTGTCTTCCCAATCTGTTCTTAGGCAACATGCCTCGAACAGCTTTCTCGATCAAAATTGTAGATGACTTTGCCATCAACATTTTAGGAGTAGAGATTCTCTGTCCACCTGGATAACCGGTATGTCTAACATAGACTTTTTCATTCATCTTGTTACCGGTTAATCTGATCTTGTCTGAGTTGATTACGATGACATTGTCACCACAATCAACGTGAGGAGTGAAGCTTGGCTTGGTCTTACCCCTTAAAATTTTTGCTACCTCACTGGCCAATCTACCCAAAACTGCAGCTTGGGCGTCCACAACTACCCATTGCTTGTCTACAGTTGCGGCGTTGGCTGATTTGGTCTTATAGCTTAAAGTATCCACTGTGTAACTGTTTAATATTTAGCTTGTTAAATTTATTTCACCCCCAAAAAGGGACACAAAGATAGAAGTAATTTATTTTTCATGCAAAATATTTCAAACACTAAGTCCTAATTTTCATGGGCTTAGGCCGAAAATCCCGAATGGAATTTGGTTTTCTATCCAATTTATTCGTCTGAATCGCTCAGGCGGTCTTTTCTAATTGATTGACCAGTACCTGAAAATCTTTTGGATAGGGGGCAATTATCTTTAATAATGTCCCGTCCAGTCCTTCAAATCCAATCGAATACGCATGGAGAGAGACCCTTTGCATAATCGGTAATTCTTCTGTGTCCTTCTTGAGATTGAAGCGGCGCTTGAGCGATGAAAGATACAAGGGATTGCCTCCGTATAAAGTGTCTCCACAAATCGGAGCTTTCAGGTAAGCCAGGTGAACTCTGATCTGATGCAATCTGCCTGTAATAGGCTTGCACTCGACCAAGGTATGCGCATAGTAAGTTTTCAACGTATTGAAAATCGTCTTTGCAGGCTTTCCTTCTTTACTGACTTTTGCAATTCCTTTGTTGTTGGCTAAGAGATTTCGGTCTACCAGCACATTGCTGAATTCCTTGATCCCTTCCACCACTGCGTGATAGACTTTGTCGACTTTTCTGCTTTCAAACTGCATGGCCATATGCCTGTAGGCCTCTGGATTCTTGGCGATCACCAGACAACCTGAAGTTTCCTTATCCAATCGGTGGCACAGTTGGGAATCGGGGGTGTGTGCCTTGGCTAAGTCCAGTATGTTCTGAGCCTCGTGTCTGTCGTCTAAGCTAGACAGATACGGGGGTTTGTTGATCACCAGGTAATCCGTGTTTTCAAACAAAATAAGTTTTTGAAAATCTATTTTTTTCATGGATTCTCCTGCCTCTTCAAAGAGTGCGCAAAAGTAGGTAATCGGTAGGTCGAAAAAAAATCAGGTTGAAAATTACCTAATCGGCTTTCGATGGGAAGAAAATTAATCTCTGCTCAATCGCCTTGTTCTGAAGATTTCGAATTTTATTTGTTTCCTCCTTTAAAACTGATGCAGGAAAAAAAACTTCCGGATACCCTTCGACTTGTCAATGTCACACGCTATGTGATGCCACTTCGCGAAGGAGGTTCTTTGCCTGCTTTGGCAGAGGCAGATGACGGATTCAATTATGTATTGAAATTTAAAGGTGCCGGGCAGAGGGAAAAAGCCCTGATCGCCGAGTTGATCGGAGGAGAATTAGCTAGAAACCTTGGATTTAAAGTTCCTGAAATTGTGCTGGCTAATTTGGATGAAGCCTTTGGAAGATCAGAAGGAGATGAGGAGATTCAGGATTTGCTCAAAAGCAGTCAGGGATTGAATCTTGCTTTGCATTTCTTGTCAAAGGCAATGACTTTCGATCCTGGAGCTTCCCAGGTAGATGAATATCTTGCCTCTAGAATTGTCTGGTTTGATGCTTGGATTACCAATGTGGATCGGACTTTCCGAAATACCAATTTGCTGATTTGGAACAGAGAGCTTTGGTTGATAGATCATGGAGCATCTTTCCTATTTCATCATTCTTGGGAAAACTTCGACAGGCACGCATTAAGCCCTTTTCCTATGATCAAAGATCATGTGCTTTTACCTAAGGCAAGTCAGCTTGATCAAGTGGACGAGGAAATGAAAAAGATGATTACTCCTGATATGATTCGAAGTGTACTGGAAGAAGTACCTGAAGAATGGCTGCTAGCTTCCAGGGACGTGGAGACGGGCGATGAGGCAAGGAATGTCTACGAAGCCTTTTTACTGAAAAGATTAGAAAATTCTGAGGTGTTTTTAACTGAAGCCAAGCATGCAAGGGAAACACTTATTTGAATATGCTTTGATACGTCTCGTCCCCAGGGTGGAGCGGGAAGAGTTTATCAATGTCGGAGTAGTACTCTGCTGTAAGCGCGAGAATTACCTTGCCTGTAAAATTCATCTTCCGGAACAAAAATTGCTTGCGCTGGATGCAGAAGCAGATGTAGCCCTTTTTTCAAGCTATCTGGATTCCTTTCAGAAAATCTGTGCCGGGGAAAAAATGGGAAATCCGATTGCCTTTCAGGATGCTGCTTCAAGATTTCGTTGGCTGACTTCGGTGCGGAGTTCGATGCTTCAAACTTCACGGCCACATTCAGGATTTACAGAAGAACTTGAGCAGACTTTACTCAGTCTGTATGAGCAATATGTGGCTTAGGGATTGATTTTCCAGACTCAAGAAGTTCTCTTTCCTGAGTTTTTTTATCTTTTTCCAAAGGAAGGTAAAAGGTGAAAATGGATCCTTTTCCAACAGTTGAACTCACGGAGATCTTGCTTTTATGGCCTTCCAGGATATGTTTTACAATTGCGAGGCCCAGACCGGTGCCTCCTTTTTCTTTGGATCGGCTCTTTTCCACGCGGTAAAAACGCTCAAAAATACGCTTCAAATCATCAGGAGGAATTCCTTGCCCGTTGTCTTTTACATCTACCTGAATGGAGTTTTTATGAGATTTTAATGAAACTACCACTTCACCGCCGTTGTGATTATACTTCACGGCATTGAAAATAAGATTTTGGCAGACCCTGTAGATTTTTTGCCGATCGGCTGAGGTAGGGTAACTTTTTTCCGGCTCAAATTCAAACTTAATCACGACGTCACGCTTGGATGCTTTATTTTCCAGCTCGTCAATCACCTCTATTAGTAAATCCTTCAGATCAAAAACCGTAAAATTGAATTTGATCACACCGCTTTCCATTTGATTCAGTGTCAACAAATCCTGGACTAGCACATCAAGGGAGTCAAGGCTTTTTGCGGCCCGCTTCAAAAACTTCATCCGGACATGCTTATCATCAATTGCTCCATCCAGTAGGGTATGGATATATCCTTGGGCTGCAAAGATTGGAGTCTTCAATTCATGAGAAATATCCGCGATGAATTCTCTTCTGAATTCAGCAGTTTTTTTAAGCGTTTCAATTTCGGACTGCCTGGCTTGGACATATGAATTAATGACCTTATTGATTTTACTAAGGGGTGAAATGGAAGATTTGAATGTTTTATCTGTAATTCCGGAAAGATCTTTCTTCTGGATTTTCTCCAAGAGGGCATAGATGTTTCCTATTTCTTTGAAAACAAGAAATTCAAGGGTGATTGTTATTAGTATATAGGATGCTGAAAAAGAGAGCCCGGCTGCCACAAACAAGATAGTTGGGGTTGACTCGGGCAATAAGGATAAAAATGCTGCAACCAGGAGTGAAATGGCTAAAGCAAGAATGAGAGAAATACCCCTGGATGTTCCAAGCATGTTAGCCTAAATCGAATTTATATCCTACGCCTTTGACAGTAGTGATGTAGTCTTCTCCGATTTTTTCTCTGACTTTCCGGATATGAACGTCCACCGTCCGGGCCAAAACAAAAACATCAGTTCCCCAAATATTCTGAAGAAGCTCATCTCTGCTGAAAACTATATTAGGGTTTTTAGCGAGGAAATACAATAATTCAAATTCCTTTTTGGGAAGTGTGATCGTCTTTCCATTCTTGTCAATCGTGTAGCTTCCTCTGTCTATCAGGAGGTCTTTCACTTTTATTTGAGAGACTTCTTGTTCCTTCTTGGTTTCCCTGCGAAATAAGGCGGCAATCCGACTCATCAACGCTCTTGGTTTGATTGGTTTGGTGATGTAATCATCCGCCCCCACGTCAAAAGCTGCAACTTCGGAGTATTCTTCCATCCTTGCGGTAAGGAAAATTATAAAGGAATTTTTCAACTCCGGAATTTGCCTAAGCTGCAAGCAAGTCTCCACACCGTCCTGATTGGGCATCATGATGTCTAAGAGAATGACATCAGGCAAAAATTTCCCGGCAACTTTTACTGCTTTTATTCCATCTTCCGCAGTAGCTACTTCATAGCCTTCTTTCTGCAAGTTGTATTTGAGAATCTCTACAATATCCGGCTCATCGTCTACTACCAGGACTTTGATTTTTTGCTTTTCGCTCATGTAGATATTAGGTAATACTTTGTTTAAAATTAAACAATATTACAGGATTGAAACCAAATAAAAGCAGGCTTTAAATAGGAGATAGTCACTAAAAGTGTCAAAAAATTTCGTTTCTCAGGAGAATGTTAACTTAATATTAACCCAAAGTGAATTAATTGTTTCTGAGCCCTTTGGCTGATTTTATATCCAAATTCAAAGATCCCAGAAACATGTTAGCCTTGATTTTTACCGGTATTTTGTTCTGATCCTTAGTGATCCACACTTTCACCGGAAAGTCTCCTCTGAACAGTTTGTTTTTGGGAAGTTGAGGGGAGAAAATGTAGGTGTCTTTTACGCCAAGTTCTGTTTCTATCATCTCAGTACCCTCGTAGATTAACTTAATGTTATAAATTTCTTTATCAAAGAAACCTTTTATCAGAATAGATTCTCCGGGAGTAAGATTTTTCAAATCCATAGCTCTTAAGGAGTAAAATCCACTGACTATATCTTGAACTTGGCTGGGCAGATTGTATTCTTTTACTTGTTTCAAAGTTTTATTATCTCTGTCATAAAGCTCCATTCTGGCCTTGCCTTTTTTCTGATCAAACAAAACGCGTTCATGTTTCCGGTAATTCCCCTCTTCAATATGACGATATGAAAGAGATGGAAGCATTGATTCAATGTCCAGATAAGTGCCCCAGTTGTCGTTTACCCTTCCGAAAATTGTTGCGGCACCTTTAGTTTTTCCAAAAACATCAATTTTATAATGAGGTTTTTGATCATGATCATGTGGTCTTTTACCAACTTGAAGTTTGGCATCTGCCAAAACCAACCAACCGTAGGAAACTTCAAAATGCAATTCTTCACCATAGGAAAAAGCAGTATTTTGCCCTGTCGTTTGGGCAAAAAGGTTGAAATGAATAAGAAAAATGAAGAGAGTAGCCGTTAGGTTTATTCGTTTCATAAATTTTATTGACAATACCTGACGGAATGTTTGGGTTTCTACAAGTATTACGAAAAATCGTGCCGAATAGCCATTAAAATTACGAATTTGGTCCTCTGAAACAATACGACTGTCTCCTTGGTAATCGCTCATTGTTTCTTTAATTTCACAGACTATTGATTCCTTTAAACTATAACTCATGAGTATTAACGCAGAAAAATTGAAAGCACTTCAACTTACCCTTGATAAGTTGGAAAAAACCTACGGAAAAGGTACGGTGATGAAACTGAGCGATAATAAAGTTGTCGATATCCCTGCTATTTCCACAGGTTCTCTTGGGTTGGATATGGCGCTTGGTATTGGTGGGATTCCCCGAGGCAGAGTGATCGAAATTTACGGTCCGGAATCATCAGGAAAGACCACGCTTTCTATGCATTGCATCGCAGAGGCTCAAAAGGCAGGAGGAATGGCAGCTTTCATCGATGCGGAACATGCTTTTGATAAATTTTACGCTGAAAAACTCGGAATCGACACCACGAATCTTCTAATCTCCCAGCCTGATAACGGTGAGCAAGCGCTCGAAATTGCGGAGCATTTGATCCGATCAGGAGCGATAGACATTATCGTAATTGACTCAGTCGCTGCTTTGGTGCCAAAAGGGGAGCTTGAAGGTGAAATGGGTGAAAGTAAAATGGGACTTCAGGCAAGATTGATGTCTCAGGCACTGCGAAAGCTGACAGGAGCTATTAATAAAACGGGTTGTGCTTGTATTTTCATCAATCAGCTGAGAGAGAAAATCGGTGTTATGTTTGGTAATCCTGAGACTACAACGGGTGGTAATGCCTTGAAATTCTATGCTTCAGTTCGATTGGATATTCGTCGAATCGGTCAAATCAAAGAAGGAGCTGATAATATCCTTGGAAACAGAACTAAGGTGAAAGTGGTGAAAAACAAAGTTGCGCCACCTTTTAAAGTTGTAGAGTTTGATATTATGTATGGTCAGGGAATCTCAAAAGTAGGTGAGATTATTGACATCGGAGTTGAACTGGAGATCATTAAGAAGGCAGGTTCTTGGTTCTCGTATAATGGAGAAAAACTGGGTCAGGGACGAGATTCAGTGAAAAATATCTTATTAGACAATCCAGAATTGATGGACGAATTAGAAGTTAAAATCAGAGCAGCATCCGGTTTACTTCCTACTCAGCCTTCTCCTTCCAAAGAAGATAAATAATAACAATCAAAAAAGTAAAAAGGGGCTCTTCATCGTGAAAAGCCCCTTTTTTTTATGTCGCTCGGATCGCTTCGACAGGATCAAGTCTAGCTGCCATTGTTGCTGGGACAATCCCAGAAACGACCCCAATTATAGATGAAACTCCTAATCCGAGAATAATATTTTTGAAGGAAAGGACCAACTCAAGTGTCCCAAGCTGAACAAAGCTCAAGCCAAAGACTAACAAAATCCCTGTTGCTCCTCCAATCAAACTCAGGAAAATCGCTTCAAAAAGGAATTGGAAAAGAATGAAATAGTTTTTTGCCCCAAGTGATTTCTGGATACCTATGATATTGGTTCTTTCTCTTACAGAAACAAACATGATGTTGGCTATTCCAAAGCCTCCTACAAGGATCGAGAATCCCCCTATAACCCAGCCTGCTACAGAAATCACATCGAAAATTGCTCCAATTGAATTCTGAATAAACTCGGTTTTATTGAGAGCAAAATTATCATCCTCAACTGGTTTGAGGCCTCGTTTTGCCCTCATCAAACCAGTCATTTCATTTTCCAGAGCTACTAATCCAATATCATCTTCTGTCCCTTTGGCGGCTATCGTAGGTTCGATTCCATTTTTCCCGGTGTAAAAAACCTTTGTAAATGCACCATAAGGAATCAGGCAAGCTTCATCTTTTGAAGGTAAATCAAACAATCCTTCGCCTTCTTCCTCAAAAACACCAACTACTATGAATTTCATACCTTTAATCTTGATTTCCTTACCAATCACAGATTGACCCGGATACAAGGTATTTGAAATCTTTTTGCCGATTATGGCCAGATTTCTGGAAGCGTTTACCTCGGATTCTGAAAAGTATCTTCCTTCTTCCAGAGCAACTTCGTAGACATCCTGATAAGTAAATGCTACTCCTGTAAGCTGCATCCCCTGATAAGCGTTGCTTCCGGCTTGAACAGTTGTATTTGCGGAAACTGAAATCGTAACACCTTCGGCAGAAGTAAGTCTTTCCTGTAAAAACTTATATTCAGACAAGGTACCGGGAGGACGTTGAAAATATTTCCACCAGGGGTAATTTGAAGTGTTTGCAAATGGCATCCTGTCAACCCGCATCACATTTGTCCCTAAGAAGGAAAATGAAGATTTGATATTGTTTTCAAGAGAATCTACCAAGGTAAATACGGCGATAATGGCGAAAATACCCACCGTAACACCTAATAGAGACAGAATTGTACGGGTTAGATTTGATTTCAATGCTGAAATTGCGAATCGAAAACTTTCCCAAGTGAGTTTGAAAAAGAGCATGATTTTAATAGTTGGTTAAAACAATTTGTTAAGTTAGCTGAAATTGGGCATTATTGTTTCTATCTTTGCATTTTTTAGAGTAATTCTAAAGCAAAAAAATCAAGCTCAGACATCTAAAGCTTATCTATGAAATTATCAGATTTCAAATTTGACGTTCCAAAAAAACTAATTTCCCTTTATCCAACAGAAAATCGAGACGAATCCAGGCTCATGGTGCTAAACCGGAAGACTGGTCAAATCGAGCATAAGATCTTTAAAGATATTGTTGAATACTTTGGAGAAGGAGATGTTTTCGTCACCAACGATACCAAAGTATTCCCGGCCAGACTTTATGGCAATAAGGAAAAAACTGGTGCGGAAATCGAAGTATTTCTACTTCGGGAATTGAACCCTGAACTGAAATTATGGGATGTACTAGTCGATCCGGCAAGAAAAATCCGGGTTGGTAACAAACTCTATTTTGGAGATTCAGATCTTGTAGCAGAGGTGATTGACAATACGACCTCAAGAGGACGTACTATCCGCTTCTTGTTTGACGGGACTCCGGAAGAATTCCATAAAACCATCGATTCCCTTGGAGAGACTCCTCTTTTGAAAGAGTTTATTGAGAGAAAGGTTGAGCCGGAAGATCGGGAAAGATATCAGACCGTATTTGCAAAGAATGTTGGTGCAGTTGCGGCTCCGACAGCGGGACTTCACTTTACTCCTCATTTGCTGAAAAGACTGGAGCTTCAAGGTGTTGATGTCGCTTCGATCACGCTTCACGTCGGATTGGGTACTTTCAGACAGGTTGATGTAGAAGACCTGACCAAGCATAAGATGGATTCAGAGAATTACGCGATTCCTGAAAGAACTGTTGAATTGGTCAACAGAGCCCTTGACAATAAAAAACGGGTAGTAGCAGTAGGTACCACCTCATTGAAAACTGTCGAATCATCTGTAACCGCAAACGGTCGATTAAAAGCAAGTACCGGTTGGACCGATAAGTTTATCATTCCTCCTTACGATTTTAAAATTGCAAATACGCTGATCACCAACTTCCACCTTCCGGAGTCAACTTTACTGATGACTACAGCTGCATTCGGTGGATATGATCTGATCATGAAAGCATACAAAGAAGCGATCAAAGAGAAATATCGATTCTTCTCATATGGAGATGCGATGTTGATCCTCTAAACTCTAAAAGCTTCCTTCGGGAAGCTTTTTTTATGTACTTTGATCAAGAATTAATCTGTCTAAAATAGCAATAGCTGAGTCAAAAGCTACTTTTACCCCAAAGTGATCTAATGAATAAAGCAGCAATTTTGGTTGCAGGAGGCAAAGGTCTCCGAATGGGCGGGCCTGTTTCTAAGCAGTATTTACCGATAGCGGGGAAGCCTGTTTTGATGCATACTCTTTCTGTCTTTTTTAAAATTGACCCGCAAATTCATTTGATTTTAGTCCTTCCGGAAACCGACTTTGAGTTTTGGGAATCCCTTTGCGAAGCAAATCAATTTGATATTCCCCATAAGTTGGTAGCCGGGGGGAATTCCCGGTTTCAATCTGTGAGAAATGGCTTGAACGCGCTACCATTCAATTCCGGATTGGTTGCAATCCATGATGGAGTGAGACCGTTTGTAAAGCCCGAAGTGATTGAAAATAGCTTTGATCAGGCAGAAAAGTCAGGAAGTGCGATAGCGGTTGTTGAATTAAAAGATTCGATCCGGAAAATTTCTGATGACGGAAAATCGACTTTCCAGGAAAGACAGTATTTCCGGTTAGTGCAGACTCCTCAGACTTTCCAAATTGAAAAAATCAAGAAGGCTTTTGAAGGGAGCGAGCTTCCTCAATTTACCGACGATGCAACTGTCTATGAGCATCAAGGTTGGGAGGTGTCTCTGATAGAGGGAAATCTGGAAAACATCAAAATCACGACTCCAGAGGATATGGAGTACGCTGAGTTCCTTGCCTCGAAGCAAAAATCGAATCGGTAAAAATCCACGCTGCATTTTCACCGACTTTTTCCATGGCTTTACCGACTTTTGAATTGGGTTGACCTAATGTGTATTTTCCGCCTTCGAGACTTGATATACTTTTGGTCATCAACTTAAACAAAAACTCACATGGCACGGAAATTTAACTCAGGCAACAACGACGGAGGAATCGTATTTGGATTCATTGTTCTCGGAATCGGTATTTTGCTTCTACTGCGAAAACTCGGATTCTTTTTTCCTGATTGGCTATTGACCTGGCCCATGATCCTGATTGTAATCGGAACTTTCACTTTGATTAAGCATGAGTTCAAAAGCGTAATTGGAGTTCTGATGCTTGGTTTTGGATTGTTCTTCTTATTTGAGAGAGAATTTAATTTCGATTTTGGTTTGGATCGATACATTCTTCCGATTGCTTTAATCGGCTTGGGGATTCACTTGATCTCCAAAAAGAGAAATGAAAAGAATGTTCTCAAAAATATTCAGGACCAGATTCATTCTAGAAATATGGGAGTTCCATCAGATTTGAAAGATCCGATTTCAGGTGGACCAATGTCCGGAGGATCAATTCCAAATGCATCCGGAGTCTCATTTTCAGATCAATTGAATGTAGATGCTATTTTAAGCGGGGTCCAAAAGCGAGTGCTTTCGAAGAATTTCCAGGGAGGAAAACTGACAGCTGCATTTGGAGGGATTGACCTAGATATGACTCAGGCAGATTTCAATGGTGTGGTTAATCTTCAGATCGACGTGATTTTCGGAGGAATGAAACTGATCGTGCCACCTCATTGGGACGTTCGTACTGAAGTCACCAACATCGCTGCCGGTATTGAGGACAAGCGCTTGTATCGCGAATCTGAGGTAGACCCAAACAAAGTCCTTGTTATCCGTGGGACGATCTTATTTGGAGGTTTGGAAATCAAATCATTTTAACGAGATTCCAACTTAGTTAAAACTCATCTTAGCTTGTTTTCTAACGCTTTTTCTAACCCTTCGAAAGCAAAATGGATCATACAGGGAGCCGGAATCATCTGGCTCCTTGGTTCATTTTTGCTCCTTCGTTTTTACGAAATTGATTCTTCCCTTGCATTGACGGATGCAGCCATTTTCGCAGTTATTTTCCTGATTGGAGTATTTGTGCTGGAGCGTATTTTCGGTTTTTACATTCCGAAGGGAGGAAACAATTGGCTCTTGTTGGTACTTCCCTTGTTGCTGAGTTTGGCCGGTGTATATGGTCATCGTTACTTTCTTCAGTGGGTTTTTGAAGATGAATCGGACTACATCAATTTTCTAAAGGAACATATTTATCTCCGTTGGGCTTTTCTTGCAATCGCAGAGATTTTTGTATCCCTGATTGCAATTGTTGTTTCAAAACTTGAGCAGCAAGAAGAAACCCGCAAGCGCGAAACGCTGATGGCTGAGCTTTCCAAAGAAGCTGAACTGACTCAACTCAGACAGCAACTTCAGCCGCATTTCCTTTTCAATAGTCTAAATTCTATCAATGCGCTTGTCGTCTCCCAACCCAAAAAAGCAAGGGAAATGGTTTTACAGCTTTCAGATTTTCTGAGAGGAACAATCCGAAAGGATCACCAACAATGGCTGAGCCTTGAGGAAGAACTGAATTACCTGAAGATGTATCTGGAAATCGAGAAAGTTCGATTCGGGCATCGCCTTGAGGTTGAGTTTGAGTTGGCTGAGGACACCAAATCCATGTTGCTGCCTCAATTGCTGATCCAGCCGCTCTTGGAAAATGCCATCAAACATGGTTTGTATGGCATCACCGGCGAGGTTAAAATCACTCTTCAGACAAGAAAGGAATCGAATTATTTATTTCTTAAAATCACTAATCCTTTTGACCTGGAAGCGACATCTCCACAAGGAACAGGTTTCGGATTGTCCTCCATTGAGCGAAGATTGTTTCTCCTTTTTGGGAGAAAAGACTTGCTCGAAACCAATACCGAAAACCAAACTTTTTCGGTTGAATTAAAAATCCCACAACTCAAATGATCAAAACCATAATCATAGATGATGAGCCATTGGCAGCTGGAATTGTTCAGGAATTTCTAGCGGATTTCCCCCAATTCCAAGTGCTGGAAGTCTGTCAGGATGGATTTCAGGGATTGAAAGCAATCCAGCATCATCAGCCGGACTTAATATTTCTGGATGTCCAAATGCCCAAGATTACAGGTTTTGAAATGCTCGAACTGATCGATTCTCCTCCAGCCGTGATTTTTACAACGGCATTTGATCAGTATGCGGTCAAGGCTTTTGATGCGATGGCAATCGATTATTTGCTGAAACCTTTTTCGCAGGAAAGATTCTCGAAAGCAATCGAGAAATACCTCGCTCAGGTAAATGAACCCCAACTTGAGGAGCGGGAAGGACTAAATCAATTAGCAGAGAAAAGTAACAGACTGGTGGTGCGGGTGAAAAATGAGATCAAAATCATTCCGATTCACGAAGTCACTTACTTTGAAGCGGAGGATGATTACATCTCCATCCATACTCCCGGAGGAAAGTATCTGAAAAAGATGACGATGAAGTCGCTTGAAGACGCAATGGATCCCGGGAAATTCGCTCGGGTTCATCGTTCTTTTATGGTGAATCTTAATCAAATCACCCAAATCGAGCCTTTTGAAAGAGATAGCTATATCTTGAAAATGCGGGATGGAACTCAGGTTCCTGTCAGTAAAACCGGGTATTCACGCCTCAGGCAAGTACTCGGGTTATAAAAAAAGCCCTGAGTGATCAGGGCTTTGGTTTTAATATTCGTCTTCGTTGAAAAAGAAGTCGTCTTTGGTAGGGTAATCCGGCCAAATTTCCTCAATGGTCTCGTAAGGCTCACCGTCGTCCTCCAATTCCTGTAGGTTTTCTACTACTTCAAGTGGCGCACCGGATCGAATGGCATAATCAATCAATTCATCCTTGGTGGCTGGCCAGGGAGCGTCCTCAAGATAGGAAGCTAGTTCAAGTGTCCAGTACATAGTATTTGTTTTAAAGTTATTTCTGATTTTTTTAAGGCTTGCAAAATTATCTTTTTTTTGAAATAAGTAAGGTGTACTGATTATTTAAAAGAAAGTTGCTTCAAAAGATAGTTTTTTACATCAACTTTTCTCTTCAAACCAGACAGCTTTTTCTTCATCATTATCTCAAAATCTTCTGTTTGGACCCGGAAATTGTCCGTATTGTTCTGCATCGTATCGAGCTCACTCTGATCTCTGTGAAGTAAGTCCTTGAGTAGAGCTATTTTAAGATCAATCTGCTCCGAAACCGGCATTGTATTGTAGTCAGAGTATTTACCATGAAGCAATTTTTCTAAAAATGCTTTCTCAAAAACGATATCCGTATAAAACTGGAAGGATCTTGCTGTAAGTGTAGCCTCTTTTGGCTTTCTCGGCGGCAATTTTCTCCATTCTTCCTGGATTGCTTTTGCCTTATTAATTACCTCATAGCTCGTCGAAAGATTGACAAGTCGTTTGATATCCTCCGTAAGGGTTTCAATTTTCCTCATCAGCTCACGCGGATTCATCTGCGGTCCCGGATTCAGAGTTCTCTTGTACCGGGAGAAAATCCGATTGTTTAGCTTCGAAAATTCATCCCAAAGTGGCTGACGTTTTTCTGCAGGTACTTTACCGGCTTCTTTCCATTGCTTCTGAATCTTCTTACTGATATCGAAAGCCATTTTAGAATCTGGCAAATCATGTGCCTCACGTGCCTGAATGACCAAAGATTCGTAGATCTTAATATTCTCCTCAGCCTGAAGCGCCATACCTTCGAAGAAATGTCTTCTGTTTTCGAAGAAAGTCTGCACGGCATCATTGAAGCGAGTTTCGATTTCTTCGTGAAGTTCTTTTTCGACGGGACCGGTTTTGATCCAGCGAAGTTTCAATTCTTTGAAAAATTCCGTTGTTTCTTTCCAGTCGGTGTCATCCTTCATGGATTCAGCCTCTTCGATCAGAGAATTTTTTACTTCCAGATTTTTAGATCTGTTTGATTGAATGATCTCGTTCAAAAAAGCTTCTTGCTCATTGAGCTCTTCGATCAAAGGCACAAAATCTCCCAAAGCGTCCGATTCGAAAAGTGATTCGCGCAGGTGTATGAGTTTCATCAGAAAAGAACCCTTATTCTGATTTTCCTGAATGTCGTTTTTGAGTTTTTCTACTTTGCCTTTGAGTTGCTCAAATCGAGCTTCAAAGTACTTTAGAGTGGAGGCTTCGTCTTCTTTTACTTCACCGATTTCCCTATCTGCCTTCCCTAAAAATCCCCTCAAATAAACTTTCGTATTCTTGATATATCCATACGGATGGTCCATTGTTCTACAGTAGGTTAGGTGGTCGTTTTCAATTTTCCGCAAATTAATTAATTCAAATGCACTTATCCTAAGAAAGGGGTTTTTTTGCCATATTTGCCGATTAAGTGAAATTTTAAGGAAAAGTTAACGCATGAGCTCAGAAAAAATCATCTTTTCGATGGCAGGGGTTTCCAAAATCTACCCACCACAGAAAAAAGTACTTAAAGATATTTACCTCTCATTTTTTTATGGTGCCAAAATCGGTGTCCTGGGTCTCAATGGATCCGGTAAATCCTCTTTGCTTCGAATCATTGCAGGAATGGACAAAGAATTTCAGGGTGAAGTAGTCTGGTCTCCGGGATACACGGTCGGAATGCTGGAGCAGGAACCCAAACTTGATCCCACCAAAACGGTCAAAGAAGTAGTCGAAGAGGCAGTTGCCAATACAGTCAATCTGCTGAAAGAATTCGAAGAAATCAACGAGAAATTCATGGATCCGGCGCTGATGGATGACCCGGACGCAATGGACAAACTCATTACCCGTCAGGGAGAAGTGCAGGAGAAGCTGGATGCGATCAATGCCTGGGAACTTGATGTCATGCTGGACAAAGCAATGGACGCGCTCAGACTACCTCCAAGCGATGCGCTTGTCGGAAGACTTTCAGGTGGTGAAAAACGCCGGGTGGCTCTTTGCAGATTGTTGCTTCAAGAACCGGATGTATTGCTATTGGATGAACCTACCAACCACTTGGATGCGGAGTCTGTACAGTGGCTTGAGCAATATTTGCAGAATTACAAAGGAACTGTCATCGCAGTCACCCACGACAGATACTTCCTGGACAATGTCGCGGGTTGGATTTTGGAATTGGATCGTGGCGAAGGGATTCCCTGGAAAGGAAATTATTCTTCCTGGCTGGATCAAAAACAAAATCGTTTGAAGCAGGAGGAAAAGACTGAATCTAAGCGTCAAAAGACGCTTGAGCGAGAATTGGAGTGGATCAGAATGTCTCCAAAAGCCCGTCAGTCAAAAGGAAAAGCCCGTCTTAGTGCCTATGATAAACTCGTGGGAGAAGAAGCGAAAGAGCGCGAAGCAAAGCTTGAATTGTTTATTCCGCCGGGACCTCGTCTTGGTGCCAAAGTGATAGAAGCGAATGGAGTTTCCAAAGCGTATGGAGATAAATTGCTTTTCGAAAATCTAAGCTTTTCGCTTCCTCAGGGTGGTATTGTGGGAGTGATAGGGCCAAATGGAGCCGGTAAATCCACACTTTTCAAATTGATTACAGGTCAGGAGAAAGCAGATTCCGGACATTTTGAAGTAGGAGAAACTGTGAAACTGGCCTATGTGGATCAGGAGCACGATTCTTTGGATCCGAATAAAACGGTTTATCAAATCATTTCCGGAGGAAACGAACTGATGAAGCTGGGTAACAGGGAAGTGAATTCCAGAGCTTATGTGAGCAAATTCAACTTTGCCGGATCAGATCAGGAGAAGAAAGTGGGTGTCCTTTCCGGAGGAGAAAGAAACCGAGTTCACTTGGCAATCACCTTGAAAGAAGGCGGAAACCTACTTCTGATGGATGAGCCTACCAACGATCTGGATGTGAATACACTGCGAGCGCTGGAAGAAGCTTTGGAAAACTTCGGTGGTTGTGCGGTGATCATTTCCCACGACAGATGGTTCTTAGATAGAATATGTACGCATATTTTGGCTTTCGAAGGAGACTCTCAAGTGGTTTGGTTTGAGGGCAACTTCTCCGACTACGAGGAAAATAAGAAGAAGCGCCTGGGTGATGTGACTCCTAAGCGGATTCGATATAAGACTTTGAAGTAAATTCTGGAAACTGAATTTAAAATTTGAATAGCGTTTCGTCACTGCGAGATACGGAGCAGTCTAAATGAAAACCTCCGGAGTTGAGAAGACTTCGGAGGTTTATTTTTTTTCAGGAACACTACTTCCTTTTCAACTTCAATACCGTAATCTCCGGCCAGATTCCTACTCTGCCTGGAAATGCCAAAAATCCAAAACCGCGATTTACATGTAAGTAACGGCCTAGTTCCTCATACAAACCCGCCCATTTCGGATAGCGAAGGGATGCCGGGCTCCACTTAATAAAGCCGGGGATTTCGATTCCAAACTGCATCCCGTGGGTATGACCGCTCAAGGTGAGATGGATAATTTGGGAGAAATTTTTCACTTGTTCATCAAAGTGAGACGGGTCATGGCTCATCAAGATTTTAAAACTTTGATCGCTTAGGTTTGCTGCAGCTTTCGGCAGGTCTCCATATTGCCCAAATCCCTTTCCCCAATTCTCCACTCCGATTAGGTCTATGCTTGATCCGTCTTTTTGAATTTTTACTGTTTCATTGCGTAATAGCCTAAAGCCCAGTTCTTCTTGGATTTCGTAAAGGCGTTGCATATTAGCTTCTTTGGCCTCTTTGCTAGGCCAAACCATATAATCCCCATAGTCATGATTGCCTAGTATGGAATACTTTCCCATCGATGCTTTTAACTTTTTGAAGCTTTCAATCCATGGCTCCATCTCTTCCGAATGGTTGTTGACCAAATCGCCAGTAAATAGGATGACATCGGATGCTTGTTGGTTGATCAGATCAATGCCGTATTCCAACTTCTTTTTATTATCAAAACTTCCGGAATGGATGTCTGAAATCTGTGTGATAGTAAATCCGTCAAAAGCTGCAGGGAGGTCATCAAATTCCAAGGTATGATTTACTACACGGTAGCGGTATTTTCCCACTAATACGCCATGCAGTATGCCTAAAAAAGGAATGGCGGATAGAAGCAATGCTGTCTGGCTGACAAATTTTCTACGATCCGGAAGAAAATCGCCTTCCTGATGTCCAGCAACAGAATAAAATATCCCGGTAAGAAAACGTAAGATATCTTCTCCAAACATAAAGCCCAATACGATGAGTTTTGGAATCAATGACAAAACCAATAGGGAAATCATTCTTCCAAAGTTTAGGCTAAGATTACCACGACTGAAGGTTAGAAAACCATAGGCTACAAAGAGATATACTGTGATAGAAAAGACCCAAAATCCAATCTTAATCCAGCTTTTCTCGGGAAATGCCGTTTTAATAGCTTGGTAAGAATACCAGTCAATTAGAAAAATGAAAACTAAGAAGAGAAGAATTCTGATAAGGATTGAAATCACATTATGAAAGTTTTTTAAAATAAGTACTGTTCAATTGAAATTTAAAGTTCTCCCCGAAAATGAGTAAATATTCTCATTAAATTTTTAGGCTTATAATTTGGAAATTCACCTCCAGCTCACAATTTACAACTGACTTTGACGATGCACTTGAATCTTTTCCAATTCCAAGTTGGCTTCTAGCCTTATCTAGTGGGGGAAGGGACATTTTTTTTGAATTCATTTTTAGAAAGAGACAAGAAACGCTCTTGATTTGTCACAAAGTCAGGGCATTTTTCATCAAATCTTGTAATAAAGAAAAGGCAATTTAAATTTGGCGTCTTTTCGTCTTAAGTGGAAAAATTCAGTATTTCAATGCTGGGAGATACTTTCATTCCTCTTTTCCCTTTATTTGTACCGGAATTAATTCCAAACCAGCCTATTAACCTATGAGACAATTACTCCTCAGACCCGGTGCCGAAGAACTCAATTATGAAATCCGGGGAATTGTAAAAAAAGCTCGCCAAATTGAAGCGTTGGGCTATTCCATGACCTGGGAAAATATCGGTGATCCCATCCAAAAGCATAATCATGTGCCTGACTGGATGAAGGCGATCGTCGCTGATTTGCTCAAAGAAGATAAAACTTACGGGTATGCAGACTCCAAAGGCGTCCTCGAAACCCGGAAGTTTCTTGCCAATTTGAACAATCAAAAAGGAGGAACGCAGATTACAGCAGAAGACATTCTCTTCTTCAACGGTTTGGGAGATGCAATTGCAAAATTGTATCAATTCTTGATTCCTACCGCCCGGATTATTGGTCCGTCTCCAGCGTACAGCACGCATAGTTCTGCGGAAGCTGCGCACGCCAATACAGCGCCTATCACCTACAAACTCGATCCTGACAATCAATGGCTGCCGGATATGGAGGACTTGTATCTGAAAGTAAAATACAATCCTTCCATCGTTGGAATCCTGATCATCAATCCGGATAATCCCACCGGAATGGTGTATCCAAAAGAGGTTTTGGAAGACTTTGTAAAAATCGCCGAGGAATTCAGTTTACTGTTGATCTCGGATGAGATTTATCAAAACATCACTTACAACGGAATCAAGGCGGTTCCGCTTTCTGAAGTGATCGGCTCGCGTCCTGCGATTTCGCTGAAAGGGATTTCCAAAGAATTTCCCTGGCCGGGAGCTCGATGCGGTTGGATGGAATTTTACAATCGTGATGCTTCAGTTGAATTTGCGAAGCTCTGTCAGACGCTCGAAAATGCGAAAATGATCGAAGTTTGCTCCACGATTTTGCCGCAGCTGGCTATTCCCAAGATCATGTCTCATCCCGATTACAAAGCATATCGGGAAGCAGCCAATCAACAAATAGGGAAGAGAAGTGACTGGATGAGGGAGATTTTGGGAGATATTCCCGGGATCAAATTTAATCCAACTCAGGGTGCATTCTACAATACAATCGTTTTTGACGAAAGCCTGCTGAATCCGGATCAAAAGTTACCAATCGAAGACGAGCAACTGCAAAAGCTGCTTGATAACTGGTTGAGTGATTCGGATATGCCGCTTGATAAACGCTTCGTGTATTATTTGCTGGCTTCAGAGCGTATCTGTGTCGTTCCGATTTCTTCCTTCTGTTCAGATTTGAGAGGTTTTAGAGTCACTCTTTTGGAGGAAGATGAAGCAGTTTTCAAGGATACATTTACCAGACTTGGCAAGTCGATTACGAGTTATTTGCAGTCTACGGATAAGGTTTTGGCTTAAAGCCAAATCTTACTTCTGAAATCTTAAATCAGATATTTTACTAATTCCCTTCATGGCTCCGGGTCCTAATTTTAGGATTCGGAGCCATTTTTTCTTCTTCATCAGAATTCATTGGAATCTGACTTAGATCAGGCTGTCCCGCATTTATCCAAGCTGTGTACCAAAAATCAGCGATCATCCGGATAGATGCTTTCATTTGTCGCTCGATTTGATTGTCCAGAGCAAGTGCATAGGTCTCGGTAAAATCTCGGGAATAAACCCGAACAGTCAAACCATTTCGTTCCTCAAAGCTGAATTTTTGGTCAGGAGAAAAAGATGAAGTCAGATTCTTTTCGAAAGTCAATACGCTGTCGACTTGCTGATGAGCCAAAGCGACTGTCTCCCAAAGTGCGACCTGAGGCTTTGGAATGTATTCTGCCTGACCGATCCATAGGCTGTAATCCAGCGCCATCAATTCGGGAACTCTGCTTTCCCAAAACCCATGAATCCCTTCCTGTCCTGTCAATTGGCCATTATAATTTTTGGTTGTATGCAGCGGCACATTTAGATCAGCCAGATAATGACCCAAGTCTGCTGATAGTCGCAGAATTGCAGAAGCATTTTTTTCTTCGAAAGCTTTTGTCAGGCTCAAAAAAGTCAGATAAGCACTCCAAGGCCCAATTCCATTTGCGCGAAGTGAGTCTTCCTGAAATATTTTTATTGCCTCGGGCCAATACAAAGGAAGGATTTGGAGCGCGCTGTCTCCGTAATGATCCAAGTCGATGTAATGCTTTTCAGCTTCTCCTTCCACGGCATATCTTCTTCGGTCCGGATTGACTGCATTCTCTCCAATGTATTGAATTTGAGGCTTGTAAAAACTGATCATTTCTGGAGGAAGTGAGAAAACCGCCATCCGATTTATCAGGGAATGTGCGTAAAATCCCCAAGCTTGTCCACTTTGGGGATTAAAAAACAAAGGCATAAGCCAAATCAAAAAAGTATTCATCCTTTAAACTAATCAAAATATATCACACTGAAATGTTGGATTAATCTGTATCTTTGCGTCCTGAAAAAGCGACTCAAGCGGACATTTTTAGAAAGTTTGAAAGCCCCATTTAAGGAATGTTGAAAATTCCTTTGGCAGAATTAATTATTTCCAATAACTTTGCACTCCAATTAGGAAATAGGGGAACGTAAAGAAATTAAGTTAACAACTAGATATGGCAAATCACAAATCAGCTATCAAGAGAATTCGTGCCAACGAATCCAAGCGTTTGAGAAACAGATACCAGGCCAAAACCACTAGAACTTTCATCAAAAGATTGAAAGCAGCTACTGACAAGGTAGAAGCTACAGAGCTTTATCAGAAAGTATCTTCTATGCTGGATAAATTGGCTAAGAAGAATGTTATCCACAAAAATAACGCAAATAACAAGAAATCAAGATTGGCAAAGTTCGTTAGCTCGATCGCCTAATCCCTTTCAAAATTATTACCTAAAGCCCTGCTTGTCAGGGTTTTTTTTATGCCCAGAAAGTAAGTAGATTTAGTTCATATTTTTTTAATACCTACTTATGGATAACTACTCTTCTATTAAAATCTCCCAACTCGCGGAAGAAGACCGGCCTCGGGAAAAACTCTTGCTCAAAGGAAAATCATCCCTCTCTGATGCAGAACTCATTGCGATCCTGATTGGGTCAGGTACTGCTTCCGTCAGCGCGGTAGATTTGTCCAGGAATATCCTTTCAGTTGTAAATCACGATTTGGGATCTCTAGCCAAACTTTCGATTCAGGATCTGAAGAAATTCAAAGGCATCGGAGAAGCCAAAGCCATTTCCATCATAGCTGCGATGGAACTTGGTCGCAGAAGAAAAGAATCAGAACCTGCAATTCGGCCCAAAATCACATGTTCCCAGCATATTTATGACTTGATGAAGCCGGAACTGCTTGATGAGCAAGTCGAGCATTTCTATCTGATTCTCCTCAACCGATCCAATCACGTAATTAAAAAGCAATTGATCAGTCAGGGAGGAACGGTCGGAACAGTCGTGGATTCTAAGATTGTCTTTAAAATCGCCCTGGAGCATCTTGCGCAATCGATCATCATGGTGCACAATCATCCCAGCGGAAATCTCCGACCTTCAGATCAGGACAAGCGATTGACGGAAAGAATGGTAAAAATCGGCCGGGAATTGGATTTGCCTGTGCTCGATCATGTGATTTTTACAGATCTTGGCTATTTTAGCTTCGCCGATGACGGTATACTTTGATTAGATGAAGCCCAAAAATATTTTAGCCCTGTTTATTGCCGCAGTAATCCTCGCTGCAGTCGCGTACACACTCACTTCAACCGAAAGTCCCGAAGCTTACATTGAGAAAATCGAAGCGGAGCGGGAGCGCCAATTCAAATTCATCCGCTTCAATATAGAATCACCGCTGACGGATTCCCAAAAGATGGCTTTCAAAAAGCTTAATTTTTATCCCATCGATCCAACCTATAAAGTCAAAGCAAGAATGATCCCGGTGGAAAACAAAAAGGTTCGTGAAGTTCCTTTGACCGATGGGTCCAAAGAAAAATACATCGAGCATTCCTATGTTGAATTCTCATTTGACGGCATCAACACCAATCGGTTGCTGCTTCTTCAGGCGATGAATGAACCCGATAAGCGAAATTTCTTCCTTGCTTTCGCAGACGGAACCAGTGCAAGAGAAACGTATGGAGGAGGTCGCTATATCAATGCCCGTCAGGATGGGAAAAATAGCATTACGCTGGATTTTAATCTGGCCTATAATCCCTATTGTGCTTACAATCCGGACTTTGCTTGCCCGATTCCACCAAAGGAGAATTTGCTCGAAATAGACATTCCCGCCGGGGAGAAAAATTACGAGGAATAGCCTTTTGACCCAGCTCAATTCTCTTAAATTTGTAACTTATTCTGATCAAATTGGGGTTTTCGAACCCCTTTTGTTTATCCCATTGAATCCGCCGGGTTCAATTTATTCCAAGAACTGATGAAAATTTCAATAAACCGTCTGAAGAAATACCTTGCTCTTACAGAAAGCCCTGAGGAAATCGGAGCGCTCCTGACCCGATCGGGTTTGGAAGTTGAGGGAATCGAGGAGTTTGAATCCGTTCCGGGAGGTCTTCAGGGGATATTGGTTGGGGAAGTATTGACGTGCGAAAAGCATCCCGATGCGGACAAACTCAGCCTGACAACGGTAGATATCGGATCTGCAGTTGTGCCAATAGTCTGTGGAGCACCTAATGTGGCGAAAGGCCAAAAAGTGCTTGT
The DNA here is from genome assembly GCA_942492775.1 of uncultured Cytophagales bacterium. Taxonomy (GTDB): domain Bacteria; phylum Bacteroidota; class Bacteroidia; order Cytophagales; family Cyclobacteriaceae; genus Algoriphagus. Next base: position 4,502,425 of record OW818636.1, on the reverse strand, counting down.
TGCGACCGTTGGAGCTAAGCTTTTCCCAACAGAAGGTGAGCCTTTCGAAATCAAAAAAGCGAAAATCCGAGGACAGGTTTCCGAAGGGATGATCTGTGCTGAAGACGAAATAGGTCTTGGAAAAAGCCATGCAGGAATTATGGTTTTGGATACAAATCTTGCTAATGGAACTCCCGCTTCTGAGTACGTTGAAGTGGCGCAGGATCATATACTGGAAATCGGATTGACTCCCAATAGGGCCGATGCAGCTTCGCATTTGGGGGTTGCCCGAGATCTCAAAGCGCTGGTTGGCAGAGAAATTTGTCTGGATTCAGAGCAGGATTTGAAAGTAGAAACTTCAGGACCTCCCATTTCTGTGGAGGTTCAAAACTCAGCGGATTGTCCGCGCTATGCCGGTGTGGTCATCACAGATTTGAAGATTGGTCCTTCACCGCAATGGCTCCAAAATTTCCACCGATCACTGGACCTCGAGCCTATCAATAACGTGGTCGATATCACAAATTTCATTCTTCACGACCTCGGTCAGCCGCTTCATGCATTTGATGCTGATCGTATTGCCCAAGGAAAAATCATCGTGGGAAAACTTCCAAAAGGAACTCCATTCGTCACCTTGGATGATAAAGAGCGCAAGCTTTCCGGAGAGGAATTGATGATTTGCGATCCAAATGGAGGACTTTGCATTGGAGGGATTTTTGGAGGGAAAGGCTCCGGAGTGAGTGATTCTACCAAAACCATATTTCTTGAATCTGCCTATTTCTCCCCTGATGTGATTCGTAAAGGAAGTCAGTTTCATGGTTTGAAAACCGATGCTTCGTTCAGATTCGAAAGAGGTACCGATCCCAATATGCCCGTTTATGCATTGAAGCAAGCGGTAAAACTGCTTCAGGAAATCGCCGGAGGTAAAGTTTGCTCTGAGATTATTGACCTTTATCCGGAGCCGGTTCAGGACTTTGTCATCGAAGTTTCTTACGGACATATCAATCGCCTGATTGGTAAAAAAATTGATTCTTCCGAAGTAAAATCCATTTTGGAAAGTCTTGATATCAGAGTTGAAAATGAGACCGAAGCAGGATTTACAGCAATCGTAAAACCGTATCGGGTAGATGTGACTCGTGAGGCCGATATCATCGAGGAGGTTCTCCGAATCCACGGATTTCATCAGGTGGAGCTTTCCGAAAATCTCAGTACCGATTATCTGGCTGAGCATCCGGTTAAGGATTTGAACAAACTTCAGTATCGCTTGTCGGAGATTCTTGCTGGTCAAGGCTATTTCGAACTGATCACAAACAGTCTTACCAAGCCGTCTTACGTGGAAAAATCCGGTTTTTTGGATGCTTCCAAAAGTGTGGAGATTTATAATAAGCTGAGTGAGGACTTAGGAGTGATGCGTCAGACTTTGCTCTTCAGCGGTTTGGAAGTATTGGCACACAATATCAACAGACGTCAGACCGATCTGAAATGCTTTGAGTTTGGCACTATCTACTCCAAAGCCGAAACCGGCTATCAGGAAAACAGGAGGCTGGCAATTTTCAATTCCGGAAACAGATCTGCCGAAAGCTGGATTGAGCCTTCGAAAGGGTTTGGTTTCGCAGATATTTATTCAACAGTCGAAAAAATCCTTGAAAAACTCAATGTTGAGCCAAGTGCTGTATCGATTGTGGAATCAGCGCCGTTTACATATGGACTGTATCTGAAATCCGGTGAAAAGGAAATCGGAACACTTGGATTGGTGGATGAGAAACTACTCAAACTTGCTGAAGTTCGTCAGGAGGTTTGGTTCGCAGATTTGAACTGGGATTTGCTTTGTAAAAAGGCATCAGGCCTCAAAAAATACCAGGAAATCTCCAAGTTCCCTGAAGTGAGAAGAGATCTCTCATTGGTAATCGACAAGGCAGTGAGCTATGACCAGGTAAAATCTGTTGCTGAAAAAGCAGGAGGGAAATTATTGAGGAAAATTGGCGTTTTCGATGTGTATCAGGGAGACAAGATTGACTCAAGCAAAAAGGCTTATGCATTGAGCTTTCACCTGCAGGATCAGGAAAATACTTTGACCGATAAGGTAATTGACAAAACAATGAGTAGATTGATTCAGGCTTTTGAAAATGAGGTAGGAGCACTGATCCGTACGTAGAAATGATAAGCGAGGAACTGCAAAAATTGGAAAAACTGGCCCAGCAGGCTAGTAAAAAATTGCTTCAGACAATTGAGGAAAATGAGCAATTGAAGAAGCGACTGTCTGAGACTACGGCTTCACTCACCCAAAAGGAGCAAGAAATTGAGCATTTTAAAAATAAAATTAAAATTAGTAACATTGTAGATAACCGACCGGTGAATCCAGGAGATTCCAGCGAAATGAGTGACTTAATCAATAATTATATACAAGAGATCGACCATTTGATCACCTACTTATCCGAGTGATATGGAGACACTTGCCATCAGAGTTAAAATAGGGACCAGAGAATATCCCATGCGTGTGAAGATTGAGGACGAATCCAAAATCCGACTGGCAGGCAAGTTGATTAATGAAAAATTAAAGAAGTATAAAGAGGAGTTTGGACTAGACGATAATCAAGATTTGCTTGCCATGGTGGCTTTTGACTGCATGGTAGAATCATTAGAGACAAATGAGGTAAATGCTGGTGATAGTGAACATATCAAAGCCAGTCTTTCCAATATCAACGATATACTTTCCAAGGCTTTATAATTATTAGAAAACACTTATTTCTGGATATTTTTCGGATTCCCTCAGGTAATATTTAATCCAAAATAACCCATGGGAGATATAGTATACATAATCCTAGCAGCCCTAGTCGGGACTGGTGCAGGAGCCGCGTTGGCGGGAATGCTGATTAAAAATAAGAATCAAAAACTAGAGGAAGAGACCCGCGAGCGGGTAAAATCCATGGTTAGAGAGGCTGAAATCAGCGCGGAAACCATCAAGAAAGAAAGAATGCTTGAGGCTAAAGAAAAATATCTGAAGCTAAAAGCAGAGTTTGATGAGGATATGAATAACAAGAAGAATATCATCATCACTAACGAAAACAAAGTAAAGCAAAGAGAACAGCAGGTAGCTAAAGAACTGGAGCAGATCAAGCGTAAGGAAGCTGAACTCGACAGCAAAAAAGAAAACCTGACGGCTCAACTTCATTCAGTACAAGTGAAAAAAGAAGAGCTTGAAAAAATTACCAATCAGCGAATTGCTGATTTGGAGAAAATCGCCGGACTTACACGTGAGGAAGCAAAGGAACAAATCATAACGATGCTAACCGATGAGGCGCAGTCTAAAGCTTCCACTCAGATCAAAGATATTCTCGACGAGGCAAAATTAACTGCTACCAAGCAAGCTAAAAAGATCGTACTCGACACCATTCAGCGAACTGCTACCGAGCATGCCGTAGAAAATTGTGTGTCGGTATTTAACATCGAAAGCGATGATATCAAAGGTAAAATCATTGGTCGCGAAGGAAGAAACATCCGAGCTCTGGAAGCAGCAACCGGAGTAGAAATCGTTGTGGATGATACCCCTGAAGCAATTATTATTTCAGGGTTTGATCCGGTAAGAAGGGAGATCGCAAGACTTTCACTTCATAGATTGGTGCAGGATGGACGTATTCACCCAGCAAGAATCGAAGAAGTAGTCGCTAAGACTGAGAAGAACATCGAGGAGGAAATAATTGAAATTGGCGAAAGAACTGCTGTAGAACTTGGGATTCACGGTTTGCATCCTGAACTGATCAGAATGGTTGGGCGAATGAGATACAGATCTTCTTATGGTCAAAATCTTCTTCAGCACTCCAGAGAAGTCGCTAAACTTTGTGCTGTCATGGCAGCAGAAATGGGACTGAATGCCAAGATGGCTAAGCGTGCAGGATTACTTCACGACATCGGAAAGGTTTGGCATGAAGAGCAGGAATTGCCGCACGCTGTGTTGGGAATGGAACTTGCCAAGCGATACAAGGAGCATCCTGAAATCTGCAATGCAATCGGTGCTCACCACGATGAAATCGAAATGACCACCATGATCTCTCCGATCGTGCAGGCTTGTGATGCGATTTCAGGATCCAGACCAGGTGCCAGAAGAGAAATCATGGATAGCTACATCAAGCGTCTAAAGGATTTGGAAGAATTGGCTTTGGCTTTTGATGGAGTTAACAAGTGCTTTGCAATGCAAGCAGGTCGTGAACTCAGAGTGTTGGTTGACGCAGATAATGTGGATGATGCGACTGCAGGAAAGCTTTCTTTTGATATTTCGCAGAAAATCGAAAAGGAAATGCAATACCCGGGACAGATCAAAATCACGGTAATCCGTGAGATGCGAGCTGTTAACTATGCGAGATAAAAAAAGAATTTGTAAGAATATTGAATGGCAGTTTCCGAAAGGGAGCTGCCATTTTTCTTTGTGAAATAACTGACGTATTATTCAAAGGGAAACAAAGGGAATTGAACATTTTTCCAATTCAGATTCCCCGACTATTTCGGGTGATTTTTTAACCGAGAATCGATTTGATAGCTTCCACAAGCTTTCCTCGTAAGCCCGGAAGCTCCTCCAGGTTTTGTCCCCAAAGACGTTCATTGGCCAGTATCATCCCGATAGTTGATTCCAAGGAAGGCTCCGACCAGGCAGTTTTGAAAAACTCCATTACGCCTTTGTCATCATTGACAGGAAGGATTTCTCCTTTGTATTCTCCTTTGTAAAAAACCAACAGCGCAGCAAAAGCCAGTATCAGTTTCTCAGGCCATTGCTGGTTCTTTTCCCAATATCCCAATAAGGAGGGAAGCACTCTAACCTTGAATTTGGAAATACTATTCAACGCAATCGATTTGAGTTCGTGCACGATAAAGGGATTTGCAAATCGCTCCAATACATCTGCTGCAAACTTTTCCAACTGCTCCTTCGGCATGTCCAGAGTTGGGATGATTTCTTCAAAAATCACTTCCCGTAGGAAAGCTCCGATTTCAGGATTTTCCACAGACTCCCGTACAGTTCGGAGTCCATTCAGATAAGCCCAAGGGACCATTGCGGTATGTCCTCCGTTTAGGATTCGAACTTTCTGAGTTCTGTAAGGAGTGAGATCATCGACAAATTTTACGTCTAGCCCGGCGCGATCAAGCGGAAATTCCCTCTGAACTTCTTCCGGACCTTGGATCACCCAAAGGTGAAATGGTTCTGCCATTACGATCAGTTCGTCTTCAAATCCAATCTGCTCCTGAATCTCTTTGATGCTGCCTTTTGGGAATCCGGGAACAATCCGGTCCACCAAGGTGTCACAAAAAATGCAGGCCGATTCGATCCATTCTGAAAATGCATGGGGGAGATTCCAGAGACTTGCATACTTGAGAATGCAGGATTTCAGCACTTGCCCATTTTTCTCAATCAATTCGCAGGGTATGACGATAAGACCTTTTGTAGAATCACCTTGGAAATGCTCAAATCGATACTGAAGCAAAGCGGTCAGTTTCCCGGGGAAAGTTTCAGGCAACGAATTAAAATCCGAATCAGCCGGATCAAATACGATTCCTGACTCGGTCGTGTTGGAAATCACAAAACGTAAATCGGGATTTTCTCCCAGTTTCAAATATTCCGGGTAATCATCCTTCGGAAAAGAAATTCCGGAAACTGAGCTGACAAGTCTTGTTTCCTGGTGGATTTGACCATTTTTCATCCCTTGTTCCAATACATGAAACAGGCAATCCTGAGCCTTCATCTGATCAAATCCAGTCTTGCTATGGATCTGAACCACGTGGATTTTTCCATCAAAAACTCCTTTCTCATTTGCAATGTCCACCATCCAATCAGCAAAAGCCCGGAGGAAATTTCCATTCCCAAACTGAAGGATTCGGGTGGGACGATCGGCTATTTCCACTTCTTGGTTGTTTAGCTTTTTCATAGAACTTGAGGATGGTCAGGATTTGTATTAGGCAAATCTAAGAGCATGGGTTGATTTGGCAAGACTTGAAATCACGTTTTCAAGAGTTCAAGTTCTTTATAATGAAAATTAATCCTGAGCTATTAACTTGGATAAATCTTCCTCTTTTCATTCCCAATTCATGAGCGATATTTCTATTCCATTTGAAGTCCTGAAGGAAAAGCTGACGGCGATTTTGCGGGCAAAGGGATTTCAAAAAGTGAAAGCAGAGCGATGCGCTCAACTTTTTGCAAAAGCAGATCTGGACGGAGTGCGATCTCATGGCGTAAATCGATTTTTCCTTTTCCTTGATTTCATCCAAAAAAGGTACGTGAAGCCTGAGAATGAACCTATCCTTGAAAGTAAAATCGGGATGTTTGAGCGATGGAATGGGCAGTTTGGTCCGGGCAATCTCAACGCAGAGTTTGCGATGGATAGAGCCATTCAGCTTTCTGCTGAGTTTGGAATCGGCTGTGTTGCACTTCAGTTTACTAACCACTGGATGCGTGGTGGCAATTTTGGATGGCAGGCTGCGGATGCCGGAGTGATCGGGATTTGCTTTACCAATACCAAGCCGAATATGCCCGCCTGGGGAGGGAGTGAACCCAAACTTGGGAACAATCCGCTTGTCATCGGCATTCCGCGGAAAAACGGTCCGGTTGTCCTGGATATGGCGATGTCTCAGTTTGCCTACGGAAAGATGACTCTGCATGCAGAAAAAGGTGAGCAAATGCCTTTTGATGCTGGGTTTGATCAATATGGCGAGCTGACCAAATCCCCGGAAATCATTCTTGAAAATCAATTGGCGCTTCCGATGGGACTTTGGAAAGGTGCAGGGCTTTCTTTGATTTTGGACATGCTTGCTTCCTTGCTTTCCGGAGGAAACTCCACCCATCAGGTGGATCAAAACGGCGATGAATTCGGGCTTTCGCAGGTTTTTCTTTGCTTTGATCCCAAGAAACTCGAACTCATGGAATGGATGGAAAGGAAAGCAGATTCGATCATTTCCGATTTGAAAAACTCATCAGTTTTTGAAGGAAAGTCTGTTCGATATCCGGGAGAAAGTACTTTGCAAATCCGAACCAAAAATCTAAAAGAAGGTGTGCCAGTGAGTGAAAAGCTTTGGGCAAGAATCTTAACTGAATTTGAGAAATGAAAACAATTGGAATAGGAATAATCGGCACAGGATCCATTGCGGCAAAGCATGTCCTGGCAATAAACGAATTGCATGATGCAGAGTTGGTGGCGGTCTGCCATCATGATCCAATAAAAGCTGCCGCCGCAGAAAATGTATTTGGCGTACCGGGTTACAGTGATATTCAGGAATTTTTGGCTCATCCGGGTTTGGATGTAGTCTGCATTTGCACTCCGAGCGGAGTTCACCTGGAGCCGGCACTTGCAGCAGCCAAAGCCGGGAAGCATGTGATCATTGAGAAGCCGTTGGAGATTTCCTTAGGTCGTGCAGATGAGCTGATCGAAGCGTGCGAATCAAATCATGTAAAGTTGGCAGTGATCTTCCAGAACCGATTTTCACCGGATTATAAAAAGCTGAAAGGAGCTGTTCAGAATGGAGATTTTGGAAAGATATTGATGGGGAATGCCTACATCAACTGGTTCCGCGATACGGCCTATTATGGGACGAGTAAATGGAAAGGAACGCTCAAAGGAGACGGAGGCGGGGCTTTTATCAATCAGGGAATTCATACGATTGACTTGTTGCTGGATCTGATGGGTGAAGTGAAAAGTGTTTTCGGTCAGATTCAAACTGCCCTTTACCCGATTGAGGGCGAGGATCTGGGAGCGGCCATTGTGAATTTTGAAGATGGAGCTTTGGGGAATATCACAGCAGCCACTTCCCTTTATCCGGGCTATCCTGAGCGATTGGAAATCTACGGAACTGAAGGAAGTGCGATTCTGGAAAGCGGGAAATTGGTTCAGTGGAACACTATTGGTCAGCGATCCGGAATTCTTTCTACAGCCAGTTCAAATCCTTCAGGATCTTCTGATCCCACTGCAATCGGCCATCAGCTTCATGCAGAGCAATGGAAACTGTTTATCGAGGCCATTCAGAAAGACCTGACTCCTGTGGTAGACGGGAAAACCGCAAGGAAATCGGTGGAGTTAATCCGGGCTATTTATGCCTCCTCGAAGTCTGACCAATTGGTGAAATTTCCTTTCTCCGACTCTGAGTAATTTTCATTTTCTAAATTCATCTAAGAATCATTTTACCCTAAAAATCACCCCAAATGAAATTCGAGCACTTTGCCATCAATGTAGAAGACCCTCAAAAAATGTCCGATTGGTATGAAGCCAATCTGGGATTAAAGCCGGTTAAGAAAATGACTGAACCTCCTTACATGACTTTTTTGGCTGATGACAGCGGTAGCATCATGATTGAAATCTATGCAAATCCCAAAGGTGAAACACTGAAATTTCGTGAACTTCATCCAGTTGCTGTACATCTTGCATTCGTTTCTGAAAGCCCAACCGAAGATAAAAATCGCCTTATCAGCGCAGGAGCAAGTCCGGTAAGTGACGATATTATGGAGGACGGATCGCATTTGATTATGCTAAAAGATCCATGGGGATTTGCTATTCAGCTTTGCAAAAGAGCAGTTCCAATGCTCAGGAATTTGGGTTAATTGACCAGTTCCAGAGGAGAAACCGGGAGGGTCGGTGATCCTTTTCTGATTTTCTACGAAATCGATTCCATGTTTTGTTTGACTTTCCCGACTTAATATAATCTGTCATAAAACTCCCTTTTGCCCATTTTGAGAGCGATTTAACGGTGAAAGATTCTTGATCAGCTTTCCGGATTTCAGGTTTCGATCTGGAATTTGAGCCATTTGAAATTCCATTTAAGTAAACCGATTTTGAAAAAGGAGTTTGGAAACGGATATTTAAGAATAGGCTTGATTTGAAAACTGAAAATGAACAACCCCATTTTGAGTTCTTGCCTTTGGTTCTTCAATCAAAATCAGGTCTTAGTCACCGAGATCGGATTGGATCAAACTGAAGATTGCCAATCAAATAGCTTTATCTTTTGAAGTCATTTTCAATTAACCCATGAAAAAATCCCTTTACCTGTTTCTGGCATTTCTATTCGTCGGAGCCCTTACGTTTTCTTGTGGAGGAGTGCTTGATCATCGGATCATCAAACTTGGACATGCTCAGGTGACCAACCATCCGGTGCACGAAGCCATGCTTTTGCTCGCAGAGCGGGTGAAGGAAAAATCAAATGGAAAGTTGATCGTGAAGGTTTACCCCAATCAGCAACTCGGATCTGAACGAGAATTGGTAGAGCTTTTACAGATTGGAAGTCTGGGGATGACCAAAGTCTCCGCGGCAACGATGGAAGGATTTGCTCCAACCTGGCAGGTTTTCGGGATGCCGTATCTTTTCAGAGACGATGCGCACCAGCGAAAAGTATTGGAAGGTCCGATTGGAGATAAGCTTCTACTCGATGGCGAAAAATTCTGGCTTCGTGGACTTTGCTATTACGATGCAGGAAAGCGGAGTTTTTACACCAAAAATAAACCAGTTGAAAGACCTGAGGATTTGGCCGGTTTGAAAGTTCGCGTGCAGGAAAGCAACACTGCGACTAACATGGTCAAAAGCCTGGGAAGCTCTCCTACGCCTGTTTCGTACGGCGAACTTTATACCGCTCTTCAACAGGGAATCGTGGATGCTGCGGAAAACAATCCTCCAAGTCTTTATACATCCAAGCATTATGAGGTCTGTAAATTTTATAGCCTCGATGAGCATACTTCTCTTCCGGACGTGATGATTGTGAGTACCAAAGTTTGGGAAAGCCTGACTGAAGAAGAGCAGAAATGGCTTCAGGAAGCAGCGGACGAATCAGCAGTTCACGAATACAATCTTTGGGAGATCGCCACTGCTGAAGCGATGCGAGAATTGGAAGCTGCAGGTGTGACGATTACTTATCCGGACAAAGAGCCTTTCCGCAAGGCAGTGGAAGGAATGTATGATCAGCTTGAAAGAGATCAGCCTGAGATCTTCGCCATTGTCAAATCCATCCGAGAGGTTCAATAACCCTAAACCCAAAAATTAAAAAGGTATGTTTTCACTTCATTCTAAGATTTACCTGGATAAATGGATCGCAAATCTGCTGATCGTATTCATGGCCCTGATGGTCTTGAATGTGACCTGGCAGGTGGCTTCAAGATATGTTTTTCAGGATCCAAGTTCTTTTACCGATGAGCTTTCCCGCTACTTGCTTATCTGGGTTGGAATGCTTGGAAGTGCCTATGTTGCCGGGAAAAATGAGCATTTGGCTATTGATATTCTGATCAATAAGCTGAAAGGAAAAGCTCAAATAAAACTCCTGATAGGGATTCAGTTTATAATCTTGATTTTTGCGCTTTCGGTGATGGTTTTAGGAGGTTCTAATTTGGTTTACATCACTTTCATCCTTGGGCAGAAATCAGCTACGCTTCAGATCCCTCTCGCCTTCATCTATGGAATTATCCCTTTCAGCGGACTTTTGATTATTTACTACCAGATCGTCTCTGTTTCTCAACTTTTCAAATCACTTAACGAAGCATAATCATGGAGATTTTAAGTGTAGTGATTTTGATCGTTGCGTTTCTGGTATTGCTTGGAATCGGTGTTCCGGTTGCCTGGAGCTTGGGAATGTCGAGCGTTCTGACTTTGCTGGTGACTGTAGCGGCTTTTCCTGCGATTACTACAGTTGCCCAGCGAATGGCTGCTGGTTTGGATACGTTCGCCTTACTAGCCATCCCGTTTTTTATCATTGCAGGCGAGCTGATGAATCGGGGAGGAATAGCCAATCGACTCATTGAACTGGCGAAAGCAATAACTGGTCGATTGCCAGGCGGATTGCTTCATGTAAATATCGTGGCTGCTATGCTTTTCGGTGCGATTGCCGGTTCGGCAGTGGCAGCGGCATCCGCGATGGGAGGAATCTTGGGAAAAAGAATGGAGAAAGAAGGTTACCCAAAAGAACTGGGAGCGGCTGTGAATATCACTTCTTCGACTACCGGTTTGATCATTCCTCCGTCCAATGTTCTGATTGTGTATTCATTGGCATCCGGAGGAGTTTCGGTTGCGGCGTTGTTTGTTGCTGGATATTTACCAGGGATTTTGGTAGGCTTGCTCTTGATGGTTGCAGCGGCCATTATGGTGAAAATCAATAAAATACCAGGAGGCGAAAGCACCCCATTTAGGTTTTTACTCGAAAAATTCTGGCAAGCTGTTCCAAGTTTGTTCTTGCTGATTGTAGTGATCGGCGGGATCGTCGGCGGGATTTTCACTGCAACTGAAGCATCGGCAATTGCTGTGGTCTATTCCCTTGGTTTGTCGCTTTTTTACAGAGAAATGAAGGTAAAAGATTTGCCGGCAGTTCTTCTGAAATCTGCGGAGACGACGGCAGTTGTGACGCTTTTGATTGCTACTTCCATGGCACTTTCATGGGTGATGTCAGCCGAAGAGATTCCGCAAAACATCAGCAACTCCCTTCTTTCCCTTAGCGACAACATCATCGTCATCTTGATTTTGATCAATATCATTCTACTGGTAGTTGGGGCCTTTATGGACATGACTCCTGCAGTGATGATCTTCACTCCGATCTTTTTGCCGGTAGTTACATCCTTGGGAATTGACCCTGTTCACTTCGGGATTATGATGGTATTGAACCTCTGCATCGGCTTGTGTACTCCGCCGGTAGGTTCGATTCTGTTTATCGGAGTGGGAATTGCGCAGACCAGCATTGAAAAAGTACTGAAACCTCTGCTTCCTTTCTTTGCGGCGATGGTAATTGCCTTGGCTTTGATCATGCTTTTCCCGGAGATTTCCCTTTGGTTGCCAAGAGTTTTTGGGTTAATGGATTAACTTTTGATTTGGCATGAAATAGAAAAGGCGGTGAATTCACCGCCTTTTCTGTTATCTCTCTACTTCCTTCAGGTTTTCGATTTTCTTATTTCTCAGGAATCCGTTGATGTCTTCGAAGTGTTCTTTTACACGCTTATGTCCAAATTCAAATACTTTGGTCACCAATCCGTCCAGGAAATCCCGGTCGTGGGAAACCACGATCAAAGTACCATCGAATTCCCTCAGCGCATCTTTGATAATGTCTTTGGTCTTCATGTCCAGATGATTTGTTGGTTCATCGAGAATCAGCAAGTTTACCGGCTCCAAAAGTAGCTTTACCATCGCCAAGCGGGTCTTTTCTCCTCCGGAAAGCACTTTTACTTTTTTGTTGATTTCATCTCCTTTGAACATGAATGCTCCAAGAATGTCTTTGACCTTGGTTCGGACTTCGCCGACTGCAATATGATCGATCGTTTCGAAAATGGTGAGGCTTTCATCCAAAAGAGAAGCCTGATTCTGGGCAAAATACCCGATCATGCTGTTGTGACCTAGTTCACATTTCCCTTCAAACTCAATCTCGCCCATAATAGCTTTGAGCATTGTGGATTTTCCTTCTCCGTTTTTTCCTACGAAAGAGACTTTTTGTCCACGCTCGATAGTCATTGAAGCATTTTTGAAAACCACGTGATCACCGTATGATTTGGTAAGGTCTTCTACGATCACAGGATATTTTCCGGAACGGGGAGAAGCAGGAAATCTCAGACTCAGAGCAGAACTATCTACTTCATCCACCTCAATGATCACCATCTTTTCGAGCATTTTAACTCGGGACTGCACCTGAAGTGTTTTGGAATAAGTGCCTTTGAATCGGTCAATGAACTGCTGGATATCAGCCATTTCTCTTCGCTGCTCTTCGTGCTGCTTTTGCTGCTGCTCACGTCGCTCTCTTCTCAGCTCCAGATAATGACTGTATTTGGCTTTGTAGTCGTAAATTCTCCCCATCGTAACTTCGATGGTGCGGGTAGTGATATTGTCCACAAAGGCTCTGTCGTGGGAAATCACCACAACCGCTTTTGCTTTTTGTGTCAAAAAATCCTCCAGCCACTGGATCGATTCGATGTCAAGATGGTTGGTAGGCTCATCCAAAAGGATCAAATCAGGCTTCTGCAACAAGATTTTCGCCAGCTCAATTCGCATTCTCCATCCTCCGGAAAACTCAGAAGTTGGTCGGGGGAAATCTTCTCTTTCAAATCCCAAACCCAGTAATACTTTCTCCACTTCCGCCTCATAGTTGACTTCTTCGATGGCGTAGAATTTCTCGCTTAGTTCAGAAACCTGCTCAATGAGTTTGTAATAGGAATCAGTTTCGTAGTCGGTTCTCACGGTCAATTCTTCATTGATTCGCTCGATTTCCACTTTCATGTCCAGGTAGCTGGCGAAAGCTTTCGAAGTTTCCTCCATCACGCTGCAATCATCCGCAGTCAGCAAATGCTGGGGCAAGTAGGCTATGACAGAATCTTTAGGCGCTGAAACTGCCCCGGAAGATGGTTTGGTTTGTCCGGCAATGATCTTGAGGAGGGTGGACTTTCCAGCTCCATTTTTGCCCATGAGGGCGATCTTGTCGTTTTCGTTGATGGCAAAAGAAATATTGCTAAAGAGCGCTGTGCCACCATGTTGGACGGACACATTGTCTACTGAAATCATAAGGATGGGATTTGAAGGCGCAAAGTTAAAGATTTAAAAATTGAGAAAACCGAAAGATTCTAAATTTGGTGAAGGCTGAAAAACTTCAAACGGTCGGAAACAAAAAAGCCGCCCCGATCTTGATCGGGGCGGCTTCTATACTTCAGGCATCGGTCATCCGACACCCTACAAATATTTATGCATGCACTCCTAGTGCTTTTGCCATTGTCGCTCCAATCTCAGCAGGAGAATCTACGACAAGGATGCCATTTTCTCTCATGATTCTCATTTTGGCAGCTGCAGTATCGTCAGCACCTCCGATGATAGCACCGGCGTGACCCATTCTGCGTCCTGCAGGTGCAGTTTGGCCAGCGATGAATCCTACTACTACTTTTCTATTACCGTTTTCTCTGATCCAGCGAGCTGCATCAGCTTCGTAATTTCCTCCGATTTCACCGATCATGATGATAGCATCCGTCTCAGGATCATTCATCAGCATTTCCACTGCCTGCTTGGTAGATGTTCCGATGATCGGATCTCCACCGATTCCGATAGCAGTTGATACGCCCAAACCTGCTTTGGCCACCTGATCCGCAGCCTCATAAGTCAACGTTCCTGATTTGGATACGATTCCGATTCTTCCTTTTTTGAAGACGAAGCCTGGCATAATACCAACCTTAGCTTCTCCCGGAGTGATTACTCCCGGACAGTTTGGACCGATCAGAATAGCGCCTCTCTCCTTAATATAAGGCTTGGCTTTCATCATATCAGAAACCGGAATGCCTTCGGTAATGGTAATGATCACTTTAATACCTGCATCAGCAGCTTCCATGATGGCATCAGCGGCAAAAGCCGGCGGTACAAAAATAATGGAAGTGTCTGCACCAGTCTTCTGAACGGCTTCTTCTACTGAGTTGAACACAGGTTTTTCCAAATGAAGAGTTCCTCCTTTACCGGGAGTTACACCACCAACTACGTTAGTTCCGTACTCGATCATTTGCTGTGCGTGAAATGAGCCTTCAGACCCGGTGAATCCCTGAACGATCACCTTGGAATTTTTATTGACTAGTACACTCATGCGTCGATTTATTATGTTTGGCACAAAAATAAAAGAAACCACCCGCCGACAAAAGAAAAGGGAAACTATATCGAGAATTTGGTCACCATTTCTTTTATTAACTTTAGATAATTCGATTTCCAAACATGCTTCGATTCCTTTGGTTATTAGCAAGCTTCGTTTTTATTCAAGGACTTGCCTTAGGTCAAGAGTTCAGGTTTAACACCCAAATCAAAGGCGTAAAGCTTCCCGGGCAAACCATTTATCAGATTGAGCAGGATACTTTGGGAAGGATGTGGTTTTCTACAGCCAGGGGGATATTTTTTTCGGATGGAATCCAGACCCAAACTCTTCCGGACAGCATTCATGAAAAGTTCATGTATAATATAGGTCTCTACAAAGACCAGGAGGGGAAAATGTGGATTTACAGTTCCCAAGGAAGCCCAAATTTAATATCACTTAATGAAAATAGCTTCGAGCAAAACCCTTTGCCTGGAGAAATGAGAAATCGATTTAGCCAGTTTATCAGGTTTTTCAGCTTTGGGAAAGGATTAGAAAAGGTTTATTTCATGGCTACTGACTATGAGTTGCTTTTTTGGAAAGAAAGGGGGAAAGGTAAGGTCATAATCGATTTGGAATCGAAAAAAACCGGCAGACTTGGTTCGATCCGCCAACTAGACAATCAGCTCGTTCTTTTCTTTGATCAGAAAAGTTTCATTTGGAGAGAAAACCAATTGGTTCCTTTTGTGATGAAGGGAATCGAGCTCCCGGCACCTCCTGTGATCGTAGATAAGATGCCGGGATCAGGAGAGTATTATTTTTTGGGGCAGGATTACCTGGCCAAAGGTCCAGCTTCGGATCAACCGATGGAAATGGTGGATAAAGGTTTTCAAAAAATCGAATTCCCTACTGTTGCTGATTTTGGTTTATTCTTTCAGGAAACCAATGTCTTTTATCATTACAATTCGCAGTTGAGAAAAAAAGGGGCTCATAATCCAGCTCCAATTGAGCTGGACATCAGACCGCTGGTGAAAGCATATTCTATCTCCTCGGCTATGATGGACAGAGAAGGGATTTTATGGATTGGGAGTGGCAGGGGTATGGTCAACTTGAATAGTCTGTTGTTTTTGAATTACAGTGAACAAAATACCGAATTGCTGAGCGAGGAGATTTCTGCTATTGCTCCTTTAGGCGGCGGAGAATTTCTTTTTGGCTATAACAACGGGATTCAGCTTTTCACTAGAAAAATGCTGAAAACCATCTATCTGGATTCTTTTCCCGCCGGAAATCCCACCCGAAGAATTGTCAATTTCTCCAAGGAAGTTGGAGGTAAAATCTGGTTTTCGGTCAACTACGGTGGAGTGGGTAACTATTCGAAAAATACCGGAAAAATCAGGATCTATGCACCTCCTCCCGGGGTAAACATTTCATCAGTTCAGGCCTTCGGAGACAGCCTCATTATCCTTAGTCCTTATCATTTGTTTGTTTCTTCGATTAACGCAGATGCTTCTGATCTCTTCAAAAAGGATCTCAAAGGGGAGATTCTTGAGCTATTGGGCGATGCTAATTTTTTTATGAGAAAGGCCGCTTACCTGAGTGATGGTCGAATTTTGATTTTGCGGGCTAGCACACGCCTTGGAGGTGGATCTGAACTGTCGCAAAATAAGCGAATAGTGATAACAAATGGGTTTGATTTCCTGGAAACGGAACCTGGCAAGGTACTGATAGCTACAGAAGAAGGATTGAAAATCTATGAAAACGAAGAAATAAGAGAATTTGAAGTCAAGGGAAAAAGAATTGAGAGGCCAATTTTTGCTCTTCTGAAAGACAATAAAAACAGAATCTGGGCTGGAACAGACGAGGGATTGTTTGTGGTAGATGGGGAAAAAATCCTCCATTATGACGAATCAAATGGTCTTGTCGGAAATGAAATCAATCGGGGAGCTTTGGTCTTGACAGAAAGCGGAAATGTAATGATAGGCACCACAAAGGGCTTTTCAGTTTACTTTTCAGAAGAGACATTTGTATCAAAAGGAGCCCCCAAAGTTTACTTTGAGAATTTCGAGTCCGCAGGAGAAATTTTCAAAGCCGATCAGACAGAAAGAATCACTTTTGAAAAAAATACCATCGAACTGGGATTCAAAGCCATTGGATTCAATCAGGATAAAGAATTATGGGTGCACTATAAGTTGCTGGGATCATCGGATGAAGATTGGAAAATCATCCAGGATCCAAAATCCACGCGACTCATGTTTAGCAATCTGGCTCCGGGGGATTATCAGGTAGCTTTTAAGGCAAGTTATGAGGGAGAGGATTTTTCTGAAGAATTAGTTTCTCGGGAATTTCGGATCAAAAGACCGTTTTACCTCAGGATTTGGTTTATAGCTAGTACCATTTTGTTTTTGGTTGGGTTGGGGATTTTGATCAATATGTTTTTCCGTCAATTGCATAAAGTAGGCGTACTGAAAACGGCATTTGACGCAAAAGAAAAGGAAAAGAGAATCGCCGAAAATGAATTCAAAAATGTGTGGGATAGCTCAAAGGAGGGCTTGATTCTTTCGCTTGATGGTGAGGAAATCATTACTGTAAATCCTGCTTTCAGCCTGATAGCAGGATTTGGTTGCAAGGAATTGGAACGGCAGCCGATGGAAATACTTTTCTCCAATCCGGATTTTTACAGAAGATATTTGCCGGCTTTCCAGAAGAGATTGGAGTCAAAGCCAGGAAAGGGTTTCACATTTGAAATCACAATTCCATGGAGAAAAGCTCCGGTCGAGATGGAGATTTTCTCTATCCTGATCCAATCAGAATATGAAGGAAGAAATTTGATTTTGAGTGTGTTCAGGGATATTTCTGCCAAGAAAATAATTGAGTCAAGACTTAGGGAAGCAAAGGAAAAAGCGGAACAAGCCAATCGATTCAAATCAAGCATGCTTTCTAATATCAGTCATGAAATCCGAACACCTCTGAATGGTATCATCGGCGGTGCTGAGCATATCATGATGACTCGACAAAATGATCCGGAATTGGTATCTCAGCTGGATATTATCCTGCAGAGTGGAGTGAGATTGATGGAGACGATCAATGCCATATTGGATATGGCCAAGATTGAAGCCAATAAAATGAAGGTGGTTTATAGAGAAATAGAAATCAATGATTTCATAGGTGACATCATGGCTCCACTCAAAAATCTGGCTCAGAGAAAGGGTTTGGCCTTGGATGTTCAATACCTTCGGAAGCCTTTTTACGGAAAAATAGATAAGCGATTTTTAGAGATGATCCTGAATAATTTGGTGGGTAATTCCATTAAATATTCTGAAAAAGGGAGAATAATCCTGAGCGTTGATCGAAGGAAAAACAATTTGCTTTTGGAGATCGAGGATACCGGAGTCGGTATGTCAGAAGACTTTTTGTTGAAAGTTTTTGAACCGTTTGAGCAGGAAAGTTCCGGAAACGAGCGCTTGTTTGAAGGGACAGGTTTGGGTCTCAGCATTACCAAGAATCTGATCGAACTCTTGAAGGGAGAGATTTCAATTTCGAGCACCAAAAATTTCGGAACGGTCGTCACACTGGAAATCCCCTTGCCAGACGCATAATTTTTGTATTTTCAAACTTCAAAACCAATACCTAGCTTTCCCGCTTTTATGTTTAGTCTTAAAATTCTAATTGTTGAAGACGATTCCGTTTCGGCTCTTTTGCTGCAGCGTGCCCTCGAGAAAAACAACCATATAATAATCGGAATCGCTGATTCTGGTGAAAAAGCCCTCGAACTTCTCGAAGTAAGCCAAGCAGATATCGTGATGATGGACATAAGCCTGGCTGGTGAATTGGATGGTATTAAGACTACCGAAATCATCAATGAGAAGTACGATATTCCTGTAGTTTACTTAAGTGCAAGTTCAGATGCTGAGACCTTGAACAAGGTAGTGGGGACGAATCCAAGCGCTTATGTAATCAAGCCTTTTAATATTCGCGAACTCAACATGGTCATTGAGTTGGCGATATACAAAGATCGGAAAGAGAAGGAACTTCAAAAGCTGAACAACGAGCTGGAAGAAAAGGTCAAACTTCGGACGGCTGAGCTGTATGAAGCGAATAAGGAATTGACCAAAGCGTTGGAGAAGGAAAGAGAAATCAACGAGCTAAAGTCAAGAATCGTGATGAATGTTTCCCATGGATTTAAAACCCCTCTGACTTCAATTTTGAGTTCAGCTCAATTACTTCAAATCTATGCTGAGAAGGATCATCCATTCAAGGAGAAAATAACAAAGCATGCGGGCAAAATTGGAAATTCAGTCAGATCGCTGAATAACCTGCTTACGAGTGTACTGTTCTTTGGGAAAGCGGATGAAAATAAAATGGAGTTCAAGCCCAAAAAAGTATTTACTCAGGCTTTTGTAAAAGAATTATTGGACACAGTCAAAGCTGGAATTGAAAATGGCGTGAAAATCAAGTCAGAACAAATAAATCTTCCAAAGACGATCAAAACCGATGAAGAATTGCTTTATCAATCTTTTGAAAATCTTCTCTCCAACGCAGTGAAATATTCAAAAAAAGGCCAGGAGGTTTTTCTTAAACTGGAATTTTCTGAAGGCAACCTGATAGGAACGATTACAGACCAGGGAATTGGAATCCCAAAAGAAGAACAAAACAAACTTTTTGATCGGTTTTTCCGGGCAAAAAATGTCGGGATCATAGAAGGTTCCGGACTCGGTTTATCCATTGTAAAGAAATGTGTGGAAGTGATGAAAGGAGATATCACTTTCGCCAGTGAGGTGGGCAAAGGCACGACGTTTACAGTTACCATTCCTGTGGTTTGATATGCTTTTAGAGTCAAAAAATATTGAATACACGCATCCCGGACAGAAGGCGCTGGCTTTTCCGGATATCATGTTGAAAAACGGCGAATCGATTTTGGTCTTGGGGAAATCAGGCTCAGGCAAAACAACACTTCTAAATCTTTTGGCTGGTCTTCTTTCTCCGGAAAAGGGAACAATAAGTCTTGCCGGAACGAATCTTTCAGAATTGAAAGGTCAGAAACTTGACCTGTTCAGAGGAAAGGAAATAGGAATTGTTTTTCAAAAGCCTCATTTGCTTTCAGCTTTGACGGTAAAGGAAAATCTTGAACTCACTCATTTTTTCAGCAAAAAGAAAGGTCAGAATCTGGACAAATTATTAGCCGAACTTGGGCTGACGGCAAAAGCAAAATCCTCCGTGCTTACGTTGAGTGAAGGAGAAGCGCAACGAGTTTCCATTGCACGGGCTTTGGCCAACGAACCGAAGCTAATTCTCGCCGATGAACCGACGTCTAGTCTGGATGATGAAAATGCCTCGAAAGTCATTGAACTCCTCAAGTCTCAGGCTGCAAAAATAGGTGCAGCCTTAGTCATCGTGACGCACGATCAGCGGGTGAAATCTCAAATCCCCAACTTTGTAGAAGTCGAATCGCTATGAATCTGTTTAAGCTAAGTTGGAAATATTTGACTTTCAGGCCACTTTCAACTGGCTTGAATGTCTTGCTCCTTGCGATGGGACTCGCTATCATCACAGTTTTGCTCTTGATGCAAGATCAGTTTGAGAAAAAGATGACTCAGGATGCAGCCGGGATAGATTTGGTGGTCGGTGCAAAAGGCAGTCCGCTACAATTGATTCTTGCCGGGGTGTATCACATTGACTTTCCAACGGGAAATATCCCAATGGAAGAAGCGAAAAAACTAACCAGAAACCGGCTCGTCAAAAGCGTGATTCCTTTGGCATTGGGAGACAATTATCAGGGATTCCGAATCGTAGGTACCAATCACGATTATCTCAACTTATATAAGGCGGAGTTTTCCGAAGGAAAAGCTTGGGAAGAACCATTTGAGGTGGTGCTCGGATCAGACATCGCCAAGAAAAGCGGAATGAAAGTCGGTGATTCTTTCGAAGGAAGTCACGGAATCAGCGTCGGCAGCCATGAACACGAAGATAACGATTACCGAGTAGTGGGAATTTTGAGTCCAAAAGGAAATGTGGTGGACAGGTTGATTTTGACAAGTATCGAATCTGTCTGGTACACGCATGACGAGGCTGAACCGGAAGAAGATGCAGTCACAGAATCCGACTCATTGGCAACGGAACTTCCGGTAGCTGAGGCTGAGGAACCTGAAGTTCATCAGGATAAACTTCATTCACCAGTTGCCAAAACCGGCTTTCCTGACTCAGATCTTCCCCGCGAGGTGACCACCTTGTTACTTCAATATCGAAATCCGATTGCAGCAGTTCAGCTTCCTCGCCAAATCAATTCCGGAACATCCATGCAGGCAGCCTCGCCATCATTCGAAATGTCCAGGCTGTTCGAGTTACTGGGAGTGGGAGTGAGTTTGCTTCAGGGATTGGCTTTTGTATTGATTGCGATTTCAGGTCTGGGCATTTTCATTGCGCTTTATAATTCCCTCAAGGAACGCAAATATGATCTGGCAATTCTCAGGGCGATCGGTGCATCCAGGATCCAACTTTTGTCCCTGATCTTTCTGGAAGGGATCATGCTGACATTCCTGGGAGCGGTTTTGGGGATTTTATTGGGTCATACTTTTCTCTGGGTTGTGATATCCCAAAATGATCAGGGAGTGGTTTCTACTTTACAGGCATGGATTTTCCTGAAAGAAGAACTTTGGGTACTGGGTTATGCGTTAGGAGTTGGGTTGTTTGCATCCATCATTCCAGCTTGGTCTGCTTATCAAACAAGTATTGCAAAGCAGCTGACAAAGGCTTAACTAGCGCCCGATTTCAAAAACTGAAACCAACATGAAATCGAGCATTACGCAGACGCCACATTGAGTAATGTTTATCAGCCATGCGAGATTCCATATGGCCTTTAAAATCAAATTATTATCATATGAAAAACAGCAGAATCCTGATCTTGACTTTTATACTCATTGCAGCTTGCCAGATACAATCGATGGCTCAAGCACCCAATGTTTGGAAAAGCCTGGCAGAGGTGACATATAAGATTAGCGAGGATAATTTTGGGGAGCTTTATGTCCCGGTTTTCTCCGAAAATGTCAAAAAGTTGGAAGGAAAAGTCGTGGAGGCGGATGGTTATATTATTCCTTTTGAAGGTATGTTCAAGCCTGAGCATATCATTTTGTCCAGTTTGCCACTTGCAGAGTGCTTTTTCTGCGGTTCGGGTGGACCTGAGACTGTGATGGAAGTGATGATGGCGACCCCTATAAAATATACTTCCAAACGGGTGAAAGTGAGAGGAATACTCACTTTGAACTCAAAAGATCCAGAAAAGCTGATGTATATAATGAAAGATGCAAAGCTGATTATCGAATAAAGAAAGCTCCTTTTACAGGGAGCTTTCTTTTTCCAGGAGTCTGAATTTTTCCAAAATATCCAGGGTCACTGGACCTGGTTTTCCAGTCCCGATTTTATGATCATCAATTTTTGTCACCGGAAGTAAAATCTTCGTAGTGCTACTGATAAATGCTTCGTCTGCTTCCAGCGTTTCTTCAAAACTTACAGGTCGGATCTTCACATTTCCTGCAAGTTTCATGATGTGTTTTCGGGTGATTCCCATCAGGATATGACGATCAGGAGTACTGATAATCCCGTCTTTGACAATGAAGAAATTGCTTCTTGAGCTTTCACTCACTTGGCCATCCTGATGATACAGGACATCTTCGGCTCCGGCGTTTTTCCATTGCATGCTGTGCCAGACAGGCAAGGCGTAGTTGGTTGTTTTGATTTCGGCAATAGCTCTTACGTGTTCCAATGCAAGTAATTTGATACCTTCTTCATACTTTTGTTGAGTTGGAAACATCAGGGATTCTGCGAAAATGAAGAGTTTACCTTTCGCAGGAGAAAAATGATTTTCGGAAACACCCCCAGTTAAAACCATTCTCAAACCCCCTGCTTTGAGATCGTTTTTCACAATCAGTTCCGAAATTATTTTTCTGAGTTCTTCTCTTGAATAATCCAGAGGCAAATATGTTTTCTCCGCAGAAGTTGTAAATCTGTCGAGATAATCCTCCAGAAATAGTGGCTTGTAATTGACAGTTCTGAAGAAATCAAAAATCCCGTACCCTCTGATCAACCCGATATCCGCAGGATGGATGGTGGCAGATTCTGTTGGGATTATTTGGCCGTCAGCAAAACAAAATGGTTTCATAGAGTCGAATTGAATATCTGGGTTAAAAATAGCAGGTATGATTCAATTAATTACAAATCGACAAAATTCACCCATTATTTCATTTAAAAAAGATATAATTGTATCTTAATTATCATAATCACTCCAATCATGAACAGACTCATTCCATTTTTAACTTTAGGGTTATTCCTTTTCTTAAATGCCTGTGGGCCAAATCTGGAAGAGGAAAATAAAAAAATGAGAGAGCAATTAATTGCTGTCCATGATGAGGTGATGCCGCAGATAGGAAAATTGAAATCCCTTGAGAAAAAAGCGACTCAGAAGGCAGAACAGCTTACCACCCAAGAGCCTGTTGACAGTCTGCAAATCGAGAACCTGAAAGCTTTGGCTTTTGACTTGAATCAGGCTTACGAGGGAATGTTTGTCTGGATGAGACAATACGATACGGAAGATGGAAATAAAGAACCTATTGAAGTGAAGGCTTATCTCGAAGAACAAATGGTGATGGTAACTGAGGTGAATCAGAATATAAAAACAGTTATCGAAAAAGCAGAAAAAGAGCTGAAGGATTAATTCAGATCAGGAGCTGTTTTCAAATATTTTTCAACTTCAGAGGAACTGATTATTCCTTCCGAATTCCCCCAAATATTATAGAGATAAGTCGTGATCTGAGCGATATCGAGTGGCTTAAGTTGGGGATTTGGCGGCATTGCCTGATTGTAAATCTGCCCGTTGACAGTAATGTCTCCCTGCTGCCCGTGGCGGATGATCCAGACGGTCCGATGTACACTTGCTTTAAAATAGTCCGCGTCCCGAATTGGCGGAATCAACTTGCCAAGGCCAGCCCCGTTGCTTTGGTGGCAGTTGGCACAATTGTTTTCGTAGAGAGTTTTCCCTGCGATCGCATATTTCATGATTTCGGGATCTGAAATTGTCGCAAGAGTAGCTTCTTTATCTGTGGATTTTGGAGAGCAGGAAATTGCGCCGACCGCGATCAAAAACACAATCAATAATTTCCTCATTTGCCCAAGAGCTTCGGAATATCCTGAAGTAGTCGATCAACCTGGTCCGATTTAGTACCATCATAAACACCGCGTATTTTTCCGGTTTGATCCACCAAGACAAAAGCTCCGCTGTGTAAAAATCCGCCTGCTTCATTTTGGTCAGCCATTGCAGTAGTCAGATAGCTGGTTTGGCCTATTTCGAAGATTTTTTCCTGATCACCTGTCAGGAAATTCCATGTTTTTGCATCAGATACGCCCAGCTTTTCAGCATAATCTTTCAGCACCTCCTGAGTATCATGAGTCGGGTCTATCGAATGACTCAAAATCACGAAATCCTGATTTCCCTTATACTGCTCGTAAACACGCAGCATTTCCTTTTTCATGATGGGACAAATCGTGGGGCAAGTGGTGAAAAAGAAGTCTGCTACATAGACTTTTCCGGTTACATCTGACTTCGAAATCGTGTCTCCCATTTGGTTGATAAAGGAGAATTCTGCGATTTCATGGTAGACGGTGTCCATCACCATTTTACCATTTACCTCTGTCGAATCTACATACCAATTTCCCAGATAGGGCAATGATTCCGTTGATTCAACGCTTCCTTCAGAGCCGGATTTGCATTGCCAAAAACTGAGTGAAAGCAATCCAAGAAGGAGAAATGAGAATTTTGAATTCATGGGGTGATTAGGATTTGGTCCGGTATTTTTTGTAAAGCTTCGTAGCGATCATGAGAGTGACTCCGAGCAGAACCAATCCAAGCATTCCGTAAGCCATACTCAAAGCGCTTTTTAGAACAATGAGGAAAACTATTGCGAATAAAAGCATGGTCGCTACTTCGTTCCACAATCGTAACTGTGAGGAAGTCCATCTGGTTCGGCCGGCTTGCAATTCTTTGAAAAGGACATGGCAAAATCCATGGTAAATGTAGAGGACCAGAACAAAGCCAAGCTTGGCCTGCATGAAGCCCATTTCCAGGTAACCCCAGCGATAAACTAACACCCAAAAACCAAAAATCAGTGTCAGCACTGCCGAAGGCCAGGTGATGATGTACCAAAGTCTCGAGGCCATCAGATCCAATTGAGGTTTCAAAATAGCGCGTTCGTTTTCGGGCCGTGCCATCGCTTCGGTCTGATATATGAAAAGGCGAACAATATAGAATAGCCCTGCAAACCAGGTAACTATAAAAATGATGTGAAGTGCTTTGATATACTCGAAACCCATTCTCGGAATTTTGGGCTAAATTAAGGCCTAAACCTCATAACCCCTCATTGTTTTTGAAAAGCTCTCGAATCATTTTCTGGATTATTGGCGCAGTAGTCCTTGCATTGGTCTTTTACATTGGAAAAGAATCATTTACCCAACCCGGAATGGAGCGGTTTGAGGGGAAGTACGAGGAATTGGGTAAATATCGAAACGAGAATAATACCGGGCCGGTGGTTCGGATTTTCGCAGTGAAAGCTCTTGATCCAAATGAGAACTGGATGAAGGAATATGGAGATGCACAGCCGCACACCAAGTACGGGAAGACGATTGTTTTCTTCTTTTCAGAGGATATTAATCAGAAAATCGAGCTTTCTCCGAAGGAGCCCTATATCGATCAAAGTTTGGAATCTTATGTTCTATACACCTATGAAAAAACTCCCATGGGAGAGGTGAGATTTAAACAAGGAAACTCAAAATGAGCAAGAGATTAAGTCTGTCAGAATATCAGGAAGGCGTTTTAGCCGGAAACCGGGTCGTTCTTGGTCAGGCGATTACGTTGATTGAAAGCACACTTGATTCCGATATTCAACTCGCCTCTGAACTTGTGCAATCGCTTCTTTCAAAAACCGGAAACTCACTGAGAATCGGGATTACCGGTGTGCCTGGAGTTGGGAAGAGTACATTCATTGAGACCTTCGGAAAGTTGCTTCTGGATCAGGGGAAAAAGGTCGCAGTCCTCGCCGTGGATCCTTCCAGTCAGATGACTAAGGGAAGTATTCTCGGAGACAAAACCCGGATGGAAAAGCTTTCTTCAGATAAGCGGGCTTTCATCCGACCGAGTCCTACAGGCTCGACTTTGGGTGGAGTGACTGCCAAAACCCGGGAAGCGATGTTGCTTTGCGAAGCTGCCGGATTTGATGTGATTCTGGTGGAGACAGTGGGAGTGGGGCAGTCCGAAACTGCGGTAAAAGGAATGGTGGATTTTTTCCTTTTGCTCATGCTTGCCGGTGCCGGTGACGAACTTCAGGGTATCAAAAAAGGAATCATGGAGATGGCTGATGGCGTTTTGATCAACAAAGCTGACGGAGATAATCTGGAAGAAGCCAGGAAAGCAAAGGCCAATTACCAAAATGCACTACATCTTTTCCCATTGAGTGAAAATGGCTGGTCAACTCCTGTCCTGACTGGATCTTCGATTACAGGAGAAGGACTTGAGGGTGTTTGGAAAATGATTTTGAAATACGAGGAAAAGACAAAATCAACTGGATTTTGGGATCAGAATCGCGCAAATCAGCGACTCAAATGGCTGGACGAGCATGTGGATTTTATCCTTGGGAAAGCTTTTCACGATCATCCGACAGTCCGGAAAATGCTTGCCTCCGAAAAGGAAAAAGTGAGAAGCGGGGCTTTGAGTCCTTTGACTTTTGCCAGAGACTTAACCCGTGTTTTCTTTAGCAACCTGAAACCAGAATAATTATGAGAATAACCTTATTTATAGCGCTATTGGCGGTTTTTTCCTGCTCCGAACCCAAATCTGTTCCGGTTGTTGAAGAGAGGACTGAATTGACCTTTACCACTCAGGAATTTGTCAAAAATACCTGCATTGGTGAGTCCTGTGCTTCGGTTTCGTTTACTTGGCCCTTTGCCAAAGGAACTGACATTGCTTCCAAAATAAACGAAGCGATTGATCAGCAATTGCTGAAGTATTTTGGCAGAGATTCAATCGCTCCCACTTTGGAAGCTAATGCGCAATTGTACCTGAATTCTTATGAGGATTTTGTGAATCAATTTCCGGATTCTCCGGGAGGATGGTCGATTGAAGTGAGTGCAAAAGTGAGTTATGAGTCAGACAGCTTGCTCAGTATTTTCTTTACCGAATTCAATAACAGCGGAGGAGCTCATCCCAATTCGAGTCAGTTTTTTATGAATTTTGATAAAATCACCGGAGAATACCTGAATACCGGTCGGGTGGTTTTGGATTCAGCCAAGTTACTCGAACTAGCAGAAATAGCTTTCAGAAAATACCATGAAGTTCCGGAAGGAAAGAGTTTGGAAGATCAGGGGTTTTTCCTGCCGGAGACCGGCTTTTTCTTACCAGCTGCGATGGGATACAAGGATGGAAAATTTCTGTTGATCTACATTCCTTATGAGATCGGCCCGTATGTGATGGGGTACACCGAGTTGTCTTTTACTCCGGAAGAATTGAATGGAATCGTTCGCAAATAAGAATCGAAACTCTTAATTCCTGATTTGTCCGTTTCCTCTCACAATCCATTTATAGCTGCAAAGTTCTTTCAGCGCCATCGGTCCGCGGGCATGGAGTTTCTGGGTGCTGATTCCAATTTCGGCACCTAGTCCAAACTGATTTCCATCGGTGAAAGCAGTGGAAGCATTTGCATAAACTGCCGCTGCATCCACTTCCAGAAGGAATCGATCGATTGCTTCCTGGTTTTCGGAAATAATCGCTTCCGAATGTTTGGAAGAATGCGTCGCGATATGATCCAATGCCTCATCCAAATTCTCCACGGTTTTGATCGCCATTTTCAAGCTCAGGAATTCTGTCCCAAAATGAGTTTCATCCGCTTTTTGAACCAGCGGATTTGACCTCAGGTTGGCAAATGCTCTTTCATCCGCATAAATAGTTACCCCAAAATCGAGGAGCGGTTTTACCAATTCCTCCAATTCACCCAATCTTGAATGATGGACAATCAGGCAATCCAGAGAATTGCATACGCTTGGTCTGCGGGTTTTTGAGTTGAAAATGATTGTTTTCGCTTTTTCCAGATCTCCCGATTCATCGAGATAGTTATGGACAATTCCTGCCCCAGTTTCGACCACGGGCACTTTTGCATTTTCTCTCACGAAATTTATCAAGCCTTGACTTCCTCGCGGGATGATCACATCAACATACCCGACTGCCTCAAGCAAAGCCTTGGTCGCTGCACGGTCAGCAGGAAGAAGTTGGAAAGCGGTAGCTGGGATTCCATGGTTTTCCAAAACCTGATGAATCAGTTTCATAATCGCCTGATTGGAAAAATCCGCATCCGATCCGCCTTTCAGAACCAATCCATTTCCCGATTTCAAGGCAAGGCAAAACACATCAAAAGTCACATTTGGCCTTGCTTCGTAAATGATCCCGATCACTCCAAGGGGAACAGTTACTTTCTCAAGAGAAAGTCCGTTTGGAAGCATTTTCTCTTCCAGTTTAAGATGAAGCGGACTTGGAAGTGAACTGACTTGAATGATTTCCTTGGCAATTCCTTCAATCCGCTCCTCGGTAAGCAAAAGCCTGTCAAACATCGGGTCATCAGCATCCATCTTTTCGAGATCCAGTAGATTGGCTTCCAATAAAGCAGGGATTTCCAGCACGGTCAATTCGACCAGATCTTCCAGAATCTGATTGACTTTTTTGTCAGAAATTCCGGTCAGCTTTCGGGAGCTTTTCTTTACTTCTTCGAAGATGTGGCTATACTCACTCATGGTCAAAAATATAGAGGTAATCGTAATGGATTAAGGGTTTTTGGTTCTTTTGCCCAACTCTTTCAGCTGCAAGTTTGGAAGCGTATTCCGCACGACCGAGTCCGATTTTTTGACCTTTTTCGTCCTTGATCAGAAGAATGTCTCCCTTGGAAAACTCACCTTCAACAGCGATAATTCCCACTGGCAAAAGGCTGCGAATCACTTCTGAATACAACGAAGCACGCGCTCCCTCATTGATGGTGACCTCTCCTTTGTAATATTGCTCTCCATGAGCTAGCCATTTCTTGGTGCTATGCTTTGCTTTTTGAGGTTCAAACCAAGTGCAGCGAAGCGACTTGTCCGCAAACTCTCCCAATACATTGTCACGTTTTCCATTGGCAATGATAACCTGAATCCCCAATTCAGCGGATTTTTTTGCCATGGCGTACTTGGTCAGCATGCCTCCTCTTCCGAAAGCAGATTTTGAAGCAGATATATAAGAAGAGACTTCAGGCATCGCTGAAGCTACTTTTTCGATGAGTTTCGACCCGGGTTCTGATGGATTGCCAGTGAAAATCCCGTCCACGTTTGTGAGCAAAATCATCGTGTCTGCGTTGATCATCGCAGCAGTAAGACTTGCCAATTCATCGTTATCGGTAAACATCAGTTCGGTAATCGTCACCGTATCATTTTCATTAATGATGGGCAAAATCCCCTGCTGAAGCAATGCCTGAATGCAATTCTTCATGTTCAGAAAATGCTTCCTATCGCGGAAATCTTCCTTTGTTACCAGGATTTGGGCAACGTCCAACTTGTGCTTCTGAAACAGTTCCCGGTATTGATTGATCAGGCGAATTTGTCCTGTTGAGGCCCAGATTTGCTTTTTGATGACCGGATTTAGCTTTTCCGGAAGGGATATACTTTTTCTGCCGAAAGCCACTGCACCGGAACTTACCAATACTACCTTTTTTCCTTTGGAAGTTAAATCATGAATCTGGGCTGCGAGTTTCTCCATCCGCAGCAAATCAGGAAAGCCATTGTCCTGGGTAAGAACATTGGATCCGACTTTTATGACTACAAGTTTGCTATCCAGCATGATTGGAAAATTTGCATGAAATTAGAGCTTTGGATAGCAAATTTCTAATATTCTGAATGGATTTTTGGAAATATGAAACTGAAGTCTTCATGATTCAACATTCGCTGTTCGATATTTTTTAAAATTGAAAATTTGATGTTGCCGGAAGTGTGATCACTCCAAAATTATATACCATCAAAAAACGTGAGTGGAGGCACACACGTCGGCAAAAGATTTTGAAATTTCGAATACTGAATTTCGAATGATGAAGTTTTCAAGAGCCTAGAATGGTTGAAATTTTACAAAAAAGCCATACTCAACGTCCCGACCAGCATGATGACTTTGGCAAGTGAACTCAGCCTTGAGAAATGGGCTTTGCGGTCAGCCTGATAAATCAAATACATAAACCAACCAAAAACAAAGCCCATAGCTCCGAAATAATAGTATAGGAGTGGATTGTTGATTTTGAAAGTCACAATCAAAATCGAGCAGACAAATCCAATCGCAATTATGAAAATCACATTCTTGGTTTTGCGGAAGCCGATTACAATGGGCAAAGTCCGGCAGCCGTGTTTCCGATCTCCTTGTCGATCCTCGATGTCTTTGATGATTTCCCTGATCAGGTTTAAGAAAAAAGCAAAAATGGCATACGTCAGTATCAATAACTCTGATTTTTGGTAGTAAAATCCGATCAGAAAGATTGCTGTTGCGGTTAGAAAAGCAACGGTAAGATTTCCGATAAAAGGCTCTCGTTTTAGTCGATTGCTGTAGAGCCAAAGGAAAAATGCAGCGCCAAAATTGATCCAGCCAACCTGAGGTGAGACGAGGTAACCAAGGCCAATTCCGGCAAAATTGAAGATGGAGTGAAGGAAAATTACCACTCTGCGTTTGATCCCTTTTCCGACAACTACTTCGTGAGGCCGATTTACATAATCGATTTTGACATCGTAATAGTCATTGATCATATAGCCTGCCGCTGCGATGATTACAGTGGAAAGTACCAATAGATAAAGTCTCAAATCCAGAAGTACGGGAGTCCCCTGATCGGTGGTTTCCACCAAAAAATACGCAGTCATCAATTGCGCAAATGCAACCATGAGCAGATTGACAGGCCTGCTGATGCGGAAAAGCCCGCGAAATGAAATTGTCCTGTCCATGCTCAAAGAATCCACTTTTCAAAAATACTGGAATTCAGCTCTAAACGACGGTTTATTTACCCCTTAACCTGCGGAAAAATCGATTCCGTAATTTTCGGGAAAATTTTTTCAGTTTTCACTATCTTACTTTTCTGAAAGTTTTAACCCAAAACACCATGAAGACTATTCCGCAATCCTCCCGAAGAGATTTTCTCGCCAAATCAGGCGCACTCCTCGCGGGTTCCATGTTCGTTCACCCCGTATCTGAGGCGCTCAATCTTTGGGACAAACCCGGAGAAAAAATGAAAATAGCGCTCGTCGGAACAGGATCGAGAGGAACGGGAATGTTTGGAAGAGATGTGAAGCAAGTCTATGATGAGCAAATTACTTTCGTGGGACTTTGCGATAAGAATATAGGAAGAGCAACTTATGCGAAAGAATTTATCGGATTGGATTGCCCGGTTTATACGGATTTTGACAAAATGCTCGCCGAGGCCAAGCCGGATGTCCTGATCGTGACGACGATGGACAGTACTCACCATGAATTCATCATCAAAGGCCTTGAGTCCGGAATCAATGTGATCTCCGAAAAACCGATGACTACGGATGAGTTTAAGTGCCAATCCATCCTCGATGCCGAGCGTAAATCAGGCAAGAAACTCATCGTGACGTTCAACTACCGCTATTCGCCGCATCGTCAAAAACTCTATGAGTTGCTTCGTGCAGGAGAAATTGGGGATGTCACTTCCGTTGATTTTCACTGGTATTTGAATACTTCCCACGGAGCAGATTACTTCCGAAGATGGCATGGCTACAAGAAAAACGGCGGTTCGCTTCTGGTTCATAAATCTACACACCACTTTGATTTGCTGAATTGGTGGCTTGATTCTGATCCGGAGGAAGTTTTTGCTTATGGCTCGCTTGAGTTTTATGGAAAAAACGGACCATTCCGCGGGAAAAATTGCAGAACCTGCGCACACAAAACCGATTGTGATTTCTACTGGGATGTCACCAAGAGTAAGAGCTACATGGATCTCTATGTCAATAATGAGCAGCATGACGGATATTATCGGGATGGCTGTGTATTCCGAGAAGATATTGACATTTTTGATAAAATGGCGGTGCAGATCAAGTACAAAAACAATGTTCAGGTCAGCTATTCATTGACCACTTATTCCCCTTACGAGGGTTATAGGATTGCATTCAACGGAACGAAAGGCCGATTGGAAGCATGGATAAAAGAGAGTCAGCCTTGGGAAGAAAAAGAAGAGGATGAAATCCACCTGACCAAGAATTTTGGGGAAAGAGAGATCATTGTTGTTCCTCAGGGCGGTGGAGGACATGGTGGCGGAGATGCCCGATTGAAAGACAAGCTTTTCAAAGATCCGACAGTTGCCGATCCATGGAGACAGTCAGCAGGGTCGAGAGACGGAGCGATGTCCATATTAGTGGGGATTGCGGCCAGAAACAGCATCGAAACCGGAAAGCCGGTCAAGGTTCAGGATTTGGTCGATATTCCACTTCAGGCCAAAGGAAGAGGAGCTTAAGATTTAGGATTTAAGATTTATTTTCCCGCAGGGCTTTCAGAAGATGAGAGTTCTGCGGGATTTTTTTTGAGAAGAGATTGCAAATGCCTCGAATAAAAATTGCTGAAAAAAATCCGGAGGTTCCTATTTCTTGATCAGCTCAAGCTGCTCCGGATTCCGGATAATCTCCTCTTCATACATTAGTGACCAGCCCATTGAGTTGGTAAGTACATAGAGATTGGTCAGCTCGACCATCAGTCTTTCTCTGGAGTTTTCCATCAGATCCGACTTCTCTATCTGAGCTCTTATTTGAGCAGTGACTGAGTTTTTGATCTTGTTATAGTCCTTGGCTTCAAAGGAATTGAAATAATCCTGAGTCACATCGTAATATTCGATTTCGGGGTAAATGTTAAGGATAGGATCGGGAATTTTCTTCAGGATCAGGATTTTCCTGGTCTCGTCGATTTCGACCTCCAGCTGTCTCAAGTCATACTCCACAGTAGCCTTGGCATTCACAATAACCAAGGCTTTTTTGTCTGAGGTCATGAGATTCAAAAATAAATTTTGAGAGTTTTTGAATGTGAAGACTTTGGAATAATATCCCTCAGTCACGATCAGTTTACCGACTTGTTGGACCTGCTTTTGGATCAGTTCCGAACTTGCTTTGAGCTCTTCTCGCTCTTGATAGGATTGGTAAAAAAACCAAATACCCCCAATCAATACCAATGCGATGAGAAAACCGAAACCAAATTTATTCATAACTGAAAGGAAAATTGTGTCCTGAAATTGTGGAAAATCTCAGGCCTTTCCAATTTGTCCTGAGATTGACTGTTTTCAACGGATAAGTCTGATTTGGGGATATTGGTTTCGGGTTTTAAAATATTTGGAACCCAAAAACCAAACTCACTCAAATCGCACGCTTGTCTGCCTTTCCCGATTCACTTTCAATTGCAAAACATCCGGTCGGGAATAATGTCCAACCGGATCAAAGTTTTGTCGCTCTTCCAAGACGCGAATGAAATCAATCGTCTCAATCAGCAATCCTTCAGTGTTTGCAACGGGTTCGAGAATCCACTTTCCGTCAGGTCCGGCGATGCAAGAGCCTCCATCTGCCAAAACTTCAGGACAATTCTCAAGGATCAGATCCAGGTGCGGGGTGTCCGCTGGGAAATCAGATTTTCGCATTAGGCTGGAAACAGAAATCACAAAAGACCTCGATTCCTGCGCGATCATTCGGGTGATATTTTCGGTATTTCTCACCGCTCCTGGCCAAACGGCGATGTGCAAGTTCTCTCCCAATCCATACAAAGCAGTCCGTGCCAGAGGCATCCAGTTTTCCCAGCAGTTCAACCCGCCGGCAGTGAAAGCTTTCAACTGGTGAACCTGAAGACCATTTCCATCTCCCGGTGACCAAGTGAGTCGCTCATCGTAGGTGGGCTGAAGCTTGCGGTGGGCGGATTTGATTTCTCCAGTTTGGGAAATGTAAACCAACGTGCAATACAAACTATGCCCGCCACGATCCTGAGGGCGTTCGATTATGCCTAGGTAGATAGCAATGGTATGTTTTATGGCCAGATCCTGAATTTCTTTCAAATCTCCCGATTCGATCTGGACGGCATTTCTAGCGTAGTGGGCATGGATTTCTTTTTGGATCCGGTTGTCCCAAGCAGAAGCATGGGTAATGGACAGCCACCAAGGATAGCCGGGAAGCAGGCCTTCTCCAAAGACGACCAATTCGCAACCATTCTCTGCTGCTTCGATGATCGATTTTTTCACCTTTTCGATTGTCTCAGATTTGTTGAGCCAAACCGGGGAGATTTGTGCAAGTGCAACTTTCAGAAGGTGATTGGATTCCATAATAGTTGAATTGAAGGAGAAAAATAAATGAAAATGAGGAGAACTCCCCGGAAGTTGAAAGAGATTAGTTTTTGCAAAAAAAAAAAGCGGACCAAACTGACCCGCATTTTCCCATCTACTAAACCATCTAAATATTTCTAATTATTCACAACTTCTCGTTCCACATCAACCAATGCAACTGCCCCATGAATTGCTGTTTCGTCAAGTTCGGAAAGCAAGATTTGAAGATTTTCCAGAACTGTGGGATAGGCAAAAGTTGAAAGTGTCTGATGCAGGGATTTCTTAAACAGCGGGTAAGTTTTGCGAATTG
The DNA here is from genome assembly GCA_942492775.1 of uncultured Cytophagales bacterium. Taxonomy (GTDB): domain Bacteria; phylum Bacteroidota; class Bacteroidia; order Cytophagales; family Cyclobacteriaceae; genus Algoriphagus. Next base: position 4,468,228 of record OW818636.1, on the reverse strand, counting down.
ATCCGCCCAGCACAATCGCTTCCGGTGCCAGGGCATATAAAATGTTCTTCATCAATTCCCCTAGGTGATGTCCATATTCTTCGAAAGCCTTCAAAGCCACCGGGTCTCCCGTCAATGCCTGCTTGGCTAAAGCCTTTGGACGGCTATTATAATAGGTTTGAAAAAACTTACCACTGCAATAATGCTCGTAATTATGGTCGAGGTAAGAAGCATTGCACCACTCGCCTGCGGCTGAATTTACTCCACTGTAAAGCTGGCCGTTGATGACGATTCCTCCGCCAACTCCCGTTCCTAGCGTAATCCCGACCAGGTTTTTAAACTTTCGGCCGACGCCGTATTTATGTACGCCTAGCGCAAAACAATTGGCATCGTTATTCACAAAAACAGGTTTTGAAAACCGCTCAGTCAGGAACTTTTTAAGTTCGACATGCTGGAATGCAGGGATATTGGTAAGGCCGATGATGATTCCTTTTTCCACATTTACTAATCCGGGAATGCCGATTCCGATTCCGGCAAATCCATGATGCTGGTACGATTCGATGAACGAGGCGATGGTTTCCAGAATAAACTCCTGACTTTCTTCGGCAGGAGTAGCAATCGAACGGATATCCTCTAAGTGTCCTTTTACCAGAACACCGCCTTTGATCCCGGTGCCTCCGATATCTAATCCCAAAATGGCCTTTTCCATTCGCTTCGGTTTACTTTAGGTTAATTGGTTTTAATTAAGTTGGAGTTGCCGGTTTCCCGACAACTCCTTTATACTGGTTTGATGGAAGTTTAATTGCTTTTAGAGCATTCCTTCGATCGATTTTTCAAGTTCACGGGCAGTAGCCAGGAATTCTTCCACATTCATATCCCGGAAGAAAATCAGGCCATGGCTTGATCTTACTTTTGCACGCTCGTGGAGGTAGAAGTAGTTTTTGCCCAGCAAAAGCTGAATATCATCCAACTGACCAACCCATGTTCTCTTAGCAACGGTGCTGAATTTTCCGTTGTGAGAGTAGCTTGGGAAAGATGCATTCACTTGGCTGAGGTAGCAATTGCTGAAAGAATCCTCCATCACAGACATGTCTCCTAAAGACACAGGCACAATCACATTTGCCTCATGAGGTTCAAATTTGAACCAAACATTTCTATATCCGATGATTCTCAACTCGCTCAAATCTTTCTCTGTACTCCACTTTTTTACTGCCTCTGCTGTCGCCTGAAGCACTTTGTAGTGAGTGTCGGGACCGGAACCTTCCGGATCGAGGGTCAAGCTAATCTTGGTTGGGTTTACTTTTCTGAACATTTCCACGATCGGTTCCACATCGCGGGTTTTATCCGGCTGTTCGGTGAAAATATCTCCGGTATAGAATCCCAATCTTAAGTGGTGGACATTTTTCACCTGCACTCCGAAGTGCGCCCAAACCAATTCCTCTTCAAACTCGCGGATCATACCTTTCAGCTTCTGAATCTTCGCAGGGTTTTTCTCTCCGTCGTAGCTGTTTTTCAGGATGCTGATCACATCGTTGATTGTTTCCCGAAGTTGGGTCTTGTTTCTCACTTCGTACACAATCACCAAAGCCCTTACCACCCGGTGACAAAGTCCACGCTTACGTGCATCGGCATTTTCCGAAGCAACATTTGTAAGGAAGTGATAGACGTCTTTGTCGGTTTTCAGACTGTAGCCCACTTGGAAGAAATCCTCAAAATTCACCATTTGGATCTTGCCTTCGTCCAGTAGTTTTTTGGTATGCTGGAGGGTATCGATTACAAATGTGTTGGTCACCGCGGTAAAACCGGAAGTAAGAACCGAGAAGTGAGCCTCATTTGATGGCTCATGAAGTTGGTTGGTGATGTGCGGAAGGATGCCCAGAGAAATATCGTCGTGGTGCGGTCCAGTATGCAAAAGCACCTGATCATGCTCCTGCTCCAGTCCTTTGGAAAGCTTGGCTTCGATGCTTTTCATCACCTGATTTACCGTGTCTTCGGAAAGTCCCGGGATCAATCGCGTATATCTGTCGGCTTTCAAATCCTCGATTTTGATTCGATGACCGTATTTTTTTATTTTTCTGCAAAGGTCAATAACAGATCTTTCTGTCTTCTCCCAAGTCCATTCGCCTTTCTCGTAATAAGAATCCATGGAATCTGTCAGCTTTACAGCAGCTCCTTTGGTCAGGTAAAAACGACCATTTTTAAGCTTCTGAAGGACAGTTGCCGGGTAGACGTTATTCAGTTTTGTCTCTAGAGAATCTTTCACGATACCGGCTTTGGCTTCTCCGGCAGCGATGATGATTCCGACAGCTTCAGGATTGTACACGATGGTGTCCAAACCGATAGTGATCACAAGTCTGTTGGATGAAACTTCAATACCACCCAAATCCCCGGCTGCGACCGCCTGTGTTTCAAAGTTGGTTTCAGTCAGTCGGGTGACAGAAAAAATATGGGATCCCCGAGTGTTGAAAGCGATGTGACCATCCGGGCCGATTCCGCCGAGGAAAAATCCGATACCGCCTGCATCTCTGATTCTCTGCTCATAATCACCACACCATTGATCAATCATGTAGATCGATTGCTGCTGGATTTTCTCAAGCTCAGTCTTCGGGTCTCTGAATCTCAAGCTCAAATCAACCTTAAGATCAGGGAAAACTTGACTGAAGTGAAGGCCATAAGCCAGAGGAATATCATCGGAATTGATGAGAATGGCTTTTTCCTTCGAAAGCCCAAAACCCTGGATGTAAAATTTATTGACGTAGTCGAAAAAGCTGTTTTGCTGTTTGGAAGAGATCGGGTAGAATTCATCAATCTGCACGAAAGTCAGATCATTCAAAACAGGTTTTTTGGTGCTTCCAAGGCCATATTTTTCCCGAACTTCCTTTCCCTTTTTGCTATCCCAGTTTTCTAGCAGGTATTGAGTCCATTTGATGAAAAACTCAGGAGTTTTTCCAGTTGGCAAACTGATGACGCCTTGGGGATTGGCGGCAGCCCATTCCAAAAACCGGCAAGCTGTGAGAAGGCCAAGCTTGGGAAAATTGTCAACCATGAGGTAAGGAATCAAGGTGCTGATTTTTTCAACTCCGGACTCCTTCAGGAAACTTTTTTCTACTTCGGAAAGTGGATACTTGCTTAACATACCGTGGTACAGGTTAGGTTTTGTTGGGATTAATATTTGCTCTTTTAAATTCAAAAGAATCTTACTTACTCAATCTATTTCTTTTGCGCTAAAAAAGAAATGGCTTCGATTTTTTCAAAATATAATTCTGAATCAGGAAGATTTTACGAGTAGTTTTCCTTCAAGACAAATTTAAAAAAAGTTTTTGAATTTTGTGAACTTTAGTAAAAAATTTATAAAAGTATTAAGGCTAAATCTTTTTTATAAGTTAAAGGAGGATTCTAAACTGTTGACTCTTTCCCTAATAATGAAAAATTAAGTCTCTACAAATTCCTGGTGAAAGCGATTTTAATTCTCGCCTGAAAATCCTGAACTACTTTAAAAATCTCGATTAAAGTCACCGATTGTACTTTCGTGAGTTGATCGATAGCTAGGAAGTTTTTGGGTTTCTTTCCTTTCTCAAGAATTAATTGAGCCTGATTTTCCAATCGAAGTGACATCAGATAATCAAAAGCCTGCGTTAGTTCCTGAGCTTCTTTTGGCGAAAAAACACCTTTCTCGGTCAAAGCATTTATTCTTCGTTCCGTGTTTGTTTCAAAAATCCGATATTTCAGCGCATACACCCGAGCCAAATCCACGATGGTCCGCATAGTTTGCTTCAGGTTGATTTGCTTTTCCCCTTCGATTTTCTCTGTTCTGATTTGTCTGAAGAAAGTGAGTGGAGGCTCGTATTGAAGTGCATTATGACCCAGGTTTACATAGAATCGCTCGGGAGCTGATTGCAATTGAATGTCCATAAACTCTTTTAGTTCTTCCAATAAATTCGACTCTCCATAAATTGCCCTGCAATCAAAAAAGGTAGCATAATTCATGGCAGTTTCCTGTGAAGCATCCTGAATCCAGGTTTCGTAATTCCTCTTCCAGTGAGAAAGTGAATGTGTCCATTTCGGATTCATCGCCATCAATTCGCCATCGCAAAACACGATCCCGATCTCATCCAAGGCAGTTGAGACCCGAGTCGCAAAGTCAAGAAAATATTCCCTCACAGCCTCCCGATGCTCATTTGCCTTGTCTTCGTAGATGATTGCATTGTCCTGATCTGTTTTGAGAGTGAGTTCTCCGCGACCTTCGCTGCCCATCACGAAGAATACAAACTTCGCCGGCGCCATACCGATATCTTTGAAAGTCCGCTCAATCACTCGTTGGGTAATCGTATCTGCGACTGTGGTAATAATCTGATTGACGATTCCGGCTTTCATCCCTCGGCTGATCAGAAGATGAATAATCTCCGGCATTCGGGTCCATTTCTCCTTGAGTTCCGTGATTTGTCGGGCTTCTTTCACCGACTGGACAAACATAAAAGGTCCCTGACTTTGCTCGGTCAGGATCTTGGTTCTGCTGATCCAACCCAAGTATCCTTCCTGATTTTTTACTAGCAGATACCTTGATTTGGTTCGGAACATCAGTAACAAGGCTTCTACCAAAAAAGCCTCCGGATGAATAGAAACCATGTTGGATTCCATGATTTCGGAAACCGGGATTTGGGGTGAAAGCTGCCTTGCCAGCAGCCTATCCCGAAGCGTGATATCTGTGATGTATCCCAAAATCTCCTGATCGGATCTTCCGATGAAAAGGCAACTCACTTGTTCTACAGCCATTCGCTTGGCGCATTCAAAGACAGGAGTTTCCGGGGAAGCGATCCTCAAATGGCGCACTTGGAGATCCTTTACCCGCTTGGAGTAGAATTGATCTGAAATATGAGGAGAGGTTTGATTCATAAGTAGAAAAGGAAATTAAGAATTTTCAGGCTTCTTTGGGCGATTCAAAAAATGAAGAAATGGAAATATGAAATTTTCATTGATTTCAAAGAGTCATTTTTCCCATGGAAAGTCAATCTTCCTTTCGTCAAACTCTCAAATCTACCTCCTGAAATTTTTCCTTAACTTTCAGCATGCTAGTAATCGTAACAGGTGTTTCAGGCACGGGGAAAACCACAATTGGAAATCTTTTAGCCGAAAAACTACACCTTCCCTTTTTTGATGGAGATCATTTCCATCCTGCCGAAAACATCGAGAAAATGAGCCAGGGACATCCTCTGGACGATCTTGATCGCGTGCCTTGGCTTCAGACTTTGGCGGATAAACTTACAGATTCCGAAAAGACAGGCGGAGCAGTTTTGGCTTGTTCAGGGTTGAAAGAATCCTATCGCCATAAACTCAATGTAAGCGATAATCTTCGCTGGATTCATCTTGAGGGCGATCGGGATCTGATTTGGGACAGAATGCTTGCCCGCAAAAATCACTACATGAAAGCAGGAATGCTGGATTCCCAATTTGCAACCTGGGAGGAACCTGAATATGGTTTGAAACTCAGCATCGATCAGACTCCTGAAGAAATGCTGAAAATTGCCCTGGAATATCTCATTCGGAATCCGATGAAAATGGCAATTGGAGTCATGGGAATGGGAGTGATGGGAAAAAGTCTGGCGCTGAATCTTGCCGAAAATGGCGTTCCCGTTTCTCTTTACAATCGATTTGTGGCAGGAAAGGAAGAGGCTGTCGCCCAAAAGGTGATGGAAGAAAATCCTGATTTTGCAAATCTCAGGGCATTTGAGGATCTCGAAAATTACATCGAGTCACTTCAGGTTCCCCGCAAAATCTTGCTAATGATTCCGGCAGGTGCTGCGATTGATTCGCAACTTGATACGTTAATCCCCTTGCTCGAGCCAGGAGATTTGGTGATCGACGGAGGGAATTCATTTTATAAAGATTCCGAAAGGCGTGTTTCCCGGATGAAAGAAGCCGGCTTGCATTTCCTTCCGATGGGAGTTTCCGGAGGAGAAGAGGGAGCAAGAAAAGGGCCTTCGATTATGCCCGGTGGGGATCCGGAAGGATATTCACTCGTGGAAGATTTTCTCAGCCGCATTTCTGCCAAAGACAAAAATGGAAAACCTTGCGTGACTTATGTGGGTCAGGGAGGTTCCGGACATTTTATCAAAATGGTACACAATAGCATCGAGTATGGAGAGATGCAAGTTTTGGCCGAACTCGTCCATTTTCTGAGATTCGGTTTCGGATGTTCTGCCGAGCAGGTTTCCGGGATTTTATCCGATTGGGGAAAGGGAGATCAGAAAAGCTTCCTGCTTGAGATCACAGCGGATTTGCTCCTTTTCAAAGAAAATGATGAATTGCTTTTAGATAAAATTCTCGATCAAGCCGGACAAAAAGGAACCGGAGCCTGGTCGTTAAATACAGCTTTGGAATACGGGATTCCATACAGCCCGCTTGCAGAAGCTGTCAATGCCCGTGGAGTTTCCGGTGAAAAAGCGATGCGAGTTGCGCTTTCAAAAACCTTCCAACATGAATTTACTCCCGTAAATGAAAGTTTGGAAAGCTGGTTGCCAAAAATCAAATCTGCCTATAGTCTGGCCAGAATTATCAATCATGAAGTCGGTTTCAGATTGATGAAAACCGTCTCAGAGGTCCAGGGCTGGAAATTGAACTTCAATGAAATCGCGCGAATCTGGACCAATGGCTGCATCATCCGATCAGGCCTGATGGAGCAGATTTCTGCTAACTATTCGGATGATCAATCCTTTTTCGAAATCTCCGAAATAAAGGAGAAAGCCATTCAAAATCGAGGAGATCTCGCGGCTTTTGTTGGTTTGGGATTGACTCATGGGTTTGCACTTCCGGTAATGAGTGCAGGAATCAATTACCTGATTGGCCGAATCACAGCCGAGTCCAGCGCATCTGTCATTCAGGCTCAGCGGGACTATTTCGGAGCTCATACCTATCAGCGAAAAGACGATCCTTCGGGACAAGCTCACCACACCTTATGGAATACATAATTCGAACGGAGTGAGAAATCTCATTACCAAGCTACGCTCAACTTATTCAGAGAAACCAGAATTTTCAAAATACCCCATTATGAAAAAACGACATTTTACCTTACTCATTCTTTTCCTGATGATTTCGGCATTCCCCGGATTCACACAGGAAATGATCCTTTCCAACGTCCATATCATCTCCATGGAGAATGATCAGGTGATGAAAAATCAGGCGATTCATGTGCGTGATGGAAAAATCATCGATATCGTTCCCATGGATCAGGCAGCTTCCAAATTCTCAGGAAAAGCCATGACTGATACAAAAGGAGCGTATGTTTTCCCGGGTTTGGCAGAGTTTCATGCGCACCTTCCGGTAGCAGCAGATGGAAGCACCCAACTTCAGGAAGAATCCATGTGGTTGTACTTGGCAAATGGTGTCCTTCGGATTCGAAGTATGTTGGGTCATCCAACTCATATTGCATTGAGAGATCGGGTGAATTCAGGACAAGCTGCCGGACCGAGAGTATTTATTTCGGGACCATCATTTAATGCGACTTCCGTAACGAGTCCCGAGCAAGCTGCGCAAATGGTCAAAGACCAGAAAAAAGATGGCTATGATCATTTGAAAATCCACCCCGGAGTAGAGCTTGATGAAATGTGGGCTATTTCCAAAACCGCAAAAGCTGAGGGTATTCCATTTGGCGGGCATGTGCCTTTGGCAGTTGGGCTGGAGAATAGTCTGGAAAGCGGATTCAAATCCGTGGAGCATATGGATGGTTTTCTGGAAGCTTTATTGCCCGATGATTTGGTGATTGATCCGACGACTTCCGGACCGTTTAATCTCAAGTTGGTAGGTCAGGTCGACATGAGCAAACTCCCGGCATTGATTGATTTGACTCTGGAAAAAGGCCCTTGGATGGCGCCAACCCTTACACTTTTCGACCGTTATTTTGGATACATTCCAGCAGATGAATTCCGCAAGGCTCCCGAGATGAAATATCTGCCTGGCCTTCTGATCCAGCAATGGGTGAATACCAAAAAGCAATTAGAGGCGACCGGTGTTTTAAGCAAGGAAAATGTGGCACCTTATCTTGAGTTCAGAAATAAACTTTTTCTTGAGTTGCATAAGTCTGGAGTTCCAATGATCATGGCTTCGGATTCCCCTCAGGTTTTCAATGTGCCCGGTTTTTCCATCCATCATGAAATTAAATTGATGTCAGAGGCAGGAATGTCGAATTATGAGATTTTGAAAACCGGGTCTGTGAATACTGCAGAGTATATGGGAATGGAAAAGGAGTGGGGAAAGATAAAAAAAGGCATGTCTGCTGACTTTGTTTTGGTAGAAAAGAATCCGCTTGAAGACCTTGCCACCATGCAAAAACCTATCGCAATAATGATTCAGGGAAAAATGATCGAACGCGCCGAACTTCAGAAAGAACTGGATCGAATAGAGCAGAATCATTTGAGGAAGTAGAGATAAAGAGATTGAGAGATTAGAGATACGTGATTTAGAAAAAGTGGTCACACTTACAAAAAACCACGAAGTGGTTGAACCTTGAATAGCCCCGTATGAAATGCGGGGTTTTGGATAAAAAAAATCGTTTCAGCCTAACAACCCTGACGGGGTTGAACTAAAGGTTTGAATTTATAAAGAGATAAAAAGATGAAGAGAATGGAGATAGAGAGATAAGAGATAAAGGATCAGACATATTTTAAATTAAGACCCATAACCACCAGCCATGAAAAAAATCCAACAAGCAGGTTTTGCGCTAGCAGCAATGTTATTAGCCTTTTCCTGCAATGAAAAACCTAAAGAAGAACCTGTTAAAGAAGAAATCAAACTCATGATCAAAGTTGAAAAAGTAGCGCAAATCGGTGAAGACGAAGTTTTTAAATATAGCCTTGACAATGGAATTATGCAGGTCGAAATGTCCAATTATGGAGGTTTGATCACCAAGATTGTCGTTCCCGACAAAGATGGGAATCTTGAAAATATCGCGCTGACTTTGGACAGTATTCCTGAATTTTTCAAAGGAGAAAATCCTTTCTTAGGTGCTACTGCAGGTAGAGTTGCCAATAGAATTGCAAAAGGAAAATTTACTTTGGATGGCACCAATTATGAACTTGCGAAAAATAATGGAAACAACCACCTCCATGGCGGAGTGGAAGGATTCAACAAGAAAGTATGGAAGAGCGAGCCTTATTCCAATGATTCAACCCTTGGAGTGAAAATGACCTATCTAAGCGTAGATGGGGAAGAAGGCTATCCCGGAAATTTGACCTCCACGCTTTGGATGGAGCTTACAACAGACAATGTGATCCGAATCAAATTCGAAGCAACCACAGACAAAAAGACCATCGTCAATCTGACAAATCATACTTATTTCAACTTGGGAGGAATAAAGCGTGATGTGCTGGATCATGAGTTTCAGTTCTGGGCAGATGCTTACACGCCTGTGGATGATGAGTTGATTCCAACGGGTGAGGTGAAAGATGTAACTGGTACTCCTTTCGATTTCCGCACTCCAAAACTCCTTGGAGATCAGATTGCTGCCAATGCCGGAGGATTTGATCACAACATGGTGATGAAAACAGAAAAATCACCGGAAATGAAACATTTCGTAAAAGTGCGTCATGCAGAAAGCGGACGTGTAATGGATATGTATTCAGACAATGTTGGCGTGCAGTTTTATACTGGAAATTTCCTCAAAGATTTTCCAGGAGCTGAAGGAAAAACGTATCAGCAACATTGGGGCTTTTGCCTCGAATCGCAAGTTTGGCCCGACGGAGTCAACCATTCTAATTTCCCTTCTCCGATCCTAAATCCGGGAGAGAAATACACGCATAACATTGAATACAAGTTTGGAGTGGAGAAGTAATTTGAATCCAACCTACAAATACTTTCAAAAAATCCTGAGTCGAAAGGCTCGGGATTTTTTTAGCTCCCCATCTTTTGGCTAATGGAAATCAGAATAAATTCTGCAGGTCGGGTCAAAGCCAACAACACGGTCAAATTCATTCTTTTGTCTAAAATGTCCTGAGTGGTCATGGTTTCACCAAGACCAATTTTTACTCCGAAAGCTTGCTCGGGTTTAATTCCTGCCAAAGCTCCATTTTTCCAAAGTTGGGTTAGAAAATTATCAACCATTGACTTTACTGTGATCCATGTATTAGCGTCGTTGGGCTCAAATACAAAAGCCTGCAGCGCTAACCGAATTGAGTCTTGGATCATCAAAGTAGTGCGTTTGACCGATACATATCTCCATTCAGGATCATTTCCGGCAAGCGTTCGTGCTCCCCAAACCAAGGTTCCTTTGCCTGGGAAAACCCGTATAGTATTGATGAATTTTCCTGTTATTGGGTCAATATTCAGACTTTCCTGATCTCTTTCTGTGATTTTAAGTGCGGGTTGGATCACACCACTCAATCCAACATTTGCCGGAGCTTTCCAAACTCCTCTTGTAAAGTCAATAAATTGGTAGACTCCTGCCAAAGCAGAAGCCGGCGGAAGTAAGTTCATTTTTTCCAGCATTTTGCTCAAGAGTAGTTTGTAAGTCGGGCTTTCAGCTACCAAAGATTGATGTAAAATAGGATCTGAAAGTGGGGGTGTGGTTTCAAGAACTGAAAGAGCAGATGCCTCAGGAAGGATTGATTGCAGAGAAATTTCGGAGTCCAGATTTTTGAAACTGGCATATTCTGAACTTAGGATATTGGTTTGAAGCCAGGGAAAATAAGCTGCTCCATAGCTTAAGTTTTCTGTTCCGATTTTATCACGAAAGTTTTGAATTGGGTCATTGCCTGTGTTCAATTCACCAAATCCGCAAGGCATGTCTAAAATGGCAAATCGATTTTGCATTTGAGCACAGTGACTGAGCATTGCTTTTGAAATGTAAAAGAAATCCTCCTTCAAAGCCAATGCATCAGGAATAAGGATCAGTGTAATTTCGGGCACTTTCTCCAGCAGGTTCAGCCCTTCAATCAATTCATCTTTTTGTATGGTCACCCGATCTTTTCCTCCGTAAGTTCCAATAGAGACGATGTAGCAACTTTGACCACCATTCTGGAAAAACAGGCAAATCCCGGTAAATAAATAGGCAATTTGATGGTCTTTAAATTCCAACTTTTTCATCTGACCGTTCAGAGGAAAAGCTTCCAAATCTCCAGATTGGGCTTCTTTTAAATGGAATATTGAATTGAAAGAACCCCCGAAAAGTTCTGTGAACTCCAGAGATGAATTGATTCGAATTGGAATGTTTACTAAGGATTTTCCTGATTTCTCTGCCTTTTCCGTGTAGCCAATGAACGCAGGGATTGCGGATTCAGAGGAGATAACAGATGATGGAAAACTTTTTATTTCCTCGATATAAACTCCAGGAGTTGCGTATCTCTTTTTCATAGAAAGCTGAAAAATCAATTGAAAAACAAAGAAGAAGTTTAAGATAAAAAAATGCTTTCATAAACCCATCAAGGGTTCAATTCTACAGTAGGTTTTTTGCTGCAATCTCCTGCACCTCCTCAAATCCCTGATATCCGCAAACGAATGCTTCAAAATCCTCTATTTTACCCAAATGTTTTATCGACAGCGGGTTTCCAAAATGGAACAAAATACATTTTTTGGTTTTGACCAGTTGATGAATTTCTTCCAAAATTGACTCATCCATTCCAAATTGATTCAAAGGCTTGTGGGATGGTACAAAAACCGAAATCAAGACTTTATTTGCATTTTCAATAGAAATTGAACTCAGATCTTGGCCCAGTTTTTCATTCAGCTTCTTCTCAAAAACTGTTTTTGTACCGGCGAAAAAGACCCGATGAGCGAGCTTTCCAGATTCTGCTAAATCCTTGAGTTCTGTCGTATCAATACTTCCTGAAAGAGTTGAAATATATTTTTCAGCAAGTTCAGTCTGTAAAGCAGAATGATTTTCCCAATCGAATTCCGGGACCTCAAAAGGCTGAAAATCGAATACTCCCAACTTTTTCTTCAGGTCCTGGATCTTTCCGTACGCCAGCTCAACTTCAGCATATGTGGCTTTTTCGCAGATTAATTCGATGCCGTCCCTGACATGGTCAGAGAAACAAAGGATGTCATTTCCGGCATGGAAAGCTTCCCATTCGAGTTGTCCCGGAACAGGAAAATGTTTCGCAACCGCTTTCATATTCAGAGCGTCAGATATCACAAGTCCTTTAAATCCCATCTCCCCTTTCAAAAGATCAGTTATGAGTTCGCGGCTGATGCTGGCTGCAATTTCTTTCCCTCCTGTTAGTGCCGGCACAGCCAAATGGCCAACCATGATCATCTCCACTCCATTGTCGATTCCATGTTGGAAAGGAAGTAGTTCTTCGGCCTGAAGTTGGGCTTTTGTTTTGTGCAGAATCGGCAAACCTAAATGAGAATCAACATTCGTGTCGCCATGTCCGGGGAAATGCTTCATGCATGCTCCAATTCCTGCTTTTTTCATCCCTTTGTAAGCTGCCAATGATAGTTTTGCAACTTTTTGAGCATCAGAACCGAAAGATCGATACCCAATCACCGGATTGTCAGGATTGGTATTCACATCTGCGCAAGGAGCCAGATTCAGATGGATGCCAGATTTTATCATGTCCAAACCCATTCGATATCCGACCTTTTCTACCAGTTCTTCGGCATTTTCTTTCAATGAACCCAGGGTAATTGCAAAAGGGTATTGGGGAGTTTTCTCAACTCGCATCGCCAATCCATATTCTCCGTCGATGCTGATGATAAGAGGGGATTTTGCAGCTTTCTGGTAGCGGTTGATCAAATGGATCAACTTCTCAAAAGTCCCTGTAACATCCAAAACTTCAGCCCTTTTTTCGAAGTTGGCAGCAGCAGAAATCCGGCTATGGAAAAAAGTTAACCCTCCGATATTATCCTCCCTGATCAGATTTTCCAATTCCTGATAATTTTCCTCCGAGTCATGGATGAAGGCTGCAGGGAAAAAAATTTGGGCGATTTTTTGTTTTTTATTCATGTGTTGAGGAAAAGTTAAATTCACTTCGACGTTCATCATTCGATGTTCAATATTCGAAATTTTTCATTACTGAACATCGAATGATGAATATCGAATTTCGAAGTTTCAGCCTTCAAACTTCAGACTTCAGCCTTCTTCCCAAACTCCCTCGGATACTTCACCAAATACGCCATCACAAATCCGGGAATCGTTGCCAAGACTACCCAGACAAAGAATCCCGGATAGCCAAGCCACTGCTGCATATATCCGCTCAGCATCCCCGGAAGCATCATTCCCATGGCCATAAACCCGGTTGCCAATGCATAGTGCGCTGTTTTGAAAAGACCTTCCGCCAAATAAATCAGAAACACCATGTAAGCTGCAAATCCAAATCCGTAACCCAACTGCTCGATCAGAACCACACTTCCGGCAAATAGAATACTATCTGGTTGCAGCCAGGCGAGAAAAACATATCCGATATTCGGTACATTGATGGCAACCACCATCGGCATCATCCACTTACCCAGGCCGTCTCTTGAAATCAAGATTCCACCCATAATTCCGCCAGCCAAAAGCGCAATCACACCCAAGGTGCCATATAGAAAACCTACATCGGTCACACTCAATCCCAAACCACCGTCTGATCTTTCATCCAAAAAGAAGGGAGAGGCCATTTTCACCAATTGAGATTCTCCGAGCCGATATAGAAGGACAAACCCAAGTGAAAGCCCAATATTTTTCTTGGTGAAAAATGTAGAAAAAACCTTTCCAAAGCTGGGTTGATCTTCTCTTGCAACTCGTTCCTCTATCACATTAGGGGTGGTGATAAAATTAATTAGTGCCAGAATCAGCATCAAAGAAGCGACAATAATCATGGTCCAGGACCAGGCTTTGGCAGGATCTCCAAAATAGGTTTCCAAATTTCCGGCGATGATGACAATCAATCCCTGTCCGGTGATCATCCCTACTCGGTAAAAGGTACTTCGCATGCCGACGAAAAAGCTTTGTTGGTCTGGCTTCAAAGCGATGAGATACAAGCCGTCTGAGGCAATATCGTTTGTGGCGGAGGCAAATGCTCCCATCCAGAAAAAGGCAAGCGTAATGGTGAAGAAATGCGATGTTCCGGTGGTCAATCCAACTCCCAAAAAAGCTACAGCTAAGATCAGTTGCATGCTGAGAAACCATTTCTTTTTACTGCCAAAAAGCTCCAATATCGGACTCCAGATAGGTTTGATTACCCAAGGCAAATAAAGAAATGAGGTGTAAAGTCCGATATCGGCATTTGATACGCCGAGGCTTTTATACATGATTACCGAAACGGTAATGATGATTACATAGGGAACAGATTCGGTGAGGTAGAGGGAAGGAACCCAAAACCAAGGGTTTTTTTGGGTGGTTTGAGTCATTTTTTACGGATCAGGTGCTCGTAAATGCTGGTTTCAGAGCCTTCAATGATCCGGGCATCGACGGATTTTTGGTAAAATTCTGCCGGGCCGACTCCCCCGATAATTGCGTAAGCATAGCCCATTTCCCGAAGGGATTCCAGAGATCTTATCAAAAGTGTTTTGCCTATTCCTTTCCCTCGCTCAGATTCCAATGTTCCGGTTGGTCCAAAGAAATTCCGGGCGGTGGATTCATAGCAGGCAAAGCCCAAAATATCGTTTCCTCTTTGCGCCAGCCAGCAAGAAACCGGCTGTCTTGAGAATGCCACTTCAACTTCGGATTTCCAATACCCACCAAAATGCTCCATCACCCAATCGCTGACCAAATGTTTTTCGGGAGCGATAGCTCTGCGAAAGACGATTTTCTCCTTCGTAAAAAGTTTTTTTTCAGTTTCAGATACATCAGGAAGGCCGATCAGGCGAACGAGCATATCTCTCATGGACGCGCAGATTTTGGGATTTGGTACACTTGAGTCTGTACGATCCTTCCAAAGTGATCGATCCAGCGGATGGCAAGATATTCGGTATTCAGACTGGTTACTTCCAACGATCTTGCCCGACTTCCACCAACCCAAACCGGATGGATTACCGCATCGTGTAGGAGATTAAGTTCATTTGCCCCTTGAACCATTCCGTATCGGATGGCCGGATCAAGAGGTTTTTCCAGACTGATTTTTGTCAGGGCGGTGGTGGTTTCCACTTTGAACACAACCGGAATTTCAATTATCGAAGCAGACTTAGGTTCGAAAGAAGGGGGCAAAGTTGGCTTATCATAAAGCTCTTTTTTCAACAAGGAGGCTACATCCTGATTTTTGGTATAAAGAGATTTTGCAGAGAAAAAGGCATTTCCCTGAATCGAGGGAAGGGTTCTGGTGTAATTGATTTGGGTATTGAGTTCGGAAGGGATTTTCCAAGCGGCATCCGAATCTTCCCGGATTTTATAGGGTCCGTTTCCTACATAGATATTGGTGCCGTGGCTGTTGTTTGACCACCAGTCGTTCAGCTTTCGATAGGAAGCCAAAGGATGCTCCATGCTCCAGTACACCTGCGGAATGAGGTAATCGATCCAGCCATTTCTCATCCAGGTCATCGGATCCGCAAAGAGGTCGTCATAATTGGAAACACCGGCTCGGGTAGGAGATCCTTTTGGATCGGCAGATTGGTTGCGCCAAACTCCAAAAGGAGAAATCCCAAACTGAACCCAAGGCTTGCTTGCCTTGATGGTGGCATGAACAGATTGGATGAGATCGTTCACATTTTGTCTTCTCCAGTCGTCCTGAGTTTGGCCGGGCTTTTTGTATTGTTCGTAGGTTTTTTTATCCGGGAAAGTCTCCTTGGCGATTTTGTAAGGGTAAAAATAATCGTCAAAGTGGATCGCATCTACATCGTAATTATCCACGATTTCTTTGATCACAGCTGTCAGATGTTCTTTTACCTGCGGAAGACCCGGATTATAATAGTACTTCGTTCCGTATTTCAGCATCCAATCTCTATGCTGATTGAAATCATGATTTGGGCTGAGCAACTCAGTTTTCATGTCAAAAGTCGCCCGATATGGATTCAGCCATGCATGAAATTCAAGCCCTCGGGCATGTGATTCCTGGATCATCCAAGTAAGCGGATTCTCGTTGGTGTTCGGTGCCTTGCCTTCTTTTCCTGTCAGATATTTGGACCATGGCGCAAAATTACTCGGGTAAAAAGCATCGCCCGCCGTGCGAACCTGAACGATGACTGCATTGAAATTCAATCCTTTGTAATGGTCCAGCAAAGCAATGAAATCACGCTTTTGCTTTTCGTAAGGATCGGTTGGTGACACAGGCCAGTCGATATTTGCGACCGTCGCGATCCAAACTGCCCGGAACTCCCTGGGCATTTCCGGCATTTGATAGCTTAGCGGTTTTAGAGCTACGGAAGGCAGAGGAATTGATTTAACCGGAAGATTTGAAGTATTCGGGGCAGGTTTTGAAGTTGCCGGAGGAGTGGTTTTTGAACCAGCACCTGAAGGTTTTTGAGTCTTACAGGCTCCCAGCAACAAACCGAAAATCAGAAAAAGGAAAAGGTATTTAGTGAAAGATGACATAGGTAGTCAATTGGCAATTCAAAGTTTTGGGACTGGTTTCAGATTCAAATCAGTCAGATTTTTTCGAAGCTTTTGCATAAATGCATCTCCGGGATCAGATTTTACAGTTCGATAATCAGGATCAGTTTCTTTCCAAAGGTCAGTAGTCTGGAAGTTTTGATACTCATGATGCCCGATCACGTACTCGATTGGATACTTTCTTTTGAGATAGCGAATGAGTTCTTCGTTGGATTTGAGTTGCTCCTTTGTCAAAGGTGAATCTGACCCACCGACATTTTCAATTCCTATCGCAAGATAATTCAAGCCAATAACGTGCCGAGCAAAGGTGGTATCGGGTAAAAGTCGGAAAATAGTACCATCCCGGTCGATCAGAAACTGACTTGACACATTTAGATTGCTCGCACCGGTCAGATCTTCTCTGCCTCCCAATGTCGGAGGATTGAATACGTCAAAAGTGATTTCAATGGAATTGATGGCAGTCCAGTGAACCACCACCATTTGAGGCTCGATACTGGCGGTTTCCTTCTCCAAGCCATGTCTGTCCTTCAGGTATTTGAGGGAAAGTTCCTCTCGTTCTGCATTCCAGGTAATGGGTTTTTCGAATATCCGAAAAGTCGCCTGGCTGCTTGCACAGGAGATCTGGAACATTGCCAGTGCCAAAATCAGGATGGGACTCGAGCGGAAAGCGGGTTTGAAAGTCTGCATGGAGTAAGAATCAAATGCCGGGTTGGGCGAATAGGACAGCGTTAATTCTAAAAGCTAAACTACCCAGAAATCGGGAGGAATGGGAATTGGAGATACCAAATTTTTATTTTCCACCCGGACTATAAACCCGTTTCGCATTTTTCAAAACTTCCGCTTTGTCCAAGGTCATGGGCTTCAATTTCTGCTGAAGAAAAAGCTCCATCTGATCATCGTAGTGTGGGCTTTCAGGCTTGTTACTTGCTCCGTACACATTGATGGTTTCGATTTTGGGAAGTCCTTCGCCAAATCTGACCATCATAATATAAGACTCCCCCTGTATGCCTTTTCGGGTTCCGTTTTCCCAAGCTTCTGACCTCATTGCTGTGATCACATCGTCGATTCCCTGCAGAGGAAGAGCTTTTTCTCCTCTTACCAACTTCTGATATTCTCCCAGCGCTACGATTTCTTTCCCAAAATGAGTTTCGAAGTGAGCTTTCGCAGCGAGCAATCCTTGCACAACTTCCTCTTCCGTCAAAGTGGTATTGAAATCCCGATCTGTCTTCGAAAACTCATCCCACCAATAATAGTATTGGAAGGCAAAAATCGCGGCTCCCTCACTCTCTATTCCGGAGGTTTTGTCCCAGGATTTCAGCGTTTCAATCTGCTTCGCAATTTCCGGATAGCTCTCGGGATTCAAATTAAATAATGCTTCCATATTCGTGCGAAAGGCAAGTTGGGAAGGAAGTTTACCATCGTATTTGATCAGCTTGAATTGCTCGTAGCTGATTCTGCCGGTGTCAGGCATGAGTTCCCTGAATCGTAACGAGCGGTTATTGTCCCGATTCTGGTAGTCATTCTCTTTTGCAAAAAGATCCGGGTTAAGATTGTCTTTCAGGCTGCTTCCTTTGAAAGGCGAATGGTTGGTATTGTAGAGATAGCCGGATGTTGGATTTACGTACTGTGGCAATTCAGAAAAGTCATAAAAATCATTCCAGAGCGTCTTTTTGGTATTCCCTTGCACAGTTTCGGAATAGTCAAAGCCAGATTCCCGCTTGGGCAAAAGGGCATTGCTGACGTAGAAAATCGTGTCATGACGATCGGCGTAGACGGTATTGAAACTCGTCAATTGCATCACGCTCATTGCTTCGTTGAACTCCGAATAATTCTTCGCTTTGTTCATTCTCCACCATTGTTCAGGCGCGGCGATCCGCTCAAGCGCTCCCATCCGAATCGAAAAAACTCCCTGATCAGTGACCATCGTTGAGCCGTAAATGCTTTTCCAGACTTTCTTTGGAATCGGGATCGTAATCATATCCCAGAGTTTCACTTTCAGCCAGACTGTGCGCTCTTCAAGTTCCAGCCATTCTCCGTCAACTTTATATTGATCTTCATTTTCCGGATTGATTTCCAATTGGTAGATGTCCAGCAGGTCGGGGAAATTAACTGTATGCGCCCAGCCAAGATTTTCATTCACTCCGTGAAAAATCATTGCCCCTCCGGGGAAAAGTCCGCCTAGCATATTCCATCCTTCTTCGGAATGAAGATGTGCCTCGTACCAAGCTACCGGTCCATCGAGCGGTTGGTGGGAATTGATCGCAAGGAAATTTTCGCCGGAGTCAGTTCTTGAGGAATGGATTGCAATGGCATTCGATCCTTTGGGATTTTGATCCTCGGAAATCACATCCACTTTACCACTCACAATCTGCTGCACAGCCCGATCCGCTCCTGACATTTGTGCCAAAGACAGAATGTAAGCCGAGGCAATTTCTTTGGGATTTACAGGAAAAGCATCTGCCAGCAATACTTCTTCCGGATGTGCCAAAGCATAATCGTTGAGTCCGGCGGCATAGCCTTCAAGGACTTTTTTGAACTCAGGAGAAAAACTAGATTCATATTTTTCAGCTGCGATTTCTCTTGTTTCGAGCAGGTGAACGAAGAAATCCACTGCCGCACCATCTTGCCCAAAAACTCTACCTACCATCGCTTTGCCAGCCAGAACAGTTTTTTGGATGGTGCCAAAATCATCTTCTGAATGTGCCCAGGCAAGACCGTAAGCTACATCTGCATCTTTTTCTCCGAAAATATGGGGAACGCCGAATTCATCCCGGGCAATCTGAACTTTCGAAGTATCCCAGCCCGAAGAATCGTAAGAGCTTTCGCAGGAAAAAATGAAAAAAGAGAAGAGAAAGAAAAGCCAGATTCTGGTGAGTTGCATGCGATTTGGTTTTGAATAGATTGGGTGAGAATTGTTTGCAAAATGCGCTTTTATTGTAAACAAAAAAACCGGCCAATTGGCCGGTTTCCGGGGGTGAATAAACACTTTTCTCGCGTCTATCTGGTACTGACTTTATCTGAATTGGTAATCTACTCCTGTGACTTGGGTAAGCAAAGTCGCAGGAGCATCCAAGGCAATTGCTGATTTTGGTGGTTTTGGAGTTACCGGTGAATTAGTTTCCAGGTAACTTCTCATGGCTTGGTGGAGTGTATAAGGGGTGTTCTCAGTTTCCTTCACGCCTCGGAATCTGCAAAGCATATCATCCGGATCGCCGTCTCTCTCGCAGGCACAGATATGATAGACTTTCTCAGGATCAAGTGGCTGACCTTTCACAACTGCTTTCTGCACTCGCTTGCCTTCTTCTGCAAAAGCATTGAACTCCACTTCCATTCCTTTGAATTTGATCACCCAGCCGCCAAATCTCTTGGAAGCATCGGCTGCAAATACGTTGTTCAATTCGCGCTCCAGCCATTCATGAATTTGCTTTCCGGTTACTTTTCCGGTCCGAATCTGCGAGTCCACAGGAAGCATATCGAATATAAAACCGTTGGTGATCGGGATATTTCCTGTTTGATCCGGGGTAGATCTTGGCGGGCAGAACCGGAATCCATTCGAAAGAACAATGTCAACTTCCGGCACTTGCCAGTTGATAGCATCCAAAATCATGGTGTCGATCGTGTTTTCGATCACGAAATATCTGTAAAGCGGAATGGTGCTGTAGCCCACCACTTTTTGGATGTCTTCCAGGTATGGGCCTTCATATTGAGCCACAATTTTTTCCATTTCCGGGGAAGCAGGATATTTCTTCGCATCCACTTCCATCATCTCATAGGTATCGCTGACGACTTTTCCGTTTTCAATTTTGAGTTCGAGTTTGCCAACGAACGAACCAAAAGCTCCCGGCTCGACGACTTTAGCATACTTGGCCTGAATCGGTTTTCTCACTCGCTCGTGGGTATCTCCGCCCAGGATATAGTCAACTCCTTCGCATGCCGGCAAGTTTGCGAGATGGATTTGCTGCGAAAGTCCCAAGTGCGCAACGATGGCTACAAAGGCACATTTTTCCTGATTCCGAAGGACATCCACGTAATGAGCAAGGTTATCTTCCGGCTTGGTGTAGATGATCCCTTTGCTGTAGTTTGGAGATTGGCGAATAGGTACCAAATGATCTGTATAGCCCAAAAAGCCAATTTTGACTCCATTGACTGTCCAGATATGATAAGGAGGGAATATCAATTCACCTTTCTTTCCTTCACCCAAATCATGGTACATATTGGCACAAACCTTTGGGGCAGTCAAAGAGCCCAAAAGGTGTTGCATGGTTTTTTTATAATAAATCACTTCCCAGTTTCCGGGAAGGTAAAGATCGTAATCGAGTGCATTCAGGATGGGGACCATCGCTTCTCCGGTAGTTTTCACTGAAAGCTCCGAACCCTGAAACATATCTCCTGTATCAATCAGAAAACTGTGATCAGACTTGCTTCTTTCCCGGTCGAGGAAAGTTTTGAGATGGGAATAGCCTCCTGTTTTTCTGAATACCGCTTTCTCATTTTCCCAGAACAATTCATCATGAGCATGTATCTGGCAATGGACGTCAGTGGTTTGAAGAATCGAAACCGTGAATGAAGCAGGATTCGTTTTTTTCTTCTCGATTGTGGTTTCTGCCATCACAGGAGACAAACTTACCAATCCCGTTCCTGCTCCAAGGGCTCCGATTTGGGTAATAAATTTTCTTCTTGAGGATTTCATAGCTGGTTTTTGGGTTCTTGTGTCAACAAAACACTTTGATAGAAAGAGTTTTGAATTTGGTTGTAGGTATCCAAATTATCTTTCAAAAATAGGATACCGATGGGTGCTGATTCGGTGACATTGGTTACAAAGGCAAAAAAAAGGATCCTCTGGTAAGAGGATCCTTATTGAATTTTATTTTCCTGGAGGATTATTGACCTCCCACTTTCTTCTTTGGCGCGGGAGTATCCATTCCTCCGTCCTTACAGCAAACATCGAGTTTTTCATAGGCGGCAGGGTCTCTTTTGAGACTGTCTGCATCGTATCCAACCAGTGTTACGCGCTTGCGAAGTACATCAGGATTGGTTTTTCCGTCGATGTATGCAATGTTCAAAACCTTGGTTTCAAGGTCCAGATTGACAGATTTTACACCTTTTTCGAAAGTCAGGTCTTTCTCCAATCTGTCTTTGCACATTTCGCAGACTGCTGAAGTTTGGATTCCGATATTTTTCACCTGAGCCTGAGCGGCAAATGCCAAAGTGAAAAAGAATAATGATAAGAGTAGCTTTTTCATGTGATTATAATTTGATTTTTAAAGGCCACATGGAATCTCGCATTTTGGATAATCATCCCAGTGTGTGACGTTCTCGTCATGCTCGATTTCATGTTCTTCTTAATTAGATTTTTAATCTGAATCCTGTATAAATCATCCTTCCGGCAATCGGGCCCCAAGTCATAGAAGCATCAAAATTGGAACCAAAAGGATTTTCAGGATCTACAATTGGATTTGATTGTTTGAAATTTAAGATATTTTCTCCTCCCAGATAAATACTTCCCCAACGAAATCCTCTGGAAACCTGTGCATTGACCATGAAGAAATCCGGAGATTCGGAATTCAACTGAAACTCCGAAGGACTATCGCTCGTGTCAGGAAGTCTCATCGGCCCAAACCAGTTCACGGTCATATCAGCTTTCCATTTGTCAAATTTGGTTGCATAGGCTGCATTCAGGAAAAAGCGATCCTGACTTTGGTAAGGCACTTGCTGAAGAATTCCATTGGTCGTCATGAGATTGTCATAACGCTTGTAAGCAGCTTTAACATCCACTTTTTCGGAGAAAGGATAGCTAGCCTCGATCTGAAAGCTTTTTGCAAATGACTCTCCTTCGAGGTTTTTGATGATGAGCTGGTCGGAACTCACATCCTGATCGTAGACGAGTTGATTGACAAAGCTTGTGTAGAAATAGTCAGCCACGATGCTGAGTGGTTTTTCATTCACAGTCAAGCTTCCGGCAAGGCTGAGTCCTGTGTTCCAGGAGATCTCAGGTTGCAGTTTTGCCTGGAATAGAATTTCTCTGGACGAAACCCACACCATGCTGTTTTCCATCAGCGCATTTGGAGTTCGGTAGCCTTTGCCTACAGATCCGCGAATGGTCCAATTAGGAACAAACGCCCATCGTGCATGCAATCTTGGAGTGAAGTAGGTGCCAAAGAGATTGTGAAAATCCGTTCTCGCTCCGGCCACGATCGTGATGTTTTCATTCGGAATGAAATTGTACTCGAAGAAAACGCCTGGTACTTTCTCCGCCCGGATGAAGGTAGAATCAAGTCCGTTTGGACTGTTGGAGTCAAAACTCTCATCGAATGCATCGTATAAGAAACTTACTCCGGTCTTGTATTGGTGGAAGCTGCTTCCGATGATGTTTTGGTAAATGAAGTTACCGTAGGCAGTTTTTTCAGTTCCCTCATACAGTCTTCTTCCTGCTCCTCCGCTGAAATCCTGATAGGAAAGCGAATATTGGAAGCCCCAGCTTTGAGTTGGTTTACTCGGGTAGATCATTCCGATTTTACCAAAAAGCTCGGCTTTTCGTGTGTCCAACTCATAGCCATATTCGGCGCTGGTGGAGAGATCGTCATTGAATCCAAATCCCAATTGTCCACCTGCGCTTTGGGAAGAAAATACATTCACTCCGATTTGAGCCATCAGTCTGTCACCGGTGTATTGGTATCTGTTAAGGAAATTGACCTGACGGGTTTTTGGCATATCCATAAAACCATCCTCATTTTGATCCATTTCAGTGGTTTGTTGGCTCACATGGAAAAGCACCGCAGAGCTCCATTTCTCAGAAATCGGAATCAAATGGTTTGCATTCAATTCCAGTCTTCCAAATGAATTCAGATAAGCATTCAGATACCATTTGTCCATGGTTGCAGGGTTCATCAATTCTACGTTGATCTGACCTGTCATGGATTCGTAGCCGTTGATTACACTTCCCGCACCTTTGCCCACGTCAATAGATTGAATCCAGGTTCCTGGTACGAAAGTGAGTCCCAATCGTGAATTCAGACCCCGGATATTTGGAATCCCTTCCCGGCTGATCAGGACGTAGCGTCCGTCCAAACCCATCATTTGGATCATCTTTGTCCCGGTCACAGCATCGGCATACGATACATCCACAGAAGCATTTGTCTCGAAACTTTCAGAAAGATTGCAACAAGCAGCTTTCTGAAGTTCTGCCTCGGTAATCAGGATGTTAAGAAAAGGAGCTTCGTCTACCACAGATTCGGTACGACCTCGTACCGTCACTTCTTCAAGATCCTCATCTCCATCGGCCAAAGTCACCAGCATAGGCTGATCAAAAATCGGAGAAAGTGTGTCTGTTGCGAATCCGATATAGGAGAATATTAATTTATCAGAAGGGATGACATCTGCCAGTTCAAAAGAACCATTCAGATCGGTCACAGTACCTCGTTCTTTTCCAAGAATTTGGACAGTTGCCCCGATCAGAGATTCTTTATTGACGGATTGAACTTTGCCGGTTACAGTTTGCTGACCGGAAGCCCAAAGCGCAGTAATGGCGTAAATTGGTATAAATAATAAGTATTGCATCTTGATTTGATTTGAATAAAAAGGGTAAACCTTTCCCCTGAACCCAGAGGATACTCAATCAAATCTTAAATCCGGAAATTCTGATGTAGGATGTTTAAATCCGGAATTGGCTTATCCGGAATTTCAAATTCGGGCTTTTTAGCCACTTGGTTTTCCGCTGGAGAAAAACCAAAAGCAAAAGCATAGGCCAAGATGAATTCAGGAGAAATTTTTACCTGAAAATCAGTTTTGCCAAAAAAATCATCGGCGTCTGCTGTCGAAATTTCATCCTCACAGCAATCCATTGGAGCGGTTGATCCTTTTTCGCTTTCGCAGCAATCATGACCTTCGGCAGCTAAAGTAACCTTGCTGCTTACCAATTTATCACCGCAAAAATGCTTCGCCCAAGTCAAATTGACCTGTCCCATCAGGAAAAAAAGAAGCAAAAATGTGGATAGAAGCGATTTCATTTCGGCACGAAGTTCGGGTTTTATCTTTAAAAAAGAAAACCTACTAACCAAACGCTAATTTGGAGAATAGGTTTTCGACAAAGTGCAAGTGATAATTTCTATTCGGACGCTCCCGCTGGTGTGAACTTTATGACTTGATTTGGAATCGGTTGGACAGTTTTCAGATAGGCATAGATTGCTTTCAGGTCCTCCTCATTCATGCCTGCATACATGGTCCAGGGCATGATTGAATTGAATTCTCCCGGGGCAACTTTTGGATTTACATATCCCGAATCAGCATATTGCTTAAATCTGGTTACAAACATTTCTTCTGTCCAGCTACCAATTCCAGTTTCGTTATCCTGTGTCAAATTTGCGGAGGTAACTTTTGAGCCATCGGGAAAAAGGAATTCTCGTCCTCCGGCATATAATTGATCCTTGATAATAGTGCCTTGGGGATCCACCTTAGTATGACATTCTGCACAACCCGACGCATTTATCATGTAAGCTCCATATGCCACCTGATCAGAGGGGTCGGGTCTCATTGTTGGAGTTGCATTGGTTGGAATAGTTCGCAAGATTAAATTAACCGGGAAATCAGCTTTGGAATCAGGGATTTCAGTTTCCACAGCAGGAAGTGATCTGATGTAAGAAATGATAGAATAGATGTCCTCAGGATCCATTTTTCCATAATAGGTGTATGGCATTAGTGGGAACATGGGCCGATCTTCATTGGTGACTCCGGTTGTAATCAGCCGAAAAAGCTCCCCATCACTATAATCTGATATACCGTGGGGGGTAATGTTTTTGGCAAAAAATACTCCCGGAAGTCCGATACTATGATCGAATCGATCTCCACCCGCACCCAAAGTACCCGGTGCCGGAGGACCGGAAAAAAGTGAAAAATCACGGGTCGAGTGGCAGTCCATACAAACGGTCACATGGTTTGCAAGATATGCGCCGCGAGCGATTCGATCAGGAGTGTATTCGATTCGAAGTTCTTCAGGCGGAGAGACTTTTGGAAAGGCCAACTGAAGATAGGCTACTGCCCCAACCATCAAAATGATCAGTCCGCCAAAAATGTAAGCGAGAATGCGAAAGAATTTTTTCATAAATGCGTGAGTTTAGGTCTTGAAAAAGTTACTTAATTTCTATCTTTTTTTAAAATTATTGTCAATAATTATGACTATGGTTTAAAAATATCCAAAAAAATAATCCTAAAGAGGGATAAAATAAGAGTGTGCGCTTACTTGTCAATTGGACGATCCTCTTTTGGTATTTGCTGGAAGACCGATGACCGAAGACCGAAGAAACCCTGAATCAAACGTTCGGCTGGATTTTCAAGTGTTAAATAAACAACTGCAAAGTTTGCGGATATTCATATTAAAAAGTTTTGGTTTTTAGCCTCCAGAATATAAAAACCAAAATTTCTGAATTAGCTTACCAAAGAAATATAGTCTTTTCAGTTTCCAGCAATTTAATACCACCAACATGAAAAAAATCACCACTCTTTTACTGGCTTTCATTCCTTTCTTGGCTTTTGCCCAAGAGGATGCCGTTATCAAAAAGCTTGATTCCAAAGCCGAATTCTACGGAGGAATTGCGAAGCAAATATGGTCCAACCCTGAATTGGGATATCTTGAAACGAACAGTTCTGCACTTTTGCAGAAGACTCTCACGGACGCCGGATTTAAAGTTCAGGCCGGAGTAGCCGAAATTCCCACAGCATTCATAGCTGAGTATGGTTCAGGAAAGCCGGTGATTGGAATTATGGCTGAGTACGATGCTTTGCCGGGAGTATCTCAAAGCGCATCGCCATTCAAAGATCCTGTTGTCGAAGGCGGGCCGGGTCATGCTTGCGGTCATCATTTATTTGGAACCGCTTCTGTGGCAGCTGGGATTTCGGTGATGGAGTGGATGAAAGAAAATAATATAAAGGGAACCTTGAGAGTTTACGGAACACCTGCCGAAGAAGGCGGAGGAGGTAAAGTCTACATCGCCCGCGCGGGATTGATAAAAGATGTGGACGTGATGATGCACTGGCATCCGGGTTCGGACAATGAGGCCGGAGCTACTTCTTCACTTGCAAATATTTCCACCAAATTCAGATTTTACGGGGAAGCATCTCATGCTGCAGCCGCTCCCGAAAGAGGAAAATCAGCCCTTGATGCAGTGGAAGCTATGAATTTCATGGTGAATCTGATGCGCGAGCACGTGCCGATGGAGACCAGAATGCACTATGTGATCACCCGAGGTGGTGAAGCTCCCAATGTGGTTCCGGCTTTTGCAGAATCCTATCACTACGTCCGTCATCCGGATGCGATGGTGGTAAAAGAGATTTTCGCAAGAATGGTAAAAGCTGCCGAAGGAGCTGCATTGGGAACGCAAACTCGAATGGAATACGAGGTCATCAATGGTGTGTACAACTTGCTGCCAAATGAAACCCTTGCCCGAATCATGCAGAAAAACCTGGAGACAATTGGTGGAGTGGTTTACACCCCTGAGGAGAAAAAATTTGCTGAGGAGATCATGAAAACTTTTCCGGCAGGAGTAAAAGCAAGCCCGGAAGATGCTGCTAAGATTACTCCGTTTATCGTAAATGAAAAAGGATCAGGAGGATCTACCGACGTGGGAGATATCAGTTGGCTGGTGCCTACAGTTGGATTGGGCACTGCAACTTGGGTTCCGGGAACCTCCGCTCATACCTGGCAGGCTGTTGCTGCAGGCGGAACTTCCATCGGTCAAAAAGGAATGATGGTAGCTGCAAAAACGATGACGCTGACAGCTATGGATATTTTCAAAAACCCGGCTGTCACCAAAACAGCATTGGATGAATTGAATCGCAGAAGAGGGGACGGTTTCGTCTACGATGCTTTGGTGGGAGACCGCAAAGCTCCTCTTGATTACAGAAAGTAAAATCTAATTTTGGGGCTGATTTAGAAGACATGAAGAAGATTTATGGCCTGATCGGCCCCGTTTTACTATTTTTTATTGCAATTGCCGGGGAGACGGCAGCATTTCAACAAGATAAATCACCAATTGATCGGCCAAAAATTGGTCTGGTTCTGAGCGGAGGAGGTGCCAAAGGAATGGCGCATGTAGGGGTGATCCGGGCTATGGAAAAAGCCGGAATTCGTCCAGACTATATTGTAGGAACAAGCATGGGTTCGGTGGTAGGAGGTCTTTATGCCATGGGTTATGATTCAGATGACCTTGAGCAAATAATCAGATCCATTGATTGGGATTTGATCATTTCCAATCGGATGAGTTTTGAAACGGTGGCATTTGAAGAGAAAGAATATTACAATCGATACCTTCTTGAGTTTCCTATCCGAAATGGAAAGATTTCCCTTCCCTCAGGTCTGATCGAGGGACAAATGCTTTCTGAGGTTTTGCATTACTACACCTGGCCTGCAAGAAAATACAAAAATTTTGATGAGTTCCCGATCCCTTTCCGCTGTATCGCCACAGACATCAGTACCGGTAAGCCGATAGTTTTCAAGGAAGGATATCTCCATGATGCGCTTCGCTCAAGTATTGCCATTCCGACTGCTTTTACTGCATTTCAATTGGATAGCACCATGGTGGTGGACGGTGGAGTGGTGAATAATTTTCCGGTGGATGTGGTTCGGGAAATGGGAGCTGAGTACGTGATTGGAGTCAATGTAAGCGATGAGGATTTTATCAGCGCGGAAAAATTGGAAGGCTTTGCGGCTATCCTGATGCAGCTTTCCATGGCGGAGTCGCTGGGCAAAACTGCTGAAAATATCAAGCAAACGGATATTTACATCAAACCTGAATTGGGCCCTTATGGCACTGCGAGTTTTGGCGACTTTGATGCAATTTTAAAAATCGGTGACGAAACCGGGGAAAAATTTTACCCCCAATTCAAACACTTGGCAGATAGCCTTGGTCTGTCAGATTCCACCAAAGGAATCGGTTTGGAAGCAAAACCTATCCGCTTCAAAACCATCAGTGTAGTGGGAAATTCACTTTTTTCTACTTCTTTGATTTTATCGAAGCTTGGCCTAGAGGCAGGAGATAATGTGACTCGCGAAGCACTTCAGGATGGTATTAATCGGGTTTTTGGAATGAATGGATTTTATAAGGTCGACTATAGTCTGATACCAGCCGGAGAAGATGAATTTTCTCTTCAAATCAGAGTGAAAGAAAAACCATCCAGGCTTCTCAATACGGCGATACATTACGATAATCAGTTTTCTGCAGGAATCCTTCTGAATTATACTGCCAGGGATCTGATCGGGAAATCAAGTCGTACAGTGGTCATAGCAGACGTTTCCGAAAATCCAAAGTTTAGGATCGACCATTACAAGTATGTAGGAGAGAGTAAAAAGTTTGCATTCAATCTTCGTTTGAATTACCTCAACCAGGAATTGCCAACTTATGAAAATGGAGAAGAGGAAAATATCACACTTGTGAAAAACTCGCGAGCCGAGGCACAAATGATTTCTACCTCATCTCTCAAGCAAGCCTTTTCTTTCGGGGTGATATTTGAAAACAGCAATTCCAAGTACCGTTTTAATTCCATTTTTCCAGAAGGAATCAACAGCGCTTACCAGCGGTATTTAGGCTTAAAATTCCGCTATTACCGCAATTCTCAAAATGACCGTAATTTTCCAACGAAGGGAGCTGAGGGCCTGATTGAGACTATTTTCAATGTTCAGGATTGGATCGGGTTAAACTTAGAATCCGGAGTTGATACTTTGTTTCTTGATTCTGACGGTGAATTGATTCCAGTTCCTCTTTCATCTGTTGAAAAGTTGGTTGAAACCCTGACACCAAGACCACACGCTACTTTGTATGGTCGTTATTCCAAATTTCTTCGATTGAGCCAAAAGCTCCAGTTTAAGCCTGAGGTAGCAGGAGGAATGGTGCTTTCCACGGATGAAGGAGCTAAAATTTTTCAGGATTTCTACGTTGGTGGCTACCAAAATATTCGTTTTGGAGATACCAAGTTTTGGGGGTTAAACTATGCCGAAGTGACCACTCCTAATTTTATCAAAGCTGGTGCGGAACTTCAGTTTATTCCTGTGAAGAAGATTTACCTGAGGGGAGGAGTCAATTTTCTGGGATTCAGCAAGCAATATCCAATAGATGAAGTTGAGTTTCCTGAAAAAGTCTTTCAGGATGAGACCTACTTTGGATATGGAATGGATCTATCCTACCAGTCGATTTTGGGGCCCATTTCTTTTGGGGTTTCAAGCAATTCATCAGACAAAAAGCTCAGAACCTACCTTTCCATCGGGTTATCCTTCAATTATTCTGACAGATAGGACGGCAGAGTCTCAGTATTCTCCGCTTGTGGAATTCTCGTGAGATTTCTTACCGCCTTTTTCAAAAAAATCTAACTTGTAGGACAAAGACCCTGCAAAATTAGAATTCCCATGGATAGACGGAAATCCCTCAAAATAATCGGTGCATCGGCAGTCGGAATCGCCGGACTTGTTTTGGCCGATTGGAAATGGCAAATCGTGGATGAACTTACCCACAAAGGCTTTTTCACCAGAAAAGAGGAAAAACTCATTTCAGCCATAGCCGACACTATCATTCCTGCCGGCTTACCTCCAAAACTCCCCACTCCGGACGCAAAGCCAATCGGAGCACTCAGCACCGGAACAGATAAATTCTTGATCAAATTCTTCGAGCATTGCTCAGAGAAAGAAGAGCAGGATTTCATCAAAGCTCAACTTGCTTTGCTAGATAAAAAGGAATTCCTGAAAGCGACGAAGGAAGAAAGAGAAGCGATGTTACTGGCTTTGGATGCTTCCGAAAATGAAGACGAAGTCAAGTTTTTCAGCCTGATGAAATCTCAGACCATCTTCGGATTTACCACTGTGAAAGAAGTAATGGCAGAATACCGAGGCTACAAAGTGGCACCGGGATATTACCATGGTTGCGTGGATGTCTCTGTAAAAGCTTAAACCCAAAACGACATGCTACAAGACTCAAAAGATAAGCGCACCTACGATGCCATCGTAATCGGATCCGGCGCAAGCGGCGGATGGGCTGCCAAAGAATTGTGTGAAAAAGGAATGAAGACATTGGTGCTCGAAAGAGGCCGAATGGTCAAACATATTGACGATTACCATACAGCATCCAAAGCTCCCTGGGAATTTGAATTCAGGGGGGTGATTCCGATAGAGAAGCGCTCAGGAATCGGTGCCGCCAATTGGGGAAGAGAAGAGACCTTGCACTGGAAACTTGCAGAAGATGAGCAACCGATCATCGAAGAAAAGCCTTTCCGCTGGTTCAGAGGCTATCATGTCGGCGGGAAATCCCTGCTTTGGGCCCGAGGCTCACAGCGCTGGAGTGACTTCGATTTCGAAGGTCCTGCTCGGGATGGATTTGCTGTCGATTGGCCCATTCGATACAAAGATCTGGAGCCCTGGTTCAATCATGTGGAGACGTTCGTAGGCTTTGCCGGAAACAGAGACGGACTTCCCGAATTGCCTGATTCGATCGTGATGCCGGGTTTTGAGCTCAGTTGTATAGAGAAATATTACAGTGATCAGCTGAAAGAAAAATATGGAGACAGACATCTGATCCAGGGAAGATGCGCGCATCTCACCGATCCTCAGGAAATCCACAAGCAACAAGGAAGAAATAAGTGCCAAAACCAGGCAATGTGTAATCGTGGCTGTGTGTATGGAGGCTATTTCAGTTCCAATGCCTCGACTTTGCCTTGGGCTGAAAAGACCGGGAATCTGACAATCCGGCCTGATTCTGTCGTGGAATCGATTATTTACGATGAAGCAAAAGGCCGCGCAACCGGAGTGAGAATCATCGATCGGGAGACAGGAGAGGCGATGGAGTTTTACTCCAAAATTGTCTTTGTCAACGCTTCCACAATCGCTTCTAACGCGATTTTGCTCAATTCAAAATCCAGCCGCTTCCCGAATGGAATCGGAAATGACAACGAATTGATGGGTAAGTTTCTCGCTTGCCATAATTACAGAGGAAAAGGAAATGCACAGTTTGAAGGGTTTTTGGACAAAATCAACGATGGCAGAAATCCCGGTCATGCTTATGTGCCACGCTTTCGAAATGTATTCAAACAAGAGACAGACTTCCTTCGCGGGTACTCCGTCGGGATGTCCGGTGGCAGAAGTATGGGTTCGGACACCAAAGGCCTGATTGGCGATCAGCTTCGGGACAACCTGCTCAATCAGCGACCAAACGATACCTGGAATATGTCTGCCTGGATGCAGGGAGAGACGATTCCGATCGAGTCAAACCATGTCAGACTCAGCACAGATCAAAAAGACAAATACGGAATTCCTAAGATCATCCTCTCAGTGGAATGGACCGAAAATGATGATAAAATGACTGCGGATTTCTTGCAACAGCAGGCGGAGATGTTTGAGAAGCTTGGTTTCAAAAACATCAATGTAGAGGACACCAAGTCACCTCCGGGATCAGATATCCACGAAATGGGAGGAGTAAGAATGGGAAAAGATCCGGCGACTTCCTTGCTGAACGAGTGGAATCAGCTTCACCATTGCAAAAATGTATTCGTGACAGACGGAGCTTGCATGACGAGTACGAGCACTCAGAATCCTACGCTGATGTTTATGACGCTGACGGCAAGAGCTGCGAATTATGCGATGGATGAGTTGAAGAAAATGAATTTGTAATTTGAATTTCCCGCAGATTCGCGCTGATTATACGCGCTGATGACCGCTGATTTATCAGCGATGATCGGCGACTTTTTCTGCGAAAATCAGCGGGAACTCTTACCCAAAAACCTATGAAAAAGACAACACTATTCGTCCTTGCTATCCTCATGATTGGCCTTTTGCCATTCGATAGCTTTGGTCAGAAAAAAGGAGATCCGCTCCTTCAGGCTCCGCTTGGAATTGCCGCTTATTCATTCAGAGAGCATTTTCCGAAGGACGTCGTAGCCACGCTTGACGTCATCCAAAAGATGGGATTTACCGAATACGAAGGGGGTACTGCAGGAATGGATCCTGCTGAGTTTAAGAAATTATGTAACGAAAGAGGAATCAGCATTCCATCCACCGGAACAGGTTTTGAGCAATTGGCAAAAGATCCTCAGGCTGTGGCTGATCAGGCAAAAGCCTTGGGTGCGAAATATGTCATGTGCGCCTGGGTTCCTCATAAAAGAGGGGAATTCAACAAAGAGAATGCAGACAATGCGATCAAAGTCTTCAATGAGGCAGGAAAAGTGCTGAAGGAAAATGGATTGATTTTCAAATACCATGTTCACGGATATGAATTCCAGCCGTATGGCAAATCCACGTTGATGGATTACATGATCGAAAACACCAATCCAGAATACGTTTCCTTGCAAATGGACGTGATGTGGACGCATTTCGGCGGTGGAGATCCGGTAGCATTGTTGAAAAAATACGGGAATCGTTGGGTGTCACTTCACCTGAAGGATTTCAGAAAAGGTGCGCCAAGAGATATGACTGGTTTGACCGGTCCTGAAAATGATGTGCCACTTGGAGAGGGCGAACTTGACATCCCGGGAATTTTGAGGGAGTCCAATAAGATTGGAATCAAGCATATGTTCATCGAAGACGAGAGCGACAAGGAAATGGAAAATCTACCCAAAAGCATCGCTTATCTGAAAAGTTTGAAATATTGATTTGAAGTCCGGTTTTCCGGACTTTTTCTTTATTTTACCCAATGACCACCCTTCCCCTAATCAAACACCTCGAAAGCTTTATTCCTTTGAAAGGGAGTGAGAAGGCGCTTTTTGAGGATCGGTTTGTGCCACGTCCTATCAAACGAAGAGAAAAAATCCTGGTGGCAGGGGAGGTTTGCAAGCACTATACTTTCATAGTGAATGGCTGTTTTCGGATGTTTGGAGTAGATGATAAAGGCTTTGAGCATAACATTCAGTTTGCTGCCGAGAATGATTGGATTGCGGATATTGGAAGCTTTCACACCCAGAAACCCAGTCAGTTGAACATCGAAGCCCTCGAAGCAGGGATGGTACTTCAGGTGAAACAGATGGATTTATATTTTTTGTACAAGAATATTCCCAAGTTGAATATGATTTTTAAAGTTCTGATCGAGCTAAAATACATCGAGTTACAAAACCGGGTTCTTCAAAATTTTAGCTCCACTGCAGAACAGCGCTACTTGGGCTTTTTGGAGCAATACCCCCAACTTTCCAATCGACTTCCCAATACGCAAATAGCTTCCTACCTGGGGATTACACCTGAGTTTTTGAGTAAGGTCCGCAAAGATCTAATGTCTAAATAGGCTTATTTCTTAAGCTAGATTAAGGGTAGGAGTCCTTCATCCTTCCGAATTTTGTGTCAGAGTTTTAATCCTAAAAACATATAGATATGAAATTACTCAGCACTATTTTCCTACTTCTTGGCATCAGCACCTTTACTCAGGCTCAAACTTCAATCGACGAGATCGTCAAAGATTGGGAGCGCGCCAAGGCTTACACCAAAGAATACTTGGAAGCTATGCCCGCAGAAAGCTATGGCCTCAAGCCTACAGCCGAGATGCGCTCTTTTGCCCAGCAAATGCTCCATCTGACTGATGCTAATTATGGCTTTACCTCTGCTGCTACCGGAGTTGCGAGCCCTATTGGAATGGGTGAATCCGAAAAATCCACCGATCAATCCAAAGAAAACGTGACCAAATTGGTTCTTTCAGGCTATGATTTTGTGATCAATAGCCTAAAAAAAATGACTCCTGCACAACTTGAAGAAGCAACAAAGTTGTTTGGACAATTTGATATGACTAAAGGAAAAGCGCTGGAAAAATGCTTTGAGCATCAGACCCACCATAGAGGACAAACGACGGTTTACATCCGTTTGGCAGGTGCAATTCCTCCGCAGGAAAAGTTGTTTTAAGCTTTAAAAAATAGCCAAATGAAAAAATATTCTTGTCTACTCTTGTTGGCAATGATCACTTTTAGTGTTAATGCTCAACGTCTTAAACTCAAAAATCAAGAATTTGAGTTGCGCAATGTTACTGGTGAAGTCATCAAATTTAAAGGCAAAAAGGCCTTAAAAATCGAGCGGGATTTAAATGCAATTCCTTTTGATTCCACAAACGTAGAGGCCACCGTTGATGAGCCGCATTATGCCAGATTGTTGGGATTGGATGACTTTGAAAATGGGACGATTGAAGTGAAAATGTACAGTGAATTACAAAATCCTACTCCATACTCAGGCATAGCTGGGTTTATCGGTCTGTTTTTTAGAGTGCAAGAAGATGATTCTGCATTTGAGAGTATTTATGTGCGACCAAAAGTCGGTAGATCTGAAAACCAACTACATAGAAATCACACCGTGCAGTATTTCTCCTATCCTGATTTCAAATTTGACACATTGCGAAAAATTGCCCCTTTCAGATATGAAGGCTCAGCACCTGTGGCATTGAACGAGTGGATTACAATGAGGATTGAGATAAATGGCGAATCTGCTGAAATGTTTATCAATGACCTTAAGTATTCTTCATTTATCGTAGATAAAATGCTGGGTAAAACCAAAAAGGGATTTGTAGGCTTGTATGTCGATATCGGCACAATAGGTTATTTCAGAGATTTGAAAGTTACCAAAAGAGCATTTCAAGCTAAGAAAGAAGGCGAAGTGGTAAATGATATTTAGTGTATTTCTTCTATTAATGTCTGTTTAACTGTAGCGATTTGCCCCGGTTAGGGCTTGTCTAAAAGCAGATCCCCACTAACCAGAACATTTGTAAAAAGTATTAATCAAGTGAGACTCTCATTTGGGTGAAGTCTAAATATTGAATAAAAAGAAGTTGACTTTCTTGGGCCTGTTCTCCATGATTTATGGAGCGCAGGCTCAAACCTTGGACTTTAAAGTAAAGTAATTTGAAATTTACCCGCTATTTGAGATTTGAAAATTCGAATCTCTATCTCAGGATTTTCAATCTGACGAGAATCTTCATGCAATGTGAAGTTCGACCACCTTCAGGGTCGGGGGTGGATTCATGCTTTTCCTTCCACGGGTTTCACCCGAGGCTATTGAAAAGTTTGATCCCTTCAGGATCTTTTCAACACACCAATTTATATCCATACCCCCGCACATTCAGGATCTGAATAGCAGGGTCATCCTGAAGTTTTTTGCGAAGCTTGGTGATAAAGACATCCATGCTGCGGGCGGTGAAAAAATCTTCCGAGCCCCAGATTTGGGTGAGGATCAAACTCCGATCCGTGATTTCATTGACGTTTTCCAGCAGAATCTGAAGCAATTGGGCTTCCCTCGAAGTGAGCGGAGACTCCATTTCTCCCAATTTCAAAAGTTGCTTTGTCGGGTGAAATTCAAACTTCCCGAGTGTAAGCCAATCGCTTTGTGCTTTTCGGTTTTTCGAGCGGTCCAGTTGGGCTTTGATGCGGACGATGAGTTCTTCCATGCTGAAAGGCTTTCGCACATAATCGTTCCCGCCATGACCAAAGCCTTTGACCACATCTTCGGTTTGGGACTTGGAAGTGAGAAAAATAATAGGAGTGTAGGGATCGATTTTTCGGATTTGTTCAGCCAGCGTAAATCCGTCTTTCTTTGGCATCATCACATCCAGGACGAGAACATCGGGCTTTTCGCGCTGATATTCTTCCCAGGCTTTCTGTCCGTCGGGGCAAAGAATGACCTTGAAATCACGACTTTCCAGGCTTTCCTGAATGATCATCCCCAGCGCCATCTCGTCTTCAGCAAGCAAAATTCTGATTTTACCTAAGGCCATATCGTTATAAAAGTGGTGCTTTTCGTAGCAGTTTCGAGTTCGATCTTTCCTCCGTGTTTTTCTATGATTTTCTTGACATAATAAAGGCCGATTCCGAAGCCTTTCACGTCATGAATATTGCCCTGGGGAATTCGGTAAAATTGCTCAAATACCAGCTCTTTTTGCTCAGAGCTTATTTTTCCTCCATTGTCCCAAATCTTGATTTTGGTCTTATTGCTTTGATCCATGCAGATCCGAACCTGGTTTCCTCCATATTTCAGAGCATTGTCCAGGAGATTTGAAATCACATTTTCGAAGTGGAATGGATCCACCGTAATCGGACTAATCCGCGATGGCAAAATCAATTCAATTTCCTTTTCAGGATCAAGGGTTCTGAATTTTTCCAGCAGGTTTCTGAGGATGGGCTCGGGATCAATCAATTCCTTTTTCAAGACCAGCTGTTCCGAATCCAGCGTAGCGGTTTCGAGAAGTTTCTCCACCATCTGGTTAAGTTTGATCATTTGGGATTTTGAAATGCCGAGGTATTTGTTGGTTTTAACGGGATCATTTTCAGGATTAAACTGTTGGATTCCTTCGATTGCTGAAAGGGTGGTGGCGATCGGAGTTTTGAATTCATGGGTGATATTTCCGATCAGGTCCTGCTTGATTTCCGCGATTTCTTTTTGGTTTTTGATTGTTTGGTAGAGGTAGTAAAAAGCAAAAGCGATGATGCCTAAAAATGTCAAAGAAGTCAAAATCTCAAAGATTCCCCGCCTCACCAAAGTCTTCGAAATAATTTCAAAATGGATTTCCAAAGACTGTCCCGGTGGCAAAAACGTGGATCGGGAAACTGTAATATAGGTCAAGTTCGATTTACTCTCTTGGGCTTTTGGAGGCTCGGCATTTCCCCCAATTCTGGGGATCCTTTTGGTGGACTGAAATAGTTCGTAGTCGATTTCTATTTTTCTGCGATCCAGTTCTGCCTCGAGAAAGGTCTTTATTTTGTCAAAATCCAGAGAATCCCGGGTGATGGAGATGATGATCTTGTTGGTGAAGTATTGGAGCTGATTGATGCTGTCGGTTTGACTACTGCTGTAAAAAACATTCAAATCATGTTTCTTGTCAATTGACAACATTTTGGAAGTATCCAAAAGAACCATTTCAAGAGTGGAGTCGGTTGGTGCCCCTTGCCAAAAAATGGAGTCAATTCCTTCGGTTTTTCCGGCATTTTGGAATCTTCGGAGACGGATATTATTTCGGGACAATCCATTGGCTGATCCGTCTGTGCTATCTTGACTACTAACTGTAATTTGTGTGATGTGACCAGAGTCCAGAGAGCCGGGATTTAAGAGAGACGGAGGGCCTGGTCGATTTGTCATTGCAATGACATCGGTCTTGGCAAGTTCGGCAAAATAGCTTTCCAAGGCATTGTCCAGAGCCTGCTGGATTTCCACGACAAGCTGACGTTTGATGATTTGAATTTGAGAATAAGTGCGCCAAGCCTGCACACCAATGCTGACCAACAAAGTAAACCCGATCAAAAATCCTATACGCTTGAACTGCAGCTTTTTCATCTGTTTCTAATAATCTTCTATTGGGGCATCTGACTATTTATTGCTTGCGCCAAGCTCTATTTCACAACGCTAAATTAAGGGCTTCTTGAAAGCGAAAAACCGAGGTTAACACACGTTAACAGTGGTTAACTCTTTGGATTGAATGCTTTTCCTTGGTTTGTATCGTGTTCTAAAAGCATTTTCAAAATCAAAAAACATTCTATTCTATGAAAGTAAAACTTCTATTTTTCTCAGTCCTATCTTACTTGGCCTTGAATGCTCATCAGGCATTTGCACAGCAACTCACAGGAAGAGTTTATTATAAGGCCTCCAACCAGCTTATCCTAAATATGGACAGCACTGAAATGAATCCGGAGGAACTTGCTGAGATGAAGGAAATGATGAAAAAACCATGGGAGATGGATTATATTCTTTCGTTTACGCAGACAGAATCCAACTGGAAACAGGTTGAAAACCTGGAAAGTGGGCCTTCCACGACACCTTCCGAAGAAATGACTATAATGCTTTCTGGTGGTGGTGACCAGATTCTGTATAAAAACATAGCTGAGCAAGTCTATTTGCAAGAACAGGAATTTATGGGAAAGGAATTTTTGATCAAAGATGCCTTGGAGCCAGCCGAATGGGAGCTGAGTGCTGAGACAAAGAAAATAGGAAATTATACTGCCCAAAAGGCCACCTATATCCGAATTGAAGATTCTCAACGCTTTTCTACCGGCATGACAGAAATGGAAAATGTCAAAGACACTATCCTGGTAACAGTGTGGTTTGCTCCCGAAATCCCAGTGGCTCACGGACCGGAAAACTACTTCGGTTTGCCGGGATTAATTCTAGAAGTTCACAATGGAGGGAGGTCTTTTTATTGTGAGAGAATCGATCTCAATCCTTCTGCCGAACCCGTAGCAATCGAATATCCGAAAGGGGGGAAAGAAGTGACTGCCGAAGAGTTTAACAGAAATCAGGAAGAAAGTATTAAACAGATGATGGACCGGTATCAGGGAAAGCCCGGTGGGAAAAATCGAACGCAGATCAGGATTGGTGGATAGAATACAGAACCAAGATGCGAGATCCAAGAAGTAAGAGAGAACGAGAATTAATAAACTTGAAGCAAGAAACAAGAAAAAAACCGAGCTTAACAGACGTTAACAGTGCTTAACGCTTTGGTTAATTAGGTTTTTATTGGTTTGTATCAAGAACAAAACGCAACTTCAACCAGAAAATAAATCATATCCCATGAAATCTAAATTTCTAACCCTCGTATTTCTCTTTTTTCTGAGTTTGACCATTCCTCAGGCTATCGCCCAAGGGCTGACCGGAAGAGCCTATTACAAGTCGTCCTCACAAATCAAAATTTCTATGGATTCAACCAAAATGGCTCCTGAGCAAATGGCAGAAATCCAAGCGCAGCTCAAAAAGCAAATGGAGAAGGATTATATCCTGTCGTTTACACAAACCGAATCGAACTGGAAGCAGGCTGAAAGCTTGGGCGGAGGTCCGGCCACCGCATCTTCAGGAGGCATGACCATGGTGATCAATACCGGAAGTGCAGACCGTGTGCTTTACAAAAACATAGCAGATCAGGCTTTCGAGCAGGAGCAAGAAATGATGGGAAAGGAGTTTTTGATCAAAGATATCCTCGAGCCCGAAGAATGGGAACTCACCGGCGAGACCAAAAAAATTGGGAATTACACCGCTCAAAAGGCGACTTACTCCAAAATTATAGACTCGCAGCGATTCTCTACAGGAATGACTGAGATGGAGAATGTCAAAGACACAATCAACATTACGGCATGGTTTACCCCTGAGATCCCGGTTTCACATGGTCCTGAAAATTACTTTGGGTTGCCTGGCTTGATCCTCGAAGTTCAAAACCAAGGCAGAGTCTTGATCTGTGATAAAATTGAGCTGAACCCATCAGCGAATCCAGTGAAAATCGATCGCCCAAAAAGAGGAAAAATAGTAAGCAGAGAGGAGTTTCGTGTCGTGCAGGAAGAAGGCATGAAACAGATGATGAATCAATATCAGGGAAAACCCGGCGAAGGGAATCAGTTTGTGATTAAGATTGGAAATTGAGAACCAAGTATGATGTACAAAGTACCAAGTATGATGAACTGAGTGGTCAGTCTCAGTGATCAATTTGCAGTACCACTTTCTCAGCCTCAATATTTCAGACTTCAGATTTCATATTTCTCACTTCACTCACTATGCTTTTTTTGAAGCGATTTTTAACTGCTTTCCTTTTTATGTTTCGCCTCGGGGAGTGTCTTCACTCACCGAAAACATTAATGACTCTACCATCTTTTATATATCGGGCGCTGTTTTGCTTTGGGTTTTTCTTGATTTCAGCTTCGGCTTTTTCCCAAAGCAAACCTCTCATCGGGCAGGTTTTGGATAGCCTGAATCGACCAATTGCCTACGCCAATGTGGTAGCAATCAATCAAAGCACGCAGAAGATCGGCGGCTTTGGAATCACAAACGAGGAAGGAAGATTTAAAGTGACTTTGGCCGAAGGCTCCCAATTTTTGATCAGAGTTTCCTTCGTAGGATATCAACAGTTCGAAAGGTTGGTTACCGAATGGGATTCTGACGTCCAAATGCAGATCATCCTCAAGCAAAGTGATACTGAGCTTGGCCTGGTCGAGGTGGTTTCTGAGATGCCAGTCACTATGAAAGGTGACACGCTTACCTATAAAACTGACGCGTTTACTACAGGTAATGAGCGAAAATTAGAGGATGTCCTTGAAAAATTACCCGGATTTCAGATTGATGAAAACGGAGATGTGAAAGTGCAGGGGAAGAAAGTTGACAAAGTGCTTGTGGATGGGAAGCCCTTTTTTGACGGAGACACCAAACTTGCCACTAAAAACCTACCGGCAAATGCAGTGGACCGTGTTCAGGTGTTGAAAAATTTCAATGAAATTTCTCCGATTCGGGGGTTGGACAATGACGAAACACTGGCATTGAATATCCAATTGAAAGATGGGAAAAAGAACATGGTTTTTGGAGATGTCACAGCGGGAGGCGGTCCTCAGGAACGGTATCTCGGTCATGCTAATGTGTTTTATTATGCCCCAAAACTTAATCTGAATCTCATTGGTGGAACAAACAATGTGGGTGAGCAGACTTTTACTCTTCAGGATTATTTCCGTTTCAGCGGAGGAATGGCAGGATTGGGTGGCAGGACTGGCTCACAAGTCAGTCTCGGTTCAGATGATTTGGGAATTCCGATGGCTAGTAGGGATAATGCCGCCTCACTGGAAACTACCCTTGGTGCATTCAATTTCAATTATAACCCAAGCAAAAAGTGGAGGCATTCCGGGTTTCTGATCGGTTCCAGTTCGGATAATAAATTGGGTAGTTCCTCTTTTCGAACGTACCTGAACTCAGGAGAAAACAATCAGGAATTGCTGACTTCTGCTAGCCGTGTGGAAAACAAATCCGGCTTGCTAAAATATGCTTTGACTTTTACTCCAAAGGAAGAAACCTATTTCAAATACAGTTTCTTCGGAAAGGTCGCGGATATCGAAAACGGAAATTTGCTGAATTCTAATTTTGGGCAAATCGAGCAAAATCTGGCCACACTCCAAACCAGAACTCCTTATAGCTTGCAGCAAAAAGCGGAGTGGTATCATGCACCGAGTGATAAGCGTGTCTTTTCGATGGAAGCCAATTGGGAAAAGAAATTCCAAGATCCGCTGTTTGATTTGACTACCAATCTGAAACCTTTCGTGGGCTTGTTGCCTGTATTGGATAAAGAGAGCTATCAATTTCTCCAGCAACAGGAAATCCATTCCCAAACGATCGAGGGGGCATTGAACTATTATCAGATCCTAAATGCTACCAATCATTTGAATTGGTCATTGGGCTACCAGAATATTTCACAAAGTCTGACCGGAAATCTTGATCAAATCGACTCAGAACAAGTTTTTGAAGAGTTTGAAAATGATTCTGAATTTGGATTTCAGGACATTTATCTGGGAATGACTTACAAGACCAAATGGAAAAAGCTGATCATCAGTCCATCCGTTTTTCTTCATCGGTATTCCTGGCAGGATCAGCAATTTGGGGATGAGTTGGGCTATGATAAAGTATTGGCTTTGCCTGGTTTTTACTCCAAGTTGAGCATCAAATCCACCAAGTCTCTGACTTATCGATTCCAAACTCAGGCCAATTTTATGGATATCCAAAAACTAGCGCAGGGATTAGTCCTTCAGGATTATAATTCGATTTTTCAGGGAAATCGAGTACTAGATAACGGTATTTTTTACAATCACACCCTGAATTACAATCATTTCGACATGTTCTCAGGATTGAATTTCTTTGGAAATGTCAATTGGCAAAGAAAGAATAATGAGCTCATCACCACGACCGACTTTGTAGGAATCAACAGATTGCTTTCGGTATTAAATGTCGAGCCTGTGAATGAAACACTAAATGGAGATCTGAGAATGGACAAGCGATACAGCCGATTGAAATTGTCAGCAGGCGGGCGTTGGAATGCCTTCTCCACGAATCTGGTTTTAGACGAAAATCCAATCAGGAATGAGCAGTTCTCTCAGACATATGATTTCAAGATTACGTCTACCTTTTTCAAGGTTTTAGAAGTGGATTTGAGCTACGCGTTTACCGCCAATAACTACAGTTCGGGTGAGATTGAAAACACATTTTCCACTCATAGTCCAAAACTGGAAATCGACCTTGATATTTATAAAGGGTTAAAATTGAAAGCTGATTACACGTACAACTCCTACCTGAATCAAGCGAGTGGAGTGAGAAGTGATTTTGAGTTTTTGAATTCTTTTCTTAGCTATCAGGGTAAAAAAAGCCCTTGGGAGTTCAGGATCTCGGTTTGGAACATGCTCGACACCCGTTCCATTCGCAGGGATAGTTTCAGTGAAAACCTCATCAGCACTTACGCCTATCTTGTTCAGCCGAGGTATGGGTTGCTTACGGTGAAGTTTGAATTGTGAAGTATGAAAGCAGAAGTATGAAACTTTTCAAACTTCAGCCTTCATACTTCATCTTCTTTTCTTCCAAATGCTTATCTTTTTTCCCTAATCCACCCCTTCGCATGAAAAAGCTTTTACTCTTTTTATTCCTGATTCCTGGTTTTGCTTTGGCACAAACTCATGAAGAAAACATCAAAAAGATCTTCGATGAAGAATTGAGTAATGGCCATACTTATTCCAATCTCAGATATCTCTGCAAGGAAATAGGGAATCGATTATCAGGTTCACCGGAAGCAGCCGCAGCGGTCGAGTACACGCGTCAATTGATGGTGAGCTACGGATTTGATACGGTTTATTTGCAGCCGGTGATGGTTCCGCATTGGGTGAGAGGAGGAAAAGACGTCGTGAAAATCGTGAACTCTGAGAAACTTGGGCCTCTCGAACTAGAAAGCCTGGCCCTTGGAAATACAATCGGAACCGGGCCTTCTGGTTTGGTGGCCGAAGTAATCGAAGTAAGTGGATTGGAGCAACTCAAGCAGTTCAGTGATCAAGTGAAAGACAAGATCGTGTTTTTCAATGGGGCGATGGATCCCACCCAAATCAATACATTTGATGCCTATTCAGGCGCAGTTCCTCAGCGAGGTTCCGGCGCTTCGGAAGCCGCACGATATGGTGCCAAAGCAGTTTTGGTCAGATCGATGACCAATCGAATCGATGATATTCCTCATACAGGAAACCAGCGCTACAATCCTGACTTGCCAAAAATCCCAGCTTTAGCGATCAGCACTCAGGCAGCAGAGCTTCTCAGCAAATCGCTGAAAGAGCAGAAAAACCTCCGGGTCTACATTGAATCGCATGGTGAAATGCTGGAGAATGTCCTTTCCTATAATGTGATCGGTGAAATCCGAGGAACTGAAAAGCCGGAAGAAATCATAGCAGTTGGCGGACATTTGGATTCCTGGGATGTGGGAGAAGGAGCGCATGATGACGGATCAGGTTGTCTGCAGGCGGTAGAAGTGCTCAGATTATACAAGAAATTAGGTTTGAAGCCGAAGCGTACTATCCGTGCGGTGATGTGGATGAATGAGGAAAATGGACTTCGGGGCGGTACAGAATATGCCCGGGTTGCGAAAGAAAAAGGCGAAAAACATATCGCCGCGATCGAATCTGATTCAGGAGGATTTTTGCCGATTGGATTTTCTTCCACCGGAACTGAAGCTCAGCGCTCCAAATTTCAAAGCTGGAAGAATTATTTTCTCCCATACCAACTCTGGAACTTTGAAATGGACGGGGGCGGAGCCGATATCGGACCGCTTAGGGATCAGGGACTTTTATTGATTGGACTTGAGCCCGATTCTCAAAAGTATTTCAATTATCATCACACCGAAGCTGATGTGTTTGAAGTGATTGATCAGAGAGAGTTGGAGCTTGGAGCAGCGGCGATGACGGCATTGGTGTATTTGTTGGAGCAGGAAGGGTTGGACTAAAAGCAGGAAGACCGAAGCAAAAAATCACCTTTCGTTTCCAAGTATTGAACTTGTGCAAATCAAATAATGGCTGCTTGGAGGTTTTCTTGAAATTGATCAAGCGTCAAAAAATAGTATTTTCAATGTCATTTTTAACCCTGTAAAATTATGAAGAACAGAATCTTAAGTCTCGTTTCTATTGTCTTGGTATTGATCGTGTTTTCTGGTTGCGCTGAGTCGGTTGCAATTGATGAGTGTGTGACCATGGACCCTCATGGATTTTTGGGTGGTCTTATACATGGTATCATCGCACCCTTTAGTTTTGTCTGCAGTATATTTTTGGATAATGTGGCA
This sequence comes from uncultured Cytophagales bacterium, assembly GCA_942492775.1. Classification (GTDB taxonomy): domain Bacteria; phylum Bacteroidota; class Bacteroidia; order Cytophagales; family Cyclobacteriaceae; genus Algoriphagus. Next base: position 4,423,774 of record OW818636.1, on the reverse strand, counting down.
ATTTATGCGGTAAACAATACCGGCGGTTGGTATGACTTCGGATTTGTCATTGGAGCCGGAATCTTGTTTGGCGGAGGAGGAAAAGCCAGTGGAAAATAAAGAAAGGGAATGCTGAAATTGAAAATGGCTGGAAGACCGATGACGCCTGCCTGCCGGTAGGAAGGGAAGACCGAAGAAATCCAAGATCCTTCGTTTCCAGAATTTTCAATTGTTCAAATAAATTGCTCTTTTGATTGGGGATGAATAAGGTTCTGAAATCAAAAAGTAGATCTCTCTATGCTCCGTGAGAGAATATACCTGAATTGTGGTGACGAAGGATTTAGCAAAAAAAAAAGGCTGAGAAATCAAATTCTCAGCCTTTTTCTTAGTGGTTTAGTTATCTGATTAGATGGCAGCTACCAACTTCACTTTCAACGTCACATCGTCGTAGATCATTTTGTCAGCCAGGTCTTCGAAATAGTTACCTGATCTGAATTTGATGTCATACTTGGTACGGTCAAAAGTGATGTCAGCATTTGCAACGATTTTACCACCTTCTACCGAAACTGTAGCAGGGAATGTAACCGGATTGGTGACGCCTTTGATGGTTAGATTACCAGTGATGGTGTAGTCTTTTCCGTTTGACGACTTTGCGTCTGTCATTTTGAAAGTCGAAGTGTTGAATTTTGCCACTGAGAAAAAGTCATCAGACTTCAGGTGGTCCGCTAATCTCTTGTTTGTATTGGCATCGGTTACATCTTCAACAGTAAGGTTTACCATGTCCATGTCAAATGAACCTCCGGTGATTTTTCCATTTGAATAGTCCAGATTTGCATTAGAAATGGGCACTTTTCCATAATGCTCACCGGTTACTTTTTTAGCGTTCCAGGTAATAGTACTCTCAGTTTTGTTGACTGTTACCGGAGCGGCATTTTCCAGCAAAGTGAAAGCTGAAAAGATCATTAAGATGGTTGAAATAATAATTTTCATAGAATTAAAGGGTTTGTTTGGTTTGAAGTTTTTGCCTGAATTACAGACCAGAATTAGACGCATTAAGAGGCAGAAAGTTTAAACGAATAGCCGAAAAAGCTTGGAAAAAGTATGGGCGGTTGATTTTCAGGAAATTAGGATTGAAAAGATCATTCGGTTTCTCGGAACACGGGAGCTTTATACCTTCGTTTTCAATCCTTTTACTAGTAGATCACTCACTCTTTCTGCGGTCCTCATTCTTTCTTACATTTGAATCAACCATCCAAAAACTTATGAACTTTAATATTCTGCCCGCTTTTGCTGTCGCGCTTCTCCTTGCGGGTTGCGGTGCCAAAGAAGAAACCACTTACGCTTTTCAGGTTGCTGACCTCGAGCCTTACATCATCAAACTTTCCGGAGACGATTTCATGGGCAGAATGCCTTTTACCGAAGGAGAAAAAATCACCACAAGCTTCCTTGAATCTGAGTTCAAAACGCTTGGTTTGGAGCCCGGAAATGGAGATTCCTACTTCCAGGATGTGCCGATGGTTTCGATCAAAGCGACTCCGGCAACTGAAATGAAAATCAGTTCGGCAAGTGAAAGCCTGACTTTGGAAGGACTGAAAGACTATGTGATCTGGACTCAGCGAACTGACTCAACCACGAGCGTTGCAGATGCAGAATTGATTTTTGCAGGCTTCGGAATCGTCGCTCCTGAGTATAGATGGGATGATTACAAAAACATTGACGTCAAAGGAAAAGTAGTCGTGGTAATGGTAAATGATCCTGGATTTGGCACTGAAGACGTGGCTTTGTTCAAGGGAAATACCATGACGTATTACGGTCGCTGGACTTATAAATATGAAGAGGCAATTCGTCAGGGAGCTTTGGGTTGCCTGATTGTCCACAATACAATTCCGGCCGGCTACGGATTTAATGTGGTTCAGAATAGCTGGAATGCATCCAAACTTTACCTCGACGACAGAGGAAAGGAAAATTACAAACTTGCAATGGAAGGTTGGGTGACGCTTCCGGTTGCAAATAAGCTTTTTGAAATGGCAGGAATGGATGAGCGTGAAATGCTGGCCAAAGCAAGAAAGGCGGATTTTCAGGCTGTTCCGATGAATCTCAAAGCCAGTACTTCACTAAGTGTGGAGGCAAAATATCAAATTTCCCAAAACGTGGTAGCAAAAATTTCAGGCGCTGAAAAGCCAGAAGAAGTGATCATTTATTCCGCACACTGGGATCATCTGGGTTTTGGAAAGCCGGACGAAACGGGTGACAGTATTTACAATGGAGCTTTGGACAATGCGTCTGGAACAGCTGCACTATTGGCTTTGGCCAAGGCTTTTAAAACAGATAAGCAGCCTGCGCGAACCGTGGTTTTCTTATCCGTGACTGCCGAGGAGCAAGGACTTTGGGGTTCAAATTACTACGCTCAAAACCCGATTTTTCCGAAGGAAAAAACTGTCGCCAACATCAATATGGACGGCATCAATCCGTATGGAAAAATGAAGGATGTGTCGCTGATTGGCATTGGTCAGTCTGATATGGAGGATTTGCTGAACGTGGAATTGGAGAAAGTCGGCAGATATTCTGCTCCGGAACCAACTCCTTCTGCGGGTTATTATTTCCGATCCGACCACTTCAATTTTGCAAAAATCGGTGTTCCTGCTTTGTACATCGGGACAGGAATTGACCATTTTGAAAAAGGCAAAGAGTACGGAAAAGAGCTTCAGGATGGATATACTGCGAATTATTATCACAAACCTTCCGACGAATATGATGCGTCAAGATGGAATTTGGACGGAGCAGTTGATGATGTTCAGATCCTGTACAACGTCGGAAAAAACCTTGCGAATTCAATTGGTTGGCCTGCGTGGAAAGCAAGTTCTGAGTTTAAGGCCGTGAGAGATTCTTATATGAAATAGTTAGATGACCGATGCTGGATGACGGATGAAAAAGGTGAAGTTAGAAGTTTGAAATCTGAAGTCTGAAAAAGAAAACAAAAATTGGTACGTGCGACATGCGCGTGCCAATTTTTGTTTGGCTCTATTGACGATTTTGGGCTAAGATAATTTCGGGAAAAATGCCTGAATTTGGGTGGTTGCATTCGGTGACTTGAAATGTTTCAGGTTAGGTAATGCCATTGGGGATTTACGGTTTTAAAATTCAAGATCAAACCGTAAAGAAAATGGGTTAGTTCTCGAAGTGGAACGAGAGAAATCCACCCATTTTTAGAGTTGATCAATGTTTTAAAATCAAATAGGAAAGGATGTTTCTTTCCCTTCTAAAAAATGGCCTATTTGAAGTAAATAACCAGGCATTAAGGTTTTTGGTTACTTTTTGCCTTCAAAAAGTGACAAAAGAAAAAGTCTGCGAGTAGTGATTGAATTACAAAAAACTTCAACGCCATTTACTGGTTCTAAATCTTCACCGTTTCTGAATTTAGGTTGATTTCAAAAATTGAGATTTAATTTTTTAGAATCTAGCCACTAAAAAATATCCACTTGAATTGCCTAAGGATTGCTATTTTCACTCAGCAAATAAATCACCCCGAATTCCCGATATACACCCAATGACTGACCTTCAAGTTGCTAACAGCGTAAAGCCGCTGCATATTAAAGAAATAGGTTCCAAACTTACTATTGCCGAAGACGACCTCGAGTTTTACGGTAAATACAAAGCCAAGCTTCCACCTCACTTAATCGATGAAACAAAGATTGCCCAAAGCAGTCTGGTGCTGGTGACAGCCATCACCCCAACTCCCGCAGGGGAAGGAAAAACCACCACCACGATCGGTTTGGTAGATGCGCTCAACAAGATTGGAAAAAAAACCACAGCAGTTTTACGCGAACCAAGTCTGGGTCCGGTGTTTGGAATGAAGGGAGGCGCGGCTGGTGGAGGCTGGAGTCAGGTCATTCCGATGGAAGATATCAACCTGCATTTTACCGGGGATTTTCATGCGATTGAAAAAGCCAACAACCTGCTTTCTGCGCTTCTTGATAACAATATCCAAAGCAAAAAAAGAAGCCTGAATATCGATCCGCGCAAAGTCCTTTGGAAGCGGGCGATGGATATGAATGACAGGGCGCTTCGCAATATAATTACAGGTTTGGGCGGAAATGCCGGAGGAATTCCCCGGGAAACAGGTTTCAATATTACTGCGGCAAGTGAAGTGATGGCAATCCTTTGCCTGAGCAAGAATCTGGAAGATCTGAAAGCAAGATTTGGCAGGATCTATCTCGGGGATAAATTCGATGGCGCACCAGTTTTTGCACATGATTTACTTGCTGAAGGAGCGATGGCAACTTTGATGAAAGAAGCGATGAAGCCTAATCTTGTTCAGACGCTGGAGAATAACCCCGCTATCATTCACGGAGGACCTTTTGCAAATATCGCCCAGGGAACCAACTCGATCATCGCTACCAAAACGGGAATGAGTCTGAGCGATTTTGTTGTTACCGAAGCCGGTTTTGGCTCCGATCTGGGTGCTGAGAAGTTTTTCAATATCAAATGCCGCGAAGCCGGAATATCCCCTAAAGTGGTGGTGCTGGTTGCCACGATCCGCGCGCTCAAATACCATGGAGGAAAACCGTTGGCTGAGTTGACTCAGGAAGATGTGGGAGCTTTGGAAAAAGGCTTTGTAAATCTGGAAAGACATATCGAAAGTCTGAAGAGTTTTGGACTTCCGGTGGTAGTTTCGATCAATGCATTCACCAGCGATACCGAAGCTGAGATGGCGAGTTTGCTCAATCATTGCAAGGAGTTGGGAGTTCCGGCGGCGCTGAGTTTTGGTTGGGCCAAAGGCGGGGACGGCTGTATCGATCTCGCGCATTTGGTAGCTGAAGCGGCTGAAAATACTGAGGCAAAATTCAGCCCAACCTATGATTTGTCTGATCCGATCATCACCAAAATCGAGAAAGTCTGCCGAACCATTTACGGAGCGAGAAATGTCATTTTAACAAATCCTGCCAAAGCTCAACTCAGTCGATTTGAGGAATTGGGATATGGAAATCTCCCTATCTGCATCGCCAAAACTCAAAAAAGTCTGAGTGATGACGAGAAGAAAATCGGACGACCGGAGAATTTTGACATCAAGATTCGTGAGTTTGAAATCGCTGCCGGAGCTGGATTTATCATTCCGATTGCAGGCGATATTTTGAGAATGCCGGGCTTGCCGGGAACTCCATCATCAGAGCATGTTGACATCGATTCGGAAGGGAATATTTCAGGCCTTTTCTGAGGAATTTAGCATCCCTCAAAACTCCTTCAGCAAAATATAGCCTTGCAGAGCAGACATTCCCATTTGGGCCTCTTGCCCAGGATTGTAATTGATCTGGGTAAAGTAGATGCGGATTTTAAGATTGCTGAATGTGGTGTCAAGCTTCATCGATTCCGGTTCGATCAACTCACCCAACTTATCTCCATTCGTTTCGATCAATTGATTGACAAGTTCTTCGATTCGGATTTCATGAAGTTGATTGTCTTTTTTGATTGAAAGGATCAGATCGTCTGTTCTTTCAATTTCAAGTTTTGAATTACTTCCGGGCAAAGCCAGGGGAATTGGTTCGGACTCTCCATTGAGTTGGAACCTGATCATCACTTCAAAATCTTCCAAAGCTATGGTGGAATTCTCTTTTGCCTGAAACGAATAAAATTTCGATTCCTGGTTTTTGGAGCCAATCATCCCGGGCATAACATATTCCAGGCCCATGGATTCGACGATAAGTTTGCTGTAAACAGGCCCTTCAAATCGTTCGCTATTTTCCTCGGCTTCATCAAGAATTGCTTTCAAATCCTGCTCAAACCAAGGAAGGACGGAACTCATTCCATGGTAACTATCCAAATATTGAATGATGGAATTGATCTCGTCTAAATCTTCTATAGGGAGGTTTTTTGAAGACTTTGTTCGGACGGGAAGAATTTCCCCTTTCTCGTCCACCGTCCATTTTACTTCATTTTGGATTTTATTTTCCTTCAGAATTTCTGCTTTTGATAGGAGTGATTCCAGGCGGTCGAGTTGATTTCGCCCACTCATGCTTAACATGCCCCAAGGACCAAAAGAAGATAAAACCATCGCGATGCAGAGGGAGATCGGGATGGTTTTGATGTTTTTGAAACCGAGAATAAAATAGATCGAAATGAAACTCAGCCATATCCCCATCAGCGTGATGATGTAGCGGTTGACAGTCAGTCCATAATCCCCGATCCGGATGCCGATGGCGATGAAAAGCAAAACCACCAGCGGAAGAAGAAGGAAGTAAAACGCCTTGTAAAAGGTCTTGATCCAGCCGGTTTCCTTCTGATTTTGAATCGGAAAAAGCAGCAGGTTTGTGAAAATCCCGAGCACCGAAATGGCGATGATCATGTAACTGACGATTCCCTCTGGCCAGTCCCAAAGCAGAATAATCTTACCTCCATAGAAATACAGAATCGTGAGGTAGATCAGTAGGAGGGGAATCAGGATAAACTGTGTGAATATTTTCAGCCCTTTCGGGTACTTATCTGTCTTGATTTCCTCTTCAAAATTGTCGGGAACGCCCGATAGAAAATACCAGGTATTGAATATTCCAAATGATAGGATATACATCTGCGCAAACGTCTGTGGCTGGATGTCTGCTTTGAATAATTCATTGATAGCGGCCATTGCCAGGCTAATTCCGATGGAAATCACATTCGTGAAGAAAAGCGAAATGACCAGCCGGATAAAGAGGTTTTTGTTGAAATTCCAGAAGCTGGCTGCAGTTTCAGATCTTCCTAAAAATGGCAGAAAAGCCACCATCAAGTGAAGGGCTAGAAAATATACCGTGTATCGGATATAGGGAACACGCGTATTGGATGGCGCATTTTCAGTGGGAAAACTTATATAAATCAAACCCAAAACCACTAATGCACACAGCCAACCTAATCGCCTTTTCAGGGGGCTGAGGTGATGTTTTTCTACAAATAAATCAATGCAGAGAAACAGCGGAATTCCCAGCGCAAACGTCAAAATCAAATTGAGCAGATGGATATTTTCCTCAAATCGCTCCACTTCCGTCAGGTAAATCGCAAGCATGGTGCCCACGATTGCTGAAATAAGACTGAGCGGAAAGCGCTTTGCAGAATCAAAAGCCTCGTCCTGAAGATGAGAAAGCGATGGGAATTTCATCTGTTTATAATTTGTGCTTAGCGGCCAGATAGCCTGTCCCGATTTTTCTTCGGGAGAATCTCGCACGGCCCATAATCATTGCATTGTGTGCAGCTTTCGATATGCTCGATTTCATGAATTGAACTTGAGATGGAAAAAGGAAATTTTAAGACTAAAGTCAGGATTTGAAAACTGAGGACCAAAGAAATTTCAGCTTTCACCCTTCAACTTTCAGCTTTCACCCTTCAGCTTTCTAACTTCACTCTTCACCCGACTTCAAATCATAATTGATCATCCAACCGATTCCAAACTGATCCGTAAAGCTGGCGAAATAGGCTCCCCAGAAAGTCTTCTGAAGTTCCATTTCGATTGTCCCACCTTCTGAAAGTGCAGAATAGATGCGTTTGGCTTCGTCCAAAGAATCCATGTCCAAAGAGATGTAATTGTTGTTTCCGGCTTTGTAGACATGACCCATAGAAGGCAACGTATCGCTAGCCATGATTTTGAGATCAGGACTGATCTGAAGGCAAACATGCATGACACGATTTTTCTCGTCCTCCGGGATTTCTTCCATACCCGGAGCATCGGTGATGTATTGGATGCCGCCGACAAATTCTCCACCAAAAATAGAGCGGTAAAAATTGAATGCGGCTTCGGCGTGACCGTCAAAATTGAGATAAGGGAAGATTTTCATAGCGTGGGTTTTTAGAGTTATGGGTGGATGAATTTACGATTTTCCGAAGGATAGAAAAAGCAAGAAAAAACGGTTCGAATACTATAGCTAAAACTTAAAGGGAATTAAGATTTTTGGTATTTTTTTGACCAGTAGCTGATCAGTGGAGTGATGATGACGGTGGGGAGTATCCAATACATCCATTCAGGAATCAGGTCAGGCATGTATTCCAGATTGACCACCAAAAACGCGGTGAATGATGCGATGAATGCCCCCAAAAGTCGCTGAATATGGATTCGGATGTAGGCAAGTTTGTCGGGTTCGGGTTTACCCATTTTCTTCAGATCAAAAACCAACATCGCCATTCCGATTCCTCCAAAAGTAATCAGGACGATACCAAACATACTCCCTTCAAACAAGAGTTTGGCACCCCAGCCGATTAGAATGACTCCCGAGATTCCCATTCCGAACTGAAGTATCCTGTCAATGGTGGCCGGATTCGGATTGGATAATTTTGATTTGATGAAGCGGACTCCTGTGCCGGTCATGTACAAAGTGAATACTCCAATCATGAAAAGAAATGGATTGGGATGCATGATTGCCAAAACCAGAGAGGAAACGCCGGCGGTCATCATTCCGAAGACAAAGAGCATTCCCAAAGCTTTGTGAAGTTTTTTGCCTTTGGTCAGACTCAGGACAAGCATTCCGGTGAATAAGCCAATCGACCCTCCGGCGATATGGAGGATCAGGAAAAATGTGAAAATAGGTTCGGACATGAAGATGGGGGTGGGAAAAGTTGAGGGAATTAAGTTAGGCGGAAAATATTCAATCGGATTAGGAGGCCTTGATTCGGTCGGCTTTGAAACTTAAGAAAGCCAGAATTAATCCTGCGAAAACGATGGAACCTGCAGCGTACCAATTCCAGAAGGAAACCGGAATTGCCAAAATCTGAAGTCCCAGGCCTGCCAGCCAAACCAAATGTCCGTTCAGGCTTCGGGGATTTCTGGTTTTGAATTCAGATTCTGTGATTCTTTCCTCAATTAATGGAAGAAAAAAATCCCGGTAAGACCAAAGTAAAATCAAATCCAACAAGAGCAAAAAAGCCAGAACATATGGAGTTCCCTGCCATTCAAGCGAAATCGTCACCATCAAAATATTGACGATCATGGGGATCATCATGATGCTGCCGAGGAGTTTATAGCGTGTAGTCAGGAGCAAAAAACCGATGAAAATCTGGCTGTAACCAATGAAGGTTGCATATAGGCCGAGGTTATACTTTGCCATTTCTTCCACGAGCCAGGTTGGTCCGATCCAACCGATGAATTGATGCTCGCTAAAAAGTTTTGCCATACCTGCTCCCCAAAAGGTAAAGCCAAGGAAAACAGCGATTCCCTGAATCATAAAAGACTTCCAATTCTTCATAGGGTGAGTTTGTGGTACTAGGAATTAAGAACCAAGTACAAAGTACAAAGTATTCTTGCAGTGAGAAAGTGTCCGGGTTTCCATGGGTATGCAGCCTAAATTTCAATTGCATTTTGGCTCAGTAAATTCTTATTTTGGGCTCAATAAACCCCTTTTTAATATGGAAACAAGTGAACTAGGAATCGGAAGCAGGATAGGCCATCCCAAGTATGGGTCGGGAATAATTGTGGCGATAGACGGGATCTATTACAAGATCTATTTTTCATCCAATGAAGAGGTAAAGACAATCGCCCGGGATTATGAAGGATTCACTGTGGAAGAAGCGAAGGTGCCAGATTTTCCCATGCTGACGATGAAAGATGTGGAAAAAGCGATCCGGGAAGCTTTACTTCAAACTGCCGAAAGAGCGCCTTTGATCCCGCTTGGTGGGAAATGGATGGGAGGAACTGTCACTTTTAACCCGAGCGATCTAAGCCTGCAAGGCAAGGAAGTGCCAATGAGCACCTTTTTCCACAAAATTGTAATGGTGAGGGAAAAGCTCCGCGTCCTTGAGCAAAACATCAACAACCATCCCAAGCTAGACGACGAGGATCGGGTCAATATGCAGCAATACATCACCCGGGCTTATGGTTCGCTGACGACCTTTAATATTCTGTTTGCCTACAAAGAAGATCAGTTTAAAGGAAGCGGGAAGGAGTGATTTCGGATTTATGATTTCGGATTTATGATTTTTCGGACTACAAAATCCGAAGAACGGTTTTGTCTTTTTCGGTCGATTAGAATGAAATGGCTAAAGAAGTGACCAAAGAATAATTGCTGGTGCTTGGCTCATCACTGACTGTAAAAACTGCATCTTCACTTTCGAATCCTCTGCCCTCAATTCTCCAGACGACATGATCCATAATGTGATAATCCAGGTTGATGGAATAGCCGAAAGTCTGAAAGCCGTTTGGAGTTTCTGTAGAGATAATCACACCGTGAGCATCACTGTAATATTCACCCCGCGCAGCAATGCTTATTTTTTCCGAAGGAGAATACTGTGCGATCACTACCGGAGAATACCATCTGTCGTATTCGCTACTGCCCTTTGATTTTTGTTGAGCGCCAATGTCAAAACCCAGAATCAAACCGAATTTTTCATCCAGCTGAAATTGCCCGTAAAAGTTGTGGAAATAGCGCATTTGACGCGTGCTGTCCGGGGTGTCACTTCCGATGAATGAACTGCTGTTTAGCGTTACTTTTGAGCTCGGTTTATAGGTAAGTTGATGTCCAAAAGCCGGAGTATTATTGCCATCCACACGCTGGATACGCTGCCAGCCGTTCAGGACTAGTCCGCTCACAAACCACTTTTCATTGTCACTTGTATAGGAGATTTTTGCCCCGCTTTCGTAATAGGGTGAATTGTCCGCCAGAATACTGCGCGTCAGGTTCCAGCAGTCTTTGCCAATAGCACTCTCAAAACCGATGTGGGAAGTAAAAATACCGGCGTCCACCCACAGGTTTTTTGTTTTGGAGATTTTCACTCCGGCATTAGCCTCAAAGATGTTTTTTAAAACACCCGGTTCGGCTGCAAGATTGGCATTGGCATAGGTGCCGGTCATCAAAGCCAAATTCGCCCGCACTTGATTGGTTTCGTAGGCTGCTTTAATCAATCCCAAATTGAGATTTACTTCGTTGTGCCTGTTGAAAGAATAGATAAACGCTGGCCTGTTGTGATCTGCAGGTTTTCCAAAATCATATGCGTAATAGGTCTCCAGATATCCGCTAATTGTCAGAGGATTCTCCGTGCTTTCAGTTTGGGCATAGCTATTCACACTTATCAGGATCAACAAGACGATTAAGGTCTTTTTCATTGTTCTTGTTTAAATGAATCCAAAGCAGGGAAAGCTTACAATTCAATTTGAATTCTTAAAGTGAAAACCACTTTCCATTACTGATTGCAATTATTGCCCTTTGGATTTTTGTAGGGATTCCTAAAAACTAAAAATAGAAATTTGGCAATACCAAATGACAAAAATTGTAACTAGATATTTTATTGTTTTGACCTAAAATTATTTAACAATTAGTTTGACAATAAACATTTATTGATTTATTAATCGATATTTAAAAGTAGCAACAATTCACACCGAAACTGAAGGCTCGGCTTTAAATGGTTATGAAAAAATATCTTTTTGCTTTTGCATGTCTTTTAGCATTTTCAGCCTGTCAAAAGGCGAAGGTATCTGGCTTGAAAGATCATTTTAAAGATGATTTTTACATCGGGGCGGCAGTGAACTTAGGCCAGGTAACCGGGAAAGAACTTGGAGCAGATTCTCTTTTGTCCTTGCATTTTAGCAGCATCACTTCTGAGAATGGCTTGAAATGGGGGCCAGTTCATCCCAAAGAAGGAACTTACAATTTTGAGTACGGAGATGCTTATGTTGCTTTGGGTGAAAAGCTCGATGCATTTGTCATCGGACATACACTCGTTTGGCATCAGCAAACTCCGGGATGGGTTTTTCAAAATGGAGAAGGTCAGTTTCTGGATCAAGCCGGCTTGATCTTACGAATGGAAGATCACATCGAAACCGTGGTAGGCAGATACAAAGGCAAAATCGATGGTTGGGATGTGGTGAATGAGGCTTTCGAAGACAATGGGTCCTGGCGCAAAACCCATTGGTATAATATCTCCGGCACAGAATATATCAAAGCTGCTTTCCGCAAGGCAAACCAAGCTGATCCAGATGCAGAACTCTATTACAATGATTACAATGTGTGGAAACCTGAGAAGCGAAAGGCGATTTTGGCTTTGGCCAAGGAACTGCGATCTGAAGGAATCAGAATAGACGGAATCGGGATGCAGGGACATTATCGTCTCAATTCTCCTTCTTTGGATCAAATAGAGCAGGCAATTTTGGAAATCCATGAAGCAGGATTTCAGGTGATGGTGACCGAGCTCGATGTGGATGTTTTGCCACGACCAAGCGATTCAGAAGGTGCTGACCTCAATATCAATTACGCCGAATCTCCTGAATGGAATCCATATTCCGAGAGTTTGCCAGATTCTGTGGCAATGCAATTGGTGAATCGATACACTTCACTTTTTCAGCTTTTTCGAGAGCATTCAGAAAAGATTAGCCGAGTCACTTTCTGGGGATTGCACGATGGCAAAAGCTGGCTCAATAACTGGCCAGTAAGAGGAAGGACCAATTATGCACTGCTTTTTGACAGGGAAATGAAGATGAAATCCGGATTTCTTGAAAGATTCGAAAAGCCTTGATTCTAATGATTTGCCTGTATTTCGGTTTTCCTTCTTCGCTCTACGAAAGTGATCGGCACAAATGTATCGGTTGGAGAACCGATGAAATAAACCGTCCAATTGGGATCATGCTTTGAAAGGAGCTCTGCGATGCAGTCTGCCCGATGACCCTGCGGGTTTTTGCAATCGTCCCAGTAAAACAGCTCGACTTTGTAGTGAAGCGATTGCTTCTCGTTGTTGACAGTGACTTCGATCTGAATGTCCTGCTTCCCGGCTTCCCGGGGGATGGGTATAGCGATGTAGCTCATAATTGTGGGAATTAATACCAAAGACTACCCACAGTTATTATGCCATTGAAAATATCTCAAATTGCTTGAAATCAAGGGTTTTATGTCTCGTTTTTCCTCTTTTTGCGAACGATTTTGTGCGCAAAAGAACAAATGGAGAATTTTTCAGCAATTGCTTTTTCCGACGATTCTTTCTTGGGTTAATGCGAAACCACTTTTAGACCGACAATCGAGGCAATCAAAGTTGTGATGAAAAATACCCTCCAAAAATCTGCAGGTTCTTTAAAGATAAAAATGCCAACTAAAACGGTGCCCACAGCACCGATTCCCGTCCAGACCGCATAAGCTGTCCCGATAGGTAAATCTCTTGTTGCCCGAACCAAAAGCACCATACTGATGGTAAGACAAACCAGAAACCCCGCATACCAATAGACGGTTGCCATGCCGCTTGCTTCTTTGGCTTTGCCCAGACAGGTCGCAAAACCAACTTCAAATAAACCCGCAATGATTAAAAATATCCAGCTCATAAGTTGATTTTGATTTTTAGAATCTAGGTAGCAAAGTGTCAAGGAAAAGGAAGTGGAAGATAGAAGGTTTCTTAAAATCAATAAAGAATTTAACTTTTAAGGCTGGCAAGGGTAGGAGGAGTTCGGAGGAAATTTCAGCTTTTCAGGAGCGACTTGGTAGTAGACTGCGAATGTTGAATTATTGAAAACGTCTTCGTACAAGTATGGAATTTTGGGGTTGTCACCGGAACCAGTTAAAATTCAGAAGAGCACCTAAGTTTGAGATTACCGTTTTGAAAAGAGTTTTCATCAGGGTACTAAGTAATTCAAATCGGATATCTAAGTAGTTTTCTAGGGTTGGAAAATGACATTTTATTCAAAAAAGGATTTCGATTAATTTTTAGGGAAGGCTAAAAATATTGTATTCATCCGGTCCGTGAGTATTCAGGAAAACAAAAAAGCAGACATAATTGAAACAGTATAATTGGTGTCATTTTTTCGAAACCAAATAATATTCTGTTTTTTAAAACACTGAAAAATCCTATTAATATGAATTAGATTTTGGTTGTTAAATCAATTAAAATCAATTGGTTAAGATGAGATTGTTTGAAAGTAAGAAGAAATGAATCAATTCATTCGAATTGATTTTTCTGGGATAAGAACTGAAGTGATTAGATCCTGCTTAGGTTATTTATTTACCACTAACAAAATCCAAATCTTCGTTTTATTTGCTAAGTCCCGCCTCAGATACCAAGGTAAGTAAGGCCAGTTTGATCGCATCAGTTCCTTTGTCGTCCAGCCACCATTCGTCGAGGGCATGGGCATTGTCACTCTGACCGCCCCAACCCAACGTAGCGGCAGGAATGCCTTTTGAAATTGGCAGATTGGCATTTCCAGACATGATATCCAAGTAAGGAGTGATTCCAAAAGATTGGATCGCTGCCAAGGAACGTTGGACTAAAGGCGCATTTGGATCCGTTGTTCCGGAAGGTCTGAATCCGATCTGATCAATTTGCATCGTCAATACAGGTTCAGTCTTTCGGTTGGTATTGTATTCATCGAGACCTTTTTGAAGAGAGGATTTAAAAATCGAATCCATCGTGCTTAGGCTTTCATCATCTTCTGAGCGCATATCCACTTCCATCCAGGATTCAAAAGGAATTGAGTTGACAGAAGTTCCGCCACCGATTTTCCCTACGTTAAAACTGGTTTTTGTCTTGGCAACAGCAGAAAATCGAGCCGCTTCATCGGAGAAGTAATTGATCATTTTTGCCAATCCATGGTGAGGATTTACCAAACCAAAATCTCCCCAGGAATGTCCTCCCGGGCCCGAAACCGTTACTTTATATCGGATTGAGCCAGTTCCCCGGTTTGCGACAGTTCCAATTCCATTCGTATCAATTGAAAGCCAGGAATCTATTTTGATTTCGCTTTTCTCAAAAAGGTATTTCACTCCGCGTAAATCTCCGTTACCTTCTTCACCCACCGTTGCAACAAATAGAACATCATCCTTAGTCTGGATATTTGCTTTTTCCATCGCTCTCAGGACAGTAAGGACGACCATGAGTCCACGCGTATTGTCACCAATCCCGGGCGCAAAAAGCGTATCGCCTCTCATCTTTACTTTCACATCTGTTCCTTCGGGAAATACAGTATCCAAATGTCCGTCGATAGCCACCACCCGATTTCCAACAGTACCTTTTCGCAGTGCCAGGACATTTCCGATGCTATCAATCCAGACCTTCACTCCTCCGGTTTCTTCCAGCATCTCCTTGTATTTAAGACCTCTTTGGGTTTCCTTAAATGGCGGAGCAGGAATCTCATTGAGCATGATCAGATCCTGAATAGTTTTGGGGTTAAGCCTGTCAATCTCGGCAAAAGCCGCTGAGATCGATTTGTCCTGAGCGAGCTTTACTGCTTCATTCACGTACTTTTCATCTGCTTTTTTCTCCTGAGCGAAAGCGGAAAAGGTGGATGCTAAAAAACATGCAGCAAAAATTATTGACCTCATAAAGAATTGTGTTTTTGATTGAGTGACCATTTTTTGAAATTCATTCCATTGCTTTCGGAAACGTCGATCGAATCTATTAAAAAATAGGATGATTATTCTCTATGAAGGATGAAGGTCCTAGTCAATGCTAAAAACTTCGAATAATCGTTGACAGACGACCGTATACAGACCACTGCTTGGGATGAAGGACTTCTTTCACAAATTAAATATCTTCTGTCTTTCATTCCTTCCGTCTTCGGTCTCCTGTCTTCCGTCTTTTTTTCTTTCTTCACTTTTAAAAAAAAACATGACCTGATTTTCCGTGTTTACTTCAAAAACAAACCTCATGAAGAGATCCTTATTTTACTTGCTGATGAGCTTGAGTCTGGTTTTGAATTTTTCTTGCCAGGCACAAAACAAACCAAAGGCTGCTGATTCTCCCTATTCCTCCAAAACTCCGGATTATGATGGGATTGGAAAAGTGTATATGGGCAGGGAAATCTCCTTTGTCATGGGATTCGAAGGCCGAGACTGGCTGGAGCGCCAAAGTCGCGAACAGGAAGAAAGCATCTCTCTGGCCTTGGAAAACCTGCCGATCAGTTCCAACAGCGTAGTTGCAGATATAGGTGCAGGTTCTGGATATTATACTTTTCGAATCGCGCCGAAAGTTCCGGAAGGTAAAGTCTATGCGGTGGAAATTCAGGATGAGGCAATTCAATACCTTCAAAATCGAACCAAAGAACTGGGGTTTTCAAATGTCATTCCGATCATGGGTGCTGAGCAAACGCCCAATCTTCCCGCAAATTCCATCGATCTGGTGATCATGGTGGATGTGTACCATGAACTCGAATATCCTCAGGAAATGCTTGCTGCAATCAAAGAATCGCTCAAACCGGATGGTAAAATCTTACTGATCGAATACCGTGGCGAAGATCCTGCCGTCGCCATCAAACCCCTTCATAAAATGACCGTCAGGCAAGTAGAAAAAGAACTGAAAGCCAATGGTTTTAAACTAGCGGAAAATGGCCAGTTTATGAATATTCAGCATTTTCTTGTTTTTGAGAAAGGGGATTGAGGGGTTGATTTGGATTCCAAATCTGATGATCCTGGTTCGGGGTTAAATATCCCGAACGTTCTAAGTAAAAAAAAACCGTGAGTGGCGACACTCACGGGGGCAAAGTTTTTATAAGCAGCAATGGGTGTCAAATTTAGGAATCTCCTAATCTCTAATCTCCCAATGTTTCAATTTTTAAACCTAAAAGCACTCATCATTTTGTGGAAGATCTCATTGTTTTCATAAATCCCTGCGAAATTTTCTGATCCCGGGCCAAATGCAAATACCGGAATCATCACTCCTGTATGGCTGCCTGTGGTAAACTTGCCCTCGACAACTCCGGTTTCGGTATTGCCTCCGTTGATCGTGAATCCGCCTGTTTCATGGTCGGCAGTGATGATCACCAGCGTGTTTTTGTTCTTGGATGCAAACTCCAACACCTTTCCGATGGCATTGTCAAAATCGATCATTTCCTCCACGATGTATTGGGTATCATTTGCATGTCCGCCCCAGTCGATCTGAGAACCTTCAACCATCAAAAACATCCCTTTCTTATTGGTCTTAAGCAGGTTCAGGGCGACCTCCGTAGATTTTACCAATTCATCTCCACGTCCTTCTGAAAATCTCGGTTGCTGTTCATCGGCCAAAAAAGCAGCAAGCTTTCCGGATTTGATTTGCTGAACTTCCTCGATTGAGTTGGCAATCTGATAGTTTCTGTTTTTAAGGGAATCGACAAGATTTAATCCGTCAGTTCGGTTTGCGAAAAATTTCCTTCCTCCGCCGATAAAGACATCTACATCAGTATTCAAGAAATCCAGAGCGATATTTTCATCCAAAGATCGGGAAGCTTGATGGGAGATAAAGCTCGCCGGAGTAGCGTGCGTAATAGAGCAAGTTGCAACCAATCCGGTGGAAAGGCCTTTGTCTTCAGCAATTTCAAGAATCGTGGGAAGAGCTTCGCCATTCGGACCAACTCCAATAGCTCCATTGTAGGTTTTTACCCCGCAGGAAAATGCTGTGGCTCCTGCAGCCGAATCGGTTACAAAACTGTTGCTCGCCTGGTTCTTGTGGAAACCCACCACCGGAAAACTCTCCAAATTCAGATGACCATGGTTGGCGGTAAGACCGGCATAGATTTGGGCAACTCCCATTCCGTCACCCACCATCAGAATGATGTTTTTGGGATGTTTGGCTTTTTTCTGGGCAAAGACAGGACCGAAGCAGAAGAAGAGGGCGAGGATTAGAATAATTCTGAGGTTCATGATTTAGCGAAAATTTGGGGATATGACTTAAGAGTTTCACCGGGTGATTATTTACCGGGTCCGAAAATGCCTAATTCTTCTAAGAATTAATCCTTTTCTAAATTGAATTAACAAAGACTTCATATTGTGGTCTTAAGATCCGGAAAAGCAGAGCGACGAAAATTAGGAAAAGAAAAGGGTACAATCCCTTGCTATTGGACTGCACACTTTGGGAAGTAATTCATGGAAATTAACGACTTCGAAGTTTTGGGATGGAATGTGGCTTTCCAATATTTATTATTTGAAGTAGAATTCTGCCAATACGATCCCAGGCTTTCAGGAACTTAACCCAAAAGGAAAACCTGCTCTCAGTTGAGCGGGCTTCAAGTATTAAGTGGATTTACTGTTCGCTTTCGGATTAAAATTGGTTCAGGTTCATCGCTTTTTGCTCTCCTCAATTCCTCTCGCTTCTTTGTTACAGGATCAATAATGTAATTTTTGAGATTCTCGTCATCCAACAAGTCTTCCATTGTCTCATATTGGAGAGTGGGCAAGACCCAGTGAAATGACTTTTGCAAATCAACCAACATGGCAAAAGGACGGGGATCAACACTTATATCGATAATGGGTACATATGGAATCTTAAACTGCTTGACTGTAGCTTCCAATTCCAAGGGTGTTGATTTTGGATTGGTCAGATCCGCGATCACAAACATGCTCATGCCAGCGAGTGTCTGTACGGTTTCAGTATAGTCTTTATCCGAAGGTCGATCAAAATCAAAAACAATCGGCAGCAGATCAAAATTTCGCAATTTCTCCCTAAGACCATCCAACACAGCTTTGCGCTGAGGGTCGGAAAATCTTCCAAGGATTAACACTCCTTTCGAAGTAATCGTGTTGAGGACATTTCGGATATTTTTATTGTTCAGCATCAGGTAAATGAATTGAGCGACCATCAAATCATCTACAGACATGACCGGCTCATCATTCTTTGAGATTATTAAATCCTTTTGGATTGTATTCTCCAGGTTCAGGTTCCATGCAGAAATTCCGTAAATCTTACAGCCTGAAATCAATGCATTGGTGAAGTTGGTTTCCACCAGATTTGCACGGGTAAGATTGGCATTGGTCAGGTCCGCGCCCTCGAGGGTAGCATTTGCCAGATTGGAATTCTCAAGATTAGCATTTTGAAGGTTGGCATTTTTCAGGTTAGCATTTGCCAGAGTCGCATTCTTAAGGTTAGCATTTTCCAGATTGGCATCCCTGAGATTCGAATTTTCAAGATTGGAGTTTTCAAGATTTGCTTTTCCAAGGTTGGCATTTGAGAGATTGGCATTTCCTAAGTATGCGTTTGCAAGATTTGCATTTTCCAGATTTGCATGGCTCAGATCAGCGGTTGCAAAGCAAACCCCGATCATATCAAGGCCCGTCAGATTTGCTTTGCTCAAATTGACATCGGTGAGATTAGCATCGTCCAATATAATCTGGGAAAGATTGGCTTTGGAGAAATTGGCGTTGGTCAGGTTAGCTCCGACTAAAGAACTCCGGGTGAGATTGGCACCTGTAAAATCCGCGTTTGTAAGGCTTGTGCCACTCAAGTCTGCTCCGGTCAGATTGGCACCGGAAAGATTCACATTATCAAGAATGGCGGTATTCAACACGCAGGAAAAATATTCTTTACCATTTTGGGTTCCGCTCAAATCTGCATTGGAAATGTCAGCACCACTTAGATCTGCTCCAGTTAGGAATGCGGAGTTTAGATTGGCACCACTAAGCTTTGCATTCTTCAGGTTGGCGCCCTGCAAATTGCACCAAAAATATCCATTGCCATCGTCTCGGCCATTCAGGTTGGCATTGATTAGAGTGGCATTTTCCAAAGAGGCATCCTCCATATCGGCACAACTCAAATCAGCATTTTCCAGGTTGGCGCCTTGAAGTCGTGTCCCTCTTAGGCTTGCGTTGTACAATTTTGAATTTCTTAAGTCAGCCAAATCCAGGGAAGAAAGGTTGAGATCTGCGTAGCTGAGATCGGAATCACTCAGATTGGCACCATCCAAATAGGCACCACTCAGATCTGCGCCATGGAGGTTGGCCCCACTGAGATTGGCCTTTTCTAATTTGAAATTATGGAGGTTGGCAAACTGCAGATCGGCACCACGTAAATCGGGTCCACCTTTTTTCCAATTACGACTTAAATACCACTCATTCCACTTCTCTTCATCGCTTAAACTTTGCAAGAGCATTTCTAAATGTTCGGAGACTGCCATAAAAATTCTCAAGATTAAATTGGAAAAAAACTCGCTAGCAATTAAAAATACTAATGATTAAAGCAGAAAAAAAATGGAGATTTTAGCTTGCATCCTGTTTATAATCGGATCAAATATTCCTTTTCGAGTCTATTGGAGGTTAAAGTCATTGTAGAGGATTTATTTCTCATCTTTAGGCAGCCAGAGTTTTAGTTGGGAATATAGCTTCTAAAAAAAAGAGATTCCTCTCTTTACAAATATCCTAAATTGGCTGAAGTTCAAACCTGAAGCGATTTAAAAAACAGCTTCGCAAAAAGAAAAACTTATGCGCTTACGAACTTTTGAATCATTCTGGTTGGTGAAGAATGGTATTCTATATAGTTATCCTTCCCTCCATTCGGATACGAAAACCGAAATTCTGGTAATTGGTGGAGGTATCACCGGCGCCTTGATCAGCCATTCTTTAATGGAAGCTGGATACAAAGTGATGCTGATTGACCGAAGAGATATTGCGATGGGCAGCAGCAGTGCTACCACCTGTATGTTGCAATATGAAATCGACGTGCCCATGTATCAATTGAGTGAGATGATCGGGGAGGAGGCAGCTGCGCTTTGCTATAAGGCTGGAATTGACGCTATTTTGGAATTGAAAAAGCTGGTAAAAACTAATCAGATTGACTGTGGATTTGAGATGAAGGAAAGCCTTTATCTTGCTCACAGTAAGGAAGCTTCAATCTGGCTGAAGAAAGAATTTAATATCCGCCAAAAGCATCAGTTGGGAGTGAAGTGGCTGAGCGCAACAGCTGCGAAAAAGGAATTCGGTGTGAAATGCCATGGGGCAATACTCTCCGAAGTCGCGGCGAGTGTGGATGCATACAAATTGGCCCACGAGCTCATCCAACTGAATGTAAAACGAGGCATGAAAGTCTATGATCAAACTGACATTGACAAAATTGATACGTCCGGACCGGAACCTAAAGTGATCCTGAAGACTGGTCAAACCATCGAAGCAAAGAAGATTATTTGCTGCACAGGGTTTGAAAGTACCAAGTTGCTCAAGGAAAAAGTGGCAGATCTGTTTTACACTTATGCGACAGTCAGTGAGGAGGGAATCCAACTAAACAGCTCAATCAAAAATACCCTGATTTGGGATACTGGCAATCCGTACATCTATATGCGAACCACAGACGATGGGCGCTTACTTGTCGGTGGCGAAGATTCTTCGTTGAACATTCCACTTTTCCAACAAAAGCTCAAGGAGCGTAAGGCAGATAAATTGATCAAAAAAGTTGAGAAAATTATTCCGGGAATCGAATTCATTGAGGATTTCAGTTGGGCAGGAACTTTTGGCACGACCAAAGACGGACTTCCTTATATCGGAAAGAGTCCGGAATATGAAAACACCTTTTTTGTACTCGGTTTTGGGGGCAACGGGATCACGTTTTCGGTACAGGGAATGGGAATGATCGTGGATATGCTAAAAGGGAAAGAGCATCAACTTGCGAAGTTCTATAGATTTGGTAGATGATAAATAGCTATATAGACTGTCTATTTACCACCTTCCTGGGTCATAGCATGAACTCATTTATATAATCTTTTGCTTTAATTTTTTTTTTTCTATCTTCTCAGAACTAAAACGATTTTTGGCTCAATAAGGAATTTTGAGGGGGTTTCATCACTAATGATTTAACTCCAAACTAACTAAACCACCCATGATCACCTCTATTTTTTTTAAATTTCTTACGCACTTTTCTTCCGGATTATGGAAATAAGTATTCCCGAAAATCCAATAGTTACTCCCACGAGTCAGAAAAGAATTGTAATGATAGATGCGATGAGAGGATTCGCACTTTTCGGAATTTTAGTACTACATATGAATGACTACTTCCTTGTTTCAGGAGTAATTGTGCCTTCCCAATCTGATTTTCCGCAGTTAGATTCGATCGTTGATCGAATAGTTCAACTTTTGGTTAAGAGCAAATCAAGCACATTATTTTCGCTTTTTTTGGGATATGCATTTTGGATGCAATTTTCCAGCTATCAAAAAAAAGGTTATGATTTTGGTCCAAGGTATTTGTGGAGATTGGTGATTTTGCTGGGATTTGGGATTATACATGCCTTATTTTATTCAGGAGATATTTTGGTTCTCTATGCGCTGACCGGAGGAATAGTAGTCCTCACCAGGCATTGGAGGGATGAGCATATATTTGCCTTATCTCTATTTCTGCTGGTCGGTCCCTATGAGCTGTTCCAACTGGTTAGAGTCGGATTTTTGGGAGATAGCAGGTATGTTTTTGAGGGCTATAGAGAATCTGTTGCCTTGGGCTATCCTATTAAAAATTATGGCACATTTTGGGAAGTTGCTGAATACAACGTTCGAAACAATATTATTAATAACTTAATTTCCAATTTGGAAAATGGTAGGGTTTTTAAATTCTCAAGTGTTTTTTTACTAGGAGTTTTGGCCTGTAAAAGGGATGTCTTAAAGATCAGTGAGATTTCTTTCTGGTTTAAAGCCTTGGGGATTTCGATTGTATTGTATGGAATATTTTACTTTTTAGAGAAATATTTAAGCGGTTTAATGCCCGATCCTGAAATGGTCATAAGTTTGGATGTAATCATTTCGGGTATTAAATCTATTTTTTTTACAGTGGTGATCATGGCGGTATTTGCAGTTGCTTGGATTTATTTCTCGGAAAGTTCATGGCTGAATCTATTTACACTTTATGGTAAAATGAGTCTTACTAATTACGTGACTCAAGGGGTAGTTGGAACCTTCATTTTTTATGGATTTGGTTTAAATTTATCTCCAGCTTTGGGTGCAACCTGGTGGGCATTCATTTCAATTATAATTTTCATTTTACAGGTTTCCTTTTCTAGTTTTTATTTAAAGAGTCACAAATCGGGTCCTTTGGAAACACTTTGGAGAAAGCTTACCTGGATAGATAAGAGATAAAAGGAAAGAATCATTACAAAAACAGTTTAGGATAATTATTTTGACCGGCACAGGTTTTTTGTTCAAAATGAGTTTCAGGTTGAGGCCAATAAGGGTAATGGTTTCATTATCTCAGCCCGGCATGTAAATAATTATATCACTACATTTCTTCCGCAGTACTCGAAAACGACTCATACAAAGCTATCAGGAATGGCGACGGAAGTGTCAAGATTCTACTTCAATCACAAGCTGGAAGTTCAAATAAAAACTACTTCAATAATAGCTTGTGGTGGCTTACAAGAACTTTTTCGGACTTCGATTATTTTGTGGAGAACAGATAATTCAGAATTAATTCCTCTTTTCAGAAAAAATTTAGGATTATTTTTCGCATAAATATGGTATTACATATATTTTGGTTATTTTTATTTTAAACAAAATAATTTTTCGAATTCTTTAAAGCTTACAATCCAAAGAAAATTATACCAAGTTTCTTCTTTTTCCTCTATTTATCACCTTTGTAGACTTGTTTCTCTTTTTAAGACTTTTATTATATAATCTTTTAATCAATCCGTTATGAAAAATTTTTTAAAAAACAGTTTGAAAAAAATAGGACTATTACCTCTCTATTTAAAACTTAAGTTCAGATATTTAACTCCAAGAGGAATAGGCTCATGGGATCCCTTGATTCCTGAAAAGGAATTTTGTACCTCGGTAAAACTTGCCATCGAGAAACTTTTAGAAAATGAAACTAATGATGCTCTAGGAAATTATTTAGAATTCGGTGTTAGCAGGGGAACATCTATGTCCGCTGTTTTCCACGTTTTAAAGGAGTTAAAACTAGACCAAGTACAACTAATAGGGTTTGATTCATTTGAAGGTATGCCTAAGGATTCAGAAAAAGAAGGTTGGGCTACCGGCCAATACCATTCCACCATTCAAGCCACCACAAAATACCTTAAGGATAAAAAAGTAGATATGGCTCGTGTACATCTTGTCAAAGGGTGGTTTTCGGATACCCTTACTGAGAAGACAAAAAGGGATTTAAATATTACCAAGGCAAGCATTATCATGATAGACTGTGATATATACTCAGCTTCAAAAACAGCGCTTAATTTTTGTTTCCCTCTAATTAAAGATCATGCAATAATAATTTTTGATGATTGGGGATGGACGGAAGATTCTGGCATTGTGGGTCAAAAGGAAGCATTTGACGAAATACTTCAACAATATCCTTATTTTTCTGCATCTCCCCTTCTAAATTACATTCCACAGTCAAGGGTATTTCTTATTTCTCGGAATATCAAAGGATAGGCAGGTTAGTGTTAAAATAAGCATACGTTTCAAACCAACTAGTTTAATACCAATGATGACTTGCGTCTGTTCCCGGCCTGGAAAACTACCGATGATTAAGCAGATGCGTTTTTAGGAATATAGGGTCTAAAGGTATTATTTTCTATTTCATACATTGTAGTTTTCAATTTGCGAAGTTGTGGCCAAGAATGACAGAAAATATTGATCTTCCGGTAGACTTACCAATTGCCATGGCTTTTTGTTTTTGTAGGGGTAGATTTATTCCAGGATTGTTTCGGGATTTATCTTTTCGTTGAGAAATCATAACTTAAGGGCTGTATCAGCCCGATTTTCCATGAAAAATTTCCTCTCTTTTATTTTTTGTGTCTGGGCTTCTTTTGCTTGTGCTCAAACTCAACTGACTTTTACCGAACCTGCCAAGCAACGCGTTTTTGTATTGACTGACATCACAAATGAACCGGATGATCAACAATCTCTGGTTCGGCTTCTGGTTTATTCCAATGAATATGATATCGAAGGAATGGTGGCAACCACATCCACACACTTGAGAAGTCAAGTCCGTCAGGATAAGATCGAAGAGTTGATTCGCAACTACGGAAAAGTTAAATCAAACCTCGATATCCACGCCGATGGATTTCCCAGTATGGAGAGTTTATTGAACGTGACCGCCAAACATTTGCCAGTGTTCAGCATGGATGGTGTGGGTGAAGGCAAGGATTCGCCAGGTTCTGAACTTCTGATAAAAGCTGTGGACAAGGAAGATGAGAGGCCTCTCTGGGTTTCTGTTTGGGGTGGGGCAAATTGTCTCGCTCAGGCTTTATGGAAAGTAAATAATACCCGATCTATAGAATACGTGAAGAAATTTGTGAGCAAAATCCGTGTTTATGCCATTTCAGATCAGGATTTTGCCGGGTCTTGGATAAGACACAACTTTCCGGGAATTTTTTATATCGTGGATCCCAGCGCGGGGGATAATTGGCGGGAATATTACAAGGCAACTTGGACTGGAATCAGCGGAGATCGTTCGTATGAAAATGGGCCTTATTATGAGTTTGAACTCGTGGATAATCCTTGGTTGAAAGCTAATATCTTCGAAAATCATGGCCCACTTGGTGCTAATTATCTTCCCCTTCAATACCTCATGGAGGGGGACACTCCGTCCTTTATCGGCCTGATCCAAAATGGACTGGCTTGGGATCAAAGCCCTGCATGGGGCGGTTGGGCGGGAAGATATGAATTATGGCAATCTTATGGTGAAGTGGATAAAATTTGGACATCTTCAAACTATACTTTGGATCACGTCACCCTTCCAGACGGTCGGGTAGAAATATCGAACCAAGCTACCATCTGGAGATTCAGGGATGCGTTTCAATATGATTTTGCAGCAAGAATGGACTGGAATGTGGCCGATACGTACCAAAAAGCAAATCACAATCCTGTGGCGGTACTGAATGGAAATGAAGGAAAAGCTTGGGCAACTGCAAAATTCACCGCTGGTAAAGAAGTGGTTCTTTCCTCAAAAGGAAGTCAGGATCCGGATGAAGGCAAGATTCAGGTTAAGTGGTGGATCTATAAAGAGGCCGGAAACTATAACGGCAACCTGGAAATTTTAAATCCTGCTTCAGAAGAAATAAGATTCAAAATGCCCAAACTGGAAAACGGGCAATCACTTCATGTGATTTTGGAAGTTCGAGATTACGGAATACCGGCACTAACGAGTTACCGAAGGGTGGTGCTATCGAATATGTAACCGGAATTTATCTATTTACCTCATCGGGTACTTTCTGTTTTTTTTTGCCTTCCAACATTCAAATAAAAGACAGATAACAAAGGTGATCTCATCTTAAATGATGGAGCCTTTGTTAAGATATGTCAGAAATTTTCTCTTGAGGGAAATGAAAAAATACAGTTTTTAAATTTTGAGATATTACGATTTGCCAAAGCGTTATTCCACTCGCAATATCTTTTCCATCTTTCTGCCTTTGGCCAACTCATCCACTAACTTGTCCAAATACCTTACTTGTTTTGTTAAGGGATTTTCAATTTCTTCTATCCGATAGCCACAGATTAATCCTGTAATGAGATGAGCATTTGGGTGGATGGTTGCTTCCTCAAAAAATCTTTGAAAGGTTACTTTTTCTTCGGTGAGCTTTTGCATCCTTTTCTCATCAAAACCAGTCAACCATTCAATCACTTGGTGCAATTCTACTCTTGTTCGGCCTTTCTTCTCGACTTTGGTGAGATAGAGAGGATAAACCGAAGCAAAGGTCAATTTTGCCATTCGCTCATTGTGTTCAGGTGTGATAATCATGGCTCGTGATTTTGATTTATGAATTTATTTTAACCTTTCCAGTTGACTTTTTCTATTCATTAATTTTTTATTGCCCAACGGAATTTCTTTGGGTTTATCTAACAATCCTAACTTATTCCCGCTAGCGCAATCAAGCGAATACAACATGAAATTTATCAGAGATTATTCTCCTGATTTATGATCCATACGAAAAGTTTCTTTGCAAAATCGTCTTCATCCAAAACGGGGCAATGGTCGGAAATATGTTTAAAAGAGATTTTCTTATGTGAGCCTTTTGATGTAGAAAAGAATTTTTCCTACCTGCTGATCTTCATCAGGCTGGTCAAGTATGCTTTGGACTATCTCAGTTTTCTCTTTTTGTTCCAAGAGTTCGAACTTTCGGAGGACTCCGGCATCTCTGAAACAGTCCAGCAAAAAGGAATCATTCTCAGGTTTTTTTGAAGAATCGATTTGCAGGGTGACTGTGACAAAATCTCCTCCTGTTTTGGCAATTGCTTTCCTGATCGATTCGCTTACTGCTAGCATTTTGTCTTGTCCTTTGATGGTCATTAGATTTTTTGATTCGATGCGATAGTGATCGATCGTTCCCGAAACCTTGAGAAATCCCCATCTCGATTTTATTTGCTTCGTGTTCGGGATTTTGATGTGATATGTCCATGCACCCTTACCGGGATGATATTCGATGAGGAGTTTTTCTTCTTTGATCAGGTATTCCATTCTGGATTTTTTTGGTTAGACCTAGCGGTTTTACTTTTTGAAACTCCGGTTATCTAGTTCTGTTTTAATAGTTGATCAATCCAACTTTCGCTTTTTTTTTTAAGTCAATTGATAAAGAATGAATTGCAAAATACGCTTGGTCTCAGATTTATAAGTTCACCACGCAGCGAAATCCCTTTTCTTCATTCCTGATAGTGGGAAAATTTCCCAATCGGCGGGCGATCCGGGTGATGGTTGGGGTGGTGTCAAATGCTCCACCTCGCAATACTTTTCGGGTACCCGACTCAGGTCCTTTGGGGTTGATTGCCAGAGTATCGGCCGAATAGCTGTCACTGTACCAGTCATCACACCATTCCAATACATTCCCAGCCATATCATATAAACCATATGGATTGGGAGGGAAAGCTTTTACAGGAGATGCAGTTGCAAAACCGTCGGTATAGCTCTCAAACCCATGAAAATTATCGTGGTCATAATAGCGGGAATCCAGGAATGTTTGATCCGCCAGATTGCCCACAGGAGTGAAAGGCAAGGAATCACCCCAGACAAATATTGTGAGGGCTTGTCCGTCTAGCCCGGTTTTCCCGGCCCGTGCAGAATATTCCCATTGGGCTTCAGTTGGCAGTTTGCCTCCCATGCAGGTGCAATAATAGTTTGCCTCTTCCCAACTGACATTGACCATGGGATTTTCCTCCTTCCAGCCATAAGTGGGTGGTCCAGGAAAAGGCAAGTCTTTAGCTAAAGCAAAGGAACGATATTGCCTCACAGTCACCAGAGTGCTGTACATCCAAAATCCATCCAAGCGCACACGATGTGCGGGTTGCTCAGTTTTGGTAAATTCAAGTTCTTCAGGATTCCAGTCCAGTTTTTTCCAGATTTCAGCTAATTCTATGGAGTCACTTCCCATCACAAACTCTCCGCTTGGGATAAAAACCAATTTGGTGCTATCGGGGAGATGGATCCGACTCTGGATAGTTTGGGTTTTCTGGGCTTGGACTTCCTGCATCTGCCGGCAACTCAACCCTGACAGGATAAGAATAAGGAAAGAAAATCCACGGAAGTGCTTTCCTGGAAGGATTTTTAATGATTTCAGAGACTTGGTATTGAGGCACATGGGTGAAAGCTCTAAGTATGACGTAAGAAAAGGCTGCTCAGAATTGCCCAAAAATTTATCCAAGTAAAGTATTACATTCTAAAAATCCAGAGCCGGGCAATTTTTAGAAAAAGTAGGAAGGAAAAAATGAAAATCGTTCCTGTTAAGGTCAGGATGTTTATAAATCTTTTTGTTTTGAGTCTGTCTTTTAATGCTGTTTCAACTCCTTTATAAATCAATAATCCGATTAACCCGCCAAAAGTATTGTTGATGATATCCGTGATATCAAATGCTCCAATTCCCAAAATATACTGAGTTACTTCAAGAAGGAAACTGATAGAAGAAAACAAGGCCACCTTTCTGCCAAAACTCCACTTTTCAAATAAAACCCCTGCATAGAGACCAAGCGGTACAAAAATCAACACATTCAAAATGAGTTCACCAAAATCAGCTTTTCCATTTAGGATAAGAGGTTCACTATACGGGATCAGATTGATACTTCTCTGCCCTTCCATATAAGAAAAGTCGATGTTGAATTTTAGCACTATTATCCAAACTAAGGCAATCAAATAAATCGAAAATAAGGCAAGAGTTAAATGGGTTGATTTAAAGATGTCTTTCATTGGAGTTTAGAATACTTCCAGTCGGGATTTGTCCAAGTTTCTTCGGACTTGAATATGAGGATTAAGTACCAATAATCGAAAATGGTGTTGTAAATCTCTAAATGCGGGTTATGTTTGATCCAACGAAAAAAATAATTTTCCACCCTTAATCAATACTAATTATATGAAACCTTCAGCACCTAAAAACATTACGTGGATTATAGGAATGGTTTGTGGTATCCTCGGAATCATCGGACATTTCGCACAGGTTGAGTTTTTATCAGAATATAGTTTCACCCTTTTGCTTGTTGGTTTCATCGTTTTGTTAGTTGGAACCTCCGTAAAAGGAGTTTAAAAATCAGGAATTATTCCCGAGTTGGGTAAACGTTCCCAAGGATTATTTTACTGATAATTTTACCCGAGTACTGAAGTGAAAGGGATGCAAGTCTGTAGGATTGGCATCCCTTTTCCTATTTTTTATAGTCAATTTTTAAAAAGCGCATTTGCAAATTAGGCTTGGTAGAGGATTCAGTCACCGCTCGAAGGCTGATAAAAATCAATAGTTCAAAAACATTTCCTGAATTTTATCTTTGTCTTTAGTAAGAGTTAGCGCAAGCATTAAAAGAATTCTGGCTTTTTGAGGATTAAGTCTATCAGAGACAATAGTCCCGTTTTTTGCATCTTCAAGTTCTCCAACATATGCGGTATTTACTTTTCCTGAAACTACTCTTGAGGAACGAACCACTATGATATTTCTACTGGTTGCAGTTTTTGCAGATTCTAAAATTGCATTACTGAAACTGCCTCCGCCTGTACCCGCTATAATGATTCCCGGAGTGTTTTTACTAATTAAAGCATTAATTGCAATGTTCGAGGCGTCTGCATACGCATATACAATTTCAACATTCGGTAAGGAATCAAGTTGGCTGAGATCAAATGGTTTAAAATTGCTATCCTTCCTATAGGATTGAATATTATAGAATACTTTTCCATCATATACATCACCTATTGGACCATTATTAGGAGATGAAAATGCATTAGTACTAGTAGTGTTTGTCTTAACTACATCTCTTGCATCATAAATCTTTTCATTAAAAGATATCATTACACCTTTTCCTATACTTGTAACATCACTTGCCACAATAATCGCATCATATAAATTTTTTGACCCATCACTGCTTAATGCGGTAGAAGGACGCATGGAACCAGTGAAAACAACCGGTTTATCTGACTTTATTGTCAGGCTAAGGAAATAGGCTGTTTCTTCCTGTGTATCTGTGCCGTGCGTAATGACAACACCATCTGCTTCATCATTTGCAAAAATCTCATTGATCCGATTAGCAAGTTTTATCCAAATATCAATGGTTATTAAGGAGCTTGGGATTGCGGCTATTTGTTCTCCCTGCACGTTGGCTTTTTGAGTGATCGAAGGAATATTTTTCAGCAAATCTTCTATTGGAATTTTCCCCGACACATATCCGGCCCGATCAGTATTTGGTTGTTGTCCTGCTATTGTGCCACCAGTTGATAGTATGATTACGCGAGGCAAACTTTGCGATATCGCAGACAAAGCCGAACTGAAACAGAAAAATAGGATCAAAAATGTCTTCATCCGATGAGTATTATTTAGGTGCAATTTTATTTATGTCTGTTAGCAATGATAACCTTAAACTCATAATATGGATAACCCTAATAATTATACTTTCGCAAGGCATGATTGTTTTGATGCCTTTAGAAAGTACTTGAAGATAATTCCTGCCTGCTAATCACTTTTTCAGTGTTCCCAAATAACTCACCTGATCGGCCCGATGGAAATTGTATGAAAGTCTCAGCTATTCTCGTAACGAGCAATTGGGCTTTCCATCAATCTCCTTGTTTGGCAGAAAGGAACTTGTTTACATCCAACCAATGAATGAAGGCATCAAACAAGCGATTACTTGTTCGGTTGGAATTTCCGCTGTACTATTCATGCTGAGTACTTGAGCAAGGATTAATTCGGAAATGCAAGAAATGCGACCTGAAGCTCTCCTAATTTTTTATATCCCAAATAGTTCATGTGTATCGGGTCAGAATAGAATTGCTTCTGATTGTAGGTATTGAAACCTGCAGTGGAGAATTGATCCAAAACCGGAATTCCGTGTAACGCACAAATCATCTTTTGCATTTCCACATAGCGTTTCATTCCATCTTCTATATGAGGGTCATATCCGCCTCGGTTATTAAAAGCCTTACTTGAAGTAAAGAAGTAGATGATTGCGTCAGGGTTTTTTTCATAAATCTCCTTGATGCAATAATTAATGCCTCCAGCCTGAGTAGTCAGCTTTTGTTCATCGTATCCGTCGAATTCCGTGTAATCCGTGTATTCTCCGATTTCCCTTTTGTTAGTATAATCATTGGTTGAGGCCCAAAGGATATAAATATCAAATACACCTGCTTCGTCTACTTGCTTTTGCAATGACTTCCCCTGTAAAGAGGAAAAACCTGCTCCCGGTACTCCGAAATTGGTGATTTTCAGGTCCAGCAGTTTTTCCCAAAGAACCTTGGCACTGTCACTTGGAGGGATAACGGAAACCGATCCTCCAAAAACTGCCACAGATTTTCCGAAGTTTAATGAGCTTTTGAGCTTTTCTTTTTCAAGTGAATTTTGGGCTTTTATCCCTACAGAAAGGAGAAAAAGACCAAACAACAAGGGGGTAAGTCGATACAAAAAAAGCATTAATAAGGTTTTTAGGTGGGGTTAGTTAGAATTAAGGAAAGCGCCTGAGTGGATTTTATTTTTGTAGGACAACAGTAATTTAATTCTTCAGCATAAAGAAAGGAACCTGGGTTCCTTTCTTTAAATCTGTAGTGTTGCATTAATTACTTAAATCTGGATATTTTCAATTCTTTGCTTCCAAAAATTTGTTCACATCCAACCAATGAATGAAGGCATCAAACCATCGATTACTTGTGCGGTTAGGATTGCCGAGGCCGAAACCGTGACCACCGTTCTGGTAAAGATGAAACTCAACCGGCCGACCTGCTTTGTGCCAGGATTCGATCACACCAGTCTGACCTTGAAACAGAAAATCATCTGTTGCTATCACATTAAACATAGGTGGAGCATTTTCCGGAACTTCCACCGGTCCCATTCCCCCGTAGATCGGACCGATGAAGGCAAGCTTCATGGTTTTGGAATGGAGCGTAGAATGCATGGTCAGCCCGGCGCCAGCCGAGAAACCGATCATTCCTATCCTGTTAGTATCGACTCCCCATTCTTTAGCGTTTTTGACGATCATTGCGTAGGCGGCTTCGGCATCTTCAAGTTGGTTGGAAAGATCTCGCTGCGGAGGTCTAGGAGCTGCCGTGGCTTGCGAAGAATCGGAAGAAGGGGCTGGAGCTGGGGTGCGGGGACGATTCATCCAAGTTGTAAAATCTTCGAGTGACTCAGGGGTTGGGTTAAGCCGATATTTGAGTACGAATGCGGTGATTCCCTGCTTTGCAAGTGCCTCTGCAACTTCCCATCCCTCATTACTTAACGAAAGCCAGCTGAAACCTCCGCCCGGAGCGACGATCACGGTAGCACCATTTGCGGTTCCCGGTTCCGGAAAGAAAGGAGTCAGGGTGGCAGTGGTTATGTTTCGAGCCATCGGATCACCCCATTGCTTAAACCAAGTTTCTTTGGCAGGTTGATTTTCCACACCACCTGTTCCGAGTGGAATTGCTTTCGGCTCTGACGGTGTTTCGAGTGGGTAAATAGTCCCGTCTTGCGCTATGACATTGGAAGAAAAGACAAGTAAGAAGGCCAAAATGGCGGGGAAAGTAAAAGTTTTGTGTTGATGAGGCATAGAGAAAAGGTTAACGGGTTAGTTAATTGAGGTTACAACAATAAGTTACGATCGGATGGCCGAAATGCAAATTCTATTTGATTGGAGTGCATAGTTGCAAACTAATGCGGTCAGTCAGGTAAAGGTTAAACTTGTGATATGCCTTCGGTCTGAATGACAGATCCATTTTAAATCTAACCTGCCAAACATCAATTGTATTTTATTTCAACTCTTCAGCAAGAGTTTTAATCTGATCTAGAATATCCACGAGGGAATTTTCTGAACTCAATCTGCTATTCTCGTCAGCAAAGCCAGTTTGTGTCCAAGTGAGTTTGGAGGTATCGTTATCGATTTTTTCAATCTCATAACTAACCATGGAATAGTTTTCTGGTTTATCCTCAAGTCCACAGAATCCACTCCAATATCGATATTTCAGAGTTTCATTTTCGGTGTTTTCAACGACGACACCTTTGTCAACGAATTCCTGATTTTCAAAATTGATCTTAAAAAGTATAGAACTGCCAGGTTTCCAGTCCGTGATAGTCTGAGCTCCAAATAAATATTGACTTATATACATTGGATCGGTAAGAATCCACCAAATATTTTCAGAGCGGGCATTTATGTCGATTGATTTGGAGGAAATCAAATCGTTATCAAGTTTTAAGTCCTTCATTTGAATGGTCGTTTTAGTGGAATAATTAGTACCGCACTTCACTTTTACACTTCAGTAAGTTACAAGGTGATTCAGGAATGGCAAAGACGTATTAGAGTAAAAGCGGAGTTGTGGAATAAGTACATATTGGAATTTAGTTTCTAACGAATACAAATTCCTTTGGATAGAAAGGAGTAGTTACAAACTACACCCCAAGGGGATGTGAGTGGTGTCTGGCAAATGCAAGGCTTAAATCGACGAAGGAATTTCCAGGGATTTGAATTCAGGATATGTTTCAACCATCCTTACATTTCTATGTGAAGTAAAATTTGGGTTTTGACTGTTGTAGTCCCGAGAGAGATCTGACTAAGTGGGAGAAGATAGGTTTTAGCTACCCTTCAGGAAGGAGCTTATGAAAAGGCAGCACATGAATCTTAAATCCGTCCTGAGCAAATTCATCTTCCTGGGCAATTGTAACTAGCAAACTTTCTTTTTTATCAAAAAACCTCATAGCCTCCCAAAGCCCTTCCAATTCTCTCTTGAGATTCTCGGGGTTTAACTCGTAGCATACTTGTACCAACTCTACAAGGCCATTTCGGTCATACACAACCAAATCGCATTCATTCTTTTCTGAGAAATAATAAATTTCCTGATACATTCTCCGGAAATGTAAAAAGACCATGTTTTCAAATCTTCTTCCATGGTCCTCTGAAAATGACCTTGAATTGGCTGTGACCAATCCGGTATCTATGGAATATACCTTTTTGGCATTGATCAACTGCTTCCTGTGTGAATAGCTAAACTTGGGTACGAAAAAGAACAACCAACTTTCTTCCAAATAGGAAAAATACTCCATCACGGTACTGGTTGCTTTGATCTCAAGTACCTTTCGAAGATTATTTCCTGACACCAGTTTGGCCACGTTTGATATCAAGTATATCGCTAGATTCTGCAATGATTTCACATCTCTTACCCCATATCTAACCGCGATATCACGCAGTAACAAATCATCAAGCAATTGATGAAGCAATTCTGCTCTTCCGGTTTTCAAATACTCAGGAAATCCTCCAGAGGTTATATACCCAATCGTACTTTCGCTTGATTTAGCAAGCTTTTGAAATTCGCAAAACTGATCGTAGGAAAAAGGAAAAAGCTCCCTGGTGACATGTCTGCCGGTAAGTTTGGTTCCTAATTCCCTGCTTAGCAAAGAAGCATTGGAACCCGTGATTACGATGTTGAAATTTCCCAGATCGAGTTTCTGACGCACGAATCTTTCCCATCCTTCCACGACCTGAACTTCATCCAAAAACAAAGCTGTTTGTCCTTGTTCAGTAAGAATCTTATCGATTTTTTGAAAATCTTCCACTGTGAAACCGTAAAGTCTCGGATCCTCAAAATTGAGATAGAAAGCTTCAGGATATTGATTTTCAAGTAATTGTACCAAAAGCGTACTTTTTCCGCATCTCCGTATTCCAGAGATGATCAAAGCATGACTTTGGATTAAAGAAAAATCATTTAATTCCTTTCTTTGCAATCCGAGGGGCCTTTTTTGAAGATCATTTTTTTGACTTAAAGCCACTTCATAAAGTAAGTCCTTGGATATCATGGCTGTAGTTTTGTTCAAATCTATGATAATATATTTTGGTAAACAACATTATTATTGTTTGGTAAAAAACACTATTTGTTTTAAAGTGAAAATCCAGCTGGTAACCACGCTGAAGGGTGGGGATTTCAGCCAATTACAAATTGGTTAGGATAGAAGGTGTAGTTACAAACAACACCTAGCCGGGGGAAACTGGATGACTGCGCTCGGGAGGGTTGCTGTTTTCGAAATAGGCTTATTGCCAGCGCATTCAAATTTATTTCGCTCTATACCAATCCATCCCATCAGGATTTTGAAGGTCGTGTATTTCTTTGATTACCGTCATCGTGTTGGTGTCAATCACGACAAGCTTGTTTCCGGCGCTCACCGTATAGTATGCACGAGGACGTACCGGATCGATGAAGATGCCTTCGCCACCGGCACCCACGTCAATACGTTTGACCTCCTTGCGTGAAGCGACATCCCAGACACGTAGCTCGTTGCCCTGAAGCTCATTCATCAATACGTATTTTCCGTCATTCGTAAACTTAATGCGGTTGTTCAATCCGCCTTCAAACGAAATGGTACTGACCAGTTTTTTCTCAGGCACGTTGATGATCGATAGTTGCTTCGAGTTCATGTGAAGAGCCCAAAACTCGTTTCCATCGGGTGAAATCGCCATGCCTTCCATGCGGGTGTCGCCGGGAAAAGTAGTGAACTCTAAATTCTTCTGGCCTCTTTCATTTGTTACCCGATCGACAATGGCGATGATACTGCCATTGCTGCTTGCTGTGAAGATTCGCTGTTCATCGGGAGTGACGATGAGCATATGCGATCCACCAGGGAGTCCGATGACCTCGTCAAACTTTTTTGTTGCCGGATCATACCGTGAGATCAGGCGGTTGGTCTCATGGCCAATATAAAGGTGGCTGCCTGCGAAAGTAATGGCATGACGATCTCCAAATGCACTGATGTCAATGCTCTCAACTCGCTTTTGCGCCATCACATCAACCACCGTGATTCCTGGAAGATTGGATCCTATGTACACATACCGCCCATCGGTTGCCAGTTCATGAAGATTTCCTCCTGCCGGAATACGCGCCACTATTTCAAGGGTTTCGGGATCGATAATCACCAGGCGGCCCGCTGCTTTCTCACCAACCAGCAAAGCTTCCCTGGGCGTAGGTCCGAAGCTGACTACCGGTGAATCCGGATCGACTGCCCGACTTCCCCCTTGGGCAAGCAGTGGCTGAACTTCAAAAAGGAAGAGGGTGATCAGGAGAAATAAAAGACTTCTTGTTTTTTGCATGACAGGATTATAGGAGTGCAGTAGTTACAAAAGCTAACTCCGGGAATTGTCCTGTGCTGTCTTGAATCTTAGGGATTCAGGTAGATTACGCTCAAGTGGAAAAGCCATAATTGTAAATTACGTCTGGTCAAAGCCTATCTTTCATCCGCTTGGCCAAATCGGTCTGGAAGAAAGAGGAAAGCGCTTCATAGAGTTCGGGATGATTCTTCTGAAAAAGGCTTGGGCGTTCAAAAAAATATTCAGCCGCAACAGCCAAAAACTCTTGCTTATTAGTTGATGCGTAGGGGATGAGGTCGCTCTTTCCCGAAAGAATTTCTTCCGTTGAGCTTCTGATCAGGTGAAGCCATGGCAACACTGCCTGATTTTGCATAAACACCGCCGGAATGCCATCCAAATTGCCATCCTGCTTGTCAAACAGGTGAACGAATTCGTGGATTCCGACATTGTGCTTGTCGCTTTTGTTGTCAAAACCCAGGCGCAGGGCAGGTTTGGAAAAAATCACCACATGGTTCATCACTCCGCCGCTGCCCACCATTCCGGCGATGTTCCGGTCATGGCCGGTGAAGTCGAACTCTTGAGAAAACAAGTCGGGATACAACAGCACCTCCAAAAGATTTTGGTATTCCCAATGCGGAAAGGCAAAGATTGGAATTACAGCACTACTTGCCACCAATAGGCGGTCCTCATCTTCTACCGGCGTGCCGATTCCCGTGATGCGAACCCGCTTCAAAAAGTGCTGAACAGCAGATTCAAAACGAAGTTTTTCAGCTGCAGAAAGTGCTGCATAAAAATTCACCTCTTGCTGCAAAAAGCTCCGCCATTGTTCCGGAAATGTAGATGGAACTTCAAAATCGCTCTTTTTGACCCGGGCATGGTAGATAAACCAAGCGATCAGGCCCAGTAAAAAAGCAGCAAAGAGAAGGGTGAAAATTTTCAAGAGTTGGAGTTTGGGTGGAGGTTTGTCCTGGATTTTAAATTTTTTTCAGTTCAAGATTGTCTCAAATACCTTACCTCACAAACAGTCCATCCTCCGTCTTCCTGAGTAGTCCTAGTTCGCTGATGGTTTCCAGTAAATTTCCGATTTCCTTTTCCCGCTTCTCTGTAGCCGGCTTTGGGACTTTTTTGAATTGCTTGTTGATCTCTGCTGCTGAGATAGGTTGTTGGTAGTTTTGGAGCATTCGCTGAACGGCTTTTGCCTGGTCGGCCAGGATTTTTGGCCATTCGGGCAATTCGGCAGTTGCGACTGCGGCTTCGGTGGTGGTCATGGTTAAACCTGTTTGCTGAGCGCCTTGCGGGTTTTGGTATTCCGGGCGAAGCCACCGGATCAACCCACTTGCTTCTTCGGCTGCCCGTTCTTTGTTGAGCGCAACGAGCTTTTCCAAAATCACTTCTTCCTTGAGATTGGTTGGCCAGCCGTATGTCTTGGCAACCGCCGCATCGAGTTCGGTATGGAGCTGAAGGAGCAAACTTACCAGACCTTGCTCATGTACGATCTGATCCTTGGCATTGAGAGTTTCACCTTTGCGGAGCTTTTCCATCACATTGTACATATCGGTGATGGTCAGCGTAGGGAACAGATTCTGCCTCCTTTTTCGATGGGAATCAAGTTGCTCTGCAAGGTTCCGGATTTCTTGCTTTTGGGATTCTGAAGTGTTTGGAAAAGGAAATGTCTGAAAACAACGAGTAGTATTATAAACAGAATCATTACCTACCCCTAATCTGCCTCCTGCTGCCATCGCCCAAAAAACATGGAAATTACTTGAGAGAATTCCTAAATCATAAAAGTCTTCCAGTGCAATATTAGCAAGCTTATGGTCAGGCAGAATTGAAATATCCTGCGCAACAAAGAATCGATGTTTGGCGGTTTCCGGGGTAGAAATAAAACTGTTCAAACCCTTTAACGCTACTCTCAAATC
This sequence comes from uncultured Cytophagales bacterium, assembly GCA_942492775.1. Taxonomy (GTDB): domain Bacteria; phylum Bacteroidota; class Bacteroidia; order Cytophagales; family Cyclobacteriaceae; genus Algoriphagus. The sequence continues at coordinate 4,385,802 of OW818636.1, read as the reverse complement.
CTGCCTATTTCTTCCAAAGAGCCACCAGTTCTCCTTCATAGATCGGTCTCGATTCTGATCTCTTTCCGGCTTAACATTGAGAACCAAATGTTGGTAAACTTCTGGAAACTTTGCCCGGACATCCGCTTCGGAAAGCTGAAACATATCAATCAGCATGACCCCTCTTGGTTTTGCTGTTAAATCCTTACCATTTCTGTAGGGGCGAATCCTTTCATTGAGTTCGGAAATTTTTCCTAAACCAATCTCTTCAGCCTTTTCAGGACTGATGATAAAACCTGCCCCGGCAAGCATCATTCCAAAGCTACTCACTGCTTGATTTGCCTTGAGGCCTAAAGCAGAGGCGACATTTGCCCCAATTGAAAGATCAGCATGCACTTTTCCGGTTTTTTCAATCAACTCAACTTCCTTTTCTAAGTGGCCGGTTTCTCTTTCAGACACCACAAAATTTACACGACCTTCACTTGCACCTGATTGCGCTACAGTAATTGCAATTCTCACAGCCGCACCATCATTGCTGTCTACCCAAGGGTGGTCTGGAATCGCAAATTTGATTGAAATTGGATTACCCGAATCTATTGAATCTTGTAAAATTTTTCTGTTAAATGATTGAGTAATACTGTTTGTGGTGATGAAGCCAAATTGCTCTATTCTCCTTTCTGAAAGGATTTTTGCTGCCTTGTACCACCAATACATCACAAAATCTACACTATCAGGAACCTCACCCTTATATGCAAGCCGAAGCGCTTCGGCATATCCATCTCCTAACGCTTCTCTCATTTTTAGCTTCCCAATAAACGGAGGATTACCGACAATAAAATCTGCCTGCGGCCAGACAGCGGGTTTGGGATCCAGGTAATCATAAGTCGGAATCCGGGCCGTTTCATCCGGCACTTCAAGTCCGGTGACAGGATGTGGTTTGGTCGAATGTCCGTCCCAGCGGGTGATGGGTTCTCCGTGGCTATCAAGCCTTGGTTTTTTCTCCGAATAGCTCAGGACGGCATCCTGCTGCCGGATATTTCCATATTGGCGAAGGATCGGATCTGCCAGTCTTTTCGCGTTTTTATGAGTTTTGAAATGCCACTGCAAATAGCCGATCCACAGCACCACATCGGCAATCGCAGCTGCACGGGGATTCACTTCCAATCCCAGCAATTGCTCCGGCGTGACGGTATAGCCACCAGTCATATCCAAGCCCAATTGCCTTGGAAATCGAGCAATGTATTCGGTGACTTCACCCTCCAGTCGCTTCAGATGCTCCAGCGTGACGTAGAGAAAGTTGCCACTTCCACAGGCCGGGTCGAGCACTTTTAGGGTACAAAGCCTGCGGTGAAATTTATTAATTTCACTCAGAGCTCCGGCATCATCTCCGGCCGTTTCGAGAATGGCAGAAGCGGTTCGGGCAGCTTCCCATTCCTCCCTCAAAGGTTCGATGATCGTCGGCATCACCAATCGCTCCACATAGGCACGAGGCGTATAGTGAGCTCCCAGTTTATGCCGCTCTCTGGGTTGGAGGGCACGCTCAAGCAGGGTTCCGAAGATAGCCGGTTCCACATCTGCCCAGTTTGCTTCAGCAGCAAGAATGAGCAAGTCGAGTTGTGCTTCAGTAAGCGGTAATGCCTCCTGATCTTTAAACAAGAATCCGTTGAACTGAGGAATCAGAGTTCGCAAGGCCGGATCAAATCCACCTTTGTCCATACTCAACCATAGAGATTGCAATGCCTGCGGCAATACGTGGAGGTTGATTTTATAATCCTGCAAAAGCCGGGTAAAAGATTTCTCAGGCAGTAAAAGAACATCTTCAGCAAACATGGTAAAGAGGCAGCGCATCAGGAAGCCTGCGACTTTTTCCGGAGAATGGCCCGATTGCTCCAGCAAGGAAGCAAGTTTTGCCAATCGCTCCGCCAGTTCACGGGTAACTTTTGCAGCCCGCTTGCTGGGATCCAGTTCCAGCGGATCGGTAAACAACAATTTCAGACGTTGCTGAATCTCTTCTTTCTCAAGGTCAGCAAGGGGAATGCGGTAATTAACCGGATCAGGAAAGGGGATGTAATTTTTTCCCTGCCGGGCAAAATCAGAATAGAGATCAATGCAAAAACCGACGTCAACCACCACAAGAAAGGGAGGCCAACCTTCAGAAGAGGGCAATGATCGTGCATATCGAAGCGCCTGTTCCTTGGCTTTTTTCATTTCCCGATCCCAAGTCCGGGTATCGCGGGTTGCAGTGCCTGTTTTGGTTTTGGTTTTGTCCGCGCCTAGAAGTTCAGCTTCAGAAATAACGGTTTTGTCTGCGCCTTGCTTAGCCTCCAATACAAAGCAATGTTGCTTGTAGAGGTCAATGAAATTGGTGGTTATTTTTCCTTCTCCATCATTGAAATCAACCGGGCGCTCAAAAGTATAAACGGCTTCGTGAACTTTGTCCGATGCGGGTCTGGGTTTCTCTACACTCAGTAATTCACAAATCTCAGAAAGGAAAAGTTGGTAGTTTGCCCGTTCGGATGCACCGGAAGCTTTCCAGCGGGTGATGAAGTTTTCTGTAGCAGGGTTTTGGGAAGAATCGAGGCTCAAAACGATGTGATATTTAAAAATTAGTATTTCGAAAAATAGGGTTTTTTAATCACTTCGTTCAGGAGTTTTTTACGGAAAACAAAAAAGACCGAAGAGAGAGTTTTTACGCCTCTTCGGTCTTCTGTCATCGGTCTTCCGTCAATTTTATATTTCTTCAGCGTCTCCAAATAACCCACCAGCGACTATTGCCAAACAAGACGTAATTTGCAACTTTAACTTTGGTAGGAACACTTATAATCTTTGCCCTTACTTTTTATTAAAAACTAGTGGATTAATAAGGTCGTCACCATACCTGATTTCAAACACTTTAGTAGTTATACTTATTGCCTTTACAATTGTCTGTTTCGGTCTAAGGTCTTGAGGTAAACCGAATGATTTTGGTAATATCTGGTTGTTTTCTGCTATGTAACGAAATGCAACGCCGTAAGTCATTGGTGAATTCATTGCGAAATCTGTGGTGTTTACAACTTTTCCGTATACTGTAATAATAAAGCTTTCTTTATTATTTGGTATAGAATATTTCATGTGTGTTGTATAAAGTTCAACTCCATTCGAAGCTCCCACTAGAGTCCATATACCATCGCTAAAAGCTTTCCCTGTTGACGAATTTTGTCCGAATGCAATTCCAGAAATAGTCATTATAAGACTAACTATTAAATATTTTTTTAAGAAGAACGGTAGATTCATATTTTTAAATATTTATTAATTTTTAAATTCTTTTTTTAATTAATGGTTTAGAAAATAACAGTCGAATTTATGTTTCGTCCACCACTTTTGCAAAGCATCCATATTAGATTCAAGACGGAAGTGCCAGGGACATTTTCTTACTTTCCAATCACTTCTTCAACCCCTCCAAATAACTCACCAAGTCCACCAATTCCTGCTCACTAAGCGGAAACTTCGGCATCAGGGATTCATCGAGTTGGGTCACGGATTCGATGTCGGCAAGTTTGTAGATGGTCTGCTCGCCCATGCCGACAAGCTTCACGATCAGGTCATTTTCGGTTTTGGAGTTGACGATGCAGCGGATTTCCTTGCCGTCTTTGAATTTGACCAGTTGGGTTTCGTATCCAAAACCCATTCCTTCGGATGGATTGAGGATCGAGTTGTAAAGCGCTTCCTTGGATAGTTTGTCTCCGATCAGGCTAAGCGCAGGAGCGAAGTCGATGCCTTCGTTTCCGATCTTATGGCAAGAGATACAATAGCCGGCAGCGATAGTTTTGCCTTTTTCGATGTCACCGGTTTTGCCAAGAAGGTCAGCAACATTGACGGTTGCACCGGCTGCCTCACCGAATTTGGCGGTGGCGGCAGTCCGAATATCTGAGTTCCAGGTTCCGAGCAAAAGCTTCTGTGCGATTGGCATCATGTCTTCCGGGATCTCGTTTGCTTCGGACATTTTCCAGAGATAGCCTTCTGAATTATATCCTCTCATGGCTTCCGCAGCGGCAGTTCTTAGTTCGAGGGGTTGTTTGGTATTGGTGAAAACGGCAGCCAAAGCTTTTGCCATCGGCTCCGAATCCACACTTCCGAATTTCTCCACGGATTTGATCGCCTGAGGGATATCAGTGTTTTTGAAGAACTTCTCAACTTCAGCTATTCCATAAAGCTCGACGAAAATCCCGGCTGCTGAAGCCGAAACTCTGCCTTCTTCGGTATTGTAAACCAAGCCCAAAAGCCTGTCCTTTTGCTCTTTGAGCTTGTATTTGTTCAGGATTTCGAGGAAATCACGGTCGTCTTCGATTTCACCTGCTTTTTGTTTTGCCAGACTCAGCACTTCGGTATCGGGATTTTTTGGATCGAATACGATCTGTCTCAAAATGATGATCTGATCATCCGCCGATCCATTAGCGAGCAATAATTTCAGGGTTTGATTCTTTGCATCCGCAGGCTGAAAGTCAAGCGCCCGGTAATAGCGGAGATTCTCTCTTCCTGGTTGGGAAAGGATCATTTTGCCAAGCAATTCAGCGGAGTTTGCTGCTCTTGATCTCCAGACGATGTCTTTTGCTTCTTCTGAAGTCATCCAGTTTTCGCCTGCTTTAGTCAAGTATTCCGCCAGGTAAGTATCCCAATATCCATCCGCGGCAATGCCGAGTGCTTCCAGATACCAGCGGTCGCCTGTCGTGTATCCTTCGGCAAGTTTCATCCAAACGGCAGCCTGAGACTGGTAGCGAATCGCCAGCGCAACTTCCCTTCTCACTTGGGGCGAAGGATCGCCCGCAAGGGTCAGCAAAAACTCGCCATCGTTCATTTTGTTGATTCGGGAGGCACGCACCGCAGCAACCCGGATATTCTCATCGCCATCGGTGGAAGCAAGTTTGATGTAGTTATTTCCGTCAGGAAGTTTGGTCAGCAACCAAAAAGCCCGGGCTTTCATTCGGCTATCCTGCGAAGCAAAAAGTTCTTCCAACGCAGATTTAGCTTCATCTCCTTTTTCTTTCAAGGCCATGAAAGCTTTGTAATGAGTTGCCCGATTTGGGTTTTGAAGCAAATTAATCAAAGACGGAACGTTGGAATAATCCGGCTTCTCCACGTTGTATTTGACTCCTTTTGGTGCCAAACGGAAGACACGGCCTTTGTCCTGATCTCCCATCGCATGTCCGCCCACTCCCGGATCGTACCAGTCGGAAACGAAGACCGAACCGTCAGGTGCTACTGTCACGTCGGATGGACGGAACCAATTGTCGCGGTTGCTTCCATCCATCATGTTCAGGATTTCTCCGGTGAATCCGGCGCCTGAAGTTTGCACAGGATATGCCCGCACGATGTTTGGTCCGGCGTCGGAGTGGATGACCTGATTTTGATATTCCTCCGGAAGGAGTTTGCCTTCGTAAACCAAAATTCCTGTCGGTGAACCGGCATAGGTTTGGATCAGATTTGGAACTACACCCGGATCATTCAGGTGCCAATGCTGTTGGTAAACTGAGTCCTCCATGTTGATCCGACGGGTTCTCCAGTCGGTTTTGGTGATCTCGTCTTTGAAACCGTAGTTTCCATAATCCATTACATAATTGATACGAGTCGAGCGATTTCCATCGTCGTCGTTGTCACTTTGCCACATTCTGCCGTAGCTGTCAACAGCCACTTCGTAGTTGTTTCGGAAGTTCCAGGCCAAAATCTCCACATTCGATCCATCCGGATCCGCACGGAAAACCATTCCTTCCTGATAAGGTGCAGTTTGGGAATTTACCGGACGACCCAAAGGATCGAGTATCGGGCTTCCGTCTGCTTTGTGAAGGCCTTTTCCTTCATTTCCATAATTGAAATAGAGCTTTCCGTCAGCTGCGAAAGTGAATGCGTGCATGCCGTGATCGTGCTGCTCACCGCCAACGCCTGAGAATAGAATTTCCATGTCCTCAGGCACATCGTCACCATCTGCGTCGGTGAATACATATACATAAGGGCTAACAGAAACGAATACTTTATCTCCCAAAACCGCGATTCCGAGGGCGGCATTGATGTCATTACCTTGGTAGAAAACTTTTGAGCTTTCCGCAATTCCGTCACCGTCGGTGTCCTCCATGATCAGGATACGATCCCCTTCGGCATGAGTTGGATTCTTGGGATTCAGCTTGGTTCGGTAGTTATAGGCTTCGGTGATCCAAACTCTCCCGCGATCATCGATATCCATATTGGTTGGATTGATCATCATGGGTTCCGATGCAAAAAGCGTCAAATCCAATCGATCGTCTGTCAACACGATTCCGTCCACTGCATGCTCAGGAGAGCGTTTTTGCTCATCTGTAAGTGCGGCGTATTCGGCGTCGGTGAGCTTGGGTTTTGATTTGGAGCAGGAAAAAAGAGTTGCCAGAGCCAGGGCAAAAAGGGAGGCTTTGAATTTCATAGGTTGAGGGTTTTTGGGTTTAGATGAGTTTGGTGCTCACCATGTTCGAAAATATCCCTTTAACCTATATAAACCAAGATCTTTCGGGTGTCGTCAAAAGCAGTAATGAATTTTAAGCCTCAAAGGCGATTTATTGCTCGTCCTCTGCGACTCCACGGTAAAATATTTTTTTAACCGCAGAGACACAGAGATCGCAAAGGAAATTTCTACCAATGATAGATTTTAATAGTGCCATCGGCACGACTGATATCCTAACCGGGGGATTTATCCCCTGGTAATGGGAGGGAGAATAGTGGGGAAAATGCCGTAGGCATGGACGATTATTTTATTATGGTTTAAACGAGCCAATGGCCAAAAACTTTGAATTTTTAATCGCCCGTCCCGATGGGACTCTTCCCAATTTTGTTGTTTCTCAGGGCCCAGCCCTTAAAAGGGCTGGTTATTTAATCGTTCATCCCTGACGTGATTAAGGTTCCAAGCGCGTCATTGCGAGGGATCATTCTGATTATGAAATCATTTTTCATCATCGCTATCCCGAAGCAATCTTTTCAATGGAATCGTCATTGTCAGAAATCATTTACAGGCAGATAATTCCAACAATCCACAACCCTGAACTATCGCCTATGGACTAATAACTGCAGGAAACAAACTTCTGTCAATTCCGGGAATTACATTTAAGGCATTTTCATAGTAGACTTTTCTCAGGACTGAATCCGGCAATTCCAGCCCGTACATTTTCCAATGGGCGTGCCGCTTGCGGTAATAATCAAAATATTCGTCGCCAGTTTCGAGCACGCGGAAGTAGGTGTAGTATTCTTCTTTCTGATACGTGTCTTTGCCAAACATAACCCTATCCTGATACTTGATCATAAAAGCGCGGGCAGTTTTCGGCTGACGACCCAACTCCGCCAAGACAGCCCCCAGTTCGGTGTACATATTTGGCATCTCGTCGAATAATTTCCCCAATCGCTCAAGATCATTTCCAAACCATCCCAGATGTGCGTTGATGAATTTCGTGCCCGGATGCTTGCGAAACACGTTATGCTGCTCGGCCATAATCTCTTCGAAAGACGGATTCTCTTTGGGATCCTTGTAGCGACTTGGCTCTTGTTTCAGTTCCAGCCAGCGCTCGTTATGCTTGTCTTTGGGATTCCAGAAGGAATTGGGTTCCCCGGAATGAATCAAAACCGGAATGCCCAGCTCACCACATTTGGCCCAAATGGGGTCAAGCCTTGGGTCATCCACTGCAATGCGGTTGCCTTCATTGTCTTTGTCGGTGAGGCCAAGACCCTTGTAGACTTTTAAGCCTTTCACTCCCTGCTTTACACCTTCTTCCAGTAGGACCAAAGCCTCCTCCGGCCAACCGGGATCATCCAGCTTTTCGAAGTCAATATTCAGAAAAACCACAAATCGGGAAGGGTGATTTTGATCGACATTGTCAAGAGACCATTCCAGTATTTTCCCCCGAAATCCGCTTAAGTTGACCATAACGGCCATATTCAGGGAATCCATTTCCACTACCAGATCGTCCAGACTTTGGATCGGCATGATCCACTGGTGATTGTGCACATCGATGAAAGGATACTTGGCGCGGGTAAGTTTATGTTCGGGGACGATCAGGGTGGAAATCGGCTCATACTCTTCCACATCCATCACGTTTTGACGGTACTGAATTTTGCCGATTCCCCAATAAACCAAACCCAGGAATACAAGAACTGAGAAGGGGAGGAGTATCCACTTCTTTTTTGAAAAAGCCATCCGGAACCTTGACTTTATTGAACCGAGATCGGAACTCTAACCAGCGTTTTGTCCCAGACCAAATCCATGTTTATTCCAGTTGCATCGCTCGCGAAGCTGATGGTGAACATTTCTGTCTCTGTAGGGGCAATGGAAACCGGCAGGTCTGCTTTCAATATATCTTTGGAATAATCAGGTTCGACAGCTCCGGAAAAGGAACCTGTTTCGGTATTCAGGGAAATCTGGAATGAATCAGCACCCGGAACGGCATACATGCGATAAGTGCCAGCAGATACCGGCTGACCAGCAAAATTGACATCCTTGCTGAACGTGATTTCAGTAGGTGCATTGGCACCCAATCTCCAGTATTTGCCATAAGGCTGAAGTGCTCCTTCAGATTCTTCACCAAAAATTAAACGTCCTTTCTTCAATGGCTGAGAATAGGAAACTGTAATATCGAGTCCCTGATCGCTGAAAGTTGCCGTGGCTGCGGGGCTGGCGGGGAAAAGAATTGCATATCCAAAATAAGCTACGACGATCAAAATGAGGATTCCGATAGCGGCTAAGATTTTCTTCAACATGGTAGATTTAGATTGAGGGTTAGAAATGATCTTAAATATAGAAACTCTGGCTGAGGTAATTAAATGAAACTGTATCCGCCCTTTTTTACTTCTGGACGAATTTTCTCCAGGAAAAAGGCTTGAAGACCGATGACCGAAGAAATCCAAAATTCTCAGTCCAGGTTTTTGAGAGGATAAAAATCAAATGGGTTTTCCAATCCTTTCGGGTCAGGTTGTATGCAAAGACTTGCTTGGATACCTTTATACTGATAACTAACGAAAAACATGAACCTGGATCAAACCGAGATGATGTCCATATTTTACCTTTTGGCAGGTCTCATTCTTTTGCTCATCCTCGGTTCAGGTATTTTGGTTTTTAAAATTCTGAAGTCAAAAAGGTCAGAAAAAGAGGCCGAATTGAAATTTCAAAATCTTGAAAAGCGGATCAACTCACTTCATCTGGAGAATCTGGAGTCGAAGCTGAATCCCCATCTTTTCAAAAACATCCTTAACTCGATCCAATCTCATGCTTATCAGACCTACTTCGCTTTGGATAAGCTGGCCAATGTGCTGGATTACATTTTGTATGAGAGTAGGAATAGGTTTGTTACCCCAAAAGAGGAAATAGAATTTGCCCTCAATCTGATAGAAATCAATAAAATCAAAGTCAGTCCGTTGTTTGATCTCAAGGTCAAGAAGAAAATCAACGACTTCGAACCGCTGTTTGAGCAACCGATTTTGGCGCCTTTGATCTCCATCGATCTGATCGAAAACGCATTCAAGCATGCTGATCTGCAAAGCGGGGATGGGTTTATTTCGGTCGTGATCGAATTCAAAGACAGCGTCTTTAGCCTGACTGTTTCGAATAAGATTTCCTCACAAACGCCCTTGAAGAAAGATAAAAGCGGGATTGGCGCGGAGAATCTGAAAGAAAGACTTCAGATACTGTACAAGGATAATTTCAAACTTGAAAGATTTGTAGAGGAAAATGTTTTTATCGCTCACCTAAAGATTAACCTGAGTGGACACAAAGCTGAGATGCATACTGCTTGACGATGAGCTGCCAGGATTGACTTACCTGAAAATGCTTTGTGAGCAACTTCCCGAAGTAGAAGTGGTGAAGGCATACAATAATCCGGAAACATTGATTCAGGAACTTCCAAATCTGGAATTTGACCTGTGCATTTTGGATATCGAAATGCCCGGATTCAACGGATTGCAAGTGGCAAATTTGCTTCAGGGTAAACCTGTGATTTTCACTACAGCATACAGGAATTATGCGGCGGAGGCATTTGATCTGGATGCGATCGATTATGTGCAAAAGCCCATCAAAATGGAAAGGCTGCATCAGGCAATTGAGAAAGCGGTAAAAAGGATCACTAGTAAAGAGACCAGGAAAACCTTTGTCCAACTGAATACGGATCAGGGAAAATCGTTGCTATTTTTTAATCTGATAGGATACATCCACGCTTCAAATACGGATAGCCGGGATAAAATCGCAGCCATGATTGACGGGGCTTCGGTAACGTTGAAAAATATTACTTTTTCCAAGTTGGAGGAAGTGCTGCCTCCTGCTGAATTTGTCAGAATCAACAAAAAAGAAATGATAGCACTACAGATCGTCAAAGTCTTTTCTTTTGATGAAATCACCACTTCCCTGATTGCTGAAAATGGAAAGCCTATCAGGCTGAGTTTGAATGAATCCTACCGCAATGAATTTTTGAAGCGAGTAAAGGTTTGACTGAAGGGTTAAAACTTTTTCAAACTTTCAGTTCAATTTTTCGCCGACTCATTACATAATTGGCAGTTTTTCATTCAGACCTGATTTTTAAGACTTCCTGTTTTTGCATTTTTGTTCCTCTGGTTTTGAATGCACCAGAACTTCATTAAAAATCCGGGATGAAATCCGGACTTTGGGCCCAAAGTCCGGAGGCGGATATCAGAAATTAAAAGTTCCGATATCCGCTTCGCCCGGTGCAATTGAGGATATTTCGACCATCAATTTTGAATCCACCAATTAAAATGAAGAAGGCAAACGGTGTTTTTTACTTAGGTACAATTGGTTTCTTTTCGGCTCTCATGTATTGGGTAGTTGTGAAGGGAACTGATTTGGAGCAGGGTAGAAAAATCATTGTTCCTGATTCCGGACTCAGCCAATGGGAGGAGTTTCTTCATTCCCTTTCTTACAATCTCGGGCATCCATTGGCGCTCTTATTGGCCCAAATTATCGTCATTATTCTGGTCGCCAGATTTTTTGGCTGGATTTGTCTGAAGATCGGACAACCCTCGGTGATCGGGGAAATACTCGCGGGAGTTGCACTTGGTCCTTCACTGGTCGGGTTATATTTTCCTGAGTTTTCTGATACTTTATTTCCGCTGGAATCCCTCGGAAACCTCCAGTTTCTCAGTCAGATTGGGTTGATCTTTTTCATGTTTGTGGTGGGTATGGAGCTGGATCTCAAAGTTTTGAAAAATCGGGCTAACGACGCGGTGGTGGTGAGTCATGCCAGTATTGTAGTTCCCTTTGCTCTCGGGATGGTACTAGCCTATTTTATTTACGATTCTTTTGCGCCGGAAGGAGTTCAGTTTGCCTCGTTTGGGCTTTTTCTGGGGATCGCGATGAGTATCACGGCGTTTCCGGTTTTAGCCAGAATAGTCCAGGAAAGAGGTATCCATAAAAGTAAATTAGGGACAATGGTGATCACCTGCGCAGCTGCGGATGATATCACCGCCTGGTGTATTTTGGCAGCTGTGATTGCGATCGTGAAGGCTGGTTCATTTGTAAGTGCGCTGTACATTATTGCACTTGCTATTCTCTATGTTTTCCTGATGATCAAAGTGATTCGGCCTTTTCTGAAAAGAATCGGGGATTTGCATACTTCCAGAGAGAACCTAAGCAAGCCAATCGTTGCGATCTTCTTTTTGGTCTTACTGGGTTCGGCTTATGCCACCGAAGTAATAGGGATTCACGCCTTGTTTGGCGCTTTTATGGCCGGAGCGATCATGCCAGAAAACGTGAAGTTTCGAAATATTTTCATCGAAAAAGTGGAGGATGTTGCGCTCGTATTGCTACTTCCCTTGTTTTTTGTTTTCACCGGTCTCCGAACTCAAATCGGACTTCTCAATGATCCCTACCTTTGGAAAGTAACGGGTCTGATCATTCTTGTGGCTGTCGTGGGAAAGTTTGTAGGAAGTGCGCTCGCGGCAAAGTTTATCGGGCAAAACTGGAAAGACAGCCTTACGATCGGAGCCTTGATGAATACACGCGGCTTGATGGAGCTGGTGGTCCTGAATATCGGATACGATTTGGGCGTGCTTACTCCGGAGATTTTTGCAATGATGGTGATCATGGCCCTGGTGACCACATTCATGACCGGCCCATCACTCGACTTGATCAATTGGGCTTTTAAATCGCGCAATAAGCCTGTTCCCGAAGAATTGAACCAGCTAACTCAGTACAAGATTTTAATCTCCTTCGGAAATCCTCAAGGGGGAAAATCCCTACTGAGACTGGCGAATTCCATGGTCAGAAAGCTGAATGGCCGCGCCTCTGTCACTGCCCTGCACCTTTCACCGATTTATGAACTGAATCATTACAATTCCAGAGAATACGAGCGGGAAAGCTTTGCGCCGATCTATCAGGAATCGAAAGATCTCAATCAGAAATTCATCCCTATGTTTAAGCCTTCGCTTGATATCGACTCAGATATAGCTGAAGTAGCTAATGAAGGAGATTTTGACTTGCTTTTGGTTGGCCTGGGTCAGTCTATTTTTGAAGGAAGTATTCTTGGAAAAATTCTTGGTTTCACGACCCGGATTATCAATCCGGACCGATTGATTAATCAAGTGACGGGAAAAGAAAGCTTGTTTGAAAGTTCACCGTTCCATGAGCGAACCCGTCAGATTATTTCAAATAGCAAAGTTCCAGTGGGAATTTTGGTGGACAAAGGTCTGGGAGAAATCAAGAGGGTATTTATCCCTTTGTTTTCCGAAGAAGACCATTTTCTGATCCAATATGGTCAAAAGCTCATTACAAATTCGGAATCACAAATCACTCTTTTTGATGCAGTTGGGAAAATCAAAAACGAGCCTGCAACCAAAGAAGCGATCAGGGCTATTGAGCAGACTGCCCCGAATCATATCACCCTTATGAACGAGCAGGTTCTTGCGCCTGAATTTCTTAAGAGCCAGCAGCTGATGATTATTAGCATGGAAAGCTGGAAAAAACTTGTTGACAGCAAAAGCATTTGGCTTGCCGATATCCCTTCCACTTTGATTGTGATGGACCAGTAAATAAATCGAATTGATTTGTTTCGCCGCCAGAATTCAAAAAACTATCTTAATCCTTTCAGATTGGGAGTGTAACCTCAAATTCTATGGGGAAGAAATACCGTAGATTGGAGTAAAAGAGCGACACCTTTGAGTATCAATCGAATTTGAAAGAAGAATTTTCACCATTAAGGATTGACTAAGGTAGTTTTGGTTTTTCTTTGAAAGTTTATTGTAAGTGCCATTTCTATTCATTTTCTATGCTTTGCTTTCAAATTCCTCACACTTTTTGAACTGCATTGGTACGGTTTTTACTTCATTTTTAACTAAAACAACCCGGATATGTCTGAGCAAAACGGAGTGATGATGCAATATTTCCATTGGTACACCCCAAATGATGGGAATCTATGGAATGAACTTGCCGAAAATGCCCAATCCCTTTCTGAGGCTGGAATTTCGAGTGTTTGGCTTCCCCCCGCTTACAAAGGTGCAAATGGGGGATATGATACCGGATATGGGGTTTATGATCTTTTTGACTTGGGGGAATTTGATCAGAAAGGAACAGTTCGTACCAAATACGGGACGCGGGATGAATATCTCAATGCCATAAAAGCTGCCCAATCAGCGGGAATCGAAGTCTATGCCGACATCGTCTTCAACCATAAAATGGGGGGAGATAACGAGGAGAAATTCCTGGCGACCCCTTACGATCCATCGAATCAAAATGAATCGATTGGGGAGAAGCAGGAAATTATGGCCTGGACGAATTTTACTTTTCCCGGGAGAAATAAAAAATACTCAGAGCTGGAATGGCATTGGTGGCACTTTTCTGCCACTGATCGGAATATGTACAATCAGGAAATGAAGGCAGTTTTCCTTTTTGATGAGAAATCATTTGGAGAAGAAGACAAAGCTGAAGGCAATGTAGATTTCCTGATGGGTTGCAATGTGGACACTCAAAATCCGGATGTACGGCAAGAGCTATTTTACTGGGGGGAGTGGTATTTGGAAACAACCGGAGTCAATGGATTTCGCTTCGATGCCATGAAGCATTTGGAATTTGATTTTGTGGTTGAGTGGTTAAAATACTTGCGGGACAAAACCGGAAAAAATCTTTTTGCAGTAGGTGAGTATTGGACTGGACATAGTGAGGCAATAGATCATTTTATTGAGGTGACCGAAGGAAATACGATGCTGTTTGATGTCAATCTGCATTTCAATTTTTCAAGGGCAAGCAAACAAGGGTCTGGTTTTGATTTGCGAACAATTTTTGACAATACTTTGGTTAAAGATCACCCCAACCTGGCGGTGACTTTCGTGAGTAACCATGACACTCAACCCTTACAAGAACTGGAGTCAGTTGTTGAAAAATGGTTTAAACCTCTTGCTTACGCACTTATTTTATTGAGGAAATCAGGTTATCCCTGTGTTTTTGCTGCCGATTATTTTGGGGCACATTACACGGATAAGGGAGACGACGGCCAGGATTACGAAATCTGGATGGATAGCCATCGACCGCTGATTGACGGATTATTATACGCAAGGAGAACTTTCAGCTATGGTCCAGAATATGACTATTTGGACGATCCGACTTGTATCGGATGGACGAGAGCGAGCAATGAGCGAAATCCAACAGGGTTGGCCGTGATCATGAGTTCAGGAGACTATGCGACCAAACACATGGAAACAGGTTCGCCAAATACGTGGTATTACGATCATACCCGACAAATTCAGGATGATGTGCTCACCAATGAATCAGGCTGGGGTGAGTTCAGATGCAACGCCGGTTCGGTTTCGGTTTGGTTGCCGAAGTGAGCAGGAGGCTTATTTGAACAAAAAATTGTAGTTAAAATTTGTAATCAAAATTCTGTTTCAATGAGAATTATATTCAAAGGGATTTAAATGAAACAAGTATTAAAATTTAAAAAAGAACCCTACTGAAAAAAGCAAACCTCAATTTTCCTTTTTTTTGACGGCTAGCTTTTTGGTGAAATTTTCGAAGTACAAGCTTTTCGGGAAAAATTGAGGTGCCATACTGCCTTAAGGATGGTGATTTAAAAAGGAGCAAGGTTAATTGTTTCAACATTTAATAAATGGTTTAAAGTCTGTATGTTGATTTTTATATTGAGCGAAAATTCAATAATTAAATCTGAAAAAAAATTAGAACATTGAAAATTATGCTCCAATCCATTCAAAATCCACTTTAATTCTTTATTATTTGCACATGGAAGTGAGAACCCAACTGAATATTGATAAGTAATATTGATCAGTTTGCTTAAAGTCTGGCTCCTATTTATTGAGGGTTCTTAGCCGAAATGATGATAATCACTGATTTTGGCAGACAAATACCCAACTAGGAAACAGTGATCAGGTAAGAAAATCACCAGGTATAAGTCAAAAAATCGAATTTTAAATTTTTGCAAAAAGAGTCAATTGACTGTGGATATAGGTTTTTTTTCAAAAAAACACTGCAAAGTGTAGAACAAATTGAAAAATTGGACAATTGAAACATAAAAGAATGCTCGGTTTTTTAGATTTTGAATGATTGATAGAAGAAAAGTAGAAAATTTAAAATAAGATCACCGAGATTACGGTCGATTATTTGGTATTGAAAGTGAAAGGATTGTAATTTTCCGAAGGCGAGGAAATTCTTTAGGGGTTTTCTAAGGTTGAAAGTCAGAAAAATTTATTATTTTTGAATTTAAAAAAATGTATTTTGAATAATAAAAAATGATTTATGAATCTTTTTCATGAATTTTTATAATTTTGGTTGAAGTTTTAAGAATAGCGTTGTTTTTGAAAGAGTACTAAAAATTTTGTTAAAAAATTAAATTAGTTAATATTTATGATTAATTTTCGATACACTAGTGGAAATCAATTCTTGCTTGTTTTGATGTTTTTAATTTTTTTCTCGTCCTGCGCAAATAGGAACCTTACCTATATGAGTAATTTAGACAAAGACACGGCCTATCAATCTCAAATAGTACAAGATAAACAAGTGATAATTCAGGAAGGGGATTTATTGAGAATCAGCTTAAGCACTTTACAACCTGAGTTGAATGCAATGTTCAATTCTCCAACGGCAGATCAAGACTTTAATAAGAATATCATTAATAATGTAAATGCAGGGGGTTTTTTGGTAGACGAAAACGGAGAAGTGAATATTCCTGTAGTTGGGAAAGTAAAATTACTTGGACTTACGAAATCCCAAGCAACTGATTTAATTGAGAAAGGAATAGAAGAGTATATAGTTGACCCTGTGGTCACGATTCAATTTGCTAATTTTAAAGTCACTGTAATTGGAGAGGTAAAAAACCCTTCTTCATTTTATGTGCCTTCCGAAAATTTAAACATTTTTGAAGCTCTTGGATTAGCGGGTGACATGACCGAATATGGTCTTCGCGAAGATGTTCGTTTAATCAGAGAATCAGGTGGGATTAGAACTGTTACCAAACTTGATCTCAATGATAAAAATCTTTTAGAATCACCTTATTACAATCTTAAGCAAAATGACATCATTTATGTCCAACCTGATAGATTAAAATCAGTTAAGGCAAGTACAAATGAAAGGAATATGGTTTTGTTAGCTTTAGCAGTCTCTGTTCTGGTACCAATACTATATAGTTGGCAGTTAATTTTTGAAAATTGAATTTGATTTCTATTAGAAATTCTAATAAAATATTATGAAAAGGATTAGTAAAGAAATTAACTCAAATGAGGATCCTATCAATATAAAACTTGTTCTTCGAACAATTTTAAAAAATTGGTATCTTTTTCCAATTTTTATTATTCTTATTTGTGGAGCAACCTATATTTTTCTCAAAACAATCACTCCTGAATATTTGATATCAAGTACTATTATTATAAAAGAAGGGGAAAGAAATAATAATGTTACTGAGAATGCAATTATTAGTGATTTGGAAAACATGAAGTCTTCCATAACAGTGGAAAATGAGCTTGAAAAACTTAAGTCTAAGTCTTTATTGTTGGATGCTATCCTTGAGAATAAAGGATTCATTAATTATTATAATAAATCTGGGTTTTTTAAAAAGAGAATTGATCCTTACGACTCGCCTATAGATGTTAAAGTTGATTCTTTGAATAAAAATTTTTTATCAAACTCCGAAACATTTGACATTCAAGTTATTTCTGGAGATAAGTTTAATCTAGTAGCTGAAGAAGGTCAGAAAAGGGAATTCAAATTTGGACAAACAATTAAGACTTCTTTTGGTCAAATTTCAATTCTTAAAAAACCGATTATTAATGATTTGGTTGCTGAGCTTTCAGAAATTACAGTAGAATTAGTGAATCCTCAATTAGTGACTGATTCATATTCGAAAGTCTTTGAATATGAAAATCCTTCAATTAAATCAAGTACACTATATATTAGGATGCATGATCCGTCCCCAGAGATGGGTAAACAAATAATGACATCAGTAATAGATGGATATAATGAGAGAATAATCAATCAGAAAAATGAGACGGCCCTCAAGACTATAAATTTTATAAATGAAAGATTGGGTGTTGTGCAGAGTGATTTGGAGGGATTTGAAAAATCAGGAGAGAATTTTAAGATTCAAAACAATATCACAGATATCAGTATGAATTCAAAAATTTACCTGGAAAGTACTGCTGAAACAAGAAAGCAGGTTGCTGAGGTAAGTGGTAAAATTGATATTCTTGAATCTATTGAATTCAATATGAATAATCAGAACAGTCAATTTGACCTAATCCCAAGTGGGTTGGCAGATCTTGATCCCTCACTTTCTGGTTTACTCTCACAATACAATGATTTACAGCGGGAAAGACAAAGAATCTTAAGAATTGTCCAGCCAAATAACCCGCAGCTTTTAAGTTTAAACGATCAAATATCGAATTTAAAAGGTAACATCCTGGCCAACATTAGCAGCATCAAATCGAATTTGCTTATTAGTAAGCGGAATTATGAAGCAACGCTCAATGAGAGTAGTTATAAAGCACAAAGTATTCCGGGTATAGAAAGGGAATTGGTTGAGATTGGGAGGAATAAAGACCTCAAACAAGAGCAATATCAATATTTACTCCGCAAGCGAGATGAGGCTGCGCTTGCTTTGGAAATAACAGGAATCAACAGTGCTCAGGTAGTTGATCCACCAGTTGCAAGTTTGAAGCCGGTTAAACCTAAGAAGTTGGTTGTAATGCTTGGTGCTTTCGGACTTAGTTTGTGCTTGCCATTGGGGCTAATTTTTGCTAAATATATTTTCTCTTCAAAGGTCACTTCAAAAAGAACCGTAGAGAAAATCCTCAAAATTCAAGTGCTGGGTGAAATAGCAAAAAATGAAGAAAAAGGGGTTATTGCGATTACGCATAAAAGCATATCTCCTTCTGCAGAACAACTCAGAATGATTCGAAGTAATTTGAAGTTCCAATCGGGGAATGACAACAAGGTAATAGCGATCTCATCATCAATGTCAGGTGAGGGCAAAACATTTTTTAGTCTTAATCTTGGAACCGCTTTGAGCCTTGTTGATAAAAAAGTTATAGTCGTTGATTTGGACTTAAGAAGACCAAGTATTTTTAAATCTTTGGAAATTAAATCAGACCATTCACTTTTTGATTATCTTAAGCAGGATATGAAAGATATCAGGAAGATTATCGTGCCTTCGGGGGTAAATATAAATATGGATATTATTGGGTTAAATAAATCTATAGAAAATCCTTCTGAGATAATTAATTCTTATAAAATATCAGAACTCATAGAAAAATTGAAAGATTCTTATGATCATATAATTCTTGACACATCACCAATAGGTCTTGTTGCAGATGCTTATTCTCTGAGTAAAATTGCAGATTTAATGGTTTTTGTTGTAAGGATGAACTATACAAAAACAAATAATTTGGATTCACTGGCTGAGATTGTTGATAATAAAATCTTTAAACAACACTTTGTCATCCTAAACGACTCTGATCAATATATAGGGAGTAAATTTGGATATGGATATTATTCAGGAAAAGATAAAGAGGTGGTTACCGCCAAATCTTACTAATTATCTTAATTAGCTTTTAATGGTCAGAAGTATATTAAATTTTTTCTCCAATATTCCAGGTTTGGGATTATTTGCAAGCAGAATAACCACAGCTTTTAAAGATGAAGATAGATCATCATTGGTTATTAAAAACATTATAAACTCAATTGGGATAAAGGGAGTTGGGATTTTGATTTCTCTGATCTTGATTCCACTCTCGATAAACTATGTGGGGGCTATCAATTATGGTATTTGGTTAACAATTAGTTCCGTGGTAGGCTGGATGAATCAATTTGACCTCGGTATGGGAAATGGTTTGCGAAATAAAATTACAACTGAATACGCTCAAAAAAGATATGAAGATGGGAAAATATATGTAAGTACGACATATGCAGTTTTAGGCATTATTGCAGCGGTATTTTTTGTTTTGTTTTTGTTAATTCACGTGTTGGTGGATTGGACAAATATTTTTAACACACCACTTGAAATGGCAAGTACTGTTGATTTGATAGTAATCATTGTATTAATTTGTTTTTGTGCTCAATTTGTTCTCCAAATTATTTCAGTCTTATTGACGGCAGTTCATCTTGCATATAAAGCTAATGTAATTCAATCAATTGCTTTAGTTATATCCTTGGTAGGAGTTCTTTTCCTTACTTATTTTACTGAGAGTAATTTGATAAATTTGGTATTAGTGTTGGGGTTTTCTCCGGTATTATCTTTGATTATTTATACTATTTATTATTACACACATGAATTACTAGTATTTAGACCAGCTTTTGAAAAAATTGAATTTAAAAAAACCAAGAGTTTGTTTAGCGTTGGATGGTTGTTTTTTATTATTCAATTAGGAAGTGTGGTATTATACCAAACTAGTAATGTTATTATTGCTAATGTTTTAGGATTAGAAGAAGTTTCTGTTTTTAATGTCGTGTACAAGTATTTTACTGCTTTGTTTATGGTAATTACGGTTATTTTAAATCCATACTGGAGTGCTTTTGCTGATGCATTTGAGTTGCAAGATTATATTTGGATGAAGAAAAGTTTAAGTAACTTGAGAAAATTCTTTTATTTGTTTTTTGTATTAAATGTGATTTGTATAGCAATATCTCCATTTGTGTTTAGACTTTGGCTTGGAGATTCATTATTAGTACCGTTTACTGTAACTTGGACATTGGGTGTTTATTTTATAGCATATTTTTGGTATAACATTCATGTTACGTTTATATATGGAGTCGGTAAACTCTCTGTTCAGGTTATCTCTATTATATTGGCTTCAGTCATTAATATTCCTTTGTCAATATTTCTTGGAACTCAATATGGCTTGCCAGGAATAATATTTTCAAATATTTTTGTTTTTATTTTCCTTGGTTCCATAACTTTTTTCCAAGTCCAAAAAATCATCGATAAGAAGGCGATTGGAATCTGGGATAAATGAAAATTTGCCTTTCTCATAATTTATAAAATATATTAGAAATGAAGGTTGCTGTTTTATTAACATGTTTTAATAGGAAAGAAAAAACTTTAAAATGCTTAGAAAGTTTGTTCGAACAGCATTCCCTGGAAAGATTTGAAATAATGGTTTTTTTGACGGATGATAATTCTAAGGATGGAACTTATCAAGCTGTTAAGGAGAGGTTTCCTAAAGTAAATATTTCAAAAGGGGACGGGTCCTTGTACTGGGCAGGAGGAATGAGAAGTTCTTGGAGGGAGTCCTTAAATTCCGGAGTTGACTTTGATTATTATCTTTTATTGAATGACGATACCATTATTTTTAATGATACTTTGGTCAGATTGGTTGAAAGTAATCAATCAATGATTCTTAAAAACAATATTCCAAATATTACTATTGGTACCACTACTGATTTTAAGGAAGGAAAATTTACTTATGGAGGTTTTAAGCTTTTTTCTCCTCACCGATTGAAACATATTTTAGTAAATAGTGCATCACAAGAAATGGAATGCGATTTTGGGTGTGCAAATATTATGCTTGTACCAAAGAAAATTAGAGATACTATAGGAATACTGAATGAAAAATATATCCATGGTATCGCTGATTTTGATTATACATTGATGGCAAAAAAAGCAGGCTTCCAAATTTGGGTTGCTCCGGGTGTTTTAGGAAACTGTAATTATGACCAAGTGAGGAATTGGAAATCAATGGATTCAAAATTTTCTGAAAGGATTGAATTTCTTTATAGCCCTAAGGGATTGCAATACAGGGAGTATATGTATTTTCTGAGAAAACATTTTCCTAGGGAGATCCCTTCTATGTTTTTGAAATTTTGGGTGAAGACATTGTTTCCATTTATTTATGATAAATTTAAAGTGGAAAGAAAAGAAGTTCAAATAGAGCAAGAATCTTAATAATTTTTATGAAGTATTTTTGCTAGGAATGTTAAAGATTAATTAATATTTTTTTAAAAAATATCTTGGAATTATGTCTTAAATTAAGTAATGAAATTTTAGTAAAATAGACTTGATAGTGTTTTTTTTATTTGGACGCTAATCTTGATTATTTTCTTAAGTTATATGGAGTTTTTGAGTGTTTGAAATAGTAGGTTGTAATAAATTAATCCAAAATTAATTTCCGTTTTACTTTTTGTATTTGGTTAATGTTGTATTTTTATATTAGAAGTTATTTTAAATCAGGATGTTTTATAAATTATCTTTTTAATTAAGCGAAAATGAAAGCGGTAATTTTAGCGGGGGGCTTCGGTACTCGAATCAGTGAAGAAAGTGGAGTAAGACCAAAACCCATGGTAGAAATTGGGGGAAAACCTATCCTTTGGCATATTATGAAAATCTACTCAGGCCATGGGATTAATGATTTTGTCATTTGTTGTGGATATAAGAGTCATATAATTAAAGATTATTTTGCCAATTATTTTTTGCATACCTCAGATGTTACGTTTGATCTTCATAGAAATGAAATGGAGATTCATAGAATTAATGGAGAGCCTTGGAAGGTGACGTTAGTCGATACAGGAGAAGATTCCATGACTGGAGGTAGAATTAAAAGAATTGCTGATTATGTCAAAGGAGAGACATTTTGCCTAACATATGGTGATGGAGTAGGGGATGTTGACATTTCTGAGTCTATTGCATTGCACAAAAAAGAAAAAGCATTGGTTACTTTAACGGCTGTTCAGCAATCAGGTCGGTTCGGAATTTTTACTTTAAAAGACGAAAGCACTAAAATTAATAGTTTTAAAGAAAAGCCAAAAGGGGATGGAGTTGAAAATGCATGGATAAATGGAGGTTTTTTTGTTGTAGAGCCGGAAGCACTGGATTATATAATTGACGATCAAACAGTTTGGGAGAAAGAACCTCTGGAAAAGCTAGCGGAAATTGGTCAACTTTCTGCATTTAAACATTTCGGGTTTTGGCACCCAATGGATACTCTTAGAGATAAACAAGTCTTGGAGGGTTTGTGGGATGCTAAAAAAGCTCCTTGGAAAAATTGGTAATTAAATACATTTTATAGGAGACAAAAAGTGTTATTGTTTGAATACTTATCAGTCAAATAAATCCCCTAAAGTGAAGCGAAATAATTCAAATTAAAAACTCTTTTAAAGGTTTTTTGCCACTTTGATTATATAGATCCCCAAATACTCTTCTAAGAGAATTCACAAAATTACCCATATTTAATATGCTATTTTTAAGGTAGTGTCCTTTTTACACTAGTATTTTACAGAGTCAGGATTTCTATTAGCATATTAATTTGGTAACCCGAGCCTTTACATCACCTTCAGGCACCGAATAACCCGAACTTTGCTTTTCGTTAGCAATGTCGGTGTATGGATTTTCGGTGGTGATAGCAGGTTTGCCTA
Organism: uncultured Cytophagales bacterium; assembly: GCA_942492775.1. Classification (GTDB taxonomy): domain Bacteria; phylum Bacteroidota; class Bacteroidia; order Cytophagales; family Cyclobacteriaceae; genus Algoriphagus. The sequence continues at coordinate 4,362,992 of OW818636.1, read as the reverse complement.
TAGCCATAGCATCAAATAGACCTGCAATTCCCACATGGAATTTCTGCATTATTTTAAAACAAATCAGAACTGAAAATGGGTTTTAATTGAAAGACTTATTCTTATAAAAATTAAGAAGGAAATAATGCCACCTTAGTTTTCTTCAATATCCTCTTCGAATTCTTCTTCTAATTCATCCTCAATCACTGAAAATCTAGGCAAAAATAGGAAAATCAAAGTGATAGGAAGCATGAAGATTGGTTCACCAAAATTCATGACCAAAACAAAAAATATTACATAAAATGAGTATTCAATTTTTGGATAATGAAGGTAAATAAATTTGCCAATTCGGAAAAGTAAGAACCCAAAACCGAATAATCCAAATTTGGCTATAAAATCTATAATGCCATTTGAAATGTTAAATTTACTGATTTCCACTCCATATATAGAGCTTTCTAAGTTAACATATGCATTACTGACACCCAAAATAAGTTGAGCGCCAAAATGCCTATATACAAAAATCACACTTGAAAACCTGTTTAATTTTACTTCTCCTAATATCCCTTGCTCAGCATAGAACTCCAATTGATTGTTTATTTCTTCATGATTATCAAGTATTTTAACATCCTCCTGATAGGTTTTGGTAATTTTATCTCCAAGAAAAGGAATGTTGAAAAAAGCAATTATAGCGATTACAACAGGAATTACCATTTTGTAACTTATTTTACCACCCTTTATTCGATAATATAGAAGCAAAATAACTGCAAATGATAAAAAGGCAGTAGTTGAAAGAGTTGTTATAATTGAAACAGATAGTATAATTGCATTTCTATCGAAAGTAAACTCGTTATTCATGAAATGAAATAAAAGTGCAATTGCTAAAAAGCAACCATAAGCTCCTGGTTCCCAAACAAACCCAGAATTTCTGATTGGATGTAATTTGTCGTAAGTGAAAAATAGGAAATTAGAATAGGTTTCACTAATACCAGGATAAGGTAGTATACTCTCGTGAAAAGTGGTTCCAATCTTGTATAAGATTTCTCCTCCTCCTACTAATTGAAATACATACAAAGCCAAGGCTAATATTGCGAGTTTTATTATAGTTTCTGAGATTAAACTGGTTGCATTATTTTTGAAAACAACACAAAAAGTAAAAGCCATGAATATATATTTTAACAGAAAATATATGTCACTTAGTAAATAGTTAATTCCAAGATGATTGAAAGCTAAATTTCTAAAAAATATTAACGCTAAGAAAAAACCTAAAAACCCCACAAAAACATAGAGATCACTTTCATAGATTCTTTTTTTGTAAAGACCATAACCAAGACACGAAATTGAAAAAAGAAACCAAAAAGCATCATATTCATACAGAAATGTAGTTTTCGCTGTGATCAACAGAAAAAATATTGTAAAAAAGTAGTCAATTTTTGTTTTTTCCATATTTTATTTTACAAAATTTCCGACATCCAAAAATAAGTTTATTGTAATTCTTCAGTATTGTTTAAAAAAGTTTTAAGGGTTTTAAATTATTCCTTCAATTTATGTTTATTATTTTAAAATCAAAAATTGCTAATCTAACACTATTTTACTAGTGAAAAATTAGCAATTGAAAAGGCGAAATTTATGTAGGATTTTATTGATTAGCTTGAAACACTCGAATGTAATCAATAACCATCTCTTGTGGAAATATGGTGCTGGCGTCGGGATTTCCAGGAAATTGACCACCCACAGCTAAGTTCATATTAAGATGAAAAGGTTTGTTAAATGTGCCGTTCATTGAAGCGTCTATATTTCGTTCGAAATAAACTTTATCATTTATGAGCCATTTAATTTTGGTTGGTTCCCATACTACAGAAAACACATGAAATTTATCGTTGAATATTCCCTTATCTAGAGAAACAAAATTACTCAAGACTTCAATTTTATTAGGTTCACCCCATATTAGTTTGGCTATTATTGTATTATCTCTTCCATCTTCATTTCCCCCCCTCATTTCCATTAGACTAATATGTCCCGCATTGGGCCAACCAACTTCTGAAACATTATTACCATTCAACCATATTCCAGACCATAATCCTTGGCCTTTTGGTAATTTAGCCCTAACATCGATTCTACCATAGGTTATAGAAAAATTGTTATATGTACTGATTCTGCCAGAGGTATAAAGATTATCCCCTTTTGTTTCTTTTTTAGCAACTATCACTAAGTTTCCATCACGAAATTCTACATTGCTACTTTGAAATGTTTGAAGTTCTCCGCTTCCCCAACCACAAGCCTGAGGACAACCGTTTCCTTCAATATAATTCCATTTATCAGCCAGAACGGGAGAGTTGAATTCTTCAGAAAATGTCGTGCTGTAACCTGCATAGGAAGTTGGGCTGATGCAAGGATCGCATTCCGGTATTTCTTTTTCTACTTCAAAGCATGAATTCATTGAAACTAGAAGAAATATAAATGCCATAGTCATTTTACTTCTTTTGAAATGGAAATTTGCTAGTGTCAAAGGGAGTTGATTAATATATCTGTTCATAATGAATTTTGAAATAGTTGTAAATTTATTTTTAATGTATTAGACTTTTATAAATATTATTGGAAGGACTTGAAATATTTCGATTTTTGGGCTTTAAATTTTATCTAAATGTAATTATTTTTTAATTAATTCTAAATTTTCATGGCATTGCATTTTTCGTCATGAAGTAAAGTATGTTCAATCTTTTAAGCGTTAAATTGAGTCTGGATTTGTAACTGAATTTTTGAGACAATGTTTTGTTGGAAATAGCTTCTGTCTCTTTTAAAACATGCGAGAATAAGTAGACATTCTAACAGTGTTGTTTTTGAAATATAAATACTTTTTGATTGTAATATTTCCCTTTATCATTTTTTTGCTAAATGTTATGGAAAGAAATTTGGTTACCCGGTCATAGGCTATTATCTTTATAATGGATAATAGAAAGGCTGAGATTTATTTATCTATTATTTATAGCTATTTTATATTTTATAATGTATTTAATTAACCTTTCAGATTATCTAATAAAGAAATTGACAGTAACTAAATAAAAATAATTTTAACCATGATTTAAAGACAACAAATGAATGAAATTCTTTTTTTTGCTTTTGATTCAACCTTATATTTTAATTCAATGGAAATTTATTTCGGCATTCAAAGTAAGTAAATCCTAAATTATTGGCAAAAATATTTGAAAAAAAATCTCCCGATTTTTTGACCTAAAATTTGTTCTATCCTATGGCTAATTTAAAATTCGATTTTTAGGGGATGGATTTAATTATTCTATTTGATTTTTTAGATAGAAAAATGAACATGGAATTTTATAACACTGTTCATTGCTACTCAAATTATGAGCCGTTCTTAAACAAGCAATTTTTAACCTGAGGATCTACTTTAATAGAATTTTTAGGAAGTTCCATTTTAGAATCCAATTATCTTGTTCACAATAATTTTGGTTTTTTGAATTTCGAACTGATCCTTGTTCAAATTACGTAATGGATTATTCTCTTGGATTACTAAAATTCCTGAATAATTGAAATCTAAGGATACTTGCATTTTGGCAATATTTTTAAATCTAACTCCCCCGGTAGAATAATCCTCAAGAGATCACTCTGTATATTTGAGTCAAAAAGAAAATTTTTAAGTGGTTTTTGAAGGTGAATTTGCTTTTTTTCTGAAATAATTCTTATTCTGCTAACATATTTGGGCGAAGAAAAAGAAATCCCTGTATCCTTCTACTCGGGAATGTACAGTGATTAACTTCTATGAATTAAAAAAAAAATTAAGTGAATTCGTGAATCTCTGCGTCAATAATCGTTGGCTATATTTCTTGAAGGTAATCGGTGGGATTTTTATCCAAATGGTATAAGAATTTTACTGATTAGGATCAGTTCGATTGGTCGAATTTTATTTTGGCCTTTCTGTAGATTAATTTTACAGTCCTTTGCTAATTTGAAAAATTAAATTTTAAATTCGCCTATTAGGAGGCCGATACAGCGCTTTTATATTTGGTTGATGAAGGTTTATGAGGTAAGACTTTTAATTTGAATTGAGATAAGGCTATGTTTCATTTGCCATAGAATCCTTCAAAGAGTGTGTTCTAACTTACTTTCTTTAGTAGAGAGGTTTGTGGAAGATTTGTAAAATGATGTAAACTTCTAGGAATTTTGAAAATCGCATACTTAAAACCTTTTCCACTAAAGATAAAAGAGAAATATGGTTCATAATAATTATGGAAAAAAGAGTTTAACGTCGCTTCTTCGTTAATTGTAAGCATTTTTTAAATTTAAATAGCCCTAGATAGAATTAAAAATTTAATATAAAATCAATTGTATGGCAACAAGAATCGAATCGAATCCAATTTTAGTAGAAGATTTAGAATACATTTATAATAAGCTTTCTGATGATGAAAGGGAAAAATTTCAGGGATCGACTGTTTTAATTACAGGTTGTGCTGGCTTTTTGGGATATTATTTTATGCATTTTTTGAATTCCTATTCAGAAAAACTTGGAATCCGGAAAATCATTGGTCTTGATAATTTTCTGACTGGATCCAAAGATTGGTTGATTAGGTTATCGGAAAATAATCCAAAGGTGGACTTACATACTTTTAATATCATCTCTGATGACCCCGCCTCAATACCTGAATTAGCAGAGGCTGATTTAATTATACATGGTGCGTCAATCGCATCTCCTACTTTTTACAGAATTTATCCACTGGAGACAATTGATGCTAATATTACAGGCCTCCGACGCTTATTAGATTTTTATGTCCCTAAAAAAATCAAAGGTTTTTTGTTTTTTTCTAGTAGTGAGATTTATGGAGATCCGTTTCCTGAGTTTATTCCAACCTCCGAAACCTATAGAGGTAATGTTGCTACTATGGGACCTAGGGCTTGTTATGATGAGGCAAAGAGGTTTGGAGAAACTATCTGTTATGTTTTCAATGAAAAATTCAATATTCCTGTTTCAATTGCCCGACCTTTCAATAATTATGGTCCCGGAATGAATATTCATGATAAGCGATTACCTGCGGACTTTGCAAAATGCGTATTTGAAGGACGTGATCTTATTATGTTTTCTGATGGAAAACCTACTCGAACTTTTTGTTATATAGCAGATGCTATTGCTGGTTATCTGAAGGTACTATGCTATGGGAAATTGGAAGCATTCAATATTGGAATAGACATCCCGGAAATTTCTGTAAGAGATTTTGCAGATATTTTTATCCAAAATGCTAAAGACGTTTTTGGGTATGAAGGTAAGGCAATATTTAAAACTTCAGAGGACACTGAATACCTTACTGATAATCCAAATCGAAGATGCCCAAATATTAAAAAAGCAAAAGATTTGTTGAATTATAATCCAGAAATATTAGTAAATGATGGAGTAAACCGGTTTCTAAAATTTTTACAATTAAATGATGGGAAATTATGAACATTAGTATTTTAGGGTTGGGTTTTGTAGGACTGACTACCGGATTAGGCTTCGCAAAAAAAGGATTTAATACGTTTGGATTTGATATAAATCCAGAAAGATTGGATAAACTTAAAAACAACGTTATCCCATTTCATGAACCTCATTTGAAAGAAATCCTTCAAGAAACGTTAGGCAATACATTTTTTTTAGATGTTCCTTTTGAAGAAGCAATTGCAAAAAGTGATGCAATTTTTTTATGCGTTGGAACCCCTGAAAAGAAAGATGGAAGTGCTGATTTATCTTATATTCTCAATGCAATTCACGAAATATTAAATGTAAAAACCGACAAGTATCAAGTGCTGATTACCAAATCTACGGTTCCCCCATCCACAGTTCGGCATGAGATTATTCCTTATGTAAAGGACAATTTGGAATCCAATCCGGGTAGATCTGTAGGTTTTGCATCCAATCCTGAATTTTTAAGAGAAGGATATTGCTGGGAGGATTTTATTCATCCAGACAGAATTGTAATTGGGATAGAAGATGAAAAATCCAAAGAAATTTTGGATCAAATTTACTTGCCTTTTGAAGCGGAAATTCATTATGTCAATTATAATACAGCAGAATTTGTCAAATACCTTTCCAATACGCTGCTCTCTACCATGATTAGTTATGCTAATGAAATGTCAATGGTTGCAGGTGCGATTGGAAACATTGATATTAAAAAAGCTTTTAACATCCTTCATGAAGACAAAAGATGGTATGGGCAACCTGCCGGAATGAAAAATTATGTGTATCCAGGTTGTGGTTATGGTGGTTATTGCCTCCCAAAGGATACAGCAGCTTTGATAAGTGTTTCGGAGAAATACGGATTTTCGCCTCCTATATTAAAATCTAACATCCAGATCAATCAAATTATAAAACCGTTTTTGGTTTCCAAAATTTTAGAAAAAACTAAACCAGAGGATGCTATTGGAATATTGGGTCTTTCTTTTAAACCTGATTCTGATGATGTTAGAATTTCTCCATCCCAAGAAATCATTCGATTATTGTTAGAAAATGGATACAATCATATTTATGCTTATGATCCTGTTGCAATACCTGAATTCAAGATCCATTATCCAAATTTGTCAATTACATATTTAAATTCATTGGAGGAAATAGTTGAGAAATCAGATCATTTGATACTTTTAACAAGCTGGAATGAGTTTAAGGATCAGAAAAGCCTACTATTGAAAAAAAATCTTTTCGACTTTAGATATGTAATTTAATGGTGGTAAAAGAAACAGGTATTCAAGGTTGTTTTATTATAAAACCCAGGGTTTTTAAAGACTTTAGAGGCAGCTTAACAAAAATCCACCATAGTGAATCCTTCAAAGATTTGGGACTAGCAGTTGATTTTAAAGAGGAATATTTTTCAATCTCTAATAAAGGTGTAATTCGTGGACTCCATTTCCAGATCCCTCCAATGGATCATGCAAAATGCGTAACCTGTTTGAGGGGAAGCATATTTGATGTGGCGGTAGACCTAAGAAAATCTTCTCCAACTTTTGGAAAGTACTTTAGCTTAATAATTGATTCCCTGGATCCTGTCTTATTATATGTGCCTTCTGGAATGGCACATGGATTTATGGCTTTGGAAGATGACAGTCTGTTTCTAAATCGATCCACTACAATCTATTCACCTGAATGCGATCGAGGTATTAATTGGAACAGCTGTGGAATTCAATGGCCTGAAATAGAGAAGAAGATTTCAGAGAAAGATTTAAATATGCCGGATTTAAACGATTTTAATTCCCCTTTTTAATGAGCTAAAAACGGTGTATATCCCTTATGCATCATTTGTCCAAACAGAAATTTTCTCCTGCATTCCTAAATTTAAAAATTCCTATTTTCATCCACTTAAGAAAGAAGAAAAATGATAATAATTGACACAGCCCTACAAAAAAGAGCTAAGGCCAATAAACCAATTCAAGTTGGGATGATTGGGTCGGGAGAGATGGCAAAAGGTATGATTAACCAAATTATGCATTATACCCCTGGTATGACTGTAGCGGCCACCTATAACCGTACTCCTGAAAGAGCAGTTGATGTTTATAAAGCTTTAAATATTAAAAATTTTCTAGTTACAGATGATTTGGTCAAGGCTAATCAAGCTGTGTCCAATGGAATTTCTGTGATCACAGGAGACCTGGATCTTTTTTTAAGTCTTGGGGATGTGGAAGTTGTGGTAGAATCCACCGGAGCAATTGCATTTGGCGCTGATACCATTCTCAAAGCTTTCAAAAATGGAAAACACGTTTTATCATTTAATGCAGAACTGGACTCCACATTAGGTCCTATTCTTTATCAAAAAGCCAAACAATTTGGAGTAAAATATTCACTTGGAGATGGAGATCAGCCTGGAGTAACTATGAATCTCTACCGGTATGTGAAGGGAATGGGTTTTGAGCCCTTGGTCTGTGGAAATATAAAGGGTATGCTGGATTATTACCGCACTCCCGCAACTCAAAAAGCTTTTGCTGATTCTTGGGGAATGTTGCCAGAAATGGCAACCAATTTTGCTGATGGTACAAAGGTGGCATTCGAACAATCCTGCATCGCCAATGCTACTGGAATGCATGTGGCAAAAAGAGGGATGTTAGGTTATGAATCTACTGATCATATTGATAATTTAACCCATTTATTTGATGTAGATCAATTAAGAGAATGGGGCGGAATAGTAGAATATGTTGTGGGGGCAAAACCTTCTCCGGGAGTTTTTGTCTATGCAACTGCAAAAGATTCATATTCGACAAAATACCTTAAATATGGAAAATTGGGTTCAGGCCCACTCTATTCTTTTTATGTACCTTACCACCTTCTGTTTTTTGATATCGCAAGTTCAATAGCAAGATTAATTGATTTTGATGATCCGGTGATTGTGCCTTTAGGTGGATCTATAGTAGATGTGATCACCACTGCAAAATGTGATTTGAAACCTGGAGATGTATTAGATGGCATTGGTGGATTTAAAGCATACGGACTTTGTGAAAATCATTCAATTGTTGTCGGTTCCGAATTATTACCAATGGGACTTTCCGAAGGTTGCAGGGTAATAAAACCAATTGCTAAGGATGCAGTTATCACTTACAATGATGTTGAAATCCCCCAGCAAAGATTAATTGACCATTTAATGATGGAGCAACTGCAAATTAAATAAGCTTTCCTGATTCGTTAGTCACTATTATTATTAAACTCCAACGGTAGTGAAGTGAATTACTGCTTACTCAAACGGGGGAATGTAAAGGCCTATATGTCAGGTACAATACCTTCCATTCTGAGCAGCGAAAGAAAAAGAACAGAAACAGAGAACATGGGCTGCAGGAAATCTCTATTTCGATCCCCAAAAAGACCGCTGCTTCTGCCCGATGGAACAGCCCTAGAAAAAATGGGGCGAAACAAAACCACCTCCACCGGATTCGTCCAGCATTACAGCTCCTACAAGGCCCAAAACTGAACAGGATGTCCACTGGCTTGGTCTTGCAAAAAAGCAGAAGGCACGAAAGCCCTTCTGGTCAACAGGAGACTCCAGGATTTCAAAAAAGGAGCCCGATAGGCGTTCACCCTCTGATCAGGAATAGAAAAAGGAAACAAAGGTCCACCGATGTGGAAACGGTGTTTGGACACCTCAAACACAACATGGGCATGAAGCGGTATGTCCTGAGAGGATTAGTAAAAGTAGAAATCGGAACCGGCCTGCGGGTTATCGCCCATAACCTGGCCAAAATGGCTGGATAAGTCATCTTTGAAGACCCTAGTTTGACTAAATACAAGGCTGCTAAGACACCGGAAGGAAAAGTCAAAAGAAACATTCTAATCTACAGAAATGAATAGTGGTCAAAAAAATAGAGGCCGAAAAATGAAAATCGGCCTCTATTGCTCAAAATCGGCCGTCTCAATTTAATTGGTGAGGTTTTGAGACAGCCCCTTTTTTGTCGGCTTTGAATTCTTCTCTATTTAAATATTTCTAAGTTGAACATAGGTTTTATTTAAAACTTACGAGATTATTCAAGTGTATTTGACGAATAAAATAGTACCAATTGGCTAAATCAATTACTTTTTAATGAATTTTTTGCTAGAAACTTCATTTCCGTTTGCTGTTAACTGCAGAACATAAACCCCGTTAATTAAATCAGACACATCTATTGTTACAGTGGAGTCTTCTGGCCTTGCCTTAAAGATTTTTTGAACCATTCCATTCATTGACACCACTCGGAACTCAAAATCATAAATCCCATCAAGGTTAGTAAAGATTACATTGAGGTATTCTGTAGTTGGATTTGGACCGATTACATATTCCAATCGTACATCTTTGACATCCTTTCTAACTGATATGTTGAGAGGTTCCGAATAATGAGATACACCATTTGCATCGACGGCATGTGCAACTAGCTCATGATTTCCTTCCGGTATGTTCTTCCACTGGAAACCATAAGGCTGCGTATTAGAAGTCCCCAAATTTACACCATCCAAAAGATACTTTACGAATTCGACTTTGTTTTCAAATTCAAGTAATTCCACATTAAGATTTAAGTTTTCTCCTGATTGAACTTCTCTATTATTGCTTGGAGAGACTAATTTCACGACTGATTGGTTCTTTTTCAAAACCTCTATTGGGACAGGATTTGAAAGTATTTTGGTTCCGTCGACATAGATCAATTGTGCTACCAAGTTGTGCTTGCCTTGCTGGGCATTAGTCCAAGTATATCCATATGGCATTGAAGTGGAACTTGCTATTCGAATATTTCCTCTGAAATATTCGACCCTGCTAATAGGATTGCTATTTTCCGGAATATCCACATTTATTGTAATTGTTGTCCCTTGAATGAATTTAGCATCTCTTATTGGGTCCGTGATCTGGAAGACTGTTTCGATTTTTTCCTTCACCAAAATGGATACGGATTCTGATATTTTAAAATTATTCAGATCACTTCCTATAGCCTTTGCCGTGATCACGTGCTGACCTGAAGCTGGGTTTTGCCATGTGAAATCAAATGGACTGATTCCAGAAGCACCGATGAGTTGGCTGCCGCTGTAATATTCTACGGTCTTCACTGTTTCGGTAGAACCTTGAAACATCACAATTACATCCACAATTTCGCCCGCTTCGTATTCCTGGTTAGTGACAGGAGTAACTATAATCGGTTCTGGGATAACAACTTCGATTGGAGTTTCTTCAGTTATTTTTTCTGATACATTGATTGCGACAGGAGCAGAAACAGTCACGGTTCCTTTGTTGTCTGTTGCTCTTGCAGTGAGAGAGAAACTTCCCACAGGAAGAGTAGCCGTCGCAACGCTATAAGGAGAAGTGGTGTCAGTTCCCAACAACGTGCTTCCGTTGTAGAAATCAACTTTGGTGATGGTTCCATCGGAGTCTGCTGCGTTTGCAGTGATGGAGATGGTGTCTCCCTGAGTGAACTGGGCGTTTGCTGCCGGACCGGTGATGCTGACAGTCGGAGCCACATTTGCTTTTTCAACCACGTTGATGGAAACCGGAGCAGAAACAGTCACGGTTCCTTTGTTGTCTGTTGCCCTTGCAGTCAGAGAGTAACTTCCCACCGGAAAGGTAGCTGTCGCAAAGCTGTAAGGAGATGCGGTGTCTGTTCCCAACAACGTGCTTCCGTTGTAGAAATCAACTTTGGTGATGGTTCCGTCCGAGTCCGCTGCGTTTGCTGTGATGCTGATGTTGTCTCCCTGAATGAACTGGGCGTTTGCTGCCGGACCGGTGATGCTGACAGTCGGAGCCACATTTGGTTTGTCAACCACATTGATGGCCACAGCTGTGGAAACAGTCACGGTTCCTTTGTCGTCTGTTGCCCTTGCAGTCAGAGAGTAACTTCCCACCGGAAGGGTAGCTGTCGCAAAGCTGTAAGGAGAAGTGTTGTCAGTTCCCAACAAGGTTGTTCCGTTGTAGAAATCAACTTTGGTGATGGTTCCGTCGGAGTCTGCTGCGTTTGCAGTGATGGAGATGTTGTCTCCTTGAATGAACTGGGCGTTTGCTGCCGGACCTGTGATGCTGACAGTCGGAGCCACGTTTGGTTTGTCAACCACATTGATGGCCACAGCTGTGGAAACAGTCACGGTTCCTTTGTTGTCTGTTGCCCTTGCAGTCAGAGAGTAACTTCCCACCGGAAGGGTAGCTGTCGCAAAGCTGTAAGGAGATGCGGTGTCTGTTCCCAACAACGTGCTTCCGTTGTAGAAATCAACTTTGGCGATCGTGCCGTCCGAGTCCGCTGCGTTTGCAGTGATGGAGATATTATCTCCCTGAATGAACTGGGCGTTTGCTGCCGGACCGGTGATGCTGACAGTCGGAGCCACATTTGGTTTGTCAACCACATTGATGGCCACAGCTGTGGAAACAGTCACGGTTCCTTTGTTGTCTGTTGCTCTTGCAGTCAGAGAGTAACTTCCCACCGGAAGGGTAGCTGTCGCAAAGCTGTAAGGAGAAGTGGTGTCAGTTCCCAACAAGGTTGTTCCGTTGTAGAAATCAACTTTGGCGATCGTGCCGTCCGAGTCCGCTGCGTTTGCAGTGATGGAGATATTATCTCCCTGAATGAACTGGGCGTTTGCTGCCGGACCGGTGATGCTGACAGTCGGAGCCACATTTGGTTTGTCAACCACATTGATGGCAACAGCTGTGGAAACAGTCACGGTTCCTTTGTTGTCTGTTGCTCTTGCAGTCAGAGAGTAACTTCCCACCGGAAGGGTAGCTGTCGCAAAGCTGTAAGGAGAAGTGGTGTCAGTTCCCAACAAGGTTGTTCCGTTGTAGAAATCAACTTTGGCGATCGTGCCGTCCGAGTCCGCTGCGTTTGCTGTGATGCTGATGTTGTCTCCCTGAATGAACTGGGCGTTTGCTGCCGGAGCGGTGATGCTGACAGTCGGAGCCACATTTGGTTTGTCAACCACATTGATGGCCACAGCTGTGGAAACAGTCACGGTTCCTTTGTTGTCTGTTGCTCTTGCAGTCAGAGAGTAACTTCCCACCGGAAGGGTAGCTGTCGCAAAGCTGTAAGGAGAAGTGGTGTCAGTTCCCAACAAGGTTGTTCCGTTGTAGAAATCAACTTTGGTGATGGTTCCGTCGGAGTCTGCTGCGTTTGCAGTGATGGAGATGTTGTCTCCCTGAATGAATTGGGCGTTTGCTGCCGGACCTGTGATGCTGACAGTCGGAGCCACATTTGCTTTTTCAACCACGATGATGGAAACCGGAGCTGAAACAGTCACGGTTCCTTTGTTGTCTGTTGCCCTTGCAGTTAGAGAGAAACTTCCCACAGGAAGGTTTGCCCATGCAAAGCTATAAGGAGAGGTTGTGTCAGTTCCCAACAAAGTGGTTCCGTTGTAGAAATCAACTTTGGTGATGGTTCCGTCGGAGTCCGCTGCGTTTGCAGTGATGGAGATGTTGTCTCCCTGGATGAACTGGGCGTTTGCTGCCGGACCGGTGATGTTTACAGTGGGAGCGACGTTTGGAAGAGTGAAGTGCATGGTGTTGAGATTTCCCCAGTATCCACTGGCTCCGTAGCTGTCGAGTACGTAACGGAGCACATGCGTGCCTGCGGGCAGATTGACTCCCGTCTTGGTCACGGATGTCCATGTATCCCAACCACCTGTGGCCGGAACGGTAAGAGGACCGGTGACATCAACTCCGTTGCATTCTATGTGGAAAGTTCCACCGGCTTCGGGAGAAGCCACTCGAGCATCGAGGCTGTAAGCTCCCGCTACTGTTATATTGACTGTGTACTCGAGCCATTCACTTAAATTCATCCACCCCACGGTAAATCCTCCTTCGACAGCAGCGTTGATATCGACATCGTCGGTACGGTAAACCCCACCTTTGTTGCCCGCATCGACATCGTGGTAGGTCACGCCTAGGCCACCAAAGTCATAATTTTCGGCTTCAACCGTTCCGGGGATTATTGCGGCAGTTCCTCCATAAGGAGAGCGGGATGTTTTTACGACGACATTGATTGAGACAGGAGCAGAAACAGTTGCAGTTCCTTTGTCGTCGGTAGCCTTTGCAGTTAGGGAGAAACTTCCAACCGGAAGGTTTGCCCATGCAAAGCTATAAGGAGAGGTTGTGTCAGTTCCCAACAAAGTGGTTCCGTTGAAGAAATCAACTTTGGTGATGGTTCCGTCGGAGTCCGCAGCCACTGAAGTGATGGAGATGTTGTCACCCTGACTGAGCTGGGCATTAGCTGCCGGAGCGGTGATGCTGACAGTCGGAGCGACATTTGGGTTTACAACGACATTGATTGCGACAGGAGCAGAAACAGTTGCAGTTCCTTTGTCGTCTGTAGCCTTTGCAGTGAGGGAGAAGCTTCCGGCCGCAAGATTTGTCCAGGAAAAGCTATAAGGAGAGGTTGTGTCAGTTCCCAACAAAGTGGTTCCGCTGAAGAAGTCAACTTTGGTGATGGTACCGTCGGAGTCCGCAGCCACCGAAGTGATGGAGATGTTGTTACCCTGGATGAACTGGGCGTTAGCTGCCGGAGCGGTGATGCTTACCGTCGGAGCAACATTTGGTTTTGCACCTACATTGATAGAGACAGGAGCAGAAACAGTCGCCAATCCCTTGTTGTCAGTTGCTTTTGCAGTGAGGGAGAAGCTTCCGAGCGGAAGATTTACCCATGCAAAGCTATAAGGAGAAGTTGTGTCAGTTCCCAACAGGGTGGTTCCGTTGTAGAAATCGACTTTGGTGATTGTACCGTCCGAGTCAGCTGCGTTTGCTGTGATGGAGATGTTATTTCCCTGGGTAAATTGGGCGTTTGCAGTTGGTGCGGTGATGCTTACGGTTGGAGCCACATTTTCAATGACCGCACCTGCTTGGGTTTTCAACAACAAAACAGAGGAATAGGCAGGGACTGAAACACTTCCGGAAATGATCTTGCCTTTTAGATCCACATATGTTCCGGATAAAGGAAGTGATTTGGCACTGTTTGAATAATTGTAATCAAAGAGGATGAATTCATCAATGCTCATTTTATTCGGATCATAAGCTACCGGGCTTTTGGTAGAGGTAATATCCAAGCCATAGGTGTCTTTCCAGATTTGCAGGTCAATCAGTCCATTTTTCCCCGGAGTCTGAAGATTGATGGCATTGCTTTCATTGACAGGTCTTGAGTATACATTGTTCTCAAAAGTTCCCATTTGACCTAAGGTATTTACTTTGGATCTGACATAGATATGAAGTTGGTTTGAGGTTTTCTTCAAAAACTCATTGTCCTTCAAGGTGATGTTTCGGGTCAGATTATCGGTGTAATCACTGGTGATGAAAATCGAATATCCGGTATTGAATATTTTGTTGTTGGTGATGGAGACGTTTCTGGAATTGTTTACAAAAATTCCCTTGCTCTTTACGTTTCCGATGGTGTTTCCGTCAATTTCGATCCCGTTGGCAAAAAGGTCGAGGTAAATCCCTTCCACATACGGAAAGTCATTTGCTCCGTAGGGTTTTGTTCCTCCCACTGCACCAATTCCGTTGACGATGATGTTGTTGGTGATTTTCCGGTTGACAAAAGTAGTGCTGGCAGGTCCTGTAAAAGTGTAGATTCCTCCCCCGTCATCCTTGACAAAGCAGAAGGTATCGATCAGGTTGTTTTTGACGGTGATGTTGTTTCCGTGAAAATAAATCGCATTGTAACCGTTCTCCAAAAAGGTGCTGTACTCAACCAATACATCCGAGGAGGTTTCACTCATGAAGATTCCGTTGCCCTGACTGTCTGCACTCTGGCCCATTCCTGCCTTTGCGTGGATTTTGCTGAAAGTGCTGTTTCTCACGACCGTTGCTCTGTCATCCCATCCCAGGTTAATGCCGCCGTTGAGAACGTTTTCAATTTGGGAATTGGAAACGGTCAGGTTTCTGGACATCATTGTGTTTATTGCGTTTTTGCCGACATATTCCAGCTGGCAGTTTTCGATGGTGAAGTAGGATGATTTATCGACATTGATCAGGTTTTCATTGGATCCCTGAATAGTGAGGTTACTGAATTTTATTTGGCTGGCACTGTTTAGGGTGTTGATGACCCGGTCCACAGTGGCCACTCTGATGTCAGCCGCCGATGGGTTCCCCTGGTAAAAAATTGTGAGTTTCTTGGTTGCTTTATCAAAATACCACTCCCCGTGCTTATCCAGGGTAGCAGGATGGTTTTGGATAAAAAATCCAAAGCCGATAGCCGGGCTGTAGGAACTGCCGGCAGTGTTGTAGTTTACGCTGGTACCGCTTTGCCAGTTGATATAGTGCCTGTCAATGATCCAGTTGTTTTTTCGGATCACTATTTCTCCCCCCGCCATATTAGCCGGAGCCTGCATTCCGCTGCTCCCGATGGTACCGCCGCTGAAAGAGTTGATGGTGAGGTATCCGCTGTTGGCGGCATTATCGTTGGGATATCTTCCCATGGCCTGCAGGATATTGTCAATCACCACAGTGCTGAGCGCAGTGGTGATTTCAGGGATTAGGGCTTCGTAGACATTTCCGCCTTTTGAGACCCAATCTTTAATTTCCCTGAAACCGGTCAACACCGGTTTTTCACCGGAGCCATAACTCCCGAAAGAAATCGGGGCGCCAGCTGTACCTGATTTAGTGATGGTAATGGTTCCCTGAAAGGTATCCCCGTTTTTGAACAGGATGTTATCTCCGGGCTGAAGGGTAGTGAAGATGGAGTTCAGTTTTTGGATACTTCTCCAGGGTGTATTCTGGTTCTGGGCCTGGGCACTGCTGCGGGCATCATCGCCAAGAGAGGAAGAGAAATAATAAGTTGCAGGGTAAGCGACCAAACAAATTAAGTAAAGCAAAGAGAATAGAGTAGCCTTAATCAGATTAGTAGATAATTTTTCCATTGTATTTGTGATCTTAAAACAGCTATTCGTGGGTGATTAACTGTATTATGTTTTTTTAAATAATTTATAATGAATTACAAATCGGGTTATTTGGAATTCTATATAATCTTTTTTGTTTCCATAATATGTAGAATAAAAAAGTTAAAGAGCAAATCAAGAAAAGTCCAATTATTGTTTTGAAAACAAGAGGATATTTTACTAAATAAAAACTAGGTAAAGAGTTCTATTTTTTAAATTTGTAAATTTGATTTTCAAAAGTTAAAAAATGCATTAAAGAACATATTACATGCTTAGTAGGTAAAAAATTCTTTTGAAAAAAAATATGAAAAAATATTTAAAATATAAATCATTTTAGATTTTATGCCCTCCCGACAGGAATTTCTGCTATTTTTTTTATGAACTTAGGAAAAAGGCAAATATCTGACGGGGAAACTGATATGAATTTATGTAATTGATTTTTTGCCTGATTTTTAATGTTATTTAATTGAATTATAGAAACTAGACACGAAAAAGGAGCTTTCTCATGAGTCATTTTAATTAGTTTAGGATAGTTTTTTGAATAGTACTTCTATTTATAGCTTAGTAGCTTGTTTTAAGGTCTAAGAGAAAATTGTTAATTAATATTCCTATAAGGATTATATGACAAAGAAGGTATTGGTTTTTCCTTTGTATTAGGAAGAATTTTGTTGAAGCCTATAAGATCAGTACCATTGGTTATAATTTATTTAATCTTTAGGGACAAGATTTCACCAATTTTGAAGGGATAGTTTGGGGAGCTATCATTCCAGATTTCATATAGTATTTCCTTGATGAGTAATTGGATTAACTTTCTTAATCCAAGAGGTCGGAAAAGAGCGCCGCTAAAAAATGCTTTTTCTTGTAGGGAAGAAGCAATACTGCCAATAGATCGTCGACACACTTAATTTCGGGTGAAACGAAAAATTTTCATTATTTCAGTTTATAACAACAACTCCAAAATTGCTTTGCCTTTTACTTTTTTAATTCAAAAATTGAATGATTCCTTACCCAGCCAAGGGTAACAATGTTTCATAAAATAACTAACTAAATAAATTTCGATGAATCATTGAAATTCACAATAAAATAAATGATTTAAAATTTTAATCTAAAAAGTGCTTTAACATAGTTTTATGAGTCTTTTCAGATGATCAATAACCTAAAGCCAAGCGTTTGCCTGCCTTTGAATATTCAGAAAGGATTGCATGAAAAGGCCGAAGAAGAAAATCTCCTTCGGCCTTAATTCCCTTACTAAACTAGTCTGGGGATTTTTTGGGGATGGTTAATTCATTTTTATAAACTTCTTTGCTGAAACGCTTTTTCCGTTTGCAACCACTTGTAAAATGTAAGTTCCTGTTACCAAATCAGAAACATCAATGGTGACTTTAGATTCCTCTGGTCTTGCACTAAAGGTTCTTTGTACGGATCCATTCATAGACACTACCCTAAACTCGAATTCATATTCCCCGTCCAGATTTTTAAATATAACATTTAGGTAGTCGGTGGTTGGATTTGGCCCAATGACATATTCCAAGAGCACATTAGGAATATCTTTTGATTGAAGATCGACAGCCTTTAGCAGAACTGGATCAGAGAAATAGGATTTACCGTTTGTATCGATGATTCTTGCCACAAGCTGATGATTTCCTTCGGGGATGTTTTTCCAATCAAGTCCGGTTGAATCTTGTGAAAGTTCACCCACCAAATCCTCTCCATTGAATAATTCAATTTTTTCAATTTTGGCATCATTGCTTTTTGTTTGAAGTTCAATATGAACCTCGCTCAAAGCTTTGAATTCCGTCTGTTGACCAGGCAATACTATTTTGATTTCAGGAGCTACAAATGTTCTGAAGTGTTTCGTAAGTGTTATGTCTTTTTTCGGCATTTCAAGTTCGAAAAGAATTTGATTGCTGACCTGAACTCCCTCAATACTCCAATGGTCGAATACAACTCCTTCTTCTTCTTCCACGACAAATATCAGTTTTTCACCTGGCTCTGCTTTTGTATAATTTTGATTATAAGTGATTTGAGCTGGTTTTTCGTCTACAACAGAAGTCGTTAGAACTCGATAGACTTCATTATTTTTGAAATCAGGATAGGTAATTTTGTTGGTGATAAGGTCTGAGATTTCTTCGGTTGAAAGTTTTCTGTTCCAAATTCCGACGTTGTCCAATATTCCTTGAAACCATCTGGATTGTGCCGCACCAGCCTGAGAGGATGCTCCGCCAATCGTCAATTCAGACTCTGATTTATAAATGGTTCCTGAAATCGGTTTGGATTTCTCGGGCACTACCGTATCAAAATACAAGGTATAACCCTCCCCTGATTTATAAGTTGCAATTATCCTCACCCATTTTCCCAACGGAACTGTCTGGGTGGAAACCCAATCCTGTAGGGAGGGACTATTTGTCCGGATCCTTATTTTATTTTCAGGAGTAATCCCTATTGAGTAAGCATGATTGGCAGACCACTGTGTTGACAATGTTTTACCAATAATATTGCTTCCGTATTGCTGCCCATTTCCCTCTCGGAATATATCAGCCATCAAGGTAAACTCAGTGGTAAGAATGAGTCCGTTGCTGTGGGGAACGCTTGAAATAGATGATGTTCCGTTGTATTTGTTTCCTTTATCATTAAACCCGTTGACATGGGTGATGATTTTACTCGTTCCGTGGTTTTGGCCATGTGAATCCCTGAGAGCTCCCGACACATTGGTGTTCATTTCATAAAACGCCACCAAACCTTCCAGTAATCCTGTTCCCGAAATTGGTCCCGGAGCGACATTTGCTTTTTCGACCACATTGATCGCCACAGGAGCTGAAACAGTCACGGTTCCTTTGTTGTCTGTTGCTCTTGCAGTCAGAGAGTAACTTCCCACAGGAAGGTTTGCCCATGCAAAGCTATAAGGAGAAGTGGTGTCAGTTCCCAACAAAGTGGTTCCGTTGTAGAAATCAACTTTGGTGATGGTTCCGTCGGAGTCCGCTGCGTTTGCAGTTATGGAGATGTTGTCTCCCTGGATGAACTGGGCGTTTGCTGCCGGACCGGTGATGTTTACAGTGGGAGCGACGTTTGGAAGAGTGAAGTGCATGGTGTTGAGATTTCCCCAGTATCCACTGGCTCCGTAGCTGTCGAGTACGTAACGGAGCACATGCGTGCCTGCGGGCAGATTGACTCCTGTCTTGGTCACGGATGTCCATGTATCCCAACCACCTGTGGCCGGAACGGTAAGAGGACCGGTGACATCAACTCCGTTGCATTCTATGTGGAAAGTTCCACCGGCTTCGGGAGAAGCCACCCGAGCATCGAGGCTGTAAGCTCCCGCTACTGTTATATTGACTGTGTACTCGAGCCATTCACTTAAATTCATCCACCCCACGGTAAATCCTCCTTCGACAGCAGCGTTGATATCGACATCGTCGGTACGGTAAACCCCACCTTTGTTGCCCGCATCGACATCGTGGTAGGTCACGCCTTCGCCGCCAAAGTCATAATTTTCGGCTTCAACCGTTCCGGGGATTATTGCGGCAGTTCCTCCATAAGGAGAGCGGGATGTTTTTACTCCGACATTGATTGCGACAGGAGCTGAAACGGTGGCCGTTCCCTTGTTGTTAGTAGCCTTTGCCGTGAGGGAGAAACTTCCCACAGGAAGGTTTGCCCATGCAAAGCTATAAGGAGAGGTTGTGTCAGTTCCCAACAAAGTGGTTCCGTTGTAGAAATCAACTTTGGTGATGGTTCCGTCGGAGTCCGCTGCGTTTGCAGTGATGGAGATGTTGTCTCCCTGGATGAACTGGGCGTTTGCTGCCGGACCGGTGATGTTTACAGTGGGAGCGACGTTTGGAAGAGTGAAGTGCATGGTGTTGAGATTTCCCCAGTATCCACTGGCTCCGTAGCTGTCGAGTACGTAACGGAGCACATGCGTGCCTGCGGGCAGATTGACTCCCGTCTTGGTCACGGATGTCCATGTATCCCAACCACCTGTGGCCGGAACGGTAAGAGGACCGGTGACATCAACTCCGTTGCATTCTATGTGGAAAGTTCCACCGGCTTCGGGAGAAGCCACTCGAGCATCGAGGCTGTAAGCTCCCGCTACTGTTATATTGACTGTGTACTCGAGCCATTCACTTAAATTCATCCACCCCACGGTAAATCCTCCTTCGACAGCAGCGTTGATATCGACATCGTCGGTACGGTAAACCCCACCTTTGTTGCCCGCATCGACATCGTGGTAGGTCACGCCTAGGCCACCAAAGTCATAATTTTCGGCTTCAACCGTTCCGGGGATTATTGCGGCAGTTCCTCCATAAGGAGAGCGGGATGTTTTTACGACGACATTGATTGAGACAGGAGCAGAAACAGTTGCAGTTCCTTTGTCGTCGGTAGCCTTTGCAGTTAGGGAGAAACTTCCAACCGGAAGGTTTGCCCATGCAAAGCTATAAGGAGAGGTTGTGTCAGTTCCCAACAAAGTGGTTCCGTTGAAGAAATCAACTTTGGTGATGGTTCCGTCGGAGTCCGCAGCCACTGAAGTGATGGAGATGTTGTCACCCTGACTGAGCTGGGCATTAGCTGCCGGAGCGGTGATGCTGACAGTCGGAGCGACATTTGGGTTTACAACGACATTGATTGCGACAGGAGCAGAAACAGTTGCAGTTCCTTTGTCGTCTGTAGCCTTTGCAGTGAGGGAGAAGCTTCCGGCCGCAAGATTTGTCCAGGAAAAGCTATAAGGAGAGGTTGTGTCAGTTCCCAACAAAGTGGTTCCGCTGAAGAAGTCAACTTTGGTGATGGTACCGTCGGAGTCCGCAGCCACCGAAGTGATGGAGATGTTGTTACCCTGGATGAACTGGGCGTTAGCTGCCGGAGCGGTGATGCTTACCGTCGGAGCAACATTTGGTTTTGCACCTACATTGATAGAGACAGGAGCAGAAACAGTCGCCAATCCCTTGTTGTCAGTTGCTTTTGCAGTGAGGGAGAAGCTTCCGAGCGGAAGATTTACCCATGCAAAGCTATAAGGAGAAGTTGTGTCAGTTCCCAACAGGGTGGTTCCGTTGTAGAAATCGACTTTGGTGATTGTACCGTCCGAGTCAGCTGCGTTTGCTGTGATGGAGATGTTATTTCCCTGGGTAAATTGGGCGTTTGCAGTTGGTGCGGTGATGCTTACGGTTGGAGCCACATTTTCAATGACCGCACCTGCTTGGGTTTTCAACAACAAAACAGAGGAATAGGCAGGGACTGAAACACTTCCGGAAATGATCTTGCCTTTTAGATCCACATATGTTCCGGATAAAGGAAGTGATTTGGCACTGTTTGAATAATTGTAATCAAAGAGGATGAATTCATCAATGCTCATTTTATTCGGATCATAAGCTACCGGGCTTTTGGTAGAGGTAATATCCAAGCCATAGGTGTCTTTCCAGATTTGCAGGTCAATCAGTCCATTTTTCCCCGGAGTCTGAAGATTGATGGCATTGCTTTCATTGACAGGTCTTGAGTATACATTGTTCTCAAAAGTTCCCATTTGACCTAAGGTATTTACTTTGGATCTGACATAGATATGAAGTTGGTTTGAGGTTTTCTTCAAAAACTCATTGTCCTTCAAGGTGATGTTTCGGGTCAGATTATCGGTGTAATCACTGGTGATGAAAATCGAATATCCGGTATTGAATATTTTGTTGTTGGTGATGGAGACGTTTCTGGAATTGTTTACAAAAATTCCCTTGCTCTTTACGTTTCCGATGGTGTTTCCGTCAATTTCGATCCCGTTGGCAAAAAGGTCGAGGTAAATCCCTTCCACATACGGAAAGTCATTTGCTCCGTAGGGTTTTGTTCCTCCCACTGCACCAATTCCGTTGACGATGATGTTGTTGGTGATTTTCCGGTTGACAAAAGTAGTGCTGGCAGGTCCTGTAAAAGTGTAGATTCCTCCCCCGTCATCCTTGACAAAGCAGAAGGTATCGATCAGGTTGTTTTTGACGGTGATGTTGTTTCCGTGAAAATAAATCGCATTGTAACCGTTCTCCAAAAAGGTGCTGTACTCAACCAATACATCCGAGGAGGTTTCACTCATGAAGATTCCGTTGCCCTGACTGTCTGCACTCTGGCCCATTCCTGCCTTTGCGTGGATTTTGCTGAAAGTGCTGTTTCTCACGACCGTTGCTCTGTCATCCCATCCCAGGTTAATGCCGCCGTTGAGAACGTTTTCAATTTGGGAATTGGAAACGGTCAGGTTTCTGGACATCATTGTGTTTATTGCGTTTTTGCCGACATATTCCAGCTGGCAGTTTTCGATGGTGAAGTAGGATGATTTATCGACATTGATCAGGTTTTCATTGGATCCCTGAATAGTGAGGTTACTGAATTTTATTTGGCTGGCACTGTTTAGGGTGTTGATGACCCGGTCCACAGTGGCCACTCTGATGTCAGCCGCCGATGGGTTCCCCTGGTAAAAAATTGTGAGTTTCTTGGTTGCTTTATCAAAATACCACTCCCCGTGCTTATCCAGGGTAGCAGGATGGTTTTGGATAAAAAATCCAAAGCCGATAGCCGGGCTGTAGGAACTGCCGGCAGTGTTGTAGTTTACGCTGGTACCGCTTTGCCAGTTGATATAGTGCCTGTCAATGATCCAGTTGTTTTTTCGGATCACTATTTCTCCCCCCGCCATATTAGCCGGAGCCTGCATTCCGCTGCTCCCGATGGTACCGCCGCTGAAAGAGTTGATGGTGAGGTATCCGCTGTTGGCGGCATTATCGTTGGGATATCTTCCCATGGCCTGCAGGATATTGTCAATCACCACAGTGCTGAGCGCAGTGGTGATTTCAGGGATTAGGGCTTCGTAGACATTTCCGCCTTTTGAGACCCAATCTTTAATTTCCCTGAAACCGGTCAACACCGGTTTTTCACCGGAGCCATAACTCCCGAAAGAAATCGGGGCGCCAGCTGTACCTGATTTAGTGATGGTAATGGTTCCCTGAAAGGTATCCCCGTTTTTGAACAGGATGTTATCTCCGGGCTGAAGGGTAGTGAAGATGGAGTTCAGTTTTTGGATACTTCTCCAGGGTGTATTCTGGTTCTGGGCCTGGGCACTGCTGCGGGCATCATCGCCAAGAGAGGAAGAGAAATAATAAGTTGCTGCGTTACTAAATGAGCATGCAAGAAACATCAGGGTAAAGACAATAGTCCTACCTAAATAAGTAAACATTTTATACATGGAGTTTGCTGTTTAAAACAGTTAGTCGTGGGTGATTAATTGTTTTTGTTTTGAAGTAATTTTTAATCTTGAATATATTTATAGTAAGGTTGAATTAGTGGAATAACAAGCCTGATAAACCTTCTTTCGCCAAACTATATTTTAATAAATTTGCAGTTTGATATATTATAGTGATATTAAGATGATCATCATAACTATTCAATCCTCAAAGTGGGTTTTCTGTTGTTTTGAGTCTCGGGAAATCTGTTGTTTTTAATCTTGAAATGGCAGAAATTTTTGTCAACATTTTTTTAACGAAATCCTCCCTTCATTTTGATTCCGTAATGATTGCTGCAAGAGCCTGCATAAGAATTCTTTTCCTTTTTCTAAGATTCAGTTTTTTCCGAAGGTTTAGCACGACCATATACATTTCAATGAATTCAGGCAGATCAGCCATTTTGAAACGGTTTTAATATTAAAATCCTTTCAATTTTGTCCTATTAATATAGGTTTTAATGATCTGAGTATTAGGAAAACCTAAACTTGCACTGTAAACCTCGAGTGCTAAATTCCTGTTGGGAAAGGAAAATGTAGGTCATTGACATCAGTAAACTCTTAGCGAAAAATTGTCTTTCTATGACCATGCCATTTTTAAACTGCTTCTATAAGTGCACAATTGAATTAAAAAATATGTACTTCAATAATTGAAAAATGTATCTTGTTAAAATGTATCAATTCTGCGTTTTTTTAGGGTTTCTACAAATTGACCCATTTCTCCTCATGTTGTGTAGGAAATAATCATAAAAGGAATTCTTAATGAGAGATAGCGGATTTTAATATGAGGTATTTTTAGTAAGAGTTCTTTGATTTGAATTTGGAGAATTACTAAATAGCTCATACTTAAAATATTTTCAAAGTCATTATTTTATTTAGGTAACAAATATGTACCAACAAAATATGTTTGATAATTTGATCTTGTTCTTTTTATGAAGATGACTGTTTAAGTCAGAAATAATAATTTTTTAAAAAAAATAGACTTGTATGATCTGAAGATAGGTATGGTTGAAATATTCAAATTGAATAACACCCTAATGAAAGATTGAAGGGAGTCTATGTAAGTCTTTAGCTAAAATTAAACTAATATTTAAAATTAACACAAAAAAATAAGAAGTTGTCTTATTTATAGTTTTAAAAAAGTATTTAATATTTAATTCATAAAGACAATTTATATGAAATAAAGGAGTAGTGTAAGGTTGTATAAAAGCATAAAAATAAAAAAAATACTAGAAAAAAATTATTTTTTTTTTAAAATAAAGGTAAGTTTATTGAAAAAGATTTTAAATAGAATATTTTATTTGTAATCGTTAAATTTCATTCGAGTCATCACTCAGATCATAGCATCCTTTAATTTTAAAATATTCAACCAAACGAAATATATTGGAGCCTTTGCTGCCTATGAATAATTCACAATTTCTAGCAATTTCCAATTCAGTTAATAAATCAATTCCATGTTGGCGTTTTTTTTCATTAGAGCTATTATTGAAAGTGTCTTGATCATGACCTTTAGATAATGGGTTACTTAATGTGTAATAGTTAAATTTTGGAAATTTTTGCTGTAATTCTAGGAATACCTTATAGTCATCTGTCATTAAAAATATTGTCCGAATAGTTGGTGCTAATCTTTCCAATTTTTGTATGTATTCATCAACTTCATAAACTCTATCCTCTTTAGTGGCTTGAGCTACTTTATCCCCCCTTCTAATATGGAAAACAGCGTAATTTTCTAAGTATTTTAGATTTAGCTGTTCTTTTTTTTTGTCGATTTCTGTAGATGTTGCAGGTGTGAATTTCCAAAAATTGATGAGAATTTCATTCATTTGGAGGATAAATGCTTCTCTGTCTAAATTTCTCTGGTGAAAATTAAATAATCTGATTTCATCGAAAACTTCAAACATAAGTTCGCTTTTTACACCCAAAAGACTTTTCATTTTTTTAAAAGAATAACTCAAAATGTTTTCTTTGAAAACATTTTTCTCTTTGTTGTTACCCATGAACAGCACTAAGGCTTGTTTTGTCAATTCAGAGAATCGATTTGTTCGAAATGCATTAATCAGGTACTTAATATATCCTTGGTAAAGAAAAAGGAGAAAAGAAATTTTTGGATCTTTAAATTCTTCAAATAGAAAGTAGTCTTTCAAGCCCTCTTTATATTTGAAATTCCAATAAGTAGAAATTACCCCGAAATCAAGATTTTTACATTTTGTATAATTAATGGCATAAATTAAATTATTGATTTCAGAGCCAAAACCTCTTATAGTAAGAATCCAAATAATTTGGTTTTTAGGTTTTTGATTTACTATATCTGACATTAGTTAATTCTTTTATAATATTGATTCTTGTATAAAGACTAAAGGGATAATAGTTTTGATATTCACAGATCAATTTCTAAGTTAATTGTAATTTTATTTTTGGGCTTATTGAGTTTTCCTTGATTTTAACAAAATTAGTGTGGAATAGGCTGCGATTTCAATATCACCAAATACTTTATTTCCTCTAAGATCAATGTATGTATCAAGAAGAGAAATGGATTTTGGGTTATTTGAAAAATTATAATCAAATAATATTGAATCATTCATTTTGGAAGATTTTATTTCAGACGGATCGATAATAATATCTTCTAGTGGGCCAAATGAAGAGTTTTTGTCCAAATCATAATTTTTTTTCCATGTTTCAAGATCTATTACGCTGTTTATTTTTGGAGTTTGAAAATATATTGTTTGTGAATTTTTCAAAGGCCTTGAAAAAATATTGTTATCAAATTCGCCGATGGAGTTTATATCATCAAAATTAGTTCTTATGAAATAATGAAGTTGATTTACTGTTGAAGCTAAAAACTCATTATTTTTAATTATTAAATTTGTTGACCGTTCATTAATGTCATCGCTTTTTATATAGATTGAATACCCAGTATTTATTGTTTTATTATTTTCAATAACAATATTTTTTGAATTATTTAAAAATATTCCTTTACTTTTTACATTTGAGATTGTATTGCCTTCAATTTCAACTCCAGTTACAAAAGTATCTAGGTAAATTCCTTCAACGTAAGGTAAATCTGAAATACCATAGGGTTTGGTGCCTGAAACGGCGCCTATTCCATTTAAAATAATATTTCCAATAATTTTTCTATTTGTAAAAGGAGTTTTTTTTGGACCTGTGAAAGTGTAAATGCCTGCCCCATCATCTTTAATAAAGCAAAATGTATCAATCAAATTATTTTTAATTGTAATGTTATTTCCACTAAAATTAATTGCATTGTATCCACAATTTATAAACTTGTTTCCTTCTATGAGAGCATTAGAAGAAGTTTCACTCATGTAAATCCCTTGGCCTTGAATTTCACCATTTTGGCTCATTCCAGGAAAATTGAAAATCTTTTCAAAAGTGCTGTTTTTAATAACTAGACCTACATCGTTCCAAGTTAAATATATGCCTCCATTTAGAGAGTTTTTAACTATTGTATTTGAAATTATCAAATTTCGAGTGGAAACTGTTTCAATCCCATTATTACCTATAAACTCTAGTTTACAGCTTTCTATAGTAATATTTGTAGAACCTGATAATCTTATCAAATTTTCATTTGAGCCTTCAAAGGATATATTCTCAAAGTAAATGTTACTTGCTTTGTTTTTGCCTGTAATGATTGTGGGTATAATTGATAATTTTATTTCTTCTTTGGAAGGATCACCAACAAAATATAATATAATTTTTTTATTTACCTTGTCAAAATACCATTCTCCGTGTTTATCTAAAGTTAATGGGTGATTTTGAATAAAAAAGCCAAATCCAACCATAGGAGCAATTTCCCTTTCAAAATTTTTGTAAGTTAAGCCTTGAGAAGAATTGGAAGAAATTAAATGTCTATCGATAATCCAGTTATTTTTTCTAATTACAATTTCTCCGTCAGTAAAATCTAGGGATGTTTTCAGGGAACTACTTTCTATTAGCCCTTCTTTGTATGAGTTAATTGTTAAATATCCTTTATTAAATTCGGTTTCATTCGGGTATCTTCCCATGGCATAAATTTCACTATTAATAATCAAGACACTTAAATTAGAGTCGATTTCTGATATTTTTGATTCAAATAAATTTCCCCCTTTTGAATCCCAATCTTTCACTTCTCGAAATCCAGTTATTGTTGGATTATTTCCGGAATCATATTTTCCGAAATAGATGGGTGCTTTTAATGTCCCTGATTTTGAAATTACCAAGGAGCCATGAAAAGAATCTCCGCCTTTAAAAAGTATACTATCGCCTGGCTGAAATAAAGAAAAAATTGAATTTAATTTTTTTAGGCTTTTCCAAGGGGTGGTAGGATTTTGTGCTTCTAGATTGGTATGAGAATCAGTTCCTGTAGAAGATGAGAAATAGTACGTTGCTGGTTGGGCTGATTGAAAAATGAAAATAAAAAAGGCAGACAATAATAATTTGGCGAACATCGATCAAATTGGAAATTTGATTTGGTAAATTTAAAATTTTATGTTGATTTATTGCGCTTTTTAATTATTTGTTTTTTATTTAATTAGTTCTTCAATAAAATTATTAATAGTCCTACTGTGCTTTTCTGGGATTTGATATTCTAATTTGGAAAACCTTTCTTTTAATTTAGATGAATCTTCGTCCTTTTTAAATAATATAGAATTGCCTTCTGTAAAATATTTATTTTTTGTAACAAATGGATTATTGGTTATAATTTTAGTTTGAGAAGCTAATGCTTCAAAACAACGTATAGTAATTCCAGATTGTGCAGGATGTGCAAAATCAATTGTAAAATCAGATTCTTTCAATACTCTTGTATATTCGCTATAAGGTAATGATTTAAAAGATATATATTTCCAATATTTTAAGTATAGTATAGGGCTTTTTATAAAATTTTGAAAAAAGGTTACTAAGTTTTGCTCATAAATAAAAATGAATTTACTCTCTATCTTTAAATTTGACAAAACTTTATTAATATATTCTAGACGATCGGAATGGTTTCTAACAATGGCTGAGATTTGATAACTGAAAGTTTTTTGAGTTTTATTCTCTGGCATAGAAGAAAAAAGTTCTACAATAGGAAGATTGTGATTTTTACTATCATTGTAATCAAAAGTATAAAACTTGTCAACGTATTGGAGCCATTTCAAAGGAGCCTTGTGATAATTGAAAGAATCAAAACTGTAACCAATCACTTTTGATGATTCACGTTTTATTTGTTGAAGTAATGATGGACTCATTCCCCGTCCTTTTATTATCAATACTAAATCATAAGATTTTCCATTTAGAAATTCTTGTAAAAATCTTTTTTTAGTGGTTTTAAGTAATATTGGTATTTGAAGTTTTCCCATAATCTTGCCCAATGTATTTTCAGGGTATTCATCATTACTTATTGTCACTTCATAATTATATTGTGATAATGTTTTACTTAAATACTCTGAATAAAAATAAAATGATTTCGGAGTTATAAGTAAGCATTTTTTTTGAAGTGTAGTTGTTTCCATAATTAGTATAAATAAAAGAGATATTACTCTTTTCTCAATTTCAATTTGTAGCTATTTTAACACATATTGATTTTTCCTTTTCCCAATTGTTTAAATCATTATTTGTAAAGTCCTTTCTTTTTCATTTCTTTAATTGAAAGCAAATATTTATCTTCTTGTATTTTTTGTCCTTCTACCCATTCACAAAAGTTTTTGATTCCTTCTGTAAATGAATAGTGAGGTTTAAAACCCAATATATTTTTTATTTTGTTTAAGTCTCCATAATTGTGGCGAATGTCGCCTTTTCGAAAATTTCCAGTAATATTTATTTCAATATTCGAATGGTAATTTTCTTTAAGTGTGTTAGCTACTGTCAACACATCGATTGGTTTATCTGCGCCAACGTTAAATACTTCAAAATTAGCTTCTTTTTTTACTAACCCTAAATATGTTGCGTTCACAATATCATCTATATAAACAAAGTCTCGACTTTCTTTTCCGTCTTCAAAGATGTTTAAATTATTACTGTTTTTTATTTGAGTACTGAATATTGATAGGATACCTGTATAAGGATTAGACAAAGATTGTCCTGGGCCATAAACATTCTGATATCTAAAGGCAACTGTTGGAATTCCCAATGATTTCCCCATTGTCAAAACCATTTGTTCTTGAACTTGCTTTGTAATACCATAAATTGATGTTGGGTGTATTTTGGAATTTTCGTCTGTCGGGACTAATTCTATTGTGTTGCCACATATGGGACATTTACATTCAAAATCACCTTTTTTCATGTCCTCTTCCTTTCTTGCATTTGGATAAACAATACCATCATATTTGCAAAGATATTTTCCCTCACCATATATTGCTCTGGAAGATGCAACAACAATTTTCTTAACTGTATGATTTGAATTTGTAAGTATATCCAATAATAATGCAGTTCCACTTATATTTACATCAACATATTTTTGAATTTCGTACATTGATTGCCCCGTACCGGTTTCAGCGGCTAAATGCACAATTGCATCTTGATTTTTTATAGATTCTTTCCAATCTCTTTTTTTGGTAACAGTCCCATTAATGAATTTGGCTCCTGCATTAATTATAGACTTATATGTGTATGAGTCGTGCTCTGGATTTTCTCCATGTATTTGTTTTGATAAATTATCTAAAATAGTTACATTATAACCCTCTTTGATTAGTTTTAAGCCTAAATTTGATCCAATAAAACCTGCTCCGCCTGTGATTAAAATATTTTTCATTTTGTGTCTCTATTATTTTACAAATTTTATTTTAAAGTATCCCAATTTGCAGTTTTGAATTTTCCGCTCCACATATTTAAAAATATGCGATTTATTATGGACAAAGTATTTCTCTTTTTTGTTTTCAATTGATTTATTGCATAAAATAATTGATTACCTAGAAACGGATAACCATATTTTTTAATTTCTAAACTAGCGTTTTGGGACATTTTTATCTTTTCTTCTTTACTTAATTTAATATATTTTAAAAGTGCTTCTGTTATTTGGTCTGTATTGTAAGGATCAAAGGAGAAACCATTTATACCTTGCTTAAGAAGTGTATGGCCGGCGTTAACTCGGTTACTCAATAATACAGGCAATCCTGCTGCCATAGCTTCGTTTACAACCATTCCCCATCCTTCCATATAACTTGGTAAAATAAACGCATCTGATTGTGATAGTATTTTTGCAATTATGTGTCTTGTTTGATTTCCTAAAAACCTTACTCGTTTTAAGTCGAGTTTATCTTTTTGTTTAATCAGATTCTCTAATTCTGGTCCGTCTCCAATTAAAATGAGTTGATATTCTTGATTATTTTTTTCAATTGTTTTCCAACAGATTAACAATCTTTCAAGGTTTTTAATTGGGACAAGTCTTGCTACACAAACAATTTTTTTACTATTTAAAAATGTTTTACTTCTTTTTGTAGAGAAGAAATCATTGTCAATACAATTTAAACCATAGTATAATTTTTCTTTTTTGACTTTCCATTTTGAATACTCAATGTCATAATCGGGGGAAGGTACCAGAATCGCATCAGCTAATTTAGTAAGGCTCAATTTTATAAAATTTACTAAAAAGCTTCTTTTGTAAATAGAGTGCTTTGAGTCATCAAATAGAATCACTTTCTTATTTCTTTGGCGGGCCCAACGCATTCCAATTGCTCCTGAGGTAAAGGCTATTGGCCCGCAGACAAGAAAGTCAGGATTCAAGTAATCTAAACGATTTATTATTTTCTTACTAACGATATTGTTAGATAATTCGGAAAATTTTTGTGTTTCAAATAAACATTCCCACCAATCTTCTTTTTTTCCAGAATTATCGAAGGAATAAGCTGACTCTTCCCCGAAAATTTCTATAACAAAGATTTGTATGTTTCTTTTTTGAAAATAGTTTTTTAAATAATAAAGTCGTCCTCTCCAGTATACTTTAAAGTCATTGTGTAAGAATACTATTTTCATAATATTTATTAAGCTATTCTAAAAAATTATTATTGTATGCTATTTTTTTGTTTTAAAGAAAATTGTTTAACCTTTCAAAGATTTTTCTTTCTAATTTTGGTGTATTTATTTAAGTTTTACAATTGAATTGTTTTATAAAAAAATATTGTTTAAAACATTCAAAAAAGTAACATTTGAAAGTCGGGATTTTTTATAATACTTCATTATTAATATTATAGGACCTTTCATTTTAACTTCTTTGGTTATTGTTTATGTTCTAGTTGTTTTTTCTTTTCCGATCGTAGTGATTTATAGTTTCTACTGTGTTTTCGATATTTTGTCTTGATGAAGCACCGAAAAGGATTGATTCAATATTTGGTAAATTGCTTACATATTCCAATGCTTCACTTGCCGGAATGGCTCCGCCACCTAGTACTTGCATAGCTATTACTCGACATCTTCCCTGAGCTAGAATTTTTTCATATGATTCTTTTCCGCCCGACATTCTAAAGTTTACTTTATTTATAGAAGTGCAAATAATTGGGTTTGAAATTCCTCCTTTCTCCAAAACGTTTAAAAGCTTTGGTAAATTCATTGTGATAAATCCAGGCTCTGCCTTGTATTTCTGCTGGATATGTTTTGCATATGCAATCAGAAATTCATTCATTCCAAGCCCCAATAATAGATCTGTGATAACATTTTGAAGAAATATCACTGGGGTATTGATGCCTTTAAACATTTTCATTTCAGCATCAATCAACAATTCCATGATAGAAATGTAATCTTTGGATAAATATGCAACCCCTCCTTTAAATAAAGAACCAAGGAAGTTGCCGGGAACGTATTGTTTCAAAGTACCCACCATACCCAGTTCTGTTACTGCATTTGCATATTTGTGTGCATATGGCATGCAAGGATAGATTTTATAATCTTTATATTTCTTTGGATCGTTACGGATAATTTCGCAGATATTGGCAATTCTGTCGTGGGTAGTGCACATAAAGGTATTAATGCCTGATTCTCTTGCTATATCGAGTGTTTTGATAATGGAAGAATCATCCTTGAATTTAATTGCCTGAGCACGAGATTTTTCGTCAGAAATATGATTGACGGCAAAGAACTGATTGTCTCCAAAAATTATTCTTTCCATACTACTATAAATTTGATTTGTTTTTAATTAATGAAATGGATTTGTCGGTTTTCCAAGCGCTTTCAAATGTATTAATAAGATTTTTTGTTTCACCGCTTAGAGATTTTATGAAATAATCTATTTGGGCTGAATATTCTTCTCCTCTCAAATAGAAGTTTACTTCTTCCGTAAGATCAGTGACATACTTCACATTCCACCCCTTGGAATATCCCATTGGTAATTTATCACCCTTAAAATAAATTTTCAATTCATTTGCATCCGATTCGATTTTCCCTTCTGTGCCTATGATAGTAATTGAAGTTGACATTTTTCGATAGGTTTCATCACTCCAATTTACTAAAATGACTCCTGATACTCCTGATTTAGTGCCTACTAAAGCATAAACAGAATCATCTACATTCTTTGAATAAATTGATTTAAGAATTGATCCTTTGCAAGACTCAATTGGAGAAACGATATCATTGATAAGGTCTATGACATGGGAAGCATAATCCATAAGGCAGCCACCGCCCTCGGTTGGATCAGATCTCCAAGTTTCACTCTTTTTCTTGACTACTACTGGTCCATAGGCTTCCCCTTGAAAATGTGTTATTTCACCAATGTAGCCTTCATTTATAATTTTTTTGACTTCTCTAAAAGTTCCCACGAATTTATTGTGGTAACCGACCTGATTTACAAGACCTGTTTTTTTTGCTAACAGAGTCAATTCTTGACTTTCCTCAGGATTGAGGCAAAAGGGTTTTTCAGTAAATACGTGGACTCCTCTGTTTAAAAGTTCTTTGACCATTGGATAATGGTGTTTCGTAGGTACTGAAACGAAAACTGCATCGGGAAGAGTCTCATCTACCATTTTAAGGTAATCTGAGAAACACTTGTAACCGCTATATCTCTCCAGAACTTCTACAATCATTTTTGAAGTATCGCAAACTCCTACAATTTCTACATTCGGATGTGCCCCTAAAATAGCAAGATGAGAGATCCCCATTTTTCCTACTCCGACCAATGCAATTTTTACCATTTTTTCAAGTCGATTTCGTTATTTTCAATGTGATAACTAAAATAATACAAGGAAAGATATTTTCCTTTTTTTGTTCGAAGTACTTTAAAGAATATTTAAATAGCAAGAAAATGTATTTAAAAATGTTAACTCCAAAATTATTCTTGATTAGGAATTCATGCCAACTTACCCTTAAGTATTTGGTTTTATGAAAGAAAAGTCCTTTTATAAGCGTATAATTTTTTGGCAATATACTAAAACCATTTTCTCCTTAAAGGGGTGGTTAGAGATTCCTTTCTTCTAAAAAAGTTTAATTCGTAGATCATTGGACTTTTTTTTTCAAGAGGATTTTTTCGGGCTATGATTATTCTAAGTTTATAAGAATGTAATTATCTAATTCGTGAGAATTTAAATCTTTTTTTATCCTTCGATTCCCTAAACCATCTTTTTGTAAATTATCTTTTTTGGTCTGAATGTGTTCGCCAAGAAAGAATCAAAGAAAAAGATTTAAGTAAATGAGTTTTTTAAAATAAAAATGGTAATCAACCCTTTCTTTTCCATACATCTTGGTTGATTGGAGATTAAACTAAATTTCAAATTAATCAGAAGTTGGTAAGCAAAATTATTGTACTTTATGTATCTTGATAGTCGGAATAAATAATAAGTTTGGAGGTTATTTCTAAGCAAAATTATATTGATTAATGGTGGTAATGTGGCCACGTCTAATTTTTTACGTGAATAAACGGAATCTTTCGAGAAGCCAAATTAAATTTGGGCTATATTATGTTGCAATCAATTGGTAACCAGTTTGAAGAGGGAAGAACTGGTCAATACAAATGGTTTTGGCCATGAATGATTTGAAGCTTGAGTAGCGATTTTCAGAAGAGGTTTCCTGTTTTTTTTATTTCGATGAGAGCGTGGAAAATGAGGATGCCATTCAAAAAAAATGTAAAGATTAATGCAATTATTGGCTCCATTCAAAAAGCATGTTTCAGTGCTAGAAATGCTTGTTTAGGACTAATTTGAATAGAGTTGTTGCAATGGAAAATAGCAATCTTTCAAACAGGATGTGTCTGACCACAATATCATTTCTCTGCACAACCAATCAAATTTAAATCGCCCTTGAACTCAAGAGGCGGATAGGTTTTTCCACCTATTAGATTGTTTTTGACCTTTACCTTAAGATCAGGATTATGATGTGCAAGAGGGGTGATGATCATAAGCTTGAAGATATGGTTGATTACGAAAAAGGCTATGGCACTAAAGCCGCAACATCCAAACAAAAGAAGAAGCTCAATTGGGGAAGAAGTCGCAGAAGTACATTGTTGCTCTTTTGGATTAACCTTCGGTCTAGGAAGACTTCTAAAAGTAAACACTCACCAAAAGTTGCTGGTATTTCAAAATGACGAAAATAGGAAACCTCAAAACTAAAACAGCAGACAAAGTGATGAAAAATCTTATTGACAAAAACGCTGCCCTACAGACAATTGACAGTATGAATAATCTAAATATTTAAGATATCATCGATGTCCATGTCACAAAAATTTCAGTATCTCAAAGAGGCAAGTTCAACATTAAATGGGCATACACTTTAAATAAGCAATCTTAAAAGTGAACTTAAAAATTTGAGAATGTTCTCCGAAATTTAGCTTCAGAACTACTTGGATAAGGTTTTCTACAAACTCAACAGAAAATTCTTTGGAGAAGGGCTATTCGACAGACTTGTTATTTCGTCAATTCAACCCTACTGAGCAAAGTAGAGAATAATTATTTTTTTAAATTAAACTACGTCGATAAGAAAGAAAATTAATCGTAGAAGATTGAGTTATTTTTTGTGATTTATTCAAAATGAATTCTCAATTCTCTAAGGGCAAAACTTTGTTGGTTTCTTGATCAAAAACTTAGATTTTTTTAGCTCAAAATTTTTCGACCAAATTTTTTCATCGTTTCATTTTCAGTGAATTAAAAAAAGTTGCTAACACTAGAAGTTTGGTTTTAAACCTAGAAACAGGGCGAATGCATTTAGCAATCGTTTACCTAAGATTAAATCGGGCTTTGCTAAAAATCAAAACATAAATTTCTAAATGGACAACCAAATTGGAAGAAAATACAAATTGGAGGAATATTAACTGAAAATCTTAATTCTCAAGAAATTCTTGTGGGCAGAAATCTCGCAAAAAGTGTCAAAACAGACTTTAAATAAACAAATAAAGACCACTATCTCAACTGTTTACCGACTGTTTCAATTTCTAAGAATTTAAGGTTTTTTTTGGTGGGGAGATAAGGAAAAGGAAAATTTTATTACTTAAGAAAAATCAGGCTAATTGAAAAAAAATGCATTTCAAATAAAAAAAAATGTAGATCATTTGGATAATCAATCATTTTTTCCCTAGATTTACAGCAAGAAATGACAGATGGCTTTTTTACTGTCTTTCGAATAATTGTTAGGAAATAATTTTAATGGTTTTTGTCATGTCAACTTCAACTTCAAATCTAAATCAGTTAAACAACTTTTCCATTAGTTCTGATTTTCTCCTAAAAAGATATTCTGTTAATCTTTTGGATAGTTCTCAGGTTTTTTCCAAGAGAGTTTTTGAGATTTTCTTGGTGAGTATTTTTCTCATTTTAATAGCAAGTTGGTTGTTTCCAATAATTGCTCTTATAATACGATTGGATTCAAAAGGGCCTGTTTTTTACAAACAACTTCGTCATGGCCAGAATAATGTCCCTTTCTATTGTTTGAAATTCAGAAGTATGAAGTTTGAACCGGAAGGCGATTTCAAACAAGCTTCAAAGGGTGATTTAAGAATAACAAGAGTTGGATCTTTTTTGAGGAGGAGTAGTTTGGATGAATTACCTCAGTTGTTGAATGTGATGATGGGGGATATGGCTATTGTAGGACCAAGACCTCATGCGGTTCCCATGAATAGAGAATTCGCCGAAAAAATTGAGAATTTTATGTTCAGGCATATGGTAAAGCCAGGAATTACTGGTCTTGCACAAGCCAAAGGATATCGAGGCGAAATCAATGATACTTTTGACATGAATGCTCGCTTGAGATATGATTTGTTTTACATCAAAAACTGGAGTTTTTTGTTCGATATAAAAATCATTCTCCTAACTTTCTACAGTCTAATTTTCAAGAATGAAAATGCATATTAATACACTATAAGCTTTTTTGAAACCCTTTTTGGACTCCTGAAGGGGTTTTTCATTTATTTTACTTAATAGATTTATTTGAGAGGGACCTTGGTTTTGAATGGATTCAAGTGGACTTTTTGTGTTAAACACTTTTATTTTGATAAATCATCTAAAATCTCAACATCAAAAAAAATTAAAAAATCAGGTTAGTGACATAACTATTTTTTTTTGCCAAACTCTTTTGAAATTTTTCACATCATAAAATCAAAGCACTTCAACAGCTTGCTTCTTTGGTTCCTGTACCGTGGATTTCCCATCAAAAATTGGTAACGGATTGAAACTTCGTGAGCTCCTTTGGTTTGGATTCCGATGTTTGAAATCATGAAATCGTAGCTATTTCCGATCACAACTCCTGTCCCCATTTTTAAACCCAGTATGAAAATAATTGTGTCCTCCTGTTTCCGCACCGGGTCTCCCTGACAAGACTTAATACCTTTTAGAGGTCTTCTTGCTCTTTTGAGTTGGAGGAGATGTTTAGATTCTTTCTTTTTAGAGTAGGGAATCTCTAGGATTATTTCGAAAATGATGTCAGCGATTTGGTAGCTTAAGGATTCCCCTCTGTCATTTTTGCTTTATCAGTTCAACTATTCCCTTTTAAGTTAATGTTTCGGGGCTGCCGAAGTTAAATTCTCAACTGTGCTATATTCACCATCGTCTTCATTCAGCAACAAATCCACCAGTCCAAGCACTTTTCCTATCTTTCCCAAGAATTTCATCCTTTCCCCTTTTTTTCCATGTTTGACGGTCCGGACTATCCACAAATCCTTGATGAGGCAGTTTTTGATTCCTGGCTGGAAGCCGGCAGGGCAAGCAAGATTCCCTATGCCTATTTGTTGATTGTATGGGATGAAATTGATGGAAAGTACTTCCCTGTTTTTGCGGAAAGCCGCAGAGAGATTGCTGACTATGAGAAGTATGGAGATTCGCCTGTTCGCCAACTTCTCGTAGCAGCTTATGATTTGTATTCGGAGTCAAGATTCGTCTAGTTAATCAGGAAATCACACTATTTCTTTCTGAAATTAGCCGAAATTCTGAAGTTCACATCTGCTGATATTGATTGGCTCGTGGTAGAAATAATCACTTTTATTATCCGAAACTGATCAAGCTTTTTCTATTAATTGTTCGAATTGATCCATACAAAATCGTCAGAGAATAGATTATAATAGGATTAAAAATCCCAACTATTCAGCCCAAAGTCCCCTTCTCTTGGATCTTGCCTCTCTTTGGAGCTTTGTAAATAACTCAGCAAACTTCACATTTGGCGGAAAAGTAGCTGCCGTTGCAAATCCCTCTTTCACCAAAAGCGCATTCAAAAAAGTGCCGTCATCTAAATAAACATAGGCCAAGGTTCTTTTATATCGATCGTATCGCTGGACATCGTACTGAAGCCTCACCTTCCGGCCTGCCAGAATTCGCTTTACATAATCAGATGCTTCTTTACCGAAATATTCAATCTCGGTTCTTCCCGTTCGTCTTGCCTCGGGTGTATCTATTCCAATCAATCGAATTTTTTCTTTCTGGCCATTTTCATTCACTACCCAAAATGTATCCCCGTCCACGAATTTGGAGATTTCCAGAAGTCCTGTTTTTTGCTGGGAGAAAGCTGATTCCGGGCTGAATACAAAAAGTAAAAAGGGTAATAAGAAAAAGACTCTTAGCATTTGAACGAGATGGGTAAGATTTAAACTTGACGAAGATCCTGTTTTCTCAGTTTTCTTTGAAATTTTTTTTAGGATGGAAAATCAGAAGAGAAAGTTTTTCTTCTATCCAATCATGAGAATCGTTTTTTCTTCAATGAATTTGATTGGGTCAAATTCTTTTTGAATAAGCAGCTATTAAGAAGTCAATATGGTTGCGAAATGAAGAGGTCTAATGATGATTTTTTCTTTGAATCTAGATGAAAAACCACTTTTTCGGGGCCTTTGAAAATCAGTGAAATCTATAAGTCATTTCGTTTTTGATATAACTTTTTCGGTGAAGAATGCCATCACCTTTAGCTGAGTATAACCTTAATAAAGTTGATTAGGAAGCTTAAAACCCTATTTCCTTCCAATTGCATATTTCATTATACGAATCCCAGAATTCTCTATTTAAGTAGTTTATACCTGGTTTCATCGCCATCCTAAAGGAATGCCTCAATAAATATAAAATGGAAACCCAGCATAGTAATTGAAAAATAAAAATTAAGTTTTATGAAAACAAAAAGTACAAAAAAACGATTTTGGCAAACCATTTTGGTGGCTTTGTCTATCACGACAATCTTCGGAAGTTGTCAAGACACCTTTGATGAAATCCTCGGAATTTGCCCGGAGGTAGAATCTACAAATCCAGTTGATGAAGCGATAGGAGTACAACTTAATAAGGTCATTTCAGTGACCTTTAATGAGGAAATGAATCCTTCTACCATTACGGATGAGTCTTTTAGTTTAAGAGTAGTTAATCCATCGGATGGACTTGAAAGTGAAGTTTCCGGTGCTTTGACGTATGATGCTGCAAGTAATACGATGAGTTTTCTCCCTGATACTCCTCTTGCTCCTAATACTACCTATACTGGAAAAGTAGAACCGATTGTGAAGGATTTCATGGGTAATGCATTGCAAACTCCTTATGTATGGACTTTTACCACCGGTTCCTCCCCAACCGTGACAGCTACAAATCCTACAAATCTTTCAACTGGCATTACACTTAATAAAGCCATTACTGGAAAATTCAGTACTAAAATGGACCCTTTGA
This sequence comes from uncultured Cytophagales bacterium, assembly GCA_942492775.1. Lineage (GTDB taxonomy): Bacteria > Bacteroidota > Bacteroidia > Cytophagales > Cyclobacteriaceae > Algoriphagus. Next base: position 4,323,460 of record OW818636.1, on the reverse strand, counting down.
CAATCAACGCGTCCTCTTTTACGATAAAAGCCGGAACAACTCCAATAGAAGGGGTGATTAGCTATTCTGACAGTACTGCGACCTTTATCCCTTCAGTCGATCTTTTGCCTGAAACCACTTACACAGGTACAATTAGTATTGAAGCTTTAAATACTGATGGAATTCCTCTTGCAGTTGAATATACCTGGACCTTTAATACAGGCGCTTCACCAACGATTCTTTCAACTGATCCTACTGATAAGGCACCAGATGTTACTTTAAACAAGGTGATCAACGTTGTTTTTAGTGAAGCGATGGATCCAGCTACTATATCGGGATCAACATTCACGGTGAAGCAAGGCGATACAGCAATTACAGGAACAGTAACTTATGCCGGTACAACGGCAACATTTACCCCGAACACTGCTCTTTCTCCAAACCTTGTTTATACAGGTACTATCACCACAGGAGTAAAGAATTTAGCAGGATTAGCATTGGCAAGTAATTATGTGTGGACATTTACTACAGCTGCTTCTCCTGCTCTTGCGGCTCCAACCATAACTTCTACAGATCCGACAAACAATGCCACAAACGTATCAATAGCAAAGGTGATCAAAGCTGTTTTCAGCGAAGCAATGGATCCAGCTACGATTTCAGCATCTACATTTTCTGTCAAGCAGGGAAACAATCCTGTAAACGGAACGATTAGCTACAGTGGAACAACGCTTTCTTTTGTGCCAAATAGTCCATTGTCTCCTGGTCTTATCTACTTAGTCACAATTACTACAGGTGCAAAGAATTTATCAGGCACAGCCTTAGCAAGCAGCTATGTTTGGTTATTTACCACAGCTGCATCTGAAGTCGCTGTTGTTCCGACTGTAACTTCTACAGATCCTATAAACAATGCCACAAACGTATCTGTAAACAAGGTCATCAAAGCTGTTTTCAGTCAGGAAATGGATCCGGCAACGATTTCAGCTGCAACATTTTCTGTCAAGCAAGGTAACACGCCTGTTAACGGAACGATTAGCTACAGCGGAACCACTCTTACTTTTGTGCCAAATAGTCCGTTGTCACCAGGCCTTATCTACCTCGTGACGATCACTACCGGTACAAAGAATTCAGCTGGTGTGGCGTTGGAAAACAACTACGTTTGGTTATTTACTACAGCCGCCTCTGAAGTCGCAGTCGCTCCAACAGTAACTTCAACAGATCCTGCAAACAGTGCGTCCAACGTTGCTTTAAACAAAGTGCTGAAAGCTACTTTCAGCCAAACAATGGATCTGGCTACGATTACAGGCGCAACTTTCACACTGAAACAAGGCAATACAGCAGTTGCGGGAACAGTAACTTATTCTGGCAACACGGCATCCTTTACTCCAAATAGTCCGCTTTCTTCTGGTCTTTTCTACACCGCTACGATCACTATAGGTGCCAAGAATGCATCAGGAATTGCATTGGCAAGCAACTATGACTGGAATTTCACAACTGCCGCAGCGGAAGTCGATGAAGCACCTACGGTAACATCTACAGATCCTGCAAGCAATGCGACAAACGTGGCATTGAACAAAGTAATCAAAGCTTTATTCAGCGAAACGATGGACCCTGCCACAATTACAGGAACAACATTCATTCTGAAACAGGGTAACACAACAATTAATGGTACGGTGACTTATTCAGGAACCACGGCCTCTTTTGTTCCGAATGCTCCTCTGTTGCCTGGACTTGTTTATACTGCCACAATCACAACCGGTGCGAAGAATTCAACGGGTACAGCAATTGAAAACGATTATGTATGGACATTCACTACGGCTGTTGCTGTTGCTCCAAGAGTCCTATCCACAGACCCGCAAAACAACGCGATGAACGTAGCACTTGACAAAGTGATCAAAGCGACTTTCAGTGGGCCGATGAATTCTGCCACGATTTCAGGATTGACCTTCACACTTAAACAAGGAGCAAATACAGTAAATGGATCTGTGAATTACAGCGGAACTACGGCCTCGTTTACTCCAAACAATCCTCTTTCTCCAAACTTAACCTACACCGCCACTATCACTACAGGTGCACAGAATCTGACGGGAACTGGTTTGGCAGACGATTATATCTGGACTTTCACAACCCTTGCTCAGCAATCGGCCAATTTCGTAGATCTTAAAACTGCCGGAAGATTTGGGATTTTCGCAGCAACAGGAATCAGCAATAATGCAGGATTCAGTGTAATCCGAAATTTGGATGTGGGAATTACGCCGGGGGCTCGTTCATCTGTGACCGGATTTCCACCTGCAACTATTGTTAACGGAGCAATCTATGCTGCTGATGATGCCTCACCCGCAGGTGTTGCAGCAATGCTAATCCAAGCCAAGAAGGATTTAACCGAAGCATATTTGTTTGCTGAAGGAGCAACTTCCCCAGCTCCTGCTACTGTAGCAGGTGATCAAGGTGGTAAAACTCTCGCTCCGGGGATTTACAAAAGCAATACATCGCTTTTGATCCAGGCAGGTGATCTTACATTGGATGCAAAGGGTGACCCCAACGCAGTTTGGATTTTCCAGATTGGTTCAAGTTTTACCACAGTTGGAGGAGCAGGTGGAAGCATAATCCTAAGTGGAGGAGCTAAAGCCGAAAATATCTTCTGGCAAGTTGGAAGTTCTGCCACCATTGGAGACAACACCAAGTTCAAAGGAAATGTATTGGCCTTAACTTCTATCACTATGAATTCCAATGCCACAGTCGTGGGCAGAATGCTGGTCATCAATGGAGCAGTAGTTATGACGAATACAAACACCATTGAAAAACCTTAATTCAACAATAATGAAATCAACAACATATACTAATAAGGGATCGCGCACCGCGTGGTCCCCTAATACCTTCCCGGTCAAAGCCCTGATTGTAGGCGCAATGATATTTGGAGGAGTATCCCAATTCACGCTTCAAGCACAAGAAGTTCAGTACACCAGTCCGGCTTGGAAATTTGGTGTTGCGGCAGGTGCAAATTTCAATTTCAATCAAGGTCTTACCCAACAGTTAAACTCAAGTTTAACTGTCCCTGCGGGTTTCAATCACGGAAATGGAGTTGGGTTATTTCTTGGTCCTGTGATAGAATATCATCGTCCCGGATCGATGTTTGGAATGATGCTTCAGGCAGGATATGATAGTCGGAAAAGTACGTTTGACCAGATTACCACACCTTGTAATTGCCCGGCAGATTTGTCTACCGATTTGAGTTACCTGACTGTGGAGCCGAGTCTTCGTTTTGCTCCATTTAAAAATAACTTCTATCTGTACGCAGGTCCACGATTTGCTTTCAACAGGACGAAAGCTTTTACTTACCAGTTGGGAATCAACCCGGATTACCCGGATCAAGCTCCGACTCCAGCCGTAAATGGTGAATTCAGCAATACCAATCAAAATCTGATTTCGATGCAGATCGGAGCTGGACATGATATTCAGCTTTCCTCCCAAATCAGAAAAGTGCAAACCATACTTTCTCCTTTCGTAGCCATCCAGCCGTATTTTGGACAAAATCCACGATCTTCGGAAACCTGGACTTTGACTACACTTCGTGTTGGGGCAGCATTGAAATTTGGTAAAGGCCGTAAAATTCCGGTGGTAGTTCAAGCCCCACCTGTTCCTTTTGTTGAGCCCGTAATCGGTTTTGCTGTCAACTCTCCGGAAAATAACCCTGAAGCAACCAGCATCATAGAGACTTTTCCAATTCGTAACTATGTTTATTTTGATGCAGGTTCGCCTGCCATTCCAAATCGATATGTAACGCTTGAAAAAAGTCAGGTGAAAGATTTCAAAGCAGATCAATTGGATGTCTTTGCACCAACAGAACTTTCAGGCCGGGCCGACAGACAGATGATGGTATATTATAATGTGTTAAATATTCTTGGTGACCGAATGGTCAAAAATCCTACGGCAAGTATCAAATTAGTAGGGTCTTCAGAGAAGGGTTCTCAGGAAGCTAAAGCCATGTCTGAATCAGTCAAGAATTATTTAGTAAGCACATGGGGAATAGACGCTTCGAGGATTGCAACAGAAGGGTTGACAAAACCAAGAATCCCATCCAAACAATCCGGTGGAACCCGCGAGCTCGATCTTCTCCTTGACGGTGACCGACGTGTGTCTATTGAAAGCAGTTCTCCTGAATTGTTGATGGAATTCAAAGGCGGATTGGATGCTCCTTTAAGACCGGTTTCTTTAGTGGCACCGGAAGAAAGCTATGTCACTTTCAATGTTGATGGAGCAATAGATGCCTTCAATTCTTGGACTTTGGAATTTAAAGACGCACAAGGAATAGTTCAGAATTTCGGACCCTATACTGAAGAGAAAGTAAGTATTTCAGGTGCATCGATTCTAGGAACAAAACCGGAAGGAGATTACATAGTAACCATGGTGGGTCAGACTAAAGATGGCCAGACTATCAGAAAAGAGACTCCGGTAAAAATGGTTCTTTGGACTCCTCCAACTAGTACGGAAGGAAATAGATATAGCATTATCTATGAATTCAATGATGCCAAGGCAATTGCGTCCTATGAGAAATATCTTACAGAAGTTGTTGCACCAAAAATCCCTAAAGGAGGTACAGTGACTATTCAAGGACATACGGATACAATAGGAGAGGAAGCATACAACTTGGGATTATCCCTGGCGCGGGCTAACGATGTCAAAAGTATTCTTGAAAGAAGTTTGTTGAAAGCAGGAAGAAATGACGTGAAATTTGTGGTAAATGGATTTGGAGAAGATGAAAAAGTCTCACCGTTTAAAAACAAATTTCCTGAGGAGCGTGCTTATAACCGTACCGTGATAATTGATATCACTCCGGGAAAATAAGAACTATTGATCCTGGATGATCAATTGAATTCTTTGTAATAAAAACAGTTCTGAAAATTCAGGACTGTTTTTTTTTAGTTGACTTGGGTAAAAATTATCTGAAAACACGGGTTGAGTGATCAAAAAACACAATCTCTGTGGCAATTTTGAGGAAATTTCAATTTATGAACTTCGGATTTTTTTCAATTGCTCAAACAAAACAAGGTTTGAAATCCTTTATTGACAACTAGGGATTACAAGCTATGGTCTATGGACCATCATCAAAATCTCTCAGATTTTTTTTCTCTTTTTTTCAATTGATTAAAAAATGTTGGAGTATGGCCTGTTATTTTTTTAAACTGAGTTGAAAGGTGGCAAACACTGCTGTAGTTCATCCTGTGAGAAATTTCTGTCAGAGACAATTCATCATAAAGCAGTAGTTCCTTCACCTTTTCAATTTTGTGTTTAATGATAAACTGCTGGATAGTAATTCCTTCCAATTCAGAAAAAATATTGGATAAATAGGTATAGTCGTAACCGACTTTATTACTAATGAAATCAGAATAATTTACCCTAAGAACTTCCTCATTATAGTGGATCATTTCTACGATCACATTTTTGATTTTATCGATCAGAATACTTTTTTTATTCACAAGTATTTCCAAACCTACAAGTTGCAGACTTTTCTTCAGCTCATCAATCTGCTGATTTGTAATACTGTCTTCAGTCTCCACCATTCCAAGTTCAATGGACAAATATGGAATTCCAATCCTGTCCAATTGTTGCTGAACAATCAATTTGCACCGGAGGCTGACCATGAATTTGATATGTATTTTCAAAACTTTATTAATTATTCGGTTTAGAAATTCAGCACCAAAAGGATTGATTATAATTAAAAAAATATTTGAAGCTCGACTGCCCATACTTGCCCTCCGCTGTGGAGGCCATCATTTTGACTTCTGATCTAGCTTTTTCTTGGTAGTGATAAGTAATCGGATAATCAAAATGATTAACAACTTTTGAAGAGCCAATACAATTTGCTTTTAAGCAAAATGGCTTAAACTATGCATGAAATGAGATAAACAAACTGGGTGACTTGAACTCATTCTAATACCACATTTACAGTAATTGAGCCAAGTAGAAACGAAAAGCTTCCTTTTAGTCTTTATGATCCTTCTTGGATTTTCCTTCTGTGCTACCAGCTTCCGAATTCGTATCTGAATTGTATTCTCGTGGAAGTTTTCTACGACTTTGGGTCAGGAAATTCCAGTTCTAAATCGCTTCTACATCAGTTTTGTGTTGATTTTCAATCAGCCAGATTAGATTAAACAGTTTGAGGATTATTCAATCTTTTTGATTGCTTTCCTAAATTCTTTTCAGTCGAGAGGAATAGGTAATTATTTTTTTTGAGGATTGATTTCGTCTAGGAAATTTTACTTCCCATAAAAAATTGCCTAATCTGAGGAAGGCCTACCTCACTTGAGAAGTTTAAAAATTGGATCAATTTTGTAAAGGAAGGTAAGAAATGTTTCAGATTTCCCGCTTGTAAAATGCATGAATGTTAGTATGACTATTCGCTAATCTGAGCAAGTTGAGGTGGGTTTTGCGGAAGACTGGAAGTTTAATTCAACTTCTTAGTAACTTAATTATACCATGAAAAGAAGATCCTTCCTCAAAACCCTTCCTGTCCTTGCCGCTGCGCCATTGGCGTTATCAGCTATTCAAACCCGGCCCATAAGCCATCCGCGTCACCTGATCTCATTAGGTACTGCAGCTTCCCGAATGATTACAATCCATAGCAAGAACCTGGACTTTGAAACATTTACCCTGATTGATAGGGAATCTCCACTTTCGTCAGAGATGGCTACCAAATTTATTCAATTCACACCGCCGGAGTCAATATATAAGCAGATCGAGCATCTGAGAATCGTCAAAAAAGAGCCTTTGCCCATACTTCCTTTGCCGATCCAAATTGACGCTCATCTGAGAAACCTGGAAGGAGAATTGGTTTTTTACGAGGGGTTAGGATGTGCCACAGGAACATTGCTTTTCCAGTCTATCGGACTGCACTATCAAAACCATTCTCAAAAGTTGGAATGGCTGGCCAGGATGCCATTTATTTTTGAAGGAAGTCAGAAGCGGGAGATGGCTGAGCGAGCAATACATCTTTTGGCAGATAACCGGCGAGAACCGACCTGCCTCTACTTGGATGAAATGCGAAATCGCTATGGAAATCTGGCCATTCGGAGTGCCTATGAGAAAGGGGATGAGTGGGTGTTGGATGAATTGAATGAAGGAGAATAGTTGTCGGAAGCCAAGTCAAGAGCGTTGGATCAGAAAAGAATGGAGATTCGCCTGTTCGCCAACTTTTCGTGGCAGCCTATGACTTGTATTCCGAGTCCAGTATCGTTTAGAGGCTTTGTAAACGTCATGGTGTTGCCCCGACGAGTTAAAATGAAAATAGCCTGGTGTGAACCAGGCTATTTGATTGCAGAGGAGGAGGTTATTGAACCTAAAATGAAAAGTGTTTGATTTAATTGAATCAAGGCATATTTTTTATTAAATTATATGACTTATTTATTTTTTTACACTCATTTTCACTCATATTGCAAGTGAATAGCAAGTAATAGGTTTGTCATTTGCATTTTTATTAATTTAAAAAGGAGATTAAAAGCTAATCCATAATATGAAACTTAATATCAGATGTTATCTTCAAAATTTTAGTAAAATAACTAAAAAGGGTGCAGTTTATGTGATTCTCGATTTTAATGTACCTGAAGCACGTAGGAAAACAATTCAAATTCCTCTTCCAATTAAAATCGAAAAGAAGTTTTGGCTAAAAACTGGAAGAGTAAGTAAAACTCATCCTAACTCCAAAATTTTCAACGAAATGATTGAAATTGAAATAGGGAAAGTTGGTGAAACAATTAATTTCATGAAAATAAGGGACATCCCCCTTAATCCTGAAACATATCAAAAGACAAAAGAGAATAAAAGTGACAGCGGGCAAGATTTGCTCACATTAGTTAAAAAGTTCAATCTGTCCCAGAGTGAAAATTTTACTGGAAAGCATTTAGAAAAATTTAAGAACCTTGAATCCAGACTAGAGGATTATTTAGAGGGGAAAAAGGTTTATCCCACAGAGATAAACCAAAACTGGATAACTGGTTTCACAAAATATCTTCAAAAAGCGAAACCTGACCATAAAAAGCCAAATCTTAGAAAAAGTCAACAGCCAAATACTATTGTAAAAACCTTTGATTTTTTGAAACAGATTTTGAAATATTATGTAGATGAAAACATTATTCAGCCAAATTATAAAAAATTAAAATTCCAAAAAGAACTAGACGTAAAGCAAGTCGTTCTTTCTGTAGAGGACATTCAGAAACTTGAAGATTACCAACCAGCATCAGAAAGATTATCTAAAATAAAAGACCTCGCCTTGATTCAGCTATACACGGGACTTCGATATTCAGATTGTATTCGTTTGAGGGCTGGGCATGTTCAGGGGCACATGCTTGTTATTGCGAATAAAAAAACAGGGTCAAGTTCATCAATTCTACTTTTTGAAGCACTTAACAGGCTACTGGAAAAATATGGTTTTGATACGACTCAACTTACTATCAGTAACCAAAAATATAATGACTATCTAAAAGAGATTTTTAAAGAAGTAGGTTTGACAACACCAATTGAGAAAGTGACATACAACGATTTGGGTGAAATGACCGTTGAGTTCATTCCCAAATATGATCTAATAACTACCCATACCATGAGGAGAACCTTTGTAACTCAAACACTTTATGGTGGAATGGATCGAAAAATAATCCAAAGAACAACCGCTCACAGATCAGAAAAGCAAATGGATGAATATTTTCATGCTCAACCAGAAATGGTCTTGGAACAGGTTTCTAAATTGAATCAAATTTTTCCAGGTAAAAAATGATAATTTCTTTTCAAACGCAAAATCAGATTCTAGAATTTTTAGTTTTAAAATCAAAAATTTATTACCACAGATATAATGAAGGATTGATTGAATTTAATGGTGAAAAATATACCGTTTTAGATTTCATGAAATTGTTAACCGATTTTGAAATTATTCAGCAAAAATTCACATGGCATAGAGAATTTAATTACGAAAAACGGGAACATCAGGAGGTTATGAAGGAAATTAGTATTGAATTCAATTTCCGTAATTTCGAAGTGTTGTCATCTAATGAATTGGTTCAAAATAGCATTTATCCCTTTCGTCTTTTGACTATTAAAGAAACCTCTGAACTGCTGGGAGTGACAAGGCAAACAGTGTATAATCTTCTTGAAAGAAACGAATTTATTAGCTACCAAATTCTGAGTCAACAAAAAGTGAGATTCATTGATTTAATGAAATACATCGAGTCAAATAAAAATATCCGTTAAGACTAGAATTCGATTTATTTTTAAATTGGATTTCTGTTTCAGTTTTTTTCGATTTTTAACACTGAATAAAAATATGGGATTAAATGCTTCCGATAAGTCGGAGTTTATCATCGAATTTTTAAAAAATGGAAATGGAAAGTTTTTTACCCCAAGTGAAATCGGAAGGGAATTCGCCAATAAGTTCTATTTGCCTAAATCAATATTGATAGTTGAACCATCGAAACATCTACACAAAATCCTTCATGAACTTTTAAAAAAAGGCTTAATCCAGAAAAGTGGCTATAAAAATTCACTTCGTTATGGAATTTTATTAGAAGGTTTGGGAGGCGAAATCAAATTATCTGAAACGTTCAAAAATTTTTATATAGACCATGCCATTATTCCAATGGATCAATGGATCAATGATTTGTCCCGTCCTATCCTTAGAAACTGTGATTTTAAACTTGTCCAAAAGCTAATTCATTCATACCCTCATTTGAAAATTTATTTTTTTAAAATGGTAGAAATAGAGGGTCGAGAAAGTATAACATGGATGGTAAGACCCAAATCATCGAAATATCCTAAAGGCAAATTTGAGCCAGTTTGATTTTTGATTCAATCAGTTTTCTTTAAAAATTAAATTTATCCTATTATGAGGCTGGGTTCTGAAGAGATTTGTTTGTGTCCCAATTGTAAGGAACCATTTAAATTTTACGCTGTAATTAGTGGAAACACTTTTGGTTCCAGATTATTTTCAGATGGTAAATGGATATCTCCTAGTCTACCTGAGACTCCTAATATTACGAAATGTCATAAATGCAATCATATTTTTTGGATTCAAGATATTCTAAGAGTCAAAGATTATAAGATCAGTGAAAGATTAGTAGAGGAAGTCAAAAACATTAAAGGTGCAAATTCACCAATTTTGGAAGATTTGATATTTTACCAAAAGAATGTCATTGATCTAAGTTTTCCAAAAGAAACAGTTATTAGAATAAAAATATGGTGGCTTTTCAATGATAGGATGAGAAACGGTTATCCGTTATTAAAAACCCCAGAGGAGGGAGAATTCTTAAATGAGAATTCTATTCGGTTAATAGTCCTTCTGACTGAAAACTTTCGTGATAATATAATTCAGATAGCTGAACTCAATAGGAATCTTGGTCTTTTTGAAAATTGTAAGGATATTATTTTAAAAAGTAAGGCTTCGAACTGGATAAAAAATTCATTTTTAAATGAATGTGAAAGGGAAAATAAATACGTATTTGAATTAATCAGGTGATTTTATTTTTTTAAATCATTTATTTAAAACTGATTTTACTTTAATGATCGTACGGGAACTAACCCCAAGCCTACCACTAATGTCTCGAATACTTTTGCCTTTTTCGAGAAGAGATTTGATTTGTTGATTTTTCGGCTTGTCTAAAAATTCCTTTTCCGATTCATTAGTTCCTGTTGGTCTACCCAATTTACCACCATTCAGGACATACATTTTTCTTCCTACAGTTGTTCTTTCGACAATATGCTCTCTTTCGAGTTCATATAAGCTTGACATGACACTCGTGATGAGATTCCAAATTGGATTTTTTTTACCATCGATATGGCTTGTCAAATTCCCCATGTTTCTGATTGTTACACGAACGCCATGGTCTTCGATGATTTTTAGCGTTGAAAGGACATCAACCGTTGAGCGCCCTAATCGAGAAAGTTCTTCAGTCACTATTTCAGTCACTTTATCGGATTTGATTAACTCCATCAGAACCTTACCTTTTTCCCTTTGGGAGAATGGAATCTTTCCGCTAACACCCTTATCGAATAAAACTAAATCGTATTTTTCTTGATCATCTTTAAATCTTTCACCTGACTGGGAAATCATACTTGTTCTATTATACTTTATTCTCATAATGTTTTAATTTAATATTCTATATAAAGTAAAAACGTATAATAGGCCCAAAAGGTTGTGGAGGCTAAAATTAACCGATTTAATGCTTTCACTTTTATATTGATTTAATGGAAAACAAGATTGAATTCCGTCCTTTTTTTGAGCCAAATGAACGTCCTTTTTTTTGCGCCATAGGGCATGGTAAAGGTTTTAGAGTTTCATGCTTTGGCCCAAATTGAGTCATAGAAAGACAATTGAAAGGAATCCATCTAACAAATTGGAAGGAAAATTTTTTTAAAAAATCTGAAAAACAATTTAACTATCGAAAAAACCGTATTTACAAAATAAAAAATTTATAAAAATGAAATATACAAAATATAATATAAGTATATATCTAATACGATATTTTCTACTTTTTCAGTTGGAATTGCCGATTTTATTTATTATGAATTAATTTGTTGCTTTGCAATAACTCAACAATCACCCAAAAATAAATTACCCCTCTAGTCTAATAAGAGGGGACAGAGTGTTGAGTAACTTTACTTAATTAATGGATTATTCAATTGGAAGCGATAAGTTAATTCTCGCTTATAAAATGACAGTTAAACATCAAATGTCATTTTTCAATCAAATCAAAGTCAACAAAGAAATTAAAAATTTAAAATTTCAACCGTCTCAAAAACCAAACCATCCAAATTACCATAATACAGTACAAGTAAAATTAAATGATTTTGAAATAGGTCACCTGTTTTTGAATATTAAACTGCCATATAATCGTACGAATATCCTTTTTCAATTCACAAATCTTCTTCATTATCAAGCTGGATATGATTTTCTAGGATTTTCTCGGCAACTTGAAGAACATCTTGGAATAAAATTAAATAACATCAACCGTCTTGAAATCTGCTATGATACTGTTCTGGATTTGTATTCTGAATATTTGGCATTAATACAAGAAGAAGGGCAAAAAAAACGTAACGTCAAATCATTTCGAACTAAATTCGCTTATAATGTAGCAGATAATAAATTTGAAAGAACTATTCGTGGCGGGACTTCATATAGCAAAATTCACATCTACAACAAATCTTCTGAAATTCCAAGCAGCAATAAATCCTACATTATGGATTATTGGGAAACTAAAGGATTTATTCCAGGTAAGAGCGAAGTCACTAGATTTGAAGTGTCAATAGGTTCAGAATATTTTCGAAAAAGACATAGAGGGGTCAAACCTGAAGAAATACTTTCTTCTTTGCCAAATATTCTTAATGATTTCATAAACAGGCAATTAAGAGTATCTGATGGAAAAAAAACATATTCTTTTCTTGATATAGATATTTCGAATAAACCCATGATGGATAAAACCATGGATACAAGTGGAATCCATACCTATCATTATAATTCGACTCAAAACTTCACAACCAATACAAGTGTTTTAAAAGGTGCCATTCATACTTACCTTCAACTAGGTAATGACGAAAGTAAAAAATTAATTTATTATGTGATTGAGCAAACTGATATAAGCTACCAGTTGATTTCAACTACCTTAAACCAGCACCAAGGGAGTGGTAAAATTGTAGAGGAAAGAAAAAGGTATTTAATTAGCCTAATTGAGCATGAAAATCATATTAAATCTTTAAAAAATAGATTTAATCAAGAAAACATTGATTTTTAATATGTTAAAAATCAATGTTTCTTTATCAATCAAATTTCACTTTTGGTAAACCTTCCACTATATCAACCGTCTGCACACTGACATTGATGATGCTAAGCAACAAATCCAAAATGTATCTTGGATTTCCGACTTCATTAGCCCAATCATTCGGATCATTGGTGATACCGCTGTCTTTGTGTGTGGTTACGGCATAGCGTTCCATAATCCATTCAATCGCAGATTTACCATTGACAACATACTGGTATGCTTTATCTGGTATATTTGAGATAGTGATTTTGCTATTGTAATGAATGGTATCTTTTTGATCCTTTTTAGGGAATCTCATTTTCTCAACCATATAAAGTTTTGTGTCGGCTGGTTCAGTGTCAAGGAATGAAAGTGATTCTGCCCCACTAATTTTCACACCTTCATAAGTCGGTACAGATTCGTAATTCAAGTGCAGTTCAGCCAATTTTCTACCTGCATTACTGAATGCCCAAAAGTCCTTCACCGTCTCTAATAATGGTAATTTCGGCAACATTTTTTTGAGGTCATTGGCGAAAGTTTCCCTGTATTCGGGACTGTGCAAAAATCCGTACACATAGTAAAAAATATCCTCTTTGGTTACGTTTTTACCATATTGCTTTTTAGCCCGTTCTAAAATGAAATCACTGATAGCTTCTCTTCGGATGTAATCTTTTTCATTGCCTTGATCGAATAATCCTTTTTGCTGGGATTTATTTTCTTCGTAATAGTAAAGTGGAAAGCATTGTGTGTCTCCATTAAAGTGAAGATTAGACAATTGATTGCTAATCAGTATCGAAATTCCATCATTTTGACTCGGTGAAACACAAATTGTAACATTTTCACTTTTTGGATTAGGAAAGAATTTTCCATTTATACCTGGACTTTCAATAAATGGTAAATCAAAATAGAGTAATTGTTTTGTAAATGGTCGATATACTCCGTTTCTAAATTGAGTCGGTTTGAATTTGTGTTCTATTCCATTTAATGCATCTTTTCTCAATGCTCTTGTCCAACTGATTTTTGTTGAATCTGAGTCTATAAAATCCTCTATTTTCAAATCAGGATTTAAAGTTTTCGCAGAATTAAATTGCTTAGTTTGATTGTTGTAAGCCCCAATCATATTTAGCATATTTTCGGTAATTGTTAATTTAGAAAAATTGTAAACCCATGCATCCCTATTAGTAGCTACCCCAATTGCATAGGTATTGAAGAATGTTTGTGATTTTAAATCAAACTTCCTTTCTGGTTCAATTGGAATAAACATATCAAAAGCACCATTTCTCATTGATATCCAATCACCTTCTACATTTGAAATGACTGATTGAAGGGGCATTTCGGGATTTGCAAATGACTTAAATCCTTTGATGATTTTTAGCTTTTCATCTTTATCCAAATAATCACCAATGTCATGGTAATGGATGGTAGCTTTTTCAACTTTGATATCGGGATTTTTGACTAATAGCGTAATTGCTATAGGAGTACGTGAACCACTTCCGAAAATTTTACCTCCCTCTTTTCTGCTTAATTCACCGCTGGTTCTTTGATTTCCCCTTAAATTGAAAACATAAATCGAGGTAAATTCCTTTTCCATTGATTTACGAAATCCGTCTGTACTGTTCCCGTCAAGCCATGACCCATTGGTCACAAAACAGATAATTCCACCCGTTTTATCCAATCGGTCGGCACTCCATCTAAATGCTTTTATATAGGCATCATATAAAGATTTATTTAATCCTGCTGTAGATTGTTTGGCATAGGTGGATGCTATTCTTTGATCCAGCTTTGGATAAGATTGATTTTGTGCATTGTCATTAGCGGATTTTTGCCCAACGGAATAAGGAGGATTGCCGATAATAATTCTAAGTGGTGCTTTACGTTGTCTCTCAACACGGTCTGAGTTTTTCTTCAGCATTTCCTCGTATTGAATTTCACCTTCTCTTGTTTCGCTGAGCTGAAATGTATCGGTTAATACAATTCCGTCAAATGAAGTATAATTGGCTTTACCTACGCCATCATCCAGTTCGGGTGTAGCATCGTGGTAAGCGTTTTCTATGTTAATAGCGGCTATGTAATAAGCCAGCAATACAATTTCGTTGGAGTGCAATTCATCTTTGTATTTGCGTTCCAAATCTTTTGCATCAATCAATCCGCTTTGCAGCAATCGCACTAAGAATGTTCCTGTTCCTGTAAATGGGTCAAGAATGTGAATGTTTTCATCAGAAATAGTACGGTCAAATTCTTTTTTCAGAATGTCGTTTACTGAATGAATGATAAAGTCTACCACTTCTACAGGCGTATAAACAATACCCAGTTTCTCCACCATTTTCGGGAATGCGGTTTTGAAAAACTTATCATACAATTCAATGATAATGCGTTGTTTCCCCTCTGAATTGTCGATTCCTTGGGCACGGGTACGAACGGAGTCATAAAACTTTTGGAGTGTTTCATCTTGCTCTGCAAGGTTGCTGCCTTCTTCCAAAGATTCTATCATGCCTTGCATGGCCATAGAAACCGCATTTGATTTTACAAATGAGTAACCTTCAAACAATGCGTCAAATATTGGTTGAGTGATGATATGTTGAGCCAACATTTCGATGGCTTGCTCTTCGTTTATACTTGGGTTGATGTTCTTTTGCAAACCGCTTAAAAATTTATCAAAAGCAGTTCTTTGGTCTTTCTTTTCGTTAATGAGGTATTTGATGCGTTCAATTTGTCGTTCGGCAATTTTGGCTACATCACGAGCCCATTGTTCCCAATACCTGCGGTCGCCAACCTTTTGCACCATGCGGGCAAAAACCACATCTTGTAATTGCTCAAACTGAATGGCTATTTGTCGGCCTATTTCTTTGCTTGGGTCAGTGCCTTCGTAACCGTCACGACTTTTTTCTATTGGGTTTCCATCACCATCAAAACCATATTCAGAACCACCAACAATAATCTGGTTGGGTCGTTTTTTATTGAGTTCAATTTTATTTACGGTAGCATTAAAACGGTCGTCATGTGCACGCAATGCGTTCAATACCGTCCAAACTACTTTGTAGCGTTCATTATCATCTAAAGCATGTTCAGGTTCTACATCGGCAGGAACAACAACAGGAATAATAATGTAACCGTATTTCTTGCCTTCCGATTTACGCATAACACGCCCAACGGATTGCACAACATCAACCTGCGAATTTCGAGCAGAAAGAAAAAGTACAGAATCCAAAGAAGGAACATCAACACCTTCGCTCAATACCCGAACGTTAGTAATAATTCTACATTCATTGCCTGGTGTTTCTTCCTTTAACCAACTTAGCATTTGGTCACGTTGTGGCGCAGCCATGGTACCGTCCATGTGCATGGCTTGCACAGTAACCATGTTTTTCTTTTTTTCTTCGGGCAGCGATTCTAAATAATTTTCAGATGCAAGATTGTAACTCGCTGCAATGTTGGTTGAATTGGCGATACTGCCACAAAAGGCAACGGCACGTTTCATTGGGCTTTCATCACCTTCTACTTTTATAGATTCGTTTCCTAAGAATTGTTTTGATAAGGCATTGACTGTTCCAATTAATTTGGTGAGGTCATCGGTTTTAATTTCCGCTTCACCATTGGTAATCATTTTTTGTACTGCTGTTGGTACATCCTTATCATTCAACGTAAGAATAATAACCTTGTAATCGGTAAGCATTCCTCTTTCTACTGCTTCACCAAAACCAATGCGGTGAATTTCTTTACCAAAATGTTCCTCTTTGTCCATTGACCAAAGCGGAACATCATTTTTAGCCGCTTTTGACTGTGCTTCTACATCATACAAACGAGGTGTAGCGGTCATGTACAAACGTTTCTTTGCTTTGATATAATCCGCATCGTGTACTTTCACAAAGGCAGAATCATCCATGCCAGGTTCTGTATAACCAGTTGTACGATGTGCTTCATCGCAAATAATTAAATCAAATTCAGGGAAACCGTTTCTGAGTAAAACTTTTTGTGCTTTGGCAATTACATCAATAGATTGGTAGGTAGAAAATACCACCGTCATTCCATTGTTTGCGATTTTATAATGTTGGAATTGCTTTAGAATGTAATTGGAATCAGTTGAAGCAGGCCAAGCCAAATCAATGGTGCTGGTTAAATCTTGGTCGCCTTTAGTTCTGTTTCTTGTTATTTCGGGGTCGGAGCAAATACAAATAGGGTTGATGGGTTCATCGGCTTGCGATGACCATTCTTTTAATGTCTGACCAATGAGTGCAATGGAAGGAACAAGGAAAAGAATCGTTCCTTTATTGTCTGTTTGTTTCTCGGCAATTTTTAAAGAGGTCATGGTTTTTCCAGTACCACAAGCCATGATTAAACGACCTCTTTCATTCTCTTTAAAATATTCAAAAACCTTGTCACGAACTTCAAGCACATGCGGATAGAGTTTTTTCTTTTCGGCCCTTCCTTTTTCTCCGTGTATTCCTTGTTCCAGTTTCTCCCAATCAACTGGAGCATCCAATAAATCGGTTAGGTTTATTCTGGCAACAGGCGGATTTTGATTTTTAATTGCCTCATACGCATTGGAGCCCCATTTATTGGTGGTAGAAATCCAAAGTCGTTGAGCAAAGCTGGTCGTTCTTAAATTGTCATCTTTAAATTCTCTGCTCGAAGTAGAAAGGAAACTGTCAACGGCAGGTTTGTCTATGGTTGCAGTTTCTTGAAAGCACTTACTTTGAATAGCCCAGTAGTCATTGTCATGAGTAACAGCTACAAGGTCAATACCTGTATCGCTTCCGCCCAAATCTTTCTTTCCAGGAAATTCATTCCACAACCAAACTTTTTTGAACTGGTATGAATATTTAGGGTCTGTCAGCAAGTACGCCTGCATTAAGCGTTCGAAGCGGTTGCCCTTATCTCTTTCTGAAAATGAAATTTTGCGGTACTTATCAAGTATTTTATTGAAACTCATAAGAATGTTTGACTTTGAGAATGTACAACAGGTGAATTAATGATGTATCCCCCCCCCCAAAGGAGAGGTAAATTTGGGGGACTGGGTCAAATGGGTGCTAGGACTTCATGGATTATTTTTTTTCAAAAAAAATTAGATTCCAAAATTCGGGATTTATAATTTTTTATAAACTTAATTCTGGCTTCAATATTTCAACTTTAAAATAATAAAATTAAACACTTCATACCTAAATTTTTATGACAAATAAGAAAGACCCTTTTCAAGTCAGTAGGAATGAGACGGATAAAATATTTGGTAATTTTCAAGAATTGGCTGGAGACAATTTTTTTATCCGAAGAGGATTTTTTTTCAACTCGTTTCTAAGTTTTGAAACAAAATCAATTTTTTGGTACCAAAACACCCATCAACTAAGAACATTTACAAAAACCCAAGTGCCTGAAATGGAAGAATTATATCCAGACCAATCCGAAAATTATTTGGTTTCTTTCCTATTCGTGTTCGGTCTAAGTCAAGATTACGAAAAGATGAATTAAATGCTTAAAAACATAGTTTTCATATTTTTTAAACCAGTTTAGTTAAGTTATCTGAGATACTAAGTTTTTTGTTTTACAGTCATTGACAATCAACTTTTGCCAAAGTGCTCATACAAGGAGAAATTAAAGCTTTAATTAAACCACATAGATTACTTAAAAAATATATCATCTAGCAAGTGATGAGCAAGTTAAAATAAAAAAACCCCTTGTATCTTGTTGATAATCAAGGGGTTAATAAGGTTAAAAGCAGAGGAGGAGGGATTCGAACCCCCGGTACCTCACGGTACAACGGTTTTCAAGACCGCCGCGATCGACCACTCTGCCACTCCTCTGTGCTGTGATCCTCTTTTCGAGTGTGCAAAAGTAACCGAATTCTGATTTTATACAAAACCCTTTTTCTCCATTTTTCCTAAGTCTCTGATTTTTAACCTTTAATTTTTATAGGTTATTCAAATCTGCTTCAGATGAATTTCCTATTCCGGTCATTTATCCATTTTTTCACCAACCGACAGCTGCAACCAGCAACTGCTACCGACCGCTTCTATTTCCTCCAGCGACTGGAAATGGAGGCAGAACACTGTTACTGATAACTTACTTTTTCAAAGAATCAGATATCTCTCTCCGTCCGATATGACTGACAACTTTGGGGGTTCACTGAGATTGGCCAACCTTCTTCTCCGCTTCAATCCATCGCTTCACTTCCTTCTCCAAAATCTCTAGCGGTAAAGCTCCTCCTCCTAAAACTACATCGTGGAACTTGCGCAGGTCAAACTTTTCTCCCAATTCTGTTTCTGCAAGCTTGCGAAGTTCCTGAATTTTCAACATTCCGATCTTATATCCTGTGGCTTGTCCGGGGATGACCATGTAGCGACGAACTTCTGCCTGAATTGCTCCTTGTGAGATGGAAGAGTTATCTGTAAAGTATTTGATTGCATCGGCTTCTGTCCAACCTTTGGCATGGATTCCGGTGTCAACAACCAATCGAATGGCTCTCCAGATTTCGTTGACAAGGCGACCAAAATCGTAATAGGGATTTTGATATCCTCCCATTTCCTTTGCCAAAATCTCAGAATACAACGCCCAGCCTTCTGAATAGGCATTGAATCCCAATTGGGTTCGGAATTTGGGAACGGATTCTAATTCCTGAGCAATTGAAACCTGCATATGATGCCCCGGATTTCCCTCATGATAAGCAACTCCCTCCATGGTGGATTTTGGCATAGCCTTCATGTCCGAAAGGTGAACATAATAAGTGCCCGGACGAGAACCGTCGGGAGTGCCCTGACTGTAATGCTGGGGTGCGCCGTCTTGCTCACGGAAAGCCTCAACTCGTTTTACGACTAAATCAGCTTTCGGCAAAAGCCCAAAATAGGCAGGCAATTTTGCTTTGATATCGTTCAAATACTTGGTCGATTCATCCAGATAGGCTTGTCTTCCTTGGTCTGTATTTGGGAAAAAGAACTGAGGATCGCTGTTTACAAACTTGAAAAACTCCTTCAAGTCTCCTTCAAATCCTACCTGATTCTTGATCGCAAGCATTTCCTGCTGAATTCTTTTCACCTCATTTAAACCGATCTCATGAATTTCCTCAGCACTAAGATCAGTGGTAGTGGAGGCTTTAAGCTTGTGCGCATAGAAGGCAGCGCCATTTTCGTGTCGGCTTACTCCTGTAGGTTTTTCTTCCAGATTTGGCAACTCTGACTCCAACCAAGCGATGAGTTCCTCATATGCCGGTTTGAAATTGGTGAGAAGTGCGTTTTTGGTATTTCCTCGAAATTCCTCCGCTTGTTCGGAAGTGATTTTACCATCTTTTTCCAGTTTCTCAATTTTGCTGAGTGCATCTGTCCAAAGCGGTGCACTATCTTCTCCCTCGGTAAATGGTTGACCCTTTAACAATGAGTTGGACTGCTGAATCACAAATTCATACGCAAACTTCGGAGGGCGAACTCCGGCTTCTGTCTGCAATTTTGCTCTTTCCAAAAGCTGACGGATTGCTCTGCCTGATTCATTGATTCTGGAGACGAGGGCTGTCATGTCAGAAGATTCATCCACTTTATGGAAATTGATCAGCATATTCGGAATCATCGTGTGAATCCCACTCATTTGATTGAAGACGTAGTTTTTTCTCCGGAACTCTACATCTCTTTTTTCCATTTCATACTGATACTCCCAAAGATCATAGGATATTTTGGCCTCAGGGCTCAGGGCAGTCGAGTCAAACTTTTCCTTCATTTCTTTTACACTTGCTTCCATCCAAGCAAGTCGCTTATCTTCTGCTGCCTCACTCATGTCATTGATTTGATCATAAAGATCCTTTCTGCCTTGAGTAGTCAGCTGCAATGGACTCATCTGAAGTAGTTCTTCGTATTCTGCATCAAACCATGCATTAATCTCCGCATCCGGGATTAATTTTTCTTCCGGTTTGGCACAGCCAAAAATCAAAAAAAGGCCCAGGGAAAAGGTGAGGGGAAATTTGAAATGCTTCATAGAATTGAATGTTTTGGGAGGTAATTTTTAGAGGCGAACTAATATGCAGATGCTAAAGGACTCAGTGTGACGATATATTTTACAGTCTTTTTTTTTTCAGCTCTCTGGTTCCGGGCCGATCAGTCTGGAAGTTTTTAATTTTTCGACTGGCTCACCTTTCTTTCTCACATCAAGCAAATCCAACGTGACATTGACCTCAAATGCAATCAGGATAATCAAAGAAGTAACCCAAAGCCAGAGCATCAATCCGATCAGAGTACCGATAGAACCATAAAGCTTATTGTAGCTGGCGAAATTATTGAGGTAATAACTGAACACGTAAAATCCGATGGTAATCAGCATTCCTGCCACCTGTGAGCCGACGGAGAAGAAATGCCACCTGTCATGGACAGCAGGTGCAAAACGAAAAATGAAGGCGGTTGTGAAATAAAACACACTTAAAAGGACCAGAAACTTAAGTGTGGTAAATAAAAAAATCATAAAGTTTGAATTGAAAAGCTGGAGATTTTCCAAGCCTCCGATCAAAATATTTCCGAAAATCATAATACTGCTTGCTATGCAAATCGCTACAACCAATACAAATAAAATAGCTACAGAAATCAACCTTGCTTTGAGAAAACTTCGGTCGTCTCTTGTCTGATAAACTGAGTTGAAAGAATCCATCATCGAAATCACACCCTGCGAAGAGGAAAACAAAGCAAAGAAAAAACCTATGGACAGCAAGCTTTGCCTCGGCCTGGAGATAATATCGAGGATGGTATTTTCAAGCTGGGAATAGATTTCACCAGGCAAGATTTCCTGCACAAAAAGTAAAATATTATCTGTAGTAATGTAAGGGAAGAAGTCTTGTAGATAAGGAATCATGTTCAGAACAAAAAGCAACAACGGGAAAAGTGCAAGTGTGAAACTGAACGCCATCGACCCAGCACGCTCACTGATATCGTCTTTCTGCAACTGATAAATAAACAACTTTCCTACCTCATACAGGTTTTTGTCCGGGTCTCCGAAGTGGAATTTTTGAAGCCGTTTAGCTTGAGCCCTAAGTAAATCCTTTAGAAATTTTACGCTTTTCCTTACCACTTTGGCTTATTTGATTAAAAAAATGGTTTCAATAAAGCTAACAAATTCTGTGGTGGTCTTGTCGGCTGATGGGTGTCTTTTTTGAGAAAAGCCAAAGTAGTCCAGCCTTCAGTGATTAGCTCAGATTGCTCATTAATTACCTCATATTCGAAACGAATCCGTACCCCTGGCATCACCGGAATTTTAGTTTTAATGGTCAGTAGCTCATCATATTTTCCGGGTTTATGGTATTTGAAGTAGCTTTCCAGCACCGGCATCATCACGCCTTCTTCCTCCATTTGCTTGTAGGAAAAGTTGACACTCCGCATCGCTTCAACTCTCGCTACTTCAAAATACATTGCATAGTTGCCGTAGTAGACATAGCTCATCTGATCTGTTTCGGCATAGCGGACCCGAATCTGAGTTTCGGCAATGTACATGATCAGAAGATTTTGGCAGTATTCAATGCACGCTGATATCGTCGGGCATTTGCCATGTGATCATTGTAGTTTTCTGCGAAAGCATGATAACCTGAAAAATCCTCCTTGGCGCAGAAATACATGAACTTGTGATCTTCTGCGTTGAGCACTGCATCCAGAGAATTGATATCGGGAAGATTAATAGGGCCAGGAGGAAGGCCTGCATATTTATAAGTGTTATATGGACTGTCGATAGCCATGTGCACACCGGTAAGTCGCTTGATGCTGAAATCACCTGCTACAAAAACCAGAGTAGGGTCAGCTTGCAATGGCATTCCGATTCGTAGGCGATTGAGATAGACGCCTGCGATTCTTGGTCGCTCGTCAGATTTCTGAGATTCAGCCTGCACGATGGATGCAAGTGCGCTTACTTCTTTTGGGCTGAGGCCTAGCTTGGCTGCTTTTGCTTTTCTTTCTTCAGTCCAAAAAGATTGGTATTCTTTATACATCCGGTCAAAAAGCGCATCCGGGGCTATATTCCACCAAACCTCATACGTATTTGGAATAAACATGCTCATGATGGTTTCTTCCTCGAAATCAAATTTCCGGATGTAAACTGAGTCCTTGATCATTTCGAGAAATTGAGTTTCTGAAACTTCCAGGTTTGCGGTGATTTTTTCAGCCAAATCCTCTTTTGTCCGGACATTGTTGAAAGTAATCCGAACGGGTGTTTGCCTTCCGGATCTGAGCATTCGTACCAAATCCAGGTTGCTCATTCGCGGAGAGACGGTGTAAAGACCGGGTTTTACTGCTTCCTGATAGCCCATGAGTTTTGCGACAAAGCCAAAGCTGAGGGCGTCATTGATCACAGCCTTTTCAAAAAGCTCATCAGCAACGTTCTTGTAGGTATCATTGCTTTTGATTTTGAGCATATAGCTAGTTTCCAAATCAATCAGGGTGTTGGGGCTGAAAAACACCTGATAGAAATAGAAAGTGAGTGTGATCATCAGGACCGAAGAGGCGATCATGACGACCATAAATTGTTTTTTTCTTTTTTCGCTTAGCATACGGGGGTCAAAAATAGGGAAAAAACCCAAGTCTGAGTTTGTGCATTGATGGATTGGGTTCTACCTTTCTTATTCATTTTGCGAATTCATGGATTTTATCCCGGTTACTTGCGCTGTTATAAATTTCGATGGGAAAATCCTTTGCGCAAAGCGATCTGCAAAGATGAGTCAGCCTGGACTTTGGGAGTTTCCCGGAGGGAAAGTTGAACAAGGGGAATTGCCTGAAGATTGTCTTATTAGGGAAATTCTGGAAGAATTGAATATTTCGATCAGAATCGTAATTGCCATGAGTCCAAGTGAATTTTCATATTCACCTGAAAAGACAATCAGATTATTGCCATTCCTTTGTACTTGGGAATCGGGATTGATTCAACTTTTGGAGCATGAAGAAGTTCGATGGCTGACCCAAGTGGAGTTGTTTTCAGTCAATTGGGCTCCGGCAGATTTGCCGATCGTACAGGAATTGGATAGATTTTGGGTTCCTGTACAGAAATTAACATTGAAGGATCTAGAAAATCAAAAAAATGCCAGCTGAATTTATACGCCTTTACGAAGAAAACCCTGATCCGAAAAAGGTCAAGCAAGCTGTAGATATCCTGAGAAATGGTGGTGTAGTCATCTATCCAACAGATACTGTTTACGGGATGGGTTGTGATATCACAAATCAGAGAGCGGTTGAAAAGATTTGCAAAATCAAGGGAATTAACCCCAAAAAGCATAATTTCTCAATCATTTGTGCAGACCTTGGAAACATCGCTCAGTTTACCAGAGTGATCACCAAGCCAGTTTTCAAGATGATGAAAAAGGGGCTTCCGGGTCCTTTTACATTCATTTTGGAGGCAAGTAATGTGGTCCCAAAGATTTTGCACAGCAATAAGAAAACAATAGGAATCCGGGTTCCCGCACATACTATTCCCAGGCTTTTGGTTGAGGAATTGGGACATCCGATTTTGACTACTTCTATCCGTGATGAAGATGATGTGGTAGAATACAGCACAGATCCCGATTTGATTTTTGAAAAATACCAGCATCAGGTAGACCTGGTAATTGACGGAGGTTACGGGCAAAATGTCGCCTCGACTATCCTCGATTGCACCGGCGACGATGTGGAGATTGTTCGACAGGGCTTGGGGCAATTGGAAGATATTGTTTGATAGAATCAAGAGAATAGAAACAAGAGATTAGAGACAAGAAGCAAGAAGTAAGAAGCAAGACCCAAGAATCAGGAGGGAAGTGCCAATAACTTATTAACCAATAACTCTCCAAATGAAAAGACTCGCAGTTGACCTGCATTATTTACCAAATCTTGAATTTTTTGCAGCTATTTCCGGAGCTG
This sequence comes from uncultured Cytophagales bacterium, assembly GCA_942492775.1. GTDB lineage: Bacteria > Bacteroidota > Bacteroidia > Cytophagales > Cyclobacteriaceae > Algoriphagus. Next base: position 4,298,880 of record OW818636.1, on the reverse strand, counting down.
ATGAGGTGTTGGTTTTTCCGGAGGATCTCTATCAAAGACAATCCTTTCTTAATCGAACTCAGATTCGCCTCGCAAATAAAGTGGAAACGCTGAGTGTTCCTGTTCAGGGTCGAAGGCCAAAAATCCCAATGGAAGAAGTTTTGATAGATTACAGCCAGAAATGGCAAGCAATTCATCTGAGAGGAATTCAAAGTGCTTATGGGAAAGCACCGTTCTTCGAATATTTTTTCCCGTATTTCGAAGAAGTCATTTCCAGAAAGCCAGAGAGACTTTGGGATTTAAACTTTGAGATGCTGACAATCTGTCTTAAGCTTCTTCAATCTCCTGTCAAACTTGTCAAGAGCAAAAGCGATACAGATTTGACCGAAGTGACAGATATAAGGGCTCAACTAGTGCCCAAGGCTAGTTTTTCAACCAGAACCTACTACAATCCGGTAGTTTACGGGCAACTTTTTGGCTTAGACTTTGAGCCTGATCTTAGCGTTATCGATTTGTTATTCTGCGAAGGACCTGCGGCGAAAAACATAATCTTAAAGTCTGTAAAAAAACAGTGAACAATCGCTAAAAGGATTGTGTTTTTAAAACAAATTCGGTAACATACGTACAGGATTATTAAACAATCAGAAAGAATATAATGGAAGCAAAATTTTCGAACAGAGTCAAAGAGGTGATCTCTCTCAGTCGCGAAGAGGCTCTTCGTCTGGGACATGATTACATTGGCACAGAGCACCTCTTACTGGGGATGATTCGTGAGGGTGAGGGTGTAGCTGTTTCCATTCTTAAAAAATTGGGCGTGCCTCTCGACGAGTTGCGCAGCGCAATTGAGCGGGCTGTGAAAGGCACCGCAAACCACAATGTGAAAAATATGGCCAACATTCCTTTGACCAGACAGTCAGAGAAAGTGTTGAAAATTACGTATCTGGAGGCTAAAATCTTTAAAAGTCAATTGATCGGAACGGAGCATTTGCTGCTTTCTATTTTGAGAGACGAAGACAATATCGCTACGCAGATTCTAAACAAGTTTGAGGTTAACTATGACTCCGTAAAAGAAATGCTTGAAATGTCATCTGATTCGCCAACTCCTCGCGCAAAAGCTGAGGCAGAAGATGGAGACGATGATGGATCTAAGCTTTTTGGTTCTTCAGGAAGTGGTGCTGCCGCAAAGCCGGGAGCGGAAAAGTCCCGAACTCCGGTTTTGGATAATTTCGGTCGTGACCTTACCAAAATGGCTGAAGATGATAAGCTTGATCCAATCATCGGTCGTGATAAAGAAATTGAGCGAGTAGCTCAGATTCTTTCCAGAAGAAAGAAAAACAACCCGATTCTGATCGGCGAGCCGGGCGTGGGTAAAACTGCCATCGCCGAAGGTTTGGCGCTGAGAATTGTGCAGAAAAAAGTATCCCGCGTGCTTTTCAATAAGCGAGTGGTGACGTTGGATCTTGCTTCTTTGGTTGCAGGTACAAAATATAGAGGTCAGTTTGAAGAAAGAATGAAGGCCGTAATGAACGAGCTTGAAAAGTCTCCAAACGTGATACTGTTTATTGATGAGCTTCATACAATCGTTGGTGCCGGTGGCGCAAGCGGTTCTTTGGATGCTTCCAACATGTTCAAACCAGCCTTGTCCCGTGGAGAAATCCAGTGTATCGGAGCCACCACGCTTGACGAATACAGACAATACATAGAAAAAGACGGTGCTCTTGCAAGAAGATTCCAAATGGTGATGGTGGATGCCACTTCTCCTGAGGAGACCATTCAGATTTTGCAAAACATCAAGGACAAATACGAGGATCACCACAATGTGATCTACACCGATGCCGCTATTGAGGCTTGCGTGAAGCTTTCTGACAGATATATTTCAGATCGTTTCCTTCCGGATAAAGCAATTGACATCCTGGATGAAGCCGGAGCCCGCGTTCACATCAATAATATTCACGTTCCGGAGGATATCCTGAAGCTGGAAGCTGAAGTAGAAAACATCAAAACTGAGAAAAACCGAGTGGTGAAATCTCAGAAATACGAAGAAGCTGCTCAGTTGAGAGATAAGGAGAAGAAACTCTTGGAGCAGTTGGAAACTGCCAAAGTCAGATGGGAGGAAGACAGCAAGTCCAAAAGATTTACTGTTGAAGAGGAAAATGTCGCTGAAGTAATAGCGATGATGACCGGGATTCCTGCCAAACGAATTGCCCAAAATGAAGGAGCTAAGCTTCTGAACATGATGGAAGAGTTGAGCGGAAAAGTGGTCGGGCAGGAAGAGGCGATCAAGAAATTGACCAAAGCCATCCAAAGAACCAGAGTTGGTTTGAAAGATCCTAAAAAGCCAATCGGTTCTTTTATTTTCCTCGGACCAACAGGTGTAGGAAAGACGGAGCTTGCCAAAATGCTTGCTTCTTATCTTTTCGATAAAGACGATGCATTGGTGAGAATCGATATGTCTGAATACATGGAGAAATTCTCCGTATCCAGACTGGTAGGAGCGCCTCCGGGCTATGTGGGTTACGAAGAAGGTGGACAGCTGACTGAGAAAATCAGAAGAAAGCCATATTCTGTGATCTTACTAGATGAGATCGAAAAAGCTCACCCGGATGTATTCAATATTCTGCTTCAAGTACTGGACGACGGTATTTTGACAGATGGACTGGGAAGAAGAGTTGATTTCAGAAACACGATCATCATTATGACTTCTAATATTGGAGTTCGTGACTTGAAAGATTTCGGAGCAGGAATCGGATTCTCCAGCAAGGCTAAGCAGGACAATCAGGATGAGGTGATGAAGTCTACGATTCAGTCAGCATTGAAGAAGGCATTCAGTCCTGAATTCCTGAATCGTTTGGATGACGTCGTGGTATTCAATTCACTTACCAGAGAGCATATCTTCAAGATCATCGATATCAGTTTGAAGAAACTCTTCCACAGAATCACGGATCTTGGATATCAGATTGAGTTGACAGAGAAAGCGAAAGAATTCCTTGCGGAAAAAGGGTATGACCAACAATATGGTGCACGTCCTTTGAATCGGGCAATTCAGAAATATCTGGAAGATGCGATCGCCGAGGAAATCCTGAAAGGTGATCTTTCCGAAGGTGATGTGATTACCGCAGATTATTTAGGAGAGGGAACTGAGCTTACGATCTCAGTGAAGAAAAAAGAGAAAGCTGATTAATTTCAACATTCATACAAACAGAAAACCCCGGGTGATGAACTCGGGGTTTTTCTGTTTAAAGCAAGTATGGTGGTTAGAAGTGTTTCAATCCTATTTCTTATAATGACAGGATAAAAAACAACAAAGATACTCCGAGAATCAAGACCATTTTTTGCGCTTTTTGCTTATCCTCGGCAGTCATTTTTTTTCTTCGCAAAACCAAAACGGCGAGGCTCAATCCCAGAAATTGGAGTAATAGACTCACTCCGTTTAAAGGTCCCATCGGAGCTTGAACCAACTGGAAGTTCGTATTCAGAAGAGAAAGTGCACCCAATACGATTCCTGTGATTCCGAAGAGAAATGATCTTTGGAGCAAAACTCCTTCGGGTTGGTCGGTCCACTTCATTGAATAGAAAATTTAAGAATGTAAAATTAGGAGTTGGTTGAGATAGGAAGAAAGGTAGGAGGAACCCTCATGATTTCAGTTCCTATTTTCCAATCTTAGCTTTTCGCTGCGCAAAGTAAGCAGCTATTTCTTCCCCGGACAGGGAATTTAATGTCATTTCTTTGGTCAATCCTCCTTTTCTTCCCACCAAAACTCCATACTTCATGTCGGCATATCCATCCATTTCGTGTGCATCCGGATTGATGGAAAGCATCACACCTTGCTCCATCGCATAGCGAACCCATCTCCAATCAAGGTCGAGTCTCCATGGATTTGCGTTGATTTCAATCACCACATTATTTTTTGCGCATGCATCAATAATGGTCTTATGATCTATCGGATAGCCTTCTCTCCGGAGTAAAAGTCTTCCAGTCGGGTGACCCAAAATGGTCGTGTATGGATTTTCAATCGCCTTAAGCAATCGCTCCGTGGCACGCTTGATGTCCATATTCAGAATCGAGTGGACGGAAGCGACAATAAAGTCAAAGCTAGCCAGTACATCTTCCGGGTAATCCAAACTTCCGTCACTCAGGATATCACTTTCGATCCCTTTGAAAATGCGGAAAGGAGCCAATTCAATATTCAGTTGATCAATTTCTTTTTGCTGCTTTTCTATGCGCTCGATTTCCAGTCCTCCTGCGTAAAAAGCCGTACGGCTGTGATCTGAGATTCCGAGGTAATCATAGCCCAATTCATTGCAGTATTCGGCCATTTGTTTCAACGTATGCTTACCATCGCTGTAGGTAGAGTGATTGTGGAGGATTCCTCGAAGGTCTTTTTCTTCCAGCAATACCGGGATTTTGTTTTCCTTGGCAAGAGCGACTTCGTCGAAACCTTCCCGCATTTCGACAGGAATAAACTGCAAACCATTTTTGGAGAAAAACTCTTCCTCATTCTTATAATCCTTCTTTTTGAGTTTTTCTGCGATGGATTCTTTTTCGTCAACCAGCAAAGCCAAGTGAGCTTTTGATGCAGTCAGCGCCAGTTTATTTTGGATGAAATCGGGTTTTGCGCAGAAATGAACCTGAACATGCAAGTCAAAATCTTTGACTTTTCCTCTCCAGGAAAATGGGCCTGATTGAGAAAGGTCCCATTCAATTCTGCTCCAAGTTTTTAATTTTTCTTTTCCCCCAAAAAGAGAAGCTAGACCGATCAGCCATTCTGCTTCGGAGATGATTTCCATCTTTCTGGCAAAATCTCCGACAATCGAAATTTCAGATTCAGGTGAAATAGTTTTAAGCTCTTCGGTTAGGTTTTCAATCACTTCTTCGATGTCTGCGTAAAGCCATTTCCCAGTATTGGAAGCTTTGAATTCCAGATTTTGAATAATCGTCTCCTGTGTTTTTTCGCCAAATCCTTTGATTTTGGCCACTTTTCCAGCCTGGCAAGCCTCCATCAACTCATGTGTGGAGGTGATGCCTAATTCCTCCCAAAGAGTCTTTACTTTTTTTGGACCCAGTCCTTTTATCTGAAGAATCTCCAAAATTCCGGCAGGAGTTTTCTCAATTAATTGATCTAAAAGAGGAAATGATTCAGAACTTTTCAAGTCTTTAATGGCTTCCAACACACTTTTTCCCACTCCGGGGATTTTCGCTAAGTCTTCGTCACTGATGTTCATCAAATCCTGATCTCCCCGATCAAAGGAATTGAGCGCTCCCTGATATCCTCTGATTTTAAATGAATTTTCCTCATGGAGTTCCATGAGCTGAATGCTCATCTTGAGTTTTTTCAGAATAGTCTTATGATCCAAAATCTTTGTATTTGCGTTAAGAAACTGAGACAAATGTCTCCAAATATTGTTTCAATTTAAAGGTCTAAGACTTAACTTAAAATTTTGAACCCAAATAACGAATAATGAACTATTGGATGGTAAAATCGGAGCCTGCGTCTTATTCCTGGGATGACTTCGCAGCAAAACAAGAGGATGTCTGGGATGGGGTGCGAAATTATCAGGCAAGAAATTCTTTGCGGGAAATGCAGTTGGGGGATGCCGTATTGTTTTACCACAGCGGAAAAGATAAAGCGGTCGTTGGAGTTGCGGAAGTATCTGAAGAAGCATTTCCCGATCCAAAAGATCCGGCTTGGGTTGCAGTTAAGTTGAAAGCCAAGAGACCTTTAAAATCTCCGGTAACCTTGGAAATGATCAAGACTGAAGATCGGCTTGCGGAACTTCCCATGCTAAAGCAATCGAGACTTTCTGTCTTGCCGGTTGGCAAAGAAGAGTTTGATTTATTATTGAAAATGGGCTCATGAAGAAGCTTTTGATATTTTTCGTGTTTTTGATGTTGGGTTTTCAGGCTTTTGCTCAGGTGAAATTTGTGGCCAGGTTTGAGGTGGACGCAGAGTTATATGGTCCGGTTTTCGAAATGGTGCGGACCGATAATTCATTGGTTGCTTTTCGGGTGATCCCGGAGAAATCTATCAGTTTCAAGAAAAATTTCCAGTATTTCATCACAGATTCAAATCTCAATACCGATGGGTTAGTCGAGTTTCCGGTGCGGGAAGGATTTGATATCGTCGGTTTTGATACAGAGGGAACTCAATTGTATGTGTTGTTCCAAAAAGGAAATTCCGACAATGCAGAAAAATATATTCTGAATATCGATTTGCCTTCCAAAAATGGATTTGAGTTTGATGCCAATAATCTTCTCAGCATTGACTTGGTTGAGTTTTTAGTAGTGGATGGCAAAGCTGTATTCATGGGGACATCCGATTCCCGACCTGTGATGCAGATTTTTGACATGAAGGATAAAAGCATTCATACTGTTCAGGGGATTTTTGCCGAGGATACTCAAATCCTTCAAATCCGGAAAATGGCTGAAATTGATGCCATTGATGTGGTATTGAGCAGAAAGGGCCAGTATCGGAATCGCGAACTTCTTGTCAATACCTATGACATGTCTGGGAATTTGATCCGGGAAGTCAAGGTTGACCAGTTTGGAGATCCGGGACAGGAGATTTTGGATGCGTTTCTTCTTCCTGAGGAGGAAGATTATCAACAAATGATGATCGGATCTTTTGGACTTGAAAGGAGAGGGGCCTATCAAGGGATGTACCTGATGGAAATTAATGAGTTTGGGGAGCATCAATTTAAGCTCTATACCCTCGAGGATTTCCCCAACTTTTACAATTACCTGGATGAGAAGACAAAGAAGAAAAAGGATGCAGAAACACTAAAAGAAATTGAAAAGGAAAAGATTCCGGGGATCAAAAACGTCTATTCGATTCGGGATGTCAGAGAGACAGAAGATGCCTATTACGTGTACTTTGACCAGGTAAATATTATAGATTCCAAAGGTGGCGCGAGTTCCGGCTTGTATTCTCCGACTAGCGCCTATCGGTATGATCGACTATCCAGAATGGGTTATAACCCCAGTTTCAACGATCCTTTTTATTCCAATCGATACCCAATTGCTTCCACATATCAGGTGATTCCGGAGTATCAGTACGTTTCAGCCCATTTTATCAAAGTAGGGAAGGAAGGTCAGGTGATCTGGGATAATGCAAGTACTTACGATGAATTCACTACCACCTACCCAAATGCATTTGGGGAAATCGCAGTCGTGGGAGACGATCTATACCATATTTATGTGGAGAATCAGACGATCAAATTGAGTTATTTCAAAAGCGGGGAAAAGGTATTTGAGCACCTGGATTTTGAGTTGGAATTGACGGATGAGAATGAGCGCATTCGGGAAACTAATCCGGAAAGCCTGAAAATAGCGCATTGGTACGATCGGTATTTTTTGCTTAGCGGAACGCAGAAAATCCGCTTCCTCAATGAGTCCGGAAGGGAAGAGACCAAAGAGGTATTTTTTATCACCAAAGTCCTCGTGGATGGGGATTTGTACCAGCCAAAGGACCTGCAGGACTAGATTTATTTTTTATATTTACCCTCAAATCTCACCCATGCAAAAAAGGCTAATACTGGACCAAGGACAGATTGGGATCATTCTCAGGAGGTTCTGTCACCAACTGATCGAAAATCATGATGATTTCGAAAACACAGTACTTTTAGGTTTGCAGCCCCGCGGAACAATTTTGCTGGATAAGATCGTAGCACTTTTAGAGGAGATTTCCGGAGTGAAAGTTCCGTCTGGCTATTTGGATGCTACTTTTCATCGGGACGATTTTCGAAGAAGAGACTTCCCCTTAAAGGCAAATGAAACCAAGATTGATTTTCTGGTAGAAGGAAAAAAGGTAATTATTGTGGATGATGTGCTTTACAAAGGCAGATCGGTAAGAGCCGCAATGGATGCAATGATCGCCTTTGGCAGACCACAAAAAGTAGAACTGATGGTGCTGGTGGATCGAATTCTGACCAGAGATTACCCTATCATGCCCGACTATTTTGGGATAAAGGTGAATACCCTCGAAAGTCAACATGTGGTGGTGGAATGGGCAGATCAGGGTTTTGAAAAAGATGCAATTTGGATCACAGAGAAAGTTAAAAGCTAATCATGTCTCAACTCAGTACAAAGCACCTCCTCGGTATTAAAAACCTTACACTGGATGATGTTCAGCTTATCCTCGATACGGCTTCTAATTTCAAAGAAGTGATCAACCGACCGATCAAGAAAGTCCCTTCGCTGAGAGACATTACGATCGCAAACGTTTTTTTCGAAAACTCCACCCGAACCAAGCTTTCATTCGAACTTGCAGAAAAGAGACTCAGTGCGGATGTAGTCAATTTCTCATCGAGTAGCAGTTCGGTGAAAAAAGGTGAATCTCTGGTCGATACTGTCAATAATATCCTTTCCATGAAAGTGGACATGGTGGTGATGAGACATTCAAGTCCCGGAGCGCCACATTTTCTGAGTAGAAATGTAAAAGCCAACATCATCAATGCCGGAGACGGTACTCATGAGCACCCAACACAAGCGCTTCTCGATGCTTTTTCCATCAAAGAAAAACTCGGAGAAATCGCCGGAAAGAAAATTGCGATCATCGGAGATATCCTTCACTCTCGAGTGGCCCTCTCGAATATTTTTTGCCTGAAAATGCTGGGGGCTGAAGTAATGGTCTGCGGTCCGATTACGCTGATTCCAAAGTACATCAGCAGCCTCGGGGTAAAAGTGGAATTGGATGTGAAAAAAGCGCTGGAATGGTGTGATGTCGCAAACGTCCTTCGGATTCAACTCGAGCGTCAACAAATCAAATATTTCCCAAGCCTGAGAGAATATTCTCTTTACTACGGAATCAACAAGAAATTACTCCAGCAGCTGAACAAAGAAATTGTGATCATGCATCCGGGACCGATCAACCGAGGAGTGGAATTGAACTCAGACGTGGCGGATTCCGAGCATTCAATTATCCTGAATCAGGTTGAAAATGGAGTCGCCGTACGGATGGCAGTCCTCTACCTTCTGGCAGGGCAAAAAGGTTAACAACGAAAAAGCTCCGGATGATTTCCGGAGCTTTTTCGTTGTTACTCACCAGAATAGTTTCTCCATCTTCCGCCACCGACATAGAAGCCGAGTGTGAAACCAAAGTATTGGTTGATAGCCTCACCGATTACATCTCCACTGATATTTTGAAGATCGCTTGGCGGAACGAAATTGTATTCAGCCGCCATTCGGAATTTTCCCAACTCGACACCTGCCCTTAGCATGGGTGCCCATTTGAAATTTGCTTCAAGATTTCCGGCTTCATCAGGATTATCAAAATCCCCGTTTTCGATGTCAATGCTGCTAAGTGCATAGTATCCAAATCCACCTCCAATAAACGGTGCAACATTGCTTTTCCCCTTATTGAAATAATAATCGAAAGTTGCTGTCACAGAAGCATTGCCTGATATTTCACCTTCATAATCTTCGGAGATATTATAGTAGGTCACATCTTTTGCCAAAGCAGCTGACCCTAATCTAAGCCCGACACTCATGTTATTAGTGATGTTAATCTTGGGCTCAAGACTGAAAAGAGCACCAATTCCCCCTCCATCCGGAATTGCAGGACCCAAATCCAATCCCATTCTGAATCTTCCGGCTTGCTGTGCAACCGAAATTTGGCTTCCTGCCAAAAATAAAATGACTATCAAAAGTTTTTTCATCTGATAAGTTTTGAGGTTAAATTTTAATATGGGATTTATTGCTCAAAAAAGATTCCAATTCCTCGTAACCTATAAGTCTTAGCTGTAGTTTTAATCACAAAATCACTTTTATGCTAGTTGTTACTAATTTGATCAAGCAATACGGTAAGCAAAATGCCGTCGATGATATTTCTTTTGAGCTTCAGGGCGGAGAAGTGGTTGGGCTTTTGGGGCCCAATGGAGCTGGTAAAAGCACCACGATCAAGTGCATTGTAGGATTGCTTAGAAAGACTTCCGGAGATATTACAATTGGCGGATTTGATCATTTGAGCGTCGAGGCAAAGCGATTTTTCAGCTATATCCCGGAGACACCTTATGTATATGATTTGCTCACAGTTCAGGAGCACTTGCAGTTTATCGCGCAGGCTTACGGAGTGAAGGAATGGAAAAATAAGGCAAATGAGCTTTTGGAAATGTTTGAGTTGGATGATAAACGGGACAAGCTCGGAAGAGATTTGTCAAAGGGAATGAGACAGAAGGTTTCGATTTGCTGCGCACTTTTGCCGGACCCTCAATTGCTTTTCTTTGATGAACCCATGATTGGTTTGGATCCCAAAGCGATCAAAAACACGAAGAAGATTTTCAAAGAATTGAAGGAGGCGGGAAAGACCATTTTGGTGAGTACTCACATGATTGACAGTGTGGAGTCAATCGCCGACCGAATTATGATATTGAAAGATGGAAAAATCCTGGGCAACGATACAATTGCCAACCTGAAGCAACGGTTTGTCCAGGATGAAGGGACGACCCTGGAAGATCTGTTTTTAGAACTGACGAAAGATGAATGAAATCCGTCTTTTGTTCAGGAAGGATATCTTTATCCTGATCAACAACATCAAACTTATTCTTAGAAATCCGCTCCGGTTAATTCCTTACGGGGCTTTTATAGCGTATTTCTTTTTCATGTATTCCCAGCGGATGGGTTCGGGTGGGGAGTCGGAGAGTACAGATTTGCAAAATATTGATTCCAGCGGATTGGAACAGGTGGATTTTGCGATGCAAAATGTCGTCGGAGCTATCACTTTGGTAGCATTGGGAATTCTGATTTTCCAGCTTTACAGTTCCACCAAAAGAAACGTCAGCTTTTTCAAAATGGCGGATGTGAATTTGCTTTTTACCGCCCCGGTCAAGCCTGCGAATATTCTGATTTATTACATGGCACGATCCATTTTGCCAGCTTTGGGAGGGAGTATTCTTTTCATAGCCTACACCGCGAGTCAAATGGCGAAATCATTTGACCTCACAGTCGGGAATATGGCTTTCCTGATTTTAGGAATGGCTTTATTTTTCTTCATGATTTCTCCGATCAGGTTTCTGATTTATACGCTGCATACCAAATACGGAGTGATGGAATACATCCGGACGGGAGTGATTTTTGTTGGGATTGCGCTGAGTGCAATGATTCTAATTCCGGGATTGATGGCTGAAAAGTTTTGGCAGGGAATGTTTTCCTGGATCGCTTCGCCTTGGTTTGATTTCTTCCCATTGGTGGGCTGGAGCAGAGGAATTGCAAGCTATTTATCCCATCAAAATTTCATTCTCTCATTTTCCTTCATCGCTTTGTATGCACTGGCGTATTTCATAGTAGTGAAACTGGTGATTCAATTTGCCGGATATTATTACGAGGATGTCTTGGATGCCACCAACACGAACGAGGAAAAACTCGAAAAAGTCCGTGGTAAAAAGGAAGTGGACGAAGGTACCTATAGTCTTAACTCCAAGAAGCAATTAGCGCTTCCTGATTTTGGTACAGGGGCAAAGGCTTTTTATTGGAGAAATTACGTCCATAGCAGCCGACAGGACTTTCATCCTTTATTCGGAATTTACTCGCTGAGCATGGCCGGAATTGGAATTGTAATGGCAGGACTTTCCAATTTTGATTGGTTCTCCCACAAGGTTTTCTATGTCTATCTTCTTATGATGTTGGCATTTTACTTTATGGCAGGGATTGGAAGAGCAAATATCGGAGATTTGAAAAAGCCATTTTTCATCCTTATTCCTGCAAGTTGGTCCTCAAAATTCTGGAATATGATCAAGCTGGATATCGTCCAAACGCTGATTTTCGCCGGAGTTTTGATCGTTCCATCCGTCTTTTTGGCACATGTCAGCATTGGATTGATTCCTTTGTTTCTGGTTGGGATTGTGGTTTTCTACCTGATTGGATTTGCGATCAATCTGATTCCGCAAGTTGCCTTGGATGAAGGATGGGATCGGAAACTCATCAAGCCATTTATGATAGGAGGGATTTTCTTGTTTGGGATTATTCCCTCTGTGATTTTGAGTCTGCTGGCTTTTATTATCACCGAGCAGTTCGTATGGACTTTGCTAACCTGTGTAGTAGGAATGACACTCGTTGCTGCGATTTTGCTTCACGTCACATTGGATGTATTGAAGCGATTGGAGTTTAAGGAAATGTAAATTTTTCAAAAAATCGTTTGCAGAATATTATTCTGTTTTTAAATCCGTTATCCCTGAGGAGTAAGAAAATTCCTGTAATTTTGAATACCAAATATGACTACGCATGATCTATAATTCCATCATCGATACCATCGGAAACACTCCGATGATCCGCCTCAATAAAATTTCTAAAGACATCAAAGGAGAAATTTTGGTCAAGGTCGAATACTTCAATCCAGGCAACTCCATGAAAGACCGAATGGCGGTGAAAATGGTGGAGGACGCCGAAAAGGCAGGTTTACTGAAGCCGGGAGGAACACTCATCGAAGGAACAAGTGGAAACACCGGAATGGGTTTGGCTTTGGCAGCTGTGGCCAAAGGTTATCGTTGTATTTTCACGATGGCTGATAAGCAATCGAAAGAGAAAATCGATATTCTGAGAGCTGTGGGAGCTGAAGTAGTTGTTTGCCCAACGAATGTGACTCCGGATGATCCCCGATCTTATTATTCTGTTGCCAGAAAATTAAACCGGGATATACCCAATTCATATTACCCAAATCAGTACGATAACTTATCCAATTCCCTTGCTCATTACGAGACAACAGGTCCTGAGATTTGGAAGGATACGGATGGTAAAATCACTCATTACGCTGCGGGAGTAGGCACAGGAGGTTCTATGTGCGGTACGGCGAAATATTTGAAAGAGCAAAATCCAAATGTGATCACGGTAGGGATTGATACCTACGGATCAGTTTTCAAGAAATATAAAGAGACCGGAATCTTCGACGAAAAGGAGATCTATCCTTACCTGACTGAAGGTATAGGGGAAGACATTCTACCAAAAAATGTGGATTTCAGCCTGATCGATCATTTCATCAAAGTGACTGATAAAGATGCCGCAGTGATGACAAGAAGACTGGCCAAGGAAGAAGGACTTTTTGTGGGATGGTCTTGCGGGTCAGCAGTTCATGGCGCACTTGAGTACGCCAAAGAAAACCTCAAAGAAGGCGATCGCATGGTGATAATTCTTCCCGATCACGGCACCCGTTATTTGGGCAAAGTGTACAACGACGAATGGATGAGAAATCATGGATTCCTTGAAGACAAGACTTTCTCCACTGCCAGAGATATCATTGCCCACCGCAGCGATTATACCTTGGTTGCAACTGCAAAAACTGATTCAGTTCGTGAGGCAATTGGGATGATGAACAGCAAGAGTATTTCCCAGATTCCTGTGATGGAAAATGGGGAAGTAGTTGGAAGCTTAACTGATAATAAATTACTGGCCCGAATCATTGAAAATCCAACTTTGAAAGATGCCCAAGTGGCTGATTTGATGGAAACTTCGATGAAGTTTGTTGCTTTGGATAGCACACTCGACGTGCTCTCTTCTATGGTAGAAAGGGAAAAAGCGGTGTTGGTGCGTGATGTTCAAAATAAAATTCACATCATCACCAAGCATGATATCCTCGAAGCCTTTACCAAATAAGGAATTCCATAAATGATTCATCCAAAACTGGAAAAGCTCCTTTCCACCGAAATAGATTTTGATATCAAATCTTCATTTGCAAAAGCCTGGGAACTGTATAAATCCCAGGCTTTGCTGCATTTGACATTCATGATTCTTTTGTTTTCGATTCAGGGACTTTTCGTGATTTACTTGAAAGAATACATCGCTTTATACAGTCTTTTGCTTGCGCCGCCTCTTTACACCGGATTCTTTTTGGTTGCCAATAAAAGCAGTCATGGCCAGCAAGTGCGATATTTGGATTTCTTCGGAGGATTTGGCTATTGGTTTTTAATGTTGAGTATCTGGCTGGTTGCCCAGATTTTGATTGTAATAGGTTTGTTTGCGCTGGTGATTCCGGGAATTTATTTGGCAGTTTCTTACATGTTTTCAGCCTTGTTCGGGATTTTCGGTGGGTTTGATTTCTGGACTTCACTTGAATACAGCAGAAAGCTGGTTACCCGAAACTGGTGGAAATTCTTTCAGCTCTTCGTGATTATAGTAGCGATGAATCTAATCGGAGCAGTCTTTGTGCTGATCAATCCTGTCGCAGCGATCTTGTTTATAGTCGCTATTTGTATTTCCCTTCCGATGACCTTTTTGGTGATTTATGTGGTTTTTGAAGAGCTTACTAGGGATGCTTTGGCTGAGCCTGAGGTTTAAATTCAGAAGCCGAGAGGAAAAAACTATTCTTCCACAATAAATGCAAAAAAAGGTCTAGCCCAATCCTCGTTGCTTGGATTTTCAAAGTTTGAACCTGTGTTTTGGGTAATTAGGTGATAATTTAATCCTTCTCCTGAATTGACAATAAAAAAAGTCGCTCCAACACCTGCAATAATTTGATCATATCCTCCTGGAGGGTCAACTAATTGGGCTGGCTCTCTCGCACTGATATTAAATGAAATTGAATAAATCCCCGGTTTTCTTACTATCATCTTGGAAGACAGTAAATAACTTTCCCCAGAATAAACTAAATCCAATTCTCCTCCTCCTGACCCAAATGGCAAAATTCCTCCAATTTGATTAATAAACTGAAAGGATTGAATTGCTCCCGGTTGTCCTGCTAGGGATTCAGATTTTTCAGTTAGCTCAATAATTCTTACACTTGTTTCAAAATTATAATCCTCAAAGAGGTATTTCATAGTATTTTCCCGATCGGATAGAATCTTGTTAAAATTTATATTGATACTGATAGTATCCCCAACGTTGAAAACCTCCTTTTTGGGAGTAACTTCTACAGGTAGTTGAAACTCCTTGCTTAGATATAATGTATCATTTTCAGTGCAGGAAAATGAAAATAGCGTGAATGATAAAAGAAGCTGGGCAGCTAGCCCAACTCCCTTTTTTATGTTCTTAGTACCCATAGCTTTGGACAAGTTGGTTTACCTGAAGGGATTGTAAATTACTATTTCTTCCTAAAAGGTCGGTTTTGAATTGAAAGCTTTAAGTACAGACTAAAAAGAATCTAAAGCTACTCATGAATAAGAATCATGGCTTCCAGCCTTGATTTACCTTTTTCGGCAAACTCATTAATAGCAGTTTCGGAAGAAGCAGGCGGTTTCATCGGAGAAGAAAAATAGATTCTGACTTTCCCCGGGGAAAGCAAAAAGGACCCTTTTTTCATGATTTTATCCGCACCGATTACAGCCATGGGTAAAATCGGAATTCCGGTTTCGATGGAAAGTCTGAAAGCTCCTTTTTGAAAAGGAAGTAGCGTTTCGTTTGTATCATTTCGAGTTCCTTCCGGTGCGACGACAACCGATATTCCACTGTTCAGGATTTTCATTAGCTTTTCCAGACTTGCTCTTCGAGATTCCGCATCACTTCGATCCACCCATACAGCCAGTTTTCCCACCACCGCACCAAAAACCGGGATTTTCTTGAGTTCTTTTTTGCCAATTGCCCGGACTTCTTGTGGGATCGACATAGGGATTATTGGCGCATCTAAAAAGGAGCGGTGATTGAAGATGTAGATATAAGGCTTGGTTAACTCTATGAGCTCTTTGCCGTGGACTTCATAGCGGATACCTGAGAGAAAAGACCATATTCCGGCCCATAATCGAATAAAGAAGAAAGAGACTTTTCCTCCTTTGGGACTCAGGATGAGAGGAATCACAATGAATAAACCAAACAGCAGCATCAAAACAAAAAAAAGTGTTACCGAATAGATCGTATAAATAGCCTTAAAGATTTTCATCCTGAGAAAGAAATGGTAATTTTGGGGTATAATAATTCTTCACTCTTTGCTTGCAAAAGCCCCTGAGAAATCCGGGGCTTTTTTCTTTGCCTCTTGAGATTCAGCAATCAATTTTAAAGCTATTGCTCCAAATAACCAATTGAAACCTAGACGTACTGAAAGGTCTCGAAGCATTTTTCGATTCAGTTTTCCTGAAATATAAGAAAATCAGTACCTTTGCAATCCGTTCGGGTGAGCGGGGTGTTTTGGTCTTGTTCAAAGCACATTTCATACACTAAAAAACCTCAGCCTGATGACTCTAAGGCGGTTGAAATTCAGAGTTAGTAAAAGATATGTCTAAAAAAGAGGATTTTAACTGGGAAGATTTCGAAACCAGAGGCTTCGGAGAAGGCTACTCCAAAGAGCAGAAAGCTCAAATGGAAGCAATGTATTCCGGAACCTTGACTGAGATCACAGAGAAAGAAGTGATTAAAGGAACGGTGGTAGGAATCACTGAAAAGGATGTAATCATCAATATCGGATTTAAATCTGATGGATTGGTTCCTTTGAGTGAATTCCGTGATACGGGTGAGATCAAAGTTGGTGATACGGTAGAAGTATTCATCGAGGAGCAGGAAAATGCTTTGGGTCAATTGATCCTTTCCCGTAAGAAAGCCAAAATCGTTCGTGCTTGGCAGGATATCGAGGGAGCTCTCGAGAATGACAGCGTGATCGAAGGTTTGGTAAAGAGAAGAACAAAAGGTGGTTTGATCGTAGATATCTACGGTGTAGAAGCTTTCTTGCCAGGTTCCCAAATCGACGTGAAGCCTATCAGAGATTTCGATATCTATGTAGGTAAGAAGATGGAAGTGAAAGTGGTGAAGATCAACCACGCAAATGATAACGTAGTAGTTTCTCACAAGATATTGATCGAGAAAGATCTCGAGAAGCAGAAAGCTGAGATCCTCAACAACCTTGAGAAAGGTCAGGTATTGGAAGGTGTAATCAAGAACATGACCAACTTCGGTGTATTCATCGATTTGGGTGGTGTGGACGGATTGCTTCACATTACTGATATCTCTTGGGGTCGTATCAATCATCCGGAAGAAGTATTGCAGCTTGATCAGAAAGTTCAGATTGTTGTTCTTGACTTCGATGATGATAAGAGAAGAATTTCATTGGGTATGAAGCAATTGACTGCTCATCCTTGGGATTCATTGGCTTCAAGCCTTGAGATCGGTTCAAGAGTAAAAGGTAAGATCGTAAACGTAGCAGATTACGGTGCATTCCTTGAGCTTGCTCCAGGTGTTGAAGGTTTGATCCACGTTTCTGAAATGAGCTGGTCACAGCACTTAAGAAACCCTGCTGACTTCGTGAAAGTAGGAGACGAAATCGAAGCAGTAGTATTGACTTTGGATAAGGACGACAGAAAGATGTCTCTTGGCATCAAGCAGTTGACTGAAGATCCATGGACCAAGCAGGACATGAGCACGAAGTACGCAGTGGGTACTAAGCACAAAGGAGTGGTGAGAAACCTTACAAACTTCGGTTTGTTCCTTGAGCTGGAAGAAGGTATCGACGGATTGGTTCACGTTTCTGATCTTTCTTGGACTAAGAAAATCAAGCATCCATCTGAGTTTGTAAAAGTTGGTGACGAACTAGCAGTTGCTGTTTTGGAACTTGACGTTGATAACAGAAGATTGGCTCTTGGTCATAAGCAATTGGAAGAGAATCCTTGGGATACTTTCGAGACTGTGTTCCCAATTGGTTCAATCCATAAGTGTACTGTAAACTCTAAGAACGACAAAGGGGCGGTACTTGAGCTTCCTTACGGTTTGGAAGGTTTCGCAACTGTTAAAAACTTGGAGAAAGAAGATGGTTCTCAGGTAGAAGTTGGTGAAGCTTTGGATTTCAAAGTGACTGAATTCTCCAAGGATGACAAGCGTATCGTTCTTTCTCATACTGCAATGTTCAAAGAAGAAGCTAAGCAGGCTAAGAAAGCAGCGGCAGCTCCGGCAGGTAAGAAAAAAGAAGATTCTGTAGAAATGCCAGCTCAGTCTGAAAAATCAACACTAGGTGATTTGGATGCTTTGGCTGAATTGAAAGAGAAAATGGAAGGTGGTAAGAAGTAAGATGTAAGAAGTGAGATGAAAGATTGTCTTTCTGACCACTCTTCCTCTTTGCCTTCAAATAGAAGTGTCTGCCGAAAGGCGGACACTTTTTTTTGTTTTTGTCGATCCGAGACAATGGTGACTATTTTACTCAGGGTTGAATAACCTATTCTTATTGATTTCTGACGATGATACATGTTGTCGGTTAAGGTTTTACCTGTGGTAGAATACAATAAATCCTGAGGCCCAATGAAAGGCTTTCCCTGCAGGACTCTGAATCATGAAGAGTCATCATCTATCCTGTAAAAAATGGTTTGGCCTAGCTCGCTACTTGGCACAAGGCCACAAAAGCAAAAAAGCATTCGCGTTGGCGAATGCTTTTAATTTTTGGAGGTCGAGAGCGGATTCGAACCGCTGTACGAGGTTTTGCAGACCTCTGCCTAGCCACTCGGCCACTCGACCATCATATTTTGGAATGCAAATGTAGAAATAATCTTTTCTGAACCCAAATCGAAAATGATGATTTTGAGAATTGACTCATTTTTTATAGAGCATTAATTTGGTTCATTTTAACAATATTTTTCTTCAGATACTGATAATCAAGGCTGTACAAAAACGAACAAAAAATCTTACTATTTATAATTGTTCTAAATTAAATTTGACTGAATTTTTAGAGAGTAACTACTTGAAAATCAATAAAATAGTACTGTATTTACATCATTTATACCTACATCCTATGAATGAAAGTCTTATTTGAAAAATTGAACTCGGGTAGTACCTTTGCAGGGGTTATTGAAAACCGCATAAACTATTTAATTAGCTATAATATGTTATCAAAACGCTCGTTAGTAGGGGTTCGATTGAATTTCCACACACTGGCAGTGCTGTTTTTCATGCTGATAGGTACCCAGGCTTTCGCCGTGGATCCTACAGTTGCCAGTAGTGATGAAGCAATCGCCGCTGGTAAGACTGTATTTAACGCAAATTGTAAACAGTGTCACAAACTTGACCAGAAGTACACCGGTCCTGCTTTGAGAGGTGTTACAGACAGACAGTCTGTAGACAAAGCAAAGAGTTTCATCAAAAATTCTCAGGCAGTAATAGCCTCAGGTGATGCTTATGCAAATGCTCTCTACAAAGAGTACAACAATTTGGCAATGCCATCGCATGAGTTTTTGACTGATGAGGATCTGAATGGATTGCTTGCTTACATCGAGTATGGAGATAAAGTAGATCCTGCTGCTGCAGCGACTACTGCTTCTGGTGAAGGCGCAACCGGAGGTTCTGGTGGTGGAATTCCAGCTGAATATCTCTCAATCATCTTAGGAGTACTTGTAATTGTACTTTTACTGATTTTGGTTGTCTTAGGTTTGATCATATCTGTATTGACCAAATATCTAAGCAAACAAGAACTTGATCAGGATGACAAAGAATTCGTTTCTCAGAAGTTTGAGTTAGGAAAAGTCTTGAAGAGTGACGGATTCGTTCTCATAATTACTCTTTTTGTAGTTGCTATGGTTGCTAAAACTGCGATCGATGGATTGTATTCAATCGGTATTCAGCAAGGATACGCTCCTGCTCAGCCAATAGCTTTCTCTCACGCATTGCACGCTGGTCAGTATGAGATTGCTTGTCAGTATTGCCATACTGGAGTAGAAATCGGTAAATCAGCTAACATTCCTTCAGCTAACATTTGTATGAACTGTCATACACACATCCAAAATGTAGGCGGAAAAGAAGGTGTTTCTACTGAAATTCAAAAAATCTATAATGCAGTTGATAACAACACCCCAATAGAGTGGGTGCGTGTTCACAATTTACCTGATTTGGCTTATTTCAACCACTCTCAGCACGTGAAAGTTGGTGGTATTGAGTGTCAAACTTGTCATGGTCCGATTCAGGAAATGGAAGTGGTGGGTCAGCATAGCGCACTGACTATGGGTTGGTGTATCGATTGTCACCGACAGACAGAAATTACAACAGAAGGCAATGCTTACTATGATAAGTTAGTTCAGCTTCACTCTGATTCAAAAGATGCTCTTAAAGTGAAAGACATCGGTGGATTGGAATGTGCTAAATGCCACTATTAATTCATTCTTCTTTTTGCAAATTCATTCCTAGATCATAAAATGAAGGAAAATAAAAAAACATACTGGAAAGGGCTTGAGCAACTCAGCAACGATCCAGAGTTTGTAAAGCATGCCGATAGGGAATTTCCTGAAGTCCCTTCCGTAATAGGAGAGGATGGTAGTGCTTCCAGAAGAGATTTTCTCAAAGTAATGGGTTTCAGTTTGGCAGCAGCTTCTTTGGCAGCTTGCGAGGCGCCAGTAAGAAAAGCTATCCCTTACGTGAATAAGCCGGTTGACATCAACCCATCTATTCCAAATTATTATGCTTCAACTTTCTCTTCCGGTGGTGATTATGCCGCTATAGTCGTAAAGACAAGAGAAGGTCGTCCTATCAAAATTGATGGAAATGAGCTTTCTCCTATCAACAAAGGAAAAGTAAATGCTATCGTAGAAGCTTCTGTTCTTTCTCTTTATGATAAGCAGAGACTTGCCGGACCTTATGTTGCCGGTAAAAAATCCGATTGGGCAACTCTTGATGCAGAAGTCAAATCTAAACTTGCCTCAGCAGGTACTGTAAAAATAGTATCCAATACGATTCTTTCTCCTTCTACAGAAAAGGCTCTTCAGGCTTTATCAGCAGCATTTGGAGGAGCAGAATTGATCACATATGATCCCCTTTCCAATTACGGGATTTCAAAAGCAGCGGAGACTTTTTATGGTCAGGCTGTAATTCCTTCTTACCATTTTGATAAGGCAAAGACGATTGTTTCTTTCGGAGCAGACTTCCTGGGTACCTGGATTTCTCCGATTGAGTTTGCTGGTCAATATGCTAAAACAAGAAAAATCAGCAAGGAGAAACCTGAGATGTCAAGACATTATCAGTTTGAATCCAACTTGTCTATGACAGGTGCAAATGCAGATTACAGAACCCCGATCAAAGCTTCTCAAAGCGGATTGGCTGTTTTAGCCTTATACAATTCAATAGCGAAGAAAGCAGGAGCAACAGCTGTTTCTGCACCAGCAGTAGAAGTTGCAAATCTTGAAAAAGCTGCAACTGATCTTTGGGCTTCTAAAGGAGCATCCTTGGTAGTTTCAGGTTCAAATGATCCAAACGTTCAGGTGGTAGTAAATGCTATCAATGAACTTCTTGGAAATAATGGAGCTACAGTAGATTTCGGTTCTCCGGTTCATTTCAGAAAAGGAAATGATTCGAGAATGAATCAATTCGTGACTGAATTGAAAGGCGGACAAGTTGGAGGAGTTATTTTCTACAACTGTAACCCGGTTTATGATTTCCCAAGAGGTGCTGAAATAGCAGAAGGTATTGCAAAAGCTAAGGTTAGTATTTCAACCAACGGAACGTTGGATGAGACAGCTTCACTGGTGCAATTAGTAGCTCCGGATCACAACTTCCTTGAGTCATGGAATGATTTCCAACCTAAGAACGGTCATTTCTCTTTGGCTCAGCCAACGATTTCACCACTTTTTGACACGCGTCAGGCACAAGAATCATTCTTGGTTTGGTCTGGATCTACTTCAAATTATTATGATTTCCTTCAGGCTAACTGGAACTCAACTCTTTTTGCAACAATTGGTGGTTTGGCTTCTTTCCAGGAATTCTGGGATCAATCCTTATTCAATGGCGTAGTGGCTGTTGAAACAGCTGCTTCCACATTGGTTCCGGTTGGTGACGTTTCATTGGCAGCAGCTGAAGTTGCAAAAGGATACAAAGCTGATAATGCAGGTGCTGAATTGGTAGTTTATTCAAAAGTAGGTATCGGTAACGGTACATTTGCCAATAACCCTTGGCTTCAGGAAATGGCTGATCCAATTACCAAAGCAACTTGGGATAATTACCTGACTGTTTCTCAGAAGTGGGCAATCGAAAATGGGGTGACCATGATCGAGGAAAATACTTCAAAGGCTACTGTTGCTGTAAACGGAAAGACTTTGGTTGTTCCGATTTTGGTTCAACCAGGTCAGGCAGAAGGTACATTTGGCTTAGCATTAGGTTACGGTCGTACCAAAGCCGGAAGAGTGGCAGACGGAGTAGGCGTAAATGCTTACGACTTGCTTGATACTTCCAAAGGATTTGTCAATTTCGATATCACAACAGGAGTAGAAATAGCTGTAACAGGCGAATCATATAAAATTGCCCGTACTCAGACTCACCAAACTTTCATGGGACGTGAAAACGTAATCCAGGAAGCTATTTTGGCTGATTATAAAGTAGATAACTCTGCAGGCAGATATAAGCCTGAGATTTACAAAGACGGTGAATTCATTAAGCCTTCCAAAATTTCACTTTGGAAAGGTCACCAATACAGCCAACATCATTGGGGTCTTGCAATCGATATGAACTCATGTATTGGTTGCGGAGCTTGTACTGTTGCTTGTCAGGTTGAAAACAACGTGTCAGTAGTTGGTAAGCAGGAAGTATTGAACAGAAGAGAAATGGCTTGGATCAGAATTGACCGCTATTATTCTTCTGATGCTCCGGCTGATGATCTGAAAGCAATTGAAGTTGCTGCTGACAATCCTGAAGTGACTTTCCAACCGATGATGTGTCAGCAGTGTAACAATGCGCCATGCGAAACTGTATGCCCTGTTGCTGCTACTACTCACTCTTCCGAAGGTCTTAATCAAATGACTTACAACAGATGTATTGGTACAAGATATTGTGCAAACAACTGTCCGTATAAAGTGCGTCGATTCAACTGGTTCAAATACCACGATAACAAAGACTTCGCTGCTGCAAACTTTGCTCAGAATGATGATTTGGGTAAAATGGTTCTGAATCCAGATGTTACCGTACGTGCTCGAGGAGTAATGGAAAAATGCTCCATGTGCGTGCAAAGAATTCAGGCAGGTAAACTTACCGCAAAACGTGAGAAGCGTAAAGTTCAGGATGGCGAGATCAATGTAGCTTGTGCTGTAGCTTGTCCAACGGATGCATTGGTATTCGGAGATATGAATGATCCAAACAGCAAGGTTTCCAAGCTTCTTAAGATTGAAGAGAATACTTCAGCATTGAAAGAAGTAGGTGAGGAGAGAGCATATCACGTGCTGGAAGAGATCAACGTTAGTCCAAACGTTTGGTACTTCACCAAAATCAGAAATAAAGACAAAAACGAAGCGTAATTATAATTTTATCAACTATGCAGGTTACTTCACCCATACGACAGCCGTTAGTTACCGGAGGTAAAACCTACCATGATGTGACACATGATGTGTCTCGTCAGGTAGAGGGAAAGCCAACACTTACTTGGTTTTTAGCCTTCTTGACCGCAGTCGGTGTTTTGGCTTTAGGATCTTTAGCTTTGATTGCCACCCTTTGGGAAGGAATCGGAATGTGGGGTCTTAATAAAACTGTAGGCTGGGCTTGGGACATTACCAACTTCGTTTGGTGGGTCGGTATTGGTCACGCCGGTACACTTATTTCGGCTGTTCTTTTATTGTTCAGACAGAAATGGAGAACATCGATTAACAGAGCTGCTGAAGCGATGACGATTTTCGCAGTTATTTGCGCGGCTTTGTTCCCGGTGATTCACATGGGCCGTCCTTGGGTCGGTGCTATTTGGGCACTTCCGCTTCCAAATACTTATGGATCTCTTTGGGTAAACTTTAACTCCCCGCTTCTTTGGGACGTTTTTGCGATTTCGACTTATTTCTCAGTTTCGCTTGTATTCTGGTATATAGGTTTGATTCCTGATTTTGCAACTATCCGTGACAGAGCAACAGGTTTGAGAAAAACCATTTACGGTGCACTTTCATTCGGTTGGGATGGAGCAGCTAAGACTTGGAGCAGATACGAATCGGTTTCTTTGATTCTTGCTGGTTTGGCTACGCCACTTGTACTTTCAGTTCACACAATTGTATCCTTTGACTTTGCTACGTCTGTAATTCCGGGATGGCACACGACCATCTTCCCTCCATACTTCGTTGCCGGTGCTATTTTCTCCGGATTCGCGATGGTATTAACCTTGATGATTATCACAAGAAAGGCTTTCAAATTGGAAGATTATATTACTATCGGACACATCGAGTTGATGAATATTGTAATCATCATCACGGGTTCTATTGTGGGTGTCGCCTATATCACTGAATTCTTTATTGCCTGGTATTCAGGTGTTGAACCGGAATTCTACGCTTTCTACAACAGAGCAACGGGACCTTATTGGTGGGCTTACTGGTCAATGATGACATGTAACGTTATTTCTCCACAGCTTTTCTGGTTCAGAAAGATTAGAACATCGATTGTAGCGACCTTTGCTTTGTCAATTGTTGTAAACATCGGTATGTGGTTTGAGCGATTCGTAATTATCGTAACTTCTCTTCACAGAGATTACCTGCCATCTTCTTGGGCTATGTTCTACCCAACAATCACTGACGTGGGACTTTACATGTTCTCATTTGGTTTATTCTTCACATTGTTCTTCTTGTTTGCCAAGTTCTTCCCGGTAATCAACATGGCTGAAGTGAAATCTGTATTGAAGTCTTCATCTGAAAAAGTCATCAAATAATCATGGAAAGAGATACCAATTTTATTTTGGGAGTGTACGACGATGAGGATGTATTACTCCATGCTATCAAAAAGGTTAGATCGAGTGGGGTGAAAATCCATGAGGTTTATTCTCCTTATCCGGTTCACGGAATTGATGATGTCCTTGGATACAAAAGAAGTAAACTCCCGATTGCAGCTTTCCTTTTTGGAATGTTGGGAACCAGCTTGGCTTTGACTATGCAATTCTACATGATGAGATTTGACTGGCCAATGATTATTGGAGGTAAAGACTTTGCTGCTGTTCCGGATTTTATTCCTGTGACATTCGAAATGACAGTTTTACTTGCAGCATTTGGAATGGTTGGAGTATTTATGATCAGTTCTAATCTGAAGCCATGGGCTCAGCCAAGAATCTTTGATGTAAGAATCACTGATGATAAACATGTGATGGCAATTGATATTGCTAATAATTCAAGCATGGAATTGGAAAAAATCCAAGAGATCTTAAAGTCTTCTGGAGCATCCGAGGTTAATAAAAAAAGTTTTGAATAGAAATTCTGGAAATATGAAGATTGCTAAAACACTTAGCGTACTTGGGTTGGCAGTTGCCGGAATTTCATTGGCAGGCTGTAGAGCCGGTGGTGAAAATCCAGGCTTGGAATATGCACCTCAGATGTATCATTCAATTGCATACGAGCCACTCTCTCAAATCACTGATGAGGTAAATCAAGGTGATGTGATATCCAACAGAGAAGATGGAAGAGGAGAGTTTTTCAACAGTAATATTAATAATCCTCATCGCATGAACATGCGAGAGCCTGTTGCTAACACTGTTCCAAGAAATAAAGAAGGTTATCTTCCATACAGACTAAAGGCTTTTGAAGTTGAACAAGCCGCTTTGACTAAAAACCCTCTTCCATCAAGTGAAGCGGTACTCGCCGAAGGTGCGCTTCTTTTCACTCAATATTGCTCTGCCTGTCATGGTAAAGGTGGTGAAGGTGATGGGTTAGCAGGTGCTGTCATTGGTGGTGTTGCCAATTTAAAAGGTGGATCCGTAATAGGATTGCCTGAAGGACATATATTCCATGTAATTACCAAAGGAATAAGAAGAATGGGAGCTCATGGCTCACAGATTACTCCTGAGAACAGATGGAAGATCGTTCACTATGTTAAACAAGTTATTCAAGGTGCTTCTCCTGCTTCTGCTCCGGCAGTAGTAACCGACAGCACTGCAGTAGTAGTAGCACAAGCAGAAACCCCAGCTAATTAATCATGGCTCATCACGACGTACATCATTATAATCTAGACCAAAAATTCGATTTCAAGGCCTCGACCAAAAAATCAATTATGACTGTATTGGTCATTGGCATAGCCTTATTGGCTCTTGGAGTGATCATGGCGATTTTTGGCGGTGGTCATGAAGCGGAAGGTGCTGAAGCTGGTCATGCTTTTCATTGGTATGAGAGACTTTACGCCAACCTTTGGATCAACAACGTTTATTTCGCAGGAATTGCAATTGTTGGAGTTTTCTTCTTCGCCATTCAATATGCTGCTCAAGCGGGTTGGTCAGCTCCAATCGTAAGAGTTATGTTATCATTTGGAAACTGGCTTCCATTTGCTGCAATCCTTATGTTGGTTACTTTCTTCGTTGCCAATCACGATTTATTCCACTGGACTCACAGTTATCTTTTTGATAAGAATTCTGCGGAGTATGATTCTATCATAGACGGTAAAGGAGCATTCTTTTACTGGCCAATGGAAAAAGGGACTTTCCCAGTTTTCTACATTGCCAGAATGATCATTTTCTTTAGTGTTTGGATTTTCTTCTTCAACAAGTTTAAGAATTTGAGCTTGGCAGAAGATATCAACGGAGGTACTTCATATTGGTACAAAATCAGAAGCAATGCTGCTTTCTTCCTTGTATTCTTCGCAGTATCTTCTTCTGTAAGTGCTTGGGATTGGGTGATGTCAATTGACACTCACTGGTTCTCTACTCTGTTTGGATGGTATGTATTTGCTTCCTGGTTTGTAGCTGGATTGTCTTCGATTACTCTGGTTGTAATTTTCCTCAGAGGTCAGGGATATCTGGAAATGATTAACGAAAACCATATTCATGACTTGGGTAAATTCATCTTTGGTTTCTCTATTTTCTGGACTTATTTATGGTTCTCTCAGTTCTTGTTGATCTATTATGCCAACATACCTGAAGAAACAGTTTATTTCCTTGAGAGACTGGATAGCGATGTGTATGGACCGTTCATTTTCGTAAATCTAGGGATGAACTTTGTACTTCCCTTCCTAGTTTTAATGACCAGAGATGCGAAGAGACATGGTGTTTTTCTTAAGCTTGTATGTACACTTCTTATAGTTGGACATTGGGTAGATATTTTCCTGATGGTTCAACCTGGAACTTTAGGACACAATGGAGGAATAGGTTTTATGGAAGTTGGAATGTTTCTCGTTTATGGAGCATCTGTGGCGTTGGTGGTATTGAGTGGCTTGGCAAAACATAATCTGATTGCTAAAAATCACCCAATGCTTGAGGAAAGCTATAATCATCATATTTAATAACAGTCGAAAAAATTAAGATATGTACGAGTTTCTTATAGTAGTTGGTGTAGTATTATTGATTTCTGTAATCTGGATGGTTTACAGAATTCAGACTCTGGTTTCAGTAGTAAAAGGATCGGATAAAAAGATCGCGTCAGGAAGTAATAAAATCAACGCAGCATTATTTGTTGTTTGGTTAGTTGTCATCGGTGGTTTGATGTTTTGGTATTCAATAAAGGAGTGGGGTAATTACGAACCTCCGGTAGCTTCTGAGCATGGTGTCATTACAGACAGCTTATTTTGGATCACAATGGCTGTAACTGGAGTAGTTTTCATTATTACTCACATTTTGCTATTTGTATTTCCATATAAGTATCAGTATAGTGAAACTAGAAAGGCATCGTTTTTTCCTGATAACAATAGACTTGAAGTAATCTGGACAATTGTTCCCGGTGTTGTTTTGGCAGGTTTGGTGATTTCAGGTTGGATGGCGTGGTCAGATATTACTGCTCCTGCACCTGAAAATGCTCACGTAGTCGAAATCATGGGTTATCAGTTTGCTTGGGATGTAAGATATCCAGGAGCCGACAAGGTTCTTGGTGATTATGACTACCGTCTTACGACTGCAAGTAATTCACATGGAGTTGATTTTACTGACAAGAATTCAGTAGATGATTTTCCGTCTCCAAAAATTGTAATACCTAAGGGTGAGCCTGTTTTGTTTAAAATCAGAGCCAGAGATGTATTGCACTCAGTATTTGCTCCGCACATGAGATTGAAAATGGATGCTGTTCCTGGTATGCCAACTCGTTTCTGGTTTGTTCCGACTAAAACAACGGAAGAAATGAGAACTGAATTGAACGACCCGGAATTTGAGTATGAAATTGCTTGTACGGAGATTTGTGGTCGTGGCCACTTCTCAATGAGAAAGGTGATCGAGGTGGTAGAGCCAGCTGCTTATCAAAAGTGGTTGACAGAACAGAAAACTTTTATTCAGCAGAATCCAGCTTTGGCTGAGGGTGTTTCTGTTGAAACAAAAGAACTGGCAGAAATTCAATTGAGAAAAAATTAACAACAAAATTATAGATTATGGCTTCAGCAACTGTCGCAAATCATGATACTACTGCACACGATCATCACGATCATGAGCATCATGATAATTTTGTAACAAAATATATTTTCACCCAGGATCATAAAATGATCGGTAAACAATTCCTTGTTACCGGTATTTTCTGGGCGGTAATAGGGGGATTTCTTTCTGTCCTTTTCAGACTTCAGCTAGGTTTCCCGGATATGAGTTTGGAATTTCTTCGTCCTCTTCTTGGAGGCTGGATAGATGAAGGAGGGAAACTTGATCCTACTTTCTACCTCGCATTAGTGACTATGCACGGTACCATCATGGTATTCTTTGTACTTACCGCAGGTCTAAGTGGTACGTTTTCAAACTTCTTAATTCCATTGCAAATCGGTGCCCGTGACATGGCTTCCGGATTCATGAACATGCTTTCGTACTGGTTTTTCTTCCTTTCGGGAGTAATCATGTTCATTTCCCTTTTCATCAAAACTGGGCCCGCCGGTGGAGGATGGGTTGTTTATCCTCCTTTGTCTGCTCTTGAACAGGCAATTCCAGGATCGGGATTAGGGATGACTTTGTGGTTGGTTGCAATGACTTTCTTCATTGTCTCCTCTCTTTTAGGAGGTATTAACTACATCACAACAATTATTAACCTAAGAACAAAAGGCATGTCTTTCTCAAGACTTCCTTTGACTATTTGGGCATTCTTTCTGACTGCTGTAATTGGTCTTCTTTCGTTCCCTGTATTATTTGCAGCGGCTTTATTGTTGGTTTTTGATAGAAGCTTTGGTACTTCTTTCTATTTATCAGACATCTATATTGGAGGAGAGGCTTTGCCAAACACTGGTGGTAGCCCAGTCCTTTTCCAACACTTGTTCTGGTTCTTAGGGCACCCTGAAGTATATATTGTATTGCTACCAGCTTTAGGTATTACTTCAGAAATCATTGCTACGAACTCCAGAAAGCCAATTTTCGGATACAAAGCTATGATTGTATCTATGTTGGGTATCACCATCCTTTCCTTCATCGTATGGGCTCACCATATGTTCGTGTCAGGTATGAACCCATTCTTAGGTTCAATTTTCATGTTCCTGACATTGATTATTGCTGTGCCATCGGCCGTTAAGGTATTTAACTACCTGACTACACTTTGGAGAGGTAATTTGATTTTCACACCTGGAATGTTGTTTTCCATCGGTCTGGTTTCCTTCTTTATTTCCGGAGGCTTGACTGGTATTTTCCTTGGAAACTCAGCGATTGATATCCAGCTTCACGATACTTATTTCGTAGTAGCTCACTTTCACCTGGTAATGGGTTCCGCATCTTTCTTCGGAATGGTTGCGGGTATTTACCATTGGTTCCCTAAGATGTTTGGCAGAATGATGGATGCACGTTTAGGCTACATTCACTTTTGGCTTACATTTACAGGTGTTTATTTAGTATTCTTCCCGATGCACTACATTGGTATTGCAGGTTTCCCAAGAAGATATTATTCCTGGACAAACTTCGAATTTGCTAATATGTACACTGATTTGAACATGTTCGTGTCAGTTGCGGCTATTATCACTTTCGCTGCTCAGTTCATCTTCATGTTCAACTTCTTCTACAGCATGTTCAGAGGAAGAAAGGCAACTCTGAATCCATGGAGATCAAATACACTTGAGTGGACTACTCCACTGCATCCAGGACATGGTAACTGGCCTGGTGAAATCCCTGCAGTTTACAGATGGCCATATGATTACTCAAAACCAGGTGCTGCTGAGGATTTCATTCCTCAGACTGTCCCTCTTTCCGCAACTCCGGAATCTAACCTTCCTCACGAGCAAGAATTAGTTAAGCTCGAAATGGAAATCATGAAAGACGAGTCAGAGGTTTTGGTTGCAAATGAGTCAAAGCACTAAAAATACTGTAAACAGCTTCAGACGTGTCAGTTTGTACACGGTAGTAGCTGTTTATTTTCTGATACTGGTTGGTGGGATAGTAAGGAGCACAGGCTCCGGAATGGGCTGTCCAGATTGGCCAAAATGTTTTGGGAGTGTGGTTCCGCCGACAAACGTAAACCAGCTCCCAAAAAATTATCAAGAGATTTACCTTCAGAAGAGAATTGCCAAAAACGAAAGGTTTGTGGCTTCACTTGATAAACTTGGTTTTACTGAGACTGCTGAACGAATTGCAAATGACAAGTCAATCCTTATTGAAGAGGAGTTTAATGCCTTGAAAACCTGGATTGAATATATTAATCGACTTATTGGAGTATTGATAGGTTTGTTGATTATTCTGACCGTTTGGAAATCTCTTGCGCTCTGGAAAATTGATAAAGTAATTCCAGTCCTTTCAATAGCTTCCCTGGTTCTTGTTCTCTTTCAAGGCTGGATAGGTTCTTTAGTAGTTTCTACTAACCTGCTAACTTGGATGATTACTTTCCATATGCTTCTTGCCTTGGTTCTTGTTGGCGTATTGATTTACGTGTATCATAGATCAGAAAGACTGGTGAAAGCGGAATTTGAAAAAATGGAAGTTCCGGGAAAAGTAAAATGGATTCTTGTTCTGGGGATTATCTTAATGGTTTTCCAGGTAGTATTGGGCACTCAGGTTAGGGAACAGATTGATCAAATTTCCTTCGCATTAGGTAATATGCTAAGAGAGGAATGGATTGATAAAGTTGGTTTAAGTTTCTTGATTCACAGATCATTCTCTATTCTCATCTTTGGTTCCAATTTGTTATTCCTCATCTGGGTATTCAAATACACCACACGGAAATCTCAAGTAAATCTTTGGTCGCAAGTATTGATCTTACTTGTTATCCTTGAAATAGTAACTGGCATTGGAATGGCATACTTCGGTATTCCTGCATTCCTTCAGCCTATTCATTTATTAATTGGTTCTTTGATCATCGGAGTACAATTCTTATTGTTACTTCAGATAAAAGACCATATTCAGTTTCGATTAAAAGAAAATTGAACATGAGGACAGTTGAAGTAACTGACCATAACCCCAACCTGATTCTTTCCAGAATCAAAGCCTACTCTGAACTTTTGAAATTCAGATTATCGGCGTTGGTAACATTCTCAGCCGTATTCGGATATATTCTAGGTGACCAAGGCTCAAGCTTTGGTTGGGCAGGATTCCTTGGATTAGCTCTTGGAGGATTCCTGATCAGCGGTGCCTCAGGTGCTGCTAACGAAATCATGGAACGCGATCTTGATAAGCTGATGAAGCGCACCCAAAATCGTCCTCTTCCCCTTCAAATCATTTCTCTTCAAGAAGCTTATTGGTTTACCTCTCTTGTAGCGGTCTCTGGTATTGCTCTGCTTTGGATTTTTACTAATCCTTTGACGACTTGGTTGGGTATATTGAGTATGGTCCTGTATGTCTTTGCATACACTCCTTTGAAAAGAGTTGGTCCGATCGCAGTATTTGTGGGAGCTATTCCTGGCGCAATGCCTCCTCTTTTGGGCTGGACAGCTGCTACAGGTAGCATTTCTTATGAAGCTCTGATTATTTTCGGGATTCAGTTTATTTGGCAATTTCCACATTTCTGGGCCATCGCCTGGGTAAGTGATGAAGATTATAAAGCTGCAGGGTTTAAACTACTGCCAAGCGGTGGTGGAAAAGATTTGAATACAGCTATTCAAATAATGATCTACACACTTTTCCTACTTCCATTGGGACTTTTGCCTACTTATTTTGGGCTTACGGGTTTGAATTCAGGAATTGTTGCCACTGTTTGCGGTGTTTTATTTCTGGCTCAGACGTTTTCCTTGATGAGAGATTGTTCCAGGAAATCAGCATTGAAAATCATGTTTGGTTCTTTCCTTTATTTGCCAATTGTTCAGATTGCTTACTTATTAGACAAATTGCCTTAATACCATGGAAAAGGAATTGAATTATATCGATTTAGTTGAGCAGCCAATTTCCATGCACCCAAAGAAATTTGCTCTTTGGTTGTTTATGGTAACAGTTGTAATGGTTTTTGCTGGCTTGACGAGTGCATATATTGTCAGACAAGCTGAAGGAAATTGGCTCGAATATGAATTGCCTGTAATCTTTTGGATCACTTCGGGCACAGTTGTTTTGAGTAGCCTTTTCTTACATTATGCCTATTATTCCGCTCAAAAGGACAATTTAGCCGGAGTAAGAATCGGTATGTCAATAGCGGTTATACTCGGAATAGCTTTCTTGGTAGGACAGTGGTATAGTTGGGTTGCGATGGTGGATCGTGAAGTGTTTTTTGTTGGAAATCCATCCGGATCATTTCTTTATGTTTTTACAGGACTTCATGCTGTTCACTTGATCAGTGGTGTGATATTTCTGATTATTGTATTAATTTCGAGCTTCAGATATGAGGTTCATTCCAAGTCAATGATCCCGATGGAAATGGCCACTACATACTGGCATTTTCTTGCAGGGTTGTGGCTTTATCTGTTCATGTTTTTGCTTTTGAATCATTAAATAAAACCCGGTACAAATTATTAATCTATGTCTGCGCATTCTACTGCAATAGGAGTTAGCTCAAAAAGAGGCACTTGGGGAGGTGGTAATGAACCTTTCAAAGCCAGCTACGGAAAAATCATGATGTGGTTTTTCCTGCTTTCCGACATCTTCACTTTCGCTGCATTTTTGATCACCTATTTGTCGATCAGAGTAAGTTATCCGGCATATGCTGGTCCTGCAAGCGAATTTGCGGGTTCGAATGAATACTGGCCGGTTCCTGAATTAGTGTTTGAGGCCTTACCATTTGTACATGGTCTTCATGCTCCTTTGATTTTCGTAGGTATCATGACATTCGTTTTGATTTCATCTTCAGTTACTATGGTATTGGCAGTAGAAGCTGGTCATAGAAATGATAGAAATGATGTTGTTAAATGGATGCTTTGGACACTTCTAGGAGGTATTACTTTCCTCAGCTGTCAGGCATGGGAGTGGAATCACTTTATCCATGGAACTGAAACAGGAACTGTTTTAACTTATGTGAATGATCTTAACAGACTTGTTACAGAGACTGTATTCGGAGCTAATTTGAATGTAAATGAGTACGGACCTCCAGCTTTCGCTCAGTTGTTCTTCTTCATTACCGGCTTTCACGGTTTCCACGTTACTATTGGTGTTTTCTTATTATTCTTATGCTTCTATCAAGCAGCTGTAGGTGTTTATGATAGAAGAGGTCATTATGAGATGGTTGAAAAAATCGGCCTTTATTGGCACTTTGTTGACTTGGTGTGGGTATTTGTATTCACCTTGTTCTATCTGATCTAAGCCTTTTAAAAACTGATATATGCAAATTCAAGAAAATAAATCAACCCTTGAGGTTCAGCCTCGAGACGAAGAAAAAGTTAAGAAAATCTGGAAGACAGCGGGAATTCTATTAGCTATTACTGTTGTTGAATTTATCATGGCTTTCACCATGGACAGAGGATTTATACTTTATTTCCTTTTCATTGCTCTTACTATTTGGAAAGCAAAGTACATCATGATGGAATTCATGCACCTTGGAGAGGAAGCGAAACCATTGTTCTTCTCAATTATAGTACCTCTGATATTCTTGGTTTGGCTCGTTATCGCATTGATGAAAGAAGGATCTGAGATCTTCTTGATGCGCTGGTAAGAAAAAAAATCATTAAAAAAAGAAGGTTGAGGTGTGACACTTCAACCTTCTTTTTTGTTACACAATTACTATGAGAGGATTAAGGATTTTGCAAGGGATGGTTTTAGTATGCATCCTGCTTTTACCCATTTTAATTTTCATGTTTTTGAGAGGATTCGGATCCAACGAATACGAACTCCCGATTTTTTTCGAAAAAGGCGTTGACAATCCATTTCAAGAATGTCCCATTACTGACACCACTCAACATTTCATTCCTGATTTTGCTTTTACTAATCAAGATGGAAAAACAGTTGGAAAAGCTCAAATGGAAGGAAAGATCACAATAGTGGATTTCTTTTTCACCTCCTGCCCAAGTATCTGTCCCGATATGTCCAGAGAAATGGAGCGGGTAAATGACATGTTCAGAGATGAGTCCCAGGTACAGATATTCTCAATTAGTATCGATCCTGATTATGACACCCCGGAAATTCTTAAGGAATATGCGGATCGACATTATGCACAGGCAGGGAAATGGGATTTTCTTACCGGAGATAAAACTGAAACTTATCGGCTAGCCCGTTGTGGTTTCGTGATTCCGACTTTGGATGGAAACGGGGTAGCAGATGATTTTGTACACAGTGATAAATTTATTCTCGTGGATGAATTAGGTAGAATAAGAGGCTACTATAGCGGAACAAATAGGGAGGATGTTGACTTATTAATGCTGGAAGCAAAAATATTATTACATGGAAAAAAGTAGCATTGGATTACTTCAGAATGAAACCAAGGTAAAGGGTTGGATTGTAGGGATATCGATTTTGATTCCGGTGGTGGTAGCGATTTTGATCTATATGCCGGCAAAAGTTGATTTGGGTGCTGATTGGGTTTATTTTCTTCCACATCTGAATGCAGTTATTAATTCAGCTGCTACAATTGCCTTGATTGCTGGGTTGATTTTCATCAAGCAAAAAAATATAGCTTATCACAGAGCTTCGATGACCACAGCGTTTGGTTTGGGAGCAATTTTCCTGGTGTCTTATGTGATCTATCATGGTGCTGCTGAAAGCACGACATATGGAGGAGAAGGTACGATACGGACTGTTTACTATTTCCTATTGCTTACACATATCGTATTAGCCGCGGTTGCGCTCTTCCCGATTCTTTTTGCCTACTATTATGGTCTTACAGATCAGCGGGAAAAACATCGAAAAGTCGTTAAATTTGCCTATCCGATATGGTTGTACGTGACCGTGACAGGAGTGATAGTCTATTTGATGATCAGTCCATATTACCTTCATTGATTAATAAATCATTCACTAAAGAATTTCGTGACATGAAAAAGTTTCTAAAAATTGCTCTGGTTTTCCTCTTCACTCTTTCTTTCCAAGGATTGACATTTGCTCAGTGCTCTATGTGCCGTGCCTCTGTCGAAAACAATGTCAGCAACGGTGATACGAGTATAGGAGCTGGCTTGAACAATGGGATTCTCTACTTGTTCGTAATGCCATATTTGATGGCGATGATTATTGGCTTCTTTTGGTGGAGATCTGCCAAGAAAAAGAAAGCTAAATTGGCTGTATAAACCACCAATTAAAAGAGCAAAGTTTGATCAGAGACTTTGCTTTTTTATTTTTAGATGAAATCGAGGCTGCCTGATGCAGACAGGCACGACTCATAAGTCACACACCGGGATGATTATCAAATATGCGAGATTCCATATGGCCATTAAAAATCAAATTATAAACAGATGAAATCGAGCACGCAAGCGTCAAACAAAGGAGTGATTATTGACTTTGCGAGATTCCATGGGGCCTTTGAAAATCAATCATAAACACATGAAATGAGCCAAGAATCCCGACGGCTGATCATTCTGGTCAGTATTTTCTCTCTTCTTGCTGTATTGATTCTTAATTTCTTTTTCTTCCAAAAGAGTGAGGAGGAAGCCGGGTTCCTTGCACTTCAGGAACGGGTTCAGGAAGTTGACAAAGAGTTTGACGAGGACTTTATAGAGATTTTGATGACCGTCCGGCCGGATGATCAGATTACGTTTGATCATATTTCAACAGTTGGGCACAAGCACCCATTTTTTCTTTTGGACCCGAATGGGGAACTTCTTTATTGGTCTGACTTTACACTCACCCTGGATTTTTCAAAAGTTGATTTGGGCAAACCTTACCAGTTTTTGGAAGATCCTTACGGAACAATGCTTTTGAAGATCCGAAAGGTAAACCGGGACGGCACTGATTATTTTATGGTCCACGTGCTGCGGTTAGTTCTTCCTGGGAATATTCAGAACGACTATCTAATCACCGGCCCGAACCCACAGCTTTTTGGAAACGATAGTTTTGATCTTTTTGAAGACCCCGAAAAAGGAGCTTTTCAGGTAAAAAATCTTGCAGAAACTCCCCTGTTTGGAATCACATTTCGATTTGGCTATCTGCCGGCAGGTAGTGTTGCAAACCCGGCAATTCTGATTTTCTTCAGCTCCATATTACTACTTTACTTTTTGTTGAGCTCGAATTTTATCCTGAATAAATGGCGAAAAGGTAGACGCTGGCAAGCTATTGGATACGGATCGTTGATTCTAGTCGCTTTTCGATTAATCATGCTTTTGCTTGATTTCCCCGGAAGCTATCTGAATCTCGGCCTTTTCAATTCTGCGAACTATGCCTCATCTTGGTTCAATCCGAGCCTTGGAGATCTTCTGATCAATACACTCTGTGGAGTGCTGATTTTGGGATTGATTATTTTTCAAATGGCCTCCAAACCTATGCACCAAAAAATTAAGGTGCTCAATGGAAAAAGCGATTTCCGGGTGTTTTTCTCAGTTGCTGTTTTGGCGAGTTCAATAGGGCTTTTTATGTTTTGGTCTTTGCCACGTGATCTGATTCTCAATTCCCAATGGGCGCTTGACATC
This sequence comes from uncultured Cytophagales bacterium, assembly GCA_942492775.1. Lineage (GTDB taxonomy): Bacteria > Bacteroidota > Bacteroidia > Cytophagales > Cyclobacteriaceae > Algoriphagus. The sequence continues at coordinate 4,262,318 of OW818636.1, read as the reverse complement.
AGTTCCATTCCTTCTTTTGACCTTTATAAGGGATTAAGTTTCCTGATTTTATTTGCTTGGGGAGCGGGCTATGTTCTTCTTTCGCTCACTTTGGTCAGTTTGCTGATAGAGGTTCAAAGTAAGAAAAGAGATTACTACCAAGCATTTATTCTGGTTGGTTTACCGATAGCGGGAGTTTTGTTATTCTTTAGTTTTTGGGGTGGGGTTATCTGGTTGATTCATCTTGGTTTTCTTTCCCTGATCATCCGGTTTGAGTTATTTAAAAATGTCTTCCGTCTTGGCCTTGAGACATTTTTGACCTTCTTTTTTGCTTGCCTCATTACGGCAATGATTGCGGGTATCAGCACTTTTCAGACAGAAAAGGAGCAACTCATCCAGTCCAAAGTCCGCTTCGCAAATCAAAACCTGATCGAAAAGGATGTAATGACAGAGTTTTTCTTGGGGGAAATTTTCACCAGAATGCAGGGGGATTTGTTTATCCAAAATCGAATTGCTGATCCCTTATTTTCCAAAGAGCTGATTGAAACCAAAATCAGGAAGATTTACCTCGATAATTATTTCGATCAGTTTGAGGTTCAGGTTAGGATTTTTTCATCAAGCGGGCAGCAAATTCATGGGCCTACTGACTCAGATGGATTGGTTGATTTGAGATTGAAGTATATTAAAAGTGACTATGCGACGAGTGTAAAAGATTTGTATTTCATTCCGGGAAATGAGAGTTATGCCGGTAATCGATTCATTGCTTTTATACCGATGACAAAGGATAATTCCCCTCAGGGCTTTATTTTTCTGGAGTTGAACCAGCTTCGAGTTCAGCCAAGTTCAGTTTATCCGAAGTTGCTTTTGGACAGGAAATACATCGAAAAACTGGATCCTGTCCGATATGATTTCGCGATTTTCAAAGATAAAGAACTGATTCGGAGCTCAGGCACTTTCAACTATTCCGTCTCAGGAATCAAATCTCGCCTAGATCAAACTCAATTGGTCGAAGCCGGAATTCACTCGGATCGCTATCATCATTTAGGTCTGATAAACGGGGATGAGATGATTGTAATTTCATCGCCAAACATCAGTCTTTCCCACTTTTTCGGAAACATTTCCCTGTTTTTCGTGGCCTTCGTTTTCCTGACATTCCTGAGTATTCTGATCAATACGGTCCAAAAAGGCTATCGAAATTTCGAGTTCAATTACTCCACCAAGCTTCAACTTTACCTCAATTTTGCCTTCTTCTTTCCGATCATTATCATCAGTATCATCACCATTGGGCTATTGGCTAATAGCTATCGGGAAGATCTGGATCGTCAGTACATCCAAAAGGCCGGGTTGATCAGAAGTAATTTGGGAGGATTTTTGAGCAATCAAGACCTGGAAACCGTTGATGGTGATTTGCTCAATGAGGAGGTCAATCAATTGGCGAATACAATTGCCAGCGATATCCATATCTACAGCATTGATGGTCTACTTGAATCAACCAACCGAGCGAATATCTTCGATAAAAAGATCCTTTCTCCTTGGATTAATCCACGGGTTCTGGCCGAAATCGTCGAGAAAAACCAAAACCAGTTTCTGGCCGAGGAGCAAGTTGGAAAGCTTCGGTACAAATCTGTTTACCTCACCATTCCTTCCCAAGACAATCAGGAAAACCTTGGGATTTTGGCTGTTCCTTTCTTCGAATCTGAAGCCGAGCTCAATTCCCTGATTGCTGATGTTTTGAGCAATATTTTCAATGCCTTTGTAGTCATATTCATCCTCTTTTTGTTCGTCTCGTATTTCGTTTCAAAGAACCTGACCTTCCCTTTCAGATTGCTTACGCAAAAGCTAAAGGCCACCAACCTCGAAAATAACGTACCGATGGTTTGGGGTTCAAAAGATGAAATAGGCTTGCTTGTCAACGAATACAACAACATGCTTTTCAAGCTGGAAGCCAGTAAGAAAGTACTCGCATCCACAGAAAAGGAATCCGCCTGGAGAGAAATGGCCAAGCAAGTGGCGCATGAAATCAAAAACCCGCTGACTCCTATGAAGCTGACACTTCAGCATTTACTCAGAATGGAGAGTGAGGGAAAACTGGATGATTTTTCGAAGCTGCGAAAGTCACTGGAAACCATCATTCATCAGGTGGATGCGCTCAGCGGTATTGCTTCGTCCTTTTCCACGTTTGCAAAAATGCCACTCCCTAAGAATGAACCAATGAATTTCAAAACCATTCTCAACCAGGTTTTGGAGCTTTTTAAGAATGACCAACGATTGGATTTGATTTTTCAGGACGACTCCTTTTCCGACGAAATTCCCATCATGGGAGATGACAAACTCTTTGGAAGGGTCATTTCCAACCTGATCATCAATGGCATTCAGGCAGCAGAACCCGGACAAAGACCTGTGATCAATGTTTGGCTTTGGATGACTGAGCAAGCGGTATTTCTTGAGATTTCTGACAACGGAAGGGGGATCCTTCCAGAATTGAGGGATAAAATCTTTATCCCAAATTTCTCGACCAAATCTCAGGGTTCAGGTCTTGGACTTGCCATTGCAAAAAGTGGAGTCGAAACAGCCGGTGGCAAAATCTGGTTTGAAACAGAAATCGGAAAAGGAACGACCTTTTACCTCACCTTCCCATTGATTGGATGATTTTTGTTTTGTTAACTTGGTACATTAAGGTATCGGAATCAGCATGCGAATTTGGATAGTTTCCTGTGTTTTTTGGCTTGGTCTTTTTGGTGCTGTCCAGGCTCAGGAAAGATGTCGCTGGGTCGCAGGTGATTTTTTCAGCAAACCAACAGTCGCAGATTCTCTTTCGGTAGTCGAATCCAGCATTAAAATCGCTGACAAAGCAGGCAAATCTTACGATTTCAAATACGATCTGAGTACCAATTCCCTTCAGGTTCTTTTTGGTGAAAATGAGATTCCTGACTCGATTCGGGTTTGCTACCGTACTTTTTCAATCCGATTAGATAAACCGGTTTCCAAAAGAACTTTACTTGCTGATTACGATTCCACGGCCAGATTCAGAGACAATCGAATCCAGGAATCAGGTGATTTTGACTTCAGAGAAGAGCTTTTTCCCACCACAGATTTATACAAATCCGGTAGTTTGACCAGGGGGATTTCCTTCGGAAACACGCAAAATGTCTTTGTCAACTCAGCGCTTAATCTGCAACTGGAAGGGGCGATTTCTGATAATCTGAATATCCGGGCCAGCATCACGGACCAGAATGTTCCTTTTCAACCGGAAGGGAATACACAACAAATCCAGGACTTTGATAATGTCCTGATCGAGCTCTACAACGATAATTTCAGCCTTGCTGCCGGAGACGTTGTCTTGCAGCAGCGGCAGTCTGAATTTCTGAGATATTATAAAAATGTGCAGGGACTCCAGTTCACTTCCAAGTATAAAATGAAGGGAAACTGGACAGCAAGTTCCCAAGGTTTTGCTTCAATTGCGAAGGGAAAATTCGCATCCATCCAGCTTCCGATTCTCGAAGGAGTCTTAGGTCCGTACCGGGTTAGTGGTTTACAGAATGAGCGCTATGTGATTATTTTGGCCAATTCCGAGCGGATTTTCCTGGATGGCAGATTGCTTCAGCGAGGATTCAATGCCGATTACGTGATTGATTACAATCAGGCAGAAATCACTTTCACTCCCAAAATCCTGATCACCCAATATTCCCGTGTTCGGGTTGATTTTGAATATTCGGAGCGAAATTATTCCCGCTCGATTTTGGGTGCAAATCATTCTCAAACCAATGGAAAGGTAGATTTCTACCTGAATTACTATCAGGAAAAGGACAATCGAAATCGGCCTTTGTTTACTGATTTTTCACAGGAAGAACTCTCGCTTTTGGCTTCGGTAGGTGATCAAACTGAGTTGGCAACTATTCCCAGAATTGACAGTGTAGCTTTCGATCCAAATCGGATTTTATATGAAAAAGTGGTCGAGGAAGACGGATTTGGAGGTTTCCTGACTTTTTACCGGTACTCAACCGATCCTGAGAATGCTCATTTTGCTTTGTCTTTTTCACAAGTTGGTCCGGGATTGGGTGATTATCGCCGCGTCAGCCAGCTTTCCAACGGAACGGTTTTCGAATATATTCCTCCTCAGGCCGGACAGCCGCAGGGCGATTATTCTATTCTCACCCAATTGCCAGCACCCGACACCAAGCGAATGGTGACTGCCGGAACCAGGATCAAGCTGAATGAGTATGAGAAAGTTTATACTGAGTTTGCTCTTTCATCAGCAGATAAAAATCTCTTCTCCGAAATCGATGATCAGAACAATCAGGGAATGGGACTGAAAGTTGGCCTTCAATCGGAAAATCGCCAGTTGAACATGTTCAAAGGCTATACTTTCAAAGGCCAAACGGAACTTGAATACAACTCCACCAATTTCACGTTCATTGATCGATTCCGCTATATCGAATTTGATCGGGATTGGGGATTGACTCAAGAGGATTTGAAAAATGCCGCTGAAGAGCAATTCTTTTGGACTCAAGTCGGTTTGGAAAAAGACGCATTGAACACGTTCAATTACAAGATTTTCCTTCGAAACCGAGAAAACGTCTTGAGTGGTTCGCAGCATACTGCAAACTGGAATCTTCAAATGGGATCGAAAATCAGGTTGCGCCAGGAATTTTTCCGACTCAAAAGCAACAAGGACAGCCTGGATTCGGACTGGACCCGATACCTGGGGAATGTCAGTTATCAATCAAAAATCCTTGTTCCTGGGTATCAGTTTTCTCTGGATAGAAATTCCCTACGCAATGCTGAAAAAGATTCGGTCCTCAGCACTGCGATGAACTTCAAAGAGCACTTGGTCTATCTTCGAAGTAATGACACCTTGAGTTATTCCTTCCTCGCTGATGCAGCTTGGCGAGAAGATAAAGCCCCTTTTCAAGGAAATCTTGTGAATGATACCCGCGCGTTTACTTCGAATTTCACCCTTCGGAAACAATGGACTCAGCATAGTTTGAGTAGCACGTTTACCTATCGGGAACTCGAATATCTCCAGAGAACTTTGCCGACCGAGTTGACTGTAATGGGAAAGCTGGACTATCAGGGGAGTTTGGGGAAAAATATCATCCGCAATGAAATCAGTTACGCGATCGGAAACGGGCGAGAACTTCAGCGTGAATTTGTCTTTTTGCCGGCACCAAACGGAGACGGAACGCATACATGGCGCGATGACAATGGGGATGGGATTCAGCAATTGAATGAGTTTTATCTGGCGATCAATCCGGAGGAAAAGCAATACATCAAGATTTTTGTACCGACGGACACTTATACCCAAGCATACACTAGCATCCTGAATTATCGGCTTCAGGCTAAGTTTCCGGAGACTTGGAAAGATATGGGTGGACTCAAAACTTTCCTGCATCGATTTTCTAATACGACCAGTTTGAGTGTGGAAAAGAAAGTCACTTCGGATGATTTTGGCGACCGGATCAAACCTTTTATCAAAGGCATCGACCGAGCTGAGATTTTGTCTTTGCGACAGGTGATCCGCACGAGTTTCTTCTTCAACCGTGCTTCTGCTAATTATGGATTTGACTTATCACTTTTCGACAGTCAGTTGAAGCAGTTGCTTTCCGGAGGCTTTGAAGATTTTATTCAGCAGGATTGGAAGCTCAATACGCGTTATAATTTCAGCACACATACCACGCTTCGGGTTTTGGCAGGAACAGGGAATCGAATTTCTGCTTCTGATTTCCTCGATAACCGAAACTACAGCATCGATCAAAATTCCATCGGACCGGAATTTGCCTGGCAGCCGACTCCATTCTTCCGAACTACCGCCTCCTATCTTTTCACAGGGAAGGAGAATATCGATAATCCTGAGTTTGAAGAAAAAGCACAATTGCATCAGGTGGGACTTGATTTGCGGTACGCGAAAGCAATCAAAACCACTCTGACAGGCAACCTCAGACTGATCCAGATTGATTACAATGGAGTTGCCAATTCACCCGTCGGCTATGAAATGCTTCAAGCGCTGACTCCCGGAACCAACGTAACCTGGACGGTAAGCTGGCTCCAAAAGATAGGAGAGGGACTTCAGCTAAATCTGGTTTACGAGGGTAGAAACTCTCAGGGCCTCGACCAAATCGTACACGTCGGCAGGATGCAAGTTTCCGCGCTGTTTTAAAAAAAAATGTAACTTTGCCACCAGTCAGATAGTTGTCATACTAACTATTAAACTACTAACAAAATGCGCAAAAGTATTCTGGTTACAGGAGGTACAAAAGGAATCGGAAGGGCCATCATTGAGCGATTTGCCAAGGAAGGTTTTGACATCATGACTTGCTCGCGCAATGAAAAGGAGTTGGCGACATTGCAGGCGCATTTGGAAAGTAGATTTCCTTCGATTCGGGTTTTGACCGTGCAGGCAGACCTTTCCAAAAAAGAGGAAGTGGACAAGCTTGCGACGGAAGTAAAAGCTTTTGCAATCCCCGATGTATTGGTGAATAATACGGGAGTTTTCCTACCGGGAGCCATTCACAATGAGCCCGAGGGAAACTTCGAACTCATGATGCAGACCAATTTATTCTCTGCTTATAATTTGACGAGAGCTTTAGTCAATGAGATGATCGCTCGCAAATCAGGACATATTTTCAGCATGGGTTCGATCGCCGGACTCACAGCATACCCCAACGGCGGAAGCTATGCAGTTTCCAAATGGGCGATGCTAGGCATGACCAAATGCCTGAGGGAAGAATTGAAACCACATCAAATCAAAGTAACTTCCATCCTTGCTGGGGCGACTTATACCTCAAGTTGGGAAGGAGTGGACCTGCCGATTGAGCGCTTTATGAGTGCTGAAGATGTGGCAGAGAGTGTTTGGGGAGCTTATAACCTTTCGCCCCGAACAGTAGTTGAAGAAATAATAATCAGACCCCAACTCGGTGATATTTAATATCCTATGGAGCCAATCATCAAAACCTTAGATCAAATGTATTGCGATAGCCTGACCCACTATTCTCGGAGAAAAACCATTCCTGTGAAGGTGGGCGATGTCATGATTGGCGGAGACAATCCGATCGTGGTTCAGTCGATGACCACTATCGACACCATGGATACGTTGGGTTCCGTGGAGCAAAGTATCCGGATGATCGAGGCTGGTTGCGAATTGGTCAGAATCACTGCCCCAAGTATCAAGGAGGCTGAAAATCTCAGACATATTAAGGCTGAGCTTCGCAAAAGAGGTTACGCCACGCCTTTGGTTGCTGATATTCACTTCACTCCAAACGCTGCCGAGGTGGCGGCGAGAATCGTGGAGAAAGTCCGGATCAATCCCGGTAACTACGCCGACAAAAAGAAATTTGAAGTCATCGATTACACTGATTCCTCCTATCAGGAAGAATTGGATAGAATTCGTGAGCGATTCCTTCCTCTGGTGAAAATCTGTAAGGAAAATGGAACAGCCATGAGAATCGGAACAAATCACGGTTCGCTTTCTGACAGAATCATGAGCCGCTATGGCGACACTCCACTCGGAATGGTGGAGTCAGCCCTCGAATTCCTTAGAATATGCGAAGACGAAAACTACTTCGATATCGTGATTTCGATGAAGTCGTCCAACACACAGGTGATGGTGCAGGCGTATCGTATGCTGGTTCAAAAGCTGAACGAAGGCGGATTCAAACCATATCCTTTGCACCTCGGTGTGACCGAAGCCGGTGAAGCGGAAGATGGAAGAATCAAGTCGGCCGTTGGGATTGGGACATTGCTGGAAGATGGTTTGGGCGATACGGTTCGAGTTTCTCTGACTGAGGATCCGGAATTCGAAGCTCCTGTGGCGAAAGCACTGATCGATCGATATACACATCGCAGCAATCATGCTCCGATCCGGGAGATTACCCATTATCCGATTACTCCCTTTGAATACAATAAAAGGCACACGATAGAAGTCTATAACTTCGGTGGACATAATGTGCCTCGGGTGATTACCGATATTTCCAAAATCGAAAAGATTGGTGATCGAGAGATGAAGCAGGTTGGGCATTTCTATCTGCCCGAACTCGATAAGTGGAAAATGAACGATCAGGGTTGCGACTTTGTGTACTCAGGTTCCAATCCGATTCCTTTCATGCTGCCAAACGGGATGAAGGAAATTCAGAATGCTGCGATTTGGATTGAGGCACACGATCAGGCGAATAAGTTTCCGCTTTTCCATCTGAATGAATTTGCGAAAGCTAAGATATTCCATCCGGAACTGAATTTTTTGGAGGTGTACGACGAGGATATTGAGGAGGCGATTCTCTCTATAGCTGGTAGAAAAGACACTGTCTTGATTTTGAGGACGGAAAATTCTCATAGCATGCCGGCTTTGAGAAGGGCATTTGTGAGTTTGCTGGAAGCTAAGATCGAAATTCCTGTGGTTGTGAAAATCAGCTATCCGGATCAATCTCAGGATCTGACGACTCTTTATGCCGCTACAGATGTGGGAGGATTGCTTGTGGATGGATTGGGTGACGGGATTTTTATGTCACTCGAAAAAGAAACCGGATCAACTCGTGAGTCGATTTTGGAGCAGATCAAATTGCAAAACTCGGTGAGTTTCGGAGTGCTTCAGGCTGCCCGAACTCGTATGTCTAAGACTGAGTATATTTCCTGTCCGTCTTGCGGCCGAACTTTGTTTGACTTGCAAATCACCACCGCGATGATACGCAAGCGAACCGACCATCTCAAAGGAGTTAAGATAGGAATCATGGGTTGCATCGTAAATGGTCCTGGCGAAATGGCCGATGCCGATTATGGATATGTAGGTTCGGGAAAAGGGAAAATCACGCTTTACAAAGGCAAAGAAGTAATGAAGAAATCTGTGCCTTCCGAAAAGGCCGTCGATGAATTGATCAATATCATCAAGGAAGACGGAATGTGGAACGAGCCGGAGACGATGTGAAAGATCTATTGAAAAGGCGGTATTATATCATTGGGTTGAAATACGATAGAAATACAATTGAAATACGATAGAAATACTGTTGAAATCGAGGTGGCAATTGAAATGAAAAGATCTTAAGGAATATCTCGGGAAGCAAAAGTAACCCGTATTTCAACCCTATTTCGCGAAGCTTATTTCAATTTTATTTTAGAAGTATATTTCAGTAAAAAATTAAACCAAATTCTCAAACAGCTGGTTAGTCGTTTATAAATCCAAAAGGTCATGTCAGATACTAAAGTAAAAGAGTTCTTCAAGTTGGGTGAGGTTGGGAATTACTTCTTGAATGTGTTTCGCAAGCCTGATCCGAATAAGACAACCAACTTCAACCTGAAAATGATGCATGGAATCAACAAGATTTCCATTATCGTATTTCTATTCGCCATCATAGTTTGGACTGTGAAAAGGCTGATGTAAATCCTTTGAGGTTTTCTTCAACCTCGAAGGATTGAAAAAAAACCGATTATTTTTTGAATTGAATCCCGATTACTATCGCTGATCAGAGAAATCGATTAGAGATTTTTAATTTAGAATAGTGAGTATAGCCCAAAGACGGAAAAGAGGATGAATTTATTTCTCTGTTACCGCTTTCGGCAACATCAGTAAAAAGTCCAATGCCTTGGAGTAGTCAAGGATTTCATACTCAATTCCTAACTTTCTGATATTTTGATAATAGGCATCATGGTGTAAGTAATATTGTTTTTCGCTTTGCACCAACCATGCTTTTTCTCCCAGTTTCGAAGCCAAAAACCATTTTTCAAGTAACCTTCCGCTTCTTCCATTTCCATCATTCCAAGGATGAATTTTCACAAAAACTAAGTGGATGTAGGCTGCATAATAGAAGCATTCAGTCAAACTTAGGTTTTCAGCCAGTAAAAATCCGATATCTGAAAATAGCTTTTCCATCTCCTGACTCACCAAAAATGGGGAAGCTGCAACATATTCGATCTTCCCGTCCGGAGTCGAAACGTACATGTTCTGATTCCTGAATTTCCCTTGCCATTGAGCCGGAAGTAAATTTCTGCTGAGCAATTGATGCGCAGTTGCCAGGTTTTCGGAAGTCAATTCGTGTGATTGGGCAAACCGATACGCCTCATATAAATCGTCGATTTTGCGGGTGTAATCGGGTGAAAATTCAATTCCAAATCGCTTATGCTTGATGTAGCTGTCCAATTCAATTTCTTCTCCCTCAATCTTGCTGCTGAATACGGAGGCAACTGAAGTATAAAAACTGAAAGACTTTGTGGAAATATCCGCATCCTGCAGACTGGAAAATTCCTGTTCCAAGTCAACCGGAATCCGGTCAAGAAAGGAGTCAAGTTCAGCGTCAGAAATCAGTTGGAGCGAATGCAATTGGATGGTTTTAAAGCTTCTTTAAATATAGGTTCAATTTCGCCTTTTGTCGATTCGGGGAAATTGATTTTGTTTTGGGATTCTAAATCCCTCGATAGCTCAACCTTCCTTCTTCCCAAAAATCCGTTTGAATGGTTCGACCGTTTGACCGACAAAATCTTCCGGGAAATGCTCTTCATCCGGCAATCCTACAGGAAGATTCTCATCATCTGATGGCCAGTAATTTGTGCGGAAGATATAATCCCAAACACTCAGCGTAATCCCGTAATTGAACCCGTTTGGATGGGTTTCGGGAAGATTTTTTGCATGGTGCCAAAGGTGCATTTGCGGACCATTGAAGATGTACTTCAATTTTCCCAGCGGGATTTTGAGATTCGCATGTCCCAACTGACCCGTCACCAACGTGAAGATATGGACGATGAAAAAGTCGGTAATCCCAAAACCGATCATCGCCAAAGGAATGTATTCCAGCGTGCGATAGAGGATATTTTCCATCCAATGATAGCGCAGTAATGCCGCAAATCCCATCTCTTTGGTGCTATGGTGCACTTTGTGAAACTCCCACATCCAACCCACATGATGATACATCCGGTGGATATTCCACTGCATGAAATCCCGCAAGACGAAAATAATCACCAGCTGAACCCAACCCGGAAGATTCCCGACCTCGATCGCGACGAGGTTGGTGATACCAAACAATCCCAGAAAATCATTGAAGGCTTGCACCGCTACCATAGAGAGAGCATTGTAGGCTACGAGGGCAAAAAGGAAATAATTCCAAAAAAGATAAAAGATATCCAACCAGAAATGATCACGAATCAAAGCTTGATTCTTGCGCCATGGAAAGGCAATCTCCACCAAATAGATCACGAGCGAAGCAGCCACTAACCAGTAAAAATAGTTGTGCCAGCTTGGGTTGAGGATTTCATTGACCAAGTAACTCGCATAGCCATAATAGCCATCCAGAATTGCTTTGAGGTATTTTTCCATGCTGCAAAGATGAAATTTATTGACTGCAAAAGGTGCAATTCTTTAACCCTAAAACAGAATCAGAGTTTTGAAGATATTCTGCATCTTGATTTTTTACCGCAAAGTCCGTGAAAAAGGCTGACAATCCTTTGAGGTTTTTTCACCTCGAAGGATTATTAGTTTCTGAGGATTGAAATCCTATTTATCTGGATTCGAGATTGCAAATCTCGAATAGCAGGCCATCAGAATCCCTTAAATTCTTTAACTTAAGAAACCCTAAAACCCAAAACCACCCGCCATGATCGACCTGATCTTTCCTTTCCTGATTCCTATTTTAATTGGATTTACTGCTAGTGAACCAGAAACCTATTATCAACCGGAAGACTTTCTGAAAGTGAAGAAGATCGATACTCATACGCATCATAATGCAGAAAGTACCGCGCTGACTGATGCTGCGAAAGCTGCGAATTTCTATTTGCTAACAGTTAGCGTGGATGTTCCGAGCTATCCCGAACTCGCAGAACAGATTCGACTGGCGCTTTTTCAGAAGAAGAATAACCCCGACCATATCGATTTTCTATCCACGATTTCCCTCGAAAACTGGAACGACGCTGATTGGGCGGAAAAAGAAATTGAGCGGATCAAAAAGACTTTTGAACAAGGTGCTCTGGGAATCAAAATCTGGAAAAACATCGGGATGACTTACAAGGATGAAAATGGGAACTTCATTATGGCGGATCATCCAAGGTTGGAACCCATTTTTCAATTTGTTCAGGATCAGGGTAAGACGTTAATGGCGCATTTGGGTGAACCTAAAAACTGCTGGCTTCCCCTCGAGGAAATGACCGTCAACAACGATCGTACTTACTTCAAAGAGCATCCTGAATATCATATGTACCTGCATCCTGAGTATCCAAGCTATGAGCAGCAAGTGGAGGCAAGGGATAATCTGCTAAAGAAATTTCCAAAAATCCGATTCGTGGGAGCGCATTTGGGAAGTCTCGAATGGAATGTCGATGAGCTTGCGAAGCGATTGGATGCATTTCCAAATCTTGCTGTGGACATGGCAGCAAGGATCGGTCATTTGCAGTTCCAAAGCCAAAAAGACCGCGAAAAAGTAAGAGACTTTATGATAAAATATCAGGACCGATTGATCTATGGAACCGACCTGGGTATCTCAGGAACGCCGGATTCTGAACGGGTCAAAGCCAATGCACTCACCACCTGGCAAGAGGATTGGAATTACTTTGTCTCAGATAAAATGATGGAAAATAGAGTGGTAACCGGATCATTTCAGGGACTCAAACTTCCCAAAGAAGTGGTGGACAAAATCTATTACCATAATGCTGTGAAGTGGTTTAAGATCGAGATGAATTGATTTTTTAAAGTATTGTCTTTCGCCACGGCGCAAGGAGTCAAAAGATTTTTATCCCATTTGAAGGTGAAAAGTCAGAGTTTCAGTTGTCCTGCTTTTCCGGAAGCCGGATTTTTTTGTTCAACCATAAAGTCCACGAAGGAAATCAAAGTGGTCAATGTATCCATTGCCGTTTTGTGAAGCCTCGGAGGACTATATTAACCCTTTAATTTATTTACCGGTTTGAAAATCATGCTATCTGGTTTTGCCCAAATTTAAAGTATACATTACTCATACAAGGGGTAAAAACTGCCTTAAGATTTTAACCAAATAATAAAATCATATGAAGTCATTTTCAATAGCCATCCGAATGCTCTTTGTTTTTGGCGTTCTAGTTTTAACCTATGGATGCTCTGCAAAGGAACAGGTTCCACCTGACGATGACGACATAAGTACCGAGGAAATCATGGTTCAGGAAGCTGCCAATACCGAAGAATCAGAGGAGATAAATGCTGATTTGCCTGAAATAATCGGAACGAGCTGGAGTCTGCTTAGCATTTATGAGAAAGGAACCGAGCCGAAATTTTTGCGCAATTTTCCGGAATATCTTTTTTGTAAAAATGGCCGATGGGAATTGCATTCACTTACAAATTCCATGGGCCAAATGGGAACCTACACGATTGATGGAGAGCAATTGACTACAGTTGACGATGGGGAAGACAACTTAACTGCTACTTATATGATAACCTGGAATGAAGCCGAACAGTATCTGGAACTGGACGATGGCAAACTGATTTTCAGGTTGCGGTTCAGGGCCATAGCAAAATGCTAATAATTTCCTTGCCTGCGATTTGTGTGTCCTGTGACAATAATGGACTCTTTCTAGTGTAAGTGAGGTTTGGATAAGACTTGTCCTATAGACTCCGCTTGACGTAAAGGGGCAATTGATTTGTAAAAACAGACATTAAAAAAACCTTTGGAACGGTGGATTTCAAAGGTTTTTCATTTTTAAAGATTTTCAGGCTTTTATCTCGATCGAACAACAGGAAAAGGCCAGAGCGATTTCTTTTTGTTACCACTAAGTCAACAAAAAAGCATAAAAGAATTCTGTATTAATCTCCAGCTTTTTGGATGGCTGAGTTAGGAATCCATTCGTTTGTTAACCACCAATTTCCTGATTGTGGCCAGGTGGGAAAGTAAAACCAAAGGAACCACACAGCAGGGCAACCAGATGAAAGGAAAATATAAAACAGCAATGTTGGGCTGATCGAAGGCAAACAATTGAAATGGAAATGGTGCTGAGAGTACAGCATTTGCAACAATATTTATGAGAAGTCCCAAACAAATGAAATTCCAAATCAAGATTATTTTCCTGTTTAATTGTTTTGTAATAAAGCCAAAGTAGAAAATAAAAGGAGCTGTCAATCCAGACAAAATATCATAGTTTCTTCCCTCAAAGGTCATGAGTTCAGGAATGGTTTTGTTCACAAAAAGCCAAAAGAGAACTATTTCCACGGGGATTCTAACCACATGAACCATCGTTAGGGACTTCGCGTCCAATCTGTCAATGAACTCTCGGCCTTTGGACGTCGCAAAAAGTCCGATGATTAATAAAAGTGGAGGCAAAACTAAAAGCAAAAATCTTGGAGGAAATGTGTCGGTCACCGTATAGAAACCTGATAGTCCGACAAAGGCTTGCAACGCCAACCAGCTCAATAAAATCAGTAAGGTTGCTCTTGAATAATTGGCTGCTTTATAGAAAAGAGCTACCGTAAAAATTGTTGTCAGTCCGAAAATCAGGGAAATGTAGAAAGGAAGATTTTCCATTGAACTGTTATTTTATTTTTCAAAAGAGCAATTCAGACCCACAATCCACCAATTTATTTTTTAACAGTTGAAATACCTCGTATCAACTTCGAGCTGATAAAAATTATTCCCGGTCTGACCAGTAGATAGATCGCTGCACCGATTAATGCAAGAATGGAACCGATGCCAGTTGGTAGGACGGCTCCAAAAGTATAAGTCATACCAAAGACAAATCCCAACAGACATTCTGCCCGGTAAATTGGTAAAAAGAGAGCCAGCGGGAGCAATCCCAAAATCATATAGCCCGGCATATCTGAGTTTCCAAAGGCAAAAAAGGAGGCGAGCATAATTCCGAAAGTGAGGGCAACAACAAAGCCATAAAATGCTTGCTTTAGTTTGTTAGATGTTCCTCTACTCCCTGGACTATATATTCTCTTTTGGATACGGTACATGAGAAACCAAGTCAGTGATGGAATCAAAAGTCCTCCCCACCAATTGGAAATAAGCGGCAGGCTTTCATCTGCCAAAACATGATGGCTTGGCACACCTCCATTGAAATAATTCCAGGTTAAAAGTGCTCCGATTGCTAGGGTTGCAAATCCTGTACTATACAGACGGGTCCTAAAAAACTCTTTTTTGGTCATAAGGGATCAATTTAGCAATTACTTGGTAGTAATTTTTTTAACCGCAAAGTCCGCGAAGGATTGTTTGAGCTAAGGATTAAAAATCCTATGATCTTGATTCGAGATTTCTGTTGACCTGCTTCTCCAGAAGCTGGATATTTTTCTTATTAACTACAAAGCCAACAAAAGAGGAAAAAGAAATCAGAGATCCATTTTGGATTTTTTGAACCGAGAAAGATTATTTAAGAGAAGGGATTTCAAATCCCTCGATTTGGATTCGAGATTGCAAATCTCGAATAGCAGTTAAAACATCAAACCAATCCTGGCTACAAGGCTGTGGAAGAGATAGGAAGTTTCGGTCATGGAACTGTAACCCGAAGGAAGGTTGGAACTGGGTAAAGGTCGAGGGTTGTCGCCCCGATCAAAGTATCCCATAAAAAATCCAAGTTCCTGCCTTTTGTATGCCAAGGTCATTGAAAGTGAGGTTTTTCCTTTTTTGGCCGGGAGTTTTACCCCAATTGACGGACTCACCAATACGCCGCCTGTATACCAGCTTTCGTACCAATCGGTTTTTTCTTTGTCTTCAAAAAGTGGTGAGCCACCTCCAAAATCAAATCCTCCGATCAGCTGAGGTTTGCTTTCATTTCCCAAAAATCCTCGCCATCCTATCGCAAAAGGGATGACCGAAAGGGACTCGTATTGATCAAATCCCACCGAAAACCCAAGGACGTGGTGTTTGGAAATTTTGGCACCATGAAAACTGATTACAGAAAAGTCTATTCTTTCCTTACTCTCCCCTGACCAATCATCGGCACCATTTCCATACAAAATCCCCAACTCCGTCTGGTTGAAATACACTTTCTCCTGACCAAAGGATTGGGTGAAAGGAAGAGTCAAAAAGCATAGAATCAATAATTTCAACTTCATTTTTTTAGATTATTGGGAGGTTCAATTTCCGAAACTGCTAACTGAATACTGAGACTGCTAACTGAATACTGCGACTGATCACTGAAACTAAAAACTTATTTTTTCAAAAGGAAGAGATTTCTCTCTTCGCTCGAAATGACGGAAAACTGATCACTAAACAATAACAGGATTCTTCACATCAATACAGCTCAGCGGCTTCAGCTTATCAGGAGTGCTGTAGTCAAACTGGCAAACTCCATCCGGACCGATGACGATCAACGATTTTGGGCCGGGAATAATGTCCACTGATTTCATTGACTTTAAAAATTCCAGTTGATTTTGGTCAATTCCCATCACGTCAGCGACATTGAAGCTTTTCAATCCATGCTGTCCTTCTGCCACATAGAGATGATCACCCGACAAAGCCAATCCATGTGGATTTAGCATCGAATAGGATTTTACCAGCTTTGGTTCTCTGAGATTTTCGATATCCACGACCTGAAGTTCATTTACTCCATTCCAGCAATTTGTTCCGTTTCGAAGTGTCACGAAAGCAAATTTTTCATTGACCACAACCGGGTCGCAGGCTCTTAGATGCTGAAAAACTGACATTTTTGTCGGATTAGATGGCTTGCTTGCATCGTAGATATGCATGCCTGAATTGGATCCGATAAATAGTTTTTCCTGAAAAGGAAAAATTGTCTCGATTCCCCATCCCAACTCAATGTTTTGAAGATGCTTAGGTTTGGCAGCGTCATTCACATCAAAAACTCTCAAGCTGTAATTATCCACGGCATACAAATGTCCGCTCATCAATGTAAATCGAGCCATCGATCCGCCCTGCCCATAACTTTGCGCAGCTCCGGAGAAATTAGCAGAAAAACTGGCAAAGGAATCCATTGCCCAAAAACCTCCGCCCATCATCGGTTGATCAGACTCGGTGGTGATGACTGAGTCTTTGAAAGTCAGGAGTACCCCGGTATCCGAATTGGAATACATGTGGTTGAAGACATCTTTTACCCGGTCTACCTGTTTGATCGCCCGGATATTGCTGATGTCAAAAACCAGTAAATCGACATAGTTATCAGCATAAAGCATATTGTTGTTGACCGCCAAATCCACATTGCCTTCAATAGGAATGAAATTCAGATTGATCGGGGAAGCGGGGTTGGTGTTATCCAAAATATGGATGCCTTCCTGAGGCTCGTTGATCAGGAGATAATTACCATACAGGTAGATTTTACCCGGATTTTCGAGTTCCTGACCCGGTTCGATCTCAATAGTCTTCGCCCGCACATCGCTCATCTGGAGATAGACCGGAACCATGGCTCGATAGGTGTAAGTGGTGGTGATTTCGTCCTGGCAGGATAAAAAACCGGCGGAAGCCATCAAAATCAAAATCAGAGGCAAAAGTCCATTCGTTTTCATGTGTTTATAATTGTTTTTTAATGGTCACATGGAATCTCGCATGATTGATAAACATCCTTTTGTGTGACGCTTGAGTCATGCTCGATTTCATAATCGGGAAGTTGGGTTGAGAGAAAAATACTGATTTTTAAATCTCACGTTAATAGTTGGATCATGGTTACAATTAGAAAATAAAATCTTGAAATGGGGTGAATGGCTAGTCAAAAAATCAATTAGATCAAGTGCTTTTCATTCGTTTTCCAGTTAACGGAAGAAGCCGAAAAATTGAATTTGGATTTTTTTTTAACCGCAAAGTCCGCGAAGGAATGCAAAGATGGCTGAGGATCCTTTACCCTTTTTTTAACCTCAATGGATATATCAACTTTGAGGATCGGATCCCGATGAATATCCGGACCGGATCGCAGATTAATAGGCCTGAAGGGCCGTTTTGTAATAGCCTGGGGTGAAACCCCAGGTTTATTGAAATGTAATGTCATTGGTTTTTTTGGCCGTATCAAAGTCAAAATCCAATTTCAAGTTTCGCCAAAAACAGGGAAAGATGATTTTGGTTTTTAACCGAAAAGTCAGAGAAGGAACACAAAGAGGGGAGGGAATCCTTTGAGGTTTTTGAAACCTCGAAGGATTGTATTAGTCTGTGGTTTTTTTAACTGCAAAGTCCGCGAAGGAACGCATAGAGTGAAGAGGATCTATTTTTTTTAACCTCGAAGGTTAATAAGTTTTCTAGGATTGCAAATCCCGCAATCTGGATTCGAGATTTCAAATCTCGAATAGCGACTTTCAATTCGTATCCTTAAAAATGAAAGAAGCCGGAAAACAGGTCTCCGGCTTCTTCAGGTGCTTCTTTAAATTTCAGATTCTACTCAAATTTTTTCGGATCGAGATTGAAGAATCTCACTGCATTGTTGAAAAGAATATCGCGCTTCTGATCCTCTGATAGGTAACTTGCATTTTCGATCACTCCGATGGATACTTCCTGCAACTCAGGCCAAACCATCAGATCTGTTCCGTAAAGAATTCGCTTTCCAAATCCTGCCTGCACCAAACGGTTCAGGTACATATGGATTTCGTCCAAAGGATAGCTCCAGATAAAACCGGCCAAATCCACATACACATACGCATTGGCACCCATCAGCGCGATCATCTCGTCGATCATCGGATAGCCTGCATGCATAACCCAGATTTTCATTTTGGGATGCCTTGCCAGCACATCTTCCAACAGGAATGGACGGCCCATTGATGCTCTGTATTTTGGTGAACTCAGGTTCGCCATGCCGTTTCCTCCGGTTCCCATGTGGATTCCCACCGGGATATCGAGTTTTTCTGCTACTCCAAAATAGTCATCCAACGACATGTCGCTTGGTGAACCTCCCTGATATTGGGGAGCAACTTCGCCCATTACTTTATAAAAACCATTCGAAAGAGAATCTTCAAAAGCTTCCACGGTCATTTGGTCAGCGGAACTGATACCCAAAGAAGGAATCACCCGATCAGGAGCGGCTTGTTTCCAGCGGTGCAAAACCTCCGCGTCTCCGCTCGCGATGAACGTGATATTCAATCGCTCGGCATTGGCTAATAATGCATCCTGAAATTCCGCGTCAGACTTGGCCGCCTTCAGTGGATGAGCACAAGCTGTATTGATAAAAGAAGGAGCGGGCTGACCCGGAATGGTTCCCGGCATGCTCGTTAGAAACCAAGGACACATGTCAGCGGCAAAAGCCGGATTAACTTTCATCGCATGCACGTGCACGTCGATGATCGGCAAGTGTTTTTTTGCTTGCTGACCAAAGGAAGAAGCAATGCCAAAAGGAATCAGCAAAGCAGAAAGCAAGACAGCCTTTCGGCAAAGGTTTAGAGTAGGTTTTTGGAGCATAGGTTGGGTTTTGGATTGGTTTGATTGGAAAAATAAGGAAAAAAACCAGGTTTGTTTTCTAATTTTTCAAATTGATACAATAGAGTGTTTGAGTGGATGAAAACGCGGTTTTGCGCAACTCCCCCTTATCAAGGGGGCCAGGGGGATTTTGTTTTATAAACCACAAAGCTCGAGTAGGAACACAAAGGAGGGAGAATATCGGTTGAGGTTTTTGTAACCTCGGAGGATTGTAAGTTTTCTAGAATTGAATCACGATAATTATCGCAGACATATTGATCTGGATTCGAGATTTTATTTCGGTGAATATCGAGACCCATCAGCCGTACAGTCGATTCACTCTTTACTACTGAACCTTCAGTGATTTAGTCTCAACATTCAGTCTTTACAAATGAAACTTGAGTCTTTTTTACTGAAGTTTCACTCTTTGATACTGAACCTTGAGTCTTTTAGTATGAAGCTTCACTCTTTTTTACTGAACGTTGAGTGATTTAGTATCAGCATTCAGTCTTTAACATGGAAAGGTGAGTCTTTTATACGGACCGTTGAGTATCAAACACGGAACGGTGCGTCTTTTATACGGAACGATGCGTATCAAACACGGAACGGTGCGTCTTTTATACGGAACGCTGAGTATAAAACATGGAACGGTGTGCCTTTTATACGGATCGTTGGATATCAAACACGGAACGATGGGTCTTTTATGCGGGCCGATGCATGAAATCACGCAATGATGCGTCTTTTTATAGAACGATGCGTGTTTGAAGTGGGTAGGGAAGAAAAGCTGATCAGAGCTCGAAAATCCGATTAAAAATCATTTTTTGATCCGTCCAAATAAAAAATGCCAAACTTAAAACCTAACCTTCTTACTCATTTCCGTCAAGATTTACTTCTTCGGATTTAATTCTGTTTAAGTCCATTAGAGTAAAAATCGTTTCTTCAATTCCCTTGCAAAGGCTAACCAAGTGCTTTACGTTTACATCTTGCATATCTTCAAATTGTGCCAAAGTAAAAGAATAAACATCGCCTAAATCAAAAGCATCATCTAAATGACTAAACCCGTTTAACATTGCAAAATTGACAATTTGACTGAAAATTATATCTCTTGCCTCAATGAGATTGTTGATTCCCCCGATTACTTGTTCTCTATTTTTATTCATTTTTATTTCCTTTAAAGAAAGCTAATTCTAAAGCTCGGTTTTTAGTGATTTCAAATCCTACTTTTTCTTTCATCAATTCATAAAACCTGTCAAACCCATTTTCTTCTTTCATTGAGTTAATGAAATTTAAATACTCAAGGTAAGTTACAGGCTTTTCTAATCTATATTTATGAGGTTCTCTATCCTTATTTAAGAATCGAAAAACCCGACTATCCCAAATTGCATATATTTCTGGATTTATAAAATGAAGAAGTTTAGAAGTCCCAACAAGAGAATTATTAAAAGTTGATTTTAGGACTAGTAATTCGCTTTCGTTTAATAGTTCCTCTTTTCGTGCCTTGTTAAGAATTGAAATTGGATCCTCATTGCTTTTAAGATTAATAGATTTCAGAATTGTTGGCATCCAGGAATAGGTGAAACTTATTCCGATTATCAAATTTTCTAATTTTATTTCTTCAAGGTTTTTAAAATAGTTCAAGAAGTGAGGATAAGAAATTAGATAATTTTCTTTTGTGGAATCAAAGCTCTTAGCGATTTCAATTATTTGTTCTATAATTTCTATTTTTGAATTTTCATTCATTTTAATTTATTTACGTATTTAAAATATAATATAGATTATTGAATTAACTAATTTATTTTATAAATTTAACCAAAATAAGACTTTTTAGGTTGTTTTTGTTTAAGGATAGCTCCTTATTTTTCCTTTATTTTAACTTCCCTGTATATAGCTATTGGGCTTATTGCAAGTTTGGGGAATGATGGAACAAAAAATAGTTTTTCAAATGCTTCAAATGAAGAAAATACATTTCTAAAAGCTTTGTCAAATCCTTCTACCTCATTAAGTTCATTATCATTATAGATTAAATATTCATCTTTTGGATCGACCCTTATATCTTCCTTTCTTGGACAAGAAGTTACTATCCCGAAAACAGATAGTTTTATATTTGGTCTTGTTCCGTAGGTGTAAATAATGCTTTCGAAATTGCTATCGACAAGATACTTTTCTTTAAGATTTGATAAGATTTGAAAATCGCTAAAATGATCAAATGGAATTAGTCTAAAATTTAATCTATTGGGTGAGAAGGTGTCAAGAAACAATTTCATTCGATTAATATATTCATCATCGAAGATGTGGATGTCAGTTAATTCTTGTAGTTTGTTGTCGAACTGCTTTTCTAGCAATTTTAGTTTGTTAAGTTCTTTTGCTTTTTGATTTCTTTCCAAGTTTTCAACATCTTTCTTCGCTCCTCTGATTAATAATTGCATATTCTTTACTTCAGGACTTTCTAGTAATTGAGATGAAAATATAAGTCTCTGTATTTCATTAAAATTCGAGAATATGTTTTTAAGTCTTTCAAAATCTTCAAACTGAGACCAACCGCTAGCCTTTATATAATTCAAGTTTGGTGTTGTCTCTATATAATCATTGTAGGAGCCTTCAAAATTATCAAATGAATGGTTGATATCTGTTAATAGATTTTTCTTTTCAAGTTCGGATTCAATTTGGTTTAACAGTTCGTGATATAATTCAATTTTCTCAGACGTTATATGTTTTTCTTTCTCAATACCTCCTATTTTTCCTTTAATAATTTTCAGATCAAAACCAATTTCTGAATTTATTCCTCCCTCGTCTTCGAATGCTCTTGTAATTTCACTTATTAACCCCCCTTTCAATTGGCTTATTAATGATCGAGCTTTTTCTAGGTCAAAATATATTAGGTCTTTTATTGAGTTCATGTTATGTTATTTCAGTTTTTAGAATTGTTGCAACCTTCTCAAGCTCGGAGTATTCTAGGATTAAAAACAAATGCTTTGCTTTATAGGAATTGCCAATTAATCGCCAAGTCTTAAATCGATATTTAAATCTTATTCATAGTGTCTTTCCGGAGCGCAAGGGCCTGGTTAGTTTTCATTGGTTCTTTTGTGGTTAATATTGTATTCTTTCCTCGTGATCTCCTTTTTAAAATTATTTCCAGATCTGTTCCCTTCAAAAAACCTCCACCTTCCCACTCCTCCTAAAAATTTCTCCCTCAAGATATCGCAAGAACTAGTTCTTATCCAAACTATTCATAAAAAATTAGTCATTCTTTGTCCCAAAGATTTTCCTATTTTCAAATCCCTAATCCCTTTTTCATAATCCCCAATTCCATGACCCTCGAATTCTACCGCTCTCATTGCCTTGCCAAGCCCGGTTTGACCGAGGATACGCCTTTTGATGCCAATACGCTTTGCTTTCGGGTGGGAGGGAAGATCTTTTCGCTTTTGGATATCGAGTCCTTTGATTTCATCAATCTGAAATGTGATCCTGAGCGTGCAATCGAGCTTCGGGAGCAGTATGACGGCATCACGCCCGGATATCATATGAATAAAAAGCTCTGGAATTCGGTCAGCG
This sequence comes from uncultured Cytophagales bacterium, assembly GCA_942492775.1. Lineage (GTDB taxonomy): Bacteria > Bacteroidota > Bacteroidia > Cytophagales > Cyclobacteriaceae > Algoriphagus. Next base: position 4,239,531 of record OW818636.1, on the reverse strand, counting down.
TGAGCGGAAATGTTCCGGATAAATTGATCCTGGACTTGGCAGATCACTCGTACGAACTCATCTTTGCAAGCCTGCCTAAGAAACTCCAATCTGAAATCCGTCCATGAGCTATTTCTCCATCCAAAGCGTCTCCAAATCCTACGATTCTCAAAAAGCGCTTCATGATTTTTCGCTGAACCTGGACAAGGGGCAGTTTCTTGCAGTTGTCGGAGAGAGCGGTTCGGGTAAGAGTACGCTGCTGCGGATCATGGCAGGACTGGAAGTGCAGGACTCAGGGACGGTGCATTTGGGTCAGGACGAGATCCTCAATCCCAAGAAAAAGCTGGTTTCCGGTTACAATGAAATCAAGCTGATTCATCAGGATTTTCACCTCTATCCGAATATCAATGTGGAGGAAAATATCTCCCGCACCCTTCTGCATTTTGAGAAGGAATATGCCAAAAACCGGGTGGAGACGTTGCTTCGGTTGTTGGGGTTGAAGGAATTTCGGGACCGATTGCCGAGACAGCTTTCAGGAGGACAGCAGCAAAAAGTGGCGATCGCCAAAGCACTCAGTGTGGAACCCGAAATTCTGTTGCTCGATGAGCCATTCAGCAGTTTGGACACGATACAGAAGCATAAGCTGATCACGGAGCTAAAGGAATTGTTTCGGGAAATGGGTACGACGGTGATCTTTGTGACGCATGATCTTGACGATGCGCTGCGCCTGACTGATAATCTGATTATCCTGCAGAAAGGGAAAGTGGTGCAGAAAGGGAATTCTCAGGAACTCTGTCAGCATCCCAAAACCCGATACATCGCGCGACTTTTTTCACCGATCAATCAGATTCCCGATCGTGAGTTTTCCTACGTGCGGCCTGCGGATGTGAAGTTGCGAACCAAAGGAGAATTCCTCGCTCATGTGGTAGATTCAAGGTTTCTGGTGCATTTCAATTCTCTTCAGGTCCGGCTAAAAAGCAGCGGTCAACTTTGGGAAGTTGATGATCCCCTTCGAAAGTATCAAGCCGGAGACCGGGTTTATCTGAGTTTTGAGGAGGGGAAGGTGTTGGTGTTGAAGAATTAGTCGGTTGGAGGTTTTCTGATTTCTGTTGTCGGGTTGTGAGTTGTCGGTTGGGAAAAAAATCCCCCTTGCCCCCTTAGGAAGGGGGAATTGCATCAAAAAATCCTCGATCCGATAAATTCAAAAATGATGATTTTTGAATTCCTGAATGAAGTCAGGTTGAGTGTGACTCCCCCTTTACAAAGGGGGCAAGGGGGATTTTAAAGCATAAAAAAAGTCCGGCTTCCGGAGAAGCAGGACAACTTTTCAAAGAAACAGACTGCTTCTTCGTACCTCATCGCAGTGACGAATACCCGACCACTTACAACTCACTGTTTACAGTTTACTTTTTCAAAGAATGAGATATCTCACTTCGTTCGATATGACGGAATCACTGTCAACTCACTCATGCGCTCCATGCGCTCCGTGCACATGGCCATGTTTGATCTCATCCTTAGTGGCTTCCCGTACTTCCAGGATACTTCCTTCGAAATGAAGATCAAAACCAACCAGCGGGTGGTTGAAGTCCAGCAACAATTCTTCGCCCAGATCCTTCAAGATTTTGGCCTGCATCGGGTAGCCATTCTCATCCATCAAAGGAAGGAAATTGCCTTCCTCCAGCATTTCGTCTGAGAATCCTCTTTCGTTGGAAAATTGTGTCTTGGGAAGGTTGACGATCAGTTCATCATCAGCCGGTCCGTAAGCTTCGTCCATGGTGAGGGTGAAAGAAAAATCCTCGCCTTCTTCCTTGCCCGCAAGCAATTGCTCGAATTTCTCAGGAAGTCCGCTTTGACCAAAAAGGAAATAAAAAGGATCTTCTTCATCGCGGATTTCCACGCTGAATGGCGCGGATTCTATCAGGTCTTCTTCCTTACTTACCTTGAGTTCGTAGGTGAGTCCTACCACTGCTTTTTCTGTAATCTTCATTGTATTGAGGGGGTGGTGATTTATTTGCTTATGCCGTGTCTGATCCGGATGCTGATCCTCTCTCGCAGAATCTGCCATTTACTTCTTGGAGTTGATTTCGTAAGCGGCTTATTGGCTCTGAATACGAAATACTGATAATCTTTCTCTTCGAAAAAGAGAGAATAGGTTTCCATTTTCTCAAGGTAAAACCCACAGGAGGAGATTTTCTTGACAAGGTCTCCGGTGTCGAGAGGTTGGTCGATTACCTGAAGTTTCTGGGGTTCATTTTCGATCATCCACTGCAGGTATCTCGGTGCAGGAATGTGGACGAAAATCACTGAATTCTTGTGGGCATGTTTCTCGATATTCCGGAAAAGCCGCTGATGCTGATCCACGGGGATATGTTCGAGGACATCCGGGAAAACGAAGAAATCGAATTTCTTGCCCTTCTTATCAAAGTCAGACATATCTGAAACTTCAAACTTCAAATTGGACTGAGACTTCCAGAGAACCTGGGCTTTGGCGATGCTTTCCGGACTGATGTCTACGGCGAGCACTTCGCCTTGCGGAACCTGAGTTGCAAGCAAGTGACTGACCGTTCCGATGCCGCAGCCAACTTCCAAAATGGAGTTATTTGCATTTAATCCTGCAGCCTTCACTTTGTCCAGAATACTCAAATGCCGGGAGTTGATTCCGGTTTTGGCTTGCTTGTCAGCAAACTCATCGTAGAAGCTGACGACTTGATCCTTAGACTTTTCCATTTTTTTCTTTTACGGTGAAGTACAAGCCAGCGATTAAGGAAAGGACAATTAGATATTGGAAAATCACCATCGGAGTTTTGGTAGCTGTGTAGCTGGATGGTGAAAACTTAAAGGTGATTTCGTGATTTCCTGCCGGTAGATTCAATCCTCGAAGCAGGTAATTGACGCGGAGGATCGAAGTTTCAGTTCCGTTTACCATTGCAGTCCAGCCCTTTGGATAGTGGATTTCCGAGAAAACCGCCAAGCCTTCTTTGCTCATGCTGGCTTTGTATTTCAGCTCGTTTGGTCCGTAGGAAGTCAGTTGGATTTCTCCAGTACCTGCAGCGACCTGACCAAATTCTTCCGTATTGATAGTAGCTTGAGTTTTGGTATTGATCGTACCCAGCTTGTCCAGTTCTTCCTGATTGGTCTTGACAGAAATGATTTCCGAAGGAACCCAAGCCGCACCGTTTGCCGCAGGATTTTCAAAAACCGTGTTTTCCGCCGGACCTGCCAAGATGTATTTGGCATTCATCATATTGATGGTTTGGATGCCTTCGAAATTGAAATTTCCTTCTTGCGCTTTGGTGACAAAATCATTGAGTTCGAACGTGATCCGATTGTCCAGCAAATCCTGGTATCTCCTCATTTTGGCACCATGATATCCTCCTAGACTGTGGAAGCGATAGTTGGCTCTGCCGGATGCGGTGAGGGATTCAGTGAGGTCAAGCACGCGGTAATAGCCTTTGTCCTGCGCGATTTTTTTGTCGGCGGGAGATTCTGCGAAATAGGTGGCAGAGGGACTTTTCTGGAAAGAGTCTTTATTTAGGTATTCGCGGTTGACGGTCCAGATATCGATGGTGACCAAAGCAAGGAGCCCTAAACCCAGAATCAGGTCGGAGATTTTTTCTTTCACCGCAAAGTAAATCAGGATGAAAGCTGCAGCCACAAAGCCGAAACTTCTCCAGGCAGAAGCCTGAAGCATGGATTTGCGGTCTTGCTTCAGCGCATCAACCAACCAATCCGGGAAGCTAGCATCTCCCGCGCCGTCGAAACGGAACATCCCCGCACCCAGCGCAAGTACCACCAACAATCCGCCGGTCACCGCACCTGCGATCAGCAGAGGCTTGATTTCTTTGATCCTTACCAACCGCTCCAAAGCGATGATTCCCAACACCGGAATTGCAAAAAGCGTCATTCCCAACGCCATGGAAACTGCCCGGAATTTATTGTAACCCGGTAAAATGTCGAATAGCAGGTAATTGAACCAGGAGAGATTTTTACCCCAGGAAAGTAAAATCGAGAGAATGATGATCGATCCAAATGTGATCAGGCTTTCTTTTGGCGCAGCCCAAATCCCTAAAATCGCCAGGAAAACCAGGATCACTCCCCCGTAAATCGGTCCGCCGGTGAAAGGCTGATCGCCCCAGTAAGTGGGTGCTCCCTGAACAAAACCAGTGATTTGTCCGGCATCGAGCCCTTGTTTTCTGAGGGCTTGCTCGGAGGCTGAGTTTTCAAAAAGAGGTGTTTGACTTCCTCCGCCGTAGAAATCTGGTACGAGAAGCGTGAGTGTTTCGAGTTTACCGTTGGACCAGCTGAAGGCATAATCCTTGTCCAAACCCGATGCTGTAGATTCAAGAGTTGAATTTCCCCGGGTGGAAAAAGGGCTGTATTCAAGCGATGTTGCCAGCCTTCCGATATTTCCTCCCACAGCCAGGATTGCTCCCAAAACAAGGAAGCCGATGGTTTTGGAGATTTGGCCAATTCCGTCTTTTTTCCAATCAAAAATCAATCTGACTCCGACATAGATCACCGAAATCATGAGCGTGTAATAGGTGATCTGAAGGTGGTTGAATTTCAGTTGGAGTAATAAACCAAGTGCAAGCAGTCCGGCTCCGAGTATTCTTTTTCGCTCGAAAGCCAGGTGAATCCCCGTCAAAATGATTGGAATCAGACAAATAGCCCAGATTTTGGCGTTGTGTCCGGCGGCCAAACTCAGGAGGTTATACGTACTGAAGGAATAAGCAACTCCGCCCAAAATGGCAAAAACGGGACGAACTCCATACGTGAGAAGCAAGACGTACATGGCGAGCATTCCGAAGAAAAGCCCGTTGATCGGGTGGGGAAGTCCCAACGTCAGAACAGAAACAAGGGCGTTGGTGATGTCACCTGCAAACTCCAAACTGATGAAGTAGGCAGGCATTCCGCCAAAAGCGCTGTTGGTCCAAAGTGCCTCTTCTCCTGTTGCTTTGCGGTAGTCGAGGGCCTCTTTCGCCAGGCCTTCCCATTTCAGAATATCCCCTTGAATGATGACCTGATTGTCAAAAACCAGCGGAGAAAAGTAAAAAACGACGATAGCGTAGAAAATGGCGATTCCCAACAAATGAGGGAGCAGATCTTTCTGGAAATTCAACTGCATGAAATGGGATTTTCTTTGGGATAAAATATGCGGGTGCAAATTAGGGATTTTAAGCCAAACGGCATGAAGAGAGGGTTGTTAGGATTGGAAACAAAAGATAAGAGAGAAAGAGATAGGAGATATGAGATAAGAGATAAGATCCCGGAAGCAAGAAACAAGAGTGGAGAAGGAGGCAACTCCCTCTTGGATTCTTTTTAATTACTGGAATTGAAATCACCAATAAAGGGGGCAAGGGGGATTAGCTTTCGCTTGTCGGATTTGAAATTTGGGATTTATGATTTACTCCTTCGAAAGAAAATCAAATAATTGTGCTAGAGAATCAGACTTATTCCCCAAGTTCCAAATAGACAAAATTCAACTTTCTATCCCTGATGAAAATCATTACTTTTGCATCAAATAGCCATTAAAAGGAATGTTTGATAATCTTAGTCTAAAGCTGGATAGGGCCTTTAAAACCCTTAAAGGAACCGGAAAAATCACCGAAATCAACGTCGCATCGACGGTAAAGGAAATCAGAAGAGCCTTGATCGACGCCGACGTAAACTATAAAGTTGCCAAAGAAGTAACCGATACCATCCGAGAGCAAGCACTTGGAAGAGATGTTTTGATCTCAGTTTCCCCGGGTCAATTGCTTGTGAAAATCACTCAGGAAGAGCTTACCAAGCTCATGGGAGGTTCGAAAGTTGACATCGTACTCAGCGGTGATCCTGCCATTATTCTGATTGCAGGTTTGCAGGGTTCGGGTAAGACGACTTTCTCAGGTAAGCTTGCCAGCTTGCTGAAGCGTCAGGGACGTCAGGTTTTGTTGGTGGCTTGCGATATTTACCGACCTGCTGCGATTGACCAGCTGAAAGTACTGGGCGAGCAAGTAGGAGTGGAGGTTTACGCTGAACCTGAAAATAAGAATGCTTTGCAGATCGCGCAGAATGCGATTGCTTATGCGAAAAAGACCGGCAAAAAGACGGTAATCGTCGATACTGCGGGTCGTCTTGCGGTGGATGATCAAATGATGAAGGAGATTGAGGAGCTGAAAAAAGCTTTGAATCCTTCGGAAACACTTTTTGTGGTTGATTCCATGACCGGTCAGGATGCGGTAAACACAGCCAAAACCTTTGACGAGCGTTTGAATTTCAACGGAGTTGTCTTGACAAAACTTGATGGTGATACCCGAGGTGGTGCTGCGATTTCGATTCGTCACGTAGTCAACAAGCCGATCAAATTTATCTCCACAGGGGAAAAAATGGAAAACCTGGATGTGTTCCATCCGGAGCGAATGGCGCAGAGAATCCTCGGCATGGGTGACGTGATTTCCCTCGTGGAGCGCGCTCAGCAGTCTTTTGACGAAGACGAAGCCAAGCGAATCAATGCAAAAATCAGAACCAATAACTTCAACTTTGACGACTTCCTTTCGCAGCTCGAGCAGGTGAAAAAGATGGGAAATATCAAAGATCTGATGGGAATGATCCCGGGAATGGGCAAAGCCATGAAAGGTCTTGATATCGACGATGATTCATTCAAACCTATCGAAGCGATCATCAAAAGTATGACTCCGAAAGAGCGTCAGAATCCGGATATTCTGGATGGCAATCGCAGAAAAAGAATTGCTTCAGGTTCGGGTAGAAACATCACGGAGGTGAATAACCTGATGAAGCAATTCGACGATATGCGCAAGATGATGAAGCAGATGAATAAGATGGGAGGGGCAAAACAAGCCATGGGCAAGATGCTTCCGGGATTAGGAAAGAGGTAATTGATTTCGGATTTGGGATTTATGATTTCGGATTTTCAAATCTGAGCGTACTTAGAAATAGAAAAACCCGGTCAGAGATGATCGGGTTTTTTGTTTTTAGGAATTACTTGATTAAGGGTAAATATTTTCATCGTTCCTACGGAACGATGAACTGGTCATGATTTTTAATTCTCTTGTTACGATTTAGGAAATAGGAGTAATTTCTGACTAACTAATCATGGTTTTTTCTGCCCAATCAGATTTTCCGTTTAAACAATTGAAAATTCATACGAACGCTTGATTTTGAATTTTTTTGGTCTTCCAACCCGTTACCTAACGAAGATTCGCCTACTGGCAGAAAAGCATTAATACCGTATTTATTTCACCCATTTCCCTAAAAAATCCTGAAAAACATCCTTGTAGTTTTCTCCGACAGCGATATTATGCGTGCCGATTTGGATGACGTTTTTGGAAATAGAATCGATGTGATTCAAAGCAACGATGAAAGATCTATGCACCCGCATGAATTGATTTTTGGGAAGCATCTCTTCCATGCTTTTCAGACTTGTAAGCGATAGCAGAGGATTTGGCCGGGATTGTAAATGAACCTTTACATAATCCTTGTAAGCTTCTACGAAAGTGATATCCTTCAGCATCACTTTGACGAGCTGGTATTCAACTTTCAGAAAAATATAAGTTGGAGAAGATACTTCAGAGCCATTGCTGACAGGCGGAGCTGAGGAAGCAGGCGGAGCAGAAGATATTCGCTCAAAATATTGGTAAGCCTTGGTAGCAGCATTCAGGAACTCCTCGTAGCTGTAAGGTTTCAGCAGGTAATCCAGCGCTTCGACCTTGTAACCCTCGATGGCAAATTGATGGTATGCTGTCGCAAAAATAATCCGGGTATTCTCCGCATTTTTCTTTCCGTCGAGCACTCTTGCGAGTTCCATCCCGGAGAGATCCGGCATCTGAATATCCAAGAAAACCAACTGGACCTCATTCTGATTGATGAAACTCAACGCCTCGATGGCATTGGAAAACCGTCCGACAAGCTTCAGAAAGGAGGTCTGACTTATAAACTTACTGACCAGCTCGAGAGCCAGGGGTTCGTCATCGATTGCAACGCAGTTGAGGATCATGCCAGGTTGATGGTTAGATTTACCCAATACTCCTGATTGGTTTCGTCTTTACCAAATTTCAATCGGTGTTTGTCAGGATAAAGTAAGGTTAATCTTCTCTGTGTGTTGACCAGTCCGATTCCATTTTCTTTGGCTTCGGGGCTGTCAGGGTTGATCGGGAAGATGTGATTTTTAGTTTCAAAGAAAAGCGTATCACCCATCACTTCAAGTTTGATCATGATTGTGCTTTCGTGCTGAGAGCTGATTCCGTGTTTGAATGAGTTTTCCAGGAAAGGCAAAAGCAACATCGGTGCGATGACGAGATCTTCTTTGAGTTCTTCAATCTGGATATCAAGTTTTACTTTTTCGGAAAGCCTCATTTTCATCAGTTCGATGTAATCCTTGATGAAGTTGACTTCTTTGCTCAGTAAGGTTTGATCTTTTTGATTTTCATAAAGTACATATCGCATCATCCTGGAAAGTTTCAGAAGAGCTTCCTGCGCCTTTTTCACATCAATATTCGTCAGCGCATAAATATTATTCAAGGTGTTGAAGAAGAAATGCGGGTTGATTTGTGCTTTCAGAAAAGAGAGCTCCGTATTGATTCGCTGCCGATCCAGTTCTCTTCGGAGAGTCTCATCCTTTTGCCATTTCTGTACTGAAGCCACCGAGGTACTGATTCCGATCGTCAACAAATAAAACATCAGATGGGTAATGTCAGATGACATTCTTCTTCCTGATGGAGTGTAGGGCTTGTCCGGATTGAAAGCCTTGTGTATGAGTTCCGGAAGGTTGATCAGGTTTTCGAAGTTGATGATCAATATAATATAGACCACAGCTCCGACCAGGATGATAAAGATGTAAGTGTAAGCTTTGTCTTTTAGCAGATACTTGGGCACCAACAAAAACATATTGGTATAGAAGACTGCCATGAGAAGTATACCCAAGAAGATTTGTCTCCACCAAAATTCATCTGGAATGTCTATCCTCCAGGAAAGGGGGGATAGTAGAAGTAATACTGTACTGAGCATTGACCAGCCAAGGATGTGGGCGATGACTGAAACTCGTTTGTTTGGACTTAAAGAAACCATAGACCTGATATTCAATGCCCAAACTAAACAAAAGAAGTCTTGTAACTCAAATCTAATCTGCCAATAGGCCAATTCTACCTTCAAAAGCACTCATAGAGCAGATAAACCCGTTTGGCGGACTTTTAGGGAAGTTTATCAGGTGAAAAGAAGGGTTTGTCGACTAATACCCGAGGATGGTCTATTTGATCAAATTATCCAAAACATTACCTCGTTTTTTGGGGTATCAATTGGGAAACAGCCCAACATTTGAAAAACTATTATGAAAAAGTTACTTAATCTAATCTTGTTTTTTACGCTTCTAGGCTCGGCAAATGTATTTGCACAGCAGAACGCGAACCAAGACACACCTGCTCGAATCATTGGCGTGGCCAAGGATGGAAAAAGCGGTGAACCGGTAGCATACGCTACAGCAGCACTTTATAAGGCAGGAACTGATACCAACGTAGCCGGTGCAGTAGCTGACGGAGATGGCCAATTCTATATAGTTGGTTTTGAGCCGGGAGAATATGAATTGAAAGTTACTTTCCTCGGATTCGAAACCTACTCCAAAACAGGTATCAGCATCACTTCAGTAAATGGTGATCTGAACCTGGGTGATATCATGATGAATGATGAGGGTCTTGCTCTGGAGGAAATTACGGTACAAGGTCAGCGTGATTTGATCGAGGAGCGAGTTGACCGAACTATCTACAAAGCAGAAAACGATAAAACAACTGCAGGTGGCGATGCTACAGACGTGTTGAGAAGAGTGCCAATGCTTTCTGTTGATTTGGACGGAAACGTATCCATGAGAGGAAGTGGAAACATTCTTGTGTTGATCGACAACAGACCTTCTGCAATTGCTGCAAGTAGCATTGCTGACGCACTTAGACAAATTCCTGCTGACGAAATCAAAGCTGTGGAAGTAATCACTTCTCCATCTGCAAGATTTGATGCTGAAGGAACTTCCGGAGTAATTAACATCGTAACCAAAAAGAACAACCTACAGGGTATGACTCTGAACATTAATAGCGGTGTTGGACTGAGAGGCTCAAACTTTGGATTGAATGGTTCTGCAAGAAAAGGAAAGTTAGGATTTACACTAGGTGGATTCGGAAGATCAGGTTACAATATCTTGGGTAGCTTCGAAAACAAACAAGTGGTAACCAATCCTTCCGGACTAGTGTCAACTGTCCTACAATCTGCTGAAACAGAAAGAGCTGACTTATTCGGAAGATATAATTTCGGTGTTGATTACTCTATCAACGAATACAACTTCCTAACAGGTGCTGTCAATTTCGGTCTGCGAAATTCTAAAAATCAGCAAAATGACTTCCTGACTCAAAACTATTTGGATGGCGAATTGGTAAGATCTGCACTTCGTGAAACTGATACAAAAGATCAGTCTAACTCAGTCGATGTAAGTTTGAACTACACCAAGACATTTGAGAAAAAAGGAAAGGAAATCAGTTTCCTTACGCTTTACAGCCTGAACAAAAGAGAGAATTCATTCATCAACACCTTGTTTGAAGATGACTTCACTACGATCGATTCAAGATTGAAAAATGATAACCCAAGCAAGAACGAAGAATTCACGGTTCAGCTTGACTTCGTATCTCCAATGGGAGCAGATGGCAACCAGATACTTGAATACGGTGCGAAAAACATCTTGAGAAAAGCTTTCTCTGACTTTGCATACTTCCAGGCAGACGGAGCAGATGGAGAATATGTGGTCAACACAGATCCTTCTTTGAGCAATGAGTTTAGCTATGATCAGAATGTGACTGCAGGTTACTTATCCTACACATTGACTTTCCTGAAAAACTATACATTGAAGCCAGGAGTGAGATATGAATACACTACAATCAATGCAGATTTCAAAACTGAATTGACTGCTGAGATTCCATCTTACGGAACATTGGTACCAAGCTTGAACTTGAGCAGAAAACTTGCAAATGGCAACATGATCAAGGCTGCATACAACAGAAGAATTCAGCGTCCTTCTTTGAGATTCCTGAATCCAAACATTGAAGCTTCAAACCCGCTTCAGATTTCTCAGGGTAACCCACTTTTGGATCCTGAATTGACAGATAACTACGAGTTGGGCTACAGCACGTTTATCAAAGGAACTACGTTGAACTTTACCGGATTTTTCCGAAACACAACCGGATCTATCCAGTCTGTAAGAAATGTCTTGGCAGGTGGTGTGATCTCTACAACTTATGAAAACATCGGACAAGAGCAGGCTGTCGGAATGAGCATGTTTGCAAACGTGAATATCAATAACAAATTCTCCTTGAATGGAGGAATTGATACCTACTACGCTATGCTGGATAATAACCTGACCGATCCAATGTTCGCTGCATCAAACGAAGGCTTTGTAGTAAGCGGAAGATTAATGGGTAACTATACTCTTCCTAAGAACTGGCAGGCGCAGTTGTTCACTTTTGCTCGTGGCAATCAGGTTCAGCTTCAGGGAACTTCAGGAGGTTTTGCAGCATACGGCTTAAGTTTGAACAAGCAATTCAAAGAGAAAAGAGGAAGTATTGGATTCGGAGCTGAAAACTTCCTTGCGAAGGAGTTTATCATCAGAAATGAAACCATCACTCCAACTATCACTCAGAATAGCACAAATGCTATCCGTAACATGAACTTCAAAGTAAACTTCAGCTACAGAATAGGTAAACTGAGCATGGATCAGGGCGGACCAAGAAGAAAGAAATCTGTTAATAATGACGACTTGAAAAGTGGAGGCGAAGAGAACAACAACGTTCAAAACAACCGTCCTAACTAATAAAACTCAAAAGAGAAAAGCCTAGGATCGAAAGGGATTTCGGTTCGGGACTTTTCACAAAAAATATAAGATTAAGGAAAATCCATCCAGAGATTCTTGATCTGAAAACTTAAGATTGATGATTGGGTAACAAGAAAAAACCCGGCTACCTAGTGGCCGGGCTTTTTGTTGGATAGTTTTTCAGATCCGGAATTCACTATTCTAAAATAAATGGATCAATTCTTCGAGTCTCTTCGAAATTAAAAAGCTTTAGAGTAAACCATTTTGGTTCTAACTCCTTTAATAATGATGAATGGGTTTAGAGAAAGAAAACCCGGCCAAATTAACTGGTCGGGCTTTTTTATGTCATTTCGTTAAAGATTATTTTTTGTAGCAAACTGTTTTGATTGCTTCTACAGTTCTTTTTACGTTAGGCAGAGTCACGTCAATGTAAGCCGGAGAATAGCTCAAAGGAATATCCATTGAGTTGACACGGATCACAGGTGCATCAAGGTAATCAAAAGCGTATCTCTGGAAGTGATAAGTAAGTTCTGAGGAAATTCCGGCAATAGGATTTGCCTCTTCTACGATAACCACCCGGTTAGTTTTCTTTACAGATTCCAGGCAAGTTGCGTAATCGATTGGTCTGACAGTTCTCAGGTCAATCACTTCACATTCGATTCCTTCTTTGGCCATCACTTCAGCAGCTTCCAAAGCCACTTTCATCATTTTACCGAAAGAAATTACAGTTACATCTTTTCCTTTTCTCTTGATATCCGCCACTCCGATCGGGAGTAAATACTCACCTTCAGGCACTTCACCTTTGTCGCTGTACATCACCTCAGATTCCATGAAAATCACAGGATCCGGGTCACGGATAGCTGCTTTCATCAGGCCTTTTGCATCATAAGGATTAGAAGGCACGATTACTTTGAGTCCCGGAGTATTTGCAAACCAGTTTTCAAAGTTTGAAGAGTGAGTAGCGCCAAGTTGACCTGCACTACCGGTTGGGCCTCTGAATACGATCGGAACGCTGTAAGCACCGCCTGACATGGCAAGCATCTTGGCAGCAGAGTTGATGATCTGATCGATCGCAACCAACGAAAAGTTGAAAGTCATGAACTCAATGATAGGTTTCAAGCCGTTCATTGCTGCACCAACTCCCAAACCTGCAAATCCAAGTTCTGCGATTGGTGTATCAATTACTCTCTCAGGACCGAACTCTTCCAGCATCCCTTGAGATACTTTATAAGCCCCATGGTACTCAGCTACTTCTTCGCCCATCAAAAAGACGTTTTTGTCACGTCTCATTTCTTCGGACATCGCCTCTCTCAAGGCCTCACGAAACTGTATTTCTCTCATTGGTTCAAAACAAAATTTTGGCTCGTAAAAATAGAAAGGATTCGGCCAAAAGCAAAAATAACCGCGGTTTTGTCCCGTTTCATTTAGCCCAAGTAGACAGTCTTGGTGTTGACAAATTCAAGTATTCCGTTTCTGCCAAGTTCCCGTCCATAGCCGGATTTCTTTATTCCTCCAAAGGGAAGGTAAGGATGGGAAGCAACCATTGAATTGATGAAAACGGCTCCGCTTTCGATTCTTGATGCTAGCTTTTCTGCCTTGATTTTATCTTCTGTCCAAAGGGAGGATGCTAGTCCAAATTGAGAATCATTTGCCAGGGCAATGGCCTCATCCTCAGATGAAACTTTGAAAATCGACGCTACCGGACCGAAGAGTTCATCTGAATATGCGGGCGCACTTGCAGGGATATTTGTCAGGATAGTCGGTATGAACACGGCACTGTTTTCCGCTGGTTTTTCTCCTCCAATAAGCAGTTTTGCTCCGGCTTTTACAGATTTTTCCACCTGCTCAAAAAGTTCTAATGCCAAATCTGGTCTTGCCATGCAGGCAAAATCTGAGTTTTCATCCAATTGATTTCCTGATTTCAACTTACTTAAGTTTTCGCAGAAAAGACTCAGAAATTGGTCGTAAACAGGTGCCTCGATGATGAATCTCTTGGCAGCAATGCAGCTTTGTCCAAAGTTGAGCATTCTGGATTTGACCGCTGTTTCGGCAGCTTTTGCAATATCTGCATCTTTCAAAACGATGAAAGGATCGCTTCCACCCAGTTCCAAAAGTGATTTTTTGATTTGATTTCCTGCAGTTGACGCGACTGCGGCGCCGGCTTTTTCGCTTCCGGTGAGCGTCACAGCTTTGATCCGGTTATCCTCGATCAGTGAAAGAGTGGTGGAGGTATCAATCAAAAGACTTTGAAAAACACCTTTCGGAAATCCTGCATTGGTAAATATTTCCTCAATTGCCAGCGCACATTGCGGGACATTGGAGGCATGCTTAAGCAAACTGGTATTTCCTGCCATCAGAGTCGGTGCAGCAAACCGAAAAACTTGCCAGAATGGGAAGTTCCAAGGCATAACCGCCAGGATAATCCCCAATGGCTGATGAATCAGTTTTGCCCGTTTTTGATCCGGAAGTTCGATGGGTTCTTCCTTTAGAAATTCTGCAGCTTTTTCTGCATAGAAATCACAAACCCACGCGCATTTGTCTATTTCAGCTCGGGATTCTTTGATCACTTTCCCCATTTCCAGAGAAATAATCCGAGCGTATTTTTCACGATTCACACGAAGTTGATTCGCTGCGTTTTTCATGAGTTGGGCTCGATGCTGAAGCTCAGTATTCTTCCAGGATGAAAAAGCATCAGAACCGGAAACCAATTTGGCTTCCAGTTCTGATGCAGTGAGGAGGTTGAATTCTTGTAAAATTTCCCCCGAAAAAGGGTTGATTGATTTAATTTTTGTCATTCGTCACCGGCTTTCCTTTTTCTTTCCAGGAGGTGATTCCTCCATCCAGCATGTACACTTTTTTGAAACCCGCAGCTTTCATTTTTGCACCGGCAACAGCAGTTCTTTTTCCGCTTCTGCAGTAAAGCAAGTAGGTTTTATTCTTGTCCAGTTGATCGATATTTTGCTGAAAAAGCTCGTTCTGGACATCGATATTCTTGGCGCCAGCCAAATGACCTTCGGCTACTTCTTCGGGTGTTCTTACATCCAAAATGACGGTCTTTTTCTTCTTTTTAGACATTTTCTCAAACGTCTCTACAGAAACGACCGTGGCTGAATCTGTGGACTGGGCGAGAGAAATTCCGGTAAACGCAAAGAAAGCGAGAAGTGCCAGAAGAAGGATTTTGTTGGATTTCATGGTTTATGAGTTTGATGTGAATGATAGGAACTCCATATTGAAATGAAAATTTACAAGCTTTCGTTTCAAATGTCTACCAAGATCGCGCTGATTTCTGACTCCCACAGTTACATTGATCACAAAACGCTGACTTATCTGCAGGATGTGGACGAGATCTGGCATGCCGGAGATATTGGCAGTCTGGATGTTATGAAACAATTGCCTGCGGGAAAAACGATTCGGGCTGTTTTTGGGAATATCGACGACTTGGAAATTCAGGAAGAATATCCTGAATGGCAGGAATTCACAAGCGAGGGAGTAAAAGTCCTGATGACTCATATCGGGGGAACACCACCACGCTATGCGAAAGGAGTGAAGCAAAGAATCCGGGAAGGAAAGCCCAATCTATTTATTTGCGGACATTCTCATATCTGCAAGGTTGAGTTTGATAAGGAAATGAATTGCCTGTACATGAACTCAGGAGCGATCGGGCAGCAAGGGTTTCACATCATGCGAACCCTGCTGCTTTTTGACCTGGAAAATGGTCAAATAAAAAATCTTCGAGTGGTGGAACTTGGGAAGCGGGGGAAATAAAAAAGGCGATCAATTGACCGCCTTAATATTTTTACGAGATAAGAGATTATTTCGCGAAAGACTTTTTCAACTCCTCAACATCTACATTTCTAATTACCGGCTGAGCAGACAATTGTTTGATTTTGATAACGCGAGTTGTTTGACCTAGTCTTTTTCTTTTCAATTTTCTCTTCAGAGTAGTAACTGCCATGGTCGTATGCTTTTAATGATTTGTTTCGAAACGAAGCGCAAATGTAGGGAAACATTTCTTTTTTGCCCAAGATAATTCTCAATTTAATTCCCTGTGTTTTGGAGGATCGGGAATCGTTTCCCTTTTTTTGAATAAATTTGCAACTTAATTACCCAAAAGTAAGCATGCAAAAGCCAAGCCTTCCCAAAGGAACCCGGGATTTTGGACCCATTCAGATGGCCCGAAGAAATTACATCCTGGAGACGATCAAAGATACTTTTAAGCTGTTTGGCTACAATCAGATTGAAACTCCGGCAATGGAGAATCTCAGTACCCTGACCGGAAAATATGGAGATGAGGGTGATCAGTTGCTTTTTAAAATCCTGAACAGCGGGGATTTTCTGAAAGATGTCACCATGAATGATTTGTCGACAGGCTATCAGAATACACTTAAGAAAGTTTCTGAAAAAGGGCTTCGATACGATTTGACCGTACCTTTTGCGCGATATGTGGTAATGAATCGGAATGAATTGACTTTTCCATTTAAGAGGTTTCAGATTCAGCCGGTTTGGAGAGCAGATCGTCCTCAGAAGGGTCGGTACCGCGAATTTTATCAGTGTGATGCCGATGTGGTTGGGACTGATAGTTTGGTTTGCGAAGCAGAAATCATCCTGATGATCCGTAGAGTTTTTGCAAAGCTGAATCTGACCGATTACAGCATCAAACTGAACAACAGGAAAATCCTGACAGGAATTGCTGAATCTATCGGTGAAGTAGGAAATGAAGGGCCTCTTTGCGTCGCGATCGACAAGCTGGATAAAATCGGCTGGGAAAAAGTGCAGGAGGAATTAATCGGACGAGGCTTTGGATTGAGTTCTATCGAAAAACTCAGCCCTCTGGTAAACCTGAAAGCAGATCAGGATGAGAAATTAGCCTTTCTGAAGAACTTCCTCGCAACCAGCGAAACGGGACTTCAGGGTGTAAAAGAATTGGAAGATGCTTTCGCAATTTTGGAATCAATGGGAGAGGACCTCTCTCATGTGGAGTTGGATATCATGCTTGCCAGAGGATTGTCCTATTATACAGGTGCGATTTTCGAAGTGAAAGTAAATAAGGTGTCTATCGGTTCGGTCAGCGGTGGAGGCAGGTATGATAACCTGACCGGAGGTTTCGGATTGCCGGGAGTTTCCGGAGTCGGTTTTTCCTTTGGAGTGGATCGATTATATGATGTGTTGGAGGAGTTGGGATTATTTCCTGCGGAAAGCTTAAAAAGCACTCAAATCCTGTTGACTCATTTTGATGAGAAGGGATTCCGGTATGCGCTGGGAATACTTTCCAAATTAAGATCTGCAGGAATTCAGGCGGAGATTTATCCTGATCTGACAAAAGTGAAAAAGCAGTTGGAATATGCCACAAAAAAAGGAGTCCCGTTTGTCGGAATCTGTGGTGATCAAGAAATAGAAGATTCTACTATCGCTTTGAAAAACCTCGAATCCGGTGTTCAGGAATCCCTTTCTTTGGATGAAATGATCAGTAGGCTGCGGTAATCAGTCTACTTTAAAAATGGAGTGAATTGGGATATTTACACCGCCTTTGAGCGACACAAAGGAATTGCCCACAGCCCAGATGGTGGTATCCACTTGATAAACATGATTGTCTCCAGCTTCGAAAGTGAGTTTTACTTTTGATTGGTGGAGGTTACCCAGTGATTGCGATCGAAAAAGGTCATTTAGTCTTTTAAGTCTTTCATCCGGGTCGGTCAGCACTTCTCTTTTTGAGAAATTAAGACTTGGAATATCCTCTTTTTTTATGGTCTCAGCGGTAATCATGGCTTGGCTATTTGTAGGTAGATTGTTTGGTAGAATTTACGAAAAATACGATAATGGAGTTTACTTGGGTGATAGATTGAAAGATTATTCCGTGATCGGTGAGATTCGTGGGTGTTTGCATAATATCATAACATCAACGTCACTAAAGTATTGTTAATATTTCTTCAGTTTAATTGTCATTAACAAAATAACAAAAGGGCTGAAGTCCAATTGGAGGAGCTGTGGACTGTCGTCTGTGGTCGATTATCCGCTTCTGAAACTCCTTATTAGCGCTAAATCCAAAGCAGCGGATAATCATATTACTCTATATTTGTCAGGACTTTTAAATAAAAAATATGTTTGATCTCATGGGAATGATGGGCAAGGTGAAAGAGGCCCAGGCAAAAATTAAAGAAGTGCAGGCTCGAATGGTTCATTTGACTGCCGAGGGGGAATCCGGAGCCGGACTTGTGAAAGTCAAAGTGAATGGGGAACGAAAAGTCCTGAAGATTGAAATCGACGAATCGCTGATGACTCCTGCTGACAGAGAGATGCTTAGCGATCTGATCGTAGCCGCTACCAATATTGCGATGGCTGCAATCGAGGTGAAGATCAAAGCAGAAATGAAGTCTGCTACTGAAGGTATGATGCCCAATATTCCCGGAATGGATTTGGGAGGACTTTTCGGATGAAACCCTGTGCCATCGTCATACTTAATTACAATGGGGAAAAGATGCTCAAAACATTTTTTCCCTCAGTTTTTTCGCTGAGTACCTACGATGTTGTAGTTGTTGACAATGCGAGTACAGATTCTTCGCTTGACTTTTTGGAGAAAAACTATCCTCAAGTGAGGATTATCCGGCTAGCCGAGAATTTTGGATTTGCCGGAGGCTACAATTGGGGGCTCGAGCAGCTGAAGGACCAATATGAATATTACATTCTTCTCAATTCCGATGTGGAAGTTACCGCTGGTTGGGATTCTGATTTGATCTCTTGGATCAGGCAAAACCCTGAGTATTCAGCTATTCAACCCAAAATCCTTTCTTGGCAAGACAAGAACAAATTCGATTATGCCGGAGCTGGCGGAGGTTTTTTGGACTCTTTGGGATATCCTTATTGCAGGGGGAGGATTTGGGATACGGTAGAAACCGATCAAGGCCAATATGATGATGCAATTCAAGTTGATTGGGCAACAGGCGCTTGCTTTGTTGTCAGGGCTAGCCAATTCCACATGCTAGGAGGATTTGATGGTCACTTTTTTGCGCACATGGAAGAGATTGATTTGTGCTGGAGGATGCGTCGGTCAGGCTGGAAAATCGGATATTTAGGTAAAGTTTCGGTTTTTCATCTGGGAGGAGCGACCCTTGACAGATCGAGTCCGAGGAAATTGCACCTGAACATTCGAAACAGTCTTTATATGCTTTACAGACTTGAGAGTCCGGTAAGGTTTCTCTTAATATTTCTGGTAAAAGCAATTTTAGAAACGGGTGCTACCTTTTCGTTTCTTCTTGGTGGTAAAATGGACTTAGCTAAAGCGATTGTCTCAGGCTACTTAGACTTTATAAAAAGCAGGAGATTGATAGAAAAATTTATTCCTGAGAAATCAGCAATTACGCCGATTACATCTCAAAGCAAAGTCAAATTCGTATTTTGGAATTATAATGTGTTAGGGAGAAAAACCTATTCAGATCTTTAATCAAAAAGAACAGGATTGTTCATCTTTCTGAAGTATTTCCGGATTTTCATCATCATCGCCATTGATACATACAGAATCACCGGTGAACCCATCGTGATGAAGGAAGCATAAATGAAGAAAAGTCGGATGCTATCTATTGGGAAGTTTAATTTCTCTCCCAATCGGTAACAGACTCCAAAGGCTCTTTCTTCGAAAAATAATTTTAGCTTTTGCATGGATAGTGGTGGTTTAGTAAAGTCAAAATTATGAAAATTGATTGAAGAAATAATAATATATAATGAATACCGGTTTGCTTACGAAATTCTTCCTTTTGTTTCCATTTCTGATCCTTTCATGGTCAGAGGTTTCAATAATAGTGCCTGAAAGTAAATTTTTGGAAGATGCAAAGGTGAGCCCTTCTAGGTTGGAGTTCTTCAGGGATTCGGTTCGGTTTTCAGTGAAAGGTACAATTCCAATAGAGTCTGCAATTAACCCCAGAAATCCCCAACTCAAGATAATTTTAAAGTCTTCTGATCAGGTTCTGGATTTAGGAGAAGTTGAATTGCGAAAGAAAGTTGCCAATTACGAGTATGAAAGGGATTTTACTCTTTTATATTCTTCCTGGATGGAAGGGGCATTTTTAGAAGCTCATTTTTTTCAAGGCAAAAAGAAATCTGAAATTCCCAATGAAAAGAAAGTCCTGGCCAAAGGAGTCATTACCACTCCATTGCTCGCCAAAGTCGGAGTGGTAAATCCTGATGAACCGATTCCCCAAATAGGTATTTTTATTCCAACTGGGGTAATGTATGAAAGTAACTCAAGGGCAGTAGAATTTTTGTTCCGATTCGATCCGGGTTCCTCTTTACTAAAAATGAATGATGCCAATCAAAAGTCACTCACTGGACTAAAAACCTTCATTACTGAAAATCCCTCCATTGTTTCATTCAAAATTACAGGAATCCAATCACCAGAGCTTTCCGAAGGCAAAAGCAGCAAATTAGGAATGGATAGAGCTGTAGTGATTCAGAAAAGATTAAAGGATGACGGATTCGTTTTCAGAGACAATTTAGTAGAGGTCAAATCAAGATGGAATGATTGGTTTGATTTCAGACTGCTGCTGAGAGATTATGGGAAAATTTCAACCCAGAGAAAAGACCAATATTATTCCATTCTGATGAACGGGGCTGATTTTCCTACCCAAAGTCAGCAATTAAAAAAGTTACCCGGTTTTGATCAGGTCTCCCGCGATTTGTTTCCAAAACTTCGCGTTTCAAAAGTAGAAATTGTCGCTAAACCAGTTCCCGGTCTAGACCAGGCCCAATCTGCAAGTTTGAAAGAAGCTTTAGATAAGGAAGTTGGCAGCAATACCTTAGACCTATTAGATTGGGCAATAGCAGGTGAGACATCTCCTCGATTGGACGATAAAGCTGAGATTTACAGTAAAATGACAGAGCTTTTCAGATCCTCTTTGCCTTACAACAATCTTGCTGTAGTCAAAATGCGGCAAGCTCAAAGAACTTTGGAAGATTCGGTTAAGGCTAAACTTTGGGAAGATGCGTATCGATTGCTCGATCAGTCATTAAAGATTGAATCCAATCCTTACGTTCTACATAACCAAGGCCAAATACTTGTTTTGCAAGGAAAAGAATGGGATGCCTACAAAAAGCTTTCAGATGCATCTGTCTTATCCAAAGATCCAGAATTCCTGAAGTACAATGAAAGCTTGAGAGGTGCTTTGGATATTAGGAGAGGGGATTACAAGCTCGCAATTCTCAGATTTGATTATCCATATACAGAACCTTCAAACCTCTTCAATAAAGGCCTGGCCTATTTCTTAGCCAAAGACTATTCAAATGCAAGTTTATCTTTTGAAGAATCCGTGATCGCGGGAAGAAACTTTGGTTATGGTTATTATGGTCTCGCCATGGTGGCGGTGTTGAGTGGGCAAGATGAAGTAGCATTGATCCAACTTCAAAAGGCCATAGAAGCGAGTGAACAGATTTATCAAAAAGCATTGGTTGATCCGATTTTTGAAGAATTAAGGCAGAAACAAGATTTTTTTGAAATATTTAAATTTAAGAGTCAAATGAATTAATATTTTTTTCACGTTGAATTCACCCTAAAAAGCAAGTTTTTGGTGTATTAAAAGGACATTTAGGGGTCTGATTTTTTGAAAAAATGATTTTTTCTTTAAATTAGTAATGTCCGAAGCCTTTTTTGAGATGAATTCATTGAAATAAATCGTAGCCAACCAAATTTTATTTACGGTTTAGAATTTGAAATTTGTTTAAGAATCTTTAACATTGACTTCTATAAATAACAATAAAACCCAAAATTCTCGCCTATGCCCCATTTTACTTAACTGTTTCCCCTCCTCAAACCTATAGGTTTTTCACCTTTCTGCAGGTACTCGTACCATGGTATAGTAGCAATAGAAGTCTGAAATTCAGACACATAATCTATTGCAATTATTTTGAGCATACTCGCAAACGATTGCATTAACAATTAAACGACAAGTTTTTAAATCAATCTTGTTACCCAATCTATCTATGATTATGAAAAATGTTTACAAAAGCCTAAGTGTATTTCTGATGCTCTTAGCTCTCACCAGTGCGGCTGCCTTTGCGCAAAAAACCGTAACTGGTACAGTGCTCGATGAGTACGATGTGGGACTTCCTGGTGTATCGATCCTTGTTAAAGGGACAACTACAGGTACCGCCACTGACATTGATGGAAAATTCACCCTCAGTGTCCCAAATGATCAGGCTATCCTGGTTTTCTCTTTTATCGGATACAACACGATTGAGCAAGCTGTAGGCCCTCGTAGTATTGTTGACGTTAAAATGGCTCCGGACGAAAGAACCCTGACGGAATTAGTTGTAACAGGTTATACAATTGATAGCAGAAGAGAGACAACTGGTGCGATTGCAACAGTTAATCCAAAAGATCTGACTGTCATCCCAACTGGTAACGTAGAGCAGTCTCTTCAAGGAAGAGTTTCTGGTCTTACGATCATTACCAACGGTCAGCCAGGTACATCTTCAATTGTCCGTGTACGTGGTTTCGGTGCCTTCGGTGGTAACGAGCCTCTTTACATTGTTGACGGAGTGCCAGTAGGAACTACTGACTTCCTTAACCCTGATGACATTGAATCTACTACTGTATTGAAAGATGCGGCTGCTGCTTCTATTTATGGAGCTCGTGCTGCTAACGGTGTTATTATCTACACTACCAAGCGTGGTGCAAGAAATAAAAAATTAAGAGTGGATTACAACGGTATGTTTGGTGTGACTACTCCAGGCGAAGGTATAGACATGATGAATCCACAGGATTTCGCAACTTATACTTGGTTAGCTGAAACAAATCAGGCAAGAGTTGACGGTCGTACTCCGACTTATTCTCATCCTCAGTTTGGATCAGGACAGACTCCTGTCCTTCCTTATTACATCAATGTGGGTGGTACATCTGGTGTTGCAGGTCCTTTCTCTCCTGAGAGAATTGAGCAAGAAAGAGCTAAATACAATATCGAGCCTTCAAAAGGTGCTATCTACCAATTGGTAAGAGCAGCAACAGGTGAAGGAACTGATTGGTATGATGCTTTGACCAGAAATGCTCCTTTGAATCGTCATTCTATCGGTTTAAATGGTGGATCTGAGACAAGCCGATTCTTCATCGGTCTGGGTTATCAGGATCAGGCAGGTATCATGATTGTAAACAACTTCAAGAGATATTCTTTTAGAGCTAACTCTGAATTTGATGTGACCAAAAATCTCCGAATCGGTGAAAACTTCCAGGCCACATACCGTCAGGTATTGGGTCAGCAAGGTGGAGCTGGTGGACAAGGTGTGTCAGCAGACGAAAACGATATCCTTCAGGCATTCCGTATGCCATCTATCATCCCTGTTTACGATGAATTTGGTGGTTATGCAGGTACTGCAGCGAAAGGTTTTAACAATCCAAGAAACCCTGTTGCTAACCGTGATGGTCAAGTAGATAACAGAAACTTCAATGCGAACATCTTCGGTAACGTGTATGCTGAATATGATATCATTGATGACTTGGTTTTCAGAACTTCTATCGGTGGTAACTACAGTAACTTCTACAACTGGGGTTATTCAAGATTGCAATACGAAAACTCTGAGAACAACTCAGCTTTCGGTTACAATGAAGGTGCTGGCTTCAACTTCGGTTGGACTTTCACTAACACATTGGCTTGGAAAAAGACTTTCGACAAACATAAGTTTGACGTGATCTTAGGTCAGGAAGCATTGAATACCGGTGCGGGCAGAAACATGTCAGCTTCAGGTCAGAATCCATTCTCAAGAGACCCTGACTACATTACAATTTCAAACCTTCCAGTTTCTACTCGTCAGGTAAACTCCAATCAGTTCAAGGGTGTAAACTTCAACTCTTATTTTGCAAGAGTTAACTATACTTACAACGATAAGTATTTGTTCTCTGCAGTAGTAAGACGTGACGGTTCTTCCCGTTTTGGTTCTAACGTGAGATACGGTACTTTCCCTGCATTCTCTGCGGCATGGAGAATTTCTTCTGAGTCTTTCTTGTCTGGTGCTACCTGGATAGACGAATTGAAAATCCGTGGTGGTTGGGGTCAAATGGGTAACTCTAACAACGTAGATCCAAACAATCAGTATTCATTGTATGGTGGTGATATTGGAGCTTCTTCTTATGACATTGTGGGTTCTAACAATTCGGCTCAAATCGGTTTCAGAAGAACTCGTATTGGTAACCCTAATGCACAGTGGGAAACAGCAGTAACTCAAAACATTGGTTTTGACGGTACATTCTTCAACGGCAGATTAGATGTGATCTTCGACTGGTGGAAGAAAGAGACTAAAGACTTGCTCTTTACAGTTCCTATTCCTCTTACAGCTGGAAGCAATGCTGCACCTCCTGCAGTTAACATTGGCGAAATGCTTAATAATGGTCTTGACTTGTTAGTAACAACAAGAGGTAACGTAACAGGTGACCTGACTTATGAATTGACTTTGACTGCAAGTACTTTGCACAATGAAATCGTATCTCTTGCTCCTGGTTTGACGGTTATTACTTCAGTTAACCCAAGTTTCAGAGGTATTCAGCCAATCAGAAACCAGGTAGGTCAATCACTTTCTGCATTCTTCGGTTATAAAGTTGAAGGTTTGTTCAGAAATGCTGAAGATGTATCTAGCCATGCTACTCAAGATGGAGCTGCTCCAGGTCGATTCAAATATGAAGACCTGAATGGTGACGGTGCTATCACTCCAGATGACAGAACGTTTATCGGAAGTCCAGTACCTGATTTCACAGGCGGTTTGAACTTCACTTTGGGTTACAAAGGATTTGATCTTTCTGCGTATTTCTACACCTCAATCGGAAACGAAATTTTCAACCAGTCTAAGTGGTTCACTGATTTCTTCCCTTCTTTCCAGGGTGCAGCAATGTCTGAGCGTTTGAAAAATGCATGGACTCCTGACAACTTGGATGCAACAACTCCAGTTCTTGAAAAGACTTCAAACTTCTCTACAAACTCAGTTGCTAACTCATTCTATGTTGAGGATGGTTCTTACCTGAGATTGCAAAACGTAACGTTAGGTTACACACTTCCTTCAACTCTGTTGGAGAAATGGAGACTTGAGAGACTAAGAGTATTTGCTTCTGCAAACAACCTTTTCACTATCTCAGGATATGAAGGTTTGGATCCTGCTGTAGGTGGAAACGCCGATTTGACTTTCGGTATTGACGTAGGTAACTACCCAGTTACCAGAGGTTATACATTCGGTCTTAATCTAAGCTTCTAATCCTTAAACACATCAATAAGAATCGAGTTATAGAAACTATAATAGATTAAATCAGATGAAAAATTTCAAATTAAAAATCGGAGCGCTTCTAACATCCGCAGTGATGTTGGTAGCAGTGAGTTGCAGCGACGAGTTTCTTGATGTTCCACCAACAGGTTTGTTGGGTGAATCTCAGTTACAAACGCTAGCGGGTATAGATGCATCCCTGATTGCAGCCTATTCTCAGGTGAACGGTAGAGCCAACAGATTGGCCTCTCCATCAAACTGGGTTTGGGGAAGTATCAGAGGTGGTGATGCTAATAAAGGTACTGACCCTGGAGATTTCAGTTCAATCAACCCTTTTCAGCGATTTGAGTCTAATTCAGCATCAGGTGATTTAGGATCAAAATGGAATGGTGCTTACGAAGGTATCGCTCGTTGTAACAACGTGTTGAAACTTCTTAATGGTGTAGCAGACGATCCTAATACAGATGTCACTCCTGCTGATGTTATTAGAATTTCTTCTCAGGCAAGATTCCTAAGAGCTCATTTCTATTTCGAATTGAAAAGAGACTATGGAAATACTCCTTATGTAGATGAGACTATTGATTATGGTACTGGCTTGGAAGATGTAAGTAACAACCAAGATTTGTATCCATTCATTGAGGCTGATATGAAATATGCAGTTGACAATCTTCCTGCTACACAATCTCAGGTTGGAAGAGTTAACTCATGGGCAGCTAAGGCTTATTTGGCTAAAATTTACATGTATCAGAATAAGTTTGCACCAGCTAAAGCTTTGTTTGATGACGTTATTGCAAATGGCGTTACAAGCAATGGTCTGAAGTATGGTCTTGTTCCTTACTATGATGACATGTTCAGAGGCAAAAATGATAATCACCAGGAATCAATCTGGGCTTATCAGGCAGCAGCGGGTACTGGTTCAGTAAACAATGCTAACCCTGAGTTTGACTTGAACTTCCCATACAACACTGGTCCATCCGGTCCGGGTAACTGTTGCGGATTCTTCCAGCCATCTTTCACTTTCGTGAACTCATTTAGAACTAATGCTGATGGACTTCCATTATTGGATGGCTCTTACAACACTGGTGCAAACGTGGTTAAAAGTGATATGGGATTGACAACTGCTCAGCCTTTTACTCCTGATACTGGAAATTTGGATCCAAGAGTTGACCATACAGCTGGTAGAAGAGGCCTTCCTTATTTGGATTGGCAAGATCATCCAGGTGCTAACTGGATAAGAAACCAAGGAAACGCAGGACCGTATTCTCCTAAAAAATACATCTACTCAAGAACTGAGCAGGGTACTTTCCAAGATAACAGTTCATGGACACCGGGTTACACTGGTATCAACTTCATGATCATTCGTTTTGCTGATGTTTTGCTGATGGCAGCTGAAGCTGAAATTGAAACTGGTAACTTGGAAAAAGCAAGAGCTTATGTAAATCAGGTTAGAACCAGAGCTATGAATTCCAAAATCAAGAGAACTGACGGAACAATGGCTGCTAACTACGTGGTAGATATATACAAGACCGCTTGGACTGATGCTAACGTTGCAAGAGCTGCTGTTCGTTTCGAAAGAAAGCTTGAGTTAGGAATGGAAGGTCATAGATTCTATGATCTGGTACGTTGGAACACTGTTCAGGCTGAATTGGATGCTTATTTTGCATATGATGCAAAAATATTGGTTGCTGCTTTTGGTGGTGCTAAATTCACTGAAAAGCATAAAGTTCTTCCAATTCCTCAAGATCAAATTGACTTGGTTGGATCAGATGTATTGATTCAGAACCCAGGTTTCTAATCAGAACTTTAGTACTAGTAAAATAGAAGAGGAGGTCATTGACCTCCTCTTTTTTTATTTGGGTAATTCGTATTCTTTTTTTCAGCTTATCCTTCAAAAATGGTAATTTCAGGCACCGGTAATTGCCCAATTTCAAGCCTCATGAAGAATTATTATTTGCTCCTTCCGGGAGTTTTGTTACTAGCTTTCACTTCCTGTAAAAAAGAAAACACCCTCTTTGTTTTACAATCTTCTGATGATACAGGGATTGATTTTAACAATGAAATTATAGAATCCGATTCCTTCAATATCCTCACAGATGAATACATTTTTAACGGTGGAGGGCTTGCTGTAGCGGATTTTGATCAGAATGGTTTGCCCGATCTTTTCTTTTCTGGAAATCAAGTTTCAAATAAGTTATACCTGAACCAAGGGAAATTCAAATTCGAGGATATTTCTGAATCTGCCGGAATTGAAGCAGCTAACAAATGGTGTACAGGTTCTGTCGCTGTGGATATCAATAGTGATGGTTGGATGGATATTTATGTTGCTTCTGCCATGAAAAAAGGGCTCGGAGAGCGAAATAATTTGCTTTTTGTCAATCAGGGAAAAAATGCTGACGGCCAAATTACTTTTAAAGAAATGGCGTCCGAATATGGAATTGCTGATTCTGGTAATAGCATGGGGGCAGCGTTTATCGATTACGATCTGGATGGTGACCTTGACCTTTATGTTTTGAACAATGAGCAAAGTAAAGTCACTCCAAGTAATTACCGGGAAAAAATCATAGATGGCTCTGCGATCAACAACGATAAATTTTATCGAAACAATGGAGACGGCACATTTACAGATGTGACAATTGAGGCAGGAATAACTATTGAAGGTTTTGGACTCGGTCTTTTAATTTCTGATTTGAATAATGATGGTTGGCCTGATGTTCATGTCAGCAATGATTATGTCACAAATGACATCCTGTATATCAATAATCAGGATGGGACTTTTTCAAATAAATCCAAAGAAATTCTTAGACATCAAAGTCAGTTTTCGATGGGTTCTGATATTTCGGATTTTAATAATGACGCACTTCCAGATCTGATTACGATCGATATGCTTGGCGAGGATAACTACCGAAAGAAAACTACAATCGGTAAAAACTCCTACCAAGTCTACATCAGTAATGAGCAATGGGGCTATGAATACCAGCATGTAAGGAATATGCTTCATATGAATAATGGAGCCGGGATTCCTTTCAGTGAAATTGGGATGCTAGCCGGAGTTTATCAGACAGATTGGAGCTGGGCACCCTTATTTGGAGATGTTGACAATGATGGTCAGCGTGATTTGCTGATTACAAATGGCTTTCCAAGGGACATTACGGACAAAGACTTTGCGAATTATCGGGCTGACGTTGGAGGAATTGCAAGCGTCCGTCAACTATTGGATTCTATTCCTATTGTCAAAATCCCAAATTACGCTTACAAAAATCGAGGAGATTTGACTTTCGAAGATGTGAGCAAATCCTGGGGATTGGACCAACCTTCCTTTTCGAACGGAGCTGCTTTCGTCGATTTAGATCAGGATGGTGACTTGGACTATGGGGTCAATAATATCAATGATCCTGCTTTTGTATTTGAAAATAAACTTAGCAAGGAGGAGCCAGGTCGAAACTATTTGAGAGTAAATCTGAAAGGATCCAAGTTAAATCCGCAGGGTTTGGGAGCCAAAGTTATTCTCCAACTTTCCGGGGAAAAAGTACTTTATCAAGAGCAGCAAATAGTAAGAGGATATATGTCCTCGATAGAAGAAATCATGCATTTCGGTTTAGGAGATGTGACTGAAGTAGGAGAATTAAAAGTAATCTGGCCTGATGGAAAGGTTTCATTGCTTTCTAAAGTGGCTCCAAATCAGGTAATTGAAGTCAATTATTCAGAAGCGAAACCAGGGAATTCAAATCTTGCCATCATGGATTTTGGACTGCCCTCTGCTATTTTTTCCGAGGTTTCCGACACTTTGGGATTATCCTTCATTCACGTTGAAGACGATAAAGTGGATTACAATATTCAGCGGACGATTCCCCATAAACTTAGCCAATACGGTCCAAGCATGGCTGTCGGGGATGTAAATGGCGACGGTATCGAGGATCTGATTGTCGGATCTTCCTCGGGATATACTCCCCAACTTTTTAAACAAAATTCCGAAGGGAAATTTTCTCAGACTGAGCTTTTGCCGGGCGAAAATCCTGCTTTCGAAGAAATGGGAATTCTCCTGACAGACCTTGATAATGATGGGGATTTGGATCTCTATCTGGTAAGCGGCAGCAGTGAATTTGCACCGGATGCAGCAGAATACATTGATCGGGTTTACAAGAACGACGGGAAAGGTAACTTCTCTCTTGATAAAGATTTTTCGGGAATCAAAGCAAGTGGATCAACGGTTCGCGGGGCAGATTTTGACGGAGATGGCTTTATGGACTTGTTCGTCGGGGGTCGCACCCCAATTGCAAAGTATCCTTTGGCTGATAATAGCTTCCTGCTGAAAAATAATAATGGACAACTTCAGGACGTGACGGATCAACTTGCGCCTGGATTGAAAAATGTGGGTATGGTTACTGACGCCGATTGGTCAGATATTGATTCTGATGGACAGATTGATTTGGTAGTCGTGGGTGAATTAATGGCTATAACTGTCTTCAAAAATGAAGGTGGCAAATTTTCCAAACTGGAGAAAACAGGTTTGGAAAATCATCTTGGATGGTGGAATTCTATTACTTCCGGAGATTTTGATCTAGATGGAGACACTGATTTTGTAGTCGGAAATCTCGGTGCAAATAACCCCCATCACCCAACCACTGAAAGACCTTTGAGAATTTACGCCAAGGATTTTGATAATAACGGAAGCGTGGACCCTGTCACATTTGCTTATTACAAGGATAGAGAAGGCAATTACAATTCATTTCCAAGCCATTTTTGGGATGATTTATATGGGCAAAGTCCTATGTTCAGAAGAAAGTTTGAACGATATAAATCTTATGCGCTAAGTACTGAAAGTTCGCTCTTTACGGAAGAAGAAAAGAAAGATGCAGTAATCCTCACCGGAAATTATGATCGGTCTTCCTATATCGAAAACCTTGGAAATGGTCAGTTTGCAATTCGGGAGTTACCTGTTCTTGCCCAGATTGCGCCAGTAAATGGACTGGTTTCTCAAGATATAAATGGTGATGGATTGCTTGATGTGGTTTTAGTCGGAAACGATTACGGAAATGAGGTTTTCATTGGCAGATTAGATGCTCACATTGGATTGGTTTTGTTGGGAGACGGAAAAGGAAGTTTTAGTCCTATGAATCCTGCGAAAAGTGGATTTATGGTCCCGGGAGACGCCAAAGCATTGGTCAAAATAGCAGCGGCCCAAGGAAATCCTATTCTGGTTGCTTCGCAAAACCGGGGTAAACTCCTTGTTTTTCAAAGTAAATCCAATGCTGAAAATTCAAAAACCATCACTCCTGGTCAGGAAGTGATGGCGATAGTTTTGGATTTGGGAAACGGTAAAAAGCAGCGGATAGAAACCAGCCTTGGGTCAGGATTTCTTTCGCAGTCCGGAAGAGAAATTAACCTTCCGAAAGGAGTAAAAGGTATTCAGCTGATCGATTACAAAGGTCAGGTAAAAGAAGTTGACATGAACTCTCTGGGGAATTAACGGTAAAGCTGCTCTGGTTTTGCGTCGCAAATATCCTTCATCAGCTCAGCGACTTTGTCTGTAACAGCATCAAAATAAAGCCTTCCTTTCTCAGGGGAGGCTTTTTTTGGATTACCGATTCCGGTATCCTCGGTCACCTGAGACCATTTCCGCTCCGCCCAAGCCCATTTTTCCTGTAGCCCTTTGATGGTTGACTTTTTTTCATTTCCGTCACCGGCATCTTCCAGCGGAAGAACCAACTCTGGATTCAAATACATGATCAAAGAGGTTTCCATCTCATCGGCATGATCACCTGATTCTTCAAAAAATTTCGTCTTATCTAGGGCTTGAAACCAGTTGCAGGTAAAAAGCATCATTTCCGGAAACTTAAGCCCAAGCTCTCTCAGCATGGTTTTGAAATCATTTCCTCCATGGCTATTTAGGATCAATAATTTTTTCAAGCCCTGCCTGTTCAGCACTTCTATGATGTCCCGAAGTATTAAAAGTTGAGTACTTGGATTGAGATTGATGTCCAGATAGATGTCAGATTGACCGGTATTTACACCAAAGGGAATTGTAGGCATCACCACCACATTGGCACCGTTGTCCCAAGCTTTTCTGCCACCTTCCGCTGCTATTTCATCGGCTTCGATCACATCAGTTCCATATGGCATATGATAGTTATGAGCTTCGGTTGCGCCCCAGGGTAGAACTGCCAATTCAAACTGATGGGTTTGAAGTTTTTTCCAATTGGTTTCTTTAAGAAGGTATGGTTTCATTGATTTTTGAAAGGATTTGAAGGTTTAATGGGTGATTTCGGCCCATTTTTGATAATTTGAAAGGCTGATTCTAAAATAAGCCTTATGTCCCAAAGAAGAAAGTTTATTAAGCAGTCCCTCATGGGTTCTGCACTTTTTATTCCAGGTTTGAACCAAGCTTTTGCTCAGGGATCGACTGAAATTTCCGCAGGTCAAAAGCCATTGATTTTGTCCACTTGGAATCATGGAATTCCTGCAAATGAGGCTGCAATGGCTAAATTGACAGGTGGTGGAAGCATATTGGACGCTGTGGAAGCCGGAGTGAAAGTCACTGAATTGGACATGGATAATCTTTCCGTAGGATTACAGGGACTTCCTGATCGTGAAGGAATTACCACTCTTGACGCATCGATTATGACCGGTGACGGGTCTTGTGGCACGGTAGCTTTTGTAAGACAAATCAAGCATCCCATTTCACTTGCAAGAATGGTGATGGAAAAAACTCCACATGTAATGTTGGTAGGAGAAGGAGCAAGGCAGTTTGCTATTTCGCAGGGTTTTCCTTTGGAAGAAGAAGTCCTCAGCCCAAATGCAGCAATTGAATATGAGAAATGGAAAGTGACCAGCCAATACAAGCCGATCATCAATATTGAAAATCACGACACGATTGGAATGATTGGGATCGATGCAAATGGAAAGTTGGCAGGAAGCTGCACCACAAGTGGGCTCGCCTATAAAATGCACGGAAGAGTAGGAGATAGCCCGATTATCGGAGCAGGACTTTTCGTGGATGATGAAGTTGGGGCCGCGACTGCAACAGGACTTGGGGAATCGATTATTCGGATTTGTGGAAGTTTCCTGATCGTAGAATTGATGAGACAAGGACGTACTCCTCAAGAGGCATGTGAGGAAGCTGTGAAAAGGCTGATTGCAAAAAATAAGAACATCAAAGATATCCAGGCTGGTTTTTTGGCGATTAACAAAGAAGGAGAAACAGGCGCTTATGCTGTTCATCCCGGTTTCAACTTTGCCAAGGCAACCAGTTCTAAAAATGAATTAATAGACTCGAGAAGTCACTTTACTCCATGAATAAAATAGTATTTGAGGCTCCTGTCTTTAATTTGGAAGCTGCTCTTGAGGCTGCGGAATTTGGCATTGACCGGTTGGAGCTTTGCTCAAATTTTCCTGAAGGAGGAGAAACTCCCAGTGCC
This sequence comes from uncultured Cytophagales bacterium, assembly GCA_942492775.1. Classification (GTDB taxonomy): domain Bacteria; phylum Bacteroidota; class Bacteroidia; order Cytophagales; family Cyclobacteriaceae; genus Algoriphagus. The sequence goes on along the minus strand of OW818636.1, from coordinate 4,207,077 downwards.
GGAATGGTCAAATTCCTGAAAGCGGAAATTGACATCCCGGTTTTTGTAATGATCCGACCGAGAGGTGGAGATTTTGCCTATTCTCAGAAAGAACTCATGGTCATGAAAAGAGACATTGAGTTGCTGGGCGAGCAAGGTGCCGATGGATTTGTATTTGGGATTTTGGATCATCAAGGGAAAGTCAATGCAGACGCATGCGAGACTTTGATGCGCTCGGCTTCAGGAAAGCCTTGTACTTTCCACCGCGCCTTTGATGCTTCCGTTGATCTTCATGATTCATTAGAAAAAATCATCGGATGTGGATTTGAGAGAATATTGACTTCCGGTGGAAAGAATACCACGACGGAAGGTCTTGAGAACTTACTTGAACTAATGGGAAAAGCGAAAGACCGAATCAGCATCATGCCGGGCGGGGGAACAAAGCCTGATCATGTTGCGATTTTGAAGAAATCCGGATATCTACGGGAAATTCACGCCTCCTGCAAAACTTGGAAGCTTTCACTTAATGAATACGTCCGTCCCGGATTATTCTTTTCGGATGACCCCAAATCATTCACTCACCATCTAAGAGTTGACCGTAATCTGGTAAATGAGTTTTTGGAGGTAATAGGAGAATGAGATTATTTAGTTTTGTATTTGCGGTTTTTCTTGTTTTTGTATTTGGGTGCAACCCAATTTCTGAGCGGAAACAACCTCCATTATCCCTTGAGCAACTGGCTGCTTCGGATTTGAATCTAACTGGTGAAAGATTGGCTGAGGCCTATTGTGGAAGTTGCCACTTAAAGCCTGAGCCTGATATTTTGGATCGTATTACCTGGGAAACCAAAGTCCTCCCGGATATGCGAAAGAGGATGGGGCTTTATCTGGAGGAGGATTTTGGTACTGAACTCCCTGAAGATTCAGGTGTTCCTCCGGGTATTTACTCTAAAGCACAATTGATCAAAAGAGAAGATTGGGCAAAAATTCAAGAATATTACCTCAGTAGCGCTCCGGAAAAGCCTTTATCTCAAGGCGAAAAGGCAATCCCAAAAGTTGGTATTCCCGGATTCAAAGTGGATCAGCCAGTCTTTCCCAAAGTATTTCCAAGTCTTACCACGATGGTGAGAATTCATCCTGAAACAGGGGATTTATGGATTGGAAACAGGTTCAAATCCTTGTTTGTACTGGACTCCAAAAATGGATTCAAGTTGAAAGATTCTATTCCTACCGATGTGGCGCCGGTCGAAATTCTCTGGAATAAAGACAAATCATTCGATTTGCTCGCTATGGGATTGATGGATCCTTCCAAAGATACGCTCGGGACCTTATCCAAATATTCCTTTCAAAGTAATAGCTGGACGAAGAAAATTCTCCTCGATAAACTCATAAGGCCTGTTCATGTAGAGACTGCCGATTGGAATGCCGATGGAATCATGGACCGTGTTGTTTCTCATTTTGGAGACCATCTGGGAAAATTGAGTCTTTACTTATCCGAAAATGGTAAAGAAAAGGAAATAATCTTAAAGCCGATCCCTGGGGCACGAAGAACAATCTCTGTTGATTTTGACGGAGATGGAGATTTGGATATGTTAAGTTTGATTGCTCAGGCGCAGGAGGGGATTTATGTCTGGATCAATCAGGGAGCTGGAAAGTTTGCTGAAAAATCGTTGCTTCGGTTTCATCCGTCTTTTGGGTCAAGCGATTTCAGGTTTGAAGATGTCAATGGTGATGGGCATCGTGATATTATTTTAGTGAATGGTGACAATGCTGATCTTTCGCAGATTCTGAAAAACTATCACGGAGTTCGGGTTTTCCTGAATGATGGAGAAGGTGAATTTGAAGAAGAGTGGTTCTACCCGCTTTATGGAGCAAGCGGGCTTGAGGTGGATGATTTTGATCAGGATGGAGATCTTGACTTATTTGTTCTTTCCTTTTTCCCAGAACCAAATCAATCTCCCCGGCAGGATTTGATTTACTTCAGACAATCTGAAAATGGTGACTTCGAGCCGTTTGTAATCAAAGAAAATATAGATTCCCATTGGTTGACTATGACAAAAGGGGATATTGACAAAGATGGAGATACTGACTTGGTGGTAGGAACTTTCGAATTCAATGATCTTTATGCTAAACCTACCAAACCCTGGAAACCCTTCATTATCCTTCGAAATGATTTGAAATAATATTTTATAAAAATGAATATTTCAATTATTATCAGCCGAATTATGAGAAATAATGGATTATAGGTTTTATTTATTGGCAATAATCGGTAATTTATTTTTCCAACAAATTTCTTCCGACGATGGTTAAAAGTTTTCAAGGAGTCAGGGTTGTTGAACCCAAAAAATCTCCGCTAGATCAGATTTTGGTCAAAGACCATATGAGTACCAACCTGATTACTTTCCGCCCCGATGATTCTATAGATCAGGTGCTTGAAGTACTGACAAAAAAGAAAATATCCGGCGCTCCCGTTTTGGATGAATCCGGCGCTTTAGTTGGGATAATTTCAGAAGTTGATTGCCTTAAAGAAATTATAAAAGGGAAATATACTAACACACCAAAATTCCCCGGCAAAGTAAGTGAGCACATGACCAAAAACGTGATCACCATGTCGCCGGACTTGTCCCTATTTGATGCTGCTCAAAAGTTCCTGGAGCTCAAAATCAGGAGATTTCCTGTAATGAAAGACGGAAAACTGGTCGGTCAAATCAGCCTAAGCGATATTATTCGTGCCTTTCCAAAATTGAAACAAACTACCTGGTAAAAACAAAAGGTCCTTTTCAGGACCTTTTGTTGTTTTATTTAGACTTGTCAATCGCTCGCTCAACGTCGAGAATTATGTCTTCATAATGCTCTAAACCTACAGAGAGCCGAATCAAGCCATCTGAAATCCCAACTTTTGCTCGCTCCTCAACCGAAAGCTTACTATGGGTAGTCGAAGCCGGATGAGTCACAATGCTGCGGCTGTCTCCCAGATTTGGAGTTAACGATATCATATCTAATTGATCAATGAATCGCTGAGCGCGGGCTAATCCGCCTTTAAGGGTTAGGGTAATGATCCCTCCACCGCGTTTCATTTGTTTGATAGCAAGATGATGCTGCGGATGGGATTTAAGAAATGGGTATTTAACTGCATCTAATTCAGAGTTCCCTTCAAAGTAATTGGCAACTTTCTCTGCGTTGTCGCAGTGTCTGTCCATTCTTACTGCAAGTGTTTCCATACTTTTGGATAGAATCCAAGCATTGAAAGGAGATATAGCCGGTCCTGTGTGTCGGGTGAAAAATTGTACTTCTTTGATCAATTCATTAGATCCTAAAATCAATCCGCCAATCACTCTTCCTTGACCATCGATGTATTTGGTAGCGCTGTGGGTCACAATATGAGCTCCCCATTTTGCAGGTTGCTGTAGGTATGGAGTAGCAAAGCAATTATCCACTACAAGAATCAGGTTGTGAGCTGCTGCAAATTTTCCAGCCCATTCCAAGTCAATGATCTCCAGACCCGGATTAGAAGGAGTTTCGATGAAAAGCATCTTGGTGTTAGGTTGCAGCAGCTTATCCCAGTTTTGATAATCGGAAATATCGCCATAGGTCGAAGTGATTCCCCATTTTGGAAATACTCGGGTCAAAAGCTGGTGAGTGGAGCCGAACAAAGATCGCGCAGCCAGAATATGATCCCCTTGCTGAAGCAAAGCGGCAATGCTTCCAAACATGGCAGCCATTCCGGAGGCAGTCGCGATTCCATCTTCTGTCCGTTCCGCTGCGCAAACTTTCTGGATCAGATCGCTGGAATTAGGATTGGAATATCTGGAATAGATATAGCCAGGAAGTTCATCTGCGAAAGTGGCTCTGGCTTCCTCCGCCGAGTCAAAAGTAAAGCTGGATGATAAGTAGATGGGAGCAGAATGCTCTTTTTGGTTGGATTTTGAACTACTGATCCGGATGGAATTGGTTTCGAAATGCTCGCTCATTCTTTAGTCAAATTAGAAATTAAGAATACTCTTTCGGTCTGATTAGAAAATCTAACCCAAAAGGCGGCAATCGAACTAAAAAGGGATTTTTTTGAATTAAGCCAGTTTATAGTTCCCGCGAAGGGTAGGACTTGGCACCTTTCCGATTGGTTTTGGATGGTTGCCAGAGGGTCATCGAGCCTAATCTCTCGCCTCTTCTTTATAAATCAGTTGCCTGAAGTGGTGCAAATAAAATGGGAGTTTCGGGGAAATCCAAATCTTTGCGATCAATCGTTGAATTGAGTCATGGCTTGGGAGATACCGACTGTGCAAAAAGCCAGTGTCATCTCGATTGCTTTGTCCATCATTTCTGGCAAAGTATCGAATTCGTTCTTTGTGAATCTTCCCAAAACGAAGTCAATCTGTCTGCCTTTTGGAAAGTCATCACCGATACCTATTCGTAGTCTTGGATAATCTTGCCCTCCTGTTAATTCCTCAATATTTTTTAAACCGTTGTGGCCGGCAGCACTTCCTCTGGATCGCATTCTGATTTTTCCGAAAGGTATTGCTACATCGTCCACAATCACAAGAACATTCTCTTTTGGGATTTGCAATTCCTTCATCCAGTAGTTCACCGCTTTCCCACTCAAGTTCATGTAAGTGGTGGGTTTGATCAGATGAATTGATCTTCCTTTATGTTTAAACTCAGTTTTGAAAGCCAGCCGATCACTTTTCCATTGGCAACCTTGCTTATCAGCCAATCTGTCTGCCGTCAGGAATCCTATATTATGTCTGGTCAGTTCATATTCAGGGCCAATATTGCCCAATCCTACGATCAGATATTTCATATGATTATAATTTGATTTTTAAGGTCATATGGAATCTCGCATGGCTGATAGTCATTCCTCCGTGTGACGTCTGCGTCATGCTCGATTTCATGGTGCTTAAAAGTATAAAGTGCTAAAATAAAAAATCCCGCCCCGTGAAGGGCAGGATTGATTTTAAGTTTCGCAGTAAATTATGCTTCGCCTTTCTTGCCTCTAAGTGCTCTTGGAATACCAACAGTCACAATCGATACATTCGGGCTGGTAAGGATTTCAAATCCTTTCACTTTAAGGTCACTTACTTTGAATGATTTACCCAAATCAAGATCTGTAATATCAACTTTCACGAAGTCAGGGAAGTCTTTTGCAAGTCCTTTTACTTTCAAGGTTCTGGTTTTGAACTCCAACTTACCACCTTTGGCGATACCCGGAGAGCTACCTTCTATTTTAACCGGAATTTCAAACTTAATAGGTCTGTCTTCAGTGTAAGCCATGAAGTCTACATGAAGAATCATTTCACTTACCGGGTGATATTGTGCTTCTTTCAAAACCGCTTTGATAAGTGTTCCTTCAATGTTCAACTCAACAAGGTGAACTTCAGGAGTGTAAATCAATTCGCGGAAAAGGATAATCGGAGTGTAGAAATGGATTTGCTCAGGGATACCTGGTCCATAAACTACGCAAGGAACATTACCTGAATCTCTAACATCGTTCAGGCTCTGGCCGTCGAGATTTGCTCTTTTAAACCCTATAATCTCAAGTGTTTTCATAATTTGTAATTTGGTTTGAATAATTAATAAATCATATTTTGAGTCGTTTCGAAATTTACTTTCCTAATTGAAAACGAAAGAAATAAATTTACTCTATCAAAATAGAATGCAAATGTAGTCTAAACTTCGATGCTATCAAAAAAAACGGTTAAGCCTGATCAAAAAAATAATAACCTCTCGTTGTTACGTATTATCTAAAAGATAGAATACATAGAAAGAGACTTGAAAAAAATCAGGCAATATCTAAATGATCTTCAGTTTCATTTAAAATAAAATTTTTCCAAAAAGCTGGTTCATATTTTTCCCATGCGTGACAGCCAAAAGGCAAAACATTCCCATTAAGTTCATATAAATAACTACAATTTGTTTCCATTGCAAATTTTGAAGCTTCAAGGGGATGAGGAGTGCTTATTAAGTTCAATTCTTTCGAAAAGAATAATCCAATCATGATATCATCCTTAGGAAGGTTTAACAGTTTATTGTAAGGAAGATGAAATCTATATCCGGTTAATGAACTAAAAAACTTTTGTGCAATCAATCGAATTTTATCCCTTTTTTCAAAAGCTTCTTTGTCCTTAATTATACTCTTGTATGTGATTTTTTTCTCCCAATTTTTCAACACTTCCAATATTTTATTTGGAGATCTTAAAGAAAATCCACCATTTCCAACACCATTTAACTTATTTGTTTTTGTTCTTTCAAATTCTTCAAAAAATGGAGAGCCTATGTAATCATAATTTTGCGAGCCCCAATGGTTTAAATCATCCCTAAAAACGTAACAATCCAATTGATAAATTAGAATGTGATCATATTCTTTATAATTGTCGTAAAAATCTTCGGAAAGCAGATACTTACTGTAATTATCAGCTCCTTTCAAAAGTTGATTCGGAACCAAATGGGTTTTTGTCCCAACACCATATTTCAAATAAAGGCTCAGGTCAACATTATTTGGTCCAAAAAGAATTAAATCATGTTTCCCCAAAATACTTACACATCTCTTTAAGGATAAAATTTCATTTACACTTAAAGTGCTTTTATAAAAGCTAATTAAAACTCCAAGTTTTCCCATGGTGTAAAAATTTAAAATAAAAATCAGTTTGAATTTATGAAAAAATCCAATTTAAATGAATATAAATTAAATAAACAATGAACTTATAGAAGTATGACCCGTCACGGCATGAATTGCCTTGGCAAACAGATCTGCAACTGTCAGTACTCTGATTTTTGAAGATGGATGTCTTAGGTTGATGGTATCTGTGATCACCAATTCCTCCAAAACTGAATTTTCGATGTTTTCGTAAGCTTTTCCTGAAAGGACTCCATGCGTGGTGATTGCTCTAACGGTGGTGGCTCCTTTGTCTGTCAAAATTTGGGCAGCTTTGCAGAGAGTGCCGGCTGTATCGACCAAATCATCTACCAAAATCACATCTTTTCCTTCTACATCTCCGATTACCTGCATGGAGGCAATCTCGTTGGCTCTTTTTCTGTGCTTGTCACAGACTACCATTTCTACTTCAAAATGCTTAGCATATCCTCTTGCTCTTGCCACTCCTCCTACATCCGGAGCTGCGAAAATCATATTGGGCAGTCTCAGCGAATTCAAATAGGGCACAAAAATAGCTGATCCGTTTAGATGATCTAAGGGGATATCGAAAAAACCCTGGATTTGTCCGGCGTGCAAGTCACAAGTCATGATTCGATCAGCACCTGCAGAAGTCAACATATTGGCAATCAGCTTGGCTGCTATAGATACTCTCGGTCGATCTTTTCGGTCTTGACGAGCATATCCATAGTAAGGAATAACTGCACAAACTTTATAGGCACTTGCCCTTTTAGCAGCGTCAATCATCAGGCAAAGCTCTAATAGATTGTCGCTTGGAGGAGTGGTGCTTTGGATCAGAAATACCGTGCAACCACGGATAGACTCATCAAAACTTGGTGACAATTCTCCGTCACTGAATCTTGACATAGTCATTTCGCCCAACCTTTTCCCATAATTTTTGGCAATTTTTTCTGCCAGGGAATGGCTATTGCTACCGGCAAATATTTTAACCTCGGACATAGTCAGATAGATTTTTTTCGGAGAAAATTTGATTAGGATGCGAGCAGCAAAAGTAATGATTTTTGACAGGAAGGCTAGTGCACTTTGAAATCAATCAAAATAATAATTTGATGCTATCGTATTCATTTTCTGTTCAAAGTAATAGTTCCATTCCTGATCCAAAGGTTAATAATTTTTATTTTTTTTTCTAAGTAAGGGTAATGGATATGCCAATTTTTGATAAGTTGAAAAATGCAATCACATCTCTTGATCCAAATATGCTTTGTAGGCAGTACTCTAATAATAATCAAATCAATTTAAATTACCGTTTGGTCTTTTATTCGTTGAGTGGGCAAGTTTGAGCCAGGAACTGGAAGGAAAATGAAAACAGTATTTCCCAGTTTAATCGTTTCGATGAATAAGACAATTGAATTCGCTGACATATAAAATGATTTTTCTTTGAAAACCACAGGTATTGACAATCGGTTAAAGCCATTATTTCCGGGAACAGATTTTAATACACTGGAGGAATTCGGAGGAAATTCATTCTATAAAATTTTTTGGGGCAGGCTTACTTATCAATCTATCAATGATTCTACATCAAAAGTAACTTATGAAGGAAATGAGAATGTTTTTGATGGAAGCTTTGAAGGAAAATGGCTTGAGCCATCAAGGGTTCATAAATGCAGCTTCGAATATCCTGAAACAGGAAGGAATTATTTCCCTGGAGCTTTTGCTGTAGTTTATTCTCGGGTCTTGGAGGTAGTTGATGGAAAAAATCTCATTGTAGATTTTTCTTACAATGGAGGTCAATTTTCTCAAATCAAGCCAATTTCCAACCAAGACGGAATCTTCTTTTTTGACAACAAATTTGCCATAGAATCCTGGGCAAATGCCGCTCAGAGAAAGTCAATGCTAATGGCAAATGAGGGTCAGATCTATGCCAGTTTGGGGATTCCGAGAATTAATATTTCACCTGATACTACACTTTCCTTTGCAAAGAATGGAGAGGGAGAGCGGCCGGCAATCCATGTAATGATGTCGGATGCGTTTAATGGTGACCGCTACGGAAGGGGGGAAGGAAGTCCCGATAGTTTTAGGGAAACTTTTGGAGAAAATGGCATTTTTTTTAATCTGCCCGGTGAAGGAAGAGTCGATATTGACTTTGATTGGCAATATATTCCTCCTGTATATTCACAAGTGGTAGTTCAATATGGCGTTCCCAATGGGGCATTTTTCTTTGATGATTCACCGCTAAGCAGTCAATATGGCCTAAAGCGGGTAAGTAATTTTGATCAGTTCAGAATCCGACGTGAAATGAAAAAGTCTCTGGGTTTTGTGCGGCCTGGAGTGTCTTTTTCAATGCCAAATCAGGGCTATTGCAATGGTGGAGGGATTCATGACGGGAGAGATGTAACAGAGTTTTGCACCTATAGATTTGAAGGTGATTGGGTTTCAAAAGATCCCAATAATATGAAAGCAAGAACAAATGGTGGGTTGCGTGTGGAATGGATCGGGAAATCCAAAGAAGAGCTAGGGAGTTTCATCGAAATGGAGTCTTTGAAAGCATTCAGATATGATAATTTAAAATTTAGATTTTTATCTCCCTCAAGAATCGAAGTGGATGATCCAAACTTCACCTGGTACAACCTGGCATCACAAGAATGGACCGGAGGGGCAAGTACAAGTAATGAAATAACTCACTTAGTCATAGAAGGGAAGCAGATTGGGTTAAATACAAATGGGGATTTTTGGTTGGTAAATGGGGATGAGGATCTAAAGGGTCGGCATTTCGGGACGCATCAACTTAATTTATTTGATAAGATTCCTTTCCCTGGTGCCTTTATTTTTCAAAACCTGGAGGATCTAGGAAACTCAGGATTGATTGGTAAAGTATCTGATACAGTTTTTGAGATTTGGGGCTGGTCTATTCAAGCGAATGACCTGCTGTCTTTCTCAGGAAAGACTTTTACAGTAAAAAGTATTGCGAGAAAATCAAAAACATGGGAACAATTTGCCAGTCAGTACCCATTTCCGCAGTTTAGGTTGAAAAGAGGAGATCGGTTTATTACCTACACTGAAATCCAATTGGATAAACCGATTATTGAATCCTTGCCAAATATTAGGTTTAGAGTAGAGAGAAGTGCCTTGCAGGGCTTATTGGATGGCGAATTCAGGAGCAATTGTTCGGCAATTTGGAGTTTTGGTAACGAAGCGCCGGGTCATTTGATGTACACAGATTACAATGTTAATCTGATATTGAAAAATGTTAAAATCCATGGATTGATCAGAAGCACTTCCAGACAATTATGGGCAGAGACCACACGGCCACTAACAGGACTTGTTTCGTCAATTCCCGTAGGAAATATTGATTCGATAGAATGGAAAAAAGGGGATAAACTTCAGTTATCTCATCCCGAATCAGGTAAAACTACAGAAGTGGAATTGGTAAAAAATTATTCAGGAAACTTGGGGTTTGTAGAAATCAAACCTATTGTGCTCACAACTGAATTCCCCGAAAAATCAGTTCTCGTGGGACTTTTCTCGCTTTGCTCTGAAACAAGATTTGAAAACGTGTTTTTTGTAAATGAAGATTTGAGCCCCAGCTATTCAGAACGAATAGATTATCGACCGCAAGGCTTAAGATTAAGGCAATTAATTACCAAGAATGCAAATCACAGAATCAAAATAAAGGGAGGGCGAATTAGCTGGTATAGTAACATGGAAAATAGATTCGAACCGGAGATTGAATTTTCCGAACACACTCATCTTGTTAATACCAAATCAGTCGTTCCTGTTTTATTGAATCCAATCATTTCAGATAGAAAAGGAATATACTTTGGATATCAATTTAAGGAAGTTGGTAAGGAGGAGATTTTCATTTTGAATCGAATTGTAGCAAGGAACAGTGCAAGTATAGATTTGACTAACTCCAAACTGGGATCTGATCTTTACATGGAAGGAAATGGAAAAGTGATTCTGGATAATGTTGTTTCCAAAAACTTTATTGACAATGGAAGGAATACAGGAGTTGGATTCAATGTTGTTTTAGAGGATAAATTCACCACTTCCAAATCAATGATTGTGGAAGGAAAATCAGGAGAATCAGCTTTTATGGTCAATTCAAAATATCCAATCGGAGTAATCAGAATAGTTTTGAAGGATTGGAAACTTAAGCCAGGGCTTTTCAATGCTACTGGTTTCCAAACTAAACAAGAAACTTCAGATCCTCGGTACAAAGAATTCGTCCGAATTTCGGATTAGCTCAAGTCCGTATTTAACGCAGCTTTTTCCCGATCCTGTAAAATTTCATTTGAAAGAGGTGATGGCAAGACCGTCACCTCTTTTTTCCTGCTATTTTAGAAGAATATATCGATTCAAAACCAACCAAATTTCCAGATATGAGATTAAGATTTACACTAGTTATGTCTTTGTGCTTTCTGGCATTCAGCCTCTCAGCACAGACGATTCCCACACCCAAATCCCATTTTGGGTTTGATATCGGAGACGATTACAAGCTTGCCAACTTTACGCAGTCGGAAGCTTATTTCAAGAAAGTGGATGAGGCAAGTGACAGGGTTAGACTTGTTGAAATCGGAAAAACCGAATTTGGAAGATCTCATCCCATGATGATCGTGACTGCACCGGCCAATTTTGCAAAGCTGGATCGCTACAAAGAGATTTCTCAAACCCTTGCCAGAGCTGAGATCACGAAAGAAGAAGCTGAAAAGCTTTCAATTGAAGGAAAGCCGGTGATTTGGATTGACGGAGGTCTTCATGCAAATGAGGTGGTTGGTCCGCATCAATTGATAGAGACCTTGTATCAATTGGCTTCCCGTACTGATGCGGAAACGATGAAAATCCTGGATAATGTGATCATCCTGCTCGTCCATGCCAACCCGGATGGAATGGAAATCATGTCTGATTGGTATATGAGAAAAGATGATCCAACGAAACGGGATCAGAACATCCCTGTACTTTATCAGAAATATGTGGGTCATGACAACAACCGTGACTTCTACATGAATAACATGAGCGAATCAATCAATATGTCTCGTCAGCAGTACATTGAGTGGATTCCTCAGATCATCTATAACCACCATCAGGCTGGTCCCGCTGGTACCGTAGTGGCCGGCCCGCCATATCGAGATCCGTTCAATCACGTATTTGATCCATTGCTAACTACTAGTTTGGACGGAGTTGGAGCGGCAATGATTAACAGATTGCATCAGGAAGATCGCCCGGGATATACCCGTTTAGGCGGTTCAGTTTTTTCTTCCTGGTGGAATGGTGGTTTGAGAACAACCCCATATTATCACAACATCATCGGGATTTTGACTGAAATCATCGGAAGTCCAACTCCTTCTTCTGTGCCTTTGGTACCTGAGCGATTGATTCCAAATAATGCCAATCCTTATCCCATTACTCCTCAGGAGTGGAAATTCAGACGTTCAATCGATTATTCTGTTTCCCTCAATTATGCAATCCTGAATCATGCCGTTCGCCATGGTGATGAGTTGCTCTATAATATCTACCTGATGGGAAGAAACTCCATCGAAAGAGGAGAAAAAGATACCTGGACAATGTATCCAAAGAATGCTAAAGCGATTCAGGATGCCTTCCAGGCTTCACAAAAGAAAACTGAGAAAGAGGACGAGGAGGAAGTTTATTTTGGAAACAGAGCAGGATTGCCAAAGCTGTTCTATGATTCTGTCTACAATGATCCTTCGAAAAGAGATCCTCGTGGCTATATCTTGTCCGCAGACCAGGCAGATTTTCCTACAGCAATCAAATTCCTGAATGCATTGATCAAATCCGGAATCCTGGTACATAAAGCCACCGCTGATTTCACAGTTAATGGAAAAACGTATCCTTCCGGTTCGTACATCGTGAAGACTGCACAAGCATTTCGACCGCATGTGATCGATATGTTTGAAGCTCAGGATCACCCAAACGACTTTCTTTATCCGGGAGGACCTCCGATTCGTCCGTATGACGCTGCAGGTTGGACACTGGCTTACCAAATGGGAGTAGAAGTTGACCGTATAATGGAGTCTTTCGACGGACCTTTTGCAAGAGTTCCTTACGGTGAAATTCAAAACCCGGCACCTACGACTCTGGCAAATTCATCTGGCTACCTGTTAGACTCAAGAGGAAATAACAGCTTTATGGCTGTGAATGATTTGCTAAAAGCTAAAGTGAAAGTTTATCGCACTTCTTCTGAATCAAATGGTCTTCCCTCCGGATCTTTTTATGTAGGAAATTCAGGTAAAAAAGTTTTGGAAGCAGCCGCTAAAGAATACGGTGTGAAACCCGTTGCGGTGAGAAGCCAACCAACAGGCTCTCTCGAAGTTAAGCCAGCAAGAATTGGTCTGTTTGATGTGTATGGAGGATCGATGCCTTCAGGTTGGGTTCGTTGGATGATGGAGCAGTTTCATTTTCCATATGAATTGGTCTTTGCCAAAGAGATTGATGGTGGGGATTTGAATGAAAAGTTTGATGTGTTGGTATTCATTGGCCCAGGAATTCCGCCAGCGGGTTCTGCCGGAGGAAATACCAGATCTCAACCTAAAGCAGAAGAAATCGACGCTCAGTATCACCATATGTTGGGAAGCATTTCAAAAAGTGCTTCTGTTCCACAGTTGAAGTCTTTCCTTGAGAATGGTGGAAAAATCATCACAGTCGGTGCTTCAACTTCCCTTGCTTATCATCTGAATCTCCCGGTTTCTAATGCACTTGTCGAAATGGGTGCTGACGGAAAAGAGAAGTCATTGACTGGAGAGAAATATTACATTCCCGGAAGTGTGCTGGAGATGTATGTGGACAATACCAATACGGCGAACTACGGTATGGGTGAAAAAGCAAATATTCTATTCAATAACAGCCCGGTATTCAAACTGGCGCCAAGTGCAGCCCTGAAGGGCGTTAAGCCAATTGCCTGGTTTGGCCAGGAAGAACCTCTTAGAAGTGGTTGGGCTTGGGGCCAATCTTATTTGAAGAATGGCGTCACTGCTTTTGAAGCCCAAATTGGAAAAGGAAAATTCTATGCCTTTGGACCTGAGATTACCTTTCGGGCACAATCTCATGGTACTTTCAAAATGCTTTTCAACGGACTATACAAATAATAAAGCAATCATCTAATACTGAAAAGAGGCCGTCTTGGGAAAGACGGCCTCTTTTTTGGTTTTACCATATTACAACTTGAAATTTGATATGAAAATAGTTGAAAAGTGAAATAGAATGAATGACTACCTAATCCAAACTCCAGATCCTTGGAAATTATTTTTTTGAATAATCCCGTTCAATTGAGAAGCGGGGAATTTTTAATCTATAACACTATTGACGCCAAATATTATTTCTCTAAAAAGAGTATATTGGCTTATAAATATTTTAATATGACTGTCATACAGCCTTTTGGACCTACAGCTAATGCATACCTCAATGGTAATTTTTCTCCTTATGTAATTCAGGAAGAATTCAAAGACCTTAAAATCGATGGTGTTATTCCGTCCGAACTTAACGGGAAGATGCTGATCAGGACAGGACCAAATCCTAGGTTCAAGCCACGTGACATGAAATATTACCATTGGTTTGACGGAGACGGTATGATGAATGCATTTTACTTTGAAGATGGCAAAGTCCTGTACAAAAACCGTTTCGTTAAGACCAAGAAATGGAAATTAGAGGATAAAGCAGGAAAAGCGCTTTTTGGAGGAATTCGGTCCGGGATGGCTACTTCTCTTCGAGGCTGGAGTGCGTTGAAATTTGGCTGGTTTAATCTTATCCGACTTGGCGTGAGAACGGTGCTTGGCAAAGGGCCTGATCGCTCTCAATTTGAAAGTATTGCGAGTATTCTCAATGGAGCCAACACAAATGTCCTGCGTCAGGGGGACAAACTTTTGGCATTGGATGAAATCGGTCAGCCATATGAGATTAATTCTGAAATGGAGACTATCGGAGTTTTTAATTATGAAAATAAACTTCAGGGACCTTCAATTGCACACCCGCTCACAGATCCTTTTACCCATGAAAGCTTCACCATGGGCTACAATGCCCTTCCTCCATTTTTTCAATACTATAAAATTGACTCAGCCGGAAAAATCATAAAATATGAGCCCATTGATGTTCCTTACGGGGTAATGATGCATGCTTTTGGTTTGAGTGAAAATTATGTCATGTTTTACCATCTGCCCGCGGTGTTTGATATAAAAAATGTCGGGACCAGAGAGCCATTCAGATGGATGCCGGAAAGAGGGGCAAGACTTGGGATAATGCCTAGAAACGGAAAGGATTCAGACACAAAGTGGTTTGAAATACCCGTTTGTTGGGTTTTTCACAATATGAATATGTATGAAGAAGGGGACTGGCTGATTACTGACGTCGCCAAATACGCAAGAATTCCACTTCTTGATTTGGGGACCAAAAATCCAAGCCCGCCATTTTCATTGGATCCTGTGGCAATCCTGGTTAGATGGAGATTCAATAGGCTGACTGGTGAACTTAAAGAAGAAATCATTACGGAAAACCCGGTTGAATTTCCAAATATGGATGAGCGATTCGCGACCAAAAAGCATACTCATGGGTATTATGTCAGACTTGATAATGCCGACCAAAATGATGGACTTTGGAACACTGTTGTTCATCATAATTTCGAAACCCGGGAAGAGCAAAGCTTTTGCTTTGGGAAGGATTCTTATACGGGAGAAGCGGTATTTACTCCTAAGAACTCCGATTCGCCGGAAGGAGAAGGCTATCTCATGAATGTAGTTTATGATACAAAAGTTGACAAAAGTCGCTTGACAATATTTGATGCAATGGCGGTTGATAATGGACCGATAGCGACAGTCCATTTACCTAGAAGAATTGAATATGATTTTCATGGCAACATTGTAGAGATAAAGAAAAGGTGATTATCAATCCTCACCTTCTTTTCTCTTATTCCATTTCTTTAAAAATTTTTCAGTTGCTATTTTACCCTGCTTCATGAGTTCAGCCCTTTGTTTTCGGCTGATATCAAAGTCCAAGGATCCGATCCCCAGGTTGTCAATAAAGACAGTTCGTTTTTTGTCTGAAGGCTCTGATTTGATTTGAACATACAAACCATTTTTTAAAGAGGCTATAAAATGTTCTTTGTAGGAAATCAGGTTTTTGATGGGTTTTGGAGTGTTTTTGGGATCAGTTAAGAAAAAGCCTAAAGTACTTTTCGCAGGATAATCTTTGTCAAACTCGCTGATGGCATAGTTACGCATTACTCCGCCATCAACATGAAGATCACCTTGGTAGTATTTGGCAGCAAAGAAGAGTGGTACAGAAGAGGAAATCCTCATAGCTTCTGATACCGGAACATTCGGTGTGTGATGATGTGAAAAAATCACAGATTTATTCTTAGTGAGATTGGTACAGACAAGCCTGAGATCTTTAAATCCCATTTCTTTAAAATCTTTGAAAGTGCTTTTCCGATTTTGGGTTTTCTTCTCTATCAAGGATTCAAAAAAAGCTTCCATTTTATCTCCCTTGTTCCATCCAAATTTGAAGAAAAGCCTCCATAGACCAAGCCATCCGCCATCTTTGAAGCTTTGAAAAGGAGCATCCAACAAAATATTTTTACATTCCTCAGCAGTATATCCCAACGCAATCATCGTCGCTGATATAGTCCCGGCGGAAGTGCCACAGACACGCTTGATCTGAGGAGCTATTTGATGCTCCTCAAATACTTCCCAAGCTCCTTGGTAAGCAGTTCCTAAAACTCCTCCTCCCTCAAAAACTACATTTTCAAAAGGATATTTTTTTCGTATCTCCATGGCTAACAGATAAAAATATGTATTTTTCTATAGGATTATTTCAATAATTCAAGCCAACTATTCTGATCTGCTTTTTGGGAGGTAGTTTTTGTTTAAATGACACGACAAGCAGAATATAATCACCTATCTGATTTCTGTATTGCAAGTCAACTTTAACCAAGTTAAAATTCTTTAACATTTATTTCAGTTATGTCAAAAATCAGTAAGGAGAGTAGAATTTGTATTGTTGGAGCCGGTCCGGGAGGGCTTTCCGTAGGATACTATTTGCAGAAAGCAGGTTACAATCATGTGACAATTCTTGAGAAACAACCTGAGGTCGGAGGTTTGTGCAACACCATTACCTACGAGCAAAAATCATTTGATCTCGGGGCAAATTATTTGACTCCAGCCTATAAAAAAACATTAGCGATAGCAAAAGAAGTAGGGGCTAAACTTTATACCGAAACAAAGGCTGATTGCTATGATCCCGATGAAAATAAATATCGGACGATTCTTCAGCAGGTTACTAGAAACGGTTCATTTTTCAGATTTGCATGGCAGGCTCTTCGATATTTTTTGGAAAGAAAAAAAGCTCAAAAGCATATGCCGAAAGCAGGGTTTGCAGGAGTAAGTCAGCATCCTGAGCTTTCCTGCACGTTCAAAGAATGGTTGGTAGATAAGAAATTGACAGCCCTTGAGCCCTTATTTGAGATTCCGATTACACTGATGGGATATGGCAGACTGGATGAGATCCCCACTCCTTATGCGCTCACGTACATGAGTATTCCAACATTCTGGAATATGCTGGTCTTTGGTGCTGGATTACCAACCAGATGGCCAAAGAGGTTTATTCATGGTTTTCAAAGATTTTGGCAACAGGTAAGTTGGAATCTGACTGTAATCAAAAGTGTAAACATCCAAAAAATAGAAAGAGGCGAAAAGGTGAAAATTTATTTCGAAACCCTCGAGCACAATATGAATGGGTTTGTGATAAGAAATGAGGAAATGGAGTTTGAATATTTGATTGTTGCCGTTCCTCTTACTGCTGATATTGTAAGTGATCTATTTACCGATAAAATTAGCAAAGCAGGGAAATGCTCGCTTACTGAGCAGGAGAGTCATCTTTTTGGTAAGGTCGTGACCAATCCTTATTGCATGACAACCTTCATCCTTAAGGATTTATCATTAAGGAGAAGACTAATTAATGTGTTGCCAGTTCAACCGATTGGGTATCCTTATGTGGTGACCCAACAATTCCCAGGGAATCCTCTGGTATCATTTTATTCTCGAACAACAGAAAATGACGTTCCTGATCGAGAGAGTATCATTAACGAGGTAGAAAACTTAATTGTAAAACTGGGTGGGGATGTTTGTAAAGCGGATTTATACACTCATGATCGATGGACCTATTTTCCTCATGTTCCCATACTTGCGATAAAAGAAGGTTTTTATGATGAACTTGAGGAAATGCAAGGGAAAAATAAGACCTTTTTTGTAGGAGGCTTGATGGCTTTTGAATTGATCGAACCGATTTTAAATTACTCCGAGAATTTGGTAAAAGAGCACTTTACATGAAAGGATTATTTTCAATAGTATGAGTCTTTCTGCTTCAAATTGTTTTATTTTTTAGTATCAATTTAATCAAAGTATTATGAGAATGCTGGCGGGGTATACTTTTAAAGATAGTTTATACAAAAGTGACAATTCTGAGGTTTTTCGAGGAATAAGGGAAGTTGACGGGCTGCCTGTGGTGATCAAAACAAATAGAGACGATTTTAATTCGAACAGAGAAGCCAATCGATTAAAGCACGAGTTCACTATTGGGAAAATTCTTTCAGGTCCAAATTCTGTTAAATATCTGGATCTGATCATCCAAAACGATTCTTATTATCTTATTTCTGAGGACCTCGAAGGGATTGTAATTCGTGACCTCATCGGCAAGGAGGGAATGGAGCTGAATTTATTTTTTGAATTAGCCCAAAAGATAACTGAAGTACTGGATGAGATTCATTCTCAAAATGTAATCCACAAGGATATTAATCCGACTAACATTCTGTATTTGCCTTCGTCAGGCCAAGTTAAAATCATTGATTTTGATATTTCTACCTCCTTGAAAAGGGAAAATCAAGAAGGCAGTGCTGTGAACTTGCTGGAAGGTACGCTCGCTTATATCTCTCCCGAACAAACAGGCAGAATGAATCGCACGATAGATTACCGTAGTGATTATTATTCTCTTGGAATAACTTTTTATGAAATGCTAACCGGAGCCACTCCTTTTAAGTCAAAGGATAAGCTGGAGTTGATACATGCACACATTGCCATAGAACCACGGTCAGTAGCTGAGATTTCTCCAAAAACCCCGGAAATGCTTTCCAAAATTGTAATGAAACTGATTTCAAAAACTGCAGAACAACGGTATAAAAGCACGTTTGGACTGTTGCAGGATTTGAAAAGATGCGAGGAAGATTTTTTAGCAACAAGAAGTATAAAACCATTTGAGCTTGGCCAGCAGGATGTCTCCAGCAGATTCAACATCCCCGAAAAGTTGTATGGAAGAGAACAGGATGTGAAAGTCTTGTTGGATACGTTTGATCGGGTGTGTGAAGGTCGTCGGGAAATATTAATGGTGAGAGGTTATTCCGGTGTGGGAAAATCAGCATTGGTCCAGGAAATTCAAAAACCTGTAATAGCCCGCAAAGGATATTTCATCAGTGGGAAATTTGATCAATATCAACGTAATCTTCCTTACAGTGCAATGATAGGAGGTTATAAACAGCTCATTCAACAATTTCTCACAGAAGGAAAGGAAAGCCTGGACATTTGGAGGAAAAAGTTCTTGAATGCTTTTGGCCCAAATGGTCAGTTGATTGTAGACGTTATCCCTGAAATCGAACTTATCATAGGTAAACAGTCACCTCCCCCTGTTATTCGCGGGGAGGCAGAGCGCAATCGATTCACACTTGTTTTTCGAAATTTCATCAAAACACTTACTTCCGCTGAACATCCCCTGGTGGTCTTTTTGGATGATATGCAGTGGGCAGATAGTGCGACAATCAATCTGATTCAAAATTTACTTCACGTTACAGTTCATGAAGAAACAAAACATCTCTTTTTGATTGGGGCCTATCGGGACAATGAAGTCAATGATGCGCATCCCTTGAAACTCATGTTTGATCAGGTTAAGGAATATGGTGTCGAAATCAACAACATTACTCTTTCACAACTTGCCTATGAAAATGTACAGCAACTTGTGTCAGACACTCTTGAAAGTCCGATTAATACAATAGATCCTCTGGCGAAAATCATCTTTGAAAAGACTGCCGGTAATCCATTTTTCATCAATCAATTTTTCCGGTCGCTATACGACGAATCTCTGCTCACATTCGATACGAAAAAAGCAATCTGGACTTGGGATGTAGAGAAAATCAAGGAAAAAAGTTTTACAGACAATGTGATTGATCTGATGTCTGGTAAAATAAAAAAACTGGATTCAGCTGCACAAAATGTATTAAAAATAGCATCGACGATTGGACTCAGTTTCAAAATCAATATGATTTCAGAATTGCTGGGCAAAAGTGAAGAAGATATTAAGAATGATTTGGTAATCGCGGTAACCGAAGGTCTGGTCATTCCAAACGCGTACGCAGAAGAAGTGATTTCTAAATACAAATTTTTGCATGATCGTGTTCAGCAGGCTGCCTATTCATTATTGGAGCCAAAAGAATTGTTGCAAACACGCTATAAAATCGGAAGTCTCTTATTGAATTCAGCTCCGGAAAAGCAAGATGAGCTTCTTTTTGACATTGTTAATCACTTGAATTTTTCCAAATCTCTGATCTCCGATCCAAAAGAAAAAATAGCACTTGCAATATTGAATCGAAATGCGGGTTTCAAAGCAAAGTCCTCCAATGCATATGAAGCAGCTCTGGAATATCTTAATACCGGAATTTCCCTTTTACCAGGGGATGCCTGGATCCATCATTATTCGTTAGCCCATGGATTGTATTCAGCTTCGGTTGAAGCGGCATTTTTGAATAAGGATTTCGCCCAAATGGAAGAAAAACTTTCCGCGGTAGAAAAATTTTCAAAAGAATTAATCGATAAAATCCCATCTCTTGAAATAAAAATCCAGGCTTTGGCAGCAGAATCCAAGCTTATTGAGGCTATTGAAGAAGCAACCTCAGTATTGGCTTTACTTGGGGTGATGCTCCCAAAAAATCCGGGAAAAATGGACATCATGAAAGGTCTGATCGGTACAAAATGGGTGCTCGGGAGAAAGAAGCCTCATCAGCTTTTAGAGCTTCCGGAAATGAACGATCCTTTGAAGTTAGCCGCGATGCGGATTCTGATCAGCACGACGTCATCTGCTTTCCTTGCAATGCCCAATATGTTTCCACTGATTGTATTCAGTTTGGTAAAACTATCCCTCAACTTCGGCAACTCAAAGTATTCTACATATGGATATGCCACATATGGGTTGGTTTCCTGCGGAGCTTTGGGAGATATGAAAGGTGGAAATGAATTTGGACGCCTTGCTCTTGATCTGATGAAGAAATACGACGCCAGAGAATTGATGGCCAAGGTGTACTTCGTATTTTATGCCTTCATTTATCAATGGCAAAATCCATTAAGAGAAACCAAGCAATTCTTTCTGGAAGGCTATAAAAATGGCCTGGAAACGGGGGATTTCGAGTATGGAGGTTGGAATGCTTACCATTATTGTAGTTATGCATTCTTCGCAGGTGAGCAGCTGGATATTACTTCCCAGAACTTTGCAACCATGAAGGTCCAGGGTGAAAAGTTGGGAATAAATCAGGTAACCTTATTGATGGATGTTTTTATTCCAGTTTTGGCCGCCCTTCAAGGAACTATTTCTCAGGAAGAAAATCTTGTCTCAGAAAATTTCACAGACAAGCTGATGCCTTTGTTTAAAGACCTGAAGTATACCACAGCCATCTATGAAAGGAATCTTTCGCTTGGAATGTGTAATTATTATTTCAGAAGATACGATGTCGCGAGAAAGTACTTTGATGAAGCAGAGCCTTTGATAGAGTCTGTGGTGGGGATGGAATATACTCCGCAGTTTTATTTTTTCGCAGCCTTGACACTTATCCGAACGGCAAATTCTGAACCTAAATCCTTCTCTAAAAAGTTTAAACTTTACAGTGGTAAACTGAAAAAATGGGCTGAAGATTCTCCTTACAATTACCAGCATAAGTACGAGTTGGTGATGGCCGAATATTACCGACATACTGGGAATAAAGTTAAAGCCGAAGATTTCTATTGCCTGGCAATTGATAATGCACATTCACAAAAATATCTGAATGACGAAGCGATAGCCAATGAGAGTGCGGCGGAGTTTTACCTTGCCCAAAACAAAAAAGATATTGCGCTTACCTATATTATCAAAGCTCGATATACTTACCTGAAATGGGGTGCCAAAGCAAAAGTTGACCAAATTGACATCAAGTACCAGCAACTTCTGAATCTTGCTATTAAATCTACTGCAGATTTCAGAAATAGGTTTACCGATGGTACGCAGTCCACAACTTTTGCTGACACGACTACAGACGCAGTAGGAGTAGATATGCTCACCGTAATCAAGGCTTCTCAGACTATCTCAGGGGAAATTGTCCTTGAAAACCTTCTAAGAAAGTTGATGGTACTTTTGAACCAAAATGCCGGCGCTGAGAAAGGGTTTTTACTGCTTGAGAATAATGGAAAGCTGTTTATCGAAGCCGAGAGTTCAAAAAACTCTAATGAAGTGCAAACTCTCCATTCTCAGCCCTTGGAGTCCTGTGGCAAACTTTCAGAATCCATTGTCAAATATGTGGCACTTACCAAAGAAACTATTATCCTGGATGATGCCTCTGAAAGCACGCTATTTGTAAATGATGAATTTATCAAAACACAGAAACCAAAAAGTATCCTTTGTGCCCCGTTTCTTAACCATGGCAAACTTCAGGGGATTATCTACTTATCAAATGACCTGACAGCCGGAGCATTTACCGAAAAGAGATTAGCATTGCTTAAACTACTCACAGGGCAGATTGCCATTTCCATTGAGAATGCAATGTTCTATGATCAATTGGAGCAGCGGGTATCGGAGCGAACGATTGAGCTGCGGGAAGAAAAGAAAAAATCCGATGATTTATTGCTGAATATTTTGCCTCAGGATATTGCAAATGAACTTAAGCAAACGGGGCAATCCAAGGCCAGGAGTTATGATCAGGTAAGTGTCATGTTTACAGATTTCAAAGAATTCACTAGACATAGTGAGAAGCTTAAACCTGAAGAACTTGTCGCTGAAATTGATTTTTGCTTTAGAAAATTTGATGAGATCATTACAAAGCACAAACTTGAGAAAATTAAAACGATAGGAGATGCCTATTTATGTGTGGAGGGCATACCCAAAACAACCAACAGTTCTGTCGATAATGTGATTTTGGCAGCCTTGGATATTTTAGATTTTATGCTTGAACTGAAGGAATCGAGATCCAAAGAGAATAAAAACTTTTTTGAATTAAGGATTGGGATTCACACTGGGCCATTGGTAGCCGGCATTGTAGGAATGAAAAAATTCGCCTTTGATATATGGGGTGATACTGTAAACACTGCCGCCAGGATGGAACAAAGTGGTCAACCCGGCAAAATCAATATTTCTCAATCGACTTATGATCTCATTCAAGAAAAATTCAACTGTGAATTCAGAGGAGAAATTGATGCTAAGAACAAAGGGAAATTGAAGATGTATTTTGTCAATGGTATTAAAGAGACCGTTGTCGCCTAGTCAGGATTCTAACAAAAACAAAAGAAGGTGTTAAACATAAAGAGGCCGTCTTGGGAAAGACGGCCTCTTTGTTTTTAATTGGATTATCAGACTTTAAATTTTGATTTCAAATAGGTGATGGCCATATCGTAAGCTTCTTTGCTTGCTGCCGGATCATACTTTGGATTGCTTGGATTTGAGAACCCATGAGCTGCTGGGAAGATTTTGTAGGTTAATTCTTTACCGGCGGTTTTCATGCTGGTAGCAAACTCCTCGATGACAGCTTTTGAAATGTATTCTTCAGTAGCAAATAGTCCCAAAACATCTGAGTTCAGAGTTTTCAACTTCTCTGCTTCCCGAACGGGCATTCCGTAGTACATCACAGAACCAATGTTTTGATTGCCTGTCAGCAAAGCAGATTTCAATGACCAACTTCCTCCAAAGCACCATCCCACATTTGCGATTTTGGCATTTGGACCGGCAAGTTTCAAAGCGCCTTTTACGATTTCTTCTAATCGTGGCTCTTTTACAGATTGCATGATTTGTCCTGCTTCCTGAGGATTGGTTGTGACTCTCCCATCATACATATCGAGTGCGATCACATTTACTTTTCCTCCCAAGTCATCGTAAAACACTTCTGCCTGATGCTTGATGTGGTCATTCAGTCCCCACCATTCCTGATAGACGAAAAGCCATTGATCCGAAGGAGCGGTTGCTTTCAGCAGGTAGCCTTTGCCATCAGTTCCATCGGAGGTTGGGAAACTGACCATTTCACCTTTTGCTGCGAACTCAAAAGCGATCGGGGATGGGTGGAAGGAAGCAAATCCCGGAGCATTGACAAACTGAGCCATGTCATCATTTGGGGCATGACAAATGGTAATAGCTGCAAAGGGATCGCTTTCAATTTCTTTTTCCGAAGGAAAAAGAAAACTACTCAGCAGTAAAATGAGTAAATAGACTGGTTTTATCATAAGAAAATTGATTTGGTTTTTTAGGATTCAAAGGTTGAAACCCGTAAATCATCAATAAGTTTGATCAGTAGAATTACAAAAAATAATGGACAATTACATGCATTACGTGGAGGCAGAGCTGGGGACCTGGCTCTACAAGTTGAAAAAGCCTCCATCTCTGATGAGTAGGCTGACTCATAATGTCCAGGGGAAAATAAATGAGTGGATACCGGAGAAGGTCCATCAAGCCATCACCATGGCAATTGAAAATATGGTGAAAGGTGTGCTAACCGGATCAGGGTGGATTGTTCCAAAAGCTGATCATTCTCTCAGCCTTAAGGAAAGAGAGGAGAAAGTCAGGACTCGAATCAAGTGGTATCGGAATACTGCATCTGCAGAAGGAGCCTTGACCGGGGCAGGAGGGATTCTCCTTGGGTTTGTGGATTTCCCAGCATTTCTCACTATCAAAATGAAAATGCTATTTGATATTGCGGCGATCTATGGTTTTTCTGCAAAAGAATTCCATGAGAGACTGTTTCTCTTATATGTTTTTCAGTTGAGTTTCTCGAGTCAGAAAAGAAGGAATGAACTGATCGGAATAATAGAGAATTGGGATTCCTATCGTGCCACGTTGCCGGCGGATTCTGGAGAGTTTGATTGGAGGACTTTTCAGCTGGAATACCGTGATTATATAGATTTGGCGAAGCTTGCTCAGCTGGTTCCAATTATCGGTGCAGGAGTGGGGGCTATCGCCAACTACCGATTGACTGAGCACTTGGGTAGATATGCAATGAACGCATATAGGCTCAGGGTCTTAAAATGAAAAAAGCCTCCCTATTTAGGAGGCTTTTTGTTGACCGACCAGGGCTCGAACCTGGACTCTTCTGAACCAAAATCAGACGTGTTGCCAGTTACACCATCGGTCAATTTTACTTCGAAACTGGCGTGTTTCTTTTAAAGTGTCACAAAGGTAGAATCTTGCACCTTTTTTTCCAAACCACACCCTGAAGATTTTTTGTTTTTCTAAGTAAATGGCTTGGATTCAGGATATAAAATTATTCAGCCTTTCCAATTTGAGATTACCAAAGATCCCGGCACATTTACCTATTCAGAGAAGTCAGGTATGCTTCGGAATCGATTGAAAATTGCGATTACATTAATTTTCAGTCACTTATATTGTATTAAGAGTAATAATCGTCTAGTTTTGTCGAAAATTTAGAAAAACACACTAAACTTAATCCTGCTATGAACGCTGAAAAAGTAGAAAAAACAATCATTGAAACAATTCAGAAATTAGAGAAATTGAAATTGAACGATACGCTAGTATCTGAGCTTAGTTATTGCTGGGTGAGCTTCAAAAGTGATAATAACCCTGTTGGAGTGATTGAAAAGGGGAAAAAGGCTGTAGACATTTTGAAAGAAGCCAGGGAGAAAAACAGCAAGGCTGTTTCTAAAAAATTGATTGAGGACCTCGAGAAAGCTCTTAGCTAAAATTGGTCATAAAAAAAGCTCACCATTCGGTGAGCTTTTTTATTTTCCTGTTGGAAGAAGCTTATTCTCCTACAACAACAAATTTTACTTTCGTTTTCACTTCTCTGTGAAGATCTACATCAGCAGAGAATTCGCCTGCGCCGTCTACCGGACCGCTTATGGAGAGTTTCTTTCTGTCGATGTCGATACCTTGAGCAGCAAGAGCGTCAGAAATCTGAAGAGTGGTAACTTTTCCGAAGATTTTACCTGACTCACCGATTTTAGCCTTGATTTCAAGTGTCATCTCTGCAATTTTAGCAGCGATATTTTCAGCTTCAGTCTTGATTTTTTCTGCTTTGTGAGCAGCCTGCTTGATGTTTTCGGCAAGAATTTTCTTGTTTGAACCAGTAGCAAGTACAGCAAAACCCTGAGGGATCAGGTAGTTTCTACCATATCCAGGCTTTACTTCTACCAAGTCATTTTTATAGCCAAGACCTTTGATGTCTGTTTTTAGAATGATTTCCATTTGTAATGATCTTTTGTGATTGAACGATACAAGACCGAATTATTTCAAACCATCGGTTACGAATGGCAACAAAGCCAAATGTCTTGCTTTTTTAATGGCCTGAGCCACTTTTCTCTGATATTTCGCAGAGTTACCGGTTAGTCTTCTAGGAAGGATTTTACCTTGCTCATTGACAAACTTCAACAAGTAATTTGGATCCTTGTAGTCAATGTACTTGATGCCATACTTCTTGAATCGGCAATACTTTTTTCTGATTTCGCCTCTGTTGATTGGCTCGTTTACTAGTGTCATTGGGCTGGCTCCTCCTTAGCTTCAACTTTTTTGTTAAACTCTCCTTTTCTTCTCTTTTCGGCGTAAGCAAGTGAATGCTTGTCCAAAACGGTAGTCAAGAATCTCATAACTTTCTCATCTCTTCTGAATTCTAATTCGAATTTTCGGATGATGGTAGGAACGGCTTTGAATTCAACCATTACGTAAAAACCTGTAGTCTTTTTCTCGATAGTGTAAGCCATCTTCTTAAGACCCCAATTTTCCACATTGATTACATCTGCCCCCTCTTCTTTTAACAAGTTCACAAACTTGTCGACGGTATCCTTCATCTGAACATCAGACAAAACGGGAGTTAAAATGAATACCGTCTCATAATTTCTTTGGAACATTTTTATAATGTGTTTAAGGAATTTGAATAAACAGACCGCAAAAGTAAGGCGAATTCCCCTGCTTTCCAAATGGTTTCTAATTCTAAAAGTAACCTTAAGCACAAAAAAAAACCTCCCGAAGGAGGTCTCTCTTTATTTTACAGCGAAGGTTTTTGAGCCAACCTGATAATTATCAACAAAAATCCTGATCTCATGATTGCCAGTGACGTAATCAGATCCTTTTTCATAAAAGAAAGTGAGTACTTGCTCTGAGTTATCGAAGATGATATCCTGCTTCACTGTGTAGAAAAGTTCAGCCCCATCGACCATGAAGGTTCCTGATCCTTTTGCCACATCAAAAATTGGCTGTGCATTTGGAGCCAAAACCTGAACGTAAACATTTCTGGGTCCTTTTTCAGCTACTTTGTTATCAGCAAGGTTGAAACTCACTTTAATGCGTTCCATTTGTTTGTTCTTGAAATCTTTAGTGGTTTCAATACGCTCTTTTCCTCTGGAATTAACCGCTGAAATTGTGATTTTTTCTGCTTTGAGTCTTGCCGCAATATTCACTTTGGCTTGTAAGTCTTCCTTTTGAATATTAAGCTGTGCAACTTCTCCTTCGATTACCGCCTGAGTAGTTTTTAGATCTTGATTTTCAGCAAAAAGCTGTTGATTGGCAGCGCGGAGTTCCAGGATTTCCTGATCTTTCTCCGCTATCATCCCATTCAAGCCATTGATTTTTTGATTAAGGGCGGTGATTTCAGAAGCAGATCTTTGTCTTGAAGAATTTCTCTCTGCAGTGAGCTGTGCTTTTGCTTCTTCTAAAGCGGTAATATCACCTCCTAATTTTGTGATTTCCTGAATTCTCAGGTCCAATTGAAAGGATACAGAATCCAGCCTTTTATTTAAATCGCTGTTTTCCGTAGAAAGAAGAAGTATCTCTTCTGTCTTTTTGGTACGGTCAACGTAGTCGGTATAAAGTTTAATACCACTAATGATGACCAACAAGACAAGGACAACGATGATGATGTTTTTTCCTTGGTCTTTTTTTTGATTTGAGTCTTTTTCGAAATTTGTTTCCATAATATTAGAATTAATACGGGAATGATGGTTTTACTTGATGAGAATTTTTGGTCTGAAAGGTATAAGTTAGGTATGACCGGTTGGGACATTGGTTACCCTTCTTTTCCTCTTGTGCAATATTTAGACCAAATTGAAAATAAGTATGTTCACATACTGATTCCTGGTGCTGGAAATGCCTATGAGGCGGTTTATGCATTCCGTTCTGGGTTTTCGAATGTCCATGTTTTGGACATTTCTTCTGAGCCATTAAATCAGTTTCGATTGAAGTATCCTGATTTTCCAAAAGCGAATCTCCACCATCAAAATTTCTTTGATCACAATTCTACCTATGATTTGATTTTGGAACAGACTTTTTTTTGTGCGCTTGATCTAAATTTTAGGGGAATGTATAGTCAAAAAATGCTTGAACTTTTGAATCCCGGAGGCAGGCTTGTCGGAGTTTTGTTTGATAAGACTTTCGGTTTTCAAGGACCACCATTTGGTGGTAACAAGGAAGAGTATTTGACTTATTTTACCGGGAAGTTTGAAATTGAAGCTTTTGAACCTTGTTATAATTCTATTCCGGAAAGGTCTGGTTCTGAACTTTTTATTAGGCTCAAAAAATCAGATGCTTAATATGAAGTGACTTTTTGGAACAGGGCTGCCAAAAAAAATGATTCCGCATTCAAAAAAATCAAAACTTAGTTTCACTTCCTCTTTTTCGATTATTTCTTTCCATGCTGTTTCCATTTCCGATGACCAATGAATGTCACCAATTGCCAAAATAGAAGTTGGAAGCACTTTTTCCTTAATTTGAAGATATGCTTCCATTGTCCCCCGATAAGTATGATTGGCATCAATAAGTGCAAAATCTACCTGTTCAACGCGCAGCAAAACTTCAGCTAAGGTTTCACTGATTTTTCCTTGGATAAAATTGAGACTTTCAAGTGTTCCCGGTTCCATGGCAATGGCTCTGATTTCTTCCGACCCTTCAAAAGAAAATGTGGAACCTTTGGTAACTCTTTCAAGATATCTGCTGGTCAGACCCATGCAGGTACCTAATTCTAAAACTGTTTGACCGGGGGTAAGCTTGCAAAAATATTGGTAGAGTTGGGCAAATTTCCTTGAGCTGGTGCTATACTTTGTAATGTCTGAAATTCGCCTGATTTGGGTATTTACTTTTTTCGATCCCGCACCAAAATCATTAACACTTATTTTTTTTTCGGAGCGTAACAATCGCTGTCGTATCTCTTCAATATCGAGATCTGAATATTTTCTTTGGGTAAAAAAACCGAGTAATTCCTGATAGATTTTGAATATGAAAGGGGACTGAAGAGAATACTTGTCTTCCTTGAATAGCCAGTATTTTAAATAGGCAAAAAGTGAAAAAAAATTATTGGACAAATTAATTATAGAAGATGCTGGCAATCATTTGAAACTCAGGAACAATCACCTCTATGTTTCGGCCATCGGAAAGTTTTTCCATGTAGTAAACACCTTTCATTTTTCCCAAACCGGATTTCAAGTTGCATCCTGATACATAAGAATGAGATTCTCCAGGCTCTAAAACAGGCTGCTGGCCAACTACTCCACTACCCTCAACGATTTTTGGGCTTTCAGCAGCATCAAAAATTTCCCATTTTCTTCTCATTAATTGAACCGTGGCAGAACTTCTGTTTTCGATTGTTACTTTGTATGTGAATACAAAATGGTGCTGATGTGGATTAGAAAATTCAGACTGATATGTGACTTCAATACTTACACTAATTCCCTCGGTGATTGCAGTAACCATTTCGCTAGAAGTTAAATAGATGTACGAAGATACTATTACAAATTATAAAACCCATAATTTGAACTATGAAAGTTAATATTGAGCCCTCTTGGGAAATTGCATTGGAGGAGGTCTTTCGCCAAATTTATTTCAAAGAATTGGCATTGTTTGTCAAAGACGAATATTCCAAGGAAAAAGTTTTCCCCCCTGGGAAAGAGATTTTCAATGCTTTTTGGCATTGTCCGATTGATAAAGTTAAAGTTGTGATTCTAGGTCAGGATCCATATCATGGTCCGGATCAGGCTCACGGGTTATCTTTTTCTGTCAAGCCGGGGATACCTTTTCCGCCAAGTCTTTTGAATATTTTCAAAGAAATAAAGTCTGATTTGGGAAAAGATATGCCGCCAAATGGCGATTTGACCAGATGGGCTGATCAGGGAGTTTTTTTACTTAATGCTACGCTAACTGTGAGAGCAACTTTGGCTGGGTCACATCAGAATAAAGGCTGGGAGCAATTCACCGACGAAGTAATTCGAAAAATCAGCAATTCCAGGACTCATGTAGTATTTATGCTTTGGGGAGCATATGCTCAGAAAAAGGCTGTCCTAATTGATGAGTCAAAGCATCTGATTTTGAAAGCTCCGCATCCAAGTCCTCTTTCTGCGCATCGTGGATTCCTGGGTTGCAAACACTTTTCCCAAGCCAACACCTATTTAATTTCGAACGGCGTAGATCCAATCGAATGGTAACAAAAAAGCCGGGATGTCCCGGCTTTAACTATTCAATTCCTTTGAAGATTCGGCTCCAGCGAATTTTGTTGAACATCGATTCGTATTTGTCGAGTGACAGCCACAAGAACCAGGCTTTGCCAACTATATGATCTTCGGGTACAAATCCCCAATAACGAGAATCTAGGGAATCATGACGGTTGTCTCCCATCATGAAGTAATAATTTTGCTTGAAAGTATAGCTTTCGGCTTTTTGGCCGTCAATGAAAAGCTGCCCTTCTTTCAGTTCAACGTTTTCAAGTCCCTCATATTTTTCAATTGTAAAGCCATATTTGATCACATTTTCAGTGTTCAAAGGAATAGTCCATCCTTCTGCAGGAATTTGAAGAGGTCCGTAGGTGTCCCTGTTCCAGCCCATCATCATTCCGTCAGGAAATATTCCTGATTCCCCACCGATTGTTTGGATCCTTTTGGTTATCGATGTTACTACAGGTGATGATTTCAATTGATTAATTACTTCATCGCTTGCAAAAACCAGGTAGCCTGAGTTGTCTGTAAATTTCAGGAAGCTTTCCTCATTAATTCCATAATCTGAAAAGAACTCAGCATTAAGCGGACGATTGGTCATTAAATCGTAAGAATATTGCATTTGTTCAGGCTTCGGAGCAGCCTCTCCATTCACATAAAGGTCGCCGTTTTTGACTTCCACGATATCACCCGAGATCCCAACAGCACGCTTGATGTAATTAGTTTTGAGGTCTGCAGGATATTGAAATTCAACTGGGTAATTGAAAACAACCACGTCATTTCTTTCCACATCACTGAAGCCGGGAAGCCTCATGTATGGCAATTGAATGGCATCGGAATAGGAAGAAAGCTCTGTGCCCCAAATCTTCTGATGAGTCAAAGGAACCTGAAGGGGCGTTTTAGGGATTCTGGTTCCGTAATGCATCTTGCTGACAAAGAGAAAATCTCCAACAAGCAGAGACTTTTCCATGGAAGCGGTAGGAATAGTAAAAGGCTCAAGAAAAAGCCATCTGATCAAACTGGCAGCAACTACTGCAAAAACTAATGCATCTACCCATTCACGGGTTGCAGATTTTTTCTTTTGGGGTTGGCTCATGTTAGGTTAATATTTCAGAAAGATAGGAAATCGTCCATTGAAAGCACACCTTTCTTCCCTTGGATCCACTCAGCCACCAAAATCGCACCAAGGGCAAAACCCTGTCGGCTGTGAGCTGTATGGCTTATTTCAATTGTGTCTATTTCAGACTCATAGCGTATAATATGAGTGCCGGGAGCGGGGTCAATTCGCTTGGATGTGATCGGTAGTGACTGTTCGGAATCGGTCGTGTCTTCGGACAGTTTCCAACTTTTTAGAGCATTTATTGAGTTAATTATTCCTTCTGCCAAAGTGATTGCGGTACCTGATGGGGCATCTAATTTGGCAGTGTGATGGATCTCTTCTATCGATGCCTTGTATCCGCCGGACTCATTGATCAGTTTAGCCAGGAATTCATTGACCTTGAAGAAAATGTTGACACCAATGCTGTAGTTGGACGCATAAAAAAATGTCCCGTTTGATTTCAATGTTAACTTCTCAATTTCAGGCTTATTAGCCAGCCAGCCAGTAGTACCGGAAAGGATTGGGATATTTCTATCAAGTGCCCACTTGATATTTTCGACTGCAGCCTCCGGTTGGCTAAATTCTATCGCAACATCAATTTGCTCTGGATTCAATGAATCGAGGTCCGATCTGTTATCGATATTTATTTTTCCGATAATTTGGTGTCCCCTGGATTCGGCAATCTGGCCAATGAGTTGACCCATTTTACCATAGCCGAGTAAAAGAATATTCATGGTTAGAATTTAAGTTTGAGTGAAACGCCTAGCGAGTTATTTTTTGCTGAGAAACTTTCGAAGTGGGGCCTGATGTCCAAAGCCAAATCATCGGTAATCTCAAATCCGGAAAGATGGGCATCCACATTGGCATCGACGATATTCAGTGCATAGATCACCCCAAGCAAAAGAATTGTGAGATCCCGGTTTCTTCTCCAATAATCAATATTCCTTACCAATGCTTCCCTGTTCAGACTTGGGAATTGAGTAGCATCACCATTGTCAAAGTCCTCCAATGCATCAGTGAAGACGTTGTATCTGCGATTATTGTATCCAATAAAATAGATGTCAACTGCGAGTCCAGTGTAAATAATCGGGACTTTCCAGGCTTTGTTATTGTAGACTTGGCCTGCACCAGGCAAAATTGCCGATAGGATTGCTGCCTTTCTCGGATTTTTTGGAAGCGAAGAATAGTCTGGTTTTTCCTTTTTCGGTTTTTCCGGTTCAGCTTCCTGAGCGATCGATTCTTCTGCCAATCCAATCCATAAAAGCAAAAGTCCCAAGGCGATCCATGGGGCTTTAGTTTTTGATTTTCTATGGAAAAGAAGAAAGTGCAAGGATTAGATGATTTCGAGGATTTCGAGAATTCGGTTGAGATCTGTAGCCGAGTTGAAAGGGATTTTAATTTCACCTTTATTTTTGGGGTCAGATTTCAAAGATACTTTGGTGCCAAAGTGTGAAGCTAGTCTCTGTTGGATTTTGCTTATTTCGTATTTTTTGACAGGATCGAGTTCTGAATTGGCTTTTTTCTCTGCTTTTCCTTCACTCAATGCTTTGACGAGTGCTTCCACTTGTCTTACACTCAATTCTTCGTCTACTGCTTTTTTGAATATCGCCAACTGCTTGTCTACACTTTCTACATTGATCAAAGCTCTTGCATGACCCATGGATATTTGCTGATCTCTGATCGCTGCCTGAATAGTAGGAGGGAGCTTCAATAATCTCAAGTAGTTATTTACAGTAGTTCTGTTTTTTCCGACGCGATCCCCGAGTTCTTCTTGCTTCAAATTACACTCAGCCAATAAGCGTTGATAGGAATGGGCAATTTCCAATGCATTCAGGTTTTCACGCTGAATGTTTTCGATTAAAGCCATTTCCAGCATTTGCTGATCGTTTGCAGTACGAACGTAAGCCGGAATTTGAGTTAAACCTGCGATTTTCGAAGCCTGAAAACGGCGCTCACCAGAGATTAGCTGGTACTCGTTTGGAGCAAGCTTTCGGACTGTGATTGGCTGAATGATGCCTTGTACGCGGATTGACTCTGCTAATTCCTGAAGTGCATTTTTGTCGAAATGAACGCGCGGCTGAAATGGATTAACCTGGATTTCATCTAAAGAAATTTCAAAAATCCCGGTTTTGATTACTTCTGGAAGTATGTCACCAGATCGATGCTTGGCGGGACTGTCTTCGAGCAGCGCTCCAAGTCCTCTTCCTAAAGCACTTTTTTTATGATTGGGTTTCTGATCTGACATGATTAAGTGGTCACTTTGTGCAGGCCGTTTTTCTCTGCGATTTCGCCAGCCAAATTGAGATATGCCAAGGCTCCTTTGCCATCTGCATCAAATGCAATAGCAGGAAGACCAAAGCTTGGAGCTTCGCTCAAGCGAACATTTCGAGGAATGATAGTTTTGAAAACCATGTTTTTGAAATGAACCCGTACTTCTTCTACCACTTGATTAGAAAGCCTGAGCCTCATATCGTACATCGTGAGAAGGATTCCTTCGATTTCAAGTTCAGGATTTAATCTGGTCTGAATGATTTTGATCGTATTGAGAAGTTTGCCAAGGCCCTCGAGCGCAAAATATTCGCATTGCACAGGTATGATTACCGAATTGGCAGCGGTCAAAGCATTGATAGTAATTAATCCTAGAGATGGAGAGCAATCGATAATAATAAAATCATACATCTCTTTTAACTCAGAGATGACAGCTTTCATTTTTTCTTCCCGATTATCCAAGTTGATCATCTCTACTTCTGCACCTACCAAATCAATATGGGAAGGGACCAGATCAAGATGCTCAAGTGTGGTTGATAGGATAATTTCTTTCACGTCGATTCCATCGACCATGCACTCATAAATACTGTTATTGATCGACTTTGGGTCGTGACCAAGTCCGGAAGTTGTATTGGCCTGAGGATCTGCATCGATCACCAAGGTTTTAAATTCCAGCACAGCAAGGCTGGCGGCCAGGTTCATTGCTGTAGTTGTTTTGCCCACTCCACCTTTTTGATTGGCAATGGCAATAATTTTTCCCATGGTGTTTTTTAGCGGGTATTTGAACTTCCAATATTAAGCAAAATCAACTCTTTTTCGGTCGAATCCAAGGGATTTTTTGCCACTTCGCTTCCAGAGTAATCAGTCATCAGATAATAGGTTTAAGCTTTATTCATTCCCTTAAGACCTTGTTAATCAATCTTTTTTGTCTGAGTAACAAGATGTATTACTTCTGTTGGGTTTTCTTTTTGGAAGAAATTGGGAAAAATTAACTTGGAACCTTTAACGCTGAAAATTCTTCTTCATTGTACTCCTCTTATCTATGAAAGCTAAAAAAAAGAGCCTTTTAAAGGCTCTTTCAATCGTTATTTTTTCTTTGCAGTATCAGCTGATCTCATCGCATCTTCCAATCTCTGTTGGAATTTCGACTTCTTTTTGTTCACATTCTTAACCTTATTTTCTTCCACTTTCTCGCGAATTTTTTTGTCATCTACGAAAAGCTTAATCAACGCTTGCTGACCAAAAGTCACCATGTTTGATACAAAATAGTAAAAGCTAAGACCGGCAGGATATGAGTTCAAAACAAACATGAACATGACCGGCATGATATAGCCAAGGTTCTTCATCGGACCGGTTGCTGTGGTCAACTGATTATTGAAGTGCGTGTAGACAATCTGCGAAACCGTCATCAAAAGCGTAAATAAACTTACGTGTGCTCCGTAGAATGGAATCGTAAATGGCAAATTGATAAATGTGTCGTAAGTGGAAAGGTCATCTGCCCACCAGAAAGATTCCTGACGAAGTTCGATTGCATTTGGGAAAAAGAAGAACATCGCAAAAAGAAACGGCATCTGAAGCACAAGAGGAAGACATCCTGAAATAGGGCTTACTCCAAGCTGAGAGAAAAGCTTCATCTGCTCTTGCTGCATCTTGGTAGCATCATCTCCGTATTTCTCTTTCAACTCATCGATTTCCGGTTTGATCACTCGCATTTTGGCCATTCCCATGTAAGACTTATAAGTCAGCGGGAATAGAACCATCTTGATGAGAAGTACAATGAGGATAATGATTACTCCGTAGTTGGTGAAGTAATCTTCCAGGAAGGCAAAGAGATTGACGATGATGTATTTATTCACCCATGAGACAAAGAAATAACCCATGTCCACGTTATTCTCGAAGCCTTCGGTGATCGTCTTTAGAGTTTTGTATTTGTCTGGTCCAAAATAAAAACTAACCGCAGCAACCCCATTTTCAATGGGAATGCTCAAAGAAGTAGCCATGCTTCTTACTATCAGGCTATCAGTAGGAGTGCTTTGAGAAATATTTACATTTTGGAATACGCTGTCTGCTATCACACCTGCGGTGAAAAATCGCTGACTGAAAGCAACCCATTTTACAGGTTCTTCTACAATTTCCTGCTCATCATCATCGCCAACTCCCAAGTGCTCATAGGATTCTGAACTCAGGAAATAATTGACTTCTGTTTTTCTTCTGGATTCAGCGAGGTCTTTTTCCTGAGCTTTTATCTGATCCTCCCAAGTCATCTGCAGGGAATTTCCTGTAAAAAATCCTTGATAGCGATCTACTTCGAACGATTTTGCTACTACATAACTTCCGTCTGCAAGTGTGAATGTTTGGATCAATTGCCCACTTTCAGTCCCTGCTTTCAGTGTCAGTGTCTGAGTTTTGACACCTTCTCCGTTTTCAGAATTTGAAATTTCAGATTGGAAATACAGGTCTTCCAAATTCAGATTTCCTTTCTGACTTTTCAGAGAGAAAGCCATTTTTGAAGTTTCTTCGTCGAAAAGAATCAAAGGCTCCATCGTCCAGCTCTTGTATTCCTTCAAAATAACCTGCTTGATTTGGGCTCCTTTTGTTGAGATTTTGACCTGAATCAGATCGTTTTCCAACATGATTTCCTCTTCATTTCCCTGAGTCAGGTTTGCCAATACTCCAAATTTTTCAATTCGGCTTGCATCGATAGTACTGTCATTTCCTGCTAAAACTTGCTGATTCGAAGAAGCTTGAGCTTCTTGAACTGCTTCAGTTTGGGCAACTGTTTCTGTTTCAACTGCAGGAATTTCCGGTCCACTCGCAAAAAAGATTGAGTAGATCAGGATGACAGCTGCGAAAAGAATCAAACCCGTCGCTTGATTTTTGTCCATAAATTAAATCTTAAATCCGGAAGCAAGCCTCCGGTAAATGAATGCTTATTTTATTTTTTTATTGTCAATGGCCGCTTGAATGAAATCCACAAAAAGCGGCTGAGGATTCAAAACGGTACTTTTGTACTCAGGGTGGAATTGAACTCCCACAAACCAGGGATGGTTTTTGATTTCCATGATTTCCACAAGGCCTGTTTCAGGATTTTTGCCGGTAGCGATCATTCCTTTGCTTTCTATTTGCTCCAGATAATTGTTATTGAATTCATATCTGTGGCGATGCCTTTCCTGGATTTTTTGTTTTCCGTAAGCGGCAAAAGCTTTACTTGATTTTTTGAGGTCGCAAGCATACGAACCAAGTCGCATAGTTCCGCCCATTTGGTCAACTTTCTTTTGCTCTTCCATCAGGGCGATGACAGGATTGCCTGTCATCTGGTCCATTTCAGTGCTATTGGCATCTGCGATTCCCAGAACATTTCTTGCGAATTCGATAACTGCTACTTGCATACCCAGACATATCCCGAAGAAAGGGACCTTGTTTTCCCGTGCATATCGGACAGTTTCGATTTTTCCTTCAAAACCTCGCTCTCCAAATCCCGGAGCAACAAGAATTCCATCCAGTTCTTCCAGTTTTGCCTGAAAATTGTCAGAATTAATTTCCTCAGAAGAAATCAGCTTAAGATTAACCTGGCACTCGATTGATGCTCCTGCATGGGTAAATGATTCGATGATTGACTTATACGAATCCGGGAGGGAAACGTATTTACCGATTAGACCGATTGTGACGTCTTGAGTTGGGTTTTTTAGCTTTCCGAGGAAATCTTTCCAGCTCTCCAGGTCAAGGGGAATTTTTGAAGTGAGCTTCAATTTGGACATTACCCGCTCATCCAGTTTTTCCTTCTTCATCAAAAGTGGCACATCATAAATCGAGTCCGCGTCCATGGCTTCGATCACATTATTAATTTGCACGTTGCAAAAGAGAGCAAGTTTCTTTTTCACTTCCGCAGGAAGGTGATATTCAGTACGGCAAACCAGGATATCAGGCTGGATACCGGCTTCCAATAGTTGCTTTACAGAGTGCTGAGTTGGCTTTGTCTTGAGTTCTTTTGCAGCCTTCAAGTAAGGGATCAGCGTCAGGTGAATGGATAAAAAATTACTTGGACCCAAATCCCAACGGGCTTGTCTCACAGCTTCAATAAATGGAAGAGATTCAATATCGCCGACACAACCGCCAATTTCAGTGATAATCACATCGT
Organism: uncultured Cytophagales bacterium; assembly: GCA_942492775.1. GTDB lineage: Bacteria > Bacteroidota > Bacteroidia > Cytophagales > Cyclobacteriaceae > Algoriphagus. The sequence continues at coordinate 4,169,290 of OW818636.1, read as the reverse complement.
ACTTTCCTTCCTGTCCTAGCTTATAAAAATTGGATTTAATCTCGTCGGTGATGTGAGGGATTACCTGAACAGTTTTTCCAAGAAATTCTCCTTTTCTCTCCTTGGTGATGACATTGTTGTAAATCCTGCCCGTGGTGATATTGTTGCTTTGCGAAGTAGGTACATTCAGAAACCGTTCGTAGTGACCAAGATCCAGATCAGTCTCGGCTCCGTCATCTGTCACATAGCACTCCCCGTGCTCGTATGGATTGAGAGTTCCCGGATCGATGTTCAGGTAAGGATCAAATTTTTGGATGGTTACAGTTATCCCTTTGGACTGAAGCAATTTGCCTAATGAAGCAGCAATGATGCCTTTTCCGAGAGAGGAGGTAACGCCTCCGGTGATAAAGATGTACTTGGTGGATGAGGCCATAAGAAATGAGGCAGGGGTGATTTTGGTTGGGCTCTTATGGGACTCAAAATTAGGGAAAATTCCTGATTTGGAGGTGAGTTTTTATTAATGAGCCAGTTTTTATCCAGAGTGGCCTTTCAATCACAGAAACTTTATGACGACAATAGGTGTCAATTAATTTGAATCAATGGTTGAGAGCACTAGTTTTAAATATTGAAAATTTGAAGAGGGAGTATTGATTGATAGATGATTAAATTGGCTATTTATTTGAAATATTCCGAGGATAGTTGAATATAAATGATTGTACAGTCACTGGTTAAATTCGAAAAGTAAATTAAAAACTAACTGAACAGAACTATGGAAAAGTATCAAAAGGAAATTGTTTTGATTGATCAATTTCACATTAACAGAAACCAATTTCTAGATAAATCCCGGGAAGTTTATTTTCTAGATCCGGTGGAGTTGTTTTCGAAAATTGACTGGAGGCTCTTTGAAGAAGATGCTAAGGTGACTAATACTGTCTATGGAGAATTATTTGATGCTGTAATTATTAATCATAAAAAGTTGGTTTGCTACTGGCCCATGTTGAATTTCCCGGATGATAATTGGTTTGAGCTTGCGAACCACTGCAAAGAAGCAAAAATTAGAACCAGAATTATTTATTCTGATTTTTCTTCTGATGAAGAAAATGATTTGTCAAGTTCAATTCAGGAAACATGGAAAGCTTTTGTGCTTTTCCTAATGGAGTCGATTTGTGAGGACATAAAAATGAACGAGCATCTTGAAGAAATTGCGATTCTGAAATGTGGAGATGATTCGATCTTACTTTTTAAACTAGAGCAAAACGGAATACGCAAGTATTCTTATGTTCAATCACCTGAGAGTGGTTTTGACTTTGATACTGGTGATGTTCAAGTGAAAGAAATTGGAATAAATTATGCTCCTGTTTTTTCTAGTTTTGAACTATTATTAGAAAAATTGATACTAGAAATAGATGTGAATAGTTATCAAACATCTTTTTTGGATAAAACACTAGAAAAGCATTATTTCAATACAATACTTAAGAATTGTGTTTCTAAAAACCTTATTGAAAGTTGGGTTAAAAACTATTCTCTAAATTAATAATCACTGATTCGGTTACTATTTTGTAATATCTAAGTTTTTTTAAGAGTGATTTATCATATCATTTTTAATATTTCTATATATTGCAAACAGTTTTTCAAATATTAATATTAACTGATTCCAAAAATGAGAGATTTAATCAAAGAAGCTATAGCTGACCTAAAGAAAAGTGACGGCTTCATTTATGTAACTGCTGACGGTAAAAGAGTTGATTTGCATGAAGCGGCAGCTAAAGGCCTTGCAGTTACACCTGTAAACCCAAAAGATGCTGTTGTAAAGAAACTTGAATCTGCAGGTTTACATTTGAGCGATGGTAGATTCTTAAATGAATTGAATGAGTTGATTTCTTTGATTAGTGGTTCAGGTACTGCTGCTGCCGCTTCAAAAGGATCAAAAAGAAGATCATTTTCAGAATCTGAGAAAGGCAAAATTGTTGAAGAATGGCAGAAAGTAGAAGCTGCTGGTAAGAAAACAAAAGCTGCTTTTGCAAGAGAAATTGGAGTTGGATACCAGACTTTTATTAACTGGTTAAGAGGTTAATTTTTAATCTTCTCCTGAAACAAAAAAGACAGCCATCAAGCTGTCTTTTTTTATTTTATTGAAATCTCCATTTCCTGCTTGCCAGAATGGCTACACTAAAAGCCATTAGACTGAAAATCACAATTGAGATCTTGAAAACCAATCCAAGTCCTATTTTAGGTATAATTAAAGCAGGCAAAGAAAGATTTATACTTGGTAAAGAAAATTCCGGAAGCTGATTCCAAAAACTGAGGCTGGACTCGGAAGCAGGTATAAACAACAAGACACTAATAACGAAGGCTGCCAGTATACCTGCGATTATTTTCATTGCAAAACTTGAAATAACTGGCTCGTAGGTTGTGACGGAAGCTTGAATAGAAAGCTTTTTTAAAATATTCATTTGAAAACCTGCACTTGGGCTTTCGGTTCCCGATTCACGAATCCAAACCTTTAAAGGATCTTTTTCATCCAGCTCAAAATTTTTCATAACAGGTTGATTAATTCTTGATTCGATATTTTCTTCAAACTTTCCAGCAGATGTTTTCTTCCTCTATGTAGCAGAATTTTCACATGCGACTCACTGAACCCCGTGATCTCCTCAATCTCTTTTATAGTTTGCTCTTCTAAATAAAACAAAGTAAGTACTGCAGATTCCGACGGCTTTAAATTATCCAATGCTTTTCTGATCAGCTGACTTCTCTCTTCAAGATGCAATGAACTCAAGCCATCCAAAAAATCAACCTGATATTCTTCAGATTCAGGAATTTCTTCTAACTGAATATTGTATCTCTTCGATTTCCGAAGTCTTCCTAAAGCCTCATTATAGATTATTTTATAAAGCCAGGTAGTGAATTTTGATTTTTTCTCGAAGGTTTTCAAGGAATTATAGACTTTCATAAAAGCATCCTGAGCTACTTCTTCAGCTTCTTCAGGATTCTTCACTATTCGAAGAGCTAGTGTATAGGCATATTTTTCATGCTTTTGGATGAGTAGTCCAAAAGCATTCATATCGCCTTTTAGCGTGTTTTCTATATAATAAAGGTCTTCCTGAAAGCGCATTTTTATATTGGATGCAAGAAGTATAAAATAAGTTACAAAATATTTTTTTGGATGAGTTGTAACCTTTCACTAATCGATCTGCATCCAAGAAGAAAAAACCTAAACAACTTTATTATGGCCTCTGACATTTTAATTACTCTGATTATTTTCTCCAGTATTTTCGGGATCGTGTTCGTCTTTTTAACAACTAGAAATAAAGAAAGACTTGCATTGATTGAAAAAGGTGCTGACGCAAAACTCTTTAATTCCGGTAAGAAATTGAGCTTCGGAGAATTAATTTTAAACCTGGCATTATTAGCTATTGGCGTAGGTGCAGGTGTACTTGTGGGAGCAATGTTTGAGCAGGGAGGAATGGAAGAAGGCGTAGCATTCACTTCTTCGATCTTCATCTTCGGCGGAATCGGTCTCACTGCAAGCTTTTTCCTAAACAGAAAATTATCTCAAAAAGAAGACTAAACCAGTTTTTAGTGAGTGCCGGAAAACCTCCTTTTAGCCAGGGAGGTTTTTTTGCTTTTGTGCCAAAGCTGTCAGCTCTCGATAATCTGATTATTTTTGTGAAAAAAATAGACTTTGGACCATTTCCAGTTAGTACAAGAAATAAAGCAAAAAGGAGTGCTCCGGATAAAGGAGGGCAATGGGAAAATACTGACCCTGATGAAACCGGAACTTTGGCAGCCTGAGTTTGGGAATAATTGGATTTACTTACTTTTTGATTTGTTTCAGATAAGATCTATTTGCGGTCAGTTTTCTGAGGTTTCCCTCGATGTGGTAGAATTTGCCAGTAAGCCCACGATTTATCACAGTCCGGCAAGCAAGCTCATTGAAAACGGACCAATGGAAAATGGTGTACTTAAGTTTTCTCTGATTCGTGAGCCAAATTGGAATAAACTTCTTTTCCAGATCAATTCTCCCGTTCTGGTAAATCTTGAATCTCAAGAGAACTCAACCCATACCACTGATCTGCTTTTTCCTCTCTATAGTCCTGGAGCGAAAGAAATCTATCTGGGTCCTGAGGGCGATATCAAAATATTGAAGTGATGAATTTCAAATCCCATCTGGACCAGAATGAGGTTTTTGGCAAAGTCGCAAAGGCTGCTGCTAAATTGGGGCTAGAAACCTATGTCGTGGGAGGATATTCACGAGATCTTGTCCTTAACAGACCGAGCAAAGATATTGATTTCACATGCGTTGGGAGTGGCATAGAGCTGGCTCAAGAAGTGGCAAGGCAATTTGAGTATCATGTTCCGCTTTCAGTTTTCAAGAATTTTGGTACTGCCATGCTGAAACTCGATGATTACGAGCTTGAGTTTGTAGGTGCCCGAAAAGAGTCATACCGCACTGATTCCCGCAAACCGATAGTTGAAAACGGAACGCTGGAAGAGGATTTGGAGCGCAGGGATTTCACTATCAATGCCATGGCCATTTCGCTGAATGCGTCAAATTATGGCGATTTACTTGATCCATTTGATGGTCAGAAAGACATCAAGCGAAAACTGATTCGGACGCCACTTGAGCCAAATATCACTTTTTCGGATGATCCGCTTCGAATGCTGCGGGCGGTAAGATTTGCTGCGCAACTCAATTTTGACATTGATGCAGATACTTTTTTTGCACTTTCAGAAAATGCAGACAGGCTAAAAATCATTTCCGCTGAACGAATTATCGATGAACTGAATAAAATTATAGCGACTCCGAAGCCATCTTATGGTTTCAAATTGCTTTTCGCAGGAAAACTTCTTCATCAGTTTTTTCCGGAAATGGTGGATTTGCAGGGAGTCGATTCAGTTGATGATAAGTCTCACAAGGACAATTTCTACCACACGCTGCAAGTTCTGGATAATGTTTGTCTGCTCAGCGACAACCTTTGGCTGCGATGGGCAGCAATCTTACATGACATAGCCAAGCCGGCAACCAAGAGATTCAATCAGAAGGTAGGATGGACTTTCCATGGGCATGAAGACAAAGGAGCGAGGATGGTTCCCGAGATTTTCCGAAGGATGAAATTGCCAATGGATGAGCGCATGAAATATGTACAAAACTTGGTTCGACTTCATCTCAGACCGATTGCTCTGGTAAAGGATGAGGTGACGGACTCTGCTTTGCGCAGATTACTTTTCGATGCAGGAGATGATATCGACGATCTGATGAAACTCTGCCGTGCAGACGTGACTTCCAAGAACAACAGTAAAGTGAAACGCTACCTTCAAAACTTTGATAAAGTAGATCAAAAGCTGAAGGAAGTCGAGGAAAAAGACCAAATGAGGAATTTTCAACCCCCAATTTCAGGGGAAGAAATAATGGAAACCTTTGGTATTCCTCCTTCAAAAATTATCGGAGAGATTAAAGAAGAAATTAAAGAAGCTATATTGGAGGGCAAAATTCACAACAATCCTGAACAGGCTCGTGAGTTAATGCTGGAGATTGCCCGTTCCAAAGGTCTTTTTACAGCAAGCAAACCCTCAAAATCATAACATAAATTAAATCGTCTAATGAAGCGCGTAATTCTCATGCTGCTCCTGGTCATTTGTGCCAGCCCCCTATTTTCCCAAAATCTTGACTCAATAGCCAAGCTTGACCCCAAAACAAGTATGGCTTTGGACTTGTCTGATCAGGCAGCCTATCAGCTGGCTATCCGATACAATGATTTTGATGTTGCTAAGGTCAAGTTGTATGACTTGCTACTTCGCAATCCTACCAATATTCGATATGCTGAGTTACTTGCCAGCCTTTATTTCGAGTTGAATCAATCCACTTCTGCAGCCTTAGTTGCTTTGGATATCATCGAAGGAGGTAATGGAAACAACACAACTGCTTTAGAAATCGCAGCTTATTCCTTAGAGCAGGTTGGAGCTTTGGACAGAGCATTGCCACATTTCGAAAGTTTATATTTGCTAACAGGGGACAATTTCAGTCTTTACAAATCAGGATTCATCCAATACTCTTTGAAGCGTTTTCCTGAGGCTTTGAATTCGGTAAATATGCTGGTGAAAAATGCCAAGCCTGAAGAAAAGATAGGTTTTCCTAAATCCGCAACTGAAACTCAGCAAGTGGATATGAAGGCAGCGGCATTGAATCTGAAAGGCATGATTTATTTGGAGCAAGGGTCTAAAGCTGAAGCAAAGACAGCCTTCGAAGAAGCGATTGCACTCGAACCAACTTTCGAATTGGCTAAAGAAAATCTGAAAAAAGCGATTTAAGATTCTCTTTAAAACAAAAAAAACGGTCTAAATCAGACCGTTTTTTTTGTTTTAATTTTTCTGGAACGCACTTTTTCTAAAGGAGCATCAATTGTCAAAAACGAAAAGTAAAGATGCCAATACGGTAGTCACTAAGGAAATGGCAAAACTAATCAAGATGATTTTAATATTTTCCGGAACCCAAAAACTGGTATTTTCCTTTTTATTCATTCGGGTCTGAGGCCTGATAAACATAAGTACAAGGGATAAACATCCTAGGAAATAAATGATTAGTATAAAAAGAAAGCTCGCAATGGTTTCCATTGATTTTGAGTTGAACCCTCAAAATAGGAAGCCTCCGGTTCCAATAAAAAAAATAGGAAAAGCTTAACAATTTGGTAATACATGGTAAATGAAAAAGGTCTCTTAGCAAGAGACCTTTTTCATTTACTTGATTTTCAAAGTTTCGATCATTTTCCCTGATCTGATTTTGGTATCGATCGTACTACCTATGTCCACCCTATCGAGTTTTTGGAATCTGCCTGAAGGAGGAGTTCCTGTAATATTTGAAAGTGCTGTGCGAAGTAAGAGTTCATTCACATCTCCCAGCGGACGAAGTCTTTCTGAAGATTCTTTCAGGGCAATATTTGGAGTGAATCCTTTGGAATAATCAGACTTATCAAGACTATTAAAGCTTTGAGACACTATCGGAAGTAATCCATATTTGTTTTTGGGATTGTCTGTGTCTTCGAATGGGATCGAACCGACATTTTTTCCAGTGGTCTGATCCCCAATCAAAAACACATCCATGTAAGGTTTTAACCCATTGATGATGAGTTCAGAAGCCGAGGCTGTTCTGGTTGAGGTCAGAATGTAAACCCTATTTCCAGCAAGGGTATTCCCCAGGTTCTGGGTTTTAGATTTAAAGGAAGTTTGCTGATTTCTCAATTCAGGCACTTCCTGCATTACTAAGGCATTGTATCGGGTCTTCGAAAAAACTTGAGACTGGCTTACTCCCGGACCTATCAAACTTGCCAAATTCACAGCTGAAGATACATAACCACCGCTGTTATATCTGAAATCCACGATCAGGTGATCAATGTCATTTGCTTTGAAGTTTGCAAAAATCGCATCCATTTCATCATCATAAACAGTACTTCCTTCTCCTGTGCCTGGCGCAAAGAAATGGTACACCACATAGCCTATTTTTTGATTTCCGATCATGTAAATAGAATCAAGGAAATTTGGATTCTCGGATAGTTGAACTGGCGTAAGTGAAAGATCTGGCTGGGCCACAAACCCATTTGCCTCTTCATTGAATCGGATGTAGGAAACGGTGTGTTGCTGATCGGTTTGTCCCAATATATCGCGATAATTGGTAACGGTCATTTGGGTACCATTGATTTTTTGAATCACATCGCCACGTCTCAGTCCTGCTACAGATGCCGGGCTGTTATTTTTGATGTAGCTGATTTCAGCAATTACATTATCACTTGTCGTACTTTCTTTGAAAAGAATAAACTCATATCCAGCTTCCAGAGAGATTCCGCTTAAGGAATTGATCAATTCCTCGTAATCAGGATAGATGACCGAAAATCTATCAGTTGGGCGATTCAGTAACGCTTCAAAATAATCTTCCGGATCGGATGTCTCGGCAATTGGAGTTCCCAAATCATCCAACCAGTAATAAACCTCACTCATTAAATCTAGTATCCAACGATTTGCTGCTTCATTTGAGGTAGGATCTACTGACGGCAAGGTGTCTTCCTCTTTCTGGCAACTCAAAAGAGTTACTGCGAAAAGGGATAGAATCAGGAATCTTGAAATTAGGGTTGATTTCATAGGAGTGATATTCAAAATCTAAAAACGAAAAGATTCCGGGCTTGTTTGATTCTACTGGGAATAATTCCTGTATTAAAATGTGGATCCGTACGAAACGTCATGCGTCTGACTATCAAGCAATAATCCGTTTTCGCATTTAAGAACCCGATAAGGATATTTCCGAAGCAATTCATGGTTGTGGGTAGCCATTAGGATCGCAGTTCCATTTTTATTGATTTCCTGGAAAAGCCTGAAAATACCATCAGCCACATCCGGATCAAGATTTCCCGTGGGTTCATCTGCAAGCAGGATAGAAGGGTTATTCAATAAAGCTCTTGCGATTACCACTCGTTGTTGCTCTCCTCCGGAAAGTTGGTGGGGCATTTTGCTGGAGGCATTATTCAGTCCGACCAAAAGGAGCACTTCCGCCATTCTATCTTTTATTTTCTCCATATCAGTCCAGCCAGTTGCTTTCATGACAAAGGCAAGGTTCTCGGCTACAGAGCGATCTCCAAAAAGCTGGAAATCCTGGAAAATGATCCCGATTTTTCTTCTCAGAAAGGGTACTTCCTTGGTTTTGATTGTGGTAAGGTTGAATCCTGCGATTTCTACCACTCCGCTTTTAAGGGGAAGATCAGCATAGAGAGTTTTGAGCAAAGAACTCTTGCCACTTCCGGTTCGGCCTATCAAAAACACGAACTCATGCTGCTCAACCGAAAAATTCACATTGGTCAAAACAGGATCGACTCCCTGGAAAATCGTCGCTTGATTCACCTGAAGTACAGGCTTTGTACTGAAATCCATTTTATAGTTCTAGTTTTTGAAGTTTTCCAAAAGGTAAGCTTGAGATCAACGAAGCAAGTGCTTCTTCCTTGCCTTCCAGCCCAAATTTCTCGACATTTTTCATTGGCCTGTCTGCCCGAAAATAGGCCACAAGAACGAAATTTTCGTCCCGGATCTGGATGTAGTCCGGAATTTTAGCCTTGCCTTTTACTTTAATGATATACATAGGTGTAAATTAAAAAAAAGACCGGCATTGCCGGTTTTTGTATTTTTATTTTCCGGCGGCCTTGGCATGGTCTGCCAGAAATGTAGCCAATCCTGAAGTAGTCAACGGATGATTGAGTAAACCTGTAATTACTTTGAGTGGACATGTCACCACGTCAGCGCCAACTTCAGCACACTTGATCAAATGCATTGAATGTCTCACTGAAGCTGCTAAAACCTCTGTCTGGTAACCGTAATTCTGATAGATATGCACAATCTGAGCGATAAGCTCCATGCCGTCGTAAGAGATGTCATCCAATCTTCCGATGAAAGGAGAAACATAAGATGCTCCTGCTTTTGCAGCTAATAATGCCTGGCCTGCAGAGAAAATCAAAGTGCAGTTTGTACGAATTCCTTCGCTGTGGAAATACTTGATTGCCTTTATGCCTTCTTTGATTATCGGGATTTTCACCACGATTTTATCATCGATTTTGGCTAATTCTTTTCCTTCACGGATCATGCCTTCGAAATCTGTAGCAATCACTTCAGCACTTACTTTATCATCCACGATATCGCAGATTGCCTTATAATGCGCGCGTACGTTGGCTTCGCCGGTGATTCCTTCTTTTGCCATCAAAGATGGATTTGTGGTGACACCATCAAGGATTCCCAGGTCGTAGGCTTCGCGGATTTCGGCCAGATTGGCTGTATCGATAAAGAATTTCATATGTTTTTGGTTAGGATTTAAAGGTTTTCGAATTCTGAAATAGTAGCAATCAAGGCTTCAATGTAACCAAAGCCAGTTGACAAAGTTAGAAGATAATTCAGGATTAGGGGAAGGTAGATATGCCTTTGCTGGAAAAAAATGGGCAAAAAAAGAAGCGGCATCGCACCGCTACGACTGCTTACCCTTGCTTCCTTCCGGACCTGGGGGATTCAGCAGGAGCTGGTCGTGCCGCTAGCCACAAAGATAGGGCAAAATTTACTCAATGCAATCATTGATACAATTCCCCAACATTTGAAGTTGCATTAGTCAGAGAATCAGCCAAATAATTTATTCGATCTGATTTCAAACCATTCAATCCTTGGTTTTAGATAGATGAAGCTGAAACTCCAGAGCTCCACACGATTTGAATTCATCTTCAGCCAAATCCTCAAATATCTCCTCATCAAACTTCAAGATGGTTTTCTCAATCTTTCCATCAGGGTGAACTATCAATTCAATTCCCGAAAAGTCATCTGGGTTGACTTGGACCAAAACTTGATAATCGTCAAAAACTCGCTTGAAATACTGTGAAATTGCTTTGGCCATGATGAATTTGTTTTTGCAAATCTACGAAATCATTGATTGTAAGAATTAGTGGTGTAGACGATCATCACTTCATCTGAAGGTGGTGATTGAGTGAACTTGATCCGGTCAAAAACAAAAAAAGCCTGTGCCAGAAAGTCTTTTTCACTTATGGTCTTTACCGGACTGATTCCTTGATTTTCTACTTCGAATAAGACTCCATATGGCCCGATTACCTCATATCCATTAGGATTATTTTTCTTTTTTACTTTTAAAACTTCCCCATCAATAAACTCAAACCTGCCTGAGCCCCAATTAATATTTCCTCTTCCACGGGCTATTTCAAGTTTCGAATCCTGATCTACAATTCTTGCTTTTTTAAAAGAAGCCTGGTCACGATTGAAGAAAATGCGGTAGTTTCTTCCTTTGTATTGGAGGTCCGCAAATTTATATCCGCGGTCTACAGACATAGTTGCTTTTTCATTTTCATCAGATACAAACTCGATTTTTTGCATGGGGGTATTCCAACCTTGCTTTTCCTGGCCTTTTACCCATCCGATAATGAAGAAGGAAATGAAGAGGAATAATGATGTTTTTTTCATGGCTAATCAGTTAGGAGTCAAAACTTTCTACGCAGTAAATAATTGAAAGTTATGAACCTAAAGCTGGTTTGGCTTTTGCATTTTGAGCAACATATTTATGTTTTTTTTGAAAAAAATTGATTTATGCTTTGCTAATTCCAATCCCTTTCTAAATTTGCGCTCATTCTTATGAAAACAATCGCAAATAAGTTTTGGTGGTGGCATTCTAACTCTTCTCAAGGGAAAGATCAGAAAGCCGTTGCCTAAATATTAGCGCATCACATAGTATAAAGGCTTACTGGATTTTTCCGGTAAGCCTTTTTTCATGAATAAAATTGACTCCAAATGACCAAAGTGAAATTTCCAATCCTGACTAAATACAGAAAGCGATTGGCTGATACTATAACTCCGGTGAGTATTTACCTGCAAATCCGTGATCGCTTTGCAAATCCAATCTTGCTGGAAAGCTCTGACTACCATGGTCAGGAAAACAGTTACTCCTATATCTGTTTCAATCCGTTGGCTACTTTTATTTTCAACGCCGGAGTAGTAGAAGAAAAGTTGCCATTTGGAGAGACTATTATCTATGATGTCAACAAAGAGCAGAATCTGGTAGATAGCCTCAGGGCTTTTGGGAATAAGTTTGAAACGCTTCCGGACAAATTCAAATTCAGTTCAAATGGACTTTTTGGGTACATCCAGTACGATGCCGTTTCCTATTTTGAAGACATCAAACTCCAAAATACCAAGCCGAATGAAGTGCCAATGATGCAGTATTCTGTTTACCAGAATATCATCGTGGTAGATCATTACAAGAATGAGCTTCACCTTTTCGAAAATCAGGTGGATGGAGCGGAAAAGCCGGAATTCATGGATGAGATTGAAATCCTGCTCAACAACAAGAATATTCCTGCATACTCATTCAAGAAACTTGGAGAAGAGTTTTCCAATTACACAGATGAGGAATTTTTAGCAATTCTAAACCAGGGGCGCGAGCATTGTTTCCGCGGAGACGTTTTCCAGATTGTACTTTCCAGAAGATTTACGACTCAGTTCAAAGGCGATGAGTTCAATGTTTATCGGGCGCTTCGCTCGGTGAATCCTTCTCCCTATCTCTTTTACTTCGATTACGGCTCATTCAAAGTTTTCGGAAGTTCGCCGGAAGCGCAGATTGTGGTGAAAAGTAACAAAGCGACGATCTATCCTATTGCCGGCACTTTCCGAAGGACAGGAAATGACCTCGATGATGCCGAACTCGCACGGAAACTCTATGACGATCCGAAAGAAAACTCCGAGCATGTGATGTTGGTGGATCTTGCCAGAAACGACCTTTCCCGCTCATCGGTGATGGTGAATGTGGAGGTTTTCAAAGAAATCCAATATTACTCACACGTGATTCACCTGGTATCCAAAGTGACCGGAGAACTCCCCGAGGGAGCAAATCCTCTGCAGTTGGTTGCCGATACTTTCCCGGCAGGGACACTTTCCGGTGCTCCGAAATATCGGGCAATGGAACTGATCGATGAACTTGAAAACGTTTCGAGACAGTTTTACGGAGGAGCGATTGGCTATTTGGGATTCAATGGAGATTTCAACCATGCCATACTGATTCGATCATTCGTTTCCGAAAACAACCAACTTCGATTCCAGGCAGGTGCCGGAGTTGTTGCCAAGTCTTCCATTCCTTCGGAATTGCAGGAAGTCGCCAATAAGCTCGAAGCGCTCAGAGTGGCGCTGATTACTGCCGAAGGGATTTAGATTGTTAGATTGAAAAATTGTAAGGTTGAAAGATTGAAAAAATATGGTTGCGGTTGAAAGGTTGTAAGGTTAAAAGGTTGTAAAGTTCTGGGTCCTCAATTGTTGATCTACAAAGTGATGGTTCTATACCTCTTAAAGAAAAATGTCTATGATGGTTAACAGCTTTGAGGAGTTACAAATTTGGCAAAAGGCAATTGGAATTGGTGTTAAGATTTACCATTTGGCGGATCAGGCTCCATTGAAAAACGATTACAAATCCAGAGATCAGTTAATAGGTTCAGCTGTTTCAATTTCGAATAATATTGCAGAAGGATTTGAATACAATAGCAGAGTTCAGTTCATTAAATTTCTGGGATATGCAAAAGGCTCAGCAGGAGAATTAAGGAGCCAATTGGCACTTCTAGTAGAAGTGAATCGGGTTCCTAAAGAAGAATATTTGAGGTTGAAAGATGAATTAATTGTGATTTCAAGACAGATTAAGGCTTTAATCACCTATCTCAAAAACAAAAAGGATTAAATAATAAAGTATAGAAAAATGGTTGGCCAATGAAACGTAATTACTTGTTAATTCATCAACACCCAAGATTAGATGGTGAAGAAATGACCGAGGTTGGTGAACCTTTCCACTTTCCAACTTTACCACCTTGCAACTCCTAATCCTTACAACTCTCAAACCTGACCACCATTTCAATTTTCTAATTTCAAACATGAAAATATTAGTCCTTGACAATTACGATTCCTTCACCTACAACTTGGTGTATATCATTCGCCAATTGGGTTACGGAGATCAAATGGATATTTTCCGGAATGATAAAATCAGTCTGGATGATGTAGCTCAATACGACAAGATTCTGCTTTCCCCGGGACCTGGAGTTCCTTCAGAAGCCGGTATTATGCCCGAATTGCTGAAAAGATATTCGGCATCCAAATCAATTTTGGGAGTTTGTCTGGGACATCAGGCAATTGGCGAAGCTTTCGGAGGAGATCTGATTAATCTTTCAGAAGTTCTTCATGGAGTCGCTTCCACGGTTACAGTTGAGCCGGATTTGCTTTTCAAAGACGTGCCGGATACCTTTAAGATAGGCAGATATCACTCCTGGGTGATCGATGAATCCACACTTTCACCCGATCTGGATATCATTGCACGAACCCCCGATAATCAAATAATGGCAGTAAGACATAAGAAATATGATGTCCGTGGGGTGCAGTTTCACCCGGAAAGCATCCTGACCGAAAACGGTGTCCAAATCATGAAAAACTGGTTGGAGAATTAATCCAAGCCCACCATCAATTTACCCGAAATGAAATGAAAGATATTCTTAAGCATTTAATAGAGCATCGCACGTTGACCCAAGATGAGGCAAAAGAAGTCCTGAAAAACCTTGCGACGGGCTCCTACAATACGAGTCAGATCGCAGCTTTTATGACTATTTACTTGATGAGATCCATCACGGTGGAGGAACTTAGTGGATTCAGAGAGGCGATGCTGGAATTGTGTATTCCGGTGGAAATCCCCGAATACGATGCAATGGACCTTTGCGGAACAGGTGGAGATGGCAAAGACACTTTCAATATCTCTACTCTTGCCTCATTCGTGGTAGCAGGAGCCGGTCAAAATGTGGCCAAGCATGGGAATACAGGCGTTTCGTCGATCTGTGGGTCCTCCAATTTGATGGCTTATTTCGGCTATCAGTTTACAAATGAAATTGGCCAACTTCGAAAAGGATTAGACGAGGCGGGCATTTGCTTCCTTCATGCTCCTCTTTTCCACCCGGCAATGAAAAATGTAGCTCCGATCCGGAAGGAACTTGGTGTGAAGACTTTCTTCAACATGCTCGGTCCGATGGTCAATCCAAGTTTCCCAAAGAAACAATTGGTGGGAGTTTTTAGTCTGGAACTTGCCCGATTGTACGGTTATTTATACCAGGAGATGGAAGGGAGATTTTCGATTTTACACGCGTTGGACGGATATGATGAGATTTCTCTCACCGGCCCATTCAAGATTATCTCAAATGTGGGAGAGAAAGTATTGCATCCTGAAAATCTCGGACTTCCCCAGCTTTCTCCGGAGTCAATATTGGGAGGGGAATCTGTGGAAGAATCTGCAAGAATCTTTGAAAGTATTTTGAAAGGGAAGGGCACTTTGTCCCAAAATTCTGTTGTACTGGCAAATGCTGCCGCGGCTTTGGTGACAGCAAGAGAAGGCTTGAGCTTTCCGGAGGCGGTCGCAATTGCCGAGGAAGTATTGCTGAGCGGAAAAGCTTTGCAGGCCTTTAATGGATTAGTCAATCCTAAAACATCAGTATCGTTAGCATAATCATTCCTATGAATATTTTAGAAAAAATCATCGCAAGCAAGTATAAGGAAGTGGCAGAAAGAAGCAGTCTGGTGCCGGTGAAATTGTTGGAGCGGAGTGCCTATTTCGATGGAAAAGTAGTGTCGATGAAAAAGTACGTCACGAATCAAGAGAAATCAGGAATTATCGCAGAGTTCAAAAGAAAATCACCTTCAAAAGGAATTATCAACGGATCTGCTTCTGTCGAAACTGTGAGTATCGGATACATGCAGGCGGGAGCTTCGGCTCTTTCCATCCTGACTGATAAGGAATATTTCGGAGGAAGCAACGAGGATCTGAAAATCGCCCGAAAATTCAATTTCTGTCCGATTCTCAGGAAAGACTTTGTGGTGGACGAATACCAAATCATCGAAGCAAAATCAATTGGAGCGGATTGCATTCTGTTGATTGCTGCGGCTTTGGAACCTGAGAAATTGAAATCTTTGGCCGCTTTTGCAAAAAGTCTTGGACTCGAAGTCTTGCTCGAAGTGCATGACGGAGAGGAACTCGAAAGAACGCTTTGTGAAGAAGTGGATTTGGTAGGGGTAAACAATCGAAACCTTAAAACCTTTGAAGTTTCCTTAAACATTTCACTGAGTTTGGTTGATCAGATTCCTTCCTCATTTGTCAAAATATCTGAGAGTGGAATTTCTGATCCGAGAACTCTTATTTCTTTGAAAAAAGCAGGATTTGACGGGTTTTTGATCGGGGAGAACTTCATGAAATCCGGTCGTCCTGAGCAGGCTGCCTATAATTTCATCAAGGAATATAGAAAATTGCTGGCAGAAGAACCTGAGCTGAACAAAGCCTGATGGAGATCAAAGTCTGCGGGATGAGAGATCCGGAAAATATCCGGGAGTTGATTGATCAGGTGAAACCGGATTGGATGGGATTGATATTTTATCCCAAGTCCCCAAGGTTTGTGTCCGACCAATCTGCAAATCAGATCGCAGGATTTCATGTCAAGAAAGTCGGGGTTTTTGTCAATGAAGTGGAAGCTGAAATTCTGAAAAGAATCAAGGACTTTGACCTTTCAGCAGTTCAATTGCATGGTCAGGAAACTCCCGACTTTGTCGAGTCATTGAGTAAAAAGACTTCAGCGGAGATTTGGAAAGTGATTTCGGTACAAGACCAAATCGATTGGCAAAGTCTGAAAAGCTATTTGCCTTTCGTGAGCAAGTTCCTTTTTGACACTGCAACTTCAGCTCATGGTGGTTCGGGTCAAAAGTTTGATTGGAAAGTTTTGGAAACTTATCCCTTCGACAAAGGATTCTTATTGTGCGGAGGATTGGATGAAGAAAGCGTCGGGGAAATTTCGGCTTTGGCTGAGAAGCTTCCGCAACTTCAGGGAGTGGATTTGAACTCTAGATTTGAAGATGCTCCCGGAGTGAAAAACATTGGAATACTGAAAAAATTTAAAAAAAGGTTATTGAAATAAAATTTAGTCTATCGTTCAAAGACTGATTTTTCTCATTAACCCAATAACAATTAACCAACAATACTCATGATCAGAGTAGACGAAAAGGGCTTTTACGGGAAGTTTGGAGGGGCATATATCCCCGAGATGCTTCATCCGAACATTGAGGAATTGAGAAATAACTACGAATCAATTGTGGCTTCGGCGGAATTTCAGCAGGAATTCCAAAGCTTGCTCAGAGATTTTGTGGGCAGACCAACTCCTTTGTATTTTGCTTCGAGGCTTTCTGAAAAACATAAAGCAAAAATCTACCTCAAGCGGGAAGACCTTTGCCATACCGGCGCTCACAAAATCAACAATACTGTCGGGCAGATTATCCTCGCCAAAAAGCTTGGTAAAAAGCGAATCATCGCCGAAACGGGAGCCGGACAGCATGGAGTCGCCACGGCAACAGTCTGTGCATTGATGGGAATGGATTGTACGATCTACATGGGTTCGGTTGATATTCAGCGGCAACGACCGAATGTGGAGCGGATGAAAATCCTCGGTGCAAAAGTAGTTCCTGCAACTTCAGGTTCACAGACGTTGAAAGATGCCACCAACGAAGCGATGCGTCAGTGGATCAACAATCCGGTGGATACGCATTACATCATTGGATCTGTAGTAGGTCCTCATCCTTATCCTGAGTTGGTTGCCAGATTTCAGTCGGTGATTTCGCAGGAAATGAAATGGCAGTTGAAAGAAAAAGAAGGACGTGAAAATCCTGATTTGATCATCGCATGTGTCGGTGGAGGTTCAAATGCTGCCGGAGCTTTTTATCATTATTATGACGAGCCTTCTGTGCGATTGATTGCTGCAGAAGCTGCGGGTTTGGGAGTTACCTCCGGGAAATCCGCTGCCACAACGGTTTTAGGGACCTCTGGAATTCTACACGGATCAAAAACCCTCCTGATGCAAACTGCTGACGGACAAGTCATCGAGCCGCACTCCATTTCCGCAGGCTTGGACTATCCTGGAATCGGACCTGTTCACGCGCATTTGTTTGATATCGGTCGGGCAGAATTTGTTGCCGTTGAAGATGAAGATGCAATGAAAGCGGGAATTGAATTAAGCAGGATGGAGGGAATCATTCCTGCGATCGAAACTGCGCATGCGATTCATGCTTTGCAAATGATCGAATACAAAAGCGATGACGTGATTGTAATCAATCTTTCCGGAAGGGGAGACAAGGATTTGGACACGTATATTAAGTGGGGAGGATATTAAAAAGTTAGATGACGGATGCTGGATGACGGATGATTTAGACATCGTGCACTCCAACATCGGTCATCGGTCATCAAACAGCCAACATCATGAATCGCATACACTACTTATTCAACCATAAAAAAGAGCGGGTTCTCTCGATCTATTTCACTGCAGGTTTCCCAAATCTTGAAGATACACTTCCGATCATGGAGGCGATTCAGGCTGGCGGAGCAGATATTATCGAGATTGGCGTTCCCTATTCCGACCCGATCGCAGACGGACCGACCATCCAGGATAGCAATATGATTGCCCTGGAAAATGGAATGAGCCTTAAAAAGCTCTTCTCTCAACTGGTAGGTTTCAGAGCCAAAATCCGCATTCCGGTCGTGATGATGGGTTATCTGAATCCAATCATCCAATACGGGATGGAGGAATTCTGCAAGAAATGCCAGGAAGTTGGCATTGATGGGTTGATTCTTCCGGATCTTCCGATGCAGCAATATTTGGATGAGTTCAAGCCCATCTTCGACAAGTACGGCCTGGTCAATACTTTCCTGATTTCCCCTCAAACAAGCGAGAACCGGATCAGGGAGATTGACTCCAACTCAGACGGATTCATCTACATGGTTTCTGCACACAGCATTACCGGTGCGAAAACAGGAATCAGCGAAGAGCAGATTGCCTATTTCGAGCGAGTGAAAGCTATGAATCTGAAGAATCCACGACTGATCGGTTTCGGGATTTCTGATTCGGAAAGTTTCAGCACGGTATCCCGATATAGCAATGGAGCGATCATCGGATCGGCATTCATCAAGAAAATCAAAGAGGCAACTGACTTATCAAATGATATTCAAGAATATATCAAATCGGTAATTGATTAGGCTTTTTCAAATATTCAAACTTTGATAAAGCTTAAAACCCTAATAGCAGCCTCGTAAATCGTAACTCTTAATTCGTACCTAAAACATGATTATCCAGCTTCAACCCGATATTTCCGAAGGACAAAAAGAAAAGTTGATCGCTCAGGTCAACGGACTTGGTTACAAAACCACTGAGGTGAAAACGCAATTGGGCGACTATCTGATCGGCATCGGAAAAAATGAATTCGACATCCGAAAAATCGGCCAAATGGACGGGATCATAGACATTCACATCGTCTCTGATGAATACAAACTCGTCTCCAAAAAGTGGAAAGCAAAGCCTACCTCAGTTGATTTAGGCGATGGAGTTCAGATCAAAGACGGAGAAATGGCCATCATCACCGGTCCTTGCTCCATCGAGTCTGAAGAGCAAATCCGTTCCGTTGTCAATCACTGCGTAGAAAATGGTATCAAAATGATGCGTGGAGGAGTGTTCAAGCCGCGAAGCAGTCCGTATGCTTTCAGAGGTTTGGGAATCGATGGACTGAAACTTTGGCATGAAATCGCAAGTGCAGCCGGAATCAAAATCGTAACCGAGGTGATGCAGGTTTCCCAAATTGAGGAGATGTATCCATACGTGGATATTTATCAGGTGGGAGCCAGAAATACCCAAAATTTCAACCTGCTTGATGAGTTGGGAAAAGTGGACAAGGCCGTCATGATCAAGCGGGGAATCTCCGGCACGATCGAAGAATTGCTCCAGTCTGCAGAGTATGTTTTTTCCGGAGGAAATGAAAAACTAATTCTCTGCGAAAGAGGAATCAGAACATATGAGCGGGCAAGCAGAAATACGCTGGACCTGAATGCGATTCCGATTTTGAAAGCGAAATCCCATTTGCCGGTGATTGTAGATCCGTCTCATGGAATCGGAATTCGTGAGTATGTCCCTCAAATGTCCCTCGCTGGAGTGATGTCCGGAGCGGATGGAATCATCTACGAATCTCACGAGGTACCGGAAAAAGCTTATTCAGACGGACAGCAGACACTTGATTTTGCACAAAGTGCAAGACTAGCATCCTGGATCCGACAAAGCTTTGCGATGCGGAAAGGGTTTGAATTGCTTTAAATCAGTTTTCCAGGCTCTACTTTTTCATTAAAGTCAAAAACCTACTCTCTGTTTGAGTAGGTTTTTGACTTTAATCATTCTGATCGAAGGGAAGTATTATCAGGCTATTTTTCGATTTATTTTGCTCCTATTAAGGGAGCTTGAATTTGACGATGATTGGATTGTCTTCTTTTTTAAGTAATGATTTATCCAAGTTTTTAAAAAAAGGACTAGATGTCAAATCACCTCCATTCTCCAGATAATCGACAATAATTCCCGGAAATAAATACGCATAAATAAATTCTGAATCTGAGAAGATTATTACCGGATCGACTTTATCCTGAATTTTTCCAATTGATTTTATTGAATTGGTGTTTTTATCAAACAGCACATTGTAACCGACCATATTTCCAGTAAACTGAAAAAATAAGTAATCGCTGGTTTCCCAAATATTTTGAGGTGGCTTATAATATTCTGAACCTAGTATTTCGTGCCGCTTCTCCCAGAAATTCATCATTTCAGCCAACGGTATTCCTTTGTTTCCAAAATCAAATTTGAATTTTGTATAGACACTGTCTCGACTTACTCTGATGATATCTGTCGAACCAACAATGGACGGAAGATTAAACTCGTTTTTTGAGGAACTTGGGTGAAAAATATAGCCATTGATTACCCCGTATTTTTTTTCCACATGAAAGCTTACATCACTATTTTCCACTCTAACAAGATGATGTGAACCAAAATCATCCTCTCCGACAAGTTGATTAGGAGGTAGATTAGTCCACAGGTATAAGACATCATCAATCCGTACAAAATTTCTAAAGTTCTTGTCTTGTGGAATGTGATTAAGGGTTTCGGTACTGATATAGTCAAAGGTAGTGAGGTTGTATTTTTTAAGTTTTTGATAGTCCATTACTTCAATGACCTCTTTTTCAAAATCTATTTGAACATCGGTGATTTCCAAATATTCTTCTGGTCCCTCTCCCTGATGATCGAATACTGCACTTGCTTTACCGGATTGCTCAAAAACGAATATTTTACCTTGGTTTTCGTCAAAGATGTAGTAGAATTTTCCGTCTGGAGAAACCAATAATTTTCTTATTGAAGAAATCAGATGATCAGATTCTGATTCCAAAAATGAAATGTTTTCAACAATTAGATTTTTGGGCCATTCAAAAGGTTTGGAATTATCCACTACCAGCAGAATTGAAGCGTTGGGATTATGGATGGTTTTTGAAGCCTTTTCTATTGGAGAGGAACATCCATAAAAAAACAAAAGACAGAAACCTTTAAAAATGTAGGATGGAATTTTTCTCATCGAAGATTAAAATAGCTATGACTTAAAAGAACTGGCACCGTTGATACTAATTAAATTAGTTAAAAGTCTAATAACTAAATAAAACTCATTGGATCAACTCCACTTAAGAAAGTTTATGATTTTAGGTCTGAATTGACCTGAGAGTTTTTCTTTGTTGTCTTCCTACTTTTTTAAACAATGATCCAAAAAGCCAAATCACGTCAGGAAATAGCACAGGAGTATGGATTTCTGCGCGGACACTGTGCCGTTGGATAAAGAAAAATCAACTTCTCATCCCAAATAGGCTAATTTCTCCAAAAGATCAGGACCTGATTAATAAGAAATTCGGATTGCAAGCCTCTCAGAAAATATAGGCTTGCTGAAGTGATTTGGTTTCACTAGCCGTTTTCTCGAAAAACTTTTGAGTTGATCTAAAATAAGTTTGTGCCACGCCAAATACCTGCTTAAATTCGAAACATGAATCCAACGCCAAGAACCTACGTACATCATTCTTATCATCTCCTCACCTGAGGAATAGGAATGTCTTTGGTTTTTGGATAAAAAATATTGAGGCCTATTCCGTTCCGGTTTAGGCCTTTTTTAGTTTAAAAGAGAAAATATAAACCCAAGTATACAATGACTGATAAACCTAAAAATTGGGTCTTCAGTGACCCGAGATTAAAAGAGTTGAAGCAGGAGTACGAGTCCTATACAAAAGAAGATTTCAAGGTTTGGAAGATTCTATTTGAAAGACAAATGCCAAATCTTCCCAAAGCAGCCTCAAAAGCTTATTTGAAAGGAGTGGAGGCGGTAAAGTTTTCTGCGGATAAGATTGCCAATTTCGAAGAACTGAACGAAGTTCTGGCCAAGACGACAGGATGGGCCGTGCATATTGTACCCGGATTGATCGACGATGATTTGTTTTTCGGCTTGCTGAACAACAGGCGTTTTCCATCCTCGACTTGGCTTCGCAAGATGGAGCAACTCGATTATTTGGAGGAGCCGGATATGTTTCATGATGCCTTTGCCCACATGCCTTTGCTGACCAACCAGCATTATGTGGACTTTCTGGAGGAGCTCTCCGGAATTGCGCTGAAGCATATTGAGAATCCCTGGGCGATTCAGTTGCTGAGCCGGATTTATTGGTTCACTATTGAGTTTGGCCTGATCAAAGAGGACGGCGAATTGAAGATCTACGGAGCAGGGATATTGAGTTCGGCAGGTGAGACGAAGTTTAGTCTTTCTGGTGAACCCGCCCATTATCCATATGATGTCCGCCGGATTATGAATCAGGAATACTGGAAAGATCACTTTCAGGATAAATATTTTGTGATCGAAAGCTACGAGCAGCTCTTTGAGTCACTTCCTGAAATTGAGGCGGTGCTGGAGGAGATGCTGGCGGAAAAGATGGATAAATAAAAAACGACCGAAGACCGAAGACCGAAGACCGAAGTACATCCACTTCCGTCCTCCGTCTTCCGTCTTCCGTCTTCAATTATGAAAATAGCAGTCATTAAATACAACTCAGGCAATGTTCAGTCAGTGCTTTATGCGCTGGAGAGATTGGGTGCGGATGCCGAACTTACAGACGATCCGGCCAAAATCAGGGCTGCGGACAAAGTCATTTTTCCCGGTCAGGGAGAAGCAAGTACAGCGATGACTTACCTGAAAGCCAGGAAACTGGATTCGTTGATCAAGGATTTGAAACAGCCATTTCTGGGTGTTTGTCTGGGTTTGCAGTTGCTCTGTGAGCATACAGAGGAAAATGATACCGAATGTTTGGGAGTTTTTCCGGTGAAAGTGAAGCGATTCATTCCCGAAAATTCTCAGGAATTCAAAGTGCCGCATGTGGGTTGGAATGAGTTGGAGAATCTGACTACTGATCCTTTGTTACTCGGTCTTCCAGCAAATCCATTCGTGTATTACGTACATAGCTTTTATGCAGAAATGAGCGAGTACACCATAGCCACCACGCATTACATTCATGATTTCTCTGCGATTTTGCACCGGGATAATTTCTGGGCGATTCAGGCCCACCCTGAGAAAAGCAGCACAGTCGGGGAGAAGCTCCTGGCTAATTTCTTAAGTATCTGACTCAGAAATTTACGATTTACGAAGTACGACTTACGAAGTGAATTTGAACTTCATTCCTGATTTTCAGAGGTCAAGCCTTTGGTATTTCGTATTGAGGTTCTCTAGGATGTCGTAAATCAAAATTCGTAAATCGTAATTCATTACCTAATTTTCAAATCTTCCAATGTATATAATTCCCGCCATAGACCTCATCGGAGGCAAATGCGTCCGACTCAGTCAGGGCGATTACAGCAGCAAAAAGGAATATCACGATGACCCGCTCGAAATGGCAAAGCGATTTGAGGGAGCGGGTATTCGCAGATTGCACTTAGTCGATCTTGATGGTGCCAAAGCTAAAAAGATCGTGAATGCGGATGTTTTGGAGCGTATTTGTGCAAATACAAGTTTGCTGGTTGATTTCGGTGGAGGAATTCAGGCAGATGCCGAAATCGAGAAAGCCTTCTTCCTTGGTGCGAAGCAAGTGACAGGAGGAAGCGTCGCGGTGAAAAATCCGGTTTTGTTTGACTCCTGGATACAGAAGTTCGGGGCTGAAAAGATCATCCTCGGAGCAGATGCTAAAGACAGAAAGATAGCTGTTGGAGGTTGGGAAGAGACAACCGGAGTGGATTTGATTCCTTTTATCAAAAGCTATTTCGAGAAAGGGATCAGCTATGTGATCTGCACCGATGTGGCCAAAGATGGTTTGCTACAGGGACCATCCACGGATCTTTATATCGAAATCATGAAGGAAATACTGGGCATCAAACTAATCGCCAGCGGCGGAGTATCGTCTGTTAAGGATTTGGAAGAACTCGAAAAATCCGGCGTTTATGGAGCAATTGTCGGTAAGGCGTATTATGAGGGAAGAGTGACGCTGGAGGAATTGGCAAGTTTTGGATGATTTACGAATTCAGATTTACGATTTACGACATCAAACCAATTTTCAACGATGATATCCAGAGGTGACTTCTGAAAATAATGATTGAGGTTCTATTTCACCTCGTAAATCGCACCTCGTAAATCATAAATAAAATATCGAACACTGAACATCGAATGATGAATAAAGAAGTTTTGAAATCCAACTTATGCTGACTAAGAGAATCATCCCTTGCCTTGATATCAAAGATGGACGCACGGTCAAAGGGGTAAATTTTGTGCAGCTTCGCGATGCCGGTGATCCGGTGGAGTTGGCGAAAATCTATTCCGATGAAGGGGCCGATGAACTCGTCTTTTTGGATATCACAGCGACCGTCGATAAGCGAAAAACTCTTGCTGAATTGGTGACCAAAGTGGCCAAAGCGATCAATATTCCTTTTACGGTTGGGGGTGGGATTTCTACCATTGAGGACGTGAAATTCCTGCTGAATGCGGGAGCGGATAAGATTTCTATCAATTCTGCGGCTGTCCAGAATCCCAAAATCATCGATGAAATGGCAGCGGAGTTTGGTTCTCAGTGTATCGTGGTGGCGATTGATACACGGGAAGTTGACGGGATCGATTTTGTGCATACGCATGGAGGAAGAAAGCCAACTTTGCTCCGAACACAGGCTTGGGCAAAGGAAGTTTGCGATCGGGGAGCAGGTGAGATTTTGCTCACTTCCATGGATCATGACGGGATGAAAACCGGTTTTGCAAATGAGATTACAGCGGAGATTTCTTCGATGCTAAGCATTCCGGTTATTGCCTCGGGCGGAGCAGGAAATATGGAGCATTTCAAAGATGTGTTTACCTTCGGGAAAGCAGATGCAGCATTGGCGGCAAGTATCTTTCACTTCAAGGAAATTCCGATTCCGGAGTTGAAAAAATACCTGATTAGAGAGGGGATTTCAATTAGAAAGTAGTAGAAATACGGTTGAAATA
This sequence comes from uncultured Cytophagales bacterium, assembly GCA_942492775.1. GTDB lineage: Bacteria > Bacteroidota > Bacteroidia > Cytophagales > Cyclobacteriaceae > Algoriphagus. Next base: position 4,144,396 of record OW818636.1, on the reverse strand, counting down.
AGATAGAAATAGACCCTGACAAGTCAGGGTGAAATAACCAGCATCAAACCTGTTTCTATATATTTCAGCCCGATTTATCGGGCATTATTTCAACAGTATTTCCATAGTATTTCAAAAATTAAACTTGGAAAAAATGAACATCGACTTTAATAAAATGAACGGCTTGGTTCCGGCAATTGTGCAAGATGCTTTGACCGGAAGAATCCTCATGCAAGGTTACATGAATGAGGAAGCTTTGGAAAAAACCAGAGAAACCGGAATGGTTACTTTCTTCAGCCGAAGCAAAAACAGGCTTTGGACAAAAGGTGAGACTTCCGGGAATTACATGGAACTGGTAAGCATTTTGGTCGATTGTGATGGCGATGCTTTCCTGATCAAAGCCAATCCCAAAGGACCTGTTTGTCATACAGGAGCTGCTACTTGTTTCGACGAGTTCAACGATTCTAAGACAGGATTTATAGATCAGCTTCGGGCTATCATCAAGGACCGAAAAAACAATCCTTCGGAAAAATCATACACAGCATCGCTTTTTGCCAAAGGCATCAATAAGATTGCTCAGAAAGTAGGAGAGGAAGCTGTAGAGATTGTGATCGAGGCAAAAGACGATAACAAGGAGCTCTTTTTGGGTGAGGCAGCGGATTTACTTTTTCACTATTTGATATTGATCGAAGCAAAAGGCTACGAACTGGATGAGGTAATGCAAGTCCTGATCGACAGACACAAGAAATAACAAACAAGCCCGATCAAATGACCGGGCTTCTTGCTTTAATAGGCTGGAAATTCCTGTTGCAATCCTTTGAAAGCATCAATCATTTCCCATTTTGGTCGGTAATAAGTATTGAGCATTCTTCCACTGACAGTTCCGTTTTGGAGGTATTGGAGTGCAGCCGCAAGTCTTAAATCTCTCTTATCTCCCCAAGTAAATTGAGGCGAATCTCCTATCGGAAAGTCAGCTGGAAATCCATCAAAATATTCTGCTTTCCCTGCGGAATTGGCTGTCGCAAATGTGATCGGAACCAATTCAACATTATTGTCTTTCAACGTTCTGTTGTAGCTGGAAAGCGGGAACGAACCGACTGGTTTTCCAAAGGTATTATCTCCGATCAAAACTAAATCCATGTATGGGTCCAGGTTATTGATCACCAATTCGGATGCAGATGCTGAGCCTCGGGAGGTAATGAAGATAATTCGACTCAAGTTTAATGAGCCAATCTTGCTGAAGTTTTTTGAGCTGTTTTGACTGGTCTTAATGGAATTCAACTTGTTGGTGTACATCAATTTATTGGTGTTCGAAGACTGAATCAGGTAATTGCTAATTTGCTCAGCCACCGCAACAGATCCGCCTCCATTGTAGCGCAGGTCAATAATCAACTCATTGATTCCCTGAGACTGGAAATATTCCATCGAGCTCTGTACTTCACTACTTCTTGTAGGTGTCAAACCAGCAGTTGCCTTGAAGCTTTGATATGCCCAATACCCGACTTTCTTTCCCGGTATTTCGAAAATGCTCTGATGAAGAACTGAGTTTGACTGATATTCTGCTTTCACATTTGTCCGGGTGGTGGAGGTTCCGTCAGGAAGGTTGAAAGTGAACGTATTTGTGACCCCGGGATCAGTTGTACCCAATTTGAAATCATATCCACCTGTGCTAGTTTTGTATTCAGCAATCGGTTTTCCATTGATTTGGGTGATTTCCCATCCTCGTTTCCATCCGTCTTTTCCGGCAGGAGATTCATCAAACACAAATGTGAGGTAAAGTCTTTCCTCTGCATCGAAGGCGAATCCAAAACCATGTCCTGCATTTCTGCCTACAAATGAATTGTTGAAGGCTTCAGTAGTGGTTAAATAAGAAAATCGGTCCAGATCTTTGAAGATAATCCCATTGAGAAAATCATCATTGTTGTCAAATTTGGCCACATCCACACTTGCCGGAAGTTCCTGATTCCAATAATACCATTCTTTCATGGTGGTGTAAATTGCTTCCTTCACCACATCCGCCTGAGGAGTTGGTATGGGATCTTCTTTGGGTTCACACCCCAAAAAACCTAGGAACACCAACCCAATTATCCACTTCACATTTTTCATGTTAGAATATTTTGTATTTCAGGTATTTACGAGGAGAAACCCAATTAGGGTTTTCTTAAATCGAAATGTCGTAGACTTTTACCGTTTTCCACATACTGGAATATTTCTCTATAAAATCCAGGTGAGTCGGATCTGACTGATAGACGTCCTGATCTTCGAGGCTATCAAAAAATATAGTACAAGAAACCTGGAAACTATGATCTACCACTTCTCTGTCTGCTGTTGGAGCCGGAGTACCTGCAATAAATTTCGCGACGGTTTTGCAGCGACCCAGCATTGGGACAGCTTCGGTTAGGAATTCTTGCGTGTTGGCCGGATCGTGAAGCCAGAAATAAACTTGGTGAATCATTTTTTGCTTTGCCATATCAGATGCGATTGAGGTAATAGGTAAGACAGCAGTGGCACTCGCCACGCCTATAACTTTTATAAATTGTCTTCTTGATTTCATGGTTTGAGGTATTGAGAGTTGGGAAAAGAACTTCTCCGCCATTGAATTGCGGCTGGTTACCGAAGGAGTTTTTAAACCAGATTTAAAGATAAAAATTTATACGGCTTTTAGGTAATTCAGATGTTGCACGCATTTTTTTTAGCTAACTTAAATCTATCTAAACGATTTAATTGAAGCTTTTTAAACTGTCCTGATAAAAAAACATGAAGACATGAACATAGGAAGGACATTGATCAAAGGATTTTTTCAATTGATCGCTATTATGTTTTGGTCCCAACTTTGCCTTGGTCAAAATCAGGGGCTTTTTGATTCAGACGAGATTTTAGAGATCAGTTTGGAAGGCGATTTTAACAAGCTCTTCAAAAACACAAAGGGTGAACCTCAATATTTTGATTTTTCAATGGGGATAACGGATACCGAAGGAAAACAAATTTCCGTGCCTTTGAGAGTCAGGACAAGAGGGCATTTCAGAAGAGAAATGAATGTCTGCGATTATCCTCCACTCTTACTCAATTTTTCGAAGGAAGATATTGAAAATACGATTTTCAGCGGTCAGGACAAGCTCAAACTCGTGATGCCTTGTGCGGACGAAAAATATGTGCTTAGGGAGTTTTATGCATACAAATTGTATAATCTCCTGACGGAAAAAAGCTTTAAAGTCCGGCTGGTAAGACTTACTATCGTTGACCAATCTGAAAAAGCAAAGCAATATGATCCGCTTTTATGTTTCCTGATTGAAGACGAGGAGCAAATGGCTCAGCGAAACCAAATGACCTCTTTGGACCAGGAACTGATCCGTCCCGAAAAGATCGAACCCGATGATTTCCATAGGATGGCAGTCTTTCAATATCTGATAGGGAATACAGATTGGTCCATTCAATACAGGCAGAATATTAAGCTGATGAAATCACCTGAGATGGAAAACCCAATCGCTGTGCCGTATGATTTTGACCATTCAGGAATTGTGGCGGCACCTTACGCTAAGCCAGCTCCTGAATTATTATTAAAATATGTAACCGATCGAAGGTACCGAGGATATTGCATTGAGGACATGGCGTATTTTGAAAAGACATTCACGGAATTTAATTCTCAAAAGGCCGCTATTTATTCTTTGTATTCAGACAGTAAAATGCTTGATGAAAAGTCTGTTAAATCAACGCTCAAGTTTCTGGATGGCTTTTACGAAACTATCAATGACCCCAAAAAAGCAAAATATGATTTCCAATATCCTTGTCGACCAGATGGTACCGGGAATGTTGTAATCAAAGGGTTGAAATGAGCTTTGGACAAACAGAATTTTCCAACTTTCTCAAATAATCCCAGCAAATAACTTGGCATAAGAATTAGTCTATAACGAAGGTCAAAAAACGAATACCCAAAAAACGATATCAGGTTAGAAATATGAATTTCAGAATTTTAGGAAAAACCGGATGGAAAGTATCCGAAATAAGTCTTGGAACATGGCAAGTAGGTGGTGGATGGGGCAAGCCATTTGATCCCAAAAGAGCTGATGAGCTTTTGCATTCTGCGTTTGATCAGGGAATCAATTTTGTGGACACAGCAGATGTATATGATAGAGGATTGAGTGAAGCTGCGGTCGGAGCGGCAGTGCGTGAACGGTCTGAAAAAATCTACGTAGCCACGAAGTGCGGACGGAGGATTCAGCCTCATGTCAATGAAGGATACACCACTGACAAGCTACGCAGATTCGTGGAGGATAGTCTGAGAAATACAGGTTTGGATAGGCTGGATTTGATTCAATTGCATTGTCCACCAGCTCAGGTTTATCAGCGAGATGAGATCTTTCGACTTTTCGAAGACCTGAAAACTGAAGGAAAAATCGCTGCGATGGGAGTGAGCGTGGAAGGGATCAACGAAGCGATGACTGCGATGAAATATGAAATTGTCTCGACGGTTCAGATTATTTTCAATCTTTTCAGACAAAGGCCTTCGGAGATGCTTTTCAATCTTGCTGAAATCAATAATGTAGGGTTGATTGTCAGAGTTCCGTTGGCGAGCGGACTTTTGTCCGGAAAAATCACTCCGGAAACTACCTTCGGAACTGATGACCACCGCAACTTCAACCGGGATGGAAAGGCATTCGACAAAGGAGAAACTTTTTCTGGTGTACCTCTGGAAAAAGCATTTCCTGCCATTGAAGAATTGAAATCAGACTTTGCAGACAACCATGACCTCGCTGCTCAGGCTTTGAGATGGATTTTGATGTTTAAGCAAGTCAGTACTGTCATTCCCGGAGCATCCAATTTGGACCAATTGAATGCAAATGTCAGAGCTTCCCAACTGCCTCCTTTGAATCCGCATCAAATGCAGGAAGCATCGAGAGTTTATGAAAAATACATCAAAGATGAAGTTCATCAACAATGGTAAATCAAAAGGCCGGAGAATCTTCCCCGGCCTTTTGATTTTATAAAATGACTTTGCTGGCCATATTCTTAAAGTACTTATTGTCTTTAGAGATCAAGACGTAATTAATAATTGCTTTTTCATCTCTCTCCATCAAAATGACCATTTCATCATCTGCCCGGATTACTTTCAGTTCTTTGGATTTGGAAGGAATTTTAGAGGAAGAGACATAGATTCCGTCTTGCTTTTCGATGATTTTTTCAAACTCAAACATCAGCGGTTTTCGATATTCATCATAGACACTTCCGATTGACCGATCAGGACTCCAGTCGTTTCTGTTAAGTTTGTGAGTCTGGTAATGATGAAAAGATTGACCGGTAATCATCTCAATCGTTTTTTGGCTGTCAAGTACTTCGGTACTATAAGCGGTTCCCGTAAAGGTCGTTTGTGTGGAGTTTCCTGCTTGGTTTTCACCTCCATATTCATTTCCCCTTTGGTAGACATTACCTACGAAAACGACATTTGCGCCTAGCATAGAAGCTTCTGCTTTGAGCTTGTCCAAAGCACGATTTTTGACATTACTGATTGAAGAAAGGGTCGTCACACCAGTTGCTTTGCTGAAAAGCTCACCTCTTGCATCCAAGCCTGCTATGTCGTCGGGATTGTACGAGATGTAAACGTCCTGAAAATCATCCAGTCCATTGACTGATTTGAAAGGACTTTCAAAGGTTTCTTCCCTTCCGCTGGCAAACTCGATTTTGGTAACTTGATACTTGCTGATGCTGTAAATTGTGTTCTCATTCGGAAAGGTGTACTTAATCGTATTGAAACCAACTTCCTTCACTTGTACTTCCTTAGGACCATCCAAAAGGTGCAAAATATCATTTTTACTTTGAGCGAAAGAGAAAATGGAAAGAGTCAGAGTTACCAAAAAAAGGAATGCGGATTTATTCATGGGTTTGAATTTGAGTTTAGTTTTATTCACGAAGGTTTAGGATTTAGGTTTGGAATAGAAGTGATTTCTTGATGAATGGCAAAAAAAAATCCTCCAGTCTTTCGAGTGGAGGATTTTGAGAAAGCCATTTTCAGGCTTCTAAAGACTTTTTGATTAAGAATCCTTCTTAGCCATTCTTCCTCTTTCGTTCTCATCCAAGTAGATTTTTCTCATACGGATGGACTTAGGAGTGATTTCAAGGTATTCATCTTTCTGGATGTATTCCATTGCTTCTTCCAAAGAAAACTTCTTAGCAGGTATGATTCTCACGTTATCGTCAGTACCTGAAGCTCTCATGTTGGTCAATTTCTTTCCTTTCTGGATGTTTACCACGATGTCGTTGTCACGTGAATGCTCACCTACAACCTGACCTGCGTACAAATCATCTCCCGGATCTACGAAGAACGAGCCTCTGTCCTGAAGTTTGTCAATAGCATATGCAGTACAAGGACCACCTTCCATTGCGATAAGCGAGCCGTTGATTCTTCCCGGGATAGTTCCTTTGAAAGGCTCATACTCAGAAAATCTATGGTTCATGATTGCTTCACCCTGGGTGGCAGTCAACACGTTGTTTCTCAAACCAATCAATCCTCTTGCAGGAATTCTGAACTCCAAATGCTGAAGATCTCCTTTTGGCTCCATGATGGTCAATTCACCTTTTCTCTGAGTCGCAAGTTCAATTACTTTACCAGCAACTTCCTGAGGTACATCCACTACAAGTAATTCGATAGGCTCACATTTCACACCGTCAATTTCCTTGAAGATTACCTGTGGCTGACCAACCTGAAGTTCGTAGCCTTCTCTTCTCATTGTTTCGATCAGAATGGACAAGTGAAGGATACCACGTCCGTAGACAAGGAATTTGTCCTCGCTATCAGTGGTTTCCACTTTCATGGCCAGATTTTTTTCAGTTTCCTTGAATAGTCTGTCTCTCAGGTGACGTGAAGTCACGAATTTTCCTTCTTTACCGAAGAATGGTGAATTGTTGATCGTGAAGAGCATGTTCATTGTAGGCTCATCGATCGAGATTCTTGGAAGTGGCTCTGGATTATCAGCAAATGCAATAGTGTCTCCGATTTCAAAATCTTCAATACCCATCACAGCGCAAATATCTCCTGCCAATACTTCTGAAACTTTTACTCTTCCAAGACCTTCAAATACTTGCAATTCTTTAACCTTCATCTTCTTGATAGAACCATCAGCTTTGCAAAGCGCAATTTGTTGGCCTTCAGTGATTGTTCCTCTTTTCACACGTCCGATAGCAATACGTCCCACGAAACTGGAGTAATCCAGTGAAGTGATTTGCATTTGAAGTGATCCTTCGTCAATTTTTGGTGCGGGGATATGCTCCAAAACAGCATCCAAGAGAGGGAAAATATTATCAGTTGGGTTTTTCCAATCAGGACCCATCCAGTTCTGCTTTGCAGAACCATATAAAGTGAAGAAGTTTAATTGCTCTTCAGTAGCGTCCAAATTGAACATCAAGTCAAAAACTGACTCATGAACTTCGTCTGGACGACAGTTTTCTTTATCTACTTTATTTACAACAACAATTGGAGTAAGACCAAGTGCTAATGCTTTGCCCAATACAAATCGGGTTTGAGGCATAGGGCCTTCGAAAGCATCCACAAGCAAGATCACACCATCAGCCATCTTCAAAACTCGCTCCACTTCACCACCGAAATCGGCGTGACCAGGAGTGTCAATAATATTGATTTTAGCGTCCTTGTAGCGGACAGATACGTTCTTGGAAAGGATTGTAATTCCTCTTTCACGCTCCAAATCGTTGCTGTCCAGGATCAAGTCCTGAAACTGCTGATTCTCTCTGAAGATTTGAGAAGCATGAATGATTTTGTCCACAAGTGTAGTTTTACCGTGGTCAACGTGTGCGATAATCGCGATATTCCGGATATTCAACATTTTTTTCCTAATTGAGGTGCAAAAGTACGAATAATTTTCCGGAGTAGTGTTACCCTCCTGTGAAGTTATTGACTTGAAGTTGAGAACTTGGAGCTCAGGCGATTAGCTGAGCAAAGTGGCCAACAGAACCGAAGCCCGAAAACTCAGCTAATTTTCATGGTAAAATTGAAGAATGCTCGATTCTTCATTTCTAAAAAAATAATTCAAACTTAAAGTCATAAAATTAATTCCCTATTGTTTCTTTTTGAATCAATAAAATATATTCCGTTCTTGACTTCGCTTTAATCCTAATTTCCTGTCAATGAAATCTGTTATATCCATATTTTTTCTCGCTTTGGCCTTTTCCTGTTCTTCTCCTGAAGTTGAAAATAAATTGGATGTCAATTCGGTTACCACTCATACAGGACTAGTTTCCGGGAAATTGGTGGGAGAGGATTCCATCATGGTATTCATGGGAATTCCATTTGCTGCTCCTCCTGTGGGTGAATTGCGATGGAAAGCACCACAACCAGTTCAGCCTTGGGAAGGAATTAAGGATTGTACAGAAAACCCTGCATCAGCAATCCAAAATCCTCCTGTTCCTTTTTTCGCCTGGTCGGAGGAGTTTTTGATTCCAAAAGAACCTATTTCAGAAGATTGCCTTTATCTCAATGTTTGGACAGGAGCTGATAAATCGGATGAAAAGCTTCCGGTGATGGTATGGATTCACGGAGGAGGATTTAGTGGTGGATCCGGGACTGTGCCGCTTTATGACGGGGAAGAACTGGCAAAGAAGGGAATCGTGGTAGTTACAATAAATTACCGGTTGGGTATTTTAGGGTTTCTGGCTCATCCCGAGTTGACAAAAGAAAGTTCCGATTCAACTTCAGGTAATTATGGTATTCTTGATCAGATTGCAGCTTTAGAATGGGTGAAATCTAATATCGCCAACTTTGGCGGAGATCCTGAAAATGTCACGATTGCCGGTCAATCTGCAGGAGCTTTCGCAGTAAATGCTCTTGTTGCATCTCCCAAAGCAAAAGGACTTTTTCATAAAGCTATAGCCCAAAGTGGTGGAATGTTTAACCGTGGAACAGGCTTAGTTTCGGGTTTCAAAGGCGCTGAGGAAAAAGGAATCGAACTTTTGGCTGGTATGGGAATAGAATCGATCTCAGTTTTGAGAGGTATCTCTGCTGATAGTCTCCTGAAAATTCCGGGACGATTTGGTCCGGTTGTGGACGGCAAAGTGATTCCGGGTGTGAGAGAGACCTTTGAGAATTCTGCTCATTCTGACGTTCCATTATTAACTGGATGGAATGCAGACGACAATGTTTCCTTTGGTCCGGAAGTTTCTCCGGCTCAATTCAAGGAAAATGCAAAGAAACAATATGGAGGCAGAGCAGGAGAATATCTTCAACTTTTCCTTGCGGAAAATGAAGTTGAATTGAAAGAAACTCAGGGAATCATCGCAGAATTAAACTTCGGCTTTCAAAATTATACTTGGGCCAAAATGCAAACAGAGAAAGGCGAGAATCCTGCCTATGTATATTATTTCACACGCATTCCACCAGGTGAGCCAAACTATGGTGCTTTTCATTCAGCTGAGTTCAGTTATGCTTTCCACACTCTGAACAAGTGGAATAGGCCTTTTGAGAGCGTGGATTTTGATTTGGAAGAAAACATGTCTGAGTATTGGGTGAACTTTGTGAAAACTGGAAATCCAAACGGCGAAGGGCTACCGGTGGAATGGCCTGTTTTTGATCCAAAAGACCCAATGGTTTTGGAGTTGGGCACCAACATCCATGTCCGAAACATTCCTTATTGGGAGCAAATGAAGTTTTTGGAGGAGTTTAACAAATAGAAAATGCTCGCAACTTTAGGGTTAGTCACCATTCTTCTTTTGCTTTTTTTAGTCATCACCAAAAAGGCCTCAGCTGTGATCGCTCTCACTTTGGTTCCCATTGTGACGGGGATTGCAGCTGGTAAAATGGTGGAACTTCCCGGAATGATCGGAGACGGATTGCAAGCAATTGCTCCCACAGGTGTGATGTTTGTCTTTGCTATTCTGTTTTTCGGAATTCTTCTGGATGCTGGTACTTTTCAGCCGATTATTGATCGCCTTTTGAAAATAGCCGGTAATGATCCAGTTAAAATTTCTTTGGCAACCGCTGTTCTGGCGATGATGATTCACTTAGACGGTTCTGGAGCGGTCACTTTTCTGGTTGTGATTCCAGCCATGGTTCCGATTTATGATCAGCTGGGTATGCGACGGATTACCTTGGCATGTATTGTTGCCCTTTCCGCAGGGACGATGAATATCTTGCCATGGGGCGGTCCGACGATTCGAGCTGCTACTGCATTGAATATTTCTGTGACCGAACTTTTCAATCCGATTTTAATTCCCTTTCTGGCTGGACTAGTCACCGTTTTGATCATCACATTTTTTCTTGGGAAAAAAGAAAGAAAACGTACGATTTCCAGTGAAGTAAAACCTGTAATAATCAAAGAAGCGATCCTGGATGACCTTGCTCGACCAAAGCTATTTTGGGTGAATATTTTCCTGATTCTAGCAGCTATCAGCATGATTATTTTGGCTTGGGCACCTCCTTATGTGGTATTTATGGTAGCTTTTGCGTTGGCACTTCTGATCAATTATCCAAAAGTGGAGGAACAGAAAAAACGGATTGATGCACATGCAAAAGAGGCAATGCTTATGGCTAGTATCTTGTTTGCGGCAGGCTGTTTCACCGGTATTCTCAAAGGAAGCGGGATGATGGAGGCCATGGCCGGAAGTGTTCAGACTTTCCTTCCGGAACAATTAGGCCGGCAATTGCCAGTTTTGACAGGTTTATTGTCCGTTCCGGCAAGTTTGATTTTTGACCCTGACTCGTTCTATTTTGGGATTTTGCCCTTGCTGGCTTCCACCGCAGAGCATTTCAATGTGAGCGCGATTGAGGTGGGGCAGGCTGCGATAATGGGTCAGATGACTACAGGATTCCCGATCAGTCCGCTTACCGGATCGACTTATTTACTCATCGGATTAGCAGGAGTTGACTTGGGAGAGCACCAGTTGAAAACTATCCCTTTGGCATTTCTGGTGACACTAGTGATTCTTGCAGTTTCGATTTTAATGGGGATTATTTCAGTTTAGTTATGAAATCGCGGATGAGACGGGTTCTTCACACACTGGAATGATTATCAACCATGCGAGATTCCCTCTGACCAAAAAAACAATTCTATACAGATGAAAGAAAAAATCAGAATCGGTTGCGGTGCAGGTTTTTCAGGTGATCGAATCGAACCTGCTTTGATCCTGACGGAAAAAGGAAATCTGGACTATCTGGTGCTGGAATGCCTCGCCGAGCGGACCATTGCTTTGGCACAAAAGAGAAAGCAACAAAATCCCAATGCCGGATATGATATTTTGCTTGAACGAAGGATGGAGGGACTTTTTCCCTTATTGCTCCATCATAAAACCCGGCTGATTACAAATATGGGCGCAGCTAATCCTCTTGCCGGTGCTCAAAAAATCTTGGAACTGGCGTCCAAAAAAGGCCTGAAAGTCAAAGTTGCTGTAGTGCTGGGAGATGATGTTTTTGACTCTATTACCGGAAATGAGCTTTCGATGGAAGGTCAAAAACCATTACATTCTTATGGCCAACTTGTTTCAGCAAATGCCTACCTGGGAATTGATGCCATTTTGCCTGCATTGAAAACTGATGCTCATATTATCCTGACCGGAAGGGTTGCTGATCCATCTTTGTTTTTGGCACCTATGATTCATGAATTTAAATGGGAAGAGAATGATTTTGAATTGATGGGAAGAGGAACGGTAATTGGTCATTTGCTGGAATGTGCAGGACAAATCACCGGTGGTTATTTTGCTGATCCTGTGAAAAAACCAGTTCCCAATATGCATGAATTGGGACATCCTTTTGTTGACGTCTTCAGGGATGGAACCGGAATCATTTCCAAAGTTGAGGGAACAGGAGGCGCTATTTCCATTCCGAATTCCAAAGAGCAACTTCTCTATGAAGTAATCGATCCGGGAAATTATTTTACTCCTGATGTAGTAGCAGATTTTCAAAAGGTACATTTTGAAGAAATCGGAATGGATCAAATAAAAGTTACTGGTGGAAAGGGCAAAACCAGACCAGAAAATCTGAAAGTCAGTGTAGGGTATCAAGCCGGATTTGTCGGCGAAGGAGAAATTTCCTACGCAGGAGCCAATGCTTTAGAGCGTGCAAGACTGGCGGGAGATATCATTCAAAAGCGAATCGGGCATCTATTTCAGGAGTTTCGGATAGATTACATCGGAATGAGCTCGTTGCACGGAGAAAAACGTTCTTCCAATTCTAAACCCTATGAAATCAGACTGCGGATTGCCGGAAAGAGTTCGGACCAATCAATCGCAGGATTTATTGGGGAGGAAGTGGAAGCGCTCTACACCAATGGACCGGCAGGAGGGGGAGGAGCAAGGAAATATGTTCATGAAGTTTTGGGAGTAGTCTCGATTTTAAAAAACAGAACTGAAATCAAATCTGAAATTGTACTTCTCGAATCATGAAACAAAAGCTAGCTGAAATCGCCCATAGCCGAGCGGGAGACAAGGGAAACACCTTGATACTTTCCTTGATTCCATTCAAAGAGGAAGATTTTGATTTTTTGGTCAAAGAAGTAACTGCCTCCAAAGTGAAAGCTCACCTAGCAGATCAGGTCAAAGGCGAGATCAATCGATACGTTTTGCCTGAGCTAAAAGCCATACAGTTTACATGTCTAGATGCTCTGGCTGGAGGAGTGACCACCTCACTCGCGATGGATGCTCATGGGAAAAGCCTGAGCTATGCTTTGTTGGAAATGGAAGTTGAGTTGGATTCCGAAATCCCTCACTAGGATTGCTATGCAACTCGCAGGGGAAATTGAAGAAGTATATCAGTTTTTTAGAATACGGATTTTTCCGTACGCCTTCGCTATTGGATGGAAATGGTTCGATTTAATATTTTTGGATTCATTTAAATACCAACAAATCCAATGAAAAAGCACTTTCTGATCACCTTGATTTTTATTCTGATTTGTTCACTTTCATTTGCCCAGCAACTTGAAATCGACGGACAAACCTACAAAACCATAAAAATTGGAAATCAAACCTGGATGGCTGAAAATCTCAACGCCACCAAATTCAGAAATGGAGAAGATATTCCACTTGCTTTGACAGAAGATGAATGGTGGATGGGGGGAGAAGAGGGGATTCCTGCGTATGTAGATTTGGAATTTGATTCAGAAAATGGAAAGTTTTTCGGAAAACTGTATAACTATTTCGCCGTGTCTGACCCACGAGGAATTGCACCGGAAGGATGGAGAGTGCCAACTGACGAGGATTGGAAAGTACTTGCCGCCACTCTTGGAGGACCTGAAGCAGCAACAGCGAAGCTTAAAAGTCAGGATGGATGGGTGACAGATAACGGCACAAACGAAAGTGGTTTTACCGGATATCCAATCGGAAACATCGATTCTGATGGATTCTTTTTGGATCAGGGATTTTTTGGATTTTTCTGGAGCAGCACAGAAAATGATGGGTTTGTTCTCAACAGAAACTTATCAGAAAACAAATATGCCTTCGAAGCCGCAGAAAGCCGCAAGACCAATGGGTTTTCAATTCGATTGATCAAGATTGAATAAAATTGCCTAAAATCTTAATTTTTAAATCCAGAAATTCACTTTTCTCAATATTTTAAATCTTAAGCTTCAAGCATTCTCTTTGTTTTTAGAATCAAAAGGCACGTCAATAAATCAACGAGCTTTCTCGTCAAATTCTTTTTGCTAGACTTGATCAACCATTTCCAACCCAACTCCGTGTAAAGAATACTGCTTTCAAAAATCACGGCCATGAGATCCTTGAGTGTATTCCTTTTGATGTTTTTAGCCTTTGGATGTGAATCTGTTGATTCTGAAAATCCGGTTGTCTATCCGTCTATTATGCAGGAAGTTTACAAGGAAATGGTTACACTTTCAGAATCCGAAACCTGCACAGATTCTGAAGATTGGCTTTTCACTGCGTACGGCTCAAAAGCTTGTGGAGGACCAATCGGCTACATTGCCTATTCCAAAAAAATCGATCAGAATTATTTTCTAGGGCTGGTGGATAGATTCACCGAACTCCAGGCAGAACACAACCGAAAAACAGGTGCAGTTTCAGACTGCGCACTCGCCCTTCGTCCTACTCGTGTTACCTGCGAAAATGGGAAACCGAAGTTTATCTACAGTTAGAATTCCAAAGTCAATCTGATTTTGCGGCTGCCGGAGAATTAGCTCGCTATCAACTTCTCCAAAATCTTGATTGCAGCCTCAGAAAGGACTGTGCCGGGACCGAAGATTTCGGCAACTCCTGATTCAAACAGAAAATCATAATCCTTGGGAGGAATCACTCCTCCTGCCACAACCATAATATCAGGACGTCCCAATTCTTTCAAAGCCTGGATCAATTGAGGGACGAGTGTCTTATGGCCTCCGGCCAAAGAAGATGCACCGACTATATGCACATCATTTTCGATTGCCTGCTCGGCAACTTCCTGAGGGGTCTGAAAAAGTGGCCCGATATCCACGTCAAAGCCCAAATCGGCAAAACCCGTGGCAATGACTTTCGCACCGCGATCATGCCCGTCCTGACCCATTTTGGCCACCATGATTCGGGGACGACGGCCTTCCAGTTCGGCAAACCGATCTGAGAGAACTGTGGCTTTTTGAAAGGATTTCTGATTTTTCACTTCTGCTGCATATACTCCCGAGATAGATCTGGTCTGAGCTTTATGTCTGCCAAAAGCCAATTCCATCGCATCCGAGATTTCTCCTAAAGTAGCCCTTTTTCTCGCTGCATCTATCGCCAGACCCAGCAAATTGCCTTTTTCGGTTTTCGCAGCCTCTGTAATGGTCGCCAGACTTTGAGTTACTTCTTCTTGATTTCTTGCCGCTTTGACTTGATTGAGTCGTTGGATTTGAGACTCACGGACGGATTGATTGTCCACTTCCCGTAGCTCGATTTCGGATTTTTCGTCGATCTTATAACGGTTTACACCCACGATCAAATCACGTCCGCTATCGATTCTGGCTTGTTTTTTTGCTGCTGCTTCTTCGATTCTAAGTTTTGGCAAACCTGTTTCGATTGCTTTTGCCATTCCGCCCAGCTTCTCAACTTCCTCGATCAAACTCCAAGCTCTTTGGACCAGCTGATCTGTGAGATATTCGACATAATAGGAACCGCCCCAAGGATCGACTACGCTGCAAATACCGGTTTCTTCCTGAAGAACAAGTTGGGTATTTCTGGCTATCCGCGCTGAGAAATCAGTCGGTAAAGCGATTGCTTCATCGAGTGAATTCGTGTGTAAGGATTGCGTATGTCCCATTACCGCGGCAAGTGCTTCAACCGCCGTTCGGGTCACATTATTGAAAGGATCCTGCTCGGTAAGCGACCAACCTGAAGTCTGACAATGGGTTCTCAAAGCAAGGGATTTTGGATCTTTCGGATTGAATTGCTGGACGATTTTTGACCAGAGCAAACGACCCGCTCTCATTTTGGCGATCTCCATGAAGTAATTCATCCCGATTCCCCAAAAGAAAGAAAGTCTGGGAGCAAAGTCATCAATGTCTAAACCGGCCTTTTTTCCGGTTCTCAAATACTCCAATCCATCTGCCAGCGTATAGGCCAATTCCAAATCAGCCGTTGCGCCGGCCTCCTGCATATGATAGCCAGAGATTGAGATAGAATTAAACTTTGGCATCTTCTGCGAAGTGAACTCGAAGATATCCGCAATGATCCGCATGGATGGTTGTGGAGGATAGATATAGGTGTTCCGTACCATAAATTCCTTCAGGATATCGTTCTGGATCGTACCGCTAAGTTGCTCAGGCTTCACGCCTTGCTCTTCTGCAGCAACGATGTAAAAAGCCAAAACCGGAATTACAGCCCCATTCATAGTCATAGAAACTGACATTTCTTCCAGAGGAATCTGATCGAAAAGGATTTTCATGTCCTCAACGGTATCGATCGCGACCCCGGCTTTTCCCACATCTCCGACCACCCGGGGATGATCTGAATCATAGCCTCTGTGAGTTGCGAGGTCAAAAGCTACTGAAAGTCCTTTTTGACCACCGGCAAGATTTTTCCGATAGAAGGCATTGGATTCTTCTGCAGTCGAGAATCCTGCATATTGTCGAATCGTCCAGGGACGAATCTGATACATTGTGCTGTAAGGTCCACGCAGAAAGGGTGCTATTCCTGCTCCAAATCGGATATGGGGAAGTTTATTTATTTCAGATTCGTTGAATTCCGAAGGAACGGATATTTGCTCGGGAGCTTCCCAGATTTCAGGCGCGGAAGATTTTTTCAAGTCTGGTTTTGCAGACTTCCACTGGTTCAGGTTTGGTCTCATAGCGATTTCAAAGTTTGCAGTTCGACCATGTAACTTGCCCGAGAAGGCTTCAATTCAAGTTCTTTTTCTACGATTTCTTCGAAAAACTGACTGCCCTCTGAATTTCCGTTTGAGATATATCTATTTGCACCAACTTTGGAAATGGTGTTTTCTAATACTGCTTTTTGGACAGCTGACCGATTCTCGCGGATTTCTTGTTGGATTTTTCCTTCGGTAAAGGATTTAAGCCAACCTCCTTCTGCTTCCAATCGGCTCACTTTTTCTTTGACCAGCTCGGAGATTTTTTCCTGTAAGGAATCCAGATAAAACGAACCCGCTGCCGGGTCACTGACTTTGTCGAGATAAGATTCTTCGCGAAGGATAGTTGAGATATTCCTCGCGATTCTCTTTTCCCGTACGGAGGCAAATTTGCCTTCCAAAGTCTTTACCCAAACCGAATTGCAACCTCCCAAAATCCCGGCCATTGCCTGATAGGTTTGTCTGATCAGGTTGGTGTTTTTGTCCAGAATCGAATAAGTCCAAGTGCTTGTGGAGGCAATTAAATGAATCGATTCCGGCGCAAGAGTTACTTCGTAATTCACAGCCAAATCTACTATCAAGGTTCTAAGTCCTTTGAGTTTGGCAATTTCAGGAAAATGCAAATCTCCCACAGCGCTTTGGAAAGCGATATTTTCAAAGATGGTTTCTGGAGAAAGTCCTCTTTGGGTCAGTTGATCCAGAAGTTCGACCAACTCACAAAGTCCGAAAGTCAGTTCCTGAATTCCCGTGCCGCCGGATTCGGAATATCTGCCAAAATCTAAGCTCAGCGGAAAGAAATTTGGATAAGATTTCCAGTTTTGAAGCAGTTCGGCTGCGATGGAAAATTGAGATTCAGAATCCTTTTCTCCAGACAATAAAGCATCAAACGGAGACCAAAGGATCGCTCCATTGAGTTGATCATTTTGGATTTGCTGAGACGAAACCCAATCAGAAATGGATTTGAAAACCAAATACTTTTCTCCTGCAGGGAAAAAATAAAGCTGAATGAATTGAGGAAGAACATCATTCAGAACCTCGCTCAGATTTTCATTTCCGGTAAGGAAAAGAACCAAGCCCTCGGCACCGTTTTGAAGTGCAAGAAGAATTTCCAGATTCGCAGTTTTTTCATCTTCCACATAGATGGAAACAAGATTGCTCCAGATTCGAGGTGGCATTCCCGGAATTTCGGAAGCAGGATGAAAGGAATTTTGAAAGGATTTGGACGGCCTGTCTTCTACTGTATAAAATGGTTGAATTTTCAGTTCGTTCCAGAGATTCGATACCAGTGTACTTTCAAAATCTTTCCCTTTCAGATCTTTTTTGATCTGGTCAACCCAGTCAGCTTTCGATACCGGAGGGAAATTATAAAATTCTTCTTCTGTCATATTTGGGGTATTTGAACCAAGTCAATTTCCTGATTCTTATCAAAAATAGGAAAACGAGGTTTAAATCAAGGAAAAGTCCGTTCAGAATTACTCAAAGGTTTTCTTTAAGATTTTGCAAAAAAATATAGACAGGCTCAAATTGCAATAAAGTTAGCTTGCCATTGAAATAGATTTTCAAAAGGTTGATTTTAAGCTTATTTGGAGTATTTTCTGCAAAAGAAAAATCTTTTGAAAAGATTCGTCTAATGTTCAAAAATTCATTTTTTCAAGCCAAAATTGATTTTTTATTTAAGTTAATTTTCTTCAAATTTGACCCCCTCAGAAACCTCCGAGGTCTTATTTTCAGAAACCTTCTCTAATGAGTTCAGAAGCTAATGCAGTTTGGAATGAATGTTTGCGTGTGATCGAACCACATGTAAACGAGCAGAGCTTTTCTACTTGGTTCAAGCCGATTAGTCCGGTGAAACTGGAAGGTACTATCCTCACGATTCAAGTTCCAAGTCAATTTTTTTACGAGTGGCTGGAAGATAATTACGTCCAGATTTTGAAGCTGGCGATCAAAACGACCTTAGGTCAAAGCGGACGATTGGAGTATGCAGTGGTTGTGGATCGCGGCAACTCTTCCAATCAACCTTATGTGGTTTCTTTTCCACAGGGAAATAATTCATCTAAAAATTCCTCGAACGGGAATCTGTCGATAGACCAAAGAACGCCTTTTGAGATGCAGTCTCTCAATGCGGAAACGTTGACTCAGAGTAATCTGAACCCAAATTATTCCTTCAATTCTTACATCGAGGGTGATTGTAATCGTCTGGCGAGATCTGCGGGTTTTGCTGTGGCTACCAAGCCGGGGATTACTTCTTTCAACCCGCTGATGGTATATGGAGGAGTTGGTTTGGGTAAAACTCACCTTGTGCAGGCAATCGGAAATGAGATCAAAAACGGTCCGGATAATAAATTTGTCCTTTACGTTTCATCTGAAAAGTTTGTGAATCAGTTCATGGATTCCATCAAAGATGGTAACGTGAAAAGCTTCACCAATTTTTACATGCAAGTGGACGTGTTGATAATTGATGATATTCAGTTCCTGGCCGGAAAAGACCGGACTCAGGAAATGTTTTTCCATATTTTCAATCACCTGCATCAAAATAAGAAGCAGATTATCATGACCTCAGATTGTCCTCCAAGAGATCTGAAAGGACTTGAAGAACGCCTTCTTTCCCGATTCAAATGGGGTTTGACAGCTGATTTGCAGATGCCGGATTTTGAAACGAGAGTTGCGATTATCCGTCGAAAGATGCAATCCGAAGGGATTATTATTCCCGACGATGTGGTCGAATATTTGGCTTACACAGTTGACACCAACGTCCGCGAACTTGAAGGAATCCTGATTTCATTGATTGCACACGCTTCTTTGAATCGGGTTGAGATCAGTTTGGAACTGGCGAAAATGGTGATGAAAAATATCATCAAAGACATCGAAACTGAAGTGGGAATTGACTTCATCCAAAAGGCAGTATCTGAATATTACGGAATTGCTTTAGATGATTTGAAAGCCAAAACCCGTAAAAAAGAGATTGTTGTTGCTCGACAGGTTGCGATGTATTTTTCTAAAGAGTTCACTAATCACTCACTCAAATCGATTGGTTATCATTTCGGCGGACGCGATCACAGTACCGTGATTCACGCAGTGCAAACCGTAAATGATATCATGGAAACTGATACCTCATTCCGTAATGCGGTAAATGAGCTGAAAAAGAAGTTTAAGATGCGTTCTTATTAATTAAGAAGTTTGAAATCAGAAGTCTGAAATTTTCACCTTTCACCCTTCAGCTTTCATTCTTCAACCTTCTATTCGTCCAACTTTTCCTCCATCGTTTTCTCAAATTTTTCAAGCGAGTCGATGTAGCTGTGCTGAATATTATTCAGGAATTTGCCTTGAGTGTCCATTGAATAGAC
The DNA here is from genome assembly GCA_942492775.1 of uncultured Cytophagales bacterium. GTDB lineage: Bacteria > Bacteroidota > Bacteroidia > Cytophagales > Cyclobacteriaceae > Algoriphagus. The sequence goes on along the minus strand of OW818636.1, from coordinate 4,124,818 downwards.
GGGATTGTATTGGATTCTGTCTATGATCATATCCAGCCAAACTTTCCCATCATCAATCAATTCCGCATGAAATGCCTCAACTGTGGTGTCTCTGGAACCTGAAAAAGGACCTTTTCCCTGATGTTGAAAATACTTGTTGATTAATTTCAGCGCCAACTCATGAGCTACCTCAAAGTTGATAATCAGCTCCCGAGCCTGAGCTTCTGAAAGTCCGTTTTTTCGAGCTCGTTGTACAAAAACATTTAAGTCTTCAAGAGCGATGCTGAAATCCTGAAGGCATCGTTCGCAGCTTTGAGGTAAGGTTTTCATGGGTTTTTCTTTTTAATAAGATACAGAACTTTTTGCAAAAGGATTGAATCACTGGTTCAATTCCTTTGGTAAAAATTCAGGATTCAGATCAATTTACTTCACATTATAACTTTGCATAAAAGGTTGCCCGTTGGGTGAAACACCTTCCAGCAGCAATCTGCCGCTGTATTCCTCGAGGAATTTGCCAACGACTTTCGGATCTCTTGCAGGTTCGTTGTTGATCTGAGTGATTACATATCCGTCTCTTAATCCCAAATCCCGTAAATAACCACGTGTGAGCCCTGTGATTTTAATTCCAAATTGAATTCCGAGTCGATCTTTTTCAATCGTATTGACAGCTTCCAATCTTGCTCCCAGAATTCCCGAACTGAAGTATTCCCTCTTCAAAACTCCTTTACCTCCTTCAAGATTCTGGAGGGTGAGTTGAGATGTTTTCGTTTCGCCGTTTCGCACATACGTGATAGGCAATTGGTCGCCCGGGTAATAATAAGAAAGCGCTTCGTCGAAACTTCCCATTCCGGTTATTTCCTGATTTCCAACTTTTAGAATCACGTCATTTCGCTGCATTCTGGCTTGCTCAGCTGCACCTTCTCTTACGACGTGAGTTACAATCACTCCATCCAAAGATTTGATTTTCATTTCTTCGGCCAATTCGGGAGTGATCTCCACCGCATCGATTCCAGGTATCGCTTTTTGAACCTCCCCGTATTGGATCAGGTCATTAGATACTTTGGTCACAATATCCACCGGCACTGCAAATCCATATCCGGTGTAGGAACCCGTACGGGAAAGAATCGCGGTATTTATTCCCACCAATTCCCCTTTGATATTGACCAAAGCTCCACCTGAATTTCCCGGATTGATGGGAGCATCAGTTTGGATAAAACTTTCCAACGGAAAATCCCCTCCCAAAATATTGATCTGACGCTCTTTGGCTGAGACTATTCCGGCAGTCACAGTGGAAGTGAGATTGAAAGGATTGCCAACCGCCAGCACCCACTCACCGATTTTCAGATCCTTGCTGCTTCCGCGTGTAATGGCAGGAAGATTTGTGGCTTCGATCTTCAATACTGCGATGTCCGTGTTTTTATCGGTTCCAATGAGTTTGGCTTGGTAAGTCCTCTTTTTATGAATGACCTCGATCGTTTCGGCACCATCGATTACATGGTTGTTGGTGATAATATATCCATCGTTTGAAAAAATAACTCCTGATCCTGTGCTTACTTGTTGGACAGGTCCTGTGCCAAAAAAGTAGTCAAACATGCTGTAGCGACGGGGATCGGTGCCGGAAAAATTTTTGATAAAAACGACCGAACCGGTACTTGCCTGCGAGGCTTCCACAAAAGAAACAGGAGTATCCTGACTCAATCTTTCAGAAGAGGATGGAGCGAATTCTGAAGCAAAATTCATCTCAGACGGAAACTGATCTTTATCTATCCTATTTGAAAAATCAGGTGAGTCCAAAATCAGATTTGTCCAGACTGCGGCTCCAGCCAATCCAGCTATGAAGGCTGCTCCGGTTGTTTTCAAAAGAGTTTTCATACGCGGTATTTTTACAAAAAGACAAACGAATTTCTATTCAGTTTTCCTCTTCACATTTTTTAGGATAGAGTTATTCAATTTCGCTAAAATCGGGCAAAATTCACTTTCGAAGTAAAAACTGACGAGTTGTACAAGGAAAAGTCTAAGCATCTTGTAATTTTGTCAGCCTGTGAAGAAAACCTTTTTAAAATTCAGCAGGTTTTCTTTTTTCTCAATTTAACACTGCATGACAGAACCAAAGCGCATAGCCATCCTGGGAAGCACCGGAAGTATTGGTACACAGACCCTCGATGTGATTCGTCAGCATCCCAATGATTTTATTGTAGAGGTTCTTACCGCCCAGAATAACTGTGATTTATTGATCGCTCAGGCGTTGGAATTCAATCCAAATGCTGTGGTGATCGGGAATGAAGCAGCATATGCGAAGGTAAAAGCAGCATTGCAGCCTCACGATATCAAAGTTTTTGCAGGTCAGAAAGCGCTTGCTCAGATCGTGGAAATGGACACGATTGATGTAGTTCTTACCGCTTTGGTAGGCTACTCAGGTCTTATTCCTACAGTCAACGCAATTAAAGCAGGAAAGCAAATCGCGCTGGCAAACAAAGAAACCTTGGTCGTAGCGGGAGAAATCATCACTGCACTGGCCAAAGAAAACAAGGTGAATATTTTTCCTGTCGATTCAGAACACTCCGCGATTTTCCAATGTCTGATTGGTGAGTTTCACAATCCTATTGAAAAAATTATCCTGACAGCTTCCGGAGGACCTTTCCGCGGGAAAGACAGAAAATTTCTGGAGACAGTCACTCGAGAGCAAGCACTCAAGCATCCCAACTGGGATATGGGCGCCAAAATCACGATCGATTCTGCTTCCCTGATGAATAAAGGTCTGGAAGTAATAGAAGCCAAATGGCTTTTTGGATTGAAAACCGAGCAAATTGAAGTCATCGTTCATCCCCAAAGCATCGTTCACTCTTTGGTGCAGTTTGAGGACGGATCGATCAAGGCGCAACTCGGACTTCCCGATATGCGTATTCCCATTCAATTTGCACTAAGCTTCCCCGATCGATTGAAAAGCGATTTTGAGCGATTTGACTTCACAAAATACCCTCAGCTTACCTTCGAGCAACCAGATATTAAAACTTTCAGGAACCTTCAGCTGGCTTTTGATGCTTTAGCAAAAGGAGGAAATGCTCCCTGCGTGCTAAATGCTGCCAACGAAATTGCTGTAGCGGCGTTTCTTAGCAAAGCAGTGGGATTCCTTGAGATGTCGGATTTGATAGAAGAGACCCTGGCGAAAGCTGAGTTTGTTTCACATCCAAGTCTGGAAGATTACATTGAGACCGATAAGCGGGCAAGAGAAATTACAGAACAACTAATCAAGCGTAAAGTATAATGGATACATTAATAATGGTGGGTCAGCTAATCCTGGGATTGTCAATCCTTGTGGGTTTGCACGAGTTGGGCCACTTACTTACAGCCAAGATGTTTGGCATGCGGGTAGAAAAATTTTCAATTGGTTTTCCTCCAAAAATCGCAGGATTTCAATGGGGAGATACTGAATATTCAATAGGAGCAATCCCGCTGGGAGGATTTGTGAAAATCTCCGGAATGGTAGATGAATCCATGGATGCTGCACAGATGGCGTCCGAACCTCAGCCATGGGAATTCAGATCCAAGCCAGCTTGGCAGCGTCTGATTGTGATGTTGGGTGGAATTATTGTGAACGTGATTACAGGTATCATCATTTTCGTAGTCCTGGTTTATAACAATGGAGAGACCTTTTTCTCAAGAGATCAAGTCCTTGAAAACGGAATTGTAGCTTATGAAATAGGAGAATCAATCGGTTTTCAAACCGGAGATAAAATCCTTGACATCAATGGCCAAACCTATCAGGGTCTGAATGACCTAAGCAGCGGATCCGCTTTGCTAAGTGAAAACGGGTATTATACCGTTGACAGGAATGGCGAAACGATCAAGATTGATATTCCACGCGGATTCATCAATTCCTTCAACAATGAAGAAGCCCTCGGCAAATTCGTAAGCATTCGATTCCCGTTTGATATTTTGGACGTTGCTCCTGATGGTGCTGCGAAAGCTGCAGGAATCAAGGCAGGTGATAAAGTTGTCTCAGTCAACGGAGAGGAAATCACTTTCTTCGATGAGATGCAATCGGCTTTGGCAAATGCAAAAAATAAAGAAGCCGAAATAATTGTTCTTTCCGAAGGTCAGCCCAAAACGATTTCAGTTCCGGTAAGTGAAGAAGGCACGATTGGGATTGCAGCCAATCCGCTGATTGAGCCGGTAAAAAGAGAATATGGTTTTGGTGAGGCAGTGAGCAAAGGTACTACTCGGGCATTCAGCGTTGTCATCGTAAATGCAAAAGCGCTGGGTAAAATGTTTACAGGAGAGGTTTCTGCCAAGAATGTGAGCGGACCGATCGGTATGGCTAAAATCTACGGAGATACTTGGGATTGGGTTAAATTCTGGAGTATTACAGGTTTGATTTCTATGATCCTTGCCTTTATGAACTTGCTTCCGATTCCTGCTTTGGATGGTGGACACGTAATGTTCTTGCTGTATGAGATGATTTCTGGCCGGACTCCTTCGGATAGATTCCTTGAGAATGCTCAGAAAGTAGGAATGGTAATTCTACTCGCTTTGATGGTATTCGCCATCGGAAATGATATTTTGAAATTGTTCACAGGAGGTTGATTTTAGCCTCTTTGAAAGACTAAAAAACCGGGTTTATCCCGGTTTTTTAGTTTAAGTCTGCCATTCTGACCCGATACTCGTTTGGCACTTACCTTGACCTTTATTGGAGAACCTTCGGTTTATGAAGGTTCTTCTTCTATTTTAGCATAAATCAGACAGCCCGGCTGTCATTCTGTCTATATGAGCCAATTCCCAAATTTGATGTTTGAAAATCTGATCGAAGGAGATTATACCGGCGAAGGTGACCTCATCCAGTTAATAACTGACGAAGAAGAGGAAGGGCCCGGAAAAGAATCCTTTGAAGAGGAGATTCCCATTCTTTCTGTTCGAAATACTGTACTTTTTCCAGGTGTTGTCATCCCGATTACTGTGGGAAGACAGCGATCTATTCGCTTGGTGAAGAAAGCCCAAAAGGGCAATAAACTGATCGGAGTTTGCGCCCAGATCAATCATAACAATGACGATCCTGCCTGGGATGATATCTATCAGGTGGGTACCCTCGCCAAAATCATCAAGATGATCGTGCTTCCTGACGGAAATACGACGATCATTATCCAGGGAAAAAAGCGTTTCAAAATCAGAGAGCAGGTTACAGATGATCCCTATTTCATCGCCAAAGTGGATTATCTCGATGAGAATTTTCCTAAAAGCTCTCGAAAAATCAAAGCACTAGAGGAGTCTCTGAAAGAAGCGGCTACGAGGATTCTTTATCTCAACCCTGAGATTCCCCGTGAGGCTCAGGTGGCTTTGGATAATATTGACAACACCGCTTTCCTGACTCATTTCCTTTCCTCCAACATCAACGCACCAGTAGAGTCCAAGCAGCGATTGCTTGAAATCAACGATGGAGTAGATCGTGCTACGCTCTTGCTCGAGTTTATGATGAAGGATATCCAGATGCTGGAACTGAAAAGTGAGATCCAAAAGAAGGTTCACACGGACATCGATCAGCAGCAGCGGGATTATTTCCTGCGCCAGCAGATGAAAGTTCTCCAGACTGAACTGGGCGAAGAGGGACCTGAAAAAGAAGTAGATGACCTGAGAACTCGTGGAGATTTGAAACTTTGGAGCAAAGAAGTTGCCAAGCATTTTGATAAAGAGCTGGACAAAATCCTCCGGATCAATCCTTCCGCAGCTGAGTATCCGATCGCGCTCAACTATGCTGAAACGTTGGTTGATTTGCCTTGGAATGAATACACCCAGGATAATTTTGATCTGAAGCATGCCAAAAAGGTTTTGGATGGCGATCACTTTGGACTTGATAAAGTCAAAGAAAGAATCATCGAATACCTCGCGGTTTTGAAATTGAAAAACGATCTGAAAGGTCCGATTCTTTGTCTTTACGGTCCTCCGGGTGTTGGGAAAACTTCCCTCGGAAAGTCAGTAGCAAAAGCTTTGGGTAGAAAATACATCAGAATGTCTTTGGGAGGCTTGCACGATGAAGCGGAAATCCGCGGCCATCGCAAGACTTATGTTGGAGCGATGCCTGGCAAGATCATTCAGAATATGAAAAAGGTAAAAATCTCTAATCCGGTTTTTGTGCTGGATGAGATCGATAAGCTTTCTTCAGATTTCAGAGGCGATCCGTCTTCTGCATTTTTGGAAGTACTGGATCCAGAGCAAAACAGCACCTTCATGGACAACTATCTGGAGGTGGAATATGACCTGAGCAAAGTCCTTTTCATCGCCACAGCCAACTCGCTCGATACAATCCAGCCTGCTCTGAGAGACAGAATGGAAATCATCGAAGTGACTGGTTATACGCAAGAGGAAAAAGTAGAAATAGCCAAGCGCCATTTGGTGCCAAAGCAGCGGAAAGAGCATGGACTAAAAGCGAATCAAATAACATTTGAGAAAGCCGCTTTGGTCAAAATCATAGAGGATTACACCCGTGAATCCGGTGTGCGAAGTCTGGAAAGAGTCATTGGAAAAGTGGTTCGAAACATCGCAAAATCAATTGCGATGGAGGAGGAATACGATCCAAAAATCACCCCGGAAACAGTACGAAAGGTTTTGGGTTCTGAGATCTTTGACAAGGAAATCTATGAAGATAACAGCATTGCGGGTGTCGTAACAGGACTTGCCTGGACTAGTGTTGGCGGGGAAATTCTCTTCATCGAATCAAGTCTGAGCCGTGGAAAAGGGAAGTTGACGCTTTCCGGCCAACTTGGAGATGTGATGAAAGAGTCAGCAATGACAGCTTTGTCGTATCTGAAATCCAGAGCCGAAAGTTTGGGCATCGACCATCGGGTTTTTGACCAATATGATCTTCATATCCACGTTCCTGCCGGAGCGGTCCCAAAAGACGGTCCTTCAGCTGGTATCACGATGCTCACTGCGATGGCTTCTGTTTACACCCAGCGAAAAATCAAAGCTAAAGTGGCGATGACAGGTGAGATCAGCTTGATCGGAAAGGTAATGCCGGTCGGCGGAATCAAAGAGAAGATTCTGGCAGCCAAACGTGCCGGAATCAAGGAAATCATTCTATGCAAAAAGAATAAGCGTGACATCGAGGAAATCGATCAGCGATATGTGAAAGGAATTGATTTCCATTTCGTTGACCGTGTAGACGAAGTGTTGGATATCGCTTTGATGAAGAATAAAGTGGATCGTCCGTTGATATTTAGCTTCGATTCTGAGAAAAAGAAGGGGGAGTAAAAAGCAGTAGTCGATGATAGATTCAGTTTTTTGTTGTGGAAAAACTTTCCACTAGAAAGGCTGTTATTTTCTCGTTTTGTTGTTCCTTAACCCAACCAACTATTCCCGGCTAACCACCGGATTTAACTAACAGAAGATCATTTAAATAACCTATAATGGATCAAATTCTTGCATTGACTCCTCGCCAAATAGTCGCTGAGTTGGATAAATACATCATCGGCCAAAACGATGCGAAGAGAAATGTGGCCATTGCCCTCAGAAACCGAATTCGCCGATTGATGGTGAAGACGGATATTCAGAAGGATATAGTGCCAAATAATATTTTAATGATCGGTTCTACAGGAGTTGGAAAAACCGAGATTGCCCGAAGACTTGCAAAAGTAGCACAGGCGCCATTTACCAAAGTTGAAGCCTCCAAGTTTACGGAAGTAGGCTACGTGGGTCGCGACGTAGAAAGCATGGTTCGTGATCTCATGGAGCAATCTGTCAGCTTGGTTCGTGAGATGAAAAATGAGACCGTCAAAGTCAAGGCAGCAGAATCTGTGGAGGAAATTATCCTGGATATTTTGATTCCGCCGGTGAAAAGCGCGGGATTTACTCGAAGCATTTCTGTAAATACCGACACCGATTCCGAACCGGGAACGGATTCTGAATTGAATGAAAGAACCCGGGAGAGATTCCGGGATAAGCTTCGAAACGGAGAATTGGACGACCGTAAAATTGAAATCAACGTCAAGGCTTCATCCCCGATGGGAATCGGGATGATCGGAAATGGAATGATGGATGACGCCAGCATGGCCGGACTTCAGGATATGATTTCGGGCATGATGCCGAAGAAAGTGAAAAAGAGAAAATTGAGTATTGCTGATGCCAGAAAAGTATTACTGGAAGAGGAGATGTCCAAGTTGATCGACTTTGACGAAGTAAAAGAAGAAGCGATCAAACTTGCCGAAAACAACGGAATTATTTTCATCGACGAGATTGACAAAATAGCTTCTAAATCCGGAAAAGGCGGTGGTGGTCCCGATGTCAGCCGCGAAGGTGTTCAGCGGGATTTGCTTCCAATCGTGGAAGGATCTGCCGTGAATACCAAATACGGAGTCGTCAATACAGACCATATTTTGTTCATCGCTGCAGGAGCATTTCACGTGGCAAAGCCATCAGATTTGATTCCGGAACTTCAGGGAAGATTCCCGATTCGTGTTGAGTTGCAAAGTTTGACTCAAGAGGATTTTTCAAGAATTCTGAGAGAACCGAAAAATGCTTTGACCAAACAATATCAGGCACTTTTTGAAGCAGAAGAGGTGTATTTAGACTTCGCAGATGATGCGATTGAAGAGATTGCAAGGTTGGCTTTTCTGATCAATCAGGAAGTTGAAAATATCGGAGCTCGTCGTCTCCATACGGTGATGAGTCATTTATTGAATGATTACTTATTCGAGGTGCCGGATGTGATTCAGGTAAACTCGAAGATCATGGTGACAAAACAGATGGTTGAGGACAGGCTCAGCTCCTTGGTGAAAAACCGGGATTTGTCACAATACATCTTGTAAGAAAAAAAAAGGCATCATTTTGGTTGCCTTTTTTTTATGCAGAAATCACTCCTGATCCTTACCGGTCACACCCAGGGAATTGGCAAAGCAATTCTTGACCACTACCTTAAAAAAGAGAACATCCAAATACTCGCAATCTCAAGAAGTAAGCTGGACATCGAATCTGAAAATCTTACCCAAATCAGCCTTGATTTGGGTGATTTGACGGTTTTGGAAAGTCAGCTTGCCGGACTTTTCCCGCATGATAGCTTTGAAAAGATTGTCCTTATCAACAATGCCGGCTGGATTGGGGAGATAAAACCAATCGGAGAATTAGGCCCCGCGGAATTGCGAAAGCAGATCAATGTGAATCTGTTGGCTCCGATGTATTTGACAAATGCCTTTATCAAAGCCTATAAAACTACCTCCGCCCAAAAAATAATTTGCAATATAAGTTCGGGGGCTGCGAGCAAACCGGTTGCAGGTTGGGGAGGATATTGTAGCACGAAGGCTGCGTTGGCGATGTTCACTCTTGTCGCTGCGAAGGAAAATAAAAGCCAGGAATTTAAGTTTTACAGCCTCGCACCCGGTGTTGTAGATACCGAGATGCAAGCGGAAATCAGAAATGTAACAGAGGATGATTTCCCGGACCTGGAGAAATTTAAAAAATACCAAGAAGAAGGGTTGCTTGCTTCAACCGAGTTGGTTGCCAGGAAAACTGCTTACGTGATCGAGAATCCCTCGCTGTTTACTGAAGTAATACAGGATGTGAGAAACGTCCAGCTGGCTTAGTCCTTCTTCTTTGGATAATCTATAAACCAGAATTGAGCCGTTTTGCGGTTCAAATCAGACCAGCTTTTGGCATCCAGTTTAAAGCCGATATGTCCGGAAGTAGGGAGGTTGTCCAGATCAATTCCCAGTTCATTTATCAGTTCATTCATCCCCGGATTATGTCCGACCACGAAAAGGGTTTCATGGGAATCCTTTTGCTGATGGATACATTTCAAAATCATGTTGGGAGAAGCATGAAATAGAATTTTTTCAACTTCAATTTTTTCCTCAGGGAAATCTAATTCCCGAGCTGTGATTTTCGCAGTTTCAATTGCGCGAAGTGCAGAGGATGAGAGTATAAAGTCCGGATGAATACCTCGTTCCTTGAGCTTTTTGGCCATTTTTGGAGCATCACGAAGACCTCTTTCGGCCAGAGGGCGATCATGATCATTTTGCCAGGGTTGATCCCAGGAGGATTTGGCATGACGGATGAGGATTAATTTCTTCATAACCCCAAATTAGGAATGATTATTTTGTTTTTTTTGATCTAATCTTTACTTTTATCGCTGTTCAAATACATTTTACTACAATTCATTATGTTTACCGGTACAGTTAAATTTTACAATGAGGCTAAGGGTTTCGGATTTATCGTAGATGACGATACCCAAAGCGAAATTTTCGTTCACGCCACGGGGTTAATCGACAAGGTTGCCCAAAATGACAAGGTTTCTTACGACATCAAGGATGGAAAAAAAGGACCAAATGCCGTCAACGTCAAAAGAGCGTAATCAGCAATTTTGAAGTTCTTGTTAAAAAGATCCCTGGAATCATATTTCAGGGTTTTTTTTGTTTTCAGGTTCAGCGGATTCTGTTTTTTCAAACACTTTTTCGATCCGCTCTTTAAAATCTTCCGGCAGGCCTTTTAAATACAAATCCCTTTTTGGGAATGGGATTTCAATTTCATTTTCCTGGAAGGCTTCATATATCGCAGCCATGATCTCAGCTCGCATATCGAGCCAAATGTCAATAGTTTCCACCCAAAATAATACCCTGAATTCCACAGAACTATCCCCGAAATTCTCCATCAGAACTCTCGGAAGTGGAATTTTCAACACTTTTTCCCGAGCCAAAACTCCCTCAATGACGGATTTTACTTTATGCATATCAGAGCCATAACTTACGCCGACCTTGACCTCAATTCTTCGCCGATTATCCGAAAGAGTCCAGTTGACAAGTTGTTGAGACAAGAGATCACCATTTGGTACCACGATCTCAGATCCATCATAAGCCTGGATTTTGCTGGCTCGAATTCCAACTTCTTTGACTGTCCCGCTCATATTGCCAACTTCGATTTCATCTCCGATTTGGATGGGTCTTTCGAATGCCAAAATGATCCCTGAAACGAGGTTGTTGATAATCGTCTGCAGGCCAAAACCAATACCAACAGAAAGTGCTCCAAGAACGATCGTAATGTTATTCAAGGGAATGCTTGCTGCTGCTGCTGCGATAAAAAATCCGACAGTAATAATTGCCAAGCGGATAAGCAAAACAGAACTTCCAAGTTTCTTATTTCTTCCTTCCGCTTTTCTCTGGTCTTTGACTGAGGCGAAATATGCAATCGTATTGGCGATCATTAAACTAGCGTAAATGAGTAGCCCAAAAAGGATAATGCTTCCATAAGTGAAGGAATTATCACCTATAAACCTTTCTTTTTGTAGGAATAGCCTTAAGTAGTCCACTACAGCGTCTTTTAGGGAAGCATTTTGCAAGAAGCTAAAAGTCCAAAGCAAAACTGCCGCAAAAAGGAAAATTCCCTTAAGTCGCTTCTGAATCCCCTGAAAATCGAAATAGGAGGTAAATGTGTCGGTTTCTTTTTTGCTATACTCGATTAAAAGGTAGATCCCTTCCATGATCACATTCACGAAAAAATATAAACTAATCGCTTGCATAAATCCTGTCACACCAGCTACAGTAACGATTTTGGCTAAACTGAAGCGGCCAAAAATATTGGCAAAGAGCCCAATGGTCAGCAAGACAAACATGAACAAAGAGATCTTGGTGAGGAACGTCTCTTCTTTTTTGTCTTCTGTCTTGAATTTCCTGCTGCTAATTCCTGAAACATATAAAGGAAACAAGCTGCCTAATAGAAGGTAAATTCTCTCCTGATATACGATCTCTCTGAACAGATTACTGATGGAAAAAAACAGGAAAAATAGAGTCATGATCACCCATTTCAGAAAGTCGTTTTTTTCATATTGTTCATAGATGAGCACAGTGGTAAAAGCTACCTGCAGAATGATCAAAAATGTAATGAACACAAGCGACGGCCTCTCGAATAAAAATACCAGAAGAGGTAGGAGGGAAGTCATAGTTGCCGAAAGCGGGTATTTTTTATAAAAACGAACGCGCTCTAAAATCAACTTCCCGAAATCCTTCTGAGATTCTATCTTTTTGATCACAGTTTTCATCAAAAAATAAACAAAACCGATCAGGAATAAACTGAAACTTAGGCTTGCCTTGTTATCTGCCAGATAAGTTTTCAGGAAACCAAAATTGAGATCAATAGACTCTTTCGAGATTTCAAGAATTGTTTTTGGGGAAGGGATAGAGTTGGTTTCCCAGAGGTAATTAATTTCTTTGGTTAGCAGGGATCGCTCCAGCTCTTTTTTGTTTATTTCAATAAACTGATCAAGCGTCATGAGATTGATACTGATCTTGCTTACTTCAGATTGGAATCTCGCTGTGATCAGTTGCTGGCTGTAAAGTGCACTGTCCAGCATAATTATATCCTCTTTTAGCTTCAAAATAGCCTCCGAATAAGCCGGAATGATAGAAGAGTCTTTTAAATTATAGGTCAGTAATTTGTCTTTTTTGATCGTTTTGAGAAGGCTATCCAGTTGCGTGAGCTCAGACATTCTTTTGTCTATCTTCTTTTCAAAATCCTCGTTTTGCCTTCCGATGTTATTTGTGACCCAGTTTAGCCCATTGATGTATCGGAGATTAAAGTTTTTGCCGGGAGTTTGAATGCTTTGGGTAATTCGATCGATAGTATTATTGAATGCAATTATCTCTTGTGAATATTCGAGGGTATCCAGGGGTTTAAAGAGATTTAGTTTAATTTGATTCGCAATTACCGAATACAATTTTCCTTTGCTGATCAAATCTTCCAAAGTCGGTTTCTGAGGACCTTCAATAGTTGACTGCACTAATGAATCGAAAGATGCATCCTCCACAAAAAGCCCTTCCACTATGCTTGACGTGCTTGGTATGGTATCTTGGCCAACAACTGTGAAAGCCAAAAACATGGAAAGGAAAATGAAAAAGAGACTTTTTAATTTCATGCTGTTTGGAAGTATTTCCCGGGTAAAATTACACTATATATTCTCATTTGCATTTCGGAGAATCTAATGGATAGAGCTCAAATTATGTGTCTATAATTCAGAATAATCTTGCGAATTCTGTCAAGATGACTCAATTAAATTACATTCAATGGGGATAAACAGTCAAACTGACTTGATTTTCCCGGATGGTATGGATTTTTCTCAAATGAAAAAGTAACTGAAAACTCTAAACCACATACAAAATGAAACTAGTAAGGTACAACCAACTCGATCCTCAGGTTCCGGCTTCATTCAGCGGAATGCTCGACAAGTTTTTCAATGATTCTTTTGGTGCAGCTTTGAAGCAATTCAGCCCGGCTGTAGATATCGCCGAAGATGAGAAATCCTATGAAATCCATGTTGCTGTTCCCGGTGTGAAAAAGCAAGATTTCAAAATCGATCTCATCGATGGCAAATTAACCATCTCAGGTGAGCGAAAAATGGAAGAAAAGAAAGATGGTAAAAACTTCCACAGCCTCGAAACCCAATACGGATCTTTCAGCAGATCGTTCTTCATTCCTGAAGATGTGAAAGAGGATAAAGTGGAGGCAACCTATGAAGATGGCTTGCTAAAACTAACCCTTCCAAAAAAGGAAAAGAAAGTTTCAAAGGCATCCATTGAAGTAAAATAATCGGGAGCGGGGAAACCCGCTCTCTTTATTTTTGTTACCTATTCAGGAAATGAAAAAAGCGGTTAATTCTTGTTAATTTGGAGGAATTACCGGGCAAAAAGACTTTTCTTTTGAAGCCTTTTTATAGAAAATTGGTTGAAGATTTAAATAACATAAGATACGATATGAGCAAAAGACAATTCTTTTTGGGAATGCTGCTAGCCTCCATGATTGGAGGTATTGTTGCATTAGCCGGAGCGAGCTTTCTGGCACCGCGTCAGAACGCCGGTAGCTTTGATGAAAAGCAACAGTCAAGTTTTGTAAAAATGCTTTCAGGGAAGGATTTCACTATTCCTGACGGGATTAATTTTGTAGCCTCGGCACAAGCGGTCACTCCGGCAGTAGTTCACGTCAAAAGTCAGATTTCCTATTCAGACGGTGGTGGCCAACGAGATCCCTTGCAAGAATTTTTTGGATTACCTCCAAGAGGTGGACAAGACGGACCTCCTCAGGGAATGAGTTCCGGTTCAGGGGTTATTATTTCCTCCGACGGATATATTGTTACCAATAATCACGTCGTGGAAGGCGCCAATAAAGTTGAGATTTCGCTCGAAAACAATAAGCGTTTTACTGCCACGGTAGTGGGAACAGACCCTTCGACTGATTTGGCTTTGCTGAAAATTGAAGCGACTGATTTGCCTTTTGTGCGATTCGGAGATTCAGATCAAACTCAAATCGGAGAATGGGTTTTGGCTGTGGGTAATCCATTTGATTTGAATTCCACAGTTACAGCCGGTATTATTTCTGCAAAGGCAAGAAGGATCGGTATCCTGACAAATGTCGAAAACAACATGCAAGTTGAATCTTTTCTTCAAACTGATGCCGTGGTAAATCCGGGAAATTCAGGAGGAGCTTTGGTGAATTTGGCTGGAGAACTAATCGGAATCAATACCGCTATTGCATCCAATACAGGGACTTTTGCAGGTTACTCTTTTGCAGTCCCAAGCACATTGGTTAAGAAAGTGATGGATGATCTGATGAAGTTTGGTACTGTACAGAGAGGTTTGCTTGGGGTCAATATTGATAACGTGAGTCCTGAACTAGCTGACCGTTTAAATAAAGAATTCCCTATTGAACAAGGAGTATACGTTCGCGGAGTCAATGAAAATAGCGGAGGAAAAGCAGCAGGTCTTATGGAAGGAGATATCATCATAGGAGTTGATGGAAAAGTGACCAATAATGTAGCCAGCCTTCAGGAATTGGTTGCCAGAAAACGCCCTGGAGATAAAGTGGAAGTAGAATACATCCGCGACGGCAAAACCTATAAAACAACCGCTACCCTCAAAAACTTCGCAGGAGATACCAAAATTGTAAAGAAAGAAATCCCTAAGAGATTTGAGTTTGGAGGTTTGGTAGTAGAGGACGTGAAGCCAACTATCAAAGAGCAACTGGAAATTTCCGGAGGAGCATTGATCACTTCTGTGGAAGGAAATAATTGGAGAGAAGCTGGTGCCAAAAATGGATTTATCATCACCTCGATCATCAGCAATGACGGAAGAATCAGAATAACCAGTGCAGAAAATCTGATTGAAGTTCTCGAAGATAAAAAAGGTGAGGAAGTAGTTGTTCTCGGTATGTTCCAGGATGGTACTGAGTATTATTTTGAAGTGAATCTGGACTAATCCGGAATTCATTATAAGCAATCGAAAGGCCGGGATTCCCGGCCTTTTTTTGTTTGCAATTTTCTCCAAAATCATCTAAAAATAGGAGGATTCAAAACTTGAATCATTTTTGTACTTTGAGGTTTCAAAATCCAAAAACCTATGAAATCGAGCATGACGGGTTCGTCACACACTGGAATGATTATCAACCATGCGAGATTCCATCTGACCATAAAAAAACAAATTATAAACAGATGAAAAAATACTTCTTAATTCTGCTTTTAGCATTTGCGCCTTTTCTGATCCAGGCCCAAAACTCCTCAGTTTTGACACCGCAATGGAAGCAGCCACTCCAGGGAATTTCTGCAGATCGATTGGCAAAGCTTGACCAAATGCTGGATGAAGCTGTAAAGTCTAATCAGGTTCCGGGTTTGGTCGCCATGGTCGTGAAGGACGGAAAGATCGTTTACCACTCAGCTAAAGGAATGGCAGACGTAGCCTCAGGTCAGTCGATGGCAAAGGATCAGATTTTTAGAATTGCTTCTCAGACCAAAGCAATAACCTCAACTGCCGTCATGATGCTTTGGGAGGAAGGCAAGTTCAAACTGGATGACCCGATTTCGAAATACATTCCTGAGTTTGCTAACCCACAGGTTTTGGCGGGATTCAAATATTCCGACACTACGTTCACGACCAAACCGTCCACCAAAGAAATTACCATACGCCATCTGCTCACTCATACTTCGGGAATCGGATATGGCGTGATCGATGGAAATGAACAAATGAAGATGATTTATGGCAAAGCCGGAATTGTGGATCTCTATACTACCAGGGATATCAAAATCTCTGATAACATTAAGAAGCTGGCAAAGCTTCCTCTTCATCATGAGCCCGGCGCCAAATTTACGTATAGCGAAGGATTGGATGTCTTGGGTTATTTGATCGAAATCGTATCGGGAATGCCATTTGACCAGTTTTTGCAAACCAGGATTTTTGCTCCGATGGGGATGACTAACACAGGTTTCTACCTGAATGAAACCCAAGGGAAAAAGCTCGTGACCATTCACCGAAAAGTAAACAACCAATGGGAGGCATTTCCGGTCACTTTTTACGATCCTGATTACCCAAAGACCGGTGCTAAAACCTTTTTCTCCGGAGGAGCAGGGCTTTCTTCCACAGCCGAAGATTACGCCAAATTCCTTCAAATGTACCTCAATGGAGGTTCGTATAACGGAACTCAATTCCTGAGTTCAACCACCATTCAAACCATCATGTCAAACCAGGTTGGAGACTTACTCGGCAATGGGGGAAAGGATTATGGTCTGGCTTTTGGGTTGGTTGACCCAATTGGCGTAGCGCAGGGAGGAATCGGAAGCCTCGGCACGTTCGATTGGGGAGGATATTTCAATACCCAATATTTCGCAGATCCGGTGACCAAAACTATCGGGATCCTGATGAAGCAAACTCAGGGAAATACAGGAGATGAAACCAGCTGGAAATTCCGTCAGATGGTTTTTACCTCTGTTCAGTAAGCTTTAGAATTATATCAAAAGTTTACTCAACTGAAGTTTCCCGACCGGTTCTGAAAAGGACTAGCAAGTTTCAGTCAAGTTGCGGCAGAGGTTATTTCCCCATGGCAAGGTTTTCAGCGGCTGTTTTTGCTCGGTTACTTTATCAATTTCAAGCCTTCCAAGGCGGATGTGTCACCGGGATTGTTGAGGAGTACTTTTTGGAAAAGTACTGATGCCTCTCTGGATTTCTGAAGATTCAATTTATTCCAAGCCAAAAGGAGTAATCCATCGTAGTCAAACGGGTAAAGATTGACAACCTTTTCGATAAAGGGATCTGCCTTGGCATATTCTGTCCTGTTGTAATAGATTAGGCCCAAGCGATAATTCACCAGGGTGTTTTGCGGGTCTGTCTCAAGGATTTTTTGATAAATCCCGATGATCTGATCCCATTTTCCCTGCACCGAAAGCGGGAAAACCAGCCCTAGTTTGGGTTCAATCGCATAAGGCTTCAGGCTTACGGCCTTGGTATAATATTCTATTGATTGATCCAACTTTGAAGATTGGTAGTGAAGCCATCCCAATCTGAGATTCATCTCATAGGAATCAGCCTGATAGACAGCTTTGAGTTTGTCTATAGCACCGTTGAAGTTTTGCGATTTTTCAAGTTCGTAACTTTCCTTGAATGCATTGGTGATGTTGTCCTGTGCCTGTACGGTAAAAGCGGAAAACAAAGCGATCATAAAAAACAAAATCAGGATTTCTGTTTTTCTTGTCCAATGTGCTTTATGCAGGTTGTGTTTTGCTAAAATCTCCATGATAATATGCCGGTTAGGGATTGAAGGTTGTATTCTTTTTGGTTGATGGGTTCGGTGTTTTCTGCACCAGTTTTGAATTCACTTTGGTTGGAAAAATGGGTGTAATCGAAAGTGAAGCTCCATTTTGGAGAAATGAAGAGGATTGCTCTTCCGCCTATTCTTTGGGTTATTTTATCCAGCCTGTTGAAAATCACGACACCGTCATTGAGTATGAAATTCTCCATTTCACCGAAAGTGCCGTAGGCTTCAAGCCAAAGTTTGTTGCTTATTTTGGTGCCGATCTGTTGCTCAAACAGAATTCGGTTGGTAGTCGGAAGGTTGCCTGTTTCTTGTTTTTGCCAGGATAAAACAGAAATCGTGTACAGGTTTGAATTTCCTTTAGGGTACAGGATGAGTTTGAAATCTGCCTGGTTTTGTATGGCGTTTGCGATGGTGCCATAATAGAAGGATCCGCCAAGAGTAATGTAGGACCATCTTTTGTAGAGCGACCCAAAATACACCATGTCATTATCCGTCTGAATTACTTCTTCTGTGGTGGTATTTTGCCCTTGGCCAACCTGATTTTCCACTAAGACGGGATATCTGACATGGATGAAATGGATGCCTCCGATGAGGCTGAGTCCTTTTGAAATCAAAACATTACCAGCAGCATAATATTGATGCAAGGTGGACAGGTATTCGGGATCAAGGAAACTTTCTCCTTCTGATTGAGAGTAAAGCAGATGGCTTGCCTGCATTCCGGAGTAGCCATGATAAAATGAAAACCTGGGAGCGATGTCATGCTGAATCCCGAGAAATACATAATTGTGCTGATTGGGTACAAACTGACTGCCTTCCAGTTCTGAGTCAGAAGGAGGAGAAAACTCATCCACGATACGCTGATCCGCTTGAGCAGTATAGTTATAGGTCAGATCTAGTTTTTCAATAAATTTTCTGGATTCGGTTTGAGTTTTTTGTTTCAAAGAGGGAGAAAAAGCTGCGGATACAACTTTTGCCTCGGCGGATCTTCCTGCCAGTAAATAGGAGTAATACAGGTATTCTTTCATATACTCCTCGCTATCATTTAGTTGGAGAGCCTTTTCAAAATGTGTGGAAGCCTGATGAAAATTCTCCTTTTCATAATAGGCAATTCCCAGTCTGACACGGAGGTAATAGTAATCAATCTCATTTTTCAGAGCTTCTTTGCCTTCCACAATCAAAGCATCCCAATTCCCCTGCTGGTAGAGTTTATAGGTATCTTCATCCACGCGGGAAAGGCTTTTTTGTTGGGCTTCTGCAGTGAGTGCCCAGCTCCAAATCAGTATAAATCCAAGGATTAGTCGGGAGTGATACATTTCGAAGAAATTTGAGTGTGTTTGTTTTTGAATCTGAAAGTTCTGATCCCGCCTTCGTCGATTAGGAATTCGAATTCAGAAACTTCCAAAATTTTCCCCCAGGATTTTTTCTTGATTTCACCTTTTAGCAAGATTGGCTTAGAGGAGAATCCTTTGTTTTTCTTGGGATAAGTCAGCGTGAATTCTCCTTTCAGGTATTGATAAAAGGGAGCGATGAAATCCTGTAGGAAGATTTTTTTGACATGGAAAACCATGTGGATAGGAAAGCTGTCTTTGAGCTGCAGGTCGTTTGAAAATCCAAAACTCACTTTAAAGGCAGCCAGATAAAAGAGGTAAAGAAGCGATTTCCTGTCTCCTTCAAAATGGGTAAAATGCAACATGGCATCGTCCAATTTGAAATAAGCTTTGGAGCCTGTTTGGTTGCATTCCAGATATTTGCTCATGAAATAATCCCGTTTGATTTCCCATGAATGAATCTTTCCTTCCTCTGTTTCAAAATGGATTTGATTGCCGACTACGAAAGAAAATGCTCTTTTCAGGGAAGCTTCAGGATTGAGAGAAGAGGCAATTGCATCCAAGGGCGGATTGGCAACAGACAAAAGCCGATCGATCCCATTGTGCCTGATCCAGACGTCGGAAATGGGATAATCGATTGTTTTGGACCCGATGAAGGGTGTTGCCTGAAGCTGAAAATGAAGATGCGGATAGGGTGAATTCCCGGAGTTGCCACACTTTCCTATTACTTCCCCCTTTTTTACTTTGTCACCGATCTTGGGTACAATTGAGTCTTGTTTGAGGTGACTTAGCTTGCTGTATAGGAAATCTGCATGCTTGATGATAATGGTATTTCCCCAGTTTTTCTCCAGGTTTTTGACTCCGATCGGATTGTCCGGAAGATTATTTACAACCTCTTCAACGGTACCGTCCGCAGGTGAGAGGATGTTTTTGTCAAAGCAATAATAGTCCAAAGGGAAATCTCCGCCATTCTTGTAGGTTTTTCCTTCCTCATCTTTGATTTCAAAATCCCAGGCATGACGCCAGTCGTCTTTGTGAGTATAAATCCCATTGTGGCCTTGGGTTACTGTCCATTCTCCAAAAAAGGGGAGATAAATTGGGATAGGACTATCCTTTCCAAACCTTTCCTGGAAGTTGCTGAAGCTGTAAAGATTTCTTTCGGGAGAATTTTGTTGCCAAAAAATAGTGCTGAGACCAATCCTGTTGTCCACCCGAAATTTCAGGGCATAAAGGAAAGTCAGTGTCACAAGATTGAAAGGAAAGGAGTGAATAGGAAGGTAAAGCAGATTGAAAATCTCTTGCAGTGAAATCCCCAAAATGGCCACAACCGGAATAATTATAAACTGGCTGAGGTAGGAACTTCGGCTTGGGATAATGAAATACCCACCCAGTGCAATGGCTGTCAGGATGTAATTGAAGCCGATGTAGCTGAAGGAAATCTCAGAAAAAGGCACTCCCAAGAGGAGGTAGAATACATATGCGATATAAAATCCCAAAAGTGAAAGACTAAATCCTATTCTGGAATAAAGTAAGAGACCAACTGCGGCAAGAACTCCGGAAAACACATTGGTTTGAAATAAAATAGCTCCCAGCGAAAGCAAGTAGGCTTTGATGGAGATATGCATGGGAAGCCAGTTCCACCATTCATACATATTCACGAGATTTTTCCCTCCTAAAATGTACAGGTCATTCAGGATATATACACCTCTTTCACTCAATCCCAATTCCTCAAACTGACGGGTTGCCAGCCTTAGCGTCCAAAAAATAAGGATAAAAGGAATGCTGAGATAGGGAAGACCATATTTGCCCAAAACTCCTTCCATCGTCACGGAAATGAACACGGTAAGAACCCCGGATATCAGGACCAGAATAAGAAGCAATAATCCTGGCTCGAAGTAGATTCCCAAACCAATACCCACCAATAAAGCATTGAATCCGTAGTATCCCTGCCGGATATTTTGCTCATATAGGCCAATCAGTTGTCCAGTAAATAATGCGGATAAAACTGCCAGAAGGCCATAAAGACCGACAAAAAAATCCATGAAAGTGATTGCAAGCAGGATGATTCCAAACCATTTATTGTTTGAAAAAAAAACCTGAGCGTAACTATTGAACAGGGACTGACCAAACCATCCAAATCTTTTCATGGAAGCTTTTTTAGGCAGATTTCATGCTGATTACAAATCGAAATTTTTCAAATGGTCAGGCATCACTTCCAGTGAATTGATGGTTTCGAGAACCTCTCTTTTCCGAATCAGATTTGCATTTCCTTTTTCATCGAGCAAGACCACATTCGGACGGAGGGTGATAAATTGAAGCCATTGGGTATTGTTATAGGCACCGACCCTTTTGATCACATAATGGTCGCCTTTTTTGAGAAGAGGAAACATCACATTCCCTCTGATGACATCAATATTCATACATAAAGGGCCATAGATGGTCGTATCTTCAGTCTGATCAGAAATCGGTTCCACCGGCCTGATGTCATGTTCATACCAGAAGGCAGTGAAAATAAGGTTCACTCCGGCATCTATAATAGTCGCTCTCCTTCCGTCAGCCAATCTTTTGTTGGCGATTACAGTGCCCACAAGATATCCGGCATCATCTATCAAAGCCCTTCCGGTCTCTAAAATCAGCTTGGGAAGATTGTCAGGTTTGATTTCAGAGCTCATCAGGGCAGATGTGATCGCTTCGGCAAAATCGTCGAAAGAAGGCGCCGTGTCGGTTCCCGGATAATAAGCTCCCCGAAGGGTATTTTTGGAGGCAAATCCACCGCCCATGTCTATGTATTTGAGGACATGTCCATGCTTGCGATCCAGGGCAACTGCCAGTTCGGCAAGTTTGCCGGTTGCAATTCTGTAGGCCTCTACACTCATCATATAAGTACCGATATGGGTATGCAATCCCATCAGATCCAGTCTTTTACTGGCCATAATCCGATTCAGCGCATCCCAAGCTTCCCCGTTTTCAAAATTGAAACCAAATCTGTCCCAACGTGGATAGACGCCAGTATCCATATTCACCCGGATTGCGACTTTTGGCCGCTCGCTTAGTTCTTTGCTGAGGTGGATGATTTCATACAATTCATCAAAGTGATCGATATGAATCAGGGAGTTGTTTTGGATTGCTTTTCGGAGATCATTTGTGCTTTTATAGGGTCCGTTGAAAATGATCAGTTCACCGGGAACACCATTTGAAATAGCTTTGTCATATTCAAACCCTGAAACTACTTCGGCCCAAGCGCCTTCCTGATGGAAAACATGGCAGACGGCATTCAGGTAATTAGTCTTGTAAGACCAGGCAAACTGGACATTGGGGTAGCGGCTGCTAAAGGCCCGGTTCGCATCTTTATAAGTTCTCCTGATGGTCGATTCTGAAAGCACAAAAAGGGGAGAGTCAAATTTCTCAATCAAGGTCTTTATGGCGATACCATCAATATGACTGATGGGCTCAAGGCGATGAGACATTCCATATTTGCTGGGCAGACCTGCATTGATGCGTTGAATGATCGGTCTTTCAAAAGTTAGTTTTGTCATGGCTGTATGATATTTTTTCAGAGTTCTCCTTTGATGGACAACTGTTCAAATTCTTTTAAATCGCAGATTAAGTCGAAAGAATATCGGATGAACATTTTGCCAATATCGTATTTCGAAAAAGGCTCCACCGGAATTCCCATTGCCAGTTTGACCAATGCTTCAGGCAAATTTTGACCGGCCGCTACCGCCAGATAGACCCATGCGGGCAGTCTTGGATTGATCTCAATCATGTAGAGCTCATTATCGGAAGTGCGGATCAGTTCTAATTCCATTCCTCCGCGCCACTGAGTTTGGGAGATGATTTTATAGGTGAGATCCATCATAGTCGGATCCTCCAGCGTGATGCCTCCCCAAGCTTTCCCTTTGTCGGTAATGTAAGTCTTGCGCATGGGGACAGCTCCAATGGTGTTTCCATTTCCATCGCCGAGGGCGATCACGTTGACTTCAGTGCCTTTTACAAATTCCTGAATCACAATTGGGAGACCCCATTTTGCTGCGATTTTATTGAAGTATAATGCGACCTGATCGAGATCATATGCGATGTAGGCATCGTAAAATTTACCCTTGACGACTACCGGAAACTCAAACTTGTCCCGGATTTTGCGGAAGTCCTCGATGCTTGCAATGGGTTCGCTATACGGCACATTTACCCCGTATTTTTTTCCGAATTCAGGAAGGTTGGATTTATGTCTTTCTTCAAACTGCTGCAGTGTGGGCAAAAAAGTGCGGATACCCATTTCCCTGAGGATTTTTTCAGATTTCATAAAAGTGAAAAGCTCCGAATCAAAATTGGGGATCAGTACATCGATTTTTTCCTTTTCATGGATGTACCGGATTCTTTCCAGGAAAGGCTCCACTCCGTCTGATGGATAAGGCACTTTATAGGACTTGTCCACCAGGTCATGCATGTATGGGCCAGGTTCCAAATTGTCGTAAACCAGTCCTATCAAGCGTGATTCGATTGTTTTGGAATCCCTCAACCCTCTCACAACAGGGATACCCGGACCCGGGCTATCAATGTTGTTGAGTCCCGACAGCGCGATGGTCAACTTAATCTTTTCCATTGGGATCAGTGAGATGCAACTGGTTCAGCGAGGCAACGAAGTCAAAAAAGTACCTTTCAAAACTATCAGTGTCTACCTCGTATTTTTCGGTGATAGTTTGCAGGATTTCAGCGAAATCCTTCCCTTCTTTTATCAGTTGGACTATTTCAAGCCCGGTGGGATTAAGTGTGTATGAATCTCCGGAACCTGGGTCAAACACAAATCCGGAGTCACTGATGGCGATGTTTTTTTTAATTTTTACCATGGGGTCAAACGGATATTTTACGTTTTTCTTAGTCTTGAATTTACTAAGAATTGAAAGCCCCGATTATGATAAAAATCACCGCTTAAGAACTTTCTGCTCCTTTGTATTTGTCAATTTTTTATATATAGATTTATTGTTATTTGAATTTTAATTAAATCAAGTAGTTGATTTTAAAAGAATATTTAGATAAAATCAATAAAAATTTGTGTTTTAAATCAGGAATATTTTTGGAAAAAATCACGAAAATTTGGCATGAATTCAGGATCTGAAAACTGCTTGAAAGATTGAAAATCCCGATTCCGATAGGTGAGAGGGGGTGAAATCATCTTTGGTTCATTTCCTCAAACTGCCAGCAAAGCGAATATTAATTTTTTGGAACTGTCAGGAATAACCGAGATAACCCATTTTAAGTCAGGCTGTTATTTTGATTTTAATTTCATAAATTCTACTCAAGTATCGGCACCAAACACCTAAAGAATACACCCATGAAAAAGCGCGAATTTTTGAAGAAGACCCTAGCAAGTTTTGGTACTATAGTCGCCATCCCGGTGATGGGTTGCGATACCAAAGGTGCCACGGATCGAACAGATCCGGCCTGTGAAGTATCACCGAAGGAAACCCGTGGCCCGTTTCCGATCAAATCCCCGGCAGATCTGATGCGCGCTAATATCGTGGCTGACCGCCAGGGAATTGCCTTGTTGATCAATCTGAAAATCCAGGATCTAAGTGAGGCTTGCTCACCGATTTCCGGTGCCGCGGTAGATATTTGGCATTGCGATGCCGAAGGGTACTACTCCGAATATGGGGCCACCCGCCTTCAGGAAGCAGATTTCAGAAATGTCTCCTTTCTCAGGGGTAGGCAAACCACTGATGCCGATGGTCAGGTTTCTTTCATCAGTATTTTTCCGGGTTGGTATCCCGGCCGGGCACCTCATATCCATGTGGATGTGCTTCATGATGGGAAAATAGTCTTGAGCACTCAGGTGGCATTTCCGGAAGAAAGCACAGCCGAGGTCTATGCCAGTCGGGGATACAAAGGGAAAGAGGATACTTCCAATTCAGCAGACGGAGTATTCCGAAACAGCCTTGCTGGAAATATGGCTGACTCAGTAGTCGGGAATCTGAACGATGGATATACCCTGAGTAAGGTGATTACCGTGGGGTAATTTCAGGCGGCAGTGGTAGCAAAGTCAATATCACCTGGAGTAATTAGCATCAATCTTTCGCTCGCAGGTTTTCGCCATCTCTGAAATGTAACCTTCGGAAAACTAACGCGGAAAGCATTGTCAAACTTCCAATAACCAAAAAGGTATAGCGAAAAGCCTGGTGGATTTCACCTTGGACAAGTTGGGCATCTCCCTCAAAAAGTTTCAGCAGAATTAAGCCAAACGCTACACCGAAACCAATCGCCAACTGTTGATTGACAGAAATCAAGGAATTACCGCTGCTCGTGTGGTAATTTCTCAGATCCGAAATGGAAATGGAGTTCATCGAAGTAAACTGGATGGAGTTGAAAAATCCCAAAACCGCAATAATAGGCACATGCCAGTAAATCGAACTTTCGATCCCCGGGATAGCCAACGCGCATATCATACCTCCAATCAAAAGGGTGTTAGTCATCAGAGTAGTCCGGTAGCCAAAGCGTTCGAGAATTCCGATTACCACCGATTTGCCAAACATAGCAGTCAATGCCATGGGAGCGACAATCCAGCCTGAGGTCACTGCCGATTGCCCATAAGCTATCTGAATCATCAGCGGTAAAAGCAATGGCACGGAGCTGATTCCCAATCGAGTCGCCAGGTTTCCTAAAATCCCCACCCGGAAGGTTCTGACTTGAAAAAGATCTAATGGGAATATGGGATTTTCATCTTTTTTGGCATGTCGGTAATAGTAATACAGCATCAAAAAGCCCAAAACCAACGCTACCAAAATTGGCGTAACATGGAACGAGTTACCCAGAAATTCCAGGGAGATGGAGAGTAAGAAAGACGCTGCCGCAAAAATCAGAAATCCTTTCAGGTCAAAATCAAGGGTTTTGGATCGGTAGTCCGGAAGGTATTTGAAACTCATAATAATCCCGATGAGAGCAATCGGAAGATTGATCAGGAAAATCCAATGCCAGGTGAGGTAATCCACCAAGTACCCTCCAACCAGCGGGCCCAAAACCGGACCGATCAGTGCAGGGACAATGGCATAATTCATCGCCTGAACCAGTTCATTTTTGGGATAGGTTTTGATGAGGGTAAGTCTGCCCACGGGAGTCATGAGACTTCCTCCCACTCCTTGCAAAACCCGTGAAAGAACCAGTTGGGTGAGGTTTTGGGAGAGAGAGCAAAATAAGGATCCTATAGCAAAAAGGGCTAAAGCGAAGATAAATACCTTTTTGGTGCCGAATTTATCAGCTAAAAAACCACTGCCAGGCATCAGCAAAGCCAATGTCAGCACATAGCTGATGATGGCATTTTGCATATTGAGCGGAGATTCGTCCAGATCTTTTGCAATGGCTGGCAGGGAGGTGTTCAAAATCGTAGAGTCCAGCATCTGCATAAAAATGGCCGTAGCCAAAATGACGGGAAGGACTTTTTTGATTTTAGGGCTGGTGATTGCCTGATCCATTAACCTATTTTCTATAATCCCGAAATATGCATTAGCAAATCTATTTTGGCTTGAAACTACTGCAAAATCAGCTACTTCGTTACCATTTTCAATTTCACCATAGCGATGCTATGCTGAAATTTCCAAACGGCCTGATTTTATTGCATTATCAAGCCTCATTACGAATCCTAATGCATAATCCGGGATAAAATTTCCAGTAAGGTAACAGTTCTGGGTTTCAGACGCCTTGACCTTTTCTATGTCTGGCAACAGGGCTTTGTATGTTCAGGTTCCTAAACCTGATAATTGCTTTTGTCTTCTGACTTCAAACTTGCTTAGATCGTAAAATGAAAAGCCCGAAAAACTTGACTTCTAGGTCAATTTCCCGGGCTCTATATATTCAATCAGACTTGCTGATTAATTTTTTAATGATTATACTCTGTTCAATTCTCCGATGAACTTCACCATTCTGGCATCGTATGCGGCATTTACTTTGACGTATTCCTCTTTCTTGGAAAGCGGTCCTTCGATCACCAGGAAGTAAATGATTTTTTCACCGATCGGAGTAATGATAAAGCTGACACCATTGCTCAGGAAAACCTTTACAGCATTCATTTCTGGATATTCAGAAGGAGTAACCCGTCCGCTGATCTTACTTTTTGAAGTGCCTTTTGCCATGTCTGTCACGCTAAGAATCGCAGAACCACCAATCATTTCAGGAGTTTTCTTTTTAAGAGTATCCATGATTTTGGCAAAAAATTTCTTCTGCGAAGGAGAAGACATATCTCCGGTCATCAGTTTCTCTTTTCTGAAACCATAGGATTGATAAATCTCCATCAGTTTGTCAAAAAGAGTCTTTTTAGCTGTATGGAGTTCAGCTTCAGCTGATACCAATCTGCCAATCAGGTAGTCAAGGCTATTTTCCTGTCCACCCAAAAGAATCTCCTGATTATCTGATAGGTAAAGAACTTCTTCACCTGCGACAGATTTCAAATTGGAATATTCGCTCAGCGGTGAAACCAACTCAGCAAGAGTTTTAACTGATTTGTCAGCTCTTTCGAAGATTTTATTCACCGTCTCAGTGATGAAAAGAGATTTTTCGCAGGATAAATTCTTGTGATCTTCCAAAAGCAAAGCAGAAATGAGAGAGCTTAATTGATGGAAGGAAAGCAATACAAATGCATCATTCGGAGCTTTTCTCACTGCAAGAGCAAGTTTGTTCTGCTTGGAATCTATCGCAAGAACGGAGTCAAAACCACCTTCCTGTGCAAAGTCAATGGCAGATTTCAGATGCTTCATAGTAAATGCATCTTGCGGGTTTTGCAGGGATTCCGAAAGAGGAAATCTTTCAGCTTCCACACCCAAACTCAAAATCTTGTTGATTGAATCTTCTTCAGTTGAAGAACAAGCGATCAGGATTTTAAGATTTTTGATGGTTTCAATTTCTTCGGCCTCGATGGTGGTCGTTTGGTTGTCAGTATCCATTTGGATATCAAGGTTATGTTAGAGTTGTATATTATTCGTATTCGATTCTTCCCTACTAGTTCCGGTGGAGGATTGCCATTTTGCGGGGAATACTATCAAAAGGGCGTACTGGGCAATGGTGAGCTATATTTTTGCTCCTGAAGATTGTTCCTCAACCGGCTTCCTGGCTGATACTTCGATCACATTTTCATGAATGAAGGAGTCAGCGCATTGGCTGAATTTTCTCGCCTTGAGCTAAGTTGCTTAAGATGAGCCTTTTTACCCACTTTATGGTTACGTTCTGCGATTTTGTTTTAAAATCCACATATTGACTTAAGTCAGTCAAACCGAAGCAATTCTTCATGGGTGAAATAGGTTTTTCAAATCAGATTTTCCCCATTTGATGAATTTTTGAAGTTGAAAAAATCAAATAGCTAAACTAGAGGAGGATCAAATGTACAAAAAAAAAGGGCAAAGCGGAATTTAATTTGGATTTTACCCATGCATTTACGATAAAAAAGCCTTTTTGAGTCCAATCAAACAGGCTTTTTTTATTTAAACCAATTTCTTATTTCACAAATAAAAGCCCAATACCATGCTCTTGCACCTGCTATTTGAATCCCTGGGATGGGTGAAGTGCTATTGTCGGTCGAAATTACAGTGTCTTAATGCCTGAGTTGCAGTTTCCTTTTGATAGTCGAGTATATATAAGTGATGCTGTACAGATGAAGCGACTACGCCTCCTCCAAATCGGCTTTTGGTTAAACCGCCTTCAAATACACCGTTACATTCTTATCTCCTTTGTCATTCGAATACGTTTCCGTCAACTTCATTGCACCCGAAAGCATCGGATCAAAAACGAAGGTTAACTGGTGGCGAGGCGGTATTCCGGGAATGGTAAAGGTATTGATTCCAATGTATTCAAGGTTCTGACCAAATGGTATGCCCTTCATCCACAATTGGTTATCCTTCTTGAACAACTCCATGGTTTTGGTGCTGTCCTTCTCGTTTGTGTATAAGCCAACCAATCGATCAATCGCCGCTGGTTCGGCTGCCAGTTTTTGAGCCATGCTAACATTGTATTCCACTTTTTTGGTGCCGTTCCTGAGGTTTTGCACCTCCAGAATTCTTCTTTTTGCAGTAGGAGAGGAAGACATTTCGTCTTTTTCAATCCAGGGATCGCCCACGAAATAAAGCTGTGTCACCAAGGCCTGATATCCCTCAGTCGTGATCATCATGTGAAAATGTGCCGGGCGATAATTTTCTCCTTCGCCATAGGGGACCGGTAAGATAGTGTTGAAAGAATAGCTCCCCGTCTGGTCGGAATAGGCAGTGCCCCGGTATTTAAAGTCGTCGGATTCGTTGTCGTACACACCATCGCCGTCGCAATGCCAGAGTTCTATTTTGGCATTTTTGTATGGGGTGGTGCAATCCTCGTGCAATATTTTTCCCGACAACTCGATAGGGTCGCCTTTTTGGCCTTTGATTATGAGGTTTTGCCGAAGTGGGCTGTCGGGTCGGTAAAACGGGCCCAAAACATCGGAAGTCGTTTCGCAGTCGCCTACGTAGCGTTTGCCGTCGAAGCGGATAAAACCCGTGGCGCTTATGGCTATGGCGGACAGGGCGGTGGTTTGGATGAAATTTCTGCGTTGCATGGTTGATGGGGTTTAAAGGTTAAATGGTGATTTCCTTTCCTCTCTTAATTCTGACAAGGATCGGGAGCAAGCGGTTAATTTTCAAAATTTTCAGATCGACCGAAAAACAAGTTCTATTAGATAGCTCATAAGTAAACAAAATAGTAATTCCTCATCGCTTGACTGAGGACGAAATGCTTGAATTACTTCCCCAATAGGCAGGATTTCTTTTCGGGAAAAAATTTTGGATTCATGAGCCACCCCTTTCAATTGGTAAACTTCTAACTCTTCGAATTCTGGAGGGCTTTTGGTCTGGACTGGCCGCCTGGTCCGGATTAAATAATTCCAATCGCAATAGCAGCGGAAAGAGGCTTTTGCGAGGATGTTTAGGTTGGGAAAAAGTGTCTGTTCAAAACTGAAAATTTTAGCTGTCGAACTGAGTTTGGACGAAATGAAAAAATTGATAATAAACGGATTGCAAATTCTATTCGATAACCGAGAGTAGTTGCATCCGAACTGTTTTCCGGACCATGCTTAGACCAACACTCTTTCTACACTTAGCCGTTGCAGTAAAAAAACCGGCCACCTTTTCATCATTTAATCTTTTATCGCCTGCTCAATTGCCTCGGCTTTAAACAATCCTTTTTTCATTTTATACTTTACCCAAATGACTGCAAATGCTGCTGTGAGTCCTATAAACAAAGCGGTATTGATGTATATTTTCAACCGCAATTCCGGGGTTGGTGCACAATTAATGAAAGCAAAAGCCATTCCTACGATCCCTACAAGCTGTAGCAGTGGAAAAAGGGGTGATTTAAATGGGCGGTTATGTTTTGGATATTTTTTCCGGAGCACAATCAAATCAATATGGGCAATAATATAGGTAAGCAGCCAACAGCTTGCTGCGGAAATAAGCAGCATCAAGAGAGCATCTGGATTTTTCCCAAAAATCAAGATGGGAATTGTAGTCGCCACCGAAAGAACCAATATGCCAAACCAGGGTGTTTTTCGCGTTGGGTGTAATCTCATAAAGATTGCGGGTAATTGTTTGTGGTGTGCCATACCATACAACAACCTTGGAAGAGCAGCTAAGGCCGAGCTAATCGCCCCACTGGTAGTCGTGATAGCCAACACAACAATGATAATTTTACCGGTATTCCCAAAAAGAGCCTGACCCAAAACCCAATGGGGGATGTCTGTAATGGCTAATTGCGAAGCGGGGACTTGTCTCATTGCAGTAAATGCAATTAAGCAGTAAACCAAAAGCATAGTGATACTGGCAATGAACATTGCCTTGGGAAGATGCTTTTTTGGATTTTTTGTTTCCTCAATTAAATCACATGCTACCTCAAAGGAAATAAAAGCCCATAGCGCAAGTAATACCAATGAAAACACCGAACTGTCTGAATGAAGCAGGTCTTGCCATATTTGAATTGCAGTGGTTCCATTTGCTGTTTCAGTGGTAAAACCTGAAAAGCCAATTACAAGCAAAGTCACCAGCATGGTGTAAGAAATGAACCCTTGTATCGTAGCAAATAAATCAATGCCCAGAATATTCAGGATGGCAAAAAACCACAACAAGAGTAAGGAAATATGGGTAAATGAACCCGGAGAAAAGCTATCGAGCACATGTTCCAACAATAATAATTCAGCTGGCCAGGCAAATATGGCCGGGGCTACGTAGGCTGAAATGGCAGCAATAATTGCTGGGAAATGTCCGGCTGAAACGGCCGTATAGGTGCTGATGCTGCCTGCTTTTGGCATCATCAATGTCAGTTCAGAATAAGTAGAGATGTAGCAAACGGTAAGAATAAACGCGATAAATATGGCAATAAAAAAAGAGCCCCCGCCTAAGCCCGCCCCCTGTATGATCGACACTACTGATGCCTGGGATACCACTAAACCGATGGCAATAATAAAAAGAGATCCGAATCCCAGTACTTTTTTTAATCCTTTGGTAACCACTGGTTTTTCGGTCATGTAGTTCTTTGGATCAGGTTCGGCTCTTTATTTATTGTCCTTTAATTTATAGGAAAATTCAGGATATTATGGGGATTAACCTTTTTCGGCTTTGCGAATTTTGAACTTGCAAAATCTTACACCGATAGCGCCTACTCCCATTTGAGGGGATTAAGTTTATTTCCTCCTGAAATAATGGATTAAATCACTTTCTGCAGCAAGATATCCAAATGAGGAAAAGGCTTTCTCATTGACCAATTCCTCCATCAGTTGCTTGGCCCGAGCAGTATCACTGTTGTATAAGAACCAATTGGCAACTCCATAGCGGACGGCATCATTGGATGGGTTTCCGGGGCCTTCCTGAATTAGGGAATCTACAGGAATCCAGCCTTTGTAGAGTTCGCAGAGATCGGCATAACTCTGATTTTCGATGACCGTGGAGTCTGCATGAATTGGTGCCAAAAGAGAATCAGCTTTGGCTGGATTGCCCAATCGCTGCTGAATCATATACAACCAATGGGTACTCGAAACAATATTGTCGTAGTGATCACCGCTTTCTAGACACCGCAGATAGGCAGCATAAGCTTTTTCATACTGATTCGTGAGATAATAAGCCAATCCCAGGTGATACCAAATGTTGCTGTGCAAAGAGCTCACCGGAATATTAAGTGCATTTGGCATGCCATCAGGCTCCACCTCATCTGCGTTTCCTTCGATTAACTCAGCTGCTTTCTCCAGATCCGAAATCGCTTTGTCATATTCCCGAATGCTGATGTATCGATGTCCCCGATGCCGATAAAGCCTAGGTTCGTTGGGGTGTTTTTCTATGCCCTGGGAGAATAGATCGATCGCCTGACGATAGTGACCAAGATAAGCAGTGCGTCGACCATACCAGATAATGTTTTCCACATCAGCAGGATTAGCTTCGTACTTTTCCTTGGCATCTCGGTATTGTACCAAAAGCTTTTCAGATGGCTGAGGGATCGAATAGGTTTTGCCCAAAGGAGTTGTAAATACGCTGTCCGGCTGGACAGGATTACTCGCATTCTCCGGAGAATTCTGCTTTTGGTTACAGGAAATCACCGTGCAGAATGAGACGATCCAAAGATATTTTCCCATATAATGTTTCAAGTTGGCCTTTCTTAGCGTGTTTAAATTTTTGCTTTCAAAAGAGTGCAGAAAGCTTCTCCCTTGAGAGTAAGTTACAGCCAGATGTCTGAATTACAAATTCTATTGTAAAGTCTAGTAGTTGCTCCTTCATAGCCGTCGAGACTGCTCAAGCACATCCCAATTCGGCACCTAGCGGTCAAAAAAACAACAAGAATAACGTCCTCTCCTGCTTATATTCAACATTTGAATTAACTTACTGTACGATAAAATCTTATCTGAACGATTATGAAAAATAAACTGATTTATGCCTCATTATTAGTTGTGATTTCATCAATAATGGCCTGCAGTACAAAAACTGAGGAGCCCGTAGCAGCTCCTGTAATTGATAAAGAACAAATCAAAAAAGAAATACAAGCCAAAGAAAATGAATATGCAGCCTTGTATAATTCCAGAGAATTGAAAAGCATTGGCTACTATGCTGATGATGCGATTACATATTCGCAAAACAGAGAGCCACTAGTTGGCAAAGAGGCTATAGTAAACTATTTAAAAGCCGGTATTGACTCTATGATTGATGGTCTGAAAATTTCATTTGAAACAAGGGAAGTTTTCGTGTCAAATGATGGGAATCAGGTAGTCGAAATTGGCTATTATAAATTAGTGGACTCCTTAAATACGGATTACAACTCCGGGAATTACATGGTGCTTTTTGAAAAGAGAAATGGAAAGTACGTCAGCGTGAGGGAAATGAGTACGTCAGATATGCCGCTTGATTAGGATCATCTAGAATATCTTGACTTTCTGGAATCTTACACATTCGAGGGAAAGCAAAAAGAAAGAGGCTATCTGATTTCAGGTAGCCTCTTTCATATGATTATAAATTGATTTTTTACGGCCATATGGAATCTTCGCATGGCAAATAATCATTCCTCTGTGTGACGTTTTCGTCATGCTCGATTTCTTTTTCTAAAAGTCTCTTCAAGATCTTGTAGGGCTTTTCTACTGACGCTTTTATTAATTTCTTCCGCCGCGTCTCATTCCGCCGCCTCTCGACCCACCGCCACTGTAACCTGCAGATGATCTTGATGTTCCTGCTCCACTATAGCGGGACGCCCCGGCCGAACTCGGCTTGGATTGTGTCGTAGGGCGTGTAGCTGTAGATGATCCACCGGATGGGCGATTAGCAGATGTTGAGGTTGAGGGGCGGGTTGATGTTCCGGTGGATGGACGAGTTGAGGTTCCTGTGGATGGACGTGCCGATGTTCCTGCGGAAGGACGGGTTGAAGTTCCTGTGGAGGGTCGGGCTGATGCATTATTAGCCCGGTTGTAGTTACCGTTCGCCTTGTTATTGTTTACGGTATTAGATGTGTTTCTGGAGTTGTTGTTGTAGTTGTTGTAATTGTTATGATTGTGGATGACTACCGTGTTGCCATGATACCCATATCCAGAATGATGATAATAGTTATTATGACGGTATATTCCGATGGCCATTACGGTAAAAGCCCGATAATATGGCGGGTAGTAGCCATAATAATAGGGCGGATAATAGGGCACGTAAGCCGGAGAATAAACATACTGAACAACCGGAGTAGTCTCGACCACTACTACTGTCGTGGTAGCAGGGGCACTTACGATTACAGTGTCCTTAGCTGCGTATGCAGGATTGGCAGTGACTGCCGGCTTCACCGTTTCCCTTAGCTCTACGATATAATCCATCCCATACAAATCCGGATCGCCGACTATTTCCATGGTGACTTTTTTATCATCATCCTTTGATAACAGGATCACAGCCACGTCTTGTTTTTCCTTTTCACTTACCGGAACCTGAAGTATAAATGTGAAGTCATCACCATCCTGTTTCGTCTCAACCTTTATGAAGTCGACCTTTCCATCCAAATCCAAATCCAGGTTATTCACTCCGGTCGATTCCATGTTGAGTGATTTCTCGAATTCTTCAATGGTGGGTGATTTCTGGAAAAGATCCAAAACAGCATAGAGATCGAGGTTATCACCTGGCAATCCAAGTAATGTTGAATCGCTTTCGGTTTGAGCATGGGCAGCCACACCAAGTAAACTTAGAGCTATCAAAAGGCATAATGAAAAGCATTTTTTCATATCAGGATCATTTATAAGTAAGGTAGCAAATAGTTGAGACTCGCTCAAGTTCAAGGCCTTTTAGTGATTGTGAGTAAAGTGATGCTGAAAATGGGGAACAAGCTGGCCTATGGACCGGATGATTTTCCAATGATAAAAGAGACACATGGATGCACAGAGAAACATCAGAAAGACTAAACTCAGGCCGATATTCTTCATTCACTAGGGTATTCCGATACTTTAGCTTATCTAACTGTAGAAAGCGAGACCCTTCAAGTTATTCTTGCTGGCATGATTGTGGGTACCGGCGAACAGTAATTTATCTTACTTATGAACATAAAAAGAATTTTCGGAGCCATACTTACAATTTTGGGTATAGTAGGACTTATTTATACCGCTGTCACATTTGCCAATGATTCAACAGATGCTAAACAAATGATTGTATTTGGAATATTGGGTCTATTATTTTTTATAGCTGGCATTGGCCTGGTCAAAACCACCAAGGATGAGGGCTGAAAAGTAAGTGTTGGTAAAAAGCAAAAAATCAGTTGACTCTTAGGAGTTTTGAAGTTCAATTGGATGCTGGGGGCAGTCCAGATAGGAATATATGAATGAAATCCCTCCCTCAGGGCCAGTCAAATCATCGTTAGGACTGCTTATAATCCCCAGCTGAGGTATTGATAGTAGTGCGGCTTCTCCTCTCATCAATTCTAAGAAATCCCTCCATATCTCTCCAAGACATCTCTTTTTTATTTTCTAAGCAAACCTTATATTAGATATAGTCAAGAGTAATTTTTATCAGGTTAATATTTAAATATTCAACTGATGGGAACATTTTTCAAAGTAGTTTTGCTGGCCATATTTTTATTACTCGCGGTTCCATTTTTTCTAAGCGAAATTTCTATAGATGGCTTCAATAAACCGGAAGGACTGGGTAATTCTTTTGACTACCTGACCGATGGTCCGCACGATAGTGGTGTATCGTTCTGGAGCGTTCCATTGATCCTTTTGGCACTGGTAGTAGAAATTATTATTTCCTTATTCAACAGTACTTCATTTAATAAAAAAGACACACAGGTGAACATCTTGCTGGGTCTTGCAATCGTCGGTTGTGTTTCTATTGTGAAGGGTTGGGAATTATTTATCTATTCAACCGCATGGAGTTTTGCTTTGTTTGAAATACCGGTTAGTCCCTTTTCTTGGCTTGCGTGCTGGATAGCTTATGACTTCTTGTTTTATTGGTTCCATCGTTTGGGACACGAGGTAAATTTTTTGTGGGCAGCCCATAATACCCATCATTCCTCTACTGAGTTTAATTTCTCGGTAGGAGCCAGAAATAATATCCTCCATGTGTTCTATCGATTTTTGTTTTGGACACCTCTTTGCCTGGTCGGCTTTCATCCGGTTGTGGTGATGACAATTGATTCACTCTGCACTGTTTACCAGTTTTTCCTGCACACAAAAAAAGTTCGTAAGCTTAACTTACTCGATCAAATAATATGCACACCGAGTAATCATAGGGTGCACCATGGATGCAACGACCAATATATTGACAAGAATTATGGTGGATTTACAATGATCTGGGATCATATTTTTGGAACGTATGAAGTAGAGGTAGAGTCCGTGAAATTTGGCCTGACTACCGGTGAGGTGTCCTATTCATTCCTAAATTTAATTTTTGGGTATTGGGTTTTGATGCTGCAGCGATTGAGCGAAGGAGGTGATTTTATACGAATATTTTTTGGAAGACCTTCCAAATAAGAAGAGTGATGAAACTTGGTAATCCGTTTTAAACCAACCTTAACCTACTTGACAAATGGAAAGTGTTTTTGTAACAGGTCCGGACGGTCTTCTTGGCAGTAATCTGGTAAGAGAGTTGATTGCTCGAAACTTTGAAGTGACCGCTATGATTCAAAAAGGCCGGGACCCACTTACTATACAAGACCTGCCCGTCAAAAAAGTATTTGGAGATATTACCTCCCCACAGGATGTTAAAAACTTGTCCAAAGGTTGCGACTATTTCATGCATGTAGCTGCATTAACTGATATGTGGCCTTCCAGGGGAGGTCACCATTTTTTGATCAATGTGGAAGGAACGATAAATGTGATAAATGCCGCATTGGAAAATGGTGTAAAAAGGCTAGTTCATGTGGGAAGCGCAAGTTCTTTTGGATATGGTACCCTTGCTAATCCGGGAGATGAAGAATCTCCCTATAAATCGTTTAAATACAATCTTGATTACATGGATAGCAAGCAGAAAGCCCACCTGCTTGTCTCCAGTGCTGTGAAAAAGGATAATCTTCCGGCATTGATTGTTTGCCCTACCTTCATGATCGGTCCGTATGATGCGAGGCCAAGTTCAGGTGCTTTGGTTTTGGCATTGGCAAAAAAGAAGCTTCCTTTTTTGCCGTCCGGAGGCAAAAATTGGGCAGCGGCTAAAGATGTTGCAGTGGCTTGTTGCAATGCTTTAACCAGGGGGCGTATTGGAGAAAGTTACATTTTGGGTGGAGAGAATTTATCCTATAAAGATGCCGTCAGGAGAATGGCAGATGCTATTGGTCTTAACTATTATCCTGGAGTCATGCCTGATTTCATCCTAAAAACAATTGGTTTTTTTGGATCAACTGTTTCCCCTTTGTTGCAAAAACCTCCGAAATTATCTTATTCCATGGCATGCGTGGCGTGCGATCATCATTACTTTTCTTCGGCTAAAGCTATTCAGGAACTTGGTTTGCCCCAGACACCAATAGAGCAGGCTACACAAGAGTTGTATGCCTGGTTTATAAAAAATCACTATTTGTAAATCTTTGCCATTTTTTTAAGTTGATGACTTAGAATCAGCTCAGTAAGCCCGGGGAATTGTTTCGTAAGAAACGCAAACAGATATCCCGTCACCCCAATCACTGTCTGCTTTTTTCGTTTCTCAATATGATACACTATTTTTTCAGCTACTTCGTCAATCGTGTGCCGGAGATTGCCGGTTCGCTCTTCAAGGCGAACGGGTTGTCCTTCTGCATTTAAGGTGGTCTTTCCTTTTTCAATCTCGGTATAGCCTGCATAGACCAACCCGATGTGAATACCATCTTTTTTGTGCTCAACGCGTAGTGATTCAGCCAACGCAGTTAATGCCATTTTGGAAGCAGAATAGGCTGACAAATAGGGGAGACCGCGTAACCCTGCCAGGCTTGATACAAATACAATACTTCCTTTCGTCTTATTAAGATGGGGAAGCGCCATTTGGGATAACATAAAAGGGCCGATTGTATTGATCTGGAATACGGTGTTGATCAGGGCCGGAGACAATTCCCGGACCTCTCCACGCATCGATACGCCGGCATTATTGATCAGGATATCTATTCTGCCAAAGCGCTCAATAGTTGTTGCAATCAGCCTCCTGCAATCCTGTTCATTTGAGATATCGCCTTGGACGCTTATTATAGAATAGCCTCTCTCTGTTAGTTCTTGGGTGGTTGCATGTAGTTTTTCCTGATCTCTGCCATTCAATACAACCTTTGCTCCTTGTTTTGCCAGCTTCGCAGCCACAGCCTTTCCAATTCCCGTGGAAGAGCCTGTGATAATGGCAACTTTATCGCGGAAATCTTTCATTTGGATATTTTCATTTCTGCGTTGTGATAAATTGAAAAGAGATCGTTGGAGAGTGCCATGATAAGGTGAGTGGCAAAGGCAACAAGGATACTTCCGGTAGAAATGGTAATGAAACAGAGTACTAATCCATAGGGAATTGTACCAAAGGTTTCTCCGACTCCTTTTGGAATATGTGTAGTAGCATAAAGTCCAATATTGATGGAAACAGCTGGCCAGAAGCCGAATGTATCATAGCATAAAAACAACAAAACACCGCGAAACAATACCTCATAGGCTAGCAAATACAGAAACCATGCTGTTACGTTGATTGCCAGGATTTTTTTGGTCCAGTTTGCTATTCTCATCTGAGGATAATCCTTGAGGCGTTCTGGATTTTTCCCTGCGAAATAATTAAGGAGTAGGATCATGATCCCAATCACAGCTATGTAGGTCAATGATTGAAGGGGGTGTTTCAGGTTTATACCTAAGTCACTTGCGGAGTAATCTGTTGTAGTCAAAACAACTAGAAGTGGAATGATTCCTAAAAACAATACCCCGGTTAGTTTCTGAAAAAGAACATAATTTATCCAGGCTTTTTCCTCCTGTTGATTTGTGAAAAACCTGGTTTTTATTTTTGGGTTCATCGTAACGAACCAGTAAATGGAAAAGCATAAAACCGTAAGTCCGATTGACAATACGGATTCAAAGTGTGCAGGATCCCATTCATAGAATAAAATCATGTGTCTTTACTTTGGTTTTATTGAAGTCAAAAAATCATTCAACGCTTACCTAATTTAATAAAGTAAAACCAAAACCCATCCATTGGGATTCACTTGCTTTAGAGTTGTTATTGACTCTGAACCCCGCTCGGGGGATTTTATATTATTACTGCAAGGCCCATATTCTATTCCCAAACCTGTTTTACCAGGTAATTCTTAAAAATAATATCTCTGGAAATAACCGTCAAGTCCTCTGAAATTGCCTGCGCAATAATCAATCTATCAAAAGGATCATTGTGGTGTGCGGGTAATTTCGAAAGTTGAAGGAGATGGATGTAGTTAATCGGGATGATCTCTATTTGATTCCTATCTGCAAAAGCAAAAAGTTCTTCAAGGGAAATGCCTAATTCCAGCTTTTTGTTTTGGTGCTTAATTGTGATTTCCCATAAACTGGCAACGCTTAAAAAGCATGATTCATGAATGTTTTTAATGATCACACTTGCAGATACAGGTAGCTGCTTATCCCCTGATACAAACCAAAGAAAGGCATGTGTATCCAATAAGTAAGCCATTACATGTATTCTTTGAACTCATCTAAGGGCTCATCAAAATCCGGAGATAGTTTAATCTTACCCTTTGCAAATCCAAATTCCCGTGCTTTTAGGGTAGGTTTTGACTTTGATTTCGTTTTGAGAAATTCAACAAAGTCAGCTACCTCAGCCCTCAATTCTTTTGGCAAAGAGTTGATTTCCAACTTTAATGTAGTGTTTGTCATAGCATAAATTTAGTTTAATTCGACAATCTATCAAACTTGGTTTTTCATTTTGAAGTTGAACTCAGGCTAACATTTTTCTACTCCTGGCAAGGGTCACAGGGCTGCATAGAGGCAAAACAGAGAAGCCAAACTAAGGCCAACATTCTGCAATCAGTAGTGTATTCCGAAACCAGAGCTTATCTAACCGGAGAAAGCGAGACCCTTCAAGTTATCCTTGCTGGCATGATTGTGGGTACCGGAGAACAGTAATATATCTTACTTATGAACATAAAAAGAATTTTCGGAGCCATACTTACAATTTTGGGTATAGTAGGGCTTATTTATACCGCTGTCTCATTTGCCAATGATTCAACAGACGCTAAACAAATGATTGTATTTGGATCATTGGGCCTTTTATTTTTTATAGCTGGCATTGGCCTGGTCAAAACCACCAAGGATGAGGGCTGAAAAGTAAGTGTTGGTAAATAACAAACTACGCTCAGGTCGAGATTCTACTCTCAGGTTGGACTGGGTGTAATTTGTAATTACTCCCTCTTATTCTTTCCAATTTGAAATTGGTAAACTTTCAAAACTTAAAATTGCTCAAATAACAAATTCTATTGGATTTTCGAGCAGGACAATGCGATTCAGCATTGGGCCGGGATTGTGGGTAGGAAAACTACGCTCTGGCCAACATTCTACACCCAGAAGGAGTCGGAGCACAGATCTTGAAAAAGGTCCTCGGAATTGCAAATTCCGAGGACCTGGGAAAGTGAAATTTTAGCAAGGGCTGAACTTGTATTGTGAGTCGGTTTTGATCAAAAAATTATAATACCACTGGCCCGCCAAAATCAGGCCTTCGTTTCCTAAAAACAAGGATTGGTACTTTGTTCTCCATCCTCCCGGAAAGCTTGGGGCAACGAAATTGAGGCTTTCAACGGTTGTTTCCTGCAGAATATTTCCATCTTCTGAAAGTTGGACTAAATGAAAAATGTTATTTAGAAAGTGATCTTTTAGGAAGGATTTGGTGCTGGGGTAATATTTGCTGCTGGACACGAGCCAGATCGTGCCGTTAGGTAATTGCACGATGTCGTGGAAATCATTGAAAAACAGACGATCCTGAAATTGAAGTTTTTTATCCTCGATTTGATTTCCTGATAAATCATATTTTTTCAAGGAAATAGAATTACTAGAATACTCACGGATAAGGGTCCAGATTTTCCATTCGTTTTCCTCTTTTATAGCTCGGGTGACATCCATGGTACCGGACCCGGAGGATTTTTCCCACAGCGTTTTAAGCTCTGAATCCGTTACCACAAACCCACCGTCCAGGGATTGGGAGGTAATTAAGAATTTCGAATTTTCTAAGGAATAAAAATCAAGTCCAAAAGTGGGAATTGGTTTGGCTGAACTCAAGTTCATTTCTCCGTCCAATTTTAGCATCATTCTTAGAGATGTGTTGCCATACGCAATAAAGAAATCTCCCTGATCATTGAAGCTTCCTTTTAGGTTTTCGAGAAGATAAGGATCTGGTTCAAGCCCGATCCCCAATGATTTGGTGACGATGTGTTTTCCCTTAAAATCAAATTTGGCTATGGCAAACCCAAAACCATTCAGATACCCCAACCCATAAATGGCATCTTTTCCGACATAAATTCGCCGCAAAGTGCCCTTTCCCAATTTCGTGTTCCAGAGCAGATTTCCGTTTTGATCCGAGCAAAAAATCTCAAATTCAAAAATACCGGCTATTCCGGGAGGTTCAGCTGGATTGTTTGAAGCGAAAATCAGGGAGCCATCCGGAAGCTGCTTACTGTCCACAGCAGCAATGATTCCGTTGAATTGGCTCAAAACCTGGCTGCCCGGGAAATGAGGTAGGATTCGGAGAATCTCTCCTTGTTTAAAGCTAGTATCACTTTTCCTTTCAGCCCAAAATTCAACCGTAATCGGCTGATCCACTTGGGATGGCGCCTTATATTTCCCAGTTGCTAAGTCAAAGCTTCCGATATTGGGTGAGAGATAAAAATTCAATTCCTTGGGATCAATTGGTTTAAAGTCTGCCCCAATAGCTGAGATACTGATTTCTTCTTCACGGCAAAGCAATAAGTCGGATACTCTTAAAGTAAAATAAACAAAACTAGGTGTCCCTGTGGTGGGAGGAACTTCTGTGATAGGTGGATCTTGAGCGGGGACAACAGGAATAGGTTCTTCCTCACATCCAAGGAGGAAAAAAAACAAAGGAAGCGAAATCCAATAATTTTGGTTGTACTTGCCGGACATGTTTAAAAATGGCGATGTATGGATACTAAATTACTTAGCCATTTTTTGTTTTGGTTTTAATCCTTACTTTTTTCCAAACTGATTTTGGCAAAAATTGCAAATAGTAAAAAGCTTGGATTTGATCAGGAATCTTGGCGCAAGGTGAGTTTACAAAACACCCAAATATTCTGACCAATTTGTAATTGGCTGTTAAAATCTGTAGGATTGAGTTTTGTCGAATAACAAATTCGTTTTTATAGAAGAGCGTAGTTACAAACTCACCGAGAGGGGTTTATCAAAGAATTTTTCCTCGTGGATATATTAAATTTATTCAACTTTTACAATTAAAGCCTGCCCCCATGGTAGTAGGTTTTTTGAAAAAGCCAATTTCAAATACAATTGGATAATTGAGCGTCGATGCTCCCGAAAGCTTTCGGGAGTAACTACGCTCAGCGGGGGAAGTGGAAAATACCGGTTCAAAGACTCGACATCCAGTTCGGAACTGGTATTTATAGTGATTCAAGCTTCTCAGAGGGGTTTTTAGAAAAATGCTATGAAAGGGTTAAATGGTTTTTCAGTTCTGAACTCGGATATTTCAGCTCTGATCTCGGATGTTTCTGCTTAGATCTCGAATGACCGAGCTCTGATCTCGGATATTTCTGCTTTGATCTCCGATTACCGAGTTCTGATCTCGGATGTTTCTACTACGATCTCGGATGACCGAGTTCTGATCTCGG
Organism: uncultured Cytophagales bacterium; assembly: GCA_942492775.1. GTDB lineage: Bacteria > Bacteroidota > Bacteroidia > Cytophagales > Cyclobacteriaceae > Algoriphagus. The sequence continues at coordinate 4,082,216 of OW818636.1, read as the reverse complement.
ATATTTCTGCTCTGATCTCAGATTACCGAGCTCTGATCTCGGATGTTTCTACTTCGATCTCGGATGACCGAGTTCTATTCTCGGATATTTCTACTTCGATCTCGAATGATGAGGATAAAAGAGGGATGGTTAGTCTGAATCTGTAAGAAGTGAGTTTCTCCCCAACATAGAGGGTATTCAAATTGCTCGAATAACAAATTCTATTGGATAGTCGAGTGGTAGTTAAATTATCTTTTGGATTACCTTCAAAAAATACTGTTCGTCTATTTTTAAAAGTGAACTATCAATCTTTTCAAATTCACTCAAACCTGTCTCACAAAAAAAGTTATGATATTCTGCAATCCATTTGAATTTGTCATACAGTTTGTAATTGTCCTTATACATTGTGACATTTGAAATAATAATTTCTTTATGTTTCTTTAGAAGCTCAAATATTTTGTATTCGCTATGATAATTATGTTCAATAATAGCCTGTAAATAATTGATAAAGACTTGTCCATCCACATCTTTTAAATATTCTTTGCTCTGTGGCGAAGAGTCGTGGTCTGCATAATAATTAATATGTTTCTTGACAACAACAAATACTTCTTTTGAAAGAATTACTCTGGGGTAAATGGCAACTGATTTTTCTAATTCATATGCTTCAATGAGAGCTGGACCAAGTACAATGTTTTCATCCATATAAAGGTCGCTCATTGCAATACCTCCTCTAATGAAAATATTGGATAAAGCAAAAGTCAGTTGTATATGTGCAATAGCGTCAAATATGTTTCCAAGTTCACTTTCTCCATATTCGTCAAACCAAGGATGCCCTAAAACAAAATTGTCTGTGAATATTTTTATTTCAAAGCTTTTTAAACCTTCTTCTCCTTTTAAATCGTGATGTTTATTTAAATACTCTATTTCACTTTCCAAGGTTGTCAGATAGGATTGAAAGAAATCTATATCATTCTTTTTGATTTTTTCTGAAAAACCTAGAATGTCAAAATATGCACAAAAGCTTTTTCTTAAAAGTTTTTTTCCGTTTTTAGCTTGGTAAATTTCTCTCTGATATTTATTCATATTTGGGATTTACAAATTATTGCACACAACGTTTTCGGGCTTTACGTTTAGGCGGGTTTCGGAGCACAAAATGTCAACCAGCACTGAACTTGAATAGAAGCACAAAGCTCCAAGTTTACACCTCACCCCGCCTGAAGCAAAACCCGTGTTAGTGGCAGTATTTTTTCTAGTTAATTTTGTCAAAGAATTCTTCAATATGAACTTTTACACTTTCAGAAACAATCATTAATTCTAGAGTAGATTTTTTAAAATCAAATCCCAAAATTTCGTTGTCAATCAGCTTTAAACTTTCTAGTTTATCTTCACTAGTAATGTCCTGAATATCATTATTGACTAATTCAAATTTTTCTTTCAATAATGCAATATTTCCGTTATAGTCTATAAGCAATTTTTGATTACTGTCGATTATTTCTTTGATTACCTTTGGAATAATATACTTATTACTTGAATAAAATTCGTCAAATTGGGAATAACTACTTTTCCATTTGCCCAAGTCAAGTTTGTTTTCATTTCGTTTTAATTTCCCAAATAGGCCTGCTAATGCTGTTTTAAGGTCTTCTATTATTGTATAAAATTCACTTAGTTTAGTAATCTGTATTTCGTTAAATACAGAAAATTTCAATTCAGATTTTTTTAATTGATTTTTATATTTCTCTATAAGTGTTGAAGTATATGCTGTCTGTAAAATTGTGATTATTGTAAAAAGTAGGAATGCAATTATCAATATCATCAACTGCTGATTTTTAAATTGAGAAAATTGATCTAAGATTTGATTGATAAGTTCCTTTTCCATTGTCTTTTTCTAAACTCAATTAGTTGTTCAGTAATATTGCCATTAACGTTCCCACGCTTGGCGCAGTGGGGGATTTTGGAAAACTAAATTATCAACCTGCACGAATTTACAATAGAAGCAGGAACTTCCAATTAACGAAGTCAGCCCCCATTGCGCCAAACGTGTGTTACCACCAGTTATTTTTCTTTCGAACATGTCAGCCACGGTGTTAATGTTAATGAGATAAGTCCTGAGGAAATAGCTGTCACAATTACGTTTCCGTATTGTTTATAGTCAAGTCCGCTTAAAAGTCTTATCGAAATAATTGTCAAAGTAAGGCCTGCTAAAATTGCCCAATATTTTAATTGTATATTTTGGTTTTCAGTCTTGTTTGTTGGCAGTTTATAAATGGCAAAAGCTATTACAAGTCCACCGAGTAAAGTCGAAGAATGTTGTAATATTTTCAAGATTGGAATTTGTCTACCTAGAAAGTCTACCGAGTTTTGCAATGCAGGAATTGTCTGCACGAAATAGCCGTGGTCGTGTGTAAAACTGTCCCAAAAAACGTGGGATGCTGCTCCGACTAGCATTGAAATTGTCACTACAAACCAATTTCTTTTAAAATGTCCATTCCAGTCAAATCGTTTAAATGTCGAAAATCTTGATTTTAAAATTGTTGGCAGGTTGTCGAACAAGCTGTCACGAACGACATTGTGAAAAACGAAGGCGAGTAACATCCCGAAAGGCAAGTCAAACCAAAATAGTCCACCCAATGTGTGACTGTAATTACTTTGAACTCTCATTCTTAAAAAGTATTCAAAGTCTGGCGTCAGACTGCCAATTACAAGTCCTGTCAATGAGAACCATCGTTTAGATAGAGAAGTCAATGGCAAAACTATGGCAGGGTGGGAAAATGTAAATGGCATTTTTAATTAATCTGCTGTTATTTAGTGTTCTATAATTCGTGTTTCAATCAAATGCCCAGTTGAGTCAAAGTCGACCATAAGGAAATATGGATCTATATGCATTCCAGGATTGCTTCCAATTGAGTAACTCCAATGAATACCAAACTTTGTAGTGTCAATCTCTTCAGCAATACCTAATAGTCCGTTTACTTCGCTTGAACTTATTCCCTTAACGAGATAATCCTCTCTCAAATTATCAATCATTTCAAATCGTGGATTGTCAGACTTGTCATTTGCGTTTTTCAACCAAACGTCTTTATCATAACTGTTTCCGCAACTGGACAATGTTAGAATGGCTATTAATGCTAGAAGGATTTTCATAATTGGTGGTAACTCGTTTATTTATTCACCTTTAGTAAATCTATTTGCCAGTTTTGGATCGATAGATACACCTTTGTTCTCCTTTATTTTTTGAAATAGTAGATAGCCTACTCGTTTTTCTACTAACCGTCTTCAGCTTTTGGTTAGGATTGGGTGTAGTCCTCCAATGCTTTTGAAACTACACCCAATCCTCCAAACCATTCCCTCACTTCACAAACAACACCCCAATCCCAGCCTCATTCACCAGCTTATTGAATGCCGGAATGGCTGTTTCCAGCAGGCGAGTTCCTTCAGCTTTTAGGGGTTCCCATTCTTTGGTCAGTTCGGCATGACGATCTCTCGAGCCTTTGTTTACTTTCGGAATGGAGCTTTCGGTCTGATTGATTAGGAACATATAGTTCGCTGTGAATTTGTTCGGGAAGTTTTCGACGTCATCGTAGGCGGTTGACTTCCGCTGAATCATATTTTCATCCCAGGCTTTCAGGTCGGTCATCAGTTTTTTGCCGGAGGCCAGGAGATCTGTGTAGGTAGGATTTCCTTCCATCTTCTTGAGTAGCGTCGCAAGCTGAGTTTGGTATTCCATCGCTTTGTTCACCATGGTATGCATCATGCTCAGTTCAGATTCCATCTGACTCATGAAGGCATGATATTCCCTGAAATTGGCCGGATCATTTTCATGGTTCGGATTGTCTTTGACGATCGCTTTGGTCTGAGCATCTCCCAGAGTTGATTTCAAAGTCAGGCTATAAGTCCCCGGAATGATTTTATGTCCGGCATAGCTTGATTCGATGTAAGCAGTCGGGATGCCCGGCATGGTCGAATAGCGCAAATCATATACAAACCGGTTTACTCCTTTTTTCACAGAAAGGGTTGGCTCCGCCCGAGGTCCTCCCGGATAGGATTTGAACTCAGGATTCTTCTTGGAACTGATCGTCCGAACCAAAGCCCCGGCTTCATCCTTGATTTCAAGACTGATTACAGTGGAGTCGGTCACGTTTTCCGGCAGGTGATAATAGATCACCATTCCGCTTGCGGGATTGACACCTTCGAAAGGATTCGTTCCGTCAAAGTCCGGGCTGTTTCCGTTGAGTGGGCTGGACCAGCTTCCCAAAATAGTCTCTTCAGGAGTGTAGATCGCAGGCTTTTCCACGGTTGGTTTTAGGTCTCTCACGGTATTCAGATCATCCAAAATCCAATAAGATCTACCGGAAGTAGCTACGATGAGGTCTCCATGAGCCACCTTCAGATCCGTGATAGGAGTGAGGGGAAGGTTGAGTTGGAAAGGCTCCCAGCTCGCACCGGCGTTTCTGGAGATGTACATGCCTGTTTCTGTCCCTGCGTAAAGCAAACCTTTTACTTTGTCGTCTTCTCTCACTACCCGAGTGAAGGCTCCGTAGGGAATCCCTTTGCTGATATTGGTCCAGGTCTTGCCGTAATCCGTGGTTTTGTACATCGCCGGAGTATAGTCGTTGAACTTGTATCTCGTCGTGGCGATGTAGGCCGTGGCAGGATCGTGCGGAGAAACTTCAATCGCATTGACCAGACTTTCGGCCATTCCTTTCGGAGTGACATTGGTCCAGTTGGCACCGCCATCTCTGGTCAGATGCACAAGTCCATCGTCACTTCCGGTCCAGATCGTACCTTTCTCGTGAGGGGATTCGATGACGTAGGCGAGCGTTCCGTAGTTTTCTGCACCCACGGCTTCATTGGTGTAAGGCACTCCGCCTTTTCCCTGCTTTTCTTTTTCATTTCGGGTGAGATCCGGAGAGACTTCCTCCCAGCTTTGGCCCATATCTCTCGTTCGGAGCAGGTATTGAGAACCGTGATAGAAGGTGCCCGGCTCATGCTGTGACCAAATGATCGGAGCGTTCCAGTTGAATCGATATTTCATATCCTTTGCATCCCGGCCCAAATACTGAATCGGTGCAATCATGACATTGGTTGAGCCTTGAGACTTCATATCGAGCAATTCGATCGTCCCCAGATAGCTTCCGCCCATGACGTAGCGCGGATCATCCGGGTTGAACGCAAGGAATGCAGATTCTCCACCTGCGGAATAATTCCAATGCTCGTGGCCAATTCCGCCACGTCCCATGCCGATGCTGCTGATCACCAGGGAAGTGTTGTCCTGCTGACCGCCGTAGATTCTGTAAGGAAATTGATTGTCAGTATTGATTCGGTACATCTGAGTCGTTGGCATATTTGCCTGAGTGGACCAGGTTTTGCCTCCGTTGAAAGAAATGGATCCGCCACCGTCATCGGCAAGAATCATGTTGTTGGCGTTTTTTGGGTTGATCCAAAGATCATGGTAGTCGCCATGAGCTCCATCTACATTTTCAAAGGTTTTTCCCCCATCGATCGACATCAACATCGGAGCGCTTTGGACATATACTTTGTGCTCATTTTGAGGATCTGCGAAAACTTCAATGTAATACCAGGCCCTTTGGGTTAGCTCATTGTCCTTGTTGATCAGGGTCCAGCTTTCGCCGGCATTATCCGAAACGAAAAGTCCGCCAAGATCTTTCTCGGTATCGCTTTCGATCAGGGCATAGACTTTATTGGAATTTGCTCTGGAAACAGAAATCGCCATTTTACCTTTTTCTTTCGGCAGTCCGGTGTGAATCTGTTTCCAGGTTTTGCCGGCATCGGTTGATTTGTAAAGTCCGCTTCCCGGTCCGCCACTGATCACTTGCCAAGGCAGACGCTGATGTTCCCACATGGCTGCATATAGGATTTCCGGATAATTCATGTCCATGGAAAGTTCCACAGCACCTGTTTTGGCATCTACGAAAAGGACTTTTTCCCAGGTTTCTCCACCGTTGATCGACTTGTAAATTCCCCGATCTTCATTTGGCGCATGCAAAGCACCTTGCGCAGCGACATAAACGATATCAGGATTAGTCGGGTGAATCTGGATTCTGGAGATATGCTGAGTCTTTTCCAGACCAAGCTTTTTCCAGGTTTTGCCTGCATCGGTTGACTTGTAAACTCCGTCCCCGTAAGAGGTCATCACGCCTCTCGGCGCGTGCTCACCCATTCCGACGTAGACGATGTTTGGGTTGCTTTCTGAGACTGATACTGCACCCACCGAACCTGTTGTGAAAAATCCGTCTGAGATATTTTCCCATCTCTGACCGGCATCGCTGGTTTTCCAGACTCCTCCTCCTGTGGTGCCAAAGTAATAAGTTAAGGGGTCGCCGATCACGCCCGATGCCGTCACAGATCTTCCTCCACGGAAGGGTCCGATGTTTCGGTATTTGAGCGGTAGGGTAGAAGTGGGCGCTACTTGGGCAAAGGAATTGAGACTTCCCAAGAGAAGAACGATGAGTAAAAGATGCTTCATGACGGAATGGTGGTTAATAAGATCAAAAAGATAGGCAAAAAGCCTGAAAACTAATTTCCTCCCATTACTTCCGGTAAAACAAATTCTAGTGTATTTTGAATATCTGACATCTTTCAAGCGACTCAATTAAATTAACGTTTGATCCTGATTTAGGCGAATTCCCCCTTTTTAAGGGGGCAAGGGGGATTTTAAACTCAACTAATTTTTAGAAATACTTCCTTCCTTAAGCATTTTGAATATCTCCAGTCTTTCAGGTTGGTCATTTAAACAATTGAAAATCCAGACGAATGATTGATGTTGGTTTACTTCCGTCATCGGTCTTCGGTCCTGCCAACGGCAGGCAGGCTTCCAACCCTTATCTTTAGAAAATTCACCCTACTGGCAGAAAAGAGTACATGCGGTTTATGTTTTAACATCACTTGTGACATTCGTCATAGTTTAATCCTTCAGATGGTCGTACTATTGATCAGTGCGTAATTAACCAAGATTGAATATGAACCCTAGAATAGACAAAGCTGACATCCATCATGCATGCATGGTCAAGCAACAGCATTTAATTGCAGATTTTGAAAAGGAAATCGCTGCGCTGAAAAAAGAGATGTTTACCCACGATGTTTCCCAAAGTCAGGGCGATTCCAGTGCGGTCGAGCGAAATGAATTGTTGGTTCGGTATGAAAATGAATTGATTTTCCTGAATAATGAGTTGCAAACGCTGCAGTCAATCGATCCATCGAAAGAAACCGATAAAGTCGAGTTAGGATCAGTCGTGGTGACGGATCTGAGAATTTTCTACGTGAGCGTTTCCATCGAACAAATTGTGGTTAATGGCCATGATATTTTCGGGTTGTCTGTGAATGCTCCGATCTATGAAGCGCTGAGTCAGGCTTCCAAAGGTGATGTGATCACGTTCAATGGTACGGATTACAAGATCTTGGATGTTTATTAAGAAGACCGAAGACCGAAGACGGAAGACAGAAGACGGAAGAATTCGAAAAGCATCTTTGATTTAAATATTAAGCACTTCGGTGCTTTTTTTATTTCCGGGTTTTGGTCGGGTAAAATCCCCCTTGCCCCCTTTTCAAAGGGGGAGTAACCTTTTCGCATCTGTAAAACCTAAAAGCTTCAATCCAAGGTGCAGATGAGTAAATACAAATTCCATAAAAAAAGCATGACCGGAATCCGATCATGCTTTTGCACTTTTCATCAACTTAATTTTAATTTCCTCGAGCAGGGCTGCCGCTTCTGCTTGGAGCATTACCAGTACTCCTTGTTGCAGGAGCCGTGCTGTTTGTACTTCTGCTTGGAGCGGGACTTACTCTTTGGCTTGACTCTGTTCTTGACGGAGCGGAGCTTCTCACTTCAGGCGAACTTATTCTTGCCGGAGCAGAGCTTCTTGTTTCTGAAGAATTGCTTCTTGCAGGCTGAGAAACTCTCGATTCAGAATTTCCCCGATCATTTTGGGAAGGTCTCACTTGAGTTCTAACACCAGGTGAAGTCGCTTCAGAAGATCTTACCGGAGTATTAACTCTTGCCGGAGTTGAAGTTCTCTCCTGATTTTGAGTTGGCCTGGTAGTAAAGCTATCGCTTGCTGACTCCGATGAAGCAGGTCTCTGAGACTGGAATTCAGTCCTTGTCGGAGCAGAAGTTCTTGCCGGAGTTTCGCCAAACCTTACTTCAGGACTCTCAGATCTCGATCCTTGAGTTTCCACCCGGGATGGTGTGGATTGAGCAGATTCTGCTGTTCCGGATCTTAGTTGGCTTCTGGAAGTTTTCACTTCTTCAGAATTCAGAATTCTGGACGGTCTAGCGGATTCTGTCCTGTTTCTGGAAGCCTGCAAATCAGGTCGGTAAACTTCTACAGAATTTCTGTTGACAGCAGTTCGGCCAGGATTGCCGGAATTATTGACCTGATAAACAGGTACAACTTTTCTTGTCACCCGCTCGATCTCTCTTCGATTGGGTCCTGCCACATACGTATTATTATTATAGACCACAGTGTTGTTGATGATCGTGGTGTTGTTGTAGATTCTGCCGTAGTACTTGTGATGCGCATGATATCTGTTCACATGATGATACATGAATCGGTTTTGCGGTACAAAAACCCAGAAGAAACTTGGACGGTTTACCCTTGCATAGTTGTAATAGCTTGGTGCCATTGGTGCCCAACCGTAATACCCGCCACCACTTCTCCAATCTACCCAAGCCGGTCCCCATTGGTAATCAGGAATCCAAGCCCATCCATAGAAATCTTCATGAATCCATCTTCCGTAGTGGAACGGTGCCCATCCCCAGTCGTAATACGAAACCCAGGTATTGCCATACTCAGTCATGACCCAGTGTCCGTCTGTGCTGTAGGGTTGAAAATCCCGATTGACAGCAGGCAGCCAGATATAACCATATCGAGCGTCTTTTACCCAATCTCCATAAGGGGAAAGTTCATCATAGAAAACCTGGAATGAAACGCCATTTGGTGTGTTAGCTGTTGCCTTTTGGGGTGCCAGCCAAATCAGGGCGGCAAACACCAGGAGGAAGCTTCCTAACCTGTTTACTAAAGTGCGATTTTTCATAATTCTTGTGGTTTAGTTGTTGAACTCTGGTAATAGACCTCGGCAGTTTTTAATGCTGATACCGATTTTTACTCTTGGTTTTCTTTAGATGAGGTTTATGATTAGAAGATGTGTTTTCCAGCAGAAAGGTTGCATGGCTATATTTCCAAAATCACGCCATATTCTAGTCTTTAAGAAAAATTATGATATTCTGAATCATCATTTAGAATTTATTGAACGGAAGTATTGCGTAATGGTTAAAAGTTCTTTTAAAAAACAAAAAGTAGAATCAAGTCTTATGTAAAAAATTAGCAAAACTAACTATAAGCAAGACTTTTTTCAGTTTGTAACTTCCGGAAAAGCCCAATTTTAGCGGACTAAAAAAAATTCTTAGAGTTCAGCTTTAAGATTCTTAATCCTTCTTGAGCGAAATATTTTTGAAATCATTGGCTACTTTCGAAAAAGCCAATTCCTTTTGAAATCGAGATCTTTAAAATTTGACCTGCAGAAAAGTACCCGGATCGTAACGGGTTTTTTTTGCTTTTTATTTCTGCTTTCCTCATTGGCTTTCCCGGCTTTTTTCAAAACAAAACTGGGTGAATGGACAACTGAGATATTGGAGGTATTTGGCGGATTCTATCTTTTATTGGGATTTGCTGCAGTTGGCGTCATGGTACTGATCGCCCTGAGTCCGATGGGAGGGAAGAAACTTGGAAAAGGCGAGCCGGAGTATAGCTGGTTTTCATGGATTGCGATGCTCTATAGCACAGGAATGGGAGCCGGATTATTGCTGCGAGCAGTGCAGGAGCCGGTATTTTATTTTACCAATCCTCCTCGGGAATCGAGTTTATCCCCCGGAGATTTTGCCCTCGAATACACGTTTTTCCATTGGGGATTTACTCCCTGGGCTTTTTATGGATTATTCGGTTTAGTGATCGCTTCTAATCTTTTTCATAAGGAAAAGACGATTCTGAGTTCTTCGATTCTCCCTTCCCGATTCTGCAATTCCTTGGGCGCTGTGGCAATGGACTCCCTGACGATAATTTGCACGCTTTTGGGTGTGGTGGCCGCAGTCGGATTGGGAAGCAGACAACTCCTGGATGCCATCGCGTATTGGCTTGGGTGGGAAGCGATTTCTTCGGAGCAGGCGATTTTTCCGGTTTTGGCGATCTGCGCATTGGCTACGTTTTCGGCCTATTCAGGTGTAAACAAAGGCATCCGGATTCTATCAAATCTCAACATCGGGCTTGCGATCGGATTGATGCTGTTCACTTGGTATATCGGAAGCAGCGGGATAGTTGCAGGAGCTTTGATTCGATCTTTTGGAGGATATTTGTATGATTTTATCCCGATGAGTCTTAACCTCAGTGGTCAGAAAGTATCTCATCAGTTTTTGACCGATTGGACTATTTTCTATTGGGCTTTTTGGCTGGCTTGGGCTCCATTTACCGGAGTCTTTATTGCGAGGATTTCAAAAGGAAGAACGGTACGGGCATTTGTGATTGGTACGATGCTCATTCCCTCCGTTGGGACTTTCCTCTGGTTTTCAGTTTTTGGAGCAAATGCCTTTGCTTTGATAGAATCAGGATTTGTTCCCGCTGAAAAATTTGAATCTATCTATAGCGCCATTTTCAATTTTTTCGCAGCCTTTCCACTTTCTACAATGAGCAATGCCGCGACGACAGTTTTGATTATCACATTTCTGGTCACCTCCGTGGACTCAGCCATCTTTGTGTTGAGTATGTTTTCAGACGGAGGAAAAACAGAGCCGTCCAAGAAAATCCGACTGTTCTGGGGATTTTCTATTCCGCTTTTTACCGTTGCAGTGATCCTCATCGGCAAGGACCAACTTCTCGGTTCGGTCTCTCAGTTGCTGATACTTTTTGCGTTGCCTTTCAGTTTTCTTTTCGCCGGAATGGTTGGCTACTTTCTTTACAGGATAGTAAAGGAAAAGAATAATTGAGGAACCTGATTAGGAAAGGATATATGATCTTATCAAAAATGTAAATCCGCATTTCTACTAATAAAGAAACTAATGCTTCTTAGGATTATATAAACTTAATTCTTGATGCCACTTCGGTCATCCGTCATCGGTCATCCAGCCTTACACTTTCCCATATCTCCTTTGCAATTCCGCTAAAATCCCTTCCAATCCGTTTAGTCGGATTTCATAAAGTGTGCTTAGCCACATTCCAAGTTTCCCTTCGGGAAAGCCTTTTCCATGCAACCAAACCAGATAATGCTCCGGAATATCGCAGAGTAAGCGTCCTTTGTATTTGCCAAAAGGCATCGTTTTGGTTACCAGATCGATTAGGATTTCTTTGTCCATGGGACGAAGTTAAGGAAACGGAATCGAAGTAATTCTTTCAAATCAACAAGCCCGGCTCTGCTTTCCCGTGTCCGTCCGGAGTTGTGTAGAAAGGACGCTTTTCGATCTCGTAATTCTTGTCCTGAGGAATTCCCAACGCATGGTAAACTGTCTGATGAATGCTGTCGATCTTGATTGGATTTTCGATGGTTTTGCAAGGTCTTTCGTCAGCAGTTTTGCCGAATACATGACCGCGTTTAATTCCTCCTCCAAACATCAACATGGAGCATCCGTCTGTAAAATGCCTGTGCATTCCGTAGTTTTTCATGTCTTCGATGATATCAGGAACCTGCACCTGATCCTGTACTTTCAGGTCAGGTCTTCCTTCGGTAAGCATATCCCGACTGAATTCACTCGCGACAATCACCATGGTCCTGTCGAGTTTTCCGCTTGCGTCAAGATCTGAGATCAGCTGCGCAATCGGAGAATCGATCATTTTCTTCATGTCCTTCAATCGGGTATTCCCATTGTCATGGGTATCCCAACCGAAAAACGGTTCGTATTCAGTCGTTACCGTGATGTATCTGGCACCCTGATCGACCAGCCTTTTGGCCAGCAGACAGCCCAATCCAAACTTCCCGGTGTTGTACTTGTCGTAACTTTCCTTGGGTTCCTGACTCAGGTCAAAAGCTTTTGCCTCCGGTGAATTCAGCAGGATATAAGCTTGCTCCATGGATTGCTTGAGGGATTCCTTTTGATAATCCGACCCAAATTCTCCCATCGGACTGGCGGAAATCAGGTCCTGGTAAAGTTTGTTTCTGGATTCAAACCGCTTGGTATCCATCCCGATTGGCGGCCTGACGCTGTCCAAACCAGAACTCGGATCAGGAATCAGAAAGGGACCGTTTTCACTTCCCAGAAATCCCGCGCTGTGAAAAGCTTTAAGTTCTTCCCCTTCTCCCACGGTAAATCTCTGACCGATATTGATAAAGGGAGGAATGACAGGATTCAAAGGGCCTTTTTCCTTGGCGATCCACGAACCCAAATGCGGCACGACCACAGATTGTGGAGGTTCGTAGCAAGTATGAAAATGATATTGGTGACGGGTGTGAAGGATATGTCCCAGATCTGCTGCAACATACGATCGGATCAGAGTTCCTTTGTCCATGATCTTGCCGATGGATTCCAGTCCTTCGGAAAAGTGAACTCCATCCAGCACGGTCGGCACAGAAGGGAAGGTGCTCAGAACTTCTTTCGACTCCATTCCCTTGCGGAAAGGGGTGAATTTCTTCGGGTCAAAAGTCTCGGTATGCGCCATTCCTCCTGCCATGAAAAGCAGAATAACTGAATCCGCTGTGGAGGGCATTTGGGGAGTTCCGCAGGAAGAAAGCAAACCCGACAAAGGTGCTCCCATTGCCATACTTGCAATCGCCGCTGCGCTGGTTTTCTTCAAAAAATCTCTTCGGTTCAGTTGATATTTCATGGTCTTCAGGACTTAATTTAACTCATCACTTTATTACTATTCAAATTTCCCTACGTACCATTATGGTCTATCAGGTAGGGATTATGGCCTGTTAGCTATCGCCTAATAAATCATCTGAAACTCCGGAAGCAGCAGTACCGCCCAGAAGAAATCCTGAATCTGGTCGGAACCCGGATTTGGACCCAAAGCAGCTTTCGCAATCTCCAGTTCTTTCGGACTTGGTTTTCTGTTCAAGGCTTTTTGATACAATTCCTGAGTCAGCTGATCTGTGTTCGGGTAATTGGCTTTCCATTTTTCCGCACCGTTTTTCAGGGCAGTATTGAGCCTTTCTCCATTGGTGAGTTCCAAAGCCTGAAGCAAACTCGCCTGCGAATCCCTGCTGGTGGATACGATTTCCCTGTTTGGACGACCCAAAGCAGTCAGAAAAGGATTATTTGCTACCAAAGATGCTCGCGCAAATGAAGGCTTTTGAACTTCCTCAGCAAGGAGTTCGTAAGGCTTGTATTTCATTTCGGCCGAATCAAAAAGCGGATAAATCATCTGACTTACCGCGTCAGAAAACTGCTCTGCAGTCATTCTTCTTCTGATCAAACCTTTGAATTGGAAATCATCTGCGATCAATTTGTCTGCTGATTCGACACTCACAGATTGTGATTGGTAGATGTTGGAGGAGGCGATCAGAAAGACCAATCGCTTGAGATCGTAGCCATTTTCGACAAAATCCACTGCAAGCCAATCCAGCAAATCTTGACTCCATGGAAGATTATCCATTTCGTCCACAGGTTCCACGATTCCTCTTCCCATCATTTGCTTCCAAACCCGATTCACAATCGTTCGATACATTCTGCCATTTGCAGGTTGCACGAGGCGGTCAGCGAGTTGTCGAAGTTTCTCAGCCCGATTCGCAGCGCTATCAATATTGCCAAGTTCTTCCCAGAGTATTTTGGTTTTGGCCATGGTTCCGGTTGGCTGTTCGCATCGGCTGACTTCCAGCGTGGAGTCGGCAAAAACATTGGCAAAAGCATACGCTTCCTCGAGTTTCCAGTCGCTGATAAAGCTGTCGTGACAGGAAGCGCATTTCAAGTTGAGACCCAGAATTACCTGTCCCACATTTTGCGCAGCCTGCATTTCTGTTCGCTGACTTGCATTTACGGTTCCTCTCCAGCGAATGCCCTCGATAAAGCCTTTTGACTTTTCATCCGGATTTAAGAGTTGCTTGACGAACTGATCATAAGGCTTATTGTCCCGGATTGAAGTGTATAGCCAATCCGTAATATTGAAGCGTCCGTTGGTGATGTAGCCCGTTCCGGTGTAGTCATTTCGCAGGGCATCGTTCCAGAAAGTCAGCCAATGCGTGGCATAATCATCGTTTCGGTTTAGAAGATTCTGAAGCCAAATGTCTCGCTTATCCGGTCGGGAATCCTGCGAAAAAGCTTCCAGTTCGACAGGACTTGGAATCATCCCGACCACATCCAGATATATCCTCCGGAGGTAGGTTCGGTCATCAGTTTTGGCTTGCCAGGTAAGGTTATTTTCCTTGAAATATTCATTGACCCAGAGATCTATCGGATTGCTCATGCCAGCTGTCGCTTGGGGAAGGTTTGGTTTTCTTGGTGCCAGTTCTGCAACCCGATAGATGGATTGTTGTGCAGCGCCATCCGGCCAGGGTGCGCCTTTTGCGATCCAAAGTTCAAGCAATTGCTTTTCAGAATCGCTCAGCAATTTGCCTTTGGAAGGCATCACATCTTTATGCCCTTTCCGTAGGTTTATGCGACGGATCATTTCACTTTCTGAAGGATTTCCACGAACCAAAATCTCACCTGATTCTCCGCCTGCAAAGACAAATTCCTTCTCATCGAGCCTCAATTCCCCTTCGATTTTGGCTCCGCTATGGCATTTGTAGCAGTTGTGTGCGAGAACCATTCTCACCTCACCAATGAGTTTCATTTCACTCTCGGGATCCAGTTCGGATTGGTAGGCGGCCAGGTTAATAGGAGCCGAAATCGATTCCTCTGGGTTTTCAGAATCACTATTCCAAGGCAGAATCTCCGTGAGAAAATCTTCCCCATGTGTCAATGAAGCGCCGAAATGGCCGGAAACCGAAACTCCCAAAGCGGTGATGAAAAGGAAAATGCGATAAATCAAAACAGGGTTTGATTTCTGTTTTTTTGTGATCCTAAGTGAGGTGAAAAGAACCCCCAAACTCAAAATTGCCGTCGCTATTCCAACTTGCTGATGCAAGTCAAGGAGCTCGCCCTCGATGGCATCTGAATCTGCCAGCAACCAGCCAAAAACCGCAGCAATGACGGCGCTGATTGCTCCAATCAGGACAAGAAGCTGGATTCCCGGACGGAATTTGGAATTGTATTTTCGAAGAGTAAATAATTCCAATACCGCTGCAAAAACCAGCAAGGCAATCGGGAAATGAACGATCATCGGATGAAGTCTTCCCAGAAAATGCCAAAGCCAGAAAGGATTTTCTGCGGGTAAGGTTTCTTCAATAGTCTGGGCAAAAGCTGAAAAATCGAGAAGAAAACCTAAAGCAAACAGAATCAGGAAGGAGGTTTTTCTTACAGGATTATTTGCCGGACTGCCTTGCATTCTTGTTTTATTTTATCAATTCTGCGAAAATCCAAAAGCCAAAAATCATAAGTTCTTTGAGTCATTCGGATCTGTCAAAAAATATAGGGGATTTGGGGATTAAATCCATCCTTTGGCACCGGAGATTTGATTGATGGAGCAGGATTATCTTGCGTAATCAAATGAAATCTTTAAGAGCAATAAAAAGGTCCTGAATTGAAATGCCAGGACCTTGAATTCTTTAATTAAGCTAGATTTACTTGCATTTTACAGATTGGCTGGCGTAGTATCTTTCGTCATTGACGTACAATTCCTCCTTGACAAATTTCAGTTGAGCTACAACGGGGCTGAGATCTTTTTTGGAGAAAGTAAGAGTCAATACCGCTTCAGAGTTTTTACTTTCCACCGACCAGGAACCCACCATATTTCCTTTGTAGTCTGGATTGAAATCTTTCATGAGACCTTTTTTCTTGATTTTTGCTTCGAAAGATCCATCCTCGCATAGGTTAACCTGAGTCTTTTGCTCTCCCCCCTGAAACTCATCATAGACGATCAAAAGCTTGTTTGAAAGAAATTCCTTCCAGTCAAAATCCAGGTAAGGGTCGATTTCTCTTGGTGCATCAAAAGTCGCACTTGCCAAAAATTCTTCTGCAGCCTTTGAAACTTCGTCGTAATTATCGTCCTGGGAAATTGCCAAAACTGTGACGCATGTACCTGTATTCCCGCATCGAACCGCAGCAAAAGCACGTTTTTTGGCAGGGATAAAATTCCCGATAGCCTTGGCTTCCGAGCTTAGCATGTTGTCAGATATTTGAGGATTAGTTGCCTGTAATCTGAGTGTTTCTGTCACGTCCACACCGGCTTTCCATTGCTCCGAAAGTTGTTTCAGATCTACTGTAGATCTGCCAAAAACAAAGATTTCCCCGAAAGTACCCGTGGCCAGATTAAGTAAAAAGATCTCCGTTTCCCTTGGTAAAGTACCGGTCCATCCTTGGGGAACAGTTGAGGTAAACCCATATCGAGGCGCATATAATGAGTCGCCTGAATTGTACATCCGACCGGGTTCAATCCGGTTTTTTACTTTCTGGGAAAAAGCTGAAAAGGTTTGAGCAAATGCCGAAATGAAAATGAGCAGAAAGAGATATTTTTTCATAGGAGTCAAAAATTTAGGGTCGTCGCCAGTGAGGTTGAATTTAGCATAAAGCGAAATGAAAAAAAGCAAACGGTTGCGTTTTGTCCAATAAAAAAGCCCTGTCTCTTTCGAAACAGGGCTTTGTGGTAGTTGGAATTTTTACTTCTTCGCCTCTTCTGCCGGCGCTGGCACTTGATTCATAAACTGAATTTCCGTGATTCCCATCAGGACTTCTTCTCCTTTGGAAGCAGGGTTTTTGAAAATAAAGTAGATGTCTTGCAAGCCTGAAGCAGGGGTGATTTTGATCTTGGCTCGGTTGGCGTTTTCACGTCTCCACTGCAATGGATTCACTCCCTGTGGAGGTCTGAAGCCCATGTCCTTTTTCCCTACAGTTTCTGACTTGCCGAGAAGTTCTCCGGTTGGGGAGCCCAATCTTGCTTCGACAGAACCTCCAATTGCACCGTTTCTTTGGCTTACGTTGACCAATAAATCAATTTGTTGTACACCGGTAAGGTCTATTTGCTTGAATGCGATGTGAGAATTATCTCCGATCATCATGAAGCTAATACTTGGTGTTGTTAGCAATTGAACGCCTTTTCTGTCCACAGAAAGCTGAGGGTTCAGGAAAGGATTTCTCAAAGCAACGTAGTCAACTCCAGAAAGAGGTCCGATAGATCCGGCGCCTTTGTCTGCATAAGATGCTCTCAGTAAGAAGCTTCCTTCGCCATTTTCGCCTTCAGGCACGGCCGGATTTATTTTTCCGTTTAGCGGTAGAGAAGCAACAGTTGCCTGTACTTCATCCATGCTCAGGATATAATCCACCATTCGCTTGGCATCTGACTCGCTGAGTTGCGGGTGAGCGCTCATCGCGTGATCTCCCCAAACTCCCGCACCACCATTGATGATTTTACCAACCAGGTATGCTTTGTTTTCAGGAGAGGTTGGATACTTCGCGGCCACAGCAGCATAACTTGGACCGATGGAGGTTTTGTCAAATTGGTGACAAGATTTGCAATCACTTCCTTCGATCAGGTTTTTACCGATGTTCAAAATAGCCATTGTCTCAGCACCACTTTGCTTGGAGGCGATTTCGATTGGGTCAAAGCCTGCCGGAACGTAATCAAACGTCACTGCAACTTCTTCCGCTTTGATGGTTCCATCTGCTGAAGTTCCATCTTCTTTATCACTTACATTGATGGAATATGCCAGTTCTTTTTGACCGAAATAGAAGGTTTGGTTCATTCCGCTGATGTCAATGACTACCATAGGCGGTTCGTTTCCTACCACTACTTCAATGGATGCTGAGTTTTTCTCGCCTTTTGTATCGGTGACGGTAAGCGTCACATTGTATGTTCCTGGTTCAGAGAAAGTGAAACTTGGATTAGGATCAGTCAGTGTTTGGTCAAAACCAGCACCGTTCGTGATTTTCCACTCGTAAGTCAGCTTACCCTGATCGTAGTCATCGTAATCGTTGGTACCTTCGGAGGAGAATTTAGCAGTCAGAGGCGCTGCACCGGAAGTTTTATCCGCGACAGCAGTCACGTTTGGCTTTCTGTTGCCGGCATTAAATTCGATTTTGATCAGGCGGGAATTTGCATTTCCACGGAACCAAGCCGAACCATATTCCAATATGTACAAGGATCCATCGGGACCAAAGTCCATGTCAATGGCAGAGCTGAAAGTTTCATTTGGAAGGAATCTCTCCATGGATTTGTAGTCTCCTTTTTCATCCATCGTCACGGCAAATATCCAACCTCTCATGAAATCGACCATCAGCCATTTTCCTTCGTAATAAGCCGGAAAAACATAAGGAGAACCTTCTTTGAAATCAGCCTTGCGGAATACCGGTCCGCCTGTGGCGGATCTTCCTGAGCTTCCCAACATCGGGAAAACTTCTGAAACTCCGTAAGGATAATAGATCATGGCAGGAACGACCGGAGTCGGTAGATCTTTCAAACCTGTATTATTTACTGATTCGTTGACAGGTTTATTCACATCGTAAGGAGCTCCATAAGAACTGTAAGCATGATTGTGACGGTTGTAAGGAAAATTGTTTCCGATGAAATATGGCCATCCAAAGAAACCAGGGCCTTTTGCCTGGTTGAATTCATCGTAACCTTTTGGTCCCCAAATCGAGTCCACAGCTGCATCCGGACCCACTTCACCCCAATAGAGATAGCCGGTTTCAGAATCGAGTGTTGGTCTCCATGGATTTCTATGACCCATGGTGTAGATCTCAGGACGGGTTTTCTCAGTTCCCGGAGGGAAAAGATTTCCTTCAGGAATCGTATAAGTGCCATCGTCTTCAGGATGGATTCTCAGGATTTTTCCGCGAAGATCATTGGTGTTACCAGGAGCACGCTGATCATCTGCATTTTCCATTCCCGGTCTTTCGTCCAGATTGGATGATCCTTCGCGAGGGTTTACGGTATTGTTTCCAACAGTCAGGTAAAGATTTCCTTCCGCATCGAATACCATTCCACCACCAGTATGGCAGCATTCCTGGCGTTGGGTAGGCACTTCTAGAATCACTTTTTTGGAAGCAGCATCCAGCGTATTTCCTTTCAGTTCCCAGCGGGCAAGCACATGCTTATTGTCAGCTGAGTCTGCGTAATACATGTAAATCCAGTTGTTTTTTGCATAGTCAGGATGTACGATCACGCCCATCAGACCTTCTTCTGCTTCACGAACCACACCTTCTTTGTTGGTGTATTTTGTGTTCACTGGAATGGTGGCGACAAGAGTCATTTCTCCGGTTTTCTCATCAAAAACCTTCACTCCGCCTTTTCTTTCTACTATTAGAATTCGGTTTTCCGGAAGGAAAGTCATCTCCATCGGCTCGTCCATTCCTTCAGTGAGGACGACTTTGGTGAAGCGATTGTCTTCAGGTTTGACGGAGGCGACCTCCGATTTTTTGCAGGAAAAAATTAAAAACAACAGCGCAAGGCTGAAGACCGAAGCTAGTCGGGTAAAGTTTTTCATAGGTTTTCAGGGTTAATTAATAGGATAGGAAATTTTGGACAGGAGAATCGAACTCAAAATGGTTAAATGGCAATAACCTTCAATACTGATTAAAACTCCCACAATTTACAAGTGGAAATCTTGAATGCGGTAGAAAATCAGGATGGATTGCGAGAGCTAGGTCTCTAAGCCTCAGACTTTTTGAAAATTTTAGACAAAGGTACCGCAGAAACCCCATGTAAGAATATACTAAGCAACACGGTAAGGGTAATCACACTGGTAATTCTCTCGTATCCTTCAGATCCAAGCGCGATCACTGCCATCAGAAGATAGAGGACGGAAGCGATTCCGCGCGGTCCAAACCAACCAATAAACCAAACGGTTTTCATGTTGAGTCCCGAGCCGATC
The DNA here is from genome assembly GCA_942492775.1 of uncultured Cytophagales bacterium. GTDB lineage: Bacteria > Bacteroidota > Bacteroidia > Cytophagales > Cyclobacteriaceae > Algoriphagus. The sequence continues at coordinate 4,062,335 of OW818636.1, read as the reverse complement.
AGACTCAATGCGACCGGGACCATTCGGATCACTGTAAGGCTGAGAATGGCGTAAACCAAAGCTCTCCAATCCCAGAACGAATACGAAATAGGGACGAGTAACATGCCAAAAAGCAAGAAGATAAACAAGATCATAATCTGGGCAGATGCTTCTCCAAATTCCCGCATCCGGTCCCTTACCATTGGTGTCCTGGTTCCCAGCATAAGTCCTGCGACGTAAGCGGCAATAAATCCATTGCCATGGAAAAATTCGGCACATGAAAATGCCAAGACAGCTATTGCAACCGAAGAAACCATTTGATAGACATGGTTCATCAGTCCGAATTTGGAAGCTCGATCTATCAGAATGCCGCCTACCCAACCTACTAAACCTCCGATAATCGGACCGTAAACAAACTGTTTTGCCACAAAACCCAACCAATAACTAGTATCAAAACCTTCTCCGGCTGAACCGGAAAGTAATGCGATGCAGACAAGAATTGGTGGTAATCCGATCCCGTCATTCAAGCCGCTTTCAACATTGATGGTTTGGCGGATTCTTTTTGGGACATCCTGGCCAGTGACGACTGCTTGCCCCAGCGCGGCATCTGTGGGGGAAAGGATAAAGGCCATCAGGATAAGAATCAGAGTATCAACTTCCGGGAAAAGTGGAATAGCAATCAGCGCTCCTATGATCATGGTAATCGGCAATCCAATTCCCAAAAGCCTGATGGGAAGTGCTTTTTCCCCTCTCAAAGCTTTAAGATCAATGGTGGAGCCATCGATAAATAAAACCAGGATTAGGGTAAATTCCATCAGAGGCTTCACAAACCCAGCTTTTGGGCCCGGCTCTAGTAATTCCAGGTTAAAAAAACTAACCAACAATCCGATAATGACAAAGACCATGGGGGCAGTGATGATCGAGGATTCTGCCCGTTTGGAAAAAAATCCAAAGCCCAAGATTAGCAAAGCCATGAAAACAATTATGGGTTGCTCAGCCATAAAATGATTTGTTTTAAGGAAGTCGGTCTATGAATTTACAAATCACATCGCGAATAGCAAGACAGGGGCTGGAAGTAGAGGAAAGGAGATTATTGGTCTGATTCAAAAAACTCTGAAGAGGGAATGACCTCACGTATTTGGCTAAATATCAAGTCGCTTTCAGCAGATATTTTTGTTTTCAGATTTTCAAGTTTGATGACCTCATTCGGGTTAATTCCACCCTTATCCAAACCTTTATTCAGATGATCAATCATGACTTGGAGATCGTGCCAATCACCAAGGAGTTTTGGCAGGGCATCTTTTTTTGAAATCAGAACTTTTGTTTCCGCCAAAGACAAGCTGCTTCTGTTGTTGCTGAGCGTTTTCAACCGCTTGCGAAGTTCGTGAAGATGTTCCTCTTTGAGTGGGTTCTTGTTGATCAGATTTTTTATTTTTTCTGTCTCGCTTTCCAGATAATTGGTCGTGGGTTTAGTTTTTATTTTGGGAAGGAAGGATTCGATTTTATCAAATTTATCTTTCACCTGAGTGAACATTTTTGGATCAAATAGTAAGAAAAAGATACGTGTCTCGTCCAATCGGCTCTTTCTCAAAAGTGCTTTGTATTCGGGGATTGAATTGTCTGGAAAATATTTTTTGAGCATTGCCTCTTGCAGCTGAAGCTCTCTTACTTTTCCAGCCTGCCTGAAAACTTGTTTGAAAGGCTTAAAAATTTTCATTTTCTTGAAATCTTTTGAGCAGGAGTTAACCAACTTGAGAAATGCATTCAGCTTCTTAAGCTCGATCCGGAGTTTGTGAAAAGTACCTGGCGAAAAGTTGCGTTTTGGCTTCCCCAATAGAAAATCGATGGTGACTTTTCGACAGATCAGATATTTCTTCAGGGCTTTCATTGGCTACAAATGAATTCATTTGATTAAAATCACAGGGTTTGAAGAGAAGAGGAATTACTGATTTTATGTTTCTTTAAATCCACTGATTGACATCCAAAATCTCTGAGAAACTTAGCTATCCATCTTACGAGAAACCGGAAAATAAATAACTGGACTAAAAATTTTTCAACAACTTTTCCTCATTTATCCTTAATCAACTAACTGAATTTAATGAATTCAAGGGTGATAATCTCTTCTAAACAGATTCGTTTTGTCTCATTATACTTTTTGTGGCGAGTGCCAATCTCCAACCAAAATAGGCCATAGGAATATATGCTCCGCCAAGATCCAAAACAGTAAACCACACAGGTGATGGTAAGGCCATCACCATATAAATGCCTCCGGCCAGAAAAAGGAATCCGATTACTAATGCAAGTTTGAGTTGGTGGCCGGCTGCAATCATAGCCGTAAGAAATGCTCCTGCAAAAGTCCCAAGAGCATGCGCGAGAAAAGGGAAAATAAAATGCTTGGGTTCAAATAAATGCATGGATGCGATCAGTCCTTCCATCGTCGTATTATCACTTCCCGCGGGTGGAGGAATGATCGAACTGCTGAGCGTAATGGTTCCCCCATTCAATAAACTGCCTGCAACAACACCGAAGATTACTGCTAAAATGTTTTTTAGGATTGGATGCATGGAAGGGGTGATTTTAGTAAAAAGCGAAGTCTTCTTTGAGATTAAATTAAAGCCAATTCAGGTTCAAATCAACAGGTTTGGAGAAAGTAATCCTGAATTTTCAAAAAGCTTCTGACAGAATTTCAGAGTATTGGGATATATACCTTAGGTAGAATCATGGGAGAAGATTTGGATAGTCGATCCTAAAAATATATCCGTTGTTTTGATGAATCATTTTTTGCTCCAAGCGATTTTAACTTTCACTTGTACAAAAAAAGGCTGCAAACATGAACGCTTGCAGCCTTTGAAAATAAATTTCACTTCTTCTTAATTGAAGTGTTTTGTGATATAATCAGTGAGATTTTCATCACTCATTTTGTTGGAAGTACTTTCGGTGGATATCGCATTTTTATATTGAGGAGTCTCAGACAAAAATTTGATGAATTGTTCCTGAGCTACTCCGGTACCGGTTACATGGATTTCATCCACATTAGGCATAATACTGGCAATTTCTTTGAAGAATTTATGAGTCAAAGCAATCTCCTGGTTATTTGAAGTTTTCTCATTTGAATTATTATCCGCTCCTTGATTCTTTACATGGCCAAGAATAAGAAACTCTTCAGTATCAAAATCTTCTTTTCCTACTATTGTCGCATTATGTGAATCCATCCACACACCGAATTGCTTTTTGTTTTTATTTGACATTTTTACTTTTTCTTAAAGGTAACCTTTAAAGAAGAGAAAAATTGATTTATTCTGGTTAGGCTTTTTTTGGAGAAGTCGGCAAGCGATGCTATTCTCTTTATAAGCAATAGGCGTCACCGAAATCCTGCCGGTAAATTATTTGGCCAAGTGAAAAAACCGGAAAACTCTGGTATACAGATTTCTTCTTTCTTCCGGCCCTTTTTACCCAATCCGATTTTTCACCAATTCTCCCATCACCCAATTCGCTCTGGCTCCTGAGATACCTGTACTCGGACAGGTATCGGTGCCAAGAAGATCGCCGACGATGGATTTGATCAGGGGTTGCTGGATATGGTGAGGGAGAACCAAATGAAAATGCTCAGCTTCTTCATAATCATGAATCAAGGTAAATTCTCCCTTTCCGAAGGTGGCAAATCGAATCTGACCTTTGTTGCCATCGATGACGATCTCGTCGATTTCGGCGGATTTGGAGGAGGTAAAGCACCAATTGCCCGAGCCGATGACTCCGGTCTCAAAGACAAAATTTCCTACGACGATATCTTCTGCATCGTATTCTTTGGCTTGATTTCCAGAGAAGCCGTTGGCATGAGTGATTTTTCCAAAAAAGAAATCAAGCAAATCAAGTTGGTGGGAAGCCAAATCAAAGAAATAACCGCCCCCGGCAATTAAAGGATCGATCCGCCAATTGTTTTCCAGATGCACGACCACATCAGGTTTGACTACTTGTTTGAGATTGATATGAACTGTCCGAACTTCCCCGATCGCACCTTCATCCAAGAGTTGTTTGATTTTCAGAAAATGAGGCAAGGCTCTTCGGTAATAGGCAACGTATAAGGGAACTCCGGCTTGCTCACAGACAGAGATCATTTCCTGGCATTCTGCAAAAGTGCGAGCCATGGGTTTTTCGACGTAAACAGGTTTGCCGACCGAAGCAGCAAGACGAGCAAGTTCCAAATGGGAATTGGGCGGAGTGGCTATGTAGATAGCGTTGACTTCCGGATCATTTACCAGATCGTGAGCAGATGTGTACCATTTGGGAACTCCGTGACGGGCGGCGTAGTCCTTCACTTTTTCGGCATCTCTGCGCATTACTGCCAACAGTTTGCTATGGGGGATATGATTCATAGCAGGAGCAGATTTGACTTCGCAGACATTTCCCACACCCAATACACCCCAGCGGACTTCCGAATCAGCAATTTTCTTCATCACGGAAAGTAGGAAAAGATTTAAGTTTTTGAAAGGAGAGAGGGAAAGTTGGAAGGTTAGAAAGTTGAAAAGTGATAAGGTTGGTGAAGTTGTAAGGTGTTAAAGTGAGGAAGTTAAAAAGTGGTCAAGTGGCGGATCTCAATCAGTTTTTTTTGAATTCTAAAAGAAAAAGCCCTGAATTTTCATCCAGGGCTTTGAGTTAGTTCTTTTGAATTTACTGCGCGGGAGCAGGTCTTGGTTTCATTTTCAGACTGTCTGCCGGATAAGTAGCGGCAAGCATTGCCATCTGTTCTTTGGCCCAGTCAACGATCACTTTACGATCTTCATCGGTTAGTTTGGCTTCAGGATGAAGTCCCAAATAGGTGTAAGAAGGTAATGGCATTTCCTTTTCCTCGACCATCTCTACTACTTCCTCAAATTTGTGGTTCTGCACTGCAATTGGCAGTTTGGTGAAGGAGGAGAAATTAAGATCTTTTTTCCCGTCAGTAATATGATGATTCAGCCAATATCCAATCGGCTCAATATTGGAATACCAAGGATAGGTACTTTGGTTGGAGTGGCAATCATTGCAAGCGCCTTTGAGTAGGGTTTGCACATTGTCAGGGACGTTATAGCTTTTGGAAACGTCAAATTCCATGTCATTGCTGAGGTTCTTTTCGTAAGGTATGAACTGAATGGCAACTAGAAGAATCAGGACTGCAATTGAGATTTTCTTGATCATAGTGAGTGGGGTTTAGCGGTTAGACTAAAAATAATTCGCCGGGTTTAATCCTTCGTTTCATTTGATAAATTTCAAAATAATATTCCGCTAAAACACAGTTTGAATTCTTAAATCTGTCTTAAACTTTTTTCATATCAGGCTTCACTTATAGGTCGTGATATTCCTGAGGAGATTTTTTGGAAAATAATAATCAAAGTTTTCCCTACAACCTGAACCTGAAAAATAGTTCAATAGCCTTGCTTTTTTGGCCCAATTAATTTTCTGGAAAAGTCAGTGGAAATCTATCATTTACCTTTTTGATTTCCATTGGAAAATGCCCTCAACAGAGTCCTATCAGGCAAATTCCAAAAATAAAGGCCAAAACAAAGGAGTTTGTGAGTTGAAAACCAGTGAATTAGATGATGAAAGTCAGTTCAACTCCAATTTCAGATCACCTTTCAGGGTTTTATATCAAAGTACCTTGGATTGTTTACTAAACGTGATCATAAAGAAATTTTATTCTGTGGATACCATTTAAACTTTAAGACCCATGAAAATTGTAAGTCCAAAATTCAGAACCACTGCCTTTCTCCTTTTTACCATCATTGGTTATACAGGATACCTGGCAAGTTGTACCCATGAAGATCAAGAAATTGATGAATTTGTTCAGGGAGTTGTTTTCAGTGAAACTGAGTTAGTATCTCTTAAGACAACCACTGCGCCGACCGTTGATGGTGAAATTGAAATCGATTGGGATAAGGCTCAAAAATTGATAACCTCTGCAACAGTGCCCGATCCAGGGGATAATTTTTTTGCAGGTGAGGTTGGGAATACATACGGAGTCACAATGCGCTCAATGTATGACCAGGAATTCATCTACTTTTTAGTAGAGTGGAATGATCAGACCGGGACATATAACAGACAACCCTGGTTTTTTGATCCTGCAACTAAAAAATGGGCCCAGGAAGGTGGAGAAAATAAGGTGAATGCCAATGGAGACATCACTAGATCAGCCTTTGGAGAAGATAAGTTTGGGGTTTTATGGAATGTAAACAAGACAGTTGTGGATTGGAATTCCGCCACTTGCTATAAATCATGCCATACAGGTTTGGGTGCTGATAAGGGTTTCGCAAGACACTACACAAATTCCCCTACGGAGAAAATTGATATGTGGCACTGGAAAAGTGTTAGGGACAATGATGGAACCATGGATGACCAATATCAGGACAATACTCAGCCAAATGGTAGAAAAAATGATGCATCAACCTCCGGAACCGGAGCACTTGATAACAGACAAAGTCTTCAACAGCCAGGTATCGGTGCTGTAAACGTTCCCAAATATGTTATTCCCGGAAAAGAAAATTATTACTGGATAGCCAAATCAGAAATTGATAATAAAACTGCCAAACTCATTACTTCAATTGATGCCAACGGTGTACTTTATTATGATGGAGGATCAATAGACCCCAATACCGATAAAGCCTATCAAAGAGATGGATCAGCCACTGGTAATAAGGTGATTCCTAGTGTGACTACTTCAAGACTAGAAGGCAGCCGTGGCGATATCTCAGCAATAGGTAAGCATACTGATGGCAAAGGCTGGGTTCTTGAAATTAAGAGAAAATTGTCTACTGGAGATGCGGATGTTGATGTGAATTTCGCTGATTTTTCTGACCAATATTTTGGAATCGGTGTATTCAACAATACTGGGCATTCACACGCCATCAGACCAAACTTGGTATTGAAGTTCGATTAATGCCAAGTAAGCAACCCGGGCGAAAGCTCGGGTTCACCACCTTTCTTAAACTTTTACTAAATCAAGAATCATGAAAATAATGTCAAAAATATGGACTGGAAGTCTGGCGATTGCCTTGGCAATTGGTCTGAATTCCTGCTACTACGATCAGGTATTGCCTGCTCCGCCGCCGGATTTTAGCGATTCACCTGTACTGTTCGGTGCTGATATACAGCCCATTTTCAATGCGAATTGTACCACTTCGGGTTGCCATAGCGGAAATATTGCACCCAATCTATTGGCCGCAAATTCCTACAATAATCTCAAGAATGGTAATTATCTCAATACCACGACCCCAGAGAGTTCTGAACTTTATCTGTGGATGACAGGGAAAAAATCATTGCCAATGCCTCCGTCAGGACCCAATTCGGAAAACAATGCGAAGGTTCTTGCCTGGATAAAACAAGGCGCTTTAAACAACTAAACGGAAAGTCATGAAATCATATTTAGCGATACATAAACTGTTTGGAGCAATATTCCTTGGAATGGTTCTCTTCTTTGCCCCGTCATCCTTGATGGCACAGGAAGAAGAAGTAGCTGCGGCTCCAAAGCCTGTTAAGAATACTTTTGAAAGTACTTGGCTGATTGACAATCAGAGTGTCATGGTTCCTATCAAAGGAACTATGCAAATGGACATCATGCACCGTTTTGGAACTGTAAATAACGGGTACGATGATTTCTTTGGCATCTATGCTCCTTCCAATATTCGAATTGGGATGAGTTATGCACCTATCGAAAATCTTAATGTGGGTTTTGGTTTTACCAAATTCAACATGGCTTGGGACTTCAATGCCAAATACGCCATCCTGAAGCAAATGAAAGAAAACGGAAGCCCGGTAAGTATTACTTATTTTGGAAATATGGCGTGGATTACTCGTCAGGATATAGAGGTGGCAAATGGTTCAGACAGACTTTCCTATTTCCACCAACTTATAATTGCCCGGAAAATCAATGATAAGTTTTCCGTGCAAGTCGCTCCAAGCATTTCACATTTCAATGCAGTGAAGGGATATGTGGATGCTGAGGGACAAATACAAGGGGAAATGGAAAATGACCATATCGCAATTTCATTTTCGGGAAGGTATAAAGTAACCCCAGGAACCGTGATTTTGCTGAACTACGATCAACCCATCACCGAACACACTACAAATAATCCGGAACCAAATATTGCTCTGGGTGTGGAGTTTAACACCAGTGCTCACGCTTTCCAGTTATTCTTTTCCAATTATTCCTACATCATTCCGCAGTACAACAATATGCTGAACCAAAACGACTATCGGGATATGCAATTCCTGATTGGGTTTAACATCACTCGTTTGTGGAATTTTTAATCAATCAAGATCATGAAAGGAAATAACAGGAGAAAATTTCTTTCGCTTGGTCTTTTGTCAGGAGCTGCGCTTTTAGTGCCTGTCACTAAAGTCGCAGCTCTTGTTTCAAATCAGCAGGCAGAAAAGAAAACTGTCAAATTTTTGACAAAAGAAGGGAAACTCGTCGAAGTGGATGCAGATCAATTGCCTCAGGCAACCAAACCTGCCTCAAATGATGAGGTGAAAAACTGGATTAAAACTGAGGAATTATGAAAGACGAAACCCCAAAGTTTGATGTGTTTGGAACTCAAAGGAGGAATTTTCTAAAGTCTCTTGTGGTGGCAGGTGCTGCGACTAGTTGCACTTCAAAAGATCCGTTTACTGCGTTGGCTCAAGAAGAAAATGTATTGGCTTCGGGAGAGAAAGTTCAGCTTTTGTCCACCACAGGAGAAATCATCGAAGTGGACCGAGCTTTTCTTAAACCAGTTCCGGAAGATTTTGTACCGACATCTCAACAGGCAAGGGAAGGAATTGACGGCAAAAGTTTTGTGAGAGTCATTGACCTCGGTCGCTGCCGGAACCTCAAAAAATGTCAGGAAGCCTGCGACGCTGCTCACGGTTTGGACGAAGCTCAGGATTGGCTCAAAATCTATCCTTTGCAAGATTCTGAAAAAACGGCTCCTTATTGGGCACCTTCATCCTGTATGCATTGTGAGGAGCCTCCTTGCGTCAAGGTTTGTCCTGTAGATGCAACCTTTCAAAGAAAAGATGGCATCGTTGGAATAGATGCTGACCGCTGCATTGGTTGCAGATTTTGTATGGCAGCCTGTCCTTATTCTGCAAGAGTATTCAATTGGGAAAAGCCTCCGCTTTCACTGGAGGAAATGCAAAAAGAATATTCCTCGGAAAAAGGAACCCCTCCAAGTATGGGTACAGTCTCCAAGTGTAATTTTTGCTCGGACAAAGTTCGAAATGGAGAATTGCCAAGATGCGTCACTGCCTGTCCAAATGGTGTATTCTTCTTTGGAGACATCAATGAAGACGTGGTTACCAATGGTTCCGAAACTGTTCGATTCAGTGAATTGATAAGAGACCGGGCCGGATATCGCATGTTGGAAGATCTGGGAACCAAGCCAAGGGTATATTATTTACCTCCGGTGGACCGATTGTTTCCATTCGAAACTGAAACAGAAGAAACTGAGGAGGGTGAGCCGTCATGAAAACTTCACATCAGGTCATTTCAGAAAGAATAACTGCTGATCTCATGCCGCAGAAATTCGGGAAGGCAGGACAGATTTGGACTGTAATTTTGGTCGTCCTCTGTATTTTGGGTGCCTATGGGTATTACAGACAGCTGTCAGAAGGTTTGGCTGTAACCGGAATGAGAGATTATGCTTCCTGGGGGATTTACATTTCCAACTTCGTGTTCTTCGTTGCCATTAGTCTTGTAGGGTCACTTATCACAGCAATTTTCAAACTTTCTGATGTGAAAATGAGGACTCCGCTGACCAGAATTTCTGAAATAATAGCGGTGTCTGCCATTCTGTTTGCAAGCTTGATCATCATTGTAGACATGGGTAGACCAGAGCGTTTCTGGCATCTGTTCGTTTACGGCCGCTTACAATCTCCTATCATGTGGGATGTGATCGTGATCATGACTTACCTGGTTCTTAGCGTTCTGTTTCTGTTTATTCCACTTTTGCCGGATTTGAAAATAATGATCAAAAACAGCAAGGTTGGAAGTAAAACCCAGAAGTTCTATCTGTTTTTGGGATCATTCTGGAAGGGGACAGCTGCGCAATTTCACATGAGCGAAAGAGCAATTAAGATTATTTCGGTAACGATCATCCCGGTAGCTTTTGCGATTCACACCGTCACATCCTGGTTGTTTGCGACCACCTTCAGACCAGGCTGGGACAGTACCAATTTTGGTGCTTATTTTATTTCAGGAGCCTTTTTGGTAGGAGCAGGAGGAGTAGTGGTTGCCATGTATGTTTTCAGAAAAGCATATAAACTGGAGACCTATCTGACCGATAAGCACTTTGATTTTATGGGGAAAATTGTAGTCCTCCTGGGACTCCTTTATTTCTATTTCAATATCAATGAATACCTGGTGCCTGCTTTCAAAATGAAAACAGCAGAAGAACACCACCTGATGGCTCTTTTCACAGGAGAGTTCGCGATTTTGTTCTGGACCACCATCATTTTTGGGATGGTAGTGCCTGTCATTGTTCTATTATTTCCTTCCGGACGAAAACCCCTTCCCTCATTTATCATGGGAGTGTTGGTAGTAGTTGGTGCATGGTTCAAAAGATTCCTGATCGTGACGCCCTCCATGCTTAGTCCGTTCCTTCCGATGTACGATGTGCCGGAAAGTTACATGCACTATTCTCCCACTTGGGAAGAATGGGCGATTACCATTGGTTCACTGGCAGGAGCATTACTCGTGATTACCATCTTTGTTCGTTTTTTTCCGATTATTCCGATTCATGAAATGATCGAGGAAAGAGAAGAACAAGCTAAACTGAAAGCGGTATGAAATCAAGCCTGGCTCAAGAGTCTTTCATAGTATTGATTAGCAACAATGCGAGATTCCATGTGGCCTTTAAAAATAAAATTATAAACACATGAAATATTCTGTTTTAAAAGGATTTCTATCCATTTGCTTTGTTTTTTGTCTGACTTCCCCGAGCCTACAAGCTCAGGATGCAGTGGAAAAAGGTACGCTTTTGCTTGACTTGACATTCCATCAAACGAATGACGAGATGCCCGTTTTGAAAGCTCTTACAAGGACCAAGATTGAGAAGAAATTCAGACCTGTAAAAGGAGTGAACGTCAATTTCTTCATCGGAGAAGAGAGTCAGGCAGGATTTCTTGGAAGGATGCGCTCCAATGAAGAAGGCGTTGGATTAATTGAAATCCCCGCACAATTTAAGGAGAGGCTTAATTCAGATTCTACCTACTATTTCATCGCAACTGTCACTGAAGATGAAAAATTTGAGGATACTTCGAGCGAAATAGAAATCTTCAAAGCAAAAATTGAGGTGTCTTATGCTGAAGATGGGGAGGAAAAATCTGTTTCAGGAAAACTCCTTGCATTGGGGGATTCAGGTTGGGTAGAAGTGCCTGCAGTGGAAATGAAGTTTGTCGTAGACAGGTATTTTCAGGATTTATCGATTACTGAAGATTATCTGGAAACGGATGAATTTGGAGAGGCTTCCTCTGATTTTCTGATAACTATTCCCGGAGATGAGAATGGGAACATTAATGTCGGAGCAAAGATCGAAGAGCACGAATTGTATGGGACTTTGACTTTCACGGAGCCTAAACAATGGGGAACTCCTCTTATTGCAGATGATAGTTTTTCCGAAAGGACACTATGGGCCACAAGAGATAAAACACCCGTTTGGCTTCTGGCCATTGCAAATATTATTATCCTAAGTGTTTGGTCTGTAATATTTTATTTGGCATATCAATTGATTCTAATAAGAAGAATTGGGAAAGCACAGTGAGTAAATTAAATTCAAGTTTAAACAAAACGTTAATACCATGGAAACAAAAGCTTTTATTATAGGTCTTTCAATTGCAGCAACATTTCTAATTTCATTCGTTTCGGTTCAGAATGATCCATGGCCTGTGCCTGATAAGTATGTGAAAATGACCAATCCTGTAAAAGGGGATGCTGATGCTGTCACTGCCGGTAAAGCCCTTTGGGTAAAGCACTGCCAGTCATGTCATGGAAAAGCAGGCGCTGGAGATGGAACGAAAGCCGCTCAACTGGAATCAGAATTGGTTGACATGAAATCTGCAGCATTCCAAAAGCAAACAGACGGTGAGATGTTTTACAAGACTTTAACTGGTCGAGATGAAATGCCTTCCTTCGAAAAGAAAATTCCTGACCAAGAGGAATTATGGAGTATCGTAAACTTCATGAGAACTCTCAAATAGCAATAAAAAAGCCGGCTTAGCCGGCTTTTTTGCATTAGTACTTCTTACTTTTTAGCTAATTGGAATTGGGCTTACACAGCAAATCCTTCTCTGTAAGTTCTTCCAACGAATTGGTTTGCTTCTTCCAGGTTGGTGATTCGCATGTTTTCACCATCCCAAAGAAGTTTTTTACGACCAAAGAATTCCTGCTGTCCTTTGCCGTTGTCTCTTCTCAGCATATAGCTGCGGATAGCAAGATTTCCCATCAAGACTGTTTCGGTCATCGGACCTGCATAGTCGAAAGATGAAGTCAGGCCTTTGTGCTCTGAACTTCCGAAACCAGCTTTGCAGGCATCCACCCACTTGCGCTGATGTCCGTATTCAGGTTCAGTTCCTTCGATCCTGTCCGGACCAAATTCCTGTGTGCCATCGTTCAGATATAACTTCGGCATCAGCGGTGAACTATCGTTGATGTTGTGAGAAATTATTCCTTTTTCTCCGATCAGCAATACTCCGTTTGCAGAGTTTGCACCTCCGATGTCATGATCCGCAGGGATGATATCCGGATGAGATGGACGTAAACCTCCATCGCTCCAGGTCATTTCCAAAGGCACAGGATTTTTGGCTGTTGGGGCATAATGCAACGTGATAAAGGAAGAGGCCGGGCAACCTTCAGGATTGTAATCTGCAGTCCACATGCCGGAATAAACCGATCCCACAGAGCACTCGGCATCTTTTGGATAGTGGAGGCCAAGAGTTCGGAAAGGAATATCCATCAAATGGCATCCCACATCACCCAATGCGCCTGTTCCGTAATCCCACCAGCCTCTCCAACTGAATGGGTGCATATTTGGAGTGTAAGGTTTGAGGGCCGCAGGGCCAAGCCATAGGTTCCAATCTAACGCTTCTGGTTTTTTGCTTTCGTCGGGGGCTGGCAAAGGGCCTCCCTGAGGCCATACAGGACGGTTAGTCCAGACCTGAACTTTGGAGACTTTACCAATTTTGCCGGCATCAATCCAGCCTTTTACCATATCCAAAAGAGGATTTGATGCTCCCTGATTACCCATTTGGGTTACTACTTTTTGAGATCTTGCCATTTCGGTCAGCATTCTTGCTTCGCGAATGTTATGAGTCATTGGCTTTTGCACATAGACATGCTTGCCTCTTTCCATTGCAAATTTCGCAGCAGGTCCGTGCACGTGATCGGGAGTAGAGATCGTCACCGCATCGATGTCTTTTTCTTTTTCCAGCATTTCGCGGTAGTCGGCGTATAGCTTTGCAGTCGGGAATTTCTCCACAGATTTTTTTGCTGTTCCTGAGAAATCCACATCGCAGAGCGCTACTACACGCTCGCGACCATTGACAGATGCATTGAGGATATCGCTGGCTCCTTTTCCACCAGCTCCGATTGCTGCCAAATTCAACTGGTCAGATGGAGAAGTGAAGCCTACGCCACCAAGTACATGTCGGGGGACAATGAAAAAAGACGAAGCAATCGCAGTGTTTTTAATAAAGTCCCGGCGCGATTGATCCGAAGCTATTTTTTTGGGTTGTTTCATGGGATTTATTAATTGGATTGGTGAATAGGGATGTGTAAAATAAGGATTAATCTCTTTTGAGGGAATTATTAATTTAAAAAAAGGAGTGCATGGGGATGAATGGCAAAGAAGGCAATGATTGATTGCTGAAACTGGTTGAATTCAATCAAAAAGAAGTGTGAAATGAAAAGTTGCGAAATCGATCCCGAAAATAATGATAGATTTTTTTCGACGCAGGATGGTTAAATACTTCTTAAAAAATTACTTTCGGTAATAATCACTAAAAGTAAATTTTGAAGGACCCTGTTCAAACCTTGTAAAATGAAAATCGGAGTAATTAAAGAAACCAAAGAATTCGAGAGGAGAGTCGCGCTAACGCCGGATGTGGTCAAGCAGCTGCTCAAAAAGGAATACGCTGTCGTGATTGAAAAAGGCGCAGGGGAATCTTCCTATTTCTCGGATAAGGATTACACAGATGCCGGTGCAAGTGTGGTGTCGCAAGAGGAAGTGTATTCCGGATCAGATTTGCTGCTCAAAGTGAATGCTTTCACGACTGCAGAAATCGGAAAGATGAAGTCCGGTTCGGCTTGTATTTCCTACATGTATGCCTACAATCAGCCCGAAATGGTTGATGCATTGATTGAGAAGAAGATTTCATCTTTTTCCATGGATGCGGTACCAAGGATCTCAAGAGCTCAGAAAATGGACGCTTTGAGTTCCCAGGCCAACCTCGCAGGCTACAAATCTGTGATCTTGTCAGCCAATTACCTGGGCAAGATTTTCCCATTGATGATGACAGCTTCCGGTACGATCACTCCTGCAAGGGTTTTGATTTTCGGAGCAGGAGTTGCCGGACTTCAAGCGATCGCTACTGCTAAACGTTTGGGAGCAATCGTGGAAGTGAGTGATGTGAGACCCGAAACCAAAGAGCAGGTTGAATCCCTTGGAGGAAGATTCCTGACAGTTGAAGGAGTTGAAGCGGTAAAAGTGGAGGGAGGATATGCGAGTGAAGTATCTGCTGAGTTTTTGCAAAAGCAGAAGCAACTCGTGCAGGATAAAATCAAAGAAGCGGATATCGTGATCACCACGGCCTTGGTCATGGGGAAAAAATCTCCGATTCTCGTTACTGAGGATATGGTGAAATCCATGAAAATGGGTTCTGTCATTCTCGATATGGCTGTGGAAACAGGAGGTAACTGCGAAATCTCCGAAATCAATAAAACGGTTGTCAAGCATGGCGTGACCATTATCGGAGAGTCAAATCTTCCGTCACTGCTTCCTACCAATGCGAGCCAACTCTACGCAACGAATATCAGCACACTTCTCTTTCATCTTTCTTCGAATATCGGGCTTAAACTCGATCAGGAAGAAGAAATTACAAAGGGCGTATTGATCACCCATGAGGGTGAATTAGTCCATGCCTTCACTAAAAATATCCTTCATAAATAAGCTTTAAAAATCTTATCAAATGACAATCGAATCATTAATCATATTGCTTTATGTTCTTGTCCTGGCGAGTTACCTGGGATTTGAACTGATCGCCAAAGTGCCACCAACACTACATACGCCGCTTATGTCCGGCTCAAATGCCATCTCAGGAATTACCATCGTCGGAGCCTTATTGGCATGTAACGAACTTGGCTATTCCACCCTCAGCAAGTGGCTGGGAATGGCAGCACTTGTGCTCGCTACCATCAATGTGGTAGGCGGCTATGCTGTCACAGATCGTATGCTTAAAATGTTTAAGAAGAAATGACAGTAGCCATACAAATCGCCTATTTAATTGCCTCGATTTTATTTATCGCAGGCATCAAGCTATTAGGAAAAACGAAAGACGCCCGGAGGGGAAATATCCTCTCTTCCATAGGAATGTTCATTGCAATTGCTGCCACTTTGGTGACGATTGAAAGTGTTTCACTCATTGAAATTTTTGCCTGTATTCTCTTGGGTGGAGCTATTGGGCTCTACTACGCCAATAAGGTGGAAATGACCAAAATCCCTGAAATGGTTGCCCTTTTCAACGGTTTCGGTGGTTTAGCTTCTTTTGCAGTAGCCTTATCGGATCATTTCCTGAATACTGAAGTCAGAATGATTGAGATGGATCCAGTCAATTCTATAAGTATCATAGTCAGTGTACTAATAGGCGGAATCACATTCACTGGTTCGATGGTAGCATGGCTCAAATTGAATGGTAAAATCTCAGGTTCCCCAATTACTTTCAAAGGACAGCATCTATTTAATCTGATTCTTTTGATTTCCTTTTTGGTAATAGGAGTTTTCGCATTCCTCAATCAAACTGATCCATTCTACATCATCATGTTGGTGATCATTGCACTATTGGTAGGCGTTCTGATTGTGATTCCGATCGGAGGAGCAGATATGCCGGTGGTGATTTCTTTGCTGAATTCTTACTCGGGTATGGCAGCTTGTGCGACTGGTTTTATCCTAAATAACAACGTCTTGATCGTGGCAGGTTCGCTTGTTGGAGCATCGGGAATTATCCTGACTCAGATCATGTGTAAGGCGATGAACCGATCACTCACAAATGTCCTCTTGGGTGGGTTTGGTCAGACGGTGACTTCTGCACAAAAGGACGGACCGGAGATCGTGGTCAAAGAAGTGGGAGTGGAAGAAGCAGCTATGTTGTTTGACTCAGCTTCTTCTGTGATAGTCGTTCCGGGATATGGAATGGCAGTTGCCCAAGCTCAGCACGTGATCCGTGAACTCATGGAACAATGCGAAAAAAGGAATATCGATTTCAAATTTGCAATTCACCCGGTTGCAGGAAGAATGCCGGGGCACATGAACGTGCTATTAGCGGAAGCGAATATTTCTTACGACAAACTGATCGAGATGGAATCCATCAACGATGAGTTTCCAAATACCGATCTGGTTTTTATAGTTGGAGCAAATGACGTCGTTAATCCGGCAGCACGAACCAATCCGCAAAGCCCGATTTACGGAATGCCAATCCTGAATGCCGACAAGGCCCGAACTGTAATCGTCAGCAAGCGAAGCATGGGTAAAGGATATGCAGGAGTTGAAAACGAACTGTTCGGCTATCCAAACTGTCTGATGCTATTCGGCGATGCCAAGCAAACCATCACTAAAGTGGTGAGTGAGATGAAAGATATGAGCTAAGCCTCTTTTGAATAAAATCTATTAAATCAGCCTTTGAGGTGTCAAATCCTCAAAGGTTTTTTGTTTTTCGAGCAAGCGATAATTATTCCTTCCAGTTGATCTTTTTGAAGATAATTTCCGAATAATTATCTCGCTCATAAAGAATCCCAACAGTACTTTCGCTAAGTAAGACGAGATCACTATAAGCCGTCCAGGATGAATTCCCGGCAAGTTCTTTTTGATCAATAAGAATTGATTTTGGCCAGGATTTACCTTCATCATAGCTTATTTTGACTGTCAGGTTATTTCGATTTTGGGTGTCTGAGGCATTTGAATGCGCCAGAATTGTCTTTCCATTTTGCATCCTGATGTTCAAAATAGAAGCCTGACAAACCGGATCCGGGAGGTTTTCTTCGAAATAAGCCTCATCCCAAGTCGCGCCACCATCACTTGAATACGCCAAAATTCTGCTTCGGATGTTCCCTGACTGATTTCGAATGCTCATGATCATTCTGTCTGCTGAAAGTTCTGCAGCGATGGATTCATTCGAGCCCGGGATATCGACTGATTCTGAAAGATGAAAAGTCTTGCCATGATCGTCGGAATAAAATCCATGCGCCTGATAATCAAGAAACCCTTCCTGCGGAGGCCCGATGGAGTGATTCGCCGCAACATAGATTCTTCCTTTGAATTTTCCATTCTGAAATTGAAATGCATGTCCAGGTGTATTTGCATAGTGTCTCCAATCTTCTTTAGACACATAATCCGAGTTGAAATCCGGATTGTTGGGCTTATGGGTTTGAGCTGTAATGTTTACCGGGGTTTCCCAGCTTTTTCCCAAATCCAGCGAGCGTATCATCCAAACCTCCCTAACGCCTCGATTCATTCGGATATCGTACTCATGATTATTCCCCGTGTTGAAAAAAAGATAAACCACTCCACCGGGGTTTTCAGGATCATTCAAATCTACCACGGGAGCAGGATTGCCAGCCTGAAGAGAATCATAATCCACTAGCACGTCAAGTTTTGACCAGGAAAGTCCCTGATCTTGGCTTCGCTTCATCACAAGATTAACATCTCCAAAGTCATCGCTTCCATTTACCCTGCCTTCGGCAAAAGCAAGCAGATCTCCGTTTGGAAGATGTATGATCGCAGGTATCCGGTAGATTTTATGCCCTTCTTTCCCACCGTCAAAGACTGTAGCTTCTTGGGCAAGAATCCGGGAGTGATGGAACAAAAGAAGAAGAAGTATGAGATTGGTTTTCATCTTTAGAGAGTATTGGGTAAAGCTTCGTGTTAAGTCCGCTGAGTTTAAAGATAAAATAAGATGTCAGTTTCTTGCCAATCTTTCAACCTCGGATGTTTTTCTTCTGATTCAGTCAAAAAAGTCGTTTGCTTGAATTTTCAGCCGTTTTCGCAGGAACTTATCCTTTTCATTCGAAAGAATTAAAGGGATTTGGAATTGAAATTATCTGAATTCGGTTGACCTAGGAATATCGAATTAGCATAAGAATATTCAGAAGCCGAACCTATGGAAATTGGAATAGATAGTTTTGCAGCGGCAGCTCCTGCAGGAAATGAAACTCAGTCAGAGAACAGAAGACAATCGTTGAATGAATTGATTGAGCGAATAGAATATGCTGACAAAATGGGACTTGATGTTTTCGGAATTGGGGAGCATCACCGAAAGGAATTTTTAGACTCAGCAACAGCCATTATTCTGGCGGCTGCAGCGTCGCGAACAAGTAGAATCAAGTTGACCAGTGCAGTGACAGTATTGAGTGCTGCAGATCCGGTTCGGGTTTTTCAGGAATATGCCACACTGGATTTGATCTCAAATGGAAGAGCTGGGATGGTAGTCGGGAGAGGTTCTTTTACGGAGGCTTTTCCATTATTTGGCTTGAACCTGAAGGATTATGACAAGCTTTTTTCGGAGAAACTTGAGCTTTTGCTCAAAATCCGTAATCAGGAGACTGTCACCTGGTCTGGTCAATTTAGGCCTTCGCTTCATCTTCAACCCATCTATCCAAGACCGCTTCAGGAATCCTTACCGATTTGGTTGGGAGTAGGAGGGACGCCGGCTTCTTTTGTCCGGGCGGGGATGCTTGGTTTGCCATTGATGGTTGCGGTGATCGGAGGAGAGACGCATCGATTCAGACCTTTGATAGACTTATATCGGGAGGCTGGGGAGAAAGCAGGACATGCGCCCGAAAAATTAAAAGTAGGCTTGCATTCTTTGGGATACGTAGCCGAAACTTCAGAAAAAGCAGTGAATGAATATTACCCAGGCTATGCAGAAACTTTCACCCGAATCGGAAGAGAAAGAGGTTGGCCACCAGTGACAAGAAATAATTTCAATGCTCAAACGGGACCTTTTGGGGCTTTGATCGTGGGGAATCCGGAAGAAGTTGCAGAGAAAATCCTGCGTCACAGCGATTCTTTGGGAGGAATTTCCAGAATTACTTTCCAAATGGACAATGCCGGACTTTCACATGAGCAATTGAAAAATGCGATTGAACTAATCGGGACAAAAGTAGCTCCTCTGGTAAGAGCTGCAGTCAATTGAAAATTCAAAATGCAGAATAGAAAATAACCTTTGAGGCAGACTCAAAGGTTATTTTTTTGACTTGGGATAAATGATTTCAATCATGAAACCGCGAACAGTTTTGGACTATATTTAGCGTCCTAATCATCACAAGAGGAATGACAAACCGTTTTTTTCGAATGATGAATCAAGGATCAAAAACTCTGTTTATCAATAATTTCAACTCAAGACACTCAACCTCATGCAGAAAAGAACCATACTCCTTTTCATCCTTTGGATCTGTATTTCACCTGCTCTGATTGGCCAAAATCTCAAATCTCCGGACGGAAATCTGGAAATGAACTTCCTGCTTGGAGATAAAGGCACTCCGATTTATCGGCTTTTTTACAAGGGTAAAGAGGTAATCAAGGACAGTCAGTTGGGGATGGATTTGAAAAACGACGAAGTTGATCTGATGTCAGATTTCAAAATTGAGGTGATCGAAAATTCCTCTTTTGACGAAACCTGGAAGCCTGTTTGGGGTGAGGAAAGCCAAATCAGAAATCAGTATAACGAGATGGAAGTAAATTTGAGCCAAGCTATAACAGGCAGAAAGCTGGTGCTTCGATTTCGATTGTTTGACGATGGACTTGGATTCCGATATGAGTTTCCAATCCAGCAAAGCCTTGGGCATTTCGTCATCAAAGAAGAAAAAAGCCAGTTTGCGATGTCAGGCGATCATACGGCTTTTTGGATTCCGGGCGATTACGATACACAGGAGTACGACTACACCGAGTCGAAGCTTTCCGAAATAAGAAACCTGATTGCGGGTGCGGTTACGGCTAATGTTTCGCAGACTTCATTTTCGCCAACAGCGGTTCAAACTTCCTTGATGTTGAAGACAGCAGATGGACTTTTTATCAATTTGCATGAAGCAGCTTTGATTGATTATTCAGTGATGCATCTTAATCTGGATGATAAAAATATGGTTTTTGAATCCTGGCTGACTCCAGATGTAAATGGAGATAAGGCATTTATGATCACGCCAAGTCAGACTCCGTGGAGAACAATTTTGGTCAGCGATGATGCAAGAGAAATTCTTGCTTCAAAGATGACTTACAACCTGAACGAACCTTCCAAAATCAAGGATCCTTCCTGGATCAAGCCCATGAAATACGTGGGTGTCTGGTGGGAAATGATTACCAATAAAAGCTCCTGGGCCTATACAGATGAGTTCAAATCTGTAAAGCTCGGAGAGACGGATTACTCCAAAGCGAAACCGAACGGAAAGCATGGCGCCACCACTGCCAATGTTAAGAAATACATTGACTTTGCTGCCAAGCATGGATTTGACGGTGTTTTGGTGGAAGGCTGGAATGTGGGTTGGGAAGATTGGTTTGGCAATTCAAAGGATTATGTCTTCGACTTTGTGACGCCTTATCCGGATTTTGATTTGCTGGCAGTCCGCAATTATGCAATCAGTCAGGGCGTGGAAATGATCATGCATCACGAGACTTCCTCCTCAGTTCGCAATTACGAGCGACACATGGATGAGGCGTACCAATTCATGAATGACAATGGATACAATGCGGTGAAGAGCGGCTATGTCGGCGATATTCTTCCTCGGGGAGAAAATCATTATAGCCAATGGCTCGTCAATCATTATCAATATGCGGTGGAAAAAGCAGCTGATTACCAGATCATGGTGAACGCTCACGAGGCCGTTCGACCAACTGGAATTGGAAGAACCTGGCCAAATCTGATCGGGAATGAATCAGCTCGCGGAACAGAATATCAGGCTTTTGGAGGATCAAAACCCAATCACGTGACCGTGCTTCCTTTCACCCGATTGATCGGAGGACCGATGGATTACACGCCCGGGATTTTTGAAATGGATGTCTTCAACGGTTCCCATGTCAACAGCACGCTGGCAAATCAGCTTGGTTTGTATGTGACGATGTACAGTCCTTTGCAAATGGCGGCAGATTTTCCTGAGAATTACGATCGCTTCCCGGATGCTTTTCAGTTTATCAAAGAAGTGGCTCTGGACTGGGACGAAAGTCGCTACTTGGAAGCCGAACCTGGCGATTATGTGACGGTGGCAAGAAAAGCCAAAGGCACGAACAATTGGTTTGTGGGAAATGTCAACGGGGAAACCGTGAGAGACTCCAAATTTAAGTTCGACTTTTTGGATGAAGGAAAAACGTACATCGCTACAATCTATTCAGATGCAAAAGATGCACACTTCAAAACCAATCCCCAAGCCTATGAGATTCGGAAAGTGCTGGTAGATAAGGAGTCAAAACTTTCACAGTTTAGCGCTCCGGGTGGCGGCTTTGCGATCAGTGTGAAAGAAGCCAAAAAGGAGGAAACCAAAGGATTAAAGAAATTGAAATAAAACTCAAAATGGATGGGTTTCAAAACAGAAAAGCCGTTTTCAGAATCTCTGAAAACGGCTTTTGTTTTTCCAAAATAGAATCAGGAAAGAAGAATCTCAGCAGGGATTTTCAACTCTTTATGGAATAGTTTTGCCAGTTCCAAGGTTAATGGTTTTCTGCGATTGAGGATGGAAGAAACGTATCCCTTGCTTCCTACTTTTCCAACCAAATCTTTATTTTTCAAGCCCATTTCAGCCATTTTTAATTTAATGGCTTCTATTGGGTCCGGAAAAGGAATTGAATGATGCTCATCTTCATATTGCTTAATAAGCATAAGAGCAACCTCTAATTTTTTCCCATCAGGAGTATCAGGAGCTACTTTACTATCAAATTGCAAGTCCACCCATTCGAGATACTGTTCGTATTGTTCTTCGGTTTTGATTACGCTTAATTCCATAACAATCATTTTTTAAATTGAATAGTAGAGACATCTATTTTATCATATTCAGAATGTGTTCCAAACCACTTGATTTGAACAGCCTTATATTCAAAAACTATCCGAACTACTAGTCTAAATTTGTTACCCATAATATTAAATACTACCCGGTCATCTGCCACTATGCTTGCTTTTCCATATACATCTTTGAGTTCATTAAATGATTCAAAATCATGATCAATGAAATCATGATACCATTCGAGAAGAGCATTTTTAGCCACGGGATATTTTTTGGCATATTCATTTAAGGTCTTTCTGGTTATGATGTTAAACACGTATAAAAATAGAAAAGTTTTCTAATAGGAAACAAAAATTTTTAAAATTCACTCTTATTTAAACTGCAACTCCACAAAATCCACGTAATGGCTCCAATCCTCCCAAGTTAGATTATGTTCACCTTCACGGATATGATATCCTGCGAAAGGTTGCAAAACAGGGCCTTTCAAGGATTCAAACTCTTTCGGAAAACTCACTGCTTTTCCATAAATCTCTGAGAAAACCCTGCTTCCAAGTTGTATCGAAAGGTATTCGCCTTTAGGATCTGCCCAGCGATCTTCTCGCGCACTGGAAAAGTAAATCGCCCTCGGCGCAATGAGCGAAACCATCATATGCTGATCTAAAGGCAGCAATTCTTCCTTTCCGTTGAACGCTTTGAAATTATCGTTGAACCAATGTGGGAAACTGGTATTGATGACCTGAACGGTTTCCCCGAATTTCCTTTTGGACAAGGCAGCGCCTCCGCATCCGGATTCATTTGGAATCGTAACTGCCCATCGGGTATCATTTGCCGAAGCCCAAAGTGCAGCTTTTCCTGCTCTCGAATGGCCAACCAAAATGGCTCTTTTTTCATCGATTGAAGACTCATGAACGAAATAATCCATCGCCCGCATCGCTCCCCAGCCCCAAGCTCCCAAAGTTCTCATTCCATCTGGTTGGGTAAGATGTTCCGGATATACGCTTCCGATCACTCCCTCAGAAAATCTGATTTTATCATCAGGAGAGACGGTTTCCCCATGGAAGGATGCCGTCGCATATCCTCGTTCTATCAGTTCGGAAACCGTCCAAAAATCCTCTTCAACCAGTTTCCCGCTAGGATCTTTCGGTTTGTAATTGATCAGCATAAAAACCGGAAAGGGACCTTTTTCTGATTTAGGAATAAAGACATTCAGTCTCATCGTATGAGTATTTCCATTTCTGGAAACAGTGATGTCAACTTCCTTCAGGATAGCTTTATCAGGAAAAGGATTCTGGCTTTCGGTCACCTCTTTGAATGTGATGGCATCAAAATCAGTCGGGATTTTCCCATAGACATTTTCTTCGAAAAGATGAAGAATCTCTGGCCTGCGAATGGATTCCCAATCCTGAATCGTTTGAATTGATTTTCCCCTGAAACTCACAAACGGGTCTGGCAGAATCAGGTCAGGAACTTTGCTTTCATCGTAATTGGCAGTATTCTGGGCCATAAGACTTGGATTAGAAATCAGAGAAAATAGAATGGAATAGAGAAAAAGAGCCGGGCGATTCATAGTTTGGTTGGGTCAATTTGCTGCTGCAAGTTTTCTTTCAGGTACAAATGCCTCAAATGGATAAGTTCTCGGCAACACTTCCACTCCGGTAGTCACTTTGAAAGGCAATTGTCCGGGGAAGGTGACTTCGATGAAATGTCCCTGGTATCCTTTTTCAGGCGATTCCATTGTTACGGCATACTTTCCGCTGGTAGTGATAGGAAGGTCCACAGATTTCCAATTAGGTCCGAAAACATCGATTCTGAAGTCTCTTGCCTCTTCATTATGAGCTGTCCAAAGTTTGACAGAAGTTGGTTTTTGGGTTGAATCCAGATTCACGAGGATTTGATCCCCTTCAATTTTCCAGTCATATTTCGGACGGGAAGTGTTATTCAGAACTGACGAGTAGAATGAAATCAGGTTTGGTATAGCATCCGAATCCCCAAGGTCATGACCAAAGTTGGGCACGTATTGAACATGCTTTTCACCGATCAAATCATTCCAGTAAAACTCCCAACTGTCAGGTTGGAAAAACTCATCTCCGGCAGCGCTGATGAGGAGTTTGGGCATATCATAATTCTCAACGTAGGAGTAAGGCTCCACAATCTCCAGTAATCGGTCAAATTCCTCCGTTCCCATCCATTCAAAAATCTCTTCCCTCACATAATCATCCACAGCAGGAGCCCAGAATCCGTAATTCTTATAATGATGGATAAAGGATGGTTCCAGATTGAGCATGTCAATCACAACCGGAATAATCGCAACCACCCGGTCGTCCACTGCTGCGGTGGTCCAGGTAGTCCAGCCTCGCTTCGAGGCGCCGCCAACCACATATTTGTCCAGGGTTTTATTGTAATTGGTTTTCACTACCTCCGTTACAGCATCCATAGCTAGTTTCACCGCTTTTGTCATCGGAAGTCTTGCCAGCCATATTGCGTCTTCGTCTTTGGCACCGCCTTCCAGAAATTTTCTCCAGCCATACGTAATGATTGCGTCTTCATATCGCTCCCCAAAGGTGTCATTAGCAAAAATCAGGGGCTGGAAAGGAACATTATGGATTTGGGCTACGATGGAATTGGTATTCGTGGCCGCTGCCAAAATCAATGCATCCGGTTTTTCCGGCATCTTGCTGTTGGTGCTGCCTCCTCCGATCCACATCATGCCTGTCTCGAATGGAGTGTCCTTTGGCACCACTACAGAAACCCAATGCCACCACTCGGTTTCGTTTACAATTTCCTCAGTCAGCCAATGTTGAGAATACATTTTCAGGACCAGAAAATCGAATTCTTCTCCCGGAACTGTATTGACTATTTCATAGCGAAAAGTAGAATCAGGCGCATGTACATAGTCTGTCAGGATAGTAGAAGAGCGGGTAGCTTGTTCTTGAAGCGGTTCCGTTTTGGACTGATAGCAAGCCGAAAGGGAAAAAAGGAGGATTGCAATCCAAAAAAACTGTCGTTTTGATTTGAACTTCATAAGGGGTTGGGTTTGGGTTGATTGATATTTCTCGTTTTGGAAGTGCTCATTTTACCAGTAGTAGAATTCTTTTTGGGCAACTGGCTGGAAGACCGATGACGGAAGACCGAAGTAAACAGCACACCTGAGATTTCCATTTTTGAGATATTTAAGTGATTTACAGGAAGAATTTCTGAAACTCATATTAATCTGTCTTTTTTTCAAATTCGATAATATATTCTGACATGTATTTACCCAGATCAGAATATTTGAAGAATAACCTGGCTTTTTGACCTAACCTTAAGCTGGTGTATTTATTGGCAATATCATCAGGTGTATTCAAAGGCTGAAGAGACGGATACCAAAGGACATGTCCGGGTTTTGTCACCAGGAGCTCAGGCTTGGTCCAAGCCTGTGAGTTTGTGCCTTCACCAAGTTCTTTATGGGGATTGAATGAAATGTACAATTCATCTCCTATCCAGGATTGGCCTTCGACTTTTCCCATGAGCATTACCCAGCATTCGAGGTATGTATTCCAACTTACGGATGGACCCCAATGGAATCCTCCCATTGGCGAGGAAGCTGGTCCGCCACCGTCTGCTTTTTGAATTTGAAGCGATGAAACTGGTTTTCCGATTCCGTCCCAGGCGGCATTAAAGCTGGAGCCGTCCCAGCGTTTTGCCTTTCCCTGAGGATCATCTAATTCATCGATTCTGATTCTCGCAACGCTGATACATTGTCCTTCCCATTCTGTTTGGGGATCATACCCGGCGGAATCATAGGTTGCCGGATAGCCATATTCCCCATAAAAAAGGTACAAGTAATCGCCCACTGCCACTGCAGAAGGATCTCCGACACCGCCACCAAAAGTCTTGGAAGTATTGTGAGGTTTGACGATCATTCGATCTTGCTTATCTTCCAGAAACAGGCCTTTATTATCCCAATTCCAGCCGCCATCTGTGGATTTCATCACACCAATTCTCGGAACTGCAGCGGGTGTAATTCTGTCTGTCAGCCCAAGTGGCCAGTTTTTGTCGATATAGCCTTCACCTGTTTCCGGGTTGAATGGAAGAGTTTCCGGATAGTTCTCATTATGATAAATTGCAAAAAGAGTTCGCCCGCTAGGGTCGCGCTCATCCTGATAAACTGTCTCAAACCAAACTGCCCCATGCAAACCCGATTCTCCAACTGGAGCATTTTTGGTTATTGATGGGGCAATGTAGGCGGAGGCCGGATTGCTGAAAACCTCGTCAGCATTCATCCCGCTTGAAAACTTGAGTTCATTCGAAAAGCCCCAAACAGGGTCTTCGCCATATTTCCCCGGAAAAATTCTCAGCGTATCTCCAACCCATACTTCGGCCATATTGCAATCCACAAAGTTGTTGAAGAAAAAAGTGTCTGTCTCAACCAATCTGAATTTTGGGATTTTGAAATCAATTTCTTCGGTTAATTCTTCCTGAGTTGTATCCCTTTGGCTACAGGAGAATTGTAAAACGAGTGAGAATAGAAAAAGGAGGGGAATAGCAGGTTTTTTAAAACTATTCATATTAGGTTTCAAAATG
This sequence comes from uncultured Cytophagales bacterium, assembly GCA_942492775.1. Classification (GTDB taxonomy): domain Bacteria; phylum Bacteroidota; class Bacteroidia; order Cytophagales; family Cyclobacteriaceae; genus Algoriphagus. The sequence goes on along the minus strand of OW818636.1, from coordinate 4,035,592 downwards.
GGTTTGACAAAAAGAAGATTTCCAATTTTTCAAGAATTTATTGATTTGGAAGGATTAGCAAAGTTTATCGACAAACTCATTTCAACATCGGGAAAAGTCGTTTAATCTCCTCTTTTGAAGGCTGAGTGCCATATTCGCATATCTCGAAAGCTTCTGCAAACTTGATTTGGGAGGCTTTTTCTTTGCCATACCATTCTTCCAAAGACTTCATGACGGAAGGATTTGGGGGCATTGTCCTTTTACTTTTCAGCCAAGCCTTTCTTTCTTCTTTTCCTTCAGGGATTACGTCTTGATCATTTGCTATCCAAGGCAGCCATTCGTAGAACTGAGAGACATGGGCATCCAGGCCATCGATTTTTTTATCAATCACAGACGTGATATCAATTGCTATGTCCGGCTCAAATGGGTTGGGTTTTTGAAAATTATCCTGGTAATGCAGGAAAACAGGGTTCTTTCTCAAAGGCGGGGTGTCGGCGGCAATGTTTGGCACTCCAACCATAAATGCTGCATCCTGCACCAGAATCCCAGTATAGCGATGATCAGGATGATAATCATTTGAGCGGTGCGAAATCACCACATCCGCATCCCATTCTCTGATTTTGCGGATTACATCGAGGCGGATTTCCAGAGTGGGCAAAAGTTCTCCGTCGTGATTGTCGAGCACATCGTAACTGATTCCAAGTCTTTTTGCGACTTCCTGAGTCTCGTCATATCTACGTTTGGCGAGCATACCGCCACCTTCTTCCATATGACCGGCGTCTCCGTTGGTCACAGACAGAAATTTCACCTGATGACCCATGGCGGCGAATAAAGCTGCCGTCCCTCCGGACTTAATATCACAATCATCCGGATGAGCTCCGATCATCATGATTTTTAAAGGTTTGGACTGGGAAAATGCAGGCTGAAAACTGAAAATAAACAGGAAGAGAAGGCTATAAAGGATTTTCATAAAGATTGGGTTCATTGGAATAAGCTAGCAAAATGAACGCTTTTAATCAACAAAACTTTTACCCGTGGCAAATAGAGGTTTGATCCTGTTTTATAAAATTGATTATCTGAAAATTTACATTCCAAACTTGGAAAGGAAGAGGTTTCGGAAGAAGCCTGATTAAATATGAAACAAGAAATTGCGATGTGGATAACTTTGTGATTATCTCTTTTTTGAAGTGGAAAAATTGTGGGGAAATAATGTGTTGATTTCTTGTAAATCAAAGAGTTGAGACATAAATTTGAATATATCAAGTGAGAGATAAAAGGCCGAAAGTAAGATTTCGGACAAAGGTTGAAAGCTGAAGAGGAAGGAATAAAGGGACTAAAACTGTTAAAGTTTAAAGTCTGAAACGGGCAACCGCAGAAGTTCTGAAATCATGATTCAAAGTCGAAAGGTTGAGATATCAGAGCACGAAAACCTAAAGTTATGAACTCGGGCAACTGAGGGAAAAGTCATAATAACTGTAGCTTGGCGTGATTTGGGAATTACGGTTTTCAAATTATGAAGCGGGGAAAATTCGAAAGAATTCTTCCCCGCTTTTGTTTTGTATTAAGACCAGTTTTTTTGTAAATTCTAGAGTAAATCCTTTTCAAGTTTCACGGAATTAATGTTCTAAAATTTAGAGCGAGACTCATATTTAAATCCCCGGACAAGAGTTTTAATAATCTTTATAGAACTAGTTTTTGCCAGGATTTGCTCACTAAAATTTGAATGAGAGCTAGGCTTCTGAAATGAAAGTTGGGTTTGTAAATAGTTTACTTTTCAATCGATTCGGTAATTCAATCCCAAAAAACTTTACATAGGATTTTGAGGCTCGGTTTAAAATTGATAGCTAGAATCTTAATTCTAAAATACCCCCCGAAATGACCTCTAGCCTGGATCAAATTTTAATACAACTCGACTTGATCGAGAACAAAATGCTACAAGAAGAGCATGAAAAAGCTGATTTGCTCCAGCAACTTCATCCCAATCATTTTCATTCAGCAAGGAATTTTATCCATTATCTGGTTCTGAGAAGTGACGATATCAGGGGATTGCAGGATTTGCTGCATATCAATGGTTTGTCTTCTCTTTCGAGTTCTGAAAGCCATATCCATCGTCAGCTTCAAGCAATCCGACAGATTTTGGGCCATGAATACAAGCAGAAGGAATTAGACCCCTGCACTTATTCTTTCAGCATGGATAGTCTGGAAGAAAAGAGCGAATTTCTTTTCGGAGCGAAGTCCGAACCGGAAATTCCTTCCATCATGGTCACCTTTGATTCAGGTTTTGCGAGCAATTATGCTTTGATCAAAAGTTTGCTGCAAAATGGGATGAACGTAGCGAGGATCAATTGTGCCCACGATGATGAGGCTACCTGGTCCAAGATGATAAATAAGCTAAAAAAGGCTACTCGAAATTCAGGATTGGCTTGCAAGATTTACATGGACCTGGCCGGACCGAAAATAAGAACCAAAATTCTGGGCAAAGGAAAGGATAAAGGCAAAGTCAAAATAAAGGAAGGCCAGCTGATTTGGTTAGCGGAGTCGATGGCTGGTTTTGAAAAAGATGAGATTGTAATCAGTCCCAATGAGCTGGGGATTTTAACCATGCTGAAAGTTGGCGAAAGGGTTTACATCGATGATGGCCTTATCCGGGCAGTGGTTGAAAAAATCAAAAAAAATGGGGTAGGTATCAGGGTTACCCGCGTCTCGACAAAAAGTGGCCGAATCAAAGCTGAAAAGGGGATAAACTTCCCTGATTCTGAAATCGATATTCCTGCCCTCACAACTCATGATAGGAATTGTCTGCCTTTTGTCTGTGCAAATGCGGATCTGGTTGGTTTTTCCTTTGTAAGAAATCCTCAGGACATGGCGGAATTGAGGTCTTTGCTACTTGAGATTTCGGAAGAGACTCCGGCGATCATCTTAAAAATAGAAACTCCCGATGCGGTAAAAAACCTGCCAATGCTTCTGATGGAAGGCATGAAGATGAAAGGATTTGGAGTGATGATTGCTCGTGGTGATTTGGCAGTTGAGATTGGTTTTGAGAGATTGGGTGAGATTCAGGAGGAGATTTTATGGATTTGTGAAGCTGCCCACGTTCCGGTTATTTGGGCCACACAGGTACTGGAAAGTTTGAATAAGTCAGGAATGGTGAGCCGCTCCGAAATTACCGACGCCGGTCACGCAGCTCATGCGGATTGTGTCATGCTCAACAAAGGCGATCATACAATTGAAGTGATTGAAACACTAAAAGACGTCCTCCATCGCTCGGCTACTCATAGAAAGAAGAAGAGGTTTACCTTCCGGAAATTGAAGATTGCGGAGAGATTTTTTGAGTTGGTGGAAACCCAAAAAGGCACTTGAAAACAAGTGGGGTTTATAGTTGTTGAATCTGAAATCAAAAGTTGGGAGTGGAAAATATTGAAACTCCCGATCTTGGTTTAATCAGGAAAAATAAATAGATAGCCAACTATTATTTTTCCTGAAGATACATCGACTCTAATTCCAGTTGCCAATCACCAATATGCCCAAACCTAGTTTATCCTTTTCCCAGATTATAAATATGAATGTCGGATTCTTTGGCATTCAATACAGTTTCGGTCTTCAGCAAAGTGCGGTAAATCCGATTTACGATATGCTTGGCGCCATGCCCGATGAGATTCCGATTTTGAATCTTGCAGGTCCGATGACGGGACTTTTGATCCAACCGATTATAGGTGCACTCAGCGACAATACCTGGAGTCCGAGATTTGGCAGAAGAAAGCCTTTCTTCTTTATCGGTGCGGTGCTTTGCAGCATTTGCCTTTTTTTCTATCCTTTCAGTAGTACGCTTTGGATGGCGGCGGGATTGCTTTGGGTTTTGGATGCGGCAAATAACACCGCAATGGAGCCTTACCGCGCTTTGATCGCGGATAAGTTGCCGGAGGAGCAGTATGGTTTAGGTTTTCTTTCTCAAAGCTTTTTTACCGGATTGGGCATTACGCTGGCCAATATTTCCCTTTTTGTCTTTCAGAAATACATTACCGGTACTGCCGGTGCCCTGCCTTATTGGGTTTATGCATCCTTCTTTTTGGGCTCAGTTTGCTCGATAGTCAGCGTTTCTTATAGTATTTATAAAACTCCGGAGATTCCTCCGACGGATGAAGAATTGGCAGCGCTGAAAGAAAGGACCAAGGGAATGCCGCATCCTGTTGTCCAGTTTTTCCTTTCCATTTTCACCTCGCTTATCGCGTATTTGATCTTTGCAGTTTTGGCGATTCCTTCTCTTTTCTTCAAGGGATTATTGAAAAAAGTCCTGCATAAAATGGAAGCTCATTCTGTTTTGAGAGTTGCCTTTGCGCAGAATATCGAAATTGTAAACGCGATTCTCAATATGCCATCTGTGATGTGGAAGCTGGCTCTTGTTTATCTTTTCCAATGGTACGCGCTGTTTTGCTACTGGCAAAATGCGGCAAAAAGTATCGCTCAATCGGTCTGGAACACAACTCCTCAGGGAGACAAGGTGCTGTTTGAGGAAGCTGTGGGATGGACAGGTTTGGTCAATGGCTGGTATAATATTGTCACCTTCCTTTCGGCATTTGCCCTGGTGGGACTTGCCAAAAAGTTTGGACCCCGTAAAGTCCATTTCGTCTGCCTGATTATGGCCGGAGTTGGTCTATTGATTTTTCCCCATATGGAAAATAAATACTTGCTATTCGCGCCAATGACCGGTTTCGGGATTGCTTGGGCAAGTATGATGGGGATTCCATACCTGCTGGTGGTCAATGATATTCCGAAGGAACGCTATGGCGTGTACATGGGAATCATCAACATGATGATTGTGGTTCCGATGATCATTCAGACGCTGACTTTCGGGTTTATCTCCAAGAATTTTCTTAACAATGATCCCGGATTGGCTATCAGTTTCGCAGGGATCTTATTGCTGATTTCAGCTGCTGCTACCCTTAGAATCTCAGAAAATCGAAATATCGAAGGAGCAGTTCCGGTTTCCGCTGGTCATTAAATAAAGCCCAATGAACCTTAACTGATTTGGGTTTATTTGACGTGATTTGCACCCGAAAAACCTAAGGCACTGGATCCAATTCCAGCCTTAAAAGGATAAATAAAACATTCAGTAATTGATTCGTGATGAAGTTTGATCAACAGCTTTTTGAAAATACCCATCGAGTATTAAGTGAAAATAGAGTAGACATTTCCGGAAAAGACAAGGCTTTTTATAATGGCCTGATTGCCGGAGTGGAAACTATTTTTGGGCTTTTTCAGGAGATCTACCGCTTTCACCCAAAGTCTGATGAGTTATTCGGGCAATTGCTTGTTACGCTGATTGAGGGGTACAAATCCAGAGGAAAAGACCTTCGAAAGCGGGACGAAGAGAAGCAAAAGAAAGGACATTGGTTTCTGAGCAATGAACTGACAGGCATAAGTTTGTATGTCGATCGGTTTGCCGGTAATCTTCCTGAAATGGGAAAGAAGCTCGATTACCTGGATACACTTGGAGTAAACTTTTTGCATCTGATGCCTCTCTTTCAAAGTCCGGAAGGTGAGAGTGACGGGGGATATGCAGTATCCGATTTTCGAAAAGTTGATGAGCGTTTCGGTTCGATCGAGGACCTGATCGAGCTGCGAAAAAAGATGCAGAAAAAGGGGATGTACCTGATGCTGGACATTGTCCTAAATCATACTTCCCACCACCACGAGTGGGCAAAAAAAGCCAAAGCGGGTGATCCTTTTTATCAGGATTACTACTACATGTACGACAATCGCTGGATTCCCAACCAGTTTGAGGAGCAGATGCCGGATATATTTCCGGAGAGTTCTCCCGGGAATTTCATTTATGACCATTCCTGCAATAAGTGGGTCATGACGGTCTTTCACAGTTATCAGTGGGACTTAAATTTCACCAATCCGATCGTGTTTCGGGAGATGCTGGACACGATCCTTTATTATGCGAATCTTGGAGTGGATGTCCTTCGGATCGACGCGCCTGCTTTCATCTGGAAGCAGACGGGTACGGCTTGTCAGAATTTACCGGAAGCCCATACCTTGCTCAAGTTGATCAAGCAATGCGTGATGGTTTCTGCACCGGGAATGGCGCTTTTGGGAGAGGCAATTGTGGCTCCCAAAGAGATCATGAAGTATTTTGGGACGGGAGATTTCACCGCGAAAGAATGTGATTTCGCCTACAATGCCACCCAGATGGCGCTGCAATGGGATATGCTGGCGAGCGGAGATACCCGGGTGATGCTGGCTTGTCAGCACGATATTTTGCAAAAACCTTACGGAACTTCCTGGATCACCTACACGCGTTGTCACGATGATATTGGCTTGGGATACGATGACTCGATGATCGCTGATGTTGGAAAAAATCCTTATCAGCACCGAAGATTCCTCAAAGATTATTTTTCAGGTGCATTCCCAAACAGTCCGGCGAGAGGGGCTTTATTCTCTTCCAATCCCAAAACCGGTGATGCGAGAATCAGCGGTTCTCTGGCCTCGCTTTGCGGTCTCGAAAAAGCCATTTGGGAAAATGACTCACATGGAATCGATACCTCTATTCAAAAAATAAGCCTGATGCAGGCGCATTCATTTTTCCTGGGCGGACTTCCGATCATTTTCTACGGCGATGAGGCGGGCTATACAAATGACTACAGCTACCAGAAGGATCCGGGGAAAAGCTATGACAACCGATGGATGCACCGACCTGTGATTGATTGGGAAAAGAATAGAAAGATCGATGAACCCGGGACAATTGAGAATCGTGTTTTCACAGCCACTCAAAAGTTAATCGCAATCCGCAAGAAGTTAGCTGTCGTCGGTGATTACAAAAATCTCACCTGGCTATCTCCTCACAATAATCATGTGGCAGGATACCTGAGAACCTTGAATGATCAAAAGCTTTTTGCAGTATTCAATTTCAGCAATCATCTGGCGAATCTTACCTGGTATGCTTTCAAGGAACATGGAGTTGCTCCCACAAAGCTCTACGATCATTGGACTGAAAAGGAGTTTGAAGTTGGGGCTGACAACGAACACCTCGTTTTATCACCTTATGAGTTTTTCCTTTTGGAGCCTAGGTAATTTTCTAGGGATTAGGTTTTAGATCAAACTCTTTTCGAAGCAAGACTCGAGGATTCCCGCACCACCAGATTGGTTTTGAGTTCGATGATTTCATTCACTCCAAGCGAATGATTTTTGAGGAGATTTATCATCAGCTCGGTTGCTTTTTGGCCGATCTGATACCCATGCTGATCTACCGAACTCAGACCCGGCGAGACAATATCTGCAAGTTGCCAATTGCTGAATCCCATCACGCCGACTTGTTCAGGGATTTTGAAACCTTCCGATTTGAGGAATTTGATTACTCCCAAAGCCACCAAATCAGTGATGCAAAAAATAGCATCCGGTGGATTTTTGCTTTTCATCAATTTCCTGGCAAATTCAAAACCTTCCTGCTCGGAAATCTTTTGGCAGTGAAGCACCCAATCTTCAATGGTTTCTAATTGGCTGTCTTTTAGTGCTTTTTCGTACCCATTTTGTCGAGCGATTGAATTTTTTACATCGATCCTTCCTCCGATATGCGCAATCTTTTTGTAGCCCTGATCGATCAGATGTTTGACTGCCAGATACGCCCCGTCGAAATCATCAACAATCACTTTTGGCGTTTCTAACAGATCGGTGATTTTGTCGAATTGAATGACAGGTTTTCCTTCGTCAAGGAATTCCTGAATATGATCACCTTCCACAGTTTCATTGGAAATAGAAATCAAGAGTCCGTCCACACTGCTTCCCAGTAAGGTTCGGCAGGCGATGATTTCATCTTTCAGCAAATCGTCTGACTGACTTACAAGAACATTATACCCATGTTTTTTAGCCATATCGATCGTCCCGCTGATGACTGTCGAAAAGAAATGGTGAACGATCTCCGGAACGATTATTCCAATATTTGAAGTCCTGTTTTTTCGAAGATTTATGGCTAAGATATTCGGCGTGTAATGGTGTTTTTCTGCGTAATCCTTCACCATTTTGATGGTTTCGCCTGAAATTTTCTCGTAACCATTCAATGCTCGGGAAGCAGTGGAAACTGAAATTCCCAATTCTCTGGCAATATCTTTCAGGGTCACTTTTCTCTTTTCTGACATGTTTTTGGTCTAAGTTTTTTTAAGATAGAAAGAGAAATATTGATTTCAAATTCGAGGAAATTCAAAAAAATAGATGACGATTAAAAGGTATAGAAGTTCGAGTTTTCTTAAGTGAATCTTAAGAATCTTTTAATCATTGGACAAGATCGTTTATCGGAATAAATCGGAACTTTAATAAGGAAAATTGAGAGAAGAGATGACACTGGATGTTTCTTTTTCCAGGGATTTAAATTCAAAAATTTCAACATTGTAGTCACTGGAAAAACCATCCAATTGTTAGATAAAGAGAAATTAAACTCAATGTATTTGTCCCGGATGTTGAGCATTAGACCATTGATTAATACTAGCCAAAATGTCCTCTACGCTGCATAAGTTTTACATTGGATCGATGGCTTTGGTGGTGATAGTGACCACCATTTTCCTCAGTTGGACTGGCTATGAGTTTTATCAACTACCGGCAGAAGAGCGATTTTATCATCCGCATTATGACTGGTTTAAACCTTCCGGCGCGTTTGGTCATGGGTTAGGGATTGTGGGTACTTTGATGATCCTCTTTGGCGTTGTTATTTATATTGCCAGGAAGAAATATGGCTTTCTGGAGGATTTTATCAGGATAAAATACCTGCTTGAGTTTCATATTTTTCTTTGCACTCTCGGGCCTATTTTAGTCCTGTTTCATACTTCTTTCAAGTTCAACGGGATTGTGAGTATTGCATTTTGGAGTATGGTGGCAGTAGTTGCCAGTGGTGTAGTTGGAAGATTTATTTATGTAAGAATTCCTCGAAATATCCAGGGACAGGAGATTGGGCTCGAGCAATTGAATCTTTTGCACCAAGATCTCAAACTGGAATTGGAATCATTCGGCCTGCTCCGAAAGGATGAACTTGAAAGTGTTCTTGGTTTGAAAAATCAGACCAGGGCAAGTTTGGGAGAAGCCAAAAAACTGCTTCAGATCAAAGAAATTGATAAAGCTGATCAAGTTAAGATTTTCAAACTTTTAAAGGAAGAAAGGAAGCTGACCAGTCGGATCAAGAACCTGAATAGGATGCAGGAGCTCTTCAAATACTGGCATGTAGCGCACAAGCCATTTGCCCTGATTATGCTTGTGATCGTGGTGATTCACGTGATAGTTACGCTGGCTTTAGGTTATAAATGGATCTTTTGATGGAAGTGGTCCTTGAAGAAATAATCATTTACTCAATCACCCTAGCCCTTTGCATTTGGGTGGTTTACTATTACGTCCAAAGCGAAAAAAAGAAGTCCCGTCTAATTCAGGATAAAGTAAACATTGCCAAAGAAGAAGGAAGATTTGAACCGGTTTCCTTGCATCCGCATATCGATCTTACCAGATGCATAGGTAGCGGAGCCTGTGTAAGGGCGTGTCCGGAAAAAGATATTTTAGGAATTGTGGATGGAAAAGCAACCGTCATCAATGCTACCAGCTGCATCGGCCACGGAGCGTGTTTTCATGCTTGCCCGGTTGAGGCCATTACACTTCGGATCGGTACAGAAACCCGGGGTGTTGATCTTCCGCATGTCCAACCTACTTACGAGACGAATGTCAAAGGAATTTTTATCGCTGGAGAATTGGGAGGAATGGGATTGATCAAAAACAGTACTGAGCAGGGTGTCCAGGCGGTTGACAACATCTTTGCTCAAAAAAAACCTTCGAAGCCCGAAGTTTTGGATCTCCTGATTGTAGGAGGAGGGCCGGCAGGAATCGCCGCAGGCCTCAACGCTAAAAAGCTTGGACTGACCTTCGAAATTCTGGAACAGGATTCTTTGGGGGGTGCGGTGTTTACTTTCCCCCGGGAAAAGATCGTGATGACCAGACCGATGGACCTGCCTCTGTATGGCAAAATCAAACTTTTTGAAACCAGTAAAGAGGAACTCCTGACTATCTGGAATGGAATTCTTTCATCCAATCAAATTACGCTTAGAGAGCATTCAAAAGTTGAAAGCATTATTCCCTTAGAAGAAGGCGGGTTTAAAGTACTCACATCTCAAGGCGATGAGTATAAAGCTCAGCAGGTCTTATTGGCAATAGGCAGGAGAGGATCGCCCCGAAAGCTCCAGGTACCGGGCGAGGAGCAGACCAAAGTAGCTTACCGCTTATTGGAACCGGAGCGAATCTCGAATAAGAAGATTTTGGTAGTAGGTGGTGGAGATTCCGCAATAGAATCTGCCATGCTCTTGATGGGAAATAACGAGGTAACCTTATCCTATCGCAGCGATAAGTTTTCTCGCATCAAACCGAAGAACAAAGAGTATATCGATTTGGCTATTGAAGCTTCCAAATTGAAGGTTTTGTTTAATTCCGAAGTCAAAAGAATTGAAAAGGATCAGGTGATTTTGTCTGTTGAAAATCGGGAGGAATTGGTCTCAATTGAAAATGATCAGGTCTTCATTTTCGCAGGAGGAGAATTGCCGGTTCAGTTTCTTAAAAGTATAGGCATTACTGTTGAAAAGAAGTTCGGGAAGATTGTTAAATTACATAAAAGGCATCAAGGGTGAGACCTGTAATCATCATATCGACAATCTTGTTTTTTTTGGCTTTTGAAGGTATTGCACAAATATCTCCGGGTCCTCTTTCCAATGCTCATAAGCAATTGGAAGGGTTGAAGAATTGCACCCAATGTCATACGATCGGAGAAAAAATATCTGACCAAAAATGTCTGGACTGTCATAAAGAAATCCAGTCCTTAATTAAGGAGGACAGAGGCTTTCATGCTTCCCCAGAAGTAGATCAAAAATCATGTATTGATTGCCATAGCGAGCATCATGGGTTGAAGTTTGATCTGGATCGATTTGACCAAAAAACATTCGACCACAAAAAAGCGGGTTATGTGCTGGAAGGTGCTCACAAAATTGTGGATTGCAAGGAATGTCATAAGCCGGAGTTTATCCCTGATCCGGCTATTAAAAAGCTGGAAGGGACATTTCTGGGAATGGAAACATCCTGTCTGGAATGTCACGATGATTATCATCAGGGTACTCTTGAAAATGACTGTGTCCAATGTCATGGGATGAATGAATGGGCTCCGGCAGATTTGTTCGACCACAATGACGCTGATTACAAATTACTGGGAGCTCATAAAAAGGTGGACTGCCTGGAGTGTCACAAAGAGACCATCAAAGCAGGAAAGGAATTTCAAGTATTCACCGATATCCCTTTTAATAAATGCACCGATTGCCATGACGATACCCACGATGGCGCATTCGGTACAAACTGTACAAGTTGCCACAATGAAAGTAGCTGGAGTTCTCTGAATAAGGGAAATACCTTCAACCATGGAATGACTGACTATCCTTTGGAAGGCCTTCATGCTCAAGTGGATTGTAAGGAATGTCATACCAAAGGAAGCTTCACAACCCCGATTGATTTCACCAATTGCATCAATTGCCATGAGGATTACCATTTGGGTGAATTTGTAAGCGGAAATCCATCGTCAGATTGTAAGGAATGCCATGAGGTTTCTTCGCCTTTCACCACCACTCTTTTTGGGATTGAAAAGCATCAAACCTTAGATTTTAAATTGGATGGGGCACATTTGGCGACAGCCTGTTTTACGTGTCACGTCAGTGAAGAGCGATGGAGTTTCAGGGATTTGGGTGAGAACTGTGTCGATTGCCATGAGAATATTCATAAAGATAAAATCTCGGAAAAGTATTTTCCTGAGGAAAATTGCACCGCTTGTCATACGACTTCAGACTGGGTTGCTGTCACATTTGACCATCAGCTGACCGGATGGGAACTCGAAGGAAAGCACCAATCGGTAAGTTGCAGGGAGTGTCATTTTACTGAGGATAATGGATTGAGCGTTGCGGTACAGCGCTTCCAATTAGAGGATAATACTTGCGTAGCGTGCCATGAGAATGTGCACGGGGATCAGTTTAGTGTACAGGGGAAAACAGATTGTGTTTCCTGTCATACAGTGGCTGAAAAATGGAATGTGGAAAACTTCAAACACAACGAAACACTGTTTCCTTTAGAAGGAAAGCATGCGGAGATTGATTGCAAAGAGTGCCACAAATCGAAATTAGATCAGGATCAGGAAGAACGGGTGGACTATAAAATCCAAAAATTCGAATGCAGAGACTGTCATTCATCCTAATATTCGTTCTCGGGGTTTCAGCTGCTTATGCTCAAAATCCCCATGGAGAAAAACTGACCATTGACTGCAAGGCATGTCATAATTCAGGGAGTTGGCTTTACAACGCTAATGATACATTGTTTGACCACGACGATACGGGCTTTGCTTTGGAAGGCCAGCATGTGAGCACTGATTGTAAAAATTGCCACAACACTTTGGTCTTCGATCAAGCCGAAAATACGTGCGTTTCCTGTCATACCGATGTGCATAGCATGTCAGTGGGAGACGATTGTATCCGATGTCATGATGCATCCAATTGGCTGGTGGACGAAATCCCGGAACTTCACGAGCAAAATGGCTTCCCTTTACTGGGACAGCATCAGGTAGTTTCCTGCTCAGATTGCCATGTTTCAGAAACCAATCTGAGATGGGATAGAATAGGTACCGATTGTGTCACCTGTCATCAGGATGATTATAATGCCTCTCAGAATCCTAATCACATGGAGGCTGGATTCTCTACTACTTGCACAGATTGCCATGATGTTTTTGCCAATAGCTGGGGAGCGGAAAACTTTCACTTTTTCTTTCCGCTGACAGGCGGACATGAAATCGCAGATTGTGCGGCTTGCCACGAAGGAACCAACTATTCTGCCGCATCTCCCGAATGTGTTTCCTGCCATTTGGATGATTATAATGCGGTGACTACTCCGAATCACGTGACTTCCGGCTTTAGCCAGGATTGTACAACATGCCATGATATAGCTGCCTGGAGTCCGGCTGATTTTAGAGCTCATGACGATGAATACTTCCCGATCTATTCGGGGAAACATGCGGGGGAATGGAATTCTTGTGTGGAATGCCATACCACTCCCGGGAATTATACCAGCTTCAGTTGCGTCGATTGCCATGAACACGACAATCCAACCGAGTTGGCCAAGGAGCATGATGATATCAGGGATTATGTCTACGAAAGCAATGCTTGCTATTCGTGCCATCCCAATGGCGATGAGGATTAACTGATCCAGGATATGATAATCTCCTCAAAACTTTCTGTTCTTTTTTTGGTCCTCTTTGGCCTTTTGGCTATTCATAAGACAGAAGCGGCAGTGTTTTCTGCGAAAGATTCCATCAGCGGATCGGTAAGTTTCATTACCTCGGAGAATGTGTATCTCAAATTTGAAAACACCAAGCAATTGGTTCCACTGGATACGATTTATTCAGGAACTGTCGAAAATCTTGTCCCTTGCCTGATTTTGATCCAGAAATCTTCGGTATCAGTGATTGCAAAAAACATCGGGAATTGTAATCTGAAAGTGGGTGACAGGGTTTGGTATTTTTTTGAACCGGAAGCCACGGCTGCTTCAAAGGAATCGCCGGCTACCGATGTGAAAACTGCTCCGGCGGTAATTCCTGTTGTAATTCAGCCGGACTCGAAAGAGAATGACAAAAGCGAACTTAATGGGATGGTCTCTCTGAATAACTATTCAGTGATCGATCAGAAAGACTTCAATAGTCGGTCCATCGCGAGATTGTCGCTCACAGCAGATAAAATCAACGGATCTAAATTTTCCTTCAGAACCTACTCGCGCTATCTTCAGAATTCTGCCCAAAACGAAAGTGTGCAGTCGAATACCAATAAGTTTTTTCTTTATGAATTTGCGGTGGATTATGATTTTGATTCGACTCTGAGTCTGACCGTCGGGAGATTTATCAATCCCAAAATGATGTCGGTGGGCGCGATTGATGGTTTGAAACTTCAGAAATCCTGGAGGTCTGTATTTGTGGGAGCGATTGCGGGTAGCCGTCCCGATCCCTATTCTTATTCCCTGAATACGAATTTGATTCAATATGGAGCCTATGCCGGAGTATATCATACCAAAAGTCATTCAAGTTTTACCAACCTGGGATTTATCAATCAAACCAACTCAGGATTGACAGATCGAAGGTATTTATACCTGCAGCATCAGAGTTCCCTGGGTACAAAAGTCAATCTGTTTGGAAGTTCCGAACTGGACTTGTACAGCAAAGATTCCTTGGGGAATTCCCAAAATGAAACCAGGCTCACCAATCTATTCTTCTCGATCAATTACCGACCCATCAGAACTCTGACCCTGATGGCGTCCTACGATGTCCGAAAGAATCTGATTTTGTATGAGAGTTTTGCGGAAGAGCTGGATCGTCTGCTGAGGGATGATCCCTATCGAACAGGCTTGAGATTCAGAGCAAATTACCGTCTGACGAAAACAGTTTTTGCAGGATTTGCCATCAGTCAGAGGCTGCAAAGTGACAGTAAAAATGAATTCTCCAATCAAAGTCTCTTTTTGAATTTCTCCAAAATACCCTGGATTGGAGGGAGGATAAATACTTCGATCAGCACCAATAAAAATTCTTACCTGCTCTATAACTCTGCTTCAATCAGGTATTCCCGGGAGTTTTTGGAAAACAAACTCTCGCTTACGCCTTTCTTCAGGATCTTAAACTATGAATACATAGACAAGGAGCTTGATCAGGTATATCAGACTTATATGGGGATTGATTTCAATTATGATTTTTCCAGAAAACTCAGCCTCAGGGCTCTTTACGATTATTCCATCCGAAGTAATTCAGGATTTCATCGATTCAATGTGAACATAACTCAACGATTTTGATATGTCGATTAGTAAAATCATTCTCGGGTTTTTCCCGCTCATTCTGATTTTAAATTGCTCAAGTCCTCAGCGAATAGAGCCTGTTTCGGAGCAATCTGCTGACTCAGAAGCGGGCGATCTTTTTAACATAGTGCCAAATACCGTGGATGGACCTGCTTCATCTGCCGATTGGAAAACTGTCACCGTGGAGGAAGTGCTGAACACTCAGAAATATTCCTATTTGAATGTAAAAGAAGGAGGGGATTCTTATTGGCTTGCAACTTTGAAAGCTGATTTCCAGAAAGGAATGGAACTGAGCTATCGGGGTGGCTTGCTCAAAACCAATTTTAAAAGCATCGAATACGATCGGGTATTTGAAAAACTCTATCTCGTTTCGGAAATCAGATCATCGGGAGCGGCCTTAGCAACAGCGGAGCCAGTTCCTTCAGCCGGAAATGCCTTGCCTTCAAAACCAAACTTGGACGGTGTAACCAAGCTTTCAGATATCGTAGCAAATCCGGAGAAATTCAAAAACAAAAAAGTCAAAGTCTACGGCGAAGTCACCAAGGTAAACCAGATGATCATGGACCGAAATTGGCTTCATATCAAGGATGGAACTGCAGATAAATACGACTTTGTACTCACTTCCCAATCCAGCGTTCCGGTTGGTCATTCTGTGTTATTCGAAGGTGTTATTTCCATTGACAAAGATTTTGGAGCTGGATATTCTTATCCAATCCTCCTGGAAAACGCAACTTTTGTAAAGTAATGAATCGCGTTTTTAGAATTCTACCGAAAGTCTCGGACAGACTTTTTATTACTTCTGCAGCCGGGTTTTATATCCTTGTTTTTGCGATAGCGATCGGTGCCGCGACGTTTATTGAAAATGATTATGGGACCAGTGCTGCCCAAAAGCTGGTTTACAAAGCCCTTTGGTTTGAGATTCTATTGGTTCTTTTTTCTGTTACACTTTTGGTGAATGTCATCAAGTATCGGATGATTTCGCAGAAGAAATGGGCTAATTTTTTATTCCACATTGCCATGGTCATCATAATTGTGGGGGCGGGAATCACGAGATATTTCGGCTATGAAGGCGTAATGGGAATCCGGGAAGGAGGGACTTCCAATTTTATTTATTCAAGCGATTCGTATTTGAATTTTGAAGCAAAAGCAGATGGGCAGGACTTTGTCTTCGCTGAGCCGCTTTTAATTTCTTCATTAGGAAGCAATGAATTTGATAAGGAATATTTTATCGGAAACGAGCTTGTCAGGGTGCAGCTCAAAAGCATAATTCCAAATCCGGTCCAGCGGATCAGTGAAAGCAATGAAATAAATCCAATCATCAAGGTTGTTTTTGGCGGAGGTTCCGGAAGAATGGAATATTTCCTTCGGTTTGGAGAGCAAAGGATGATCAATGGAGTTTATTTCAATTTTAGTGATTCAGATCTCAGTGATGCATTTAATATTTTTTTTAAAGACGGTGAGCTCAAACTTAAATCGAATACCCAGGTGTCCGAAACAGTCATGCGGGATAGAACGGAGAGTACTTTGGAGGCTTTTGTAGAGTATCCTTTGAAATTAAATTCTCTCTACAACAACGGAGTCGGGCAGTTTGTATTTGGAGATTTTAGCTCCTCCGGTAAGGTAGTAGTGGAGTCCGGAGCTATCAAACTGGAGAGAAGCAGTTTAATTGGCTTGGAACTTTCAGTTTCCATCGGAGGAGAGACCTTCGAGCGAACTGTTTTTGGAAGTCAGGGCAATGTCGGCAGAAGGGAAGTTTTTACTTCTGATGGTGTCAGTTTGGCTGTGTCTTATGGATCTAAGGAAATTCAATTGCCTTTCAGTTTGGCCTTGAAAGATTTCATCATGGAAAGGTATCCGGGTACCAATAGTCCGGCATCTTTTGCAAGTGAAGTGACATTAATTGACTCCCGATCCGGACTTCAGGAAGACCATCGGATTTATATGAATCATGTGCTCGATTACGATGGATTTCGATTTTTTCAATCTTCCTATGACCGTGATGAGCTGGGAACTTACCTGAGCGTGAACCAAGATTTCTGGGGAACCCTCATTACTTATATCGGATATGGATTATTGACTCTTGGAATGATTCTGGTCTTCTTTTCGAAGAACACCAGATTCGGTCAATTGTCAGAAAAGCTAAAAATGATGAGAGCAGCAAAGGTTTTTCCGCTGATCTTCTTATTTGGAGGATTGATTTCTGCGAATCAGGTTTTGGCTCAGGAGAAAATCAAGCCTGTGTATGAAGTGGTTGGCGCTGAACATGCCGAGCTGTTTAGCAAATTAATAGTCCAGGATTTCAGAGGCAGAATGAAGCCCATGCATACGCTTTCAAGAGAATTGTTGAGGAAGGTTTCCGGGAAAGATTCATTCGAAGAATTCACAGCGGATCAGGTGATTCTCTCTATGTATGTTCAAAATAAACAATGGTATGGTGTGCCCTTGATCAAATTAGGCAACCATGAAAATATTCCTCTCCTAATCGGAGTTGAGCCTGGGACACTTGCCAGCTATAAAGACTTTTTCAATGTGGATGGAAGTTACAAGTTGCGGGATGAGCTCATTCGTGCAAATAATACAAACCCTGCGGAAAGAGGAGCTTTTGAAAAGCAGTTAATCAGTGTCGACGAGCGGGTGAATGTGCTCAATATTATTTTCTCAGGGAGTTTTATGAGTGTGATTCCCCTGGAAAATGACGCCAATAATACCTGGGTTTCTGAGCGTTTTTCGCAAAGTGCCGGGATGGATCTTTCTGTGGCGCAGAAGTTTTTCGGGACTTATAAAAACGTCCTTCACGATGCAATGCACAATGGGTCGTACACAGTCCCAAATCAGATGCTGAATGAATTGATACGCTACCAGAAGAAGGTGGGTTCTGCCGTGGCGCCTTCAGATCTGCAAATTGGAGCTGAGGTTTTGCTCAATAATTCTAAAGTTTTTAATCGACTTGCTTTCTACAACTCCCTGCTTGGGATGATTTATCTGGTTCTTTTATTCACGAACGTATTCAAGCCGTCCTGGAATTTGCAGCGCGTTTTAAAGGGATTGGCCATTTTGGTGTTTTTGGGATTCGTATTTCATACCATTGGGTTAGGGATGAGATGGTTTGTTTCCGGAAGAGCTCCTTGGAGCAACGGGTATGAATCCATGATTTACATTGCATGGACAGCCTCTTTAGCGGGGTTAATTTTTACCCGAAAATCCCCCGGAGGAATGGCGGCAACTTTGGTGCTTTCCGGTACGGTTTTGCTCATAGCCATGCTCAGTTACCTGGACCCTGAGATTACTCCACTTGTTCCGGTTTTGAAATCTTATTGGTTGACTATCCACGTGAGTTTGGAAGCCGGAAGCTATGGTTTCCTGATGTTGGGAGCCATTGTTGGGTTGATCAATTTGCTTTTATTCCTGGTTTTGAACTCAAAAAATAAAGTCCGAATCAAGCGAATCGTACAGGAAATGACCTTCATTTCAGAGATGACCCTGATTGGTGGAATTGTAATGCTAAGTGTAGGAACTTACCTGGGTGGTGTCTGGGCAAATGAATCCTGGGGCAGATATTGGGGCTGGGATGCAAAAGAAACCTGGGCTTTGGTATCCATCTTAGTCTATGCCTTCATCTTGCATATGAGACTTATTCCCGGCTTGAAAGGATTGTTTGCCTTCAATTTTGCGACTCTTTTTGGATTGTCTTCTGTCATCATGACTTATTTCGGGGTTAATTATTACCTGTCCGGTCTGCATTCCTACGCCGCCGGAGACCCGGTTCCGATACCAGATTGGGTTTACATTTCGGTAGTTGCATTGCTGGTAATTAGCATTGGTGCTTATTTCAATTACAGAAAACATAAAATATCATCCCTATAAAGCCAGAGCTTAAATCTGGAGAAAAACCAATTTTTCTGGAAAACCTGATTAAAGTCATTGTGGGCACTTAGCCTATAAAATACCTTTCGAGCTTACTAATTGGACTATGGGAAGAATTGTATGGATGGGCAGAGTGTCTTTGTTTATCATTTATTTCTGGTTTGGGATTTTGAAAGTAATGGGAGTTTCTCCTGCGGAAAGTCTGGTTGAAACCCTTTTTGAAGGCACCATCGGCAGGTTTATCCAATTCAGCACGTTTACGATTTCTTTCGGGATTTTGGAGTGCATGATCGGTGCGATTTGGCTATTTCCGAAATTCACCAAAATCGCTTTCTGGGCATTGATTCTCCACATGGGAGCTACTTTTTTACCGGTTTTGGTTTTGCCGGGAGAGACCTGGCAATACTGGTTTACCCCGACTTTGGTAGGACAGTACATCATCAAAAACTTCGCTCTGATTTCTACCGGATTGTTCATCAACAAGACGTATGAGAATGAGTTGGCAGTCAGCGAATCATTGGCTTGAAAAGCCCTTTTCATTCATTGGGTCTACTTTTTAATCTTCAATTTCAGATTTAGAATTGATTTTCTTAATTTGATAGGCGCCCGAAATTCATGCTAAAATTTCGTGGTTACTATTCCCTTGTAAAACCTAAATTTTTCAACTGTATGGCTATCCTACAATCAGGTTCTTTCGGAGATGAAGTGCGCGAGTGGCAACTCTTCTTAACAAAACATGGATTTTATTTAGATCCTGTTGATGCTTTTTTTGGTGCCAGTACGAAAGTTTCAACCGCCACTTTTCAGGTTGCAAATAATTTACCTCCTGATGGAATCGTAAAAGATAAAACACTGGAAATTGCGACCAAGCTTGGGTTTTCTTTACCGGGAACTTCCAATAGGAATTGGAACAAATCACCCATTGCAAATGCCGGATCGGATCAAACCATCTCGATAACCGGAAACAACAACGCTATTATACTCGATGGCAGTGGAAGTGTAGATCCCGATGGAGTTTTGGTTGCGTTGAATTGGAGATTGGTTTCAGGACCAAATTCCCCCACAATTTCAAACCCGAATAGCCGGCAAACGACCGTGACAAATCTTGTAGCAGGTATTTACATGTTTGAACTCACCGTCACAGATGACCGAGGAGCTTCTGCAAAAGATTCAGTTCAGGTGACAGCCATTGCTACAGAGAACAAATCACCCATTGCGAATGCCGGCCCGGATCAAACCATCACACTTACCGGTAACAACAACGCTATCGTACTCGACGGAAGTGGAAGCGTAGATCCCGATGGAGTTTTGGTTGCGTTCAACTGGAGATTAGTGTCGGGGCCAACTTCAATTGTAATTTTAAACCCGAATAGCTCCCAAACATCTGTAAATATTCTAAATCCGGGCACTTATATTTTTGAACTCACTGTCACAGATCAAAGAGGAGCTTCTACAAAAGATACTGTTCAAGTAAAAGCAGTTGTTGCGGAAAACAAATCACCTATTGCTAATGCCGGCTTGGATCAAACCATCACACTTACCGAAAACAACAATGTCGTCTTACTCGATGGCAGTGCAAGTTTAGATCCCGATGGTGTTTTGGTTGCGATCAACTGGAGATTAGTTTCAGGACCAAATTCCCCCACGATTTCAAACCCGAATAGCCGGCAAACGACCGTATTAAATCTTGTAACGGGCACTTATATTTTTGAACTCACAGTCACAGATGACCGAGGGGCTTCTGCAAAAGATATTGTTCAGGTAATTGCAGTTGCAGGCGTTAACAAAGCTCCGATTGCAAATGCAGGTAGAGATCAGCAATTGAGTATTTCTGAGGCCAATAATGGCGTCATCCTGAATGGAAATCAATCTTCAGACCCGGAGGGCGGGCAATTGGTATTTGGTTGGCAACTGGTGTCAGGACCTCAAATACCCCTGATAATTTCACCAAATTCTCCTCAAACAATTGTAACCGGATTAGTGACGGGAGTTTATGTTTTTGAATTAACTGTAACAGACAATAGAGGTGTCTCTGCCAAAGATACTGTGCAGATTACGATCACACCTTCCCAAAATCAACCACCCATTTCAAATGCGGGCATTGATCAGGTAATCAAGTTTTCGCCCCTAAATACTACCATCAAACTGGATGGAAGTAATTCCAAAGATCCGGATGGAAGTGCGATCAGGTTTGGCTGGCGTCTGATCTCGGGCCAAGGCAGAATAGTGATTAAATCTCCCAATTCGGCACAATCAAATGTTTCCGGATTTAGAGAAGGAGTTTACCGTTTTGAATTGACCGTAACAGATTCAAAAGGTGCTTCATCAAAAGATACCGTTCAGGTGACGGTCAAAAAATAACTCACTATTCAGACTTTAATAATGATTTTTGTCTCTTTGCCTTGGGATGCTAATTCCAGGGCAACTTGCAAATCATCCAGTTTAAACTGATTGGAAATGAATTTTCCAGGCTGAATAATTCCGCTTTTGATCAGGTGAATAGCTCTTCTGAAATCAGCCGGGTGTTCGTAAATGATGGATGGAACAAGTGTGATCCCTTCTCTGACAATTTTTAAAGGTTGAAACTGGGCTAATTGCTCGGAGAGTCCAACCAGAATAATTTCGGATCCCCGAGGTGCAGCTTCTGTTGCCAGCGTGACGGTTTTGGCAGATCCGCCACATTCAAATACAGCCATCACTTGCTCTTTTTCCCAAATAGTATTGAGTTCTTCTGCAGGACCTTTTGTATGAATGGCACCAAGCTTAATAGCAGTTTCAATTTTTTGGGCATTGATCTCAGTTACAAAAACGCGATAACCCAAGGACAAAGCCAAATCCGTAAGAAGCATTCCAATCGCCCCCAATCCAATCACGGCAATGGAATCTCCTGGTTTCTCTTTTGCCTTAAAGAGAGCATGAACGCCCACTGCCAATGGCTCGATCACCACAGCGTTTGAATCAGAAATTTCCGCAGGAACTGACCAGCAAAAACTATCAGGAACACATACATATTCAGCAAAGCAACCCGGTGAGTTTAGCCCGATGGATCGTTTGTTTTGGCAGATTGAAGAGTTGCCTCTCAAGCAGTGAATACATTTCCTGCATGGGATATTGGGTTCAATTACCACTCTTTCACCGATCGTTCTTTCCGTGACTCCCTCGCCAAGTTTATCGATTATCCCAAGTCCCTCATGTCCAATGATGGTGGGTTGGTTAAGCTTTCGATGACCCAGGAATAAGTGCACATCTGATCCGCAAATTCCAATTTGAAATACTTTCACCCGAATCTCTCCGAATGCTGGTTCCGGGATTGCGATGTCCCGAATCTGAATTGTGTTGGGTTTTTCCAGAAATGCTGCTTTCATAATCGACTTGACTTAAGAGACCAAATAGAAATCCCCATGATGAGCAAAGGGACGGAGAAAATTATAAACAGAACTTGAATAGTGAGGCCATAGTCAACCAAATAGCCAAATAAAAGAGGACCCAGAATTGCTCCAAATCGGCCAACTCCCACGGTAAATCCCACTCCGGTAGCCCGGATTTCGGCAGGGTAAATTCGGGAAAGAATCGGCCAGATTCCGTTGAATCCGCCTTGTACAAATATTCCGATCAGAAGGATCAATATGAAAATCAAAACAACTGTCAGGGTGGAAAAGGCATAAATCAACATCACGCAAAAGGCACAAAGCATGAAAGTGAGCTGGCTTTGTCTCAGGCCAAACTTACTTCCGATTGCCCCGATGGAAGCTGACCCGAGCGCTGCGCCGATGTTGAGTGTGATGCCAACCAATGCCGCTAATTGAAACGAAAGCCCGGCGTCTTTTGCAATTCCAGGAACCCAACTCATCAAGGTATAAAGGGTCAAAAATCCGAAGAAAGCAGCAATCCAGGCTTTGATGGTCGAATCCTTAAACTCCGGAGTAAACAAGGATTTGACTGAAGTTTCTTTCATGTTTTGATCCATTTTCGGCAACACTTCAAGAGCCATCAGATTCATTTTTTGCATCAGCTTGTTCACTTTTTGAAGAGAGCCTTCCGATTGATTTTTCAATAAGAATTCAAGTGAATCAGTCATGAAAAAATAGACCAGCAACAGAGTCGCAAACGAAAAGCAACCGGCAATGATGAATGCGAAATGCCATCCATAGATTGGGATAAACCTCGCACAAACAAAGCCGATAACTATTGCGCCGACAGGCCAACCTGCCTGAACTAACCCAACATTGAAATCGCGGTATTTTTGATTTGAGAATTCGGCAGCAGTGGCGGTCATGGTGGGCAGGATTCCCCCAATGCCCAATCCCGTCAGAAATCTTAATCCCAACATCAGGAGAAAATCATGGCTAAGACCGACGCCAAACATCCCCAGCGTAATCATGGAGATGGAAATTAAAAAGATTTTCCTCCGGCCTATTTTGTCTGCAAGCGGGGCAATCAGGAAGCAACCCAACGTCATTCCGGCTAAACCCGAGCTGAAGACGTAGCCCATTTCAACTTTTGAAAGCCCCCATTCCGCTATTATTTCTGAACTCGAAAAGGAAACAATCAAGACATCAATCCCGTCACTGAAGTTTAAAATAAAACAAATCACCACCATCAGGATTTGATGTCCGGACATAGGTTGGCGGCTTAGGTCAATTTCCTTCATGTTGATTTTGGGTTGATTGCGCTTTGGAAAAAAGCCATTGAAGAATTGGGGCGCAATATATCAAAAGAAAGGACTGGTTTTTCCCAATAGGGTTGACAAAACGATCAAGGAAAAATCTTTGGTTCTTGAGTCGATTAAATCTGAGGTCGTTAATTTTTTCAGAATAATTTTTTGAAAATGGTACTCTTGTCCAAACATTAAACAGTCAAAAATCTTAATTTATTTTTAAGTCAACTGCTCAGAGAAAGGGCGAAACTTCAGATTAAAAGGTGTTAGGAAGGTGATCCCAGCAAGCAGAAAAAAACCCGTGAGAAATGAATCTGACAGGTTTTTTTTTGATTTTCCTTTTTAGCCAAAATCATTGCAAGGTTTTTCTTCTTTCAGATTTGAGGAGATAAGCTAACCCGGGGTAAGATTTGGTTTTTCAAAAATCAAACCCCATAAATATGCTGATCCAAAAACTCGTTTCGAAATTTTCCATTCGGGTCATGCTTTGCGAGAAGCGCTTTGAATTCTTCGATTTTTGGATAGCGGGAAGCCAAAGAAGCATGAGAAATGGTGAACAGTTTTGCCCAATGTGGTCTTGGATTGAAGCGGTTTAGCTTTTCTTCCATTTGAGGAAGAAGCGCCATTACCTCAGGAATTTCTTGTTTCCAGGTTGTGTGAACAGCAATCGAATCCCGCTGATAAGCAGTGCTCATCCAAAGTTCATCTGCTTTGATGCTTCTGATTTCGGAGATGAAAAGATGGGAATTGATCCGTTCGGACATTTCTGCCACAGCCATAATTGCCTCGTATCCATTTTCCAAAGGAACAAAAAACTCTGACTGAAGCTCTTTGCCGGCACTTGGCTGGAATTCCATTTTGAAGTGCGGCAATCGATCAAACCAGGGTCCCGGAACGCCGAGTTGCTCGGAGCAACTTTCCGGATCCAATTCGGGAACCGGGTGCATTTTTACAGCAGACTTTTTCGCTCCAAAAAATTCCTCTGGAAAGTCCAATTCCTCACCCGGGACAACTTTACTTTTTACCCAAACCTCAGCGATTTTGTCGCTTTTCCAGTCGATGAAAAGGCTCACGCTGTATCCTGCGCCCATGATTTCTTTGAAATTATCCTTCAGTGATTCCATAGGCATGTCGAGATAGACCACTTGGGCTACTTCGAAAGTGGGCAAAAGATCCAAAGTCACTTTGGTGACAGGACCCAGCCCGCCAAGCCCAACTACCGCCCCATAAAAATCAGGATCAGTTTCTTTGGAAAGCGTGACCACTTCGCCCATTGCATTGACAAATTCAATAGCAGCGACGCTGGTGGATAGATTTCCATTTTCAAGACCCGAACCGTGAGTAGCTGTAGCGATCGTGCCGGCCACGGAAATATGAGGAAGCGAGGCGAAGTTGTGCAGCGCAAATCCGTTTTCGTGTAGATAGCCGGACAGCTCCCCGTATTTGATTCCGCCTTCGACATTGACCTGACTTTTCTCCTTATCCAACGAAATGATCTTGTTCAGATTTTGAAATGAAATCAGGTTTTCGGTGCTGTCGGCGATTCGATTGAAGGAGTGTCGTGAACCCAAAACCCTCAGGTGATCACATTTTTTGACAAGGTCCTGGACTTCTTGGACAGTGGTGGGGTAGTGGACATTTGCAGTGCTGAATTCGAAATTTTCAGCCCAGTTTTTTAATAATTCAGGAGTTACAGTTTCCACAGGTTTTTTGGGAGAGCATGAGATCATCGGATGAAACAACACTCCTCCAACCAGAAGAGAGGAGTTTTTGAGGAAGGATCTTTTATTCATTTCAGGATGAATAGGTGAACAGGTTTATTTTTAAATCTAATTCGATCAGATTTTTAAAATTTTCTTTAGAATCAATTTGAGGAAATATTAAGATTATCCCAAAAACTGGATGATAAAGAGCAATCTAAATCGATTAAAAACCCGGTCCATGCATTCTTTCGACCAATAATCCCTCCCAAAATGAAATGAAAAATTTTTATTTAGAAAAAGTCTAAATAAAATTTGGCTCGTATTCATTTGCCTTCTAAGTTTGCATCATTATTTATATTAAGTCCAGATAAGAATAAAGATGAAACTGATTTACGCGTTTATTGGAGTTTTCCTGATGATTTCTATTGGAGCATTTGCTCAAAAGAATGTGCTGAAAGGAAGGATAGTGGATGAGAAAAAGATGCCGGTGCAAGGAGCTTCGGTACTTTTGGAAGGTACAGTCCGAGGGGTCCAATCGGATTTGAAAGGATATTTTGAAATTAAGGATTTCCCGAAGGGATCCTACAACCTAATAGTCAGTTTAGTCGGGTTTGAATCATTTGCTCAGGAATTTTCAATAGAAGAAAAAGAAACCAAAGAATTGAATTTGATTCTTAAAGAACAGATCGTTTCGCTGGACGAATTTCAGCTTTCTGCAAGTCGTGGAATACAGGGACAAGATCATTTGCCTGAGGTGGATGATTTCAGAATCAACGCAGGAAAAAAGAATGAAGTCATCCGAATAGGTGAGATTAATGCAAACCTGGCCATGAACAATAGCCGGCAGATTTTCGGCAAAACACCTGGAATCACCATTTGGGAAAATGACGGTTCGGGGATTCAACTCGGAGTGGCAAGCAGGGGACTCAGCCCCAACCGTTCCTGGGAATTCAATGTTAGAATGAATGGCTACGACATTACGCCTGACCCTATGGGATATCCGGAGGCCTATTTCACACCTCCCATGGAAGTGGTGGAGCAGATCGAGATCATCCGTGGCGCGTCTTCTCTACAGTTTGGGCCGCAGTTTGGTGGATTGATGAACTTTGTCCTGAGAAAGCCTGACAAATCCACCCGATTTACAGCCGAGAGCATCAACACATTTGGAAGCAATGGCCTGTTCAGTTCCTTCAATTATGTGGGGGGAACTGAAGGGAAATGGAATTACACCGCTTACTATCAAAAGCGAGTTGGAAACGGATGGAGAGATAACGGATATTTCAATACCGATCATGCCCATTTGGAACTGAACTATGCAGCGAGCAACCGCTTGAAACTGGGGATAGAAATGACCTACATGACTACTGAAAGCCAGCAGCCCGGAGGATTGACTGACGCACAATTTGAGGAGGACTCGCGTCAGAGTTCCCGTAGCAGAAACTGGTTTAGCACGCCCTGGTTTGTCCCTTCACTTTCTGCGGAATACTTGATCTCAGCGAATACGAAATTGAGCTGGAAAGCTTTTGGAACGATAGCTGAGCGAAACAGCGTGGGTTTTGTGAGACTGATCAATGTGGAAGATGACTTGGGCAACCGTCAGGTAGACCGGGATTACTACACCACTTACGGATCAGAACTTAGGCTCAGTTCTACTTACCGCTTGTTTGGCAAAGAACAAACCTTGATGACAGGTCTACGCTACTTCAACGGTCACATTGATAGAAAGCAATTGGGAGTAGGGACTTCAGGAGCTGAGATGGACTATTCAGTGGAGGCAGGAGATTACAGAAGAGACCTGGATTTCAACAATGTCAACCTGGCCGCATTTGCAGAAAATGTGTTCCGTTTTTCAGATAAATTTTTGGTAACAGGCGGTATTCGGGTCGAGAATATCCGATCCGTGATGGAAGGACAGCTGAATCTTACCAATGGAAATCCACAATTGCTGGAACAGATTTCCAGAACCCGATCTTTTGTGCTTTTTGGAGTAGGGGCTGAGTATCATTTGACACCGGGGACGGAGTTTTACACAAATTTCTCACAGGCTTACCGTCCTGTCCTGATTTCTGACCTGACTCCACCGGCTACCACCGATGTGATTGATCCTAATTTGACGGATTCAAGAGGATATAATGTGGATTTTGGATACAGAGGCAGTTTCACTTCCTATCTGAAATTTGACTTGAGCTACTTTTACCTCAATTATGAAGACCGAATCGGCACCGTGGCACAAACCGGGGAAGATGGAAGCATTTATCAGTTCAGAACCAATCTGGGAAATTCCGTCAGCCAGGGATTTGAAGGCTATATCGAGTTTGATCCTGTGACAGCCCTTTTTGGAAGTTCGAGATTTGGATATGTCCACCTCTTTGCCTCCTTGGCATTTGTAGATGCGACTTATGGAGATTTTGAAGTGACAAGTGTGAGTAACGGGGAAATTCAAACCAGAAATCTAAAGGGAAATCAGGTTGAAAATGCTCCAAGAAAGATCAACCGATATGGAGCCACTTATAATTTGGGCAAGTTTTCCATGACTTGGCAGCTAAGTGATATTGGTAAAGCTTATTCCGATGCTCTCAACACTGAAACCCCAAATCCAGCAGCTACCGTAGGGTTAATTCCGGCATATCGGGTTCAGGATCTATCTGCCAGCTGGAATCTTTGGAAGCAGCATTCTCTGAAAGCCGGGGTAAACAACCTGACTGATGAACGCTATTTCACCCGAAGAGCAGGAGGATATCCCGGTCCGGGGATCATGCCCGCAGATGGCCGGACCTTCTATTTTACGCTTGCTTTGAAGTTTTAACTTGATTTTTGGATCGATTGCAAAAGTCCACCTCTGATTTCAGAGAGGTGGACTTTTTTTGTTTTCGCACCGTGTTAAGTTTTTTGAGTGCATTAAGAGCATGGACTGGTTTTAGCAATTTAGATCAAGATTGTTTTCTTTGTGACAATCTGCCTGTTCTAATCCCTACGATCCTATGAAAAGCACCTTTCTTTTCCTTTTGGCTCTCATCGGCTTTTCTTGCAAATCTTCTTCCTCAACGGAAAGCAATGAGGAGTTTATCAAAGGGGTATATGGGAATCCGGGAACGCTCCTCGAAGCTGGTTATAGATTCGATTCCCTTGGGATGAATGCGGTTTTTGTCCGGAGCGGCTCGCTCAATCGGGAGTTTTTTGAGACTTCAAAAAAGCAAGGGGTAAAGGTATTTGTGGAGTTTCCGACCCTGAATGGAAAAGAGTATCTGGTGGATCATCCCGATGCCTGGCCTATCAATGAAAAAGGGGAGAACGCACCTCCGGCTGATTGGTTTATGGGAATTTGTCCAACTCATCCGGGTTTTAAGGAATACAGATCCAGTCAACTTAAAGAGATTCTGAATGAGTATGAAGTGGACGGGATTTTTCTGGACTATGTTCACTGGCATGCTCAATTTGAAACACCCAATCCGATCCTGCCGGAAACCTGTTTTTGCGATCGTTGTACAGGAGCGTTTGCTGCTGTGATCGATACAATAATTCCGGGGAATTCGATCCCCCAAAAGGCGGAGTGGATTTTGAAAAATGCTGATCCGGAATGGAGGAAATGGAGAGTAGAAGTGCTGAATAGGTGGGTGGAGGATATGGGAAAAGTTCTCAAAGCAAATCAACCTGAAGCAAAATTGGGAGTATTCCATTGTGCCTGGTATCCTTCGGATTATGACTCGGCGCTGTATCGTACGATGGGCATTGACCCAGTCGCTTTGGCAGAGCGAGCAGATGTACTTTCTCCCATGCTTTTTCATAAAATGAAAGCAAGGCCAACAGCTTGGGTGGGAGAGTATGTTTCCTGGCTTGGTGAAACATTAGACCTTGTAAAAAAGGGTAAACCACAAATCTGGCCTATTGTGCAGTCTCATAATAATCCCGGAATCGTCAGTCCAGAAGAGTTTCGGAAGGTCATGATCGAAGGTTCAAAAGTGCCTGCCTCAGGAATCATGATGTTTTCCGATCAATCCCTGATCGAAGATCCCAAAAAGCTCGAAGTCATGAAAGAACTCTATTCCAAAGGGAGGCCCAGGTAGTTTGAAAAATGGAAAGTGCGCTTTTGTTTTTTTACTTTTAGAAAATTCAAATTCTATTTGAGATTATTCCAGAATTGAAACAATAACCCCAAACCTATGAAAAACCAAGTTGTAAGAGTTTTGCCGATTTTCATCTTATTGATTTTCGGCACCCAATCAATCGCTCAAACTCAGAATGAGAAGCGCCCCAATATCATCTTTATCATGTCTGATGATCACGCCTATCAGGCGATTTCAGCTTATGACAATAAGCTTATTGAGACTCCGAATATTGACCGAATTGCAAAAATGGGCATGCTGTTTACAAACGCCAGCGTAACCAATTCGATCTGTGCACCTTCACGGGCAACTATCCTGACAGGGAAGCATTCGCATATGAACGGGAAAATCGATAATCATTTCCCTTTCGATACGACCAATGTCACTTTTCCCCAAATCATGCAAAAATCCGGTTACCAGACTGCCATGTTTGGAAAACTTCATTTTGGCAACAGCCCCAAGGGATTTGACCAGTTTAAGATTCTTCCGGATCAGGGTAATTATTACAATCCGGACTTTATCACGAAGTATGATGGGAATATTAAAGTGGAAGGTTATGTAACCGATATCATTACAGATATGACTTTGGATTGGCTGGAAGAAGAACGAAATCCCGATCAGCCATTTATGCTGATGTACTTGCATAAAGCTCCCCATCGGTCGTGGCTGATGGCTGAGCGTCACATGGAAGAATTTACAAATAAGACTTTCCCGGAGCCTTCGACCTTGTTTGATGATTATTCCGGTCGAACTCCAGCCGCTGCTGAAGCAGAAATGAATATCCTGAAACACATGGGTTGGTCGGGTGATAATAAGGTTTTTCCGGAGGTAATGGACGAATTGGGAATTGCAGAAATCGGTGTTGACAAAAGACGCTTTGTAAATGAAGTCGGTCGATTCACTCCTTCCCAGAAAGAAAACTTTATGGAATCTTATTCCAAAGTCAATGATAGGTTCAGAAAAGACTATCCATCGATGACGGAGAAGGATAAGATGAAGTGGAAATATCAACGCTACATGCAAGATTATTTGGGTTCAATTCAGGCAGTGGATGAAAATGTCGGGAGATTATTGGATTACCTGGAAGCCAATGACATGATGGAAAACACGATCATCGTCTATACCTCTGATCAGGGTTTTTACCTGGGCGAGCATGGTTGGTTTGATAAGCGTTTTGTCTACGACCAATCTTTCAAGACACCGCTTTTAGTGGCTTGGCCTGGAAGGTTAAATCCAGGTGGGAAATCAGATGCGATGGTTCAGAATCTGGACTTTGCACAAACTTTTCTTGATGCAGCAGGTATCGAAGCTCCGGAAGATATGCAAGGAGAAAGCATGATTCCTTTGCTCACCGGTGAACCTGAAAAATGGACGAGAGATGCAGTGTACTACCATTATTATGAATATCCGGCTGAGCATATGGTCAACCGACACTATGCCATCGTGACCAAAGAGTACAAGTTGATCCATTATTATTTTGTGGAAGATCAGTGGGAGCTGATTGACCGGAAAAAGGATCCTCAGGAATTAACCAATGTCTACAACGATCCGGCTTATGCAGAGATTAAGCAGGACTTGCATGTCCGACTCGAAAAGCTGAGGGAAAAGTATAAAGACAATCCTGACCTAAGTCAGGGATACATCGATTTGTTGATGAATGATGTTGCCCAAAACAAGGTTTTTGGAATCAGTCCTGCCAAAGGGGAGGAAATCCTCAAGCGGAGAAAGGAAAATTAACGATTCTGATTCAGTGGCCCGAGCGGAAGTTCGGGCTACTTTTTTTTAGAGCTTCCACAGAATAATTCTTTGACTTGTAGAATCCTTTTTTCTTTTGACCAGAAGGATTCTTTATTTTCCGCAGGTGAAAAAAATATAGCAGCTTTTAACCTGTTGATCATAGGCCCACTTAACCCCTAAACCGATGAAGAACCGAATTTCTCTACTCTTATCGACATTTCTGCTTTTGCTGACTTTCAGTTGTAAAACTGATCAGACCGAAAAAGAAGAATTCAAAAGGCCAAACATCATTTTTATCATGTCCGATGATCACGCCTATCAGGCGATTTCAGCTTATGATAATCGATTGATTGAGACGCCAAACATTGATCGGATTGCAAAAATGGGGATGCTCTTTACCAATGCCAGCGTGACCAACTCGATCTGTGCACCTTCGCGGGCTACGATCCTGACGGGGAAGCATTCTCATATGAACGGGAAGATCGACAACCATTTTCCTTTCGATACGACCAATATTACGTTCCCTCAGATCCTTCAAACCGCCGGTTACCAGACAGCCATGTTTGGCAAACTGCATTTTGGGAATAGTCCCAAAGGATTTGATCAGTTTAAAATCCTGCCGGATCAGGGTTCTTACTACAATCCTGACTTCATCACCAAAAATGACGGGAATATCAAAGTGGATGGTTACGTGACGGATATTGTGACAGATATGACATTGGACTGGCTTCAGAATGAGCGAAAGGCAGATGCGCCTTTTATGCTGATGTACTTACACAAGGCTCCTCATCGGGAATGGCTTCCTGCCGAGCGGCATTTGGAGGAATACACCAAGAAAACTTTCCCTGAACCAGCCACACTTTTTGATGATTATTCTGGTAGAGGATCTGCTGCCAAAGAAGCAGAAATGAACCTGCTGAAGCATATGAACTGGTCAGGTGATTCCAAACTTTATCCTGAGGTTTTGGACGAAATGGGAATTCCCGATGCTTCAGGCTGGGACAAAGGGGCCTTCGAACGTGAAGTTGGAAGGCTGAATCCTGCACAGCGCGCCAACTGGGATAAAGCCTATATGAAAGTGAATGAGGACTTCAAAAAGGCTTATCCTAAAATGACCGAGAAGGAAAAAATGCAGTGGAGATATCAGCGCTACATGCAGGATTACCTGGGAACCATTGCTTCGGTCGATGAGAATGTCGGTCGGTTGTTGGATTACCTGGAAGCAAATGGCCTGATGGAAAACACGATCATTGTCTATACTTCCGACCAGGGTTTTTACCTGGGCGAGCATGGCTGGTTTGATAAGCGCTTTATCTACAATGAGTCGTTTAAAACGCCGCTTTTGGTTTCCTGGAAAGGAAAAGTTCAACCCGGAAGCAAGTCAGATGAACTGGTTCAAAACCTGGATTTTGCCCAGACATTTCTCGAAGCTGCCGGAGTCGCTGCGCCTGCGGACATGCAGGGAGAAAGTCTGATTCCAATTTTGACCGGAAACACTGAAAAATGGACCCGGGATGCAGTCTATTACCATTACTATGAATATCCGGCGGTGCACATGGTGAAGCGACATTATGCCATCGTGACCAAAGAGTATAAGCTGGTTCACTACTATTTTGATGTAGATGAGTGGGAGCTGATCGACCGAGTGAAGGATCCGAATGAGATGAAAAATGTCTATGACGAACCTGCCTATGCTGAAATCAAAAAAGACCTGCACGCCAGATTGGAAAAACTCAGAGAAAAATATGGCGACAGTTCAGAATTGAGTCAAAGCTATATTGACCGATATCTGGAGGATATTTCGAAGAGGAGAGCTTTTGGAGCCAACCAGCAAAAGGTAAAAGAAATACTGGAAAAGAAAGGATTGCAACCCGCATACAAGTTTGAGTAAGGCGCAAGTCAAAAGCCCGGAAGGATCAACTTCCGGGCTTTTTAAATTTACTTCCCGATATTCAAGTTTGAAGGGGCAGTCTGTTTTTTCGCAACTTGAATAGTTAAATATTCTTTTTCAGAAAGGCATTATTTTAAATATTTTTCCTTCCGAATCATCATTGATCACATAGAGCACCTGATCCGGACCTTGGACAATATATCTGAACCGGGTTTGTACCTCAGAAAATAACCGCTCTTCGCCTACCACTTTATTGTCTTTGATCACAAGTCTGTCGATGTGCATTCCTTTCAGGCAGGCTAAAAACAAATTCCCCTTCCACTCAGGAATTGCATTTCCGGTATAGAAAGTAATCCCGCTCGGTGCAACCGAGGGATCAAAATAATAGACGGGTTGTTCCATTCCCTGCATTTGAGTTTTGCCGCCATTTACCGGTTCTCCACTGTATTCGATTCCATAGGAGATGGTCGGCCAGCCATAATCTTTGCCCGGTTTGATGATGTTTATCTCATCACCCGCATTTGGTCCGTGATCACTTGCCCACAATTCTCCGGTGGTAGGATGAAAAGCCAGGCCTTGCGGGTTTCTGTGTCCGATTGTCCAGATTTCAGGCAATGCTTTTGGGTTTTTCTCATAGGGATTTCCAGGAGCTGGTGATCCATCCTTTTTGATCCGAATTATTTTGCCCAAAGAAGAACTCAGATCCTGCGCTTTTTTGCGGATTTCATCATCAAATCTCTCCCCTGTAGTCACGAATAAATAACCCGATTTATCAAAAAGCATTCTTGATCCATTGTGATTGGGTCCTTCGTAAACCGGCGAGGCTCGGTAGATAATTTTCACCTCTTCGAATTTCTTTTCATCCATCGAAAGCTTTCCCCGAGCTACTGAAGTCACTCCTCCACCTGTTACTTCTTCTACAAATGTCCAAAACACGAGGCGACTCCTGCCAAAATCAGGATCAAGTTTCACATCATACATTCCTCCATCACCTCTTAATCTTACAGCTGGGACATTTGCGATAGGGGGGCCAACGACTCCTGATTTCGTGACAAGCCGGATGTTTCCGGATTTCTCCGAAACGATCATTCTTCCGTCAGGCAAGAAATCCAATCCCCAAGGTTGCTGTATACCACTGGCAACCACCTGAAGTTTCACCTTTGTTTTTGATTGGACTCCGGCAACTCTTGTCTGACCCGGAAATGCAGGTTTTTGGCCTGTAGAAATTGGGGGAAGGGTTTCCACTGCTGGCAATGTTTGCCCAAATCCGTCTGTGGCGAAGATGACCAGTAAAACGAGTATTGCTAACTTATTTTTCATACTGATAATTTACGATTTTGACCAATCAGCTCAAAGGTCCTCAGGAACTTGGTTGAGAATCTTTATTTCCCAATTGGAGGTTAAGGAAATCAAAGGTTTTTTTCTTTCCTTTATGGCTTGTATTAAAAAAATCTATACGTTTCTAGAGTAGATTCCGTATGATTCTTAGAGATTCAAAAGGATTGGGATCTAACTATAAATCTGACTCCGCCTTTTCGATTACCTAATTGATTTCCACCCAAAACCCCTAGTGAAGCAAATTCTAATCATTTTAAGTTTTTTGATGGCCCTCAATATTGTGGCCTGTACTTACTATGGCGGAATGATGGTGAATGCTGAGGAACTTGTTGAGACCAATCCGCTACAGGAGGTTTTGGAAAAGCACGTAGACGAAAAAAGTGATTTCATGCTTTCTGCTTTTCGGTTTACCCCTCCGGTAATTGAGAAAGAAGAGAGTTTCTACTACAATAAGAATTCAGCAAACTTTTCAACTTACGAGCAGGATATTCTGCTTCCTCCTCCCGACTTTTCCCGGTTCTCTTCCTGATTACCGGTCTCAGGGTTCTCCTGAGCCTATATTTTCATTTAAAATTTAATGTATGAAACCCGCATTTAAGCATGTCGGCAAGGATTTGTCGGCTAGTATAGTTGTGTTTTTTGTGGCCTTGCCACTATGTTTAGGTATTGCTCTTGCCAGTGGCGCTCCGTTGTTTTCCGGACTTATTGCCGGGATCATCGGGGGTGTGGTTGTAGGTGCGATCAGCGGTTCTTCTTTTGGTGTCAGTGGTCCGGCTGCCGGGTTGGCGGTGATTGTTCTTACCGCAATTGGAACTCTGGGAAGTTTTGAAGACTTCCTTCTGGCGGTGATTCTAGCCGGAGCGATCCAAATTATCTTTGGGATTTTGAAAGCAGGGGTGATTGCCTATTATTTCCCGAGTGCAGTCATCAAGGGAATGCTTGCTGCGATCGGTATCATCATCGTCCTGAAGCAGATCCCTCACGCATTTGGTTACGATGCAGATTTCGAAGGGGATGAAAACTTCATTCAGCCAGACGGAGAAAATACGTTCACAGCCCTTTCTTCCATGTTTGATTCCATTTCCGAAGGTGCCCTTACGCTTTCCATTATTTCTCTGTTGATTCTTATTCTTTGGGATAAAGTGTTGAGCAAAAAGCACCGGATATTCCAATTGATCCCCGGACCTTTGGCTGCGGTAATTTTGGGATTGGTCTTTCAAAGCCTGGTGCCGGAAAGCTCGGTCTTGTATATCCAATCTTCCCATCTGGTGAATGTGCCCGTGCCGGAAAATCTGAATATGTTTCTGGGCCAGTTTACCCTTCCGAATTTTGGAGCGATTACGAATATGGATGTTTGGACCGTAGCACTCACTTTGGCAGTGGTGGCCAGTCTGGAAACTTTGCTGTCCGTAGAAGCGGCTGATAAGTTGGATTCTGAGAAAAGGGTAACTCCAACAAACAGAGAATTATTTGCTCAGGGAACAGGCAATATACTTTCTGGTTTGATCGGGGGAATTCCACTCACACAGGTGATTGTCCGATCTTCTGCGAATGTGCAGTCCGGTGGAAAAACAAAATTGTCCACCATATTTCATGGATTACTCCTTCTCTTGTCAATCATCCTGATCCCAACTTTGCTGAATAAAATCCCTTTGGCGGTTTTGGCGGCTGTGTTGCTGATGGTGGGATACAAGCTGGCTAATCCGGCTTTGTTCAAAGGAATGTATCGCTTGGGTAGATCTCAATTTATCCCATTCATCGTAACCGTCTTTGGGGTGGTTTTTACCGATATTCTGGTAGGAATCGCCTTGGGTATGGCTGTTTCCGTGGTGAGTATTTTGATTGAAAATTACAAAAACTCCCATTTTCTCCACATTGTCAAAGACCCTTCAAAAAAGGCAAACCATGTCTACATGACCTTGGCGGAGGAATTGTCATTTCTGAATAAAGGGGCAATCCAACGGGAACTGAGCAATCTTCCGGAAGGCACTTTTCTCGAACTGGATGTGCGAAAGACCATTCGCCTCAATTATGACGTGATCGAGATATTGGAAGATTTTGCTTCCCAGGCTAAGGATAGAAATATCCATGTAAAACTAATTTCTGATAGAGGAGTGGTCGAAAATCCGGAAAGCTACAGCGCTTTCTTTGGATGGAATTCCCCTGTCAACTCACATTAATCACCTACCTAAAATGGATAAAAGATTTTATAATCAACTGTTGGAAAACAACAAAGAATGGGTCGCTTCCAAACTGGCGAATGATCCTGACTATTTTGAGAAACTTGCCAAAGGGCAACAACCTCCGCTGTTATGGATTGGTTGTGCCGACAGCAGAGTCCCTGCCAATGAAATCATCGGAGCGCAACCCGGGGAGGTTTTCGTCCACCGGAATATTGCCAACATGGTCTTGCACACCGACATGAACATGCTGAGTGTACTTGACTATGCAGTGAATGTGCTGAAAGTAAGACACGTAATCGTCTGCGGACATTACGGTTGCGGTGGCGTTCGCGCTGCCATGGGTTCGGAAAGCTATGGCCTGGTGGACAACTGGGTGAGGCATATCAAGGATGTCTACAGATTTCACCAAGCAGAACTGGAAGGCATAGAAGATGAAACACAAAGGTTCAATCGCTTCGTGGAGTTGAATGTGGTCGAACAGGTTTATGATCTGGCGAAAACCTCCATTGTCCAAAATGCCTGGAGCATCAATCAGCCTCTTCACATTCATGGTTGGGTGTACGGGTTGGATTCCGGGATCATCAAGGATCTGGGTGTAAATATCGAATCCAATTCCATTCTGGATGAGGTTTACCAGTTGAAGATTAATTAATTGTAAATCCTCTATTCCCCGGATTATAAGGACATTTTGATATGCTCCGGTGATAGAAATCATCGGAGCATTTTTTTGAAGGGAAGAAATTCTAGTGAGAGTTTTACCAATTCAAAAGTGGGAAAATGAAGAAAAGGTGAAGTGAATTTTGCTTCGCTTGTCCATAAAAAAAGCCTCTGGATTGTCTCCAGAGGCTTTTCTCTAACTGTTGATAAGACTTAGAATAATTTTTCCTGAGGCGGTTGTGCGCCTGCAAGTCGGATGTAAACGGTTGTTTGACCTCTGTGATGAGTTTGGTGTTCAAAACATTTGTTCACCGCCGCACCTTTGGTCATCTCAAATCGACCAAAAAGTGTGGTTGCTTCATTCAATTGGGCAGGACTCATTTTTTTAATGCTGGCAATTACATAATCATAACCTGCCATTACAAGTTTGGTCACGTTTCCCTTTGATTTATCTGTAGATTTTTCAGATTCACCCATTCCAACCGGACTTGTTTCTCCCGTTGCAGCTGAGATAAAACCATAATTTCCGTCAGTCAAATGAAGCATCTGCTCAGCAAATGAACGCATCTCAGGGGTTGGTTTCAGCGCATAACCGCTTTCAGGCATGGCATCCAGATATTCTTTTGTGTAGACCTTGGCTCTTTCCCAATCTTTCACCATTTCTTCAATTGAAGTTTGAGCATTTGCGACTTGCACAGCTCCAATGGCAAATAATACCACAAGTAAGGATTTGATTTTTTTCATGCGTAGTTAAGTTTTATGAGTATTAAAAATAATTGATTTTTAAGGGAATGTCTTTAAACCCTAAAGAAAGATATGAAGCATTACTTCACCTTGCTTGCCTTGAGCTTGGCATTTCCATCTTTTGCGCAACAAAATCAAGCAACAGATTAGGTTTATAAAAATTTCAAAATTCCTGTCAACGGAGCTAAACCGAGGGTTTGGTGGCACTGGATGAACGGAAATATCACTTGGGTGGCAAAAGAAAACTTGCCCGAAATCAAAAAAGACGACTTCTTCCACGATGCTTTTTTATCAGGCAAACAGTATGTTGGTTCCTTCCGGATTATTGGAGAAGTGAAAATATTAGTGGTTGAATAATGGATAAACTTTATAGCTTCTTGGAGATAAGTAAGTATTTCTCAATCCCCAGTAAGTCTGCTTACCATAATTCCGGATTGTGACTTATTGGCCGTGAGGTAATCACTCAAAGTCAATTCAGAAATTTCCACTTTCATATTTTTGGAGCTGGCATGCAGGAGATGGATTCTGCCGTTTTTCGCAATAGCAAAACCCACATGGACAATGTCCAGGTTTTTCATCGGAGTGGTAATGGCTATCAGATCCCCGGATTGAATTTGCGATTCCAAGTCTTGGATTTTTTCCTTTGGAATAAAGTAAAAGCTTTTGGTGGCGATCGCAGCCTCTATATTCTGGAGTTGCTCCCGATTTTCAGCTTCGCTCAGCTGGGGATAAAACTGAGGATTTTGAGTCATAAAAGTCGGACGATTTTCATAGGGTTCTCCTCCTATTTCGGCTGTGATGTCACGGAGAATTCCCTTTTGTTGGTTCTGATAGATCCAGTCCGAAAAATAATGCAAGCGGGAAGGATACCCCTTATTTTCTCCGGCCCGGTACCGAATGCGCTCGAGTTCCTGCTCAAACGCAGCAAAGCTAATTTCATTTTTCAGGGCAATTCTCGCAAGTGTAACAACCGTTTCCAAATAAGTGGTGCAATCCAAACCCAAAAGGTTGATGACCAACTTTTCATCTCCGGGAAGCTCCAGCGTTTTTTCCACGTAGGGAGTTTCGAGAAACCACTGACCAATTTCTACCGTGAGCTCATTGGCAGACTTGCCTGAAAGATCCGCTTGGGTAAGCCGGGAGAGAGATTCATCGAGGCGCTCCCTGTCTTCTAAGGTGCAAACGGTTTGCGCTTGAACGAATACCGGAATCAAGAAGAAGAAAAGCAAAATGAGTCGCAAAGCCGAAGATCTTAAAATGTGAATTGAAATTTAAGCGATTTTGGCCTTTTTATTCTGCTTACTGCAAAAGAAATGGCATTGGTGCCATGCAAATTAATGTTTGGAAAAGCCGGAAACAAAAGGGGAATCAATCCCGGCCTGGGATGATTTTTTTGCGGGAAATATCTATCTGGAAGTAATGCTGCAAAAAGTAGTAACAATATCCGCTTTTTCAGATTTGAAGACTTTCTGTTGATCGCTGCTGAAGCTGCAAAGGAACCAGGAAACAGTGCCGAGGCATTGAATTGCTTAAACCGGGTAAGAGAATGTGTCTGCCTTCAATCGTTTTCCATTCCTAATTCATTCGCTAGGATTGCTCCTTAAGAGAGGGGAGATTTGAACGCAAATAAAGCGGCTTCAATCTGAAGAGGATTTTGATCTACCTGTGCATCCACTGAGAAATAGGCCAGTTTTTAGATACTATCAGAAGCAATCTGATAATTCATTAGGTAGTTAAATGATAAAGTTTTATATCCTATATGGAGAAAAGTTCTTTGGTGATTTTCGATTAAGCTATTCTTTCCGACCAAATTCCAAACATGCAAAATCTGCTTTTTCCCGACAAAAAAAGAGGCTGCCTCATTTCTGAAGCAGCCTCTTGGTTTATATGAAATCCGGATTTTTCGGTTTTCAATTACTTGTAGATCAAATCGAACCGATCCAAATTCATCACCTTGGTCCAGGCTGCAGCAAAGTCCTGCGCAAATTTCTCTTTGTAATCATTGCCTGCATACACCTCAGCCAATGCTCTCAGTTCGGAGTTAGAGCCAAAAATCAAGTCTGCACGGCTTGCGGTATATTTCAAAGCACCGGTTTTTCGGTCTCGGCCTTCAAATTTTTCCTTTGTTTCGTCAACAGCTTTCCATTCCGTACCCATATCCAGAAGATTGACGAAGAAATCGTTGGTCAGCATGTCTTTTTTGTCGGTAAATAACCCGGTTTTGGAACCGTCATAATTGGTACCCAAGGCACGCATCCCGCCAACCAATACCGTCATTTCAGGGGCAGTCAGGGTAAGAAGCTGAGCTTTGTCCACCAACAATTCTTCTGTTGAAAGGGTGTATTGCGTCTTGAGGTAGTTTCGGAAACCATCTGCCATGGGCTGTAATAATCCAAAAGAAGTGACATCAGTCTGCTCCTGAGTCGCATCCATTCTGCCTGGAGTGAAAGGTACTTTTACCTTGTATCCGGCATTTCCGGCAGCTTTTTCCACTGCTGCAGTACCTCCCAAAACGATCAGGTCAGCCATCGAAATTTTTCGGGGTGCAGATTTGGCATTGAAGTCCGCCTGGATTTTTTGCAGAATAGCCACCACCTTGTTCAGCTGATCGGGATTGTTGACTTCCCAATTGCGCTGAGGAGCCAAAAGAATTCTGGCGCCATTTGCACCACCTCTGCGGTCTGAATTGCGGTAAGTTGAGGCAGAAGCCCAAGCTGTGGTCACCAATTCACTTATCGTAAGACTGGAGTTGCAAAAAACGATGAAATTGACCCCCGGCTGACGATTTAAATTGACCCCTTCTTGACGATGGAAATTGACCCCCGTCTGGCGGAGCACATTGACCCCCGCCGGGATTATTTTTTGGGAATGGAATAGGAGGCTTTTAAGGCCTGTTGGTAGAGCGAACAACTTCGCAATTCCAATGGCCAATC
Source organism: uncultured Cytophagales bacterium (assembly GCA_942492775.1). Lineage (GTDB taxonomy): Bacteria > Bacteroidota > Bacteroidia > Cytophagales > Cyclobacteriaceae > Algoriphagus. The sequence continues at coordinate 3,994,923 of OW818636.1, read as the reverse complement.
GCCCTCTTACTATGAATAAGATCAAACAGATTTTACGCGGCCATTTTGAAGGCCACGGCAGTAAACAGCTCAGCAAGCTCACGGGAGTTTCCCGCAATACGATCAAATCCTATCTGAGACGTTTTCAGCAGACCGGGATGCACTTCGAGCAGTTAAACCAGCTCTCTGATGAGGCGTTGGCAGAACTGATTTTGGGGACGCCGGCTCCGTTACAGAAAAGTGATCGGCTGGAAGTATTACTTCCGTTGTTGCCGGGCTTTGCCAAAGAACTCCGCAAAAAAGGCATGACACGCCAACGGCTGTGGGAAAACTACAGGCTCAAACATCCGGAGGGCTTCCAGTGCAGCCAGTTCCGCAAGCATCTTCGTGATTATCTGGGCAGACAGAATCTGACGATGCATTTTGAGCACAGAGCAGGAGAAAAAGTATTCATCGACTATGCGGGAAAGAAACTCCATGTCACCGACCCGCACACCGGAGAATACTTTCCAGTAGAGGTTTTTGTGGCCACCTTGGGTTGTAGCCAGTACACCTACGCAGAGGCGAGCTTCAGCCAGAAAAAACCTGATTTTATAGACAGCTGCAGGCGGATGCTGGAGTTCTTTGGCGGTGTACCTCGGGCAATCGTCCCGGATAACCTCCGGTCTGCAGTCACCAAAGGCAGCAAGTATTTTCCTGTTCTCAACGAGACCTTCGAAACCTTTGCCGAACACTACAACACCACCATTCTTCCTGCCCGACCCCGTCAGCCGCGGGAAAAATCCCTGGTCGAAGGAGCGGTCAAACTGGTCTATCAGCGGATCTATACCGAGCTTCATGGAAAAGTCTTTCTGTCCCTGGAAAGCCTCAACCAGGCACTTGTACCGCTGGTCCGGAGCTACAATGAATACGCACTCAGGGGTGAGGAAAGCCGCAGGGAGCAGTTTGAGACCCTGGAGCGCAGCAGTCTTCTGGCACTTCCGGAACTTCCTTACCAGCTGATGAGCGTCAAGGTCTGCACCGTGATGAAAAATACCCATATCTGCCTGGGAGAGGACAAGCACTACTACAGCGTTCCCCATCAGTACATGGGAAAGAAAGTCAAAATCCTCTACAACGATGACCGGGTGGAGATCTTCTACCACTATCATCCGATAGCCAAACACAAGCGTGACAAAAGAAAACATAAGTACACCACCTTACGGGAGCATCTGGCAGGCAGCCAGCAGTATGTCTCGGATTGGAGCTATGAGTTCTTCGTCGGGGAAGGAAACAAAATCAGTGAGGAAGTCGGCTCATTCCTGGCCAGTCTGATGGAGTCCGTTCCCCACCCCGAGCAAGGCTACAGGTCCTGCTCGGGTATTCTCCATCTGGCACGGAAAGTAGGGACGCTTCGGATCTCAAGGGCCTGTAAAAGAGCTTCCGAATACGGCATCTACACCTATCCGCTGATCGAGCAGATCCTATCCAAGAACCTGGATACGGTCAGCTTCTCAGAGGAGCAACTGGATGAATCCTCCCGAATGCCAGCCCACCACAACATCCGCGGCAATAAATACTTCAGTTAATCAAACACCTAAACCATGATCGAACAGACACTTGAGAAAATGAAAAAAATGAAGCTGTATGGCATGCAGCGCAGCTTCCGGCATGCGACCCAAACGGATTCCCTTTCCACCCTGACCCCCGATGAACTCATTGGCCTGCTGGTGGACAACGAATGGGACGACCGCCAAAACCGCAGAATGGAAAGCAGTCTTCGTGGGGCACGGTTCCGCTACAAGGCCACCATCGAGGAGCTGGACTTTCGCCCAGGGCGGGAACTGGACAAAAACCAGCTCCTGCGTCTTGCCGACGGGGGTTACATTCCAAAGGGTGAGAACATCCTGTTGACAGGAAGTACAGGTACGGGCAAAAGTTACCTTGCCTGTGCCCTGGGCAACCAGGCCTGCAGCAAAGGATACAAAGTCCTGTATGCAAATACAACCCGATTGCTTACCCAGCTGAAAATGGCCAAGGCTGATGGTTCTTCCATCAAGGAGATGCTCAAACTGGAAAAACTGGATGTGCTGATCCTCGATGACTTCGGAATACAGCCCTTGGATGTCCAGAGTAGGATGTTGTTGATGGAGATCATCGAAGACAGGCATGGCAAAAAGTCCACCATCATCACATCTCAGTTACCGGTCAGTGCTTGGTATGAAATCATCGGGGACCAGACTCTTGCAGATGCTATTTTGGACCGGATCGTACATGATGCACACCGGATCGAACTAAAGGGAGAATCCCTGAGAAGAAAACGAACTATCAATCCCGAAAACCAATAACTTTAACCCGATGTAAGTCCTCTATTCCTGACCAAAAAAATCACTTAACCCTGGGGGGTCAATTTGCAGCGCTGACAGGGGGTCATTTTGATCGCTATATGCAGTATTACCTCAGAGAAAAGAAAAGTTTTGGGAAAATAAAGAGATCAAGCCTGATATCGTAGTCAAGAAAGGAGAGGAAACATTCGTAATTGATACCAAGTGGAAAGTACTTGATCAAGCCACCCCTTCAGACGAGGACTTAAAACAGATTTACACTTACAACCTATACTGGAGGAGCTTTCGAAGTATTCTGATTTATCCTAAAACACAATCAAGTCCAACAAACACCTATGGTAAATATCACAAGGGATTAGAAAAAGAACATGGATGTACACTCAGTTTTATTGATCTGATTGATGATGACAGAAACTTGAACAGATCCTGTTCAAAAGAAATATGGAATTTGATTGTACCAAATGTGTAACTGAATGAACCCCCAATCCTCCCTCTTCGACTCTTTTGAGAAACTTAACGCCTTGGATGAATTATTTGAGGCAAGTGCTTCCTATCGTTCGAGTGAGAATTTTTTGAAATTAATGCAATTTATTCGCCGTTTTCCCAGTCTCTCGCCTTTTAATGCTTTTCTCATTCACATGCAGAATCCGTGAGTGGAGTTAGTTAGTAAACACAATACAAAAAATAAATAGGAGGAAGGTAAAGATAGATTACCTTCCTCTTTTTTGTAAAATGTGATTTACTTTTGGGTAAATCACATCTATAAATTTAATAAGTAAAAATTTATTATAAAACTTTTCAGATTTTGTCTAAGCAGGCTCATACTATCAAATATAGATTTTATTGAATTTGGGGATTACCTAAAGCCCCAAGCAGCTGGAAAGCAACACGGACATCAATTACTACACCAAAATAGAACCCGTAACTCCATTCTTTCTTGATTACAAGTTCATCTAAATCAAATATGTCAGATCCAAATTTAAAATCAGGTTTACCTGCCACGTAATTCCTTCGGCCAAAATGGGCGCCATAAGAAAATGATCCTCCTCTAGCAAAATCATGTGAAAGGCCAAAGAAAAAGTTTTCTGCAAGGTTGTTATTTAGTTGTGCACCAACTTGTATAGCAAATCTTGAAGGATCAAAAAAGTTTCCAGATGGTGTCAGCAAAAATGATCTCCCTTTGGGATAATATGTAGCAAACAATGTAACTACTCCTCTTAAAGATGGATCATCTGCAATTAAAGTTGAGTCTCCATTAGGTAAAGCAAAGGTTTGAATATTTTGAGGATCTCTTAGTGTAGTTGAGATTAGACCAGTCGAAATTGAAACGTGATAAAGCTTTGCAACTTTTACAGTTTGCTCTGTAAGTATTTTATCAACTTCATTCATATTATTGAGTCGTTCGATCTTGACTTTGAAATTTTCTGTGAACGGACCAATTTTTTCAAATGATAACATCACCATGTCAGGAGAATCATTAGTGATTTCACTACTTTGTAAGCCAACAACGTCTTCTCCCCCTCGTTCCATGTTAAACGTTGGTGAGTACTTTCCTTGCCAAGAAAACCTGAAAGAATAGTCGTCAAAACTTTGATTTTCCTGAAAAACATGAAATTGATAAATGTATTTTTCAGTTGCGGTAGTCGGGATGGACGTTTCAATAAAGTTTCCGTATTGGTCTAAAAAAACGTGAACAATATTTTTTTCTAAATAAATGCCTAATTCATTGTTATAAAATTTCTCGATGTCGAAGTTTGGGTCACTGAGTAGTTTGTCTCTAGCCGCTGATTGTATTTGGCTTCGAGAAAAGTTATTATCAAGAGTAATAGAGGGATTTCTAGGAGAACCAGTGGAAGGATTAATTGTAAGGGTAAATTTATTACTCGTGAAAATACTTGGAAGAGGGGAAACTGAACCAGTGTAAGTAACCTCAAGATCATATTGATCTGTAACACTAATACTTGAAAGATTTAGTTTGTTATCAGAAATTGATAAGTCTTGAGAATCCAACAATGCTTGAACTTGCGCATTCGTACTTGAAAAACTAAAATCATCAGGACTAAGGGTGAAGTTTCTAAAAGTAATCAGTTTGTTTTCATTTTGAAAAGTTATGCTCAATTGACTTTGCGAATTCAAATTGAAGTCAATTTCTTGTGCAAATCCACTGAGGATAGAAAGAAACATTATGGCAAATAGAAAAAAGATTCTCATGGTTGAATTGTAGCTAAAGTTCTGTCGCATGGTAAGGAGTTATTTTAAAATGAATGATAATGCTTGTTATAGGAATTAGATAGCTGTATTGACTTCCGCCTGCAAATAGAACTCCGACGATTTTTCCGGTCGAGTCATCGAAAATCACGGATCCTGAGTCCCCTTTTTTGGAAATTGGAGCTATCGCAATTATGTTTTTAAAATTGTATGATTTTCCATTTACCTCAAACGTGCGATTTACCCTTGCTCCTTTTACCTCCCCGACTGGCATTTTTCCAGTTGTGGCTCCATAACCAAACACTTTCAGTTTCTCGGTCACATGGCTTTCTCTGATATTGGTATATCCTTTGAAAGGAAGTCTTGGATTGGGCTTGGGGCCTATGTTTGCGGCAATGCCCTCGTCAATTTCCATCAATGAAATGTCGAGCGAATTTGCTGGATCGAAAACACCGTCAACAACCTTTCCGATCCGCATACTCGCTACACTATCAAAACTTAAGATTTCAGATGAACTTGTTAAACTAGTCTTACCTTTTGACAACTCATTTGCCGAAAAAACATGAAAACAGCTTACAAAATACGCTATAGTTTCATTGCCTATCTTTCTGAAAGCCTTAAATCCCAGTGTTCCAAAACTTGAAGCCCCTTTTTGAATTACCCCGCTACCGGGAAAAATAGTCGTTGAGTATGCTTCAGGAATTTCTTCCTCCAAAACATCGGTTATAATCGTTTTCCCATTGACCAAAATTTTCTCCGGCACGTGCTCGCCATCAATCACTCCCTTTTTGGACACTATAAATTGCAGGCAGGGGATGTTTGAATAAAATCCTTCTTTCGATTTCAAAGTTGCTATCGCAGAATCTGCCCTATAAGTATCCAATAAAACTGATTCGTTTTTTTGGATGTATTCATCTATAAACTCTAAGTCGGCGATTTCTCTTGGGTCAGTAGCATTTCCACCTAAAAAGGCGACTATTTTTTCGTTTAATGAAGGAAAACTCGTTCCTCCACTCCAAACATAATATCCTCCTCTAGCCTTATACCAAATATTGTTAGGCGGAGTACCAAGAAAGGAGCCTTTGACTTCCTCAACTATATCGATGATATCCCCTGGTTCCAAGGGACTAGGTAAAGGCATATTTCCTATTGTGGTAGGAAAATTCCTTTTATTAAGCCGATTGATAACAGTTACTTTCATCCTACTGCTGTATCAGTGTGCTGCGCCTTCTTTTCATCACCTGAAGTAGAATTATTTCCACCATTTGGCGCCTTTCCAGCAGCTCGTAGGTTCACCAGCTTGTTAAGAGTATCAAACCAAAACGGTGAGCCAAGGGAAACAGCGAAAATCGTGATAATCCAGCCAGGAAGAAACTTAAAAATTTTCATCCATCCCTCTTCTGTACAGCCAACCCATTCATAGTCCTCCCAACCCAAAGGAAGTTTAAGTTCGTTTATCTTGTTTATATCAGCACGAATAGTCTCAACTGTTTCTTTAAATTTTTTATCACCAATTATCTTCTGCTCAGGATTGTTTTTTAGATAAACTTCTGCCTGATCTGCTATTCTTTTGGCTTCGTTAGGATTATCATAAAAATGAGATGAAAGCTTAATAGTGTCGACATTAATACCCAATGTAACGAGGACCGCAAATCCAAATGTCCACCACTGTGCCTTCTTTTTGTATGTTCCGGAATTTCGAACCATTGCCATCTCGAACCATCGTTCAAGTCTCATCCGAAAAGTTTCCAAATTCTCGTGGGATTCTGAATATACTTGCCTAATGACCCTTTGAAAAGGTTTTGGAAGGCACACTGATGGATTTTCAATTGCTGCCTTTAGCGAATGGAAATCATATGTAGGTTTTAACCCATTAATAAGTTCTTGCTCATTTTCAAGTTCAGACTCACTATTTCTTCCTTGGTTTGAATCGTCACTTCCATAATAAATTTCATCAAGGAGAGCAGAAACAAAAACTTCCTTGGGAATATATGAAACAGTTCGTTTGCTTCGAGTCAGTCCATCAACCATGATGTTTTTCCAAATCCTATCTCCCAAACCTAAATTTTCTTTTTCTCTTCCCTTACCATTTAAGATGTTATTTATCAATTTCTCAAGGAACGGAATGATTCGCTTAAGGAAATGATTGATTTGCCGTATTTTACCTAACAAGCCTGAATTTTCTTTTTTTCTTCCCCTATCGTTAAAGGTGTCCTTGATCCATTTCTCAAGATTTTTTGATCTTTCGTCTAAAAGGTTTGCTTTTAACTCTTGAAGGGACAAACAAATGATACTAAGCAAAAAGTAGATGAAAGCTAACCCAATTACCAAATCTAAAAAATGAAGTCCGCCCATATGTTTTTATTATGTCAACCAATTAAATTGAGGAAATAGATTCTTAAATGATTTGAAGGTTTCAGAACCTCAAAAAAAACTATTTCACAGATTAAACACAGATTAAAAGTAGCTTTTTGAAATCATCCAATAAGCAATTGAAGGGGTTGAAAAAAGGTTGATTTTACCTAATCCCATGTAAAAATGGCTTATTTGAGGTGCGCTAGGATATCTTTTCGGCTACTGACTTCAAGTTTTTTGTAAATATGATTGATATGGGACTTGAGGGTACTCAAGGAAATAAAGAGTTCATCGCAGATTTGCTGATTGTTTTTTTGCTCCAGGATCAATGCTAATACCTCCTGTTCTTTTCGGGAAAGGGTTTTGAGTTTGGCTTGAAGGAGTGCCTCTGAAGTCTCCGTTTTGGAGACTACCGCTTGGACTTTTTGATATTCCTTGTTAATGGCATTGGTATAAATCCACGAAACCCCAAATCCTAATACCATCAGCGCATATAGCCAATAGATGGATTGGTGCCATCGAACTTGTGGTCCGACTTCATTCAGGATAAGGTAATTTGAGGACAAGAAAATCAAGGCTAAACAAGGCAACATGATGCCATGAAGACGTTTTTGGCTACTTTTTGAATTCATAAAAATTAAAAAAAAATGAAAAGCTTAAATATGAAATGTGATTTTATCACATAAATAATCCGATTCGAAAATAATGATTTAAATCATTTTTTTTGACTTCTATGTATTTTATAGTCTAATTTTCAAAAAAATTATTTGGACCAAGAAATTGATACTAAAAATTTTACCGAATTAAAAGCTGGAGTACAAAATCGAATTTAAAGAGCTAAAGCAAAACAGGAAATTTCGAAAAGTGTCAAATTCCTTTTAGAATTCTTTTTGAGAAGAGTCTCAGAATCTTATCCAATTACTATATAAGGTCAGATGGTGCTATCAACAAACATCGGTTGGTTCGATCATTTCTGGAAAAATAGAATTTTCAAAAAATGAAGTTCGAACCGTCAGTTACAAGGAGTTTATTAGTCAAATCTGGTTGATTTTCAACAACATACAAGGATATAAAATGAAAAAGGCTGACAAAAATGTCAGCCTATTCGGTTTGGCTCCCCCTATCAACGATAGTTGCAACCTTAATAGGGTGTATATGACTTTAAAAGGAGTTAATGATCAATCAGTTAGGGATTTATTGTAATTTATCTATCTCCAATGAAACAGAACAACTTCCCGTAATTGATAGTAAGAGAGCTCAACTCATTTTCTTTGATTTCTCCCTTCAAATTAACTAAAAAGCACGGAAACCTTATTGGTATCCTTCCTGCTTTAATATCTGAAGGTGCAGGGGTCTTAATAATCCATTTTTTCTTTATGACTAGTTTCTATCTCATTGGGGTTCTTTACTTGATTTGTGTTTTTCAAAGATTTATCTTTCATTCAAAAAAAAATCCGTATAAATCGATTTGGTAGCGCTTAGAGAAAAGTGTCACCTCCTTTTAACATTTCTTTACTTTTTTGGGTTTTTCTTTCCATTTTCGACAAGATTTTAAAGGATAAAAGCGATAGATTTGCACGAATAAAAACAAAATGGATACTGGATTACGCATAATAAACTCTCAAATTGTCTTTGCCTTTAGGAGAAATCCGAATGTTAGGAAAAGGATTTTTGAATTTGAGGATGCTCTAAAAACCAAATTTAAAGTACCTTTTCGCCCAGTAACTATTCCTGACGAGATTGAACCAAATATCCCACGATTTGAATCTCAATCTCTTAGTGATCATAGTAAACTCCAAGTTTCTCAAACTAGGATTACGCTCGCAACCAGTTTTGATGATCAATTCAAAACAGATTCCTCGAAGGTTCAATCTTATCTGACTGATAAATGTGACTCCTTGAAGGGCCTAGCTGAAACCGAGAATATGGAATTTGTCGCCTATATTATTGAGTTAGGAGTTTATAAGCAGGCTGAGTCCTTAAATTCCTATTTAAAAGAGTTCACTGGGGCATTAGCAATCGGTGATGACTGTAAAGACTTTTCTTTACTATATTCAAAGGTGTATAAAGAAAACTATTATTTGAACGTTAAAATCTCAAAATTTGCGGAGCAAGAAGTATCCATCCACCCGGAAACTGGTGGATTAAGGCCCACGGCTCAAGTGAATCAAGGTGTTAGCATAATCTTAGATTTCAATTCTCGACCTCATTTTGATCAAAACCAAAGGTTTGAAAAATCGTTAAATTCCGATATTAGAGAGGAAATTTTTAATTTGATTAACACAAAGAAAATTGAGGATTATCTAAAAGGTGAACTATAGAATGTTGTCAAAAACTAGTACCTCTACGAGTTTGATTTTGTTAGGATTGACCGCACCACTTGCAAATCCATTCACAAGTGTGACCGTAAATGAATATGGCACGTTTGATGAAGGATACGCAATTGAATCCTTTTATTTTAGTAATCCTGACACAAAATCACGAGTTGAAAATTATGTTGATTCCGTATACCGGGTTGAAAAACAATGGCAAATCAACTACTCAAATATTGACGGAGCTTTTTTTCATAATGTTCAACTTTTCGCAGTGGATCAGGTGGAATTAGAAAAGGAATTTTATCTGGCAATGGATGATCTTTTGTTTTCTAAAATTAATAACACTCCTTCAAAAAAGAGGTTTTGATCTTACTTTTATGAATAAAGAGGATACAACTGAAATTTTAAGGACTTTTTTACCCAAGTATTTAACGCCCCAACTTCAAGAAAATCTTTTTAAAATAGTTCAAGAAGAGTTTCCATTTTCCAATGATGCTTATAAGTTGTATTCCGAAATACCTGAGCAGCAGTACTATTACCAAGGAGATTGTCTAATAGATGTTCCATTTTCGGTTTTTCATTCCGGTTCTTTTCAAACCGCTTATTTTCAAGGGATTATTGGTTCAAATACATGTGACATATTTCCCGAAAATGAGAGATTGGAACAATCTAATCTTCAGTTTTTCGCTATCTATAATTTGAATGAATATTTAGGTGTTTTAGAGCAGAGAGGTGTAGATGAGAGCAGAATATCAACATTCAAGAGTAACTTAAAGTTAAATATTATTTCAAACTTATTTTTTCTTCCTGAAAAGAGAATTGGAGATCAGGTAATTCTGGAGGATTCATTTGTGCGATTTGATAGTACAACAACTTTGCCTATTGGCTTATTTCATGGTGATTCATATGATATGGCTTATAGCCCCGATGGTGATAGATTATTCTCTTTCTCAAATTATGGGTTTTATTTGTTTCTAATTAAGTTATCTGTTCACTATTGTAGATTCAGGGAAGGAGTATTTAGAAATGAATAAAAACTTAATTAAGTTATTTCATTAAAATTCTTCATTTTTTTGTTTTCCAGTTTCTAAATCTCCTGCAGATTTTCTTATTTTTTCGGGAAATTTCGGCAAAATTTTTTTTTGAAATTTTATCTTCTCCATTCACTTTGGAGATTTTTCCGGAAAAATTATTTCAGTCAAAATATTATCCCCCTTAATACCAACAAGAAAATACCCCTTATTCAATTTCGGATACGGGGAGGCAGGCAGGGGGGCTAGTGGCGTGAGCCATCCTTGGGGACCATAGTCGACACTGGTAAAAGCATAATTTGATCTGCAAAAATCCATCTACCCACATAATTTATTCTTGCACTTTAAATTTTCACTTTAAGCTAGATCTGATTTTCAAGCATTTGAAAATTGCGCTTGACAGTTTTTAAAAGTCTCGTTCAAGGTCTGTGGTACTTTATATCTTAATATAAATAAATGCTGAAATTGAGCTAATTAAGCCTGTTTTCAGGCGGCAGAGGGAAGATTTCGCCGTAAATTTACTCTCACATAAAAAGTACCACATGATGAGAATAAAATACAATCGCGTGAGTTCCCAAATTCAAACAGGATTGAGATTTGAAGCAGACACAGAAAAATACGATTTAACTCTTCTCGAAAAAGTATCGGGCGCAATCAAATTTCGAGATCGACCAAATAAGACTCAACAACTCATCCAATTGGTCGAGTCAGGACAAGTCAAAGAGTTGGTCGTAGAAGAGCAGTCAAGATTAGGTAGAAATACGGGGGATGTGATTCAAACTTTGGAGTGGCTTGATCGACATGAAGTGAATGTAGTGGTAAGAAACCTTGGTATCCAATCTCGGCCCAATGGTAAGAAAAACCCCATTTGGAAAATGATTTCAGCGGTGATGTCCTCACTTTACGAGCTTGAGCTTGAAAATATTAAAGAAAGAACTCAAACTGGTCGAATGATTTATGTCCAAAAAGGTGGGGTATTGGGTCGTCCGGCAGGATCTCAGGAATCAGATCGAGACTTCCTTCAAAAAGAAGTAAGTATTTTAATTTTAAAGTATCTCAGTAAAGGAATGACCATGAGAGAAGTTTCGAAACTCACCAGCTCTTCCACTCGCACAATCCAAAAAGTTAAAAGAATCGCTCAAAAACATAAAATGCTGGCAGAATGAGTTATTCAGGAATGGACTTTGTCATACAGTATGAAGAGTTACTTGACGAACTTGACCGAACCATGGCATCAAAATTTCGGGAATTGATATTTCGTTACAGATATCTTGATCCACATGATTTGGTAAGCCCTGATGATGCTTTTCCAACCAAAAATGAGATGATACGGCATCTTGCGACATTTATTATGATCGACCATTTGGAAGGTGATCCTGTAAATAGAAACTAAGTTGACCTCTCTGGCTCAGTTTTCTAAACCCTAATCATTTTTTATGCAGATTAAGTTTTGGTTGAAGATGCGCTGGATCTTGCGCTTGCATGCTTGCTTTTCGATTTTTTGGTGAATTAGAAGATGATTGAGAGCTGGGTTAATCCCACTTCAATTTTTTACGACAAGTTTTCAATCAGTTTATAGTTGGAATTTTGGGATTTGAATATTCCAAACCCAAAAATTTTCCTCAATTGATCGAAAAATTGCCAATGGTTTACACCCTTGCCTCTTACGGCAAATTCGTATTCTTTTTTAGTTGAAAATCAATGAATTAATGTCCAAAACATGATTTTTTCAGTGCCGATTTCGTTTTTACGAATTTTTGCGATATGATTTTTCAAAAAAGCGATGTCAGAAGTAGTAGTTATTCCAGCAGGGATCGACATTAACGCCATATTGGAGAGAAATAATGTAAGGCAAGAGCGGTCAAAATCCCGACTAAAAGATTTCATTTATTACGTCCTATCGAGGGTAGTCACTCACGAAGGAAATTATAAGCTTTATATTGACGATGGAGGATTTAGGCCTATTTCCACAAATAGGCTGAAAATTCTTTTTGGCTCAAATTATAATCGGGATAAGGTACTTAGGTTTCTAAAAGATACCGAAGACCCTATTATAGAGAGTAATGGAAGTTATCAAGTTGGGAATTTCCCCAAATCGTATCGGCTTCCTAAAAAGTATCGAACAGGGGAAATAGAATATCGGACTCTTGGGGCTGAATTTTCTAAGAAGATTGAGCAATTGAAAGAAATAGATCCGTCACTCCCTGATTATGGGTTTTTGGTCAATCAATTTCATCTTCATCAACTCGAATTTTCCGAAGATATTGACAAGTTCATCAAGGATTTTGGAATTTCCTTGCTAAGCTTAGCAAATAATGAATTTCAAAAAGAGGTGGTATTCAATAAGGTTGGAGGACTGATAAGGTACAAGGAATACATCCAAATTGGCTCATACCACACCAATCACTCTGACTCGAATCATAGATTTAACTCAATACTCACTATGATGCCTAAAGAGCTTCGAAATTTCTTACTGGTAAATGGGGAATCTTTGGTAGAAGTAGATTTGGGTAGTAGTCAGCCCTATTTGTTGGCAGTATTACTGAAAAACCTGAATGATGGTATTGGTGTACAAAGAATTGATGGTAGTAAGGATTCGAGTATTAAATCTTTATTCTCAATAGATGACTATCTAACTAAATTAAACAATGAATTAGTAGGTAAGGTATATTCATTTATGTTGCCAGCTTTTTCCGAACTACCATCTAAACTAAAAAGATCAATCGAGGAGTATTGCTCATTACCCTACAATGAAGATTTCTATCAGTGGGTATCTGATCACTCAGGAAATCACCTGAGTCGGGAGGCTGTGAAAGATTCATTCATGTATTTTCTATTTGATAGTAACCCTAGACATAGAAAACACAATGTTGTAATTCGGGAAATAGGAACTCTCTTTCCTGGCGTAAATTTTTTCATCAACCAAATGCACGATGAAGTCGGAAAATCAGACTTTGCCAGATTCCTCCAACTGGTAGAGAGTCATTTCATCATCAACTTGATCCTCAGAGAATTTCATGAAAACTATCCACACATTCCAATTTTCACTATCCATGATGCCATCCTAACTAATGAGGAAAATGCTTCATGTGTTCAAGAATTCTTGGTTAGAAGATTAAATGAAATGACCTCTCTTCCTCCAAAATCAAAAATATCTCATCAATTACCTGTGGAAATCATTTTGCAGAAATCCATTAAAAAGAGATGGAAATCCATTAGGCGAATACGAACAGAAGCGCAATACCGAAAGATTGAACATTCAATTTTCACTTCAAATATTGACAAAGGAAAAACCTTCTTGAGAGATGTGGCTTGAAATTTTGGTCGTTTCTTTTTATCCCCAATCGAATTGAAACCATGTCAAATAATATTTTCGGAGTTTTTCAGAGAATGTGCTAATTTGGGTTTTAGTTGATTTTTCCCCCATCAAAAAGATTTAATGAAACTTATTAACAACCAAGACTCGATCTTGGCGACCCAAATCAAGGAGGTAATTTCCAGTAATTCAGAGATTTTTATTGCATGTGGGTATTTCACCATGCCTTCAATTTTCGAATTTTTAAGTGAATTGACTGAAGTCAAATCCATTAAAGTCTTGGTTGATGGTGATGTGGAATCGGATATCAGGTTTGTGTACGATGACCTTGAATACCGAGATTATTTCAACTTGAATTCCTACTTCAAATCTTCAAAAGTTATCAAGTTAGTTGAAGACAAGTTTCAGATTAGATCAGGAAATGCTGGAGGACAAAAATTCATTCTTGTTAGTAATCCCGACAAGATTCATTGTTTTTCAATTGTTCCTCAGGATCTAACCTTGTTAACATTAGGTCTTGAAGTGCCAAAGTCTCCTATGATTTTGACTTACTTTGAAGACCTTTCAGGTCAATATAAGGGACTCTTCGACCAGTTTTGGAACCTTAGCCAAAAAGATCTAAAGAATAAGTTTCTTGAAATTCTAAAAAATAGATTTAAGGACAATTCTGCATATAGCGATCAAAATGACCCCCTGTCAGCGCTGCAAATTGACCCCCCAGGGTTAAGTGATTTTTTTGGTCAGGAATAGAGGACTTACATCGGGTTAAAGTTATTGGTTTTCGGGATTGATAGTTCGTTTTCTTCTCAGGGATTCTCCCTTTAGTTCGATCCGGTGTGCATCATGTACGATCCGGTCCAAAATAGCATCTGCAAGAGTCTGGTCCCCGATGATTTCATACCAAGCACTGACCGGTAACTGAGATGTGATGATGGTGGACTTTTTGCCATGCCTGTCTTCGATGATCTCCATCAACAACATCCTACTCTGGACATCCAAGGGCTGTATTCCGAAGTCATCGAGGATCAGCACATCCAGTTTTTCCAGTTTGAGCATCTCCTTGATGGAAGAACCATCAGCCTTGGCCATTTTCAGCTGGGTAAGCAATCGGGTTGTATTTGCATACAGGACTTTGTATCCTTTGCTGCAGGCCTGGTTGCCCAGGGCACAGGCAAGGTAACTTTTGCCCGTACCTGTACTTCCTGTCAACAGGATGTTCTCACCCTTTGGAATGTAACCCCCGTCGGCAAGACGCAGGAGCTGGTTTTTGTCCAGTTCCCGCCCTGGGCGAAAGTCCAGCTCCTCGATGGTGGCCTTGTAGCGGAACCGTGCCCCACGAAGACTGCTTTCCATTCTGCGGTTTTGGCGGTCGTCCCATTCGTTGTCCACCAGCAGGCCAATGAGTTCATCGGGGGTCAGGGTGGAAAGGGAATCCGTTTGGGTCGCATGCCGGAAGCTGCGCTGCATGCCATACAGCTTCATTTTTTTCATTTTCTCAAGTGTCTGTTCGATCATGGTTTAGGTGTTTGATTAACTGAAGTATTTATTGCCGCGGATGTTGTGGTGGGCTGGCATTCGGGAGGATTCATCCAGTTGCTCCTCTGAGAAGCTGACCGTATCCAGGTTCTTGGATAGGATCTGCTCGATCAGCGGATAGGTGTAGATGCCGTATTCGGAAGCTCTTTTACAGGCCCTTGAGATCCGAAGCGTCCCTACTTTCCGTGCCAGATGGAGAATACCCGAGCAGGACCTGTAGCCTTGCTCGGGGTGGGGAACGGACTCCATCAGACTGGCCAGGAATGAGCCGACTTCCTCACTGATTTTGTTTCCTTCCCCGACGAAGAACTCATAGCTCCAATCCGAGACATACTGCTGGCTGCCTGCCAGATGCTCCCGTAAGGTGGTGTACTTATGTTTTCTTTTGTCACGCTTGTGTTTGGCTATCGGATGATAGTGGTAGAAGATCTCCACCCGGTCATCGTTGTAGAGGATTTTGACTTTCTTTCCCATGTACTGATGGGGAACGCTGTAGTAGTGCTTGTCCTCTCCCAGGCAGATATGGGTATTTTTCATCACGGTGCAGACCTTGACGCTCATCAGCTGGTAAGGAAGTTCCGGAAGTGCCAGAAGACTGCTGCGCTCCAGGGTCTCAAACTGCTCCCTGCGGCTTTCCTCACCCCTGAGTGCGTATTCATTGTAGCTCCGGACCAGCGGTACAAGTGCCTGGTTGAGGCTTTCCAGGGACAGAAAGACTTTTCCATGAAGCTCGGTATAGATCCGCTGATAGACCAGTTTGACCGCTCCTTCGACCAGGGATTTTTCCCGCGGCTGACGGGGTCGGGCAGGAAGAATGGTGGTGTTGTAGTGTTCGGCAAAGGTTTCGAAGGTCTCGTTGAGAACAGGAAAATACTTGCTGCCTTTGGTGACTGCAGACCGGAGGTTATCCGGGACGATTGCCCGAGGTACACCGCCAAAGAACTCCAGCATCCGCCTGCAGCTGTCTATAAAATCAGGTTTTTTCTGGCTGAAGCTCGCCTCTGCGTAGGTGTACTGGCTACAACCCAAGGTGGCCACAAAAACCTCTACTGGAAAGTATTCTCCGGTGTGCGGGTCGGTGACATGGAGTTTCTTTCCCGCATAGTCGATGAATACTTTTTCTCCTGCTCTGTGCTCAAAATGCATCGTCAGATTCTGTCTGCCCAGATAATCACGAAGATGCTTGCGGAACTGGCTGCACTGGAAGCCCTCCGGATGTTTGAGCCTGTAGTTTTCCCACAGCCGTTGGCGTGTCATGCCTTTTTTGCGGAGTTCTTTGGCAAAGCCCGGCAACAACGGAAGTAATACTTCCAGCCGATCACTTTTCTGTAACGGAGCCGGCGTCCCCAAAATCAGTTCTGCCAACGCCTCATCAGAGAGCTGGTTTAACTGCTCGAAGTGCATCCCGGTCTGCTGAAAACGTCTCAGATAGGATTTGATCGTATTGCGGGAAACTCCCGTGAGCTTGCTGAGCTGTTTACTGCCGTGGCCTTCAAAATGGCCGCGTAAAATCTGTTTGATCTTATTCATAGTAAGAGGGCGATTGGCCATTGGAATTGCGAAGTTGTTCGCTCTACCAACAGGCCTTAAAAGCCTCCTATTCCATTCCCAAAAAATAATCCCGGCGGGGGTCAATGTGCTCCGCCAGACGGGGGTCAATTTCCATCGTCAAGAAGGGGTCAATTTAAATCGTCAGCCGGGGGTCAATTTCATCGTTTTTTGCACCTATCTCCAAAATGAAACGAATCTTACCCGATTGTCCATTGTCAAGATCCTTCAGGGATGCTCCAACTTGAAGTTCTTTAAAATCAATCCTCAGAAGTACATTGAAGGTTGTATCGAAATCATCAATGAACAGATGAGGTATCATATTGTAGATGGAATTGTCTATAAAAAAATCGGAGACCATGAATTCTACAGTCAGGAACTATTCCAAAATGAGGAATTGATGGGCTACCTGAAATCCAACATGCAGGAAAGTAAGAAGTCTCCATTCGAGTACGTGGTTTATGACAGTGGAATCGAGTCTGAATTAGCGAAAGAATTCGAGCGAAATACCGATGTGAAAGTTTATGTCAAACTTCCTGGCTGGTTTAAAATCGACACCCCTCTTGGTTCCTACAATCCTGATTGGGCAGTCCTATTTGAAAGAGACCATGAAGAGAAGTTATTCTTCGTGGTGGAGAGTAAAGGAACGATGGGATACGACTTCCTGAGACCAAGTGAAAAGGGGAAAATTGATTGTGGGAAGAAACACTTTGATGCCATTTCCAAAGAGACTGGTAGTCATATCAGCTTGGAATATGTGGATAGTATGGAGGCGTTTGTGGATCGGGCGTTGAGTAAAGAGCATTGAAATGAGGGAGGTTTTGCCAAGGTATAAGATTGTTTTTGAAGACCTTCAGGAGCTTGGAATTGGTCATTATTTAATTTCTAGGGAATTCAAGGTCTCAATGTCAAAAAAGGGTTTTTTTGATGTTTGGGATGGTTTGATGGAATCTGCAAACCAAAAAAGGAACTTTGTTGCCATTGGTCATGATCATTCTTATACTGATTCTTTGACCTCCTTGGCTGATTTATTTAATAGTATTCAAAATAATCAAGTTTGGGATAGGTTAGTAGGATACATAGTTTCAGGCTTTATAAGCTCCTTAAAATTCAAACTAGATTTGGGTCATTTGAAAGAGAGTTTTGAATTAGCGGAATTTTCAGATGAGTCTTTGAATTCAATTTTCAATGAAATCGAATTAAATTCTCAAAAACCGGAAAAATCTAAGAAAAAAGTTGAAATCGATAAACAAAAGGACAATTCTATTAAATCTGAAAAATCCAAGGTTTTTATTGTCCATGGACATGATGAAGGATTGAAACAATCAGTTGCGAGATTTCTGGATAAACTTAAGCTGAACCCTGTAATCATTGTTGAATTACCTTCTGGTGGTAAGACTATTATTGAACAGATAGAAAGTAATAGTGACGTTGATTTTGCAGTAGTTCTGATGACAGGGGATGATGAAGGAAAGAAGAAAGGGGAAAAGAGGTTTAAAAGTAGAGCCAGACAAAATGTGATTCTTGAGTTGGGGTACTTTTTTGGAAAATTGGGAAGACAACATGTTTTGGTTATTTATGAAAATGGGGTTGAGATGCCCTCAGACTTTTTAGGAATTCTGCATGTTCCTTACGATTCAGGTGAGGCTTGGAAGATGAGACTAGCCAAAGAATTGAAAAACAGTGGGTTTGAGATTGACTTTAATAAAGTTTTTTAAAAAATTTATTTGCTGAAAGTCAGCGAATTAAGAAATCTTCATAGAGAATCACAAGATTGTTGTGAGTATTTATTTGCACAACATTTTTGTTGTTACTAGCTTTGTTAACAACAAAACGGGAAAATGAAATGGACATACTATTAGAAATTACAAATACACCTGTTGTAGAATGTTTGCTCTTCCTTTTATTCACTGGGGGAGAAGCTGGAAAAATCGACTGGTCCAATAAATTGGTGAAAGATTATTTACCTCAATTCTTGGAACTTAAGGAAAAATCAGAAGCAGTCGAGTTTATTAATATTGTGTTGCTGGATGGATTCAGTGATGAAATAAAAAATGACAAATCCTTGACTCACCTTCATCTCAGACTTGAAAAGCTCAAGAAAAAACTCTTAAAAATTTATTTTACTTCGATA
The DNA here is from genome assembly GCA_942492775.1 of uncultured Cytophagales bacterium. GTDB lineage: Bacteria > Bacteroidota > Bacteroidia > Cytophagales > Cyclobacteriaceae > Algoriphagus. Next base: position 3,976,177 of record OW818636.1, on the reverse strand, counting down.
ACGAAGGAGAAGGAATTTTTAAATGAATATGAATTTGTAGGTGATTTCAATTCTCTCATATCGAAACACTTCCTCCAAATGAAACGACTTCAGTTGGTGATCCAACCCGACGTTCAGATTGCGACGAGTGTCCATGCAAAATCCAAGATTACCTATATGACCGCTAGAGGTTTTTGGTTAAAAGACACAGGTGAAAGAGAAAGAACCTTTGTCAAGTCTCTAGGGAGATTAGATGAATTTGAAGGTAAAAAAGATCCTCAAATTGAAATTCTTGGGATTGAAAAGATTAGGGAAGCCTGTCTCCAAGAGTACAATCAAAAATACCCTAACTGAGGGGTGTTTTTTTGAACAATATGTCGACCTGTTTAAGGTAGCAACAATCAAATAAGACTTCATCATGACCCTTTTACCGAGGTAAAACTATCTCGACTTGGATTCCTATGCCCAAAGTGTCGACCTAATTTAAGTAACAACATTAAACAATTTAAACAAGTAAAACCATGAAAAATCTAGTAAAAAACGATGTCCAAGTGATGTCACATCCGATTGTAAAAATCGAAGAGGTTTCTGTAGAGAACCTAGGTATGTCTAATAATCCTGATTCTTCCTGTCCAAAGGTGGTGGAATACGGGTACAAGTATCTTCCTGTTTTAGGGAGTAAGTTTCCTGAGAATCTTGATCCTTCAAAGTTGACACCTGTAAGGTTTAGACCTGTCTTTGATGTCTCATTGGATCTAATCGAAATCCATCCTACTGCCCAAATGACCTATGTTGAAAAGGACTTGAGAAGTCTCAAGTTCGTGATTGATAAAATGGGTCAATTAGAACCAGCTGGGGCAGTGAAAAGAGGAAACAGGTTCCAAGTCTTTGATGGAATTTCAAGGGTTCTTATAGCGAAGGAGTTGAATTGGGAAAAAATCCGAATTGAACTCTTCGATTACGATGATTCTGAATTGGGGGATATCCATGTGATCAAGAATATGAGAACAAAAAGGTCTCAAACAGAACAGGTTTTAAAAGCAGAGTCAGTGCTTGGTATTCTTGGTAAAACCCAAGGAAAAAAACGAGAGATGATCGGAGATATCAGTCTCAAGGATGATCAGTATGGATTGGCAGGTAAAGACAGATTCCAACTAACGTGTGCCGTCTTAGACTTGGACTTCTCTGCTTCTACACTGCGAAAAATTATCGCTGTAAAGGAGTTTGAAGAGGCGGGTAATGAAGAAGTAAAGGGCCTTGGATTATTGGACAAAATCCAAAATAAGGGTTTGACGATTTCAAATGCCTTCAATTTGATGAATAATTACAAGAAGGCTGTTGATCAAAGAGATAAACCAAATCCAGTGGAAGAATCTTTAGATGCCGTTATTGACAAAAGGTTCAAATTGATTAATAAGTCATCCATGGATTTGTCCGATTTGGAATCAGGATCAATTCAGACTGCAATCACATCTCAAGCATATCACGATATGAGGGAATATCCTGATGGCGTTTGTGACGATGAGATTCCATTTGGTCAGGAACCAACTACGGATGCTTTCGTCAAAAGAAGTGTTGAATTTTATGACGGGGTCAAACGAGTGTTGAAGGATGATGGATCTTTGTTTATTAACCTTGGAGAATCCTTTGAAAATGGAAGCAGTTCCCTGAGTACTCATAAATTGGTAGTTGCGATGGTCGAAAGTGGTTGGTTTTTGGTCCAAACGATCAAATGGAAAAAGACCAATTCCAAGCCCCAAGGTAATATAAAACGTCTGAGACCTGTTACTGAGGAAATTTTCCACTTCGTGAAAAATCCTGCCTCCTTTAAATACAAGGAGCTGGTCTTCTGGTCTAAAGATGAAAAAATCGGTATTCAAAAAGGATGTAATGATGAATTCTCAGGTGATAAAAAATCGTCAGTAGAAAAGTTTTCGTTGAAAAAACCTTGTATCACTTTCACGGATTTTTTGGATAGTCAGAAGGTTCAAGGGATCATAGAAGGGTCTTCTTTCAACTGGTCTAAATTGAGAAAAATTGATCCTGATTTTGTCCATTTAGCTCCTGCTCCTGACTACTTGGCAATCATACCAATTCTAATGACCACAGATCCAGGGGACTCGGTTTTGGATATTTTCTGTGGCAGTGGTACGTTTTTGGCAACGGCAATTCACTTGGGTCGCAATGGAGTCGGTTATGATACCGACCCTAAATCCATTCAGTTTTCAAAGAAACGCCTCACTCGAGCATTGAATGATGAAATTTCCAATGAGGAATTGATTCATATCGAAAGTCAATACTTTTTAAATGCTGCCTAATATGAGAAAGATCGATTTTATCAATGCATTGAAAAAGGAGAACCCAACTCTTTCTGATGATCAGATAGCGCAGATTTATACGCTCCTAATTAAGTTAGCCACAATCGAGTTCGAAAATTTCAAAGAGAAAAATCTATGAAAACGATAATTTACAAACGTGTGAGTACCACAGATCAGGCTGATAATGGATTCAGTTTACAGTACCAAGAACAAATTTTGAATCAATTCTGTGTCTTCAATAAGTTCGATATCGTTGCCGTTTACACGGAGGATTATTCAGGGAAAGATTTCAATCGCCCTGAATGGGCTAAACTGATGAACTTCCTCAAGAAAAATCGGGGTAAGGTTGATCAAGTCCTTTGCCTTCGTTGGGATCGTTGGTCAAGAAACCTTCACTATGCTCTTGATGAAATTAAAAAATTAAATTCCTTAGGTGTCAAGATAAATACTGTCGAACAACCGATTGATATTGAGAATCCCGATAGTAAAGTTCTACTTTCCTTGTATTTAACCCTTCCTGAGGTTGAGAATGACAAGAATTCCATACGTACTACTGAGGGATCGCGAAGAGCCAGAATGGAAGGGTGCTGGACTGGCTCACCTCCGAGAGGATATGATTGTATTCGGGATGAGAACAAAAAAGCTACTCTTGTTCCGAATGATAAGGCTCACTTCATTCAAATGGCATTTGAACGAATGGCTTCAGGACTTTATTCTGCCAATGACGTTCGGATTTGGCTTGGTACACAAGGGTTTAAACTCCCTAAACAAACTTTTTACCATACCATTCGGAACATTGCATACATGGGGAAGATCCCTGTTAAGGCTTGGAAAAAGGAATCCGAACAAATAGTGGATGGACTTCACCCAGCAATCGTCTCAGAGGACGTATTTAATAGGGCAAATAGGGTTCTTGATGGTAGAGTTCGTCAGATGGATTTTGAATCCGATAAAACCGATCAATACCCCGTAAAGGGCTTCATAACATGTAAGAAACATGGTCGTACAATAACCGCCTACACCGCTCAAGGTGGAAATGGACAACGAAAACATTATAGTTATTATATCTGTACTAAGAAGAATTGTTTTAGGCACAGAGTCGAGGAGGTTCACGGGAAAATTGAGGAGTTACTTGGTAAAATCTCATGGACTGCCGGAATGGTGCAGGTTTACAGAAGTTCGCTTCAGGGAATGATGGAAAAGGATTTTACTGGTCAAAAGGCCAAGGTTGAGAAATTGAAATCTGATCGGGAAAAACTCTTCCAAAGAAAAATGACTCTTCAGGATTCGTTCCTTGATGGAAAAGTTGATTCAGGAGATTTTAAGGAGATGAAACTTCGGGTTGAAGGTGAAATATTCAAAGTCGAGGAATCTCTTAAAGGATGTCAAGCTGAAATGTCCCCTTTTAAAGAATACTTGAATAAATCACTTCCTCTGATCGAAAACCTTCCTGCCTTTTGGAGGAAGAGTGATGGGCGAACCAAGAAAAAGATCCTCGGTTGCATCTTTCAGGAAAAAATAGAAAATCTTGATTTCGAAGTTGCAACCACTCCCTTTACCACTGAAATCTCGGTTCTTTTGAGTGTAGAGGGGGTTTTTGATGGTGTTAAAACAAAAAAAGAGGTCGTTTCTGACCTCTTTTTTAAACTGGCTCCCCCTCTAGGGCTTGAACCTAGGACCCCATGATTAACAGTCATGTGCTCTAACCAACTGAGCTAAGGAGGAATTTGGTGTTTCCGACTCCGCTTTTGGAAATCGTGTTGCAAATGTAGGTGCCTAAGCTATTTTTTCCAAACTCATTTCAGAAAAAATCTTTGATCTAAAGCCTCAATTCCTTTTCTCTGCTTCAAAATCAGCTACTTACTTTTGATATTTTCTTTGATATTTTTACTCCGACTTCTTTGGCAAAGTGCTTTCTGGTTAACTTCTCCTCATTTTCCTGAAATAATCTGGACCCAACCCTCATAACAGGATAAAAATATCGCCGAAAATTTTTAACTAGAAAGTAAACCCCAACAAAACCACCTTTCCTATGATCAAATCGATAAACAGACGGGATTTCATGCGCTATTCGGTCCTGACTACTCTGGGACTGCAGTTTTTGCCATTTACCGGACTCAAAGCAGCTCCTTCTGACCGCGTCAGGGTGGCTCATATTGGATTGGGAGGGATGGGACTTTCTCATATGAACTGGTTTGCAAATCTCCCGGATACTGAGATTGTAGCGCTTTGCGATGTGGATGAGGCTCGTGCAAAGGAAGCTTTGGTACTTCTCAAAAAAATCCACCCTGATACCAAGGCTCAAATCTACACCGATTTCAGGCATGTGCTGGACAGACAGGATCTGGATGCGGTGACTATCGCAACTCCTGATCATTGGCATGCTCAGATTACTATTTTGGCTTTTCAGGCGGGAAAAGATGTGTACAGCGAAAAGCCCCTTTCCTATTGTATGAGGGAAGGTCAGTTGATGCTGGCTTCTCAGATTGAGCACAACAAAATGTTCCAATTGGGCACGCAAATTCATGCGGGTGATAATTACCATCGGGTGGCTGAAATCATTCAGTCGGGAGAACTGGGTAAAATCAAAACTGTCCGACTCTGGAGAACTGGAGAACCACCGGTAATTCCAAGCCTGACTTACCAGGCTCCTCCTCCTAATCTCAACTGGGATATGTGGCTTGGCCCTTCGGCATATTCAGAGTATGCTCCCGAAAAATGCCATTTTAATTACCGCTATTTTATAGAGTATTCCGGAGGTGTATTTCAGGACTTCTGGTGTCATATCGCCGATGTGGTCTGGTGGTCGATCAATCCAACCGGGCTGAAGTCAATATCTGCAAACGGGGAAAAATCAGATGGAGTAGGTGATACACCCAAGTGGATAGATGTTGATTTCAAGTTTAAGAAACTTGACCTGCACTGGACTTCCACTCCTCCGGATGTACCGGGAGCGAAGGACAAAGGAATTGGCGCTTATTTCGAAGGAACAAAAGGAACACTGGTATGCGACTACAACACCATGGAAATACGATTGAATGGACAAGTGTTGAATGACATTCCCGAAATCCCTCAGACCATTGTCAGGTCACCCGGTCATCAGCAAAACTTCATTGATTCTGTCAAATCACGTCAGCAACCGGAATCCAAATTGGAATATGCCCGTCAAATGACCCTTCCGATGCATTTGGCTATGATTTCTTACAAATTGCAAAAGCCGCTGAAATGGGATTCTAAGCAGGAACTTTTCAAAAAAGATGCAGGTGCCAATGAACTCCTTTGGAGACCGTACCGGGAAAAATGGAATTTGATTGGAGCATAATCAACCCATTTTTAGTAACTTTTCTCAAATCTCACCAACACTATGGAAAAATATACACTCACCATCAACGGTAAAAAGCAGGAGGTCACAGCCTCGGAAGATATGCCACTGCTTTGGGTCTTAAGAGATCTTTTGTCAATGAAAGGCACCAAATTCGGTTGCGGTCAGGCACTTTGCGGAGCTTGTACTGTTCACGTCGACGGTGAAGCCGTCAGATCCTGCAGCCTTCCAGTTTCAGAAATAGGTGATGGGAAGATTACTACCATTGAAGGGCTTTCTGAAAATGGAAATCACCCGCTTCAGGATGCCTGGGTGGAGCATGTGGTTCCGCAATGCGGTTATTGCCAGTCAGGGCAGATCATGAACGCAGCTGCTTTGCTGCTCAAAAATCCAACTCCTTCCGAACTGGAGATTGAAGCTGCGATGGAAGGAAATCTCTGCCGCTGTGGTACCTACAATCGGATCAAAGATGCCATTGTTACTGCTTCCAAATCAAATTAAGCCTCACCCAAAACTGACCGGATATGTTCCCGAATTTCCCGTTTCTAAAAAATAAAAATCCCGAAGATCAGAGTAAGGTATTCATTCCTTCCAGAAGAGAATTTTTAAAAATAGGTTCATTAGTTTCTGGAGGCTTTTTATTGGGAGTTAATTTCCAATGTGCGGGGCCAAAAGGAGAGTTGATGACATTTGCTCCAAACGTTTTCATTAGCATCAATTCTGACAATGAAATCACAATTGTGGCGCATCGATCTGAGATGGGAACCGGTATTCGCACTTCCCTTCCACTGATTGTGGCGGATGAAATGGGTGCAGACTGGTCCAAAGTAAAAATCGTTCAGGCTGAGGGTGATGAGGATAAATATGGCAATCAAAATACCGACGGTTCCTTCTCTGTCCGGATGTTTTACGAGCCGATGAGAAAGGCCGGAGCAACTGCCCGTCAGATGCTGGTGAATGCTGCAGCTGCAGAATGGGGCGTAAATGCTTCCGAATGCACCACCGAAAACAGCGAAGTCCTGCTTACCGGAAGTAATAAGAAAATCAAGTTCGGAGACTTGGTGGAGAAGCTTTTGGTGATGGAAATGCCTGCGCCGGAAAGCATCCAATTGAAGGAATTTTCCAACTACAAACTGATCGGGAAAGAGACCACCATCTACGATGCCCGGGATATTACAACCGGAAAAGCCGTTTTCGGTGCAGACTTAGATCTGCCTAATATGAAGATCGCGGTGGTGAGAAGATGTCCTGTGGTGGGTGCAAAAGTAATTTCCTTCAACGATGCAAAAGCCCTTGCGATTCCCGGAGTAACAGCCGTGGTAAAAATCGACGGAGCAGGAATTCCACCTGGTTTGGATAAAGCATTGGAAGGAGTGGCCGTGATTGCTGATACTACATGGGCGGCGATGAAAGGCCGCGACGCGCTGGAAATTGTTTGGGATTTGGGAGAAAACCAAACCTACAGCTCTCCAAAGCAATTGGCTGAAATGCTTCAAAGCACCACCCAAAACGGAAAAGTAAGAAGGGAGCGAGGCAATTTTAATTCCGCAAATCAGGCTGCAGGAAAAGTGCTGGAAAGAACCTATGAGGTTCCGTTTTATGCGCATGCCACGATCGAACCTCCAACAGCAATCGCTCATTACAAAGGTGACGGAACTTGCGAAGTGTGGGCACCAACTCAACATCCGCAATGGGCAAGAGGTGCGGTTGCAGGTGCTCTTGGATTAGAAATTGATAAAGTGAGAATGAATGTCACGCTTCTGGGAGGTGGATTTGGAAGAAAATCCAAGCCGGATTTTGTGGTGGAAGCGGCTTTGCTTTCTAAAGCGGCCAAAGCTCCTGTGCGTGTGCAATGGACCCGTGAAGATGACTTACACCACGATTTTTACCATTCTCACAGCGCTCAAAGAATCAAAGCTACCCTTGATAAAAGCGGGAATCTCAGTGGATGGAATCATCACACCGTTTTCCCGGCAATCGGAGCAACATCAAATGTTGAAGAGCTTCATCCTTCTGATGGGGAACTTGGTTTGGGTTGTACAGACTTTCCGTACGACGTTCCGAATATTCGAATCGAGTCGCATGAATCCAAAGCTCATACCCGAATCGGTTGGCTGAGATCTGTGAGCAATATTCACCATGCTTTTGCAATCTGCAGTATGATGGACGAAATCGCCGAGACTCGAGGTCTTGATCCCATTGCTCAGGCTCTTCAATTGCTGGGTGAAGATCGTGATTTGAGTTTCGCAGAAGAGACCGGTGGAAAATATGAGAACTACGGGGAGAAAATCGAAGACTTTCCTTGGAATACCGGCCGGATGAAAAAGGTGATTCAAACTGTAGCCGAAAAGGCAAATTGGACTTCCAATCTTGCTGCGGGAAAAGCAATTGGATTTGCAGCTCATAAAAGCTTCCTGACTTATGTGGCATGTATCGTGACGGTGGAAAAAGACATCTCCGGAAAAATCTCAATCCCTGAAGTTCATTACGCCGTGGATTGCGGGATTGGTGTCAACCCTGATCGTATCCGATCTCAGTTTGAAGGAGGAGCTCAGTTTGCCACAAGTTTGGCAACAACCTCAGCAATTACTTTCGAAAACGGGGTGGTTCAGCAAAACAACTTTGATACCTATCAGGTAATCAGAATGCCTCAGTCACCAAAGAAGATTCACATCCACATGGTGGAAAGTATGGAAAAGCCTACCGGAGTGGGAGAGCCGCCGGTTCCTCCATTTATTCCGGCTTTGGCCAATGCAATGTATAAACTGACCGGGCAAAGGATTAATAAATTGCCCTTCAAAATCTAGTTTCCAGTATTCAGTTTTCAGTGACCAGTATTCAGTGGATAGTATTCAGTCGCGGTGATCAGTATTCAGTAAACAGTGAGCAGTAAACAGTATCCGTAAACAGTTATCATTCGGTTTCAATGTATCGGTTGACAGGCTGCTTACTGCCGACTGCTTACTGCCAACTGATCACTGCGACTGCTCACTGATTTTTTAAGCTAAACTTCCTCGTCATAGTTTTGATGAATCTTACTTTGCGGAATCTCAGCGCAGACCAATCTTCGTCAATTGCGATTTGCCTGACTCCCTCATATTCAAACTGTCCCAAATACTTCCATCCTTTGTCCCGATTGATTTGGGATTTGTATCTCTTGGAAGTTCCTTTTGGATAGGCCAGCCAGATAGATTCATCTTCAGGTGAAAGCCCGTGCATTTGCAAAAAGTACTTTCCTACTTCTTCTTCCGTCTGGACAAAAGCCAGCATAAAATCAGGTTTTTCCTTTTCAGAAGCCATCAGACCTTCCTTTTTCCAGGTTTCAACCAATTCTAAAAGGTCTATTGGGACATTCCAGATGCGGATTTTCATCCCTTCTTTCCAGTTCATTTTTTTGAGCAGAGGATCCATAGCTTCGGGTATTTAAGTCAATTTTACGGTAAATTAAATATTTTGGCATCTAATAGAAGTGGTCAGGACTTTGGTTTTCTGTAATTTCAGGCAGAAACCAAACCTGTTCTATGCGCTATCTGACTGTTTTTGCTCTTGTGTTTTTGTTTTTCGCAGAAGCGAAATCTTCGGATTTAGATACGCTTTACGCTTCCTCAATTGCGATCAAAGAAATTAGTAATCCCAAACTGGAAGAAATCAGCGGGATGGCTTTTGGGAAACTGAATCCCGGATTGATCTATGTCCACACGGATAGCGGAGGGGAATCTGCCGTTTATATCATGGATTCTTTAGGGAATGAACTTGGAAAAATCACTATTCTAGGTGTGGAAAACAGGGATTGGGAAGATATGGCAGTTGGTCCGGGGGCTGACGGGGATTCTTATATCTACGTCGGAGAAATAGGTGATAACCTGGCTCAACATGCTGAAATAACTGTTTTCAGAGTTCCAGAACCCAAAGTCATTCTTCCGGATATGGAGATTTCTCCGGAAAAAGTAACCCTGATTTATCCCGGAGGTGCAAGAGATGCAGAGACGTTGTTGGTAGATCCAATCACTGCCGATCTTTTTATCCTTTCCAAAAGAGACAGCGTAAACACCTTATATCGATTGGCGGCGGATGGTTTTGCAAAAGGAAAAGCAACTTTGGAAGAACTCGGAAAATTACCTTTCACGAGTTCAACGGGTGGTGATATTTCGCAGGATGGAAGCCAAATCCTGATCAAAAATTACTTTTCAGTTTATCATTGGGAAAGAAAATCAGGAGAATCTATTTCGCAAGCCTTACAAAGATCTCCCGTAAAATTGCCCTATATACCCGAACCGCAAGGCGAGGCGATCGGCTTTCAACCTGACGGGAAAGCCTATTATTCAATCAGCGAAAAGCGATTTAACATGATTCCTGTTCTATATAGATATCCTGCAACGCGCTAAATCATGCAAACCTCTTCCACGATATTGATGGTCCGACCGGCGAATTTTGGGTTCAATCCCGAAACCGCTGAGAACAACTTTTACCAGCAAACCGATGCTCGATCTTCTGAGATAATAAGGGAATTGGCCAGAACTGAGTTTGATGGATTTGTCGCGATGCTGAGAGATCAGGGAGTGCAAGTGATTGTGATTGAGGATACAAGTGCGCCTTTGAAAACTGATGCTGTTTTTCCCAATAATTGGTTCAGCACCCATTCAGATGGGAAATTGATTTTGTATCCTATGTTTTCACCTATGAGAAGACTTGAGAGGAGAAAGGATCTGATCGAGCAGTTAATGAATTTGGGTTTCCGGGTGGAGGAGATTGTGGACCTGAGTTTTTTTGAGGAACACCACCAATTCCTCGAAGGGACCGGAAGTATGGTGATGGATCATCAGGCAAAAACAATATATGCTTGCTATTCTGTGCGAACTCATCCCGTTCCGCTGGGGTATCTGGCAAAAATATTAGGATATAAAGTTGTCGCTTTCGATGCGGTGCAGGAAGTCAATGGCGAGGTAAGTCCGATTTATCATACCAATGTAATGATGCACATCGGGACGGATTTGGCGGTAGTTTGTCTGGAGAGTATTGCAAAAACTGCTGAGAGACAACTTGTACAGGAATCGTTGACCAAGTCAGGGAAAAAGGTGGTTCCGATCACGGCAAAGCAGAAATTTAACTTTGCCGGAAATATGCTAGAGGTGGGAAATGATGGTGGAGAAAAGTTTACCGTGATGTCTCAGACTGCACTTGATTCGCTGAATGTCGGGCAGATTCAATTGATCGAGAAATACACCACAATTATAAGTCCTTCTATTCCCACGATCGAGAAACTCGGTGGTGGAAGTGCCAGATGCATGATGGCTGAGATTTTTTTACCAACCTGACCTTTGAGGTTTTTAAAACCTCGAAGGTCTTTGATTCTTGCGGAACGGTTTCAATGAGAAGGGAAAAGCAAGCAAGTTTTGACCTAATTTAAATCGTCCGTCCCAATGGGACTTTTTATGATTTTTCCGGTTTCTCAGTCCAGAGTTAAAACCTCTGGTTAATTTATCGACCATCCCTTACGGGATTTTAAACAGAAACAAGAATTGTAGTGCCAAGGGCACGATCGATTATCTAGCCGGGTGATTTATCCCCCGGCAAAATGAAAAAACAGAAAGAAAAATGCCGTAGGCATGGACGATTTCAACGGTCTGGCAAGTGTTGAGAATTATTGCTTCAACCATCCTGAATGGAGCACAAAAAAAACCGCTAGTGTTTTCACTAACGGCTTCAAGGAAATTTGATCAAAAGGTGATTTCGGGAACTGCCAGAAGTTTTTAAATACCAGTGTAATTAAATGGAGTGATCGCGCTCAATTCAGCTTTCAATTCTGCTGAAATAGGAAGATTTGAGATGAATACTGAGATTGATTCTTCGGTGATTTTGGTGTTGGTTCGGGTGAGATCTTTCAGAGCCTCATAAGGCTTTGGAAATCCTTCTCTCCTCAATACGGTCTGAATTGCCTCGGCCACCACGGCCCAGTTGTCGTCCAAATCTGCATGAATTGCGGCTTCGTTCAATTCCAGTTTGCCCAGACCTTTTTGCAACGATTCCAGAGAAATCAACATATGTCCAAGTGGCACTCCGATGATTCGAAGCACGGTGCTATCGGTCAGGTCACGCTGCAATCTTGAGATCGGAAGCTTTGCAGCAAGATGCTCCAAAAGTGCATTCGCAATTCCCAGATTTCCTTCTGCATTTTCAAAATCGATCGGATTGACTTTATGCGGCATGGCTGAAGAACCTATTTCTCCGGCTTTGATTTTCTGCTTGAAATAATTCATCGCCACATACTGCCACACGTCTTTGGAGAGATCCAACAGGATGGTGTTGATTCGCTTCAAACCGTCAAAAATAGCAGCCAGATTATCGTAATGCTCGATTTGTGTCGTTGGGAAGCTACGCTCTAATCCCAGGTAATTGCTCACAAAATTGGAGGCAAACGCATTCCAGTCAATTGCAGGATAAGCGACTTTATGCGCATTCAGATTGCCGGTAGCTCCGCCAAACTTGCCGGAAAAAGGAACTTGCTCCAGTAGCTCCACCTGATTTTTCAGACGAACCACAAACACTTCGATTTCCTTGCCTAATCGGGTGGGAGAGGCTGGTTGACCGTGTGTTTTGGCCAGCATGGGAATGTCTTTCCATTCTTCCGCCAGATCTGATAATCGCTCGATTACTTCTTCCAGCAGCGGCATGATCACCTCATGCAAACCGGTTTTCAGCATCAGAGGTGTCGCGGTATTGTTGATGTCCTGCGAAGTCAAACCAAAGTGGATGAATTCTTTGTAGGGTTCCAAACCCAGCAGATCAAACTTTTCCTTCAGGAAATATTCAACAGCTTTCACATCGTGATTGGTGATTTTTTCAGTCGCTTTGATGGTTTCAGCATCTACCAGGGAGAAATTTTTCACCAAAGCTCTCAACTTTCCAAACAGTCCATGATCAAAATCTTTCAGCTGAGGCAAGGGTAATTCGCAAAGCGCAATGAAATATTCCACTTCCACGTGAACCCGATATTGGATCAAGGCAAACTCAGAAAAATAGGCTCGAAGCGGGGCAGTTTTGCCGGCATATCGACCGTCTATTGAGCTTACTGCCGTCAATGCATTTAATTCCATGGTATCGTCTGTTGTTTTGCTGCGCAAAGAAATTTGAGATTCAGGAGGAACCTGATTTTTAATAAGGGTGCAATTTAGGTTTTTGAGGGCAAAATAGGGTTGCCGAATTCAGTATTTCCCGATAAATAAAACGATCTCCACAAACTCATTTTGGAGATTTGAGGTTAAGTCAGGGAAATTCCCTGCGGTAGGATCAATTATTAAACTTTGGGGTTAATTTTGCAGCCGAAAAGACACGTAAAGAGAATATTCCGAATGTTCAATCTATTTAAGAAAAAGAAAGAGGAGGTAAAGCCAAGTCAGTTTTTACCACTGAAAGTGAGGGAGGTAGTGAGAGAAACGGCAGATACTGTCAGTTTGTATTTTGAGCAGCCTGAGCCTTATCTGGATTACAAGCCTGGCCAATTTTTAACGGTAGTGATGGAATTTGATGGCAAAGAGCAGCGAAGATCTTACAGTCTTTGCACTTCTCCATTTGTAGATCCATTTCCGGGTATTTCTGTGAAAAGAGTTCCGGGTGGCCTTTTTTCAAACTTTTTGGCAGGAAAGATATTTCCGGGAAAGACGATCAATGTCCTGAGACCTTTAGGGAATTTTACGACTGAATTTCACTCTAAAAATAAGCGTCATTTTTTCCTGATAGCAGGCGGAAGCGGGATCACCCCGATGATGGGAATCCTGAAATCTGCCTTGATCAATGAGCCTGAGTCGAAGGTGACTTTGCTTTACTCCAGTAGAAATCAGGATCAGATTATCTTCAAAAAGACATTAGAAGAGCTTGAAGCCAAGAATCCGGATCGTCTCAAAGTAATTCATAACCTAAGTCAGCCAAGTGCTGGCTGGACAGGATTGAAAGGGCGATTGGTAAAGGAAACTGTTTCGGAACTGGCAGGCAAAGCAGAAGCTGAGAGCGATTTCGAGAAAATTTATTTCATTTGTGGACCTGAGGGAATCATGGATTCTTCAGTAGCGGCTCTGGAAAGTCTGAGTGTATCCAAAGATATCATCCATCGGGAAAGCTTCTATTCTGCGGCCGCAGACAAAGCTCACGAAGCGGCCTCAAAAGGTAAGCTTCCTGGCATTTTGACTCGCGATGTGAAAGTGATTCTAGATGGAGAAGAGCATTTGGTGACAGTTTCTCCGGACAAAACGATCCTTGAGTCAGGACTTGCCATGGATCTCAGCATGCCTTACAGCTGCCAAAGCGGGTTGTGTACGGCTTGTCGCGGAAAACTTCTCAGCGGTCAGGTGAAGATGGACGAGGATGCAGGATTGAGCGAAAAAGAGATTGCTGCGGGTTACATTCTTTGCTGCGTTTCCAGACCTTTGACCGACGATGTCAAAGTAAATATTGAGTAATTGGAAAGGTGAATTCTCCAGTATATTGGCTGGAAGACCGAAGACCGAAGAAATCCAAAATCAAACATCCCCCTGGATTTTTTTAGTTTAAAAAAACAAGTGGCAAGATTGCGGATATACTTATAATTAAACTTCCCATTTTGGAAATTCAAGAAATTAGAAAAATTTATAAGCAAACAGAACAACTTTCAACAATCGTGATGCTTGTGGCATTACCCGTTTTTGGAATAATTTATTTATTCTTTGAATCAGGAAAAAAATTGATGGAGGTGCCTGAGATTCCTGAATTGTTGGTTTGGCTATTGGCTTCGATTTGTGTAGTAGGATTGGTCATACAATATTTCCTGTTCAGTCAAAAAATAAAGCTCACCTTCGAAAAAGATGAGCTTTGGGAAAAAGTAAAAATCTATTCCCAGGCTACCAATCAGCGGTATCTTATCCTGCTACTGGCATCTCTGGTTAGTTCATTTGGTTTGTTATTGAGCAAGAATCCCGTTTTCACACTTTTTTTTGCGATTGTTCTGGTTTTCTTTTCGTTGGCTAAGCCAACTCCGGATCGATTGGCGAGACTGATGAAGTTGAAAAAAGAAGACAGAGAATTGATTCGCGAAGCTTCAAGACCGGAGTAATAAATTTGATTTAGGAATTGATAGAAAGCAAAAAGTCCCGGAATGTTTCCGGGACTTTTTGCTTTCTAAAGGAAGAATTGTTTTTTAATTCTCAATTGTAATATTTCCGGAGGAAACAGATCCTCTCACCCATGAGGATGCACCATTGTCGATTTCAAGATTTTTACCGGTATTAGTTCCACCTACTTTCAGGTTTCCGGAAGAAGCACTTAGCGAGAAATTGAAGTCTTTCAGATTTGAAGGTGTCTGAATTCTGAAGTTGCCGGAAGTACCGTTTAATCTCGTGTTTGGACCCAAACCTGAATTTTCAGCACGGATATTTCCCGAGGTAAATTTAAGTGAACCCAAAGTTCCTATGTCCGAAAGTTTGGCATTTCCGGAAGTGAGAGCCACACTAAGTTCGCCGGAGATTTGATCAGCAGTAAGAGATCCGGAGGTGGATTCGTAGTCTACATTTCCTTTGACATTCATTATCTCCGCGTTTCCGGAAGTTACTCCTGCCGCTACATTTCCCTGAACTCCGTCTACATTAAGACTGCCTGAACTTGCTTTGATGGATAAATCACCCTTGATATCACTAGCGCTGATCCTTCCGGAAGATACTTTCAGGTTGGTTGATTCATTTGATACGTTAGCTACAGTCATGCTCCCTGAACTGCTTTTCAAATCCAAAGCAATGGAAGCCGGGCCTGTGATCTTGATGTATCCTTTGTTTTTGGTATTCCAGTTGTAGTTGTTTTGCTTACGCTCGTGGGTGATTTTCAAAACGTCACCAATGGTGACAAAGATAATGTCCTGATCAGAATCATTTGATTCGAGATATGCTTCCACCTCAACTGCCGAACCGGAACCACCTTGATAGCTTACTTCGAGCCATCCACCATCGACTTCGATTTTCTTGATGTTGGGGTAGTTTTTCTTGGCATCTACCAATACATTTTGTGCAAAACTGACTCCCGCCAAAAGTATCAGGGCGAGTGTCAATGCGAGTTTGTTGTAATGAGTTTTCATTATAGCTGAGTTAGATTAGTTGAATATTACGCCAAAGCTCATTGCCTGCATTTCAGGGCCTTTTCCAGGCTGAAAGAGGTCATTGAGGTCATAGTTGAAAAACAGGTCTATTTCTTTGCCTACTCCGATTTCTCCACGGAGGCCGTATCGGAAGTTTTCGATGTACATGTTTGACTTCTCGAAAAGCTTAACCTCTTCACCTTCGGCATCATCATAGACAAATTTGCCCCGACCTCCGATCCTGTAGCCAACATATCCTCCGGCTCCGATTCTCAGATTTCCATCATTGGTCTGGATTGATGGTACCAAAGTGAAGTTGACGAAAGAAGCGGAGATCTTGGATTTGGTGCCCACACCTTCGTTGAATTCCTGCCACTCGATTCCGTCAGGAGTTTTTACTGCGATGAGGTCTCTGTCTTCCAATTTGAAATTGTACCAGCTCACTCCCAAAGCCGATTTGATGTGAAAGTTTTTGGAAGGCTTCCATGTTCCCGTCGTATTCAATCCCACATACCAACTTCCCCAGGGTTTCACTTCAGGAGCTCCTTTGTCGATTGGCCAGATATTTATCCCTACTTCTGGTTCAAAGTTGGTTTCAAATTTTCCGGATTTCTGTTTGTGATATTGTTCCTCATTTTCGGTCTCCCATTCATAGGATTTTGACCCATTCTCGTTCAGTATCACATACCAGGTATGGCCGAACGCTTTGTGAACTTTTTTCACCTGATTCTCAGAAGAGTCTGAATCACTGGTTTGTGCAAATAGGGGTGTTGCTAAAAAGCAAAACAGCAGGATTCCGGTTAAGTATTTTTTCATAGTTGGTTTGAGTAAAAAGTGAGAGTAGGGGAAGGGAACCTTCCCCGTTATTTAAAACACTACACCGAAAGTGATAGGATTCAACTCAGGTCCTTTTCCATCCTGGAAAAGCTCGTTGAGGTCGTAGCTGGTGAAGAATTTCACCCGGCCAATTCCTAACTCACCACGGATACCGTATCTGAAATTTTCCAAATATAGTCCGGTTGCTTCTTTGTCTTTATTTCGACCCGAGCCTCCGATTTCTTCATAGACGTACTTGGATTGGCCACCCAGTCTGTATCCGGCGTAAGGACCTGCTGCGATTCGGAAACCTTTCCGACCATTGTCTTTCATTTTGCCGAAATCCAGTTCTAGCAAGGTCATGGCAGTGATGTAGGAAGAAGAGATTTTGCTTTTGAAACCATCCACGTCAGTTCTCTGGATGAATTCAATCTGATCGTCTCCTCTTATGGCCTGGTAATCTCTGTTTTCAAACTTGAAGTTGTAGAAATGAAAACCCATTCCGAAGTTCCAATAAAACCCTTTTGAGATCCGCTGAGCAGCCATGAAGTTCAATCCAACCTGCCAGCTTCCCCAACCTTTGACTGCATAGGGATTGTCTGAAGTAGGGAATTTGCCGTTGTCCAGGTAGTTGTTTACCCCCAGATCCATGTTGAAATAGGTTCTGAATGGAGGATCAGCATTTTTTCGGGTTCCGGTTTCTACTTTCACTTTGGTGTTTTCTCCGGATTCATCCACATACACTCTGACGCCAGCTACATTCACTTCAGTTTCGGCACCATCCTCGCGAACTGATACCACGTCTTTGGTAGTTCCATTTTTTGATTGGACTTGAACGATTACCATTTCTCCTGTATCAGGATTTTGCTCCAGATCAAGCTCCCTGATGATTTGATTGATGTTCATCAGCTTGAGTTTTTCGAAGTCCTCTTTATTGTCTACGATGATGACTACTCTTCCGGATTTTCCAAATTCTACCACCACACTGTCCTTAGGCATAAGTGTTTCGATGAAGACTGGGTTTTCTTTCAGGCTATTGGCAAAAGCCACCTGAACCAATGCCATTAGGCAAACTAAAAGCAGGTATTTTTTCATTTTCTGATTTTATTAAAAGATTGGAGTTGGTTTAGATTAAGGTTTTTGATCGGCACGCTCTTTTTTGGAAGTCAGGGTGGCGAAGAGGTTGTTTTTTGCATCCTGCAGGTCTGCAAATCCATTGTCCACTTTGCCAATAAATCCTTCGACAGTTCCGACTGTCTTGCCGAGCTCAGTGATCAGATTTTTGTTTGCGTCTTCTTTCTTGATTCCATTTGAGTAGATGTTCACTCGATAGAGAGGTTCCTCGGTTGTATTTGCCTCAGCCACAGCTTGGTTGAGGTTTGGAGTTTCGATCAAAGGAATGCTCACTTCAGGAGTTTCTGCCTTCAGATCCGGTCTTTCGATCGGTTTGATTTCCTCTGTTGGGATTGTTTCGGTCTGAGCAATCAGGTTTTGAGGAGCAGTTTTGAAAGAAGGAGTAATAGTTGGTTTAGTTTTCTTCTGAGTTTCTGGTTTTTGAATAGGCTGAGCGATTGGCTCTTGGGTTTCTTCTGTCTGAGTTTGAGCAGGAGAAGATTCAAGGATTGCTGGTTCTTCGATTTCAGGCTGATTTTCCTGAATCACTTCTTGTTGAACTTCTTCAGCCATCAGGTTTTCTTCGGAGATATTTTCAGATTTTGGATAAAACAGAAAGCCAGCCATCAGCAACAAACTAATCGATGCTGCAATTGCCCACCAGATTCCTTTGTTGGATTCAGGTTTTTGAGGAAGCTGATTTTCGAGCCTTTCCCAGGCGAGTGCGCTGGGCTTTACACTGTGCTGGCCTAGTTTTTCTTTGAAAAACTCATCCAGATTTTTAGGTGCTTTAGCCATTGATTCTTCTTTCGTTTGGTTGTTGACTGGCAATCTTTTCTTTCAAAACATTTCTTGCTCTGTTGAGCTGAGATTTGGAAGTGCTCTCTGAGATTCCCAGCAGCTCGCTGATTTCCTGGTGAGAGTATCCTTCGATGGCAAAGAGGTTGAAAACCGTCCGATAGCCAATCGGCAGACTTTGAACCATCCCCATCAATTCTTCTACTTCGAGATGATTGAGTTCGTAGTGATGATCCCGATATTCAGATTCATCTTCCATGTTGATCTCCATCATCAGGTGACGGTGACTTCTCAGCGTCATGAGAGCCTGAGTGACGATGATTCGCTTCATCCATCCTTCGAAACTTCCCTTGGCTTGATACTGCGGAAGTTTTTCGAAGATTTTCATGAAGCCTTCGATCATCACATCTTCGGCATGCTCCCTATCCTTGAGGTATCGGATGCAGATGGCCAGAAATTTTCCGGAGTAGGTTTCGTACAAGTGCCGCTGAGCTGACCGATCACCTTTGAGGCAACCTTGTAACAATCCTGATTCTGTAGAAAAATTGGTTCTGCTGAACATTCCTTTAAGCTTTCAAATAGGTAGATGCGGGGTTCAGAAAAATGGTTGCGTGGGTAAGTGAAAAAAAGTTAAATATTTTTCCGGTAAGATGAGATAGGAATACAGTCTTAGTGGTCAGTCTCAGGTTTTCCGTCTTATCGAACGAAGAGAGATATCCTATTCTTTGGAAAAGAAAGTAATAGATCTCGGTTTTCAGTCTAAGTTGGCAACTAGTTTTCTGAACACTGTGAGTGAATACTGATCACTGCCCTCTGAGACTGATCACTAAAACACCGCTTTATAATTGATGACAATATCGAGCAAAGTCCATTCGCCTTCCTTCACAGTGACGGGTTGTACGTTTCCTTCGGCATCAAATGTATTGGCAAATAGCCCGACTTCCTCGACTGTGAATACAGAATACCTGCCCGGACTGAGCTTGAGACTGTATTTTCCATTTTCATCCGTTTCTATTTCTGTGATCGGTTTGGCTGCGAGGTTTTTGAAAAGTCCGTCTTCCAAACTCATATCTGAGATTTTCAGTAGCGGATAGATTCGGATGGTTCGTTTGACAGGAATTCCCTTCGGATCTTTTTTGCTCTCATTTCCATTTTCAGAAATTGTAGGCATGTGATTTCCCTCCAGCCAGGTGACCTGACCGGTGATTCCCTGTCCTTCGGGCTGATAGGGTTTGCACTGCGTAAAAGTAAAAACGGTAGTCAAGGCGAGAAGTAAAAGAAAGATCCGGTTCATGGAGGTAAGAGTTAGATACCTTCAAAGAGCACAAATGATTCCAAATAAGTCGGAATGATGGTATTCCATCCCAATTCTTCACGGAGTTTGGCAGCCAGAGTTTGAGAGCTTTTTTCCTCCCCGTGGATGACAAAAGTCATTTTGGGCTTTTCAATAAATCCTTCTGCCCATTCCATCAGTTCGGTCTGATCAGCATGAGCGGAAAGCCCCTCGATATGATAGATTTTAGCGCGAACCGGCACTTCCTGACCATAAATCCGCACATCAGGCTCGCCATCTAATAACCGTCTGCCGCGAGTTCCTTCCGCTTGAAAACCTGCGAAAATCACTCCGTTTCGTTCATTTGGTAAGTGATGGAAAAGATGGTGAAGAACCCGTCCGCCTGTTGCCATTCCGCTGGCAGAGATGATGATCGCTTTGCCTTTGTAATGGTTGAGAGACTTGGATTCTTCCTGCTTTTGGAAGTAATGAAGATGATCGTGCTGGAATGGATGCTGATCTTTCTCATCCAAAATAGCCGCCAATTGGTGGTCTCTGTGAAAATCCTGGTATTGTCGGGTCGCATTGATTGCCATTGGGGAATCTACGAAAATTGGCACCTTCGGGATCTTGCCTTTTTGCATCAGAACAAAGAGATGGTACATCAACAATTGGGTTCTGCCTACTGCGAAAGCCGGAATAATCACGAGCCCATCCTGGTCGAAAATCTCTCGAATCACTCTTCCCAATTCCTCCTCAGGTTTGTTTGTCGGAGAAATCCTGTCGCCGTAAGTTGATTCTATCCAGAGAATATCTGCTTTCGGAATGAGAGTAGGAGGAAACATGATGGGATCATGATACCTGCCCAAATCACCAGAGAAAACCAGTCTTTTCTCCTGAGATTCTCCCTTGATTATGATTTTGGCGATGGCAGCTCCCAGGATATGGCCCGAGTGATAATAGGTCACTTCGACTGATTCATGAATTTTGAAAGCTTTCTCAAAAGACATTGGAACCAGCATTGGGAAAACTGCTTCCGCGTCTTCCATGGTGTAGAGCGGCTGTGGATTTTCATGCCTCGAATAGCCTTTTTTCCGAGCAAATTCTGCTTCCTCTTCTTGAAGTTTCCCTGAGTCCAGGAGTAATATTTTCGCAAGCTCGGCAGTGGCAAGCGTACAATAAATTGGTCCTTTGAATCCCTGCTTCACCAAACGGGGAAGATATCCGATATGATCCAAATGTGCGTGGGTCAATACGATCGCTTCCATTTCAATTTGCGGCATCGGGAATTTATCCCAGTTCCGCTCCCGAAGTTCTTTTCTGCCCTGAAACAAACCGCAATCCACCAGGAACTCAAAGTCTCCGATATCCAGCAAGTATCGGGAACCTGTGACCGATCCTGCTCCTCCCAAAAATTTTACTTTTACGTCCATTTTGCCATTATTTTATTCAGAAGGTACAAAAAAAGAGGCACTCAAAAGAGCGCCTCTGCAATTAGTCTTTCATAAAATAAGCTTCCTTAAACTTGGCCTTGGTAAGACTATCGATCGTTTCTTTCGACATTTCTGTCGTATCCCTTTCGATTAATTCTTCCGCTGTTTCATCTGAATTTTCATTCTCATCATTGTTTCGACAGGTCAGACAAACCAGTCCGACTTCATTGAAAGTCCAAACATTGTTCTCAGAAACATCATCGTTTTGGTAGCCATTTCTGTAAAGAGTATTTCTTAGAATATCCAGAAGTGATCTCTCCATTATGAACGGTCTATTGTAAGGAATCTCAAGAATCAGGTTTAATTTTTGATCGCGGAACGATTCGATTGTAGCAAGATCATAGCCTTCATCAAAGGTGATTACGGAGTCACTCACTGCATATTTATAGCCGATTTGCTGTGCACGTTCCATTGCCTCAGCTTTGGTTTTTCCTCGGGAGAAATACTCCTCTCTCAAACTCACAATCGTGTCAGCAGTGCCTTCCAGTTTCAGATTTACTTCATTGAAAGTGGTTTCTTCTCCTACCGGATCCAGTCTCAGGATCAATGTGCCTGGAGTAACCGGTACTGCTGTTTCCACATAATGCCAGTTTTCAGCTTTGAACAGTGCGACAATTCTCGGAATTTGAAATGCTGAGATGCCGACACATAGTAACCATAATCCTAATGCTACAAGGGCAAGTCTGCCATTCACAAGGTTCTTGGCAGCAATCACGCTGAGGCCAAGCAGGATAATGATGATGCCTGGAATGATCAGCAAACTTGAAGCAGCAATTACCAACCAAATCGGAACCATATTCGAGAATAACTCGATTGGGAAGTTGTCCATCAATACACGGTAATCATCGTTCGTCAATACTCCCAGGTAAACTGCCAAAGCAATAAGCGGAGCGATCGTAAGGCCAAGCCCCACGAAGAAGACTATCAATCCGATAAAGACCCGGATCACAGAGAATATAAATCTTCCCAATGGTCCCAATGCGCTACCTATTCCTTCAATTACCTGACCGATTAGACGGAATGGTGTCAAGAGAATCTGTCTTGTTCTGGATTCAGGGATTTGTGGAGTCGGATTCAGGTTTTCCTTGATAGTCGAATCGATGTTGTCAAGTGTGATTTCTCCACCTTTCATTTTGATTCGCTCAGTAATAGAGCTTGCCACCGGTGTGATGATCCAAAGAATCAAATAGATTAGAAATCCGGATCCTCCCGCCAAAATCAAGAGTACGAAAGCTAATCTTGCATATACCACCTCGATATTGAAGTAGGCAGCAACACCACTTGCTACTCCGCCAATGACTTTGTCATCAGGGTTTCTGAAAAGTTTCTTGATATTTTTGTCTTCCGGTACATCATAAGAAACTGGCAAAATCACCCAGAGAACGATGTAGGCGATCGCTGCGAAGATTCCAAAACTCAGATTCATTCTGAAGTCATCAAAAGGCAAAATATCCAGGAAACCGAAGTTGAATCTCATGTTCCCGCTGAACAACAACAGGATGGCAATCAAGCGAGTCCAAAGCGGATCCACGGAGAAGTAATGAGCCATTCCGGCGCAAACTCCACCAAGGATTTTCTTATTCTCAAGACGAACCAGTTTTTTGTAACCGCCTTTTTCAGGATCAGGAGGTGTCACATATTTATAGATATCCTCCTCTTTGGTAAACGTATCTTCCTGATCAAGATCTCCAACTTCCTCATCCACCGAAGTGAAATCAGCGATTGTCCCCATTTTCTCAATGAGTTTGTCTACGTTTTCGGCGGTGATGACCTGCTTGTTGTTCTTCAGGTTGCTCAGGAAAATTTCAGCGATTCTATTTTCGATATCTGAGATGATTTCCTGGTTGTCTTTATAGGAAGAAAAGTGTCGGTTGATCGCATCCAGATACTTCCTCAGCGTATCGTAACCGTCTTCTTCGATGTGGAACAGGATTCCACTGATGTTGATGCTTATGGTCTTCTTCATTTTTTCAATTCTTTGAGGTGATTTGTAAAGTGGAATTGACTAGCGAGTTCCATGTCTCTGACAAAGTAGCCAGGAAAGTCTTTCCTTCTTCGGTGATGGAGTAATACTTCCTTGGCGGACCGGACTCGGATTCCACCCAGCGGTATTGGACGAGAGAGGCAGATTTCAGTCTGTTTAGCAGCGGGTAGAGCGTACCTTCTACTACGATCATCTGAACTTGCGTCAGTTCATCAATCAGGTCTGAAGTGTAGACTTCGCCTCTCGAAATGATGTGCAGCACGCAAAACTCCAGGAGTCCTTTGCGCATTTGAATCTGTGTGTTGGCGACATTCATGATAAGGTGATTAAGTGTCCTTTTTTCAGGAAAATTACTTTTCCTATGTACCACCTAGATGAAAAATGATACCAATCTTTTCCATAGTACCTTGTATAACCTAATTCCTTGCTATCAACAGTTGATTTTTGAAGAAAAAATTTCAAAAAACATGCTTTAGAGACGTTGAGGAATGATTTATAATTTTCGGGTTAGTGGTCAGAAAAATTAAGGCGGATATTCTGCTCTTAAAAAAATTAAAGAATTGTTAAATTATTGAACATTAACATGTACGATGGCGAACACTTTTTGCATTATTTTTTAATTATCAACTGAGATTAAAGATTTGCACTTAGAAATTGGTTTATTTTAGAATTGTGAATACCAAAAGTCTAAGTCTGTTATTTTTCTTTCTCCTGGGATCCTTGTGTTGGGTTTCAAATGCAGCTCTATCCCAGACTTTAGCTCCGAAGTATTCCAATGAATTTTTGAGCATCGGAGTGGGAGCACGGGCTTTGGGAATGGGAGGAGCGCAAGTTTCGTCTGCCAGAGATGTGACATCAGCTTATTGGAATCCGGCAGCTTTGATGGGGATTCAGCATAAGTATGATGTCTCTTTGATGCATTCTGAATATTTCGCCGGAGTTGCCCAATACGATTATTTAGGATTCTCAACGCCGATCAAATCCGAAAGCCAGGTTGCAATATCTCTAATCCGTTTTGGTGTGGATGATATACCAGACACCAGATTTCTGTACGATGCCAATGGGGCTTTGAATTATAACAAAATCCAATTTTTCAACGCGGCGGATTACGCTTTGCTGCTCAGTTATGCGCGGGACTTATCCGATCATTTTAAAGTGGGTATGAATGCGAAAATCATTCATCGAAACGTCGGGAAATTTGCACAGGCCTGGGGTTTTGGATTGGATCTGGGAGGGATTTATGTCAAAGATCGAATGACAGTTGGGCTAATGCTTCGTGATATCACCACGACATTCAATGCCTGGTCACACGATGCGGATTTGGTTCGTGAAGTTTATGCGCAGACTAACAATGTGGTTCCGATCAATTCGGTAGAAATCACACTTCCGAGAGCGATTTCAAGCATTTCCTATGATTGGAAAATTGGCACTCAGTTCAATTTGCTCACAGCTTTGGATTTGGATATGACTTTTGACGGAAAAAGAAATACAGTGATCAGTACCTCTTTGGTTAGTATCGATCCCAAGTTTGGATTGGAGGCAGGATTTCAAAATATTGCTTTTCTACGTGCCGGGGTTAGCAATTTTCAATACATCAAAGATTTCGAAGGAGAAAAGTCTCTGAATTTTTCTCCCAGCATGGGAATTGGAGTTTTTCTGAATGAGCGATTTCAGATTGATTACGCACTATCTGATATAGGAAATGTGTCTGAAACTCCTTATTCTCATGTTTTTAGTGTGAAAGTAAGTTTGGAAAAGTTGGATCCGGAATACAGGAAATTTAAAGGTTGGTCTAAGTAAGGATGAAAAGGATACTACTGCTAGGGTTGGTTTTGATGGTGTTCGCGACGTTGGTCTCGGCGCAACAGGTGCCTTGGTATTCGTATGATCAGACTTATTATAAGGTTCCCACTGCTAAGGATGGCATTTACCGGATTTCTGCTGAAACACTCCAGAGTTCAGGCATCAATCTCAATACACTGGATCCTCGCGCAATCCGGATGTATCACAGAGGAAAAGAAGTTGCGATCCATATAGAAGGAGAAAATGATGGGAAATTTGATTCTGGAGATTTCATCGATTTTTATGGATTAAGAAACGATGGGACATTGGATCGATTGCTTTACAAAGAATTTTCTACCATACCCAATCCTTATTACAATACCCATTCAGATACAACAGCTTTCTTCCTGTCCATAATGCCCGGACAAACTGGAAAACGTATGCCGCAAAGAGCTACTCCTGCTGCTGATTTGCCTTTGGCCACTACGTACAATTCAGAGAAGCTTCAGATTTTTCCTGATCAATATTCATTGGGACAAGCCTATGCGCTGGATTTCCGACTTTCAAAGTATGACTTGGGTCAAGGTTGGATGAGTTCGGTAATCACCAAAGGTGCTACAAGGCAAATCGCTTTCAATCAACTGGGAAGTCCCCGGAATACCGGGACAGCACAACTTGAAATAGGGTTGGTTGGCAGATCAGGAAACGCTCACATCACCAGAATTCTGGCAGGCCCCACTGCAACTAATCAGAGATTAGTGTCCACGGTGCCGTATTTTGGATTTAACTATCCCCAACTGAAGATTGAGCTTGCCATGACAGATTTCAATGCAGATGGAAGCATTGTGATAGGATTCCAATCGGCCGGTACCGAAACAGTTGATAATATCTCTTTGGCTTATGCAAAAATCACCTACCAGAAAAATGTAAGTAACGGAAATTTTGCATCTGAGCTTTTCATTCTTCCTCCGGGAAACCAAAGAATTCAACTCAATCAAACCAGCGGAACTTATGTGGCGGTAGATGTTTTTGATCCTTCGAATCCGGAAAAAGTGAACCTTCTTGCATCCGGTCCAAATCTAAGTTTTGCAGCTTCAGTTGCCTCAGATTCCAGTAAAGTTTTGGTTCAAAGTGCTGCGCAAGTGAATCAGGTAGGAGTTTTGAAACCAGCCCGATTCCGGAATTACCTCGCTCAGCAGGCCGATTTAATTTTGGTTGGTCACCGCAAATTGGAAGCGCCTTCCCAGCAATATCCCAATCCGCTCAAAGCATACGCCGAACATCGGGCCTCTCCTTTGGGTGGAGGATTCGATACGCTGACTGTGCGGATGGAAGAAATAATCGATCAATTTGCCTTTGGTGAGAACTCGCCCGTTGCTCTTTATGAGTTTTTACGGGCGTATTATCCGGTTCATAAACCAACCCATTTGCTGCTTGCAGGCAGAGCTTTGGCCATATTTTCAACTGCAAGGTCTGCTGGAGTGACTTATTATTATAGAAATAATCCTTCCGTTTTCCCATTTCAGGACTTGGTTCCGGTAGGAGGATATCCTTTTTCAGACAACATTTTTACGATTGGTCTGGATCCTTCAAAACCTGATGTGCCTGCGATTGCGGTGGGAAGGATTCCTGCTAAAACCTCTCAGGAACTTGCCGGATATTTGGATAAAGCGATTGAAAAAGATGCGGTAGGAGTGTCTGATTCCTGGCAGAAAGAACTCATACACCTAAGCGGAGGGGTCACGGAATTTGAGTTGGAGCGCTATTTCAATTTCTTGAATGGATTTAAAAACATTGCTGAAGGGCCGTTTTTGGGAGGAAATGTCACTACTTATCGCAAGCGGTCAAATTCTACAATCGAGGTAATCGATATTGCCGGTGATCTGAATGAAGGAAGATCGATGGTTACTTTTTTTGGTCATGGTGCACCGACAGTCATCGATATTGAGATTGGATTTGTCTCTGATCCGTCTCTCAATTATCAAAATAAAGGAAAGTACCCGATCATGCTTTTCAATGGTTGCGACTATGGAAGTGCCTATGGAACTGGCTACACACAAGGTGAAGATTGGGTGATCACACCTGAAAAAGGAGCCTCTAATATCATGGCAAACACTTCGATTGGAGTGGATGTGTATTTGAGAAGGTATTCGGAAATATTTTATTTGAAGGCATTTTCAGATAGCACGCTGATCTATCGAACAATCGGTGAAGTGAAGAAAGAAGCAGAGGACGATTTCATAGCCCGCTATGGTACCACCGCGCTCAACGTTTCTCAAATGGAGCAAATGGTCTTGCTGGGTGATCCAGTAGTGAGAATTTTTCCGGCAAATAAGGCGGATTATGCAGTAAAGGAAGAGGAAGTGTTTTTGGAAAGTTTTGATGAGGATCCTTTGACGGCTATTTCTGATAGTCTGAAACTAACATTCGTACTTCGAAATATCGGTCGTGTCGATACAGATTCTATCAAATACCAAATCAGCCGAAGACTTCCCGACGGCACTCAGCTAACCTATCCTGAGGTAAGGATTCCCTACATTTCCCGGGTTGATACAATTATCTATTCTATCCCAAACATTTCCGTTGATGCGGCCGGAGAAAATACGTTTACAATCGAGGTGAACTCGGGGAAAGATGTAGATGAAATGACCTTTGCGAACAATCTTGTCTCCTTCGGAAAGTTGATTCAACTGAGTGGAACACTGAATCTAAGCCCGGTTGAATATGGGATTATCAATACCAGAGATTTGACCTTGGTTGCCCAGGTTCCCGGAAAAGCCTCTCAGGATCGGGTTATTCTTATCCAACTTGATACCGCTGCAAATTTCAGTTCTGCTTATAGAAAAGAGATCCGAATCAACACAAGAGGAATTGCAGAATGGCCGGTTTCTTTGCTTTCGGCAAATGATACGGCGACTTATCATTGGCGGTCAAAGTTTCAGGAACCTAATCCTGGAGAATCTGATGCCTGGACAACCTCAAGTTTTTCCTTTATTCCTTCCGGACCAAACGGCTGGACCCAGCGAACTCAAGATCAAATGTCTGATAATCAGATGACTAATCTAGAAATTGATCCGTCTAACAAAACCTGGCAATACAAGGATGTGAAATTAGGGTTTGAGGTGTTTACGATCGGTTCCGCAGTAGACTCGCTCTCTTTCAGAAACACCCAATTCTACCTGGATCAGATTCCTCAGATTATTGATAATGTCAACAATGCGAACAGCAGGCTTTGTCCAAACGGGTCGATCGGGTTGGTAGCTTTTGAGCAAAAAAGCCTGATGCCTTATCTGGCGATTCCCGTTCCCGGTTTCGATATTCTGGATTCCAGAGCCTGTGGCCGGGTGCCGCAGATGATTCAAAGCATTCAAAATGCCTGGATTACCACTCCGGGGCAGACTATGCTAGTTGATTATGTAAACAATGTGCCGGTTGGAGATTATGTAGTCATTTTCTCGGTTGGTAATGTGACGTTTGAAGCATGGCCGGATATTGCAATTGACAAGTTGAAAGAATTGGGGGCGGGTGAGGCTACTTTACGGGCTTTGAAAAATGGTGATCCTTACATTCTCTATGGAAGAAAAGGAATGAAACCAGGGGAAGCAATTGAAATTGTAGGGACGAAGAATGTCGATGTTCCAGCCAATAAGCAGACGCTTACCTTCTCGGCCGACCTCGAAGGCTACATGACTTCGGGCACAATTCTAACTCCTAAAGTTGGACCGGCAGCATCCTGGGAAAGGTTTTTCCAAAATGTAAAATCAAGAGACTGGATCAACGAAGAGGAGCGAACTTTCTTTGATATCATCGGGGTGAAAGAAAATGGAGTGGAGGAATTTTTGCTGACAAATGTGTCGGAAGAGGAGTTGGATTTGTCTTTTATTGATCCGAAAATTTTCCCTCAGATTCGGCTTCGATATTCGATGGATGATCCGGAATCTACTGCACCCGCTCAGCTAAACCGTTGGCAAGTAAATTACACCGGAGTTCCGGAAGCTGTTTTGGTTTCGAAATCAAGTTTGGAGCAAGTGAATTTGAAAGAAGGGCAGAATGGTTTAATTGAATTTCAATTCAAAAATATTTCTCAATACAACTTCCTTGATTCTATCCGGGTCGATTGGAAATTCACCAATACTACTTCCAGAAAAGTTGAAAACTTCTCCCGAAAATTTCCAGCACTGAAAGCAGGTGAGTCTTTTGATTTTACGATTGATTTCAATTCCGAAGGGAAATCCGGATTAAATGAGCTGGAAGTTTTTGCAAATCCTAAGCTTCAAATGGAGGAGACCTTCCGGAATAACCAACTGGACATGGGAGCTTATTTTGTCGTGGAAGGAGACAATTCGACCTCGCTTTTGGATGTTAATTTTGACGGTATCTACATCATGGATGGAGATATTGTCTCTCCAAATGTGATGGTGACGGCTTTGCTTAAAAATGATCAAACCCTGCTCTACAAAAAGGACACGGTTGGGATGGAAATCTACGTCAAGCAAAATTGTGATAATTGCCAGTTTAGCCGGGTCAATTTTTCCAATCCAAACTTGAGTTGGTCTCCGGCAAGCGAAGATTCTGATTTTAAGGTTTCGTTTATTCCCGGCCCGCTGGAAGATGGCATTTACACCTTGCGAATTGTGAATGAGGATTCTCCTCAGCCATTCGAAATCACTTTTGAAGTGATCAATGAATCCCAGATCACCAATTTTTACCCTTATCCAAATCCTTTCAGCACGAGTGTGAGATTTGTATTTACAGTCACAGGAATGGAAGTGCCGGATGAAGTTAAGATCCAGATTATGACCGTGACTGGTCGGGTCGTTCGGGAGATATTACAGAATGAACTTGGCCCAATCCGAATCGGAAATAACATCACGGAATATGCCTGGGATGGGCGGGATGAGTTTGGAGATCAGTTGGCAAACGGCGTTTACATTTATCGGGTTTTGATCAGAAAGGATGGCCAATTCATGGAGCACAGGCCTACTGCCGGAGATCGGGCATTCAACAAAGGCTACGGAAAAATGTACCTCTTACGTTGATTTGGGCTTTTTTCTGATGTATTGGTAGATTCCAAAGACTCCGATTACCAAAAGTATGAATCCGATTGTCCATTGGGCGGGTGAGCTGAGAGCGTCTTTTGCCGCAAGATATGAATTGGCTAAAACGCCTGTGCCAAAAGCTATCAAGGTTCTCGGAAGCATTCCCAAAATACCGAAAATCAACACTTTTTTAAGCGGGATTTTCATAGAGGCAAAAATGAAATTGGATACTGCAAAAGGAATGATTGGACTGATTCGGACGAAAAATATCAGACTTATTTCTTTTGATTTTCGCACTTCCAGTTCCTCTTTGAGCTGAGGATGCTTGATGAAAAGAACTTCAAGAAGTGAAGCGTTTGCTTTTTGGCCGAGTTTGTACCCAATTAGAGTAGCCAATGTATAGGCAATCACCAAAAAAGGAAAAGCAATCCATCCAAAAAAGTAGCCAGAAGCGGGGGCAATGAAAGTAGTGGGAAGAAAAGCCAATCCCATCATCAAGCCTGTGAGTCCTGTATAAATAAGTATATTCAAGAAGGAATCTATTTGAATTCCCTCCAGGATTTGATAGTTCCACAGAAAAATCAGACTTCCCAAAGGCGGTATCAAAGTCACCCAAATCCAAGCCAAAACTCCAATCGGATGTTGGTTGAAGTACCCTGCAATTGTCTTGAAAATGCTACCCTTTTTTGTCATCTTTGGCTAGCCTTTTGAACCGATAAGCTCATAAAGCCCTGCAAGTTTAGCACGCTAAGCTTGAAATCACCCGAAAAATCGGAAAAGGTTTCTTTTAAGTACAAACCAACAATTCAACAAAACAACTTCCATCATGAAATTTGGTACTAAAGCCATTCATGCCGGAGTCACTCCAGATCCATCTACGGGTGCGATCATGACTCCGATTTATCAGACCTCTACCTATGTGCAGCGCTCTCCGGGTGATCACAAAGGCTACGAATATTCACGAACTCATAATCCAACGCGTACTGCTCTCCAGGATAATCTGGCTGCTCTCGAAAATGGAAAACATGGAATCTGTTTTTCATCTGGCCTGGGTGCAATTGATTCGGTAGTCAAACTCTTCAATCCCGGTGATGAGATCATCAGCACCAACGATTTATATGGTGGGACTTATCGACTTTTCACAAAGGTTTTCGAGCGATACGGTATCAAATTTCATTTCGTCCCAATGGGCGAACCTGAATCCATTGTTTCCCTGATAAATGAAAACACCAAGATGATCTGGGTGGAGACACCGACCAATCCGATGATGAATATCATTGACTTGGTAGCAATGGCAAAAATCTCCAAAGACCATGGATTGTTGCTGGCTGTCGATAATACATTTGCTTCCCCTTTCCTTCAAAATCCGTTGGATCTGGGAGCAGACATTGTGATGCACTCTGTCACCAAGTACCTTGGAGGACACTCTGACGTGGTGATGGGAGCTTTGATTGTGAAGGATGATGAACTCGCTTCCCGTTTGGTGTTTCTTCAAAATGCATGCGGAGCAACTCCGGGACCTCAGGATTGCTTCCTGGTTTTGAGAGGAATCAAGACTCTTCATCTGCGAATGGAGCGGCATTCACAAAATGGCAAAACCATCGCTGCATACCTGAAGAATCACCCGAAAGTGGAGAAAGTTTACTGGCCTGGTTTTGAAGATCACCCAAATCATGAGATTGCCAAAAAGCAAATGAGAGACTTTGGGGGAATGATTTCTTTTACCTTGAAAGGCAACAGAATTGAAGATGCTAATACCGTGATGGAAAACTTCCACCTGTTTGCTTTGGCAGAATCTCTTGGTGGAGTGGAGTCTCTTTGCGGACATCCGGCAACGATGACTCACGCGAGTATTCCAAAAGCGGAAAGGGAGAAAGTGGGTTTGGTTGACTCCCTGATCCGACTGAGTGTGGGAGTGGAAGATGCTGAAGACCTTAAAAACGATTTGGCAAACGCACTTTCTAAGATCTGATCAGACTAGGATTTTGCCAAATAGCTGTTGAGCCTGTTTTTCCACTTGGGAAGACAGGCTTTTCTTTTCTTCTCTCAGATCCTTGACCCAATCGAGATATTTTTTGGGTACATCTTCCTTTTCACCTAAAAATTGGGTGAGTGACTGGAGTGCCAAATGATTGGAATACCAAGGCTTCATATTTTCCTTGAGCGCTGATATTTCCTCATGGATACTTTCTACAAAAATCGGATTGAATCCAAGATGAATCAGCAGATTTTCGAGCATAATGATCATTCGCATACCTTCGAAAACATCCCGAAGAACCTGACTATCCATCTGGGTTTTTTGATTGATATGGAGAAATTCCAATTCTTCCTGAATAATCTGATTGATTGCAGTATTGATCATCAAAGGCTTGATCCCTTTGCTTGCTTGGTGACACTTTTGGAGGAAATCATCCCAGCTTTTCAGCGTGCTGCCTACGATCAAATCAAACGTTTCGATGTAAAGCGCCTTCTTATGATTATCCAGAAACTGGCGATAGCTGTTGAAACTCAGTCCGGTTTTCAGCTCACGAGCCTTGAGGCTTTTTTCGACCAGTTTGAAATGGTGAATTTTCCGAAGGTTCTTTTGAAGTTTCTTGAAGGGAGAAAAAGCATCCATACCGGTGCCTTCTTTTTCGAAATGGATTTTGGCCATCAAATCTGAATAAAGCTCTAGAAATGCCATTTTCCCAGATAGCTCAATTACTTTTTTGGATTTGATTTGTTTGCCCAAAGCCAGAAACAGCTCCTTCGCCTCGCGATGCTGCTGCTCAAAAATCTGAAAGACAGGAGAAGTTTTGACCTGCATGGTTTAGGAAATTCTCACCAGCGTGGCACCATAGCCCCACTGGTCTTTTTGGGTGTCTTGAAAATACTTAATATTTCCCAATTGGCTCAGGCGCTTATGTATTTCTTTTCGCAGAACTCCATTTCCAACTCCGTGAATGAACGTGATTTCGTCCATTCCGGAGGCAATCGCCTGGTTCAGATTTTTCTCAAACACATCTAATTGAGTTCTCAGCATTTCGGAATTGCTCATTCCTTTTGCGTCTTTGACGAGTTGCTCAATGTGCAAATCGATGGATTTAGAAGGCTTTTTGACTGGCAAAATTTCCGCCAAGGGTTGTGATCCGTTCAAATCCGCATTGAGTGCTCGAATATCTAGTTCCTTGGTTGTTTGCTCAAAAGCAAAAAGATAAGCTGTTTTTCCAAGTCGAGGAGCTTTGCTCAAATGCTTGAAAAACTGGGTTGGCTTCATCTTCAATTGGCGCTCAAAAGCCGGAATGGCTTTCTCCAACTTGTTTTGAACCGGGATAAAGCGGAATAGAAATGCAGGCCATTCATCCATTTCTTTCAGCAGGCGGTCGTCAAATTTTTTGGCTTCGCCTGAATTCAAAGTACCTCCCAGAAGAGTGCGATGATTATTTCCATACACTTCAGAAACGTGGGCCACATAGCCTTGCTGACTGTCGTTTATAAGGTAAAGGCTGAGATTCTGATCATTGATCGGGACGAAAGCCAGGTAAAGTCCCTGATCTTTTGGACCCGAAATGGGAGTGGGGGTTTCGACTTGAATTTCGGAAGATGGCTTGTCGCCAAAGTATTGCTTTTCGGTATCGTTGATGAGCACGACTTCCGATTTCATCGCAGGAATCACAAATCCATCCTCGACTTCAATTTCTATTCTCCCGCTGGAGGATATCTTTTTGATAATCCCTTGTTCTTTTCCGTGGAGAAGTCTTACTCGGTCACCGATATTCATTGGTTTAAGGCTTGTTTGTATGTGTCCAAGGCTCGCAGCCTGGCAAATTTATGATCTACGATCGGTTTTGGATATTGACTTGTTCCAAATTCCGGAATCCACTTTTTGATATACTTCAGATCTTTGTCAAATTTCTCGGTCTGGGATTCGGGATTGAAAATCCTGAAATAAGGCTGTGCATCGGTGCCTGTACCGGCAGCCCATTGCCAACCACCATTGTTTGAAGCTAACTCAAAATCCAGCAACTTCTTTGCAAAATATGCTTCACCCCATTTCCAGTCGATCAGAAGGTGTTTGGTCAAGAAAGAAGCGACGATCATTCTCACGCGGTTGTGCATATAACCGGTGGAATTGAGCTCCCGCATGCCGGCATCGACAATCGGGTAACCAGTTTTTCCTTCGCACCACGCCTCAAATTCCACCTCATTGTTTCTCCAGGGAATTTGGTCGTATTGAGGTTTGAAAGCCCGATCCACCACTTGTGGATTGAAAGCCAAAATTGTCATATAAAATTCCCTCCAGATCAATTCATTTAGAAAAGTATCATTGAGTTTGGAGGCGGTCAGGGCAAGTCGTCGAATAGAAATCGTTCCGAATCGAAGGTGAATTCCCAATCTCGAAGTTCCGTTTTGGGCCGGGAAATTCCTTGTTTGATCGTAATGAGCGATGATGTCCTCATCCGCTTTGATCGGAGGAATGCTAAGATTAGTCTTCTTAAATCCCATTTCTTCCAGAGAAATAACCGAAAGTGGTTTGGTTGGATAAAGCTTTTTCCATTGAAAATTGGAAAGAACTTGGGTTTTGGTGTTTCTGAATTTTTCCAGCCAAACTTTGCTAAAAGGGGTGAAGACTTTGTAAAATTCGCCCGATCCGTTAAGAACTTCTCCCGGCTCGAAAATCATCTGATCCTTGAAAGTCAGAAAAGGGATGTTTTTTTCCTTCAGTAATTTCTCAATTGCAACGTCCCGTTCTTTGGCATAGGGCTCGTAGTCACGATTCGTGTAGACTGCCTGGATGTCAAACTCCCCGAGCAATTCCCGGTACATTTCTTCCGGATTGCCATATTTTATCAGAATCGAACTTCCCTTCTTGGTAAGTTCCTGATGGATTGACAAAAGCTGTTGATGGATAAAATCCACTCTTGCGTCAGATTTATCTTCCAGCTTATCCAGGATGTTTTTGTCAAAAATGAAAAGAGGCAGCACATTTTCCTCTTGCTGCAAGGCATAATACAAACCGGTATTGTCCTCAAGTCTGAGGTCTCTTCGAAACCAAAAAAGGGTAATTTTTTGCATGAGTATCTTTTCTCAAAGAAGAACGTCCGGGACTAAATTGTTTAAAAATCGTCTTTATCCGGTGGCCTGGACTTTTGAATCATTCGAAGAGAATCCATTCTTTCTTCCAGATTGTCCAGATTGATTGGAGTCCACTTTTCACCGTTTTCATAATCTTCTCTGAGAAAATCATCCGTATCGTTGATCCTAAGTTTGGCTTCCCTCTTTCCTGTGATTTTCTTAAATAGCTCGCTGAAGGAATTGAATGACACATTTTGAGAAAGGGAAACACCATAAGTGGTCACGTTTTTTGCAGTAGAAAGTGAGGTTAACGTATTAAAATTGTTACGGTTGAAGATTCTCACTCGGTAAACTCCATCCTGTGAAAGCTGATATTCAGCTTGCCAATCTCCAATGATAGAAGTAGCAGCTGCATTTCCCTGATTATCCGTAAATCCTCCGTCGCGGGAAACACGAAGTCTGCCACCCAGAAAAGTATAGGCTACACTCAGCTGGAAATTCTCCATCGTATTTTGGTCCAAAGAGGCTAAATCTATCTGAACTTCCAGGTTTTGGTCAATTTGACCAATGAAGCTGTTCAGCTGGGAAGAAAGCAACTGACCCAAACTTGAGGAAATGGAAGTGGCTCCGGAGAATTGACCTTCTGGAGAGAATGAACGAGTCATGATCACTGAAAATACCTGCCGGTTCATTTCCTGATCATCATTTGCCACTCTGTTTTGGAATGCGGCGATGGTCGTTTGGTTTTCGGTAGTATTTGGAAATTCATCGAAATTGAAACCGAATTCGATTTCTGGAGAAAGTAATTCTCCGCTCATTTTCATGATCACACGGGTCGGATAGCGTCTGCTTGAAGTATTATTATCAGGATTTGCAGTTGGACTATTGGCCATCAATGGCTGAAGAGATAAATTCTCTTTGTATTCGGCAGTCAAATTCATGACCCCTTGATAAGGGTCGCCGTACCAAGTGATCCTGCCTCCCGGCTGGACTGTGAATTGCTTTTTCACGACATTATACAAAGAGAAATTGTACTGTCCTTGTGTGATTTCGTAATTGCCGCTCAAGTTGAAATTGCCCTGAGTATCAATATTCATGGTCAAAACCCCGCGACCTCTGCCGGAAATTCCTTCACCAGTTCTCGGGTCGATGATGATCTCCGCATAAGCATCCGGTGTGATGTCCAATACAAAGTTCATCCTGACGTTTTCTATTTCGAGACGGTTGATTTCTTCGGCAATTTCTTTCAATCGAACCGTATCCATCACATTGATAATATGGATGAATTCCTCCTGAGATTGTTCGTTGTTGCTCGATAGAGGAATGTAAATCTCCGTGTTTGGCTGACTGGTAGCCTGGGCATTGATGTCCAGATTCGTGGTGGATCCGATTACATCTAGTGTTCCGGTTACAAATGCCCTACCATAGAATACGTCACTTTCCTTGTCTGTAGTATTCAATACCTGGAAATTGGTGAGCCGAGATCGAATGTCCAGATAGATATTTTGGAAACCGTTATGCCTGATTCCTCCTGTAAAATTTGCCTCGTGGCCATATAAGTCCTTCACAACTAATTCTCGGAAGTTTACTTCCGTCGGTTGAAAAATCAGGCTTCCGTTCATGGTGTAGGAGGTATTGAGGAAGTTTACCTTCAATTTTCCCGCATCCACTTTGGTGGTTCCTACAATTTCGGGCTTGGTCAAAGTGCCAAGCATTTTTAAATCTCCGGTGATGGTACCGCCAAGATCTGACAGGTAATTGGAAAGAAATGGCTCCAACGCAACCAAACTCGCCCCGTCAAAATTCACATCGAGGTCAATGTCCTGCTCCACCAATCCAATGGACCCATCAAGAGTAAGAGTCTTATTTCCCTGAAGAGTATTTCCAACATTGATTTCAAATCGATCTCCGATTAGCTGTGCTTTTGCCAATAAATCTCCGATCAGGAAATCGTTGATTGAAAGTTTGACAACCCCTAAATCTCCTTCGATTGCGGGTTTGTCGTATACATTAGAAATCGAAATCAAGCCATTTGCTGTGCCGCCGAAGTCTTCGGTGGTCAGGGTATTTAGCAAATCAATATTTACTTTGTCGAAAGTCAGATTCAGTTTGTCCTCAATATTTTCGCTGATCAAACCTTCCAAAGAGAGGGATTGGTCCTCATTAAAGATCTTGACATTTGAGAAAGTAATGAGTCCGGGGGTCAGTGTGATTGAGTTGGCCGGATCAAATTCCCATTCCCGATCAAGGACTTTTAACAATGATTCTTTGAAAGTGAGTTTGGTATTTTGAGCGGTAAACTGAGTACTTGCTTTTATTCTTGCCGAACTCTGTGTCGAATCCTGATCGAGAGAAAAGTCCAGATCTACTTCATTTTGATTCCAGATAGCTTCCAATCCCAAGTTTGTGAATTCCAATTCCTTCCCGATATGTTGAGCTTTAGAATACACATAGAACGAAGCCAAAATCTCCTTGCTGTTGATGATTTTGGAAGTATTGAAGTCAATATTGGTAGCAAGAGCTGTATTGCCCTGATAGGTCAAAGAGTCGATGCTGCTAAAGAAGTTGAAGATGGTGTTCTCAGGTGTCTGATAGAAAGCACCTTCGAGAATTGTATTTTTTGATATTGCAAAATCCGGATAAAAAAGCTGGACGATCGGATTGATATTCGCCATTTTCACATTGAGATCCAGGCTGTAAGTTTCTGAGAAATTTCTCGCTAAATCTGCAAGGGGTTGCTCTTCATTCAATATAATCGACACGTATTGATCTACCAGTATCTGAAGATCGCTTCCCATCTGCTGAAGGTTAAACTGGCCTGAAGCTCCGGCAACTACATAGTCCGAATTGAGCGAAATGGTACGGGTACCACCTGCAAAAAGTGACTGGAAAAAGAAATCACCTACATCCAAAAATCGGTTGTCATATCCGACTTTGATGTCATTAAATCGGGCGATTCCCTGAAGATCATCAATCTCGATCCCCTTGGTGTCAATAGACATATTTCCACTGATGAAGGTGGGTTTTTCAACAAGATTTAGCCTGTCTAGAAATGCCGTATCGAGCTTCACTTCCATCCTCACAGAATCAATGGACTCCTGTAGGTTTACAATGCCTTTTGCCTGCATTTTCAAGTTCGGATCGTTGATGCTCAGGTTTCCTTTGAAGAGATCCAGACCATACGTCGCATCCGTCTTGATGTTGACATAATTGTAATTGTTGATTCCAACCTGAGAAATATTGGCATCCAGGTCAAGGAGCATGTCTTCAATGGAATTGCCTTTTAAATTTACTTTTCCATCCAAACTGATTTTCTGCAGGAGGGCTGGGTTTTCAGACAAAATTCCCATGTCCAGATTGGTGATCTTCACTCTTGACACGACCGTAGGAGTCCCTTTTACCAAGTCATAATTGATTCGGCCATCGATCGATCCGATACTGGTTTTGATTACACCATTCAATATAAATCGTTCCAGATATCCTGTGAAGTCAGCATCGAGAATGATGTTATTGAACTTTTGAATTTGTTTTTGGACGTTTTCCGGAAGGTAAGGCTTGAGGTCGCTTGCCAGAATTGTGGAATTTTTCAGAGAAAGGTTGAGATAGGTTTCCTGAATTTCCGGAAGTCCGTCTAACTCGAACCCTCCAAAAATCGCGGTTTTTTCACCTATCCGAATCAGGAATTCTTCCGATTTGATATCAGAAACAGGTCCGGTGATTTCCCCGCTCAGATAGATCATATCGTTGATTTCCGGCAGAGTTGGGGCAAAAGGCCTCAAATCACTCAAAGCAAGTTTGGTTTCATCCAGCCTGGCAATCACCACGACCTCTTCCAAAAAGTTAGAAAATGAAGCGGTGCTTGCATATTCCAGCCTCAAATAATCTTTGATATGGCTATCCTTGGTTTTCAGGCTCAGCTTATCAAGCTCAAGATACTCAGGCGAGAAAATCAAGTCAGTTTTGAGTTCCTGAATAGTAAGGCCTGAGGTTAATTCCCTGCCTGATAATAATTTGATTTTGATCCCGATATCGCCCCCGTCGAGGTAAAAATCTGTCGCGTTTGCCGTGATGTCTGCGAATCTCAACCGGCTAAAATCCATTCCTTCTGTGACAGGCTCAGAATTATAATTGACCATATCAAATTCTGCCTGGCGTAATTCGACAGATTTAATCCCGAACTTGACCGGAGTGGTACTTGGTTTTTGAGATCCAAAGAGTTCTGTGAGTTCATTGATCCAAAGATTAATGTTCACCACCGAATCTCCCTCGTGGGTAATCATTCGAATGCGGGGCTTTTCAAGCCTAATGGCATTGATGACAGGATCTCCGGGAGTAATCAGAGAAAGTAATTCAAAATCAGCTTGGATCGAAGTGGATTCCAGCATCAGACTATCCCGATGGTCAGTGATGCTGACTCCATTGAGTTCAAGTGCATCCCACCAATTCAACCGGATTTTGTCTATTTCGGTATTGAAGTTTGAGTTTTCATTGAGGTAGAATGATACCTTATCTACTACCCAATTTTGAACAATGTTTACTTGCAGGCTGAGAGCGAGGATCAGAAAAAGCAAAAAGAGTGAAAAGACCACCCAAAGGATCACGTGGAAAGCTTTATGCAAAAAATACTTAACTTTCGCGATCATTTCCAATGGGTACCGACGATATTTCTATTCTAGCTATTGAATCCTCGTGTGACGAGACTTCTGCCTCTGTTATACTAAATGGCAAAGTACTTAATAATATTGTGGCGACGCAATCAGTACACGAGAAATATGGCGGTGTAGTGCCTGAATTGGCCTCTCGCGCACATCAGGAGAATTTGATTCCAGTCATCCTTGAAGCAATTTCCACCTCTGGAATTTCTAAGGACAAATTCAGTGCCGTTGCTTTTACACGTGGTCCGGGACTTATGGGTTCCCTTCTCGTGGGCGTGAGTTTTGCAAAAGCATTTGCTTACGCTCAAAAAATCCCTTTGATCGAGGTAAACCATATGCAGGCGCATGTTTTGGCACATTTCATCGAAGATCCAAAACCTTCTTTTCCATTTATCTGTCTGACAGTGAGTGGAGGACATACTCAATTGGTTCTTGTCAAAGATCATCTCGATATGGAAGTGATCGGAGAGACTCAGGATGATGCAGTAGGGGAGGCTTTTGACAAAACTGCCAAATTGCTGGGGCTACCTTATCCGGGAGGACCTTTGATCGATAAATATGCAGCAATGGGGAATCCCAAAGCTTTTCAATTTCCGATTACCCGAATGCCCGGTCTTAATTATTCTTTCAGCGGGATCAAGACGGCGGTTTTATACTTTCTCAGAGATCAATTGCAGGCGAATCCTCAGTTTATTGAGCAAAACTTACCCGATCTTTGCGCAAGCGTCCAATACTCGCTGATCGAGATGTTGCTCATCAAGTTGAAAGATGCGGTGAAGCAATACGGAGTAAAAGAAATCGCGATTGCAGGAGGAGTTTCAGCCAATTCAGGACTTCGAAATACGCTGAAGGAATTGGCTGCAAAAAAAGGATGGAACCTGTACGTCCCAAAATTCGAATACTGTACAGACAATGCCGCCATGATAGCCATGGCAGCACATTACAAATACCTGAAGGGTGAGTTTTCCTCAATGGATGTCACTCCTCTGGCCAAAATGAAAATCCAGAATGGCTAAGCCGAACAAGTTTGACAAAGTCATCAATATCAGGAATAAGAAAGCAAGCTTTCAGTTTGAATTCATTGATAAATATGTGTGCGGAATGGTGCTGAAAGGCACCGAAATCAAGTCTCTTCGCGAGGCGAAAGTTTCTTTGACAGAATCCTTCTGTCTCTTTATGGACGGAGAACTTTATGTCCGACAGATGCATATTGCACCATACACTATGGCGGCGAGTTTCAATCACGAAGCAGTCCGCGACAGAAAGTTACTTTTGAGTAAAAGGGAACTCGAAAAGCTCCAAACTAAGTCTCAGGAAAAAGGACTTACGATCATTCCGGTTCGTATCTTTATCAATGACCGAGGCTTGGCAAAAATGGAAATTGCGCTGGGCAAAGGAAAAAAGACTCATGATAAACGACAGGACCTGAAGGAAAAAGATGCGAAAAGAGAACTCCAGCGAATTGCCTTTAACTGATGTTTTTGGAATATGCAGACAAACAATTCTTCCTCTCTACCGAAAACCAACGGTTGACTCAGCCTTAGTTTCCCAACTGCTTTTTGGGGAATGCTACCAGGTAAATGCTATCACTGCTGACCAAAACTGGTATAAAATTCACCACGAGGATACCGGGATTTCCGGATGGATTACCTCCAAATCCCTCAAAAACATCCCTAAATCAGATTATCAAAGCTTTCTCAATCAGGATTATCAGGTTGTCACCAGCCCGATTGCGGCAATAGAATACCTCGGGACCAATCTTTATCTGCTTCCGGGAAGCAGACTTCATTTTTCAGAGATCGAGCTTTTCAACTGGAAAGATCATCTTGGTTTTACGGGTTCGGTCAGAAGCCACGCCGTCAAAGCCGACCGGGACCAGGTCATCGAAATTGCTTTGAAATACATCAATGCACCTTATCAGGCTGGTGGAAGGAGCATTTTCGGACTAGACGAAAAGCAGGGATTTGAACTCATTGTCACGATTGCCGGATACAGTCTGAATTCTCAAAAAAATCCAGGAAGAACAATCGATCCTGAAGAGATTTTACCAGGTGATTTGCTTATTTTCAAGACATTAGAACCCAATGATTCACATTATGCATTCTTTTTGGGAGCAGAAGAAGTGCTCTGGATGGACAATCGAATGCGTGTGACGAATTTGGATGTATGGGCAAATTTTATCAAAAACAATACGGCTGAACATGCCGTTTTGGAAACGAGATCGATAGTGGGATAAGTTATGGAAAAACGGGTTTTGGTTTTGAATTTAGATCATTCACCGGTGGCGGTTGTTTCGCCTCAAAAAGCTATTGTATTATTACTGCTGGACAAAGCTAATTGCCTCTCTACTTACGGGCTTCTGGAGATCAGAACTGTCAGCAGAAGTTTTGAATATCCTGCAGTCATTCGTCTGAATGATTATAAAAATATCCCCTTTCGAGGCGTCCTTCTGAACCGTGTAAATCTTTTTCGCAGGGATGGAGGAGAATGTCAATACTGCGGAAGCCGGCGTCACCTGACCATCGACCACGTGATCCCAAGATCTAAAGGAGGGAAAACTTCCTGGAACAATCTGGTCACAGCCTGCAATCGCTGCAATGTGAGTAAAGGCGACAAAACACCTGAGCAGGCAGGATTGACCCTGAAAAAAGAGCCGTTTAAGCCCTCGCTTTCTTATTTTTTATCTGAATATGCGGAGAGGCAAGCGGAGCAGTGGTTGCCATTTCTTTCCA
Organism: uncultured Cytophagales bacterium; assembly: GCA_942492775.1. Classification (GTDB taxonomy): domain Bacteria; phylum Bacteroidota; class Bacteroidia; order Cytophagales; family Cyclobacteriaceae; genus Algoriphagus. The sequence continues at coordinate 3,933,725 of OW818636.1, read as the reverse complement.
GCAGGATCGTACATTAAATAATCTTAAGATCGACCTCATTGGAAGGGTTACTATTTTTCTGGCAAAATAATTGTCTATCCGTGTTCATGAAATTTTCTCTGATCGCAATCCTGTTTCTCTCTTTAGCATTCACCTGGAATCCTGTACAATCCCAAACCCTCATCGGTAATTGGCAGTTGGTTCATTTTGATGGAATGGAGAAAGTTCGGAATTCTCCGCAATACCGCGAGGCAGATGCGACGATGAAATCCAATATGGAGGCTAAGATTAATTACAGATTAGAAAGTACCGTTTACCAATTCATCTCCGCTGACAGCCTTTATTTCACTGATTTTGTGAATCAGATTATCGTACAGAAAAAGGCGAAAATTGAAGTTTCAGCAGACAATGTATTGAGCATAAATGATGGAGATCAAATCAAAAAAGCTAAAATCCTTGAGCTGGAGCCAAATCGATTTGTGATTGAGCCGATCGTCGAAGGTGGAAATGTCGGAAAATTTGTTTTTGAAAGAATTGTAGAACCGAAAAAAGACTAAAGTTCAATTTCCAGTTGAATGGGCAGCAACTGAAAGCTTTTTCGATGCCAAATGCAGGAACCGTTTTTTTTGATTCCTTCGCGGTGCAATTCAGTTGGATATCCGGCATTTCTTTCCCAACCATAATTGGGAAATTCTTCGGCAAGCTTTTCCATCAATTCATCCCGATAGACTTTAGCAAGAATTGATGCCGCTGCGATGCTGCTATATTTTCCATCTCCTTTGATCACACACGTAAAGGGTATTTCCAAATCTGATTTCCAGCGATTACCATCAATGAGCAAGTGTTTCGGAGAGATTTTAAGTCCCAAAACAGCTCTTTTCATTGCCAAAAATGAGGCATTTGCGATGTTGATCCGATCGATCTCTTCAACTGTAGCTTCTGCAATTTGCCAGGAGATTGCGTTTCCTTTGATTTCTTCAATGAGATTTTCCCGCTGAGATTTCCCCAGCTTTTTGGAATCATTGATCCATTTATTGGAATAGTCAGCAGGCAAAATCACCGCTGCGGCCACTACCGGGCCGGCAAGGCAACCTCTGCCCACCTCGTCGCAACCGGCTTCGATCCGATTAGCTTCTAAATAGGGTAGAAGCATTGGCTTCCTGCTCGTCGGCTTTATAATATTTATGAATCATCTCAGAGACCAATCCTGTCCATCCTGTCTGGTGAGAAGCTCCCAATCCCAGTCCCGTATCTCCGTGGAAATATTCGTAAAAAAGGATGTAATCCTTGAAATGAGGATCCTCCTGAAACTTCTTATTCTTACCAAAAACAGGCCTGTGACCATTTTCATCCCGCATGAAAATCTTCATAGAGCGAAGCGAAAGTTCTTTGGCAATGATATCCATGGTCATGTAATTACCCGAACCGGTAGGATATTCAATCGAGAAATCTCCTCCATAGTAGAAGTCAAACTTCTTCAGGGATTCAATAATCAGGTAATTGATCGGAAACCAAATCGGTCCTCTCCAGTTTGAATTACCGCCAAACATCTGCATGTCGGATTCCCCAGGAGTGTATTTGATGGAGAAAGAATCCCCGTTAATTCTCATTGTGTAAGGATTCTTTTCATGATACTTGGACAAAGATCTGATCCCATAATCACTCAAGAATTCATCCGAATCAAGCATTTTATGCAAGACGCTTTTCATTCTGTGTCCTCTCAAAAGCGAGAATAATCGTCGCTTATCATAGCCTGGCTGGATCCAACTTGAAACCAAGGCTGCAAGTTTTGGCTTTTCCCGAAGGAAAAACTCCAGTCTCTTCTTAAACTCCGGCAGGTTTTCAAACATATATTCCGGAATGGGTTCCACCGCAAAAAATGGAATAATCCCTACAATAGAGCGCACTTTCATCTTGCTTGGTTCTTTTCCCTGCAAGTGAAAAACATCGTAAAAGAAATTATCCTCATCGTCCCAAAGAGAAATATGCTCATTGGAAATATTACTCATAGCGCCGGCGATGTAGAGGAAGTGCTCCAAAAACTTCGTCGCCGTAAACTGATAAACCTTATTGAACTCACATAAATCGAGAGACATTCTCAGCATATTCAGCGAGAACATCGCCATCCAGGAAGTACCATCTGCTTGCTCCAGTTTTCCTTGGTAGTGCTTGGCATGGCTGCGGTCAAACAGTGAGATATTATCCAGTCCAAGGAAGCCTCCCTCGAAAATGTTCTTTCCGTCACTGTCTTTTTGATTGACCCACCAGGTGAAATTGAGCATGAGTTTGTGCAAGGCTCTTTCCAGAAATTCCTGATCGCCTTTTCCTCCGTTTGCTTTTTTGTCAATTTGGTACACGCGCTGCACTGCATACGCAAGCACAGGCGGATTGACATCCGAAAAATTCCATTCGTAAGCCGGAATTTGCCCATTGGGATGCATGTACCATTCGCTCAGCAAAAGCAAAAGCTGGTCTTTGGCAAATTCCGGATCAAGTCTTGAAATCGGGATACAGTGAAAAGCCAGGTCCCATGCAGCATACCAGGGATATTCCCATTTATCAGGCATCGAGATGATGTCGTAATTTTGCAAATGTCCCCATTTGCTGTTTCTGCCCTTTTTTCTGGAAATGGGAGGTGAATATCTTCCCGGATCTCCTTCAAGCCAGCGCTCCACATCATAGTAGTAGAACTGCTTTGACCACATCATTCCGGCATAAGCCTGACGCTGGATTCTCACCAAATCAGGATCTGAGATTCGGTCTTGAAGGGTTTGATAAAATTCATCCGCCTCAGTTCTCCGCTGATCCATACAATCCTGGCAGATTTTCAATGGATCTTCAGTTACCTGATGCTGCATTCTCAGAGTCACTTCTCTGCTTTCTCCTGCGGGAATAGTTATTTTATAGATTGCGGCAGCCTTCGTTCCGAAGTTTGCCGGGTTTATATGTTTTGAATGACCATTTACAACATAATCGTTGATGGCGTCTTTGAGAAATTTTTTCTCGTTTGGGATATTGTATAGCCTCTGTTGATTGGTTTCATTGTCACAAAACTTCAACTCAGGTTCCCCGCAGAAATTAATCGTAAAATTTCCCGACTTTGGACTAAAGGCTTTAATAGAATGTCCTTTGGCTTTACTCAGTCTCGGCATGAATGGCTCATGACCTGTAAACCAGGTTTTGCGAAACCATAAAGTGGGCATTACCCAAATATCAGAATCTTCGGGACCTCTGTTGTGTATTGTAGCTTTTGCTACTATGTCTTCGAAATCATTCTTAGCATATTCTATGAAAATATCGAAATAGCGATCTTCATCGAATATTCCGGTATCCATGATTTCATATTCCGGATTTAGTTTTCCCTGCTTTTTGTTTTCAAATACAAGTTTTTCATAAGGGAATTCAGTCTGAGGATACTTGTAAAGCATCTTCATGTAGCTGTGTGTGGGAGTGGAATCCAGGTAATAATAGATTTCCTTTACATCCTCGCCGTGGTTGCCTTGATTACCCGTTAGCCCAAAAAGTCTTTCTTTGATGAATGGATCTTTCCCGTTCCAGAATGCCCAGGAAAGACAAAGTTTCTGTTTGTAATCAGATATTCCTGCAATTCCTTCTTCGCCCCAGCGGTAAGCCTTGCTTCGGGCGTCATCATGGGTGACATTTTCCCAGGCTGCTCCGTCCGGGCTATAGTCTTCCCGTACAGTTCCCCATTGTCTTTCTGTCAGGTATGGCCCCCACTTCTTCCAATGTTTTTTGCACTCTTTATCTTCTTGTAATCGTGTTTGTTCAGCTGACATGTACCTTCCCTCTCTCTTTTGAGCCGCGTTGAAATTATCAATTTCCAACGACTTAAGTCCAAAATGAAGCAGTCTGTTTCAGGATTCAAGGATTAATTTTTTTCAGGTCATAGCATAAGTATAATTTTTCTTGGAATTAGAATATTGGAAGTTATGATTAAGGACAAACTATTGGACTCCTTCCTAACATCTAAGATTTAATGGAGTGGGATAGGATTAGGATATTTTTTTTGAAAATTAAGATTCTACACTTGTAGAAATGATTTAGTCTTCTACATTTGTAGAGTAGATGATAAAAGCCTCAAAATGAAACTCTCCAGAACCGAAGAAGAACTGATGCATTATTTATGGAGACTGAAAAAAGCCTTTATGAAAGACTTGCTGGAAGCATATCCTGAGCCAAAGCCTGCGGCAACGACTGTATCCACTTTGCTCAAGCGTATGCAGGACAAGAATTTTGTAGGCTACGAAACTGTGGGGAATATGCGGGAATACTTCCCGATGGTCAGCAAGGAAAGTTACTTTGCGAAGCATTTGAAAGGCCTGATCAAAAACTTTTTCGACGATTCTCCGGCACAGTTTGCTTCCTTTTTTACAAAAAAAACCGAACTCTCCGAGAAGGAACTGGAAGATCTCAAAACCATTATTGATGACCAATTAAAAAACAAATAATGATCGTCTATCTCCTTAAATCAGCCCTTTGTTTACTTGTTTTACTCCTGATCCATCGATTGGTTTTGCAGCGGGAAGCTATGCATCAGTTTAATCGGTATTTTCTTTTGATTGCTGTGGCTGGCTCATTTCTCATTCCACTAATCTCAATTGAAGTTCCTGTGGAAGCCAAAGCATCAATAATAGAAGGTAGTCAGGAGGATATTTTCTCTCAGGATTTACAAGAAAATTTTGCCCCGATTGAAGGCTTGAGTTCGATATCAATTAATGATAATGGAGTAAATCAATTCAATTGGCAAATGTTGCTTTGGATTATCTATGGTTCGATTTCTTTGGTTTTTTTGATCAGATTTTTGCGAAATATCAATTTGCTTCAAGATAAAATCAAAAAGAATATCCATTTGCAATACAAGGGAGAAACCTTAATTCTTATTGAAGACAAGACCCTTCCTTTTTCCTTTCTGAATTACATTTTTGTTTCTAAAAATTACTTTGAAATCGGGAATCTAACTGATGCAATTTTTGCTCATGAACAAGCACATGTACATGGGAAGCATAGTTGGGACATTCTATTTATCGAGGCTATGTTGGTTCCGTTTTGGTTTCATCCCGGTCTTTATTATGCCAGGCAAGCAATCAAGCTTAATCATGAATTTATAGCGGACCAGTCAGCATTAACCATTACATCAATTGAATCATACAAGAACCTTCTGTTTTCGATGATGTTACCGGATCAAAAATTTGGTCTGGCCAGTAATTTGAATTTTTCTCTAACCAAAAAACGATTTGAAATGTTGAAACGTAAGACTGCGCTCAAAACTAAATGGGCCAAAATTTCTATTATGATACCGATACTCGGTGTCTTGGTTTACTTTTTCAGTGAGAAAGTAATAGCAGAGCAAGAAGCAATATCTCCACAAACTGAAACTGAGAATCTTGAACCAATTTCCACTGGCTTGGAAACTAATTCCACTGCCTTATCAAGCTATAATGAGTTGAATGGAATGTACCAAGTGAGATTAAATGGAAAGAGTCTTTTTGTAAAGCAAACTGAAATGGAAATGCAGGAGCTTTACGAAACATATATCCTTTTACTGGAAAAACACGAACACTTGTCTTATGAAGACAAAAGAATAACTCGAAACCCAATATTTCCCTTTGCCAGACTGAAGAAGGATGGAAAAATAACCTTCAGGCATTTCGAAGATCTGACTGAAGAAGAGCGAAAGTCTCTGGAAGGCTGCTAAACTTCTGATTGATTTTAATTTTCCTTTCAAGCCTTAGAAAAGGATTCCTCTCCTAAATTTTCTTCGAAGACCGTTTCCTGATAAGTCTCTTCTTTGACCGCAGTCAATTGGGTAAAAGTCTGATCCCAGGTTTTTACCCAATTCTTAAAGGTCTTCTCGACGGAATTCAATTTTGACAAGGATTGGTCAAAGTACCCAAAATCAAAATTTTCACTTCTAATGCCTGCACCAGCAGATACTGCATCCAATGCGTTACAGGCTTGCTCGAATTGTCCGGCAACCGGGATCATCATCACCGGTTTTCCCAGATACATCGCTTCGCAAATTGATTCGAATCCCGAGGTGCAGATCAGTCCTTTGCAAGCAGCCATATCCCGAAGGAAATTTTTGTCATGAATCTGATGAAAACTCAGATTTGGCAATGGGTTTTCGGTTTCACCCGCACCCTTCTTATCCCAATAGGCTTTTATTTTTAGATTTGGATTTGCTTCAGCGAAAGAAATGATCTCCTCGCCATAGCCGAAATTGACCATGTAGGCGAGGAAAAAGTCTCCTTTCTGTGGCGTAAGTTCTTTTATTTCCCGGCGAAGCAAAGGGGGGACAATCCGAACTTTCGAGTTGGAATCAGCTTCCATTGGGCGGAAAGCAAGAGCCAGACGCTCATCTGCTTTCCAGGCCGTCATCCAGGTATTGAGTTGGAAAAGTTGCTTCTGGAATCCTCTAGAAGGAGCAAAACTAAAATCAGGATGGCCAATTAAATACTGGTGTCCGATTACCCAGTAAGCCGCTTTGGGCTGGAATAAAACCGAATAAAATCCTCCGAGAAGATCGTAAAAATTTAGGATCACATCCGGTTTTTCGGTTTGGATAATGGTATGAATTTGGGTTAGGCTTTTCCAAAAAATAGGAATCCTTTTGAGATTGGATAGGATTGTCTTTCCGATCAAAATCTGTTTTTCATTTGCATCTGCTTCAAAATTCGGGCTTTCAACCCAATGAACAGGAGCTTTGATTTCCCTGTTGAAAAACTCCGGAATTGCTCTTCTTTTGCTTTTTCCCAAGATCACAGCTGAAAGTTGATGACCTGCATCCTCCAGCATTTTTGAAAATGCTATCGCCTGAGTCATATGACCTCGGCCTTCTCCCTGAACGATAAAGACGAATTTCATTTTAAAATCTTATCAAAGGTGGAATCAAATCATCTTTTGGGCTTTCGAAGGAAACTGACCGAAGTGGAATAATCGAGACTGAATCGGAATCATCGATTATTTCATCAAAATGTGACTTTTTCTGAATGTCCTTAAAGTTGATTTCAGAGTAATAAATCAGTTGCCAATTACCGGCATTGTCTTCGGCCAAAGCACTCATCGTCTCCACCCAATCGCCCGAGTTCAGGTATTCGATTCCGTCGATGATTCGGGTTTCTGCTTTATGAATATGTCCGCAGATGATCCCGTCACAGCCTTTGGATCGGGCCATTTTTGCCAATTCTTCCTCGTACTGATCTACATAGGAAACGGCCGATTTTACCTTTCCCTTCACATATTGGGAAAGTGAGAAATAGGGAAGTCCGCTCTTGCGTCTGTAATGATTGACCAATCTGTTGAGCCAAAGCAAAAAGGTGTAGCCGACATCTCCCAGGTAAGCGATCCACCGGAGATTAGTGGTGATGCTGTCGAAAACATCTCCGTGAGCGATGAAGTATTTTTTACCATTGCTCTCATAAATCATATCTGCCTGGATCGATAAATTACCAATCTGGATTGGGAGAATCTGATCCAGAAAGTCATCGTGATTGCCACGGAGATAGAAAACTTTGGTGTTGTGGTTTTCAATCATCTTCAGAATTCTGTTGAAAAAGCGGGTGTGTTTTCTTTTCCAGGAACCTGATTTTTTGAGCTGCCAGCCGTCGATAATGTCTCCATTGAGGATGAGATTTTCGCAGGTATATTGTTTCAGAAACCGGGCAATTTCCTTGGCTTTGGAACCTTTAGTGCCCAGGTGAACGTCCGAAACAACGATGGTTTTGAAGTGGGTTTCCAATCTATTGGTTTTAATAGAAAGATAGATTGCCTACTTTAACTCAAGATGTTTTCGTTTTTAAGTAATTGTCAAGATTTCAGGATTTTGCCTTGTCAATATGAACCCTGGGTTAGGTTAAAATTAAAACAGCCGTTTTATATTGCGAATGATTAATCAATCCTTAGCTTCCTCATATTTTAATTTTACTCAAGATGGAAATTACTTTTATCCTCGAATGGGAAAATGCCGTTCTCTCAGAACTTGACAGAACCGAAAGACTTCTTGTCCAGCTTTTTAGTCAAACACAAGGCAGACCAGAAATTTTTGAGCTGTTGGTTCTCCATAATTCAATTCAGGTGAGTGAGGATTTTATCAAAACTTTTATTGATGAAACTATTCGAAAACACTCACTTTCTCCGATAGAAAATCGCAGAATCATTGACGTACTAGATGCACATTATTTTCAGTTGAAAAATCGGGGAGTGGAGGAAGCAAAAGGAGAAGTAATTCTCTTCCTTGATAGTGATATTATTCCGACTGAGGATTGGCTGGTAGGAATATTGAATGGCCATGCCCTACATCCGGATGATTTGGTTTCGGGAATGAGTTACATTGATCACGAGGATTTGATGGGAAAAGCTTTTGCGTTGAATTGGTTTTTTCCTCTCCCTACTGCAAATAAAAACCTGAAAGAAGTCAGTCTGATTCATTCTAATAATTACATCGCCCGAAGAGAAATTTTACTTGCCAATCCATATCCAAAAATGGCAAAAGGTGTAACACGTGGGGCAGATGTTTTGCTTTGGGAAAAATTGAAATCAAAGGGAATCAAATTGTATATCCATGAAGGTGCAAGAGCCACTCATCCTTGCCCAAATGGTTGGTCCCATTTTTTCAAAAGAGGTATGGCAGAAGGAAGAGATGCGTATCAATTTCTTCTTGAAAAAGAAAAGGTGGAAAAAAGACCGGGATGGCAGTTTTTCAAGCAATATGCGGTTCGTTGTCAAAAGGTATTCACGAATACTATAAGCAAAGGGAAAAGAGTAGATCTTAAGATTATCGAATTTCCTTTGGTTATTGGGATCATGATTTTTTATTATCAGCTCTATTTTATCGGAGGCTTTGCAGCAAAGATTCTCCCAAAGTATTCCGGTAACCAATGGCAGATTTGAAGTGACTGGATTTCGTTCTTAAACATTTTCAGAAAAAGCTTAATTCTCTGATTTTTATATCAGTGGTGGTTTTGGTTTTTCCCCTTTGACCTAGTTTCGGGGTATAATCTAACTATTGATCGCATGAAGCAAATTTTACTTGCATTGTGTTTTCTATTCGTTGCCGGCGGAGCGATTGCTCAGGAGCCTGTACTGAAAGGAAACTATGAATTGGCAGCGCGCTTTTCTCCGGAAAAGTTGAAAAGAATGATTTTCACCACCGCAGTTGATCCGCATTGGCTGAAGAAATCTGACCGTTTTTGGTATGAGTATGAGACCAGCGAAGGCAAAAACTGGTACATGGTAGATCCTGTGAGGAAAACAAAAACTCCGCTTTTCGACAAGGATAAATTGGCGATGGAAATCACCAAAATCGTCAAAGATCCCTTCGACGGTCAACATCTCAAACTCGATGATATGAAGTTGTTGGAGGATGAAAACACCATTCGCTTCAAAGTGAAAAGCACCGAAGATGTGGTCAAAGAAGACTGGGCCGAAATCAAGGCTAAGAATAAGTCTGCAAAAGATTCGCTCGAAAAGAAAACTTTCGTATTCCAATTCAACATCACCACTCAGCAACTGACAGAGATCAAGGATGCTGAAAAAGACCCAAAGAGATTAGCTTGGGCTAATATTTCCCCGGATTCTAGCAAAGTAGTTTTTTCAAAGAATTTCAACCTCTTCTGGATGGATAAGGAGAATTTTCTGAAGGCAGTAAAAGACGAAAAAGACAGCACAATCGTACAGCATCAGCTTACTACGGACGGCGTGAAGGATTACGAATACGGAGGAAGAGGATTTGGAGAGGATAATGTGGAGGAAGAGAAAAATAAGGACAATCGCAAGCGTGCTGGTATACTTTGGAGTGCAGATTCGAAGCAATTCATCCTCACAAGGTCAGATAGTCGATTAGTCAAAGACCTTTGGGTATTGCATAATTCCCGCGATCCAAGACCAACTTTGGAAACTTATAAGTATCCGATGCCGGGAGATAAGGAGCAGCCAATTCAGGAGCTGTACCATTATTCGTTCGCGGCTGAGAAAATGTCAAACCTTCCTGTAGCACTATGGAAAGATCAGGTCTTGGGAGTTTATTCAGCTCCATTGAAAGAAAATACACGTGACGATGAGTTCAGACCGATGACTTGGCTGGGAGATGCAAGTACCTTCTATTATTCGATCACTTCACGGGATCTGAAGAGAGTTGACATTGTCCGCTGGAATCTTGCCACCAATCAAAAAGAAGTAGTAATCGAGGAGCGAAGCAATGCCTACATCGATTTCGCAAGTCCCGAACTTGTCAATAACGGAAGAGAGATCATCTTCTGGTCTGAGCGTGACGGTTGGGGACATTTCTACCTTTACGGAGCAGACGGAACTCTGAAAAGACAATTGACCAGCGGTGCTTTCCACACGGATCGAGTGGCCCGGGTTGATGATAAAAACAGAAGACTCTACTTCATTGCCAATGGACGTGAAAAAGGTGAGGATCCGTATTACGAGCATTTATACAGTGTGAGTTTGGATGGGGGAGCGGTTTCTCTTTTGAATTCAGGCAACTTCAATCATACCTCTGAAGTCAATGACAACGCAAATTTCTTTGTCAACAATTTCTCCAGAGTAAACACAACTCCGGTTTCTGTCCTGGTGGATAAGTCCGGTGCCAAAATCATGGATCTGGAGACAGCCGATCTTTCTCAGCTTTTTGCTGCAGGGTATAAATTCCCTGAGCCTTTCAAATTCAAAGCAGACGACGGAATCACGGATTTGTACGGGGTGATGTACAAGCCATTCGACTTTGACTCCACCAAGCTTTATCCGATCATCGAGTATGTATATCCGGGTCCGCAGACAGAAGCTGTGAACAAAGCTTTTGGCAGAGGAATGGATCGTACAGACCGATTGGCGCAGTTTGGATTTGTGGTGATTACCCTTGGAAACAGAGGCGGGCATCCCGGCAGATCCAAGTGGTATCATAACTATGGCTACGGTGATCTGAGAGATTATGGTTTGGCAGATAAGAAGGCCGCGGTGGAGCAATTGGCGGATCGTCATTCTTTCATCGACAAGTCAAAAGTGGGTATCCACGGACATTCAGGAGGAGGATTTATGTCCACAGCAGCCATGCTCGTTTATCCTGATTTCTTCAAAGTGGCGGTTTCATCTGCTGGAAATCACGAAAATAATATTTACAACCGCTGGTGGTCTGAGAAGCATCATGGGGTAGATGAGCAGATCTCTGCCAAAGGCGACACGACTTTCGTGTATCAAATCGAGAAGAATTCAGAACTTGCGAAAAATCTGAAAGGAAGATTGATGCTCTCGCACGGTGATGTCGACAACAACGTGCACCCGGCCAATACTATCCGTATGGCAAATGCCCTGATGAAAGCAAACAAGCGTTTTGACTTGGTAATTTTGCCGGGACAGCGACATGGCTATGGCGATATGGTAGAGTATTTCTTCTGGAAAATGGGAGACTATTTCGTGCAGCATCTGATGGGAGACAACACACCTCCGCCGGTGGATATGGTGGAGATTCAGCGTGAAAAACCGATTGAAAAATGAGGAATTTGAAATGAAAAATTAAGAATTAAAAAGCCCGATTCTGTGATGGAATCGGGCTTTTTTGATGCCCTTTGAGGTTTTATTTTTTAACCGCAAAGTTCGCTAAGGACGCAAAGTAGTGAGAGTATTCTTTACCATTTTCAGAACCTCATAGGATTATAAAACCAATAAGAATATCGGGACAAAGATGAATATGCGCCTGTTTTTTCACCACAAAGGACCAAAAGGCAACACTAGAAAGTCGTTATCAGTCTTTCTTAAATGTATTTGAAGGGAAGATTTTTGTGAACTCTGTTTCTTTTGGGGTAATATTTTTTTTACCTCAAAGTTTACAAAGGACCCAAAGGTGGGTCAATTAGATACGCTCAGAATAGAACGCTCATTAACCTTTCTTAGCGGATTTAAAATCTTATGAAATGAGTTCGACATTACAAATGTTGAACAGCAAGTAGAAATTTATGTCTCGCGCGACACGCACGCGTCAGCTAACCCCAACATAGTCTACATCCCTTACACATCTAAAACCAACCGTGGCATTCCGCTCGAAGCCCTGACTCACCCGAAGCAGATGTTGCCTATAATGTAATTCCCTCGGTCCGCCCTGCACATACCACCAACTTCCCGACGGTTTGAAATAAGAACCTCCCTTCAGAATAATGTAGCGATGGCTTCCGGACATATATTCGTCATTGGTCAATTGCCAAACGCACCCAACCAGATCCTGAAGCCCATAAGGATTTGCTCCCTTCGGATAGCTGCCAACTGCATGAGGAATTCCATTTCCCAGATTCACTACCGTGGAATCGATTCCTTCCAGATGAACTACGGTGAGGGTTTCTGTGACGGGTTCGAGGCGTCGCTCCACAGGAGTATGCTGATTCCATGGCCATTCCCGCCCGTCATTTGCCTGTCCGGCAAACTGCCATTCAGTTTCGGTGGGTAATCTCTTCCCTGCCCATTTTGCATAAGCTTTGGCATCTTCGTAACTGACATAAACCACGGGGAATTGTTCCTCACCAGCCGGAATTTCTCCCTTTTTCCAATGTTTGAGGAAGTTTGCAGTGTCAGAAGGAAGGTACTTGCTGGCTTCAAGAAACTCTCTGAATTGTTCATTGGTCACCGGAAACTTATCCATCCAGAAGGAAGCAAAATGGATCGTGTCGCCTTTGTCCTGTTTTGGATAAGGGATAAAAGCATCTCCGTTTGTGCTTTTGAAGACAAACTGGCCACCGGGAATTTGGATCATTCCTTCCGGAGTTTCTTTCGAAGTATTGGTTTTTTCCACTTCGGAAATTCTTCTTGCTGTGCCGGGCTTGATAAATACAATTGTCTCATCCATCAAAATCCCGTCTTCCAGATACTGGATCACCAGATCACCTTCGTAGCGACCGAAATGATCCGTCGCTTTGATTTGCTGAGTTTTTGGAGAAAGCTTTACAGGTTCTTTTTGATAAGAAGGCATTTCCGCCCAAAGTAAAATCTCACCTGTATTTCTTTTGCTGCTGATCTGAATCACATCCCCGTCCATGCTCGCCTGAAGGATGATCGGGAGTTGGGCGATGCAATCCACCGCACCTTCATTGTTGGTGCCGAGTTCATAGATCGGGAAAGCTTCCGTCATAGCTTCTATCCTCCATTCTCCGTTTTGATCGACAGGTTGGAGCAGGCGATGGTGCCAAAGGTCCACGAAATGTGTGGAGTCATTCGGAGCAACATCAAACAGCAATCCTTTATATCCTTGGGGAATGGTGCTGTAAATCGTGAAAATGGTTTTCTCGTCATGCTCCCATTTGTTTACCCAGATGCTGTCGGCTGTTGTCGGGATCAGCGGTGTATAACCTCGACTTGTAAAATTGTACGTGTTTTCCCTCAGGATCCGGCTTGTTCGGCCCAGAAATAGATATTGCTCTTCAACCCAATCAGGTTGCCCCGGAGCCATGATGTTGATTTCTGTGCCGTACCCGTTGAAAAATGAAGTGGCATATTCCCGGTTGATTTTTTCTTTGAAGAGTTCCGCCACGCGGTAAATCGCAAATTCCGGTTTCAAGAACTTGTTCAGATTCAGCATCGGCGGATAATAGAGTGCATTGTGAACCCGGCCTGAAACGATGGTATTCATGGATTTTGGCACAGCCATACCTTCGCTGTACATGACCACGCCCGGTTTGACACGGTCTGCCGCGTCCTGAAATTCCCGTCCTGCTTCTGCTTTCGTATCGAGCACCACCCCATCCGCCGAGGTCGCTTTGATCAGGTCATAAAGCCCCTCAAAGTGATCCTTGCTATGGGTACTTTCGTCCCAAGGATTGTAGCAAACAAAGAATTTAGTCCCCATGGATCGGCTCATTTCTGCTTGTTCGCGCATAGCCTCAATTCCTCCCGGCAGATCTTCAAACAGGTCAAACTGATTTCTCTGATCCATTCCCAGCGTAGGCCAGGTTGGCCAAATACTGATCACATCATCGCCTCCGTAGAGTTTTTTGCCCCGCTCCAGAAAATCCATCAGCTTGTATCGACCTTCGCTGAGATCGTAGTAAAACTTGTCCCAGGCATACATCAGATGCAACACATAGGTATGGCGGATCCATTTCAGATCTTCCCTTCGGAAAAGCGAATCATCGAAATCATCCACGTCAAAAAGCATTTTCTCCTGGAAAATCCTGCCCAAACCTGCCTGCCAATCCCCGGTATAAGTGAGCGCATAGAAATGATATTCCACAGTTCCTCCCGGGAAAAGGACCGTCTCAAACCTGCTTCGGGTTCCCTCTTTGATGCTTTCCCTATCGCGCCGGGTTAAGCCAGCGATATGAATTTCTTCAGAAAGCTGAAGCGCCGCGTATCCTAATTCCCATGTATTATCGGGTACTATTACATTGACCGGAATTCGTCCGGGAAGGAAAAGATGGGTCCTCGAAAGGCCATGATTTCCTTTTCCGGTGATTAAGGCCTCGGTTCCTTCGGAAGAAAATGGATGCACATTGTGAAGCTGGATGGTGTCCGTTGACGTATTCGTGAACGTGATTAAAAACTGCAGTTCTCCGTCTTTACGGGTGAGTTTTTCGAGTGAAAGATTGAGAGCGGGAGAAGGGTTTACCGTTGAAAAATGGCCTTCATTTACCTGGAAACTGATCAGCGGGGTAGGTTTGGAAAAAGTAAATTCTTCGGATCCGAGTTGAATTTGGGTGATTCCTTTTTCAGGACTTTGGGTGATGTTTGAAATAGTCTGCTGCGCAAAGAGCAGGTTGGGCAAAATGAAAAGGCTGAAAAGCAAGACTGGAAAGAGATTTCTCATGGGGTGATTTTTGGGAGGTGGATTTCCTTCCTGAAAATAGCCAAGAATCCAATAAGAATTCCAGTTGCATACTCTGGAAAATGAAAGCCTTCTCTTAGTTTAGGAATGTGGAAATCCTGTATAAAATAGCCGACACTTTTTTCTTTGTCTTTCACATCTGCCTGATTGTATTCAACCTTTTTGGGTGGCTGATTAAATCCTTGCGAAAATGGAATCTAATCACGCTCGGTCTAACTGCATTTTCATGGTTTGCATTGGGTGCATTTTATGGGTTTGGATATTGCTTTTTGACCGATTGGCATTGGCAAATCCGCGATGAATTGGGGTATCCAAACCCTTTCAATTCCTATATTCATTTCTTGGTCATGACGGTATTCTCTATTACCGTTTCGGAGGGATTGATTGATATTCTCACGGGCACGCTTTTTTTCGCAGCTCTTGTCCTGAGCATCGTGACCAACTTGAAGGACTACAAAAAATCAAGAAAATAGGATTCGGCCGGCTCTATTCTAAATCTAATGCCGCCGGAAATGTTTTCACTCCGGCAATATCAAAGAACCTGAGTTATTCCATTTTGCGAAAAATCAAGGCAATATCATTAGGTGGATTTTCTCTGAAATCTTTTTTCACCTCTGACCGAGTTGCGGTTAATCGTAAAACAGAATCAGCTTATTCAGGTATCTCGTCGAAAGGTGGTTCCTCAAGAAGGTCAGGTCTGTATGGGTTTTCGATCCCGTCAATCACAACTTTACCTTTCTCATTGAAATGAAGTAAGTGAATCATTCCATCTTTGGCTACTTCAACGAAGTAATTTGGTTCTCCATTTATTTTCCTCACCTCTGTCACTTCAAACAGAAAGTCTTCCCTGAATTGGTCCTGAATATATTGTGATGCTGCAGGGGGTAAGTTTTGAGTCTCGGGTTTCATAGCATTAAAAATTTAGATCTTTGAACATCAACTTATTTCAGAAAGAAAAGTAAACTTCTTGCTTCAATCTTACTATGATTAAGATCATCTAAATTTGCAACTTTCATCCGTCATTTGATTTAAAATTTTGCGATCAACTCTTCAAAGAATCAAAAAAATAAAGGGTGAAGAAGTTTTGAAAAGTTTTTAAAAGAATTTGAATACTATGTTCCGAAAGACCTTGACTGAAATTTCTTTTGAAAGAAACCTGTATTAAGGACTAACAAATTCTATAATTCACCTAATGAAGATTATTGTCTGATTTATTTCAAATATTGGGCTTGGCCAATTTTTTTTATCAAATGGGGAATCAACCCTCAATCACACCGTTGAATCGGACTCAGAGTATATCTAAAACTTGATTCCCCATTAGACGTTTCTCCCTATTTAAAACCTACTTCGAATCTTTTAATTTCCAGAATATAATAAAAATGAAGGCTTCAGGATCTTAAATCGACAGAGTTCTTGCATTATTCCAATCAACTAAACCGGTTGATGAAGAGAGTGGTAAAAAACTCTTGGATTCTATAAGTCTCTTCAGTTTTGGAAAAGTAGAATCTAATCCGTAGTAAGATTTAAATTTTCTAAAAATTGAAAGTCCGGGTGCCAAAGGCTGGCCCGGGTCAAAATCCCTTGGATGAAAGTAAGTCATCACATAGGAGGAATTAGCAAAAAACTTATCAATAATTTTACCTGGAAAAAGTCTAAAATAGCCTCCTCCCGAATAAACTATTGGAAAAGAGAAAAAGCTGTAAACGTTAATTGGAAATTCTTTTAAAGTACACCCATTATTCTTTATTAGAAAAGGTTCTGAAAAACCATCTAAATTAATTCCACCATGAGAACGAGGAGCGGGGAAAATCGAAGAATCGTATTCAATACCTTGTTCAATTAAAACCTCCAGTGCCCACAAATTTTCAGATCTTATTGAGAATCCAGGAGCTCTAAAGGAAACTACCTTTTTACCCGTAATTCCTTCCAAAGTATTGATTGATATCTTTAAATCTTCAGAAAATTCACTTTTTGTTTGTTCGTAGACTAATTGATGTCTGTTTGTATGAGAACCTATTTCATGCCCTAAATCAGAAATTTTCCGGATTATATCTGGATACTTTTCTCCTACCCAGCCTAAACAAAAAAATGTTGCTTTTTGATTATGAGAATCTAACAAGTCAAAAATTAAATCCATATTTCTATGAATTCGTGATTCAAAATTTTCCCATTGGTGGTCATACTTTGTTAAAGGATTATCCAAAATATGGAACCAATCTTCTATATCAAAAGTAAGTATGTTCATAGTATTCGGGGTTTAAGTATTTAATTATTTGTAATACAGTTGCTAAAAAATCAACCACCTTTTCCTCTACAAAAGGAAGAGGATCGTCCCATCCTCTTTCCTTAAAATAAATTTTTTATGAAAGAGTAAAATTATATTGGTCAGATCAAATCCTTTTTTTGATATTCAAAAGGCAAAATAATGATTACAAGATACATGACATATTTGAAATTCCTCTATTGGAAAGAAAAAAAATTATTTTTTTTCAAGTAATTATTTTATTTGTCTGTGCCAGACTTCTAGTTTTGTTACTCAGGTATTCTTTTGAGAGTCATTTTCAATTAAAAAACTTTTTATCAAGGATTTAACTAGATCTTGAGATATGAGGCTGATGTTCAAAACCGATCAAACCAGTCCTTATCAAGGCCTTTTCTTTCTACAGTAATGATGGTGAATGGTATTTTTTTTTAAAAAATATTAAACTATATCGTCACTGTTTTTGGTGAACCATTATCCCAACAGATAATCCCAGATTTATCAACCGAGTGGATAGTTTTATAAGGATTCGCTTGCATCAAAGGGAATCCTGGTTATTGGAAAATATCGCTAAATATTTCCCGCATCATTAAAAGTTTAGCATTTTCAAAAGTTGAGTGAAAATCGGTAAAAGTTAAAAGCGTAGTTGAAACCTTAAGATATTCCGAAACTTAACTTGGCTTATGGGAGGAGGGAGCTGTTGATAGGATTTAACATTCCGAACTGATCAGCGGAGTTTTTTTTTATGAGAAGGATAGTAGGGAATGTTCTTGGTATTTATTTTACCGGATCATTTTTCTTCTTAAAGGGGAAAGTAAATCGAACCTTTTTGACACTTTCGATCCGAAACAAAAGCATGGGTAAAGTGACTCCTAAAGAAAGGACGAGAACGATAAACAAGGTCATTACCCCATTGTGTACAGTTCGGGTAAGTACTTCCACTTCTGTTTCATAAATAAAGTTGATCAAACCCAAGATGGTCCGATACGCAAATGAGCCGGGAATCAGCGGGATCACTGCCGGAATGCTGATAACGATTGGAGGCACATGCCTCCAATGCGAAACCGGGATACTGGCAAATCCGACCGCAGCTGCTCCGGCTGCTGATGCTAATATGATTCCTCCTCCAACAGCAGGATCGAGTATGATAAATTTTAGAAATCCGGCCAAAAAACCACACAGGTAAATGGCAAACAGAGCGCGGGCGGGCGTGTTAAAAAGAATAGCAAATCCGATGGCTGCACAACCGCACCAAAAAGCTTTGAACACAATGTCGATCCAGTCTGCCATCATATCACACCGAAAATATATAAGACTGTTGCCAAACCTGCTGCAATGGCGAAAGCATGCATCAGGGCATTTACACCGCGGTCAATCCCGTTAATGATAAATCCATCCATCAAGTCAATGATCGAATTGATCAACAACACTCCTGGAATCAGGAACAAGATGCAGGTAGCAAAAGCATGTTCAAGTTTGGTGGCGACACCCATCTTCCAAAAAGTTCCGATTACAATTGCAGCTAAAACCGCACTGCCATAGGTAATCATAAATGGATTGAATTTTTTGAGAATTAATTCCTGCTTCAAAAATAATCCCGCAAGAGTTGCCAGAAAGGTAATGCCCATTTCAAATGCATTACCGCCGAACGTGTAGCAAAAAGCTGATCCTGCGATTGCCGTAACTAGCAAAACCAGAGCTCTGCTGTAATGGGGCAACTCAATGGCCTTGTTGATTTCGGTAGCAGATTCTTCCATACTGATTTTTTTCTCGACTACATCCCAACTAAGTTGACTGATGGCAGCAATCACTTTGAAATTGGCACCGGGAAGAGTGGAAATGCTTCGAGTACCTGTGAAAATATTTTCCTGATTTTCCTGACGAAGTGAAATGGAAATATTGCGTGTTCCCAAGTCAATATTTACCTCGTATCCATAGGCATCTGCAATCCTTGAAATATTCGTAATGACACGGTTACTTCCAGCCCCTGACTTGATCAAAGCAACTCCCGCCTGAAGTAAGAGGTTGCCTAATTTGGTCGATTCTTCAAGTGGATTGGTGCCCATGATTCGTCTTGAATTTAGAAATCCAAAAATGTCTTGCCTTTGAATTGGTATATACAATTTACCTGTAAGTGCCGTCCTAAAAAACTTGCTGGGCTAAAGATTACTCCGAGTTTTAATCGGGATTGCTTTTCCCTGATATTTTAGCCTTTTCCTCAGCGATCTCATCTTTTAGAATCGAATTGAGATCCACTTTGGCACCTCGGAGGAAGTGGACGGTGGTGCCTTTTTCCAGGGAAAGAGGGTGAGTGATTCTGCCGATTTCAAGATATTCCTCAAAGAAATCAAGTTCCCGTTGGGAAATCGGTTCATCGTCCGTACGCACAAGGATCAGGTTTCGTATAGGTTCCTCCAAGTCAAACCAATACAAGTAATCTGCATTCATGGTCAGGGCTTCGAGTTCGGGGATTTTTGAATAATAGTTGATCGCACCCGCCTCTCCGTAATTGCCGCAAAGGATCATCGTTCGCCCGTCTTTTGGCATCAGGGAATATGCAGAATCGACCTTTGACGCCAGTTCGCTCCAGCCTAGCATATCTGCAAAATCCTGTGGAATGGCATGCACCTTTCCGTCTTCCCAGCGATTCAGCCCAAGTTTGGCATAATCAGGAGGATTCTTCATCAGTCGTTCCGGCGAATAAACCGGATGGATCAGGGTAAATGCAGGAAGGAACAGGAGGGGAGGAATGATAAGGAGAATCGGTTTGAGGATTCGTTTCCCTGTTGAAAGATTTCTCGCTGCGCTCGAAATGACGGGATTGGAATTCTTATTGATCAATCGCTCTATCCAGACAGAACCGAAAGCCAACAGAATCGGGTAGAGGCCAAGGGCGTAGTAACCTTTGGCCTGAAACCAGGTGAAAATAGCCAGTGTGAAGACCTCCGTCCAGAAAAGGAAACGAAAGTTTTTGAATTCCCTCGCTCTCAAGAGCCCGATTAACCCGGCGACCAAAATAAAAATTGAGGGATAGAAAAAGAGCAATTGCTGCTTCAGAAATCCGCTGCGTTCCACATTGACCAATTGGTGTTTGGTCAATTGCTCCATGTGGAAGAGGACCGGAAAGCCATTTTCCCATTGCCAATACAGGTTGGGGCTGATCAACAGCATTGCAAGAATAAGAGCATAATACAAATGCTGATTGGTGAAAATGCTCCGTTGAGAAGTCACCAACAAAGCGGGTATCAGACCTATGGCCAGAAAGGCGATGTTGTATTTATTGAGAAAACCGAAAGCAAAGGAAAGTGCGAGCAGATAAACCCACTTCGGCTGATCTGTCTGAAAAAATCGGACAAGCGTGTAAAGGACCAATGTCCAGCAAAGGATATCGATCGAATTTGGCTGGTATAGGATGTTCAACCGGGCCATGGCTGAAAATATAAAAGCAATCGCGCTCAAGCTTCGGGCAAAGAGATTTCCCCCAAGTGCTTCCACCGTTTTCCAAACGACCAGGAGAGTCAGACCACCGATCAGGGCAGGGACGAGTCGAATCCAAAATTCCCCATTTCCCAGAAATCGAATCACCAATGAAATCCAGGAAGTGACCGGAGGAACGGATAGATAGCCCCAGGCGAGGTGATCCGCCTGATCCAGGTGGAGGAATTCATCCCGCTGCAGGTCAAAGTCCGGGTGAACCAGCAGGAACTGTGAGGAAATTTTAAGGAGGATAAAAAAGAAGAGGACGTAGGTTGATTTCATAGTTAAAAATTTTCGTGACCGCAGTTTACTTCTCTGCTTCCATGATCACATTACCCGTTAAAAATCAACTTGAACGTCGTGCCTTCACCCAGTTTGGAGCGAACCTGAATATTGCCTTTGTGGCGACGCATGATTTGCTTGGAAAGGCTGAGACCAATTCCAGAGCCTTTACTTTTGGTAGTAAAGAACGGAATGAAAATTTTACCCAACGCTTCTTCCTCGATTCCCTTTCCGGTATCGCTGACTTCCAGGATGATTTTTCCAGACTCATCTATAAATGCACTTAGGGTGATGATTTTCTCCTCAGAATCTTCCAAAGCCTGAATGGCATTTTGAAGCAGATTGATCATCACCTGCTCGATTTGATTTTGATCTCCAAAGAGAATCAGTTCATTGGGATTGAGTTCTTTTTTAAGAGTAATTCCCTGTGATTCGAGCTGGTTTTGAAGTAAGATTTCGAGTTGATCAAAGAGCCTTGAGATTCCGATACTTCCGAATTTTGGTGCGGGAATATGAGCGAGACTTCTGAATTCGGATACAAAACTGATCAGTCCTTGACTTCGTTTTTCGATCGTGCTGATCCCCATCAGGCAATCCTCCATGTCGGCAGGATTTAACGGTTCGTTATGATCCATCTTATCTTCAAGCTCGCCTTTCAGAGTTCCTGCAAGAGAGGAAATTGGAGCAATGCTATTCATGATCTCATGTGTTAGGATTTTCACCAGGTTTTGCCAGGCTTCCATTTCTTTTTCCTCGAGTTCGGATTGAATGTTTTGGAGCGATACGAGTTTGAATTTTTCGCCTCTCATTAGTAATTCAATCACGTAAACAGACAGCTGCATGATCCCATCGGGATGCGCGATTTTGATAAGTTCGCTTCCTCCTGTTCGCAAGTTCTGGATTGCAAGGTGAAGCTCTTTGTTGATTCCTTCAATCTGATTGATGTTTTTCAATTCTTCCACATCCAAAATCCGCTTCGCCGCGGTGTTGACGATCTGGATTTCACCATTTTCGCCATAGGTTATCAAGCCGATACTCAAGTGCTTGAAGACAGATCTGAAATACTGGTAATTGGCTTCTTTCTCCGCCTGATCTTCTTTCAGTTTGGCCAAGATCGCATTGAACTCAATGTGCAGATCATCAGTCTCTGTTCCGTCAAACTTGACCGGATAGAGTTGGCTGTATTTGTCCTGCTTGATATTGTCGAGGAATGTCCGGACTTTTTTGAACGAACTCTCCGAATACCGTAGCATGAAAATGATCTGAAAAATCACCAAAATGATAAACAGGGAAATCATGAAGACTCCCCAGCTATCAAAAATGGCGTAGGATAAAAGAAAAAGGGAACCGGCCAGCAGCAAGATTCTGCCGAGCAAGCCTACTTTATAGTCCATATTTTTCTAATCTTCGGTAGAGGGAAGCACGGGTAAGTCCGAGTTCCTTGGCCGCTTTGGAGATATTTCCGCCGTTTTTGTCGATTGCACGCTGGATAGTACTTCGTTCCATATCGTCCAGATTTAGGGTGACGGCAGTTGGAGCTTTTTCAGAAGCGGGTTTTGCAGAGAGGAAGAAGAAATCTCTTGAATCCAACTCGGTGCCTTCCGCCATGATGATTGCCCGCTCGATGGCATGCTGGAGTTCACGGATGTTTCCCGGCCAGCCGTATCGCTGAAGCAAGTCCATTGCGGCAGGAGTAAAGCCTGTGAAGTTTTTGCGGTATTTCTGAGAATAGCTTTTCAGGAAGTGATTTGCCAACACAGGAATATCATCATGTCTTTCTCTCAGTGGAGGAAGGAAAATCTCAACGGTATTGATACGATACAATAAATCCTGGCGGAAAGAATTCTCCATCACCATCTCGTGCACATGCATATTGGTGGCGCAGATCAGGCGGATGTCCACTGGAATTGCCTTGTTGGTTCCGATTCGGGTCACTTCTCTTTTCTGCAAAACGGTGAGAAGCTTGGATTGCAAAGGCATTGAGAGATTTCCGATTTCGTCCAGAAACAAAGTGCCGTTATCAGCAACCTCAAATCGGCCTGCACGATCTTCTTTGGCGTCGGTAAAGGCTCCTCGCTTATGACCAAAAAGCTCACTTTCGAAAAGTGACTCAGTGATTGAACCCATATCTACACCCACAAAGATCTCATCCTTGCGGAGAGAACGCTCATGAATTGCACGGGCGATGAGCTCTTTACCGGTACCGTTTTCACCCAAAATCAAAATATTCGCATCAGTCTGTGCGACTTTGTCGATGATTGAAAAGATGTTTTTCATCGAAGCACTGCTGCCGATGATATCGGCGTAAGGCTTCTTGAGATCCGTTTGAAGCTGTTTTTGCTTCTTCTGGAGCTTGTCTACTTCATTGTAGCTTTCCTTTAATTTGATTGCGGAAGAAAGTGTCGCAATCAGCTTTTCGTTTTGCCAAGGCTTCAGGATGAAATCAGTCGCCCCTTCTTTCAATGCCTGAACGGCCATTTCCACATCTCCGAAAGCAGTGATCAGAATCACGACCGCCTTTGGATCGATTTCTTTAATCTGATTAAGCCAATAGAATCCTTCTTTGCCGGAAGTGGTATCCTCCCGGAAATTCATGTCGAGGAGAATTACATCATAGCTATTGTTACTGATCAGAAAAGGAATTCTTCTCGGATCTTTCTCGATCATGACTTCCTTCGCATGCTTTTTCAGGAGCATTTTAGCGGCGAAAAGCAGGTCCTCGTTATCGTCTATTATCAGTATTTTTCCTAAAGCTTGAGTTTCCATGGTTGACTGTTTGGGTATACTAGGGGAAAATGATGCCAACCCTAAATTAGGCAGTATTCAGCTATTTTTCAAGTAAAAGTGTCCGTAATTGTACGATATTATATTGAAATCGGACACTATTGTCCGGGTTTTCAGCCTTGAGAGTTTTTCTTTAACTTTGCATTTCACAAAATCAAAAAAACATGCAAGCTAAAAAGGGTGATTCAGTGCAGGTGCACTATACAGGAAGATTGGAAGATGGAAGCGTTTTTGACTCCTCTGTTTCTCGTGAGCCTCTTGGTTTCACACTTGGAGACGGTAATATGATCAAAGGATTTGATGCTGCAGTGTACGGAATGATCATTGGTGACAAGAAGACGGTTACTATTCCTGCGGCTGAAGCTTATGGTGAGCGAAAAGACGATATGATGATCGATGTGCCTAGAGCGCATGTTCCTGCTGATATTTTGCCAGAGATAGGACTTAATTTGGTTTTGCAGGATGAAAGTGGCAGACCGATGCCGGTGACTGTGGTATTCGTCGATGAAGAAAAAATCACGCTGGACGCAAATCATCAGTTGGCAGGTCAGGATTTGATCTTCGACATTGAACTGGTAAGAATTCTAGGATAAGCAAAAAGCCCGGTCAGCCGGGCTTTTTTATTGGATATTCTTTAGCCAATCCGGCATTTGATAAAGAGTAAGCTTGTCTTTGGAGACAATTGCCAGTCTTTCCTGACCGACTTGCAAATAGTATAAATCGGGAACTTGTATCGTTGCGATTTTTTTACTTTCTCCGGTGGAAAGTGAGATTGACATCAGATTACTTTGCTCAAACCAAAGCAAATGTTCTTTGTAAAAACAGAGTCTTTGGGTTGTTTTTACATCCAATTTTTCAAGAAGATTTCCCTGATTGTCAAATACGTAAATTCCCGATTCAGGCACATTCATGAAAACCCGATTTTTGAATTCCCGGATTTCAGTTACAGCAAGATTTTCTGAATTCAATATCAGATTCAAAGGCTGGGATTGGATCACCAGATTGCGCAGGTAATCAAGAGATTTTAGACTCAAGTCGGACTCATCCCAAACCCATATCACGTTGTTATTTCCAAAAGTAGCAGCTTTTGCAAGGTTGACATCGACGAGTAAAAAACCACTTTCGGAGAGAGGATTCAGAAATCTGTCGAGAACCCGATATTCCTGCAGGTCGGAGGAAAAGCTGAAAACATTCACAGTCCATGCTGCTTCCAGTTGATTAAGCCTCCCTTGCCTCGGAGGAGAAAAAAGGTTTAACTGCTTGCCCTCCCCGCTGAAAAGGTAAATATCTCCTGCAATGTTGCTTGCGAAAACCTGATCTTTTGTGTCCAATGAAACCAGATCAATATTCTTTATCGAAATCTCTGCAATCGGTTTATCCAGTAGTTGGACTTCCTGAGTGAAGCCAAAAAAGCTGATCAAGCTAAAAAGAAGAAGTAAAATGAGCCTCATTTCTCAAAGGTTTTGAGAGTTGCTTTTTTGCCATCAAACTCTAAAAAAGTGTACTGATTGACCCATTCTCCCAAATTGAAATAGATTGCTTTTTCCCCCACAGGCAATTCCAAAGGAAGATGCCGATGACCAAAAATATAGTAATCATGGTGTTGGCTTGCCTGGATTTCCTTGCAATAATGCCATAGCCACTCATCGTCTCCGAGAAACCGACTTTCATCTTTTGCGATATTGGTAATTCGACTTTTTGCAGACCATGCCTTTGCAAATTTCACTCCCAAATCCGGATGAATCCATCTGAAAAGCCAATTAGAGAGTGGATTTGTAAATACCTTTTTGAGGAATTTGTAGGAATTATCACCTGGTCCCAATCCATCTCCGTGCCCGACCAGAATGATTTTTCCTTCAACCGAAAGCTCAATGGGATTGTGGTAAACCGGAATCCCGAGTTCCTGGGTGAAGTAGTCCCTCATCCATAAATCATGATTGCCGGTAAAGAAAAATATGGGGATTTTCCGATCGCGTAGTTGGGAGATTTTGGAAATGAATGGGATGAAACCCTTCGGGATAACCTCTCCAAATTCAAACCAGAAATCGAAGATATCTCCGACTAGAAAAATGGCTGCTGCTTCATCTGCAATTGAATCCAGCCAGCGGATGATCTTGCGCTCTCTCAGTTTGCTTTGTTCGGGATTGGGTGCACCCAAATGGAAGTCAG
Source organism: uncultured Cytophagales bacterium (assembly GCA_942492775.1). GTDB lineage: Bacteria > Bacteroidota > Bacteroidia > Cytophagales > Cyclobacteriaceae > Algoriphagus. Next base: position 3,907,947 of record OW818636.1, on the reverse strand, counting down.
AAGCGAAATAGAGCTTTTTTCCATTCAGGGGAAAATCCGGTGGGGTTGAATGCATCGCTAAAGATAAACTCAGGGAGTATAAATAAAAAAACCCTGAAACATTCAGGGCTTTAGTTAAGAAAATTAGTTTTATGAATTGGTCTCCTCTGGTAGGACCTTAGCTTCTCCTTGTTCTTCGGCTTCACCTTGTATTTCTGGAGTGGTTAATTTGTCTGTTACCACTTCCGGAGCAGATTCTTTTTTATTCGTGTACGCCTGATAGGTCGTTTCCTTTTCAAAAGGTCGCTTACCAATCAGCTTTTCCAAATCAGACTGGAACAGGATTTCTTTTTCCAGTAGCTCTTTTGCCAGAGTTTCCAATTCTGTAACCTTGCTTTTAAGCAAATCTTTGGTTCGCTCATAGGCAGAAAGTACCAGCTTTCTTACCTCCTCATCGATAGTTTCTGCAGTCGTTTCAGAGTAAGGTTTGGTCATTTTGTATCCGTCAGCTTTAGAATCATAAAAGGAAACGTTTCCGATTTTATCATTCATACCATAGACAGATACCATGGAATAAGCCATTTTGGTCACTCGCTCCAAATCGCTCAAAGCTCCGGTAGAGATTTTATTGAAGATGATTTCTTCAGCTGCACGTCCTCCAAGAGTCATGCACATCTCATCAATCAATTGCTCTGTCTGATAAAGGAACTGCTCCTTTGGAAGGTATTGAGCATAGCCCAAAGCCGCGACTCCACGAGGGACAATACTTACTTTTACCAATGGATCTGCATGCTCCAGAAACCATCCCGCTACTGCGTGACCTGCTTCATGGTACGCCACGATTTTCTTTTCTTCAGGAGAAATAATTTTATTCTTCTTTTCCAGACCACCGATTACTCGATCGACAGCATCCTGGAAATCCTGCATATCAACGGCCGTCTTGTTTCTTCTTGCAGCGATAAGAGCAGCTTCATTACAGATGTTAGCGATTTCAGCACCTGCAAAACCAGGAGTCTGAGCAGCCAATTTCTTAGGATCGATATCATCCGCCACTTTAATCGGGGCAAGGTGAACTTTGAAAATCGCCTCACGACCGTTAATATCCGGTTTGTCGATGGAGATTTGTCTGTCAAATCTACCCGCTCTCAGAAGCGCACTATCCAATACATCCGGTCTGTTGGTCGCAGCAAGTACGATTACACCTGAATCTGTACCAAAGCCATCCATCTCAACAAGAAGGGAGTTCAATGTATTCTCACGCTCGTCATTTGAGCCAGGCATTTGACCTTTTCCTCTGGAACGACCGATCGCATCAATCTCATCAATGAAGATGATACAAGGCGCTTTTTCTTTTGCTTGCTTAAATAAATCTCTAACTCTTGCTGCACCAACTCCGACGAACATTTCGACGAAATCCGATCCTGAAAGGGTGAAAAACGGAACTCCTGCCTCACCTGCAACGGCTTTTGCAAGGAGAGTTTTACCTGTGCCCGGAGGGCCTATCAGCAAAGCACCTTTTGGTATTTTACCTCCAAGCTTCGTGAATTTGGAAGGAGTTTTAAGGAATTCTACAATCTCTTGTACTTCTTCTTTAGCTTCATCCAGACCTGCCACGTTGTCAAAAGTGATTTTTACTTTGTTGTCAGCATCAAAAAGCTGAGCTTTAGATTTGCCGACATTGAAGATTTGTCCACCCGGACCGGAAGGACCAGACATTCTTCTCATCATAAACCAGAAGAAGACAAACAGAAGGATCAGGAATCCAAAGCTGCCGAAATAGCTGCTCCAATTTTCTTCAGTGGTTACTTCATAGCCAATTCTGTTTTCCGCAGGAACTTTCTGTTCAAGTGCTTCGAAATCAGCAGCAAATGTCTCTGAAGAAGCTACTTGCAAGGAGTAATGTGGGCCAGCCGGATTGAAAAGCGTAGAATTAGCTTCCAGTTCGTCTTTGTATTTAGGCAGGGATAAAGCTGTTGGTTTCAGGGTGATATCCACCCGATCCATATTTTTGATAAAGACAACTTTGGCTACATCGTTGGCCATGTACATGTCTTCAAATCGCTTCTTCGTAACGTCGATTACTGCACCTCTCTGCTGCACCCAAGTAAGGCCAATCAAAACCAAAACTGCAGCTATAATCAGCCAAAGTTGGAAGTTGGGTTTTTGGGGTACTTTAGGGAGTAAGTTTTTACTTTTATTTTTCTCGCTCATCGCTTATTTGGTAATTCTTTAAACTTAAGGTAAAACGGATTAATGTTCTTAAAGTTTGAGATACTTTTTTACCCGATACGGGTAATTTTGGCATCTCCCCAAAGCTCTTCTAATCCATAAAACTCTCTTTGATCTTTAAGGAAAATATGCGCAACAACGTTCACATAATCTACCAAAACCCATTGTTTACTGCTTTTCCCTTCTGTTCTCCAGGGCTTTGACTCTCCGGCTTTTGAAACTTGCTCTTCAATAGAATCCGAAATAGCGTCCAACTGGGTGTCTGATGTGCCGGAGCAAATCACGAAAAAATCAGTAAATCTGTTTTTGATATTTCTTAGATCCATCAGTACAATGTTGGAAGCTTTTTTTTCTTCCATTCCTTTGATGATCACTTTGCTCAGCTGTTCTGCTGTCATATTATTGTTTTAATTTTGCTTTCGCCCGGCAAAATATCTGCTCTGAGAGGCGAATCCAAAATTTATGTATAAAATCCTTGCCAACACGATTTTTTTGGGGAAAGATGTTCATTTCCTGCCAGAGTGTCATTCTACCAATGACACAGCGTTGAAGATGGTTCGGGAGAGAATAGCTAAAGAAGGTACAATTGTGATTTGCGAAAATCAAACTCAAGGGAAAGGACAGCGGGGTAATACATGGATATCCGAGCCTGGCAAAAATCTAACTTTCTCACTTGTCCTCAGTCCCTCTTTTTTGGATATCTCCGAGCAGTTTTACCTCAATATGACTGTCTCAAATAGTATAAGAAAGCTTCTTCAGGAGTATATCCCCAGTTTGCAGGTAAAGTGGCCCAATGATTTGGTTGTTCCTGGATTTGGGAAAATTGGTGGGATTCTGATCGAAAACACATTTTCAAGTGAAGGTTGGGAAAATGCAGTAGTGGGGATTGGCTTGAATGTAAATCAGTTAAATTTTAATGCTTCAGGAGCAACTTCACTGTCCTTGTTAACAGGAAATCAGTTTGATCTCGAAGAGCTATTCCGGCTTTTGGTAACTCAATTAGAGCAAGGATACATCCTCTTAAAAAAGGGGAAATGGAAAGAAATTAAAGCAGAATATTTGCACAACCTTTTTTTGAAAGACCGCGAATCCAAATTTTCATCGGAGGGAAAAGAGTTTTTCGGAATAATCACAGGGGTAAGTCAAGAAGGAAAGCTAGAAATCAGTCTCCAAAATGGAGATCAGGTCTTATTTGGACTGAAGGAGGTAAGCTTTCTTGAATTACCCTAGGTTTTAGATTCTAAACTTTATGAGGTAACTTTGCCTTCTTTATAAGAATTCAATCTGTTAACAATCAATAATATGTCAGAAATTAAATCTGAAAAATTCATCCAGTTCAAGGTGAAAGATATTTCCCTTGCTGAGTGGGGAAGAAAAGAAATTAAATTGGCGGAAGCCGAAATGCCTGGTTTGATGGCTTTGAGAGCGGAATTTGGACCTTCTCAGCCTCTGAAAGGTGCACGAGTTGCAGGATGTCTTCACATGACTATCCAGACTGCAGTTTTGATTGAGACGCTAAAAGCTCTTGGTGCAGAGGTGACTTGGTCTTCATGTAACATTTTTTCTACGCAGGATCATGCTGCGGCTGCTATTGCTGCTGCAGGAATTCAGGTTTACGCCTGGAAAGGTCAAACTGCTGAGGAATTTGATTGGTGTATCGAGCAGACTCTTTTCTTCGGTGAAGATCGTCAGCCGCTTAACATGATTTTGGACGATGGTGGAGATTTGACTAACATGGTTTTGGATCTGTATCCTGAGCTTGTTTCCGGAATCAGAGGTCTTTCTGAAGAGACTACAACAGGTGTCCACAGATTGTACGAAAGAATGAAGAACGGAACTCTTCCGATGCCTGCAATCAACGTAAACGATTCTGTTACCAAGTCTAAGTTTGACAACAAATACGGCTGTAAAGAATCATTGGTAGATGCGATTCGTCGTGCTACTGATGTGATGATGGCCGGAAAAGTAGCTGTTGTGGCCGGTTACGGAGACGTTGGAAAAGGTTCTGCAGCTTCTTTGAAAGGTGCAGGTGCAAGGGTAATTGTAACTGAGATCGATCCGATTTGTGCACTTCAGGCTGCAATGGATGGTTTCGCAGTAAAGAAAATGGTGAATGCAATCAAAGAAGCTGATATCGTAGTCACTGCAACAGGCAATAAGAACATCATCACAGCTGAGCATTTCAAAGCAATGAAAGACAAGGCGATAGTTTGTAACATAGGCCACTTTGATAATGAAATCGATATGGCTTGGTTGAATAAAAACTATGGTCATACCAAAAATGTGATCAAACCTCAGGTGGATCTTTATGAGATCGACGGAAAAGAAATCCTGATTTTGGCTGAAGGTCGTTTGGTAAACTTGGGCTGTGCCACAGGTCACCCATCATTTGTGATGTCAAACTCATTCACTAACCAGACTTTGGCTCAGCTTGAATTATGGCAAAACCATGAAAGCTATGTGCCTGGAGTTTATGTTCTTCCTAAGCATTTGGATGAGAAAGTAGCTTTCCTTCACTTGGCTAAATTGAGCGTGGAATTGGATACACTTTCTGATGATCAGGCTCAATACATTGGCGTGGAAGTGAAAGGTCCTTTCAAACCAGAGTATTACAGATATTAATCTGAATAAATAAAAATGAAAAGCCTCGAAGTGATTCGAGGCTTTTTTTTATGGATTTAGCAGAAGTCTCCTGCCGTCAGGTAAAATTACATTGGCCTCAACTTTGCAATTTTCTTTCGATTCATAGGTAAGATTATATACTACCTGTGCTGTTTCGCTTCGGGAAACTTGCCAGGTTTCTTTGCCTGCAACTGGAAATAGCTGATTTTCCTTGAAACAAGAAAAGAGTAATTCACGATTTTCGTTGAATACAAAAGTGAAGTTTCTGCCAGCAGGATTTATCCCAAATATGATCCCATTTGAATTCAATCCAACCAGGACTCCATTGACCAAACTCAAGGTGTGAGTCAGATCTCCTCCAAATTGGTGAGTCAGTTCATTTTTTGTTTGATGGGTCAGAGTTTCGAAAGCTTCATTGATGTTTCCCGAAGGATTTTTGGAAAAAGTGCGGATACCATTGATTGAAGCATCCTCAAAAGTGTAATTCTTATATTCTAGAAACCAAACTGGGTTTTCAGAATCAGATTGAGCCAGGTCCAGGATTAGTTTTCCGGATCTTTTAGAGGTTCCTGTTTGCTCACATACGGTCGCAGGATCAAAAGTTAATGTTACTCTCTTTGCAGTTTTGTCAACCAGGATCTGAGGACAACCGGGCAGATCAAGCGAATCGGCATTTGAGTATTGATCGATAGAAAGTTGTGTAAAAAATAGTGCCTCACTCCATGCATTTGAAACGACGAAAAGCTGGGCAGCTTCGGTCGGTAGATCGGTACTGATTACCCTGTCTTCATCTTCCTTGCAGGCGATTAGAAAAAGCAGGGAAAAGAAAATGGAAAGGACTCCTTTTTTCATTCAACAAATTGATTGAGCAAAATTAGCGTTTTTTGACAATAGCGTGATCCCTTTCAAATACTGGGCCTAATGGCTATCTTCGAAATCAACGATAAACCAAAACCATATGATAATGACCGATGGGATGCTCAAACCCGGAGCTTTGAAAGGGAAAAATATAATTATTACCGGCGGGGGAACCGGGTTGGGCCGATCTATGGGTGAGTATTTTTTGGAGCTGGGAGCCAATTTGGTAATAACTTCCAGGAAACTCGATGTTTTGGAAGGCACAGCCAAAGAAATGATGGAGCAAAAAGGAGGAAAAGTAATTCCTCTGGCCTGCGATGTCCGGGATATAGACCAAGTCGAAAAGATGTGGAAAGATGCCACTGAGCAACTTGGGCAAATCCACGTAGTTCTGAACAACGCAGCTGGTAATTTTATCAGTCCGACTGAGCGCCTCTCAACCAATGCTTTTAATACTGTTCTGGACATTGTACTCAAGGGAACTTCACAAGTGACTCTGACAGCCGGGAAAGATTGGATTGCTAAAAAGCAGCCCGGTACTTTTTTAAATATCGTAACTACTTATGCTTGGACAGGTTCTGGGTATGTAGTGCCATCTGCTGCCGCCAAAGCCGGAGTTTTGGCGATGACTAGGTCTTTGGCAGTCGAGTGGGCCAAATACGGAATCAGATCAAATGCCATCGCGCCGGGTCCTTTTCCGACGGAAGGTGCCTGGAGCAGATTGCTACCTGGTGATCTGGTGAAAAAATTTGATCCGGCTAAAAAGGTGCCGGTCGGAAGAGTAGGGGAACATCAGGAGTTAGCTAACCTGGCAGCTTATCTGGTTTCGGATTATTCCTCCTATGTCAATGGGGAAGTGATGACTATTGACGGCGGTGAATGGCTCAAAGGTGCCGGTGAGTTTAATAATCTGGACCAAATTCCCCAGGAAATGTGGGATATGATGGAGGCATCTCGCGGAAAAAAGCAATGAGCCCCGGAGTGATTTGGGGCTATCTGAAGGCGAAATGGAAAATCAGGAATTTATGAAAGGAGGCTTCGGCCTCTTTTTGATTTAGAAAAAATTTGATTTACTCCGAAAGGATATCTTTTTCAAAAGATTGATTTTTCTGAACCGACTCTTTAATGCTCTTTTTCAAGGCTGCATCGAGCTGCTTCGTCTCGTTCTTGATGAGATGGACAAGTTTTTTTGATTCCGAGCTTTGGGGTTCAGAATCCAGAATTTCTAAAATTCCCAAAATGTTGGCTACTCTTGCTCTTAAGGAATGGGATTGGTGAAAAGCCAAGTCTTTTAAGAAGAAGTGATGCTCATTTAGCCAAAGCTGTTGTTTCTTTTTCTCTGTGATATCCAAGATGCAGCCCAAAATCCGAATTGGTTTTCCTTCCTCCGACCATTGTATCGTTTTGCCGTATCCAAGGACCCATAGAGTTTCGTTTCCCTTTGAAAAAATCCTGAATTCCTTCTTAAATGGAAGGTTTCCGGGGATTTGAAAATGTTTGGATAGATCCTTGACCAGGCCTGAATAATCTTCCGGATGGATATGATTTTGCCATGAAATATTCCTCTTCTCGGTAGATTCAAGTAGAGAATAGCCTAGCATTTGGGCTAATCCCTGACTTATATTGTCTGCTTTCTGGAAATAATCAAACTCCCAGAATCCCAGTAATTTATCTTCCAATAAACTGTCTACCAGTTCATTTTCTTCACCTGAGCGATCAAATAATTCTCCAAGTCCTAAATTGTAGGGTCTTATTGGATCGATATGATGTCCTATTCCCATGCATGTCCCAAAATCTTCAGAAATGAAGAAGAACTCCCATTTTGTAAGACTGATTGTTCCTTCTAAATGGTTGATCTTTTGGAGATCTACGATGAAAGATTGATGAGAATTTTTCCAGGCTTTTATGCGTTGGTTTTCATATTTTGCGATTTCGGAAGAAAGAAAACAGTCAGAGAAATGTAAAGGCTTTTCTTTTTGGTCAAAAAGTGAAGGGATTGGGCCAAGTCCCGAATCTGAGGATAATACATTCCCGGATTTGTCAATCGTCACTTGCAGAAAATACTCTGAGTTGACAGCTAATTTGCCAAGAACTTGTATTGCTTCCCAATCATTCATATAATAAAGGTATAGTCTTTAACTAGCATTAAATAATTTAAAGACATAAATTATAATTCAAAATACAATATAATATAGATAAAATGAATTTACACTCAATGATTTTAAATAGATCTCTTTTTGGGCGACCTGAAAACAAGGGGAATGTCTTAACAAAAGATGAAGCTTTGAATCTTTTGAAAGATTGGGTGAAAAACGAAAAGCTCATCATTCATATGCAACAGGTCGGACATTTGATGAAAAACTATGCAGCATCAAAAGGCTTTGATGAAAAGGACCAATATCGTTGGTATTTGGCAGGTTTGCTACACGATGCTGATTGGGAAAAATGGCCTGAATTGTATTGCAGAATGATTATTGAGGAATTGGAAAACAGAAATATTGATCCGGAAATTATCAGAGCAATCGCCTCTCATGGTCCTAAGTATTTTGGAGTAGAGCCAGTGACCGAGATGGATAAGATGCTTTATGCTTTTGATGAATTGAGCGGATTAGTGCATGCTTATTCATTGATGAGACCTGAAGGCTATTCAGGAATGGAAGTAAAAGGAGTGAAAAAACGCTTGAAGGATAAAACTTTCGCAGCACAGGTAAGCAGAGAAGATATTTCTGATGCTGCCGGCAGGGCAGGAATAGATCAGGATATTTTGATTGAATTTGTGATCAAAAATCAAATCGATGCATTGAAAGATTTTGAGATTTGATAGCCACCAGGCCGGAGAATTGAATTCCTGTCAGAATCAAAAAAGGCCGCTTTAAGCGGCCTTTTTTGATTATTCATCCTCCTCAATTGGATTTGAAACCGGTCTGAAGTTTCCGGCTGGAAGCGGTGTGACTGCTTCCTCTTTTTCATATGGGAAGACTTCTACGATCGAGCTTTCTACGATATCAGGGATTCGGAAGCTCACAAGCATATTACTCAGACTTTCCTGAATCCTGTCAAAAGCCTGCTTTGCGTCTTCAGCAGTCACAATCATGTATTGAGTTACTTTCTTTTCTTTACCACTATCTGCGTCTGCTACGAGGTAAGAGATTTTGCATTTGTACCAGATATCTGCGTCTTCGTAGAAAAACACATCCACGATATTACTCTTGCTGATTCCTGTTACCTGAAAATCGCCCCGAATCTGTGATCCAAGTCGGTCATATAGGATTGCTTCTGCCTCGGTAAATGACACAGCATCCACCAGATATTGCTCTACCATGTTCTTCAGTAGGCCTTGTTCATTTTCTTTTGCGTACTTGACTTTGCACAAAAACCAGGTTCTCATCTTATTTCAAATTGAAGTTTGAAGGTAAATCATATCCTCTTAAGGACAATGCTAATGTTTCCTAAAGTAATTCAATTGGCTAATCAGAATTCTTTAAGGTTCTGATTATCAAGCCATATTTTTTGGTTTTAGAAATTCTCAAAATGATTAAGTTTTTTGGTTTTTTGCGAATTGGGTGAATACTAAAAAAGCCGTAAATTATCCCCAATCCACGGCTATGAGAGAGAAGATTTTGTACAGTTTTCCGGTCCAGTTATTTCTGCTTCACTTGCGGAAAAATCTCGCATTGATCCTGATTTGGGCACTATTAATAGGGATTATTCTGGAAAAATTCGGCGTTGTGCTCGGGATTCCCTTTCTGTTTTTGGACCCCGAATATTTACACCGTGTATCCTGGTTGAGTTTCTTTTTGATGGGAATAGGCTTTTCAGTGCTGACGATGGCTTTTCACATGACCACTTACATCATGGACGGTCGGCAGTTTACATTTCTGGCTTTGTTGAAAAAACCTTTCATTCATTTCTGCATCAATAATTCAATCATTCCTCTGATTTTTTATCTGATTTATATTATCCGATTTGTGAGTTTTCAGTTGGATAATGATCTGGAAAGTAACTGGGAAGTCTTTTATTATTATCTGGGCTTTTCGGGAGGAAGTATCGCTTCATATGCCGTGATTTTTGGGTATTTCGCTTTTACAAACAAAGATTTTTTTATTCTGTTTGCAGGGACTTTGGACAAAAGGCTTCGAAAGGTTAAGTTCTCACGGGCCAATGTTCTAAGCCAATACAAAGACCGAAAAGTCAATAAAAATAAGATTCTATATTATCTGAACCTTCGACTTCAGCCAGAGCAAGTCCGACCTGATGTTTCAAGATTTGAAGGGACTCAGTTACTTCGTGTCTTTGACCAGAATCATTTGAATTTATTCTTGATTCAGGTTTTCCTGATTTTGTTTGTCTTGTTTTTGGGCTTTTTCAAAGAGAGACCTTTGCTTCAACTTCCAGCAGCTATGAGCGGTACTTTGCTTTTGGCTATTTTGGTAATGCTGGTAGGCGCAGTGAGTTTTTGGTTGCGGAGCTGGTCGACCGTGGCGGTATTTACTTTCATCCTATTGGTTAACTATTTTTCAAATTTCTCTTTGCTAAACAGACCTCACGAGGCATTTGGAATTAATTATTCAAAGACTCCGGTGCCTTACAATCTTCAAATGCTGGATGAACTCCTTCATCCCGACACAGTCGCCAAGGACAGAAACCAGACGATTCGAATTCTGGAAAATTGGAAGAAGAAGTTCAATCCGGAGACAAAACCCAAATTAGTAATGATTGCTGCGAGTGGTGGAGGTCAGCGAGCTGCACTTTGGACTTTGAGTGTCATGCAAAATATTCATTCCATTGCCGATGGAGAAGTCATTCGACATACGGAGCTTTTGACTGGCGCGTCAGGTGGAGTTTTGGGTGAGGCATTTTTCAGGGAGATTTATCTGCGGTCACTTTCTGATACGACTATTGATCTTTCTGACAAAAAGTATCTCGATCAAATCTCAGCAGATAATCTCAATCCTATCATCTTCACTTTACTGGTCAATGATCTCTTGATCCGCAATCAATATTTCGAATACAAGGGTTTCCATCATTTAAAAGACCGAGGATTTGCATTCGAAAACCAACTGAATCAAAATACTCATGGGATCCTGGATAAGTCAATCTCAGCCTACGCGGAGCCGGAGTTTACCGCTGATATTCCTCTGCTTCCAGTATCCACACTTATCACAAATGATGGGAGGAAATTGGTAATAGCGCCTCATTCAATGTCGTATCTGGGAACATCAATGATGGGGAAACTTGGAAAAGATGAGAAAAAACAGTCCATCGATTTTAAGCGATATTTTGCAAACCACGGAGCCAATGACCTTCGATTTTTGACAGCATTGAGGATGTGTGCCACTTTCCCTTTTATCACTCCCAATGTTCAGCTTCCCACAGATCCGGTCATGGAGACGATGGATACCGGGCTATCCGATAATTTTGGTATTCAAGATGCGCTTCGGTTTATGTACGTTTTCCAAGATTGGATCAGGGAAAATACATCGGGTGTAATTCTGATTACGATCAGGGATTCTGAAAAGTCGACTGAAATTGACCCGAGCTTTCCTCCCAAAATCTTCGAAAAAATTTTTACTCCATTCAAGAATATTTATTCCAATTGGGATAATGTTCAGACAATTCAAAATGAGGTTTTGTTCAATTATATGGCCGAATCGATGTCATTTGATTTAGAGAAAGTTGAGTTTGAATATGCACCTGAGCAAATGCAGGAGAAGGAACTGACAGGAAGCCAGATTGCAATGCAAAGAGCCTCTCTTAATTGGAGGTTGACGGCGAAGGAGAAAAAGTCGATTTTGGCATCCATCCAAACTTCTAAAAATCAAAATTCTCTTCAGCGATTGAGAGCACTTTTTGAACATCATGAAAAAATCATCGAAACTGATTCGGTCCAATGAAAAAGGGGTTGGAATTCTTAAAATTTCAACCCCTTTTTCAAGTCTGTCTTGGTCAGTAAGCTAGTCCCCATTTTTTGTAAATGAAATGCATCAGCCAAGCCGGGCCGATCATCAGAAACTGGACATCCTTCAGAAATGATGGTTTTTTTCCTTCGATTTTATGGCCATAAAATTGAATAATCCACGCAATTACAAAAATCGCAACACTGATCATCCAAAGTTTTCCGGGGAATGCAAGGTTCAGGAAATTTGCTAAAGCAAGACAAAGAGCCGAGAAAAAGAACATTCCCAAAGCAAGAGGACCCGAAAGAGTCAAATAATAAATCAAGACCAACGCCAGAATAAAGGTCGCCCAATTTGCAAAATTGCCTAGGAAAGGAAAGAGTTCGGGAAGTGGGCCTTCAGGAATACTGAAAATCAAACCTACCACGCTGAAGAAAATGGAAGGAACACAAAACCAGTGAATCAGCTTGTTAGTTTCATTTTGGTGGCTGAGCCCATATTCATGAAGTAATGCTTCGATTTTTCTCATGGTATTTTGGGATTTAATCTGTTAGATTCGATTCAAATTACTAAATCTCCATTTAATTGCTTTTTTGATTCAGGAAAATGTTCAGCTATTGGGAAAATAAACACTTTTTTCACTGCGATTTGGCGGTGGTTGGTTCAGGTTTCGTTGGATTGTCAACAGCAATTCACTTCAAGAAAAAGCATCCAAAAGCTCGGGTTTTAGTGCTGGAGCGTGGAGTCTTTCCAAATGGAGCAAGTACAAAAAATGCAGGTTTTGCATGTTTTGGCAGCCTGACTGAGATATTGGATGATTTCTGGCAAATGACCCAGGATGAAGTTCTTGACCTCGTGGAAAAACGATACAAGGGACTCCTCCAAATCCGGAAAAATTTTGGGGACAAAGCCCTAGACTTTAAGCATAATAACGGGTACGAATTGCTCGATGAGCAACTCGTTTCTTCTGTGGATCAGATGGAGGATGTTAACAAACTTTTGAAGAAGATTTTTAAAGATGACGTGTTTTCCAAAGTCAAAAAACCAGAAAAGCTGGGATTCTCGGATCAGATAAAAGTAATTATCAAGAATAAATTCGAAGGAGAACTGGATCCCGGGAGGTATATGGATTCGCTTTGGGAAATGGCTGAAAAACTTGGAATCCGAATCCTGACAGGGATTTCTGTCCACGAAATAATGGAAGATGAAGGGCGAATCCTCGCGGAATCAAACTCCGGGAAGGAATCAATGGAATTTGCAGCAAATAAAATTGCGATCTGTACGAATGCATTTACAAAAAAGCTTTGGCCTCAATCTGATCTGGTTCCGGGACGGGGATTGATCTTGCTGAGTAAACCCCTTGGTTTTGAGATCCCTTGGAAAGGAGTCTTTCATATGGACAAAGGATATGTGTATTTCAGGCAAGTAGATGGAAGATTGTTACTTGGTGGAGCGAGAAACAAAGATTTTGAAGGCGAAAAGAGCACTGAGTTTAAAGTGAATCCCAAAATCAAATCCCATCTGGAAAAAATAGCGAGTGAAGTTATTTTTCCGGGAAAGGAAATTCAATGGGAAATGGAATGGACAGGGATTATGGCTTTCGGACCTAAAAAATCCCCTTTAATTCAGCAAGTTGGCAAAAGAACTTTCGCAGCTGTTCGTCTTGGAGGGATGGGGGTAGCAATAGGATGGGAGGTAGGAAGGGAGCTTTCCGGTCTTTTACACAAAATGTAAAGTAATTTTTTTTCATTAGATTCAAGCGTTAAACACACCAAACCCCATTAATGCAAGGACAGACTCGCGACCCAAAGGTTATTGATGCCCTTATTCCCCTAGCTTTTTTGATCATTCTCCTGGTAATCAACATCCAGGTTTTTGGCACAGACGGACTTTCAGGATCAAGTCAAATCGTTTTAATTTTATCTGCTGTAGTAGCTGCCTTGGTTGCCATTTACAGACTTGGATTTAATTGGGCTACTCTTCAGGATGGGATCGTCAAAAGTATCAGTTCGGCGATGTCCAGCATTTTGATTTTGTTCCTGATAGGAGCATTAGCCGGTACCTGGCTACTGAGCGGAATCGTCCCGGCTATGATTTATTATGGACTTCAGGTATTGAGCCCTGGGATTTTTTTGGTGGCAGCTTGTATTGTTTGTTCAGTTGTTTCAGTTGCAACAGGCAGTAGTTGGACTACAGTTGCAACAGTTGGAGTTGCGTTGCTTGGAATTGGAAAAGCATTGGGATTTGAAGAAGGAATTATCGCAGGAGCTATTATCTCAGGAGCCTATTTTGGGGATAAAATGTCACCACTTTCCGATACGACCAATTTGGCTCCGGCAATGGCAGGCACAGATTTGTTTACGCACATTCGATACATGGCCAAGACTACTACGCCTTCCATGATTATTACTTTGGCCTTGTTCATCATCATTGGATTCAATTATGAGACGAGCGGTTCTGTTGATGATGTGAAAGCGATTTCAGCAGTAATCCAGGAAAAATTCAATATCACTGGCTGGTTATTTATCGTGCCGGTAGTGGTATTGGTGATGATCATTAAAAAAGTGCCTGCGGTTCCAGCTTTGTTGGCAGGAGCGTTATTGGGTGGCGTATTTGCCCTGATATTCCAACCTGAAATAATCTCATTGATTGCAGCGGAAGACGGAACATTTGTCTATCAAGGTTTCAAGGCAGTCATGATGGCTCTTTATGGTGAAATTAGCATCGTCACCACCAATGATGTGGTGAATGAGTTGCTGATGACAAGAGGAATGGCCGGGATGCTAAACACCATCTGGTTGATTATTTGCGCAATGGTTTTTGGAGGAATTATGGAGGAAAGCGGCATGTTGAAAGCGCTGGCAGAGGCGATGATCAGGAAAGTACACAGCGTCGGTTCATTGATAGCCACTACCGCAGCCACTTGCGTGTTCTTTAATATCACGACTTCGGATCAATACCTTGCTATTTTGGTTCCGGGAAGGATGTATGCAGATGTATATAAAAAGAGAGGGTTGAAACCGGAGAATCTCAGTCGTACATTGGAAGATTCGGCAACGGTCACTTCAGTTTTGGTTCCTTGGAATACGTGCGGTGCCACTCAGGCATCCGTTTTGGGAGTAGCCACTTTGGCCTACGCTCCCTATTGTTTCTTCAATATCATCAGCCCTATCATGACCATATTTTATGGGTATTTCAAAATTGGAATTGCGTATTACGACAAAGAAGAACAGTTGGCATGATTCCTTTTCAGATCACAAAAGAAGAAATTAATGAGCTTCCCCTCGGTCAGTTTGAGGGAGAGATCTACCTCGTCAACAAAGTCGAAGATGTGGAAGAAGTGGTCGAGTTTCTCGGCACACAATCGATCCTTGGCTTTGATACGGAGACAAAACCTGCTTTCCGCAAAGGGGTAATTAATCCAGTGTCGTTACTCCAGCTTTCGACCAAAACGCAGGCATTTCTATTCAGATTGAATGATATAGGATTCCCAAACGATCTGCGCACACTTCTGGAGCTAGAGCATATAGTCAAAGTCGGGGCAGCTGTTCACGATGATTTGAAAGGTCTGTCCAGACTTACAGATTCATTTTATCCAAACTCATTTTTTGATCTCAATGATGAGCTGAAGAAAGTCGGATTTCACAATGTCGGAGTCAGGAATCTTTGCGGAATGGTCCTGAAAATGCGGATTTCGAAGTCAGAGCAAGTTTCCAATTGGGAGGCACCTGTCCTTACCGAAAAGCAGCAGCGCTATGCGGCGACGGATGCATGGGCTTGTCTTGAGATTTTTCAGTTGTTGAAAAAAGAGGGCTACCTCGACGAATTATTCAGGAGCTGATCAGTTCCAATCCTTTCACATCGGTCAGCCCGGAGAGAACAGCTTCCTTGATTCCCTCCCGGAATTCCAATTTCATTTTGCAATCCAGATTCATATCCTGAGAAAGAATTTGGAGATCGTAAGCTTTGACCAACTTCATCACTTCGTTCATCGAAGCGTATGAAAATCGAATCTCAACTTCTGCCTTCACTTGTTGTTCGATGATTTCGGACTCCTCGATTGCCAAAGCAGCAGCTGTTTTGTAAGCCTGAATCAGGCCACTCATTCCCAGCTTTGTTCCTCCGAAATAGCGGACAACTACGATCAAAATATTGGTTAATTTGTTGGATCGGATCTGTCCAAGAATCGGATCGCCCGCGGAATGGTTTGGTTCTCCGTCGTCAAAAGCCCGGTAATGATCTCCGTCCTTTCCCATTACCCATGCAAAGCAATGATGGCGGGCATCGAAATAAGTTTTTCGCAGTTTCGCCAGATGTTCTTTAATCTCATCTTCGGATTTTACCGGAAAAGCGAAGTAGTAGAATTTGCTGTTCCGCTCCTTAAATAAACCTTCGCAAGGTGTCGAAATTGTAAAAAATGAATCTTCAAATGCTGCGGCATCCTTCAGACTTGACATGCGTTGGTATTCTTTGGTAGCATGCGAAAATAGAAAATTAACCTGTGGGTAACCTTAATTCAAACTGAATTATCTTAATTTTAAGAAAACTGGAGCTAAGAAAAATGCCTGAGAAGTTGATTAACCAAGATCCATTTTTGATCCGATTGCCAGGAGAATCCACTCCATCCGGTGAATTGCATTTCTGGGAAAATGAAAAGTTGTTTCCGCAGGGAATCATGAGATGTTTTTGGATTTCCAAAGTGAAAGAAGGGGAGACCCGAGGCAATCATGCCCATTGGAAAGAATCACAAGTTTTGGTTGCAATTAGTGGATCACTTGGCATCGAAGTTGAAAACATTCAAGGCGAAAAGTGGGATTTTCAACTCTCAGGATCTGGAAATGGTCTTTTTGTTCCTCCCATGCATTGGGTAATAGTTCATTTTTCGCCAGATGCTGTACTGCTTGGATTGTCCGATCTGGCATTTTCAGAAGAAGATTATATAAGAGACCGCAGCTATTTTGGAAGCCTTCAAGCAAAAAACCACTGAATCCTTTGAACTCAAAGTCGCCCCATCTTTTGAAAAGAAATGGGATTACTTCTTGAGGGATTTCCCGATTCCGGGGTATTCTGAGCAGCTTGATTTTCTTTGGGTTAAAAAAGGGAAAACCAGAGCTTCGATTTCATTTGCAATCTCAAAAGATGGCGAAGCGATATCTCTCCCGGATTCTCCTTTTGGAGGATTTTGGTTGACCGAAAACCTGAATTCAGAAGCATTGGAAGGATTTATCCGAGCAGTGATTCTTGAATTTTCAAAAAGGGGAATTACTCATTTGAGTATCACGGAAGCTCCCAAGCCTTATGGTCAAGATAATGACTTATTAAATTACCTTTTGTTCAAATGCGGATTTGCGCAGAAAGAAGTGGTTTGCCATCAGTTTTTCATTGGAAGGAAAAAGATCAAAAAAATGGTGGGAAAAGAGCGAGCGACATTTTTGGCCAAGGCAACTAAGGAAGGCTTACAAATGATTCATGGCCCAATTCAAAATTTTGGATTTCTGCAAGACATCAAATCCTGGAATCTGCAGCGGGGCTACCTCGTCAATCTCGACGAAAACAGAATTGTCCAACAGGTTTCCGTATGTCCGGAAAGATATTTTTTGATTACAATTCTGAAGAATAATGAACCAGTCGGATATTCGTTGGGAGTGAAACTGACAGCTGATTCTATCTACTACTACCTTTCGGCCATCAATCCCAAAGTTTCACTGAAGAATGGAGGGGAATTGATTTTGTATGAATTGTTTAGAATTGCAGTTGAGCAAAAAGTTGATTTCATCGATTTGGGTTCTTCTGATTTGGAGACAACCGCCAATCATAGTCTGATGTTTTTTAAGTCTAGATTTGCGAACGATATAAGTAATAAAATCACCTGGACTCTCACCAACTGAAATGATCACATCGGATCGGATTGCCATTATTTGTATCGCTTACAATCATCAGGATTGGATAGAAGAGACGCTGGAAAGTGTAAAAATGCAGGATTATCACTCCAAAGAATTAATCATTGTAGATAATGGGAGTGAGGATGGTACCAAGGAAATTATCAAAACCTGGGTAAATCAACGATCAGGAATGCTTTCGGTTCAAGCAGTTTTTTACGATGAAATGCAGCCCTATTGCCAGCTTTTCAACGACATGCTGTCGAGGGCAAATAGCCAATTTGTGCTTGACCTTTCCGGAGACGATGTCCTCTATCCTGATCATATCTCCAAATCAATTGAGGTGCTGAAAATGGGTCCAAATGCTGCTTTTGTTTTCTCAGATGCTTACATTCTTGAGCCGGAAGGTGTCGTAAAGACTTTTTATAAGCGCTCGATTTCCGGAGAATTGGTGGAGGAAATTGAGTTGGGAACTATCTATGAGACCTTAATCAGGTCCAATAAGATTTGCTCGCCCACGATCGTATTTAATGCTCCGATTCTGATTAGAGAAGGAGGGTACGATCCGTCATTATATTATGAGGATTTTGATATTCAGCTTCGATTAGCGAGAAAATATCCATTGCTTTTTTCAGATCATATTGGCGTTTTGAAACGCAAACACTCTGGGTCACTTTCTGCAAGTCAATACCAACGCTATCAATCAAGAATGCTTCCGAGCACAGTCGCAGTTTGTCGAAAAATCCAACAAATGAACAGGCAAGAGTCTGAAAATAAGGCCTTAGGATTTCGGATTCTTTATGAATTGAAGCATGCACTTTGGTCGGCAAACTTTCAATCTGCAGAAGATTTGATATCTCTCGGAAATGAAATAGGACTGAAAGGATTCAAATTAATGCTTTATAAATTCTGGGCGAAAAAACGTTGGGATCTTTCCTGGCTGTATGTCAAAATCACCTGATCAGCCGACCACTACTTCAATCAAAGGCCTTTCCTTAAAGTATTTTTCTCCTATTCTAGTCACATCTTCGGCTGTGAATGACTTTAAGAAAGCAAGTTTTTGAGTGAAGAAAGAAAAATCCAAGCCAGAGTGATGAACTGATCTGAACCGGTCCATTAAGTCATAAGAAGAGCTGAATCGGGAAAGCATCTGACCAATCATGTAGTTGCGCACAACTTCCAATTCATCCTCATCTATTGGTTCAGAAACCAATTTTTCAATTTCAAGGTAGATTTCTTCAAGGACTTCTTTGGAAAAAGCTTTTTGAACATCTGCACCGATTACCCAATAATTTGAGTCGCCGATCTCAGCAAGACTTGAGTAGATTCCATACGTGTGACCTTTGTCTTCCCTGATATTCTTGATCAGTCTTGATCCGAAATATCCGCCCAAAATTGTATTGAAAACCGTGAGCGCAAAAAAGTCGGGATCAGTTTTAGAAATTGACCAATTCCCTACTCGAATGCTGCTTTGGACCGCATTCTCACGAGATTCGATTACGTGATAATTCGTCTCTGCGGCAGGTAAAATCGGTTCTTGAACTCGGTTTCTATTTGGTAATTCACCAAGGGATTTGAAAAGGATTTCTAATTCATTTCCCTCAAAATCGCCGCAAACAAAAATTTCAAGATCCTGCCAAAGCTTTTCGGAATAGTAGGATTTGAGTTTGTCTTGGGTAACAAGATCAACATGCTTCTCTTCGGTTTCCAAGCCATAGGGGTGAATGGAACCAAATAATGCTTTTCTGAATAGTTGACCTGCTTTTGAAGCTGTTTTTTCGTTTTCGAGCCGAATGCTGAGTTTTCGCTGAGATTGTTTTTTCTCCAAATATTCCTCCGGAAAAACAGAATCAGTGAACAGGCTTAAAAAAACCGGAATCACCTCAGCAAGATGTTTTTTTGTAGTTAGTAGGCTAAGACCTTCATTGGAATAAGTAAGCATTGGGCTCACTTCACTGGCATGAAAATCAAAGAAATTGGCAAGCTCTTCAGCAGTTTTAGAAATTGTTCCTTCCTGAAGCATTTGCAATGTGAAGGAAGGAACCAAGGTTTCATTCAATGGCAGAGAAGATCTGTTAGATTTTCCCAAAACTTCAATTTTAACCGCAGCTAAATTGGGAGTGGGAATGAAAAACAGCTTAGCCCCATTTTTTAGAAGAAACTCAGTTGGCGGAAATAGTTCGAAATCTTCCGGAACACGGAAGTCAGGAGCTTTGGACCTGTCTAAGGCCATTGTTAATTGGGAATGGTGTAGAGAAGAGAGAATCTTAGGGTCTCAGCTAGCGGGTGATTTTGTGTTTGGGGAACCAGATAAGAAAAATCTACTCCTAGCTTGTTTATATCGAATCCTAACCCTACTGTGAAATACCTTCTTCCTCCTTTATTTGGGTTTTCGTAGAAATATCCTGTTCGTAAGGCAAATTTATCGTCGTATGAATATTCAACTCCAAATGAAATCATCACTTCCTGAAGTTCTTCTGAAAAGCCATCCGGAGCATCTGCAAACGAACCGAACATGCCGGATATCAAGGATCTGTTTGGATCTTTTCCAGCTTCAATTATCAGATCACCGTTTTCATCTGTGGCCAAAGTTCCATCTTCATTTGTCGCATAAACCGGCGGGGTAGGAACCAGAAGTTTGTTGAAATCCAAAGCAAAAGTAATTGTGTTCTGTGGATCCAAATCCACAGAATAGGCAGTTCCTAAGCGGAAATTCGTTGGAATGTAATCTAAGTCTTCTGCACTGTTGTAAGTGATTTTTGGACCTATATTGGAAATGTTCACACCCCAGGAGAAAGAACCGTCTTTGGATCCGGCGAAGATTTGTTTTTGATAATAGAGTCCGACATCCACACCAACACCCACTCCCGGTCTGCTTTCACTTCCTCCTACAGATGAAATATTTCCTGAAAGATTGGAATAGATAAACCGTGAAGAGATTCCCAAACCTAAATTTTGAGAAAGTTTTCTGGAGTATGTACCACCGATTGCAATGTCTCTAGGGTTGAATTCTCCCAACTCATTTCCCCTGCCATCGGTAAGTTGAATGTCTCCCATATTGAAGTAGCGGAGATCAAAGCCAAAAGCAGAATTCTCATCAATTTTAAAAAATCCGGTCAAATAGCTAAGTGACATGTCATTCACTAATTTTCCAAGCCAAGGCGAATAGGAAAGAGAAAATCCCATTTTTTGATCCACAAAAGCGAGTTTTCCGGAATTCCAATGAGCTGAGTTTGCATCGGGAGTGGTAGCAACTCCGACATCGCCCATACCCGAATGTCTTGAATCAGGGGCAAAATTTAAAAATGGTACAGCAGTAGTTATCACTCTTCGGTTTGGATCCTGACCGGAGATAATCACACTATTTTGAGCAAAACCAGGTAAAGTTGTCAGGATAAAAACCGTTAGGAATATGGTTATCCCGTTTCTTTTGGCCATTTGTTTCATTTAATCACGATTTTTCCACTCGTTGTTGCAACAGAATTATCTGCTTCAGATTGGAGTGATAGCTTGTAAATATAAGTTCCTTTTGCTGGATATTTGGTTTGACTTTGGGAAAATAACCAAGACAAACCGCTGATTTCAGCTTCAGCTTTCACAAAACGAAAAGACTCACTGAATAGTATTTGCCCATTCGTGTCGTAAACAGAAAGATCGGCAACTAGGTTTTCGCCCGGGCGATTGTGGGTAATCTCGAAATTGCTTTCAGATTCGGCCGGATTTGGATAAGTTTTTTGTTTGAGAATTTGTAATCGGTCACTTCCTTCCACAATTATTTCTTGTGAAAATAGACTTCCGTTGCCCAGGTTGTCCCAAGCCCGAATCGTGACCACATTTTTACCTTCCTTCAATCCTGATATCTGGATAGAGAAAGATCCTTCCTGAAAGTTACCATTCAGGGCTGTGAACTTTTCGCTGACAAGGATCGGGCCATTTTCATTTACCTGGATGCTGAGCTCTTGGCCGATTCCCAATTCGGAAATATTAATCCCACTCAGATCAGAAAGGTTAGACTCTACAAAAATGCTGGTAGATGGAAAAATAAGGGATTCAGAATTTTTCCCTTCGAATGTAGCTTTTATTTCAGGGCCGGTTTTGTCTTCCGGAATATTCTCTGAAATTCCCCCAATAATTGGTTTTTCAAAACCAAATGCTTCCCAGGGAATGTCTTTGCTGGCTCCAAGAATCCTGATGCTGCCTTCGCCGAAATTAAAATCAATATTCTTGGGAATAATTAATCGTCCGGTCATACTCCCATTTACTATCGATCCAGACCCCCGAAACAATAGGATTTTTTCTTCCTCAAACTCAGCTGTACTGCTTTCATCACCAAGTGTTTTAGAGGTAGAAGGTTTATCTCTCAGTTCGATTTCATAGGTTCCATTGAAGTTATTGATTTTATTTCCAGTCTCAGGATCAATTACTTCCGCATTGAATTGGACTTCCTGAAGGGAAGAAAGGGTGTCCAGTTTTTGCCTGGTCTTGGGATCTTCCAAAGATGTGAGCCGGATTTTATATTCAGGGGCAGTCAGCTTCATGCTTGGATCTCCCAAAAGGCTGAAATTCCGATTTAGCGCTCCATTCAAACTTCCATTCTTGGTGTTTTTGAAAATGCTTCCCAGATCTTGATTTTTCCCGTCAACAGATCTGAAAACTTCTTTGATAAATACTTCATTGAGAAGGAAATTCACACTGCTAAAGACCGGTCTTCCTGTGGTCAGAAGTCCGATTGCACCTTTGTTCGGAGCAATCAAAAGCTCTTCCGCAGCGGACCGGATGAAGGGACTATCGTGTCTTCCAAACTCGCAAGTTGCTGTCATCCAAAGAGCTAATTGCTCTTGGTTTGCCCAATTTGGAATGTCTGAAACCAGAAAAACTTCTTCGGCTGTGAGCGTTGTTTCGTTCCCATGTCCAATGTAATTCACCAAAAGCGTCCCTTCTTCCAGCGTTTTTTCAAGTGCTGATTTTGCCTCAGGAGAGGTTTGGGTGGAGCCGCTACTCAACTGCTCAAATCGATCCAGATAAAGTTTGTTTTGGAGATACTCGCTGTGATTTTCTTTGAGGTAATCGGCATGAACCTCTGAGTCCCGCAAGTGTATGTTATTATCTGCGTCATCGGCAAATAAAGTCACAGATCGCTTCCAATCTCCTTGCTTTGGATTGGTTTCGTATTGGATGATTTTATCGACGACAATTAATGCTTCCTGCGCATTGATTACCGGAAGTCTGCCAACTCCGATTTGCATGAGTTCATCACCATCCCGGCTTTCTTCCCATTCTCCCTGCCCCCAATCGATTAATCCATAATAATCGTCCGAACTGAAAGTAGTCAGGGGATTCAAGCTATTTCGGCTTGTGTAGATTGGGACCAGATTTGGTCTTCCTCCAAGTTTTGCTTTGTAGTCAAAAGTGCCTTTTCCAAGAATCAGGACATTTTTAAGGGATTTTCCCTGATGAAATTGCCAGCCAATAAAATTCCGGATTGCATTCAAATCGGGATTTCCATAGCCGAAAGCATCATAAATATCGGGTAGCAATGCAACCTCAGCGTAAATACCTAGTGAGATTTTATGGATTCGAAGCTTTTCAGCGGCTGATTCAAGGATTTTTGGGGCAATGATCAAAAGCTCCGGCCAGGAAGATTGTGCTCTGAGTTGGTTTTCAACAGGTATTAAATCAGTTATAGATTTGACATCTGAAGGATTGAAAACGACCAATTTGTCAGATTTAACTTGATTTCCGGTAGAAATGTCCAATGCTTTTGGCTCATGAAAATCAGAAATATCCCATGCAGAAAGCTGGCTATTTAGGCTCAGAGAAAAAGTGGAAGGAAGTTCAGAAAAATAAGTTCCTTCGGAAAGGTTTTGACTTGAGAATGGAATGCCGATCGAAAGTTCATCCAAATAGCCAGCACCATTCTGATCGGAGCTTTGGTAAGAAATCACAAGCCTTTCAATCTTGTTTTCCGCTGGTTTGAAATCAATTGCAACAGGGATTTCCCTTCCTTTCACGCCGTAGGTGCTGTTTGGGATTGGAGTGATTTCAGATTTAAAAATTTCCAACTCATCTGCTTTCAGGCTGATTTCAGAAGTTCCCACAGATTGACCCATCATTGTACCTATAAGTCTCCAAAGTGAGGAACTTGTGGACACCGCTCTGATCGAAAATCCTTTCAACCCACCCGGACTCACAGGTTTGGAATACCAGGTTCGTCCTGAGTTTAATAGATTATTTTCTTCTTCTTTAATGCTTTGCCAGCTGTAGAGAGTTGTGGGACCGGAGTTTCCGGAGGAAGCCTGCGTAGAGGAGATTCTTTTCGGATTATTTTTTACTCCTATCAGGAAGCTAAGCGAATCTGAAAAGTAGTGATGGGAATAGTCAAATTGGCCCGTTTCATTTTTGAAAACCTGATGTGGTCCGGCCAAATAGAAATAGAGATTCCCATCTTTTTCCAGACCTGGGATTTCCTGCAAAGCCAAATTTGAACTGTCCAAAAGCTGAGGAAGCATTCCCGGATAGCCAAAAATCGCCAGCTGATTCAGATTTTGTGCACCGGCTTGTTGAGCCTGGGAAGGGCTGATTTTGTAAACTCCTTCTTTGGAAACCTTGAATTTGAAATACTGATTTTGAGCTGTGGCTTCCTGAAGTGAGAAGCAGCAGAAGATTAAAAAGTAAAACCAGATCGTGTTGGATTTCATTCCTTCCCTTGACTGTTTTCGATTATTGACAATCCTATATACGCCAGGATTATCAGTGGGATGCCTGCCAGTCCGAGCCAACCGAAAATCCCCAAAGCAAGTCCGACTAGAACATATCTATAGACATTTTGTGAAAAGGAAAAGTTTTTGAATTTGAGTGCGATCAAAGGAATCTCAGCTAAAAGAAGGATTGAGAAAACCCAGGCGATTGCTATCAATACCAATGGAGTGGTAATGATTTCACCAAGTTTCGGCCAATTAACAGCTAATTGAGGCAGCGTGCTGATAAATAGCGCGTTAGCCGGAGTGGGAAGTCCGATGAACCGATCGGATTGTCGTGTGTCCAGATTGAATTTTGCCAATCGGAAGGCTGAGAGCATCGGGACAATCAACGTTAAATAAGGAAGCCAATCCGAAGTCGAATAGGTTTGAGCCATGGAAAAGAGAATCACTCCCGGTAAAACTCCAAAAGAAACCACGTCTGCAAGAGAATCCAATTGCTTTCCCATTTCACTTTGGACTTTTAGCAGACGAGCCACTAAGCCATCGATGAAATCGAAAAAAGCTGCCAAGAGGACAAAATAAGCTCCTGATAAAATGTCTCCATCCAATACTCTGATGATTCCGATCACACCAACCAAGAGATTGAGGAGCGTGACCGCATTTGGAATTTGAGCTTTAATTTTCAATAGGTCGCTTTTTTGCCCACGAATGGGTTGTGAATTTTTTCAAATGAAATGCTGGTTTCCGGTCCATGTCCGGAATAAATGATTGTTTCATCCGGAAGAGTGAAAAGTTCGGATTTAATTTTCTTCAAAAGAAGATCATGATTTCCGCCGGGAAGATCAGTTCTGCCAATACTTCCGCGAAACAAGGTGTCCCCTGCAATGCATCTTTTTGAGGGTTCATGGTAAAATGCCACATGGCCAGGTGCATGTCCGGGGACAAAAAGTATTTTCAATTCTTCTTCGCCTGCCTGAATTGATTCTCCTTCAACCAAAAAGCCGTCCGGCTCTGATGTTTCATATCCTGAAAACCCATAATTGGAAGCATAGCTTTCAACAGATTTCAGAACTGAAATTTCATTCTGATGAATCAAAAGAGGAATCCCAAAAGTTCGCTTAGCCCAGGCATTTCCCAAAACATGGTCAATATGGCAATGGGTATTGAGCAAGTGTGTTAGGCTTATTCCATTGTTTTCAATAAAATCTTGCAGTTCAGCTTTTTCCCATTTTTCAAAACAACCCGGATCAATCAATACACCTGTTCCTGAATCGTCATAAGCCAGATAAGTATTTTCCTGAAAAGGGTTGAAGGTAAAGGACTTAATATGAAGCATTGGAAATGTCTGTTGAGAGGAAACAAAATAAGGAATTATACCTTTAATTTGGGCTATGGAAATTGATTTTTTGCTGATAGGCCAGGGTTTGGCAGGTACCGCCTTGGGTTACCGATTGAAGCAAGCAGGAAAGAAAATCAGGATATTGGACTTGCCTCAGGAAAATAAATCCAGCAGGATTGCAGCAGGATTATATAATCCCGTAACCGGCAGGAAAATGGTTAAGACCTGGAATGCTGATATACTTTTCCCGGAGATCAAGCCTTTTTATAAGGAACTAGAAGAAGTGACTGGGCAAAAGTTTTTACTTGAGCAGGCGATTTACAGGCCATTTGTTTCTATTGAAGAGCAAAACGAATGGATGGGGCATAGCTCCGATCCTACCTTTGCGCAGTATCTGGAAAAAATCCATACTCATTCCCAATCAGAGTTTATCAAAGATCCATTTGGTGGAGTTTTGCTTCGCAATTCAGGATGGCTCAACATAAATATGATGCTGGATGCAATGGGGGAGTATTTCGGAGAAGATCTAATTGAAGAACGATTTGCGGAGGAAGAATTAAGTTGGGAAAATGATGTCTGGAATTATCGTGGGTTAAATGTAGGCGCCATAGTTTTTTGCAATGGTTTGGGTGCGATGCAGTCCAGGTTTTTTGGAGGACTTCCATTTGCTCCGGTGAAAGGTGAGATATTAGAAGTCCGGCAAGAATTCTGTCCGGATTATATCCTGAACAGGGGAGTTTTCAGAGTTCATCTTGGGGATCAGATTCACAGAGTTGGATCAACCTATACCAAGCATGATCTGGATCAAGGACCAACTGATACAGCAAAAACTGAGATTTTGGACCGATTATTAGAATTAGTAAGAGTTCCTGTAAATGAGGTAGTAAGTCATAAAATTGGAATCAGGCCAGCTACCCGAGACAGAAAACCATTTTTGGGAAAACATCCTAAAGAGCAGAGCGTTTACATATTCGATGGTTTTGGAGCGAAAGGAGTTTCATTAATTCCCTATTATAGTAAAATGATGGAAAATCATCTCATTGGTCAAAATCCGATCAGCAGAGAAGTGGACATCGCACGGTATTTTAATTATATTTAAAGACATCTTTCAGCGAATCGAATGCGATATTATTTATTTCGGATAGTAGTTTTTGCTGGGTTATGGTTTAACTCATTTTTTGCCTTAGCCCAGTTTGATCAGGAGCGTTTTGGTAAGAACAGAGTTCAGCACCAGCAATTCGAGTGGTATTTTTATTCCTCCAATAACTTCGAGGTTTACTACTATGACCGTGGAGGTCCCAATGCAAAAATGGCCATTGATTTCATTGAGGAGGAGTTTGACAGACTCACTCAGATGATCGGATACGTGGCATACACCAAGCCAAAAATTTACATTTATAATTCACCCGAAGAACTACTTCAAAGCAATCTTAACCTCAACAAAGAACAATACACCGAGGATGGTCAGACCAACTTCAGCAGGCTGATTGCAGAGGTTTCTTACAAAGGTCAGGTAGATTTATTCAAAGAGGATCTGTTATATGCCACTTCCAAAGTGATCATCGAGGAGATGCTTTATGGGTCTTCTGGTGCAGATGCTTTTCAAGCAAATCTTGTTAACAATTTTCCGGATTGGTATGTAGATGGGATCGCTTTGTATCTGGCCAAAGGCTGGAGCAGGGAAATGGACGACTATATCAGACATTATTTTCAAGGAGACGACGAGAAGAGAATATTGAAGCTGAAAAAACACGAAGCCGGTTTGGTAGGGCAGTCAATTTGGAACTACATCGCCGAACGATACGGGAGAAGGTATATTTCCAGTATTTTGAATCTTTCCCGAATCAACCGTAATGAAGAAAACAGCATTGCAAACACGGTAGGGCTTAACTATAAAACATTCACAGAGGAATGGAAGAAATATTATGCAGGGATCAACCAGCAGGTATTTAATAATTTCAAAGATGTAAATGCAGATGCTTCGGTTGCATCTACTTCTCCACGAGTTTTGGGTGAGATCAATGACATTAAATTCAGTCCTGATGGACTTCTGCTTGCCTATGTTCTAAACGATGGGGGGAAATACAAAGTCCAGGTAAGAGATTTGTCGGCTGGTACAGAGAGAACTGTTTTTCAGGGAGGTACAGTCTATGAAGATCAGGAAGCAAATTTTCAGGCTCCGGTAATCGCTTGGCGAGATTCTGCCAATATTGCGATTGCATCTTTCAAAAGCGGAACCACAACTCTCAGGTTGAGATCCATCGACGGAACTAATCAAGACAAGATTTTTCTTAGAAACATCACGCAAATCTTGAGTTTGGATTTTAACAGTACCGGTAGAAATATGGTGCTTTCAGCGATTTCAAATGGGAAATCAGATATCTATACGCTCAATACTCGTGGGCAGGGAAAGAGGCTTACAAATGATTCTTTTGATGATTTGACACCGATGTTCCTGAATGATTCCACCATCATTTACTCTTCGAATTTCATCAAGGTTGCTGATTCATTAGCTGGAAAACCGATGGATTTGAAGGCTTATTCTAATAATTACAATCTCTTCATAGCAGAGGTACAGGATACTGTTGTATTCAATCAGCTTACTAATTCCAATAGTAAGAACATCATGCCGAGAAGATTGAATCCAAACAACGTAGTCTACATCAGTGACTTGAGCGGCATCAACAACTTGATGCGACTGAATATTGGGAATCAGGTTTCAAACCAAATTTCTGCTTTCAACAAGAGTATAGAGGCTTTTGACGTGAGTAGCAGAATGGGGAGAATCGCGTATTCTGTGCGAGACGGAAGAGAGAGTTTTTTGGTGGTTGAGGGCTTTTCAAATGCAGATCAATTCACTCCAAGCACGCCGAGAATCCAATTGCAACAGGCCAAGGGTCTGAATGAGCGGCTCGCTGCGAGAAGGCTGATGGAACAAAAACAGGCCGATGCTAATAAGCCTGCAGTTGTTGCACCTCCGGTAGTCAATGCTCCTCCTGTTAAGACCGATACAACTTCAAAAAGCGCTACTTCATCAATTAGCTTGGAAAGATTGAGATTTCAATCAAAGAAGGGCCTCGATACAGAAAACTATACGTTCGATACCCTTCCAAATCCTGCTTTAGCAAAAGCTGCAGAACAGACTCAGGAGAATAGCAGGGTTAATCTTCTGGAGACTTTCAGAAAGCAAAGCCTTCAGAAAAGAGTAACAGGACCAAGAGAAATGGAACCACAGTTTTTCATCAATCATGTCAATACCCGATTTATAGTCGATCCACTTAGAGGATTTGGATTGAATCTGACCGGGAAAATGACTGATTTGCTGGACAATCATTCTTTTTACGCAGGATTGACAACATCTCTGGACTTTAGTTCGGGAGGTGATTTGTTCTTTGAGTATGAATATTTGAAAAGCAGAATTGATTTTAGAGGAAGGTATGACAGAAAAAGTATCAATATTTCTGAAGGAGATATTACACTTCAAAAGTATGTGCTGACCAAAGTAGAGGCAGG
This sequence comes from uncultured Cytophagales bacterium, assembly GCA_942492775.1. Lineage (GTDB taxonomy): Bacteria > Bacteroidota > Bacteroidia > Cytophagales > Cyclobacteriaceae > Algoriphagus. Next base: position 3,878,930 of record OW818636.1, on the reverse strand, counting down.
TTTCTCCTATCCTTTGAATGTAAATGCCCGGGTAACTGTAGCTCCATTTATAGCAAAAACTCAATATTTCAACCAAAATCCTGATTCCTTGATTTTAGGGAAAGACCCTGATCAAAACAGATACGATGTCAACTATGTCGGGGGAAAGGCTGAAATAGTCTATGACAGGACTCACCAATTGGAATTGTATGCTCAGGCAGGATTCAAAGGGAAAGTTGGTTTCACTCATTATCAGGGATTAAACCACGGCGACAGATCATTTAGCAATTTTTATCTTGATCTGAGAAACTATCAACGAATTCATAAGAATATAATATTTGCCACGAAGCTTTATGTAGGTTCGTTTATGGGCAATAATCCCCAATCTTATCTGGTTGGCGGAATGGATAATTGGATGTTTAATGAGTTTTATAGGCCTCCAACAAACAGACCTGAAGTTTCTCCGATTCGCAATCCTACCGGTGTGGAAAATTCCAATATCTTATTTGCGGACTTCACGGATTTAAGAGGATATGACTACGATGAGATTCGGGGTCGTAACGTGATCACATTCTCCGGTGAATTGAGAATTCCATTATTTTCTTACCTGACAAGGGGAAATATTACTTCGAATTTCGTTCGTAATTTCCAGTTGGTTGGATTTTATGACATAGGTTCTGCCTGGAATGATTCAGCACCTTGGGAGAGGGTGAACGACCAAAATACAGAGGTGATTAATACGGAAGGTTCACCTTTTGTAATCACTCTGAATAATTTTAATAACCCTTGGCTTCAAAGTTATGGTGCAGGACTAAGAACGGTACTTCTGAATTATTATGTCAAATTCGATATGGCAAGGCCAATTCGAAATTATGAGTCAGAAGATTTGAAGTTCTATGTAACTTTGGGTTTCAATTTCTAAACTCCCCAACCTTTTATGATCAAATCAATGACCGGATTCGGAAACGCCGGATTTGAGGACGAGCGCATGATGATTCATGTGGAAGTCAAGTCGCTCAACTCAAAGTTTTTGGACCTTTCAATCCGAAGCCCAAGACAGTTTTCGGATAAAGAACATGAAATCCGCAATTTAGTACTGAGCGTTTTGGATCGGGGAAAAGTCAATGTAATGATTGATTTCTTTCCAAAGGCAGCCACAGAATTGCCTGTGAATATCAATGAGGACCTGTTTAAGGCCGTATACCAAAAATTCAAAACTCTGGCAGATGCAGTCAATGATAATTCGCAGGATTTATTCAAACTCGCCCTTCAGGCTCCAAACGTAATGAGTGCAATTGCAGGCGAGGCCAAAGATGAAGAGGAAGAATGGACTCAGGTAAAAAAGATTTTGGAGGAAGCATTGCAAAAATGTGAAGGTTTTCGACAGGATGAGGGAAATTCCCTGGAACTGAAACTGCAGGAAAATATTGAAAATATCGAAGCAGGATTGACCAGAATCAAAGAAGAAGAGGGCGGACGAAAGGAAAGAATCAAGCAAAAAATCAGAAATCATTTCAGCGAATGGCTTGACGAAAATTCATTTGATGCAAATCGATTTGAGCAGGAATTGATTTATTATTTCGAAAAGCTGGACATCAACGAAGAATTGGTCAGGCTGGACACCCACCTGAAATATTTCTCCAAATCAATGAAAGAGGAGAGTAGCCAAGGTAAAAAGCTTGGATTCATTTCTCAGGAAATTGGTCGTGAGATCAATACGATCGGTTCCAAAGCAAATGATGCAGGGATTCAGAAATATGTGATTTTGATGAAAGACGAACTTGAAAAGATCAAGGAGCAATCCATGAATGTGTTATAAAAAAGGGGCTTCAAGCCCCTTTTTATTTTTAGTAGAAAGAATTATCTGTTTTTTCGAATGACTTTTCCGATTGGAGCTTTTAGATACACTCCATTCTCGACAGCAAATTTTCCGTCGATTAATACATAGGGGATTCCTTCAGGGTATTGGTGAGGATCTGTAAATGTTGATTTATCAATAATCGTTTCCGGATCAAAAACCGTCAAATCAGCAATGTATCCTTCTTTGATCAGGCCTCTTTCTTTAAGACCAAGTCTTGCTGCCGAAAGACCAGTCATTTTATGGATTGCAATATTGAGGGGAAGCACTTTCTTTTCTCTAACGTAGATTCCCAATACTCTAGGGAAAGTGCCATATGCACGAGGGTGAGGATGACCATCGCCCGGCTGAGATAGTCTGCCGTCGGAACCAATCATTGTCATCGGGTGACGCATGATGTTTTCTACATCTTTCTCGTCCATGGCATGATAGATAGTTCCTGTGCCTCCATTGAGCTGTGCGCGGATGGTTAGTTCAGCCCCATTTTCTACGGTAGGCTCCATTCCTTCCAAAATCGCCCATTCATGCATGGTTTTTCCTTCGAGGTCTTTATTCCATTCAACTCTGGAAAACTGAATTCTCCTCAGATCACTCCCACCACGATCGTTTACAATATTGAAAACAATTCCAGCCTTGATGCTGTCTCTAAGCACCGGATCAAGGACTCTTTCTGCAAACTTATCTCCTTCGAGCGCCCAACTCGGAATCAAAACGCTGATTCCTGTGTGACTCGCGGCGTAAGGATATTGGTCCATCATGATGTCCAAGCCTGCTTTTCTGGCTGAATCTACCAGCGCTAATGTTCTTTTACTCGCTCCCCACATACTGATCCCGATGGCTTTATGATGTGTGAGTACTACAGGAATTTTCGCTTCTCTGGAAATAACCATCGCTTCCTGTACAGCCTCAATCAGTCCCAATCCTTCCTCCCTCAAATGAGAAGTGTAAATACCTCCCATTTCGGCGGAGACTTTTGAAAGAGCTATAATTTCATCAAGTTTTGAAAAAGTGCCCGGCAGATATTTGAGTCCTGTGGAAATGCCAAATGCTCCATCTTCCATGGCTGATTTGACATAACTTTTCAGCAATTCTAATTCTTCTGCGGTGGGTTCCCTGTCCTCCATTCCCATTACCTCCTTGCGAAGAGTATTATGGCCTACCAGATATGCTACATTAATTCCAAGCTCCATTTTGGAAAGGGAATCAAGGTACTCACCTAATGGCCATGGGCCACCGCCATCTGGTCCTCCCAAAGCCAAAGTCACTCCTTGGCGAACAAGGCTTTCAGCCAATGGCATCTCCATGATTGGCTCCAAATGAGTGTGCATATCGATGAATCCTGGAGCAACAGCAAGGCCTTTAGCTTCAATTATTTTTTCGGCACTTGCACCACTAAGGTCCCCGATTTTTAAGATTTTTCCTGATTTGATGCCGATATCTCCGATGAAACCCTCAGAGGAAGATCCATCGTAGATGGTTCCTCCTTTGATGAGAATATCAAATTCGGGACTTTGACAGGAAAACAAAAGGGTGAGTAAAGAGAAGTAGATTGATTTCATTTGATGAACCAACAAAAGACATAGAAGTAAAATAACAGGAAATACTCACAAAATATAACCGCTCAACAAGTGGCGGAACTTGTTGAGCGGTTTGGAGAAATAAATAAGCAAAAAAAAAGACCCGAATTTCGGGTCTTCATTATTAGCTAAGTTTGAATCTAATTGGAAGTCTCATCCTTGTACGAACTGGTCTGCCTCTTTGCTTTCCTGGTTCCCACTTAGGAGCTGCTGAAACTACTCGAAGAGCTTCTTCATCGCAACCTCCTCCGATACCTCTCAAAACTTCTACGTCTTGAATAGAACCGTCAACGTTTACAACGAATACCACAATTACAGTACCTTCAACACCCATTCTTCTTGCTTGAGTTGGGTATTTCAAGTTTTTGCTTAGGTATTCATTCCAACCTGACATTCCTCCGGGAGGGTTTGGTTGTGTTTCTACCACGTCAAAGATTACATCTGCTTTTTCTTCAACAGGTGCTGCTTCAGAGATTACAACTTCTTGAATTACAGTTGTCTCTTTAACATCCACGTCAAAGTTTACCTCGATTTTGTCTTCGATTTCAACCTCATCAGGGATCTCCTGAATGATTGGCTGCTCAACAGGCGGTGGAGGTGGTGGGGGTGGCTGCTCTGTGATTGGAATATCCAGAATTTCTTCGAAATTATCAGTCACCTGACCAAGGTCTTTTAAAGCTCCTTCATCAAATGATTTCCATTCGAAGGCAGCAAGAGTAGCGCCTACAGCGATGGCTAAACCTAAGTTCAGGAACATTCCTGACTTTCTGGTTAGATCAGCGCTTGGAGTCTTTTTTGCTTCCATGGTGAAATTGGTTTTTACAGGTTAATTTGCTCTTTTATAAGAATAACAAGTGTAAGAATTAATAGACATTAATCCAAACTGAATTTTTTGATTGGAATCTTTAAATATGCGATCAGGCCAGCTAAACCGCCTATCTCATTGAAAACCATATCCATGTAATCAAACGATCGAAATGGAATAAATCGTTGCAAAATCTCCAAAATAATTCCGGCAAGGATTCCGAATACGACGTAGTTTATCAGGATTCTCTTTTTTGGTAGAGGAGAGATTTTGGAATCAATTCCCACTCCGCACCAAAGGAAACAAAGCATTCCAAAACAAATGAAATGGATAACCTTGTCCTGAAAATTGAATAAATCTGCCTCGGGAAATTTATCTCCCGGTGTCAACATTGCTATAGCAATAAATATCAGCCAGGAAATGCTTAATAGTAATCTCAAGGTTGGTTATTTATTCTCCAACAAGCTCTGCGTACTCAGATGCGCTAAGCAAATCAGAAGGCAGATCACCTGAGATTTTCACTTTAACCATCCATCCTGACTCATAGGGAGATTCATTCACTAATTCAGGTGCAGCTTCCAACTCATCATTGAATTCAAGGATCTCACCAGTCAATGGCATAAAAAGATCAGAAACTGTTTTCACTGCTTCCACAGTACCGAAAACTTCACCTGCTTCTATTGTTTCGCCAATTGTCTCTACTTCTACATAGACAATATCACCCAGTTCTTTTTGTGCAAACTCAGTGATACCGATTGTGGCGATATCTCCTTCGATTTTGACCCATTCGTGGTCTTTGGTGTACTTCAGTTCTTGAGGAAAATTCATGGTTTGTTTTGATTTTTAACAGGATCAAAAATAAGAGGATTCAGGCTAGGATAAAATCTATTGAGATAAATTAAATCGCAGTTGTCCGCCAAAAGCAGTGGATGATCTTTTGTAAGCAGTGGTGACCAATGGATCGTTGATAGTTCTGTCGAAATAGAAAGTAATATTGAGGTTTTGATTTATCAAATAGCTAATTGTTGGCCGTATTTGCAGGTTGATATTTCCATTTGTGATAGTGCTCTTTTCTTCAATCTTCCTTTGAATCTGCCTTGTGTCCACGACTTTTGCGTCCATTCTGAATTGGACATCATTCTTCAAGATTTTCTGTTGCCCCTGAATTTTGAAAGGAATTTTTATTCCTGCTTTGGTGTAGCCGATGTTGATCCCAAAGTCATGGCTTTTCTGTTCGGTGACTTGGGCATTTGAAAAATTCAACCCAAGATTTCGCTCTTTGTTGTAAGAAAATGCAACATTCAATCTGTCTTTTGTCAATACATCTATTCCGATTAACGGAGCAAACCTCTCGGAAATAACAACTTGATTCAATACATAAATTGGAATAAACTCTCCCAAATCATTGGTGAGGGTTGATCTCGGGATGTTCTGCAAGGTGTTGTAAAGCTCTAATCCCTGCTGGTATTGAAGAGAGTTTGAAAAATTACTTGCATCGTAATTGGAAACATACCCATGCCTGATATTGATGCTGCTGAAAATATCACTTAGCCCTTTCAGCCTTGACAGGCCTCGATATTCAAGACTCCAATTTGGAAGTGGGGTTTTTGGAAAAGGATTGAGATTGACTTCAGAAGCATCCTGACCTCTATAGGCGGCTAGGAATGATGGGATCAAGACATCCTGACCGTTGATTGAATATTCTCCGCCAGAATTTTGGGAATCAAGTCTTCCTTTGATGACAGCTCGATTATTTTCAAAATTGGTAAACAGGGGAGAGTTGTTTTGTGAATCATCTTTTGAGAAAGTGGTCCCGAGCAGAATCGTACTGATGCTGTATCCAGACATTCTGTTTGGACTTATCGAAACATAGTCTCCTGGATTATCCTCTGAGTTTCTGAAGATCTCCTGATAATTTCCGATTTCCCGTTTGGTCGCGTTGAGCGTAATTCTGAAATCAGGAAATGGTTCGACCAAACCTCCTAAACGCAAATTCATCGCTCGGTTTTGGCTGAATGGCTGAGTCAGCTCTGCACTCGGAGCCATAACACCCGCATCAGCAAGGTCATTTCTGATGCTTGGATCCTGACTACCAAAAAGGAAAGCCAGTCCGGGATTCTCGAATGCACGATCCATTCCAAGAAGTCCGGTATTCGGAAGATAACCCGGTAAGAAAGTGCCTTCAATTACTCCATAGCTGAACGTGATTTCTTTTACCATCATCATCATTTTGAGGACTTTGTTGGAAAAAGGTGTGCCTATCGTGTCTTCGGCATTTAAGGAAGGTCTTCCTGGTATCGTCGGTCTTTTTGGTGCATTCAGCGCCGCAAGTTTTTTGCTTTTATTGTACAGGCGAATGAAATCAAGTTTACCGGTCAGGGTTTGATCACGGGTGTTTTGAATTACATTTCCGAGAGTGTCTTTTTGGCCAATTGCACCCGTTTGCCAGGTGTAGGTGGTGGAGTATTTATAATCTGCTTTGATCCAATCGATGACCGGCAATTTCTCCAGTGGCAATGAATAATTAAGATTCACTAAATGACTATAGTTCGTCTTTCTACCAAATCTCCAAGCATTGTACTTGACTGAGTCTTGCTTTTGCTCTGTATCTAAATCCCCCTCAGGCTCATCCACTACGGCAAAAATATTGGAAGTATAATCCACCCGCAGCTTTTTGGTCAAATCCCAATTGACTGAGTAAGTACGGTTCATGAAGAAGCTTTTTTGGAATAAAGGATCTACTCCGGTGGTCTCCAATTGGTCATTTCGGTATTGGGATCGCAGGAATCTCCTGTCTATATCCAGCCTTGCTATCAAAGAAGTGGGCACCAAATTCAGATTGAAATCTTTGACTAGTTTTAATGCTGGTGAACTTAGCCACTCACTATTTGCGAATGGCTCTATATTCAAAGGCTTAGGCTGAAAATTGTAAAGAACATTCCCTCTGTTAGTTTTAAAATTATATCCCTCTATCTGAGCATTTGTCTGTTTGATGGTGCCATAGGCATAGGAAAAAGCAAAATTGCTGATATCGAAAAACTGACTTTTTGCCTCTGGGTTTGTCTTCAGTTTTCGGACATTGTTGAAGCTTATATTTTTCCGGTCCAATTGATCCTGAGCGATTTTCCTGTATTCATCGCGGTCTGCATCGGTTTCAAACTTTGCAAGGGCAACCTCAAATGGGACGTCCGGATTCAAAGGATCGTACTCAGGTTTGGTAGTCGCATTTTCGACGCTGAAATACATCGGGATACTGACTCCCAATGCTTGTGGCAGAAGCTTGTGAACTTCCACATTGGTAGAGATATCGTATTGTGTGGTTGCAGTTCGGGATCGCTCCGAAAGTCTGGTTTCCAGACCACCAAATCCGATTGAATTATGGCGGATGGAAGCTGTGACTACAGCGACATCGGCGATTTTGGCATTTACAAATGCATTAGCTGCCCAGCCGTTTGATTTGGTAAAACCTGTCACACGTAGTTCATTTGCCCATACACAGATACTTCTGCTGCCACCGCCAGAGGTCCCCGGATTTCTGACACCGATCATTGATCCTTGTATCTGATTGAGTTCCGGCCTTCCGACAACAGTTACTTTGTATTGTCGGATCTGTTTGGAATAAGGCAAATTGAGTGGAGACTGACTATTATCCCGGTCTACTTTCACCCCGACAATTTCCTGAATTGCGATGTCAATTTCATTTTCCAAAGGCCAGATTTGAGCCGGATCACGCGTGCCTTTTGGTGTGATGAGAAGAGGAACTTCGATCTCGTAATAGTTGTCTGTGTAGTCAGTTCCGAGGCGGAGGAAAGCGGTAATTTCGCCATCACGAGCATCTTCGCTATCTGCATGAAAGAACATTTTGATTCGCTCAAACTGAACCAAATCCTGCGTAATATTTTTGAAAACTCCACGAGCATCTTTCGCAGGAAGGTCTTCCACACAAATTCTCAGCGATTGCTCATTCAATCTTCTTTCAATGGTTGAAGTGTTGTCACGATCTCTTTCGATTCCCGGAGGAACGACGTAAGGGCTTTGAGTTTCTGATCCTTGGCTGTTTTCCTCAATACCTACTACATCGACAGTGACATTTGAATTATCAGGCTCAGGGATTTCAAAAAAGCCACGTTCAAATAAGGACTCCTGAAATACTCTCCACTGACTTCCAACCATTCTGAAATTTGCCATTCTCAATACGACCGGCTGTTCAAAATCTGTCAAATAGGTTCGGATCCATCGGATAGACTTGAATCCGGAAATATCACCTTGAACCCGATCAGGTTGCCTTACCGGAATTCGGAACAAATACCAATCGACGTTTTCCCCATTCGTATTAGCGGTGACTTTGTCTACGATGTAATTTTCCCCGACCACCAGATTTCCCGGTCTTAGGTCCATTTCATATTCGTAGTAATTCTCAAGTTCGTTTATCGTGTTATCTGTATTGAGATCCTCGTTGTCGGGCGTATTAGATCCGGACTTAGTGTAAGGCACGCTTTCATCTATTGTAGCAGGAGTGTTGCCTTCCATTCCGTTAAATTTCTTGTACCGCTCCAGAATTTTAACATCAGCCTGGTCAAATCTATCATCCAAATAATACTGAAACAGATCGCCGGAAACGTCTTGCGTGATTTCATTTCGGGCACTTTGGGAAACATTCAATCTGCTTAAAAAGCGATCGTTGAAGAAAGCAGCTTCGTCGTCATTTTTCAAACCATCCAATCCGACATCCTGATTTTCCCTTGAAGAAGCCGAGTTGTCAAATGCGGGCAAGAGGAACTGATCTTTGGTGATTCTTCCCCATTCGTTTGTCGAGGTTTCCGCAGGATCTCCATCTGGGGGAAGACCATTTTCGAAAGCATGGCGACCATCTTTCATGATATCTTCGGCGATATCACCGAGGTTGAAAAATAATTTACCCCCTGTTGTATTGTTTTGGTTGAATTTACCATCGAGAACCTTGCCATTTTCCCCTCCTATAAATGGATCCAGCAACCAGAATTCGATGTATTCTATATTTGTCCGGTCAAAATCCACTTCGGAAGTTATGGCTCTTGTAATACCTCCATAATTATTTTTGGGATTGGGAAGAAGACCGTCAAAAGTTAAGTTTGGATTGTAATTATACATTCCTCGCTCCTGAGGAAAATAGGAAAGCTCAAACAAAGGCTCAGCAGTAATGATATTCTCTCTGTCTTGCTGAGGAAATATTTCCTGGGGAACTACCGGTCGGACATAGTGGTTTCTCCTGTCTTCATCAGTTATGTTTTGAGGAATATCATCACCTGTTCCTTTTCTATAAAAAATATTATCAATACTGTACCACGCGACTCTGCCTCTGCGATAGGCATTCCCGAGATTGTCTTCGGTCAACCTACTCAGGTCAAAACGACCATCAACAGTCTGAGGAGTTGCACCCAATTTCCAGTTTTGGTTTGGCGCTCCACCCAAGTTAAATGGAGTAATCGCAGCTTCAAAATCATCAATGTAAGAAGCCTGATCTCCGGCTACCTGATTGGAAGTACCGGGAATCAAATGGGCAAATTCTCCGTTCAATTGCACCAAAGAAGTTTCCTTCGTATCGGTGAAAGGCAATGCATCGGCAAGTTTGGTCAGCCAGCGGGACTCATCACTGAAGTTTGCATCCAAACCCCAAAGACTGTTTCGAAGCGTTTCATTTCCTGTTGCAATTCGGGTGACATTTGGCCGCTCATTCAGATAGAGGAAAGTGCCTCCCAGATTGAATTTTTCGCTGAAAAGATAATCTACTCGTGTCCCAATGAGACTTCGGGTTTGGAAAGAAACCAAATCAGCTTTTTCAAAACTGATGTTGATCTGTTTTCCCGATTGCAAAATAGCATCATTGATTATCACCAATCTGCCGACATTGTAATCAATGGTGTAATCAACACCTTCAGTCAGAGGAATATTACCGGCCTGAACAATGACAGAGCCTGGGGAAATATTCAAACCGGGAAGTTGGATCTCACTCGCCGACCCGGCGGTAAGCCGACCTTTGATGAAATATTTATTGAGACGTGTGACCAATTCTGCATCTGCTTGGGTGGAGCGATAGAGCGTGTCATAGACGTATTTTTCCCGAAGCACAGCTTCATTCGGAGGGAACAACTTTTCCAAATTAGATCCAAAAGGCTCCAAAACAGGAAACACCAACAATCCTCTGTTGGATAAAATGGTAAGGCCCTCCACAAAATCAAAGTTTCCATCTGGAGATGGATCATTTTGGGGATTGAGGTTATCGAGCCCGGTAAGCCGGATCAAAGGTTTGTCTTTAACATTTTGACCTTCAAGCAAGGAAGGATTGTCCAGTCCGGTTCGATCGTCTCGATAGATAACCTGAAGCTGAAAGCCATCTCTCAAAACCTGGCTTGCATTTAGGTTATAGATGTTTTTCATCATCAAGTCCCAGGTAGGAACTCTGTTGTTGATCCTGGCTGGACGAAGAAGTTTGAGGAAAATCAATTCGTCTTCCGCCCGTACCTGATAGTCTTCGGTCAATTCTCCGACCTTATAAACCTGACCATTGTACGTGTATTCGAAGGCAACAGCAAGTACTTCGTCATTTTGGAGCCTTCGGAAAAGGGAGACATAACCAAGTTGAGGATTGAAAAAATATTCAGTAGGATCAAGTCTTCTTGATCCGTTAATCTGTTCAAAATCCACTCCCTTTTTTAATCCAAGACTTGACTCCATCGATCTTGCTCCCGTATCAAAAGGGCGGAAAGATGGGTCATTTGAAATGTTGGAATAAAGCGCATTGGCGGCATTTCCTGCCGGCGCATTCGGAGTACCGGTTCCGATATTAGGATTGGTTGGATTGAAAATATTGCTTCCTTCTCCCAAATCCATAAATGCTGCAAAATTGCGGAGTGTTTCCGTATTGGCTGCACGGTTCATGATATAGACTTCGATTCTGGTCACATTGACTCCGGATAGTACTTGAGGCAAACCTCTCAGCCATTTTTCATAATTGTCTCTGAAGAAATGCGCAAGGAAAAAGTGTCTGTTTTCATCGTATTTGGAAGCCTGAATGTCAAATGACCGACCTTGCCCATTTGCATCCACGACCAAATTATCTCTTCGGCCTCTCTGAGTCGAGGCAACGGCTGTCACATTGAGTTTGCCAAACTGCATTTGGGTTTTGACCCCAAACAGGTTTTGAGCTCCCTGAATCAATCGGTTTTGGATTGGTAAACTTACGTTACCGATTTCGATGGATTTAATGATATCCTCTTCAAAGCCATTGTACTCTAACTTTAATTGGTTCTGAAAATCGAAAGAGTTATTGGAGTCGAAGTTGGCAGCGATCTTCATTTTCTCTCCCAACGATCCGTTGACAGCCATTTGGATTTGCTGGTCAAAATTAAACCCGCCATTTTTTTGCTGTCGGATGGGAAGAGTAGGATTGTCTATTCTCCTGAAGATGGCCCCAAAGTCCAGGTTTACATATCCTGACGGAACAATATTGATTTCATTTCCCCCGAAAATCCGATCAAAAGAAGGACTCACTGTAAGTGGTGGAATCAGTCCTCTTCCTTCCACTGCACTTTCTCCATCGCCGCCTCTTGCCCGGCTGCGCCAGTAATCCTGTCTTACTTTATACTCTTGTATCTGCGAGAATTGCTCAAAATCATATTCCTGTTCGTTACCCACCCGGGTGCTATCCATTTCATCTACAATATTGTATCGAAGAGTGGAATCAATCAAAACCTGAACATTTTGGTTGGTCAGTGGAGCAGGTAAAAATGGGGATACGGGTCTTAGAAAAGGGTTTCTCGAAGGAAATAGCGGATTAGTCCTCATGTTTTGCCAAAGCAAAAACGAGGGAGACATTCTCCTAAGATTGAGAGAATCCATCCTGGATTGTGGAGCAGGTGGAATTGTTTGCTGCGCTTGTGAAGAAGTATAGGCTAAAACAAGCCCAAACAGAAGAAAGATTGCAGGCCAACTAACAAGAAACCTCCTCCTGTAAAAAGTCAGTAACTTCTGGAAGTTCAATACAGCTTATATTAAGGTGTTTTTAAAGATGCTTTAATTAAATCTTCTAACGAAATTTCTCCTGTGGTTTTTTTCAGGACCATTGCTATATTTTTTTCTGCAACCGCCTTTGGAAATCCCAGAGTAATTAAAGCTTGTAACGCCTCGTCACGGGTTTTATTGCTGGATTTCAAGAAGCCAAGTGGAGTAGTTCCTGATTCTGAAGTTCCTTTCCCAACTTTATCTTTAAGTTCTAAAATTACCCTTTGTGCAGTTTTTACTCCGATGCCTTTTACATGCTGGATTGTGGCCACATCTCCGGAAAGAATAGCATGCTCGATCTCTTCGGTAGTTAGGGAAGATAAGATCATTAAGCCCGTGCCCGGACCTACTCCGTTGATGGAAATTAAAAGTAAAAAAAGTCGCTTCTCCGCTTCTTCTTTGAAGCCGTAAAGCGTGTGCGCATCTTCTTTGATTTGAAGAAAAGTGAGGAGCCTAATTTGCTCCTCATCTTTTATTTTACTGTATGTCTGAAGAGAAATCTTCACTTCGTAGCCAACACCACCCACATCGATGATGACGTAAGTTGGGTCTTTGAATACCAGCCGGCCACTCAGATATGCGATCATAGATTTCCTCCCGACTGTGCATCTACCACAGCAATTGCTACCATGTTCACAATCTCACGGATTGAACTTCCCAATTGAAGAATATGAACAGGTTTGTTCATTCCGAGCAAAATAGGACCAATTGCCTCAGCGTTTCCAAGTTCTGCCAAAAGCTTATAAGCAATATTTCCAGAACTTAAATCCGGGAAAATCAGCGTGTTTGCCTTTTTGTTAATCAGCTTAGAGAAAGGATACATTTCACGCTGGATATCCTCGTTGATTGCCACGTTGGCTTGCATTTCGCCTTCAATAATCAGTTCAGGATATTTTTTTCGGGCAAGAGCCGTTGCTTTTGCTGTTTTGGTAGGGATATCACCTTTTGCCGAACCGAAGTTGGAATAGGAAAGAACCGCCACGCGAGGCTCCATGTTGAAGAATTTTACTGCATCAGCAGTCAGACCGATGATGTCGACCATTTCTTCAGCAGTAGGATTCAGGTTCACCGTAGCATCTGCAAAGAAATAAGGTCCTTTGTCGGTATTCATGATGTACATACCCGCGACACGGTTTACACCAGGTTTTACACCGATGGTCTGAAGTGAAGGAAGGATAGTCTTTGGATAATCGCGGGTCAAGCCGGAGATGAATGCATCTGCTGCTCCGGTTTCCACCATCAAAGCACCAAAATAGTTTCTCTGAGTCACCAATCGATTTGCATCCGCAGGAGTCATTCCTTTTCGCTGCCGCTTTTTGTAAAGGATCTGAGTGAATTTCTCCACCATTTCCTTTTCTTCCATCGGGTCGATGATGGTTTCATTGTGCAAGTCCAGGGAATGTTCTTCAATTAATGCCTTGATTTTTTCACGGTTACCCAAAAGAATTGGGAAGGCGATCTTTTCGTCACGAATGATCTGAGCTGCTTTGAGGATTTTCTTATTATCTGCTTCCGCAAATACCACACGCTTGGGATCTTTTTTGGCTCGGGCTATTACGACAGACATCAATCGCTGATCGATACCGATTCGCTCCTGAAGTTCTAATTCATAAGCATCCCAGTCCTTGATAGGATTTTTGGCAACGCCAGAATCCATTGCAGCTTTTGCCACGGCAGGGGCGATGGTGGTAATCAATCGCGGATCTAGTGGTTTTGGAATCAAATAAAGTCTTCCAAATCCTGTAATACTTTCACCGTATGCCTTATTTACAATATCCGGAACCGGCTCTTTTGCAAGTTTTGCGATTGCCTGAGCTGCTGCCATTTTCATGGCCTCGTTGATTTCTGTAGCCCGTACGTCCAAAGCTCCTCTGAAAATGTAAGGAAAACCCAATACGTTATTTACTTGGTTAGGATGGTCAGATCGGCCTGTTGCCATGATCAGATCTTCCCGAGCTTCGATGGCCAATTGATAGGGGATTTCCGGATCCGGATTTGCCAAAGCAAATACGATTGGGTTTGGTCCCATCAATTTCACCATGTCCTGAGATACTATATTTCCTGCCGAAAGGCCCAAAAAAACATCCGCACCGGTCAGAGCCTCTGAAAGTGTGTGAAGATCTCTTTCGGTAGCAAATTCTTCTTTGATATGATCCATGTGCTCAGTACGATCTTTTCGGATCACTCCTTCTTTGTCGCACATGAGAATGTTTTCCCTTTTTACCCCAAGGGAGATGTAGAAACGAGTACAAGCCACTGCTGAAGCGCCCGCACCGTTTACAACCAACTTTATATCCGAAATCTTTTTGTTAACTACTTCTAGGGCATTCAGTAAAGCTGCACCGGAAATAATAGCTGTGCCATGCTGATCATCGTGCATGACAGGGATTTTCATTTCCCTTTTGAGCGTTTGCTCAATTTCAAAGCACTCAGGAGCTTTGATGTCTTCCAGATTGATTCCTCCGAAAGTTGGCTCCAGAGATTTGATGATCTGAATAAGTTTTTTTGGATCCTTTTCGTTGATTTCGATGTCAAAAACATCAATTCCTGCGAATTTTTTGAATAGAACTGCTTTTCCTTCCATTACTGGCTTGGAAGCTTCGGGACCGATGTCTCCCAGTCCAAGGACTGCCGTTCCATTTGAAATTACAGCAATCAGGTTGCCCTTTGCAGTGTATTTGTAGACATTTTCAACGTCTGCTTCAATCTCTAAGCAAGGCACGGCTACTCCCGGTGAATAAGCCAATGCAAGATCCATTTGACTGGAAAGTGGTTTGGTCGGAACGACTTCTATCTTACCTGGTTTGCCTTGTGTATGATAGTTTAGTGCGTCTTCCTTCCGGATTTTAATTGTCATAAAAGCTAGTTTTATTTGGGTGTTAGACCCCTTGGTCGGCCTTCCAACTCACATTGGTATTAAGCAAAATGGTTTCAATCTCACGAAGGGCATCCCGATGAACTTCATTAGGATAATAAACGAAACCTTCGATGTAATACAATTTCCCTTTTTCCTTATCTATCATGAGATAGCCCAGGTATGAGCCTCCCATGCTGAGGTTGTTGGTTCTCCAGGAAGCCCTGATTTCGGTGGTAAAATTATCATTTATCACCATGTTTCTGAAGGCTGGAATGATTTGTTTTTCTGTAATCACGTAAGACTCGGGGATTTCGGGGTCACCAAAAATATGCTGACGAGCCACTGAATCCCTGAGTTTGAGGATGTTTTCAGGAAATGTCTGCTCTTCAGCAACATAGTCTTCCACATGAAAAAATAAACTAATGTCTGCACGATTTCCGGTAGGAGTGATCTGCCTTATCCATAAAAAGTCTTTTTCTGACTTCGCAATTTGATAGGATGCTGGCACATTGATTTCGATTCCAAGGTTATTTTTAGACAAGGAATTTGCTTCGGAGTTTTTTCGGGAAAGAAGTATTTTCTCCAGTCTCTTTCTTTCTCGTACTTCAAAAAGGTTTTGAAGCCTGTCTCCATTTTTCTGGAGGTTTGCGATCAGCTGGTCTTCAGTATTTCCAAATAAGTAAAGGACTTCCTGCCCTATAGCAAATTCATCTTCCATTCGAAGAGAGAAAATGCTTGTATCGTTTAAAGCCTTTTCCTTGGATTCTTTTGAAAACTGTGAATTAATTATCTGACTTGAAGATCGCTTATCGTCAAAAGTAGTCACATAAATAATGTTTGTTGACGTTTTCAACATCCGGTTCATCTCACTTGGATCTATCCGCTTCAAGCTGAATTTTGATTCAGAACGGATCATTCCAGGAAGGTCTGACTGATAAATCTTTCGAAGTTCATCCCCGACTGGCCCAGCCCATTTGACAGAATCAATCACCATGAAGATTTCACCAATTATTCCCCTGGCTTTTGGTTTTGTGCTATTAGAATTTGTGCCTTCAGTGTCACAGGATGATAATACAATTCCCAGAAGTAGGGTTAATAGTATAGATGAGATAGCTTTCATACGTATGGAATTAGTTGCCAACGATTAATCAAAGTAAAGCTTTAAAAATTCTTATCCTCTGATTGTTCAACTTGTTGGCTTTAGTTTGCAAAAATTAACATCAATGTAGAAGGGCGAGTTTGACCTACCCGATAATTAATTTTTGACCAGGCTTGATATTGTTGGTGTTGAGGTTATTAAGCCTTTTTATTTCGTCAATAGTCAATCCGTTGTGTTTCTTGGAAATGATCCAAAGTGAATCTCCGGGTTGAACGATGTAGGTTCGAGGTGAAGACGATTTGGGTTGATTATCTGCAAGAGCAGTTCCTGAAGAAGAATTGATTTTCAAGATTTGGCCAACCTTGATCAGATTGGAAGACAAGTTGTTCCAGGATTTTAATTGGGTGACTGTTACCCCATGTTTGCTGGCAATGCTGCCCAAAACATCGCCGGATTTCACTTTGTAGGTTGTTCCGTTTTGTCGTATTTCCTGTACAAGGGTTTTTACTGGCACAACTGTAACAGGAGTGGTAGATGCAAGCAATGGAGAAGACGAGTGATTAAGTGAATCACTAATCCAGGCGAGGTTTTCCTTGATAAATCGTGACTTTGATTTTGGGATATTCACAGCCATGCTGCGGTTGCTTTCAGGGATTTTTCGGTTTTTTACAGAAGGATTCAGCGACTCCAGATCCGTAAGACAGATATCAGTAAGCTCCGCTAATTTGTCCAGACTCATCGCCCTGTCAAATCTTATTTTCTCATACGCTATGGCATATGTGGGTTCTTCCGGGTGAAAATTATGAGCTTCAAGATGATTCAGCACGTACAACATCGCCTGAAATTGTGGGACATAGCTTCGAGTCTCTTTTGGCAAATAATTGTAAATCCCCCAAAATGTCTTCTTTCCTCCGGATCTTCTGATCGCTTTTCGGACATTTCCCGGGCCGCAATTGTAGGCAGCAAGTGCTACTTCCCAATCTCCAAACATGCGATACAATGACTTTAAGTATTTGGCAGCAGCGTCTGAAGAAAGCTCAGGATCCATACGATCATCCACATCTGAGTTCACGTTCATCCCGTACATTTTACCCGTAGCGGGCATGAACTGCCAGAGTCCCATGGCTCCAACTCTTGATTTGATCTGTGGGTCCAGTCCTGATTCGATGATTGCGAGATACTTGATCTCAAGTGGCATTTCGTGCTTAGCCAATGAGGCATCAAAAAGAGGGAAAAACAGCTCTTTTCTTGCCAAAACCATTTTGGTGTAATCGCGATTTCTTACGGTGAAGTATTGAATAAAGGAAAAAATCTTATCGTTCAACTCAAAGTCCATTTCATGGTCCATGGCCTGAACTCTCTTTTCAATATCAGAATAGGTGAAATCTGGGATGTATTCGTAATGATAGTTGGGCAGGACCTCTTCATCCAGAAGAGGCGCCGCTGTGACAAGTCCCTCGTCTTGCGAGAAAGCTTTGGACAGGGGGATCAGACATGTGATAAGTGCAAGTATGATGGTTCTGCTCAAAGTTTCTTTCATTGTATTTGGGTTTAGGTCGTTAGCTCAGTCAGATAATTGCTGAAAGCATATAATTCAGCTTCCTTAAATGAATTAGCAATTACCTGCAATCCTATAGGCATTCCTTTTTGATCTTTTCCATTCGGCAATGAAATCGCCGGAACTCCGGAAACGGAAGCCTGAACGGTAAATAGATCTTCTAAATACATCGCTACAGGATCATCGCTATGTTCACCAAACTTAAACGCTGTGGATGGCGTGGTTGGCATAATAATATAGTCAAAATCATTCAAAAGATTCTCTGTGAAGTCTTTAATTAATCTTCTGACCTTTTGTGCTTTTGTAAAATAAGCATCGTAATAGCTTGCGCTCAGTACGAAAGTACCCAGCATAATTCTTCTCTTTACCTCATCACCAAAACCTTCTGTCCGGGTAAGCTTGTACATACTTTCCAGGTTATGAGCGTTGGGAGTTCGGTAGCCATACTTCACACCATCAAATCGGGAAAGATTTGAGCTGGCTTCGGCAGTGGTGAGAATGTAATAAGTAGGAAGAATGTAGTCCAAGAGAGGGAAGTCCACTTCCTTTACTTCATGTCCTTCTTCTTTTAATTTCGCTAATACTGAAAGTGTATTAGCCTTGATCTCAGGCTGAAGTGCATGAGATTCGATAGTTTCTTTGAGATAGGCGATTTTTGCCTTTTTCTCAAAATGAAGCAATTCGCTGTAGGCAAAAACTGGCTTACGGGAAGATGTACTGTCAAATTCATCGTGACCTGCCATGATTTCCATGACAAGTGCATTGTCTCTCACCGTGCGTGAGAAAACTCCGATGGTGTCAAATGAGGAAGCATAGGCAATCAAACCCCAGCGGGAAACTCTCGAATAGGTTGGCTTCATACCGATGATTCCGGTGAATGCTGCAGGCTGACGAACTGATCCGCCAGTATCTGTGCCTAAGGAAGTGGTACAAAGGTTTGCCTGAACTGCAACGGCTGAGCCTCCGGAAGATCCGCCGGGAACCCGGGTTTCGTCCAGTGCATTCAGCACCTTGCCATGGGCAGAATTTTCGTTGGAGCTTCCCATTCCAAATTCATCGCAATTCAATCTTCCGATGATGATAGCATCTTCTGCCAGCAGTCTTTGAATCCCTGTACTAGTGAATTGAGATTGAAAACCCTTAAGGATTTTTGAGGAGGCGTTGGATTCATGGCCGGTGTAGCAAAGAACATCTTTGATCCCGATTACCATTCCAGCCAGTTTTCCGGCTTTGCCTTCAGATAGCTTTTGATCTACAAGATCTGCTTGTTGAAGTGCGGATTCCTCGTAAACTTCGACGAAGGCGTTGAGATGCGCCTTCGTCTTGATGTTTTGGAGATAATGATTGACAATTGTCCGGCAATCAGTCTCTTTTTTTTCGAGCGATTTTTTGATTTCGTCGAATGAAATAAATTTTTCCAATACTATTGGCTTAAGGATTACTTCTTCTTGTCTTTCAGCCCCTCTTCGAGATCGTTCTGAATGTCTTTGGTAGCGTCTTTAAATTCTCTGATACCTTTACCCAAGCCGCGGGCAAGTTCAGGGATTCTTTTAGCTCCGAACAGTAATAGGATGACCAGGATGATCAGAATGATCGAGCCACCGCCCATGTTTTGAATGAAACCCAATGTAGTCATGATGGTGTGTGTTTAAAGGTAAATGAGTGTACAAAGATATAACTGTCGGCCTCTATCGCAAAGTTCCTTTGGTAGGGATTCCATGTTTTTTATGAATGTACGAATTAAAACATTATTTGGATGTGATCCAGCTTGAAGGATCCATTACGGTAAGGCCTTTCCATGTCTGGAAATGCACTTCTGATTCCCCTTCAGCACCGGAAGCTACTTGACCTATTATGTCTTTTGCTTTAACGGTTTGTCCGGATTTTACACTAATGGTCTTAAGTCTACTGTACATGGTGTAGTATTCACCGTGTTTGATAATGACAGTTCCGCCAAATCCCGGCATAGTCGTGATCTTGGTAACCGTCCCGTCAAAAACTGTTCTGACGTTAGAATTTGGTTGTGTTCTAATGTCAATTCCGTCGCTATCCATCATGATTCCTTTCAAAGTAGGATGTGGATAGGAGCCAAATCCCTGGGAAATAAATCCTGTCTCCACCGGCCATGGAAGTCTTCCTCTGTTGCCTGCGAATGAACTGGAAAGAGCTGCGACCTCAGGAGTCATCGGCATACTGCTTCCAGCACTTTTTGTGGCGGTACTGTTTTCTTTTTTGGAGGCTGCTTCAGCTAATCGGATTTCATCTTGGATTACTTTCTTGATCATTGAATTAAGCTGATCCTGCTGCTTTTTAGTAGCAGCAATCTGTTTTTTGATATCCTTCTCTTTTTTTGTCAGGCTATTTACAATTCCTTGTTGTTCTTTTTTGACTTGATCAAGAGCGGTTTTTTCCTGGGTTTCTTGTTGGAGCACAACAACCTTTTCCTTTTTCTTTTCATCCAGTGTGATTCGCTCACTTGCCAGTTGCTCGCTTAATTTTTGGATCTGAACGGCCTGCTGCTTGCGGCTATCAGTGTATTGCTTCAGGTACATCAGCCTCATGTAGAGCTGGTTGAAGTTGCTGGAGCTGAAGACAAAAGCTACAATCGAAAGCCCGCGGTTAAGTTTGGATGCATTGTAAATCATCCGGCCGTATTCTGCTTTCAGATCGACAAGTTGAAGCTCCAAAGTTTGAATTTTTGTTTCGGTGGAAGTGATTTCCTGATTGATGAGCTTCACTTCTCTGTCTAGTGTACTGACTAGTTTGGCCTGGGTCTGAAACTTTTTGGTGATGACATTAAGCTCACCGATCGTGTTTTTTTTGGTAGCAGTGGTTTGCTTTAAGATGGCATCAAACTCCTTCAGTCTAGCTTGAACTTCCGCTTTTTCACGCTCAAGTTGTTCCCTTGTTTTTGCAGTCTGGGCTGTCAAGTCCAAGGAAATGAGAAAGATAAATCCTACTATAAAACTAACTGATAACCGGAATATGCGATTCATAAAAATCAAAATCTGAAGGGAAAGCTAAGGCTCGCTGAATTTGGATTGATGGAAGTCCATTCCAAATGAATAATGGTATTCTGCCCGCCTGCGGGAAGTTGGTATGCAAGTTTGTAAAGAACTTCCGCCGGAAATGGCTGCTCATTTACATCCTGAAAACTGGAAAAGCTTGCCAGCAATGATCCGCGATCATCCAGAGAAGTACTGGCCATTTCGGACATTTTTCGGTGATTCACATCGATTTTGCTGAAATACCTCACTTGGTCTCTTACCTGAGTGAGTTCAAAAGATTTACCTACCCGAACGAGTCGGTCTTTGTAATCAAAAGTATATGGAGGATTGGCCCAGAGGATATTTTGGAAAAGATCCAAGGAAAGCTTCAACCCATAAATGGTTTCAAATTCTTTGAAAGTAAGATTGACGTCCTCTTTTCCGATGCGGTCTTTAATCTGAATTTTTTCCTGTGTAATCAATCCTCTCACGGCTTCCATTCCCATCCCCGGAGAAATCGTAAACCAAAGGACGCTGTCTTTCTTTGCGCGCAAGGTCATCGTTCCCCGCGTAATTTTACCGGATTCCTCTTCAATGACGATTTTTGCTTTGGCATCCATGTAGCCGTACTCGGAATACACCGGAGCGTAATCTTCCATTTTGCCATCACCTTCAAAGGCAATGGTTTTTTTGGCGCAGCCGGATAAATATCCGATTGCGACAAGCATAAGAAGTCCCGAAAAAAGTCTATTCATAATATTTGCCTTCTCTTATTTTTTGGGAAAGTTTATCCGATGCTTCCGGGCTGGTTTCCGCTTTTTTCCAATAACTGATCGCTTCTGCTTTATTTCCCAGGTGATATAAAATATCTCCGTAATGCTCCAGCATCACACCACTTGGCTCCAATTCGAATTTAAAAGCCTGATCCATGTATTTTTTGGCTCCTTCATAATCTGCCATCTGGAAAAGTACCCAAGCATAGGTATCAAGGAAAGTGCCATTGTCCGGAAATCTCTTCACAACATTTTCCGACATGGTTTTGGCTTTTTCCAGATCCTGTTTTTCCAGAGAAAGAAAATAAGCGTAATTGTTGAGCACCTGCTCATCATTGGGATTCAATTTCAGAGCAGACTCAAACGCCTCAAATCCCTTTTGTTTTTCGCCAAGATTGTAGAGAGAACTTCCCAACGAGCCATAAGCAACCTGATCCAGTTGAGGGTTTTTGCCCGCATTCAGTTCCAATGCTTTCTCAAGTGAGGCAACCGCTTCCAGGTCTTTTTTGCGGGCGGATTTCACCACTCCGTCATAAAACCAGAACTCGGGACTTTGAGGAAAATTGTCTACTCCCAGGATGGTGAATTTTTCGGCTTCTTCGAAATTCGCGTTTTCTCCGAATGAACCCAAGATCACTTGCTCCAATCTTTTTGGGTCTTTGGGATTGAGCAAAAGAGATTTTTTGAAATAATCCATTCCAGCCACCTGATCTCCGGCTTGCATTCTTCTTTCTCCCAAGGCTCCGAAAATATCCGCATTTTCAGGATTTGATTCCAACATCAAAGCTTCAAGTTGGTCCAGCAAAGCTTCTTTCTCTGGTGTTTTGATCTCACTCAGAATGGAAATGAAAGCCTTCGCTTTGACCTCAGGGTCCAAATCGGGACTTGCAAAAGCACTCAGTAAATACTTGTTTGATTCTTCAATTTCGCCTTTCTCTTTCAGTAGCGTATGAGCCGCCATTTGGAGTTCAGGCTGGTTTGGGTATTTTTTGATTTCTCCTAAAACCAATTCAAGTGCCTGGTCAGATCGATTGTTGTTATAAAGGATTTCGACCAGGTTCAGAACATAATTTGCATTTCCCGGACGAGCTTCAATCAATCGTTCTCCTTCTTTGATGGCACTTTCGAGGTCGTTTTTCCGCAGGTAAATCCGCTGCTTCTGAACCGAAATCGGTTCCATTATTCCATAATAAACCTCGGCCCGATCCAGGACAACCAACGCTTTGTCAAACTCTCCCGCGGCTAAATAAATAGAAGCAAGATCAAGGTTGTATTGTTGATTTTTTTCTCCGTCAGCTGTCAATCGATCAAGGATCTCAGCGGATTTCAATGGTTGCTTCAGATTTGAATAAATCTCCGCCAGCATCAGGGCATAATATTTATTATCACCGTCCAGCATGGCGGCCTTTTCAGCATATGGCAAAGCTTTTTCAGCTTGATTTGCCTTCACAAGTACCTCGGCTATTTTGTAGTTGATAGCTGGCTCCTCGGGGGAAAACTCCAAGGCTTTCTGAAGGTAGAAATGACTTTTTTCCAGATCTCCCAAAGCCATCAGTTTGGTTCCTTCGATAAAATACCTACTTGCGGTCGTTTGTTTGGCTTGTTCCTTTTTCTCTTTCGCAGAGAGTTTTCCCTGGGCAAAGCCAGTGGCAAGGCAGGAAACGAGCAGGAAAATTAAAGGAAGAATTCTTTTGACAATCACGTGGAAAGGGGAAAGCTGCATCAGATTACAAACATAATGCCTTTTATGGAATAAGGCAGGAGGAAATGGAGGATGATGGGTCTTGATTTGATAGAAATTAAGACTTTCAAAAAGTGTAAACGCTGATTTTATAAAATTGATCCCAAACCGGGTAAATCAATTTTCCGGTCTCCGCCTAAATGGTAAATAAGCTTTCAATTGGTCTTTTTCCAAAACCAAAATGAATCCAATAAATACAAGAATCATACTGTTCTTCAATAGGAAATCCACTACTGGAATTTCGATTTTCAGGTAAAAACCCAGGTAACTCAAGGCAAATGCGAAGACCAGATAAAACAAGTCTCTGCCGGTTTGATAGGGGATGGGGTAGTATTTTTGACCAAAGAAAAAGCAAAGAATGCACATCACCAGATAGCAAGCCAAGGTGCTCAAGGCTCCGCCAAAAAAGCCCCAAACTGGCACCAATCCCATAATAACTACAATGCTGATCAGGGCGCCGATCAGGGTGATCCAAAAGCTGTAATTCGTTTTGTCAGTAACCTTAAACCAGATCGAAAGGTTGAAATACACACCCAAAAGCAAGTATCCCATCAGCAATGTTGGAACTATAAAAAGCCCTTCTGAATAGCCTTCAGCCCTCAAAAATAAAGGACCGATCCAGCTCAGGTTGACAGATATCGCTATCATCAAAACCGTGCAAAACAAGATGAAAGCATGCATTACTTTTGCGTAAAGTTCTCTGGAGTTTTTGTCCGTGGATTGCTTGAAAAAGAATGGCTCGGCGGCGTACTTGAAAGCTTGAATCACGAGACTCATCAGCACTGCCAATTTAAAGTTGGCACCGAAAACTCCCGCAGCTGCTCTGGAATTCATCCCGGAATAGAAACTTTCCGGCAAAACATATTCGAAAAGAAGCCTTGAAATAAGATCATTCGTCACTCCGGCCAAGCCCATGAAAAGAAGCGGAAGTGAATATTTCCACATCGGACGGATCACTTCTCCTTCGAGTTTGAACTTGAAAAAACCGGCTCTCCACCAGACAAACGGGATAATCAATCCATTAGCAAAAAGGTTGGCAAGTAGAATATATTCTACTCCCCAGTAACTTTTATATCCGAGAAATTCCTCCGGAAGATGGCCGCTATTGATCAGGTCAGGGATCACGACGATCAGAATCAGGTTGAAAACCACATTTAGGACAATATTGATCATCTTGGCTCCTGCAAAAGCAAAAGCACGATTTTCTAATCGAAGCTTCGCAAAAGGAATTGCAAGAATGGAGTCAAATGCTAAAATAAAGGCTGTCCATCTGAACAAATAGGCTTGGTCCGGATATTCCATCCAATCCGCCAGCCAAGGCGCCAGAAGATATAGTCCCGAACCCAAAATCAGGGTGGAAGTGATCAGCAGAGATTGAGTGTTGTGATAGACTTGATCAGGGTCCAAATTCTTTCCGGTGGAAAATCGGAAAAAAGCCGTTTCCATTCCGTAGGTGAAAATGATATTCAGGAAACCAATCAGCGCATAAAGAGTCGTGAAAGATCCCAATTCGGCTTTGCTCAGATAAGCCGTGTAAATGATAATGAGCAAAAAATTGATGGACCTGCCCAGAATGCTGCTAAGTCCGTAAATAGCGGTTTGACCGGCTAGTTTTTTGAGGTTACTCATTCAGGTGCAAGGAGATTATTCTCCTTTGAAAACCGGTTTTCTTTTCTCCAAAAATGCAGAGGTTCCTTCTTTATAATCTCCTGATTTCACACATCTGGCGAAACTGTTTGCTTCAGTTTGATAGCCATTTTCTTCAGCCATGTAGACCGCATTGACACAATCCACAATCATCCCGATCGCCAGAGGAGCTTTGCTCATGATTTTGGAGATCAGTTCTTCGGCTTTTGCCATTGCTTCACCTTTCGTAGGAAGTACATGATTGACCAATCCCAATTGCAATGCAGATGCAGAATCGATCATATCACCTGTCATCATCAGTTCATTTGCTTTGCCCCGGCCGACCAAAATTGTGAGGCGTTGCGTACCACCGTATCCCGGGATGATTCCAAGATTCACTTCCGGCTGTCCAAATTTCGCATTGGCGGTGGCCACTCTCATGTGGCATGCCATCGCCAATTCGCAGCCTCCGCCAAGGGTATATCCATTGGTGACAGCGATTACAGGTTTATGGCAGTTTTCGATCATCGAGAAAATATCTTGTCCATTTTCTGCGAATTTTCGAGCATTGACTTCGTTAAGATTGGCGATTTCGCTGATGTCTGCACCTGCAACAAATGCCTTTTCTCCTGATCCGGTGATGATCACCGCCTTGATTTCCTTGTTATCTATGACTTCGTCAAAAATCTCCTTCAATTCCTCCAAAGTGGCGAAGTTGAGAGCGTTCATTTTGTCTTCCCTGTTGATGGTGAGATAGAGTACGCCGCCCTTTTCTTCAGTGAGGATATTTTGAAAATCTTCCATAGTAGATAAAATCAGTATCGAACAAATATACAAGCAGGGTAGTCAATCCCAAATTGAAGACTTAGAAAAATACTATTCGGTGAAATTCAGGTGGGTTTCAAATAAATATTAATGGATACCATTTAAGGAATTTAGACTTTTTAAAAAACTCCCTCCGGCATTTTTCCCTACTTTTGCGGGACGAAATTTTAAACTAAACCTCTATAAATATGTCTTCCAAGAGAAAAATTACGGTGGCTTACGGCGATGGAATTGGCCCGGAAATCATGAAGGCCACTCTGGATATTCTTGAAGCTGCCGGTGCACAACTCGAATACGATGTAATTGAAATCGGCGAACAAGTGTACCTCAAAGGAATCAGTTCCGGTATGGAGCCAAAAGCCTTTGAATCTCTTCGTGAAACCAAGGTTTTTCTCAAATCACCGATAACAACTCCTCAGGGTGGAGGTTTTAAATCTCTAAACGTCACCACCCGAACTTCTTTCGGACTTTTTGCAAATGTGCGTCCATGCAAGGCTTTTTCACCTTTTATCCAAACCCATTTTCCTAAAACTGATCTTGTTATCATCCGTGAAAATGAGGAGGATTTGTATGCGGGAATCGAGCATAGACAAACTCAGGAAGTGGTCCAAAGCATCAAATTGATCTCCCAGCCTGGTTCTGAGAAGATCGTTCGGTATGCTTTTGAATACGCCAAAAAATATGGTCGCAAGAAAGTGACTTGCATGACCAAGGATAATATCATGAAGCTGGCTGACGGACTTTTTCACAAGACTTTCGACGAAGTCGCAAAAGAATACCCTGAAATACAGACTGATCATAAAATCATTGACATCGGAACTGCATTAATTGCCGACAGACCGGAGGTTTTTGACGTGATCGTGACGCTGAACTTATATGGTGACATCATTTCTGATGTGGCAGCTCAGGTAACAGGATCAGTTGGACTCGGAGGTTCTGCGAATGTGGGAGAGGAAGTCGCGATGTTTGAAGCGATCCACGGTTCTGCTCCGGATATCACCGGAATGGGAATCGCCAATCCTTCAGGTTTGTTGAATGGTGCCATCATGATGCTGGTTCATATCGGGCAGCCGGAAGTAGCGGAGAAAGTTTCCAATGCGTGGATGAAAACGCTGGAAGACGGCATTCACACAGGGGATATTTATCAGGAAGGACTTTCCAGCAAGAGAGTTGGGACTCAGGAATTTGCTCAGGCGGTCATTGATCGATTGGGTATGCTTCCGGTAAATATGATTCCTGCGTCTTTTGACAAAGAAGACACCAAGCCGATGGATACCAGGCTGAGACCGCGGGCGAAAGCCAAAAAGGAATTGATCGGGGTGGATGTGTTTATCGATTGGAATGAAGATGGGCGAGATCCAAATGTGATCGGGGAGAAACTTCGCCAGGCAAATTCTTCTGGACTTCAGCTTCAATTGATGACCAACAGAGGTGTGAAAGTATTCCCGGCAGGAATGAAAGAGACTTTCTGCACCGATCATTGGAGAGCCAGATTCACGATGGCCGATCAATCAACGGTCTCTCATGGACAAATTCTCGATTTGCTGGATCAGGTTGGGAAACTGGGATTTGACTTTATCCAAACTGCCAATCTTTACACATTCGACGGAGTGAGAGGATATTCGCTTGCGCAAGGGGAGTAAGTAAGCAGTCACAGTAATCAGTCTCAGTGATCCGTCACCTCGAACGTAGTGAGAGGTCTCATAATAAAAATCATCTAAAAGGGAGAAGGCTAACTTTCTTCCCTTTTCTTTTTAGATCAGTTTGTACTTTGTACTTGGTACATAGTACTTTGTACAACCATGCAAAAACGCGTCCTCATCATCACGTATTATTGGCCTCCAAGCGGCGGTTCGGGCGTGCAGCGTTGGTTGAAATTTGCGAAGTATTTGCCAGAGGCTGGATGGGAACCCGTTATTTTTACGCCGGAAAATCCAGATTTTGACCTGAAGGATGAGACACTATTGAAAGATATTCCCAGTCATTTGGAGGTGATCAAATTTCCGATTTGGGAGCCCTATCAGCTTTTTTCGAAGATTAAAGGAAAATCCAAAACGCATCCGGGAAGATTGCTGGAACAGAAAGACAGAGGATTCCTGGAGAAATCAGCCATTTGGATGAGAGCCAATTTACTGGTTCCCGATCCTCGGATTTTTTGGGTAAAGCCTTCCGTGAAATTCCTGACAGACTTGGTAAAAAACGGGCAGTTTCAGGCGATTATCACCACCGGTCCGCCACATAGTTTGCACCTGATTGGGCTTGAATTGAAACGTAAAACCGGAATATTTTGGTTGGCGGATTTCCGCGATCCATGGTCCCAATGGGAGTTTTTGGATACACTTCCGATGAGTGCGATCGTGCGAAAAAAGCATGAAAATCTGGAACAAGCCGTCCTGAAAACAGCCGATGTGGTCACGACGATTTCTCCTACTTTCCAACGGGACTTGAATAAGATAGCAGGGAGAGAAATCAAACTCCTGACCAATGGATACGATCCTTCCGATATTCCGCAGGACTTTAAACCCCGGGAAAAAAAAGCAGGCAGCTTGCATTTGGTCTATTCGGGCATCATCGATTCCATCCGAAATCCTGTCCCCTTACTGGAAGCAATGAAGGCTGAGTTTTCCGGAAAAAATGAAGAAGTCAACATGACTTTTGTGGGAAACATTAGTGAATCTGTGAGGGAGTTTATCCAATCTGATTCCTGGCTTTCCGGTCGGATTCATTTCGCAGGATATGTTTCTCATCAGGAAGTTTTCGGGTTTTATGAGAAAGCAGATGCGCTGGTTCTGATCCTCACAGACACTAAGAATGCCCAGGGAAATATTCCGGGAAAGCTTTTTGAATATTTGGCAACCGGAATTCCTGTCATGGCATTGGGAGATCCGAAGGGAGATTCTGCCGCCATTTTGCAAAATTCAGGTTCGGGGAGTGTAATCGCCCACACCGATTCAGCTTCGATTCGAAAGAGATTAAGAGCTGTTTTTGAATCTGAAAAACGAGAAACCGATCTTGGCAATCTGGAGAAATATTCCCGCAAAAATCTATGTTTTCAACTAGCAAAATTTCTGGATGAAAATTCCATTTCTTGATCTGAGTCGGATCACCAATGAGTTGAAGGAGTTTTTGAAAGCTAAGTTTTCAGATGTGTTGGATGCAGGTGTTTTTTCCGGAGGAAAGGAAGTTGAACTTCTCGAATCATCGATATCCAAAATCTTGAATTCACCTTTTTCCATTCCTTGTGCCAACGGAACCGATGCGCTCGAACTCGCTTTGAGGGCATTGGAAATTGGTCCGAGAGATGAAGTGATCGTGCCTGCGATGACCTGGGTTTCCACAGCCGAGGCGGTGGTTTTAGTGGGAGCGAAGCCTGTTTTCGTAGATACAGATGAAGACGGATTGATTTCTTCAGATTGGGAAAAAGCAATCACTCCACAAACTAAAGCCGTGATTCCTGTGCATTTGTATGGGAAAATGGTCAGCATGAAACCTTTAATTTCCCAAGCAAAATCCCATAGACTTTTTGTGATCGAAGATGCTGCCCAGGCATTTGGATCTTTTCAGAATGGGAAAGCCGCAGGAACCTTGGGAGATGTCGGTTGCCTGAGTTTTTATCCAACCAAAAATCTGGGTGCTCTGGGGGAAGCTGGAATGTGTCTGACTTCTTTAAAAGAATTGGCGGATAAGATCCGATTGATCTCAAATCATGGACAACCTGTTCGGGACCAACATGAAATCGTTGGCAGAAACAGTCGGATTGACTCTATTCAAGCGGGATTTCTGAATGTGTTTTTTGAAAAATGGGAAGAGAATCTTGCAAAGCGGAAAAGCTTAGCCAAGATCTATTTGGAAGAACTTTCCGGAATCTCAGACATCCGCTTGCCTTCAGGACTTGATCTCTCGGATCACAATGCGCATCTTTTTGTGCTTCAGACTAGCCGAAGGGATGAATTGAAAGCTTTTTTGGCCGAAAAAGGTATCGGAACTGCTATTCATTATCCGATGATTTTGCCGGATATGAAGCCGTTCAGAACCGATGGAAATTTTCCAAATTCCCGAAAAATCAGTCAGGAAGGATTGTCTCTTCCTTTGAATCCCTTGTTGCAGGAAAGCGAAGTAACAGAGGTAATTGATAAAATGAAGGAGTTCTTCAGGCTGATCTGAAAATCTTGAAAAGCCGGTTCCTCTTTTAGTAAAAATCAAGAAAATTAGCCTGTTATTTTATTTTCAATTTTTTCTATTTCTATTTAAATTAGATAATAATTTGTTTATATGCTTGATTCATAGCTGAATAGCGAAGAGGTATTTTTTTTTACTCTTTGCGCTGGCACAAAGCTGAATAGCTATTTAGAAGCTATTTTTAACGCTTTGTCATCTCTTGTCTCTTTGGTCCCTATCATTAAGAGGAAGAGCAGGTCATTTTTAACAGTTTGGCAGGATTTCAATCCTTGCATGCGTACTTCAAGATTCACATATTTTTAACTAAGAAAAGCAATGAGAACTATATTCTATTCTTTGCTTGGGGCTATTTGTTTTTTGTTCCTTTCATGCGATGATGATCCTCCTGAGCCTATTGTCTTCCCCTATGAGGGTCCTTTCGGATTGGTAGCAAATGAAACCAGCCTTTGTCCGGGATCGCAGACTCAATTGTTTTTGTTGTCCTTCGCTTCAAATGAAAAAGGAGAGAAGATCCCTCTTTCAGAATTGATTTTTGAACCGGTTCCAGCTGAATCAGGATTAATATTCAGCCATGGATTATTCAAAGCGCCGGATGTCATTTCCGAAACTCGCCTGGTATCGATTAAGGCGAAATTCAAAAGTGATCCGAATCTCCAAGTTTCTCTGGATTTGGAATTGATTTCACCGGAACATTCTGCCACTACATTTATAAAAGCTGTTGATATACCGTATCCAATGTGGGGTCAACTAAGTTACTCTGATATTAATGAAGAGGGGGATTTTCTTTTAGTGAATAGTAATGAATTTGATCAAGGTTATTCCTTTGGAGCTACCGCTTATGATTCCTTGGGAATAATGAAATGGTCTTACAATGGGAACGGGGCTTTGACTAGTTTTTTGAAATTTCTCGATGACCATGTACTAATATCAGGTTACCCTATTATTAGGGAGGGCAATAGCATCTATAAAACTGTCCTGTTGGATGAAAATGGAAATGAGGTAACGGGTTTTAAATTTCCTGAATCATTGGTTCCGGTTGGTTTATTTAAAAATGGGAATGGAGATTTTTTCATCAATTCAAAAGATGAGAGAAAGCCGAATGTATCCATTATTCAAAAGTTGAATTCCGATTTTGAAATTGAATGGCAAAAGATTATTGATTATCCGGTTGATCAATTTCTTGTAACTAAAGAAGAGGAAATCTTGATCCATTTTCAAAAAGATTATGGAATAGAAACAGTATTAGCTCTTTTTGACAGGATGGGAAATCAATTGTGGAAGTTAAATTTAGAGTATACCAATTTATATACAGCCCAATTTAATTCCACTCACTTGGTAGAAATGCCTGATGGAAATCTGGGATTGATTAGATCAGAAGGAAGATCTCCTGATTCAGGAATTGATTGGGTTTATTATGGGATTAATAAAAGTGGCCAAATCATCCAAAATAAAGAGGTGATTTATTCTGGAGTAAGTATGAATGATCCAGAATATTCTAATGCGGAATCAAGTAAAAAATACATTTCAAGAATATCTAAGGTTATGATATCCAAAGCCGGAGAATTATTGCTTTTGGGAACTGCTCAAACAAGTTCTAATCAGTATTTAA
Source organism: uncultured Cytophagales bacterium (assembly GCA_942492775.1). GTDB lineage: Bacteria > Bacteroidota > Bacteroidia > Cytophagales > Cyclobacteriaceae > Algoriphagus. The sequence goes on along the minus strand of OW818636.1, from coordinate 3,847,417 downwards.
TGATTAAAGGCTTAAGAAAATCAAGTTTAGTAATCAAGAGTGAATCAGCATCGAATATTTTACAGTTTATTCAAAATAAATCAGGAATAGTAATTACTACTTATGATTATCAAGGACTTTATAATTACCAAATAGGCCCAAATCTGGAATTTAATTCCTGTTTAGCAGGGTTATAGCTGGTTTGTAAAAATATAGGGTTGAAAGAATTATAAAATAGAATTCCTATTTTCCCTGATGGCTTGGACAAATGATCCGATTTACGTCAGTGGAATCCTATGTTTTTTGGTGCTCTTGGCATTTTGGCTAAGCAAATTCAAAGGATGGAAAACCCTCGGAACCCCGATTCTGGTGATATTGATGGGGGCCAGCCTGGCCAACTTCGGTCTTATTCCAACTGCGACTTCTGGAAATCCTGTTTACGATGGAGTTTTTGTATATCTGGCGCCTATGGGGATTTTCATCGCATTGCTGGAAGTGGACTTGAAAAGTTTGAAGAATGCCGGATTGCCTATTTTAACCATGTTTGGAATTGGCGCTCTAGCTACTATTATAGGAGTACTTACTTCCTGGTTTTTGGTCCGCCCTCAGACCGAAATCGGACCTCTTGCAAATGCTATCGCCGGTATGTTTACCGGAACATACATAGGAGGCAGCATCAATTTCAACGCGGTTGCGCTTCACTACAAGGTCAACGAAAGCGGTACTCTTTACGCAGCAAGTACGGTGGTGGATAATATTGTTGGGATTCCATGGATTATTGCCACACTTATTCTTCCCAAATACCTTCAAAAGCTTTTCCCCAGGAAAAAACTGGCATCATCCACACATAAAGCTTCTGTAACAAAGACCGAACAAGCGGTCAGCATAACTTCACTTTCCGCACTTTTGGGAATGGCTTTTTTTGGAATTTTTGTTTCCAAAACTATTCATGATTCTTTTCCTCAAGTTCCTGAAATCATCATTCTGACTACGATAGCGCTGGTTTTGGCGCAAATTCCTCAGATCAAAAAACTCCCCGGAGCTCATACGATCGGTTACTTCCTGATCCTGATTTTCCTCGCCACAATTGGTACACTTTGCGACGTGAAAACTCTTTTCGAATCCGGAGAATTGGCGGGTACTTTATTCCTGTTTGTCGGATTGAGTGTCCTGATTCATGGTCTGGTGATATTCGGAGTAGGGGCACTTTTCAAGATGGATTGGGATGTGATTTCGGTCGCTTCTCAGGCTAATGTGGGCGGAACTACCACTGCAATTGCTGCTGCCGAAAGTTTGGACAGACCGGATTTACTGATTCCCGGGGTATTGGTGGGAAGTCTTGGAAATGCATTGGGAACGTATGCCGGGTTCTTTGTGGCGGGAATACTTTAGGAGACGAGAAGCAAGAGAATAAAAGCAAGAAATTAGATTTAAGATTTAAGATTTTAAGATTTAAGACATCGAAAATGAGCCAAATCGTAAATCCGAAATCACATATCCGAAATTAGAAAACCCAAAATCAGCCAATGGAATCAAGTATTCTCACCGAAATATTCCTTCCGCTTTCCCTTGCCTTCATCATGTTTGGAATGGGACTAACCCTCACTTTTGGAGACTTCAAGCGAATTATATTTTACCCAAAAGCGGTCACCATAGGTTTGGTAAATCAGCTTTTATTTATTCCGTTGGTTGCATTTGGGTTGATTAAGCTGTTTGGGGTGCAAGCTGAACTGGCAGTTGGGATGATGATCCTGGCAGTATGTCCCGGTGGTGCAACTTCCAATTTGATTACGCATTTGGCTAAAGGTGATTCTGCCCTTTCTATCACACTGACAGCTTTTTCATCTCTAATCACAGTTTTTACGATTCCTTTTCTTGTTAATTTTTCCATCCAATATTTCATGCCTGGGGGTGGACAGGAATTTCAGCTCAATGTATTTGGAACTGTGATTTCGGTAATTCTGATCACCGCAATTCCGGTTTTGATCGGGATGGTTATTTTAAGAAGAATCCCAAATCTTGCGCATAGAATTGAGCCAACCTTTCGAAAGCTTTCGGCTGTGTTTTTCGTAATAATCCTGATAGCAGCTATAGTAAAAGAAAGAGAGAATCTCCTCAATTACATTTCGCAAGTTGGGCCGGTGGCTCTTACTTTAAACATCGCAACCCTAGCAATCGGATTTTTTAGTGCCAGACTTCTTGGTCTGAGTAATAAGCAAAGCAGAACAATCTCAATCGAGGCAGGAATCCAGAATGGAACGCTGGGAATCACGATTGCCGCTACCTTAATCGGCAATTCTCAGATGACAATTCCTTCTGCCATCTACGGAATTTTAATGTTTGGAACCGCAGGGATTATCATTTTTATGGGGCAAAAGAAAATTGAGTTGAAACCTGAAAAATTGATCGATTGAAAAACTACCCTCAAACTTCTCCTAATTTGATTTACAGATTTTCCCTGATTTTGTCTTTGATTCTATTCCTGACCTGGATAGGAGTGGTGCTTTACGCAGGTCTGGAAAATTCGGGACTGGCTTTGGTGCTGTTTTTTGGTTTATTGGGTTTAGGTTTCCAGGGATATTCTAATTTGAAAGGATTCTCATTTCCGGTTTTCATCTTTGGAGTGGTGGCTCTGTCCATGTTTTTTCCTCACTATTTTCAAGAATTCCGAGGCTATACGTTATCTAATCTGATCACCCCGCTGATCCAGGTAATCATGTTTGGGATGGGGACATCCATGAGTTTGAGGGATTTTGCTCAAGTAGCAAAAAGCCCCAAATCTGTTTTAATTGGAGTTTCTGCCCAATTTATGATCATGCCTCTGATCGGTTTTGGTCTTGCCAGCATCAGCGGATTACCGCCGGAAATAGCCGCCGGGATCATCTTGGTAGGTTGTTCTCCTAGTGGGACAGCCTCGAATGTGATGACCTACCTGGCAAAAGCCAATCTGGCGCTTTCGGTTACCTTGACTTCCATCACCACTTTGCTCGCTCCTCTGATGACTCCTTTGCTGATGAAAATATTGGCAGGTCAGTTTATCGAAATTGATTTGCTGAAAATGATGTGGGATATCGTAAAAATGATCATCCTTCCGATCGGTGCTGGATTGATCTTTAATAAGTTGCTTCGCGGCAGATCGGCTTGGTTGGACAAAGCAATGCCTGTCGTTTCAATGCTTGGTATTGCATTGATCATTTTGGTGATTACCGCTGCAGGAAGAGACAGTTTGCTGGAGATTGGGCCTTTATTGATCCTTCTGGTAATGATCCACAATCTTAGCGGTTATGGATTAGGTTACGGATTTGCAAGATTGTTGGGGTTGGATGAGCGTGATTCGCGTACGCTCGCCATAGAAGTCGGGATGCAAAATGCCGGATTGGCTTCAGGCTTGGCAAAAGCCTTGGGCAAAATAGCTACCGTCGGTTTGGCACCGGCTGTATTTGGTCCGATGCAAAATATCTCAGGTTCCATTTTGGCTACTTTTTGGCATAAAAAGCCGATCGAGAAGAGTCGGGAAATTGATTTCTGAAATTTAAACCGGCGTCCTAAAAGCCTGTCTAGCCAAAAGCTTCCATTTGCCCTTCTCTTTTACCCAAACCATCAGGAGCCCAATGTTCAGATTATTGGTTGCACCAGTAGCCGTTGCGACTATTTCTGCTTTTACATTTTGTCTGACGATGGCTATTTTTTTTCCATTAAAAGAAATCGTTTGATCACTTACATCCCATTTTTGGTAATCTGATTTTTTGGTTGCAAATACTGATACAAATTCCTCCTGATTTTCGACCACCCCACCGGAATGTCCATAACTCAGGTTTTCTGAAGTCAAAGATTTGAGAGCAGGGGCATCTTCAGCAAGCATGGCAGTTCTCAAATTTTGGACAGCCATTTCCACTTCTTTTTCTGATTGGGCAAAAGCAACAGAAATGCTAAAAAACAGGAGTAAGGTAAGGGTGGTTTTCATGGGGTTGAGTATTAAGATTTAAATTAAAGTCTTCAAACAGAAGCTGAAATTAAGGTACAAAAAAAGATGGCGGTGAAGTTTATAAATTAAATCATCTATCTAAAATGTTCCAAACCTCTCCCCGAAAAACCCTTCAAAATGGTCATTTCAGACTAGGTTTACTAAGTTGAATTCCAATGTTTTTTGGCCAAAATTCAATTAATGCTCATAAATTGCCTCAAAATTCAATTTTATGATCTTATCATTAGTCCTCTTGCTTGTCGGATTTGTTGTGCTCGTTTACGGTGCTGATAAACTTGTCGATGCGGCTTCTAGTCTTGCTGCGAATTATGGGATTCCCAATATAGTCATCGGCTTGACCATTGTTGCATTTGGAACCTCCGCTCCTGAATTAGTCGTAAATGTCTTTGCCTCGATCAGCGGCTCTTCCGAAATGGTAATGGGTAATGTCTTAGGGAGCAATATTTTTAACGTGCTGGGAATCCTTGGCATTTCCGCCATTATTTACCCATTAACTGTGAAATCAAGTACAACCTGGATAGAGATTCCATTGGCCTTTTTAGCAGCCATCATGGTTTTGATCCTGGCAAATGATTTTCTGTTGAATGCCGGTGATGACAATTTCATTTCCCTGGGAGATGGATTGGTTTTACTCATGTTTTTCATTGTGTTCATTGTCTACAACATCACGGTTTCCATGAAACCCGGGGAAAATGCCGACTCTGTTGAGATAAGCAAATACACAACAGGTCAAGCTGTTTTGTGGATTCTCGTTGGCCTGGGTGGATTAATATTGGGAGGAAAACTGATCGTGGACAATGCTGTTGATCTTGCTTTAAGTTTTGGATTATCCGAAAGAGTGATTGGACTCACTATCGTCTCCATTGGAACTTCCATGCCGGAACTGGCAACATCTGTCGCGGCCGTCAGGAAGAAAAAAGTAGATATAGCCATCGGTAACGTGGTAGGTTCCAACATTTTCAACATATTCTTCATTTTGGGAATTTCGGCTACAATTCTTCCTGTGACTATTGCGGAGCCAAACTTCATAGATATCTGGATGAATGTGCTTGGAGGATTGCTTTTGTTTGTGTTTGTTTTTACCGGAAAAGGCAGAAAGCTTGAAAGATGGGAAGGTATCCTAATGCTGGGATTGTATGCAGCGTATCTGACTACCTTAATCTTGAATTTGTAATTCATTAGATTAGGAAAATCAGTCATATTCTCTTCGAAATGGAAAAGTCTCAAGAAACTACATCGGTTCTTGAGGCTTTTTGATTTAGGACTGCTTTGCCCTACTCAAAAGCCAAATTAAAAATTTGCAGACAACGTAATCAGGAGAAAAGGATCCTCTGAAAAGACATTGTAATAATACCCTGTAAGTTCCCAACTCTTAACACCTCCACCGACTAAGATGCCCCGTTGGATATCCAATTCAGTTTGATACAATCGGGTTCTCTGTCCACTGAGCCCGAGCCAAAGCCAGTCTTTAGGTGAATAGGTGAAGTCAGCCCAGGAATAAAAGAAGTTGTTTTCATTGGAATTGACATCGAAAAGATATTCCGACTCATTGTAAAGCTCGAAGCCTTTGTAGGCAAAAGTAAACTCCAAACCGGGAGCGATACCATTACTGAGCCCGACAACCCCGCCGATCATTGGTGTGATGAAATATTCTACATTTCCCCCGCCTTCAAAATTGTAGCCGACCCAACCTGAAAAGGTTTCCAAGTCCTCGTAGTTGTAGCGTGCTTCGAGATGGAGCTTATTCTTGTCTGCCCGAAAAACCGGCAAGCCAATAAATCCATCGGGGAGGAAATAGAAATTCATGTCGGCTCCAAAATTCCATTTCTTCTCAGCAGACATTTCTGATACCTGTGCGAAAGCCGAGGAAAAGCAAAAGATGGAAATGATCGAACCAAAAAGTAGTTTTTTCACGGGTAAAGTTTTTAGTTTTTCCGTATTATCCTCCAAGTATAATGGTCAATCCTACCAGCAACACGCCAATAATAGTATAGATCAAAGCTGTGAAAACTGGCCTGAAGCCAGCATATCCTGCGAGTTTATATCCTCCGATAAATAGAAGTAAAAGGGCGATTCCATTTGAGGTCCTTAGTGCAACTTGTACATCGTCCAAAATAGCAAATGGCAGAGCAATGGGGAATGTGCAAAGAAAGACCAGCATGAAAATCTGAAAACCGGCAACATAATCTCCGGAGGTCAAAATCATTTTTTTATCGGTAGGTGGTATAGATTTCACCCGAGCTGCAAGTTTGAGAAATTCATCTTTGGTAAGCACTGCATTGATCAAAGGCTGAATTTCTTCTTTCAGGATCTCGGCAGACTCTTCGTCGGTCTTGGTTTTTTGGATTTCTCGCAGGGCTTTTAAGGAATGGCCTCTTTCGAGCAAAACATTCAAAAGGTACATGATCACATCCACGAGAGCCCAAGCCAGATTACATCCCAAAGCAGCCCATAAAAGTTCGCTGATTTCCTGTTTTCCGGAGGTGGATACTGATATCGCGCTTGTGAAAGTAAGTACCATAATCAACCCAAATAAGACTTCTGAAATCCTGTCAATGGGATTCAGAACAGCGTTTTCACGGGCAAGATTTTTTAAGATTCCAGTATTTTTCATTGGAAGATCTTTCTAATTAAAAAACCAACAAAGCCTTTGTAAGGCTAATCAAAAATAGCAGAATCCGCTTACCAATTGCAGGATTTTTCTAATTGAGATTTGAGCAAAATATTATAAAAATCACAAGCCTTCCTTCCGGTTTTAGGTAGAGTTTGGTGTCACATTTTCAGGTGAGAATTGTGTAAATGCAAAAAAGGTCTGCCGGATAAATATCAATCCGGCAGACCGTTTTCACTCTGAATAATCTTGTTTTGTTAAACTCAGCTTATTTTCCAACTACTTTAATCAACGTTCCCTTGCTCAGTTGATCTGTGAGTAACATCCCGTTGAGGATTGCCAATTCTTCAAATCTTTCGGCTGGCATTTGGAAGCTTTGCAAAGCTGCCTGAAGAGTCATTTGCTGAGGAACAGTTTTGATTCTTACCACATCAGGCTTTCTATTCAGTTTTTCAGCTTCTTTCAGCTCCTTGAAATTCCGAATTGTCGAAAGGAATGCATTCTGATATCCGTTAAATTTTGAAAGTTCAGTTATTCCCATAATGCTGTAGGTATTTCCCTCAAACTGAATCAGGGATGAAAGCACCCGGATCGTTCCTTGCTCTTGTTTCTGATCGGCGATCATGATCAAGGCCGGCAATCCATTGATGGTTTCTTTTTTAGACTCGACCAATTCGAGTTTATACTGTTCCAAAATCATTTTGGCTGATTCGTCTAAAGAAGTTCCTCCGGCAAGCGTAAGCATCATCAAGGCATCTCCGGTTTTTGGTGCCATTTGGACTTGCTGAGGGGTATTTTGGAGAACCCAGTCTGTAGGAATCGGGAATAATATTTTCAATACCGGATGGTAAAAAGTATTGTTTTCCACAAATCCCTGGTTGGGATCCTCGCCTAGAACTATACCGTCAATCATTTTCAGGTAGCTCTCTCGGTTGACTTTTGGATTGGTCAAATCAAGTTTCTTTTTCCAATCCTCGGCAAGTTTGGCGACAGTAATATTTCGTTCGGCAGGGGAAGGGTGAGTTGATAAGAATTCTGGAATTTCCTCGCTTCCGGAACCGGCGCCTTGTCTCTCAAGGGTTTCAAAAAAGCCAGCCATTTCGGTCGCATCATACCCGATTCGGGAAGAATATTCCACACCTAGTTTATCAGCCTGGCGCTCATCGTCTCGTCCAAAACTTAACATGGCAAGTTGCATTCCCTGCGAAAGTGGCTCTACAAATTGAGTAAGCTCGGGAACCAAAATCACACTTGCAATCAGGCCAAGTTGACTCAGCATCGAGTTACGTTGCTGGATCACAGAGTGACGTGCGGTGATGTGACCGGTCTCATGTCCCAATACTCCGGCAAATTCTGCCTCATTATTGAAGTGAGCCATAATTCCTCTGGTGAAATAAACATAGCCCCCGGGGACTGCAAACGCATTAATTACAGGAGAATCTACGATTTTGAATTCGTAGGCAAGTTTGGGGCGATGCGAAACTGCCGCTAATTCGTTCCCTTTTTCATTGATGAATTTCTGCAACTCAGGATCATCGTACAAGCCAAAAAACGCAACTATTTCGGGATCTGATTGCTGACCCATGGCGATTTCTTGTCCTTCGGTCATAAAGACAACCTGTTTCTTTCCTGATACAGGATTGACCGCGCAACCCCCAATTAGTATCAGAGATAATGCTATTCCCAGTTGGCTGAGGTAAGTCGTGGTTTTCATTGTATTCTTGTTTTTGGTGGAGGCAAATAAAAGTATTATTGAATTTACGAATCAAATCGATCGAATTCGTATCGATAATTGCAATAAGTAAGCCAGTAGAACTAAAGCAAATTTCCCAGAGTTGATAGCTTCAATTTCTACAAATAGAGGTGAAGAAATTCCTCTAGTTAAAAATATTCCAATTGGTTTTTTTGAGTTTTGAAGACATTCAAAAAGGAACTTCTCAGTCAATTTACCGGGATTAAAATACTAACTAAACATCTGAAAAGAACCAGGCTATTGGGTAATTGAAATTGTATATTTGCCGTGTTAGGTCTTTTGAAAATCCTTAAGTGAAATAAAGATGTCCAGGCTTAGAATTTTTATAATTGGCTTATTTCTTTTGTCTTCGCAGGCCTTTACACAGGATCTTGATCCCAGGGCTTACATGAGGTTGCCGTTGAAGACCACCACTTTTTTTACAGGATTCACTTACTCACGCGGTGGAGTTGTAACTGATCCCACCTTACCGATCCAGAATATTCAAGCTGAAGTCCAAGCGTCTTCAATCGGGGTTTCGAGAGTTTTTAATTTTTTCGGACTTACCTCTCAGGCATTGATGGTAGTGCCTTATTCGTGGGCACAGGTTTCCGGAGATGTCTATCAACAAGCCACCAGCATTACCCGGTCCGGTTTTGCAGATATGAGAGTCCGATATACCGTTTTGGTGCATGGTGCTCCTGCCGGAAATTTAGAAGAAATAAGAAAAGCTCCCCGAAGGACAATCATTGGAATAAGTCTGAATACAATAATTCCAACGGGTCAATTCTTCAGTGATAAGCTCATCAATCTGGGAACTCACAGATGGTCTTTCAGGCCTGAGGTTGCTATTTCCCAGCCAATCCGAAAGAAGTGGCTTCTTGATTTTTATTCGGGTCTTTGGCTTTTCACCGAAAATAAATCTTTTTACCCTGGAGATGTGATCCGTTCCCAAGAACCCATGGGCACATTTCAATTTCACTTGAGTTATAACTTCAGCCCGCTATTATGGGTAGCTGTGAACAGCACCTATTATGTGGGAGGAACTTCCTCTTTTGATGATAAATACAATGATGACAGACAGGATAATTCCCGAGTTGGGATTACAGCGGTGATTCCAACAGGAAAATTCAGCTCGTTGAAATTAGCGGCAAGCACCGGAGCAGTTGTCAGGGTTGGACAGGATTTCAATACCTATTCAATAGGCTGGCAAAAATCCTGGCTGAGCGATTTGAAGCGAAAGGATTGAGATGTTTTGGAAAACCTTAACCTTAATGATTTTTTGATCTTCCAAATCTATTTCTCCTTTTCACTCCGAAAAGAGGCGATCTAAAACGAAAAAAGTCTGATCGGTTAAATCAGACTTTTTCAAATATAGGAGAATCGTTTACCTCCAGTCCTTATTGATTCTTTTTAGTGTTTCCGAACCGGGACAAAGCTCTTCTTTGGTCAGAGAATTAAGTGGTTTTAATGAGGTATTGATCATCGAATGTAAATCCTCCGCATCCGGATTGATGTAAAGTAAACCGGTGAGAATTTCATTTTTAAGTTTCGCGTTTTGTACCGCGTTGATGGCTGAAAGTCGATCTTCCGGATCCCAATCCTGGGCAAGTTTATTAAATTGAAGAAACGTTCCATCGTGTAGTTTGACGGATTTCTGAGTTCCTTCTGAGTAGGAAGTCGTGATTTCAGCCATTTCAGGCACAAAATCAAAAGTCGAAGTAGCTTCCATATGTTCCCTCACAAAATCATAAGACTTCGTAGAGCCCGGATTATTGTTGAAGGTCACACAGGGTGAAATCACATTGATAAAGGCAAATCCGGGATGATTCATTGCGGCTTTGATCAGTGGCACTAACTGAGCTTTGTCTCCCGAAAAACTCTGAGCTACAAAGGTTGCTCCCAATTCGATGGCAAGACTTGCAAGATCAATGGATTGGAAGAGGTTGACGTGCCCGGATTTGTTTTTTGAACCACTATCTGCAGTTGCAGAATCCTGTCCCTTAGTCAAGCCATAGCAGCCGTTGTTCATCACAATGTAGACCATGTTGAGATTTCGGCGAACGACGTGGACAAATTGGCCCATGCCGATGGAGGCAGAATCGCCATCGCCTGAAACTCCCAGGTAAATGAGATCGCGGTTTGCCATATTGGCACCGGTGGCCACAGACGGCATTCGACCGTGAACACTGTTGAAACCGTGGGAATTGCTCAGGAAATAAGCAGGGGTTTTGGAAGAACACCCAATGCCAGAAAGTTTGGCAAGACGGTGAGGTTCAATATCCATTTCATAAGCAGCCTGAATAATGCCGGCGCTGATAGAGTCATGTCCGCAACCTGCGCAGAGAGTGGATAGTGAGCCTTCGTAATAATCTACAGAATAGCCTAATTTATTCTTGGGTAAATCAGGGTGACGGAATTTTGGGCGAAGATATGTCATCGGAAAGGAGGCCTTTTTGGGATCAGAATTTTAAATAGCGGATTTGATTGAGTTCACAATTTGATCGGCCGTGATCGGCAAGCCATCGTAATTCAATACCGGAATGAGTTTTTCGGGATTTATACCTAATTCAATCATGAGCAAACTCCTCATTTGTGCGTCTCGATTTTGCTCCACGACAAAGACTTTATCATGCGAATGAATGAAGTCTTCCACCGTTTGATTAAACGGAAAGGACTTAATTCGGATGGCATCCAACTGGACACCTTCGGCTTTAAGTAAATCAATGGCTTCCTCCGATGAATACTCTGAAGTGCCAAAGAATAAAACTCCATACGTGGACAAATTCTCCTCCTGATACAAATGAGGACCCGGAACATATTCTTTCGCAGTGTTCCATTTCTTCATCAGGCGATCCATATTTCTCACATAGGCATCGCCGCTTTCGGTGTACACCGCATATTCATCCCGCGAAGTGCCGCGGGTAAAATAAGAACCTTTTGTAGGATGTGTTCCGGGATAGGTTCGATAGGCAATTCCATCACCGTCTACATCCAGATAACGACCGAATCGCTGGATTCCTTCTAAGGCATCTGCATCCAGCACTTTTCCGCGTTTGTATTCCTGGTGGTCATCCCATTGGAAAGGTTTGGACATGTGATCGTTCATTCCAAGATCCAGATCAGTCATCACTATCACAGGAGTCTGAAGCTGCTCGGTCAGATCGAAGGCATCTGCAGTCATTTCAAAGCATTCCTTCGGAGTGGAAGGAAACAACAAGACATGCTTGGTGTCGCCATGTGATGCATAAGCCGCTTCCAAAGTATCCGATTGTTGGGTTCTTGTCGGCATTCCGGTGGAGGGTCCTGTTCGTTGAACATCGATCAAGACGGTTGGGATTTCTGCGAAATAAGCGAGACCAAGAAACTCATTCATGAGAGAAAGTCCCGGTCCGCTAGTCGCTGTGAAAGATCTCGCACCATTCCAATTGGCACCGATCACCATCCCGATTGCTGCCAATTCATCTTCCGCCTGAATAATGGCGACATTGCGTTTTCCCGTTTCAGGATCAATCCGATATTCATCGCAAAAATTCATAAATGACTCAATGACAGAAGTTGAAGGCGTAATTGGATACCAAGCAGCAACAGTGGCACCACCGTAAACCGCCCCCAGTCCGCAGGCAGTATTTCCATCGATCATGATAGAATCTCCCACCAAATCTCGGCTTTCAACTCTGATATCTATCGGATCTTTGTAATGCTCATGGATATAATCAACACCCATTTGAAGAGACTTAATGTTGGGTGCGATTAGTTTTTCCTTGCCCGCAAACTGTTCGGCAAGCAGGCTTTCAAATACTTTGAAATCAATATTCAATAAGGCTGCAAGTGCGCCCACATAGATGATATTCTTAAATAATTGGCGCTGACGCGGATCGGTAAATGCATCGTTGCACATTTCCATCAAAGGAATCCCGATGTAATGAATGTCTTCCCGGATATACTGCGAATGCAATGGCTTGGAACTGTCGTAAAGAAAATATCCGCCGGTTTTGACATTACCCACATCAGCAAGCATGCTTTGAGGATTTACACAAACCATGATATCGATTCCTTCCCTGCGACCGAGGTATCCCTTTTCGCTTACCCGAACTTCATACCAGGTAGGTAATCCCTGGATGTTAGAAGGGAAAATATTCTTTGGAGTCACCGGAACTCCCATTCTGAAAATTGACTTGCAAAACAGGTAGTTGGCACTTGCCGATCCTGTACCATTCACGTTGGCAAACCGGATTACAAAATCGTTGATCTTTACTTGGTTGACTGACATCCTGAATGTGCTTTTGTTACATTATAGAAGAATTTTTGCATGTCCCAGGCAGCCGTTGGACAGCGCTCGGCACATAAGCCGCAATGAAGACAAACATCCTCATCCTTTACCATGACTCGGTTGGTTTTGAGAGGCTCAGAAACGTAAATGTCCTGAGTGAGATTATTGGCGGGCATTTTTAAGACCGCCCGGAGATCAGTTTCAGTTTCTTCATTGTTTACAAAAGAGATACAGGAAGTAGGGCAGATGTCCATGCAAGCATCACATTCGATGCATTTGGATTCACTGAATACCGTTTGCACATCGCAATTGAGACATCTTTGAGCTTCTTTGAAACCTTCGAGTTTGCTGAATCCAAGTTCAACTTCCTTCTTCCGGTCATGAAGTGTTATCTTTTTATCAGCCTGCGGAACGATGTAGCGTATATCATTCACTACTTCGCTTTCATACGCCCACTCATGCAATCCCATTTTCTGGCTAACCAGATTTACGTAAGGAGAAGGACGTTTTGTGAGTTCTTCGTTTCTGCAATGAAGGTCAATTGAAATTGCTGCCTGGTGCCCATGTGCAACAGCAGTGATTACGTTTTTTGGGCCCCAAGCCGAATCACCACCAAAGAATACTTTTGGGTTGGTGGAAACGAAAGTCTTTTCATCCACAATTGGCATATTCCATTTGTCAAATTCTACACCCTGATCCCGCTCTAGCCAAGGGAAACTGTTTTCCTGACCTATCGCAACGAGCACGTCATCGGCTTCAATAAATACTTCCGGTTCACCCGTTGGAATCAACTGACGCTTTCCATTTTCAACCACAGCTTTCACTTTTTCGAAAGTCATGCCTTTCAAAACCCCGTCTTCCACGACAAAGCTTTTTGGAACGTGATTATCAAGGATTGGAATGTCTTCGTGCTGGGCGTCTTCTTTTTCCCAGGGAGAAGCTTTCATTTCAGAAAAAGGGCTTCGGACAACGACTTTTACTTCCTCACCACCCAATCGGCGAGCAGTTCGGCAGCAGTCCATGGCAGTGTTTCCACCACCGAGAACGATTACTTTTTTACCAATCTTCTGGGTATGTTCGAAGGCTACGCTGGCAAGCCAGTTGATGCCGATGTGGATATTGGCATCGCCTTCCCATCGGCCAGGCATATCCGGTAAGTCGCGACCTTTTGAAGCTCCTGTTCCTATAAAAATAGCATCATAGTCTTTGGAAAGCAGCTCTTTCAGACTTGAAACATAATGATTGAAGTGCGTATGGATTCCCAGATCCAGGATATAATTCACCTCTTCGTTGAGAACTGATTCCGGCAGTCGGAAAGAAGGAATCTGACTTCTCATAAATCCGCCTCCAAACTTCTGCTCGTCAAAAAGATGAATTTCATAGCCAAGCGGAGCCAAATCCCGACTTACCGTAAGAGATGCAGGACCGCCGCCGACAAGAGCGATTTTTTTACCGTTTGGAGCGAAAGGCCCCTGAGGCATTAGCTTTTTCACATCACCTTTATTATCAGCGGCCACTCGCTTCAATCGACAGATCGCAACGGGTTCTTCTTCCACGCGGCCACGACGGCAGGCTGGCTCGCAGGGACGGTCGCAGGTCCGCCCTAAAATCCCCGGAAAAACATTTGAGTCCCAGTTGACCATATAGGCTTCGTCATACTTTTCCTGTGCGATCAGGCGAATGTATTCCGGCACCGGGGTGTGCGCAGGACAAGCATATTGACAGTCAACTACTTTGTGAAAGTATTCAGGGTCCTTGATATCGGTTGGCTCCATTAAATCTCTTGGGATTGAAAGCGTGAGAGGAAAATGATTTTCGTTTGTTTCGGACGATCAGAAAATCTGTTTCCTTTTTAGTATTAAGATAACTTTTTTAACGATGAAGATCCACCGCCTGTAAGCGTTTTTAAGTCTTGAATTGTTGTGGAAATTGAGGAGTTTAAAACCTGGTTTTCCTGCTCCTAATTGATTTGAAGCTGTTTATGGTTGGCCTTAATAAGCGTGGCTGAGGTTGCTTTTTGCTATTTTCTCTTGCCGGTAAATGTGCCTTCTCCCATGCCTCCCAGTTTTACTTTTCCGCTCATTTCAGAAGCATTGACAGTTCCGTTATACTCGATCAGATTGCCTTGGATATCAAACTCCAGATGGATGGCATTTCCTTTCAGCGTTCCTTTTACCGCGGATTCGCCTAATTGTCCGGTATAAGTGCCGGTAATGGTGGTCTCATTGACATGGTCGAGAACGAAGGTTGGCGATCCGCTTCCCATATCGGAAGTGACGCTCATGATCCAGGTGCCTTTCACATTGATTTTGTCCTGAGCAAAGACCGAGGATCCGGCTGCCAGAATGAGAAAAAGTAAAAAGAGAGATAGCTTTTTCATAACTGATTATTTTGGGATAGTCCAAGATAATAAATTATTCTTCTAAAAAACCCCTCTTTTGGGATAGAAAGGCCATTCTTTATTTCAAATTTCATCCTTTTTCAAAAAGTAAATCCACGAAATCTTTTTCCTGAATTTCTTGAGTTAAACCTTAATTTGGTTTTCCGGAAATAGGATAGTGAATTTGAGTTGTCCGCAGAATATTAAAACCAACCTGAGCCAAGTATGCTGAAAAAAATAGGATCAAAATTCAAGTCGCTTATTAAAGGATACAGGAAAAGGAAAAATTGGTATCTCAAGAGTAACCAAATCGAATTGTCTCCGGAAAAATCGAAGCTTTTCAGGGAGAAAGGATTTACCTCAATCAGCGATGTGGCGTATGATTTTGAGAAATTCTCGATTGATGATTATCTGAATGATCGGGATTATCACAGACTTCACCCGATCAACGGAGAGTCCTCAAAACTGATCGACAGCAAGGCTTTTATTCCAATTGTTTTGGGTTCTTGCCCGGAGGCAATACCTGAGCTTACTATTTGGGTGAGTAATGGAGTAGTGAGATATTGTCAGGGGGTCAATGTCAAATCGACATCCTTAGAAACTGTCCTTGAATCTTGTCTTAAAGTGTACCCTGACCTTTGCGTCAAACCTATCTCAGACGGTGGCGGAAGGGGAGTTTTTTTTATCAAAAAAGGAGATTACACCCGATTTCTTCCAATTCTTCAGAAATCGGAATTTTACATTAACAACAAGTTGGTAAATGAATCCTACTCCGAATTGATCTTTCCCGGATCCCTAAACACAATCCGGGTTGCCTTTTACAGAAACCTGTCCAATGAAAATGTCATAATCAGCATGGCACACCGATTTGGAACCAAAGAATCAAATGGGGTAGATAATAACGGTCAGGGAGGAATTGCTTGTTCTCTGGACATCGAGACCGGAATGATCGGCCGGGGATATATTGTAAAAAGTAAAACCAATGTCGGTTGGCATAGCCATCATGTGGACACAAATCATCCGCTTGAGGGATTTATTGTTCCCGATTGGCCAGAAAAGCTTAGGCATATCCGTAAAATAGTTGACAGCTTGTACTTCCTGGATATTGCAGGAATTGATTTTGCAGCGACATCGACTGGTTTAAAAGTGTTGGAAATCAACTCACTTCCTCAGCCCCAACTGACGCAGGCATCAGGTCCGTTATTGATTGACAAGGAGTTCAGGGAGTTTATATCAGGAAAAGGATATCCTCTTCCTGAGAAATATCTTTAGAAACGTCGGCTGATTTCAGTTCCGTTTGAAATCCCAAATCAATCCACTTCCGCTTCTGCCTCGATTTCCACCAAGTATTCTTCTCCTATGAGTTCAGCCCTCACCATCGAGTTGGCAGGTTGAATGTCTTTAAATCGCTCGCCATGTGCGCGGGCAATAGGTTCCCAGTCAGAAATATTTCGTATGAAAATCCTTGTTCTGACTACATCCTCCAGTTTTCCGCCCAAAGACTGAATCGCACCTTCTAATTTGTCGAGTATAAAATGAGCTTGCGCACCGGGATCATCTCCTCCCATGCGTATTGGGCCGTGCGTAGCAGTTGTGCCGGAAACCAGGATGCGATTTCCTTTTCTTACCGCCCTGCTGAATCCTGCCAAATCTTCCCAGATTGTTCCGCTCAGGGCTTTTGTTCGATTTTCACTTACTTCGAAAGTAGGATAGGGCGATGGAAAATGCTCCACATGGTGACTCAGATCTCCTGAAGCTGTCAGAAATGGAGGTTTGCGATATTCGTCGCCGCAATCTCCCGGGATCTTGTCCAGCGTAGCCAGAACTTTTGCCACTTGCTGTTTATCAGATTCATCAAGTTCGAAAGAAAAAAGCTTTTCATTTTCTGCAATATGCTCGCTTTGCCCAAGTCGCGCGCCGATGATCACTCCGGCAACTGCCGGCTGATCCATGATGTATTTGCTGGCGATATTGGCAATGCCGACTCCATGTTTTTGGGCGATTGTTTGGAGCGATTTCAGAAGGGATTGGAATTTTTCCCAACCGCCGGCTGAATCGATGAAGCGCTTATATTTCATCTGAGACCAAGTCAGGGATTCACTCTGATTTGGTTCTGCTTTGTCCAGCCATTTCTCAGAAAGAAACCCTCCGGCCACTGTTCCAAAGGCCAATAACTTTACGTTATGCTTCAGGCAAATTTCGGACATCTTACCCGCAGCACGCTGGTCAAGCAGGGAGAAGCAAACCTGATTGGAAACTACTTCTATCCCGGAATTGACCACAATTTGAAGATGGGCAGAGTCAAAATTCGTCAGGCCAATATGCCGGATCAATCCTTCGTTTTTGAGTTCTTGCAGCCAAAAAAGGCAATCCACCCAGGATGGATGCGCATAGCTCCAAGCATGAAACTGCATCAAATCAATCTGATCTGATTGCATTCGGGTAAGGGCCAGTCGAACAGCTTCCCGCACTTGATATTTGGTGATAGGACCGGGAGTGGGTACCCATTTGGTGAAATGCTGCCCTTTTTCAACTCCGTTTTGAGATCGGAAAACTCCTGCAATTTCCTCAGCCGAACCGTAATGATCCGCCATATCGAAGGTGGTAAATCCCGAATCAGCATAGGCTTTCATGGCGTTTGCCCCTTCCTGAGAATTTACTTTGGTTCCGTCACGCTCCATGTCTGCGATTTGCCAAAGACCGGTGATGGCTCTGCAAATGGTAAGTCCCGGAGCAAGTTCAGTGTATTTCGAAGGATTCATAGACTAGATTATTCTTGAGGAAGTTTTGAAAATAAGGCTTGAGTGTCGATTCCGGAAGCTTTGAGTTTTCTCCATTGAAAGTAGAAAAGTAGCGAAGCCAAACTCATCACAATCAGCCAAATCGGTGTGGAATGAAAATACCAGGCAGAAACTTCAGAGTTCAAATCTTTTGCAATATGAATCAGCAGAAAGCTGGTAAGAATGAATGTTCCGGCAACGGAGATTAAGACTTGTATTTTTCTGGATCGGAAAACCTTGATTCCGGAAGCGATCTCCGGATTTCTCAGCGGGAGAATCAGCACCGACAAGCACATCAGCAGGAAATTAACGAGCATGGAAGTCACCATAATGTCGATTCCCAAAAAGAAATCACCGGCAAAATGACTTCCCAAAATCCCGATGGTTGCCATGATCCCGCTTAGAATAATCGCACGATAGGGAGTATGGTGGATCGGGTGAACTGAAGCAATTTTCCGCGGGAAAATCCCGTCCTCCGCCCATGAAAAAACCAGCCTGGAAACCGAAAGGATCATGGCAGGAAGATCATTGAGCAAGGCGATGGCAGCTCCCAGAAGGATCAGAATCCCCAATCCGGATGGAAGTAAATAACTTAGGATTCCAGCTGCAGTGATGTCTTTTGTCGCCGCTTCACTTGCTACAAAACTCCAGGGAACAGCATGATAAACGGCGTAAGTAAAGGCAATGTAAAATAAGCTCACGATCAGAATCGCAAGTCCGATGGCTCTTGGCAGATTTTGGGTCGGGTTTTTTGCTTCGCCGCCCGCTTGTGCGATCGAGTCGAAACCGATAAAACTGGAAAACAGGAGGGCTGCCGCCGAAAGGAAAGTTGGCCAGTTGAAAGCAGCTTCCATTGGAATAATCGTTCGTCCTTCTTTTGCCTCCAGGGCTTTTGCAAAGTCAGAATGATCAAAACTTAAACCTGCGAAAATCACCACTCCGCCCAATGCAAACATCAAAATCATCAGAGGAATTACAGTTTTTTCATAAAGTTGGACGCCGCGGATGTTCACATAGACAAAAGTCCAAAGTAAGGCTAAAGCCAATCCCACCCGAATCCAGTCGGTATCCAGAAGTGAAGCAAGGTTTGTCCAATCAAGAGCGCTCGCGACATCTCTGAAGAAAGGAACGACCACATAAGAAATCACGCCGATGACAATCGAAAGGCCAAACCATTGCGAGAAACTCGCCACGAAACCCAGATACGGGTGGAGGGATCGGCTGGCGTAAATGTAGGAACCACCGGCCCTTGGCATGGCGGAAGACAAGATCGTGTATGCCAACGCAGCCAAAATTGCCGGAATCGCAGCGAAGAGAAATGCCGGCAAAACATACGGTCCGATGCCCGGGACATTTCGCTGGATCATAAACGGCACCACATAAATGGACGCTCCGATCATCGAGCAAATTCCCGTAGCGGTCAGTCCGACCAATCCAAGTTGGCGGGTAAGGTTGGTGGGTTGGGTCATTAAGGATTCAAAAGCGGAAAATAGAGAAAAAAATCGTCCACTGACGACGGTCCACAGACGACAGCAAAAAAACAATGAATTTTCTGGTGATATGGTGCTTTTTAGTGACACGGAGTTTTTTGGTAGCACAGAGTTTCACAGAGGAGGCACAGAGTATCACAGAGTTTTTTTAATTTCTTTGATTCCCGATTATCCTTGTCACCTACCGTAACGAACATCTGTCACCGGTCATCCAGCATTCTTCATCGGTCATCGGTCATCGGTCATCGGTCATCCCGCATCCATCATCCCTCCAAATCAATTCCAATTCAGATAATTTCCTCCACCTATGATTTTTGTCATCAATTTTTAAAAAGCTAAATGCCTATTTTGGGTTTTCAAACGCCTCCTATAATCGACAGGAAATTCACTTGTGATGGCGCTGAAATTTTTAAAAGCTTAAAGTTCGAATTATGACAAATGCTATCTACCTGACTACTACCGAGCCATTCTCGGGAAAGTCAATTTTTGCCCTTGGCCTGGTCAATTTACTGGCGAGTAAAACGGATAAAATCGGCTATCTCAAGCCTATCGTTGCCGGAAGTAAAAAGGAAAAAGACCGCCGCCTCGAGTTGATCGCCAAGCAGTTTAGCCTGCATCAAACCTACGAGGAGATGTATGTTTTCACGCGAAAGAAAGCAATCAAGGAGATCAACAAGGGAAACGAAACTTACCTGATAGATACTATCATTGAGCGATTCAAGGAGCTTCAGGAATGCTGCGATTTCACGGTCGTGGAGGGGACAGACTTTTTGGGAGTGGGGACAAACGTGGAATTTGACGGGAACATTTCAATCGCCAAAAACCTGGGAATCCCTGCTGCAATCATCATGAATTGCTCAGGCAAATCTCTGGTGGAAATTGTCGATCAAGCCGTTGCTACAGTCAATGGTTTCTTGAATAAGGATGTGCAGGTATTGACGCTGGTCGCCAACAAAGTGGAGGGGGGGAAAGAGGAAGAAATCGCCAAAAGATTGAAATCAGCCTTGCCTGCTGAAATCCTTATAACGACTATTCCGATGCACGTCGAATTGAGCAATCCTACGATGGAGGAGATCAGAGAGTCGCTCGGAGCAAATCTGCTTTTTGGCGCAAACCTCCTGACCAATCGCGTGGACCATTCGATTGTCGGGGCGATGCAGCTTCATAATTTCCTGAACCGACTTAAGAACAACACCTTGGTCGTGACGCCCGGAGATAGGGGAGACCTGATCATCGGAGCTTTGCAGGCCAATATTTCTAGAAGTTTTGGAAAAGTAGCCGGCCTGATTTTGACAGGCGGAATGCATCCCGAGACTTCGATAGTCAAGCTGATTGAGGGTTTGGAAACTGTCCTTCCAATCCTTCAAGTGGACGAGGGAACTTTCGCAGTAGTCACCAAAGTGAACCAGATTCGGGCGAGGATTTCTTCAGACGATAAAGAGAAGATTTCACTGGCAATTCGGCTTTTTGATACTTGGGTGGATGAACAGGCGTTGGCGGAGAAGATCGTCGCTTTTCATTCTGAAACTCTCACCCCAAGAATGTTCCAGTATCAATTGGTGAAAAGGGCCAAGGAACATAAAAAACACATCGTCCTGCCGGAAGGGGAGGATGATCGGATTTTGATGGCTGCAGATGCGCTCATCAGACAGAATGTGGTGGAATTGACTATCCTCGGAATCCGGGAAAATATCGAAACTTCCATCAAGCGGTTGAATCTTTCCCTCGACTTGGACAAAGTTCAGATCGAAAATCCGGCAACTTCCAAACGCTTTGAGGGGTATTC
Organism: uncultured Cytophagales bacterium; assembly: GCA_942492775.1. Taxonomy (GTDB): domain Bacteria; phylum Bacteroidota; class Bacteroidia; order Cytophagales; family Cyclobacteriaceae; genus Algoriphagus. Next base: position 3,826,401 of record OW818636.1, on the reverse strand, counting down.
ACAGACGCTGTTTGAACTGCGAAAAGCGAAAGGAATGACGATAGAAATGGCCCGAGAACTGATGCACGATGTGTCTTATTTTGGAACCATGATGGTATTCAAAGGTGAAGCGGACGGGATGGTTTCCGGCGCGATTCACACCACCCAGCACACGATCCGGCCTGCACTGCAATTTGTAAAAACCAAACCGGGAGTTTCCACCGTGTCTTCCGTGTTCTTCATGTGTTTGCCAAACAGAGTTTCGGTTTTTGGAGACTGCGCCGTGGTGCCAAATCCAACTTCCGAGCAATTGGCGGATATCGCTATTTCCTCTGCAGAATCAGCCAAAATGCTGGGAATTGATCCTAAAATCGCCATGCTTTCCTATTCCTCAGGTTCCTCCGGAGAAGGCGAAGACGTCGAGAAAGTAAGAAAAGCGACCGAACTCGTCAGAGAGCGCAGACCTGATCTAAAAGTGGAAGGACCAATCCAATACGATGCAGCGGTTGATTTGGAAGTGGGGAAAAAGAAAATGCCAAACTCTGAAGTTGCCGGTCAAGCGAGCGTGCTGATTTTCCCGGATCTGAATACCGGAAATAACACGTACAAAGCAGTGCAGCGGGAAACCGGTGCGATTGCAATTGGTCCGATGCTCCAAGGGCTTAACAAGCCGGTCAATGATCTGAGCCGAGGCTGCACGGTCGCGGATGTTTTCAATACCGTAGTGATAACTGCGATTCAGGCCCAACAGTCTTGATTTACCCCCTAACCCCCTGAATGGGGAATAGGTTGTCTCAAACTACTTACTACTTACATTTTACAACTTACCCCTTCCTTTCATGAACGTTTTCGTAATCAACTCAGGCAGCAGCTCCATCAAATATCAACTCATCCGGATGCCTGAAGCGGAAGTTGTTTGTTCCGGCTTGGTGGATAGGATCGGTCAGGAAGGCTCCAAAGTGGACTACAAGGCCTTTTTGCCAACAGGCGAAGTGAAAAAAAGCGAAGTTATTCCAATTGCAGATCATGCTGCGGGATTGAATGAAGTAGCCAGACTTTTGACGAACAAAGAAATTGGGGTCATTAGCGATCCCGGAGAAGTTGATGTGGTCGGGCATCGGGTGGTTCATGGTGGAGAGAGCTTTTCAGAAACTCAGATCATCACCGAAGAGACCATGAAAAAGATCCGCGAACTTTTCCCCCTTGCTCCGCTTCATAATCCTGCAAATTACCTTGGGATTGAGGTGGCAACCCGGATTTTCTCAAGTGCCAAACAAGTCGCAGTTTTTGATACAGCTTTTCACCAAACCATGCCTCCTGTTGCTTTCAGGTTCGCGATTCCGAATGAATTGTACGAAGAGCATGGAATTCGGGCGTATGGATTTCATGGGACTAGCCATAAATACGTTTCCGAAAAGGCAATTGAATATCTAGGGAAAAAGGATTCCAAACTCATCACCATTCACCTGGGAAACGGTTGCAGCATGAGCGCAATTCGAGACGGAAAATGCATCGATACCAGCATGGGACTTGGTCCGATGAATGGATTGATCATGGGCACTCGCGCCGGAGATGTGGATCAATCGGTGATTTTTCATCTTGTCAATCAACTCGGATACACGCTGGAGGAAGTCAATTCCCTGCTCAATAAGAAAAGCGGAATGCTCGGGCTTACAGGCTTCAACGATATGCGGGATGTGAAGAAAATGTACTTCGAAGGAAGCCCGGAGGCGGTTTTAGCCTACGAGCTTTACGCCTATCGAATCAAAAAATACATCGGTTCCTATGCTGCAATCCTCAATGGTTTGGACGCAATAATTTTTACGGCGGGAGTTGGGGAGAATGATTCACTTTCCCGAAAGCTGACCTGCAAGGATTTGGCATACCTCGGAATTCATCTGGATGAGGCCAAAAATGAAGCAGAGGGAAAAGGTCTTCGGGAAATCAATACTTCAGATTCTCCGGTCAAAATCCTCGTGATTCCCACCAACGAAGAGTTGGAAATCGCGAATCAGTGTTTTGAGTTGCTAGAGGATTGATAAAGAAAGGGGAGAGGAGAGTTATAAATTACAAAAAAATAAAAAGGTAGATTTGCTCCTGATAATTGTGCGGGGTTTCACTCAGCAGGAGGCTTATTTTAAATTCGTGTTCTTTGGGATTAGCCTGCAACTATCGTGACTTTCTGTAACTCTTGGGCCAGTTTATGGAGTGTACGCTCTATTTTTTTTGCTTGCTCTTCAGATGGATTTTTTGCTCCTGATACATATTGCCTCAGAAGGCCGGGATTCATTCCGGCATGTTCGGCTACATTAGAGATTTTCAAAAAGTCAAATCGCTGAAACAGCGCATAAATATCAAATTGACACTCAAATAGAACTGATTCAGGATTTACTTCTTCAAAATCTTTTAAGAGGGCTTTCATTTTTTCTTCGAGTTCCGGGATTGAGTCACCAAAGTCAGTGATCAGATTTCCGTTGTATTCCACTCGTCCCCAAAGCAATTTATCATCACCTCTCTCAATGATTAATGGGATTTTCACGATTTCCATTTTACGATTTGTTTTGTCGGATGTTAATTTTTCAGGTATTCCGAAGAGGGTGGTTATTTAAGTCCTGCCTGCTTCAAAATGGAATTTAAAGTTCCAATTGGTATGTCCCCACCATGAACAGGGACCGTTATTTTCCCCAGTTTCACCGGGTGAATTAATTAAAGATGGCTGCCTTTCTGATCTTTTTTGAACCATCCATCCTTATGAAGCAACTTTAGCAATTCGTTTACTTTCATATTCTAAAGTAACAAAAATGCTACCAAAAAACAAATAAAAAATAGCGCCATAGTTACTTTGATTATCCTGATTATAAGTGAAAGCGAATTACAATTTCCAAAAAATATAAGAATGGGTTTACTCCCAACGCAGGTACAGGATAACACACAGCCAAACACTTGTTCTTCACTTAGTTATTGGCAATCATTTATTTGTATCATTACATGAATCTATCCTTACTCTCAGAAAACTGAAAGCGATGAAAAAACTACTATTCCTGCCGGTTTTCTGCCTGTGGCATATTATTTCAGGCTGTACTAACTTTAACAGCTCCGCCATCAAACTGGCAGACATCGATGCAGATGAAATGGTCTTATTTAATGATGCGGTCTATTTATCATCTTTTTCTGACCTCTGGAAAACAGACGGCACCGAAAAAGGCACTGTTAAGATCAGTAACATCAACAGTCAAGTTATTTTGCAAGAATTGACGGTAGTTGATAACCTGCTCTACTTTTCGGCCGATGACGGCATCAATGGTGAGGTCCTGTGGGTTTCAGACGGTTCGTCTGAGGGCACACACATTGTAAAAGATTCGGAAGGTGCTATGCTTCCAACGCCTGCTCAACTTACCGTATTAAACAATAAATTATTTTTTGTCTGTGACCATCCCGTTTATGGCAATGAAGTGTGGACTTCAGGGGGCACAGTCGAAACAACCCACATGCTAAAAAACATAAGGGCCGATACTGAAAATGATATTAGCGCCTTTCCCAATCATCTTACCGTTTGCGGCAAGCTCATCTTCTTTTCAGCCAACGATGGCAATGCAGAATACGGATTAAATAGTCAGCTCTGGCAAACAGACGGAACACCGGAAGGCACCATAAAAACAGATGCCGAAAACCAACCGCTTGAAACTGATCCCTATTGCCTCAGCTGTGCCGGGGAGCAGTTTTATTTTTTTGCAGACAGTTATGTAGATTATTCAGGACTGATTGCGGTGAATACTTCAAAAGACTCAAGTCTTTTGGTAAAAGAATTCCCAATATTCAGTATCAGCGAATATGCAAATACCACGACATCCCTGCAGGGTAAACTGTATATGATGCTGAATGCAGGTGAAGGATTTTCTATTCCTTCGGAAGACGAAGGGGTAGTCATAGCAACGGACCCTGCTGAACTCTGGACAAGCGATGGAACAGCTGGCGGCACGCAACTCATTACCCGCATTGATACCGCATATGGCAGTGATCACATCAATAACCTGAACGGAAAACTGTACTTCACCGGCGGATGGGAATATGGCAGCCGCCTTTGGCAAAGTGATGGAACCAAAGAAGGTACTGGACCTCTGAGCATATTATTGCCCGGTGAATACCAATATCCTTTTGGGTTGATGGAACACGATGGCAAGGTGTATTATTTTATCAAAAACAAGAAATCAGAATTCGTATCACTGGCTGTCACCGATGGTAAAACCAACACCCTTTTGTATCAAGATTTCTTTAAAGGTGTGATGGAAGGAGGGGATTATATCATTTACAACAACATGATTATTTTCGGAGGTTCGCGCGAACTGTACGCCCTACCTTTGAGTAAAGGTGATTAGGAAGACAAAAGCATTAATCCTTTAAAATAGTACCTGCAGTTTTGATACTTAAAATTTCCGATGGGAATTGAAATCTGTCCTGAACTTTTATTCGAAAAGAAGAGCATGAGTTGAGTTGCAATTCCAACTATATGGTTTGGGATTTCAAATCCCGAAAAGCGAGAAGAGTGAGTCTGTCAATACAAAAGATTAACATACCCTCGGCCAAAGTCTTGCCACAAGTCGCTGTAGCTGATCTGCCAAAGTACTTTACCTACCAGCAACACTGAGAACACTACGAGATAAGGCTTGAAGTCGTTTTTCCTCACCAAGTCAACACTCAGCAATACACCAACAATCACCAGATCAATCACATCGGTAGTGCTTAGTGCTGCATAGAGTGAGAAATCAAAACTGGCCATCAGTCCACGTCCAACACCCGGACCAATTGCCAAAATACCTGTTGCAATCATGTAGCGCATATGAGCAGCTGGTGTTTTACGATAGGCCATGGCTAATGCCCAAAAAATAGCGAAAGAGAAAAGTCCACGTATATCCAATACAAGGGTAGACAACATATCCGTTTCCGAGACAACTTCCAGCCCTCGCCAGTAAGCCCCCTTCCCAACCAGGAACATTGAGATAATGATCAAGGGGCCCAGCACAAAGGCAAGTTTGCCGATGCTTCGGTGAAGTTTTGCCTTTTTCAAATAGATCAGTATCGGCTGCACCACCAAGAGCGTCAGCCAGATCATCAATAGGGCACCGTGAATATGGATTACGGTGGTAGCGTTTGCGAAGGTGGGAAACTGGCTGGTATAAGATCTGTAAAAACCCCATTGCACGCCGATTAATATGAGGATAATGAACAATGCCGTCAGGCGATAAGAGTTTCTTGCCGGGATGCTGAGCATGATAGATTATTTTTGAGTTCAATCTAATCTATTGATTTTCTTTCTTTTGTAAAAATATTTGAGTCGTTTATTTGGCGTTTGATTTCAAATTCAAAAGAATATTTGTCCAAAAAAGATTCCTGCCAACAGGGGTATGATTTGGGTTGCAAACCCAACGAAATGGGTTGGGGATTGCAAATCCCAAACAGCAGACAACTTAAAAATAAAATGCTGTAGGGGGGGCAGCACCAAGTGTAAAGAAACTTGAGGTATTCCTGCTGATTAACCGTTGGCGATAGTCAGGCCTTCATGTGAAATCTCGATCGTTTCCACTGCCACATCATTGCCCTCAGAATTCAAGTCAGTAGAACTGATTTTCGTTGGCCATGCGTTGGCTAATGTCCAGGTCATTGTTGGGTTTCCTTCTTCATCGCATAGTTTGATGACCACGTTTTGACGTTCGATGGTGTTCATTTTGATCTTGTTGTACCAATCAAAAAAGGTGTTGTCTTTTGCAAATATTCCCTTTTTCAGAGTCACGTTATTGTTTTTGACGATGCCGGGCATTTTGATAGTGGAAAAAACGGGGCTATTTCCATGCCTGTATTCTATCGGCTGTGCCGTAACTTCCAAGCCGCTTACTTCCTGAAAAGGAATGTCTTTGGTACTTCCAAAATCTACTTTGAAGTAAAACTTGGGTAAGGGCCAGTTGCTGTCTTGTGCTTCTCCTGCCATGTTTAATTAGGTTTAATTTTATTTAAGTTACCTTTTTTATTTAGGGTTTTTGTTGGAAAGTGATAACAATGAATTCCGCAGGTCTGTCAAGGACCAATTTCAAAGACACCAGCATCTTACCTTGGAGGGGATTTGAAATCTCCAATGAATTTTCCTTCGGAAAGATGGGGATGATTTGGGTTGCAAACCCAACGAAATGGGTTCGGGATTGCAAATGCCTAACAGCGATTCCTATTGTCACATTTTGAAACAATAATAATTTTTCCCTTCTTGATTGCTCAATCAAGACTCCTATGAAATTCTCATTACCTCTCCTTTTACTGTTCTTCTTTACGGCTGCTGCGGGTTTTGCCAAAACAGATACCATCCAAATCGCAAACACCAAAACCTCCGTCGTCTACAAAGCGGTCGTGGTCACACCTGCGGCCTACAATCAGGGAAATGACCGATACCCAACCCTTTATTTGCTTCATGGAGGAGTGGGACAATTTTCTGACTGGACCAAATCAATCTCTGATAAGAACCTGATCCAAAAATTATCGGACCAATACGGGTTTATCATCGTGATGCCCGAAGGCGAGAAATTCAGTTATTACCTCGATAGTCCGGTAGATCCCAACAGTCAGTTCGAGAGCTACATCGCAAAAGATGTGGTTGGCCATATAGATTCCAATTTCCGAACCATCGCCAAAAAAGAGGGCAGGGCCATCACAGGTTTATCCATGGGCGGATACGGTTCCTTGTTCATCGCGGCCAACCATCCTGACTTGTTCCTGGCAGCCGGAAGTATGAGTGGCGCGCTCAATCCGGATTTGAAAGGATGGAAACTTCCTCAGGATGCAATAGTAAACTTAGGAAATGCATTTGCTTCCATCCTGGGAAGCAAGGCTGAACATCCGGAGCGATATGATTCGGTCAGCATCATCAACAAAATTGCAGACTTTAAAAGCCAAAAGATTCACCTGATCATAGACTGTGGTGTGAATGATTTCCTGATCGAGCCAAACAGAGAATTGCATCGAAGATTGGTGTTTGAAGGCGTATCCCATGACTATACCGAGCGAGATGGCGGCCACTCCTGGAACTATTGGGAAAACGCACTTCCCTATCATATGCTATTCTTCGCAAATAGCCTTCAGAAATAATCCGGGTTAATATTCAGGTTCAGCGCTGAGTGAACATCTCACCGAACCTGAACCGATCGAGAAGTAAAAATGAAACCCCGAATAGGATTGCCTGTTCGGGGTTTGATTTTTTGGGGAAAGGGAATTTTATTGAATAGTCGAGGGTAGTTAATCCTGAATAGCTGTAGGGAATACGCTCAGGTGATTATGCATACTCCATCCAATGGGTGCACCAAATTAAAACCTATTTGTAAGTGAAGTGTTTTTAGAAGTTTTCCAGCAAAAAAGTTGTTATATTTTTATGGCGTGCCATAATTTTCTCTCTATTCCAAATGACATCGTTTTCTGTCATCTTTTGAATTTCTCGTTGTTGTGTTAATTGTGAATATGATTCTCTTTTAATATTAAATGGTTTATTTCCAATAGATTCATTATGAGGTGCCGACAATAATAAATAATTGCCTAAACAATCTATGCATTGCTCCCTAAAACTATCTGTGTATTTTCCATATCCTGAAGCTGGTTTATCATTTTCTGTCTGAGGAGCAATATGTTCAAGATGTGGTTTTTGAATCTTATCGAATCGAGTAACTCTGTATCCATTTTTTCCTTGACTTTCAAGATTGTTTTCATACTTCCATAATATAAATTTTGCAGTTGAATGATCAATTTGACCTTGAATATTATTTTGAAGTGCTGTTTTATTCCAATAAGCCCACCACCAATTATCACTTGAAATATTTTTCATCCAATTAATTTTTTCAATAATTGGCGATATATCAGAATTTGTTTGCGTAAAACCTTGGTAAACATCATTTAAGCGTGATGTTAAATCAGCCCTTGTTCCAATTAATCGGTGTCGTAAAATTAGTGATTCCATTGAAATGCAAATTTTACAAATATTGGCTATAGGCAAATTATAAGAATAAGCTTTAATAATAAATGGAATTGCGATAGTGAAACCTCCTAGAGTTATCAAAGAATGTATTTCATTATTCTCCCGTTCATCTTTTCCTAAAAATGCTGTTAAATGCTCAAAACTAACAGCTAATGAATTTGTAAATGACTTTATAAATGGTATAGGATTGTTGTCAGACAACAGCTTATTGATTTTGTCTATCGCATTAGATTCCCATAAAGAATTAAAATGTACTCTTAAAGTGTAGGAAAGAACATCGTCTTCATCAATCTTATATTCAATTGAAGAAATTGATTTATATATTTTTTCAAAACGCTTTTTTATCTCAATTATTAAATTGTCTTTTTCATCAGCACCATAAAGATGGACATTGAACATAAATTGAGCTTTAATTATCTCAAGATTTGATGGTTTTTTCCCGCGGTTGTTTTGAAAAATAAACATTTGTATGGCCTCCGATTCATTTTTTACAGGATGAGTAGTACAAGAAGCTTCACTTACTGTTTTTAACATCTTTGTCAAATAGCCAACATCTTTAGTAGAAAATATTTTTGAAAAAAAATCAAAAGCTTTTACAATCCTCTTTGAGGATTCTGTTTCTAATCCATTTTTATTTATTTTAATTTGGTCTATAACATAATCCTTAAATAATTGATCATCATAATCGACTGTTGAAAATGTATAATTTGACTTTCTTCTTATCATATTTTCAAATAATACTTCCTCATCTTCAGTCAATTTTCTAATCATATTTAATCGAGTGAATAGGGCAGAAAGAAAAATCACAATAGTTGTTAGGCGTTGTTGACCGTCAATTACCCCAAAAACGTTTTTTGATTTTTCTTCATACAAAAAATGTCCAAAGTAGTATTGGGATTTAATATCACTTTTATTATATTCTTCTAAGTCTAATAAAAATATATCTGTTTGTGTTTTGGTAGTAATTTTATCTGTAGGTGTTTCCCATGAATAAGCTCTTTGATAGGATGGTACAAAGATTCTTGTTCCTGCTAACATTTCATTTATAGATGTTGAGGCTTCCATATTATATTTTAATTTTTATAAAATAAATTATTGATTATAAGCTATGTCGTTACGCATTGTTACTTACTTCTGTTCCGGCCCAACTCTTTCCTACGCCTTCTTATTTGGAAGCCTTACTCAGTTGGTGCAAGTCTGTTTGAATTAATTTCTGTTCCCGTTGATTTTCACATTCGAATCATCAAGCGTTCATTTTCGAGAATTCCTCCCACTTCAAAAATTCCTTCTGCCTGGCTTCCCCTAAAAATCTCTATCTATATACCTGACATTGACGGTTTATACCAATTCATTCAAAAATAGTTTTAAGGGCTTGGGGGAGGAATTTTAAATTTCATCACGTCTAAAACAAGTTTTAACTTCGCCGAGAGGTGATTTTCGATTTTTACTTAGCAGAAATTGAAAAGAATAGGAGAGTGTAACTACAAATTACATTTTTTATTTGTCGCGTAATGATTTATTAAGCTTTGTTGTGAGCTTATAGAATTCACTAAAATATTCATTTCCTGCAACCGCTTTACTTTTAAACTCCTGGAGATATAAATTTTTTAAGCTTTTTTTTGCTGTAAGAGCTTCATCTTTATTGTCAGATTGTAACTGGTGGACTAACTCAGTGTTAGCACTCCAAACTGAATTGCAAATAGTATCAGGCAATAATCCTTCGATAGCTCTTTTACCTCCTTTATCTAAACCGACCTTAAAATAATCCTTCTCATTTTCAAATTTTAAAGTATTCAAACTATTTTTTACCTGATTGTAAGCGTCAAGATCAAAAGTTATAATAAGTTTGCTGTATTTTTCTTTAAGAAATTTCATCATAACAGTGTTATTGAGTGTTCCAAATCCATTATAAGGAAATATTTCTCCTTCAAAATCAAGTTTATTCTTTCCATGTTCATCTTTCCTTAGCAATTCCAAATATTCTTTGTCAGTATCGCCTTCTACAAGAAGCAAGGTATTTGCCTGGCTAAAGAATACATTTCTAATACTATCAAATTCAGGGCCTTCTATTCCTAGGGCTAATGCAAAAGGCTTCTTCCAATCAGGTCCAGTTGTGTCAACTTTAATTGTTTCTCTTAATTTCTTTTTATCAATTTTTCTTTCTAACAAAATATTAGATGTTGGATCATCTAGACTAGAAAGTAAAAAAGGGCTGTGTGTAGTAGTGATAATTTGTATCTGGAATTCAGTGGCAAGATCTTGAAGTATTTTTCCAAATTCTGCTTGGGCTGATGGATGCAAAAAACTCTCAGGCTCTTCAATCAGAACAATGGGAGCTATTTTGGAGGAGTTATCAGTGGTTTCCAAAAACTTTTTTGCGTTAAATAAACTCTTTAAAATAAGTGTCCTGTTTTTGGTTCCGCTTCCCCAATTATCTAATGGAATATCAAAATCCTTTTCTCCTAATGAAATTTCATAAGGAACTCTGTCGAAATTAAAACCTGGAACAGTCAGATTTATATCATACTTCTCATTTAGTCTTCCAAGTAGATCAGTTAAATCTTTTTTATGTCTTTCAGATATCTTTTTAAATTCCTTTTGTAAAACTTCTCTCTTTCCTTTTATTGATGTTCTTTCAGCTGGAGTGAAATCATCGAAAAATCCATGAAAGCGACCATAGTTTCGGGTAATCTCGGTTGAATTGTGGAAAATAAGAGTTTTTGAATTTCTAATTTTTGAAAGAACTTCTCTTGCGGGAAACTCATCTAATTTCTTTTGCTCAAAAATAATTTCTATTTCAGGGACATTTTTTTCTTTATGAAACCGAACGGTAATAATTAAACAATAGTTGTCTTGTTTTGGCAAATTCTCAGTGCCTTCTGACTTGGCAAATGTTTCTATAAATTTTACTAGTCCATTATCTGTTGAAGTAAAGAGTCTAATGTGAATACAAAATTCAATGGGTTGTGTTTTATCCGTTTTCCAAATTGTATAATCATCTTTATGGTCAACTTCAAAGTCTGACTCATCCTCGAAAGGACTAACATCAAAACCTAAAATACTTCGAACTGCTTGAATTAATGAAGATTTACCGGCATTGTTCTTCCCACAAATTGCAGTATAAAATGTGTTCACACTAATATCGATATTGTCGAGTGTTTTGTAATTCAATATTTTTATTCTTTCAATCTTCATAGTTAATTTTGTTTTTTATGGTTTTAAAAATCCATTAGCGTTTATGGCTTAAATGATAACTTTAAGAAGGCGATTCAATGAGAATGGATTAGTAGTTGTCTTGAGTGTTTTTAATAACTTTGACCGAGTTTGATTTTCAAGCCTTCAATTTTCGGGAATTCCTCTCACTTCAAAAATTCCTTCTGCCTGGCTTCCCCTAAAAATCTCTTTCAATATAGCAGGCAGATTCGTTTCATCCCAAGCCATTCAAAAAATAGTTCTAAAGTTTTCGGAGTTCTTTCGGTTTTTACTTTTAACAACTGGTGAAAAGATTGATTTTCAGGAGAATCGGTCAAAAAGATTATGGATTCGCATTTCCTGATTTCCAAATAGTATTCTGAGTTCTGATGTCTTTGCAGGACAATTGTTTCGGACTTGGTTGATTTAAAGTCCTTTATTTGCTGTCTTCTTCACTCAACTCAGATTTTTTATCCGGATAAGTTTATATGCGTAGCTTTGCAGATTCTAAAATAGATCAATGAAGAGGATTAACGAATACAAGAAACTTTTCAATGTGGAAGGTCCGATCGACCTGAAGCAACTGAAAACTACCTATAGAAACCTGGTAAAAGAATGGCACCCTGATAAATTCCTCGAAGGGGACGAAAAAGCCAAAGAAGCCGAAGAAAAAAGCACCAAAATCATCAATGGCTATCATTTCCTGGTAAGCATCGCTCCGGAAACTACCGCTGCCAATTTGGAAGAATACACCGAAACGGTAACCAACTCCGGTATTGCTGACTTCCACTACAAAAACCTGCTTCTTGAAATCACCTTTTTAGATGGGAATACCTACGAGTATTTTGGAGTTTCCAAGAATGTATACACCAAGTTTTGCAGTGCAGACAATGCCTATCGATTCGCCAGAAGAAATATCCTGAGTTCGCATCTGTATCGGAAGAGCAAGAAGGCGATGGCGGAGGCGGTTTAAGTCAGAGACCGAAGCCCGTTGACACGCTTTTCCCCCTTCAGGGGGCTAGGGGGTGGAGACGGTCCACGGCCCAGACAATTGAACCTCAGACTTTGCTTTATTCAGTTAGGACAAGAGTCATCTTGATAAATAAATAAGCAGGCTTTCTGGGATCAGGAAGCCTGTTTTTTTATTTATAGGTTGCAAAACGCGGGTTCAGAACCTAGGGTGAATCTTGTGGTAAAAGATAAATGGACTCCATCTCTTCCTATTGTTACCTCTTGTTTCTTTGTGATAAAAAATAAAATACTAATCTCGAAGGATTTTTTTTTCAACCACAAAGTCCACAAAAGAGAACAAAGGATTTTCTCACCTCGGAGCAAAGATTAGCAGATAGTTGGACTCCATCTCTTACTATTGTTGTCTTTGTTGCTTTGTGGTAAAGAAGAAAATGACTATCCACTTATTAACACTAAGTTGATAAAACAAGGATTGAAGTCCGATTCACTAGCTATTGACTTTTTGCTAACGCGCTGTGGACAGTGGACTGTTGACCAACAAATCTACCTCTCCGAAAAAGCCGAAAAGTCCCCATTCAATCCTTCGTCTGTGGGGAGATTTCCCGAATAGACGACTACCCGATAGCGGAAGGTCACCGATTCTCCATCTGCCAGTTTGAAGTTCAATTCCTCTTTCCCTTCGCTCATTGCTTTTTGCCCCAGAGTGTTTGCCGCAAAAAGTCCATAGCCTCTTGCATGCCAATACGTCGGATAGCCGGGGTTTTTGGGATGATCGAGGATAGCGATGCTGACCTTTTCACCTTTGATTTCCCCGGAAAGATTTACCCATTTTCCACGCGTTCCCCAGACTTCATCTCCTTCGATTCCCTCGCTGCTTCGGTACATTCCTGAGACACCCTCATTATTCAAAGTCGGTACAGCCGTGGCAATTCCACTCGCATCGGTGAAAATCTCAGGCTTGTCAGATGGATGCTCCAACTCCCGTGCGACACGGATTCCAAGCATTCCTTCCTTGTTGTCTGTGAAGGAAACGGCCTGACCGTGAGCGGTAAGTGTGGTGACTCGATCAATCACTCGTTTTCCACCTTCCGAACTGAAAACAAACACCGTGTTCTCTTTCAGTAAAATCCTTCCATCCGGCGCAACCCAATCCATTGCCACTTCCAGTTCGGCACCGTCGGGACCCACATTGGTATTCAAAATTTCTGTGTGGACGATAGTGCCGTAACCGCTCTTTTTATCTTCAGGAATCGCGTCGGAATTATTCCAAAAGTCCAGCCCGTTCACATCTCCATAATTAAACCAAACTCCGACATGATGAGGATGATCCACTCGCTCTCCCGGTCGGGGTTCCAGCGGAAAACCTCGTGTCAGATCGTGGCCACCGGCAGATTTGATAGGATAGAGCACAGGTTTGGCCACATTCTCAGGATAGATATAGGCGGTGAAAAGCTCTCCGTTCACCAGGATTTCTACCTTCCTTTCTGCATCATTTCTTACCAAGGTAACTGAATCAGCTTGTTCCATTGAATCGTCGGTATTTGCCTCATTTCCACCTGTACAGGCAGAAAAGGAAGTAGCTATTATAATCAGATAGGCCCAAAGGCCGGTCTTTGAATGAGTTGACATAGTTGGGTTTTTTATGTTGGAAGTAGGAGGAAGGAAGTTGGAGGTTGGAAGTTGGAAGACGAAATAAGTTGACATGCTTTTCCCCCTTCAGGGGGCTAGGGGGTTAAGACGGAAGACGGAAGACCGGAGACAGAAGGCCCGAGACGGAAGAAATCAGAGCAAAGAAGCAAGAGTCAAGGAGCAAGAGTCAAGAGTCAAGAAGCAAGAAGCAAGATGGACCACTAAAGTGGGCAAGCGGAGAAATCAGCATAAGAATTTAGCTACTTATTTTAGGTAAGCTTTATCATGTATGCCACTTCGGTCTTCCGTCATCGGTCTTCCGTCATTCTACTAATGCTTAACGATGCATCGGTCATCAAGCATCCAGCATCCGTCATCGGTCATCCAGCATCCTAATACTGAAACACCTTTCCTCCGGCCAACACTTCCTGCTTTTCTTCGTCGAACGTCACAAACTGACCCGTTCGCAAAGCAGCAGTAGTCATGATATTTGCAATGGAATGATTGTACCCGGCCATCACATCTGCATTTGGTTTTTTGCGGGTTTGCACACATTCCATCCAATTTCTCATGTGGGAAGAAGTGAGGTTGTCCACTCCGGTATTTGCACCGGTTTCGGCTTTGACGGCTTCGCCCAAAGCCATTTCAGGAAGCAGGTTTTCTTTCATTCCCATGGCAGCTGCGCTGTTTTTGCTCAAACCTCCATTTGGTGAAATCATGTTGGTATCGAGGTTGAGTTCTCCTCCATTGGAGTAGTAGATTTCCTTTGTGCCCCCGGCACCGTTGGTAAATCGAGAGGAATAAATCACCTGAAAACCTTTTGATTTATCATCGAGCGGGCCATAGTCAAAGACAGCTGTCATGGTGTCAAAGTTTTGTCTACCGTCTTTCCAAAGGTAAATCCCCCCGTTTGCAGCGACACTTCTCGGGTGTGGTAAATCTGTAAACCAGTGCACCGTATCAATCTGATGCGCCATCCACTGTCCCGGAATCCCCGAAGAGAACGGCCAGAATAAACGGAATTCCAGGTATTTTCTCGGATCCCATTCCTGCTTGGGCCGGTTCATCAGGAATCTGTCCCAGTCGGTATCTTCTTTTCGGATCTCGGAGGTCAGTTTGGGAAGCCTCCATCTGCCGGGTTGGTTGACGTTCCAGGTCATTTCGACCGCTACGATATCTCCGAATTTTCCGGCTTTGATGAAGTCATTTGCCTGATGGTAGTTCAATCCGCTTCGGCGCTGCGAACCCACCTGCACGATTTTGCCGGTTCGAAGTACCGCTTCTTTGGCAGCGCGATTGTCTTCCATGGTTTCGGCAAAAGGCTTTTCCACATACGCATCCCGACCAGCTTCCACCGCTTCCTTGCAATGCAACGCATGCTGAAAATCCGCCGTGCTGATGATCACCGCATCGACATCTTTCCGGTCGTAGAGTTCGTCGTTGTTTCGGCAGGCAGCGATCGAAAGCCCGGCTTTATCTTTTATGTACGCCTGACATTCATCTCTTCTTCTGCTCCAGATATCTGAAACAGCGGTGAATTCAAAGTTCATTTCCTTTGCATGAACGAGCATCGCCGGGATCAGCGCATGTTTTGCCCTGTCGGAAAAGCCCACAATGCCGACATTCACCCGGTCATTGGCTCCGATGATTTTGCTGTAGCTGCTGGCGGGAAAAGCCAAAGCTCCCATGCCCACTCCCGCGGTGGTCAGGGCTGATTTTTTGAGAAAGTCTCTTCTGGAATTATCTTGTTTCATGGTGTTGAGGGTTTATGGTTATTGGGATTTGGGAAAAGGGATTAGGAGATTAGAGAGATAGAGAGATAAAGAGATAGGAGATAAGAGGCGAGAACCAAGAGACAAGAAACAAGACGGGAGACCGAAGACGGAAGTGGATCCGGAAATCATCAATTTCTGTTGAATTATCATTTTGATTCTTTGACCAATTCATTAAACAAATCAAGCTGCTCTTTTAGGGCGGCGATGCGATCTGTTGGTTGGGTACGCGCTTCGAGGAGGATCCAACCTTCGTAATTCATTCCTGCAAAAAGCCTGAAAAGCTCGGGGTAGGGATAATCGCCTACATTGAATTCGCGGACGTGAACGGTATCCCCAAACCATTTTTTCACGCTGTGAAAATTGGCTTCAAGCCCCGGAGGAAGTAAATCTTCCGCATTGCAATTCCAGCAGATTTTGACATTCGGCTCAGTCACCTGATCAAAGATCGCTTTCATAGTAGGCAGTTCCTGAGTCAGATGTCCATGCACTTCCACCCGGATCAACTGCCCATAATCTTGGGCAAATTTCCCAACCTCGTTGAAGGAAGCAGCGATTTGTGCAATGGTCTTTTCCTTCGGAACGCCTTCGGGAAGGTTGTTGGGTTTCACTTTCAAGCCTGTAGCGCCGATGTCCTGGCAAAGCTTGATGTAGGCTTTTGTCCCTTCGATATTTTCTTTGAGGGTGGCCGGATCGGGGCTGTGGTATTCGTAATTGCTGCCATATCCAAGGCAAGTCACCGGACTATCTGCAAACCGCTTTTTGACTTCTTGTCTTTGCGAAGCGCTGAGATTGGTTTCCACTGCGTGGGCATGCTGAGTTCGGAGTTCGACTCCCAACACGCCGGTTTTCTCACAATTGGCGATTAAAGTTGGGAGATCCCAGTCTTTGCCCCATTCGTAGGTGACGAGCCCAAATTGCATTCCCGCTCTTATTGGTTCTGAAAAAGCCGGGATAAATGGAAGTGCGGCTATGCCCACTCCGGCCGTGATTGATTTTTGAAGAAAGTTTCTTCGTGATAAGTCCTTTTCTATCATACACTTAATTATAGGGATAAAAAAGGGTAGATGAATCCCGTTGTGTCTTTAATCTTCGGAATCGATTGAGGAAAAGTGATACAGAGATAGAGAGATAGGAGATAGAGAGATGAGAGATATGAGATAAGAGATAAGAGATAGAGAGATATGAGATAAGAGATAGAGAGATGAGAGATAATATTCAATACTGGAGATAACTCCCCCTCACTTCCCTCGCCGTCAAAAATATGAGAGGCTGCATTCGGTGACTTGAAAAGTTTCTTTTTAGGGTAATGCCCTAGGGAATTTATGGTTTTAAACTGCAGATCAAAACCGTTAAGAAAATGGGTTAGTTCTCGAAGTGGAACGAGAGAAATCCACCCATTTTTAGGGTTGATCAAGGTTTGAAATCAAATTGCATCGAATGTTTATTTCAGCACTAAAAAACTGACAATTTGAAATAAATTACCAGGCATTAAGGTTTTGGGTTACTTTTTGGCTTCAAAAAGTGACAACAAAAAAACTGAATGGAGGATTGAATCAAGGAGAATGCTTTATTCTGATTATTGATTTTATTGCCAAAAATTGCCGGAGTGAGGACACTTCCGGCGGCATCAGAACCGTGAAGGATTTTTTTACTTACCACAAAGTCGACAATAGAGAACAAAGAGTTTTTCTCGCCACGGCGCAAAGAGTCATAGATAAAAGGACTCCATCTCTTCCTATTGTTACCTTTTGTTTCTTTGTGGTAAAAGAGACAAGAGATAGGAGATAGGAGATAAAGAGATAAGGTTCAAAATTGGAGATGAGGTGACTCCCCCTTTATTTCCTTCTAATCTCTGGAATGAAAAGTATAAACAAAGGGGGCAAGGGGGATTTGGTTTTGGATGTTGGGTTTGGAATTTAGGATTTCTCGCCACGGCACAAAGTCCCAGCGATATGCAACTCCGCCAGAAAAAAACTCCGTGAATCTCGGTGTATTCCTCCGTGCAACTCCGTGTAACCGAAAGCCGACTTTCACCAGAAAAATAATCCTCAAACCTCGTAGGGGTAAACCGGATTTCGATTGTCTTATTCCAAAAATAAACCAAAATCCTATCTTGCATCGAAAGCATTTTTAACTCCATGCAGGAATCAGATCAGGCCGTTTTTTTTGCAATCCGATCAGGTCAAATCCCTGCCTTTGAAATGCTTTTCAAAACCTACTATCAGCCGCTATGCCGCTATGCCAATAGCTACCTGAAAGATCCGGACGGGGCTGAGGAGATCGTACAAAATGCATTTATCGGATTTTGGGAAAAGCGTGATTCGATTTCTATCGAAAGTTCGGTCAAGGCCTACTTGTATCGGGCGATCCGAAATTCCTGCCTGAACGAACTGAAACACGAGCAAGTCAAGCAGCGCTACCTGGCCAACGAGTCTTTCAAAGGAGAAAAGATATCTGAGCCTGCCGACCAACTTGCCATTCACGAAGAGTTAGAAGATAAAATCCGTGCAGCTATTCAGACGCTTCCCGAGCAATGCCGGTTGATCTTCACGATGAGCAGATTCGAGGAATTGAAGTATCAGGAAATTGCGGATCAGCTAAATTTATCCGTCAAAACAGTCGAGAATCAAATGGGTAAAGCGTTGAAATTGATGCGCGTCCAATTGAAAG
This sequence comes from uncultured Cytophagales bacterium, assembly GCA_942492775.1. Lineage (GTDB taxonomy): Bacteria > Bacteroidota > Bacteroidia > Cytophagales > Cyclobacteriaceae > Algoriphagus. Next base: position 3,808,179 of record OW818636.1, on the reverse strand, counting down.
AATATTTACCATTGATAGCGATTTTGATGAACCGATTGTTGGAGCCATGAGCATGCGGGAAGAGGAATATATCGAAGACCTGATCGGCAAATTCATAGTCGGTGAAGCTTCCAAGGAAGAAATCCTGGAGCTGGAGAAATGGTCTGCCTTGACTCCGGAAAATCAAAAATACCTGGATGATTCGCTGTTGATTTTTGAAAGAGCGCAACTTTCGGATCAGCCGGATTTTGATGCTGATAAGGCCTGGGAAAATGTAAAAAGCCGCATCGCAGGAAATGACCGGAAAACCTCCTTTTTCCTGCCGGTTTGGGGAATAGCTGCCGGTTTAGGGTTGATATTCTCCTTGTCTTTCCTCCTGTACAGTCAATTTTTCAAACCTGAGGAATTTCAGTTTGTAAGTGAAAACGAAGTGGTAACTCAGGCTTTGCCTGATCAGACCGAGATCTCCCTCAATCAAAATTCTCAGGTGGAAGTGGTGTACAATGAGCGGAAAAAAACCGGCCGGATTCATCTCACCGGGGAAGCTATGGTCAGCATTCCTGATACGAAAAAAGTGGATTGGATCGTCCAAACCGGGAATTTATTGATTGAGGATATCGGGACGGTATTTCATGTCATGGCCTATCCGGATAGCGAAACGGTGGAAGTCACGGTGCAAGAGGGAATGGTCAGATTTTTCACCGAGACCCAACTTGGGATTACCCTTCACCCTGGGGAAAAAGGAACTTACAACAAGGCAAAAGATGAGTTTCTCAAAGCCGAAGCTGATATCAACGTCACCGCTTTTAAGACGCGAAACTTCTCCTTCTTTGAGCAAGAGTTAAACAAGGTGGTGGAGGATCTGATGGCTGTTTATGGAAAAGAAATCATTCTCGATGGGAACATTGCGTCTTGCAAAATCACTGTGGACTTTGCGGATGAAGATCTGGAAACCATCCTTGCTATCATCGCAGAAACCATGTCGCTGGAGATTGTCACCGAAGGCGACCAAATCAGAATCAGCGGGGATGGGTGTTTTTAATTTTTGGTCAACAGTCCACAGTCGACGGACCACAGCCGCCCTAATTTTATTTTCTTTGCTTTGGGTGTTTATGGTATTCTCCGCCAAAGCTCAGGAGGTTCCGGTTTTGGAAAGAAAAGTCACCATTTCCGCTCAAAACGAACGGATTGACGTGCTGCTCAAGCGGATTTCGCAGGAAGCAGGATGTGTGTTTTCGTATAGCTCGTCAGCCATTGATGTCAGCCGAACTGTTTCGGGAAATTTCACCAACCGTCCGCTTCGGGAAGTTTTGGAGGTGATTTTTGAGGGAGAAGTTCAAATCAAGCAAAAGGGCGTGTATGTGATTTTGGCACCAAAGCCTTCCTCGCCTAAGGATGTTGTGATCAGCGGGTACGTAGTGGATGAGGCCGGTCAGGGTATCCGCGATGCAACCGTTTACGATCCGATCACCCTGCAATCCTCGACCACGGATGAGTTTGGTTATTTTCAGTTTGAAGTGAAAAATCCGGCAGCAGAAAATTTTGAACTCATCGTCAATAAGAAGGACTTTTCAGATACGCTGTTGGTGGAAGAAAAATCCTCCTTTCAGAAGATTTTGCTGAAAGCAGAAGAGGTCAACTTCGATGAGGTAGGGAAAAACCTTGCCAGTTCAGCGAAGACCTTTTGGGCCTGGACGAAGAATTCTGTTGGATTTACCAACCTCGAAAACGTGAGGGACACCATTAATCGGGACTTTCAGATTTCCTTGATTCCCTTTATTGGCACCAACCGAAAGCTGTCCGGTAGCGTGATAAATAACTATTCGGTCAACTTGCTGGGAGGTTTTTCCGGAGGAACAAATAAAGCCGAACTGGGCGGCTTGTTCAACATCAATAAGGGTGATATGAAGTCTGTGCAACTCGCTGGATTGTTCAATCAGGTAGGCGGCAAAGTCAAGGGATTGCAAATGGCCGGACTTATCAATGCGACGCTGGACTCGGTTGATGCCGTGCAGGTGGCAGGTTTGGTCAATTTCACCACCGGAAATGTCAATGGATTGCAGTTGGCGGGGGTGATGAATATGACCACTTCAAATCTGCAAGGAACGCAGGTCGCCGGAATAGCAAATTACACCCATCGGGATGTCACAGGAGCGCAGGTCAGCGGGATTCTGAACATAGCGCGAAATGTGGTCGGATCCCAGTTTGGACTTTTCAACTATTCCGACAGTATACAAGGCGTTCCGGTTGGCTTGATTAGCTTTGTCCGGCACGGCTATCACAAAGTGGAAATCGGAACGGATGAAGTTCTCCCGATAAATATTTCCTTGCGAACGGGTACCAGATCGTTTTACAACATGCTTTTCGCCGGCGTGAGACCGGAACAGGCGGATTCTGTAACGTGGGCATTTGGCTATGGAATCGGCACTTCGCCAAAGTTGGGCAAGAAAACCTTCCTGAATATCGAGCTGAGTTCGGAGCAATTGATCAAAGGAAACGTGGCAGCGCTTAATTTGGTGAACAGGGCTTATATTGGTTTTGACTACCAGCTTGCCAAGAGATTTGGGATTTTTGCCGGACCCACTTTGAACTACCGGGTCTTTGACAGTTCCTACACGGACCATCCCAAGTTGTTTACTAATTCTGGTCCGACGATTCAGTCCGAAAAGTTCTATTCGACGAATGACATCGCAACACAGCTTTGGTGGGGATTCAGGGCAGGAGTGAGGTTTTTTTGAGGGGATTGGGTTGAAAAGTTGAAAGGTTGTAAAGTTGGGCCCACTTCATCATTCGATGTTTCTTATTCGGTGTTCGATATTTTGGGGTAAAGAATAGTTGAAAAGTTGTAAGGTTGGAAAGTTGTAAGGTTTATGGACCTCCAGCATCCCTTAAACCTTAATTCTAATCTAGTCTCTCCAAAAATGTTGATTCAGTTCAAAGTCTCAACTCTATCACTTCACCCGTATTTCGTGACTCGTATTTCGTAGTTTTTTTAAGCTCAAAAAAAAATCCAATATCTAAATAGGGGTAAGAATCACTTCGCTTGTCATAGGATAGAAACTAATCCAATCCTATGAACACGTTTAATAGAATTCTCGCAGTAATCCTTTTCTTCGCTTTCAATCCCGTCGAAGCAAGGATCTTTCAAACCGAATCTGAAAAATCAGAAAATTTCAAATTTGATCCATTCGGAAAGAATCTGAGTGACACCACCTCAATTAACTTTCAGTTTTCGTTTGTTCCGTTTGTTAGCACCAATGGAATGAACTCAGGAAATGTAATCAACGACTATTCCTTCAATCTTTTGGGAGGCTATTCGGCTGGCACAACCAAACTCGAAATGGCCGGCCTCTTCAATATCAATCGGAGCGATATGACCGGTGTCCAACTGGCAGGTTTGTTTAATCAAGTTGGAGGAAAAGTGGACGGTGTTCAGTTGGCTGGCTTGTTCAATTCCAATTTGGATTCGGTGAATGCAGTTCAGTTGGCCGGTTTAACCAACTTCACAACCGGTCCGGTCGACGGAGTTCAGATCGCCGGGATTGCAAATTTCTCCCCGAAAAGTGTAACCGGAGTCCAGTTGGCGGGCGTACTGAACTTCAGCGCTGCTGATCTTGAAGGCTCTCAAATCGCAGGAGTATTGAATTTTACTGCCCGAAATGTCAAAGGTTCTCAGGTTGGGTTGGTGAATTTTGCGAATAAGGTCGACGGTTTCCAATTGGGTTTGATCAATTATTCGGACAGTATCAGCGGGATTCCTGTTGGTTTTTTAAGTTTTGTACGTTCGGGTTACCATCCCGTGGAGATCAGTGTCAATGAGGTTTTGCCTCTTAATCTGGCCTTCCGAACTGGAAAGCGGGAGTTTTACAACATATTTTTCGCAGGACTCAGACCCGAATGGGATGATCAGCTGACCTGGTCGTTCGGATACGGGGTGGGAACTTCCCCGAGGCTGGGCAAGAAAACTTACCTCAACATTGAAGTGAGCTCAGAGCAGCTAAGCAAAGGGGAAGTTGAAGCTCTCAATCTGATCAATCGATTCTATTTGGGAGCAGAGCTTCAGGCCACGAAGCGGATGGCTGTTTTCGCCGGACCTACGCTGAATTTCCGGGTGTATGACAGTTCTTATGAACAGCATCCGGACCTTTTTTCCTATTCCAATCCTACCGTTCACAATGACCAATACTATCCCGAGGACTTGGGAAGTCAGCTTTGGTGGGGATTTAAGGCAGGGGTGAGGTTTTTTTAGGGATTGGAAGGTTGGAAGTGGGTTGTAAAGTGGTAAGGTTGAAAAGTTAGAAGGTTGGGCCAACTTCATCATTCGATATTCTTCATTCGATGTTCGATATTTTTGGATTTGAAAAGGTTGTAAAGTTGAAAGGTGGTAAGGTTGGTCCCACTTCATCATTCGATGTTCAGTATTCGATATTTTAGGATTAAGAATTTGAGTTGAGAGGTTGAAAAGGGGAAAGTTTGTTGGGCTTCATCCTCCGACTTGAATTTCTTTTTCAGAAATCTTAGGAGGGAGTGTTCACTAAACTGTGTCAGTTTGGTTAAATCTATCTTCAAAGTAAGCGATTAGGTCTTTCCGAATTGAAGGCCAGGCGAATATGGTTCCGTTCCATTTTGTCTGAGCATTCATCGTTGCCAGGTAAATCTGTTTTAAGATAGCGTTTTCTGAGCTGAATGCACCTTTTGTTTTGGTCACTTTTCTGACCATTCTGTGGTAGCTTTCAATGGGGTTGGTCGTATAAATTAACCTTCTTAATTGTGGAGGATATTTGTAGAAGTTGGTCAGTCTGTCCCAGTTTCGGTGCCAGGATTTGAAAACCACTTTGTATTTACTTCCCCAATTTTCTTCAGCTTCTTGAAGGTAATGCAAGGCCATTTTCTCATTATCCGCCTGATAGATTTTCTTCAGATCCCTGACCATCGGCTTCATATCTTTTTCATTGATGCACTTCATGGAGTTGCGCATCTGATGGACCAGGCAGAGCTGAACATCAGTCTGAGGAAAAACATCTTCTATAGCTTCCGCAAACCCGTTTAGATTATCGATGCAGGCGATCAGGATGTCCTCAATACCCCGCTGTTTGAGCTGATGGAGTACCTGACGCCAGAATTTACTGGATTCATGATCCCCGAAATAAACCCCGACAACTTCCTTTTCTCCCTTGGTAGTCACTCCAAGAATAGAATATACAGCCTTGGTTTTTACCGCTCCGTCTTCCCTGACTTTGAAGTGCATCGCATCCAACCAGATCACCGGATACATACTTTCCAGAGGGCGATTCTGCCACTCCATGATCTGAGGGAAAATCCTGTCTGTAATGGCGGTCAAAGTTCCCTCAGAAACTTCTATTCCATACATCTCCCCAACATGCTGCTGGATATCCCGATAACTCATCCCCCTTCCGAACAACGCGATGATCTGATGGTCTATATCGGAACTGATTTTATGCTGCCTCTTTTCCACGATCTGTGGCTCGAAACTGGAATTGCGGTCTCGGGGAGCCAAAACTTCAAAGCCGCCCAACGAGCTTTGAAGTTTTTTGGCTCCATGCCCATTCCGCCTATTCCTATTCGTTTTTCGGGTGTCGCTAAGATGATCATCAAGCTCACCTTCAAGAGCCGATTCAATAATCATCTTCAACAGCGGAGTAAAAACACCGTCTTTACCCGCCAACGGCTTGCCTGAGCGAAGTGCGTCTCCTGCTTGCTTGGCATAAGCCTTGAAATCAAACTCTTCTTTGTCTTCTTTCATAGTCAAATTTTAAATTATTAAATTTTGACACAGTTAATTGAACAGTCTCTCTTAGGATGGTTGGATCTCAAACTTCCTTGCTTAAAAAATCCCCCTTGCCCCCTTTGAAAAAGGGGGAGTCGCATTACCGCATCCAATTTCATTTACTCAATCTCATCTTTTCAAAAAGGGTTGATTCTGTCCAAAATCTTGACTCCATCAACTTCCTCGTATTTCGTAGCTCGTATTTAAAACTCGTATTTCGAAATTCTCCATCTTCTCTTTTTTCAAAAAAAAATTCCCGATCACATAGGGGTAAAACCCTCATGACTTGTCTTTAAATCGAAACCAAGAAATACGGCAGATTTGATGCCTTCAGGCTGGATTTCTTTCTTAAAAAAAACAAAACACAATTTTAAAAATCATGAAATCGAGCATGTCTCAGACGTCAAACAGAAGGATGATTTTCTACCATGCGAGATTCCATATGACCAATTAAAAACAATTATAATCATATGAAAAAGCTACTTACAATTCTTCTCCTTTTACCAATAATGCAAACCGCCTATAGCCAGGAAGCAAGCAAATTCAGATATCAAATGGACTTCGGATTCGCGGCTCCAAAAGACGGAGGAATCGGTGCCTTGGTAAATATTGAACCCCAGGTTTTAGTCTTGGACAATCTTGCCCTCGGGATGAGAATGGGGGTGACAGGAATGGCAAAAGATGTCGTCTACTACGATATCCCGGATGATTACGATGGAGAAATTTCTGCCAACACATCAGTTTCCGGAACTCTCAATTACTATTTAAATAACGACAAAAGTCGGGTTGCTCCTTATATCGGAGCCGGATTTGGATACTATGCCCTAAGCAATATTGACATAGACGACACTGATATCGATGAGGATGAGGTGGGAGACCTGAAAGCGAATTTTGCCTGGGCTCCGATGGTGAGAGCCGGGGTGGAACTGGGAAAATTCCGAATCGGGGCTGAATACAATTTTGTTCCATCGAGTGATTTGCAGAATGTGGGCGGCGAAGTGATAGGCCAAGCGACCAATGAATACTTCGGCTTCACCCTTGGATTCTTTGTCGGAGGAGGGAAATGGGGGAGATAATCCGGGTTCCATCAATCATTTCTTCCTGAATTAGCCCCCTTGAATTGTTTTAACACAGAAAGCTAAACCAACTTTATGAATACTCTTCTCAAAATCGTTGCAGTGATTTTTTGGGTAGCCCAGATTCCCCTGCAAGCTCAAACCCTGACTCAGACGGTCCGGGGCAAAGTCGTCGATCAAGTCACGAAGGCTCCCATGCCGGGGGCAACGGTGATGATTCTCAATACGGATCCGCTGATGGGCGCAACCTCGGATCTGGAAGGAGATTTTAAAATCCTCCAGGTTCCGGTTGGCACTCATACGCTTCGGGTGAGTTTCGTGGGATACAAGGATTTGATACTTCCCAACGTCTTGGTCAATTCCGGGAAAGAAGTTGTTTTGTCCATTTCGGTGGAGGAAGACTTTGGTCAAATGCAAGAAGTGGTGGTAGTCGCCAATGAAAAAGACCGGACTGTCAACGATATGGTGACTGTGAGCGGAAGGACTTTCTCTGTGGAGGAAACCCGAAAATTTGCCGCTGCGGTGAATGATCCCGGCCGAATGGCGGCTTCATTTTCCGGCGTGGTGAGTACGGATGACGGCAACAATAATATTTCCATCAGAGGAAATAGTCCCAATGGTTTGCTTTGGAGAATGGAAGGAATTGATATTCCCAATCCGAATCACTTTGTTAATCCGGGAACTTCCGGCGGCGGGATTTCGATCCTGAGTTCACAATTGCTGACCAATTCTGACTTTCTCACCGGGGCTTTTGCTGCGGAATATGGTAATGCACTTTCCGGAGTATTCGACTTGAGTCTGAGAAAGGGAAATAATGAAAAGCGGGAATTCACCTTTCAGGCTGGGTTTTTGGGAACAGATATCGCAGCGGAAGGACCGATTGCCAAAAATTACAAAGGGTCTTATCTGATAAATTATCGCTATTCGACGCTTTCGATCCTCTCTAAAATGGGGGTTCCTTTGGGGGATTTCGCGACAGATTTTCAGGATTTATCTTTGAATATCTACCTGCCAACAGGGACAAAAAGCAGTTTTACGATCTTTGGATTTGGTGGATTGAGTGACCAAAACAAAGATGCCTTGAAGGATTCACTTGAATGGAGCAGTGATTTTGATCGTTACAGTTCTACTTACTTTTCCAATACCGGAGCCATCGGGATCAAGCAGGCATACATGATTGACCGATCCAATTTTCTCCAGACCACAGTCCTTGCTTCAGGAAATACAATCGGAGATAAAATGAATCGCCTGGACGAAGAGTATCAGGATCAGGAGTGGTATTATGAGAATTTCGGAAACTCGAAGATCACTTTCAGTTCCGTGCTGAACTCCAAACTTTCCGCCAGGTCAAATCTCAGAAGCGGAATCTACCTCAACCAATTTTACTACAATCTCAGGGAGAATGGGTATGACGAGGAGAAAAATCAGATGGAAACTTTCATCAATTCCAAAGGAAATACGCAAAGCATTCAGGCATTTTCCCAACTGAATTTTAGAGCAACAGAACAGTTGACTTTTAATGTTGGGGTTCATTACCTACAGCTGCTCCTGAATAATTCCAATTCCATTGAGCCAAGACTAAGCGCTTCGTATGAACTGAATGAGAAGCAGCGGATAAGTTTGGGGTATGGATTGCATAGTCAGATTCAGCCTTTGGGGACTTATTTCGCAGAGTATGAAGAGGATGGGCAGATTTTCAAACCCAATGAAAATCTTGGACTAAGCAAATCCCATCATTTTGTAATGGGCTATGACCGGCAGCTAAATCCGTTTCTGCGAATGAAAATCGAAGGATATTACCAGCACTTGTTCAACATCCCGATCAAACCCGGAGTGGACGAAACCTACTCCATCATCAATCAGCAATGGTCGTTTATGACTGATCCGTTGGTGAATGAAGGACTGGGGAAAAACTATGGGGCTGAATTTACCTTGGAGCAATTCACTCACAAAAACCTCTATTTCCTGTTCTCGGCTTCCCTTTATAATTCTCTCTACAAGACTGAGGAAAACATATGGAGAAATACCCGGTACAATGGAAATGCAAATCTGAGTTTGACCGCTGGAAAGGAATACAACCTGAAGAAAAACAGGATGCTGGGTTTCAACATCAGGAGTATTTATGGAGGAGGATTGAGAACAACGCCAGTCGATTTGGAAGAATCGATAGCAAAAAATGAAACCGTTTTGATCGATGAACAGGCTTTTGAGGAGCAAAATCCGGCTTATTTCCGAACCGATTTGAGAGTGAGTCTGAAATGGAACAGACTGAAATCCACCAGCACGCTTGCGCTGGATATTCAAAATGTGACCAACCGGAAGAATATTTATGGAAGCTATTTTGAACCTTTCACAGCAGAAATCAAAACAGCTTATCAAACGCCCCTGATTCTCCTTCTGAGCTATAGGATTGAGTTTTAAATAAAAATCCCGGCATCAAAAAGCTGATGTCGGGATTTTTTGGTTGAATTAGGAAGAATTTTTCCTAACTGGGAAATTTCAATGATGTAAATACTTATTTGGCACTTTTTCAGGGAAATAGTCAATGCCATCTTTTGCTTTCATCAACAGAGAAACAATTTCATAGATCTGTTTTTCTGTCCGTTAAAATTGCCGTAGCAATCCCATCATTGCGTAGCTGGTTGGGTTTACGGATGCAATAAAAGTTTCCCATTCATATCCTTTTCCCCAAATAAGGCCTGTGACCGTGGTAGTCAAAGAGGCATCTAGCTAGGTATTACTTCCACCAAGATCTTGGTTCCTGATTTATCAAAGTAAGTACAAGTCATTTCGTCTGTCTTCACAGTCCATTTTTCAATCCCTGATTTGGCGGCATCCCTGCAAAATGTGGGGTAATCAGTCTTTCCGGACTGATGAGCTTTCAAATCGGATATAAACTGCGCTGCATTGGATGAGTCAGAGATTTTCAAAACTTCAAAATTAGCCGGAGAAGTAATTTTGAATTCATTTGCTCCAAAATACTCGGTATGGCCATCTTCCACAAAAGCCTCATAACTGGCAACTCCCAGTTTTTTCAGATCTTGAATGTAGGAAGGGAAGTCGGCGCCTGATTTCACTTTGGTGTGAGCAGTTTTGATTTGATCAATTGTAAACATCTAAAATTCCTTTTTATAAGTGTTGGTTTTCGTTAAAGCCTACCATCCGATTAATCCCAAATTTGTCTGTAAGCATTCCAAAATAGTCGCCCCAAAACATATTTATAAAAGGTAAAGGCTTCTTCGCAATTACCATTGAAGTTTAAGAACGTGTTTGTTGTAGCCATTTTCTTAAAAATTTGATTGTGAAAAGTTTGATTCCCTTCCTTTAATTTCTGCTTATCATTTCATTTATCAAAATTGGAGGCAAAGGAGGATTTTTTGCCTTTTGTTTCTTTGGGGCGAAATGAAATAATGCTACCTCAAAAGGAACAGAATTCACTTATCTCAAAGACACTTATAGCAACTATTGAAAGCTCCAGCGGATGCCCAAAAAATGAATAAAATAGAATAGAGAGTTATTTCGCAACACCGTAAGGATTTTTATTTATGGGCTGGGTGGAATTAAATGAATCACACAATCAACTTGATATCGGAACAGGAGTCTGGACCACGCTCTTGCTGAGGCCTTTATATCTTGGAATTTATTAATAGCTGGTTCAATTGTTCAAAACAGATTGTGATTCCTTCTTCAAAGCCCATTTCAACGATTGCTTGAATTTGTTCCGCTGAAGAATATTCCATTTTAAATTCCACTCGAGTGCCGGTCGGGGTAGGGGTAAATTCATTCATGCCTTTTGAAGCAGGTAATTGATAGTTTGGAATTCCGCTTTCGTCACAAAAGACATCTTCCAGATGAAAATTCTTGAGGGGATCAATCGATAAATAATTCATTCTGCCCCAGTGCTTTTCGTTTTCCGGGCTGACCATGGCATAAAGCCAATGACCTCCGACCGAAAAATCCTGAAATTTGGTTTCAGCTCTCCAGGGTGCGGGTCCCCACCATTGGTCTAAAATTGCGCTTTCTGTAAAAGCTCTCCACACCAGTTCTACCGGTGCTTTAAATTCTCTTGATACGAGAATTGTTTTTGCCTTAAGGTCCTTTACAACCTTTGTTGAATTGTTGCTCATTTTATTTTGGGTTTAGCGTGGATAATACGTTGTCTAATTGATTGAATCTTGTTTCCCATAGTTGACGGAACTGCTCCAGCCAGTTGTCTATGTCTTTCATTTTATCAAGTTCAAGTTGATAGTAAATTTCACGACCCTGATGTTCCTGTTTCACAAGCTCACATTCCGTAAGTATTTTCAAATGCTTGGATACCGCCTGTCGGGTGGTGTCAAAATGCTGAGCAATAGCATTTGGCGTCATTGCCTGCAATGCAATCAATGTGATGATCGCCCTTCTTGTCGGGTCAGCAATGGCTTGAAAAACGTCTCTTCTCATTAATTTGATTTTCAGGATTATGAAACTGATTGGTTGCAAATATATGCGCAACCAATCAGTTTCTCAAAAAAGATTAAATTTTTTTTTGAAATCTTTTTGAGAGAAGGAAATGCTGCTTGGTGAATAGCCAAAAAAAAAGAGCTGAAAAATTTCTCTTTCAGCTCCCATAATTCCTTTTGGTTTGGCTTACCAGCCTCCTCCTAATGCTTTGTAGAGTCTGACCGATGAGGTCAATTGGTTTTGTAAAGCCAAAGATTTTTCAAATTCAGAGTAATACAATTCACGCTCGGCATCCAGTACCTGAAGGAAGGAAGTGTAGCCGTTGTCATACAAGGCTTTGGAAAGCATCAATGATTTTTGCGTTGCAGCTACTTGAGTTTGTCTTGCCTCGTATTCATTGGTGTAGGTTCGGATCTCAGCTAATGAGTTTTCCACTTCGGCAAAAGCTTCCAGAATTGTCTGTTCGTATTGATACGCATATTGCTTTGCCCGTGCACGCTCTGCTTCCACTCGGCGCTTGTTCTGCCCAAACTGGAAAAGAGGTCCGGCTAATTGCCCGGTGACTGAACCTAAAACTGCACCCGGAACAAATAATTTTGAAATATCCGGACTTGCTACTCCAAGCAAACCTGTCAAACTAAGGGTCGGGAATCTCATCGCTACCGCCACTCCGATTCGCTCGGTTTGAGCGACCAATTGCTGCTCTGCACCTTGGATATCGGGTCTTCTCTCCAGCAATTCGGAAGGAAGTCCGCTTGGAATATCCAAGGGAAGTAGTTGCTGATCGTTTTGCATTCCGCGGACGATAGGAGAGTAGGGCTTGCCTACGAGGATATTGATTGCGTTTTCGGTGAAAATGATTGCACGCTCCAGGCTGTAAAGCTGTGCTTTTGCATCAGCGGCAATTTGCTCGGCCTGAAGTTTGTCCAGCTCTGAAACCTCCCCTTTTTCGAATCTCAAACTGATGATTCTTAGATATTCGAGACGGGTTTCATAGGTTCTTTGGGTGATCTTGAGGCGATCATCCAATCCTCTCATGTTGAAGTAAAGTTCGGCTACCTGCGATACCAAACTGATGTAGATCGATTTGCGATTTTCTTCAGTGGCCATCAAATCCGCATAAGCCGCTCGATTCGCATGTCGTAGCTTGCCCCAGATGTCGATTTCCCAGGAAATATTTCCCAGCACAGAATAGGAATTGGTATTGAAAGCAACACCTGCTTCACTAGCCCGATCCCCAAAATCCCTTGCCCTGGCTGCAGCACTTACCCCAATGGATGGCCCCAGATTAGCTTTGTTATACCCCAGAATTGCCTGTGCTTCTTCCACCCGGGCGACAGCGGTTAACAGATTCAGGTTGGAATCAACGGCGTATTGGATCAGAGATTGGAGAGCAGTGTCCTGATAAACATCCCACCAATCCATGTTGGTGATCGAATCAGGATTGTCCAGTCCCTGCGCATAGCTCTCGGGGGTTCTGGTTTCCACAGTTTCCGGTCTTGAATACTTTGGTCCCACAGCGCATCCGGCGAAAACCAACAGAATGAATATCGGTATGATTAACTTTTGCATATCAATGAGTCGGTTCAGAAGGTGAAACAGCAGGTGAAGCGGGTGGAGCAGGTTTCTTTTTCTTTCCACCCATGCTTTCTATCAAAACATACAATCCTGGCACCACAATCACACCAATAATGGTCGCAATGAGAGTTCCGCTGAAAACAGCCATTCCCATTACCTTTCGGGCTTCTGCTCCGGCACCTGAGGCGGTTAGCAATGGAACCACTCCAAGCATAAAGGCGAAGGAAGTCATCAGGATTGGCCGAAGTCGTAGTTTGGCTGATTCCATAGCTGCCTCATAGAGAGTTTTTCCTTGCTCTTCATGGAGCATTTTGGCAAATTCCACAATCAGAATTGCATTTTTGGCGGTCAATCCAATGAGCATCACAAGGCCGATTTGGGCAAAAACGTTATTGACATAGCTTGGACTCCAAAGTCCTCCAAGCCACAAGCCAAGGAATGCACCAAACACTGCTGCCGGTACTCCCAGCAAAACGCTGAAAGGCAAAGTCCAGCTTTCATATTGAGCTGCCAAAATCAGGAAGACAAAAACCAACGCCATCAGGAACATGGTGCCTCCGGTTCCTTCCGCAGCTTTTTCCTGATAGGACATATTAGTCCAGGCATATCCGATTTCTTTTGGCATTCCAGCCGCTACCTCTTCTAATGCATTGAGAGCATCAGTTGAGCTATATCCTTCTTTAGGAGCTCCGGAGATTTCAGCAGCCCGATACATGTTGAATCGGTTGGTATAGGAAGGTCCGGTGATGTCTTCCACGGTTGTGATGGTACTGAGCGGAATGATTTCGCCTGCTTTGCTTCGGACATAGTATTTGGCCAAGTCATCGGGTTCGAGTCGGTTTTTACCTTCTGCCTGTACAAAGACTTTGTATTGGCGACCAAATCGGTTGAAGTCATTGACATAGGCACTACCCAAATAGGTGGAAACTGTACTTGTAACTTCACTGAGGTCAATTCCGAGTTTTTCGACTTTGTCGAAATCAATCACAATCTTTTTCTGAGGAACATTGGAGCGATAGAGCGAGAAAATGTTTCCGATTTCGGGACGTTTTCTGGCTTCGGCAATAAATGCTTGTGTTTGTTCATCCAGGTATTGAGGTGAATTTCCGGATCGGTCCTGGAGTTGCATCGTAAATCCAGCTGAGGTTCCCAAACCTTCGATCGGTGGAGGACCAAATGCAATCGCAGAAGCTTCTGTTACGGTACCTCGGAAAGCCTGATTGGTTTCAAGGATAAGTTGTTTTGCGGTTTTGGTACGCTCTTCCCATGGTTTGAGGGAAACGAACACAAATGCGTTATTGGTGGAATAGGACTGGGTAAGTAAGCTAAAGCCCAAAACCATGGTTGAAAATTCGATTTCCTCTTTTTCGGCCAAAATTGCTTCGACTTTTTTGGCCACTTCGTCTGACCGTTCCAAAGAAGCTGCATCAGGGAGTTGAACGTTGATCAGGAAATAGCCTTCATCCTCCTCCGGAACAAATCCCCCGGGGATTCCTCCATTAAGTAGCAGAATGCCCCCGACAACAAAACCAATGATGATCAGTGAGCGGATTGATTTTTTGGCCACAGCTCCTGCCAATCCGGTATAGCCCAAGGTAAACTTGTCAAAGCCTCTGTTGAAGGCATTGAAAAATCGCTGAAGAAGCCCTTTGGATTCTTTTTTGGGTTTCAAAATGATGGCTGAAAGCGCAGGGCTAAGGGTCAAAGCGTTGAAAGCAGAGAACAATACAGAAATCGCAATCGTGATCGCAAATTGCTGATAAAGTCTTCCCGTGATACCGCCTGCAAAAGCTACCGGAACGAATACTGCAGCAAGGATCAAGGCGATAGCGACCACCGGACCGCCCACTTCTTTCATCGCTTTTTGCGTAGCTTCTTTCGGCTTCATGCCATGCTCAATGTTGTGCATGACCGCTTCCACCACCACAATCGCATCGTCGACGACCAAACCTATGGCGAGGACTAGCCCCAAGAGTGAAAGTACATTGACCGAAAATCCCAACATCGGGAAAATGATAAAGGTACCGATGAGGGATACCGGAACTGTAAGCAAAGGAATCAGGGTAGCTCTCCAATCCTGTAGAAAAAGGAATACCACAATGATTACCAGCGCTACTGCTTCAAATAAGGTATGGATGATTTCCTCGATCCCCACGGAAACAGCACGGGTGGTATTCAGCGAAATATCATAACGCAAGTCCTCCGGAAAGTATTTTTGAAGGTCAGCTACGGTCGTTTCAATAGATTCTGCCACTTCCAATGCATTGGATCCTGGCATTTGGTACACTACGATTGTTGCTGCTGATTTGGCATTCAATCGGCTGGAGGAGTTGTAATTGTCAAGTCCGAGTTCGATTCGAGCTATGTCCTTCAGTCGAACGATGGATCCTTTTTCATCAGATTTGACAATGATATCACCGAATTCCTCTTCAGTAACCAAGCGTTCCTGGAGCGTAACCGTGTAAGTGTATTCGACGCCAGCCGGAGAAGGCGGAGCACCGAATTTTCCTCCGGGAGCAATGGCGTTTTGCTTCTTGACTGCATTCGATACATCATTGACTGTCAGGTCAAGTTTGGTCAATTGGTCAGGATCTAGCCAAATTCTCATAGAATAATCTGCACCTCCGAAGAGGATCACATCACCGACACCTTTGACCCGCTTCAGCTGATCGACGATGTTAATGTTAGCATAGTTATTAAGGAAAGAAGCGTCATAGGTTTGGTTTGGGGAGGACAAGGAGACCAGCATCAAAGGAAATACCAGGGATTTTTTGGTCGTAACCCCAAAGTTTTTTACTTCCAAAGGCATTTTTGCACTTGCTTGCGATACCCTGTTTTGGGTAAGCATGTTTGCATTGTCCAGGTTTGTACCAACTTCAAAGGAAACCTGAAGCGTTAATGATCCATCGGCAGCATTGATGGATTTCATGTAGAGCATTTCTTCTACACCATTTACTTGCTGCTCGATCGGAGTGGCTACTGCTTGTTCTACGTTCACGGCATTTGCACCGGTGAAAGTAGTGGTCACCTGTACCATTGGTGGGGTGATGTCCGGATATTTTGATATCGGGATTCCGCTCAGCGTAATCAGACCCATGATGATCATCAAAATCGAGATTACCATGGCGACTATGGGCCTTCTAATAAAGAACTCACTCATATAGCAAGGGAGAAAATTAGTGGGAAAAGATTTTGATTAATTGCCTTTTGGGGTCCAGGCCTGGTCAATCACCTCAACTTTTGCATTTGCAGCAAGACCAGCCGAACCTACAATGGCCACCCGGTCACCTGCTTTCAGGCCACTTTTAATGATCCATGCATCACCGATCTTTTGTCCGGTTTCAACGGTCGTTGCTTTAAGAGTACTTGAGTCAGTGACTGTAAATACCTGATTGAGATTTTGAAGTTGAAAGACCGCTCTTTGTGGGATCAGCACTGCCGCAGTAGCTGTATTGAGCAATATTCTCGTTTTTACGAAAAGCCCAGGACGTAATAGGCCGGTAGGATTAGGAAAAGATGCTTCAATAGTCAGCGTACCCGTCTTTGGATCAATTTCCCTGTCTGCAAAATCAACTTCACCCTTTTCGGAATAAATAGATCCGTCAGCCAAAATCAATTCCACATTTTTTCTGGCACTCGCGAGTTCTTCCTGACTCAGTTGGGCAATCCTCAAATATTCCCGTTCGCTGATTTGAAAACGAACCCGAACACCATCTACACTGGAAATGGTGGTGAGGACGGAAGTTCCTCCCGCTCGGCTCACATAATCTCCAACTCTCACATTGGATATGCCTATGATTCCTTCAAAAGGCGCTGTAACCCGGGTATATCCCAATTCGACTCTTGCATTTTCGAGTGTCGATCGGATGGCGGCTACATGGGCTTTTGCCCCTTCGTACTGTGCCACAGCATTTTCCAGATCTTTTTGGCTAAGAGCGTTCAACTCAGTCAGAGGACGCACTCGGCTCAGTTCACTCTCTGCACGTGTCAGCTCGGTTTGGGCTCGGGTGACTTCACTTGCCTGTTTGTCCAAATTGATTTTGTATTCGATGTCATCGATGGTGTAGAGCAAGTCGCCCTTTTTGACAACTGAGCCTTCTTTGAAATTCACCGAAGTGACCCAGCCTTCTACCCGGGCACGAATATCCACGTCGGATTTTCCGTAAACCTGAGCAACAAAGTCTTCATAAAGTGGCACATCGTTTTGGATAGCTTTTACCACATTGACTTGAACGGGAGGTATGACCACCTCTTGTTCTTTTTTGCATCCTGTGATAAGAAATACCGATGAAAAAATCCCGAAGCCCAGGATTTGAAATTTCAGGCGTGATCTCATAATTAATATGATTTAGTTTACTTGGAAAATCGTTTGGGTGACTTTTATTATGTGTTGAATTATGGAAATTAATAGATTTTTTGACTATTTAATACCGAAAAATATTGAATTAAATTTTGTGGTTCTATTAAATTGGCTAAAATAAATTTGTAATCAACCACTTTTTTAGAAAGAATATTCACTCATTTTTAATTATAATTTTTCTTGATTTTAAATAATTTTAGAAACGAATCTACTTATTTATTAGGATGATTCTAAGTAAAAAAAATGTGTGATTTCATGATTTTTATCAGTTAATGTAATTTTTAGAGGGTACGGATTTTTCTTAGAATAAAGGGCTTAAAATTGTTTTTTGGAATGAATGAAATGGAGTCTTGAGATCAGACAAGAGATTAAAAAAAATCACCAAAATGCATTTTGGGATTTCGGTTGACGTAAGGATCAGATAATCAAAATTTTGGCTCTAAAAAATTAAAATTAGACTTGCAAAAAAATCAGAATCAACTTGGCTCTATATGAATCAGCACATGACCCAACTCGGGGATTTCATGTCTTAGCGTGTCCTTTAGTTCATGGGCAATGTCGTGACCTTTCGTGACACTTAGATCTCCTTTTACTTTGGCATGAAGGTCAACATGATAGATCATCCCGGCTTTTCGGATAAAGCACTTTTCAGTTCCTTCAACTCCCGGAACTGTTAAAGCAACTTTTCGGATCTCCAGAGTCAAATCATCGTGGTTGTTTTCATCCATTACCTCACCCAATGCCGGGCGAAAAATCAGGTAACAGTTGTATAAAATAAAACCTACTGCTATCAGAGCTGCATAATCATCCGCGACTTCAAATCCTTCTCCTCCGATCCGTGCAATTGTAATCCCGATAAAAGCTGCGACAGAAGTAATCGCGTCACTTCTGTGATGCCAAGCCTCACCTTTAAGTGAAGTGCTTTTCAACTTTTTACTCCTTCTGATTACTACTTGGAAAGAGATTTCTTTCCAAAGGATAATCCCGGCCAAAACCCACAAAGTCCATAATTCGGGCAATTTATGTGGAGTTTGAATATTTAGAATGGACTGCCAGGCAATCGTCGCAGCCGAAACAATCAAAAATCCTACGACCAAAAATGTGATCAGAGGTTCGGCTTTTCCATGACCATAAGGATGATTGTCGTCGGCAGGACGTGCTGAATACTTGATTCCAAACAATACCAAAATAGAAGCAAATACATCGACAACCGACTCGATTCCATCAGCGATCAACGCAAATGAATTTCCAAAAATACCCGCTACGAACTTGATTACTGCCAAAACGATGTTTCCCAGCATGCTGAAGATGACGGTTCTGACAGCCAGATTATTTTTGTTCATGTTTGGGTTAAATTCTGAAAGGGCTAAAAGTAAGGAAATGGAAAGGGTTCAGGAAGGAAATGATCCTAATTCCAATTAACGTAATTTTTTTTCAGATTTTCTACCTTTTTGCTGGAAGTCCAAATGGACCTGCTGTGGACAGTTGACTGTGGTCTGTTGACCAGATTATCCGCTTTTCAAACCTAAATTATAGCACTTTTGGCAAGTAGCGGATAATCATTTTTCTTTTTTTAATCTCACTATTCCTTCTATCCATTTCTTCAGTTCGACTGCCAGAAATACGAATACTGCTGCTCCGAAACAGATGGCAAGTTCCTCCAAACTGAGTGGCTTTGTCTTGAAGAGATCATTGAAAAAAGGTAAATAGACTACGGTAAGTTGCAAAGCCAGAGCAAGCAAGACAGATCCCAACAAGGGTAAATTGCTTAATAATCCTTGGCTAAACAGCAGGGTTCGGTCGCTTCTCACAGCCAAAACATGTCCAAGTTGGGAGACCGAAAGTACCGTAAAAACCATCGTTTGCCAGTTTTCCACACCGTTTCTGATTGCCCAGATTTGCGTGAAAAGAGTCACGCCGGCCATTAGCACTCCAAATAAAATAATATGAAACCCCAGCCCATCTGCAAAGAAACTTTCCTTTGGTGGCCGAGGAGGACGATGCATGAGGTCTTTTTCCGATCTTTCATTTGCAAGTGCCAAAGCAGGAAGTCCGTCTGTGATCAGGTTGATCCAGAGGATATGAATCGGTAAAAGAGGAATGGGAAGACCCAAAAAAGGAGCGAGGGCAATCGTCAGGATCTCCGCCCCATTGCAGGTCATGATGTATTTGATAAACTTCCGGATGTTGTCATAAATTCTCCTGCCTTCCTTCACTGCTTTTACAATGGTGGAGAAATTATCATCCAGTAAAATCAGGTTTGCAGATTCTTTGCTCACGTCGGTTCCTGCGATTCCCATCGCCACGCCGATCGTTGCTGCTTTGAGCGAAGGAGCATCGTTTACTCCGTCGCCGGTCATGGCGACATAATGTCCCCTTGCTTGCAATGCCTGAACGATTTTCAGCTTTTGATCAGGGGAAACCCGCGCATAAACGGTAACATGTTCTACTTTTTCGGCAAACTCTTTTTCTATCAAACCAGCCAATTCCGTTCCTGTCAGGAGTAAATCTCCTTCTTTCCAGATTCCGACAGTTTTTGCAATAGATTTTGCAGTGGCCGGGTGATCTCCTGTGATCATCACGGGGATGATTCCTGCAGTTTTACATTCTTCAATGGCTGCTTTGACTTCCTCTCTCGGAGGATCGATCAGCCCGACTTGCCCGATGAGTTGAAGCTGGGACTCCAAGCCCTGCCATTCGCTTTCAGCAGGTAATTGATCAATGATCTTGCTGGCGAAAGCTAAAACCCGAATGCCTTTTTGAGCCCATTCCTCAGCTTTCTTATTGAGCATTTCTGCTTCTTCCGGTTTGGAAAGGCAAGTTGCAATGGACTCCGAAGCACCTTTGGTCACCATCAAAATCTTATCTCCGATAGGATGAAAAGTCGTCATTCGCTTCCTCTCCGAATCGAAAGGGACTTCCCCAACTCGTGTATATTGGGTCGTCAGTTTTTGAAAAGCTTCGGGAGAAGTTTTGAGTAGCAAATGCACGATCATGGCGAGTTCGGTCGCCTCTCCTTTTGGTTTACCATTCTCATCCAAAACCACATCGTGGTTAAGCCCGACGGCAAGCTGAAGGTTTGAAAAATTCTGATCCATCTGATTAAATGGCTGCTCGACATTCTCAACCACGCTCATTTTATTTTGAGTGAGTGTGCCGGTCTTATCAGTACAGATATACGTGACAGACCCAAGACTTTCCACAGCGGGAAGTTTGCGGATCAGCGCTTTTTTCTTTGCCAAACGAGCCGCACCAAGCGAAAGCGCGATGGTGATCAATGCCGGTAAAGCTTCAGGAATCGCGGCCACTGCCAAACTTACCGAAAGCAGCAAAAGCGGTAGAGGCTCTTCTCCACGCAGCATTCCCAATCCAAACAATACAAAACAAATGGCGATGATGACTATTGAGATCAGCTTTCCAAATCGCTTCATCCGCGCTTGAAGCGGAGTTGGCGGCTGTTTTTCCTGGAGAAGATCGGCGATTTTCCCGAGCTCGGTGGACATGCCGGTTGCTACCACAAGCCCTTTTGCTCTTCCATTTGCAACCAGAGTCCCCTTGAAAGCCATATTAAGCTGATCAGCAGGCTGGAGATTTTTGTTTGTTAATAATTCGGTCGACTTGTCTACAGGGATAGATTCACCGGTGAGGGAAGACTCGTCAATTTTGAGAGAAAAGCACTCAATAAGCCGAATATCTGCCGGAACCATATTTCCTGCTTCGAGAAGAACCACGTCTCCCGGGACCAATTCATTGGATAAAAGTGTCAACGAAACTCCGTCGCGAATGACCTGACTTTGAGTTTCCGTCATTTTCTTGAGCGCAGCCATTGCTTTTTCGGCGCGATATTCCTGCGCAAAACCCAGAATTGCATTGAGGATGATGATTACCAAAATGATCACGGTATCGGTCAGCTCGCCAATAATTCCTGAAAGCAGGGCTGCAACCAGCAGGATCAGGATCATGACATCCTTGAACTGACCTAAAAAAAGTAGCCAAACAGGTTTTTTCTTTTTCTCTAAAAGTGTGTTAGGACCGAATTTCAGAAGATTCTCAGCAGCTTTTGTTTTGGACAGTCCTTCCAGGCTTGATCCAAACTGACCAAAAATTTCCTTTTCGGGAACGGAATAGAATTGCATGAGAATATCTAAAAGTTGATTCCTATTGTCCTGAATTTACAAAAAGTATGCGGTCATTTTTAAAATTCAAAACTTTAACACAAGCCAATTTTCAGGTTTGGAGGTAGTGGAAAAAGGTGAACCATCGCGGTACTAACTCAGGCAGATCCGGATTGAATGATTTTTTAAACGAATTAACCGATCATTGAAACTCCGATCAGTTTTCCGATTCCAAACGTGATTGCAGCTGCGATCAGGCCGAAAATCACCTGTCTTAATCCTGAAAACCAAATGCTTTTACCGGTAAATAAAGTGATGCTGGAACCAATTAGAAATAATCCCAAAGCACTCAAGGTGGTGCTGATCAGGATGGCATTCAATCCACCCAAAAAGAAAAAGGGAATCACAGGAATGACTGCTCCGATGGCAAAAAGTATAAATGAGGTGATGGCAGCCTCCATTGCTGAGCCTTTCAAATCCTCCGCATTTATTCCCAATTCTTCCTTGACAAGGACTTCGTGTGCCTCGTCTTTATTGCTGATTACATTTTTCGCCATTTGGAGTGCCTGAGGTTCAGGGACGCCTTTTGAAATGTAGATCCTCGCCAATTCCTTCTCTTCACCTTCCGGATTTGCATCCAACTCCTCCATTTCCAATTGCATCTGATTTTCATAGAGTTCTTGTGAACTCTTAACCGAAATCCATTCTCCCAATGCCATGGATAAAGCTCCGGCCAGAAGTCCGGCCAATCCGGCAAGTAAGATCTCACTCTGTCCGCTGGTAGCTCCGGCTATTCCCATGACCAAAGAGAAATTGGATACCAGGCCATCATTCCCACCGAGTACAGCAGCTCGCAGCGCATTTCCTCCGACAGATCGGTGTCGCTTTTCGAATCTGGCAAGGTTTGAACCTGATACTTTTGACCCATTGCTCAGGATGTTTTTCAGGATGGTGACGTGGGCTGTGTCAGAGATTGAATTGGTTGTTTTTGTTTTCTTTCTGGCGCCGATAATTGCATTTGAGATGCTTTTCTCGGTATCGAGCAAAACCCCCAGGACATAGTCATATCCAAAGATTTTACCAATTGTTTTCAGGATTTTTGCCCGGTTGGAAGGTGCAGGTAAAGCTGACTCAGGCAATCCTTTTTTCTTCAAAAATGCCAAAGCGTGACCATGTTCTATCTCGCTCATTTGCCTGAATATTTTGGCGATGTCTTCTTCAGGTTCATTGTCGGCGAGTACCCTATAAAGAAAACCTGCGTCCACTTCAGTTTGGATATTTTGTAAAGTCTTCATGGTCAGTTAATCAGATTAAATCAATTGAAAATCAGCCAGAGTCTGAGTGTCTGAATATTCTTTGAGAACCGGCTCAATTTAAATTTACTTTGAAAAACACTGGTTTGGTCAAGTTTATCCTTAATTATTTCGGATGGAAAAAATGTAATCCAAACCTTAAAATCGATTGAAAGAAGGTTTAGCTCAATGCAATTTTCAGGCTTGAGATCAATAGAATAAATGTAATAGGCGCCCAGAGATTTCGCTCTTTTTTGCTGGGAGTGATCAGGTTCAGGAAGGTTCCGAGGACAAAGAACCCAACCACAAACCAGATAGCTTTCGAAGAAAAATCAAACCATGAACTCAAAATCAATCCGGATCTGATCATTCCGATCATTCCGAAAAAAGCCAAAATCAACAATTGAATAACCGCTGCAACCCGGATTTTGGGAGGGAATTTGCCCGGATATTTTCCTCCCATTGCAAATTCTCCCCAAGGTGCGCCGAGTGCCATTGCAAGTTGGAAGAGCACAGCGATCAGGATGAAGAAGCAAAAGATGAAAAGGGTGAACAAGGAATTGGGGGTTATTTAGTTATTATCTCGGACAACAGACCACGGACAACAGTCCACAGCACAGCCCATTGAAAATAAGGTTTTTTGAAATGGAAAGATTAAAGTAAGGAAGCTATTTAGCTATAATCAAAACTCCAGCTTTTCGGCATTGATCATCTCCACGCGTCTGCCCATTTTCTTTTGGATGACTTTGAAATGATGCAAGTCTTCTTCGCAGATCAAAGAAATTGCTTCGCCTTCTGACCCTGCTCTTCCTGTTCGGCCGATGCGGTGGATGTAGTCTTTTGGCGACCGGGGCAATTCAAAATTGATCACGATTGGAAGAAACTTAATGTCTATTCCGCGGGCTGCGAGATCAGTAGCTACGAGCACCCGGATTTTCCCGGCTTTAAAACCGCTTAGTGCCTCGGTTCGAGCTCCCTGACTTTTATCTCCATGAAAAGCCACCGCTTCGATTCCGTTTTTCTTCAGTTTGGCTACCAGATTATCCGCTGTCCGGATAGAGGAAGTGAATACCAAAACCTGCTTCCAATCTCCCGTCATGATCAGATGTCTTAGGAGCGGACCTTTTTTCTCATTAGATACAAAATAGGCGGATTGAGTGATCAGTTCGGGAGCGATTTCATCCTGCTCAATTTCGATTTTCACCGGATTATGGAGCAGTTTATTGATCAGGACTTCCACCGATTCTTCCATTGTTGCGGAGAAAAGGATGTTTTGTCTCTTCTTTGGCAACTCTGCAAGAATCAGATCGACCTCTTCTTTGAAACCCATGCTGAGCACTTTATCGGCTTCGTCCACGACCAGAATTTCCACTTCAGAAAGCCGCATGGAATTCTTTGAAAGTAAATCCAGCAATCGTCCAGGCGTCGCGATCATGATTTCGGTCCCGTAAATGCTCATCATCTGCGGATTGATCGAAACTCCTCCGAAAACTGCCAGCGTCTTTACTTTTCTTCCTAAAAATCGGCTGAAGTTATTCGCCACTTCGGCCACTTGCACAGCGAGTTCGCGTGTCGGAACCAAGATCAGAACCGGGATGATCCGGTTTATTGCAGGCTCTTTTTTCTGAAAAAGTTGAAGTATCGGCAAAATGTAGGAAGCCGTTTTTCCCGAACCAGTTGGAGCTATTCCCAACACATCTTTTCCCTGAAGCACCGCAGGAATGGCTTCTACCTGAATTGGGTAGGGGCTTTCATATTTTGCTTTTTCAATGGCAGAAAGGAGAGGAGCGGAAAGGCCTAAATCGGAAAAGTTCATGCGAGACTGTTTTGGACAAAGGTAAGGCTTTGTTTCAGTCATCAGTGTCCGGTTTCAGTTTTCGGTATTCAGACCGCTATGTCTCAAAAGCGCAGACTTGAAGCCTTATTTGAATAGAAATCATAGTGTCCGGGAAAAAATTCTAATCCGGCAGGATTCGGTCTGAATGAGGGAAAAAGATTCCCAAATAAAGGAAAACTACAGTGAGGAGGAACGATGGATTGAGTCGTGATTTCAAATAGAGAGCTTTCCGGAGGCAAAAAATATTGGCTGAAAATCCCAAAACTTAGCACTGAATGCATGGATTTGAAGATATGCCAGGCAGGAAGCCTTGAGTTCAAGACATTACTGCTTTAGACTTTTTCCGGTGGCAACGACTTTGCAGGGTCGAA
This sequence comes from uncultured Cytophagales bacterium, assembly GCA_942492775.1. Classification (GTDB taxonomy): domain Bacteria; phylum Bacteroidota; class Bacteroidia; order Cytophagales; family Cyclobacteriaceae; genus Algoriphagus. The sequence goes on along the minus strand of OW818636.1, from coordinate 3,783,340 downwards.
GGAAGAAAGAATCCAAATCGTTTGGGGAATAGATTTCCGATCGTAGGATTCCCAAATCATGAAGGGAGGTTTTACATATCCTTTCAATCCGCAGAATAAAATATCAACCATACTAACTCAAGATGAATTCTATCACCAACACACCAAAAGAAGGGAATCATGCCGACTTAATGGGCGAAGAAGCAATCAAAAAAATGCGTAACCTGATAGACAAGGCAGGTTCATGCTTTTTCTGCACTTCGACCCTGGTAAATAAAATCAACAGTAGCCCGATGAGTGTCCAGAAATCTGATGCCAATGGGGATCTCTGGTTTTTGAGCCCAAAAGACAGCATCAAGAATTCGGAAATCGCAGAGAATTCAGAGGTGACGTTGTATTTTCAGGGTTCTCAGCATGCTGACTTTTTGGAACTGAAGGGTAAAGCAATAATCAGTGACGATAAGGATCTTATCAAGGAACTTTGGGATCCAATGGCTAAGTCTTGGTTTAAGGATGGCATAGAGGATCCGATGATCTCTGTGATCCAATTCAAAACTGAATCGGGCTATTATTGGGACAATGAGCATGGAAACACAATTGCAGGAGTGAAACTTCTGATAGGAGTAATCACGGGTACCAGCACAGATGACTCTCAAGAAGGGTCATTGAAATTCTAATTTTTTCAGGTTCTTAACCTTTCAGGATGAGAAATGCCTGATGAATAAATTCTTAATTCAAATACCCTCGGTCATCTGACTTCAGGTATTGGATTTTTTTTTACTCAGAGAATCCGGGAAGATTCTCTGAGTTTTATTTTAATTTTTTGATGGTCGATCCTATGAAATTAAGTGCTTTATCATACGTCTCGATACCATGCCCGACATTCGGAAAGACCTTAATTTCTTTCAAAGTTTTGAGATGTTTCTTAGCATTGTCGACGGATTTTTGAAAAGGAAATAATAAATCCTGATCGCCAAGAAGCAAGTAAGTCTCTGTCTGAACATCCTTCAACTCGCTGTCCATGTAATAAGGTTTCTGCGTTTTGTCCCCATATCGGCTGATTGCAAAAACCTCGTAATCGACGAGCATTTTTTCTGATTTTGGAGAAAGTTGGTGATTTGGTTTTGCGAAAATAGCCTTGTTCAAAAACTTATCTACATTCTTTTCAGTCGGGCTGATGATGGGCAAAAGATTGTAATAGAGATTTTTCAGGGATAGCGAAAAAGGCTGCAAACATCCCGGATTGAGCAAAAATGCAGCTTTGACCTTTTCGGGCTTCACAATCCCCAACTTCATGCAAATCAATCCGCCAAAAGAAGCGCCCGCGATAAAAGCCGATTCAATGTTTAGCTTTTCAAAAATCTCATTTGCCCAATATCCATAATCCAGAGATTTGATATCGGGCGTGTTTCCCTCACTCAGATTGGGCAATCCGTTTGGCTCAACCAGATAGATTCTCATTCGTTGATTGAGATTGTCCAGACCTTTATCAAAATCCCAAATCAGGGAAGTTGTCCTTGCTCCGGGGAAAATGACCAAGGTTTCAAGATTTTCTTCGGTGGTATTCAATCCCCAGACATGGGTTTTTCCAAGTGAAGTCAGGAGCTCAAATCTCTCATACTTTCTGCCATTTGCTGACTCCAATTGGCATACCCAATTCTCAAAAAAGGCCAGATCATTCTTTTCATCTTTGAATCCGGAAGTGCTGTGAATTTTCATAGTTATGTTTTCTAAAAGTTGATTTGAATAGGTTCAATTCACTTTTTGGGTGATTTTCACTCCGTCGGTTCCAGCGTAGAAAACGACGATTTCCGCAGGAATATCTCCGTTATTTTTTCCGGTGTGAATCGTATTTACAACCTCGATGATCGGATCGCCGGCTTTCATTTTCAGAAGATTCCCATGCTCATCGATCACGTCCAATTCTCCTGTGAGAAGGATTCCCGCATTGATGGTCGGGTGAAAGTGGAGGGGAAGTTCGGAGTGGGCTGGAATGGTGATTTTTAGGATGGAGATTTTTGGCTTTCCGACAGGATAATTTGGAAGGGAATCGCCATTCCATGAAATGCCGGATTCGATCAACGTGATAGATTCAGGGGCAGCGGAATCGATAACTTCCTTTTTGAAAACATACGCAGAAAAGAGTGTGATCAGGGCGACAAGAAAAAGGTTTTTAAGCATAGAGAAATTTCAAAAGTAAGCTATAGCTGAAAGGTAGAAAAAAGCAAACCTGTATTCAGAACTTATTGCCTTACAAAATTCAACCGCTGTTGTAAAACAGGTTTGTGAATCAACCGAATAAGTATCAAATTGTATTTACCCAACAAACTCAAATCTGAAGTGCCAAGCGCCTTCAAGATTAAGATTTAAAAAGCCCAAGTAACCTATTAATTCATGCGTCGCATTTATTCATTGCCACTCATTCTGGCATTTTTATTCTTATTTTCTTGCAAAAAACCCGGGCCTACGCCTCCCACGCCGGATAGTCCTGCCCGCACAGCTTTGGAGGAGCTTGCGACTTTTCAGATCGAAGATGGTTTTAAAGTTCAGCTAGTAGCTTCCGAACCCATGATTGAGGATCCGATTCTCATTCAATTTGATGAAGATGGCCGTCTTTGGGTGGTGGAGATGCGCGGCTACATGTCCGATATCGAAGGCAGCGAAGAGGATAAACCGATTGGCCGGATTTCCATTTTGGAAGATGAAAATGGCGATGGAGAAATGGACAAAAGCACCATTTACCTTGATAGTCTGGTCATGCCCCGTGCGTTGGGTTTCATCAAAGACGGAGCGCTCGTTGCTGAAAACAATTCGCTTTGGGTTACTCAAGACACAGACGGAGACCTGAAAGCAGATTCAAAAGTTCTGCTCGATTCCACCTATTCTGCGAATGGAATTCCCGAGCATTCAGATAATGGATTTGTCAGAAATGTGGACAATTGGTACTACAGTGCCAAGTCAAGTCTCAGATATCGAAATCAGAATGGGGAATGGATTCGCGACAGCACCGAAGCCCGGGGGCAGTTTGGAATCTCTCAGGATGACAATGGCAGGTTGATCTATAATTACAACTGGTCGCAACTCCACGGTGATCTTGTTCCTGCGAATTACCTTTCCCGAAACCCTAATCATACTCCTTCCACCGGCATCGATCATGGACTGACGATTGACCGGAAAGTTTTCCCAATTCGCCCAAATCTCGCTGTAAACCGCGGGTACATTCCAGGAACCCTTGATTCTGCAGGAAGGCTTTTGGAATTTACCTCGGCCTGTTCGCCAATTGTTTACCGCAGCAGGCTTTTCCCGGAGGAATATTATGGGAATGTCTTTGTGATGGAAAACGCCGGAAATCTGATCAAGAGAAATGTGGTAACCCAAAAAAAAGGTGTCCTTCTTGAAGCGCACGATCCAAATCCGGGAACCGAATTTTTTGCTTCGACTGATGAGCGATTCCGTCCTGTTCACGGGACTGTCGGGCCGGATGGAGGGTTGTACATCGTAGATATGTATCATGGAATTGTGCAGCACGATTCTTATATGACTCCTTATTTGAAGGAGCAAACCGAAAAAAGAGGGTTGGATAAAGCTGTTCATCTCGGCAGAATCTGGCGCGTGGTACCCGAAGATTGGGATCCATCCGAGACGCCAAAATTATCCAAAGCCCCCAACGAGGAATTGGTTGGTTTCCTTTCCCATGAGGACGGTTGGTATCGGGACATGTCCCAGAGATTACTCGTAGAGCGGGGAGATTTGGCGGTGGTTCCGGCTTTGGAAGAGTTGGCAAAGAGCGGAGAAAATGAACTTGGCGCATTCCATGCGCTATGGACTTTGGAGGGATTGAATGCGGTGAATCCGCAATTCTTATTGACACTTTTGCCTGTTAAAACTCCTTTGATTCAGACAACAGCTCTACGGATTTTGGAAATGCCAGCCACAGGAAACCCTGATTTGAGGATTCAGTTGGAAAAAGTCATGAAGGACCTGGCGCCGAATGCCTCAGAGGAACTTGCCTTGCAACTTGCCCTGAGCGCGTATGTGCTTTCGCCGGAGACTTCGCATGATGTCCTCACCAAAGTAATCCAAAAACACGGAGCACAAGCCTTGATCCGGGACGCCGTCCTAAGCAGTTTAGGAGATCAAGAATTCGAATTCATGGAGCGCAATTGGGCTTCGATGGATTGGAAAACTGCTGATCCTGCCCGTGAGATTTTCCTCGAAATGCTGACCACCGCAATAATCAAAAAAGGATCGCCTGACGAAATTATTGGCTTGCTGGCAATGGCTGATTCTAAATCCGGGGAACTTGACTGGAAAGGAAAAGTGATCCTGACCGGTATGGCAATTCAGGCAGCAAATCCTTCGCCAAAAGGTCAGATTGTTTTGAAATTTGAACCGGTCATCTTCAAAAGAACAGATCTTCCGCTGGATAAAAACCGTCTCGAAATGCTGAAAAGGATGTTTTCCTGGCCAGGTTATAAACCTTCCCCTTTGGAAACTTCTGCAGGAGTTTTGGATGAAAAATCCATGAAACAGTTTGCTGAGGGAAGGCAGAAATACCTCACCACCTGCGCAGGTTGCCATGGTTCCAATGGTGCCGGAGCAACCCGAATGGGTCCACCATTAGCAGGATCAGAATGGGTGACCGGCGATGAAAGAAGACTTGTTCTGATTCTTTTGCACGGAATGGAAGGCCCGATAGAGGTAGCCGGGAAAAAGTACGATGCTCCGCAAATTCTCCCTGTGATGCCGGCACACTCCACAATGGACGATGCCAGTATCGCATCCATTCTAACCTATATCCGAAACGAATGGGGCAATCAGGCTTCTCCCGTGACTGGCAGGACAGTCGGAGGAACCCGACATACTTCTCAGGGGCGAGTCTATCCCTGGAGTGCTTCCGAACTCAATACCCACATTGAAAGCCTCAAAGCTACCGAGGCTAAATAAGATTTAAGACCCACCTCCCAAACCCATGAAGAAACCTGATTCAAATTCCCGAAATGACCTTCTCTCTATTAATAGAAGAAGTTTTATCAAAAACGCAGGGCTTGGAGCGATGGCTCTTTCCTTTCCCTTTCCGATTTTGCCTCATTATCTAAAAGAAATTCCGATGGGAATTGTCGTCCATTCTTATGGTGCTCGGTGGAATTCAAAAGTGGAAAGTAAGAACTACCCGGGATTTCAAAATGCTTTGGATTTGATCAATCACTGCCATAGTATCGGTGCGGGAGGCGTGCAAGTTGGGGTGAGTAATTGGACTTCAGATTTTGCAAAACAAGTCAGAGATACCCGAGAGAAACTGGGGCTTTATCTGGAAGGAAGCATTGGAATGCCCAAAACCGATGGGGATGTTTCTAATTTTGAAAAGGAAGTTTTAGCTGCGAAAGAGGCCGGAGCAACTGTTCTCCGCACCGTTTGCCTGAGCGGAAGACGGTATGAGAATTTCAAAACAGAAGAGGAATGGCAGGCTTTCAAATCTAACTCGCTGAACTCAATTCGTCTGGCCGAACCAATTGTGCGAAAGCATAAAATGAAACTGGCTGTTGAGAATCACAAGGACTGGAAAGCTCAGGAACTCGCGGATATTATCAAAAATCTGAGCAGTGAATGGGTGGGAGTGACGCTGGACTTTGGAAATAACTATTCATTGCTGGAAGAATCTGATCATGTGATCAGCACGCTGGCGCCGTATGCCTTTTCCACTCACATCAAGGATATGGGAGTGAAAGAATACGAGAAAGGATTTTTGCTGTCTGAAGTTCCGCTGGGCACGGGGATAGTAGACCTAAAAGCCGGAGTGGACCTTTGCAAAAAATATAATCCTGATATCACCTTTAGTCTTGAAATGATCACCCGCGATCCGCTTCAGATTCCTTGTCTGGAAGATGGCTATTGGGCAACATTCGAGAATGCAAGTCCGAGAGATCTTGCCAAAATATTAAAACTGGTGAAAGCCAAAGAATTCTCCGGCGAATTGCCAAGTATCAACCAACTTGATCCGGAACAGAAGTTGGCTTTTGAGGAAAGTAACAATCTGGCTTGTTTGGCTTATGGAAAAGAGAAGCTTGGAATGTGAGATTTATGAAAAAGACCGAAGACGGGAGACCTAAGGCCGAAGAGAGCAAACACCTTCCATATTTTGTAAACAGTGAGAAGTAAGTTGTGAGTTGTATTTCTTCTTACCACTCACTTTTTACCACTTACAGAAATTCAATAACCAATAACCCATTAACCTTTAACCTTTCAACTATTAACCAATATCCAACCAACCCATGTCAAATCAACTCGATCTCAGCCAACTTCCCGGAATCAATCTTTTTAGTCTCAAAGGCAAATCTGCTATCATCACCGGTGGTTCCAAAGGTCTTGGACTTGCAATGGCTGCTGGTCTTGCCTCCGCCGGTGCCAATGTCATGTTGGTCAGCAGAAATGCTTCCGACGGAGATGACGCTGCAGCACAGATAGCAAAGGAATATGGAGTGAAAGCCATGACTTTTTCTGCAGATGTGGTCAATCAGTCTCAGATGGAAGAGATGGCGAAGACGGCTTTCGAAGCTTTTGGAAGTATTGATATCTTGATTAACTCTGCAGGAATCAACATTCGGGGAGCAATCGACGAAGTGAAACCGGAGGATTTTACTAAAGTGATGGAAGTAAACGTGACCGGTACTTGGCTGGCATGCCGGGCTGTGACTCCTCATATGAAGGCAGCCGGAAAAGGCAGTATCATCAATCTGGCGAGCACGTTGGGATTAGTTGGACTTTCCAATCGAACTCCCTATGCATCGAGCAAAGGTGCTGTCGTTCAGATGACGAGAGCGCTGGGGTTGGAGTTTGCTCCGTTGAATATCACGGTGAATGCTATCTGTCCGGGACCATTTTTGACGGAAATGAACCTGCCGATTGCTGATACTGAAGAAGGTAAAAAGTTTGTTGTGGGCGCTACAGCCTTGGGTCGTTGGGGTGAGTTGAAAGAGATTCAGGGAGCAGCTATTTTCCTGGCAAGCGATGCCGGAAAATATATGGTGGGTTCGATGGTGACTGTTGACGGAGGATGGACGGCGAGATAAATCAGAAGTATGAAATCAGAAATTTGAAATACGAGGGACAGAGAATATCTGTCCTTTTTTTATGGTTTTGGTTTATAAGAAATCAAGAAGTATTGTTTTCAAATCACTCAATTTTAAGATCCTGAATATCGAATATCGAACACCGAATAATGAATATCGAATGATGAAGTAAGAGAAACTTTCCAACTTTCCCACCTTACCACCTTTCAACCAAATCCTAAAAAATATCGAATATCGAATGATGAATTTCGAATATTGAATGGCTGATTAACCCACCACTAAAGTCAATACATAGACTATTGAAATAGCAGTCACACCGGCGATAATAGTACCGAGACTATGCGACATATTTCCCTGCTTTGTGGTCATTCCTGAGAGTTGGGTCACTACCCAAAACCCACTGTCATTGGCATGGGAGATAGCCAAAGCTCCGGCGCCAATTGCTATAGTTGTAAGTACTTTCATGGTTTCACTATCCAAACCAAGTGGTCCAAGAATCGGTGCGATGATGGACGCCGTTGTGATCATGGCTACCGTCGTCGAACCTTGGGCGGTCTTTAGACCAAAGGCAATCAGAAAGGGTAGAAAAATCCCCCAATTTGCATCGCTCATGGAGGAAGTAACCAAGTCACCAACTCCTGAATTTTGAAGCATTTTTCCAAAAACCGCACCTGCGCCGGTGATCAAAATTACCGGAGCTGCCAATAAGATCGATTCACCTATCCATCCTGAAGAAGAGAGTAGTTTTCGATCAAACTTTTTTGGAAGAGTAAAAGATAAAATTGCACCAATCAAAAGGGAAATAACCGGTGTTCCCAAAAATTGAATTGCAATGATAAAACTTCCTTCACCGAGTGGTTTGGAAGGGTAATTGGCTATTGAAGCAATAATGATTAAGGTAAGTGGTATCAAAATCGGCATCAGCGAACTGATAAATTTGGGACGATCCTCTTTTCTGATTTCTTTCTCATCGGCTATCAAAACGGGCTTCAAAGGAATTTTTGTTACCCACTTTTGTACGAAAATGTAAAGAGGGATCAAAGTGATTAAAGAAACCAATCCTCCATAGAATATTACCAGACCCAAATCTGCACCCAAAATCCCGGCTGTAGCAATCGGCCCCGGTGTAGGCGGGACAAGTGAGTGACTAGCCATTGCTCCAAGAGAGACAGCGACTATGGTTGCAGCATAGGAGATTCCGCTTTTGGAAGAAAGTGATTTGGCAATCGGGTTGAGCATGATGATCGTGCTATCCCCAAAGACAGGAACAGAAAGAAGCCAACCACTGAGCATCAGGGATAAATTCACGGATTTCTCCCCGACCCATTTCAGTGTTTTTTCCGCTATGACCATCGCCCCGCCGGTTTTTTCAAGGAAAGTCCCCAAAATAACTCCCAATAAAATAAGCAATCCAACACTACCCATCACTCCTCCAAAACCTTCGGAAATTGATTTGATGATCAATTCAGGAGACATGCCCATCATCAATCCGTAAATAATCGCACCAATAAAAAGGGCTAAAAAAGGGTGGATGTCAAATTTGATGATGGCTGTCAGAATCAGCGCCAGCGCGATGAGGATAATGAGAAATGTAATCATTTTGGGTTATTGGGTTGGATCAAAAGTTTGGTTAATGGCATTATCCAAAGCTTCAGCTAAAAATTAGAGAAAAAAGAGGAATAAAAAAGCCCGCACATGGATTAAGTCCGGATGAGACGATTTTGACGAGCTATTATCTCTGATATTTTATAATTTATGATTCTAATATTTCGATTGACTTCATAAACCCCAACTTATGCGATCCATTTCTGCATTGATTCTGATTTCTCTCTTCACAGTTTTTTGGTCCTGTTCCCCATCAACCAAGCCCGATGCCCAATTCAGGATTTTACCGAGTCCATCTTCTTTTGAAATTACTTCAACTTCTGACCTGAAAGAAGAAGATTTACGAGATGGATTTGAGCAAGCCAAAGGCCAGTTTATCTCCGGGAAACCTCTGACTGATTTACAAAATGAAGAAATAAGCTTTTCTATAGACCCTGAAATGGAAATAAAACCTGAAGGTTATACGCTTCAGATTTCAGATAAGAAAGTTGAAATAAAAGCTTCGACAGCGCAGGGACTTTGGTATGGGTTGATGACCCTCGGGCAACTTTTGGAAGATTCAAGGGATCAGGGAGTTGCACTTCCGGTTTGTATGATTCGGGATGAACCTGCACTTGCTTATCGGGCGATCCATCTGGATGTGAAGCATCACCTGGAGAAAAAAGAGTATTACTATGAGCTGATGGACAGGCTGGCAGAAATGAAGATCAACGCCATCATTCTTGAAATTGAAGATAAACTCGGTTACCAACTTCAGCCTAAAGTGGCTTCTTCAGATGCCTTTTCAATCGAAGAATGGAAGGAAATCAGTGAGTATGCGATGGCCAGAAATATCCGGATCAGCCCATTGGTGCAGGGTTTGGGGCATGCTTCTTTTATTCTGAAACACGAGCAATTTGTTCCGCTGAGAGACGATCCTGAGAGTGATTGGGCATTCAATCCTCTGAATGAAGAAACGTACAAAGTTCAATTTGATCTTTACGAAGATGCGCTGAAAGCTTTTCCTTTTGCAAATTACCTCCACGTGGGAGGCGATGAAGTTCATACGACCGGAAGAAACAGCGGGAAATCTCCGCTTGAATTGCAGCTGATCTGGCTAAACAGGGTCAGTGAATATGCAGCTGGGAAAAATCTGACGCCAATCTTTTGGGATGATATGCCTTTGCAAAATGCGGGAGTTTACCGATCGATTTATGACAGCAAGCTGACCAAAAATCAGGTGGATAGTATTTGGCAGGCGAATGAACCTAACCTGACTAAGTACATCGATCTTTTCCCGAAAAACTGCGTCTACATGCGCTGGAACTATGATATGCCGGAATCTCCCGGAAATAATCGTGCGATCAAGTGGTTTACCGATAATGGGTTTAAAGTCATGGGAGCGACTGCCGGGCAAACCCGCTGGAATCTCATGCCGCAGGATCAGAGCAACAATAACAATATCCGGGATTTTGCGCTGATATCCATTCGGAATAAGGCAGATGGCTTGTTGCTCACACTTTGGGATGATGACTCGCCTCACTTTGAATTGTATGGTCGCGGGATCGCGATTTTCGCAGAATATACCTGGTCGGGAGAAAAGCGAAAAACTGCAGAACTTCAGGCGGCTTACAGACACAGAGCCTTCGGACCTGCTTTGGCTTCGGAGGATTTAGAGTTTATCGACTCATTGGAGGGCTCGGTAGCTTTTTGGAAAAATGCTCTGCTGGATTCCAAGGATAGAAACAACTTGAGAAAAATGGAAAACCCGTTGGAGCAGGGATTGATCGGTTTGCCGAATCCCGACTCTGCCGGAATCTGGACAGAAAAGTACAAGGAGAAAATCGCCAAGGCTGAGCAAAATCTGGTGAAAGTGGACTCAGTTCTGCAAAGAATCAGCGAATCCAAAAAGCTGGCGGTCAGAAATACCTACACGCTTGAGGTTTATGAGCAAGTGGCAAAGTCAGTTCAGTTTTCCAATCGGGCTTTGATTACGCTCGCTCAATTGGATCACCCAAGTGGAGAAGAGCGAAATAAGGCAAAAGCAAAACTTGCCGGAATGGAGGAAGAGTGGAAGTCAATTCAGGCAGATTTGGAAGCTGTCTATGGCAAAACCCGGTCGCTTAATAAACCAGCTGACTACATTCTGGATCAGGATCATCATCGCCATCTTGCCAATCAGGCTGTTAAGTTTTCAGATTGGCAGTTTTATGTGGAGGATCTTTTCCTGAAGAAGATTAAAGAGTAAAATACTTCGAAAAAGCTCCTCTTGATTTCAAATCTTGAGGAGCTTTTTTCAAAACTTTGAAGCCTGCGGAAATGTGGTCACTCTGGCACCATTGAAAAAAATGGAAAACGTAGGTTTGTTTTTTCGGTCTTCCGTCATCGGTCTTCCAGCCGATTCACAAAGAGAATGATCATACTGGTAAAATGCTTGCATACATGAAAATCATTTTACCCCAACGCAACATCCAAAGCCATCATGGTTGCAAAACCGATCATCACCCCAATACTGGAAAGATCGGTCTCATCTCCAATCTGAGACTCCGGAATCAATTCCTCCACCACGACAAAAATCATGGCTCCTGCAGCGAATGAAAGCGCATAGGGCAGAAGTGGGGTCACCGTTATTACCAATATAGCTCCGAGTACTCCGGCGATTGGTTCTACAATTCCTGAAAGCTGACCAAAGAAAAATGCCTTTCTCCTGCTAAATCCTTCTCTTCGTAAAGGAATGGAAACTGCTGCTCCTTCGGGAAAATTCTGAAGGCCAATTCCTATCGTCAAACTCACCGCGCCAGCCAGGATCGCCAAATCAGGATTGACTGCCAAAGCCCCGAAAGCAACTCCGATTGCCAATCCTTCCGGGATATTATGGAGCGTGATTGCAAGGATCAACAGGACACTTCTGTTCCATGAAGTCTTGATTCCTTCCGATTTGTCAATATGAAGCCGGCTGTGCAAGTGAGGGAGTATTTTGTCAATCAATAGCAAGAATGCCCCGCCGGATAAAAAACCTACAACGGCCGGTACCCAACTTCTACCCGGATTTTTCAATTCTTCCATCTCGATTGCAGGGCTGAGCAGCGACCAAAAACTAGCCGCAATCATGACTCCTGCAGCAAATCCCAGCATCAAGTTCAGGATTCGTTGATTGATGGTTTTGAAAGGAAAAACTAAAGCGGCTCCTGCAGCCGTCACTCCCCACGTAAAAAGCGTAGCGAACAGGGCAAGCAATACCGGATCAATCTCTAGCAGATAGTCAAAATTCATAAGTTGAAGAACTTGGGATTTTTCAAAAATTACTCGTTAAAAAATGGTTTCATTTCCTGATGAATTTCTTCCCGGAGGGTTTTGAGTTTCAGGGCGTACTCCTGTAGCTTTTTCTCCTTTTCAGTTTTAGGAACCCAAGTCTTGACTTTCTTCGGTTCTCCCATTTCATCTACAGCCACAAAAATGATAATGCAATGCGTCTTTTTTTCAAATTTTCTCTCCGAAAAACTCCTGGAATAAACCTCCACCATGATGTGAATACTGGAGGTTCCGGTGTAAATGACCGCACAATCAATCTTGATCACTTCACCGATATTGATCGGTTTGTAAAACCGGATACCTCCCACATAGACCGTCACGCAATAGCTTTCGGACCAGGTGCGGGCACAAGTATAAGCTGCCTGATCGATCCATTTCATGACAGATCCTCCATGTACTTTTCCTCCAAAATTGACATCGGATGGTTCGCTGATAAACTGGAAAGAAGTTTTGTGAGGGGAGGACATCTGGATATTAGTTTAAAGTTTGATTAATCAGGTTTCTATTTCAATAGGGATTTTTCGATTCCATTCAGGAAGGTTTCCAAATGTGAAAGTGTCAATTCTTGTTGTTTTTCCAATGAAATGCTTGCATGATTATCAGTCAGCAGAGTTCCGATGTATCCAAACTGGGAATGATTTCCTCCTTCAATTAGGATGGACTGGCTGGCTTTTGGAAGTTTAGATTCATTTTGCCTCACCTCTTCCACACTTGCCAATCCATCAAATTCACCATATAATTTAAGGGAAGGGATTGTAAGATTGGAAAGATCAATATCCCGGGGATGGGAAGTTCCTAATAGAAACAAGCCTTTCAGTAATTCGGGATTTTCGTAGACAAACTGAGCTGCCATTTTCCCGCCTTGTGAGTGGCCCCCGATCACATAGTTTCCTTTTGTCAAATCGAAGATTTCCGAAATTTTCCGGTAGCCATAAATAGGCAATCTAAAAGGGGTTTTAATAAGATGGGTAGTAAATCCTGCCTCGGCCAGTTTCCTAAACAGCGGACCATAGGCCTTTGGATCGACCAAAGCCCCCTGAAAAAAAATCACCTCCAGATTTTTATTTGAGGTTTTTGGTTTGAAAATAATCTGGTCTTTAGTTTCCTCGACCGATACTTTCTTAGAGTTTTCAAAAGTGTCCGGGGGCAGGCCTCTCGATTGGTAAGTGCCAAAATTCCAAACCATAAAAATCCCGACTAGGCTAAACCACACGATTCTAAAAATAGAACGTTTGCTTAATTTTTTCATTGGATCCTTTTGTTAAAAGTAGTACAAATTGCCCAAGACTTGTTTTGAGCGGATTCTCAGGTTACAAATTCTCCGGCACAAAGAAGAACAGAATCCCGATAATCAGGTAAATCACGATCAGGTGCACGCCCTTGTACCACTTGGGTTTTCCATCCGTCGAAACTATCATACCCATGATCGCGGCTGGAAAGAATGCTCGGAGTTCCACTCTTCCAAAGGAAAGATTCATTCAGATTCATCAAGATCTTAATTTTTCAAAGGAAAACTAAAGCCAGTACAGCGGCGAAAAAAATAACTCCATACCCCAGAAACAGGTCTTTTCTCAATGTTGGACTTCCTGCCCAGATTCCAATTCCCAACTTGACAAGCGTATTGGAGATTGTTGCAATCAAAACGGCGATGGAAGCGATGGATAAATCCAGTCGTACACCTGCCAATTTGGAGACGGAAATTGTAATCGCATCTATATCCGAAAGGCCCGCGATTGCACTGGAAATCAGGATTCCACTCTCACCGAGATTCTCGTTTGCATAGCTCACTACCAGCAAAATAACAGTGTAGATCAATCCAAAAACCAAAGCACCAACCAAGTCTAATGGCTTGCCTTTTGGGATTTCCGTTTCTACAACTTCCTTTTTCCCTTTGGTAAAATACAGGAACAACGTAATCCCAATTGCTGCCAGGAAGACCAAGAATATGAGGAAGAATAATTCGTTGAAAAGGGATTTATTGAAGATGAAAGTCCATATAAGCACCCGAATGATCATGATAGAAGAAGCTGCCAAAATAGCGGTGGCGCAGTTATGCGAGAGAGCTTCGCTTTCTTTGCTTTTTTTGGCAAAAACCCATGTGGTGGCAGTGCTGGATACTAATCCTCCGATGATTCCGCTGAGGAGAATTCCTTTTTTTGCACCCAAAAACTTCATCAGAATATAGCCAATCAAGCCTAATCCTGACGTCAGGATGATTACCCAACCAATTTCCCGAGGATTCAGAATGTCGTATGGACCGAAGGTTTCGTCAGGAAGAAAAGGAAAAATCAAAAGTGCCAGAACAACAAACCGAATGAAATCATAGAGTTCGTCGGTGGAGATTTCTCCCACGATGAAGTGAAGTTTAATTTTGGCGGAAAGTATGACTACCACCAGCACGGTAATCATCAGGCTGAGTTCGACAATCCCGAGGAAAGCCATTGTCCCCAACACAAAACCAATCAATGCGGTGAATTCTGTGGTGGCACCTATGTCACCTTTCATGGCAGTGATCCAATAGGAAACTCCGGTCACGATCGCTACAGAGAGGAGAATCCCAAAGTACACTAATGGAGAAAGCAGGTAATAAGTCAACCCGGCCATAAATCCGAGGAGCACTACAAAAATGAAAGTTCGGATGCCGGCAAATCCCGGAACTTTTTCAGCCAATGCGGCGTGCTCCCTCTGCATTCCAATGATAGCACCGATCCCAATAGCCACTAATAACCGGATCATAAAATCACCCTGAGTGAGTTGGAAGGAATCAGTATCGATTAAGAAAGTATCCAAGTGATGAAAAGAAAAGGATGAGTCAGACCGTTTGCTTAAGGTAAATCTATTAAATATAAAGGGGATATTTTACCCCCTTTTGTCCATGAATTGCCCAATCTGTTATTGCCGGAATCTTAAAAAACATGATTAATGTATTTTTAGGAGGATTATGCAAGTTTGGCTGGAATTTTCGAAGTGACAAATATGAAAAGTAGGGTACTCTCTTCGTTTGAGTGTATTTTATTTGGCAATTATCAATTATTTCTCATTCCTTCAAAACATTATTAAAGGATGGGTGTTTCAACCAAAACATTTATTCAAACCACAAATCACAATGAAAAAATTTAGATTCCTTTCACTTGCAATTGCTACTATCGCTACATCATTCGTAGCAGCTTGCAGCAATGCACCAAAAGAAGAAGTAGTAGTAGTTGAAACTCCTGTAGAAGAGGTAGTAGTAGAAGCTCCTAAGACAGTTGTTGACATCGCGATTGGATCTCCTGACCACACAACTTTAGTAACTGCTGTAACTGCTGCAGGTCTTGTTGAGACTTTGAGCGGAACAGGTCCTTTCACAATTTTTGCTCCAACTAACGCAGCTTTCGCAGCACTTCCTGCTGGCACAGTTGAAAACTTATTGAAGCCAGAAAGCAAAGAAATGTTGACAAGCATTTTGACTTACCACGTAGTAGCAGGTAATGTAATGGCAGCTGATTTGACAGATGGTCAAATTGTAAAAACTCTAAACGGTCAGGACTTGAAAGTGTCTATCAAAGACGGTAAAGTAATGATCAATGGCGCAAACGTAACTGCTGCTGACCTTGCTGGTAGCAACGGTGTGATCCACGTATTGGATTCAGTTTTGATGCCTAAGTAAGAAGTTGTTTTAATACCCAAGTAAAACCTGCCCATTGGCAGGTTTTTTTTTGCTTTTTACAAAAGGTCTGTGAGACACAGACCATGGTAAAAAGAATAGGCTGTAGAGATTTGGAGTTTAACTTTCGAAAATAGACTTTGAATTCACAGTGAATATTTCCTTGGTATTGTTCGGTATTAGCTCCTGAAATAAACTTTTTGCCGCTCCGGATTTAAAATCAATCTTATTTTCCCAGTAAGGCATCTCCTTCAAAAGCGATTCCTCCCCAGCCAGAAACCATAAAATTGCGGATGTTTTGGTGGTCCGTTCCTTCGGGATTTTGAAGGACATCCTTCTTGTAATAATCTCCGAAAAGATTTAGCGTTTGTTCTTGAGTCAAGTCCAGGAGCTTTGCAAAGGAAAATATCTTGCAGCTTCCATTGTTTTGGTTTGCTTCATTGACGGTTTTTCCGTTGGTAAAGCGAGTTGGAGTGAAGGAGTAATTTTCATCGATATAGGAAATTACTTCAGCAAAACTGACGGATTCCGGAGCAGTTTTAATTTTTTCAAGAAGATTCATGAGTTGATTTTGGTGATTGGTTTTGACAGAGATGACTCAATAAAGAGTGATTAAGCTTGCAAAAATAGAGTCTTTTGACCAAGCTCCACTTTGGTTCACCAAAAATTGGTTGGTGATCAGATTCCTTCAGGATAGGAGAACAATGTCGTTTCTTACTTCAAATAATTTGGCCAAATAAACCAAGACTGTCACCTGGTTTAAATCTTCTTTGAATCAAGTTCCGGAGCTGGTGGCAGTCCTGCCACTTCCAGGATTTCCTGCTCATCGAGCGTTTCTCTTTCAAGCAATGCATTTGCTAAGGCATCAAGTTTTTTGCGGTGAAGAGTCAATAGTCGCAGAGATTCATTGTGGCATTCGTCAATGATTTTCAACACTTCCTGGTCTATCTTTTTGGCAGTGTCTTCACTAAAAGGCTTGCCGGTGCCACCATAGGAAACACCCAGATATTCATTCTGACGGGAAGCAAGCTGCACCATTCCAAGTTCTTTGCTCATTCCCCAGCGAGTGACCATTCCGCGGGCGATTTCGGTGGCTTGCTCGATATCCTTCTCTGCACCGGTTGTCTTGGTGCCAAATACAATCTCTTCCGCTGCCCTGCCGCCCAGCATTCCGATGATTCTCGCCCGTAAATAGAGTTCCTGATAATTGTACCGGTCGCTGTCGGGACGCTGATACGTGACGCCAAGCGCTTGTCCGCGAGGCACGATCGTCACCCGATTGACAGGATCGGCACCCGGCACTACCAGTCCCAAAATCGCATGTCCGCTTTCATGATAGGCAATCCTCTCCCGATCCTGAAGAGAAAGTAAAATGGGGCGCTCGGGTCCCAGGACAATCTTTTCGAGGGCATCGATGAAGTCTTTGTTGGTGACTTTTTCAGCTTCGTGATGTGCCGCAAGCAAAGCAGCTTCGTTGACCAGGTTTTTCAGATCAGCACCCGTGAAACCCGGAGTGGCGGAGGCGACTTCTTCGTAACTGAATTTATCGTCCAGCGGAACTTTCCTGGTGTGCACTTTCAGGATTTCGATTCGACCGGTTTTATCCGGAGGATTTACCACAACACGGCGGTCAAATCTTCCCGCCCTAAGCAATGCTTTGTCGAGGATCTCGGGCTGATTGGTCGCTGCCAAGACGATGACTCCTTCTTTGCTGGAAAAGCCATCCATTTCCGTCAGGATCTGATTGAGCGTCTGCTCCTGCTCGCTTCCTCCGCTCGTGATGTATTGTCCGCGGGACCTGCCGATCGAATCCAACTCATCGATAAAAATAATGGCGGGGGCATTTTCCCGTGCAGTTTTGAACAGATCCCGAACCCGAGCCGCCCCAACTCCCACTATCATTTCGACAAATTCCGAAGCGCTCATGGAAAAGAAAGGAACTCCCGATTCACCCGCCACTGCTCTCGCCAACAAGGTTTTACCCGTTCCCGGAGCGCCAACAAGCAAAACGCCCTTGGGTGCGGTTCCGCCAAGACGGGTATATTTCTCCGGATTTCGCAGGAAATCGACAATTTCCACCAATTCATTTTCAGCTTCATCTATCCCCGCTACATCATCAAAGGTGACTTTGGTGGAGGATTCCTGATCAAACCGCTTTGCCTTGCTTTGACCGATTCCCATCATTCCTCCCAAACCCATTCCGCCTTGTTTTTGTGACCTGCGGAAAAGCCAGACATAAAACAAAATGAGCAAGATGACCGGTCCAAAATAGGTCAGAATAGTCCTCAAAATGCTGGTTTCCTCAACTATCGGATCCGCCAGAATCTCTACTTTATGCTCGA
Organism: uncultured Cytophagales bacterium; assembly: GCA_942492775.1. Taxonomy (GTDB): domain Bacteria; phylum Bacteroidota; class Bacteroidia; order Cytophagales; family Cyclobacteriaceae; genus Algoriphagus. Next base: position 3,765,407 of record OW818636.1, on the reverse strand, counting down.
TCAACTGCTCTTCCAGACTTTCAACCGAAAATGCCGGAAGAATGGTGGTGAAGTTGGTGACTTCCTTCGCTTCCGCGGGCTCAATCTTACTATTCAGAGAAGGGGGCGTATAGGTGATAGTATTTTCAAACTTCCCGGAGATGATTTCCCCTTTTGTATAAATAGCTTTGACATTGTCATTCAAAACCTCCGCTCTGAAAACTGTGTAGGGGATCTTAACTGCAGCTTCCTCATCCGGGAAAAAGACATTTACGACCAGGTAGTTTACCAGCAAAAGGATCCAGAAAAAAAGAAAGATTTTGCCCAGAGGAAGGGGAGTGGTTTTGGGTAGATTCGGGTTTTTTCCTGAGATTTTCGGGGTATTGCTGCCGCTCTGTTTCTTTTGATAAATGCCCATGATGGTGAGTATTTATAGGAGTGAAAAATTTACACTTTAAGATAAGCATTGTTTCACTCGTTGTTGGCCTCTATTCAGTTCTGATAAAGTGATTTAAGTCAGTTCTGTTGATACTTTTTATGAACCTGATCCGCAAGGTTTTTTGGCGCAACTCCACAGTAAGCAGTAGTCAATGCATCCCTTAAAATGTCTTCGTTTACCCGGTCGAGTTGGATGATTGTCCAGCCTTGTTTGCCCCATTTATTCGGAACAGGAAAGATTGTGGTCTTGGATATCCTTGAAAAAACGTCCTGATCTATTTCTGAAAGTTTGATACAAGCCTGATTCAATTGATTGTCATAAGTGGCGAAAATTTTCTTCTTCACCCGAAAGGAAGTTTTTTCAAAATGTGGTTCTTCCGTCGTCTCAGGCATCGATAAAGCTAACTTTCGCAGGAGGTCAATCTGTTTCATTTTATTTCAACTAGCCAATGTGATTTTATTCAGGTTTGTCCACTTGAGTTAGCCATTCTTGAATCACTTTTTGGAGGTCTTTTCCTTTGGTTTTCACATCCTCCATATTTTTGAAAGTGACCATTCGTCGGCCATCTTCATAGTTGCCTTCGAGTATTCCGGTAGTTTTTTTTATTCTTTCGCCGGTGGGAAACACAAGCAATGCAGTTCCTTTTCGGACATTGAGAACCACAATGTCCCGCTTGTATTCTTTTGGATTGAAAGCTTTCATTTCCCCTTGATAAAAGAAACTTGGAGAGTTCCATTTAATTTGTTCTCCTATTACTTTGTCCGAGTTTAAAATAAGTTGACGGATAACTTCGATTAGTTGACCAAACTCAGGTTCAAGATTTTGAATGAATTCCGTTACACTTTTGGGATCGTGGATGTCTTTAGCCATACTCAGTTTTTAATGATTTTCCATTTTCAAAAACCTCCTGATAATCTGCCTGCTTCTTTTTGTCTTAAGTTAGACTTTTGTGTTGCTTGAAAAAATAAGAATCATTTCTATCAAGTTTGCAGACAATTTATCCGATGCGATACTACTCAAGTGAGGCAAGTCTGCCTCAGAATTGGCAATTTTTGTTGAGAGCAAATTTTAAGTCTAAATCAATTTAAAAGAAATTTCAAGGCTTATTTCTAAGGATTGAAAGCGTTGGTTAAGAAACGTAAATGATTGAAGAAACTGATAAACTGTTTAATGAATCTGGGCAGGATGACAATAAATACAAGAGCGGTAAATCAAGAGGTCCAAAGCTTCATTTGTGAGATTATCTGGCAAGTGGTTTTTCAATAAGAATTTAATTCAAATTCGCGTTTGAAACATAAACGAACGGAAGGAAAATCAAAAAAGGAATAGCAGGATCAACAGGAAGTTTTACTGGTACAGTTGGCTTAATTACTGTAAATGTGTTTGCTGAATTAGCATCTGAATCCAGGTGTTTTCCTAGTTTCTAAGAAGTGAAAAATGTGTTGTTGCTGAGCTAATATTGAAATGTGCTCTTCAAAAGTTGTTTAAATCATTCTTGCAATTATAATCCAAGATTGAAAGTGTCTTTGAAAACCATTTAACAAGCAACCCAATGGAACATTATATCATAAAAATCAAATCGATTGAGAAAGTAACTCATGATGTGATCCGAATAGTGACGAGCAAACCTTCCGGTTTCAATTTTGTGCCAGGTCAGGCGGCTGAATTATCCATCAATAAGAGTGTTTGGGTGAAAGAAAAAAGACCCTTTACGTTTTCAAATTTACCAAACGTCGATTTTTTGGAATTTACGATCAAAACTTATCCCAGTCACGAAGGCGTCACCAAAGAGATGTTAAACTTGAAGCCGGGAGACGAGTTGGTAGTGCACGATGTTTTCGGGACGATCGCCTACAAAGGCGAAGGTGTATTTATTGCCGGCGGAGCGGGTGTAACTCCTTTTATATCAATCTTGCGAGATTTGAAAGCTAAAAATGCAATTGGCAAAAACAGGTTAGTCTTTGCCAATAAAACAAAAGCGGATATCATCCTTGAGAAGGAATTCCAAGAGTTATTGGGTGATTCATTTATCAATATTTTGTCAGAAGAGAAAATTGAAGGTTACCATCATGGTGTCATCACCAAGGATTTTCTGAAAACAAACTTGGTAAACCTGTATCAGCATTTTTATATCTGCGGTCCACCACCGATGATAGAAGCCGTAGAAAATCAATTAATCGATTTAGGTGTCGACAAGAATCTTATAGTTAAAGAATTATTTTAAAATAAAACACCATGGAAACAAAATCTAAAGGATACAATCTAAGTATCGCAGTGAATGGCTTTGATTTATCCTATGATGATCTTGGAGAGGGAAAAATTCCGGTAATCTTTTTACACGGTTTTCCTTTCGACAAATCCATGTGGGAGCTTCAAGTAGAGTTGTTGAAATTTTCCTATCGCTTAATCTCTTGCGATATCAGAGGATTTGGGAAGTCAACTGATGAATATTCACCTTTGAGCATTGATTTGTTTGCAGATGATTTGATCAAGTTTATGGACAAGTTATCTATTGAAAAAGCAATTCTCTGCGGATTGTCCATGGGAGGCTACATCGCATTAAATGCAGAGAAAAGATTCCCCGGGAGATTTGAAGCGTTGATCTTGAGTGATACTCAATGCATTGCAGACACTGCTGAAGGAAAGGCAAAACGCTATAAAGTAATTGAAGATATCGAGGAAAATGGCGCTGCTAAATTCAATGAAGGCTTTATAAAGAATGTTTTCCATCCGGATTCACCCACTAATAAGAAGGAAATTGTGGATCAATTGAGAGAGGTGGTATTTGCTAATTCTCAATACATTATTACCCAGGGATTGATAGTTCTTGCCGAACGGTCAGAAACTTGCTCCTCTTTGGATGAGATCGAAATCCCTACCTTGATTATATGTGGCAGAGAGGATGTGGTCACTCCACTTGCTCAATCTGAATCTATGAATGCAGCGATTAAAGGGTCAAAACTTCAGATTATTGAAAATGCGGGACATGTTTCCAATCTTGAGCAACCCCATGAATTCGCTAAATATCTTTCCGAATTCTTAGGGGGATTAGATGGTGTAGGAGTGGAGAGCTCAGCCCAAAATAAATAAGATCTTAATCGATTTAGAGTCAAAAAACTTGCTGATGAGGCAAGTTTTTTGGTTTACAGGTTTTCCGACTTCTGAAAGATTACTTTTTAATAACAGTAAAATATTGGAAGTCAAACTCTGAGCAAACCGCGGAATCCTCTGGCAGCATAATAGGATTGGACTCCGTTGTGATATATGAAGTCATGTCCGTAGCGAAAATCACCAAAGATGGCTCCGCCAAATTTTCTGATTTCAACAGGTGTTTTCAGCCAGCTCGAGGTTTTCGAGTCAAACTTCCCAAGCTTCTGAAGTTCCCGATATTGTTCTTCAGTCAAAAGCTCAATGCCCATGGCATTTGCCATATCAAGGGCGTTAGTTGCAGGTTTAAATTCTTTCCTTGATTCCTGCCCTTCCAGGTCGTAGCAAATACTTCTGCGACCTGCAGGACTCTCAGCCGAACAATCATAAAAAATGAATTCGCCTTTCTTTTCATCAAAAGCCACTACATCCGGTTCACCACCGGTTCTTTCCATTTCATAGAGTGACCAAAGTTTATCGGGATTCGCTTCCAGCTTAGCTTGTACTTTGTCCCATTTAAGATCCTGATGGCGGTTTAAGTTTTTCTCAAAACGGGCTTTCAATACTCCGAGTAGCTCTTGAATTTGTTCCGGTGAAATCTCCTTTTTGTTTTCCATGGTCATAATGTTTTCCTCATTAAGATGTCAAGATAATGGTTTTGGGCAATTGGGACCGTGATTGTGAGGAAAGACTAGTTGTTTTTCACAGGCAACGAAATGTTTTTTTTCCATGTTCTTAACTCTACTCGACTAATTAATTTCCAATAAATTCCTTCGCTTCTTGGATTTCTTTCCGATCATTTTGCGAGTTATTAGTCTGCGAAAGTAAGGCCTCAAAATATTTTGCTGCCTTTTGATCTTCATCTAGGGCCTTGGCTGCAGTTGCCGCTCCGTACAACCCATTGAATCTATTCGGGTGCAGCTTCAAGTCTATTTCGTAAGCTTCCAAAGCTTTTGTCGGATTCCTCATTTCCATAAAAAGATCTCCCAGAAGTTCTCCGGTAGGTAAGACTTCACCGGGTGTCACGGCATGTTTGGTAGTATTATATTCCATTTTCACCGCTTCTTCCATCAATTTCAAAGCTTCCTGATTCTTCCCTTCTGCAAAATAAATCCATGCTGAAACAGTGTTTATTTGAATTTTCACCTGGTTAGCCTTGTAGGATTCTTCTAAGTCCAAAAGTTTTTGATGAGATGCAGTAAGCAAGGCAAGCTCATTTTTGGAAGATTCTATGTCACCCAGACGAATTGAACCCATTGCCCTTGTGTAGTGAACGATGGATTTTTCCCAGGGAAAATTATCCCAGTCTATTTCGATCGGGGGAAATTGAAGCTTGGCGGCATCTGCCCAATTCTTGTTTTCTAAAGCTATCCGGGAAGGAATTGCTGCCATGGCATAGGCAACTTTAAAATTGACCGGGAAAACTTTCTTGAATGAATTCAAGTAGTCAAGCTGCTCTTGGGCCTTTTCATTTTCACCAATTTGCAAATAGGCATAAACCAAATAATCCATTCCATGAAGCTCCTCATCCCAATGCCCACTTGGGTCTATACTTTGTCCGTAACATAGTGCCGATGCTGTGGAATTTAAATTGGAACCGATTGATTCTTCCCAAAGGCCCAATCGGATAAAAATATGGGAGGGCATATGCTGGGCATGTGCAGAGGCAGGAGCAATTTCAGCATACCTTCTAGCTGTTGTCAAGGCTTGTTCGGCGAGTTCCGGGTAGTCATAGGTGTGAATGATGTAATGGGCAATCCCCGGATGATTGGGTTGGCTTGGAAATATTGATTCCAATATTTCTCCGGCTTTCTTTTGGTTTACATATTCTTTATCACTTGGATTTGCAGTGGCATTTAGAGCCAAAGCATAAAAAATTGCGGCTTCTTTATCATCCGGGTATTTCTCATAAAGCTCTTTCATTTTATTTTCAAACAGGAGCTTCCTTTTTCCATGTTCAATAGATTCCCAATCTTTATAAAATACATGGATAGCATCCAGGTAGTCCTGGTCTCGCTCCGACTTGGGCAGAGTTTGTGCAATTTCCAGGATTCGCTCCCCTTTTTCGAGGTATTTATTGCCGGACTGTAACCAAAGGGAATGAAAATTACTCATCGCTACTCCCCAATAGGCCATTGCACAAGATGGGTCCAGATCAATAGTCTTTACAAATGCCTTTTCTGCTTCTTCATATTCAAATGAATGAAGAAGAGATATTCCCAACTCAAATGCTTTACGGGATTCTGAATTGCAAAGAATTGAAAAATCAATCTCTCCAAATTCCTGATCACCGCACAAAGTGATTTCACCCCTGATTAGTTCTATGGAATTCAGTTCTGCCTCAATTTTTGAGTTTTTGTTTTGACAACTGAAAATCACCAGAGTGATTAGCGTGAGGATAAAAATGGATGTTTGGCTTTTTATTTTCATAACCTTTTTGGGATTGAACGTGCCTGATTTGATCTAGTGCATGAAGATTTGCAAAGATGATCTTCTCAGCACCGCCGAGATGGAACATTTGCAAAACGGAATTTTCTTTAACATTCGTGCTTGAAAATCTTCGAAGAATGAAACCCAAACTATTGAAAATCAGATGTTCTTGTCCTCTAAGGGAATGTAGTTCAATAAAAAATAGAAGCCCAACAGTTCATCAAATAACTGCCCGCCTAATAGGACTAAGTCGGAATTATGAAAAATTGGTTTTTCTCAAAAAGTAAAGTTCTCTTTCTGGAATTTGACTCTCCAAACCCTGGTTAGAGAATAATTGAAACTGTTTGTAGTTATTTTTTCACGTTCCACTTTTAACTTCTTGTCGTTTTCCCGGCTATATCCAACCCTGTCCACCGCTTAATCTACCTACAATCGGGGGATTCAATTTCCCCCCACAGGCAATTCCACCTCTTCACCCCAGATATATTTATTGAACCACTGCCAATTGTGCCAGGTGGCCGCAAGTCGTTCTTTGGGTTTGGTGATGCCGTGGCCAAAACCTTTATAGACAATCAGTTCCGCAGGGACATTTTTATCTCGCAAGCCTTGCAACAATTCATAGGCATTGGGAATCGGAACACGCTTGTCGAGCTCGCCATGCTGAATGAGTGTCGGTGTTTTGGCTTGGTTGATATAGGTCATCGGTGAAGTCTTTCGGTAGATTTCTTCATTATCCCAAGGGGTGGATTTCAGGTAATGCCGAGTAAATGGATGAATGTCTGTGTTGACATAATAGGTCATCCAGTTGGAAATGCCAGCCCCGACCGAAGTGGCTTTGAACACATCGGAACTGGTGGTAAGAAATGCGGAGATATAACCACCCTGACTCCAGCCCATGCTTCCCATTTTATCGGTGTCGATCATCCCAAGGGAATCGAGGTATTCAATCCCCGAAAGCACATCCCAGGCATCACCCACACCGAGATTATTCACATTGAGTGAGCGGAAAGCTTCCCCATATCCCGCAGAACCCCGATAGTTGGGTCTCAGCACAAGAGCTCCTTTGTCCAGCCATTGCAAAATCGGATAGACATATCCAGGTACAGGTTGGGGCGTATCGATTCCGGTTGGGCCACCGTGGATTACCACCAAAAGGGGATATTTCTTAGCGGGATCGTAATTTTTCGGCTTGTGCAATACGCCTTCGATCACTGCGCCGTCTTTGCTTTTCCAGGAAATGACTTCACTCTCAGCAGTTTTCCAGTTGGAAATCTGGTCAGACATTGCAGTAAGTTGTTTCGGTGCCGGAGCATTGGTTGCAGAAAGGAAAATCTCATTCAGCTGCTCGTCGTTTCGGGCATTGATCGCAAAATGATCCCCGCTTTTTGAAAATGAAATACCAAAGATCTGATCGGGTGTGGTTAAGAAAGTGGTAGCCTCTCCGGTTTCCGGATTGATTTTATAGATGGGTCTTTTGGTTTTGTTTGATGCGGAGAAGTAAATACCCGAGTTGTTCCAAATCATCCCTCCAATCTGTTCATCAAAATCTGTGGCAAGCTGACGCTGTTCTTTGGTTGCAATAGAGATGGAGAATAACTTATTGTTGGTGTAGAAGTAGGAGAGGGAATCCGATAGGTTGGTGGTAAACAGCAACTCTTTGGAATCGGGTGACCAAGTCTGCAGGTTATCTCCGTTTGGATTGGAGACGAGCAAGGCCGTTTCTTTTTTGGATAAATCCAGAACAGAAATCCGCGATTTGCTTCTCGTGTTGATCAATGGATCGGGCTGATGGCTGAAGGCGAGTTTTGTCCCGTCCGGGGAAACCAAAAAGGCAGTAACCGTAAACGCGCCCTCAGTCAACCTTCTGGCTTTTGCCCATTCGATGCAGCCGGCCTTTACTTTCAGGGAATCCGCCGTTTCATAGCAGGGCATTTCGGTAGGCAGGGGACGGTTCGGATCAAAGTCAATTTCCCAAAGATGGGAGAGGGTGAAGTCCTTATCATCTGTTTCAAAAGCACCATATCGCTTCTCAATTTCCTTTTTGTCCTGCTTCTCAGATTTCAAAAAAATCAGTTTGGTGCCGTCAGGATGCCATTCCAATCCTTCAATGCTTTCCTCTTCCTGGGTCACGGGTCTGGCTTCACCACCCTCCGTGAAGATCACCTGAATCTGGCTTTTGTTTCCCCGGTCCGCCATAAAAGCAATCCATTTCCCGTCAGGAGACCAGACAGGATTTGTACTATTTCCTTTTAGGGTATTGGTCAACTGAAAAGGAGTCTGACCGTTTTTCGATAACCAAATCTCCGTGTCATACCGGTTGTCGGCCCAATCTGTGGTCTGAACAGCATAAGCCACATGCTTTCCGTCAGGAGAAATAGCTACAAATCCGGCATTCCGCAGGGAAATGACTTGCTCCATAGTAGGAACCTGCTGTGCAAAAAGGGTTGTGGAAATGCACAATAGAAAATTCAGGAGTAGGATGTTTTTCATGTGTTTATAATCTGTTTTTTTAAGGCCACATGGAATCTCGCATTGCTGATAATCAGATCTCTGTTTGAATTTTTTAGTAATGCTCGATTTCATGGTTTGGAGGTATTTTAAAAATTCATTTTCCAAGCAAAAGGGCGTCTATACTTTTGCCCCACTTGTCTCATTGAATTTAAAGAAGGAAAACTATAACTCAAGATAGGGGAGATGAAAAAAGAGTGTTTTGAGATTATAGCCTTTTGCTCCTGAAGAACATTGTGACTCGTATGGTTTGGTGCTTTGCAAACAATACTCAGACAAACGCGCAAACTAAGCTCAGCTAGGAAGTAATACTCTATGATTTTTAGCTTCAAAACTAAGTACAGTGGGGAAGTATAATTCGCTATGATTTGAAGCGTGGTTTCCAGCTAACATCCTATTCATCAATGTCCCTGATTCCTACTTTTTTAATAATTATCCTCTAAAGTTTTGGTTATAGAAAAACTATTCTTTACATTCTACCAGTGTTTTTAAATATTCTTTTTTACAACAAACAAACTTTTATGGAAAACAAAATTTCGATTACGATCCCATCAGCGGATCTCACGGCAATCAAAGATGCCACCAAAGTATTACAGACCAAACTCGGTCCATTGCTCATCGCTCTCAATGCCCAACAGCGGAAGGATCGAAACAAAATGGGAGAGGCTTCCAAACCTTTCGTCGAAAAGGTGCTGGAGTTTGCAGTATCCAATCCCGAGTTTCTTCCGGCTTTTGCAAGTGAGCCTGAGATGCAAAAAGACTGGAAAGCCCATTATGAATTGGGTCCGATTTTCAACATCCTGAGTCAGATCACCAGCAACCTGGATGATACCTTGCTGGAGTTAGGTTCGGATCTGATGAAGCCTGCGAATGCCTATTACAAATCTGTGCAGATGGGTGTCAAAATGGATGTCCCAAATGCCAAACCGATCAACGACAACCTGAAAATCAGGTATGAGCAAAAACCGAAAAAGAAGGAGAACGGATCGGAGTCCTGAATTCTGAAGAAAAGTTGTGATGCACCCAAACTGCCGGATTCCCAGTTCCGGCAGTTTTTTTTATGCCCGGAGGATAGGGAAAGATGATAACTCAAAATACCGGTTCGGAACCTCGACATACCAGTTCGGAACCGGTAAATACCGGATCAAAGCCTCGACATACCGGTTCGGAAGTGATAAATACCGGTTCGAAGCCTCGACATACCGGTTCGGAACTGGTAAATACCGGTTCAGAGCCTCGACATACCGGTTCGGAAGTGGTAAATACCGGTTCGGAACCTCGACATACCAGTTCGGAAGTGGTAAATACCGGTTCAGAGCCTCGACATACCGGTTCGGAAGGGATAAATACCGGTTCAGAGCCTCGACATACCGGTTCGGAAGTGGTAAATACCGATTCGGAGCCTCGACATACCGGTTCGGGAGTGGTAAATACCAGTTCAGAGCCTCGACATACCGGTTCGGGAGTGGTAAATACCGGTTCGGAACTGGTATTTATAGTGATTCAAGTGAATCAGAGGGGTTTTTGGTTGGGAGGTATTAGTTCGCCCTCCCGAAATCACTTCGTTCATCGGGACTTGCGCGTCAGGGTGGGGTCGACTTTGGAATAACTGGAATTAATCTCCCCAAAAAAGAAAAAGGTGCAGCTAGTGCCACACCTATTATCCAGTAGTTTAAACCATAATCAAAAAGGTCCTACTTCTAAAAGAATCTAATCGGTGAAAAGTGTACCTCTATCCCTCTTTCCTCAAAGATAGGCTCTTCCACACCCCCCGAAAATACCCTATATCGGGTATTTTTGAAGGGTTTTGGGTGAGAAAATGAGTTCGACCCTGTTAGGGTCTTGTGGGATGGGGTGCTGATGATTCGCTATTTCCATGGGTTGCACCCATGGCTATTGAAAGGTTTGACCACTTCGTGGTCTATTATTTGGAATCAAGTCATCTGGGATTTTCAGACGGTGAAGCCGTCAAACTTTTCAATAGCCCCCGGTGAAACCGGGGGAAAAGAATGTGTAAATGGAGATAACAACTCTGAAGGAGTTGAACTTACAGCAGATATTTTTCATCAAAATCAATTTCAAATTCCTCCAACAAGGCCTTGTATTCATCTAGAAAAGATACTTTTCTATGGTGCTCCTCTTGGTTTTTGATGTAGTTTATCAGCCTTTCTTTGGCTTTGATGGATTCTGAAAAGGCACCATATCCATCTTGCCAACCTTTAAATTTTGGAAAGATCTTTTCACGTTCGATAAAATCATCACTGGCTAATTTGATGTCTTTGATTAGGGATGAAATAGCAATCGTGGGATGTATATGGGTCAAAATATGAATATGGTCTTCCACGCCATTGATCCGGTAGAGATGACAATTTTTATTGGTTAGAAGTTGGTGAATAAAGGCATACAACCTCTTTTTTTGATCTTGGACGATGGTTGGTTCCCTGTGCTTGGTAGAAAAAACAAGGTGGTAAATCAATTGCGTGTGGGTCCCCATAAAAATCAAGTTTGGTAGAAAAATGGAATGATTGAATATCAAGAATTTGGATGGGTTTGGCAATTGAATTTGAGATAAGAAAAGTTCGACACCCTTCCGGGTCGGTCGAATTGGATTAAGGTGATCTCGATGTCCACGGGTTTCACCCATGGTTATTGAAAAGTTTGACCCCTTATTAGGGGTCTTTATTTGGAATTGAATCATCATGGGATTTCAGACGGTGAAGCCGTCGAACCTTTCAATAGCCCCCGGTAAAACCGGGGGTAAAAAGGAAAATAGGGGATGGTGAGGGCAACCCCGATAGGGGTTGAACTTATTGGAGGAAGAAATTTAGTTTGACCCCCTTCGGGGTCGGTCGAATTGGATTAAGGTGATCTCGATGTCCACGGGTTGCACCCGCGGTTATTGAGAGGTTTGACCCCTTATTAGGGGTCTTTATTTGGAATTGAATCATCATGGGATTTCAGACGGTGAAGCCGTCGAACCTTTCAATAGCCCCCGGTAAAACCGGGGGTAAAAAGGAAAATAGGGGATGGTGAGGGCAACCCCGATAGGGGTTGAACTTATTGGAGGAAGAAATTTAGTTTGACCCCCTTCGGGGTCGGTCGAATTGGATTAAGGTGATCTCGATGTCCACGGGTTGCACCCGCGGTTATTGAGAAGTTGGACCCCATTCGGGGTCTATTAAATACGGAATTTCGGAATTCCTAAATTAGATCCTGAAAGGATCAAACCATGAATACCGCGTCCGCCGTGGCGGAGCCCCCAGTAAAACCGGGGGTAAAAAAGAAAATATGGGATAGTGGTGGCAACCCTGAAAGGGTTGAACTTGGAGGGATGAGAATTACTCCCGAAAGCTGTACGGGGTTCCAAAAAATAGTAAGGCGTAGATTCAATTTACGCCTAGTGAAACATCATATTACACCTTGATGAGTCTAATAAGATTACTTAAATTTTGACTATTCGCCGTTTAGAGTTTTGACTAAACCAATACATCCAAATAAGCATGAGGGGAACAGACCAGGTGGCAATATCAGATATCAAATAGGCTTGTGATTCATCCGTTGATATATAATTGAAGAAGCTCATGGAAGTCTGATCTATCAATCTGACGACCACAAAATATGCAGCACAGATAAATCCACTGATCATTAATCTTTGATGGAGGATAATTTTTCGTTGTACAATTGAAACGAATGCCCCTGAAAGAAAAATGAACCACAACGTGGTCACAAGATATTGTGAAATCCTACAGCTGTCGCAAAGGCTGCCCGGTATGATGCTTATAAAAAGTGAAAGGATACAATACAACGATAAAAGAATAAAAACTCTCCCGGTGATCCTGTGAGCAACCAAATACTTACTCCTCATACGTGTGGAGAATTGAAATGGTGCAATCAGATAAATCAATATACCTGATAGGATATGGGAAAGGAACCAAAACTTTTCCATGAAAGTCGTCCTATTCATTGACTCAGGAATTCCGTCCGTTAAATAGGCGGTAGAAGGAAAAATAAATAGAAGAAAGATTAATAAAAACAGAATCCAAAATGTCAGGTACTTTTTCATCTTTACTTTTAGTTTATTGGGTTTGAATCAGAAAATTCTGATGTAATGATTAGCTCATAAATCAGCTAAGTAATTTTTAACTTCCATTAAGGCGTAAATCATATTTAATTATTTATGATAAAAATAAAATTTAATTCCCCTCCACTATCCTTATCTCCTCCTCTGTCAACTCATACAACTGATACACCAACTGATCGATTTCGCGGTCGAGGCGGGTGATTTCGGATTGAAGGGTGAGGGCTTTTCCTTTTTGCTCGGTGAAGTAGGCCATCCATTCGGCTTCTTCGGATAGACTCATCTTCACCTTGGCTTTGCTCAACTCTCCCAAGAATCCCTTGAAATCTAAGGAAGGCCAGTTTTGAAGTTTGGTGGATGGACTGAATAATCCAACTTTGATTTCTAAAAATTCTAGAAAAGACTTTTGAAAGTCATTACAAATCATCCTTTCATTTGAGATTCTTTCAGAAATAGAATTTAAGAAAGGAAAATTATCTTTAGGAATTATCGGCAGTGGAAATGGAAGTACATATTTTGTTTTAAATCTAAAATAACCTCCTCTTAATTCGGAACTTGTTTTAGATAAATAATACCAACAAATTTTAGAATTAAGAATCCCTAACCATCCGTAATAATTTTCAGATTCAGATTCATTTAAAATCAAACCATATGAAGTGTCATTGAAATAATATTTTCCTTGATTATCAAAATACATGGAGCCTCCAAAACAAATATCAGGAGTTAAAATTTTTGGAGTTTCAAAAATTGAAATATTTCTAAAATTCCATAAAGAATACCAATGAGGATAACTCATATTTTTACTCCCTCTATTTTCTAGCCTGTCTTTTATGGTATTAAAATATTCAAAACATTTAGGGAATTTCTTCTGTAATTCACTTTCTTTTAATAAAACTGTTTTCCCATCTTCTACTATATAAGGATAAATAAGATAGAGGTTTGATTCTTTTATATAATACCGACCTATATCCTTTCCATTTGCTACTCTTTTACAAATATCTTCTTCAATTTGAATTTCAATATTTAAGAGGTGATTAAATCCTTTTATATAACCATCAATTTTTCTGCAATTTTCGAGATAAAAAGCTTTATTATCTCCGGATACAACACCTTGAAAAACACCTTTAAAAATATCATTTACTTTCAATTTTAAAGAATTTAACTTTTCTAAAAGTTTTGAATTCTTTACATCTTGTAAATTCCATGAATTATCTGAAAATGATGATATATCAAATTCATCGAAAACAAGGAAATCAAATAATTCTTTAGGAAGAATCTGTTTATATCGCATATTTAAGTTTTTCTTTCCTAAAGTCAATACGCAGGTATATGTTGAGGCATCCTGAAAAACCATCTCAGAACCAAAATGTAATAATAATTCGACAGCTTTATTTTTTGCCAAAAACAAACGAATACCACTACCAAAGTCACTGACAAGGAACTTATGGGGAAGAATAAAACTTACTTTACCCTCTATGGAAATTAGAGAATACGCCTTTTCGATAAACAGAACATAAATATCAAATCTACCAGTTGCGCTTTCGAAATTTGATTCATAAAACTTCGATTCGAATTCAAAATTTGTCCTCAATCCTTGAACTCGAAGGTAAGGCGGATTACCCACCACCACATCAAAACCTCCTTTTGCAAAAACCTGTGGGAATTGGGCCTGCCAGTTGAAAGCCAAGTCTCCCGCTACTTCGGGATCATCGATCAGGGAGTTGCCTACTTTGATATTGGAACTGAGGGTACTGAGTTTTCTCCCCTTTTGTGCCGTGCGCAGCCATAAGCTGAGTCGGGCGATTTCGACAGATTCTTCGTTGATATCAACTCCGAATATGTTGTTTTCCAGGATATGATTCTCCACGTTTGGGAAGACGATCGAGGTGCCGAAGAGCATGGATTCGAGTTCGTCCAGGTAGCGATGCTCGGCCATCAGGAATTCCAGGACCTGATTAAGAAATGCACCCGACCCGCAGGCAGGATCGCAGACGGCGAGTTGCAGCAGCCAGGATCGGTATGCTTTGAGTTGGTCCAGGAGCTTTTGGAGGGTTTCTTTTTTCCTTCCGGCTTTTCCTTTGGCAAATTCCTCGTCGATGATGCCCAGTTCAGTCTTTTTCTCTGAGCAGAGTTTGCCCACCGTATTGTCCACGATGTACTTGGTGATGTACTTGGGCGTGTAGAAGACTCCGTCTTTCTTGCGCTTGGTTTTGCTTTTGTCCACCTCGGTGCCTTCGAGCGAAGCACGGACATTCTCGATGTCGTTCAGACTATGCTCGAAGATATGCCCGAGGATATTGGTGTCCACTTCGGATTCGAAGTCGTACTCGGTGAGTTTGGAGACGTGCTTTTTGAGCAGGCTATCCGAGATCAGCAGGTTGTCCAGATGCTCATCCGGCGCGAAGAGTCCGCCGTTGTAGGCATGGATTTCCGCTTTGCCGGGTTGTACCCGACCGGAGTTCATGTAGCCGAAGTATTTCTTGAAGCGATCGTAGAGCGGCCGATACTCGTCCATCTCGCTCAGCTTGTCCCATTGCTTGACGATCTCGGAGATGGAATTAGGCGGAAGGAGTCCCTTATCCTCGGCAAAGAAGATAAAGAGGAATCGGTCGAGGAGCTTTTGGCTTTTCTTGTAGAGCAGTAGTTCGTCGTTGCCGGGATTCTTGCTGACCATATCCTGCCAGAGTTCCTGCTTGAAAGCGGAGTAATCGGCATAGAGTTGCTTGGTCACGCGCTCCTCGGCGAGCAGGGATTCTTCCTTGATCTTGAGGGGAATTCCCTTGAGCAGGTTGTCTTTGTGCAGGAAAAGCCAAAAGAGTTTGAAGTCCGCCAGCGTCATCGTGAGGATGTTGAACTCGTGATGATCGACGGCATTGTGAATGTAGAATCGGAGCTTTTCGAAGTTGCTCGTGATCACATAGACGCACTCGGGCTGATTGTTTTTGTAATTAAATGCCTGATCGCGGATCTTCTCCAGATCCTTGGTATCGGTGCCTTTGAGTTCGATGACGGCGAGTGCTTTGCCATCTTTTAAGATTGCTCCGTCCGTTTTCTTGGAGTCTTTGATGTTTTTGAGCTCGGTGGTCAGGTTGTATTCCGGCTCTGGATTGATGGTGTAGCCGAGGATTTTGACAAAAAGCTCCCGCAGAAATCCTTCCTGAAACTGCTCTTCTTTGGAGTGGCGGATATTCTCCCGAATGATGGGATGGTGGAAGTAAGTGAGAAAAGCACCATAGGCAGCATTGACTTGGGCATGATCCTGCGAAGCGAGGTATTTGTTGAGTACGGAGTTTTGGAAAAGAGACATTCAGAAAAGGATTGTAAAAATCTTTGGGAGAAGTGAGTGGCGACACTCACTTCGGCGAAATTAAACTCAATCCTTAAAGATATAAGTTAAGGTGGATTCCGAAAGAGGAATTGGGAAGGGAGGCGGAAAATGTCGGGAAAATTTCTGCTTTGGAAAAAGTGACACGGAGGATCACAGAGGAGGCACTGAGATACACAGAGAATATTTAGGACGAGTCAGGCCGAGAGATGTCCCTTTGGGGACATAAGATGGGTAGCCAGGGGTTTCAACCCCTGGTTAAAATGTCGGATTTTGATTTCGGTTTTTGGCCGTCTGCCTGTCAATCGATCAAAAATGTATCGCCTAAAACAGGGGAGGTGGATTGGGGATTTTAAAAAAATGACACCGAGATACACGGAGGATGCACGGAGTTGCACAGAGAATATTTAGGATGAGTCAGGCCGAGAGATGTCCCTTTGGGGACATAAGATGGGTAGCCAGGGGTTTCAACCCCTGGTTAAAATGTCGGATTTTGATTTCGTTTTTTGGCCGGTTTCAGGTCAATAGATAATAGATGTGCCGCCAAAAACAGGGGGTGATGATGGTGGGATTTTAAAAATAATGACACGGAGATACACAGAGGATGCACGGAGTTGCACAGAGAATATTTAGGATGAGTCAGGCCGAGAAATGTCCCTTTGGGGACATCCGATGGGTAGCCAGGGGTTTTAACCCCTGGATTAAAATGATGGGATATGATATTGGTTTTTGGCCGGGGTCATGTCAATCGATCAAAAATGTATCGCCAAAAACAGGGGAGGTTGATCGGAGGAATTTTATTTCCAAATAAACAGATTGCTTCGGGTTTGAAACATCCTACTTGCCTTTACTTTTTGTTTAAACTCTCGCAATGACGTATTCACGCGCGGCACGCACGCGCCAGCGGGACAGAAAGATTGCTTCGGGTTTGAATGATCCTGCTCACCTTAGCTTTCGTCTAAACTCTCGCAATGACGTATTCACGAGTGGCATGCACGCGCCAGCGTGGATGAAAAGCTCTGAAGGAGCGCTTTGTAATAGCCAGGGGTTTCAACCCCTGGTTAAAATGTCGGATTTTGATTTCGTTTTTTGGCCGGTTTCAGTTCAATGTATCAAAAATGTATCGCCAAAAACAGGGGGTGGGGAAGGTTGGATTGAATAGAAAGAAATTTTGGTGGTTTCCGGTTGCTTGTTTAATCCCTCACCCAAAGGCTGTCATTCTTTACAAAGGCCACCAAACCCAGGCTTTTGGCCACATAGATTTCTTGTGGCTGTACATTTGGGTTGGATTGACTGACTCGAAGCACTTGATTGTATTGCTTCCCATCCAAACTTAGGCTGCTGAAGTTTTTGTATTGATATTCTTCAAAATCGTCTTTGCTATGTCGGGTCCTTGAACCTATGAGCGTATCATTTTCCACCCACAATACAAAACTCATCCGATCCAAGATAATATTTATGTAAATTTTCTCTTCCGGATTGCTATATCCGATGGAGTTATAAATATTGAGAGATTGGTCTTTGGTGTAGTGGGTTGACCCAAAGGAGCTGAGGCAATTGCGTACTTGACCGTCTGGAAAGGAAAAAATCTTCGGCCTTTCATATTCGAGTATATAGGGTTCTGTGATCTCATATTCTGAGATGAGTTCAAAAGTTTGATCACCGTTTCTGAATGAGTAATCTCTTCCTTGCGGAAAAAGTATCCATTTGGTCTCCTGAATGCTGAAGTCAAAAGCTTCACAGTTTTTGACCACGAGCTTATATTTCTCATAATAACATCCCGACAAGCCCAGTAAAAAAATAGCAAGTGAATATAACTGGGATTTCATGAGGTGAAATTCGTCTTGGATTTTAGTGAAAAAAAAGGTCAAAAATGAGGTTCTAGCTATGAATCAGCGGAAAATTAATTTAAGGAGTCCATCCCACAATCCACAAACTGTCTTTCATAGTAAAGGCCACCAATCCCAGGCGCTTGACTAAGTAGATTTCCTGAGGTTGATTTGCCGGGTTAGACTGGCTGATTTTAAACACATTGTTGTACTGCTTTCCATCGATTACCAAGCTCGGGAAATTCTCGTAAAGATATTCCTCCGAATCGTCCGCTGTAGGGTTGATTCTTTTGCCGACTAGCGTATCATTTACAATATCCAAGCGAAATCCCATCTGCTGGAAATAAACTTCCATAAATCCCGAGCGTGAGGTTTTTCCATAGCCGACTTTATTTGAAAAAGTGGCCCAACGGTCTTCGGTGCGATAATAGGACTGGTATAATCCATAGCACTCACTTCCTCCCTCCTGTACCAATACAGGGTCAGATTCTATCGTAAATGGTTCGGTGATGGTATAATCAGAGATCACCTTCCTGATTTTTTCTCCACTTCGGATATTGTAATTTGGTCCAGGAACGAGAAGCATCCAATCTCTGGCCGGGATAGAAAAATCAAACCCTTCACAAGATTCGTAGAAAAGTTCTTCTTCCTCGGGTACACAGGCCAGCGTGCAGGTCAGGAGAAAAATGGCAAGCGAAAAAACCTGGGGTTTCATATGATTATAATTTGATATTTAAAGGCCATATGGAATCTCGCATTACAATAATCATTTCTCTGTGTGTCACCGAAGGTGCATGCTCGATTTCATAGCTGGAGTTTTGAGTTGGTTTTAGTTGAAGTTGAATATAAGGGGTTTTTTGGGGGTTAAAATCTTTGGACTAAGAATTTGACTTACTTAGTTTAAACCATCAAACTGGGTAAGGCTTCCGCAAATAGTTTTTTGATCCTTCCAATCATTTTTTGCCCTTACTTGGAAGCAAAGATCAAACACAAATTCTTCCCTTTTTTTAACATAAACCATCCTTCAATACCCCGCAGCCTGTCCGTCTTTTCGGGATTCGGATGCACCGATGTAGACTTTCCTGATTTTGTCGTAATAGATTGCCTGATAGCCGCCATAAGGTCCGATGCTGTACTCAATGCGGTGGCCCATTTCCTCTAGTTTTCGGATGACTTCGTAGTCGAATCCACTTTCCAGATTGAGTGATCCGCCATTGGTCATTCTGGATCCTGTTGGCTCGGACGAACCATTATGTCTCATCCTTGGCGCATCGCCGGCTTCCTGAAAATTCATTCCAAAATCTATCAGATTGACCACAATCTGGGTATGTCCCTGAGGCTGCACCGAACCTCCCATCAGTCCAAAACTCAGATAGGGTTCACTGTCTTTGGTGATGAATGCCGGAATGATCGTATGAAAAGGTCGCTTGCCTTTGGCCAGAGAATTCCAGTGGGTTGAATCCTGGACATTGAACATTTGTCCGCGGTTTTGCAGGACAAAACCCAATCCATCCGGCACCATACCCGATCCAAACTCATCATAAATGCTCTGAATAAAGGAAACCATATTCCCTTCTTTGTCTGCTACGGTCAGGTAAGTGGTGTTTCCCTTTTCGATTTCTCCGGCCGGATAGGTCATTGCAGCTTTGTCGGGATCGATCAGCTTTCTGCGTTCGGCGGCATATTCTTTTGAAATCAACTGATCAACCGGGATTTGATTGAAAGCAGGATCGGCATAGAATTTTGCCCGATCTTCGAAAGCCAGCTTTTTGGCCTCAGTGAGGACGTGGAGGTATTCTGCACTTCCAAAGCCCATGGACTTGATGTCATATCCTTCGAGAATATTGAGCATTTGAAGCACTGCTATCCCCTGACCATTTGGCGGGAGTTCCCATACATCATAACCCCTGTAATTCGTGCTTAGCGGTTCCACCCATTCAGAAGTGTGTTTTTTCAGATCTTCGAAGCGGAGATAGCCCTCGTTTTCTTTCATAAATCGGTCGATCGTCCGGGCAATTTCCCCTTCATAAAAAGCCGATCTTCCTTCTTTTGCAATCAGCTCATAGGTGTTGGCGAGGTCTGGATTTTTGAAGACTTCACCCTTTTTAGGGGTGTTCTTTCCATTGGGCATGTATGTTTTCCGGAAACCAGGGATGTCTTGCATTTCGGGCCAATGCCCGTTCATCTGCCAGGCGATCACTTCCGAGACCGGGAAGCCGGCATTCCCATAATCAATCGAAGGCTGGAGAATTTCCTGCATCGAAAGCTTTCCAAAACGCTTGTGCATTTCAAACCATCCATCCACGCAACCCGGAACCGAAACCGGCAGCGGGCCAAGTAGGGGAACGTAGTTCAGGCCCTTTTCTTTGAAAACCTCCATAGTTAGACTTTCGGGAGCTCTGCCGCTACCATTGAAACCGTAGAGTTTCTTGGTTTTGGCATCCCAGATAATGGCAAAAACATCGCCTCCGATTCCGCAGGCATTAGGTTCTACCAAACCGAGCATCGCATTGGCTGCAATAGCTGCATCCATTGCCGAACCTCCTTTTTTCAAAATATCCAATGCAACCTGAGTGGCAAGTGGCTGGCTGGTAGCGGCCATTCCGTTTTGGGCTAAGACCTCAGATCTTGTTGCGAAGGATTTTCCTGAAACCCTGTCTTGTGAAAAGGCTAGCATAGGCAGAAGCATTCCGGTGAATAATAGTAAGATGGCTTTCATTTTTCTTAGGGTATAAAAGATCAAAGGGAGTTCGAAGCTAGCTTGAAGCAGAGACTTTTGGAATACCGAAAGTGTAAAAAACAGGAAGAATAAACGTTTTTTCGATCTTGCTAATTCCTTTTCAAATGGGAATCGATTGGTTGGACATACTTCGACAAACTCAGCACAAATACTCCCCGAAACTTGATCTGTCACCAAAAATGGAACGAAGAGGTATCAAACCAAGGGAAAATAGTAGTTGTTTACCCTCCTTATATTCGGGACGTCAGTAAGAATGTTCACATCACTTATGCCAGCTGATAACAAACTCCAAGCTTGATGGATAAAAAAAAATCCTGCTTCTTCGGAAGCAGGATTAAAGAGAATAAGAAAAGGATACCGTTGAAACTACACTTGAAAAGGAATTTTAGATGGTTCCATTCCAATATTTTTCGGCCTTTAAATAGGCATTTTGCCCTACTTTTTTGCCTAATTCAAGACCTGCAACATTGCCTTCGTAAAAATGGATTCCACCGTAAAGTCTTGATTCTCCTGCATCAAATGCAGCTTCCGTAAAAGTGTTCCAGCCCATTACCATACCGATTACATTCTCAGTAGGATCAGCTGCCAGCGGTTTTGTTTGCATATAGAAGTATCCAAAACGGTCACTGCCTGTAAACATTTTTAACACAGTTGCCGCTGCCATGCTAAATCCACTGTGGCCGGAAACAAATTCTGCAAATGGAGGAGTGGGGAATGTATTTACTTGAAATGTTCTCCAATTTTCGCCTGGCATCTCTACAGTTCCCTTACCCGGACCACCCCAGGCTTTAATGATTTTACCTCTGAACAAATGTCGGATTGCAGTAATAGGCCGGCAATAATCATAAAATCTTTTTGCTTCCCAAACCGCAATTGAGGCATCAAAAACGGCATTAGAAAGAGCGAAAAATAATTTGACAGAATTCTCTACGCTCAAACTGTCCCTTTCCACGATATAAGCTGCGAAAATTGTCCAGTGTCCGGGAGGCATTTCAGAATGAGGACCATCTGCCCAATATTCGGCCATCACTTTTTGCTTGGGTGTCAGATTAGCCTGAATTTCTATCACGTTTTTTGCTTGATCTAAAAATCCTTGAGAAGTAAGCGGTTGCGGAGGAGTAGGTCTGAACTGGCTACCACTTGTCAATGCAAAGGGAGTTACACTTCCCCAGTGTGGGCCAATATATCCAGGTGTAGCCGGTCTTGTTTCATCAGTCAGGTATGTCAGAGGTTGCCATTTATCCGGATAATTGATTTCTTCGACCGGTGTTGGGAAAAATGGCCTTATGGGATTGTTTGACGGAACAAATCCACTTGTGTCAGCATAGTTTGCCATTTCATTTGCCCCATCGGTTTGTCTGAAAGTCAAAACTTGTTTTGCAGCTTTATTACCTACACCCAATGGCGTATTATTGGCAGTTGATGTTTGGGTAATATCCAATCCCAATTCTATCATCTTCTTGTCAAATAAACTTTTTGCTTTTGGGAATTGACTTGTCAATGCGCGGTAAGCAGCAAAGCTGATGGAGGTTTCTATATTAACCGGATTGTTGGGCGCTGTTGAAGAAAAATTAGCCCTGGTTAATTTTGCAATTGGATCATAAGCTGCCCAACTGTCATAAATAGATGTGTAGACAATGGCAATCGAACGGGCTGCCATTGGTGGGCCCGGTTTTGTTTGGCGAATTGCCTCGAGGAGCAACTCATTCCATTCTGTAACAATGTTTGTCATATAGATGCTTGTTTTTTGCCTACTCTATTCAGTTTTCAGCGTACCTGTCTTACTCTTTTTAAGGATTTTCAGATTGCTCCTTATAATAAAAAGGCGTTTAAAAATTATGATTGGAATAGGTAGCGTGTTTTCCTTTTTGCAAAAGGGATTATCCGAATTGTATCACCCAGTTAGATACAATTCTTGTATATTTTCAGTAACTATTCAAGCTTGATATATTTTTTGAGTTGGCTAACTCTGGAAAAAAATAATACGATTTGCAGGGTTATTTTTTGATAATCTTTCATTTATCACCTGATAAAAATTTAATTAAAAGAAGACTTTTCTTGCTTTGAGGGTTTTGTTTCAATTCTGACCAGAACTGTAGTTTCCCTGTTTTTTCAAGCTAAAAGTTCATTAATAAACAAAAATCTTTTATCTGTTCCAAAAAATTCGATAGCATATTCCCTATAATTTTTTGTGAATAATTGAGAATGGCCAGATTAGTTCTTTCCTAAAAATCACCCAATATCACAATCTCCAATTTCTTAATCTCTAATCCCACTTTACAGTGTATGCCAGTTCAAAATCGTCCCGTCTTCCACAGTTTTCAGGTAGGTGATGGTCTTGCCATCTTCACCGATCTCGCAAACCCGATAGCTTGGAAATGGATTTCCCCAGTTTCCACCAAAGTGTCCTGACCAGAAATATGGCTTCTTCCGGTTGATCATGATCCCGTCCACATCGTGGTCATGCCCGTGGAAAGTCGCCTTCACATTTGGATAGCGGGCGATCAGCTGCATCACATCCTCGCAGGCCACACCATGTTTGGTCCAGTCATTTTGGGAGATATGGACAAAAAGGAAGACATGTGAAAGCTTCTGATATTCCTCAAGACAGACACTCAGAAACTCTGTATTCACACATAGGTAATCCCCGGCTTCATTGGAGGAGTTGCAAAGAATGACGCCGTATTGGTCTTGATGGATGAAGCAGAAATCCGCCGGCTGATGCCAGATGGAAAGCCATGTAGATTCGGAGATTTGATCGTGATTTCCTTTGGTGACGTAGTATTGGTGCTTTAGTGTGTCGTACACTTTTTTCACCTCGGGCATGAATCGCGGTTCGTCATGAATCAGGTCTCCGTTGAAAACCACAAAATCCACGTTTTCTTCCTTGTTGATAGCCGCAATCAGGTTCCTGTGCGAGGTCTCATAATCCGTGTTTGGCTGACCAAAATGACCATCCGAAGCGGTGATGAACTTGAGTTTGGTATTTGCAGGGAATTGCATCTTCCCAAAACTGATGAAGGGAATTGTGGTGATTGCTGAAGTGAAAAGGGTGAATTTCCGGAGGAATGGACGTCTGTTCATTTGATTAAATTAGGAATTAAGAATTGAAAATTTAAAATGAAACAATGGAAGTGATCAGTTTCCAAATTATTGAAAAAATAAAGTGAATTAATAAAATGGCTTATCAGAGTAATCTGAGTGAGAAAAAACAAAAATCCCCTTCAGAGTTAACCAAAGGGAACAGTGAATTACAAATTTTTCAATGCTTCAATTTTCTAATTTATCACCAACGAACATCGAATCTCGAAGGAAGAGACTTCATAATTTTTATTGATCAAAGAAAGACCGTCTTCTCGAAACCTTCAAATCAGAGAGTAAGCTGGATTTGACGCGGATATCGATGCTGTAGGAAGTGAATTTTCCGAAGGGAATCCAGTTTACATTCATCTGCCAGCAGTGGAGATCCCGGGCAATACCAATCATGGATTGTGTGATTTCGTTTGCCTGTGCGTCGTAACCCGTATTCAAATTGATTTTCCACTTATCAGAAATGGAAAGATCTCCGCTGATCGTGATAGCCTGCGTAATATTTTCGTTGCCGTTTGTCTGTTTATTGTAAGCGAGATTATAGCCAAAAGTCACATTCCAGGGAATGCTCCAATCGATGTATTGACTTGGGTCGGTGACGATTCGATTGATTTCGCTTTCGACAATGTCATTCATGATTCCTCCTTGCTGGAGGAAATCATTGGTGATTTGATCTCTCACTTCCCCTTGATTTTTTGCACTTGTCGGGTTCAGAGATGCGTTTAGGTTTAGAGAAGCATTTCTGATTGTTCCAAGTCCCTGACCTTTGTTCCAGGCAAAGTCATTAATTCTTCTTACGGATTCCAATTCGTTGTTTGTGGTGTAAGCAGCTGTGGCATAAGGATCCAGAGTAGTGCTAAAGTTGACAGAAAGCTTTCTGTCAAAAAAGCTGGTTCTTGCACGGATGCTAAAAGGCGCCAAATTGAAAGAGTCCGCCGCAAAATTGTAACTGGTGCCTAGATCAATGTTTTCAAGAAGAGGAATTTTCTTGGTAGTCGCTTCAGCAGTATCGGATTCGGACAAGAGTTTGGCCTCAAGTACACTTCGAATATTGATACTTAAAGCCCGGGATTCGCCAAGCGGAGCGCCTCCGTAAATGAATCCCTGATGTCTGGAAAACCGCTGCGTATCGCCTTCGTCATTAACCTGCACATCCTGATAATAACCAAAAGAAGGATCAGAGAAATCAGGGGTATAGTTAAAGGCAAAAGTTGGTTGAATATGCTGTCGGATCGTCTGAATTTTCCCTTTTTTGAAGTTGAAAAAACCGTAAAAGTTTGTGTTCATGCTGAATGAACTTGTGTAATACGAAACCCGGTTGAAACCATCCTCAATGATTTTATCCACGCGCTCTTGGGCAGGATTGTAGTAATAATTGATTTTTTGCAAATACCAGATTTCATTGAAACTGGCGGAGGCAGTTCCGGTGAAGTATTTGAAAAGGGTGAAATTGGAACTTACAGGAATTCTGTTTTGCGCGCCATTATTGGCGTTTTGAAGCAGTAGGCTAAAGTTTTCGGGAGTAAATGGAATCAAATCAGGAGCGGAAGAAGATTCGCCCGTCAAATCACTGTCAACCCCAAATTGCTGAGGAACCCGGTTTGTTATCGAGTTTTGAAAGTCAAAGTTATAGGACAAGTTCAGCGTCTTCAACGGCTCGAATTTCACATTTTTGAATGGACTCTGCCGGTTCATCGCTACTGATAGCGTAGGCAAACTGAGTGACACTTCCCCTGTTTGCACACTTTGAGAATGTCTCAGACTGGAAGAAAGAGAGAAAGGAGTTCCGGAAAAGGTCTTTGAGAAGTTGACGTTTGATTGGAGGTCAGAGGTGATGTTGTTGGCGAAATTATTTTGGCTGATCACATTGTTGAAATAACTGGTACTTCCTGCATTGACAGAGGCAGAAAACCGACTATTTCCACGAGATTCAGGCGTGTGATTCCAGTTAATTCGGAAGGTATTATAGTCTACAGGATTGAGTTCAGTTTCCGGAGATTTGAATTTTTGGAAGTCAATATTGAAGCCTCCGCCGTATCGATAGCGCTTTTTGTAAACAGCCTGGGACTTCAGTCCCCAGCCGCCTTTGGAATAAATATCACCTGTAACTCTGGCGTGGATGTAGTCATTCAAAGCGAAATAATATCCAAAATCTCTCAGGAACATTCCGCGGGTTTTCTCTTCACCATAAGTCGGAAAAATAATTCCGGATGCTTTCTCTTCAGGTGTATTTGGGATTATTCCAAACGGTAAACCCAAGGGAGTTGGGATTCCATTGAAATACATATTGAATGGTCCGGAGACGACCTGTTTTCCTTCTACAGATTTGATTCTCTTGGAGGAAATATGCCAGTGCGGCTTTGTGAGTTTGCAAGTGGTATAGTATCCATGACTCATGTAAATACTGCCATCCTCAGTTTTTTTGATCGTTTCTCCACGAAGTACGCCGTCTTGTTGCTCGGTGACTACGTCTTTGATGATGGCTTTTTCAGTCTTGAAGTTGTACCGCATTTCTTTGCGGATCTCGTAGACAGTTTGCCCTTCTTTGAAAAATGGATTTCCTGCCACAACTCCCAAGCTATCTGTGACTCCGCTGGCAAAGATTTCAGAATTTTCCCAGTCGATAATAATCAAATCCGCATCCAATCGGATCTCCCCATACTCGAACCAGGCCTTATTATAAAGGTAAACCCGGTTAGTCACAAAATCTGTAACTATGCTGTCCTCAGCGAAGTATGTAATTTCTGTGGTGATGGCGCTCGTAGGCATAATTTTTGCAATTTCCCCGTTGGACAATGTGTCCTGAAGATTCTGCAAAGTGTCGGCGGGAATTTGATTGCGAGGTGGGGAAACCAAAGTGTCAGGTACAACCAGCCTTCTTTCTTGGGGTTGTTTTGCAGGTTGCTGCGCAGTGACCCAAAAAGGAACAATCATTAGCCCAAAAAACAAAAATAAATGGAGCCTGAATCCCTGCACTGCTGCTTACGCTTTATTTAATTTGAGTAAAATTTCTTGTAAAGTTAATCCTATAACCCTCATGGAACGGTTCAATAACAAAAAAATTCTTATTTGTCTGACATTAGTCATTCCTTTCTTCTTTGGAGGATTTATTTCCAATGAAACGATGATGCCTGCTTTTCGGATGAAAAAAATTGTCTTAGATGCAGGACATGGAGGAGCTGACCCGGGAAATATTGGATCCAAAGCTCGGGAAAAGGATATCAATCTTGCAGTTACGCTTTTGGTTGGCAAATACATCAAAGAAAATATGCCTGATGTGCAGGTGATTTACACCCGCGATGATGATAGTTTTCCGACTCTTAAAGAGAGACCAAATATTGCCAATGTAAACAAGGCTGACCTTTTTGTATCCATTCATTCCAATTCAGCTCCCAATAAATCGGCTTTTGGTACAGAGACTTTTGTGATGGGTACGAAATATCTTGACGCCAACTTTGACATTGTTAAGAAGGAAAACTCAGTAATTCTTTTGGAAGAAAACTACGAGGAGAATTACGAAGGATTTGATCCAACTTCCCCTGAATCCTACATGATGTTTAACCTCATGTCTAAAGCTCACTTCGAAAACAGTGTTTCTCTTGCTGACCATATCGAAGGTCAATTCAGAGATCGTGTCGGAAGAAAAAGCCGAGGAGTGAAGCAAGGACCATTTTATGTGCTTTGGACCCCGTCAATGCCATCTGTTTTGGTGGAACTTGGATTCTTGTCCAATACCGAAGAAGAAAAATTCCTGATGAGTCAGGAAGGGAAAGAGTACATGGCATCAGCCATATACCGCTCTATTAAAGACTATAAAGATCAGATTGAGGCAAATTAATTTCAAACTGATTTCGAATCATTTAGCCCTTTTTCACTCCGGAAAAGGGCTTTTGTTTATCTTCCAGTCAAAACTTCCTTACTAGGAAATGAGTTTTTGTTTAAACCCAAATTTGACTTATGAACCCAAGTGCAGAAAAGCAAACCCAGACTTTTGAATCTTTACTCCAAGTTTTAACCGAAAAATACGAACTCGTCAAACTCGGAGGTGGACCCAAAAGGATCCAATCCGAGCATGAAAAAGGAAAGCTGACAGCCCGTGAGCGGATTGCTTATTTGATCGATCAAGGTTCTGATTTTTTGGAAGTTGGCGCTTTTGCTGCCGATGGAATGTACGAGGAGGAGGGAGGTTGTCCTTCAGCAGGAGTGGTGACAGGGATTGGATATGTGAGTGGCAGAATGTGCGTGATCGTAGCAAATGACGCCACTGTAAAAGCAGGAGCTTGGTTTCCCATGACAGCCAAGAAGAATCTGAGAGCTCAGGAAATAGCGATGGAAAATCATCTTCCGGTTATCTATTTGGTAGACAGCGCAGGGGTTTTTCTTCCGATGCAAAATGAGATTTTTCCAGACAAGGAACATTTCGGTCGTCAGTTTCGAAACAACGCTAAAATGTCTTCTATGGGAATTGTACAGGTAGCTGCAATCATGGGAAGTTGCGTGGCAGGCGGAGCCTATCTGCCGATCATGTCGGATGAAGCGATGATCGTCGATAAAACCGGGTCGATATTTTTGGCTGGTTCATTTCTGGTGAAAGCCGCAATCGGCGAAACCATCGACAATGAAACCCTTGGCGGGGCGACCACACATTGCGAAATCTCCGGAGTAACTGATAATAAATACGCAAACGATCCCGAATGCCTGGATGCGATCAAAAAGATTTTCGCAAAGTTGGGAGCCAATCCCAAAGCAGGATTTGACCGGATTGAGGTAAAAGATCCAGGAATTTCGGGAGAAAAAATGCTTGAAATATTCCCTATGGATCGAGCGAAGCCTTACGATATGAGGGAAATCATTGCTGGTTTAGTGGATGGAGGAGAACTTGATGAATTCAAAAAAGATTACGGGAAAACTCTGATTTGTGGGACTGCCAGAGTCAATGGCTGGGCAGTGGGAATTGTCGCCAATCAGCGCAAAATAGTGAAAACTGCCAAAGGCGAAATGCAGATGGGCGGTGTGATTTATTCCGATTCAGCCGACAAAGCGGCGCGATTTATTATGAATTGTAACCAGCGGAAAATCCCGCTTGTTTTCCTTCAGGATGTGAGTGGATTTATGGTTGGGAGCAAAGCCGAACATGGCGGGATCATCAAAGACGGAGCGAAAATGGTCAATGCGATGGCCAACTCTGTGGTTCCAAAATTCACCATCATCGTTGGAAATTCGTATGGCGCCGGCAACTATGCCATGTGCGGAAAAGCCTATGATCCACGGTTGATTTATTCCTGGCCAACTGCCCAGATGGCAGTAATGTCCGGGGCTTCTGCTGCCAAAACTCTCCTTCAAATCAAAATTGCTTCCCTGAAGAAGACCGGGAAGGAAATTTCACCTGAGGATGAAAACCAACTTTTGGAAGAAATCACTTCGAAATACAACGAGGAACTCAGCCCTTATTATGCAGCTTCCAGACTTTGGGTGGACGGTGTGATTGATCCGAGGGAAACCAGAAAAGTAATAAGCATTGGAATTGAAGCGGCTAATCACGCTCCGATTACAGAAAGATTTAATGTGGGCGTGATCCAGACTTAGGAGGATTTTCTTTAAATTATAATACAAACCTGAAGCAATATCTTTTTTGCCTATGAGCACTTTGACCCCCGGTGAGCTTAATGCCTTGGTTTCTTTGCTGGATGACTCGGACAGAGAAGTGAAAAATCATGTCCGAAATAAGATGATTTCATTGGGCACTGAAATCATTCCTTTTTTGGAGCAGAAGTGGGAAACAACTTTCAACCCCGAGATTCAGAAAGAAATTGAAGAGCTTGTTCATGATCTTCAGTTTTCCCTGCTGAAAAACAGGTTGGAAGATTGGAAGAAAAGTGAGGAACACGATCTTTTGACCGGGCTTTGGATTGTGAATACTTACCAATATCCGGATCTGGATTTTGCGAAGCTTAATGCGGAGATGCACCAGATTTATTTCGAGGTTTGGACGGCTTTCAAAAATGATCTTCAGCCCTATGAACAGGTGAAAATCATCAATAGCGTCTTATTCAACACGCTTCGGTTTTCGGCAAATACCAAGAATTTCCACTCTCCGGGTAATAGTATGTTGTCAACAGTTTTGGACACCAAAAGAGGAAACCCGATCAGTTTATGCTCCATCTATTTGCTTGTTGCAAAGAAACTTGGCTTGCCGATCTATGGGGTCAATCTCCCGAATCTGTTTGTGATGACTTACAAGTCTGCAGACATCACTTTTTACATCAATGCCTTCAACAAAGGATTAATCTTCAGTCGAAAGGATATTTTCAATTACCTCGACCATCTTAAAATCGAGCCGAGAGATGAGTTTTTTGAGCCTTGCGATACCAAACAAATAATCCTCAGAACGCTCAGAAATCTGGGTCAGTCCTTCGAAAAACTGGGAGAACTTGAGAAATTGGAAGAAATCAAGGAGATGATCGCCATCCTGGAATCCTAGTAAGTTCGCACGTTACAACCCATAGCTCTTACCTGAGAAGCGACTGGTTTTTGCCCTTTTAAGATCTGATCAATTGCTTTGTCGAGATATCGCTCGGATACACTACTCTCTGCCTGCGGATTGTTGTCGATGGCTCCACGAAAACAGATTTCAATTCCTGTTTCACTTGGAGTCAAAAAAATCACTTCAGGGATTTTGGAGATTTTGAAGTATTTCACCCAAGCTTGTTCACTGTCCATCAAATAAGGCATATTGAGTCCTGACTGATCGACATAAGCACGAAGTGCAGTTTGGTCTTCCGCATTGCCTGCAACTTCCGGATTGACTAAGATAAAATTGAAGCCCTGGCTTTGGTATTTGCTTCGCAAAGCTTTAATCCTTCCCTCATACATTTTGGCAAAAGGGCAATCCAGCGAGTGGAAAACTATGATCAATCCCTTTCCACTAAGTTGCGACCCGATGGAGACTGACTTTCCTGTCACCGCATCTGTCAGGTTTAACTCGGCGATTCCCTGCGAATAAGATTGGAAATAGATTCCGATCATTAATACGAGAAGAATGGATAGCTTTTTCATAGTTGGAATTGGTTACCAAATGGTATAGGTGAGCACGACATTGGATATGACCCGAACTTGCACCTGATAGTGATGATCTGCAAAGTCCGTACCCCTTACTTTTCCCTTGATGATGGTGGCATCGGATGAGAAGGGTTCGAGGAGAATATTCTCGCGAAAAGATACGCCTCTTTTTCCCTGACATTTGAAGATTGACTCTTTAGCTGACCAGGCCATCGTATAGTGCAAAGGATCTTTATCGAGGAAATCAAGTTCGGATTTGTCCAGAAACCGGAAACCGATTTTCAGAATTTTCTCTCGGATAAAATCCATGTCAATCCCAACCGGAGTGTCACGATGAAAAATCGCTCCGGCCAACCCTTCGGTATGGGATAAGGAGACAAATCCATTTCCATTCATAACCTGGCTTTTGCCGTGCTCATCCTTGAAAAATCCCGGATAAGGAACGTGCAAAACCTCGAGCGCATCTCTTATCGCCATCCGGGCAGTGGCCCATTCTTTCCTCTTTTCAGGGTGAGAAATGTTTGCGAAAGAAAGTTTTTCGCGAAAACTGAGGAAATCTAATGCTTCTTCTTCCTGTGACTCAATTATCTTGATTGCCAAGGCAGAGGAAGAGTCAATTTTTTCTATTTTTGTTTGCATAGGCCAAAAGGGCTCCGCTAAGTCTCAGTCCAATATATGTCAAAAATTCAAGTAAATAAATTACACACACTGACCGGGCACAATGACTGCATTTATGCCTTAACTGAGGGGAGTGATCCCCGTTTTTTTTATACAGGTGCAGGTGACGGTATGGTGGTGGAGTGGGATTTGGATAATCCAAAAGATGGCAAGCTCATCGCCAAACTTCCTCATTCAGTCTATGCCCTGGAAGTTGATAAGGAGCGAAATCTGCTATTTATCGGCCATAATTTCGAAGGAATCCACGTCATCGATCTCCATGAGAATAAGGAAATCTGGTCTCTCAAACTCACCGATCAGGCCATTTTTGACATCAAAGTTTTCGGAAACGAAGTCTATGTCGGGACAGGAGATGGCGTATTAATTATCCTAAATAATGAGGAGCGCTCTATTTTAAAGCATATCAAGCTGAGTTCAAAAAGTATCAGGGTGATGGCAATCGCGCGAGAAAAGCGTCAAATAGCAATTGGCCTAAGCGATCACACGATTAAAATCCTGGATCTTGCGAATGATTTTCAGCCGGTCGCCAGTCTGACCGGACATACCAATTCTGTCTTTGGGTTGTCGTATTCGCCGGACGAGCAGACTTTGGTCAGCGGTTCAAGAGACGCGCAACTCAAGTTTTGGAACAGCAATGATTATCTGCTTTCAGAGAATATAGTGGCACATTTGTATGCCATTAATTACTTATATTTCAAAGATGACGGCAAATTCCTGGTCTCTTGCTCGATGGACAAGTCGATCAAAGTTTGGGATGCAGTTGATAAGAAGTTGCTCAAGGTGATCGATAAAGCCAGAAATGCCGGACACGGCACCTCGATCAATAAAGTAATCTGGAGTACCTACCAGGGACAAGTCATTTCGGTATCAGACGACCGTACCATTTCCATTTGGCAAATAGAAGAAAGTTAACCTATGAAATCGAGCATGACGCAGAACGTCACACACGGGGATGATAATCCGAAATGCGAGATTCCATGTGGACTTAAAGAAAAATTATAAACACATGAAAATAACCCCAGCCGCCATCAGGCAACGCTCCTTTGAAACTGGTTTCAGAGGCTATGAGAAGAAAGAAGTAACTGTATTTTTAGACGAAGTCAGTGAAGTCGTAGAAAAACTCCATCAGGAAAACATGGAGCTGAGAACGAAGCTTCAAAACACCGAGGCCGAAGCAAAAAGGCTCAAGGATGTGGAGGATTCACTTTTCAGAACTCTTAAGACCGCTGAGGACACAGGAGCAAGCATCATTGAAGAAGCCAATGAAGCGGCTGACCTGATCATCGCAGAGGCAAATCATACCGCTGAGCATGCAAATGCTCATGCAAATCAAGTCCTTTCTCAGGCAAGAAGGCAGGCAGAAGAGCAATCAGCAATCTTGATATCTGCGGCTGAGAAAAAAGCAAAAGACACCATTCTTGAGCTTCGAGAAAGCATGCAGGGATTGGTTCGCAGCTACGAAGGACTTGTGGAGCAAAGAGAACTATTAGTGAAAAGCCTGAAGCGACTTTCTCAGGATGCACTGAATCAGATCGATCTCTCTGAGTCTCATTTTACCCGTATTGATGCCAAAGCGCATCAGCGTGCAATTGAGGAATTGAGCCGTTCGAATTCATTCGTATTGGCAAATATTGGATTAATCGCTTCTCAGGTTGCACCGGTTCAAGTTGTTGTTCCTGAACCTGTGGTGGTTACCCAAAAAGAAATTTTGGCTGATGAAAGGCCTGTGGAGGAAATACTGGAAGAAGAAGAGGAACTCGAAATCCACGATCAGGCTCCGGATATCCAGGTAGAAGAAGAAGTCATGGAAGAAATTCCTGAGGAACTTCCTGAAGAAATCGAAGAAGAAGAAATCCAGGAAATCCCGGTAATTGCTGAGATTCCAAAGGTGGTGTCAGAAGCACCAAGACAAGTTGAGGAATCGCCGAAAGCAACAGAGGATACTAAGAAACAATCAGGGTCATTTTTTGACGATTTGTAAAAATGGGTAAAGTCTCACTCGAAGGAATCGAGTTTCACGCCTACCATGGTGCCTATCCTGAAGAATCTGTTTTGGGAAACAGATTTACGCTGGATCTTGAGCTTGAGACAGATTTCAGGGATGCCATGATTCGCGATGAGTTGAAATACACGGTGGATTATGGTAGGCTTTACCAACTTATCAAGGCAAGGATGGACGTCCGGGTGAAGTTGCTTGAGCACCTTGGTCACGTGATCATTAATGATATTTTGGAAGCCTATCCGAAAGCGACCCGAATCAAGCTTACCTTAAAAAAGCACCATCCGGCTTTGGGTGGTTTGGTGAAGTTTTCCTCTGTCACGGTCAGCTATCCGGAAGATTTTTCAGGCGAATAAAGTTTATGTACAATAAGTCTGAATCCTCCCGAATTCGAACAGAATTTTGGATTGCTTTCGGGCAATACATGAAGCCTGTGCCCGATGCCCAAGGCTACAAAACAAAATGGGCTAATTACAAAACCG
The DNA here is from genome assembly GCA_942492775.1 of uncultured Cytophagales bacterium. Lineage (GTDB taxonomy): Bacteria > Bacteroidota > Bacteroidia > Cytophagales > Cyclobacteriaceae > Algoriphagus. The sequence continues at coordinate 3,731,624 of OW818636.1, read as the reverse complement.
GGGTAAAAGACATTTATTTCCGAATGAAAGCTGAGCGGGAATTTGCCTCAATCGGGATAGAAATTGCCCATTCTGATGAGGAATTGCAGGAACTTTATTTTGATCAGTTTCTGGAATTTAAAAAATTACTTTTCGCTTCGACAGGAGAGGACTGGGATTGGAAGCTTCATTCCACCAATGAAATGGGGCAGACGATATCCAAAATCGAAAAGGTCCTGCCAAATGTCAATGTGATGGAGGAAAGCGATTGGCCGGAGATCATCTCATTTTTGAAACCGAGAATCATTGCTTTGGATGAATTTTGGGACAATGTGAAACCAGGATTTGAGGATTTTTGAATCAAAAAAGGATGGCTTTCTGATTGAAAACCATCCTTTAGGAATGAGTGAAAAATTTCAAGGTAAACCTAGTTCAGACCAGCGATCAATAGGTCCAGAGCGGATTTGATTTCCTTGGAATTGAGAATCTCATTCGCAGTTAAGACACCAGTACCGGTTCCCATCCAAAGCACCTCGTTGGTTTTTGCATCCTGAATCAGGAAAATCACTTTGCCATATTGTCCGTGCTCGGTCCGGGGTGGGGAGTAAGAATTACTGTCTGTCAATCCAACAGAAGAAGCAAAACCAAGTCCCTCTGTTTCAAAATCTACCGAAGCAATCACACTCTGAATCAATAGTTCAGGGTTTTCATCCACCTGAGCGAAGCCATTTTCAATTAGTTTCTTTTCAAAAATCCGGTTTACCTGCTCGGTATTTTTCGTGGCATCCTTCGCTTCGATCACTTTGAAGGTTTTCTTTTCAGCCAAATCATCTGATTTAGTGATTTGATCGACAGTTAATTTTTCGGAGGATTTGTTGCCTTGATCAGAAGTGACGGAGTCAGAGCTTTTGCAGGAAACCAACGTAAAAAGAATTCCGGCAATTAGAAGAAAATTTTTCATGTTGAAAGAGTTTAAAGGAAAGATAAACTATAGTACGATTAGTTTAAATTTTTGTTCCAAGATCTTACTTATATCCAATACTACCCAAAAGTTATGATTAGGGAATTGCAAATCGTCTTGTTGCTGTAGAATCCTGAATCTTTACTCAAGATCCTTAAAACGCCTTTTTCGTGTACTTGAATTCCTCGATTCTGCGTATTCCATTTTCGGTAAGGGCAAGTTGAAGGATCATTTCATCGCCTATTCGCTGCATGGTCAACCCGCTAAACGACACGAAATTTTCTCCGATTTCAACCAATCGAAATGTCGTCCATTTGTCTTTTTCTTCCCACGGGGATAGGTCCGGATTGAAATGCTTTAGCTTCATGGAGAAGGTTTCGCCTTCCTGGACGATGTTCATAAATTCGGAAAAAACCAATTTGCCATCTTCCCAGAATCTAAAAGTGCCGATCATATGGCCATCCACCGCGGGCATCCAAACTTCCTCGCAATCCCCTCCCAGTCCTGTTCCGACCCAAACTCCTTCTATCCAACTTAGATCTTCAACTTTGCCTTTTCCGGGAATTTGGTCTTTTTCCAATGTCTTGACCTGAGAAAATGAAACAGTAGCAAAAAGGAACAATAGCGGGATTATCAGGATGTTTTTCATGACGGTTGAAGATAAAAATTCAACCGAATTTAATTAAAAAATCAAACGTCGTGTCTTTTAGGAATATCCGGATTGATAAAAGTAAATCCTCTTGCCTCGTCGCCTTCGAAAAAATCGATCTGCATTCCCATCAGAAACATTAAATGCCTTTTTTCGATCAGGACAGGGATTCCTGAAATTTCAAACTGCTGATCCTCCGTTTTTGGTTTGTCAAATCCCAACGCATAAGACATTCCTCCGCAACCGCCGCCCTTCACGCCCACACGTAGATGGTAATCTTCGGGGATGTTCTTGGTGGCCATGATGTTTTTAATCTCAGACTCTGCTTTTTCTGTAATTTTTACCGGGACAATCATGGGAGAAAAAGGTTTTTGGCAGGGATTTGGTTCGTTCGATTTTCAAATTTATCATTCCTTCAGGTTTTAAGACAGGGATAATTTGTGGATATTCGAGTCAATTAGACATAAAATGGATTACATCGTAGATTTACTTAAGATTCTTTTACCAGCCGGCATCGTATTGTACGGAATGTACCTGGTGGTTATTTCTTTCCTTTCCAAAGACAGAGAAAAAATGATCGTAGAACTCAAAACGCAAAATTCTCAGACTATTCTTCCGATTCGTCTTCAGGCAGCGGAGAGACTTTGTCTTCTGCTGGAGAGAATCACTCCCAATAACTTGGTACGTCGCTCCAATCCTGCGGCCTATACTTCAGCTGAGCTTTACTCACTTTTGCTCGCTGAGGTGAGAGAGGAGTTCAATCATAACTTTTCGCAGCAAGTCTATTTCTCAAAGGAGACCTGGGAAGCAGTGAAAAGAGCGGTGGAGGAAGTCACCACTATCATCAACCTGAGCAGACAAATGATTGAGGGGGAAGCATCCGGAATTGATCTGGCCAAAGCAATCTTCGCACAATCTTTGGAAAGAAAGAACGATGCGATAGCATTTGCGCTCAAGCAAGTAAAATCTGAAATCAATATCTATTTCTGACATGACCACCCTGAAGACTAAAGCAACCGATATTCTTGAAAAGGCTAAAACCCTCTTTGGAAAGCAAGTTCAAGCCCTTGCCGGACAGGAATCAAAAGTGAGGGAATTGCTGTCTAATGTGGGGAAAAAGATCGCAAAGTTTGGAGAGCACCCGAAAGTAAAAATGCTGATAGATCCGGTTTCGATCTTTATCAGAATGATAACGGCTCATTTTTCAGGAGCGCATAAACTCTCAGGAAGTACGCTGGGGCTACTTTTACTCGCTTTGGTTTATTTCCTTTCTCCGGTAGATTTTATTCCGGATTTCTTGGGATTTATGGGATTTGCAGATGATATCTCAGTTGTTTTGGCGGTTTATGCCAAAGTTAAAAATGAAGTGGAGAGATTTTTAGATTGGGAGAAAACCCAGGTTCAATCCTGAAAAGTCAATCTCGGCATCATTTTGAATGATTAATGAACTTCTGTTGGCAGAATTTTCCTTGGAAATCATTTTGGTTTCCCAAGGAAAAAACTAATCTCTGGCAATGGATAGTAATCACTTGATCCAGGAAAATTCACTTTTATGAAAATCGCTTTAATATCCGGCACTTCAGGTTTGGTTGGGATGCAGCTTTTGCACCAGCTCTTGAAAAATCCTGATTACTCTTATATAATAAGCCTCGGTCGCAGGAAGCTTGCTCTCAAGCATGAAAAGCTTGTTCAGCTTGTGGCAGATATGTCTTATATCGATTCGATGGATTGGCAAACCAACCTTACTTCCCAGTCGCTAGGGGGAGAATATAACTCGCTTCGTGATATAATCGTGGGAAATAAGGCCGAAATCCATGCATTTTGTGCTTTGGGTACCACAATCAAACAGGCTGGTTCGCAGAAAAAATTCTACACCGTCGATCATGATTTTGTTATTTCATTTGCCAAATGGGCTAATAAACTAGGTGCGAAAAAGTTCTTATACATTTCAGCATTGGGAGCAGATCCAACTTCTTCGGTCTATTATAATAAAGTAAAGGGAGAAGTTGAAACTAATCTGAAAGCCATACATTTTGACTATTTGGGTTTATTTCGTCCTTCCTTACTTTTGGGTAGCCGTCATGAATTCAGGTTGGGTGAAGAAGTTGCCAAGATATTCACAAAGCCATTGGTTTGGTTGAAACTTTGGAAAAGTATGCGCCCGATCCACGATTATCAAGTGGCAAAAGCGATGGTGAAAACAGCAATGGGTGCTAATAACCAATCGGTGGAAATAATCTCTTCCGGCCAAATGCAAGACTTAAGCGCATGATCGTAGTTATTCAAAGAGCCTCGGAAGCCTCAGTGAAAATCAATGGTAAAATCAAAGCTGAGATCGGTACTGGATTGATGATCCTTTTGGGAATCGAGGAGGCGGATGGGGAGGAAGATATTGCCTGGCTTTCAAAGAAAATCGTAAACCTGAGAATATTCCCGGATGAAAATGGAGTGATGAATAAAAGTTTGCTGGAAATCGGAGGTGAGATTATGCTTATCTCCCAGTTTACACTCCATGCCAGCACCAAGAAAGGAAATCGACCTTCCTACATTAAAGCAGCCAAACCTGATATTGCAATTCCCCTTTATGAGAAAATGATATCTGCCCTCGAAGCTGATTTGGGCAAATCAATCGGAACAGGGGAGTTTGGAGCGGATATGAAAGTTGCGCTGGTAAACGACGGTCCGGTAACAATCGTGATGGATAGTCAGAATAAAGTTTAAAAAGATTTTTTGCCAGTTTAGCTGGTGTTTTTTTTAACCCCAACAAATGGGAGAGGATTCATTTTTTTCAGCTCTATGGAAAATCAACTCAAGTGCAAAAATCGATTTATTCTAAATAGGTTAATCTTTTGAATGGATGGTCATTTTCTATCCCAGAGGTAATTCATTGAATTTATTAGAGATAAAATTTCGATAGAAGCACTTTCAAAAAAAACTTCTTAAAGTCATATTTTTGATTAGGGTCTATCTTAACTTAGAATATGGTAAATCTCGGTTTTTTAACCTTTCAACTTAGACGGATTCGTTTATTTAGGAGTAGAATAATTATTTAATTTCGCATCCGTAAATCATCCCATTTTCAAAAATGTTAATTCTAAAAGAAGAATTTACAGGATTTTTCCCCAATGAAAAACCATTATTTTTAAAATTCATCAGTCCTAAAAGAAAATATTTTTCATTTAAAATCTTCCTTTTATAGAATTCTTGAAACATGATTTATGTCATAAAAAATCCTTAATAAATTAAATAAAATTGCAAAAGGGTTTTTTAAAAAGTCAAAAATCTATCGATCAAAAATTAAATTTTAAAGCAAAACTAAACTAACATGATGAAAACGCTGACCAGGATTTTTCTGCCTGTTATGACAGGAGTCCTACTTTGGAGCTGCTATCCGGACGGTGCCGAGTATTATGAGGAAACGGATATTGTTTACACATCCTATGATGTTGATTATGATTTTCAAACAAGTCAGACTTATGCCCTGCCGGACAAGATTGTGACTGACGTAGACATCTCAGGAGGGGATACAACTTACACTTTCATGAAGGACGTCTATGCCAAGCCGATTCTTCAGGCGATTGACCAGAATATGCTAAACTATGGTTGGAGCAAGGTGGATATTTCAAAAAAACCGGATGTTGTTTTGAGTCCTGCGGCTATTTCCACTACTACAGTGTTTTACAGCTATTGGTATAACTGGTGGTATGGAGGTTATTATGGAGGTTGGGGATGGTATTATCCGCCTTATTATGTTTCCAGCTACACGGTAGGTTCTTTGGTGATCACTATGGCAAATCCAAACTTGGATACTCCGATCAATCAATCCAAAACTGCCTGGATTATGGTTGGAAATGGTCTAGCATCAGGAGCAAAGGATGTGGATAGGGTAATCGATGCGCTCGATCAGGCTTTTGACCAGTCTCCTTATTTGAAACTTAATTAATGAACTCCGCCATGAAAAATATTTTAATTATTGCAGCATTTGCTTTGATGGTTTTTGCGGGATCTGCCCAGGCTCAAAGCTATTCTACCACATCTTACTCTGTCGGAATTCCAACAGGAGATATGGGTGATTATATTTCCAATGTAAGTTTCAGAGGCATCGCTTTTGATTATCGGAAATTGGTAAAGCCAAACGTTGGCATAGGTTTCAGCACTTCTTGGAATGTTTTCTTTGAAGAAAAACCTTATGACACATTTACTCTTGATAACAGATCTCTAAGTGGAAAACAGTTCAGATACGCCAATACTGTTCCGATACTGTTTGCGGCTGACTACTATTTCAGTCCCGAAGAACGCTTAAATCCATACATCGGATTGGGAGTGGGTACAATTTTTAATGAAAGATACACGGACATGGGCGTATTTAGATTTGATCAAGACTCCTGGAACTTTGCATTTCAGCCACAGGTCGGTTTCTTTTACGAGCTTGGAACAAATGCAGGTGTTTCACTTGCTGTGAAGTATAACTACGGATTGGATGCAGGAGAAATTGACGGAGCTCAATCTTATCTGTCCGTCAATTTAGGTTACGTTTTTATGAAGCGTTAATAATACAAACCCAAATTAATTCCGGGCCTGAGAGTATTGGTCTAATACTCTAGGGCTCGGAATTTTTAATTAGACACAAATTCACATTGCCTAAATATTTAACAGTTTGATTCTAAAGTATTTTTAATCAATCAGTTGAAACTTATATTTTGCCCTTTCCTCAATTTCATAACTCTTAAAAACACAGAAAAAATGAAAAAAATATTACTACTTATCCTGAGCGTATTTACCCTTAATATTAGTTCTTCTTTTGCTCAAACTATCGACGACGAAATCACGATGGTTCAGGAAGCCTTTGGCAAAGACAAGAAGATGATTGTAGAGGCATTCATGGATCTTCCTGAAACGATGGCTCCGGCATTTTGGACCGTCTACGATGAATACGAAACTGCCAGACTTGAACTAGGAAGAGAGCGTATCAAAATCATCAATGATTACCTGGAAACTTATTCGCAACTCGGAGAAGCTGAAGCTGATGCTCTTGCCAACAGATCATTGAAAAATGATGTGGCACTGACCAAACTTCATTCAACTTATTACAAGAAGTTTAAGAAAGCTACTTCGGCTTTGTATGCGACAAAATTCCTACAGATCGACACTTATATCCACAACACGATCAGAAATGCAATGCAACAGCAACTGCCATTTATCGGAGAATTCTAATACAGAATTTAATTCCTGAGTCTGAGACAGAATAACCCTGCTTCGCCTTCGTCTCTTTTGACAAGTGCAAAGCAGGGTCTTTTTTTGTCATTACTTTTCTCAATTTTTCTCTTTAATCTCGCTTTTCATTTGCCCCTAAATTGCCTTAGATTTTTTAAAAAGCCTTTAAAATGAGTGGAAAAATCAATTTCCTTTTAGTTTGATTAATCAGTGCAAAGAGGTTTGGGAGAAATTGAGTATCTATGAGGCTACACAAATGACACTCGTACTGCTTTTCTCTTATTTCAAATATATTTTCATTTGAAACCCGAATTACTACTATCAGTCCATCAAGCACATGTCCAATTCAAAGGCCAGCAAGCTTTTGAGTCGTTGGATTTCCATTGGGAAAAAGGGCAGCAATGGGCGATTATCGGAGATTCAGGTCGCGAGTTGACGGCATTTTTGGAGACTTTGCGGGGTAATACGGTTGTTTCCAAAGGAGAAATCTATCGCACGTTTGCCTCCGATTACATCTCTGGAAAAAATCAGGCGGGTGAGGTCCATAGTTTTCGGGATCTGATGTCCTATGTCTCCCAGAGCTATGAATTTAGGAATCGTTCCCATCAGCAAAATTTCTATTTTCAGCAACGATTCAACTCTTCCGAATCTGAAGACACGGCAACTGTAAGGGAATATCTCCTACAGGAAAAGCCAAAAGTTTCAGGTTTATGGACTTTGGAAAGAGTTGTCAAACTTCTCAGATTGGAGCATTTGCTGGACAAATCGCTTTTGAAACTTTCCAACGGGGAAACTCGCAGATTGGCTTTGGCACTGGGCCTCATGCGACAGCCAAGAATTTTCCTCATGGATCAACCCATGACAGGATTGGATATTAAGAGCCGACAAGAATTTGGAGGCTTCCTGAAAGTATTAATTGAGGAGGGAGTTCATGTGATTTTGACCACTTCCGCCAATGAAATCCCGGATGGAATCACGCATGTCGGTCGATTAAACCAATCAGGAATCGATCAAACATGGCCCGCTACAGAATATCATCTTTCCGAAAAATCTTCTTCTTTGCCATCCTGGGACTGGGATTTCCTCAGAGGTCTTCTGCCCAAAACTTATCCGAAAAGAGAATCTATTATTCGATTGGAATCCGTCAGCATTGGATACGGGCAAAAGCAAATTCTAAAAGATCTAAGCTGGGAAGTGAAACCCGGAGAGCGTTGGTTGCTCAAAGGCGCTAACGGTTCGGGAAAGTCAACACTTCTAAGTCTTTTGATTGGTGAAAACCCTCAGGCGTATTCTCAGAATTTTTGGCTTTTTGACAGAAAGCGCGGAACCGGAGAAAGTATCTGGGAGGTGAAGCGCCCGACGGGATTTGTGGCGCCTGAACTCAGCCGCTTTTTCCCGGCAAATCAAACCTGCAGAAAAGTGATTTTATCAGGGTTGTTTGATACGATGGGGTTGTTCAAAAAAGTGACCCCGGAGCAGGAAACTTTGGCAGCTGAATGGCTTAAACTTTTTCAACTCGAAAACCTTGCGGAAATGCCATTGAACAGACTTTCATTAGAACATCAACGTTGGACCTTGCTGGCAAGGGCTCTGATTAAGAAACCTGAATTGATAATTTTAGATGAGGCTTCACAAGGGATGGATGAGTTTCAACGAAGACTTTTTCGGGCTACTGTTGAGAAAATAGCTGAATTCAGCCCGATTACCTTGGTTTATGTAAGTCATTACTCGGAGGATATTCCTTCGCAGGTAGATAAGATTTTGGATTTAGGAGCTTAATCTTTAGAGTCTTAGAATCTAGAGACTTCTAATTTTTGAGAAAAAGGAATTGATCTTCCATTTAGCTGGTTTGAAAATATTGGTTCGATCGAATTCAGGTTTGCGTAACTTTAACTTGGTTCCCCAAGTTTTTAGAAAAGCCGAATGAGGATTTTGAAGTTGAATTCCGACTTCTGGGCTATTAAAGTTTTGAGCCTTAGACGGGATTAAGTGCCTATTAAATAGATAAATGAAGTTTTTAGATATAATTCAAGGGCTCAAAGACAATCACGATCCATCTTCCGCGGAAGGATTGATTCTAATCGTAGATGCGATCCGGCCTCCCAAGAAAAAGCTGAATCAGGCGAGTGAAAATTTAAAAAACCTGATTCAGGTTTTGCAAAAACATACATGGGAAAAGGAAACACTTAAACATTATTTTAATCATTTTCTTCATTCCCGCCATCTTGTTCCGCTTTTTACCAACTCAGGGATTCTAACCAACAAAGGTTTTTTTGCTGAAGCTTCGGAAAGAATCAATTCCCGGATTTTGCCAAGAGCCTATGAAGATTCGGATCATACCGGGACTTTCAACGAGATTTTCCACAGATCATGGGATTACCTCTGGATCAATGAAATCCCCTATGAAGTGTGGATTTCATTGTTTCAGGAGCTGGGGCTTAAGGAAGTTGACGACTTGGACCCGGCAGATAAGGTGTTTGGTCAATTGATCAATAGCATTTTGGTGCTTTCTCAGCGGGTAGGATCATTGGGACTTGAGCAAGAAATCCTGTCTAAACTTCCGGAATTGGAGGAATACGATTCTCCGTTTATGGTACAGAACAAGGATATTTTCGCATATCTGGATAATATTCAAAGTCTTGAGGATTTTGATCGAACGGAACAAAACCCGGATTACAAGCAAATTCTGGTGATGCTGAACCAATGTTCGGATTTCAGTCTGGTGATCCGAAAAAATAAGCGAAAATTCGGAGCAGACCTTCATCTCACATACCTGCTATCACGCCTCAATCAAAATATAGATCGGCTGCGAACGCTTCTTAGATTGGTGGTGACATATCCCGAAAAGACCCCATTCAGTATTGAGCTTGAGCTTTTCAAGAATTTGGTTCAGGCAGAAAACAAGAAGAATTCGCTCAGCGAGCATTTTGAGAATAACATCAAATCTTTGGCTTTTCAGGTCACTGAGCATGCCGGCAAAACCGGTGAGCATTACATCGCTAATACAACCAAGGAGTGGTGGAATATGCTCTTTTCGTCCATGGGTGGAGGATTTATAGTAGGTTTTTTGTCGATTTTTAAAGTGCTGATTTACTACCTGAAACTTCCTCTTTTTGGTGAGGCGGTACTTTACAGCATGAATTATTCCCTCGGCTTTATTGGGATTCATGTGTCTCATTCGACTTTGGCAACAAAGCAGCCGGCAATGACCGCCTCAAAACTTGCAGGAGCGTTGGATGAAAATACCAAGACAAAATCTGAGGCATTAGAAAATCTGGCAGAGGTAATTGTCAAGCTTTCGCGTTCTCAGTTTATCGCTTTCGTGGGAAATGTATTAATAGCTTTCCCGGTTGCTTTTTTGGTTGCCTGGGGATATCATTACTTTTCCGGAGGACAGATAGCCGGATCCGAAAAAGCTTTGAAATTGATTCATGAACTGGATCCATTTGAAAGTTACGCGGTTTTCCATGCAGGAATTGCTGGCGTATTCTTGTTTTTAGCTGGTTTTATATCCGGGTATTATGATAATAAAAGTATCTACAACAAGATTCCTCAGCGGATCAGAAACCACAAGTTTTTAAACAGGTTTTTGGGGAAAAGCAGAACGATTAAATTCAGTGAGTACCTCGATCAAAATCTCGGCAATCTTGCAGGTAATTTTTTCCTGGGAATTTTTCTGGGTTCACTTGGTACGATTGGAGTGATTCTTGGACTTCCACTCGATATCCGACACATCACTTTCGCTTCGGCAAATTTCGGTCTTGCCTTCGTTTCTGTGGGAGATCAATTATCCCAATACGAAATAGGAATCACCATTTTGGGGATTGTTTTGATAGGCTTGATGAATTTCCTGGTGAGTTTTTCGCTCGCGATTTTCGTTGCGACCAAATCCAGAGGAGTCAGTTTCAATCAGAGAAATGAGCTTTTCAAGATCTTGCTTGGCTGGTTTGCACTCAAGCCTTGGCAGTTTTTCTTTCCTCCAAGGACACTCAAAACCCCACTTGATCCGCCAACAGAATCACATCCATCTTGACAAGAATTGAATCAGTTCGCTTCGCAATTCATTAAAAATTTTCTCAAATACCTCGATACTTTCCCGATGTTTGTCATGGTCAGAAAATTTTTCAGCTTCAAGCGAATCATGATTCTTAATGATAGCACCCTCCAAAAACAACTCATGACTTTTTATGTCATGCTTTAAAATATCAACTTGTTCTTTTTGAATGACGAGCTGATTTTGAAAATGGTCAACCCAAGCGAGTACTTCATCAGAAGAATTCTTTTTTTCAACTTCAGCTATCCTACCAGCCATGATTACGAGTTCATCCTGGTAAAATAGTAGCTTGGCCAACCAGATTTTATGCTCATCATGCAATTCTTTAATTGTCTTTACCTTTTCCATTTTAGTTGGTTTTTAGAGTTACAATTCAATGAAAAGAATATCAGGCTTGAACTTTTTTTATTTCTGAAATAAGGAATTCGTTGGAGCCCTTTTCTGCTTTGTTTAAAAATGTATACTCCAATTTACATCGATGGAAATAAAAAATCTATGACAATTATCACCATGGTCAAAAAAAATTAAAATATTCAACGACAGGATATTACCTAGTATAAGGTGGTTGATTTTAGTCAGATTTTTTGAAAAGTCAATAAATCATCTTTTTGATTTCCTTTTTTCTTCCACTTCAAAAAATCGAAACTTCGTGATATCTGCAATCAATTCCACAGGTACAGGCTGGTCATAAGGGATCTGAATTGCTCCTTTTGAAGTCTTGAAAGCTGCTAATTCTTTTTTGAATTCAGTCACTCCGCTATTAGTTGGATAAAACCCCAGATGGTTTTTAGCTGCAGCGTAATAGACCAAAACTTCCTTCGTTTTGAATGCCGGCATGTGATAGCTGATTACTTCTTTAGCTTCCGGCACTGCTTCCCGGATTGTCTGACGAACTAGTTCCAGTTTCTCTCTGATTTCCTGTGGAAACCAGCTTATATATTCCTCGACTGAGGTTGCTTTGGGATTCATCATGGATTTAAATTAAAAAAACGGGAGTTATTTTTCAAAGATTAAGTATGTCAAACAGGCATTTTTATTAATCAAACAGCCTGAAAAGTAAAACCATCATACTCCTAAAAGTCAAACTGGATTTTTCCTTTAGGCGAATTCTTAACAAATCACAAAATAAATTATTGATTTCATTTTATCTATTTTGATTATCATTCTGTTCTACGTGAAGGATGTGCAAAAGCCTGTGAATGATTGGAGCAAAAAATACTGCCGTTATACTTAAAAAAGCTACCCCACTATACAAAGCATAAAATGAAGAAAATAGTATTGCTGAGGGGTTTTTCATTTCAACAACAGGACCCATTCCTGTCAGAATCATACATGCCATATAAAAGCTTTCCAGCCAGGAGATTTCACCCAAATAGTAATAACCAATAGTCCCAATCAATACTGAAAACATGATTAGAATCAGCGCAAAAAGACCATATCTGACTACCCTGATCAGAAAGCGGGGAAATGGGGTTACTTTTTCTTTTCGGTTTTCCAGTTTCATTTTTTCTTAACTTCTTTCATCAAATCTTCTAAATAGTCTATTTGAACTTCTTGAATCTCAAGCAGTTTTTTGTTTTGATGAACCAGTAAGTGGTCAATTTTTTCGCTCAACAATTTGATCTCAAGTTCCGCTTTCAGGTTGATTTTATAATCGTGTTCGCCTCGCTGCCGATCTTTTTGTTCTTGCCTGTTTTGGCTCATCATGATGATCGGGGCTTGAATGGCTGCAAGACAGGAAAGAATAAGATTTAAGAGAATAAATGGATAAGGGTCGAATGGTTTGGTTGCCAAAAACCAAATATTAACGCTTATCCAAATCAGGATGAATGAGAAAAATGTGATGATAAAAGTCCAACTACCTCCAAATTCCGCAATTTTGTCTGCAAGTTTTTGACCGGTGGTGAGTTGGCCTTCTATTTCATCCTGAATGTTTTCAGAAAGGATGGAGTTGTTTTTTATGGCTTCCATCACATCTCTGTCGATAACAGCCAGTTCACCTCTTTCCTGAGTGATAAGCGAAGTCAAATACAGTCGCCTGTACTGGTTTAATTCAGCATTTGAAATGTAGTCTTCTTTGTCAAAATCAGGAAAATGGGATTGTATCAGGTTAAAAATCCCTTCTCTGATGTCCTGGCCTTTTACTTCTTCACCCTTGCGAATTTCTATCTTACTGATATGACTTTTTTTCATGGAGAGTGCAGTTTTAAATATCCTGGAAAGGATTAGTATTTTTCTTCATGGTAAAAGTTACCCTTTTTGGATTTCCGAAAACCATTCTTCAATTACTAAAATCTATCAATAATGGTCAACCCCGAATCATGAAAAGAGTCCATCGCAGGGAGGTCAATTACCGCTTGTTCCAGACTGATTCGCTTTCCGATTAGTTTCTGAGGAGCGAGTTTTCCCGCAAGGATCATTTGCAAAAGCAAGTCGTACTGATAGGCTTGCATGCCATGACTTCCATAGATTTCCAATTCTTTGGCGATCACCAAATTCATCGGGACAGGTGCGTTTTTATGATCGCCTACCATCAAGCCAACCTGAATATGCTTTCCTCTTTTCCGAAGGTTCGCCACCGAGTTGAAGCAAGTGACAGCACTTCCCAACGCATCCAAGGAAACATGTACTCCCCCTTTGGAGATTTCCCGGATTTGCTCCACCACATGGGGATTGTTTTTAGCATTGACGGTAGCGATGGCACCGATTGATTTTGCGAATTGGAGTTTGTCTTCAGCGATGTCGATTGCAATCACATTTGCACCTAAAGCCGAGGCAATCATAATCGCCGAAAGCCCAACCCCGCCACAACCGTGAACGGCTACCCATTGTCCACCGGAAACTTTTCCCTGCGCAACCACTGCCCTGAAAGAAGTGGCAAATCTGCAACCTAAACTTGCTGCGGTCGCAAAATCCATTTCAGCCGGCATTGAGACCAGATTCACATCAGCTCGATCAATTGCAACAAATTCAGCAAAAGATCCCCAATTGGTAAATCCAGGCTGAAACTGATAATCGCAGACCTGATGATTTCCGGAAGCGCACTCTCCACAAATTCCGCAGGCACAGACAAATGGCACCGTCACCCGATCTCCAATTTTCCATTTTTTCACATCCTTTCCGACGGCTGAGACCACACCTGCAAACTCATGTCCGGGAACATGCGGAAGCACAATATCCTCATCATGACCCATCCACCCATGCCAGTCACTTCTGCAAAGTCCGGTTGCTTTTACTTCAATTACCACTCCATCTGTTGCGGGATTTGGATCCGGGACTAGTTGGATACTTGGAGTTGATTTGAAGGATTCGAAGACGAGAGCTTTCATGGTTTAAGTGAATTCGGAGAGATGGTTTTCTATTTTTACTTTCTGATCAGAAGAATAATCGAAGATAATGACGGTACTTTCAAATAGGTCATCCTGAATATTAAAACTCGAAAACTAGAGTGGTTTGCCCGGTAAAATTAAGAAGTCGATAATCTGGATTTTTGGAAGAAATTAAAACCAATTTTTAATAAAAAGTTTACCCCATAGTGCAGGTCGGTTTGATGAATTTGGTAAGTTAGTTTGGATTTCAAAATCCTGCTTCTCTTTTCCATCGCTTATGAAAAGTCGTCGATCCTTTCTCCAAAAACTTACTGCCGGAATAGCTGTTCCAACTTTTCTTGGAATCAATTCAGCGTCTGCTTCGGCGAAAGCCAGGATTGATCATTCACTGGAAGGAGAGGAGTTTTGGTCCGAGCTCAGGAAGTCATTTCCACTGACCAAAGATCGGGTTTACATGAATAATGGTACGTTTGGACCTGCGCCTTATCCGGTTTTGGAAGCACTTCAAAAGTCGAATGAGGAAATAAATGTTTCTGGAGAATATGGATCGTCTGATCCGGAGCGAATCGTTTTGGCTTCCTATTTGGGAATCAAAACCTCAGAACTCAGCCTCACACACAATACCACCGAAGGGATCAATGTCATGGTTTGGGGTTTGCCCCTTCAGGCTGGAGACGAGGTCATCCTCACCAAACATGAGCACGCAGGCAGTGGGCTTCCCTGGCTGAATCGGGCCAAACTACATGGAATCGTTTTGAAGACTTTCGAGCCAGCGGATTCGCAGGAGAAAAATCTGGATTTGATCAAAAGTCTGGTTACTCCGAAAACAAAAGTGATAGCAATTCCTCATGTCACTTGCACGACCGGATTGGTTTTCCCCATTAAGGAAATCTCAGAATTTGCCCGAGGCAAAAATATCTACACTGCCATAGACGGAGCACATGGAGCAGGTTCATTTGATCTGAACTTGAAGGAATTGGGTTGTGATTTTTACGCAGGATGCTATCATAAATGGATGCTGGGACCGAGCGGTACGGGATTCCTTTATGTGAAAGAGGAATTATTGGATGAATTGCAGGCGATTCAGATTGGCGGACATACCGATGCAGGTTGGGATATGACTCAGAATCCTCCGGTTTTCAAAGGCTATGTCGAGTCAGCCCATCGATACGATTACGGTACTCAAAGCAAGTCGCTTTTTGTGGGAGTTGCAGCCGCGACAGAATTTCACCTCAAAATAGGCAAAGCAAAAGTCGAGTCCAGAATCAGGGAACTGAATGAATACCTCTACCAGGGATTGACGGAGTTGAAGGATAAAATCGATATTCTCACTCCCGCAGAACCTAAATCCAGAATTTCGCTGGTTTCTTTCCGGCCTAAAAACATTGGCTATCAGGAATTGGGAAATAATCTTTCCAAGGCCGGATTCCGGATCAGACAAGTTCCGGAAGGCGGGGTAAACGCCATCCGGGTTTCCACTCATATTTACAATTCAAAGGAGGAAATAGATAATTTCCTGAAAGTGACGAAGAGTTTGTTGGCTTAGAGCTTATCCGAAGAACGGACCAGTCTTGCTTTCAAATCGGGATCTTTCATGTCTTTGTCCAGGGGATACATCGGTCGAATGATTCGCTTGTGTCCAAGTCGATCCAGGTCCTGATCCACTCCACCGGGAGTCTGAGCCATGATCCAGTCTCCGCGCATATCATAAAGTTCCGGAACTAAATACCCGATTTTCACCACCACGATCGCTGTCTCACGCGGATTCAAACCCAGATTGGTGAAGTCACTTTCTAAATGGTAAGGCTTCCGCTTTTTGGTCACAATCACATGGACAGAACCGACTTTCACTACCACTTCAGTTTCTGCGTCTTTGTCTCCTTGCTTGATGGCTTCCACCGTTCCTGAAAGTTTCACAGGAGGAGCAAATCGATTGTCCACAGCAGCCCCGGCTTCACCTTCTACTTTTCCTCCAACTCCGGCTGCAATTGCTTTTTCTACCAACTCCGGTCCAGGAATGGAAGCGTAAATCAAAGAAGGACCATTTGCAGATTTGAATTCAGGTCGGGCAAGAATCTCATGCAAAGTCCAAGTTACGTCACCTGCTCCGCCTGCGGTAGGATTGTCACCCATATCGCTGATCATAAACGGTTTCTTTTGGCTGGCAATCGCCATGTCCAGACTTTCTTTCAAAGTCGCCACCGGCGCTACAAACTCAAACTCCGATCTCACTTCCCAAAAGCTATTTGCCAGACTTTCCGCTGCCTTCGTTACTGCATCCTTGTCGTCGCCGGTCACCATCACCACTGCATGATTTCGCGGTTCATCTGCCCAAGCATATCCGATCCAAATTGCAGCATCAATGATTCCTTCTTGTTTTGTAACAGGGTCAACTTTTGCATACAAGCTCTTGCCGGGTTCGATTCGGGTGCTGGTTTTTTCCCCGGGAAGTAAGATCGGAACAGGGATCCAGGCTTTGAAAGCAGGTTTTCCTTTTCCGCTTTCCAGACGATCCAGGAGATTTTCAACCGCTCTTTTCTTCGATTCCAGCGCATCTTCATGAGGTGCCATTCTGTAGCAGGTGATCAAATCGGTGTTTTCTGCCAAGCGCATCGAAACATTTCCATGCAAATCCATTGAAGTGGAAATGATCGTCTCCGGGCCAACAACCTCTCTTACCCGAATGATAAAATCGCCTTCCGGATCATCTAAACCCACCACACTCATGGCTCCGTGAATGTCAAAAAAGAGTCCGTCGTAAGGAAGGTTTGCTTTCAATCGTTCCAAAGTTTGATTGACAAGTGATTCATACGCTTCCCTCGTCACAGTTCCGCCGGGAAGTGCATGTGCTCTCAGTGTTGGAATCCAGACAGCCCGTTTCCTGTCTGCCGAATCTGCTGCCAAAAAGGGGTAAAATGTAAAAACATCCTCATCAACTCTGGCTTTGAAAGCACCTTCGTACGTCAGTGCTGGTGAGAAAGTACTGGACTCTATCGCCAAACCCGCAATTGCAATCCGGGGAAGTGGTTTATCAGTTTTTTTACTGGAGCAGGCAAAGGCGATGACCAAAAGGAAGAAAGCAAAAATGGAGTTTTTCATTTAATAAGGAATGAGGATGGGTTTTAGGACTAGTTCCATCGAATGAAGATAAGAATTAAGCCTAAATTCATTCTTCCAAAAATACATAACCGGTATCCGCTTCCTTTGAGATTACTAAGCCAATCAAGAAAATTAGTGTTGCATCCGCTGTGGTCAATCTCTAATTTCAACATCCTTTTGTATTCAAACTATGAAAACTGAAATCACCCTTTCTGAGGCCCAAGCCCAGGTTGACCAATGGATCAAAACCGTCGGAGTGCGCTACTTCAACGAACTCACCAATATGACCATTCTGATGGAGGAAGTGGGGGAGTTGGCGAGGATCATGTCCCGAACCTACGGAGAGCAATCTTTCAAAGAATCCGACAAAGGCCGGGACCTCGGAGACGAGATGGCAGATGTGCTTTGGGTGTTGATCTGTCTGGCAAATCAAACCGGAGTGGATCTGACTGAAGCGATGAAGAAGAACTTCGAAAAGAAGAATATCCGCGACCTGAACAGGCACAAGGATAATGAGAAACTGAAGTAAATTGAAGTTGCCATCTGCTGGCGCGAACCTGACGCGCATGTTGCTCTGCTGGCGCGCGCCTGTGGCGCGTGTCACTATTTAAAAAATTCATTTACTAATAATCGCAAAAATGAGATTGCAAGGAAAAACAGCCATCATCACCGGGGCGACGAGCGGAATGGGGAAAGCCATGGCCGAACGATTTGTGGCGGAAGGTGCTTCCGTAATTTTGAGCGGTCGAGATGAGATCCGCGGGAAGGATTTGGAACATGATCTAATTCGACTGGGTGGAAAGGCGGTATTTATTGCCGGGGATGTTTCCCAAATAGCGGTGAATGAAACGCTGGTTCGTGAGGCGATTCATAATTTCGGAAAGCTCGATATCGTCGTCACCAATGCCGGAAAGTTGGGATTGGGATCTGTGACGGATATTTCCTTTGAAGAATGGAATGAAACGATCAGCGCCAATCTGAATTCCGTGTTTTACTTGAGCCGATTTGCGATTCCGGAAATGCAGAAAAACGGGAAGGGAGTCATTTTGGCTAATAGTTCCATCGCAGCATTCAAAAGCTTTCCCAATCATGCTGCGTATTGTGCAAGCAAGGCAGGGTTGATGGCTTTGGTGAAAGAGATGGCGCTCGACTACGGACCCACCATTCGGGTGAATACAATTTGTCCGGGTCCGGTGGATACGCCTTTGATTTGGGATTCGGCCAAAGCATTTGATGACCCCGAAACTATCGTGCAGCAAACCGCTAATAATACACTGATGAAGCGACTTGGTCGGCCGGAAGATATTGCTTCGTTGGCGTTGTTTCTTGTTTCCGACGAGGCTTCCTGGATCACCGGGTCGGCTTACACAATTGATGGGGGGATTTTGGTTAGATAAAA
Organism: uncultured Cytophagales bacterium; assembly: GCA_942492775.1. Taxonomy (GTDB): domain Bacteria; phylum Bacteroidota; class Bacteroidia; order Cytophagales; family Cyclobacteriaceae; genus Algoriphagus. Next base: position 3,712,940 of record OW818636.1, on the reverse strand, counting down.
AAGAAAACCATGAACCAAAAAAACACAAGAAGGGAATTCTTCAAAAAAGCGTCCTTGGTAAGTTTGGCCACATTGCCGCTTTCTGCGCTTGCTCAGACAAAATCAGAAGATCAAACCACCAAACTGAAAGTCGTTTGCGTGGGTGGACATCCTGATGATCCGGAATCCGGTTGCGGAGGTACATTGACAAAGTTTAGTGCAGCAGGCCATGAAGTGAAAGTCTTGTACCTCACGCGGGGCGAAGGAGGAATTGAAGGTAAATCAGCTGATGAGTCGGCAAGCATCCGAACGAAAGAGGCGGAAGCTGCCTGTGAAATTTTAAAAGTTCAGCATTCATTTCTCGGTCAGGTGGATGGCAATACGATGGTCAATAATGAGTGGATTGCTAAAATGACGGAGTTCATGGAAAATGAGAAACCCGATTTGGTATTCGCTCATTGGCCAATTGATTCTCACAGGGATCATCAGGCGGCAAGTATGCTGACGATGCAGGCAGGACTGAGGACCAAGAAAAAATTCCAGATTTACTTTTATGAAGTTTGCGCAGGTGAACAAACTATGACCTTTCATCCGACGGATTTTGTGGATATTTCGAATCAACAGGAAACTAAACGCAAAGCTTTATTCTGCCATGTAAGTCAGGATCCCGAGGGAATCTATGCTTGTGGACATGAAGCGATGGAGAAATTTCGAGGCATGGAAGCCGGGGTGCCCGCTGCCGAAGCTTTCATAAAACTCAATGGGAAAAACTCTCCATCCTCGATTCTGTAATTAACCCTTATTTAAAAACCCAAACTTCCCTATGAAAAAAGTCCTCCTGATATCGTTCCTGTTGATTTTCTCAATAACAGCCTTTTCCCAAAGCCAATCAGAACAAGGAGTGAAAAACAAAATCACACTTTTCAATGGGGAAAACCTGGATGGCTGGTACAAATTTGTTCAAAACCGGGGACGAGATATTGATCCGAAGGATGTGTTTACGGTTCAGGATGGGATGATCCGGATTTCAGGAGAGGAGTGGGGCGGAATCACAACGAATGAAGAATTCGAGAATTACAGACTTATCGTCGAGTTCAAATGGGGTGGAAAAACCTTTGATCCCAGATTGGAAAATGCACGGGATTCGGGGATTCTTCTGCATTCCGTGGGAGAGGATGGAGCTTCTGATGGAATCTGGATGCATTCCATCGAATGCCAGTTGATAGAGGGAGGAACAGGTGATTTTATAGTAGTAGGAGATGGAAGCAAAAACTTCAGCATTACAAGTCCGGTGGCATCGCAAAAGCAGGGTAGTTCCTATATTTTTCAACCCGGCGGAGAACTTGCAACCATCAATGGCGGCAGGATCAATTGGTATGGTCGGGATCCAAACTGGAAAGACGAGATAGATTTTCGGGGTTCCCAGGACGTGGAAAAGCCCGTAGGAAAGTGGAATAAAGTTGAATGCGTTGTGGAGGGAGATGAGATTACGATTTACCTGAATGGGAAACTGGTAAATCATGCAAAAAGTGTGAAGCCAAGCAAAGGCCGCATTCAGATTCAATCAGAAGGCGCAGAAATATTTTTCAGAAAAGTTGAACTGAGGCCTTTGGAGAAAAAATAAGAACCAAAACTAAAGCACCAAAAAAGCCCGAACTGTCAGTTCGGGCTTTTTTGGTTTTATTCTTCTTCTTCTCCTTTTAATATTTCGTAAATCTCGTCTTTGATTCTTAATCGCTCAATGCGAAGTTGGTTCAGAACTTCGTCAGATGTAGGATCTACTTCAGACTCGATATTATAGATCTCGTGATCCAGTTCATCGTACTCGTTGTATAGCTCTTTAAAATCTTCATCCTCGACTTTCAGCTCATGGATTTTCTCTGCAAACTCAGGGAATTCTTCGGTTAATGGGTGTTTTTTGATCATGGTTTTTTAAACTTTGATGTTGGACAATATTACCAAACATTTTTCCGGAGGTGAATGATATTTGTCACCCAGGGTGATTTTTTTTGATCTTTTTGGATAAAAATTGCAAATCGATTTCCTATTAAATTGAAACAAAAAAGCCCTGAAAGTCTTCTGGGCTATTGGTATGTTTCATTTCCTTTTGGTAAACAAAGGGGTATTCAATTAGTAATTCCGATTAAAACTCCGTTTTCAACTTTTCCCACCAAATCATACAAATCCAGCGTGAGGCAAAAATCGATATCCGCTTCGATATGGTGGTTTTGGAGGCGCTTGGCATGAGATGCCTGCGAAAGAAAACCTTTCAAATCATTGCCTTCTTTTTCGAATAGTGCCAGCATTGCCAAAGCTCCGTCTTCATCGGGCGAATGTGAATTTTTCAAAGCGCTTACCAAAGCTCCGGCGTAGAGAGAGTCTTCGAGATTAAACCTTCCTTTCCAACCAGCGCAATGTATAAGCACATCTTTTTCCAGAGACTGAATATATCGGGTGGTGGCAGCCAGATTAGGGAATGCGCCGATCAGGATTTCAAAAGCGCCTGCTGACTTATGAATCGCCTGGGTTCCGTTTGTGGTGGTCATGGCGAGTTTCCTTCCTGCAAAATCACCGGAAAGATAGGCTACCGGAGAATTGCCCATTTCGAATCCGGGAGCAGTCAGTCCATCCCTTTCCCCTGCAATAAGATAATCTTGATCGCACATCGCCCGGCATTCTTCCAGTTCTGCGAAAGTTTTAATTTCCGTGATTCCATGTGCCAAAGCTGCTATCATCGTAGAAGTGGCTCGAAAAACATCAACCACTACTACGATTTTGCCTTTGAGCTCATGAAGGTGAATTAACTCAGGACTAAAGCAGACCTCAATTTTTCTCATCAAGATTTCAGCAAAGGGAGTTTTTCGATTTTGGCTTTCAGGTTTTTATTTCTCACCTGAATGAAGATTTCAGTGCCCGGCTTGCTGTATGCTGTTTTCACGTAGCCCATCCCGATTCCCAAACCCATGCTTGGAGATTGAGTTCCGGAAGTCACTTCACCGATTGCTTCTCCGGCTTCGTTTACGATTGGGTAATGTCCTCTTGGGATTCCGCGCTCTTGCATTACAAAGCCAACCAATTTGCGGGTTACGCCTTCCTCTTTTTGCTTTTTCAGAGCTTCGGAATTGGTAAAATTTTTGGTGAATTTGGTGATCCAGCCTAAACCTGCTTCAATTGGGGAAGTGGTATCGGTGATGTCATTTCCATATAGGCAGTAACCCATTTCAAGTCTCAGCGTATCTCTTGCACCCAGACCGATTGGCTTGATGTCAAATGGTTTTCCAGCTTCGAAAATCGCATTCCATACATGCTCAGCATCTTTATTTTTCACATAAATCTCAAATCCACCTGCTCCAGTATAACCTGTTCCGGATATGATCACGTCTTTCACACCGGCAAATTCACCGACTGTGAAATGGTAAAATTTGATTTCAGATAGATTGACAGGAGTCAAAGATTGCACTGCCTCAACTGCCTTTGGACCTTGCACAGCAAAAAGTGATAACTCGTCAGAGATATTCGTCAGCTTAGCGCCCATGGTGTTGTGGGAATTTACCCAGTTCCAATCCTTCTCGATATTGGAAGCGTTTACGACGAGCATATATTTTTCGTCAGCAAACTTATAGACAATCAGATCGTCTACGATTCCACCTGTTTCGTTAGGAAAGCAAGAATATTGACACTGTCCATCCACAAGGGTGGAAGCATCGTTGGAAGTTACTTTTTGAATCAGACTCAGTGCTTCAGGTCCTTCAACCATGAATTCTCCCATGTGGGAAACATCAAAAACCCCAACTCCATTGCGCACGCAGAGGTGTTCTTCCATATCCGAACTGTATCGCACCGGCATATTGAAACCGGCGAAAGGCACCATCTTGCCACCAAGGGCTGTGTGCAGGTCATTAAGTTGAACGTGTTTGATTTGATCTTCCATATTTGGGTAAAATTTGTCGTGGGCAAAGGTAAGGATTGAGGGGAATTTTGGATAACCGCTTTTAAACTTTCACCAAGCATAAAAAAAGGCAACCTGTTGGGATTGCCTTTTAAGAGTTCGTTAAATGGTCCTTATACTGAGAAGCTTTCCCCGCAACCGCAGGTTCTGCTTGCATTCGGATTAATGAATTGGAAGCCTTTGCCGTTTAATCCATCTGAAAATTCAAGAACTGTTCCGGCCAGATAGAGCAAGCTTTTTCGATCCACAAGGATTTTTACGCCTTTATCTTCAAACACATGGTCTGTATCCACCATTGTAGCGTCAAATCCAAGATCATACATCAATCCTGAACATCCACCACCTTTGACAGAAACACGAATATTTTCATTTTCAGTACGACCTTCTTCTTTCTTTAGCTCAAGAATTCTCTCTTTGGCCTTGTCGGAAACGATTATCATATCTTTATACCTTTATATTAGAGTGTGTGCGGATGAGTTTTTAACAAGCTGATCCGAAAAATGATTCAGGTGTAAAGATAGAAATTTAAACATGAGCAAAATCATTATATCATGAGGAAAATAGAACATATCGGGATTGCAGTGGCGGATCTGAAAAAATCGAATGATTTGTTTGCCAGACTCTTAGGGAATTCTCATTTCAAAACCGAACTAGTGGAAGGGGAAGGAGTAGAGACCTCTTTTTTCCAGATTGGAGATACCAAAGTGGAATTGCTGCAAGCCACAAGACCCGACAGTCCCATTGCAAAATTTATTGACCGAAAGTCAGAAGGGGTTCATCATATCGCTTTTGACGTGGAGGATATCGTGGCAGAGGTAGCGCGATTGAAAGCAGAAGGCTTCGAAATCCTCAATGAAACTCCCAAACTCGGTGCCGACAATAAATTAGTCGTATTTTTGCATCCCCGAAGCACAAATGGTGTTTTGGTAGAATTGTGTCAGGAGAAGGGTTGAAAAGTTGGAAAGTGGTAAAGTTGGAAGGTTTTAAAATTGAAAAGTTGAAACCAGAGTGAACTTCTTCCTGGGTGCACGGAGTATTTATTAAAAAAAGAAAAAAGAGACATGTCAGAAGTAAGAACCGAAATTGGAGAATTGGGCGAGTTTGGCCTGATTGATCACCTGAATGAAAAAGTAATTATTAAAAACAGTTCAACCATCAAAGGCATCGGAGATGATGCAGCGGTGATTGAAGCTGGAGATCATGTAAAAGTGGTGACGACTGACCTTTTGCTGGAAGGTGTACATTTTGACCTTTCCTATGCGCCTTTGACTCATGTGGGTTTCAAAGCTGTTGCGGTCAATGTTTCAGACATTGCTGCAATGAATGCGATCCCAAAGCAAATCACGGTGAGCATCGCAATTTCGAATCGTTTCTCCGTGGAGGCTATTGATGCCCTTTACGAAGGAATTAATGCTGCATGTGAAAACTATGGGGTGGACTTGGTTGGAGGCGACACGACTGCTTCGAGAACTGGATTAATGATTTCAGTTACTGCAATCGGCGAAGCTCAAAAGGAGCAAATCAGTTACAGATCCGGTGCCAAAGTGAATGACATCCTATGCGTAACTGGCGACTTGGGTTCGGCTTTAATCGGTCTTCAAGTACTAGAAAGAGAGAAGCAAGTCTACCTTGCAAATCCGGACATGCGACCTGATTTGGAAAAATATACAGTAGTTACCGGCCGTCAACTCAGACCTGATGCACGGATGGATATTATCCATGAATTGCGGGAAATGGAAGTAGTGCCGACAAGTATGATCGACGTTTCAGACGGACTTGCATCGGAGATTTTTCACATTTGCAAAGCTTCCAAAGTAGGGGCAACAATCTATGAAGATAAACTTCCGATCGACAAGCAGACTTTTGATACGGCTGTCGAATTGAACCTGGATCCGATTACATGTGTGCTCAATGGCGGAGAGGATTACGAGTTGCTTTTTACGATTGATCAGAAGGATTTTGCGAAGCTCGAAAAGCATCCGGACATTCATTTTATCGGACATATCACCAAGCCTGAAGAAGGCAAATACCTGGTGACCAAAAGCGGAACCGCCGTACAATTGAAAGCTCAGGGCTGGAAACATTTTTGATTTTCACATTGAAAAAGACCGGTTTTTCAGGTCAACAATGAGTTTGTCAAAAAGATGATATCCCTCTGATTATCATAAAACAAAAAAGCTTTACCTGAATGATGGGTAAAGCTTTTTTTATGCGTTAAAATCTTCTTAATCGTTCGGGTAAGGGATGAATACAAATCTGGTAAATGCTCCGTCCATCACGAACAAACAACAAAATTCATCAGGATCTTTGTAGGCATTTTTAAAGTCTTCCACGGCTTCTTCACCGATAAGCGTTCGCTGTACAAACTCATCTAAGTAAGTGATGAAGTAGTTCCAATCAAGGTTTTTTTCAGCTTTTCCGATGAAGATTTTCCCGATGGGTTGCATCTCTTTGGAGATGGGAAAAATCGGATAATCTGAGAATTTGCGGGATCGAATCTGATAAGAAGCATCCTTCAAAACGTCAGAGATTTTTACAAAATCGCTGGTGATTGTGCCGAGATATTTCCCGCTCAGTTCCGGATCGTTGAAATCGGATATCATGATTTGAGTGTTAAAAGTACGATGTTTTCTACGTGATAAGTCTGCGGAAACATGTCAACCGGCTGCACTTTTTCGACCGAATATTTCTCCGACAAAATAGCCACATCCCGAGCCTGAGTTGCAGGGTTGCAGGACACATACACGATTTTCGGAGCAGCCAATCTGAGTAGCATATTCACCACGTCTTCGTGCATTCCTGCCCGTGGCGGATCGGTGATGATCACATCCGGAGCAGCATGATTTGCGATGAATTCTTCATTCAGCATGTCCTTCATATCGCCGGCGTAGAAGAGCGTATTATCCAAACCATTGATTTGGGAATTGAGTTTTGCATCCTCAATCGCAGCTTCCATATACTCGATTCCGATTACCTGTTTGGCTTGCTTCGCAACAAAATTGGCGATCGTCCCCGTTCCTGTGTAAAGGTCATAGACCACCTCATCACCTGTCAAACCTGCAAAATCACGGGTGACTTTATACAGTTCATAAGCTTGTTCCGAGTTGGTTTGGTAGAAGGATTTTGGCCCGATTCGAAACTTCAGTCCTTCCATTTGTTCCTCTATATAGGGCAATCCTGAAAAAGTCACGAGTTCCAAATCGTTGAAAGTCTCGTTTCCTTTGGTATTGATGACATAAAGGAGGGAAGTGATTTCAGGGAATTTACCCTTTAAAAACTCCATCACCAGGTTAATTGACTCCAGGTCATTTTCTCCGAACTGGACAATCACCATGGTCTGTCCGGTGCTTGTGGTTCGGATAATCAAATTTCGAAGTAAACCGGATTGATTTCGGATATCGTAAAAACTCAGGTTGTTTTCCCGTGCAAAAGCGCGAAGGTCATTTCTGACATCATTCGAAATTCCGCCCTGCAGATAGCATTGATCGATATCGATGATCTTGTCAAACATCTTTGGGATGTGAAATCCCAGTGCATTTCGCTCAAATTCAGCTCCTGATTTGATTTCCTCCAGTGTCAACCATCGCTTATTACTGAACGTGTAATCCATTTTGTTGCGATAGTATTGAGTGTTTTCAGATCCTAGAGTTGGTCTTACCTCCGGTATTGGCACTTTGGCAATTCGCTCAAACTGATCCACTACCTGCTGTCGCTTGTAGTCTTTTTGCAGGTCGTAGTTGATGTGTTGCCATTTGCAACCTCCACATGTACCGAAATGACTGCAGAAAGGCTCAATCCGATCCTTGGAATATTCGTGAAACTTGATGGTTTCCCCTTCCATAAAAGAGCTTTTTCCTCTCGTCACCCGTACATCTACGACATCTCCGGGAGCTACATTTCCTACAAATACCACCTTTCCCTCGTGATGACCCACACATTTGCCTTCGGCAGCTATGCGCTCAATCAGGAGGTTTTCGATGATTTTATTTTTCATTTTTCGCGACATGGCTGCAAAATTAGGAAAAAAAGGGCACTTAGCCTTTAGTCTTGTTAACTCTAAATCCTTCCAGACTAACCGATTGGAATTCATATTGGCTAAAAATTTTTGCGGAATTTAATTCTGTTCTGAAATCAGAGCCATCTTATTTAAAATCTCCTTTAAACCTTTACTACTTTAGTCACCGGTAAAGGATAAAAACCTGCAATTCCATATCTTTGGAAACGCAATAGCCCCATGAGATTAAAAGATAAAGTCGTAATTATCACCGGTGCCACATCTGGAATTGGGGAAGCCTGCGCCTTGGTTTTTGGAAACGAGGGAGCTAAAATCGTCATCACTGGACGGAGCCCGGAAAAGCTTGAACTTGCTACAAAAAAGCTTCAGGACGCCGGAATTGAGGTTTTTCCGATCCTTGCAGATGCCGGTTCCGAAGCCGACAATAAGAGAATGGCAGAGGATGTCATCAGAGAGTTTGGCCAAATAGATATCCTGATCAACAATGCCGGAATCTCGATGAGAGCACTTTTTCAGGATATTGATCTGCAGGTTTTCAAAAAAGTAATGGACACAAACTTTTGGGGAACTGTCTATGCCACTAAATATTGCTTGCCTGCTATTTTGGAAAGCAAAGGCTCGATCATCGGAATTTCCTCAATCAACGGCTATCGGGGAACTCCAGCGAGAACAGCCTATACCGCCAGTAAATTTGCAATGAATGGCTTTTTTGAATCGCTTCGCACAGAAGTAATGAAAAAGGGTGTTCATGTGCTGGTTGCCTGCCCGGGTTTTACAAGTTCCAACATCCGAAATAACGCTTTAAAAGCAGATGGAACTGTTCAGGGTGAATCTCCGAGAGATGAGAATCAAATGATGAGTCCAAGTGAAGTGGCTGAATCAATCCTCACGGCAACGCTGAAAAGAAAAAGGGACTTGGTTTTAACTCTCCAGGGGAAGCTCGTTGTCTTTCTAAATAAGTGGCTGCCCTCCTTCATGGATGGGGTGGTTTACCGTCAAATGGCCAAAGAAAAGGACTCACCTTTCAAGTAAATGCCTGAATCTATTTTTCAGACTTACCTCAATCGGCTTACCGATCTTTCTTCCAAAAACCGGTCTTTGTATTTGCCCCGAACGGAAAGTTTGGGTATGATTGATTTGAGGGAATTTGATTTTTTAAATGGGGAACCGGCATTTGAGATTCTGCGAAAACTAATTCAGGGTAAAAAGCGAATCCATCTGATACCTGAGTCTGATCCTCGGAGAGCAGATATCAATGCCCTTTCCAAAAACCTATCCCGAATTGCCTTTCGAGATCAATTGACCCAAGAGGAAACGGGCGATCAATCACTTTTCCTGGCCTGGCCTTTTGTGGAGGGAAAGCTGATTAACGGACAAATTTTAAGAGCTCCGATTTTGATGTTGCCGATTAGCCTTGGGAAAGAAAAAGGCGATTGGAATCTGATTCCAACAGATTCCTGGACTTGGAATCCTGCTTTTTTGCTTGCTTACCGACATGCGTATGGAAATGAACTGGACCTCGAAAAACTTGAAGAAGGTTTGCAAAACCTCTCCGAAGACCCAACCGAATTTCGAACACAACTTATAAAAATCTTACAGGATCATTTCTCGCTTCAACTGAGTTCAACTCTCTTCGAAGACCAGATTTCTCCATTTCCAAATTCCCAAATCAGTTTGGATTCTGATCGTTTTCAGGATGGAAAAATTAGCCTGAAAACGTATGCATTGATTGGCCAATTCGCTCAAAAGGGAAGTTTCCTGTTTCGGGAATATGAGGAGTTGATGGAGAAAATGGGTGATTTATCGCTTGAAGAGTTATTCCAGAAGTATTTCGCTTTTGGAGAAAAAAAGCCAATTCCGAGAGAGGATCAGCTTTTTCCGGTTTTTCCGCTTGATGCCTCACAAGAGAATGTTCTGGTTCAGGTTCGCCAGGGGAAAAGTCTCGTTGTCGAAGGACCTCCTGGAACTGGCAAGTCACAGTTGATTGCTAACCTTGTTTCGGATTATGTCGCCAGGGGCAAAAAAGTGTTGGTCGTCTCTCAAAAACGGGCAGCCTTGGATGTGGTTTTTGAGAGAATGGAAAAAGCGGGATTTGGGGATTTTTTGGGGCTGTTCCATGATTTTCGGGCAGATCACAAGTTACTTTTTGAAAAGATTCGAAAGCAAATTGAATCTATTGAGCAATATCAAGAGCAAAATCGGGGAATAGATTCGATTCACTTGGAGCGGGAGATTTCGCAGCTTTCCAAGACGATTTCAAGGTTGTCGGAGAATTTTGAGCTTTTCCGCCAGGAACTCTACAATGAAAAACCTGCCGGAATTCCCGTGAAGGCCATGTATTTGAAAGCCGATTTGGGAAAAGCGAGTTTAGATGCTTTGTCCGAACTTCTGAAATTTGATTACGATCAGGCGTTGGAATTTGAAAAGGAGTACAGGATTTACCAATCCTATCAAGGGAAATTCAAGAATAGCTTTTGGGATAAACGAATCTCTTTTGCGCAGGTCGAGGCGGGAAGTTTTTCCAGAATTCTCCAAAGCCTGAAAGAGATTGAGGCCTTCAAAAATTCGATTTCGGATGAGTTTGAATTCAAAAACCTGCTGGAAATCTTCAGGTCAATCCTGGACTCTAAAATCATTTCTCCCAAAATTACCGAGCTTCAAAACTCATTCAATCTTGTTTCAGATACCGTTTTAGGTATTTCTCTGGCTTTCCAACCAAAAGAAATCAAGAAACTGAACTCAATTCAAAAATGGACTCAAAAGGCAATTCAGGAGTTTCAGAACTTGAATTTGAAGCTTTCGGATCAGCCTGAAGATCTTGAAAAACTTGAATCTGAACTCCAAGTTTTGCTACCAAAGTCAAAATCCTTTTTAGGGAAAATCCAGGCAAACTGGAGCAAAAGCAAGTTTCCGCTGACTTTCGAAGTATTGTCAACAAATGGATTGATGTTCAATTTTCAATCTCTGACTCAAATCAAAGAGGAAGCGAAAACCCTGATAAGACTTCAACAAGAATATCAAAACTTGCCATCAAGTCCGGCTTTTTCACTTAGAACTCTTTCTTCGGAGAACCTTACAACCCAACTCGAAAAGATCAATCCGATTCTGAATTGGGTACGAAACTGGGAGGAAAGTGAGGAAATTCATGGATTGGTAGATTGGTCTGGGTTGGACTCAGTCGGCTTTCAATCTCTGCTCAAAGAAATCTCCATTTTTGTCAAGGTTTTTGAAACCACCTCGCTTGGCTGGAAGACTTGGTTGATTTCAGATCAAATTCATGAGATTCTGGCAAAGGGATTGAAAGACCTTAATCTTGGAAATGAATTAAGCCTGAATCAGACATTTTCCGAACTCGCCGCTTTTGATTCGTTTCAGGAAAAATGGGGAAAAGCGAAAAGGGAATTAGCTGAAAAGCTGGAATCTGATTTTGATAATCTTAGCACTGACGATCAACTTTCGGCTTTCCGAAATGGCTGGTATTTGGCCTTGATTGCTCAGATTGAGCGAACTCATCCCGTGCTTGCGGAAGCTGGTGGATTGAAGATGAAGAACGAACTGGCCGAACTCAAAACCGCAATTCTCGAAAAGCGGAAGATTTCCAGATTTATGACTTTGCTTAGATTGCGCGAGCAAGTCAGTTCCAATCTGGAACTTAACCGACTTGGAAATAGACTTACTTATCGGGAGCTCCTGCATCAGGTAAGTAAAAAGCGACAGCGCTGGTCTGTCAGGAAATTGGTGGAAGAAATGGGAACCGAGGTTTTTCGATTGCTTCCTTGCTGGCTTGCTTCTCCCGAAACCGTTTCGGCCTTATTTCCGATTGCCCAAAGTTTTGATTTGATCATTTTTGACGAGGCTTCTCAGTGTCAGGTTGAGCGTGGTTTGCCCGCAATGCTTCGCGGAAAGCAAGTCGTAATAGCAGGTGATTCCAAGCAGTTGCGGCCTTCGGATTTTTATCAGGTGAAGTGGGAATCGGAAGAAGAAGGGATGGAATATGAGGCAGAATCGCTTTTGGAATTGGCAGGTCATTTCTTCGAAAAACATCAGTTGAAAGGCCATTATCGGTCTGCAGATCCGGGGTTGATTCATTTTTCCAACTCCAATTTTTATGATAATCAACTTGAGACTTTACCGGATTATGAGACTGCCAAAGCCGGGAAACCTGCTTTCACCTGGGAAAAAGTAGAGGGAATCTGGGAAAATCAGGTGAATAAAACTGAGGCAGATGCGGTAGTTGAAAAGGTGAAAATTATTCTCAAAGATTCACCCAATGGTTCAATCGGAATCGTGACGGGCAATTATTTTCAGATGGAGCTGATCCGCGAAAAACTCTGGAAAGAAGGAATTCAGCAAGAATCAATTAAAGTCAGAAATATCGAAAATGTCCAGGGTGATGAGTTTGATGAGGTGATACTCTCGCTTGGCTATGCGCCAAATCGGGAAGGAAAGCTGGTGACCAATTTCGGATTGCTCGGGAAATCAGGTTCCGAAAACCGACTCAACGTAGCGATCACCCGTTCCCGAAAAAGAATGCATGTGATCAGCAGCATCGAGCCGGAAGATTTCCGTCCGGGTCAACTTCAAAACACCGGTTTGATCTTGCTCCGGGAGTTTTTAAGCTTTGTGAAAGTTCAAAGTAAAAACCCTTCAATTCCTTCGCCTGATCCAAAAGTGAGAGGATACGAACTTGGCTGGAGTTTGAAAAACCAACTTCTGAAATCGGATTCTGCCTTCTCCAAAGTAATTCCCTCTTCTGTGATGGATCTCGTTCGCGTCGATTCTGAAAGAAACAAAGTTGCCATTCTCACAGATGATCAGCGATTTTTTAACAGCCCGACTGCGAAAGCTGCGGTCGCTTTTCATCCGATTTTGCTCGAGGAGAAAGGCTGGAAGCATGAGTTTATTTGGAGCAGGGATAGGCTTTTTGGAATTAAGAAGTCAGAAAGCTGAAATCAGAAAGTTTATAATCAATCCTTCCTCTTATTACGAACTGATCTTTATTATTTTAAAGAACTTTTAATGAATGATTAATCATTCATTAACTTGTAATATTCAGTTTAATGAATGAATAATCATTCAAATAAAATTTAATAAAATGTATGATATTTCAGTCGTTAATTAGTAAATTTGTGTGTAGCGAATGATATTTCATGCATGGATTACCGCAATTTAAATGATTTGGCAATTCTTCGAAAAATCGGAGAGTTCATCAAGCATCACCGCATCAATCAGCGGAGGTCACAGGATCAATTGGCAAAGGATGCCGGAATAAGTCGCTCTACTCTAAGTTTATTGGAGCGGGGAGAAAAGGTCAATCTGATTACCCTGATCCAAGTGCTTCGTGTCCTGGACCAGTTACAGTTTTTGGAGGCTTTTGAAGTGAAGCAAGAAATCAGTCCGCTCGAATATATCAAGCTTCAAAAAAAGCAGCCTCAGCGTATCCGTATTATAGACATGGCAGCTGAGGAGCCTCCGACTACATGGTAATTGCAGCAGAAATATGGCTTTGGGATAAACTGGCCGGAGCGATACTTTGGGATGAAAATAGGCAGTTTGCAAGTTTCGAGTTTGATCCGGGCTTCCTCAGAACTGGTTGGAATATCGCACCTATGACTATGCCGCTTTCACAGGGCAGGAAGATTCATTCATTCCCCGAACTCCGAAAAGCAAGAGGAGAGGCTTTTGATACGTTCAAAGGCTTGCCGGGACTTTTGGCAGATATGCTGCCTGATAAGTATGGGAACAAACTGATCAATGCCTGGCTGGTTCAAAATGGTCGTCCTGCAGATAGTCTGAACCCTGTCGAACTCCTTTGTTTCATTGGAAAAAGGGGAGTTGGAGCTTTGGAGATTAAACCTCCTTTGCGGGATGAGGCTACAAAATCAAGTTCTCTTGAGATCGAAAGTCTGGTGGGAATTGCAAACAAGATTCTGAATTCCAGAGAGGATTTTCAAACGGATCTTTCCAAAGAAGAAGAGTCAGCTTTGGCAGACATTCTGAAAATCGGAACCTCAGCAGGTGGTGCACGGGCAAAAGCCGTGATTGCCTACAATCCCAAAACCGGAGAGGTGAAAAGTGGTCAGGTAAAAGCTCCTGCTGGTTTTTCGCATTGGCTGATCAAATTTGACGGAGTCACGGATACCCAGTTGGGAGTTTCGTCTGGTTATGGAAGAGTGGAAATGGCCTATTATTTAATGGCTGAGGCTGCCGGAATTCAGATGAGTGAATGCCGCTTGCTGGAAGAAAAAGGTCGGGCACATTTCATGACCAAGCGCTTTGACCGTACCGAAACCGGAGAGAAAGTACATATGCAGAGTTTGTGCGGGCTTCGGCATTTTGATTTCAACCAAGTGGGTGCATTTGGCTACGAGCAGGTTTTTGAAACCATGCGAATGCTCCGGTTATCCTATCCGGAAGCAGAGCAAATGTTCCTGAGAATGGTATTCAATGTTTTGGCCAGGAATTGTGACGATCACACCAAGAATTTTGCTTTCCTGATGGATCAAACTGGAAAATGGAGTCAATCGCCTGCTTTCGATATTTGCCATGCCTACCGTCCGGGAAGCTTGTGGGTGAGTTCGCAGTCGCTCACAGTGAATGGCAAAAGAGACGGGATTACTGACTTGGATTTTCTTGAAATTGCCCGACAAATGAATATTAAAAAGCCAACCGAAAAGATCGAGCAAGTCAAGGCGGCTGTAAAACGCTGGAATGAGTTTGCTGAAGTGGTAAAAGTTGAGTCAAAGCTCAGAGATTCAATCCGGAAAACATTGCTGGTTTAGTTACATAACTGGAAAGTAGAAAAGTTATGTGTTAGTTTACTTCCAATCAAAGAGATGAAAGCCATCTAGCCAACTGTACATCATGCACGAGATACGCCCCTTCATTCTGAATGATTAATTCTTGTTTCTCCAAGGCTTTAATAGCTGTACGGATCGAGCTTGCCGCCCCTAAATCATGTTTTCCAATAAAGTCTTTTGAAAAAGGGTTGGTTAATGGCTCTTCTTTAGCAATTGCTTTGAAAACAGTCCACTGAGTCCGTGTTAAGATCTTTTGAAAATTGGCAAATATTCCCTTTTGCTGCTCAAGAATTTGTGAAAATACTGTTTGAACATCCTCCTCTTTGACTTTTGCATAATTGGCAAATAATTGATTACAAGTTAATTGAATCGTGTAGGTCTGGCCTCGGCTCCATGTGTAAATTTTCAGGATTAATTCTTCTGAGATTTCTTTTTTAGCCTGAGAAAAATGGTTTTGGATGAATGCCGAATAGACTTTGAAGTCGATCGGACTCAGGTATTCCAGCAGGGCGCTTTGGTAAAATGGGCGCTTTGTCTCAGTAAACATTGCCTCCATCATTGATCTATGGCTACCGCTGAAAATGAATCTAACTTCTGGGATTTGCTGAACCCAAGTGCGAAATACAGCCTCTGCTTGATGATGTTCATATTCACCGATCTGCTGAAACTCGTCAATCGCCAGAACAATTCTTTTTTTTCTTGTTTTTAGAAAATCTCCCAAAGAGCGAAGTGATTCTGAAGCTTTTTCTGGTTGGTGTACCGAAACAGAGATTTCAGGTAATCCAGTGAATGAATTAAAATTCAGCGTAGCTCCCAGAGAAGCCAGAAGTTTTTGTAAAGTTGAGCCAATTCCGGAGGCGGTTTTTCCATATTTCTCATAGATCGCAGATGCAATTGCTTTAATAGATTCCTCCAGATTTTGTGTAGCCAGGAAGTCAATGTAAATGGTTTCGAATTCCTTGGTTTCTTCCAACTCCTCAAAAAGACGATGAATCAGGGCAGATTTCCCCAATCTTCGCCAAGCATATAGGACTACGTTTCTGTCATTTTTCAAGTGATTCAAAAGCTTTTCAAGCTCTTTCTCCCGGTCGCAGAAATAGTCCTTTCCTTGATAGGAATTTATTACAAAAGGATTGAATGGAGCCTTCATAAAAGATGATTTTTACGTATCTCACGTTGCGCAAAGTGCGTTGCGCAAAGTACGTAATTAATAAGCCGGAAATCAAAAGATTTATTGGATTATAGAACCATCACAGATACCCAACCATTTTATAAACCAAAATCCCAATCCATTCCTTCACCAGTTTATGCCAATTCTCAATAGAGGAGGGATTCGGATAAATGAATGCGGGAAGATCATATTTCGTGTCGTGGCTGTAATAATCTACCGGGAAAGTCTCGGTTTTCAGTCCGACTTTATCAAAACATCCTTTGGCTCGGCTCATGTGAAAAGCGGAGGTGATCAGCAGAAATTCCTGATTGATATCGATTCCATTTTTCTCCAAATACTCCTTCGTAAAGAGTGCGTTTTCCCGGGTATTTTTCGCCAATTCCTCGATCATCACATCAGATTCCGGCACTCCCGTCATCAGTAAAAAATCCTTCAGGAGTTTTGCTTCAGTATTCGGATTTGTGGGATTCAGGCCCTGACCACCGGTAATGAGGATCTTCTTGATTTTGCCCATATGATAGAGTTGGAGCGCGTGAGTGATTCGGTCAGCTCCTTTTTGGAAGAAAGTCCGGTCGTAAGCCGTCTTGCTCAGATTGGTGACACCGGTCAGGACGATTCCTATTTCATGCGTTTTGATCTCATCAAAAGCTTTGAAATCATGTTCCCAGGCAAGCATCGCCTGGTTGGCTATAAACTGGTTGGAGAAAAACCAAAGCAATAGAATTCCTGTCCAAAGACTGATTTTGCCCCATTTCTTCCGAACATAAAGAGCACCGACCACGATCAAAATGCTAATGATCGTCAGAGGCATTGCCAGAAAACTCAAAAACTGGGAGAGATAGAAGAACATGAAAAGGGATTAAACTTACTGCAAGTAAAGAAAATCAGTTTGTCATAAATAGTTATGATTTCGTGATTCCAATTTTATTCCAACTCAACGAAATTTTCCATTGCCAACCCAACTTTTTGCAAGATGATCTGCTTGAATAGTGGCTTTTCAGGATTTGAAAAATTTCTTTTGGTCTTCATTCCCCTAAATCCACCTCGTCGGGTTAATTTTGAGCATGAGTTCGAACCAGCCTGACCTATTGCCATTTCTGCAGGAGTTATCCACCCAATTGGATGGAAGTCTGCAATTTGATTCCCTGACCAAAACCCTCTACGCCACCGACGCCTCCGTTTATCGCGAGATTCCTTTGGCAGTTGCTTTTCCCAAGACTGAATCGGATATCAAAAAACTAATTCTTTTTGCTGCGAAAAATGGTACTTCCCTGATTCCACGCACAGCCGGAACATCCCTGGCTGGGCAATGTGTAGGGAATGGGATCGTAGTTGATGTGTCAAAAAATTTCACCCAAATACTGGAATTCAACAAAGAAGAACGCTGGGTGAGGGTGCAGCCGGGTGTGGTGCGGGACGAACTCAATCGCTTTCTGAAACCTCACGGGCTATTCTTCAGCCCGATTACTTCCACTGCCAATCGTGCGATGATCGGCGGGATGGTGGGAAATAACTCTTCCGGTACCACTTCCATCGTGTATGGTGTGACAAGGGATAAGGTAATTTCACTGGATACAATACTGAGTGATGGCAATTCGGTTGTTTTCGGAGAAATCAAACAAGATGATTTTGATAGAAAATGTGCGCTGAATACGCTCGAAGGTCAGATTTACAGACAGATTTTCGACGAGCTGAATAATCCTGAAATCCGGGAAGAAATCCATGCTCAGTTCCCCAAGAAATCCATCCATCGCCGAAATACTGGTTATGCGGTAGACGAATTGCTGAAAGCTGAGCTTTTCGAAGGAAATGAGAAGTTTAATTTCTGTAAGCTTTTAGCAGGCTCTGAAGGCACATTGGCTTTCACCACTGAAATAAAAATCAGTCTCGATCCGCTTCCGGAGCCGATTGAGATTGTGGTTGCAGCGCATTTTGAGAGCATCCATGAAAGCATGAAAGCCGCTCAGGTTGCCATGAAGCATCCTGCCACTGCCGTCGAACTCATGGATAAAATCATCCTGGATTGCACCAAGGAAAGTATCGAATACAGCAAAAACCGCTATTTCGTCGAAGGCGATCCGAAGGCGATTTTGATGATTGAGTTTCGAGGAAATTCTTTGCAAGAGGCGATGGCCAAAGGCGAGGAGTTGATAGCTGACTTGATTGAAACCGGGTTGGGCTATGCTTATCCGATCATCGAACCTGCAATGGTGACTTCTGCCTGGGCTTTGAGAGCTGCAGGTTTGGGTTTGCTGGGAAATATCCCGGGCGATCCGAAGGCCGTGGCTTGTATCGAAGATACGGCTGTCGACATCGAAGACCTTGCCAATTATATCGATGAATTGGATGAAATTCTGAAAGGCTTCAACCAAAATCCCGTGCATTATGCGCACGCCGGAGCAGGAGAGATTCACATGCGTCCGATTTTGAATTTGAAAAAAGCAGAAGATGTGGAGGAGTTTTACCAGATTTCTCTGGCCTCGGCCAAGCTTGTAAAAAAATACCAGGGCTCGCTGAGTGGGGAGCATGGAGACGGACGGGTTCGAGCTGCTTTCATTCCTTTGATGGTTGGGGAGAAGAATTACGAGCTTTTCCGCAGGATAAAATATAAGTGGGATCCGAAGAATATCTTCAATCCGGGCAAAATCGTGGATGCTGCGCCGATGAATAAGTTCTTGCGCTACGAACCTGAAATGGTCACTCCGGAGCACAAGACGATTTTTGATTTTTCGCAGGCGGGTGGAATATTAAGACTGGCCGAGAAATGCAACGGTTCCGGAGACTGCCGAAAACTACCCGGATCCGGCGGGACGATGTGTCCAAGTTTCATGGCAACCCGAAATGAGCGAGACACGACACGTGGTCGAGCAAATACACTTCGGGAATTTCTGACGATGGACAATAAGGAAAATGCATTCGACCATCCTGAGATCAAGGAAGCGATGGATTTATGTCTTTCCTGTAAAGGCTGCACCGCTGAGTGCCCATCAAGTGTAGATATGGCTAGTATGAAAGCCGAATTCCTTTATCAATACCAAAAAACTAATGGAGTTCCGCTTCGTTCCAGGGCTTTTGCCTATATCAATGATTTGAATGAATTGGGTTCAAAAGTATCCGGCATTTCCAATTTCTTTCTGGGAAATGGCCTGACGGGAGGATTGATGAAGTCGGTTTTAGGTGTGGCTCCGCAAAGACATTTGCCGGAAATAAGTCCGATTAGCCTGAGAAAGTGGTACAAGAAAAACTATGATTCACTTCCAGGTACAAAAACAGAAATCAAGAAGGTCTATTTCTTTATAGATGAATTTACCAATCACAACGATACTCAGATTGGAATCAAGGCAATCTCCTTGCTGAAAAAATTGGGTTACGGTGTCATGGTGGTGGATCATGAGGAGAGTGGAAGATCTGCACTTTCCAAGGGTTTGCTGGAGAAAGCCAAAAAACACGCCGAGGCCAATGTTCGAATTTTTGAGAAAATCGTCAATGGAAATACGCCGTTGATTGGTTTGGAGCCATCGGCGATTTTGAGCTTCCGGGATGAATATCCAAGAATCGTAAGTCCGGAACTGGTGGAATCTGCGAAAAAATTGAAGAATCATACCTTGTTGATTGATGAGTTTTTGGGGAGAGAAGTAGCGGCAGGAAATCTTAAGGCTGAATCATTCACTACCAAAACCCAAAAAATCAAGCTTCACGGACATTGCCATCAGAAGGCACTTTCATCCATGAACTGGACTCAAAAGATACTCTCACTTCCTACGAATTTCTTTGTAGAAGTGATTCCAAGCGGTTGCTGCGGAATGGCCGGTTCGTTTGGGTATGAGGCAGAGCATTATGAGATTTCTCAGCAAATCGGGGAGTTGGTGCTGTTTCCAGCAGTGAGAAATGCTGATTCAGAAACAATCATTGCTGCTCCGGGCACTTCTTGTCGGCACCAGATCGCAGACGGAACAGGCAGAAAAGCCAAGCACCCGGTGGAGATTTTGTGGGAAGCGCTTAATGTTTGAGGTGGATATTTCTCACAGATTTTCACGGAAAAAGTCACGGATCACCACAGATCTAAAATCCGGATGAGGCAGAAACTGTGATTTTCATCTATTAGCCGGCTGCGATGATCTTTAGAGATTCTTATTCAAAAGTCTTCCGTACCACATATTCCACACATCTCGCTGCCAGTCGTGAGGTAGCATTGTCATGATCGTAGGTTGGGTTCATCTCTGCTACATCCAGACTGATCATTTTTTTGCTTTTGGTGATCAGCTCAAAGACTTTGAAGGCGATCTCGGGAGTGAAACCCATCGGAGAAGGGGCGGATACTCCAGGAGCGTAAGCCGACGAAAACCCGTCCATGTCCACACTGAGGTATATTTTGTTGACAGAATCGATAAACCAAAGGATTTTTTCCTGGATGTACTCCCAATTATTCAGCCTGAAATCCTCCATCAGCATCGATCGGACTTTCAGTTTTTTGGCAGTTTCAAAAAGTGATTTTGGGCTGGAAGATCGCTGAACTCCCATGCACAGATAATGGAAATTATCAGGAAATTCCTGTGCCAGCTGAAGGAAAGGTGAGCCGGAATGTCCTTTCCCATCCACCATGGGACGCAAGTCGAAATGAGCATCCATGTTGATGATTCCCAACTTTTCATTTTTTGCATTCAAATACTTGTAAACGCCTCTTGCATGAGCATAAGCCAAATCATGTCCTCCGCCAAGTAAAACCGGAAAGTGGTGAGTTTGAAGCATGTTGTACACTGTCTCGGAAATCAAGTTATGGCTGGATTCCATGTCTTCACCATTTGTGTGGATATTTCCATAATCCAGAATCTTAGTTCCCTTTGGAAGATGAAAAGCCAAAGGCCCCAGCATTTTTCGGATCATTTCAGGTCCAGCAGAAGCGCCGATCCGACCCCGATTTCTTCTTATACCTTCTTCCCCGAGATAACCCATGATTCCGATTTTTTTCGATTTTGCCTCTGAATCATACTCCAGATTATTAATCGGAATTACTGCCTGATGCCAGTATTCGATGTCTTCAGATTTTCTGCCTGTCCAATTGGAGGATGCGGGATTTATGTGGAGATGATTCATTTTGATTTTTTTTCAAGTTGGTGAAAAATTAAAATCCTGATGAAAAGTGTCGAATTCACTTGGGCCTATTCTCCTTCGGAAAACGGGTAAAGGGATTCCTATATTAATTTATCCAAAATCTCATCATCTACCATATTTGGAAGCGTGATTTTTAAATCCGGTCTTCTCTCCATTTCTCGTTGAATTGCTTCCATGGAACCTGAATTTCTGGCCCATGCACGACGGGCGATTCCATTGTTGACATCGTAAAAAAGCATCGACTTCAGTTTTCTTTCAGCCTCTGCCGTACCGTCGAGCAACATTCCAAAACCTCCATTGATCACTTCACCCCAGCCTACGCCTCCGCCGTTATGGATCGAAACCCAGGTTGCACCTCGAAAGCTATCGCCTATCACATTATGGATCGCCATGTCAGCGGTGAACTTACTGCCATCGTAAATATTGCTTGTCTCCCGATAAGGAGAATCCGTTCCGCTCACATCGTGGTGGTCTCTTCCAAGTACAATCGGAGCGGAGATTTCCCCTGAATTGATCGCATCGTTGAAAGCCTGAGCAATTTTGGCGCGTCCTTCCGCATCTGCGTAAAGGATCCTTGCCTGCGAACCCACCACCAGTTTATTCTTTTCTGCTTCTTCGATCCAGGTGATGTTGTCTTGCATTTGTTGCTGAATCGAAGCTGGAGAGTTTTGCATGATTTCTTTTAAAACTTTCGCAGCTATACGATCGGACTTTCGCAGATCTTCGGGTTTACCGGATGTGCAAACCCATCGGAATGGTCCAAAACCATAATCAAAACACATCGGCCCCAAAATATCCTGAACGTAAGAAGGATACCTGAAATCAATTCCATTCTCAGCCATTACCTCCGCACCTGCACGGGAAGCTTCCAGCAAAAAAGCATTCCCATAATCGAAAAAGTAGGTTCCTTTGGAAGCATGCCGATTGATAGAAGCTGCCTGACGGCGAAGGGATTCCTGTACTTTCGCTTTGAAACCTTCGGGGTTATCAGCCATCATTTGATTGGATTCTTCGAAACTCAAACCTGCCGGATAATAGCCACCCGACCAGGGATTGTGGAGAGAAGTTTGGTCAGAGCCGATTTCCACCAAAATATTTTCTTGATCCAATCGCTCCCAGACATCTACTACATTTCCCAGAAAGGCGATCGAAACAACTTCTTTCTGAGCTTTTGCTTTCATGACTCTGGTGACCAAATCTTCTAGATTTTCAATCAATTCATCCACCCAACCTTGGGAATGCCTTTTTCGTGCAGCTGCAGGATTCACTTCTGCGCAGATCGTGATGCAACCGGCAATATTTCCTGCCTTTGGTTGAGCGCCACTCATGCCTCCCAAACCTGAAGTCAGGAAGATTTTGCCTTTGGGTTTTTGGCCGGAATCTAACTTCCTCCGAAAAGCATTCATCACAGTAATCGTGGTGCCGTGGACGATTCCCTGTGGGCCGATGTACATATAAGAACCCGCCGTCATTTGCCCATATTGAGTTACGCCGAGCGCATTGAACCGCTCCCAATCATTCGATTTGGAGTAATTCGGGATCATCATTCCATTGGTTACGACTACTCGCGGAGCATCGGGAGAGGAGGGGAAAAGTCCCATTGGATGACCGGAATACATATGCAAAGTTTGCGATTCAGTCATCTCCGCAAGGAATTTCATCGTGAGGAGATACTGAGCCCAGTTTTGGAAGACAGCACCGTTTCCGCCGTACGTAATCAATTCCTGCGGATGCTGAGCGACGGCAGGATCCAGGTTATTTTGAATCATCAGCATAATCGCTGCGGCATGTTGGGTTTTGGCAGGATACTCATGAATCGGCCTGGCAAACATGGGATAATCCGGCTGAAACCGGTACATGTAGATCCGACCGAAGGATTCAAGTTCTTCTAAAAATTCGGATGCGAGTTCTTGGTGCCATTCCTTCGGAAAATAGCGCAGAGCATTCCTGAGTGCCAGTTTCTTTTCCTCCAAACTCAAAATATTCTTTCGCTTTGGTGCGTGAGAAATTGAGATATCCCGCTCTTTTTTGGGAGGAAGTTGGGAAGGAATACCGATTCTGATTTGATCCTGAAAAGTCATAATGAATTACGAGATTTGAAATACGAAATACGGAGGTTAATTTTTCTAATGTCTTAAATCTTAAATCTTCTGTCTTACATCATAAATCACATGTCTTAAATCATTTCTCCTTTTTTCCAGACCTGCATAGGTTTCATTGTTCCTTGCTGGTACAGAATTTCTAGGTAGTTGGAAGTTGGGAAAAGACAGAAATCAGCTAGAAATCCGGCTTTTAATCTTCCCCGATCTTCCAATCCAAGTGCTGCCGCTGCGCGGAAAGTAATTCCTGCGAATACTTCAGCGGTGCTGAGTTTCTCGAAAGTAGCAAGAATCGAAGCCTGAGTGATCAGGTCTCCCATCGGCGCCGAACCCGGATTCCAATCAGAGGCAATTGCCAAAGCACCCCCCTGATCCAGGATTTTACGTGCAGGAGTGAAGGCACAGCCCAAACCCAAAGATGCACCGGGCAAAGCCACTGCAATGACATCCGATTTAGCTAATTGGATGATTTCCTTTTCGGTGGAAGCTTCCAGATGATCTGCAGATTTTGCTCCAAACAGAATAGCTATTTCGGATCCTC
Source organism: uncultured Cytophagales bacterium (assembly GCA_942492775.1). GTDB lineage: Bacteria > Bacteroidota > Bacteroidia > Cytophagales > Cyclobacteriaceae > Algoriphagus. Next base: position 3,689,274 of record OW818636.1, on the reverse strand, counting down.
CCGGCGAAAACTGGTCAGCGTGAACGGTGATATCGAAGCCAGAATCTTTTGCCCTTTGAAAATAAGGCTTGATCTCTTCGGAACTGAAAGCTGATTTTTCAACAAATGCATCGATCCGATTGCAAAGTTTTTCAGCCTTTAGGATTGGAAAAAGTTGCTCGCTGATTTCAGCCAGATATTGGGAGTTTGAGCCGGCGAAGTCCCGCGGTTTCATATGAGCTGCCAAGCAAGTTGGAATCAGATCGGCGGAAGTTGATTCATTTGCTTTTTTGATAGCCCGAAGCATTTTTAATTCCTCATCTATACTCAAACCGTAGCCAGATTTAACATCAATCGTGGTCACTCCATCTGCAAGATGGCGGTTGGCATTTTTGGAGGTTTTCTCAGCCAATTCCTCCAAACTCAGTTTTCTTGTTTGGGTGACTGTATCCCAGATTCCTCCGCCGGCTGCGGCGATTTCGAGATAGGTTTTCCCTGAGTTTCTCATAGCAAAATCCTTGGCGCGGCTCCCTCCAAAACAGAGATGCGTATGACAATCCACAAAACCCGAAACCGCTACGTGATCACCATTCAATTCTATTAATTCTGCTCCAAGGATATTTGCCTTTTTCTTCAGAGTTTCAAAATCTCCGACTTCAAGAATTTTTTCGCCTTCGATCAGAATTCCGGCGTTTTCCAAAACTTCCAATTGCTCATCTTTCAAAGCACCTTTCAACGGAAGATGATCCATAGTGAGGAGTTGGGAAATAGGGCCGATGAGTTTCAGGTTTTTCATTTTTTAATGGCTTAAGTTAATCAGGATTGGAAATCCCTTTTTATCTGTCGTTTCGAATTGCAAATTCGAAACAGCTTTTAAAATTTATACAACTCACTCCAATCTGTCTCAAAAGCCAAATTCTCCTCCTTGGATACCTTTTGCGCAAGCTCAATCAATTCTCCGCTTTGGATCATTTGAATGGCGGTTTCCATGTCTTCGTACATCACACGATCTTTTACGACAGGTTCGATTTTCTCCCGAACCCGATTGTAAATCGCAGTCATGATTTTTCCCGACTTCATTGGAGCATGATAATCTACCGCTTGCGCAGCATAGAATAGCTCAATTCCCAGGATTTTTTCCACATTTCCGATCACCTGAAGTGCCTTTCTGGCGCCGATGCTTCCCATGCTCACATGATCTTCCTGACCAAGGGAAGTTGGAATACTATCTGCAGAAGAAGGAAAGCAAAGTCCTTTATTTTCCGAAGCCAAAGCCGCGGTTGTGTATTGGGGAATCATGAGGCCGGAATTTAAACCGGTTTCTTTTAGTAACAATTTTGGCACGCCCGGTGTGTCCCCACACAAGGAAAGATAAATTCTCCTGTCGGAAATATTCCCCAATTCGGAAGCTGCAAGACATGCATAATCCAGCGGCAAAGCGATTGGTTGCCCGTGGAAATTACCTCCGGAAATCGTGTGAGTTGCGTCAAAAACGATCGGATTGTCCGTCACTGAATTGATTTCGATTTCAATCGAATCTTTCAGATGAAGCCAGGCATTTCGCGAAGCGCCATGAACCTGAGGCATACAACGCAGAGAATATGGATCCTGAACTCGGGCGCAATTCAAATGAGAATTGACGATTTCGGATTCATGAAGCAAATTCAGGATCGTCTGAGCTACATGTTTATTTCCTGCGAAAGGCCTCAATTGATGCAGTTCAGTCGAAAATGGTTTGATGGAACCCATCAATCCTTCCAGCATCATCGCTCCCGTGATGTCCGCATGAACAAGTAAATTATTCAATCTATCGACAACTTTCACACCGTAAGCCGCCATGAATTGGGTACCATTGATCAGGGCTAGGCCTTCTTTTGGGCCGAGGGAAAGCGGGGTTTTTGAAAAGTGGTTTAGTGCTTTTTGAGTCGGGGTGATTTCTCCTGCGAAATGTACTTTTCCCAAACCAATCAAGGGTAAAAACAAATGAGAAAGCGGTGCCAAATCACCGGAAGCGCCAACCGATCCTTGAATCGGAACCACTGGAATGACATCATTTTCCAGCATCCAGGCGATTCGTTCGAGCGTTTCCATCCTGATTCCAGAAAATCCCTGTGCCAAAGCCTGGAGTTTCAGCACCATCATGAGTTTCGAAATTTCCACCGGAACAGGTTCTCCCAACCCAACAGCATGGCTTTTCAGAAGATTTTCCTGCAAAGTTTGCGTGTCTTCTGATGAGATTTTGCTGGTGCAAAGCGGGCCAAAACCTGTGTTGATACCGTACACAGCATGCTCTCCCTGTGCTATTTCTGCCACAGCATTTGCTGAAGCCAGAACTTTCTCACAGGTCTCTGGGCTGAAAAACCCTTTGATTTCTTTTCTGGCAAGTTTTAGGGCTTTCGAAGAAGTCAAGTGATCTTGACCGTAGTGAAAAATCTCCATCTGATTTGGGTTTAAATTCAGGATTCATACAAATGTAAAGTGTACTTTTGATACTTATTGATACCATATATATCAATAGTTAATAACCGATAAGCATCAATGGAACTAAGACATTTACATTATTTCAAAGCGGTAGCTGAGGAATTGAACTATCGGAAAGCGTCTGAAAGATTGTTTATTTCACAGCCCGGTCTTAGTCGGCAGATTAAACAGTTGGAGGAAATGCTGGGCGTTCAGCTCTTCGAACGCGATAAAAAACACGTGGAATTGACAGCTTCCGGAGCTTATTTCAAAGAGGAAGTTGACTTTGTGCTGAACCATCTTGAGCTGACTAAAAGCCAATTGAAACTGATTGCTGACGGGAAAGTGGGAGAGCTCAGAATTGGATTTCTGGGTTCGGCATCCAATCAGATCTTGCCGGATTTGCTTTCGAAACTTAACGCTCTGCAACCCTTGATCAGCACGAGTTTGGAAGAATTGAGTAATTCCATGCAAGTGGAAATGATCCAGAGAGATAAGTTGGATCTGGGTTTTGTGCGGATGGCGTCAGTACCGGAGGGATTGGAAATGAAGACAGTTTTGAGGGATTCATTTTCGCTGGTGGTTCCCGAAAATCATCCGATTGGAACAACAGACTTTTTCTCAATAAGTCAGTTTAAGGACGAATCTTTTATTCTATTTTCAAGCGATTACAGCAATCTTTACTTTGAGCAAATCATGAGTATTTACAGAGATGCAGGTTTTGCGCCCAAGATTCGACATAAATCTGTGCATGCGCTCACGATATTCAAGTTGGTCGAGATCGGTTTGGGGGTTGCGATTGTCCCAACTTCGCTGAAGGAAGGGTACGATCTGAAAGTCAGATTTATGGAAATTCCCGGAATTTCTCAGTTTACCGAGCTATCAGCCATCTGGAAATCTGTAAATCGTAATCCTGCATTGAAGCAGGTATTGCCTTTGATTTGATCCAAAGGCAATATTTAAGTTAAATTCAAAAAGTCGGGTAAATGTCGGGTCAAATCCGAGATGAGTACGTCCAAAGTCAAAAAGCAATCAGAGAACTTGCCATGGTTAATCAAAACTTATACAAAATGAAGCAACCTGAACTAGGCAAGAAAATCTCTGAATTGAGAAAAGCCAAAGGACTCACTCAAGAGGAGTTGGTCGAAAAATGCAATCTAAATGTTCGCACGATCCAGCGAATCGAGGCTGGTGAGGTAACTCCGAGGAGTTACACGATTAAGGCATTATTTGAAGCGTTGGATTTCAAATGGGAGGAAATTAAAACTGGATTTTCGGAGGAAAACCAGAAAGTACCGTCCTATCTCTACTTCGCTTTTGCTGCAGGTTTGTTGTATTTTTTTCTCGCTTTTTTTGAAATCGGAATGGAGTATGAATGGATAGAAGGAGATGCGGAGATTAATACTTCCTCGTTTTTGGGGGTGAAAATCGCGACTTTTGTTACTTATTCAGTATTTATTTTGGGTTGGATTAAGTTGGAGACCTTTCTTCCAAACCTACTTCTCAAAATCGCTCTTTGGACTATGCTTGGAGCAAATCTGATTTGGTATTCTGTTGATGGATATGCGCTGGTTTCCGGACAAATAGCTTTGGAGGATTTTTATCTGATCAAGATTAGTTCTTTCGGCTTGTGCTATGCGTTTTTGGGCATTGGCTATCTTGCTTATAAAAAGCTTTGGTCCAATATTCCTCAAATCATCGGGGCATTGGGAATTGTAGCCGGAATTCTGATTTTTTCCGGAATTGGAGTGGTTTTTGGATTGATTCCTTTGACTTTATTTGAGTTGGGTCAACTCGCTTTAATGATCTGGGCAATTAATAAAATCGGGAGGAGTTCTTCTCCCGATTTTCCCCAAGCCTGATTTTTTAAAAATCTTGGGAATAAGAAATTTTCAGATTTTTCATCTTCGCGAAAAACTCCTAATATTCAGGTAAATAACCTGAACCCATGCTTAGATCAACTTTTTATTTCTGCCTTTTCTTTTGCTCAATCTTATTTTCTTCTTGTTCAGAAAATGCTTCTGACGAGCAAATCAAACTTCCAAGTCAGCTGATTGTAGAAATTGAATACCTCGGTGACGGGGTGGTTAAAGCTAATTTTTCGGCCGAGAATGCTAAATTTTTCAAAGTTAATTTTGGCGTGCCGGGTGAATCCTTGGTTCGAGTAGATGGCAATTCAGCAACGAAAACCTATAGTACAAAAGGAGAATTCACTGTGGTGGTTCAGGCCCATGCCAGTGAAACAGACTTTGTGGTTGATTCCAAAGTTGCCAACATGAACGTTGCCAATTTGGGATTGGATTCTAATTCAGGTTATATCAGTCCTGAGAGTTATGATGGATATAATCTGGCATGGGCGGATGAATTCACAGGTTCTGTACTTTCTGACAATTGGACTTTTGAACTTGGAGATGGATGTCCGGATCTCTGCGGTTGGGGCAATGATGAACTTATATTTTACAAGAAAGAAAATACTGCAATAGCAGATGGGAAATTGATCATCACTGCAAAGAAAGAAAATGCAGGAAGCATGAATTACACTTCATCGAGACTGATCACAAAAGGTAAGAAATTCTTCACGTATGGCAGGGTTGATATTAGGGCGATTCTTCCAAAAGGTCAGGGTTTGTGGCCGGCACTCTGGATGCTGGGAGAGAATATTTCCGAAGTAGGCTGGCCAAAAAGCGGCGAAATTGACATTATGGAAATGGTTGGCGGAAGTGTGGAAGATAGAGACCGAACTGTTCACGGAACTGTACACTGGGATAATGCAGGAAACAATGCTAAATACGGTGGCAAAACAAAACTTCCCTTCGGGATTTTCAATGACGAGTTTCACGTCTTTTCAATCGTTTGGGACCAGCAAAAAATTGTGTGGCTTTTAGACGGCGTCCAATACCATGTGATTGATATCACACCAGGCGGTTTAGAAGAATTTCATAAGCCATTTTACTTTATTTTTAACGTGGCAGTAGGAGGCAGTTGGCCGGGAAGACCCGACGGAACGACCATTTTTCCGCAGCAAATGACTGTCGATTACATTCGGGTTTTCCAGAAAAAATAAGCCTAAAAAGTTAGAGGATTTATTCTTTCGATTTATTCAGTTCATCGCTGACAAAAGCTTTTATCTGCTTCAGAATAGCTGCATTGTTGGTGCTGACAGATTCTATTTCCAGAATTTTTGGGTGGATGCCAGGTGAGTAAAAATTGTTCATTGCATCCTCAAGTTCCGCGAGATTTTTTACCAGAGTGTAATTAAAACCGAATTCATTTGCTAAATGGCTGGCATTCAGAGTTTGTCTGGTTTCAAAAAACTCTTCCAATTCAGGTTGCTTGGCCGGACCATCGATCAGTCGAAAGATTCCTCCGGCATGATTGTTCAAAACAATAATTCTTAGGTTTGGCATGGAGTAATTATGCCAAAAAGCATTGCGATCATAGAAGAATGCCATGTCTCCGGTGATTAGCGTTACTGTTTCTTTTGTCGTAAATGTGCATCCTACCGCGGTGCTGTTTGAACCGTCAATTCCACTTGTTCCCCGGTTGCAAATGATTTCCTGATTTCGTTTTCCAAGGAAATTCAGATAGCGGACAGCCATACTGTTGGCGACATGGATCTTAGAGAAAGGGGGAATTTTCTTCAGAAGAAAATGCAAAGCAGGATATTCACCAAACTCCGATTTTTCAAATGCCAGAGGCAAAGCTTGCAGAACAGTTTTTTCCAGACTATTCCATTGCAGCAGATATTCACCATCCTGTGCAGGAAGATTCTGGGTTAGCCAGCTCAAAAAAGAAATAGGAGTACAGGCCAAAATTCTGGTCAGTCTCTGGAATGTGTCTTTTGCTTGGCCATCTGCCTGAATATGCCAATGTGAGGCTGCCGTTTTTCGAAGGAAAAGTTTGAGTGACTTCGATATGACCGATTTGCCAAAACTAATAAGCAGATCGGGAGCGAGTTCGAACTGAAACTGCTCATTTCCAAGCCAATGGTCATGCAGACTAATGGTCTGATCCGATTGAAGATTGGAAATTGAATCAGTGATGATGACTACTTTCTGGTCTTTGGCAAGTTGATCAAGAAGTGCCTTAATCTTAGGGTCAGGTTTTTGTTGACCTGCGACGATCAAAATCTTTTTGACTGTTTGAAGTCTATCCTTAATATTTTTCAGGCTGTCTTCTCCCAAAACAGGATTGCCTGGTGATAGAGTTACGTGTTTTGGATCTTCAGGAAATATCAATTCCTCTCCAGCTTCCGGATAGAAAGGTTCTCTAAGGGGAATATTGATATGAACCGGTCCGGGAGGGAACTGTTTCGACAGAATAATCGCTTCGCTGACTATCCGATTTGCATGCCAGACTTGCTCTTCATTTTCAAAAGAATCGGGAAATTGAAAGCTTTTCTTGACGTGTTTGCCGTAAACTTCCGACTGGAAAATCGTCTGTCCATCCCATTGATCGATCCACTCCGGAGGTCGGTCAGCAGTTAAAATCAACAAAGAAATTTGCTGGAAAAATGCCTCGGCCACTGCGGGATAATAATTCAGGGCCGCCGACCCGCTTGTACAAACCAAAACTACCGGTTTTTCTAATTGCTGAGCCATACCAAGCGCGATAAATCCTGCAGATCGCTCATCTGAGATCGTGCGGGCATGAATATCGGGATGTCTGGCAAAAGCCAGAGTCAAAGGGGCACAACGGGAACCTGGTGAAAGAATAGCGTTTTGGATGCCTTTTTTGGCACAAATGGCTACTAAATTACTTATCGGCTGGAGAATCAAGCGTTAGGATTTTGGATGAATTTTCCGATGATTTGGCATTTGAGTTCAGTTTCTTCCCATTCCTTTTCTGGATCAGAATCCTCGGTCACTCCGGCACCGGCATAAAGCACAGCTTTATTTCCTTCGATAGAGGATGTTCGAAGATTCACGTAAATGGAGGTTTCCTGATTGATATTCACCGGACCAATGAATCCGGCAAAAAAGGAGCGATCAAAGCCTTCATATTGTTTCAAAAACTCATGTGCAGCTTCTCTCGGCATTCCGCAAACTGCAGATGTTGGATGAAGCAATTCAAGCATCACCGATCCCAATTGAGGGAAATTAGTCGTGGTCATGTTGACTCTGAAATCCGAGCGAAGGTGGAGAAGAGTGCCTGCTAAAACCGTTTTTGGACCGTATTCATCGTATTCACGCAGGCGGATTTTCTTGAAGCAATCCACAATATACCTGCTAACAAGCGCTTGTTCTTCGATTTCTTTTGCAGTCCATGCCGCTGTTTTCAGAGGATTTTCACCCACGGCAGGTTGCGTACCTGCAAGTGACATGGTGTGAAAATATTCACCTTTGGTTTCTATCAGGATTTCAGGGGAGGCTCCTATCCACGTTCCCACATTAGGAATGTGGAAGAAATTGACGAAAGAATTTGGATATGCTTTCAGCATGCTGAGCAAGCTTTTGCTTAGGTCAAATTCTTCTGAAAGTTGAATGGTTTTGGTACGAGAGGGAACGACTTTTTCAAGTTTTCCTTCGGAAATAGCTTGAATTCCAAGCTTGACAAGATTTTTAAAATGCTCCTTTTCTTCCCCGATATTTCTTTTTTCTTGGGAATCACCGGAAGACTTTACTTGAAAGTGGTGACTGTCCAAATTCTGATTTTCGACATTATCTCCCGAGTTCAAAATCCAATCAGGAAGATGATCTTCCTCAATGGGTTGATCAAGATTCAGAAAAAGGTATTTCGAAGCGCGTATAAACCAGGCTTTTTTATCCTCTTGGTCTGCGAAAGGATGAACAATAAATCCGGGAGCTAATTCTTCCAGGTTCATACTCACCTTTTCAGGCTCGGATGATTCGTCCAGCACATACTCCAGTTTGATCGATTTCGGTTTTCTCCAAATCGCAAAAGAACCACCTGAAGAAATACCTGTTGTCAATAGAAGTTTAAGAGCCTCTTGAATTGAAAATACTATGTTGACAGTCTGATTACTCATTTTTTGTCCAAAATTGCCATTGTAAGCCGGCTGATGCAGCATAACTGTTCCGCCTCATTGAAAATTTTTATTTCCCAAACCTGGGTTGATTTGCCAATATGGATTGGTTTTGCGATTCCTTTTACTTTTCCTGATCTGACAGATTTCAAGTGGTTGGCGTTGATTTCTAGACCAACAACAGCTTGTTTTTCCTGATCAACGGTCAGAGAAGCTGCAAGACTTCCAAGTGTTTCTGCCAAAGCAACATTTGCTCCACCGTGGAGTAAACCCATTGGCTGTATGGTACGATGATCGACTGGCATGGTTGCCTCCAGGAAATCATCCCCAATTCCGGTGAATTCAATGCCCAAATGAGTAACCATCGTTTGGTGCTTTGTGTTATTCAATTGGGTAAGTGAAGGCTTTATCTGGAATACCATAAAAATCTAATCGAAATGGGTTTTCTTTGGGTGTTGAACAAAAATAAAGAAACTTGAACCGAAAAAAAATTTACCTCGTAAGGCACGGACAGACGGATTTTAATCTAAGAGGAGTGGTGCAGGGAAGTGGAATAGATGCACCTATCAACGCAACCGGAGAGGCACAGGCGAGAGCGTTTTACCAAGCTTACAAAGATGTCGCATTTGATCAGATCTATTACACCGGACTTATTCGTACCAAGCAATCGATTCAGGGATTTTTAGATTTAGGGATTCCTAGCTTGTCCCTTTCGGAGCTGAATGAGATTTCCTGGGGCACCTATGAGGGAACTCCCATGACTCCTGAAGAAGGAGAATATTACCGTCACATGATTAATCAATGGCAACTTGGAAATCTTGATTATGCGATTGCAGGAGGAGAGAGCCCTAATCTTGTGGCAGAAAGATTGAGAAGAGGTATAGACACGATTTTATCAGGTCCGGGAGAAACCATTTTAGTTTGCATGCACGGCAGGGCAATGAGAATTTTCCTAAGTCTGATTCTGGAAACTGACCTGCGAAACATGGATACGTATGAGCATCAAAACTTATGCTTGTATCTTTTGGAGCAAAATGAGGATGGCAAATTTAACCTTTCAAAAAGTAATGAGGTAGCTCACCTCAGGGGGTTGGAGTAACCTTTTCGTGTTTTCCGTTTTTCTTCTTTTGAAGACTTTCCTCGTAAGCTGTAAGGTAAGCTTGAAGATTCTTTTGACTTTCAGTCATATCAAAAAGGCGAAATGCGATATCCTGAAGTTTCAAATCCAGACCAGATTCTGTTTCAACCAGGAATTGACCAAGAAAACACTCGTCAAATTCGCAGGCAGGAATATCAATAAGCAATGCCAATTCAGAATTGCCGGTGTAGGTTCTAGTCTTAAAAGAAGAAAATTGGGATTCAATGTCCTTAAGAGAGATTTTCAAGGATTTTAATTCTTTTGCTTTGAAAAGCACCAAAAAAGTTTTGGATTCTGTTGCTTTAGCAAAGACAGAACCGGCGCACATTAATAAAAGGATTAGTACTGCAAACTTTCTCATGAGGTCAAGATAGCATATAATTACCCTAAAAATCAACTCTTTTAAAGTTTTTAACATTAAAAAACCCTGAGAAGTTATTCTCAGGGTTTTGATTTTATGGGAATTGAAAAGAGATTTAAGCTCTTGCTCTTTTCTTTTTTGCTGTTCCTTCTTCTTCTACCTCGTCTTCAACACCGGCAAGGATTCTGCCGCAATGCTCACAAACAATTAGTTTTTTCTTCTCACGAATATCAGCCTGTCTTTGTGGTGGAACAGTGTTAAAACAACCTCCGCAAGCTCCTCTTTTCACCATAACAACAGCAAGACCGTTTTTGGCGTTTGCTCTGATTTTGGTGTAGGCTTTTACGAGTCTTTCGTCAACTTTTTTGCTGGCTTTCTCGCGATCTGCTCTCAGTTTAGACTCTTCAGTTTCGCTTTCAGAAACGATTGTTGAAAGTTCATCTTTCTTCTGATCAAGATCTTTCTTTCGATCTTTCATCACAGCAGTAAGCTCGTCTAAATCGACTTTTTTCTGATCAATTCTAACTCCAGCTTCGATGATTTTCTTTTTGGATACCTGAATTTCAAGGTCCTGAAGTTCCAATTCCTTGGTGATGGCGTCATACTCTCTGTTATTCCGCACATTCATCTGCTGCTCCTGATACTTCTTGATCAGTTTTTCAGAATCTTTAATGCTTTCTTTCAGCCTCTTGATTTCATCCTCGAAAGATTCAATTTCAGTCTGAAATTTATTTAAACGAGTGTCATAGCCGATGATTTCATCTTCAAGATCCTGAACCTCTTCTGGGAGAGCTCCTCGAACTTTAACAATGGCGTCTAATCTGGAATCTATGAGTTGAAGGTTGTGAATAGCCTCAAGTTTTTGTGCTACTGTACTTTCCATGTACTATCGGTAGGATGTGGGATTTGTAACTACTCTTGTAAAATAGAGTGCAATATTAGGAAATTTTTGTGACAAAACTTCTCCAAGTAATTGTTTTGTGAAAATTTCACTCTCATAATGCCCGATATCACAAAGAATTATTTTGGATTCTGCATCGAAAAACTCGTGATACTTCACATCAGCGGTGATAAACACCTCTGCACCCACTTTTTTGGCATCTCCGAGGAGAAAAATTCCTGCTCCACCGCAGACTGCTACCCTGCTGATTTTTTTTCCTAAAAGCGCTGTGTGTTTAATGACTTTGAGATCCATCTTTTCTTTGAGATGATCCAGGAATTCCAATTCATCCATCGGTTCTGAAAGTTCACCGATCATACCCGCCCCAACTTCTTGATTTTCATTTTCGAGAAGTTGTACATAATAAGCAACTTCCTCGTATAGATGGGCTTTTTTCATTGCCTGAAGTACCCTTGGCAGAAGATGATTGGCAACAAGAACTTCAACCCTGATTTCTTCTTCAGTCTGAGGCTTTCCCCTTTCTCCGATTGAAGGATTTGCCTTTTCCGAAGGTGTAAATGTCCCTTGACCTTTAACCTGAAAAGAGCAATCTGAATATTCTCCGATTTTTCCTGCGCCAGCATGGTAAACAGCGGAAAGGACAGACTCTTTGTTTTCCTCCGGAACAAAGAATACCAGTTTACTTAAAATCTGCTTTTTGGGTTGGAGTATTCGGGTTTTCACCAAACCAAGCCTTTCCGAAATTCTTTTATTGACACCATGAGCCACATGGTCAAGGTTGGTATGGATGGCGTAGATAGCAATGTTGTTTTGGATAGCAAGAATGATCGTTCGCTCCACATAGTTTTTTCCGGTCAGGCTTTTAAGTCCTTTGAATACAATGGGATGATGGGCAACGATCATATTTGCGCCGAACTCAATCGCTTCCCGCACTACATCTTCGGTACAATCAAGGCTGCAGACGATTCCTGTTATTTCAGCTTCACGATCACCTGTGATTAGGGTGGAGTTGTCATAGGATTCCTGATACGCAGGAGGTGCGATTTGCTCCAAGTACGAGATCACCTCGCTGACCTTTATTCCCATAATTTTCTGTTTATTTGATCAAAAATAGTAATTCTAAGGAATGCACTGGTACGGTTTTTTGCTTTATCCATTTGCCCTGTTGTACAACTTGGTCACCCGACTGAGAAACTGGTTTTTTGATCAGGGTTGGTTAAAAACCACTGAATCACCGATCCCGACGATTTTGGTGGGAAATCTAAGCGTGGGTGGAACCGGCAAAACTCCAATGGTCGAATATCTCATTCACTTACTAAAAGATGATTTCAAGCTTGGAACACTAAGCCGCGGATATGGCAGAGCTTCGAAAGGCTTTATTAAGGCAAGTCAAACTTCAACTCCGCAAATGATAGGAGACGAACCATTTCAGATTTATAAGAAATTTGGCAGTGAAATTCAGGTTTTCGTGGGGGAGAACAGAGTAGCGGCTTTGCAAAAAATAAAAGCAGAAGAGAACAATCCTCAGGTGATGATTTTGGATGATGCGTTTCAGCATCGGTCTGTGAAAGCTCACTTGAATATTCTTTTGACAACGTTTCAGCAGCCATTTTTCTCGGATCATTTACTTCCAGCTGGAAGGCTTCGTGAAAGCAGATCTGGAGTAAAGAGAGCAGATTTGGTGGTTGTGACCAAGTGTCCCGAGACTATTACTGAAGGTTTGAAGAACGAGTTTAAGGATCAGATTTCGCATTATGCTGGATCAAAAACTCCCGTCTTGTTTTCGCAGATTACGTATGGCAAGCCGTATCCGATAGAAGAAGGGAGCAAATTTTCAACCTCGATAATTCTCCTGAGTGCCCTAGCCAACGATGAGCTCTTGGTAAAATTTTGCAGAAATAATTTTGACGTGCTCGAGATCCTGAGTTTTCCGGACCATCATGATTATTCGGAATCTGATTTTGCGAAGCTAAAAAAGACCCGTCAAAACTTTCCGGACAGGGAAGTCGTAATCCTGACTACTGAAAAAGATGCTGCGAAAGTTAAATCTATCGCTCCGGAGGGTTTTATGAGAGAAATTCCGATTTTTGTACTTCCAATTTTGGTGGGATTTTCATCGGAAGATGCCGAAATCCTGATCCAGCAAATCCAACAAAAGGTCTTAAAAAAGACAAAAACTAGTGAGATATAGGTTATTCGGGATTTTAGCTGTGTGTTTTTTGCTCAGTGTACAACTAGTGTATGCTCAGCGACCGATCCCATCTACTGGTCAAAGACCTGTCAACCCTAATCAAAGCACTAATCCAAATCAGCGTCAAACGAGGGAAATCGTCACTCCGGAAGGGGAAGAGATTGATGGAAGGCGGCCTTTACTGGATGATAGCACTGTCATGGTCTTTGGACCAAATTCGAGTTTGCACTTCTTCGAAAAGGACATCAAACTGAATAAATTGGTATTGTTTCCTCAGGATACTTTGCTGGACAATTTTCATAATTATGATCCTGTAGCCAAAAGCAACTGGAAATATCAGGATCTGGGAAATATCGGAAGCGCTGCCAAATCGATTTATTATAAGGTTCCGGAGCTGATTGGGACTCGATCAGGTTTTCAAGCCTATGATCTTTATCACCGTGCTCCTGAGAAAGGCCGTTATTTCGATACCAAGTCTCCATTCACGGAGATGTCTGCATTTTTTGGCGGAGGTAGCCGAAATATGCTGGATCTGGCTTTTGCCAGAAACATTAATCCCCGATGGAACATGGGCTTTGAATTTCACACCATTCGCGCCCGCAAAACACTCAATCCTGTTGCCCGGGATGACAATATGGTGGAGCAGAATTCCTATTCATTCCAAACCAATTATAGGACAGAGAATGGGAAGTATTGGATTATGGCGACGTTTGGAAGGATGCGTCATGTGGTGAATGAAATAGGTGGAATCATCCCTCCTGAGGAAGATAGTACCTCGATTTACTTCACTTACGAGGATGCAAAAGTCTGGCTGAAGGCTTCCCAAGCGAGAGACTTGAGGCAAGAATATCACTTCTACCATGAGTACAAAGTCAAAGATGGATTGCAGCTTTATCATGTGTTTGATCGCAAGAAGCAGGACTTGATTTTCGAATCTGATTTGACTACTTCGGATTCCTTATTTTTTCCTGAAACGAGATATAATCAACCCGATACAACTCAAAACTTCAATGATTTTGCAGAGTGGAGAAATGAAGTAGGCTTCAAAGGAACGTTTGGCGGGTTTTATTACAATGCTTTCGCAAAATTCAGATCAGGAAGGATGAAGAGTCCTTTTCTTGCCGAAAATGACGTGTTCAATGAGGTCTATATCGGAGGGGAATTGATTGGGAATATCTCTGAAAAATGGGCTTTAAGCGCAGATGGGGAATATTTGCTGCCGGGAGCTTTTCGGTTTCACGGTACTTTCAAATCACCCTGGCTTGTAGTGGAGTACACAAAAGCACTCTATAAGCCAACTTCCATGCAGCAGAATTATGCAGGGAACCACTACCGATGGACCAACGATTTTTCAAACACAGGAGTAGACCAAATCAAAGGAGTTCTGTTGGGAGACTTTAAGAATTTCCAGATCAGACCTTCACTCACGATCAATAGAGTCAATAATTACATTTATTTCAACGAAGATCGAATCGCCACGCAGGCATCTGGAGAGGCATTTATGCTGATGCCGGGATTGACAGCTAATTTCAAGATTGGTAAAAAATTCCGGTGGGATAATGAGGTCATTTTCACAGAGATCACCGGTGATGCAAAAGATTCATTCCGAATTCCAAAGATTTACGCCAATTCGAAGTTTTACGTAGATAGTCCTTTTTTCGATGACAATGTTTTTGTGCAAATGGGAATTGATGTTCGTTATCATTCTGATTATTATGCTGAGGCTTATTTTCCCGGTTATCAGCAGTTTCATTTGCAAAATAATTTCAATGTATACGCTTATCCGGTGATGGACTTTTTCCTGAGCTTCAGGATCAACCGGACCCGGGTTTTATTGAAATACAATCACTTCAACAGTGGTATGATGGAGCAGGAAGGCTATTTTGTGACTCCTGATTATACGGGCTACAAGTCATTTCTTGATCTGGGGATTACCTGGTATTTATTTGATTAAAGATGAGTTGGGAAGAAAGCACCAGGCAAAAAATGCTTCATCTCAAGCTGCCGACAGATCCGAGATGGGTCGGCATTGCAGAGATGCAAATCGAAGATATTCTGGCTGATCACGCCTATTGTGAGCAAAAAGCAGCTTCTTCCTGCATCAGTCTGATCCTTCGTTACCATGATTTGGATCATTTAGTGGATACACTTACCCCGATTGTCGCCGAAGAATGGGGACATTTTGAGCGTGTGATGGATCAGATTCGGAAGAGGGGATTGAGTTTTGGAAAGCCCAGGAAAGATGAATATGTCGTCCAACTCTTTGATTTTATGAAGTCAGGAGGAAGCCGAATGCACCAACTCACAGAAAATCTATTGATGAATGCCTTGATTGAAGCCCGAAGTTGTGAACGATTCAAATTGCTTTCGCAGAATATTGCTGATGAGGAATTGCAAAAGTTTTACTACGAATTGATGATCTCTGAGGCAGGGCATTACGTTACCTTCATCGAATTGGCGAGATATTATGTGGGTCCTGAAAAAGTCAATGCCAGATGGCAGGAATGGTTGAATTTTGAAGCGGAAGTTCTGCGAAAAATGGACCTCAGAGGCGACCGAATGCATTGATTGGGAAGTTAAATTTTCTGCCCGTATAGCCTCGTACATGATATTTACTTATACTTAACATCCTTTTTAACCTATTCTTCTAAAAGCTGTTCCAATTCGGACATACTATGAATTTGATCGAAAATATTCGCGAAGCACTTCGCTCAGTTAAAGTAAATCTTCTCAGAACTGTTCTGACAGGAGCAATCATTGCCATCGGGATTTCCTCTTTGGTAGGAATGCTGACTGCCATCGACGGGATCAAAGCTCAAATCGCGGACAGTTTCGCAGGATTGGGAGCCAACTCCTTTGACATTCGAAATAAAGGTTTCTCCGGAGGAAGGGCAATTCAGGAAGGGAAAACCGAGAAAACCTATCCCAAAATGACTTATCGGGAGGTTCAGGATTTCAAAAATGAATACAGCAGCATAGGAATATCAACGGTTTTCACCACTGTGACAGGGTCTGCCGAAATCAAAAGAGGTTCCAAAAAAACTGATCCAAATGCAAGGATTAGAGGGATAGATGAGAATTATGTCAATCTGAAGGCTATCAAGATAGAGAAAGGAAGAAATTTAAGTAATCTGGAAGTTCGCTATGGCAATAGTGTCTGCGTCATAGGAAAGGAAATTCAAACCTTACTTTTTGAAAGTGGAGAAGATCCTATAAATCAAAAAATCAGTTTTTTAGGAAGACCTTATACGATTGTTGGGGTAATGGAAAAGCAGGGCGGAATGGGTCCGGATCAAGGTGCCGATCGGCAGATTTTGATTCCAATCGAAAACGGAAGCAGGCTGGATCGCCGCGGAACTTTTAATTACCAGATTACCGGAGTGGCATCGGGACCTGATCGGATAGATTATGAAATGGGTCAGGCAACCGGAATGATGCGTAAAATCCGGCAAGACCGTGTGACAATGGAAGATTCCTTCGATCTGACAAAAAGCGAATCTGTGGCAGAAAGTTTGGAAGAAGTTGCCGGCTATCTTAGGATCGGAGGTTTCGGAATAGGTTTTATCACTCTTTTGGGAGCATCTATCGGCTTGATGAATATCATGCTGGTTTCTGTGACTGAGCGGACAAGGGAGATCGGAATCCGCAAAGCTCTTGGGGCTACGCCACTTCGAATTCGTCAGCAATTCCTGATAGAAGCGATCATGATTTGTGTGCTCGGAGGATTTTTAGGCTTGATTCTTGGGATTTTAATTGGAAATGTAATTGCTACCGTGGTAGGTTTTGGAGGATTCCTGATTCCTTGGCTTTGGATGTTTGTTTCATTTGTTATTTGCGTGGTGGTGGGATTGCTTTCGGGATTTTTCCCAGCCTACAAAGCCAGTAAGTTGGATCCGATTGAGTCTCTGAGATACGAGTAAAACCAAGACCATAGCTGAAAGTCCATAGTCCATAGCCGATAGATGGAAATTCGGTTGGTCAATTTGGCCATTTGAAAAGACAAATTGAATGGTTTAAAAAGTGAGTTTGAAGCAAAGTCATATTTAAGTTTCAGTGAGAAAAAGGGAATAAAAAAGGGTTGCATTGCCACCATTTTTATTCCCTTTTCCTATTTGGATCCAAGAATTAAAAATGATTTCCAGAAACCTGAAATCAGAAATCGAAACCAATCAACGCTTCTTTTTAAATGGTTTGACACTATTGAAAGTTGTCCAAAATTCTAAATCAATTTTTTCAAAAAACTCCCGGTACAATCTCTTATTTTTCAGCTATGAATACTCATAGTTACGATGCCATCGTCGTTGGATCAGGGATCAGCGGGGGATGGGCTGCCAAGGAATTTTGCGAAAAAGGTTTAAAAACACTTGTTCTGGAACGTGGAAGGGATGTTCAGCATTTGAAGGATTATCCGACGATGACTGCTGCACCTTGGGAAATGCCTCATCACAATCAGATTCCAAGAGCTGATGAAATCGCAAATCCTGTGGTCAATCGATGCTATGCTTACAAGGAAGATACCGAGCATTTTTTTGTCAAAGACTCTGAGCATCCATACGTTCAGACGAAGCCATACGACTGGATCAGAGGCTATCAGGTTGGAGGAAAATCTCTGATCTGGGCGCGACAAACTCAGCGTTGGAGTAAATATGATTTCGAAGGTCCCGGTCGGGATGGATTCGCTGTTGATTGGCCTATCAGATACGAAAATGTTGCGCCTTGGTACAGCCATGTGGAGCGCTTTGTCGGGATCAGTGGCAATTACGATGGATTGGAAACGCTTCCTGATGGGGAATTTTTGCCAGCTTGGGAGATGAACTGCGTGGAGAGGGAAGTGCAAAAGCGGATCAAAGAAGCTTATGAGGATCGCAATTTTGTAATAGGAAGATGCGCCCACTTGACCGAACCGAAAGAAATCCATTTGGAACAGGGCAGGGGGAAATGCATGGCTCGAAATCAATGCTATCGGGGTTGCCCATTCGGAGGATATTTCAGCAGCAATTCTTCCACTTTGCCACATGCGGCGAAAACAGGAAACCTCACCATTCGTCCCGATTCGGTTGTGCATTCGTTGATTTATGACCCTGTAAAGGAAAAAGTAACTGGTGTTCGGATAGTGGATCGGGTGACCAAAGAGGTGAGTGAGTATTTCGCGAAAGTAATTTTCCTGAATGCGGCTACGCTAAATACCAACCTGATCTTATTGAACAGTACTTCCAATCGATTTCCAAATGGACTTGGAAATGATTCAGGGATTTTGGGGAAATACATCGCTTTCCATAATTACAGAGGAACGCTGGGAGGCAGATTTGAAGGCTTCGAAGATAAATATTACTTCGGCCGACGGCCAACAGCGGTGATGCTGCCGAATTTCCGAAATGTGAAAAAGCAGGAAATGGACTTCCTGAGAGGATATATGAGTTTTTATTCCGCAGGAAGAGCAGGATTTGGACATGCAGGAGACGTTCCATTTGGAGAGGAATTTAAAGAGGCCAATTCCGAACCCGGACCTTGGTCAGTTGGAATGATGATGCAAGGTGAGACGATTCCGAAGGAGACCAATTTGGTCACTCTTAGCCCGGACTTGAAAGATGAATGGGGGATTCCGCAGCTTCAGATCGACATCGCTTACGATGAAAATGATGAGAAAATCATCCAAGATTTTCTGGAACAAGGAGAAGAAATGCTGACAAAGGCAGGCGTCACTAATATCTACAAAAATGACAGCAAACAAGCTCCCGGATTGGATATCCACGAAATGGGCGGTGTGCGAATGGGGCGCGACCCTAAAACTTCCCTTCTGAATGGCTTCAATCAGATACATTTGGCGCCAAATGTTTTTGTGACCGATGGTGCGGCGATGACTTCTACCAGTACGCAAAACCCATCTCTAACTTTCATGGCTTTGACAGCAAGGGCTGTTGATTACGCGGTGAAAGAATTGAAGAAGGGGAATATCAAATGAGCTTTAAGAAGCTTTGAATGAACTTTCGATTTCATTCAGTTGAGGATTAGCATGCATGAATTTGATTTAGAAAAAGTCTTTCTTTCAAAGTCATTGTGATTCAGCCATTCAAATAATAATAAGCTGTCTTTTGGGACGATTAGTTAACTTTTAACTCGTTGTCAAACCAAACAATTACCCTAAATACAATTCTATGAATAAGATAAAACTGCTTTTGTTTTTGCAGATGTTTTTCGCCTCTTGGTTTCTTGTTGCCAAGGAATTTCCGGATCAACCTATGGGCGAAATTTCCAACCTCGTATCCGGTGAATACAAGTTGGTAGTGGAGGGATTTGACTGGGGACCTGCTGTCAATAAGGTGATCCTGTCATTGGATAAGCATGTGACCACTGCCAATGCTGCTGATTTTGCAGTATTTGCTACCCGTAAATCAGCTGATGGGGAAATAGCCGGAGAAAGCGCTTCTGGAACCCGATCTATAGTCTTGGCTTATGTCTCTGATGCCGATGGCAATCGGGCCGACAGCAGCAATAACGTAACCTTGGTTTTAGCAGTCAGTCCCGTTCAGCCTTTGGGTTCCCCGATTCAATATTTCCGAGGGAAAGGAAATGTCTGGATCGATTACAAGCTGACAGTCGTCGATACCAAATCAGGCAAAACCTGGGATACAGAATCTGATCGCTTTATGCCGTTGGTAGATCAATATGACCTGACCGGAAAATTCAAATACAGCGAAACTCTGACGATGTCTTACGCTTCTTTTACCCCGAAAATGGTGAAGGAAAAAGCACCTCTAATCATCTGGTTGCATGGTGGAGGAGAAGGAGGAAATGATCCGACGATTGCTTTGCTCGGAAATAGAGCAGCGAATTATGCTTCGGGAGAAATCCAGCAGTTTTTTGATGGTGGAGCCTATGTACTAGTTCCTCAAGCTCCAACTTTCTGGATGCAAAGCACAGACGGAATGACCAGAGGTCAGACAAATGACATCTACAATGAGGGATTGATGGCATTGATCAAAGAGTATGTCAAGTCAAATCCTAAAATCGACCCAAGCCGGATTTATGTCGGAGGCTGTTCAAATGGAGGTTACATGTCTTTGAAACTGATCCTGAACCATCCTGATTATTTCGCAGCAGGCTTCATTAGTGCTCTTGCCTATGGTGCCGAGTTTATCACTGATCAAGAAATCCAGAAGATCAAAAATGTTCCTATTTGGTTTGTTCACTCAAAGGATGATAACACCACGAAGCCAGAGACTACAGTGGTTCCGGTCTATAATCGACTGAAGCAAGCAGGTGCCAAAAATGTCCATTTCACCTATTATGACAACGTCACTGATATCACTGGATTTTATGGAGGAAAGGATTATCGCTATCCTGGCCATTGGTCCTGGATTTATGTGCATGCAAATGAAAGCAGAACAGATTTTGACGGTTCACCGGTTCTTGTAAACGGCCGACCTGCAAGCATCATGGAGTGGATGGCTGCGCAAAAGAAAAAGTGATTTTCCTGAGATTAATTCTTACTGAAAAAGCTTAAAAAAACTTTCACAAATCCTGCTTTTCCAAAGGCAGGATTTTTTTTGCCTCGTATTTCTCCGAGTTTTTGGATCCAGTGAAAACTTCAAAGATTTAAGGATTTCACTCCGAAAGATTTGTAGTGATTTCTATCGGGTTGCTGAGGATTTTATGGACCGGGCAGGCATTGGCAACTGATAATAGCCGTTCTGTTTGAGCATCGTCAAGATTTCCGATGAGTGCTATTTTTCTCGCGACTTGAGTTTTGTTTTCTTCTCTGATAAATTTCAATTCGATGTCTATTTTCACTTCCTGCAAATCCCAGCCTTTTCGGTCTGCGTACATTCTGAGAGTTGCACTTGTGCATGCCGCTAAAGCCGAAGCCAGTAATTCTGATGGTGATAATCCTAAATTTTTTCCACCATTTGAGGCGGGTTCGTCTGCGAGTAAGACATTGCCTGAGGGAGAAAGGATTTTGGTCAGGTAAGCTTCTTTTTTAATGCTTGAGGTGATTTTTGCCACGTGCTTATTTTTTGAAAGTTGGATAGGGGACAAATTCTAATTCGTCGCTTTTGATTTTATCGAATTGCTGTGCCTTCCATTTTTGCTTTGCTTCTTCAATGAGTTCTTTGTTTGAGGAGACGAAGTTCCAATCGATGAAACGTTCTTCTGGAAAGGGCTCACCTCCGAAAATGTAGATGGCACTGTTTGCTTCTATGGTAAACTCACAGAGTGTGCTGTCTTTGGATACTAAAATTTGTTTGGATCCAAAGCTGATTCCTTCGCTTTCGATAGCTCCCTCCATGATGTAAAGTCCGCTTTCGCCAAAGAGATGATTGCCAAGATGGAGAACTTGTCTTTTTCTGCTTATTATTTCCAGCAAAAACAAGTTGCTGTAAACCGGGACGGGTGATTTGTGACCCATTATTTCCCCTGCAATCAATTTATAATCTACATCATCAGTACTCCAAGCTGGCAGTTTTTCTGCTTCAACATGAAAAAACTCAGGGTTCATTTGCTCCAAATGTTTGGGTAGTGCTACCCAGATTTGAAGTCCGTGCATCATCAGGTCTTCATGTCTCAGGTATTTCGGAGTTCTTTCCGAATGCACGATTCCCTTTCCCGCAGTCATCCAGTTTACCGCTCCGGGTTTTATTTCCACTTCATTACCCAACGTGTCCCGGTGCATGATACTTCCTTCAAACAAAAAAGTCAAAGTCGAAAGGCCGATATGCGGATGAGGTAAAATATCAAAATGTTCTCGTTCATTCAGTTTGACCGGGCCCATATGATCCAGGTAAATGAATGGTCCGATCATCCGTTTCTGGCGAAAAGGCAATAACCTGCCGACCAGAAATTTTCCAATATCAGCAGCTCTCTCTTCAATGATAAGATTGATGTTTGACATAGTAAAGGCGATTATTTCTTTCCGGGATTCAGTAATTCATGGATCTTTTAAAATTGAAAGTTTTTTATTGACTGAATTTGGAAGAATCGACTGGCTTAAATAAAAGCTGAGAGAACAAATACAGATCATTTTTCCAGACTTTGAAATCATGTCCTCCCGGCTCAACATAGAAAATATGAGGAACATCGTGCTCCTTGAGATAATCATGAGTTCGTTGGCTGAAAGACATCAAGTTATCCTGATCCCCGCAGGAAATCCAAAGCAACTTGAGTTTGCTGGCTGTAAGCTGTGGATCGGGCACCAATTCCTCGGGTTTCTTGGTATTGGGAGCGGATGAAAATCCACCCACCCAGGCAAATCTGTCCAGATTTCCCAAACCAAAATTGAGAGATTGGCCGCCTCCCATGGAAAGGCCTGCAAGTGCCCGATGTTCCCGGTCTGAAATCACGGGATATTGAGATTCGATAAATGGAATCAGATCGTTCAGCAAATCTTTTTCGAAGGTAGAAAAAGCCTCAACTTTCTCCGGATCGAACATATTTCCGGTGGCTCTGTCATCTTTCATTGCTCGGCCATTGGGCAACACGACAATCATGGGTTCAACTTTTCCTTCGGAAAATAAATTGTCCAGAATAACCTGGGGTTGGCCATTTACCAGCCATTCTTTTTCATCACCTCCGATCCCATGCAGGAGGTACAAAACCGGGTATTTTTTGCTTTTGGAAAATCCGGGAGGAGTGTAAACCAATGTTTTTCGCTTTACCCCAACTGTCTTGGAATCATAAAAGAGCGTGTCGATTTTTCCTTTTGGTACTTCAGGTTTGTACTTGTCAAATTCATTGGGAGCTTGTGAAATAGAAGACTGAGCACTGACTTGATAGAAAAGCATGAAAAACAGGCAGAAAATTGGGAAGGAAAATTTGTTCATGGTGTGGTCTAGTGAGATATTATCCTAAGTAGGATGGATACGGTTTAACTATTCAAAACTTCTAAAACCCGATCAGGCGTAAATGGTAAATGCCGAAGTTTTTTGCCCGTTAATTTAAAAAAAGCATTGGCAATGGCACCGGCTACCATCGGAGTTGCTGTTTCTCCTATTCCAACCGGGTTTTCGGAGGATTCTATGAATTCGGTTTCAATACTATCCGGGCAGTCTTCCATCCTGAGAATTTGGTAATCATTGAAATTGGACTGCTGAACCTTTCCGTTTTCAATCGTTATTTGTTCCTTCAGCGCGCTGCTAAGACCCATCATGATTCCTCCTTCCATCTGTGCTTTTACATTGTCCGGCTGAACGATAATTCCTGCATCCAGCGCAATCCAGAAATGATGAACCTTGATTTTTCCGGTGCTTCGGTCAAGTGAGATTTCACATATTCCGGTACCAAGGGAATCATGCTCTACAAAAGAAACCCCTTTGGCCCGTCCTTCGGCAAGTGGACCATTCCAATCGGCCATTTCGCTGACTTTTTCTAATGTTGCCAAAGCTCGTGGAGACTTAGCCATTAAAGTTTTGCGAAGACTTACCGGGTCAATTTTTTGATCATAGGCGATTTCATCCAGCATACATTCAATTGCAAACTTATTTGGGCCATGGCCTACAGAGCGCCAATGCTTTAGCCGAATTCCATGAGAGGTTTCACGCCAATCCGCAAGCTGATTTGGGATGTCATAGTGGTCATTCTGAACTCCGCTGGCAACGAGGTCGCCGCCATCGCCAATGACAGTATGGGAAAAGCTTGTCAAGTTTCCCTCGGAATCAACACCGGCATTTAGCCGCTGCAGAGAAAGTGGACGGAAAGCGCCATACGTAAGATCATCTTCTCTGGTCCAGATCAATTTTACAGGAAGTGGGGCCATTTCCTTGGCCAGAATCGCACACTCAGCCACAAAATCATCCATACTTCTTCTTCCAAAACCACCTCCCAGATACTGTAAATGAATATTTACATTTTCGTGGGGTAAGCCCAGGATTTCGGGAACGCCCAACTTGGGATCCATTCCTTGCTGACTTCCCACCCACACTTCGGCATTTTTTCCGTTAGGTGAAACTTGTATCACGGCATTAAGAGGTTCCATTTGGGCATGGTACACATAGTCATTTTTGAAATCAGCGGCGTAAGTTTTGGAGGCGCTTTTCATCGCAGCATCCACGTTCCCTTTTTGTAAGATGACTTGTCCTGTCTTTTTTTGATCAGCAATTCGCTCATAGTCAGAATAGATTTCCTGCGAATTAAAACCTGTGGCCTTTGCCTCACTCCAATCAATTTTTAATTGTTTTTTTGCGTTTAATGCCTGTTCAAGCCTGCTGGCAATAATCCCGATCGCATACTCAAAGCGGACTATTTTTAAAACTCCCTCTAGCGCTGCTATTTCAGATTCATTGGTTAGCGTGGGTTTGGAACCGTGAAGATTTCCCCTTTCCAATACCCCATAGACCATTTCCGGCAAGCGAATGTCTATTGCAAATTGGGCGGATCCGTTAACCTTCGCAGGGATTTCTGTTCTGAGAATATCCTTTCCAATCAATCTGAATTCTTTTCTGGCTTTCAACTGATCTTCTGTGAAATCCGGGATCGTTGAAGGGATTGCTAAAAATGGAACCAACTCCCCGTAACTGATTTGTTTGCCGCTTCCTTCATGAGACACCACACTATTGGCAGTCGTCAATTCAGAAACAGGAACCTTCCAATAAGTTGCCGCTGAATGCATCAGGACATAGCGCGCCTGTGCGCCGGACTTTCGCATGAGTTGATAATTACTTTTTGTGGTCCTGCTTCCGACTGTAAACATCATCTTGGAACCCGGTGCCCATCCCGGAGAACCATAAATATCCAGTTCCTGAGGAGAGAACTCCACTTTTACTTTGGACCAATCTGCATCCATTTCCTCTGCAAAAATCACCGGCAAAGAAGTCATAGATCCTTGTCCCATCTCAGCGGCCGGATTATAGATGGTGATTTCTCCATCCTCCGTGATTTGTACCCATGCCGAAAGCGGATGTTTTTCTATCAATTCACCTACCTTCTTTTCGTCCGAACAAGAAACGAATAAAGGCAACATACCGGAAGCCCCAAAAAAGAGTGCGATTCCACTGCTGGATTTCAAGAATTCTCTTCGGGAAACTGTAGTTATCTTGGACATCATCTGTTTTTCAAAAGGGTTATTTTGGGTTGATTTTAAGCTTTTGAAGCAAGTTCTACTGCTTTGATTATGCGGAGATAGGTGCCGCAACGACAAAGAACTCCATTCATATAGCTTTTGATTTCTTCCCGAGTGGGGTTTGGATTTTCTTCCAAAAGGGCAACAGCTTGCATGATTTGTCCTGATTGACAATAGCCACACTGGGGAGCTTGTGCTTCAATCCAGGCTTTTTGAACCGGGTGATCTCCATTTTCTGACAAACCTTCAATCGTCCTGATCTTTTGTCCATCCGCAAAATTTTCCACAGGAAGGACACAGGCTTTCATTGGAATGTTGTCTACATGAATGATGCAAGCTCCGCATTGAGCGATTCCACAACTAAATTTTGTACCTGTAAGTCCCAAGTGTTCTCTCAACACCCAAAGCAAAGATGTTCCTTCAGCTACGTCAACAGTATGTTTTGTAGTATTGATATCGAGTGTAAAAGAGGCCATAACAGGGAATTTTTAAACCTTAAGATAATGGTATTATAGGGAATGGCTGTAAGAATTTGCGTCTTTTTGATCAAAGCGGAAATCCGGATGTGGAGATTTTATCAGCTGGGGAGGAACTTCGGATCTTTATATTCAAAGCTCGGGCCTCATGGGTGGAACATTGTACCTTTTTGCTCTATCATTGGCTTCCTAACTCGGCGTTTGGAGTTTTTAAGTGGGATGGGGTGTTTCAGAAGTACCCCTTGCCACTTCGGAACTGACTTCCGTGAGTCCAGAACAGACTCAGTTCAGTTAAAAGGTGACTCGAGTAGGTTCTGAACCTATCTGGCTAGATTTTGAAGTAGAATAGACTGGCGTTGGATTGAATTACAAATTCGAAAGGAGAAAGGATAGGAGGGAGAAAATCCCTGCCAGCAACCATCGAACTTCTTGAAAAGTAAGAGCCTTGGCCGACCTTCAAACTTACATGCACTAGTACCCTTTTCCTGCCAGAGATTTGTTCATTGAGGTTTCCATACGGGTAAATGCAGTTTCATTCATGAGGGTGTACACATATTCAAACTCCGGGGTATGTCGCGGGGCGAGATAAAAAAGCCTGTCAATCACTTGTGCCCGCTCGCTTTCGGTAGCTCGGGTGGCGGCTATATGAGTTGGTACGCTGTGGGTGCCGCCCCAAAAGAAAGGAATGCTCAGCAGCTCAGCTATTTCAGTTTCGTCTTTCTTATCCGGGAAGCGGGCGGCGAGGGCATGCTGGGCATATAAATAAGTAAGGGTGCTGGTCTTGAACATAGCCGCCAGACTTGCGAGCTCTTCGTACGAGGCCACGGAGATGCGGCTGCTAAACCGCTCCAGTGCTCCTGCCGCTTCGCTGATAGTTTGCGCATCCTCGCCTTCGGGCATGGACTCATCCATAAGCGGTACTTGTCCATAAGACATAGCAAAAGCTTCGGTAGGAGTAAAGCCTACCTCAATAAATGGTGCTGCAAGCGCTTTTACTTCCTTTGCCCGCTTCACTTCGCTGTTATACGCCATGATCTGATTGGCACTCTTGGTAGATTCTCTTTTGTAATTTTCCAACCAGGCTTCTTGCTCCTTTTTTTTCTCTTCGCGCATTTGGCGAAGCCAGGCATTGTGCTCCTCTATGATTTCGGCGTTGGTTTTTTCCGGCTCTTTACTGGTCCAGTTAAGCGGCTCTGGCGCTTTTGAACCCGTGCTAAAGCCACCCCCGCTGCTGCTGCCTGAATAGGAAGAAGAAGAGGAGGACGAACTGCGGTAAGCGGGATTGTTGCTAATGTTGTTGGGTACGGAATAGGCCCGCTGGGTGGAATTGCTCAAGCTGTTGTATTCCGCATTCTGGCGGGCTCGGCTTTCGTAGTAATTTACCTGGGCAAATGCTGCCGTGGTGGCCAAAAAAGCAAGGATAAAGAGTAGCTGTTTCATGATAGGTAGAATTAATTCTTTTGTGCTTTCCATGCGGTGCCGTTGACAGTACCGCTGAGACTTTTGCCATCAGGACTGATTGTTAAGGTGATGGCTCCCTTTTCGCCGTCAAACAGACTTTCATCGTAGGTAGCGCTTATGGTATTGGTGCAAACAGTCCCATTTTTTGAAGTGCTAACAGTTCCGCTCAGTTTTCCTTTGACGGTGCCCCCGTTGATTGCATAGCTGTAAGTGCCACTGGCTTCGCCGGAAGCGCGTGCCGATAGATAAAGTGTGCCGGTGGCCGAGCCGATAGTCAATTTCCATTTGCCCTCTGCCTCCATAGCAGCCACTTCCATCGGGCAGCCGTCTTCCGTCTTTGCAGCCTCGTCGTAAGCCCAGGTGATTTTCCCTGACAGTTCATCCATTTCTCGCTGCCAAGTGGGATTGCAAAAAGGAGTGAGTCCCTCAGATGTCACCAGCCAGGCATTTTGCGGCCCGAGTTTAAGCTCAGAATAGTCTGTGATATACATGATACTGCGCTCCATATCGGGCAGCGGTATGATGAATAGGGTTTTGCCTTTCTCCTTCTTAAACTCTTGTTGACGAACCAATTTTTGGGTGGCCAAGTCAAAAAACACCAGGTAATCGGTGTCCGAGGTTTTGTAGGAAGTGGCCATGAAAGCTACCTCACGACTATCGAGGCTGATCGTGGTTTGAGACAGGGAGTAATCTTTCAATAGATCAGTCTTCAAAACCGTACGACTTTCCATGTCTATGATGGCGCCGATTCCATCTGCTGCAGCATATTTGCCATCTGGGCTAAATTGATAATGCGCATCCGCGCCGTCCCATCGCTTAGCTACCAACTCGGGCTCCCGGCCTTCCACGATCCACCACAACTGATAGGTGTCTTTCTCACTTGGCTCGATCACAAAGCCCCGCTGATGTGCCGTATCATAGGATACCCGGGAATACTTGGCAAAGGATTGCTCAAAGATTTTTTCACCATCCTTGGTGACGTAGAGGTTGTCGCTTTTCATGCCGCTGCGATAATGGTCGCTTTGGCGGTATCGCGTATCACTTGCGATCGCAAAGTTGTAGCCATCTATGGGTATTGCCGGTGATGAAAATTTCATAGTGCCGGTTGCTACATATTTACCCGTGGTGAGATCAAAGATTTTGTGATGCGTCTCATTCATGGGGCGATTGCTGGCAAAGTCCACATACCTGCCCGCAGGATCTACCCAGACATAGGCTATGGGGGAGCCGGAAGTGTAACATTGTGCACTGGCGCATAGACTACTCAAGATGGCCAAAATTAAAAAGGGGAATGATTTCATCTAAAACTTATGGTTATTACAATTACTTGATGCCTTTGCACAAAAAAAACTCCAATCACCTGCGGAATCATTCAGCAAGCTTGAAAACTGACTAAATCTAAGAATGAAGTTTCGAATTTCAACAAAACCCCTAGCACCTGTCTATAAAAAGATTACGGCAGAAAGTAATGCAATCTGATACACGGTTTTGCCGGTAAAAATGCGGTGATTCGACTTCAGAACTCCAAGGTTGGACTTTTGGAGTTGGCTAGGTGGGGTATTTCCGAAGTACCCCACCCCACTTCGGAACTAACTTCAGTCCGTTCCGAAGTGACTCAGTTTAGTTAAAAAGTGACTCGAGTGAGTTCTGAACTGAATCAGTTCAGTTAAAAGGTGATTGCAGTTAGTTCCAAACTGACTCAGTTCAGTTAAAAGGTGACTCAGGTAGGTTAAGAACAGAGTCGAGTTGGTTCAGAACCTATCTGGCTAGATTTTGAGGTGGAATAGACGGGCATTAGATCGAATTGCAAATTCGAAGGGATAGGAGAGTGGAGTTGCAAATTCTACGCAGTGTCCATCGAACTTCAGAACTTAAAAATTGTAGACTTCGCCGAGTGGGGGAAATTAATGTGGTATTTATTCTGCTAAAGTCAGAGATATAAATTTTACAAGCTTACTTTCGCTTGCGAAACCCAATCCGGAGCGTCATCAATTTCCTGTCTCAAAATAAGATTTAATTGGGCTGCATGGTGTTGCACATGGCGCATGTTGTAAAGGATGAGTTCGA
Source organism: uncultured Cytophagales bacterium (assembly GCA_942492775.1). GTDB lineage: Bacteria > Bacteroidota > Bacteroidia > Cytophagales > Cyclobacteriaceae > Algoriphagus. The sequence continues at coordinate 3,660,202 of OW818636.1, read as the reverse complement.
TCAGCGGATAATCCATCGAGCCGGAAACATTGATCCAGCGGGTTGCGGCAAGTTCAAGAGTTAGATTGCTGAGAAGGTCATGACATTTTTCCCTGCAATATTCCACATAGGTGAGCAATTCCGCTTGAGAGTAGGTTCTTTCCGGCATCGCATCCTCAAACTCAGAAAGCGTAAAAGGGGCAGGAGGGGCGAATGTTGCAGGATCGAGATTCAGGTAATAATCAGTAAAGAATAAGCAGTGGTAGGCATTGTACCAAAACTCCTTCTCGGTATCCCAATGGTCCTGCGGGCATAGCCGGATTGCATTTTCCAGCATATTCAGACTTGCTCCGAATTGCTTCCAAAGGGTTTCTTTTAATAATTTTTCCATACAGGATTATTGGGTGAGTTTTTTAATTAACCTGATTTCTTCAGCACCATCACAGTTCTGTTTGGCACATAGAGCAAGATGGATTGATCTTTATCCGTAGGGTAGATGATTTTTTTATCTAATCGCTCAAATCCTCCATATTCCTTTTCGTCTGAATGAAGGATGATTTGGTAGTTTCCAGGGGCAGGGACTTTGATCGGAAAGCCAAAGTAAGATTCCGTCGTATGGAATGAAAAGACGAAAATCAGTCCGGCGCGCTCGTAGGCCAGGATCTTCTTATCCGGATCCAGATGCAGTTGGACCGCAGGGGCTGATGCGAGTAAAGTGTAATCTTTCGCCAGTCGGATCATGGCTTTGTCCCAAAGATGAAGTTGCTGATAGCGAAGTAGTGGATCATCGACAAGGGACCATTGTCTGCGGGCATATTGATAGCTCCAATCATTGCCTAGTCTCGGGAAATCCACCCATTCAGGATGGCCAAATTCATTTCCGATAAAGTTCAGATATCCTTCACCACCCAAAGAAAGGGTAATCAGTCGGATCATTTTATGCAAAGCAATTCCTCTATCGACGGCGAGATTTTCTGTCAGGACAGACATGCTGAAGTACATTTCCTTATCCATCAGCCAGAAGGCGATGGATTTGTCACCGACCAAAGCCTGATCATGACTCTCTGCGTAGGCAATGGATTTCTCCTTTTTTGGACGGTTGGTCAGTTCATGCCAAAGCTCAAACATATCCCATTGCTCGTCCAGCTTATGCTTGAGCGTCTTGATCCAAAAATCCGGAATTCCCATCGCAAGGCGGTAATCGAACCCGATTCCTCCGTCTTCGATAGTTCGGCAAAGACCTGGCATTCCACTTACTTCCTCGGCAATCGAGATAGCTTTTGGGTTGAATCCATGGATGACAGTATTTGCCAACTGCATGTAAAGTAGAGCATCCTCATCAACGCCCTGATCAAAATACTTGGCTGCCGAATCGAAGGAAACCAATCCATGATGGTGGTAGATGATCGAGGTAGCACCATCAAATCGGAATCCGTCAAAGTGAAATTCCTCCATCCAATAGCGGATGTTTGAAAGCAGAAACTGCTTCACTTCCATCTTGCCATAGTCGAAGAGTTTGGAATCCCAGCCTTCGTGATAGCCTTTGTCACCCGGATGGAAATATTGATGATCACTTCCGTCAAACTCATTCAAGCCTTCATTCACATTCTTCACCGCATGAGAATGCACGATGTCCATGACCACAGCGATTCCCATTTCATGAGCAGTATTGATCAGGGATTTCAATTCCTCAGGAGTGCCAAAGCGGGAAGTCGGGCAAAAGAAATTGGACACATGATACCCAAAAGACCCATAGTAAGGATGTTCCATCACAGCCATGAGCTGGATAGTGTTATATCCCCCGGCTTTGATTCTGGGCAGAGTTAACTTTTCAAATTCTTCATAAGTACCCACGCCTTCTTTTTCCTGCGCCATGCCGACGTGGCATTCGTAGATCAAGGGCTGGAGGAGGCTTTCTTTTGGGGTGTAGTTCTGGTCTTTCCAAGGGAACTTCTCTTGGTGAAACCAAAGTTGACCGGCGAAATCATGACTTATAGGATCCTGAATTACTCTTCTGATGTAAGTAGGAATCCTGTCAATACCGCCTTTGGCAGCGATGACATGGACTTTTACTTTTCCTTGGTGGACGAATCGATCCTTGTAGGCTTCATACGGCAGGAAAATCTCCCAATCGCCCCGGGGATTGCGTCTCATGGGATGGCTGTACCGATCCCAGTCATTGAAATCTCCGAAAAAGAATAATTGCTGAGCGGCAGGAGCCCATTCGCGATAAACCCAGCCTTTGCGCAGGGCGGATTCGAAATGAATTCCATAATACTGATGGATATTGGCAAATTCGAGGATGCTGCCAAAGTTGTTCTCAATTTCCCGAAGCTCGTTTTTGTACGTATCAAAGCGCTTCTTTAATTGAGGTTCGTATTCCTCCAACCAAGGTTCATCTTTTACAAGGGGTAGTTTTTCTTCTTCGTTCACAAAAAATCATTTTTGACTGAGTTGAATTTAGAAAAAATAAGGGGATTGGAGGGGGAAAGTTCTTGAGATGAAATCAAAAAAGTGATTTTCTCGTATCTTGATTAAAAAACTACCATGAGTACAGCGGAAATTAAACAACAGCTCCATAGTCTTATTGAAAAAGCAGATTCTGAATTGCTTGAGTTGGCTTATTTTATTTTGAATAAATCTGAAAGCGAATTAAGCCTAAATCAATCTCAAATCAATGAACTTGAAAAAAGGTATGCAGCTCACATAGAGAATCCCGGTAAAGGTTCAAGTTGGGATGAAGTCAAAAGCAGGATTTCCATGAAATAAACCTGGCTTCGACTTCGCTATCCCTTCAATCCAAAACTATTAAACACCTGTCACCAAGCGAAGGCGAGGTGATCTAGGCACTTAAAACCCCTTTTAAATTCATAAAAAAGGTTATTTGGTTTGGCTCTTTCTCAATGCTTCTCATACACCATCTCCGGCTCTCTCACTTCGACGTTTCCGTCCTCGTTGATTCGATCAAGCGTAACCAGCTTTAATTCGTTGATTAGCATCGGATCGTATTTGGCCGCCACGCGGATGTAGTTTTCTGTGAAACCGTGGATCTTTCCGTTTTCAACATCTTCTTCGAAAAGGACGGTAAAAGTTTTGCCCAGATTCTCTTCGTAGAAATTCCTTCTTTTCTTTTCAGACAAGATTCTGAGCATTTTGGATCGCTCATTTCTTTTCTTGAGCGGCACGATTCCATCCATTTCCACTGCTCGGGTATTTGCCCGCTCGGAATAAGTGAAAACATGGAGATAGGAGATGTTGAGTTCGTTGAGGAAATTATAAGTCTCGAGGAATAACTCATCCGTTTCCCCCGGAAAGCCAACAATCACATCCACTCCGATGCAAGCCTGAGGCATCAGAGTTTTGATTTTGCTGACACGATCCACGTATAATTCTCTCAGGTATCTTCTACCCATTTTTCTCAAAATGGTATTGGAACCTGACTGAAGCGGGATATGAAAGTGAGGGACAAAAAGCTTGGATTGGGCGGCAAAGCTTATGATCTCATTGGTGAGGAGATTAGGTTCGATGGAGGAAATCCGGAACCGGTTGATTCCTTCAACTTCATCCAAGGCAAAAACCAGATCTGCGAATCGCTCATTTCTCTTTCCGTCGATGATACCGAAATCTCCGATATTTACTCCGGTCAAGACGATTTCTTTAACATCAGTCAGAGCGATTTCCCGGGCAGATTCCAATACACTTTCAATGGTATTGCTGCGACTTTTTCCTCTTGCCAATGGAATGGTGCAAAATGCGCAACCATAATTACATCCATCCTGAACTTTCAGAAAGGTCCTCGTCCGATCGTTAATAGAATAGGCGTTGTTGAAAATATTCGCTTCTGTGATTTCTGATGCCAGGACTTTGGTTTCCTGAGCTTTTGCAAAATCATCAAGGAGTTCGATTAACCTGAATTTCTCAGCGGCACCGAGGACAGCATCCACTCCTTCTATCTCAGAGATCTCGACAGGTTTCAGCTGTGCATAGCAACCGATAATCGTCACATAGGAGTTGGGGGAAATCTTCTTAGCCTCCCTCACGATCTTTTTACACTTCTTATCAGCATTCTCGGTTACTGAGCAGGTATTAATGATGAAAATATCGGGATTATCCTGAAAATCGACTTTCAGGTAGCCCTTTTCTTCAAATTGTCTGCTGATTGTTGAAGTTTCAGAGAAATTTAGCTTACAACCCAGTGTATAGAATGCTACTTTTTTCACAATTGCTCTCCTTAATTAGAATTTGCAAAGTTAATTAATCCCCTGTTGTTTTCAATTTTCCAATTTTCAGGACTTTTTCAAAGTTTTTTCGGGAAATGGCTCTCCGAAAAGCATGTTTTATTGAAAAAACTATAAAAATTTCAAAAAATAGCCCCAAAAAAAGGTCAAAAGCTTTTTCGAACAAGTATTTTTCTATTTTTGTGGGTATAATATTAAACCACAGATTGTAGAAATGGCAACACAAAGACAACTAGCCTTATCGATGGTGCAGGCAAGACAGCGAGTAGCTGTAGTACCACCATCATCCAAAATCTCAGACTATTTCGGAACAAATGTTTTTGGAAATGATCAAATGAAGCAGTCTTTGGCTCCTTCAGCCTATAAGAGGGTGATTGAAGCTATTGACAAAGGAAGTAAAATTGATGCAGCGACGGCTGAAGAAGTAGCTTCTGCTGTTAAAATCTGGGCCATTTCTAAAGGTGTTACACATTATACCCACTGGTTTCAGCCTTTGACCGGTACTACTGCAGAGAAGCACGATTCTTTCTTCGATGCCCATGCAGGCATGGAAAAATTCAGAGGTTCTTCATTGGTACAGCAGGAGCCGGATGCATCTTCTTTTCCACACGGAGGTATCAGATCTACTTTTGAAGCTAGAGGTTACACTGCTTGGGATCCATCTTCTCCGATTTTCATCTTCGAAAAGACACTTTGCATCCCTACTATCTTTGTTTCTTACACTGGGGAAGCTTTGGATTATAAGACTCCTCTGTTGAAATCAATGGAAGCAATCAACGAAGCAGCTGTTGAGATTTGCCAATTATTTGATAGAAACGTGAGAAAAGTTCAGCCTTCTTTGGGTGTTGAGCAAGAATACTTCGTGATCGACAAAGCACTTTTCTCAGCCCGTCCTGACTTGGTAATGGCAGGGAGATCAGTATTTGGTCACAATCCGGCTAGAGGTCAGCAATTAGAAGATCACTACTTCGGTACGATCCCGACAAGAGTGAAGGACTTTATGGTGGAATTCGAAATCGAATCTCACAAGTTGGGTATTCCGGTGATGACTCGTCACAATGAGGTAGCTCCTGGTCAATTCGAAGTAGCTCCTATTTATGAAGAAATAAACAAAGCAACAGATCACAATCAGCTTTTGATGGATGTGATGGAGAAAGTTGCTGAGAAGCATAACCTGAAAGTATTGCTTCATGAGAAGCCATTTGCAGGCGTAAACGGAAGTGGAAAACATAACAACTGGTCTTTGATCACAGATACTGGTGTTAACCTTTTCCAGCCAAGCAATTCAGCTCGTGAAAATCTTCAGTTCCTGACTTTCCTAGTAGCTACAGTTAAAGCTGTATTTGATCATTCTGACTTGTTGAGAGCAAGTATTGCTTCTGCAGGCAATGACTTCCGTTTGGGTGCTAACGAGGCTCCTCCGGCGATTATGTCTGTATTCCTGGGAGGTACACTTTCAGAAGTTTTGGATGAACTCGAGAAAAACGGCAATCTGAAGATTGAAAAAGGTGATAACATGTACATGAAGCTGGGAATTTCTAAAATCCCGGAAATCATACTTGACAATACAGACAGAAACAGAACTTCACCTTTTGCTTTCACTGGTAACAAGTTTGAATTCAGAGCAGTTGGTTCTCAGGCTAACGTAGCAGGACCAATGACTACTTTGAACGTGATCGTAGCTGACGTACTTAAGGTGATGGCTAAGGACATCGAAAAAGAAATGAACGCCGGCAAAGAGAAGAAAATTGCTATCGTGAACGTCTTGAGAAAATACATTAAAGACAGTAAGAAAGTAAGATTTGAGGGTGATGGTTACTCTGAAGAGTGGGCTAATGAGGCTGCGAAAAGAGGTCTTTCCAACTTGAAATCTACTCCTGAGGCATTGGATGTTTATGCTAAGAAATCAACCAAGGAATTGTTTGAGCGTAACAACGTGCTGAATGCAATCGAGGTGCATGCAAGACATGAGATCATGTTGGAGGATTACATCAAGAAAGTTCAGATCGAAAGCCGGGTAATGGGTGATTTGGCACTTAATCATATCATTCCAACTGCAATCCTTTATCAGAACAAATTGATCGAGAATGCAAACGGTTTGAAAGGCCTTGGATTGGATCACTCTGCAGCTTTGGAAACTATCAAAGAAGTTTCCAGACATATAGAATCCGTAAAGGTAAATGTGACTGCTATGACGGAAGCAAGAAAAGAACTTAACAAAGTGGAAGATGTCGCTACTCGTGCCAAAGGATATCAGGCTCAGGTGAAAGCTGCTTATTTTGATAAGATTCGTTACGCAGTGGATAAACTTGAATTGCTGGTGGACGATGAGTCTTGGCCACTTGTGAAATACAGAGAAATGCTATTTATCAGATAGTAGATATTAGATTAAAGAAAGCCATCCGATGAGGATGGCTTTTTTGTTTTTTGCTTGTCTTGGTAATCACTATTTTCGGTTCAGCTATTTGATGAGCTCAGTTTTTAAAAATCTTTCCTGAACCTAATTTTCCTTATGCATTTGATTGGAGTTGACATTGGTGGTTCACATATTTCTGCTGCTAAAGTGGAATTGAAGAACCGGGAAGCCAGAATTGTAGACTTTGTGGAAACAGATGTTAATGCTTTTGGATCTGCAGATGAGATTCTCAAAACCTGGGCTGAATTGATTCTGAAAGCAGCGGGAGAATCAACTGAGTTCAGGATTGGAATAGCGATGCCGGGGCCTTATGACTATTTCAATGGGATTTCCCTGATCAAAGACCAAGGAAAATTACTTTCACTCTATGGACTTTCCGTGAGGAACTTACTGGCCGAAAGGCTTGATATTTTGCCTGAAAATATCGCTTTCACCAACGATGCAGAGGCTTTTCTCTCTGGCGAAAGCTACGCAGGGGCCGGTCGGGATTTCCAAAACTCAATCGGAATTACTCTCGGCACAGGCTTGGGGTCGGCGATCAAAGTACATGAAGTAGTCAAAGATGCCAAACTCTGGACTGCACCTTTCCGAACAGGAATTGCTGAAAATTATCTCGGAACAGGCTGGTTTGTTCGTCAAGTAAAAGAGCAATTCGGGAAAGAAATATGTGGGGTGAAGGAACTTCTTGGAGCCGGTTTTGATCCCGAAATTGCAGATTCCATTTTCGAAGAATTTGGAAAAACTCTTGGTGAATTTCTTTTTCCATACATTATCCGATTACATTCCGAAGGGGTGGTTTTGGGAGGAAAAGTCAGTTTGGCTGCAGATCGATTTTTACCGGCTACGCATAAATACCTAGTCCATCAGGGATATGATATTCCGATCAAAGTTTCACCATTGGGAGAAAAATCGGCTTTGATAGGGTCAGTTTTGACTTTTTTGGAAAATGAAACAAAAGAGAAATCCAGTCTTTGAAATAAAATCAGGGATTTCAGTGAATCTAAAACTACTGAACTCTCCCTGCTTTCCTCAATCCAGACCCCTCACTTTTGGTCAGTGCATCACCCATATCTGCTCGGGCTGATTCTGCGAAACCATTCAGCTTAGCAAGAATTTCCGAATTCTCAGCAGAGAGATCTTTGGTCTCATTCGGATCTTTTGAAAGGTCGAATAATTCAGCTTTTTCCAGTTTGGTCATGGAGTATTTCACCGGAATTCCATCGGTTCTCATTTCTGTTCCGGTTGGGATGGTTCGGTATTCATGTGGGAAAACCAATTTCCATTTCCCAAAAATCACAGCCTGAAGTTCGTTGCGATTGTAATAAGCGAAATAGGGTTTTGATTCAGTTTTCTTTCCTTTGATCAGAGGCCAGATATTTCCTCCATCGATCTTTAGCTTGGGAAGTTGGGAACCGGTGATTTCTGCCAAAGTCGGAAGAATATCAATCGTCATCCCAGCTTCTGTTTGGACCTTTCCGGCAGGGATTTTTCCCGGCCATGTGAAAATCGCAGGAACCCGAATGCCACCTTCCCAGGAAGTTCCTTTTCCTTCTTTCAATCCTCCAGTCAAACCTGCATGTCCTCCATAAGAAATCCAGGGTCCATTATCCGAAGTGAAAATGATCAATGTATTTTCATCCAAACTGAGCTCTTTCAGTTTTTTTCTGATTTCACCCACAGACCAATCGATTTCCATCATCACATCACCATACAATCCCTGCTTTGATTTTCCTTTGAATTTATCCGAAACATAAAGCGGGACATGAGGCATGCTATGTGCCAAATAGAGGAAGAATGGGCTTTTCTGGTTTTTTTGGATAAACTCCAGTGCCTTTCCTGTATAGCGAGTAGTGAGTTGACTTTGGTCGTCGATTGTTTCAATTACATTCTCGTTTTCAAAGAGTGGGAGTGGAGGATAGTAGTTTTTGGATTCCGGATGGTGTGGCCACATATCATTGGAATAGGGGAGTCCAAAGAAAGAATCGAAGCCCTGCTTAGTCGGCAAAAATTCCGGGAGATGGCCCAGATGCCATTTTCCAACCATTCCAGTTAGATAGCCATTTTCTTTCAGCATCTCCGCAATGGTTGTTTCCTCGGGGTTCAAGCCATGTTTCGCTGTATGATCCAAGGCTCCAAAAATCTCCAATCGATTGGCATAAGTTCCGGTCAGCAAAGCGGCTCTAGAAGCTGAGCAAACCGCATGAGGCACGTAAAATTGGGTGAAACTCGTGCCATCTTTTGCCAACTGATCCAAGTTTGGGGTTTCCCAATCTTTGGCGCCATAGCTCCCTAAATCACCGTAACCCATGTCATCTGCGAAAATCAAAATGATGTTTGGTCGGGAATTAGGCGCTTTTTTGGTTGAGGTTTCAAGATTTTGAAGTGAAACCCAAATGAAAGGAATAAGGTAGAGAAATTGGTTCATCAGCTTTTTTGGTTGGGTCTAAATGCTCTTTTTTCACTTTTTCTATTCTGACCACTTAAAAAAAGCCTGAAAAAATCAGGCTTTTGGAACATGGGGTAATTTCATTTTTTGAAGTAATTCCTATCCCAGTCGATTGATTACATCCTCAAATAACTTTTCGTTTACAACTGCAACTCCTCCCATCAGACCCACATCTTCACCAAGTTGGTAAAGAGCGAGCTGAGATCTTTCACGAGACTTGGCCATTGAGTAGATGTTCAAGGCCTGCTGAATGGGAGTGATCAGGTATTGATTTGCTTCAGCCACTGATCCTCCGATGATGATCAATTCAGGATTTAAAAGCTGGATCAAAATCGAGATACCTCGACCCAAATCAAGTCCAGCTTCGGAAAGGATCGTGATTGCTCGCTGATCTCCGGCTAAAGCAGCTTCCACAACCAAACCAGGTTCAAGATCCCCTTGATGATCGCGCACCATCCTTGCCAGGATGCTGTCTTGGTCGAGTTTGATTGCATCTCCAGCCATTCTCACGATTGCCGTTCCGGAAGCTACAGCTTCAAGACATCCTTTTTTGCCGCACGTGCAGGTGATTTCCCTAGATTCAAAAATAGGAGAGTGAGCAAATTCACCCGCAAACCCGGAAGCGCCTTGATAGATTTTGCCATCAATGATGATTCCAAGGCCGATTCCCCAGCCTATGAAAATTCCCAGGACGTTTTTGTAAGTATGCTCCGAACCAAATTTATATTCAGCAAGAGTCATTGCCCTTGCATCATTTTCGAGGAAAATCTTTTTTTCAAATCTGGATTCCAGGTTTTCAAGAAGGGTTTTCTTTCCAAACTTGAGGTAGGTATAATTTACCCCACCGACCGAATCGATCAACCCAGGCATTGAGATCCCGATTGCGATTACTTTTTCTGAAGGGATTCCTGTTTTTACCAGATAGCCTTCGATGTATTCGCACAGCGTATCAAAAGTTTCCTTCTCATTATTGAGCGTGATTTTATGACTCTCTTTAGGGTAAGCCACCGTATGAGTACAGGAATAAAGTGCCAGATTTACATTGAATCGGGATAAGTCGACCGAAAGAACATAAAAGGCATTTTCTGCCAGGCGGTACAAATCTGGTTTTCTACCGCCCTGAGATTCTGCCCGCCCATGCTTGATCACTTCACCGGAACTCATCAAATCTCCCAAAAGGGAGTTGACGGTTGGCAACGAAATTCCAACTTCTGTGCAGATTTCGCTGGCGGTATTTGCTCCCTTGAGGTATAGATTCTTGATTATTTTGATTTTGTTGAGGTAGCTTTTTATTTCAACTACGCCCTCCATTTTTTCAATGACTGCTTGAGGATTTATCAGGTGCATATTCCAAATTTATCCATGAATTAAAGGAATTTTTAAGTTTCAAAAAATACTTTTCTAAAAAAATTGAAAAACGAGAAGGGGATTATGGGTAAAAAGTAAATTTATTTACCGAGTTGCTTCAATTTCAGTAAAAGATTTGAAATGTCAGATTTTCAGTCAAGCTGTTTATTTAAGCTGATTTTTTTTAGTTTTAAAAAATAATTTTTCAAAATCATGGATATAATCGATCTCGCCAAAAACCCGAGCAAAGAAGAAGTTTTTCAAAAAGTAAGTGAATTTATTGAAAGTCAAGGACTCACAGTTGTGCAAAAAGACCTTGAAAGACCTTGGGGTGGCTTTTTTGTGATAGATGAAAGACAAATCCTCGATTTCAAAAACTTGTTTTTCGAAGATGTTGAGTTTTCGGAAGAGCAATTGAATCAGAAGTTTAGTCCAAAATTTTTGCTTGTGGCACCGGGTCAAAGATTGTCCTGGCAATATCACTTCAGGAGGGCGGAACTTTGGAAACTGATTGCCGGGATTTCCGGCGTAGTGCGAAGTGACACCGACGAGCAAGGTGAAGTAATGGAAATGGAAATGGGTAAAACCGTATCCCTTGAGAAAGGAGAAAGACATCGACTTGTTGGACTAGATAATTGGGGAATCGTAGCAGAAATCTGGATGCATGCCGATCCTGATCATCCCTCAGATGAATCTGACATTGTACGGCTTCAGGATGATTACTCCCGAAAATAAAAATAGCCCGGATTTGATCCGGGCTATTTTTATGCTTTTCAAACCTGATTTCCTTCCGGAAAAATTGATTTACTTCTTAAGCTGATCTATTTTCTTGGCGATTTCTTCTGCTTCAGCCAAAAGTTTGTCCGAAGCTGTTCTGTTGCTATGAGATAGTTTGTGCGCATCAGAGAGCATCTTTGAATAGGTCTCATGTAACTTTTCTATTTCTGATTTCTTTTTGAATATTCCGAACATGGCATTTTAATTTTAATCAGAACTGATCAGCACGCGGAAGGTTTTGAGTTAGTTGAATCTGATCACGTTTTGGATCGGATCTGCCACCACTTCATCGTTTTTATAATTGATCAGATCTTCCAGTCTCCCTGCAGGATTGTAATATCTCCATGGGCCTTCTTTTCGGCCATCTTTCATCGATCCTTCAGAGGCTTTTTTCCCGGTTTCATGATAGAAAATCCATAATCCCTCGGCCTTCCCCGATTTATAGCTTCCCTCTGATTCTTTCTTTCCTGAGACGTAGTAGGTGATTCGAGTGCCATTTCCGTTTTTCAAAGTTCCCTTATCAAGGGTTTTGCTACCGTCGTAGATGTAATAGTCTCCCACATTCATCAGGCGACCATCTTCCCAAATCTCTTCCTGAGTCAATTGCTTGTTGTCATAAAATAATCCCCAAGTCCCTTCTTCAAACCCTAGCTCATAACTTCCGACAGACTTAAGTTGTCCGCCATCATAGTAATAAAACCATTGACCTTCCTCCATTCCCAGGTTGTATTCTCCTTCCGCAACCAAGATTCCAACCTTGTTGAAATATTTCCAAAGCCCTGTTTTGAGGTCGTTTCTGTATTCACCTATTGAGTAGATTTTACCGTCAGGGAAATAACTCTTCCAGAGTCCTGTTTTCATTCCTGATTGATACTGACCGGAGACCGATAGCTCTCCCGAACTGTGGTATTCTACATATTCCCCCACAGGCACACCCAATTCATAGGTCTTTCTTTTTGAAATGGCTTTATTGGGGAAATATTCCTCCCAGGTTCCAATCGCAATTCCGTTTTCGTATTTCTCTATCCGGGCCAGACGCTTGTTATCGTAGAAGTATTTCCAGATTCCAACCCGGTTTCCGGATTGATCATAATATTCCTCAGCTTCGATGGTTTTGGTTCCGGGAAAATATCGTTTCCATTCTCCGACTTTTTGTCCATTGACGTACTTGCCTTCTTCTACTACCAGATTTGGAAAAGTATATCTTTTGAAATCACCTTCGAGTTTTCCGTTTTTATAGACAGCCTCAGTGATGAGGGCTCCTTCCTGATCATATTCTAAAAATGGGCCTTCACGCAGATCATTGACATAAAACTCCCGGATGGCAAGTTCTCCATATTCATAATATTGAACCCATTGACCGGTTTTCTTTCCGTTTTCGTATTGACCTTCCTGCAGGATTTGTTTCGGGTCGACATAGTCCGGCGTGCCGGTTTTACCATAATACTCGATGGATTTGCCAACCAACAAACTGTCCTGAAATATCAATTGCTTTTTCACGGCGCCGTCCGCGTCAAAAATCACGGTAGGACCGAAGAGCTTCCCCTCTTTATAATCTGCCACAACTTTTCTTTTCCCATCGGGGAAAAAACTTGTCCAAACTCCATCTCGAAGGCCATTCTTAAAAGTGCCTTCTACCAAAAGTGTATTGGTTTTTGGGTTGAAATATTTCCAAAGCCCCTCTCTAATATTGTCAGTTTGGATTCCGGTAGCAATGACAGTTGAGTCAGCATTGTACTGCGTAACCATTTCTGATTTCTGGGCAAAAACTGGCGAACAAAATAAAAGAAGGCCAATAAGAAGGTATTTCATACGTTCGATAATTCAGATAAACTCAAGGATGAAATGAGTTATTCAAAAAGGGATGGATTAAGTTGTAACGTGACAATTGAGATTATTGTACGGATGAACTGAATTCCTGTTTAAAAATAAGTTATTTCCTGCTTTATCCCATTTTTTGGGAGAGCGACTCAACCACTTTTTTTATCTCGTTAGAGATATGATCTGCTATCAGGCTTTTTTCCAAAGGAATAGAAAGTGGTTTGAACCATTGAAAAAAGGCTAATTCTAGCATTTGGTCTAAACCCGGGACTCTTGTTGAGTTGGATTCCAGGATCAATTCCGGATAATCCCAGGGTGATGAAGTAAGTCCAAGTGAAAAATCGTTTTCAATAAAATGTAGCTGAGGTTCTGAAAACGTATTCTTTCCGATGAGTACAAAGAGAAACATCCCGTGACCAAACCAATTTAAAACCCGAATATTCAATCCTCCGGAAAGATCAAAATCTCGTACCAAGTCTAAAACCTGATAAGGGAATCCCAGAAGATCATTTCCTTTTGATAATTTCTTTCCTTTCGGCGTTGGGTGAGTTTTTGAAATTTCCTCAAGGGACACTGAATCCCCGACTTTTCCCAGAATCTCCCAAAACTCAGCTTTCAATCTGTTGTGCTTTAGCAAAAACTCCCTGTCAAGCCAGAAATTAAGATCGAGATTTTCGGATTTATCACTCATTTTACCATCTGAGCAAAGCTGAAGCCCATGTGAATCCTGAACCAAATGCAGCAAGACAAATCAGATCACCTTCTTTGATTCTCCCCTGTTCCCATGCTTGACTCAACGCAATAGGAATGGTGCCGGCTGTAGTATTTCCCAGATACATGATGTTGTTGAAGACTTTTTCATCTGGAAGACCTAACTTTTGTTGAATGTACTGACTTATTCTCAGGTTTGCCTGATGGGGAACTAGCAAGTCAATCGCGTCTTTCTTCAGATTATTTGCTGCCAAAGCCTCGTTAATAACCTCCATGAATCGAACTACAGCATGCTTAAAAACTGTGTTTCCATTCATTTTAAGCTGAAAACTTCCTGATTCGATCAATTCTGGGGAAAGCCTAACTTCACGACTGCTTCCCGGATCTTTACAATAAAGTTCTTCTGCATATTCACCTTGTGCATGCAAGTGAGTTGAGAGTATACCAGGTTGATCAGAATCGACAGCGCCCACTATGGCCGCTCCCGCGCCATCTGCAAAAATCACCGAACTGGATCTGCCTTCATCGCTTTTGTCCAAAGCTGAAGACTGAATCTCTGCCCCGACAACCAGGATTTTTTTATACATCCCTGTCTTGATGAATTGATCGGCAATCGAAAGTCCGTAAATAAATCCTGAGCAAGCATTCCGAATATCAAGTGCACCGATGGTCCCCATTCCCAACTCCCGTTGAAGAAGTACCCCGTTTCCTGGAATAAAATAGTCCGGGGTGACGGTGGCAAAAATGATAAAGTCAATCTCTTTGGCAATGGCTCCCGCTCTTTCTAGCGCCATTTCGGTCGCTTTTTTGGACATGCTCGTCACCGTATCCACTCCCGGGGTAAACCATCTTCTCTCCTGAATACCAGTTCTTTCCACGATCCATTCATTCGTGGTATTCATCATTTCGGTGAGTTCTTGGTTGGTCACGATTCGCTCAGGGACATAATGCCCCACACCAAGGATCCGGGATTTTTTCATGTTTATTTGGGTCTATTTTGCAAAAGGGAGATGAATATCGAAAGATATCACACGAATCCAAAAGGTGGATGGGGAATTAGAACGGAATTATCCAAAAAGGGTATAGTTACCGTGCTGATCAGCTGGGGAGGTTTTTCGAATAATGCTCGGGACATCATTTTCGACAGAATTCACTAAAGGAGAGACAGTGTAACTCAGCATCTGATCCGAAGGGTAGGGTTGAAGCATTGCCAAAAGCTCTGATTCAGAAGTGTAATTATCAAGCCATTTTTTCTCCATTTGTCGATTCAGAATCACCGGCATCCGATCATGAATCTCCGATACAACTTCATTAGGACTTGTAGTCAAAATCAAGAAAGTATGTTGGATCTCTCCGTTTACTGTTTCGTATTCTTCCCAGATTCCTGCGAAAGCAAATAACTCATCTTCCCTCAAAGTGAACCGATAAGGGATTTTTGTTTTTTTACCGAGTTTTTTCCATTCGTAAAATCCATCAGCAGGAATCAGGCAGCGTCTTTTTTCAAAAGAACTTTTGAAAGAGATTTTATCATTAACTGATTCTGCTCTTGCATTGATCAGCTTTTGAGCAACCGGCTTATTTTTTCCGAAATCGGGGGTGATTCCCCAGTAGAAAAAAGAGAATCCTTTCGGACTTTGAGAAGTAATGACAGGCACTAATTGTGTCGGGGCGATATTATATCGAGGCTTGAAATCCGGCAACATTTCTGCTTGAAATCGCTCTTCCAGTTCAATTTTACTTTTGTTCAGAGAATATCGTCCGCACATTTTTGGGAAGGTTTGAGAATCAGGAGGGAAGTTAGAAAACCGATGTTATAAATTCAACCGCACGCAGTTCAGAATAGGTTGGATTTTTAGAATTCTCAGAACTGAACCCTACGTGACCTCCGTGTTTTGGAAATTCAAAAGTGACCCAATCCAATGATTTTGCCAATTTTACCGGAAAGCATTTATCACTCAGAAAAGGATCATTTTGAGCATTCAGGACAAGAGTGGGTACTTTTATTTGATCAAGGAAGTACAGGGAACTGTTCACTTCATAATATTCTTCCGCATCTGCAAATCCATGAAGTGGCCCGGTAAAATGATTGTCAAAATCTGACAAAGTTTTCACATTTCGCAGCACACCGATTGGAATCTGATCCGGATGGTTCAGTGATTTACGGACTACTTTTTCTTTGAGGGTTTTAAGAAAACGCTTCGAGTAAAGGATATTTTCTCCCTGAGATATTTTTTCGCAGCTGCTTGCGAGATGTAGGGGAACGGAAATCGCAACTCCTTTTTTGATCTTCGGATTCGTGTCACCTTTCTCTCCGAGGTATTTTAAAGTTAGATTTCCGCCAAGGCTAAACCCAACCAGAAATATTTCTTCATAATCTTTTTCGGCATGTTTCACGACCTGATCCAGATCATAGGTCGCCCCGGAATGATAGAAAATTACATTTTTATTGAGCTCATCTCCGCAGCCCCTGAAGGTCCAGGTCAGGACATCAAATTCATTCTGGAGAAATATTTTAGCCATTCCCAACATGTAAGGACGAGTGCTGTTCCCTTCCAAACCATGGCTGATAATCACCAGTTTAGGTTTGCCAGACCGATACCAATCCAAATCCAGGAAATCTCCATCTATAGTGTCAATTCGTTCCCGGGTTGGATTTATCAAATCGACTTTGCGAAAAATTGCCGGATAAATAGTTTCCAGGTGGCCGTTGAAAAGCCACTTAGGACGTGAATATGAGCTGTGTTGGAGTAGCGGCATGTCAGATAATTGAGACAGGATGGCTGAAATGCGTCGGGAAATTAAGTTTTATATTTGAATAAAGACTTTATAAAAACTATTTTTGGACACTTTAAAAACGAATAAGAGAGCAATAACTCATGGCCGAAATTATTAGAATGCCTAAAATGAGCGACACTATGGAGGAAGGTGTGATCGCTGCATGGTTGAAAAAAGTTGGAGATACTGTGAAACCGGGTGATATCCTGGCGGAAGTGGAGACTGACAAAGCTACCATGGAGCTGGAATCCTACGAAGAAGGTGTCCTTCTATATATTGGAGTAAAGGAAAAAGATTCAGTGCCTGTAAATGGAATTATAGCCATTATAGGTGAAAAAGGTGAAGCTTATGAGAGTCTGCTTAACGATTCTGCCTCACCATCCCCTGCTAAAAAGGAAGAATCTGCTCCGGTAGCGGAAGCTCCTGCGGCACCTTTTAAAGAAGAAGCTCCTGTTAAAGCAGAAGCTCCTGCAGAGAAAGTTGATGTTTCCGGCATCAATGCTACTGTAATTACAATGCCGAAAATGTCTGATACAATGCAAGAAGGAACCATCTCTGCCTGGTTGAAGAAGGTAGGAGATGTGGTAAAATCAGGTGAGATCATCGCTGAAGTAGAAACCGATAAGGCTACTATGGAACTTGAATCATACGAAGATGGAACTTTGCTTTACATCGGAGTTCAGGCCGGAGAAAGCGTTGCTGTAGATGGTGTCATTGCTGTTATAGGTGAAAAAGGTGCCGATTTTGAAAAACTTTTAAAAGGCCAGTCTACTGCTCCTGCATCAGCTCCTGTTGAGGCAAAAGCTGAAGCTCCAGCTCCTGCGAAAGCAGAGACGCCGGCCGCGGCTCCAGTTTCCGTAGCGCCATCTGCTGCCCCAGTTGTATCCACTTCTTCTGAAGGTGATCGTGTGAAAGCTTCTCCATTAGCCAAAAAGATTGCTGAGGACAAAGGATTTGACATTCGTCAAATCAGCGGTTCCGGTGAAGGAGGAAGAATAGTAAAAAGAGATATTGAGAATTTCGTGCCTGCCGCAGCTCCTGTTGCTACAACTGCTGCTCCGGCCATAGCTGGTGCGCCAGTTCTCGGACAGGAAAGTTTCCGTGAAGAGAAAGTTTCTCAAATGAGAAAAGTAATTGCGAAGAGACTTGCAGAAAGCAAATTCGGAGCTCCGCATTTCTACCTGACCATGGAAATCAACATGGACAAGGCGATTGAGGCGAGAAAGAGCATGAACGAGATTTCTCCTGTGAAAATATCTTTCAATGATTTTGTGATCAAAGCTTGTGCATCTGCATTGCGCCAGCATCCAAAAGTAAATTCAAGCTGGTTGGGCGATAAAATCCGCTACAACGATCATATTCATATCGGGATGGCAGTCGCTGTCGAGGAAGGACTTTTAGTTCCTGTGATAAGATTCGCAGACAGTCTTTCGCTATCTCAAATCTCCAACCAGGCGAAAACCCTTGGCGGAAAAGCTAAAACCAAAGAGCTTCAGCCGAAAGATTGGGAAGGAAATACCTTCACAATCTCCAACCTGGGAATGTTTGGAATCGACGAATTCACAGCAATTATCAATCCACCGGATGCTTGTATTCTTGCTGTAGGCGGAATAAAAGAAACTGTGATTGTGAAAGATGGTCAAATGAAAATCGGAAACCTGATGAAGGTCACGTTGTCTTGCGACCATAGAGTCGTGGACGGAGCGGTTGGATCAGCTTTCTTACTTACCTTGAAAGGCCTACTTGAGGACCCGGTTAGAATGCTGGTTTAAGAAATAGAATTTCTGCCAAAAAGTCCTGATTTCAGGACTTTTTGCTTTTAGTATGGTTGTTGGGGAAAGGGTTATTCAGTTACTGGGAATTAGGAAAAATTAACATCAGCCTATTTTGAAAAACCAAATTGTTGAACCCCAATAACTTTAAAACCTATAACCCATAACTTTTACCAAATGGAAAAAATTAAATCAACCACCGTCGTTGCGATTCGCCACAACGGGGAAGTAGTAATAGGAGCAGACGGTCAGGCCACTTTAGGAAATACCGTAGCCAAGAGTACAGTAAAGAAAATCCGTGTCATGCAGGGAGGAAAAATAGTAACAGGATTTGCCGGATCAACGGCTGATGCTTTTACTCTGTTAGACAAATTTGAGGAGAAGCTTGGCGCTTTTGGAAATAATATGAAGCGGGCTGCAGTGGAACTGGCTAAAGAATGGAGAACTGACAGAATGCTTAGCAAACTAGAGGCTATGATGATCGTGGCCGACAAAGATGATATTTTGATCATTTCTGGAAACGGAGATGTAATCGATCCCGATATGGAAATCGCTACTATCGGCTCCGGAAGTATGTACGCTCAATCAGCAGCACGTGCGATGAAGAAATTTGCACCTCACCTCACTGCCGAGGAAATGGTAAGGGAAAGCCTCCATATCGCAGCTGATGTCTGTATTTACACCAATCATAATCTGGTAATCGAAAAAGTAACCAGCTAAAAAATCTGACCGGATCGAAAGACTCCGGTTTTTTTATGTCTTTTCTAAACCTGAAGTCTGCTTTGAGTGTTAACGAGTTAGATTTTAGCAAAACACATGGAAACAACAACAGCTAAGAAAACAGCAAAGAAAGATCTCAGAATTGTAATTCTGGAAGGATATAAAAATTATGTGCTTGAGCATGGTTCAGCACCCAAGTCAGTTTTCAAATTTGCCAAAGATCTGAAGATGAAAGAGGAGGAGTTTTACACCTATTTCACTTCTTTCGAATCTATCAAATCGGCGATTTGGGTTGAGATTTTTGATGAAACTATCCGTCAGGTAGAATCTCAGGAGATCTTCAGAGAATACAGTGCAAGGGAGAAATTCCTAAGTTTCCTTTTCACTTGGATAGAGGAGTTGAAGAAAAACAGATCGTATCTCCTGACTCTTTACGAAAGTAAGTCACAGACTTTGATGAATCTTCCAAAGGAGGCTGCAGAGTTTAAGCAGAAGTTCAAGGACTTTGCAAATGAGATAGTTCTCGAAGGAAAAGAAACTGAAGAGATTGCAAGCAGACCAATTATCAGTGATCGATACGATGAAGCACTTTGGTTTCAGACTTGGTTTGTGTTCCGTTATTGGCTGGATGATAGATCTCCAAGGTTTGAAAAAACGGATGCTGCTATCGAAAAATCAGTGAATCTTGCTTTTGACCTAATGGGAAAAAGTGCCTTGGATTCATTTCTTGACTTTGCCAAGTTCCTTTATCAATCCAAATAAATCATGCCCGAAAAATTGAAAGAACAGGGAGCCATACCGGTGACCAAAGTGCAGCGAGCGGCAAAGTTTATTTCCACCGGAGCTAAAGTTGGTGGCAACTACATGAAGCATTACGCTAAAAAGATGGTGAATCCTTCCATGGATAAGGAAGAACTCCATGCCAACAATGCGACGGATATTTACAAATCGCTGAGTGAATTGAAGGGCTCAGCTCTGAAAGTTGCTCAGATGATGTCCATGGATAAGAATCTCCTGCCAAGAGCCTATCAGGATAAATTCACGATGGCGCAATATTCTGCACCGCCTTTGTCATATCCTTTGGTGGTGAAGACGTTCCAGAAATATTTCAGCAAGACGCCCGAACAAATGTTCGACACTTTCACCAGATCAGCTGTGAATGCCGCTTCAATCGGTCAGGTGCATAAGGCAACACAGAATGGAAAACCCCTAGCAGTGAAAATCCAATATCCGGGAGTTGCTGATTCGGTAAGTTCTGACTTGAAGCTAGTTCGTCCGTTCGCTTTGAGATTGCTGAATATGAATGAGCGCGAATTGGATCATTACATGGCGGAAGTGGAGGAGAAGCTTCTGGAAGAGACGGATTACATTCTCGAAGTGCAACGTTCGCGTGAGATATCAGAGGAATGTGGTCATATTCCCAATCTGAAATTTCCGAAATATTACGATGAATTCAGTTCGGAGAGAATAATCACGATGGATTGGATTGAGGGTAAGCACATCAAAGAATGGATGGATACCAAACCAACTCAGAAAGCAAAAAATCAGATAGGTCAGGCTCTTTGGGATTTTTACCATCACCAAGTTCACAATCTGAAGCAAGTCCATGCAGATCCTCATCCGGGCAATTTCATAGTTCAGGAGGGCGATCAGTTAGGAATTATTGACTTTGGTTGTGTTAAAGTGATTCCGGAGGATTTTTACCAAGGCTATTTTGCTTTGATCAAGAAGGATTTGCTTATCAACGAAGAAGAGTTAAATCAAATCTTTTATGATCTTGAATTTATTTCTGACAAAGACACAGAAGTAGAGAAAGCATATTTCAAAGGAGTTTTCAAGGAAATGATTTCCTTGCTTGGAAAGCCTTTCCATGTTGAGAAGTTTGATTTTGCAGACAATCAATTCTTCGAGCAAATCTTCCAGTTGGGAGATCGGATTTCAAATGATAAAATGTTCAGAAAATCAAGACAAGCAAGAGGTTCCAGACATGGTTTGTATGTTAATCGAACCTATTTTGGAATTTATAATTTGCTCAATCAGCTCGAGGCGGAAGTCGATACGACCAAGCCGGAATGGTTGAAATAATCAATAAAAAAGGGAAGCGATCGCTTCCCTTTTTTATTATTGGACAGAGTAAGTAACTCTGTAAATAACTCCGGCCATATCATCCGAAATCAGCAAACTTCCATCCGGCAATTCCTGAACATCGACAGGTCTTCCCCAGGCTTCCTGAGTTGCCTCATCCAGCCAGCCTGTTGCAAAGGTTTTCTCTCCCGTAACTTTTCCGGCAGCATCGATTTCTTCCAAGGCTACAGAATAGCCAGATTTTTTAGTTCTGTTCCAGGAACCATGTTTGGCAACAAGAGCCTGGTTTTTATAGGTTGAAGGGAACATTTCTCCCTCGTAAAATCTAATTCCCAAAGGTGCTACATGTGCTCCTAACTTTGCAGCAGGCTGTATATATTCGCTTTGCGCTTTTCCTTTGTCGCCAAACTCAGGGTCTTTGATCGTACCGGCATGCCAATAGGGATATCCAAAATGTTGGCCTTTGGCAGTGACTCTATTGAGTTCGCAATCAGGTGTATCATCTCCCAGCATATCACGGCCATTATCTGTAAACCACATTTCTCCGGTCACCGGATGCCAGTCAAAACCAACCGTATTTCGGACTCCGTGAGCAAAAACTTCAGGTTTTGGGTTAGGGGATTTCACATCAATTCTGGTGATGCTGGCGAAAATTTCCTCTTCAGGATCACAAATATTGCAAGGTGCGCCTACCGGAACATAAAGCATTCCGTCAGGACCAAAGGAGATAAACTTCCAGCCGTGATGTTTTTCAGTTGGATACTGATCATAAACCACTTCAAACTTTGGATTATCGAGCGTGTTTTTAATATCCTTAAATCGGATGATGCGATTGACTTCAGCCACATAGAGATCCCCATCTTTGTAAGCGACACCATTTGGCATGTTCAGGCCTTCGGCCAAAATAAACTTCGAGTCAGCTTTTCCATCTCCATTTTCGTCAACTAAAGCAAAAACTTCCTTTCCCTGACGGTTTCCGACGAAGACAATTCCCTCCTCGCTGATTGCCATTGACCGGGCATTTGGCACATCGGCCGCCCAAACATCTATTTTAAAATTTTCTGGAAGCTTTATTTTTTCAAGTTTAACATCCGCTTTTGCTGTTCGAATGTCAGTTTTATTGGAACTATCGGCTGTTTTGATTGGCTCTAGTTTGCCTGAATTTGGTTGACAACTTGCTGATAGCGATGTGATTATTGTCAAAAGAAGGATGGGGAATTTGATCTTGATTTTCATGGGCTTTGTTTGTAAAAATATAATCTAATCAAAAAGAGAATGTTTTCAATTGGAACCTTTATAAACGGGTTAATAGTTATTTTTGCGCCATGTTATCAATTAGTAATCTCTCTTATTTCATTGGAGGCCGCCCTCTCTATGAAAACGCCAACTTACATATCAAGCCTAAAGACAAAATTGGTCTTGTGGGGCAAAACGGAACCGGTAAATCAACCTTACTGAAAATCATCAACGGTGATTTCCAACCAAGTTCAGGTGAGGTTCAAAAAGCGAAAGATTGTACAATCGGTTTTTTGAATCAGGATTTACTTTCTTATCAGTCAGATGAAAGCATTCTGAACGTGGCTTTGGCGGCTTTTAAAGAGACTTTGAAACTGCAGGATGAGATCGAAGAAGTCTTGATCAAGATGGAAACAGATCATTCAGAAGAGATAATAAACAGATTGGCATATCTTCAGGACAGATTCGAATCTCACGAAGGATATACAATTAAAGCGAAGGCGGAGGAAGTCTTGGAAGGAATAGGTTTCAAGACAGCTGACTTAGACAAACCGCTTCGAACCTTCTCCGGAGGATGGAGAATGCGAGTGATGCTGGCTAAGCTTCTTCTTGAAAAACCATCGCTTCTGATGCTCGATGAGCCTACCAACCACTTGGATTTGCCATCCATTCAGTGGGTTGAAAATTACCTCAGAACTTACGAAGGTGCTGTTGTAGTCGTTTCCCACGATCAGACTTTTTTGGATAATTGCATCAGCAGCACAGTTGAAGTAGCCAGCCAGACATTGACTCTGTATCCGGGGAATTACTCTTTTTACAAAGAAGAGAAAGTAGAGCGGATGGAGATTCAGCAGAATGCTTATGAGAATCAGCAGCAGATGATCAAGAATACTGAAAAATTCATCGAGCGATTCCGTGCAAAAGCGACCAAATCAAATCAGGTTCAGTCCAGAATCAAGGCTTTGGACAGATTGGATAAAGTTCATGAAGTAGTGAACGATGAGGTTTCGGTGAATTTTAAATTTAAGTTTTCCCAAAAATCAGGTCGTGACGTAGTCATTTTGGATCACGTGAGTAAGGCCTATGGAGATTTGTTAATCTTAAAAGATACAACAGCCAGAATCGAGCGAGGAGATAAAATTGCGCTGATCGGAGCTAATGGTAAAGGAAAATCAACCTTGCTCAGAGTAATTGATGGTTCTGAAAAGATCGGCGGTACAAGACAAGAAGGACATAATGTGATCAAAGCCTTTTTTGCGCAGCATCAATTGGAAGCATTAGATCTGTCCAATGAAATCATCCAGGAATTGGCTCAGGCAGGAAGCAAGAAATCTGAAATGGAGCTTCGGGGAGTTTTGGGATGTTTCCTTTTCTCAAATGAAGAAGTCTTCAAGAAAATCAAAGTCCTTTCCGGAGGAGAAAAATCCAGAGTTGCATTGGCGAAAACGTTGATTTCGGAAGCAAATTTCCTTCTGCTAGATGAACCAACAAATCACCTTGACTTTCAATCTGTCAATATATTGATTCAGGCGCTTCAGCAATATGAAGGCACTTTTCTTACGGTATCCCACGACAGACATTTCATCAGAGGCGTGGCCAATAAGATTTGGTACATCGAAAACCATGAAATCAAAGAATATCTGGGAACCTATGATGAGTACGAGTTTTGGAAATCTCAGCAAGTAGAAGTTAAAGCAAGTTCGCCAGCACCTAAAGTCGAAAAGAAAGTGCAACAGCTTACTCCAAGAAGCCAGCCGGAAATTCTACAAGCCAAGCGTGATTTGAAAAAACTGGAAGAGGAGTTGAAGACAGTTGAAGATGAAATCGGGAAACTGGAAGGCCAAAAGTTAGTTTTGGAGAAAAAAATGTCAGACCCCGACTTATATTCCAATGAATCTGAGGCTCAAAGGACTCAGGAAAACTACCAAAAGATTCAAGGGTATTTGGAGAAAATCAATTCCAAGTGGGAAGTACTGGTAGACCAGATTTCTGCGTTGCAGGAGATGGCAAGTTGATCAGGTTTCGCTTTCCGACCCAATTTCTCTATTTTCCCAAATGAAGTTTAGGATTTATATCTTATTGGTATCCACATTTTTCTTTTCTCTGTCGGGATCATTTGCCCAGACAGAGGACAAGGTTTACATGGATCATATCCAATCAGTGAGATTATTTCAATTTGGGGCAAGCTATGATAGTCAGTTGGATGCTCCGGTAGTATCATTGATTGGAGGGAGAGAGTTGATGTTATATTTTGATGATTTGGCTTATGATCCCGAGTTGTATACTGCCAAATTGGTTCATTGCAACGCAGACTGGACACCTTCTCAGCTCAAGGACAATGACTTTTTACCAAGCTTCAATGAGTTTAATGTTCAGAATTACGACTATTCGATCAATACACGAATTCCATACATTCATTACCGATTTCAAATTCCGCGGGTAACCAAGTCAGGGAATTATCTAGTGAAAGTCTACCGAGGACGAGACGAATCGCAAGTGATTCTCGCGAAAAGGTTTATGGTGTACGAAGATCTTTTCACGGTTGGCGCAGCAATAGTCCCGCCTTCTCAAACAGATGGTCGGCGAGAATCTCAACAATTGAATGTCTTCGTTAATTATTCCAACGGCGAAGTCATGGATGTCCTTAATCAAGTCAAGGTTTTGATTCGCCAAAATCAACGATGGGACAACGCAAAGTATTTGAGCAAGCCTACTTTCCTGAATGACATTTCTAAAACGCTACGGTATGAAAGTTTTGACGGGTCAAATACTTTTCGGGCAGGAAATGAATTCAGGTTTGTGGATTTGAGATTTATCCGTGCTACGGGAGTCAATATTGCAAATGTTCGAGTGGAAACGGATGCCGTCTATGCAAATGCTGTCATCGATCGGCCGAGGCCGGAGTCTGTTTATTCGCAGTATCTGGATTTGAATGGACAGTATTTAGTGTATACAAATGACCGCCCCGGTGGAAACCCGGAACTTGAAAGCGAATATGTTTTGACAACCTTTAGACTTTCGGTAGAAGAGGAAATTTCTCCGGTTTTTTTGGTAGGTTCATTTACCAATTGGGGAAAATCTCCGGAAGCTAAAATGTCCTGGGATCCAAACTTGAAGCTTTATCAGACAACATTACTTCTGAAGCAAGGGTGGTATGACTACCAATATGGAATCCTTGAGGAAAATCAATTTGACACCAATTCATTGGAAGGAAGCTATTTCCAAACCGAAAATGAATACGAGGTCCTGGTCTATTTCAGAAATCTTGGTTCTCGATACGACCAATTAGTTGGGTATTTATACCTTCATCCAAATCGAAGAAGGCTTTAAAGAAAAAATCTCTCCCGAAATTTTCGGGAGAGATTTTTTTATGATTCTTCAGATTCCGTTTCAGATGTTTCTCCTTCTTCTGATGTAGGAGCCACATTCTGCCTGACTCTCTCACTTGGCTTGTAAGGAACAAATCCTTCTCTTTTGAATTTGTAGGTAGTAGTTCTTACTCCTGATGGATGATTTGCAAGATCCAACATTCCAAATCCTTTGTGAGTAAATGCTCCCAAACCACATTTGAAAACAAAGTCTTGTACTTCAGGAGCAGCATATAAAGTGAACGGAAGCGTATAGCCTCTTACTTCATATTTCACATCCATGTCATACACAGCATAGATTCTTGCGAATTTCTTTTGCTGTTCTTTCAGTTTGTTCACATAGACCATGTCTGGAACTACCTGAAATTTGTAGAAAGATTCCATTTGCTCAGGTGTATACCAGCCTGATTTTTCCATCCTGGTGAGAGTTGATTCATAAAGCAAATCAGAAAACTCGTCACTGTCAGGATTGATGAATCTCTTACCCGCTTCTTCATTGAAGGCAGGGGTAATCAATACCAATGGAGAAATACAAACGAACTTGTTGGAAGTTTCCAAAACAGGTTCAACTTCAATCTCAGTGTATTCAGGAACCATGATCAGGTTCCCCAATTCGATCTTGGGAGTGGCGAAAACCTGCTCAAGCAAATAGTCCATAAATTCTTCGCTTTGGGAAGAAATTACCAGGGTGACCAGGCTTGAATAGTAGTGTAAGCCACTTCGGCTGACTTTGGTTTGACCTTTCAAACCAGAGAAATTGAAGTAATTATAATTGTAAAACTCCTCTCTACCACCTTTCACAATTAACCCTTTCAGGAATTGAGCCAGGATATACTGGTGGTGGAACGGCAGATAAGATCCCTTATTTTTAAGGGAGAAAATTAGTCTAACTCTCACGGTGTTTTAAAAATAAAATGAGACAATAAGTAAACTAAAACGTACAATGCAATCGGGGTGGATAAGCAGATCAAAAGTAATTGATTTTTTCAAGAAATCGCTACACATTAAATCGAAAATGCATGATATCCCCATCTTGGACCACATATTCTTTTCCTTCGATGGATATTTTCCCATTCTCTCTACAACCAGCTTCAGTCTTGAATTGTTGATAATCAGGTAGTTTTATTACTTCAGCCTTGATAAATCCTCTTTCAAAATCAGTATGAATAACACCCGCAGCTTGTGGTGCTTTCCAACCTTTTTTTATTGTCCAGGCTCTTACTTCTTGTACACCAGCAGTGAAATAGGTGATCAGATTCAATAATGAATATGCTCCGGAGATTAATTTGTTCAATCCGCTCTCATCAAGTCCATATTCAGAAAGGAACATTGCCTTTTCTTCCAGGTCTTCAAATTCAGCAATCTGGGATTCGATTGCTGCGCAAAGTATAATTACATCTGCATTTTCTTCTTTCACTTTCTCGCGAAGGCTATCCACAAATTTGTTTCCTGTCAATAGACTTGCTTCGTCAACATTTGCGACATAGAGTACAGGTTTGATGGTAAGTAGGTGAAGATCTCTGAGAACTTCCAGATCATCTTTGTCAACTTCCAATGCTCGCGCATTTTTACCTTCATTCAATGCATCTTTAAAAAGGAGAAGAGTTTCCAAATCCTTTTTTGCTCGAGCATCACCTGATTTAGCAACCTTTTCAATTCGTTGAATTTTCTTCTCAACAGACTCCAGATCTTTTAGCTGAAGCTCTGTATCGATGACTTCTTTATCAAAAACCGGGTCAACCCCACCGGCTACGTGAATTATGTTTTCATCTTCGAAGCAGCGAATCACATGGATAACCGCATCAACTTCCCGGATATTAGCCAGAAATTTATTGCCGAGGCCTTCTCCTTTGCTGGCACCTTTTACCAATCCGGCGATGTCAACAAATTCGATCACGGTAGGAAGAACGCGTTGGGGATTGACGAGTTTCTCAAGTATTTGAAGTCGGTTGTCAGGAACGGTTACTACTCCGACATTGGGTTCGATGGTACAGAAAGGAAAGTTTGCAGCTTCAGCTTTTGCGCTGGAAAGTGCGTTGAACAAGGTGGATTTCCCAACATTGGGAAGTCCTACTATGCCGCATTGTAAGGCCATTAATTCGTTGTTTTTATTTTAAAGATTCGATAGGATTTATACCCAAGAAAGAACTCCATTATGGAAACTCTGAAGATGGTATAAACGGGTATGGCAAAAATCATCCCTGCAACACCGGCGATTTTTGCCCCGGCAAAGATAACAACAAAAATTTCAAGGGGATGTGCTTTCACTGATTTAGAGAAAATCAACGGTTGAAGCACAATATTATCTGTAAGCTGAACAGCCGCAAAGACCGATACAATTTTGACCAGCAGGTAGTTAAACTCGCTGCTCGTTTCAAAGCTACCCGTGGATATTCCAATGATGATACCGAAAAGTGATCCTAAAATCGGTCCTGCATAGGGAATAAGATTGGCTACAGCTGCAAAAAGTGCAATGGTAAGAGCGTATTCGACTCCTACTAATGTGAGTCCAAAACTCGCAAGCGAAAAGATGGCTAGCATTTGAATAAGAAGACCGGAAAGGTAATTGGAAAGCAGTTTTTCAACTTTAGTGAAAGTAGCAACTGACAATTCAAAATATGGGTTTGGGATCAGATTTAGAAGATTGCGACGTAGAAGCCCATTTTCCAAAAGCAGAAAAAAGGTAATAAATGATACTGCCATTATACCTATTAACAAGCTGGTGGTCGTATCTATTACGCCTCCAATAAAGCTGGCAAAATCGAAATTCTTAATAAAATTGGCTATGGAACTCCTGAGTTCTTCAAACAGGTAGCCTGGCTCATTTTCTAAAAGCTGATAGCGAAAAAGAAAATGCTCAACCCGACTTACAGGTGGCTGGATTTGAGCGTAAATCCCATCTAAATCAAGTCCACTGATGATAAGGATTTGTTGGTTTATAAGAGGAAAAAAAAGCAAACTCAGTAAGATTAACAATCCGACAATTGCTGAATAAGAAGCCAAAATGGCCACCCATCTGGGAAGGTGCTGACCAAGAAGGTGAAAATTATTAAGTCTATTTGTTAATGGTCGGAGAATTGCCGCCAGGATAAGTGACAAAACAAGATAGAGGGTGATATTTGAAAAATACCAGCCAAATACTAAGAAGAATACTATAAATAAGACCAGGTAAATAAAAAAACGCTGCATATCAGATAAACTAAAAGGAGGCATCTCTGCCTCCTCTAAATATACTATTTCTCCTGACTCAATAAATAAGAAGGGATTGAAGCCAGGGTTATTCCCACTTGAGTTCGTCTTTTATTTCAGTTTCGGTCTCTTCATGTTCAAACTGATCAAAATCGAAATCCGGCATTAATTCATTTTTAACATGGTCGACAGTTTCATTAAGAGCTTCAACAAACTTGAAGAAGTCTTCCTTGTAAAGAAAAATTTTGTGCTTTTCGTACGTGAAACTTTCTCCGTTGACTCTTCTTTTACTTTCTGTAATTGTCAGATAAAAGTCATTGGCACGGGTTGATTTAATGTCAAAAAAATATGTTCGCTTTCCTGCCTTCACTTTTTTCGAGAAAATCTCTTCTCTATCGTAACCTCTTTGATCTTCCACAGTGCGTTCGGTTTGGGTATAAGGGTATTAATGCGAACTAAGATAAAACATTTAGGTCTGAGAATTCAAATTGAAACTTTACTTTTTTTTAGTATTCTGTAAAAAATAGAGTATAAAAAGCTCAAAATCAGTAATGAATAGGCAAAAAAAAGGTGGACTTAGCCACCTGTTACTCTCCATGCATGTAGGCTTTTTTAGCCAATAGTTCTTCTTCAGTTTCGCGATGATCGGGATCATCTACACAGCAATCCACAGGACAAACAGCTGCACACTGAGGCTCCTCATGAAATCCATTGCACTCTGTACATTTGTCTGTGACAATGTAATAAAACTCATCTGAGAGTGGTTTTTGCTTTTCAGTAGCACTTACCACTGTTCCGTCTTCTAAGGTGACTTCCTTCAAAGTAGTACCACCACCCCAAGTCCATTCTACACCGCCTTCATAAATTGCTGTATTTGGACATTCTGGTTCGCATGCACCGCAGTTGATGCATTCGTCAGTAATCATTATAGCCATAGCTCGAGATATTTGAATTCAAAAGTAACAACCAAAAAACAGACTGACAATAAAAAAGTTGTCATGCTAACTAATTTAATTTATTTCTACCCTCTCTTCTTTTCAAAATAGATAAATTTGCGCTCGTAAAAATCAATTATGAACCTGCCCGATCGAGTTTCAGCTTTTGTCCAACTAGGAATTTTGATAAAGAATCTTTCAGAAAATGAAAAGGAAGAACTTTTCTGGAAAGCTGAAAACAAGAATAGCTGGTTTACCCCAAGTTCTTGCCAATCTGCATTGGATGGCATTGCTTTTATGATTGCCCAGGTTAAGCTCACTAATTGGCTGAGCGGGTATGGAAAGATCGAACCTGCAACTCCAAAATCCATTGGGATCATGATGGCCGGAAATATCCCCGCAGTTGGTTTTCATGATTTGATGACTGTTTTGATCAGCGGAAATAAAGCTTGCCTAAAACTCAGCTCAGCAGATGAAGTTCTGATGAAATGGATTATCAAATCTTTGATTTCCATTGAGCCGGGATTTGCAGATTATATTTCTATTGAAGAAATGCTGAAGGGAAAAGACGCTTACATAGCCACCGGAAGCGATAATTCTGCCCGATACTTCAATTATTATTTTGGAAAATATCCGAGCATAATTCGCCGAAACCGAACCTCTGTTGCAGTCTTGTCCGGTAATGAATCCACTCAGGAATTACAGGCTTTGGGAAAAGATATTTTCCAATATTTTGGACTCGGATGCAGGAATGTTTCCAAAATATTCATCAAATCAAAAGACCAACTCCAGCACTTACTTGACTCCCTGGAGGTCTTTTCCGGGGTGATGAACCATCATAAATACCTGAATAATTACGATTACAATAAGTCGATCTTATTGGTAAACAGGGAAGATCACCTTGACAATGGGTTTTTGCTGGTCAGAGAGACAAAGGAATTGGTGTCACCCATTGCAGTTTTGTTTTACGAGATTTATACTGATTTGGCACAACTTCAGATCAGACTTGATGAGATCAGAGAAAATATCCAATGTATCGTTTCAAATCCCGAATATTTTGAAGAAGCAATTCCTTTTGGTGGAGCTCAAGCACCTGAAGTTTGGGAGTATGCAGACGGGGTAGATACTCTTCGTTTTTTGCAGAGCTTAAATTAAGATTTCGCCAGGTTTTGTGATTTTTGCAGCGGGGAGAAAGATGCAAAATTTTGTCCCCATTCCTTCAATGGACGTTATTTCCAGATGACCTGAGTTTTTGGATAAATACTCTTTTACTAAAATCATTCCCAATCCCGTTCCGCTTTCATTGTTTTCACCACGGGTGGTAAATGAAATTCCTGCATTAATTTTGGAGAGGTTTTCAGGGGAAATCCCTATTCCCTGATCTTCAATACATATTTTAACCAAGTCTTTATCAAGGGAAGCCATTAATACAATTTTACCTTTTGGCTTAGAGAATTTAATGGCATTGTTTATCAGGTTCCTTAGAACCAACTCAACCATATTTTTATCGGCTTCGATCATCACTTCTGATGATTGGCTGATAGAGATGGTCAGGTTTTTTTCTTTTGCTATCCGGTCAAGGAGATTTTTTTGATGTAATAAGGCTTTGGTGACATCAAATTGCTGAAGCTGGATATGTTCTCCTCTAAGCTGGGAACTGGTCCATGCCAAAAGATTCTCCAAAAGAATCGAAACATGCTCCATGTTTTTGGAAACTTCCGGAAGCATGTCAAAAAATTCTTCCTTACTCACCAGGCCGGTTTCAGTCAAATGAATCAGTTCTTTTACTCCAAAGATTGGTCCTTTGAGATCATGGGAAATAATACTGAAGAATTTGTCTTTGAGATTGTTAAGTTGTTGAAGCTCTTGGGTTTGGTTTTTTAACTTCTCGTTTACCTGAACTTGCAATGTGATATTTTCGAAAAGAAGTACCATTCCACTGAAAATAGTGTCTTTTTCCAAAATAGGAATTGACTCAATTCTTACTATTTCTTCAGATTGAAAACTGCTTTCAATGATATTCCTTTCTCCGGATTTAAGCAACTGTAATAACTCAACGTTTTCAGAAAAGATCTCAGATGCGTTTTTACCTACTTTGATCAATTCAAGAGGAATGAAAAAGTTTTTAACTGCAGGATTAAAGTCAATAAGCTTATATCGAGCGTCAAAAACCAATACTCCACGAGTGATCACTTCCAGGATTTTATCTCGGGCAACAGGCTTAATGCTGAATAAATTAAACTTAAGAATTGCGACCGCCAGGATTAAATAGGTAAACAAAAAGGCATAGGGAGTGAGATCAATTCCTTCGAAAGGTCGTATCAGTCCGGTTTGATAAAAAATATTAAAAATCAAGGGAATGGCACCTGCAGCTATAATCAGTTTTGTCTGCGTTTTAAAAAGCGGGTCTGAGAATCTAAATCTTTTCCACAGAATGTAAATGGCTAACGAGAAAGCCAAATAAGAATAAACCAAATGGACCATGTACCAAGGCCCAATCGTGATGGCCAGAATCGGAAAAGGCCCTGAATTGTTAAGACTGGTAGATGCATAATGGAGATGATGCAAGTCATTGGTCAGGACCAATACATAAGTGATCACGGGTACTGAAAACACTAATAATAGCAGCCAAAACTTTCGCCAGGAATGAAAACCGGTATACTTAAAGGAGAAAATTACCCAGAAGGCCGGAGCGAAAGAAATGCCCAGATATTCGAATTTTCCCCAAAATAGCATGTCATCCACAGTTGTGCTTGCCAACTCCAATCCATAGAAGAATCCCCAGATTGTGAAAGAAACCATGGTTAGAGCAATCCATCGGATGGAATCCTCCAGTTTAAAAGTGATGAATATGGATAACAATCCGACCAAAAGGCCGGACACCAACAAAGTTGTAGAAAATGGATTCAATGAAAATTCCATCCTTAATGAGTGAATCCAAACTCAATTTTGGATTCGAAGGGATTTTTTGGGTGATTTAAGGATAATATTAAGTTTTTATTTAAAACTTAAAAAACTTCATAAGGCTGGAAAGGAAAAATAGACTGAGTTATTTTTTTTAAAAACTGAAGTGGACTTTGGAAGTCAGGAATTGGGATATTGGAAAATCAACTTTTTTTGGTAATTAAACAATTGATATCCATCATTTTATCTTTTAATTAGTTGATTTGGACTCATTTAAGTTTAAAACGAAGTATATTTTTTATCAATTTTTTACTGTTTAAGCCTCACTGGAGGATTTATTTTTGGCCCACTTGCAAACTCAGGATTCAATCCAATTTTCCAAAGAATAATATTGAAAGCCCCAATCTGTAATTGTTTGAAAAAGTGATAAACCCTGATTTACAGCTTGTATATGGCTATCTATTATTGGCCTAACTTCCTATATTTGTCTTCGAAAAAAATGAACCTTTAATCACAAAAATTCCAATAAAATGGCTTTTGATATCCAAATGATCAAGGAAGTATATGGACGATTTCCTGAGAGAATCAAGGCAGCTCGTAAAGCTGTCGGACGTCCGCTTACCTTGACAGAAAAGATTCTTTACGCTCACCTTTCTGAAGGAGCGGCTTCTCATGCATTTCAAAGGGGAGAAACGTACGTTGATTTTCAGCCGGATAGAGTTGCTATGCAAGATGCAACAGCCCAAATGGCACTTTTGCAATTTATGCAAGCTGGTCGTGATCAGGTTGCTGTTCCTTCTACTGTTCACTGTGATCACCTGATCCAAGCGGAAGTAGGAGCAGTCACTGACTTGAACAAAGCAAAAGATAAAAACAAAGAGGTTTATGATTTCTTAGCCTCCGTTTCAAATAAATATGGTATCGGATTCTGGAAACCAGGAGCAGGTATTATTCACCAGGTTGTTCTCGAAAATTATGCGTTCCCGGGTGGAATGATGATTGGAACGGATTCTCACACCCCAAATGCCGGCGGTTTGGGAATGATAGCAATCGGAGTAGGTGGAGCTGATGCTTGTGATGTGATGGCAGGATTGCCTTGGGAGCTCAAGTTTCCAAAGCTGATAGGAGTTAAGTTGACTGGGAAGTTGTCTGGTTGGACTTCTGCTAAAGATGTTATTTTGAAAGTTGCTGGCATCCTGACTGTTAAAGGCGGAACCGGAGCTATCGTAGAATATTTCGGAGATGGAGCAAGATCACTTTCTGCAACCGGAAAAGGCACAATTTGTAACATGGGTGCTGAAATCGGAGCTACCACTTCTATTTTCGGTTATGACGAGAAGTCTGCAGCTTACCTTCAGGGTACAAGCAGATCCGATATTGCCGAATTGGCAAATGGGATTGCAGAGCATTTGACTGGTGACGTGGAAGTTTATGCAGATCCGGCAACTTACTTTGATCAGGTTATTGAAATTAACCTTTCGGAATTGGAGCCGCATGTAAATGGTCCTTTTACTCCGGATCTAGCTTGGCCAATTTCTAAATTTGCGGCAGCGGTAAGAGAAAACGGATGGCCTGCAAAATTGGATGTGGGTTTGATCGGTTCTTGTACCAACTCATCTTACGAGGATATTTCAAGAGCTGCATCCCTTGCTCAACAGGCTGTTGATAAAAAACTGACTGCGAAATCTGAATACACGATCACTCCAGGTTCTGAGCAAGTTCGATTTACTGTCGAGCGTGATGGATTCCTGGATACTTTCGGTCAGATGGGCGGGGTTGTTTTGGCTAATGCTTGCGGACCTTGTATCGGTCAGTGGGCGCGTCATGGTGCCGAAAAGCAGGAGAAAAACTCAATCATCACTTCTTTCAACAGAAACTTTGCGAAGCGAGCTGATGGCAACCCAAATACGCATGCATTTGTGGCTTCGCCTGAGATCGTTACTGCTTTGGCGATTGCTGGCGATTTGACTTTCAATCCACTTACAGATACTTTGATTAATGCGGAAGGAATAGCTGTGAAGTTGGACGAGCCAAGAGGACTTGAACTTCCAGCAAAAGGCTTTGCAGTAGAAGATGCAGGCTACCAGGCTCCGGCTGAAGACGGATCTAAAGTCAATGTCTTGGTTGATCCAAAATCTGACAGACTTCAATTGCTTGATTCTTTCCCAGCTTGGGAAGGTAATGATTTGAAAGGATTGAAGCTGTTAATTAAAGCCAAAGGAAAGTGTACAACAGATCATATTTCCATGGCCGGGCCTTGGTTGAAATACAGAGGTCACTTGGATAATATCTCCAATAACATGCTGATAGGAGCGGTCAACTCGTATAATGACGCTACCAATAAAGTAAAAAATCAGTTGTCAGGAGAGTATGGTGAAGTGCCTGCTACTCAGCGTAATTACAAGCAGCATGGAATCGGATCAATCGTAGTAGGAGATGAAAACTATGGCGAGGGTTCTTCCCGAGAGCACGCAGCTATGGAGCCTCGATTCTTGGGAGTTCGTGCGATTTTGGTTAAATCTTTTGCAAGGATTCACGAGACCAACTTGAAAAAGCAAGGCATGTTGGCTTTGACTTTTGCAAACCCTGCTGATTACGATTTGATTCAGGAAGATGATAGCATTGATATTGTTGGATTGACATCATTTGCACCGGGTAAGCAACTACAGGTAGTTCTGAATCACGCAGATGGAACGATTGACACAATTCAGGTAAACCATACCTACAATGAAAGCCAGATTGGTTGGTTTGTTGCTGGTTCAGCACTTAACTTGATCAAGGCTAAAGCCTAAAAGTAACCTATAGATTACCCAAGCCGTAGCCTGATAGCTACGGCTTTTTCTTTATTAAAATGTCCAATTACAAATCAATCACCAAAAGTTTTCTGGTGCCTTTTGGGTTCTTGATCCTTTTGAATTCCGGAACCGCCTTTGCCCAAAATGAATCTGATGAAAGGGCCCTTTTGGAAGTTAGTAATGGCATCAGCATTTCAAAAGATTCCCTTTTCTTGTTAAATCTCAGGTTCAGAATGCAAAACAGATTTGGAATCAAAACTGAAAGCGGAGATGATTTCGAAATCGAACAAGTTGATTTCAGAGTTCGGAGATTGCGATTACGATTGGATGGATTTGTTATGAGTAAAAAACTTCAATATTACATCCAGCTTGGCTTTTCCAAGTCAGATTTGGACTTAGAAGGTGGCTCTTTTGCCCAGCCAATCCGGGATGCAATCATCTATTATTATCCCAAACCCAATCTTTATTTTGGATTTGGACAATCGAAGCTTCCCGGAAACAGAGAACGAGTAGTTAGTTCCGGTAACCTTCAGTTTGCCGATAGGTCCATCGCAAATGGAGTCTTTACTTTGGATCGAGATTTTGGGTTTTTTGGTTATTACACATTACCGACCAAGGGGACTTCGCAATACCAATTCAAAGGAGCAATCAGTACCGGAGAAGGAAGAAATCCATCTCCTGGAGACAGAGGCCTGAGTTACACAGGACGATTTGAATACCTTCCTTTCGGAAAATTCAAAAACAATGGAGATTATTCAGAAGGTGATCTGGAATTTGAAGAAAAGCCAAAGCTGTCTATTGGAGTCACCTATAACTTAAATGAAAACGCAGATCGAAGTCGTGGTCAACTAGGATCTACCCTTTATGAAAAAAGGGATCAAAGTGTCTTCATTGCCGATGCAATGTTTAAATATTCCGGCTGGGGAATAATGGCAGAGTATTTTGAAAGAAATGCTCTTGATCCGATAACCCAAAATGAATTGGGTCAAACAAGAGCTGTTTGGATAGGAAAAGGCACCAATTTCCATGTCAGTAGAATGATCTCACCAAAATCTGAACTTGCTTTTAGATTGGCTTCAGTAAGACCTGATGAAGAATTAACAGGAATTGAAAGTCGAGTGGAAGAATCGATCTTGGGATACACCCGATATTTGAACGGTCACAGGATAAAGATTCAGGGTAATATTGGTTATGCATGGAGTGATGCCAATTTTGAGTTGCAGGATACCGATAACTTCTGGTTTATGACTTTCCAGGTTGAATTTGGTATCTAATTATTTTTGCATAAAAATGTATTTATAAATCAAAAAATTTGGCACGAAATACAAATTGCTGTATGTTTACCTTAGGAAAGGAAGTTAGTTTTTTCTTTTCCCCGAAAGGATTAAAAAACATATTACGCAAGAAAAATTTCGATGCAAGAAAGAGGTATCAACAGTACTTTTAAAAAGATCATTTACGAGTCTTCGGAGATGGTATTTCTTGCTGATGATTCCTTTCCCTACAGTATTTTTTATGCGAATGAATCATTTGAAGAGCAGATAGGAGAGTCTTTAAAAGAAAGAAATCTTGTCGGTCTTGGACTTGATATCAATGCGTACATTTTCAAAGAAGAATTGATCCTCACGCATGAAAAGAAGGATTATGCTTTCAGGATTGAATTGCCACAAGAAAGCTCTTCCAATTATTTTCTGTTTTACAAGGGAAAGGAAGTTCGTACTCATGGGCTTCCAAGTAAAAAAGAAGCTCAGCAGTTTTTCAAAGCAAGTCTTGACTTACTTGCTATCGGTCAGCACGATTACCTTACTTACCTGAACGGGGCTGTTCAGCCAGTTTTGGGGTATTCAGTAGAAGAATTGCTGAATACTTCTTTGTGCTCTTTCATTCACGAGAATGATTTGGATGAAATCAGAACCATTTGGAAGCAAACGGGTGAAGTCGACCGATTGGGTTTCTTCAACACCAGATTCAAGGCAAAAGATGGTAGCTATAGATTTCTGGAATGTTCTGTCCAGTTCACAGAGGATAGATTTTTTATCATTGCAAGAGATGGCTCGGAAAAAGCAACCAA
This sequence comes from uncultured Cytophagales bacterium, assembly GCA_942492775.1. Taxonomy (GTDB): domain Bacteria; phylum Bacteroidota; class Bacteroidia; order Cytophagales; family Cyclobacteriaceae; genus Algoriphagus. The sequence continues at coordinate 3,622,617 of OW818636.1, read as the reverse complement.
GAAGGAAAAGGAATCTCAGGTACTAGCTCTCAACAATCTGGCTCCTGATCATGTAAAAGTGGGTACATGGCAATATGATTCGATTTTAGATAGTTTGACTTTTGATTTATCCGCTTCTTTGATCCTGAATTGTTCGAATAATATTGATTTAAAAAAGGATCTGAAAGACGTTGATAAACAAATTCAAACTGCTTTTCAGAGCCAATTGTATTCGTTGAAAAAAGAGAAAAAACAGCTTGATTTCTCTTTTCAAATCAAAAATTCACCAAGTGAAACGCTTCATTTCTCGGTCAAAACTGACCCTTCGATCAAAGGACAAAAGTCATCTGAAGTAGTCGGAATTGTGTGGGATGAAAGCCCAAGAATCGAACTTCAGCAAAAAATTAAGCTTCATGAAAAACTTCTTTTTGATTCACCTGAAGCACTTTTAATAGTCACTCAAGCAGGAGACGTATTCTTGTTTAATGAGGAAGGAAGAAAGCTTTTTGGATTTGAGGAGAATGAAAAAATTGCTCATTTGAAAGATTTGAGCGCCTATTTTGAAGAAGAGGATCAGTGGAAGGAATGGCTGGAAATAGCTGAAGCTGGTCCGATTGTTAGAAATTTTTCCTCTTTGTTAATAGGCCAGGCTGGTAAGCAGTTGACATTGGAAGTCACTTCCAAATTGACCAACCTGGAAGACAAGTCTTTCATCCAGCTTTCTTTCAGGAATATCACTGAGAAAGTGACACTGGAAAAGACTCTTGAAGAAAGCGATGATTTCCTGAAAAACCTTACGGAACAGGTTCCTGGAGGTCTTTACCAGCTTGTCTTGGATACCGAAGGAAAGATGAGTTTCTCTTTTCTATCCAAAGGAATAGGATCAGTTCTTGGGCTGGAGGCAGATGAATTGGGCCAATTCACGGATATTTCCGTGGCCATTTCCCGGGTACACCCAATGGACTTGCCAAACGTGATCATGACTTCCGTGGCTTCCGCAAGAAAGCAAAAGCCTTGGCAATGCCAATTCCGTGTTAAAACAAATGTAGAATCCAACGAGTATAAGTGGATTCTTGGAGCAGCCAGACCACAATCTCTGGAAAATGGAGACATGGTATGGTACGGATATCTCACCGATATCAGCGAGCAAAAGCAATTCGAGACCAAATTGGACGAAGCAAGAAAAGTGGCTGAAAAGGCGAGTCAGATTAAATCTGATTTCTTGTCCATGATCAGTCATGAACTCAGAACTCCGCTTAATGCTATTTCTGGCTCAACATATTCGTTACTTCAGGAGCAACCAACTGAGCATCAGAAAATAGCTCTCAATACGATTAATTTCGCAGTGGACAATCTGATCATCATGATCAATGATTTATTGGATTTTCAAAAAATTGAAGCCGGTAAATTAACCATTGAGAAAGCTCCTTTCCACCTTGAAGAACTGGTAAGTCAAATTATAAAGGGTCTTTCATTCCATGCCAGAGATAGTAAAAATTCGCTAGAACTTCATTTATCTGAAGGTTTGGGGATTTGGGTAAAGGGTGACAAAACCCGTCTTTCGCAGGTCTTAAATAACTTGATTACAAATGCCCTGAAATTTACAAATGGGGGAAATGTCGACGTCAAAGTTCAATTGAAAGAATTAAAGAATGGAAAAGCACAGGTTTATTTCGAAGTAAAGGATAATGGAATCGGAATCGCACCGGAAAATCAAGAAATGATTTTCAACGATTTTGACCAAGTGAAGCCAACATTCAGTACCAAATATGGTGGCACCGGACTAGGCTTGTCGATTACTCGCAAACTCTTGAATTTAATGGGAGGTAAAATAGCGCTTCAATCTGAAGCCGGAAATGGAAGTACTTTCTATTTCGAATTGGAATTTGACCTGACTGAAAGCCAATCTATCACTCCATCAAAAGGCAATATTCCGCTTGTTCCTACGAATCACCTGAACTTACTCATGGCAGAGGATAATGATGTGAATGCCTTGGTTTTGGGAAAGATTATTAAAAAATGGGGTTTTGATTTTCATCGGGTAGTAAATGGTGAAGAAGCCGTGCAAGCTGTCAAAAACCAGAAGTTTGATTGTATTCTGATGGATATTCAGATGCCTGTTATGGACGGTTTCGAGGCGACAATGGAGATCAAAAAGATTTCTCAGACTCCGGTAATTGCACTGACCGCTGCAGCAAAGTTGGAAATCCTGGAAAGGATCGACGAATGCGGATTCGATGGCTTCGTTGCAAAACCAATTGATGCAGCAGAATTACTGAAGAAAATCCGTGAAGTAGTTTCAGATAATAATTACAGAGCCTGAGCCTTTTCCAGGTATTCTTTCAGCAAATCCATTTCTGGATAATTTTTGTAAAGTTCCTCAAGATACTGAAGGGCTGAAATTTTGTCTCCTTTCATCACGTAGTAAATCCCCTTATTCCTCAAGGCAAATGGATTATTAGAATCCATTTGAATGCTCTGGTTGATGAGGTCCAATCCTTCCTCAGGTTTATCCAGAAAGAGAAGATACAGTCCTTTATTGTTGTAAAAGTAAGCCTGTTGGTTGTTTAGAGTAATTGCCTTTTCTACAGATTCAAGCGCCTCCGCATAGTCGCCCAGGTCAAATAAAATCATCGACCGGAGATTATGAAGATTTGGTTCACTTGGATTTATTTGCTCAGCCTGATCGATAAGTTTTTGGGCAGGAACATATTCTTTTTGGTAATACAGAATCGTAGCCTGATTAACCAATAAGTCCGAGTTCGAAGGATTTAACTCAAAAGCTTTTTCAAATGAAGTCAAAGCCTCAGGGTAATTCTTCAGTTTTTCTTCAACCAAGCCATTCAGAAAATGACTTTTCCAATTCTCAGGATCATTGGTTATCAGCCATTGTGCGTCTTCTCTGCCTTTGTAAAACTCCCCATTGTCGAGAAAGCTCAATCCTCTTTGGAAATAAGCCTCACCATAAGTATCCTGATATTTGATCGCCAAACTGAAATCCGAAATAGCTTCTTCTAATTGGTTAAGTCGCAGATGGGACATCGCCTTATTGTAATAGGCATCTGCGTAAGTTGAGTCAAGTTCTAAAGCTTCATTGTAAAAATCGATAGCACTCTTAGGGTCATTTTCTTTTAGCTTTTCGTTTCCTTTTAAGAGAAAACGTCCTTTTTTGTCTTCCAAAGAATCGCAGGAAAAAGACACCAAAATCAATAAAATCAGGAAGAGACTATTCTTTACTTTCATTTTTCTCAGGTTTGGGTTCTGTTTTTTCTTCACCCAAAAGAAGGGCAAAAGGTTTAGTAGAATCATTCAGGTCAAATATTTCACGTAAGATTGCCATCACCGGAATTGCTAATATCATCCCTGCGACTCCCCAAATGGTTCCGCCAACCAACAAACCTAATAAAGTGACAAAAGCGTTCAGGTTTACATTTCCTCCTACGATTTTTGGAGTGAGGTAATTGCCTTCCACCATCTGAATTATTTGATAAATAACCAAAATAGCTATTGGATAGAACAAGCTATCCTTTGTCAAAAACGAGTAAATAATCGGAAGTAAAACTCCGAAAAATGGACCCACGTAAGGAATAATATTTAAGATGGCACCAATAACACCGAAAAATATAGCGTGCTTAATTCCCAATGCAGTGTAGGCAGATATGTTCAAAATCGCCAAAATCAGCATGACTTTTCCCACTCCCACGATATAATTCAAAATTAATTTTCTCAAACCCGTGATTCTTAACCTTACTAAAGCAGAATCTTTATCCCGATAGATGCTGATGATGACTTGGGTTAAATGATCCCGATAAAGCAGGAAAAAGAACATAAATAGAGGAATCAGAATCACCCCCGTGAGCGAACCAACGGCCTTTAACAGGAAATCTGAAATGCTTTTGCTGTTTTGATCTAATAAACCAAGGATATATTCTGAAGTAGCTTTCTCATCCAGATTCTCGTCTATTCCGATGGTCTCTATCGTCCATGCATCAATTTGCTGTGCGACTTGCTGAACCCTTCCTGCCACGTTTTCAAAATCTCTGGTAAAACTTGTCACATTACCAATTATGAAGGCTATAAGTCCTCCGACCAAAGTAATCATTAATAAAAGTGCAAGTATGGTGGAGAGGATCCTTGGTACTTTTTTGGTTTCCAGCCAATTGGTCATGGGTGTAAACAAAACTGCAAAAAAGCCCCCCATAAATAGCGGGATCAACAAGCTTTTGCCAATAATCAGAAAGAAGATCAGGACAATAATGAAAAGCATTACTGACAGCGCTTTCAGATAAGGAGGCAAATAAAATTTTTTAGCAATCATAAGTGGAGAGTTTAAGAATACTCTTAAAATATACGTGGATAGGCTTTGATTTCAATTTAGGATTGCAACAATCCTGCTCGTTTGAGGAGAGCTTCTTGTTTGGGAGCTCTTCCCCGAAATCTGGCATAAAGGATGGAAGGATGCTCACTTCCGCCGGCAGAAAGAATATTTTTCTGAAATGCCTCAGCAGTCTCGGAATCAAAAACGCCCTTTTCCTGGAAAAGCTCAAATGCATCCGCATCCAAGACTTCAGCCCATTTGTAGCTATAATATCCGGAAGAATATCCCCCCTGGAAAATATGGGAAAATGAAGGACTCATCAGCATTCCCGGAACTTTAGGAAGTAGATCCGTTCTCTTCATGATTTCCTTCTCAAAATCTGCGATGCTTTCGATTGTTTCAGGATTACGACTGTGAAAAGCCATGTCAAGCAACCCAAAGCTGATCTGTCTTACAGTCATGTAACCTTGCTGGAAATTTGCAGCGTTCTTGATTTTATCGATCAATTCCGAAGGGATTTTTTCACCTGTCTCATAATGCTGTGCAAAGAGGTCTAAACACTCTTTTTCATAGCACCAGTTTTCAAAAATCTGGGAGGGAAGCTCAACAAAGTCCCAATAGACGCTCGTTCCTGATAAAGATTCATAAGTTCCTTTGGCTAGCATACCATGAAGCGCATGTCCAAACTCATGGAAAAGCGTAGTGACTTCGTTGAAAGTCAAAAGGCTCGGCTTGGTCTTGGTAGGCTTGGTGAAGTTGCAGACAATCGAAATATGAGGACGATGATCTTCTCCATTTTCGACACTTTGACCACGATAGCTCGTCATCCAGGCACCATTTCGTTTTCCCGCTCTTGGGAAAAAGTCGGCATAGAATACCGATACAAACTTTCCTTCCCGATCTCGAACTTCGTAAGCCGTGACTTCCGGATGATAAACCGGAATGTCTTTATTAGGAATAAACTGTAGCCCATAAAGTTTTTGAGTGGTTTGAAAAACTCCCTCGATTACTTTTTCTAGTTGGAAATAAGGGCGGAGGATTTCGTCATCCAATTCATATTTAGCTTTCTTCAAAAGCTCAGAATAATAGGCAAAGTCCCAGCGCTCGATCGTTTCGATTCCGTCCAGTTCTTTTGCAAAAGCAGCCACTTCTTTGACTTCTGCTTCCGCTTTTGGCTTTGCTTTTTCCAAGAGAGTTTCCAGAAATGAAAGAACTTCAGTTGGAGTTTTAGCCATTCTTTCTTCCAGGACAAAATCTGAATGACTCGCATATCCCAGAAGATTTGCTCGCTTATATTTCAGATTAAGGATGTCTTTGATGATTTGCTGATTGTCCAATTCATCTCCTTTGGCACATTTGGTATTGTATGCCTGGAACAAGGTTTTTCTCAATTCCCGGTTTTTAGCATAAGTCATCGCCGGTACGTAGCTGGGATAATCAAGGGTGAAAGCCCATTTCCCGGGCTCACCTTTCTCCTCGGCTATTTGTGCGGCGGCTTCTTTTATTCCATCAGGAAGACCTTCCAGTTCTCTTTCATCAGAAACGAAGTGCACATATTTATTGGTTTCAGCGAGTACATTTTCACCGAACTTCAGACTGAGTTGAGCCAGTTCCTGATCGATGTTCCTCATTTCATCAGCTTTTTCAGAGCTTAGCTTGGCTCCGTTTCTGACAAACGATTTATAAGTCTTTTCCAGGAGTGTGGTTTGTTCAGGATTTAGACCGAGAGTTTCCTTTTGGGAAAAAACTTGCGCAACTCGCTGAAATAATTCTTGATCCAGCAAAATATCATTCGAATGTTGGGTCAGCAACGGGGAGATTTCCCTGGCCAGTTTTTGGATTTCCTCGTTGGTTTCGGCTGAGTTCAGATTGAAAAATATTGAATTGACGACGCCCAGCCTTTTTCCGGATCGATCAAGTGCTTCGATTGTATTTTCAAAAGTAGGAAGAGCTTCAGCTTTGATTTTTGAAATATCTGCTTTCGCTTCCTCTATGCTTTTCTGGACAGCCGGCAGGTAATGTTCAGGTTTGATCAGGTGAAAAGGTGCAGTATCAAAAGGAGTGGCGAAATCCGCCAATAGTGGGTTCAGCATAAGTTTGTTAACTTTTATTCTTAAGTAGGTGACTTCCAGGTCGGTTCAAGCAAGTGACCAACTTTTGTCAATTCGGCATTCAATTTACCCATTTGATCTGTAAAGCTTTCCCACATCCAGGCAGGATGAGGCATTTTTTTTGCCGTTTCCTCATACTTGTTGTAATCATCAAATCTTCCTAACCCGTAAGAAGCTTCAGCCCGATTTACAGTAATCCAAAATTTCTGAGCTTCGTAATATTGCTGCATTTCCAGTGATTCTTTAGTCCCCTGACTCAAAAGCGCATCATTTGTCTCCTTGGTCAGTATAATCGGCCAATCCCGATCACACAAATAGAGTACCCGTTTCCAAGTGCGCTGCGCAAATACCAAATCTGCGATTCGTTCGTGGTCCGATTGGACAAGTTTTGAAGTGGCGTGATAGACCAAGGTTATGGCAAGATTGATCCCGTTGTATCGATTATTGAGGAGGTAATAGCTTCGCTGAAAATAAAGAATCGAATTTTCGAGATGATCGTCTCCTTCCCCGTTTTCGTAAAGCTTTTTCTCAACCCCACCTGCCGCTGAGACGGTTTCCGGATCATTTGTGTGAGCCAAATTGATAGATTCCAGAAGGCTGAGAGACTTGTAAAGAGAGCTGACCAGGTTTGGTTCCGCGGCCTTGTAGGTACAAAATGAAAGCCTGTGGATCAGGTAGGGATCTTGTTGTCCGGAAGTTTGCCGTGAAAGCAAAACGGCTGATTGGAATAATTCTCGGGCTTTCGAAAATTCCTTAGTTTCTATCGCATCCTCAGCTTCCTGTATGATCAGCGAAAGCGCCTTTCCCATTCCGGGATTGACTCCATCAGTTCCTCTTGAAGGTATTTCCTCAATTGCCTTTTCTAGTTCCTCTTTGATTTGAGGAGGAACGAGCGAGTTCAGATAAGTGTAAACCGGGCTGTCGGGTTCTTTTTTGTCAATGACCGAATCGATCAATTTCCCCAAAGTCGCCCTGAATCTCTCCACTTCCTCGTAGTCGATGGCATCACCAAGATGCTGGTAACTCGTGATCAAAATATGATTGAGGTCAAAAGGATAGGTGAGTTTATCCTCAGAAATCACAATCGTGGTATAGGGTCTTAGCGCATGGCGAATTCCAAGTTCGTAAAGAGCATTTGGATTGGCAGTAGAAAGATCTGCGATTACCACATCTGCCTGAAGTAATTCCTTATACATCTGCACATCGATGGAACCTGAATGTGTGATCTCGTCCGCGCGGACGCATTCGATTCCTTTAGCTTGCAGGACCGGCTTTATCAGCAACCGATAGGACTTGTTGAGGTCTAGTTTGCGGCCATTCACATAGTCGGTTTTGGTGCCAAAGCCCATGACCACAAAGCATCTTTTTTTGGAATCACTCATTGTAAAAAAATTAAGAGTTGTCGATTATCAATTTCTGCAAATATTCTGAAAGGTAATGGTTTTTAGATTTTTTTAATCCCCGAGTAACCAATGCTTTAAAGCACCTAAACATAGACCAAAAACGGAAAGTCAAATTTTAATCAGCAAAAGAAACCATTGTTTTTACGCGTCTTCCTCAAAGGAAAAAAATAAAAAAGCCGAAAGTGTTCTCACTTCCGGCTCCTTAAATTCTTGTTTATTTTATGACTCAGAAATCAAAATCACAACTCATATCATCTGAGCCGATTGGAGCTCCATCCGGTACTTTCAGACTTTCCTGAATTGTAAGTTCCATAGGCAAATCAAGGAATGCTTCGATCTTTTCCGCCAGGTATTTTGAATGGCTGGCAAGCAGGGAATTGGCTTCTCCTCTAGCTTCCAATCCTCCGCTTCCTGCAGGTCCGGAACCGTTTTTCAACTTATCTAAATGGTTACGGGTGATCGCACGAACAGAATTGGAAACATCTGCATTTTTGGACAAAGCGATCAGATGATCCACCAATTTAGCTTCTGTCATCAATTTGATTTCTGCTTTGAGACCTGTAGGAACGGTGCTTGAAAACACCTGCGTGCTGATTTGATTGAGCATTGTCTCAAATCCCGGAAGTGAATTATCCTGAAGATTTTGCAGGTAAATTCTGTTGGCTCTGCCGCCCTCAAACATAAAGCTGAAGGCTAAATCAACCACGCTTTCCGCAGGTGCAATCGGATCGAACACCGGTCCTGTTCTTGGTACAAATGTCTCCCGGGTTCTGCCGTATCCAAATGGACGGGGAGGAATCAAAGCCAGAATATGGGCCGGAACTTCCAATTGGGTTGGAGAAATCGAGTAAAGAAGTGCATTCAGAGCATTCTCCTGATCTTTTGCCGGCACCCATGAATGAGCGGGCTGATTATCTCCTTTCACTTTGTAAGTATAATCCAAACCACCGATCAACTTACTGGTCGCCTCTACCTGGTAGCGATGCATCAGGAATAGCGGAACCAAAACTTCTTCCAGCATTGCCTCCGGCTGACCTTCGCGAATTGCATTCAAACCGAATGTTTTCAGCCTGTTTTCTCTCAACTTTAACATTCTCATCAACTCCGCAGGAGCCGAGGCTCCATTGTCCCAAAGGTGGGAGCGGGGATGTACGCCGCTTGGATCGCGTGAGTCAGAATCTGTAATAAATTCATGACCTGCGGAATAGGTGTCCTCGAGCATTTTCTTCAAAAACTCTTCCTCATTTACTCCTGCAGCAGGAATCTCATAGCCATATTTGATTGCCCATTTGTCCCAGTCACCGATTTTATCATCGTAGGCGGTGCTCAGGTCCAGCTCGCCTTTTTCATTTTCAGAAATGACAGGATAAGGATAGTCCATCACGGAAGAGCGGCCGTTGGCAGAAGTAGCATAGCTATGTGCCAAACCGATCGTGTGACCGATCTCATGAGCGGAAAGTTGTTCTAGTCTTGCAATTGCCATTTCCAGCATTTTAGGATCAGCAGGTTTTCCATCTTCGAAAGGCTGAATCAATCCCTGTGCAATCAGATAATCCTGTCTTACTCGCAATGAACCAAGAGAAACATGGCCTTTCATGATTTCGCCCGTTCGGGGATCGCGAACGCTCGCACCGTATGACCAGCCACGAGTGGATCGGTGAACCCACTGAATCACGTTGTATCGCACATCCATCAGGTCCATTCCTTCCGGAGCAAGTTCTACCCGGAATGCATTCTTAAAACCTGCCGCCTCATAAGCCTGATTCCACCAGTTTCCTCCCGCGATCAGAGCTGAAGCAACCGGCTCGGGAGTTCCTCTATCCAGGTAATACACGATCGGCTCGACAGCTTCCGAAACAGCTGCATTTGGATCTTTTTTCTCTAATCTATGTCTTGCGATGTAGCGCTTTACGATCGGTTCGGAGATCGGAGTGGTGAAATCCATGTAGGAAATACTTCCGTAACCTGCTCTCGGGTCAAAAACTCTTGGCTTATAGTTATTGTCAGGAAGCTCGATAAAGGAATGTCTCTGACGAACAGTCACTGCATCCGGAGTTGGAGTGACTGACCGAAGGTTTGCTCCGGTGGCCTGACCTGTGAGTGTGATGGTGGCTTCTACTTCCGTGTTTTTCGGGAAGTTTTTGATCATGGGATAGTACAGGGCTGAGCGACTTGCATCAGTTTTGAAAGTTCCCTGACGGCTTCGGGCAAGTGTTTCGCTTACACCGTGCGCATCCTGCATGTAGAAGTTGGTAGCGTCCACGATCAGCTTTCCTCCATTATTCTGGGCGATTTCAAATCCCCAAAGAACTGATTCTGCAAAAGCATCTTTGATGGATTGTACTTCAGCAGGATTGTCGGAGTAAGCACGGAAGTCCAGGTTTTTGTGGACCAGGAGTAGTTTGTTTCCGGTCTTGCGAAACTCAACAATCCGGGTATCTCCCAATTGACCGCGGTCGAGGCCGATGTCATTAGAGCCGATACCGGCCGTAAGGGAATTGACGTAGAGAAACTCGCTGTCGAGTTGGTCGATTTCGAGGTAGATTTTGCCTTTTTCCTCATCGAGGTAGAAAGGGATAAAGCCTTCTTTCTTGGTCATCTTGGTCAGGTCGAGTGCCTGAGCGAGCGAGATGGAGACAGAAAAAAGAAAAATAACGGCAGTGTGTAGGATTCTGATCATGCGTCGATGGTTTGGCGGTAAATTATCAAAAAACCAGTTCCAAATCACACCATTGATGGAATATTACCGGTGCAGCATATACCGAAGCAGGAGAGTGGTTTCAGTTTGTTGCGGACCTTCGATGGTTTGGAGGCCGGAGCTGATTGATTCCCGATCGGTAAAACTAGTTCTGGCAAAGCGAATATAACTGGTCAGTCTTGGACTGAAGTCATATTGCCCAATCAGATAATATCGTAAACCTTTGCCTGAAAAAGCCGGAATAGAGAACGTCCAGAGTACATTGTTTTCGAAGGCATACAGTCTGTTGTCATAATTTTCGGCATCGAAAAGTGCGATTCTGGAAGTGATTCTCCATCGCTGTTGACCGTACTGGACATCCTGGAGGATCATAAAACCTTTCGATTTTTCAGAATTGAAATCTACCCGGCTGAATAAAATCCTAGATCTGAGGAATAGCGATTTTGAAACTTGGTATTCCAGACTGAGCAATCCATTGATTTTAGTAAGGGGAAGTACTCGATAAGTAAGGCTCGGTTCTCCGCTGTCAGGGATATTTCGATCCTTCTTTTCTTCTCGGATTTGGATAAATGCAGATAAATTTCTGGATGGTCGATAGGTGATTCTTGTGATCCATTCCGAGCCGGCTGACGGTGCATAGATCCTGTATTTCAGCCATGGAAATTTAAAGAAATCGTAATAGCCGTTGATTTTCCATCGGGAAGAAGGACGGAGTTCGATTCCCATGTAAATCCCCTGCTCATTGTTTGGGCGAGTGCTTTCAGCAAATCCATTTGAGAAAAAGCTGTGAAAATCCCGGTCGTATTTTCTCCAAAGTAAAGAGAAATCAACCTGCTTGCTCAGGCTGCTAACAAAACCAAGCACAGTTCCTTTTCCACCGGATTGTGACATAGCTGACTCTCCAAACAGGTAAAAATTCTTCCAGTTGTAATTGAAGTACAAGCTTCCCACAGAATTGCTTTGCCCGGCAAATTCGAATTGATTGTAAACCTGTGAATCCCGAATCCAGGGCTGGTTGAATCGCGTGAAAAGAATATTTGTTCCGGCCTGAAACTTTCCCGAAGGGTGAGAATATTGAGTATTTCCGCCCAGACTCAATTCCCGAAAACGACTTTTGGTCGAAAGCTCGCTTTGAGTTCGGTGCAATCCACTTTGATTGAAAGAGCTGATGATGCTTTGTTCATTTCCAACGGAATCGACTTCAGCCTGACTTCTCCCATCTCTGGGAGCAAAAGATGAAATGACGCTCATTTGCCAGTTTTTTAGCTGATAAGTTGCGCCGACTCCGCGGAAAAAGCCGAATTCCAAAGCCGCAGTATAAGGCAAAATTCCAAAGCTGCTCCGCCTGATTGTTGGGACAGTTTCGGCGCCTTTTCCCAAGGTATAGCCTGCTCCAAAAACTAATCCTTGACCAAAGGAAGCCTGAAAATCACCCAGGCTTATGACTTTCCATTTCCCGACAAAGTAGCGGGTGAAGTGAAAGGAAAAGAAATTGAATCCATATCGGGCAGTTTTTGAGTCCCATGTAAACTGCTCTCCCGGGTCTTTGTCGAGTGTAATTCCCATGCTGAAATCTCTCGAATGCTGAACCCGAAATCGCAGATAGAATTCATTTGGGTCTCCGATATATCGCGAGCTGATTGCTCCTGAACTGCTGGTATCTGGTTCGGAAAATCCTCTGCGCATTTCCCATGTTCTTCTGTGTCTGAACAGGAGGTAAGCCTGCTCTTCATTTCTGAGTCGTGTCAGAAAGTCCTGAGATCTGTTAATGGATTCTCCCAAGGTGACAAATGGAAGTATCCTTTCGATTGTTTCAAGATCAAATCCCGGAACTGCCTGCAATTCATAAAGTGAAATCAGCGACCCAAACTGATTCCGATAGCTGACCAAACTGCTTATTTGCCCGGAATTTAGAAGATAAGTTGCCTGAAGAACTTCCGCATCCGCACGATTGATGTCTATCGGATTCAGGTAAAGCTGAAAAAGCACCTCGTAAATTGATTCGTAATCCAGGTCTTCCTCCGGGACTGGAAATAGTCTTTCTACGAAAGTTTCAGGATCGATTTCAGGTCTGGGAGGAACTTGTCCAAAACTTCGGTTTGGGAAAATCAGGATGAAAATCAGAAATGAGAGATGGGTCAGTCTTTTTCCCATCGCATTCCAAGACTGACGTGATTAGTACTTCCCAAAGCAGAATTTTGGCCAAAGCCATAATCAATCTGAAAACGGCCCGGCCTCAATCCAAAACCAAAAAATACGCGACCGGGATTTGTGTTGGCTCCGGCCCTCAGCCATAACCATTCCCGAATTGCGTATTCCAAACCCGCTTTGACCACAGGATCTATTTCGATGTCTTTTTCAGCTTCGAGGTAAATATTAAGTTGGGTAACTGGTCGGTAAGTGATTCCCATCTGAATCCCTGTCGGCAATCTGTCGTCTGAGTTTTTGCTGATTTTTCCCCGATTAATATTCGAGACATGAGCTCCAAGGAAAAATTGAGGACTTAGTTCCGCAACTCCTCCCAGACTTAAAAGAAGCGAATTGCCTGTTCCGAATCCCTCGATTTGAGTTTGAAACCATTCGGCCTTCATTCCAATGCTGACGATTCCGAGTTGATTGCTGAATCCAAGACCTAGAGTTTGCTGATTGAAAAGACTTCCCCCGAATCGGGAAACTCCAAAACCGATTGTTCCGAAATTATTTTTCCAGGCACCAACCAAATCAAAAGTGCTGAGTTCATTTAAACCAAATCGATGATCGTACCCAACGGCAATTTCGGATTCTACGATTCTGTCCAAGGAACCGATGTTGTTGAAAAATGCCCATGAATCAGAAAGATTCACCCGGAGATTTCCCAAGGATTGACTTCTGGCTCCATGCGATTGGGTCAGGGGATCTGTTTGGGCTTTCAGACATGAAAAAACCAAAAACAGGAAGCAGAAAAAAACCAAGTGCCTCATCTATTCGGGATAAAAAAACGAATAGTAATCTAGTTAAATTATTAGAAAAAAATAGTAATACTTATTTATTCAATTAAAAATCAATCGATTATCAAAGAATTGAAAAGTTAGGCAGCAGATTAAAACGGCGCTTTGAAGTTGAAGAAGAATGTACCTTCTTTCTGATCGTTGATCGAGTATTCAAATCGGAACACTGCATCGTAAAATCCTACCAGGTCGATGCCGGTACCATAGCCGAAAAGATACTGATTGGTCAGTCGGGCATTTTCAGGAATATTGTTTCTGTCTTTGACGTAGCCATGGTCAAAATTTGCACTCCAGTACAAGCGGATCGGAATAGTGCTGAATTGTTCAAGCGGTACAAGGCTTGAGATATCGATGGCCCAGTCTACAAATTTCCATCGGAAACTGTTTTTATGCACATACAACTGCTGTCCTTCGATGACATTTAGTTCGTATCCTCGGATGAAATTTGGATTGTATCCTATACCTCTGACCAAAGTGTAAGGCTGCTTCACACTCAGAAACCAGTTGGCGGTAAGTCCGGTATTGAAGTGGAATTTTTCGTTGAATTTGAAGTACTTGTTTGCTACCACATTCACTTCTACCTCGTCCAGTTCATTCACAAATAAGATCCCGTATTTGGTCGCTGTGAGCTGTAGAAGTTCCCCTTGCGTAGCGTAAGAGACATTATCTCGTTTGTCATGTCGGAACGAGTAGGTCGCAAACATGTAGCGAAGCTTATTAGAACCGTGCTGGAAATAGTCAGGATTCTGCTGCAAAACCAAAGGACTTACCCAAGTGGAGTTATATCCCAACGTGAAATTGTGCGTGTTATAGAATGTCCTTCGGTAAGAGTAGCGAATACCTGTAGACATATTTTTGCGAAGCACATCTTCAGCATCTGAGGTATAGAAAACTTGTCGGTTATTCTCAGACTTGATTGCAAGGGTTTTCTGATCGAATAGCGTAAACTGAAAAGCTAAACCATGCTTTTGATTCTTATCAATGAAAGGAATGCTGTATTGAAAGTCAATGGCTTTAGTAAATCCCAACTGGCCTGAGAAGCGCAACTTTTCATTTCTGCCACCCACATTGCTATGACTTAGTTTCATTCCAAAATTGACCCTGGAAAAATCATGATTTTGGTTGGTCCACCATTCTGCAAAGTTTCGATCGGCAAGTTGGAAAATCAAAGAAGGTAAAATATACCATCGCTCTTTCACCGTAATCAAGACTTCGACTTCTTCCGGACCGACAATCAGCGGGGTGATTTCGACGGAAGTAAATAGGCGGAGATTGTAGATTTTCTTCTGATCAGCTACCAGAATCCCCATGAAAGTCTCCCAGTCGTAAAAGAAATCAGTCGTAAAGTCCAACTCACGAAGGATGACGGACTTTTGGGTCTTCTCATTGCCAATGATAAATACATTGTTGACTTTCACCCGCTCAGGAGTAGGTTGAGCAGCTGGCGCCAAGGTGGTGTCTGTTTGGGCAATAGCAGAGTTAGTGTTGCATCCCAACCAAAAGCACATCACCAAAGTGAATGAAAGGAGGATATTTAAAAATTGAGGATGCAATTGGGAATTGAGTTTGATTAATTTTGGTTACTTACGAAACTCAGCCCTTGCGGGTGAATCAATGGTAAAAGACATTATCCGAAAGATAGCCATATTTCCAGTTTTGGTGTATCAGTATACTATTTCACCACTACTTCCCAACAGCTGTCGATACACTCCGACGTGCAGCCAATATACCAAAGAGGCCATTTTGAAGCATGGAGTTTTCAAAGGTGGTTGGCTTGGTATAAAACGAATCGCAAGTTGCAACCCATGGGGAGGCCACGGGCATGACCCCGTTCCTTAACTTTTAATCGGTTTTAGTCCTTTTTTCAAAGCCAGTATTACAAGAACCACTCCAAAGACTACCAGCGGAATACTGAGCAATTGCCCCATATTGAAGGCCATATCTTTCTCAAAATCCACTTGCGTCTCTTTGAAAAACTCCCAAATGAATCTTGTCCCAAATACGAAAATCATGAAAAGGCCAACAAGTAATCCTTCAGGAACTCTATAAGTGTATTTGTACCAAATAGCAAATAGACCTAGGAAGATCAGTAAGTAGGAAATTGATTCGTAAATCTGAGTCGGGTATTTTGCCCTTCCAAATGTCCTGACAGTTGCCAAATAATGGTCTCCTTTATCGGAAATTGTAAAATCCAAAGGTGTTTCCAAAGGCTCTGCAAGATATTGTTTGGATGAATTGAACTGGGTGAGGGCGTATTTTATATCCCGTTGAAGAGTGGATTCGAGATCTTCAAGAGCGTAGGTTCCTTTGGTGATTTTCAGATCAATGTTGACAGGGACTATTCCATTGCCCTGCAATTCTCCCGAGCGATCTTCCGGTTTATAGGCTTCGATAGATTCTACAGGCACTTTCAAGGATTGTAAAATCTCTTCCGCATCCCAGGCATAGACAAATCCAGAATCTGTTCCTGTATCGTGTCCACCTATTTCAGAATTCATCAGGTTGCCAAATCGGATCAAAGCTCCGGTCATTGCGGTCACAATCGCGATTCGATCCAAGACCCAAAGGTAATTTTGACCGGGAGTCCTTTTCGAATATACCCAAAGAGAGAAGAGAATAGCGATCGCAGCACCATGACTGGCCAATCCGCCCTCCCAAACTTTCAAAATATCTAGCGGATTACTCAAATATTTCTCCGGCTCATAAAATAAAACGTGGCCTAATCTTGCTCCGATGATCGTAGCCAACACCATGATGATGGTCAACTTGTCAACAAGCTCTTCTTTTTGGCCTTCCTTTCGGAAGAAATAAACCATGAATTGCTGGGAAATAATAAAACCTAAAGCGAAAAGCAGACTGTACCATCGAAGGCGTTCAATGCCTGAAAAAACAGCAGGACTTGGATCCCAGACTACATAACTAAGGAAAGATTCAAGCATGAGATTTATGTTAGAGTTGATCTAAAAGTTCTAGTTCTTCTGCATAGCCTCCTGATAAAATAGGAAAGCGATACCACGTTTTGGGGTCAATATTAAATTCATCCAAATGGAAAGAAGGTGCGACTCTTTCGCGTTTCCATTGATTTCTGGACCAAAGTCGGAAGAATTTTTTGATATACTCTTTTAAAACGGGTCCAGGCAGGTCAAGTTCATCCACCAAAATCAGGTAAACATCCATGGGTGATCTTCTATCCCGAATCGCCAATTTTTCAATTTCGACAATCACCGAATAAGGCATCAAGTCGGCTTCGTCGGTCTGAGTTCGTTCCAAAGGCCGAAGCTCAGCACTTGGTTGCAGTGAATTTACTAAGGCCAAACCCGGTCTGTCCAGATTTTTCTCTGCCCATCTGAGCCAGTGAAGAATGAAAAATTTATCAACGGCTGCGATAGGAGAGATGCTCCCGCTCGTGTCACCATCCATGGTAGAGTAGCCGACATCTCCCTCACTTCTGTTGGAAGTATTGAGCAAAAGTGCATTGTTCAAGTTGGCAAGCATCCAGATGATCGGCGAGCGACTTCTTGCCTGGATATTTTGAAGGGTGATGTCGTCATTTTCCCAAGTCAATTTTCGGCCTATTGCGGTTTCTATTTTTTGGGTGTAGCTGCTTACTTCCTCATCGATGGTCCAGCTGTAAAAAACTGCTCCGATGCTTTCGGCTAGAGTTTTTGCACTTTCAAATGTGTCAGTTGAAGAGTTTTTCGTCCCCTGATAGGCCGTCGTAAGTAATTTGCCCACGAGTTCTTTTTCTGAAAAAGGCGATTCAGGATTGTACTCCAACCCAATTTTCTTACAGAAAACCGATTGTCCAAGTTCTGCCAAACCTCTTCTGACCATTTCAGCTATTAAGATTGCAATTGATGAAGAGTCAGCTCCTCCCGAAAGAGAAAGGACAAAACCTTTGCTTTTGCTTTTCCGCAGGTAATCAAAAAGTGCCAAAGCGGAAGCCTGAACAAATTCTTCTTCTTTGGAAATGATAGGGGCGACTTTTTGAACTTTTGGTTCTAGGTCGAAGCTCACAACCTGAAAATCCTGAAATGCGAGTAAACCATTTCTTGAAAGTAGTTCTCCATCTTTTGTCAGGAGAATTTCACCATCGAAAATCATCCGACCGGCTTCATTTCCCAGAAGATTGACGTAGCAATAGTAGCAGTCAAACATTTTTGAGCTATTCTCGATCAGCTCAATTCGCTCTTTGGTTTTCCCCATTGCAAAGTGACTTGCGCTGGGGTTGAAGATCAAATCTACTTTGCGATCGCGAAGTCTGTAGCCGGGTCTGACTGATCCGCGCCATGCATCTTCACAGATTTCAAATCCATAATGAATTCCTTTGTGGTGAAAAGTAAGATCGCCTAATGGAATTTTTTCGCCTTCGAATTCGAATTCTGTTACTTCGTTTGCCGGCCATGGAGTGAACCAGCGAAATTCATAATGTACTCCGTCAATAGCCATAAATTGCTTTGCTGCAAATCCTTTGACTTTTGAGTTTTCAATGACGGCGACTGTATTATAAACTTTCTCCTGAATCCGGATAGGAATTCCTACCGCAACTGTGATTCCTGCGCAATGGGGGAGAAGCTTGGCCAATTGTGCCACGGCTTTTTGAGGATACCAATAGCTTAAAAACAAATCTTCACTTCCGTAGCCTGTGATGGCCAATTCAGGAAAACAAAGAATTTCAACTTGTTGAGCTTTGGCTTCATTGATCGCGGCGATAATTCTTTCCAAATTTCCCTTCCAGTCCAGAGGTGTTTGGTTGAGTGTGGCTCCTGCGATTTTTATTGAAGACATTTTATTGGGGGATTGGCCGTAAAAATAACTGGCTAGGTGGCAATTTTTAGAATTTCACAGGCATTTTTGGAAGCTTCCTGTTCGGCTTTTTTCTTGGTTGCTCCCTTTCCCTGAGACACTTCGTTTTCATCCACTTGCAAAGAGATCACAAACTCTTTGTAGCGTTGGTTACCGTTGATTTGTAATACTTTATATTCAACACGTTTGTTTTCCTTTTGCGACCACTCGATTATTTTGCTTTTGTAATTGGTCGTAGTGGTGATCATTCCATCCAGATCTACATGCAGCAAAATCCTGGATACAATGAATTTTTTGGTGAATTTGTATCCCTTGTCAAGATACATAGCGCCCAAAAAAGCCTCCAGCATATCACCATAGAGAGACTTATTTCCAGTGAAACTTCGGTCTCCGATTTCCTGGTCCAGTACATTTCTGAGACCGATTTTGATTCCGGTTTCATTGAGACTTTCCCTATTGACAAGCTTAGATCTTGTTTCAGTCAGGAATCCTTCATCTCTGTAGGGATATCTTTGAAATAAATGCTCTGCAATCACAGCTCCCAAAAAGGCATCGCCAAGAAATTCAAGTCTCTCATTTGAAATCCTGAATCCTCTTGAAGTCTCCTCCCCAAGTCCTGCAGGGGTGAGAGCAAGCTTGTATAGGGATAAATTAAAAGGCCTGCTACCTGTCATCATTTTGATGGAGTTAGCAAGCCTTTTGTCTCTTGTACTGTAGAAAAGCGAATGAATTCCGAGTCTTTGAAAGAGTTTCAAACCCAGATCAATTATATTTTTTGAAAATGACAGAACAGTTGTGGCCGCCAAATCCAAAGGTATTGCTCATCGCGTAGTTGATTTCTCTTTTCTGCGCTTTGTTGAAAGTTAAATTCAATCCCGGATCAAACGCTTCATCATCGGTGAAGTGATTGATCGTTGGCGGTACAATGCTATGGTTGATAGCGAAGATAGAAGCAATTGCTTCCACTGCACCGGCTGCACCCAAAAGGTGACCAGTCATAGATTTTGTACTGCTGATGTTGAGTTTATAAGCATGCTCTCCAAAAATTTTCTGGATAGCTTTGGTTTCACCCACATCTCCTAATGGAGTAGAAGTACCGTGTACGTTGATGTAATCGATATCTTCAGGTTTAAGCCCAGCATCTGCCAATGTGATTTCCATTACGCTGCTTGCTCCCAATCCATCTGGATGAGGGGCTGTGATATGATAGGCATCTGCCGTCATACCTCCGCCAACAAGTTCGGCATAGATTTTTGCACCTCGAGCTAAAGCATGATCAAGTTCTTCCAGGATCAAAGCACCTGCACCTTCTCCAAGTACAAAACCATCGCGATCCTTATCAAAAGGCCTTGATGCAGTTGAAGGAGAGTCATTTCGTTGGGATAGTGCTTTCATAGCATTGAATCCGCCGATTCCGGCTTCGGTCACTGCTGCTTCCGATCCACCACTAATGAAAATATCAGCTTTGCCCAATCGGATGTAATTGAAAGCATCGATCAGAGCGTTTGTTGCAGAAGCACAGGCAGATACAGTTACAAAGTTTGGACCTCTAAAACCGTATTTGATTGAAATAAAACCCGCGCTGATATCAGCGATCATTTTGGGAATGAAGAAAGGGTTAAATCTTGGTGTTCCGTCTCCTTTGGAAAAATCCGTGACTTCGTCTTGGAAAGTTTTTAAGCCGCCGATTCCTGAACCCCAAATTACTCCTGCTCTTGCTTTGTTGATTTTTTCAAGATCGAGTTCCGAATCTGCCATTGCCTCGTCTGTGGCAATCATAGCATATTGGGTAAACGGATCCATTTTTCGGGCCTCTTTCCGGTCCATAAATTGCTCAACATCAAGATTCTTGATTTCGCAGGCAAATTGGGTTTTGAAAAGTGTAGCGTCGAACCTGGTGATCGGTGCAGCACCACTCACGCCATTAGTAAGACCGGTCCAGAATTCTTCTGCGGTATTACCTATTGGTGTGAGGGCACCAATACCTGTTACAACAACTCTTTTTAAATTCATAGAATGAATTTAGGAATTATTATTTTACGTTAGCCTCAAGATAGGTGACAGCTTGTCCTACCGTGCCAATTTGCTCAGCCTGATCATCAGGAATAGAGATATTGAATTCTTTTTCGAATTCCATAATCAATTCTACTGTATCAAGAGAGTCGGCACCAAGATCGTTGGTGAAGCTTGCTTCCATAGTCACTTCAGACTCTTCTACGCCAAGTTTATCTACAATGATGGCTTTTACTTTCTGTGCAATTTCAGACATTTTGTGATCAGTTTAGTTAATAACACTCCGCAAAGAAATATATTTAATACCTAATTGGCAAAGAAAAGATTCAAGTAAATTTTTGTGCAAATTGCACCCCGATCCCAATAGATTTTAATTTTTAACTTTGCTTTGAATCATTTTCTTCCCCCATGAAGAAGGCCAAACTACAGATAGAGCATACCTATGATTTCGAGCTTCTGGGGCTTGTATCGCCTGTTAAAGACTATAAAATGGCTTGGCTGATCAACCGGGATTTGCACCTGAATCTGGTGCGAAGTGAGGATTTGGAAATAGAGTTTCTATCCCTTCCCGGGCTGAAAATCTCCCAATTTTTCCTTTCTTTACCACACGGTTTTGTTCAACTTCTGAAAAATAAAGCGCTAAATTCAACCCATCAGGTTTCATATTTGATCCCCGAATTGAAATCAATGGATTATTTCCTTTTAGTTCAAGACCAAACCTTTCAACTCAGTATTAATACATTTGCAAACCAGCTAGCCCAAAACCCCTTCATTCAAAACGTGATGAGGCTGGATATATCAAAACTTAAATCCAAAGAAAACCTGTTAACTTATTAATAATCGAATGAGCTATTTCAACAAAACCAAGATTTTAGCAACAATCGGCCCTGCCTCAAATAACTACGAAACCATCAAAAGTCTTGCAGCTGCAGGAGCTAATGTTTTCAGACTCAACTTTTCTCATGGCAGCCATGAAATCCATCAGGAAGTCATCAATATTATCCGAAGGATAAATGAAGAAGACAACCTTAACTTGGGCATTCTTCAGGATCTCCAGGGCCCAAAAATCCGGGTAGGAGAAATGGAAAATAACGGTGTCCAAATTAATCCGGGAGATCACATTACCATTACGAATGATCCTGTAATCGGAAACGCCAAATTGGTAAGTACGGTCTATCAAAACCTTCCAAACGATGTTGTCACCGGAGACAGAATTCTGATTGATGATGGTAACCTTGAGGTGGTCGTAAATGATACAGATGGCAAAAATGTGAATTGTACTGTTATTCACGGTGGAATCCTTAAATCTCGAAAAGGAATCAATCTTCCGAATACCAAAGTCAGTGCACCATCATTGACTGAAAAGGATATTGAAGATTTGAAGTTTGGATTGTCTCAGGAAGTTGACTGGATCGCTTTATCTTTTGTAAGATCTTCTGAAGATATTATTGACTTAAGAAAGAGAATTGAAGCCGAAGGAAAGGTTTGCAAAATCGTTGCGAAAATTGAAAAACCGGAAGCGCTTGAAAATATCGATTCAATCATCGAGGCTACGGATGCCATCATGGTTGCACGAGGTGATCTGGGTGTTGAAGTTCCAATGGAAATTGTTCCACTTTGGCAGAAGAGAATTGTCGAAAAATGTAAGCTTGCATGTAAGCCTGTAATCATTGCTACCCAGATGATGGAAAGCATGATCGTAAATCCAAGACCGACTCGCGCTGAAACAAATGACGTCGCAAATGCAGTTCTTGACGGAGCTGATGCAGTGATGCTTTCGGCAGAAACTGCTTCAGGTAAATACCCGGTGAATGCCGTAAAAGCAATGTGTAGCATCATCAGATATCTGGAAGAAAATGCTGAGATCTACCATAATCTTTACAAAATCCCTGAAGACGAAGAGAATTTCTTGAGTGATAACTTGATTTTGATGGCAGCAAGACTTTCCAGAAATGTGAAAGCAAAAGCTATTGTGGGAATCACTTCATCAGGATTTACAGGTTTTAGATTAGCCTCGCACAGACCTTCTGCAAATATTTTCGTGTTTACCAGAAATAAAAATTTAATCACACAAATGAGTTTGGTTTGGGGTGTACGAGCTTATTTGTATAGCAAGCAAGAATCAACTGATGCGACTTTTGAAGACATCGAGAATACCTTGAAAAATGACGGCTTTGTCAAAACCGGAGATGTGATCATCAATACCGCCAGTATGCCTCTTGCCGCAAAAGGAAGAACAAACATGCTTAAGCTTCATGTAGTAGCTTAAACTCCAAAATTGGAAGTTAGTAAAGGACCGCAATCGCGGTCTTTTTTTTTGCCTGGAGTTTGAAATATTTAATCTCTCTTGAATTTTTAAAAAAATAAATTAGTTAATCGACACAGTTTAAGAAAGGATTAATACAGTTGAACTCTTAAAAATAACAGTTCATATAAGTTGTCAAATCTATTTTTGGAAAGTTGGGGTTTCGATGTGAAACCAAACCAAATTAACTATGACAAATCTTTTGAAGTACCTGTTTTTTGGATCATTCATTCTGACGATGCTCTCTTGCCAAAGCGATGATTATCAGGGACCTATTCCTTATCCAACTCTAATCGAAACAGCTGAAGATGCAGGTTTGACGACCTTAGTGTCTGCAGTAAGAGCTGTTCCTGGCCTTGAAGCAGCCCTTCAGGATCAGCAGGGAATCACAGTATTTGCACCTACTAATGATGCATTTGCTAATGCTTTGACCGCATTCAAAGCGAGTGATTTGAATGACTTGGTTGTTAAAATTGGCGGAGTCCAAAATTTGCAAACCGTTCTCGGTTTTCATGTGGTACCTGCCGTTGCTTTCTCCAAAAATCTGAATGCGACCAACGTCTACACTACTCTGGCGAATCAATCCTTGACCGTTAATAATTCCAATGGAGTGGTGACAGTTGTGGATGCCTCAGGAAATACTTCCAGAGTAATTCAAGCAGATGTTCAGATTGAAAATGGAGTAGTCCATGTAATAGACGGAGTTTTACTTCCAAACGTAGATTTGCCAAAGCCAACTCTTGTGGAAGCAGCAACAAGTGCAGGTTTGACGACTTTACTTTCCGCAGTAACAGCAGTGGACGGTCTTGCAAATGCCTTGCTAACTGCCGACGCGATTACAGTTTTTGCTCCAACGAATGAAGCTTTTGCAGCTGCTCTTCAGGTATTTAATGTTACTAATCTGAATGATTTGGTGACCAAAATCGGAGGAGTTGATAACCTTGAAAAAGTCTTGGGCTTTCATGTTGTTCCTGCAGTTGCCTTTTCAAGTGATTTAGCATCAACCAATACTTTCACAACTCTTTCAGGTCAAAATATCGTTGTTACCAAATCCGGGAATACAGTTTCTGTCAGAGATCCTCTTGGAAGAGTAGCTCAGGTGGTTGCAGCTGATATCGCAATTGAAAACGGTGTTGTTCATGTACTCAATGGAGTGATGCTACCAGAACTTGAACTACCTAATCTCGTTGAAGCAGCTACTGCCGCTAATCTAACAGTGTTGCTTCAGGCTGTCACTGCTGCGAATTTGGGAGGGCCATTGTTAAGTGCTGAATCTATCACAGTTTTTGCTCCTACCAATCAAGCTTTCACTAATCTTCTCACTGCTTTGAATGTAGGTTCATTGCAAGAATTGATTGCAACTTTGGGTGCTCCTGCTGTGGCAAAAGTTCTCCAATTCCATGTTGTACCTGCAGTAGCTTTCTCTTTTGATCTAAACGAAGGCGCTCAGTCTGTGCCAACCTTAGCTGGTGAAATGCTGACAGTAACCAAATCAGGTAGCAATGTGACAGTGACAGATAAAGCAGGAAATACATGGAGAGTCGTTGCTGCAAACGTTGCAATTGAAAATGGAGTAGTACATGTGATTGACGGAGTATTACTTCCAACTTTGTAAATAGAAACCAACTATTATTTAATAATACGGCGAGGGGCTTATGCTCCTCGCTTTGTTTTTAAAGCGAATCTCAAAACATATCATTTTGTTATAAGTTTCAAAATCAATCATTTGCTGTTTTAGAAAAGCAAAGATTTTTTTCAAGGTGAACCGCGATTGATTCAAACTAATGAAAGTACTTCTCTCAGAAAGCGATTTAGCAACCCAAAATAGAATCAGAGAAATTCTGGAACAGAAAATTCAGGGAATTGAGCTAATTGACACCGTTCAAAAAATTAAGGAGTTTAAGTCAAAATTGGATCAGCAATTGAATTTTGACGTGATTATAACTGAGTTTCAATTTTCCGATGGGTTGATTTTTGAAGCGATTGGGGATAGATTTTTAAAGGAACCTATCATTTTTTTGAATGATTCGGACCAATTTGTATTGAGGTCTTTTGACTACAATTGCATTGATTATATTCTTAAACCTGTTCAAGAAAATCGCCTGATTAAAGCATTCAGCAAACTCAAAAATCTTCAGAAAACCCATTCTCAGGTGAGTGGGTTTATGGAAAATTTCCTCAATAATTCTTTGGGAAAAACTTATAAAAAACGTTTTCTTACCAAAGTTGGCAACAAGATCAAATTTGTAGCAACAGATGAGATTTCCTATTTGTACAGCGAAGATGGTTTGAGCTATTTAGTCGAAAAAGGGTCAAATCAAAAAAGTATCATTGATCATGGGATGAATGAACTTGAATCAGAATTGCTGGACCCAACGAAATTCTATAGGATAAACAGGTCATGCATCATTAATTCAGAAGATTTGATGGAGATGAAACCCTACTTGAATAGTCGTCTTATTCTTTCCCTGAAATCAAAAACTCAGCATGAATTGGTGGTGGCAAGGGAAAAAGTAAGCGACTTCAAAAAATGGATTAATCAATAATTTCAAGTTTTTTGAGGAGTGTCATTTCCTTTAATCCTGAACAGGAGATTTATTGATCAGTTACCTTTCGGACTAACCGAATCATCCGGTCCAAGTGGAGGAACCATCAAAACTTGCTCTCGCTCGACGATCACTGATCCCGGAGCCGATCCTTTCACTTTTCTCACATATTTTGCCCGGGTGTAAATCACCGGAGCAAGAGTTTCATTTTTGTTTTTGGAGTAAAATGCCGCCAAGCCTGCAGCCCGCTCGAGTACAGGAATAGGAGGGAAGTCGTTTACTCCTAATTTGATCAGAACGTGCGAACCTGGAACCATCCTTGCGTGAAGCCAGAGATCGTCTTTTTTGGTGTAATTTCTCAGCATTTCGTCATTTGAACTGGCGGATTTTCCAACCCAAATAGCAAAGCCATCAACTTCAAAAACCTTAAAAGGAAGCGCTGCTACTTCTTTTTGAAGGACTTTATCCTCGCCATGCGTTTTCTTGAAAGACTTCAGTTTTCGGAAATCCTCAGACTTCTCCAGTTCCTCGATTTTGCTTTTCAAGCTTTCTGCCTGGTCGATTTTTTGGCCGATCGTTTTTTCCAATTGTGCCCATTCCAGCTGACGATTCTTGCTTTTTCGGTAAAGAGATTCAGCCAAATCCTGAGGTTTTTGATTGGGTTTCAGGCTGACTTTTACCGTTTTTCCGGTGTAAAAATCCAACAATTCCTTATCGGAAACCCCATTTCCAAACTCATGCAGATTTGCCATAATCACATCTGCCAGATGTGAAGGAGGGGCAGAATTCCGAAGTTCCTCCAGTTTCTGAGACGATTTCGAGATGTAGGATTGATGCTTTTTAAGTTGATCTTGGTATTTTTTGAGTAGGGAGTTTTTCTCTTTTTCAAAATTCCCTTTGACCAAAGCCTGATAGAACAACTCATTTACGGCTTGAATCGGATTTGAAAAACTACTTTTCACATTTTGCTCCGGCAAAAGGCTCAGGACAACCTCACCGGACTTTTCCGCAAGGGAATAAAGCGGTGTATCCAGAATGTCCAGCAAATCTTGCATGAGCTGCCATTTTGTTGCCAAATCAGCCTCTGGATACCCGCGCTCTTTCAGCCAGGATCTTGGAACGGCTCCAAGAGTGGGCAGAAATTGAGAAGCATTTCCCTCCAAAACTTCAAATCGGTCCCTACTTAAATCGAGGTTTTGTTCCAGAGATTTCCAGTCAAGAGTTCGGTCATCAGTAATCTCATTTCGGAATAATTTGAAAGGGGAATCTGCATCCTTTTCGTAAAGAAGCACATTGCTTCTGTTTCCATGAAGTTTGAAAAGCAGGATTTTTCCGGAGTTCAATTCAAAAATAAAAGCCCTTTCATAACTCAGAACCCGACAGGAAATGATGGTGTCTCCGATGATTTCACTGAAAAGATTTACACTGTTTCGTTTTGCTCTGGGGAAGCCATCCGGGAAACTCAAATAGACCTGAGGAGGCAGCAAATGTGCCCGAATGCAACGTTCACCGTTTTCATCCGAAGTTTGAAAAATCAATTCATCCTTGCTTTGGGAGAAGCAAGCCAGGATTTCTTTGCCTGAAAATGCCTTTTCAAGCTCAGGGCAAAGGAATTTGAGAAAGTGATAATTGAGATGCATTAAGTCAAAGTTACCGTAAGCCCGTCATAGGCCAAAGCGATTCCTTCCGGCAATTCTTCATCAATCTGAGCATGGAGACCAAGTCTGTGAGAGATGTGTGTGAAATAGGTTTGTTTGGCACCGATTCGTTTGGCTATTGCAACTGCTTCATCCAGGGTGAAATGCGAAATATGGGATTCCTTCTGAAGTGCATTCAGCACCAGGATTTCGGTTCCCCGAATCAATTCAAAGGACTCTTCCGGGATGAAATTTGCATCCGTGATATAGGTGAAATCCCCGATTCGAAACCCCAGAACAGGCAGTTTATAATGCATCACCGGAATCGGAATGATCTGGATTCCCTCGATTTGAAAAGGTCGGTCATCGATTACGATTGTCTCCACCAGCGGAACTCCCGGGTATTTTTTTCCTGAGAAAATGTAGGCGTACTCTCGTTGGATTTGTTCTAGTACATGTGATCTTCCAAAGATCGGCATGTCTTTTTTTTGCAAAAAATTAAAAGGTCGGATATCATCCAATCCTGCAGTATGGTCTTTATGCTCGTGTGTAAACAGGACAGCGTCTAATTTTTTGATCCCTGCCCGTAGAATTTGCATCCTAAAATCCGGTCCCGTATCCACGACTATGCTGATGTCATCCACTTCGAAATGAATAGAGGAACGAAAGCGTTGATCCCTGAAATCCAGTGAAGTACAAACGGAGCAATTGCATCCGATTACAGGGACGCCTTGCGATGTTCCGGTACCCAGAAAACTAACTTTCAAAACTTCAATTGGGTTTGTCTGAGTTCAGTCAAAAAATCCTGATTTGATTTTTCGTTAAAGTCCTGAGGATTGAAATTCAACTCATTGAGGATATCGATCAGCGCGTTTATCTTTCCTTCCAAAGGAAAATATTTATTGACGATCACGATTTTGTTTTCTTTCAAAACACAATAGCCGGATTTGAAACTCCCTTTTTCATATCGAAGAATAAATTCTGATGCTGCAAAGAGGTTTTCAAGTTTGTCCAAAAAATGCTTGGTGTATTTGACGACCATTGATTTAGCTCAGAAATTTTTTTACGGTAGCCAAAAGCTTGTCATAATCGAGCGGTTTTTGGATGAAATCATCAAAGCCCAGTTTTCTGAATTCGTCCATGGTATAGTTTCGGATGTTGCCCGAAATGGCAATAATCGGAAGCTTTGATTTTTTAGGATCCTTAAGTTCACGGATGGCTTTGGTACAGGCAGTACCATCCAAAACAGGCATGCTGATATCCATCAGGATCAGGTCAAAATCTTCTTTTTCCAACATATCCAAGACTTGCTGACCATTTCTTGCCGCCTTTATTTCATAGTCCTCAAATGAAAGGACGCTTTTGGTTAGGTTTTGGATTACGGAACTGTCTTCCCCTACCAGGATTTTTTTCGAATTACTCATGGCTCAAAAATAGTTTCTTCTTTTATAAATTGTTGAAATAATTCAATTTCCTTTTTCAGAATCGGAAGATATTCTTGCAGTTTATCTTGATTCTTAAATCTTGCAGCGTTTTCTGCTTTTTGGGAAATCAGGTAAATGATATTAGCACCCAAAGTACCTGAATTTCCCTTTATGATGTGCAGTTGATCGATAATTACCTCTAGTTGATTTTCTTTTAAAGCGTTTTCTATCGTTTCCCAAATTTCATTGCATTCAGTTAAAAAGTCCTCGTAAACCTTCTGAATGTTGTTTTTTGTATTAAATTTCATCAATTGGTCCACCACTTTTTTGTCCAGAATCACTTCGTTAAAAGCAGGATCAATACCAACCTTTTCAGTTTCAGATTTATTTTCCAATGCTCGGTTGATCACATCGAAAAATTTTTTGGGTCGGATAGGTTTCGTCATAAATTCATCAAAACCCATTTTAAGAAAACTATCCCGGTCACCTTCATCAGCAAATGCAGTAATCGCTACCACCGGACAATAAGAAAGTTTTCCTTGTTTGATCCTTTTGAGTGCCGTGATTCCATCCATTTGAGGCATCTGAATGTCCATCAAGATCAAATCGAACCTTTCATTTTCCAATTTTTTGAGAGCCTGAATTCCATTTTCAGCACTATCATAAGTGTAAAATTGTCCTATCAGGTTTTCGAATAACCTGCGATTCAGATCATTATCGTCCACAATCAAGACCTTTTTGCTTTTCATGACTTTACTTTGGATTTTTGACTTTCAGACCAATCTTTTCCAATTGACAAATCGACGTTTTTTAATTCTTGTACTTGGGCCGACTGCGGTTGGTAAAACTGATCTATGTATAAATTTAGCCAAATTTTTCAACACGGAGATTATATCCTGTGACAGTCGTCAGTTCTATCGGGAGATGAATTTGGGTACTGCAAAACCGAGTCAACAAGAGTTAGATTCCGTCCCCCATCACTTCATAAATACCCTTTCGATTGAAGAAGATTATGATGTGAGAAAGTTTGAAAAAGATTCATTAGAGCTTTTGGATAGACTTTTTGAAAACCATCAAGTGGTCATTATGACTGGAGGAAGCGGGCTTTTTGCTGATGCCTTGGTCCAGGGGTTGGATGAGATGCCTGAAATTGATCCGCAAATTCGGGAAAAAATAATTGAAGAATTTGAGGAAAAAGGCTTGAGTTTTCTCCAGGATGAAGTGTACCGACTTGACCCAGTTTATTTTGATCAGGTGGATCGCCAAAATCCTCAAAGATTGATGCGGGCTTTGGAAGTCTGCAGAGGAGCCGGAAAGCCCTTCAGCAGCTTTCGAATCAAAGATAAAAAGGTGAGAAACTTTACCCCCATCAAGATCGGATTGGAGCGGGATCGGGCAGAACTATACGAGCGGATCGATCGCAGAATGGATCAAATGATAGCTGCCGGACTCTTTGATGAGGCGGATGCTCTGTTTGGGAAAAAAAATCTGAACGCCCTTCAAACAGTCGGCTACTCAGAAATCTTCGGGTTCATGGAAGGAAAATATGACAAGGAAGAGGCTGTTCGCTTGCTCAAACGCAATTCAAGAAGATACGCAAAGCGTCAGCTGACCTGGTTCAAACGCGATGAATCAATTACCTGGTTTCATCCAAATGACCAACAGGAAATTGTCAAATTTATTAAAGATCAGATTGGCTGAAAGCCGCCAATTTTCGCCACCCAATTGTAGGGAGCTTTTTTAATCAACTTATTGTACTGATACCGATTGATTTTCATCTCACGGAGGATGTCTGCTAGTTCCCTCGTGATTTCTTTAGGAGGATTCTGATTTTTCAATTTTTCCAAAATATCATCAGGCTGGGCAATTCCATCGGGAGCCAAACCCAGTTCAGGACTCGAAAGATTCAAATTGGCAGAGAGTTCTTTTTGCCGATTTAGCTTTCGAAGTATGTTGTTGCGGACTGTAAGGAAAAACAGGAGGCAGGCGCCTCCCGCTGTAATAAATATTGGTATAAAACCCATGTCAGATGCTTAAAATTTCAATCAATTTGAGGTGATCGGGGATGAGAGGTTTTGTTTTACCTATGCAATCTCCGAACGAAGTATAGATTACTTCCTGATTCATTACTCCGGCCATGCAGTTTTGTTCACCTGCGATGAGGCCTTCCACTGCAGCCATTCCGCATCGACTCGCCAATACACGATCCCGTGCGGTTGGATTTCCTCCTCGCTGGATGTGTCCAAGCGTAGTCACCTTGAATTCCCTGTCTTTATCTTTTACTTGCTCTTTGACCTTGTTCATGACCGTTTCGGCACTTCCTTCTTCTTCGCCCTCAGCCACCACAATAATGCTTGATGATTTACTTTTTCTAAGGTTTTTGAAAGATTTGACAATTGAATCCAGATTTGATTTGGTTTCGGGAACGAGCACGAATTCAGCACCTCCGCCAATTCCTGATTCGACAGCAATGAAACCCGCATCTCTTCCCATTACTTCCACAAAAAATACCCGGTCGTGTGCTGCGGCAGTATCTCTGATTTTGTCAATTGCTTCCAAAGCTGTGTTCACAGCCGTGTCAAAGCCGATGGTATAATCAGTTCCGAAGATGTCATTGTCGATCGTGCCCGGGCAACCTACTGTCGGGATTCCATATTCTTCGAAGAAAATCTTTGCGCCGGTGAAAGTACCGTCACCTCCGATCGCAACCAGACCTTCGATTCCATTCGCAACCAAGTTGTCATATGCTTTCTTCCTTCCTTGAGGAGTACGAAATTCGGCAGACCGTGCAGACTTAAGCATTGTCCCTCCTCGCTGTACAATATTGCTGACTGAATGTGACTGTAATTTTTTTATATCTCCTTCGATCATTCCTTCATAACCGCGATAGATTCCATATACATCCAATCCTCTGTAAATGGCTGTTCTGACTACCGCTCGAATACATGCATTCATCCCTGGACTATCGCCACCCGATGTAAAAACTGCAATTTTTTTCATTTCAATAGGTTTAAGTGCGCAAAAATAGGGATTTAAGAAAGAATGCTGATAGTTTATTCGATATTAAAACTGAAAATCGGATTGCAGGTTTTTGAGTTAGTATGATTTAATTTTCTACTCATAATCAGGAAAAATGGAAAGGATAAAATTACGGGGAACCGAGATCGAAATCTCCAAAATTGGTTTGGGTTGTATGTCGCTCAAGGGAGATCTCAAGCATGATCAATTGATCATTTCAGCAGCTTTGAGCGGTGGAATTAATTTCCTGGATACGGCTGATTTGTATCAAAATGGACTGAATGAAGAGATCATCGGAGAGTCAATCCGAGGAAAAAGACATGAGCTGGTTTTAGCTACCAAAGTTGGGAATGAAATGAATCCTGACGGAAAAGGCTGGAGCTGGAATCCCCGCAAAGGGTACATTTTAAAAGCAGTCGAGAAAAGTTTGAAGCGATTGCAAACAGATTACATCGATCTGTATCAGCTTCATGGAGGGACAATTGAAGATCCGTTGGAAGAAACTTTCGAGGCTTTCGAATTGCTGAAATCTCAAGGAAAAATCCGTGCTTTTGGGATTTCCTCCATCCGACCCAATGTGATACGGAAAGTGATGGAAATCCATCCTCCTTCCACGATTATGATGCAATACAATCCTTTGGACCGAAGGCCTGAGGAAACCGCTTTTCCGCTGCTGGAAAAAACGAATACACGGGTTTTGGTTCGCGGGGCTTTTGCAAAAGGTTTATTAATAGACAAACCTGAAGCCGGGTTTTTGGATTTTAATTCGAATCAAGTAAAAGCGATTAGAGAACGAATCAAAAGTTTTGGCTTTTCTCCGGAGGCATTTTTGATCCGTTTTGGATTGGCCCAACCGGCTGTTGCTTCTTTGATAATTGGTGCGAGTTCGGTGAGTCAGATTGAGAAAATACTCAAAGGTTTTGAGGGAAGCCTGACCATTCCAATGGAATTAATTGAAAGCCTGAAAGCAGAATTTCCCGCTAATCAATACGATCAGCACCGCTAGGAAATCTTATTTCCGCAGGACCTGAAATATTTTATCTTCGGACAATTCAAAGGAGTTTCTAAAAATACCCCAACCATGAATCAGCGATTACTTATTTATCTTTTTCCTATCATTTTCATGGCTTGCCAACCTGCTGAAAAGAGCGAAGAACTCAGTCGCTGGGAAGCACAAGCAGAGCGCGTCGAGATCATTCGTGACGATTTTGGAGTGCCTCATATCTATGGCAAAAGCGATGCAGATGCAGTTTTTGGGTTGCTTTTCGCACAGTGCGAGGATGATTTTCGCAGGGTAGAACGAAACTATATCTGGGCAACCGGCCGTCTTGCCGAACTTGAAGGTGAGAAAGCGATCTACAGCGATCTTCGTGCAAATCTGTACATGACGGAAGCTGAAGCCAAAGCCGCATATGAGAAATCTCCCGATTGGCTGAAAGCACTTTGCGTGGCTTTCGCAGATGGAATCAATTATTACCTGCACACACATCCTGAAGTGAAGCCTCAGGTGATCACGAAATATGAGCCATGGTTTCCGATGTATTTCAGCGAGGGATCAATCGGCGGAGATATTGAGCGGATTTCTGAGGCAGGAATCAAAGCTTTTTACGAAGGAAATCAGCCTTTGGCATTTACCAACAAGACAACGCCAGATATCCTGGAAGAACCAAAAGGCTCCAATGGAATCGCAGTTTCCGGTCAACTTACCGAGTCCGGAAATGCCATGCTCCTAATCAACCCCCATACTTCCTTCTATTTCCGTCCGGAAGTGCATATGGTAAGTGAGGAAGGATTGAATGCTTACGGGGCTGTGACCTGGGGTCAGTTCTTCGTCTATCAGGGATTCAATGAAAAAACCGGCTGGATACATACGAGCACTTTTGTTGATTTTATTGATGAGTTTGAGGAAACAATCACCGAGTCAGAAGGTGAATTCTTCTATGAATACGGCAGCGAAAAGCGAAATGTGGAAGCTCATGAAATCATGTTGAAGTATTCTGAAGGGGATTCGATCAAACAGAAAAGCTTTAAAATGTTCCGAACGCATCACGGACCTATTACCCATAAAGAAGGTGAAAAGTGGGTAGCGACCAAAATCAACTGGGATCCGGTAAATGCGCTGATTCAAAGCTATACCCGAACCAAACTCAATAATCACGCGGAATTCAAAAAGATGATGGATATCCGGACCAACTCGTCCAATAACACTGTTTTTGCGGATGCGGAAGGAAACATCGCCTATTTCCACGGGAACTTCATCCCGAAGAGAAATCCGGAATTTGACTTTTCTAAACCTGTAGATGGAAGCGATCCAGCGACAGATTGGCAAGGATTACATACCGTGGATGAAAGTATCATGATCCTGAATCCGGCAACCGGCTGGATTCAAAACTGTAACTCGACTCCGTTTACCGCTGCAGGCGAGTTCAGTCCGAAGAAAGAAGATTACCCGGCTTACATGGCGCCTGATCAGGAGAATTTCCGAGGGATTCATGCGGTGAAAGTTCTGAAAGATGCCAAAAATCTGAACCTTGACAGCTTCCTGGCTTTGGCGTATGATTCCTACATTCCGGCTTTTGAGTATTTGGTTCCTGAGTTGACTAAGGCTTTTTTGAAAGCTGGCAAAGGAAAGGAAGATCTGAAAGAGGCGATTGATTTGCTGGCAGCTTGGGATTACAGAACTTCCAAAGAATCGGTGTCCATGTCATTGGCACATTTCTATGGAGAGAATTATCAGCGAGTGTTTCGGTCTATGAACCGATTCATCAACGAGAACCCTGAGGCTAAAATCCCTACAGAAACGGAGATTTTGGACGTTTTTGCAAATACCATCGAGCAGATGAATGCTGACTTTGGCACTTGGAATACTCCATGGGGTGAGATTAACAGATTCCAGCGCTTAAGTGGAGATATCGACTTGAAGTATGACGATAATGCAGATTACATTCCGGTTGGTATGGCTTCCGGCAACTGGGGAGCTTTGGCAGCTTATGGTGCAAGAACTTTTGAAGGAACAAAGCGACTATATGGATACAGAGGAAATAGCTTCGTGGCAGTGGTTGAGTTTGGGGAGAAAGTAAAAGCCAAAACAATCCTGGCTGGCGGACAAAGTTCGGATCCAAATTCGCCGCATTTCACCGATCAGGCACAGCGCTATGCAGACGGGAATTTCAAGGAAGTTGCATTTTACAAAGTGGATGTTGAGAAGCGAGTTGAGGAGAGATATATGCCAGGGAAAAGGACCAAAGCTCAGTAATTAAAATAATGCTAAAAAAAACCGGAGAGTGATTTTCGGTTTTTTTTTTAATCTGCTGATATTTATCATTTTAGAGATTGATTGATCGTTGTAAATTGAAGAGATCTTCAATTACAATCATGCAAACTTTACCCGGGCAAAGTTTTCCAATCGGATCTAGCGTTGAAAAGGAAGGAGTGAATTTTTCTCTGTTTTCAAAAAATGCTACCGGTGTCGATCTTCTGCTTTTTGACAATGACACTGATACAGAACCTGCTCAAATCATTCCCCTGGATCCAGTCGTCAACAAAACCTACCATTACTGGCATGTCTTCGTGACCGAACTCAAAGTGGGTCAATTATATGGTTACCGGGTACATGGTCCTTTTTTGCCAAATCTTGGACATCGCTTCAACTCCACCAAAGTCCTTCTGGATCCGTATGCAAAGTCGGTTGTTTTTTCCCACTTCTGTCCCAAAAGTGTGGTTTGCGATATCAGGGGTTACGATTGGGAAGGGGATGAGCATCTCAAAACTCCTTTTGCCCAAACGATCATTTATGAAATGCATGTGGGAGGTTTTACCAAGAATCCCAACTCTGGGGTTTCGGCAAAAAAGCGAGGAACCTATGCCGGCCTGATTGAAAAAATCCCATATCTGGTCGATCTCGGGATTACTGCGGTTGAATTACTTCCTGTCTTTCAATTTGATAGTCAGACGGTCGATGGTCGGGTCAATTATTGGGGCTATGATCCTATTTCATTTTTTTCTGTTCACAGGGGATATAGTGCCGAGACAGATGCGATGAAAGTACTTGATGAGTTTCGCGACATGGTCAAGGCTCTTCATAAGGCCGGGATTGAGGTCATTATGGATGTGGTTTTTAACCATACCGGTGAAGGGGGTGCGGATGGGCCGACCTATTCTTTCCGCGGGATAGACAACAGCATCTATTACACACTGAAAGAAAATAAGGCAGAGTACTCGGATTTTTCGCTTTGCGGAAATACACTGAATGCCAACCAACCGATCGTGCGAAGAATGATCCTGGATAGTCTTCATTTCTGGGTAAAATACATGCACGTCGATGGGTTCAGGTTTGACCTGGCATCCATTCTTGCCCGTGATGAAAAAGGGAATCCAATCGAAAATCCTCCGATCCTATGGGACATCGAATCCGATCCGATCCTGGCGGGAACCAAGCTGATCGCTGAGGCTTGGGACGCAGCGGGACTTTATCAAGTCGGAAC
Source organism: uncultured Cytophagales bacterium (assembly GCA_942492775.1). Classification (GTDB taxonomy): domain Bacteria; phylum Bacteroidota; class Bacteroidia; order Cytophagales; family Cyclobacteriaceae; genus Algoriphagus. The sequence continues at coordinate 3,586,888 of OW818636.1, read as the reverse complement.
ATTTATCGGAGATAGCTGGAAAGAATGGAACGGGCAATTCCGGGACGATGTCAGGGCATTTCTGAGAGGAGATAATGGAAAAGTTGTGGAATTTGTCAGCCGACTGATCGGAAGTCCGGATCTGTATGCTCATCAGGACAGAGAGCCTGAGCAAAGTATCAATTTCGTCACTTGCCACGATGGTTTCACGCTGAATGATCTGGTGTCCTATAATCAAAAACACAACGAGCTAAACTGTGAAGGGAGCAGAGATGGTTCAAATGAAAACCTGAGCTGGAATGGTGGAGAGGAAGGCCCAACCGATAATCCTGAGATTGAAGCGTGGAGAATCAGGCAAATCAAGAACTTCTTCACGGTGACCTTACTTTCCATGGGGGTACCGATGATATCCATGGGGGATGAGGTGCGCCGTACTCAACTGGGCAACAACAACGCTTATTGCCAAAACAATGAACTGAGCTGGTTTGATTGGGATCTGGTCAAGGAGAATCATGATCTTCTACGGTTTGTAAAGATGCAGATCAGACGAAGGCTCAATTGGGATTCTTCTCAAAATAATGGTTCAATGAGCCTGAAAGAGTTTTTGAGCAGAGGGCAATTTACCTGGCATGGGGTGAAAGTAAATCAGCCGGATTGGTCCGATGTATCGCACACGATTGCATTTACCGTCGAGTCCATCAGCGCAGCTACCGCCATGCACGTCATGGTCAATGCCTTTTCCCAGCCGTTGGAATTCGAACTTCCCCAGCTCTCTAAAACCAAAAACCGATCCTGGAAGCTCTGGATAGATACGTTTAAGTCCTCTCCGAATGATATCTGCGAATGGGACACAGGTCCCATCATCCGAAAATCCACCTATCTGGTCAATGCCTATTCAATAGTCGTTTTGATGGGCTGAGTCTGCTGGCCCGTTTGTGTCGCATGGGCTATAAACGGGTTTATCCTACTTTTCCTTTGGATAGGAAAACAGATTTCCTTTTCTTCAATAACTTTTGGGTCAGGAAGGAAAAAGCTTCTAAGGTCTATTCGCAGGTTTGAATCAAATCAATAGAACCCATTAAAATTTCCAATCAAATGGCTGAGAAAAAATCAAAACTGGTTGAAATCAAAACAAAGGAAACCGAAGCAAGCGTGGAGGATTTTATCAATTCGGTTGCAGACGAACAAAAGCGGAAAGACAGTTTTACGATTTTGGGAATGATGAAAAGGACAACCGGAGAAGACCCGAAAATGTGGGGCAGTTCCCTCATCGGTTTTGGAAATAAGAGATACAAAAGCCCGGCAACTGGCAGAGAAGTGGATTGGCTCTTGATTGGATTCTCTCCCCGCAAAGCTAATTTGTCCTTATACCTCAGCATTAATATTAAAGAGCATGAGGCAACGCTCCAAAAACTGGGAAAGCATAAAACCGGCGTTGGTTGCCTCTATATCAATAAGCTGGAGGATATTGATTTGGAAGTACTGAGACAAATGATAGAGTCATCGGTCAAAAGAAAGTAAACTACTAACCACCGAATCAGTCCCTATTAGAATATTGATAAGGTGTAAATTACCTTCACTTCTCCCGACAATTGTCGGTACTGGCCCACTGCTAAAATGATCCTCCACGGTGGATCATTTCTTCACACATTGTCCTGTTTTTTCATTTTTTCAGTGATCCCTGTTTAGCTGTCCTGAGGAAACCAACATTCAATTTCCTCCAAAAACCTTCAAAAAATACCCGATATAGGGTATTTTCAGGGCTGTTTCTATGACTTACCTTTGTCAAAAGCGGGGGCTTGGATAACACTTTTTACCGATTAAGATTCTTTAAAAAGGAAGTCCTTTTTGATTATGGTTTGCAATTAATTAATAGGTGCGGCATCAGCTGCACCTTTTTTTTGCCTAGGTCTTTGTATCACATACCCAAGGTCTCTGACCTCACAGACCTTTTAATAAATCATCAAACCAAAAAATCCCACCCTCAACATCCCCTGTTTTTAGCGACACATTTTTTATTGATTGACATGAGATTTGCCAAAAACCAAAATCAGAATCCATCATTTTTACCAAGGGGTTAAAATCCCTGACTACCAACCAAATGTCCCGAAGGGACATCTCTCCGCCAGAGATCGCTCCTTAGGAACGGTTGGTTGGTAGCAAGTAGAATCAAATTTGATTGAGTTCGTTCCAGAGGAACGATTGGTGAGGCATTCAATCGCATCAAAAAAGATGACAGGGCGAAACTATTCCCGTCAAGGATGGGCCATTGATTTAACATTTATTCGATTAAAAACATGATTTTAATCAAACCCTGAGCTAAGTTATTCCTGTAGTTACTACTTATTATCGGCCTAACTTGAACTTGTAAACTCAGGCTTTGAGTTGACTTATTTTTCTTAAAATCAATCCATTAGCGATATGAAATCGAGCATGACGGGTTTGTCACCCTCTGGAATGAACATCCACCATGCGAGATTCCATCTGACCATAAAAAAACAAAAATTAAACAGATGAAATACTACTCAATTCCAATTCTAACCCTGCTTTTGATGTCCCTCTTCTTTGGCAAGTCACAAGCTCAAACCACCAAAACAACTCTCAATCCCAAATACGATTCCAAGGTCGATTCGATCATGCGCCTTATGACGTTGGAAGAGAAAGTGGGTCAAATGAACCAATACAACGGTTTCTGGGAGGTGACAGGTCCGGTGCCCAAAGAAGGTGATGCCGCGATCAAGTACGAGCAACTTCGAAAGGGACTGGTCGGATCGATGCTGAACGTCAACGGAGTGGAAAATGTCCGCGCTGTGCAGAAGATCGCTGTTGAAGAAACCCGATTGGGAATTCCTTTGATCATCGGATATGACGTCGTCCATGGGTACAAAACCATCAGCCCAATACCGCTGGCAGAGGCTGCAAGTTGGGATCTGGAAGCTATTCGCAAGTCCGCAGAAGTGGCCGCAGCGGAGGCCGCCGCAGCAGGAATAAACTGGACTTTTGCTCCGATGGTGGATATTTCGCGGGATGCACGCTGGGGCCGGGTGATGGAAGGTGCCGGAGAGGATCCGTATTTGGGCAGCAAGATTGCTTTTGCAAGAGTCAAAGGTTTTCAGGGCGATGATTTGAAAGCCGTTAACACGATCGCAGCGACTGCCAAGCACTTTGCCGGATATGGTTTCTCCGAATCTGGCCGCGATTACAATACCGTCGATGTGGGTACTTCCACGCTTTACAATGATATTCTTCCTCCTTTCGAAGCAACTTTGGCGGCAGACGTGAAGACATTCATGAACTCATTTAACCTTCTAAATGGGATTCCGGCAACGGGAAACTCCTTTTTGCAGCGGGAAATATTGAAAGGAAAATGGGCGTTCAAAGGCTTTATTGTTTCTGATTGGGGATCTATCGGTGAGATGATTCCGCATGGTTTTGCAAAAGACGGGAAGCAAGCTGCTGAGTTAGCTGTTAATGCAGGCTCAGATATGGACATGGAATCCCGCTTGTATGTGGAGCATTTGACAGCGCTGGTCAAAGAAGGGACCGTAAAAGAATCCGTGATCGATGATGCTGTGAGAAGGATTTTGACGGTGAAATATGAATTGGGATTGTTTGATGATCCTTATCGATACTGCGATGAGAATCGCGAAAAGACCGAAACAGGAAAACCGGCTTTTCAGGATGCTGTCTTGGACATGGCTAAAAAGTCTGTGGTGCTTTTGAAAAATGAAAAGAATCTGCTTCCGCTTAAAAAATCAGGAATGAAGATCGCCCTGATCGGGCAGTTGGCGGCGGATAAAGACAGCCCGCTCGGAAGTTGGAGAGCGCTGGGTGCACCCAATTCTGCAGTATCAGTTTTGGAGGGAATGAAAGCCTATCCGGGCAATTCGCTGGAATATGTGGAAGGGGTGAAACTCACCGAAGGCACTCCGGGATTTGCTTTCGAAACCAAAATCAATGTCACGGATAGAACTGGTTTTGAAGCCGCAAAAACCGCCGCCCGAAATGCAGATGTAGTAGTGATGGTGCTCGGAGAGCATGGATTCCAATCAGGCGAAGGTAGAAGCCGAACTGAACTGGATCTTCCGGGATTGCAGCAGGAATTGCTCGAAGAAGTCTATCAGGTCAATCCAAACATCGTGCTTGTGCTGATGAATGGCCGTCCATTGGTGATCGATTGGGCTGTTGCCAATATTCCTTCGATTTTGGTAGGTTGGCATTTGGGAACACAAAGCGGTAATGCTTTGGCTCAAGTCCTTTATGGAGATTACAATCCAAGTGGAAAACTCCCGATGAGTTTCCCGAAAAATGTGGGTCAGGTTCCGATCTATTACAATCATAAATCTACCGGCAGACCTGCAAATCCGGGTTCGGATCTGGTATTTTGGTCACACTACATCGATTCACCCAATGAGCCTATGTATCCTTTCGGCTTTGGGTTGAGCTATACCAGTTTTGAATATTCCAATCTGAATCTGAATTCCGAAGGTTTTGCAAAAGATGGAAGCGTAACTGTGACCATTGACTTGAAAAATACAGGAAGCCTACCCGGCAAAGAAACTGTTCAGCTGTATATCCGGGATTTGTTTGCAAGTGTGGCAAGACCTGTGAGGGAATTGAAAGATTTTCAGCAGGTGGAATTGAAGGCAGGGGAGAGCAAAACGCTGAGCTTCAAGATCACGGAGAAATCAATCGGATTCTATGATAACGAAGGAAAATGGATCGTGGAGCCGGGAGACTTTAAGGTATTTGTTGGTGGAAGTTCCAAAGCGACTTACGAGGCAGGATTCAGTTTTCAGTGAGCAGTCTCATTGATCAGTTGGCAGTGATTAGTTGGCCTACTAAAAATCGTCAACAAACGACTGGCAACAGTCCACACCTGTCCGTTGTGAAGCTTGATTGATCGAACTTCAAATCACATTCTATTTAAATGGCAGTAAAAAGGAAAAGACTCATAAAGTAGAAACTGCTTGGAACATCAGTAAACTTTAAAAAAGAAAAGAGAAAACCCGGCTGTCATTTCTGGCAGCCGGGTTCCTCTTTTAAAGTCAATTAAAACGGAGGAGCAGTTTCTGCCTTTGCTGATTTATTCGTCATCAGCAAGATCTCATTTACCACCACTTCTGTGATGTAGCGCTTGGTGCCTTCCTTATCTGTGTAAGAGCGATTGGTAAGTTTGCCTTCGATCGCAATCTCCGAACCCTTATCGGTGTACTTATCGAGCAACTCCGCATTCTTGCCCCAGATAACAAGATTATGCCAGGTAGTTTCGGTGACTTTTTCACCTTTCTGATTTTTGTACACCTCGTTTGTAGCGATGGTGACATGTCCTACGGCTTTGCCGCTTTCAAGGGTTTTAATTTCTACTTTGGTACCCAGGTTACCGATTAGCTGTACTTTGTTTCTTAGCGCATTCATGATGTTTGTTGTTTTGGTGTGAAAAATTGATTGATCGTTTTCGCCAGAGGTTAAATTCGATGAGTCAAAGTTGGGGGAGAGCAATGCAGCAAGTCGGTAGTTACCCGTTTGTTTCCGATAGTAATCGCTTGTTGTCGGATAAACCTTTAAATAGCTGTCTCAGGGCAGTTTTTGAAAATGAAAAAACTTTAAAATTTGTAAATATATTTTTAACAGGTCCGGAGATCCTTCAGAAAGTGAGTGATTTGTTTCGCGTTTTTTGAAAAAAAAAGTCTTGTCCTTTCTTCTGCAGAAGCAGTCTGATACTTTGCAAGACAGATAATTCCATTTTTGCCCACCCTATTTAGTATGACAAATTATTTGATCGTCCCGGGTCTCGGGAATTCAGGACCGGAGCATTGGCAGACTTTTTTTGAAAATTCAGGATCCAATTTTATCAGGATCCAGCAGCAAAATTGGGAGTCGCCGGATTGTGAAGATTGGATCAGCACAATCGACCGGGCAGTTTCTGGATTTAATCTTTCTTCAGTGGTTTTGATCGGCCATAGTATGGGCTGTTCTGCTATTGCTCATTGGGCCAAGAAATATCAGAAGATCATTAAAGGACCTTTGCTGGTGGCGCCATCTGATTTGGAAGCTCCGGTTTATTCGTTTCCGGCAACTGGTTTTACTCCCATTCCGCAGGAGAAAATTAACTTTAAAACAATCGTCGTGGCAAGCGAAAATGATGAATGGGTAAGTCCTGATCGGGCCAGATTCTTTGCCATTAACTGGGGAAGTGAATTTATCAGTTTGGGTAATGCCGGTCATATCAATGTAGCTTCCGGCTTTGGAGATTGGAAAGAAGGGCTGGATATTTTGAAAAGCCTGGGTTGATCGAAGTTGTGCTTTTTTGCTTCCAAACATTTGATCTATTTTTAACCAATTACTTAACTATTCGCAGATGGAGATCACCACTTTTCAAAAACCAACCTATCTCAGGCCTACTTCCAAACTCTCTTTAAAAGCTGATGTCTTTGAAAAGCTTTTAAATGAACTGAAGAGCCGAGACCTTCCCGAGTCAATGATCGAATCGGTCAATCAGCAAGTTGCTTTGGTTCATGCTTCTGGTATTGATGAAAAAACTTTTGCGAAGCAATTGTCCAAATCCCAATCTTTTATCCTGAAGCAGCTGGAAAAGGAACTCAAGATCGTACCCAAGAATTATTACCGAACGACTTTTATGTCCCTTGGAATGGCTGCTTTTGGGATTCCTATGGGTGTCGCCTTCGGACTTGCATTAGGCAATCTTGCGTTTCTGGGAATTGGTTTGCCGATCGGATTGGCAGTTGGTATGGCAATCGGAGCCTCAAAGGATAAAAAAGCAGCTGATGAAGGCAAGCAGCTTGAAGTGGAAATTATCTATTAAAAGTTGAGTAAACTTTCAGAATTAAGCTTTTTCTAATTTCCCAAAAGGTAAGTTTCCCATTTTTTGTCAATGCGAGAAAGCAATTTCATTGATCCATAATTCTAACTCACTGCAAAAATGAAAGCAATCGTCTACAAAGAATATGGCCCGCCGGAAGTTGCAGTGTTGGAAGAAGTCCCAACACCCGTTCCTGCCGATCATGAGGTGCTGGTAAAAGTTCATGCTTCGACTGTCAATCGGACGGATTGCGGATTCAGAAGCGCGGAGTATTTTATTGTTCGATTTTTTAGCGGTCTGATAAGACCAAAAAACCAAATATTGGGCTGTGAGTTTGCCGGTGAAATAGAATCGATCGGGAAAAATGTCACTTCATTTAGAGTTGGAGATCGAGTGTTTGGATTCAATGAAGCCAAATTCGGAGGGCATGCCGAATACATGAAAATCCCCGAAAACGAAGCGATTGACTTGATTCCTGAGCAATTGAGCTACAAAGAAGCAGCACCACTTACGGAAGGAGTACACTATGCCCTTTTCAACTTGAGAGCAGCAAAAATCCAAAGCGGCCAAAAAGTTTTGGTCAATGGAGGAACGGGAGCGATCGGGTCCTCGGCGGTCCAACTTGCTAACTATTTCGGAGCAGAAGTGACTGCTGTTTGCCATCGCGATCATGTCGAACTGATGAAATCACTGGGTGCGGATCAAGTCATTGATTACACCCAGGAGGACTTTACTAAGTTGAAAAAGAAGTTTGACATTGTGTTTGATGCGGTAGGAAAAAGCTCCTTTGGCAAGTGTAAACCTATCCTCAAAGACCGAGGAATATACATGTCAACTGAGTTGGGATACATGTCCCAGAATCCTTTTTTGGCAATGTTTACTCCTTTTTTGGGAGGGAAAAAAGTCTTGTTTCCGCTTCCATCTATTACGAAAAAAGATGTCAGCTTTTTCAAAGAACTCGCGGAGAAAGGCAAATTCAGACCTTTGATTGACAGGTCATATCCCATGGACCAAATAGTTGAGGCTTACAGATACGTGGAGACCGGACAAAAAATCGGGAATGTGGTGATAGATATCGTATGATTTGAATGCTTTCTAATCTAGAGAATTATTCAGTTGATATTTTTTGCTGGAAGACCGATGACCGAAGACGGATGAAATGCTTAACCACCAGGGAGGATAAGCAATGAAATCATAATCCAAAGCTTTCCAGTATTTTCGCTCATTCAAGGAAACTAATGGCAGGATTGCAGATCATCACCTGTTCAATTCAGTTCCAAAGTAAAATCTCAAATCATTATCAACTCAGAAATCAGGATTTATGAAAGTTTTCAAAGCATTTAGCGGATTTGTTTTCCTTATCGCTATTCTGATTCTTGCAGGTTGCGCCACCAATCCATTTCTGAATCCCGGTGAAGGCTATGTGGAAGTTGAGGGGGGAAAGGTTTGGTATGGGATTATGGGTGAGGGTGAAAACACCCCACTTTTGGTCATGCATGGTGGTCCGGGAAGCACCAGCCGCAGTTTCTATCAATATGCTACGATTGCTGAGGATCGACCGATTATTATGTTTGATCAGTTGGGAAGTGGCAGGTCTGACTATCATGAAGATACTTCATTGCTCAAGGTTGAAAACTTCGTTGCCCAGGTTGAGGCATTGAAGAAAGAACTTGGGCTAAAAGAATTTTATGTTTTGGGTCATTCATGGGGATCCGCTTTGGAGTTGGAATATTACCTCGCGCATCCCGAGGGGATCAAGGGTTTGATTTTCAGTAGTCCGTATTTCAGCACGGCAATTTGGGATGCTGATGCCGATACACTTATCAGTACACTTCCTGATTCGATTCAGTTTGCCATCCAAAAAGGGGAGGAGACCGGAGACTTTTTGTCGGAAGAATATTTACAGGCAAATGAAGTTTTTGCCAAGAATTTTGGCTTGAGAAAAATCCGATTAACAAGCGAACTCGATACAGTTCTTTCGGAAAGCAATTCATTTATCTACAATTACATGTGGGGTCCGACTGAGTTTACTGCAACCGGAACGCTCAAAAATTACGATCGATTGGCGGAATTGAAAGATGTGAAAGTTCCTACGCTTTTCATGACAGGGGAATTTGATGAGGCCAGACCTTCTACAGTCAGATACTTTCAAAGTTTGATCCCAAACTCCAAATTCGTGATGATCGAAGGTGCCGGTCATAGCACGATGCATGATAATAAAGATCAGACTATCAACGCTGTTCGTGATTTTTTGAATTCGATGAAATAGGGCACTTAGAGCTGAGTGAAAAGCGATGAACTTTTTCGGCTTTTCAACCATTCCTCAGAAAAGAAAAACCAATGAAAGAATTTTGGAATGAGCGATACTCAGCCCCCGAGTATGCATACGGAATCGCCCCAAACGAATTTTTTGCCCGAGAATTGGCAAGTTTGAAACCCGGAAAAATTCTGTTTCCTGGGGAAGGAGAGGGGCGCAATGCTGTTTATGCAGCGGAATCAGGTTGGGAAGTTTCGGCTTTCGACTTGAGTGAATCGGGAAAGAAAAAAGCTGACCAACTTGCAGCTTCCAAGGGAGTAAATCTGGAATATCGAGTTGGCAATCTTACCGAAATCTCATATCCTACAGAAAGTTTTGATGCCTTGGTTTTGATTTTTGCTCATTTCCCGGCATCGTTGAGAGAAGGCTTTCATCGGAAACTTTACTCTTTTTTAAAACCGGGAGGGATACTGATTTTGGAAGGATTCTCGAAAGACCATCTCAAATTCAGTTCCGTCAATCCATTAGCCGGAGGCCCAAAAGATCCTTCCATGTTATTTTCTGAGGAAGAATTGAGGTCCGATTTTAAGGAAATGGAAATTCTGAGCTTGGAGGAGAAGGAAGTGGAGTTAAAAGAAGGATTGTACCATTCCGGTAAATCTGCGGTGATTCGATTGGTTGCCAGGAAAGTATCTTGAACGAGAATTCCCAATTTAATTGGTAAGTCGATTTCAACAGTATTGGTTTTTTAAACTAATTCTCTAAATTGATCTCATAACTTTTTGTCTATGAGCCCTGAGATCAAAACCTGTTTGAATTGTGGAAAGCCTGTCCTTGGCCGTGTTGACAAGAAGTTTTGCGATGACCAATGTCGCAACACCTACAATAATCAGCAATCAGCTGCCAGCAATAACCTGATCCGAAACATCAACCATGCTCTCAAAAAGAACCGAAACATCCTGGAATCATTGATTCCTGCTGGTGAAGATCTTGCAAAAACCACCCGCGATCGATTGCTTAGAGCCGGATTTCAGTTCAGATATTTCACTCATCTCTACCAAAACAAAAAGGGCAACCAATACCATTATTGCTATGATTTTGGGTATTTGGAGTTGGATGGAGATTGGTTTCTGGTAGTGAAGGGGAAGGAGATGTAGGATGGCGGATGCTGGATGCGTCACTCCGAGGAACGAGGAGTCTCATTTGGGAGTGAAGCAAGGGAGATTAGAGATTGGAGATTAAAGACTGAAACTGGCGCAACTCCCCCTTAAATTCCATATTTTGTTTTTGGAATTTAATACTAACCAAAGGGAGTAAGGGGGATTTTGTCTCGAAGTTTTCCTACAACTGACAACTCACAACAGAAAAATCATGAAAAAACGAGTCACCGGAATAGGAGGGATTTTTTTTAAAGTGAAAGATCCTGCCCGCACAAAGGATTGGTATCAGAAACATCTTGGTTTGCAGACTGATCAGTACGGAACTGCTTTTGAGTGGAGGAGTGCTGATAATCCGGATCAAAAAGGCTTTTCCCAATGGTCACCGATGAAGGATGATACCGAATATTTCAAGCCTTCCCAAAAAGATTTTATGATCAATTACAGGGTAGAAAATCTGGAAGAATTGGTGGAGGAGCTAAGGTCTGAAGGGGTTATAATTCTGGATAAAATTGAAAGTTTTGAGTATGGGAAGTTTGTCCATATTCTTGATCCGGATGGTCATAGTATTGAGCTTTGGGAACCAGTGGATGATGTTTACGATCGCTTAACAGAAGGAAGAACGAAGAGTTGAGCGGACGTCACTCCGAGGAACTAGGAGTCTCATTTGGAATTTAGAGACAAGAGATAAAGAGTTAAGAGACAAGAGACATGAGCCAAGAATCAAGAAAAAAGAAATAAGAGATCAAGGTCTGATAACTCACAACTGACAACTGGCAACCGAATACAACGCAACTATGGAAATCCACCATCAAAATGACGGACACAGAGGTTCATTCTTTATGGATAAAGAAGGGAAAAGATTAGCCGCAATGGTTTACGTGATGGCTGGTCCCAAGAAAATGATCATTGAGCATACTGAAGTTGATGAAAAGCTGAAAGGTCAGGGAGTCGGAGTCAGAATGCTTGAGCGATTGGTTGATTTTGTTAGAATGGAGAACATCAAGGTCATTCCGCTTTGTCCTTTTGCAAAAGCAACTTTCCGCAAAAGAGAAGATTTGCAAGATGTATTGAATTGATTCATTAAAACACAAAGCCTTAAAAAACCACTGTCAGCCTAAATTTTTACAAGAAAAGCATGGTTACGTATCAACTTGAATCTGATTTACCTCTACAGGAATACATCGAAATCCTGAACAGTTCAGGTCTTGGAAAGCGCAGACCGATGGATGATACCGATCATTTACATCGGATGATCCTCGGTTCAAACATGATTTTAACAGCAAGAGAAGACGGGGAATTAGTCGGGGTTTTGAGAGCACTTTCGGATTTTTGTTACCGAACTTTCATAGCTGATCTTGCTGTAGTCAAGGAAAAACAAGGAGAAGGAATAGGAAGAAGTTTGTTACAAAAGGCCCGAGAAACTGCCCCGGAGGCAAGACTATTTTTATTTTCTGCTGAGGATGCAGAAGGGTTTTATCAAAAGCTTGGTTTTCAATTACATGAGCGTTGCTACCAATTGAAGGTCGGAGAGCCACTTCGCTGATTTTTTGTTAAAATGCATAACTTTCATTTGCATAAAAATTTACCCAATCACTCATGAATAAACTTGTACTTACCGGGATCGCACTTATGCTTTCCTTGGGGGCTTTTGCCCAAAAAACGTATATCCATGCCGGTCGTCTGATCGATGTGAAAACCAAGAAAGTGCTGATCGAACAGACCATCGTTGTGGAAGGGAATAAGATCCTTTCGCTTTCCGCAGGATACCAAACAGGAACTTCAGCCGATCAAACTATTGATCTGAAAAATGCTACTGTCATGCCAGGCCTGATGGATATGCACGTGCACATCGAAAGTCAAACCAGCCCAACTCGCTACGTTGATGGATTTCGGGACAATGAAGCGGATGTCGCGTTTAAGTCTTTGCCCTATGCACAGATAACACTGATGTCCGGCTTCACGACAGTTCGGGATTTAGGTGGCTCAGGAGTAAATATCGCCTTGCGAAATGCAATTGCTTCAGGTTTGGTAGTGGGTCCGAGAATCTATACTTCAGGCAAATCAATAGCCCCAACCGGAGGACACGCTGATCCAACCAATGGAGTGAGACGTGACTTGATGGGAGATCCCGGACCGGAGCAAGGTGTAATAAATGGGGATGCGGACGCTCGAAAGGCGGTTCGCCAAGCCGTGAAATACGGTTCGGATCTGATCAAAGTAACTGCAACTGGTGGTGTGCTTTCAGTAGCTCGAGATGGATCGGCACCCCAGTTTCAGCAGGATGAATTGGATGCCGTTGTGGAGACAGCGAAAGACTTTGGAATCCATGTCGCAGCGCATGCTCATGGAGACGAAGGGATGAAAAGAGCAGTTCGGGCAGGGATTCATTCCATCGAGCACGGCACGATGATGACCGAGGAGACGATGGATATGATGATCAAAGCCGGAACCTGGTATGTACCAACCGTGACTGCGGGTATGTCGGCTGCGGAATACGCGAAGATTCCGGGTTATTATCCTACAGTTGTGCGGGACAAAGCCATGCAGATCGGCGCTCAGATTCAGCAGACTTTTGCCAAAGCCTATAAAAGAGGAGTGAAAATCGCATTCGGAACAGATGCCGGAGTTTTTCCTCATGGAGAAAACTACCGCGAATTTATCTACATGACGGAAGTGGGAATGCCAAATTTGGAAGCGATCCAGGCAGCAACTTTAAATGCCGCTTTGCTTTTGGGAGTGGAAGGCACACTTGGAACATTGGAATCTGGCAAAATCGCAGATATCATCGCTGTGAGTGGAAATCCTGATCAGGATATCAAAGTGATGAAGGATGTCATTTTTGTAATGAAAGAAGGAAAAGTATATAAGCAGTAGTTCAGTGATCAGTCCCAGTGATCAGTTGACAGTTCAGATTCAGTAGCAGTGTGATCAGTAGCAGTGATCAGTGACTAGTCATATCGAGCGCAGAGAGATATCTTATTATTTGGAAAAAGTAAGGCACTGTGAGCAGGGAGCAGTGATCAGTCTTAGTAATTAGTGAGTCACAGTGATCAGTCATTAAACCAATTCGAACCACCAAAATCTAACAGCTATGAAAATCAGAATTCTCATATTTTTCATGTTTCTGACTGGCTTTGCGACAGCTCAGGAAAAGACCGAAACCAAGCCTGAACTACCCAAAGCGCAGGTTTTTGATTCCAAACAATCCGTCGTGATAGATGGCAAAACAATTGCCTTGAACGCAAAAGCAGGGACAATTCAATTGAAAGACGAAAACAACAAGCCAATTGCGCTTTTTGGTTTTACAGCCTATTTCAAAGAAAATCCGGAAAAAAACAGACCTATTGTTTTTGCCTATAATGGCGGACCTGGTAGTTCATCCTATTGGCTGCACATGGGAATCATGGGTCCAAAGCGAATCGTGGTCGATGATCCCAACTACAATCAAGGCGCGCCATATGAGTTGGTAAATAATGAGTTTTCAATTCTCGATGTTGCTGATGTAGTGATGATGGATCCCGTGGGAACGGGATTGAGCGTTCCGATCGGTGACGCGACAGGCAAGGATTTCTGGGGAGTTGATCAGGATATCCGTACCATCAGTTTGTTTATCATGCAGTTTTTGAAAGAGCATAATCGCCTTAATTCTCCAAAATACATTCTGGGCGAAAGCTATGGCACATTCCGAAATGCGGGTGTCATGAGCAATTTGCTGAGCAAAGGATATGCATTGAATGGAGTGATTATGGTGTCCGCAGTTTTTGATTTGCGCACATTATTCTTTGCCCCAAATGAAGATTTGCCTTACATAGTTTACTTACCAACAATGGCTGCCACGTCTTGGTACCATGATAAGGTCGCAAAGAAAGGGGCCGATCTTCCTGCTTTTGTAAATGAGGTGAGGAGTTTTACAGAGAATCATTACGCTCCGGCTTTGTACAAAGGAAATCGAATCACTGCCGCCGAAAAGACCGCCGTTGCGCAGAAGCTTGCAGAATATACGGGCATAAAGGCTGAAGTCTGGGAGCGGGCAGATTTGAAAATTAATACCGGAGAGTATTTTCAGGAATTGCTGAGAGGGGATGAGATGACAGTTGGTCGCCTGGATTCACGATACAAAGGAATGAATATCGATCCGATGTCAATGAATTCGTTCACAGATCCTCAGAGCGATGCGATTTCGCCTGCTTACACGATGGGATTTCTTGATTATTATCACGGAGCTTTGGGGGTGAGCAAGGATTTGCATTATGCCACTTCTGCCTATTCCAAGGAAGGTTTCAAATGGGACTGGAAGCATCAGGGAAATAACTTCTGGGGTGCAGATGCTGCTGTGACCACTGTGCCTGATATGGAAGATGCGCTGAGCAAAGACCCGAATGTGAAGATCCTGATCATGAACGGATATTATGATTTGGCAACTGTTTTCCACGGAGTGGAGCATTCCATTTCTCATATCGATTTACCTAAATCTGCGACCGATCGAATCATCATGACTTACTACGAAGCAGGTCATATGATGTACACACATTTGCCTTCGGCAAAGCTTTTCAGAGATGATTTGAAGAAATTTATTCAGGATACTACAAGAAATTAAAATGAAGAAACCCGGCATTCACTCAAAACGAGACCATTTTTCACTGGTGAGAAAAGTCCTGATTGGATGCTGGGCCCTTCTGATTTATTCCTGCTCAGAAGCTCAAAATCCTGATCCTACTCCGGCCAACTTGTATTTTCCTCCCAATGAATCTTCTACTTGGGAAACAACCGCACCTGGAAGTTTGGGTTGGAATGAAGCTGAATTAGCTAAGCTTTTGGAATGGCTTCCCACTCAGGATACCCGCGCTTTTATCATCCTGAAAGACGGTAAAATTGTAACAGAGGAATATTGGGGAGAAAAGTTAACAGGTCTGGGATCCATGGATCAAAACTCTTTTTGGTATTGGGCTTCTGCAGGTAAAACACTCACAGCCGCATTAGTTGGTATAGCTCAGGAAGAAAAATTGCTTAACATCAATGATCGGACAGACAAGTATTTGGGTCAGGGTTGGACTTCAATGACACCAGCCCAAGAGGCCGAAATCAAGTTGATCCATCAACTGACGATGACGACAGGCTTGGATGATGGAGTTGATGAACTGGACGATACTTCTCCCGAATCGCTAAAATACCTGGCGGCGCCCGGCACCCGATGGAGTTACCATAATGCAGCCTACACGCTTTTGGAAAATGTTGTAATCAATGCTTCAGGAAAAACCTACCAGGCTTATTTTGAAGAGAAGATTGGGAAAAAGATCGGCATGAAAGGATTTTGGCAGCAGACAGGATTGAATAATGTCTATTACAGCGATGCCAGATCTTTTGCCAGATTTGGATTGCTGCTTTTGGCAAATGGAAATTGGAATGGCGTGAAAATCTGGTCGAGTGATTACTTTACTTCTCTCTCTGAATCTTCCCAAAAGCTAAATCTAAGCTATGGATATCTGACCTGGCTAAATGGGAAGTCTTCCTATATGGTTCCCGGACCTCAGACGGTTTTTCCGGGAATGCTCATTCCCCAGGCTCCGTCAGACATGTATCAGGCAATGGGAAAGAATGGACAATTTTTGATGGTGATTCCTTCCCAAAATATGGTCATCATACGGATGGGAGGATCGGGGGATAATTCTTTGGTTCCTTTTTTATTGATCCGGGAGATTTGGGACCGGCTGAACTTGGTGCTTCCAAAAAACTGATTGACAAAAAAAATGATGCAAACTGAGATTCCGAAAAGTGGAAATGGAATCTTAGTATTTTTCTAGCTGGGAATAGATTTTATCCAGGGTAAGTGGCTTTTCTAAAAAGCCTGAAACGATTTCATATTCTCTTGCTTTTTGGCGATCCTGATAATCTATTGAACTGGAAAGAATCACAATTTTATCATGTCTCATTGGAAAAACCTGATTATACTTTTCTATAAACTCCCAACCATTCAATACTGGCATGTTGATGTCGAGAAATATCAGGATTTGGTTTTCAGACGGAAGAGTTTCGATTTGAATCAATGCTTCCTCACCCTCCAAAAATTCTATTATTTGGTCCGAAATACCCACTTTTCCAAGCAGCCTTTTGTTGATCAGGTTGTTTATGGGATCATCGTCCACTAAAAAAATCGCAGCAAACTGAATCATTTAATTTTAAAATCTATCAAAATCCTGTGTTAAGTATACCAAAATACAATTAATTCCCATTCCGAGGAAAAAGATTGAAATCCTTTTATTCATTTCTTTTAATATGACTCTTAATCAGATAAATAAAAAAGGAGACCGAAAGGTCTCCTTTTAAATATTGAAGGGTTTGAATTACATCATTCCGCCCATTCCTCCTCCACCCATTGGAGGCATAGAAGGTCCGTCTTCTTTGACGTCCGCTACTACACACTCAGTGGTAAGAAGAAGAGCTGCGATAGAAGCTGCATTTTCCAGAGCCAAACGAGTCACTTTAGTTGGGTCAATAACACCTGCTTTGAATAGATCTTCGTAAACATCTGTTCTTGCATTGAAACCGAAATTTCCTTTGTGCTCTTTGATTTTATTGATTACTACGGATGGCTCACCACCAGCATTGGAAACAATAGTTCTCAATGGAGATTCGATCGCCTGTCTGATGATGTTGATACCAGTATCCTCATCTTCATTCAATCCTTTAAGTTTATCAAGAACTTCGCCAGCTCTGATCAGAGCAACACCACCACCAACTACCACACCTTCTTGTACGGCAGCTCTTGTTGCGTGAAGCGCATCATCAACTCTGTCTTTCTTCTCTTTCATTTCGACTTCAGTAGCAGCACCGATGTAAAGGATCGCTACACCACCGGAAAGCTTAGCAAGTCTTTCCTGAAGTTTTTCTCTGTCGTAGTCAGAAGTAGTTTTTTCGATTTGAGCTTTGATCTCATTGATTCTGCCTTTTATCGTAGAAGAATCACCGGCTCCGTTTACCAAAGTAGTATTGTCTTTGTCGATGCTGATTTTCTCAGCGCGACCCAGCATATCAGGAGTAGCATTTTCTAATTTGAAACCTCTTTCTTCAGAAATTACAGTTCCTCCGGTCAATACTGCGATGTCTTCCAACATTGCTTTTCTTCTGTCACCGAAACCAGGAGCTTTCACAGCAGCTACTTTCAAAGCGCCTCTGATTTTGTTCACAACCAAAGTTGCAAGAGCTTCTCCGTCCACATCTTCAGATATGATCAACAAAGGCTTACCTGACTGAGCGATAGGCTCAAGGATAGGCAGCAATTCCTTCATAGAAGAAATTTTCTTGTCGTAGATCAGGATATATGGATTATCCAATTCAACTTCCATTTTCTCCGTGTTGGTCACGAAGTATGGAGAAAGGTAACCTCTGTCAAACTGCATACCTTCTACAGTTTTCACGTCAGTTTCAGTTCCTTTTGCTTCCTCTACAGTGATCACACCATCTTTACCCACTTTGTCCATTGCATCTGAAATCATCTTACCGATTTCTTCGTCATTGTTTGCAGATACAGTTGCTACCTGAGCGATTTCTTTTGAAGTAGAGATTTCTTTTGAGTTTGCTTTCAACTGAGCTACAACAGCAGCTACAGCTTTGTCAATTCCTCTTTTCAAATCCATTGGGTTTGCACCCGCTGCTACGTTTTTGATACCCACACTGAAAATCGATTGAGCCAAAACGGTAGCAGTTGTAGTTCCGTCACCTGCATTATCAGCAGTTTTGGAAGCTACTTCCTTTACCAATTGTGCACCCATGTTTTCGATAGGTTCTGACAATTCGATCTCTTTTGCTACAGAAACCCCATCTTTGGTGATCATTGGAGCTCCGAATTTCTTGTCAATGATGACGTTACGTCCTTTTGGACCCAAAGTCACTTTTACTGCATCAGCCAAGGCGTCTACACCTTTTTTGAGTCTGTCTCTTGCGTCTGTATTGAAAAATAATTGCTTAGCCATTATTGATTTTTGTTAATGTTATTAGTTGATTGATTAAAGGATGGCGAAAATATCCGACTCTCTCATGATAAGATAGTCACCACCGTCAACGGTCAGTTCAGTTCCGGAATATTTTCCGTACAAAACAGTGTCTCCAACTTTTACAGTCAAGGGTTCATCTTTTTTGCCAGCACCTACTGCGATCACTGTTCCTCTTTGAGGCTTTTCTTTAGCGGAGTCCGGAATGTAAAGTCCCGAAGACGTTTTCTCTTCAGCTGCAGCTGGTTGTACCAATACCCGATCTGCGAGAGGTTTGATGTTCACTTTTGACATAATATGAATTTGTTTAAGGTTAGATTAAAACGTATAACCCCTTCTGCACTTCCTGTGCCAAGGAGCGATTTGTCTTAAAGGCTGACAAATCGGCTGTAAAAATCAAATTTCCCTTTCGGTTTTTGGAATTTTTTTGACAAATGGTCCTGTCAAATTTTCTCAGTCAACCATAAAAAATGTCAGATTTTAGTAATTTATGGTAAACCATTAAACACCTATATGAAATCACTTCCCAAAAACTGGATCACAGAAGGTCTGATCGATTTCGAATTCAAGAAGTACCAATTACTTTCCTATCTGCAGGAAACCAACAAGCAGTTTAAAGCAGTCAAACTTTATCCCGTCCTGGGCGAATTAATCGAGCACCATCGCCTGCTCGATGAGTTACGATCCGGGAAAACCGAGTTGAGAAACCTTTTTCCGAAGGCTCTCAACGGAATAGATTTAGAAAACATTCAGCTGCACTACAAGCCTCAGGTTCAGGATGATGAGGTAATGAAAGAAATTACTCTGATTACCGAATATGCTCTTCCAAAATTATCGGGACAGATTGACGAAGGAAAAGCTATTTACAACTATGTGGAGGAACAGGTTGAATTTGAGCCGGTAGGAATTCAGCCACTTTACAATAAGGAAGGCTTCATTCTGCTTTCCACAGAAATTTCAAGAGATATTCATGCCTTTCGATACAAGTCTGGTTTGCTTCAGATGGCAGGAGAGAGGTTTCGAAGTATCACGATGTGGCTTGTTGGAGTCTTTCAAAGAACGATCGTAAACACGATGGAAAAAATCAAAATGCAGCTGATCCGTGATATCAAAGAATTGCCAAATCCTGCTACCTGGCGATTGCATAGTCAGCAGGACTTTCCGATTGAAGAGACCTTGTTGCCGATCAGTAAGCGGCTTCTTCTCCGATCAGTTTCGGAATAAGAGATTATTTCTAAGGCAAAAAAAAGTCGGCTCATTGAGCCGACTTTCATTTTATAAGTATTTGAGAAGGAGATTAATTTCCTCCTGAAGTAGTGTCTTCGGAAGTAGTTTCCTCTGTAGCAGCAGGAAGGACGCTTTCTGTTTCTCCAAATGCAGGAGCTACAGTTTGCTGTTTAGCACTTTCAATGTTTGGTGAGGAGAATTGGTTTGATTGACCTTCATTGATGAATGCTGAAGAAGCCAATGCAAGAACAAGTATTGAAACTGCCAAGATCCAAGTTGCTTTTTCAAGTACGTTTCCGGTGCGAGTTACACCCATGATCTGAGTTGCATTTCCCCCAAAAGCTGCTCCAACACCGCCTTTTGAGTTTTGACCCAGAATTACCAGAATCAGTAATACTGCAAGAATTAGAATAATGGTGATGAATAAAGTAAACATATTGATGGGTGTTAATCTTTCAGTTTTTCAATTAAGTCCGCAAAGTAAGCCCTTTTATCCGGAAACTTCAAACTCAACTTCTCATATATTTCTTCGGCCATTTTCTTTTTGCCTTGATTTACGAGAAGTTTTGCAAAAGATTCGGAGAGCAAATTATCATGAAACTTAGTGCTCGAAGCCGCAAGATTTTCGGTGTTTTGATTCGCTTCGATTTCTTTGATGGTTGCCAGCTTGATGTCTTTTTTGCTGAATGCTTTGATCAGATCAATCTGCTCTTGCATTTTGCTGTCAACAATCACTTTCTTTTCCTTCCGTTTGATTGTCTCAATCAAGTCATCTGCAGGAAGTTTTCTGCGCCTTGCTTTTGCTTTTTGAGCATCTGATTCGGTTTTTGGTTCGACATCTTCCGGCTTATGACCTTTTAGATCCTCCCCAAGTTTTTTCAAAGATTGGGTAAGTTGAGAAGCGTCCGGTTTTTCATTTCGTTCCTCGGGAAGCAAATCAACTTCCTCATTTGGTTTCTTCTCAGATTCTGTTTTTGGGCCAGTTGTTTCAGACTTCTCAATCAGATTTTTTAGCCAAACTCGATCCGGACTATTAATAGCTGCGTAGCCCAAACTCGCCGATTTTTTGTCAGGATCTTTCAAGAAATCATGGCGCGCAGTCAGAACGTATGGAATCTGGAAATAGGGGAAGTTTTCCTGCACCTTCTTAAGTTGGAGGATTTCGGCTTTCTCCAAAGAATCTTTTCGGGAAATAATATCTAAAAACTGGGCTGCGTTCACTTGGGTGCTTTTGTGTTGAAGATAGGAAATTTACCAGTTGGCAACAGTGGCAGTAAAGATATCCTGAAGGATATTTTTGAAAATCTCCTCAACAAGTTGATTTTCTACATCAAGCAGGGTAGTAGTTCTCGGGTCATAATCCTGGAAGAATGAAAAGGTTTGCTTCAAATTTTCCTCCTCATTATTCATGTTGATGTATTCCACTTCCACTCCGATCGTCAGACGCATCTGACCTGCTCGGTCAGGGAGATTTGGGTCTCCACTGGAAACCGCCGCTATCGGAGTCAGTGTATATCTGTTGATCGCACCCATGAATTGCAAGTCTCCGTTGTTTCTGACTAGTTCGAGCTGGGTATTTCTTTGGTAGTATTCTTTGAGCGCTTCTGTAAATCGCTGCTCCATGTTAGCTGGACCTCCTCCGGAATCATTGAAGAAGTTCTCTACAGAAAATGTCTTGGTAAGTTCGTAGTTAATATTTGTTCCGGTGAAACTGTATTTCACTGAGCAGCTTTGGAAAAGCAGAAATATTAAGCCAAGAAAAACAAACCGGGATTTATTGATCAATTTCATATTCTTTGATCTTTCTGTAAAGTGTTCGTTCGGAGATTCCAAGGTCACTTGCGGCGTATTTTCTTTTGTTGTTATGCTTTCTCAGAGCCTTTAGGATAAGTTCTTTTTCTTTTTTCTCAAGAGAAAGTGAATTGTCATCCTCTTCATGAATGATGTCTTCGATCGCATCTTCTTCGTAATCTTCTTCATTCATCTTGTTGGATTTCTGACCATCCAAAACAAATGGAACCTGATAGTTTGGAGAAGTTTCAGCTGGCTCTTTTGGATTAAATGGACTTTCCAAATCTTCAAACAAGCCCTGATGCTTTTGAATTATGCTCTGGTTTATCCCTCCGCTTTGATACGATTCAAGAACGAGTTTTTTCAAGTCGTTCATATCTTTTTTCATATCAAAAAGGACTTTATAAAGTAAATCCCTCTCTGAGAAATCAGAGGATTCTGATCCTGAGCCCATTCCGGAAATAGTCATTGGCAGACGGGAATTATCAGCCGGGAGGTATTTGGCTAGAGTTTGAGCATTGACTTCACGTTCCTCTTCGAGAAGTGAGATTTGCTCAGCCAGATTTTTCAACTGGCGAATATTACCCGGAAAAGGGTATCTCATCAGCAGAACCTGTGCTTCCGTGTCAAGTGTGATTGGTCTTACTTTATATTTCTCTGAAAAGTCTGAAGTGAATTTGCGGAACAAAAGCACTACATCTTCGCCTCGTTCTCTCAAAGGTGGCACGTAAATCGGGACGGTATTGAGTCGGTAATACAAGTCCTCTCTGAACTTCCCTTTTTCTACCGCCTTGAGCAGATTCACGTTGGTGGCAGTGATGACCCGGACGTTGGTTTTCAGGACTTTGGAAGAACCCACTTTGATGAATTCGCCATTTTCCAAAACACGGAGAAGTCGAGCTTGCGTGCCAAGTGGCATTTCACCGATTTCATCCAGAAAAATGGATCCGCCGTCAGTTACTTCAAAATAGCCCTTTCTGGCTTCGTGTGCTCCGGTAAAAGAGCCTTTTTCGTGACCAAAAAGTTCTGAATCTATCGTTCCTTCAGGAATTGCCCCGCAGTTGATTGCAATGAACTTTCCGTGCTTTCGCAAGCTGAGAGAATGGATGATTTTGGAGAAAGATTCTTTTCCACTTCCGCTTTCCCCGGTGATCAACACAGTCATATCCGTAGGAGCTGCCTGCATCGCTACCTGGATGGCCGTATTTAGCAAAGGGCTATTTCCGATTATCCCGAATCGCTGTTTTATGGTATGTATTTCTGCAGGTGTGATCATGCCAGGCTTGGGTTTAGTTCGATCACTTCACCAAACAGAGTTGCGGGTGTGCAGTCTGTGATTCGCACTTTGACGTAGTCTCCCAACTCATAATTCCCCTTTGGAATGATCACAACTTTGTTTGCAGAATTCTTTGCTTTCAGTTCTGAGTCAGATTTTTTGGACGACCCTTCGATCAGAATTATCTGCTCCTGACCGATGTCCAGTTTATTTCTTTCGAGTGAAAGCTGACTTTGCTTTGTGATGATTTCAGCAAGTCTTCTCTTTTTCACTTCCAACGGTATATCGTCAGCGTACTTCTTAGCAGCCAATGTTCCCGGACGCTCAGAATAGAAAAACATGTAAGAAAAATCAAACTTGACAATGTCCATTAAGGTGAGCGTGTCCTGATGTTCTTCTTCCGTTTCGCTACAGAATCCTGTGATCATATCGGAGGATATCCCGCATTCTTCACCAAGTATTTCTCTGATTTTGGACACACGCTCCAGGTACCAATCTCGGTCGTAGGTTCTGTTCATCAGTTCCAGCACTCTGGAGTTTCCGCTTTGAACAGGCAAGTGAATGTACTTGCAAATGTTGTCGTACTTTTTGATGGTGTAAAGTACCTCGTCCGTGATATCCTTTGGATGAGAAGTGGAGAATCTCACTCTTAACTTGGGATCAACCAAAGCGACCATTTCGAGAAGTAAATCGAAAGTGACTACTTCGCTTACTTCTTCCCCTTTTTTATTGAGTCGTTGCTTGTTGTTTTCCTCAGGAGACCATTTGTAGCTGTCGACATTTTGGCCAAGAAGTGTGACTTCACGATAGCCTTTTGCAAAAAGATCTTCGGCTTCCTTCACGATGGAGAAAGGATCGCGGCTTCTTTCCCGACCTCTGGTGAAAGGAACCACGCAGAAGGAGCACATATTATCGCAACCGCGCATGATCGAGATGTACGCCGTTACCCCATTGGAATTTAACCTAACAGGAGCGATATCTGCGTAGGTTTCTTCTCTGGAGAGGAAAGTATTAATGCCTTTGATTCCATCTTCAGCCGCCAAAACTAGATTTGGTAAATCACGATAAGCATCGGGTCCCACGACTACATCTACCAGCTTTTCTTCTTCTAAAAGTTTCTCCTTGAGGCGCTCAGCCATACAGCCCAGCACGCCAATTGTCAGATCAGGATTTCTTCTTTTAGCTCTACCAAAATCGGTCAATCTCTTTCGGACAGTTTGTTCTGCTTTTTCACGAATCGAACAGGTATTAAGGAAAATGACATCTGCTTCCTCGAAATTGGAAGTAGTATCAAAGCCATTTTCCTTCATGATGGAGGCTACGATTTCTGAGTCTGAGAAATTCATAGCACAGCCATAACTCTCTATGTAAAGCTTTTTTGATTTACCGGTATTTTCATCTTCAGTTGTTTTGAAGTCACAAACCTGGGCTTCCTCGGCTGAGATGAAGTCAATATCTTTTATTAAATTGTTCATGTAAAATCCTTCTTTCGGGATGCGAAATTACGAAAATACGGACAAAATGGCAGTGAGCTTTCGTCTTTTATTTCCCGATTTGTTCATCAACGTTTAAGAACAGTTTATCGATGACTTCTTCTGATTAATAATTTATCTGAGATCAAAAAACCGATCAAGTTATTCACCTAATCTATAATGAGTACTTTAGGATCTTTATTCCAAAACAAAATCTTTTAACCATGTCTGAGCAAGCTCATAACAAATTAACGACGGCTTCCGGAAGGATTTATGTCGAGAATGAGAATACCAAAACAGTGGGACCAAGAGGTCCTGTTTTGTTGGAAGATTACATTCTTCATGAGAAAATGGCCCATTTCAACAGAGAGAGAATTCCTGAAAGAGTGGTTCATGCGAAAGGCTCCGGTGCTTTTGGGACTTTGACAATCACAAACGATATCACTCAATACACAAAGGCTAAGGTTTTTAATAAGCTCGGGAAAAAGACAAAAGTCCTTTTGAGATTCTCTACAGTAGGTGGCGAAAGAGGCTCAGCAGATACCGAAAGAGATCCAAGAGGATTTGCAATAAAGTTTTACACCGAAGATGGAAACTGGGATTTGGTGGGGAATAATACACCGGTATTTTTTGTCAAGGATCCAAAGAAATTCGGGGACTTCATTCATACTCAGAAAAGGGATCCCTATACCAACTTGAAATCTCCAACCATGATGTGGGATTACTGGTCCCTAAATCCGGAATCTTTGCATCAGGTCCTGATTCTGATGAGTGACCGCGGAACACCGGTTGGCTACCGTCATATGAACGGGTATGGTTCGCATACCTTCTCTTTGATCAACGCCAAAAACGAAAAGGTTTTTGTGAAATTTCATTTCAAAACTACCCAGGGAATCAAGAATTTCACCGATTCAGAAGCTTCTGCAATGAAATCCAAAGATATGGATTTCTCTCAACGAGATCTTTTGGAAGCAATTGAAAGTGGAAATTTCCCCAAGTGGAATATGAAAATTCAGGTGATGACAGAAGCAGAAGCAAGATCTGTAAGCTTCAATCCATTTGATTTGACCAAGGTTTGGCCACACGGAGATTTTCCATTGATCGATGTTGGCACTTTGGAATTGAACCAGAATCCGGATAATTACTTTGCGGAAATTGAGCAGTCTGCTTTTGCTCCGGCACATGTGGTGGACGGAATCGGCTACAGCCCGGATAAAATGCTTCAAGGCCGTTTGCTTTCTTACCCGGATGCGCACCGATACAGATTGGGCGGGAATTATGAGCAAATCCCGGTAAACAGATGTCCTTTCGCAGTAAATAACTACCAACGAGATGGGCAGATGAGAGTGGATGGAAATGGCGGAAGATTGCCCAACTATTTCCCCAACAGTTTTGATAGCATTCAGGCAGATGAGACTTACAGCGAGCCTTCTGAGCAGTTGGAAAGTACGATTGCTGACTGGTATGACAGAAACTCCAAGATCGGGGGCAATGATCATTACTCACAGCCAAGAGCACTTTTCAGAGAAGTAATGACTAAGGAGGAGCAAGACAATACAATAAGCAATGTGATCGGAGCGATGAGCGGAATCTCAGGCCCCAAGATAGACCTTATTGTAAATCGGCAGCTTTGCCACTGGTTCAGAATGGACGAGGATTTTGGTCGCAGAGTGGCTGCAGGACTTGGCGTAAATGTAGATGCAGTAATGGAAAGCATGAACGCCATTCGCTAAACTAACCGTAAATCTAGTGTAGGGAATCCATCTCGATAGAGGTGGCTTTTTTAGTTTACTTCGAAAGGGATTTTAAGTTGCTCTCCAAAATACTGGACATCCTCCGTGATATTCAGGTTGGATAAACCCAAACCTAGAAGCCGGACTGGTTTTGGGATTTCTTCCTGGTTGAGTAATTCCTGAGCCAATTCCCAAATCGCATTTGCTTCCGGATAGTGTTCAATAGTTTTGCTTCGGGTTTGCTGCGTAAAATCTGAAAACTTGATTTTCAACGTAAGCGTCCTTCCCCTGATTCCGCTTTTCTCCACTCTGCGGATCAGTTCATCATTCACGGACTTCAGTGCATTTTTCAAATCCTCCGGCTGAATCAGATCCTTTTCAAATGTATTCTCAGCACTGAGCGACTTTCGGACTCGATGAGGCTGAACATCCGACAAGTGAACGCCTCGGACAATATTGAAATAATGAACGCCTGATTTACCGAATTTCTTGGTGAGAAACTGAAGTGAAAACTGCTTTAGATCAGCTCCATTATGAATTCCAAGAGATTTCATTTTTTCGGCAGTGACTTTTCCAATTCCGAAGAATTTACCGATCGGAAGCTTTTCCAAAAATGCTTCTGCCTCTTCCGGAAGGATCACCGCCTGACCATTAGGCTTGTTCAAATCCGAAGCAGTCTTTGCCAAAAACTTATTGTAAGAAACTCCCGCAGAGGCGTTCAAGCCTGTTCTCTCTTTGATTTTTGCCCGGATTTGGCGGGCTATCAAAATGGCGGATTTAAGGTTGGGTTTATTTTCAGTGACATCCAGAAATGCTTCGTCCAAAGAAAGTGGCTCAACCAGGTCTGTGTATTCGAGGAAAATCTCCCGGATTTGCATCGAAATCTCTTTGTATCGATCAAATCTTGGTTTTGCAAAAATGAGGTCTGGACATTTTCTCGCTGCCAGAATGGAAGACATGGCTGAGAAGATTCCAAATTTTCTGGCCTCGTAGCTTGCAGCTGCGACCACGCCTCTTGATTCATTTCCTCCCACAACCAATGGTTTTCCTCTCCATTCCGGATGATCGAGTTGCTCAACGGAAGCATAAAAAGCATCCATATCCACATGGATTATTTTGCGGATCGGTAACTCAGGTATGTGCGGCTCATGCTCCACGGAGAACTTCTACAATTGCTTGGGCTTTTAACTGGCACTCTTCAAATTCCTGCTCCGGATCTGCATCAAAAGTGACCGCGCTTCCCACTCCAAAGTAGAGTTTTTTAGCATTCAAATCTGCAATAATACTCCTGATTACAACCGAGAAATCAAAATCACCCTCCTCGTCGATCCAACCCAAAGCGCCTGAAAACCATTCCCGTTTGAAGGATTCGAGTTCCTCGATCAATTCCATGGTTCGGATTTTTGGAGCTCCGGTCATGCTTCCCATCGGGAAAGTTGCCCGGATGATTTCCTCAAAGGTGACTTCAGGTTTCAACTCAGAACTGATCGTGCTGATCATTTGAAAAACTCTCGGAAGCGGATAGATACCAAATAACTCATTCACTTTCACCGTTCCGGTCTTCGAAACCTTGGAAAGATCATTTCTCATAAGATCTGTGATCATCAGGTTTTCAGCCTTTTCCTTTTCGCTGTTCGCGAGTTTATTCCTGTTTTCTAAATCCTCCTCCGCAGAAGTTCCTCTTCGGATTGTGCCTTTTATAGGTTGTGCGGAAATTTGAGTATCGGTTTTTTTGATAAATCGCTCGGGAGAAGCTGAGACGATCCATTTGTTTTCGGCTTTGAACAGGGCCGAAAATGGCATTGGCGAAATTTCATTCAACCTGAAATAGGCTGCAACAGGATCCCAGGATTCAAACTCACCCGAGAAAGCCTGACAGAAATTCATTTCGTAAGTTTCTCCCTCAACAATTTGGCTTTGGATAGTTTTTACAGACTCAATGTATTTTTCTTTGGAAATCTGAGGCGTCCAGCGACATTCAAGATTTGGTGATTGAGGAAGCTCAATTCGCTCAATGCTATTCCGGAATTCCGTGGATAATTCGGTCTTACTAAAAATCTGATCCTTTTCAATTCGGATCAAAAGCTCCGGTTGAAAGAAACAAGTTTCTGGTAAATCCAAAAAAGAAGGATTTGAACTTTGAAGTTTTTCAAGCTGATTTTTAAAATCATAGCCGATAATTCCCACTTTGAAAAATCGGGCAGAGGAATTCCAAAACTCCTTTAGATCGATTGATTTGTTACCTGCGAAAAAGGTATTTCCAAAATTTCTCTTGGGATAGACATAGTCATTTCCGTTGAAATACCCCAAATAGGTATATTCCTGATTTGCCCAATAGATAAGTTTTCGGACCCATTGCGGATCTGGAAGCGGATATGTAAAAGGGAACGAAGTCATTTTGTAAGACAAAAAAAAGAGGAATCCGTCAGAATTCCTCTTTATAATGAAGTTGGTTTAGCTTATTGAGCAGCTTTCACATCCAACACCAAAGAAACGGTATTGTAGATGAATTGATCTTTTGCTTTGTCTGCAGCAGTTGCTTCGTCACCGTAAGCAAGTCCCCAAGCAGTTCTGTCAATATTGAAACCTGCTTTCGCAGAAACTGCACCATTTTCAATAGCTACTGCAGCTGGGAATTTGATGTTTTTGGTTGTTCCTCTCATTGTCAGGTTACCGCTGATCCAATGTGTAGGATTAGCAGGAGCAATTGAACTGTCAACTGCAGGTGTATTATCAGAAGCAAATTCTTGCTTATCTGCAATCATATCGCCAGCTGCGAAAGGCTCAACAGCAGTGATTTCGAAAGTAGCTTGTGGATGGTTGGCTGCATCAAAGAAGTCGGGAGACTGAAGGTGACCCCAAAGTTTACCATAATCCTCAGTGGTTTCTTCCATATCTTCGATCTTAAGACCGGTGATATCGAACGTGAAAGTACCGCCTGTGATAGCATCACCTTTAACGGCTAATGTGCCTCCTGTTGCAGGGATTTTACCAAAATGCTTTCCTGCTGGCTTGTAGCCTGTCCATGCAATGGTTGAGGAAGCGACATCTAAGTTTAAGGTTGATCCAGTTGCTTCAGCAGCTTCCTGAGCCTCTGTAGTTTCTACAGTGTCAGCTGGCTTGCTGCAAGAGAACATGATCATTGCTGCTGCTAAGAATAGTCCGGTTTGTTTGATAAGTTTCATTCGTGCTTAGATTGGTTTGATTAAATGTATATACACAGAAACTCAAACCGTTTAAAAAAGTTCAAGTTCTGAAAGAATTTTTTTTTCCGAAGTCTATTTATTTGTAAACCAATTGATCAAAAACTTATACGTATGGCCTTATTAATGGAAGTGAAAGGAAAATCACCTGAATTTGGAGACAACTGCTGGCTGGCGCCGAATGCAACTGTTGTTGGTGATGTGGTGATGGGAAAAAACTGCACCGTGTGGTTCAATGCAGTAGTGAGGGGAGATGTCAATGAGATTCGTATCGGAGACGACTCAAATATTCAGGACGGAGTAGTGATTCATTGCACCTATCAAAGAGCAGGCACCTATATCGGGAATAAAGTTTCCATTGCACATAACGCCGTAGTTCATGGATGCACAATTCATGACAGAGTCCTGATCGGCATGGGAGCTATTATTATGGATGGAGCTGTGGTAAATTCCGGTGCGGTGATTGCTGCAGGGGCGGTTGTTTTGTCAAATACTATTGTGGAGGCTAATTCGATTTATGCCGGAATTCCTGCAAAAAAAGTCAAAGAAACAGGTCCGGAAATGGAAGAAGTGATTGATCGAACAGCAAGGAATTACCCGATGTACTCGGAATGGTTTAAAAAATAATTTTTTTGTCTTTTAAATCGAACATTTTGTCTTTTGTGATCGTAGTGATTCTTATCTTTGCGTGTTGAAATAGGTTTTTTTAAAATAAAATTTTTATATGTTTAAACTTTTCAAATCGATGAATAGCTGGGTGAACCTGGCGATTCTCACTTGTCTTCTTTTACTCTTCAACTTTCTGTTGTCTAGTCAATTACCTGCTGATAAGGTATTGGATTTAAGATTTGCCTATTCCGTTAAGGAAGCTTATGAAGCAATCGGAACTCTTGACTTAGAAACCAGAAAAATATACCGCCTTGGTATTTGGGCATTGGATTTACCATACATGTTTATCTACGGGCTTTTGTTTTCTGGTTTACTCTATAAAATCTGGAAAACACAGAAAGTTCTGATTTTACCTTTAGGGGTTGTCTTGATGGACTTTTTTGAAAATTTAATGGTTTTAAGAATTTTAAAAATTTACCCTTTGGAAAATCAGGTTCTCGCCACACTTGCTTCCTTTTTTACCACATGCAAATGGTTATTGGTTGGATTGATGGTTCTGACGATATTATATGGCCTCTTTCATAATTTTTTCACCAGAAAAGTTCCTACTGGCAGTCAGTCACATACCTGAGAATAGCTATTTCTCAGAATCCAATCCTTAAATCTCTTTGCTTTTCAGGATATTTTTCCTAGTATTTCAGTACGAGAGAAAACCTCTTATCCTTACTGAAAGGCGATTGTAGATTTTATGAAAGAAGAATATTTTAAATGGTTTTCTCCTCACCTCCAGCGTGACGTGGAAATGTTGGTTTTTGGACATGGAGGTTATCCTGTAATCCTTTTCCCAACCTCTATGGGCTCATTTCATGAGAATAGAGATATGGGTTTGATCGGTTCTGCCCACTGGTTTATCGAGAATGGACTAATTCAGGTATTCTGTCCTGAGAGTAACGACAAGCAAAGCTTTTATAATAAAGGGATTCACCCGCATCAGCGGATTCAAAATCACGTTGCTTACGATCTCATGATTTGCCATGAAATAGTAGAGAGGGTCAGGTTGAATACGCGAACTGGAAAAGTCGCCATGGCTGGATGCAGTTTTGGTGGATATCATGCTGCAAATTTTGCATTCAGGCATCCTGGCTATGTCAGTCATATGTTTAGCATGTCCGGAGCTTTTGCCATTCGCAATTTCATGGATGGATATCAGCATGATGACATTTTCTATAATAGCCCTCTGGAGTTTTTGAAGGACCTCCAAGACCATGAATTATGGCAAATGGATATTGTCCTGGGTACATCCAATTGGGATATATGCTTTGATGCAAACCTCAAACTCCATGAAGTGCTCAAGCAAAAAAACATGAACCATTGGCTGGATGTGAGGCAGGATAAGCAACACGACTGGCCGGTTTGGAGGGAAATGTTTCCCCATTATTTAAGCAGAATCAAGTTTTAACAACAAGCAATTCAATTATATTTTGATACAGAAAAAATGAAAAAAATAGGAATACTTTTCGGAATGGAGGACACTTTTCCTCAGGCTTTTATAGACCGCGTCAATCAAAAAGCTGAAAAAGGAATAATGGCGGAGGCTGTACAGATTGATAAAGTCGTACAAAATAAGCTGACAGAATATGCCGTCATCATTGACAGGATTTCTCAAGACGTACCTTTTTACCGCGCTTACCTGAAAAATGCTGCGCTCACCGGTACAGCTGTCATCAACAACCCCTTCTGGTGGAGCGCGGATGATAAATTCTTTAATAACTGTCTTGCCGATCAATTGGGTGTTCCTTTACCAAACACAGTTCTTTTGCCTTCGGCAAAGCATCCTGACGATACTACCGGCAAATCATTCAGAAACCTTGTTGCTCCTTTGGATTGGCAGGGGATTTTCGATTACGTCGGTTTTCCAGCTTATATGAAGCCTTATGCAGGCGGAGGATGGAAGCACGTTTATCGATTAGAAAACAAAGAAGAGTTTTTCAGCAAACATCCTGAAACTGGTCAGTTGGTGATGCTTCTGCAAGAAGAAATCCTGTTTGACGAATATTTCAGAGTGTATTGCCTGGGAGGAAAAGCTGTCAGAATCATGGAGTATGAGCCGAGAAATCCCCATCATCTTCGCTATGTAGTAGATCGTGCTCCTTCTTCTAAAAAGTTGCTCGCAACGGTGAAAGATTATACAATTAAGCTTTGTGAAGGTCTTGGCTATGATTTCAACACGGTGGAATTTGCCGTGAGAGACGGAATTCCTTATGCGATCGACTTTGGAAATCCTGCTCCGGATGCAGATGTCAATTCAGTCGGTCAGGATAACTTTGAATGGGTAGTAGAGGAAGCTGCAAAGATGGCAATCAGCTACGCGAAGGCGCAGAAACCGGGTCAGATGAATTTGACTTGGGGAACGTTCATGAAAGACTCAGTAAAATCGGCCAAACGGTTCTAACCTTTTGATATAAATTATATGTCTGCAAGTCCTATAAAGCTCCCCAAATTCACACTTGGAGTAGAGGAAGAGTATCAAATTATTGATCCGGTCACAAGAGATTTACGCTCACACATGTCTAAAATCGTGGAGGGTGGAAAAATCCAGCTCATGGAGCAGGTGAAAGCAGAAATGCACCAATCTGTAGTGGAGGTTGGCACAAATATTTGTGAAAGCGTCGCAGAAGCCAGAAAAGAAGTCGCTTTTCTCCGAAATAAAATCGCGGAGTTAGCCGCAAACCAAGGGCTGGTTGTAGGAGCAGCAGGTACACATCCATTTTCCAGATGGCAAGATCAAGAGATCACCGATGATCCTCGCTATCATCATATTGTCAACGAACTGAAGGATATCGCGAGATCCAACTTGATTTTTGGGCTTCATGTTCATGTGGGGATTGACAATCGGGATACTGCTTTGCAGCTTATGAACCAGGCCTGTTATTTCCTGCCTCATATTTACGCGCTGACGACCAATTCACCATTCTGGGAAGGTCGAAATACGGGCTTTAAAGCATTCAGAGCAAAGGTTTTTGCAAAATTCCCTCGTACAGGTCTGCCAGAGTATTTCGATTCGGTACAGTCTTATGATAATTTTCTCGATATTTTGATCAAGACAAATTGCATCGATAACCCCAAGAAAATCTGGTGGGACTTGAGGATTCATCCGTTCTTCCCAACTATCGAATTCAGGATTTGCGATATGTGTCTGACAGTTGACGAGACTATTTGTATCGTAGCGCTGATTCAAGCTGTGGTTGCCAAGTTGTATAAACTCCTGATGAGCAATACAAGCTTCAATATTTATCGGATTGCCTTAATTAGAGAGAATAAATTCCGAGCAGCCAGAAATGGAATCGAAGGGAAGTTGATTGATTTTGGAAAGAAAATAGAAGTTCCTACCAAAGAGTTGATCATGGAATTGCTTGATTTTGTGGATGATGTGGTGGATGAACTTGGCAGTAGGGAAGAAATCAATTATGTACACCAGATCTTCAAAAACGGAACCGGAGCGGATCAACAGCTAGCGGTGTGGGAGGAAACTCAGGATCTGACAAAAGTTGTTGACTTTATCACGAGCAAGTTTACCGAAGGGATTTAATGGCTTTGATTAACTTTGTGGCTGAAAACAAACCAAGAGGAGAAAGTGGGAAAGAAAAAAATAAATCTTGCAATACTGGATATGTACGATGGCGAGCCCAATCAGGGTATGCGTTGTATAAAAGATATTGTCGGGAGATTTGAAGATCAGCTGTCCTGCAAGGTTTTTGACGTCAGAGGAAAAGCCGAAATACCTGAAATTCAAGAGTACGATATATTTATTTCCACCGGAGGACCTGGAAATCCGATGGAAGGAGATGGCAATTGGGATCTGAAATATTATGATTTTCTGGATCAGATTTGGATTTGGAATCAAAACCATAACCACAAAAAGTACATTCTCTTCATTTGTCATTCCTTCCAAATGGCTTGTAAGCATTTTGGCCTTGGGCAGCTGACAAAGAGGAAATCAACTTCTTTTGGCGTAATGACAGTGCATAAAACCCCGGATGGGTTAAATGATCCGTTGTTTAATAATCTGGAAAACCCATTTTGGGGAGTTGATTCAAGAGATTATCAGGTAGTGCAACCTAATCCCAAGAAATTCAAGCTTTTGGGGGCCAAGATTATTGCCCTTGAAAAAATCAGAAACCATGTGGAATATGAACGTGCGATCATGGCAATCCGCTTTTCGGACGAAATGGTCGGAACTCAATTTCATCCTGAGGCAGATCCTGTGAGCTTTTTGAGCCATTTGAAAAAGCCCGCCGTAAAAGAGAAACTGATTGAACTGAAAGGGAAATCTAAGTTTTATGAAATGCTCGAAAACCTGGTGGATGAAAACAAAATCTACAAGACTAATGAGACCTTGATTCCAAATTTCCTTGATCGATCCATTCGCAAGATCAAAGCATCCAAATTAATTTCCCTTACTTGAATAAGACATGATCGAGTCACTTCGAAAGCATTTCAACGCTGAGTTTTCAACAGAGAAATATCAACGTTTTTTGAAGGACATTGCCTCTGATTTTGATTATGCGCCCACTTTTCGGATTGCCGAAACTCCTTTTTTTATTCCGGATGAACTGAAGACTGAAATAATCATTGCCTCTGAGGAAGTGATTGATTTTATCACACGACCGGATTTCAAAAAGATTACCCAGAGATCGATTGACTTGAATAATGCTGTGCCCAATGAAGATGATCACACTCAGTTTTTGGCGATTGATTTTGGGATTTGTGAGGAAGATGGCAAGATCGTCCCGAAGCTGATTGAGGTTCAGGGATTCCCGACGATCTTCAATTTTCAATTCAATCTCTTTCGGAAAATCCTCAAATTTTATCCTGAACTATCGGCTACAACTCCTTACCTGGATGGAATTGACGAAGCTGGATATTTGAAAATCCTGGAAAGAGTGATTCTCAAGGATCATCTTCGAAGTGAAGTTGTTCTATTGGAAATCGAACCGGAAAAGCAAAATACCCGAATAGATTTTTTGTACTGTCACCGAGATCTGGGAATTCCTGTCATTTGCATCACGGATGTGATTAAAGAAGGAAAAAAGCTTTTCTATCACAATGAGAAAGGAGAAAAAATTCGAATAAAGAGAATTTACAACCGGGTAATTTTTGATGAATTGAACCTTCGGAAAGATCTTAATCTTCAGTTTAGCTTTGAGGAAGAATTAGATGTAGAATGGGCCGGTCATCCGAATTGGTACACGAGAATTTCTAAGTTTATCCTTCCGTTTTTGAAGGGGGAACATTTCATCGAGACTAAGCTACTGAGTGAGTTGGAAGAAGTTCCTGAGGATTTGGAAAATTACGTATTGAAGCCGCTTTTTTCTTTTTCAGGTTCCGGCGTCGTCTTCAATGTGACTTTAGAGGATATTAAGGCTGTGAAAGAGAAGGACCTTTACATTTTGCAAAAGAAAGTTAACTATTCGCCTGTCGTGCAATCTCCCGATGGAAAAGTAAAAGCTGAAGTTCGGATTCTTGCGCTTTGGCCTGAGGAAGACAAACGGCCAACTTTGGTAGGAAATCTGGTCCGACTAAGTAGAGGAGAGATGATTGGCGTAAAATTCAATAAGGATAAAGACTGGGTTGGAGGAACGATCGGGTTGTTCCAAAAGTAAAAATGCCGGCTAGACCGGCATTTTTACTTTTAGGGATTCCAGCTTCCCGGATCCTTTCTCCATTCAGTTAGAGATTTGAGAGCTTTGTCATCGATGTAATCTTGGTGAACTGCACGTGGAAGGAGAGCTTCGTAATTACTGAGGCAGATTAATTTCACGTTGTGATCTGCAAAGTTTTTCGCAGCGATATCAAAACCATAAGTGAAGATCGCTACCATTCCCAAAACCTCAAAACCTGCGTCCCGAAGATCCTGAACTGCCTTGAGCGAACTGCCTCCTGTGGAAATGAGATCCTCTACGACGACTACTTTCTGACCGGGAACAACTTTACCCTCGATCATATTTTCCATGCCATGTCCTTTTGCTTTGGATCGGACATAAATAAATGGAAGTCCCAGATCATTTGCGATCAGAGCGCCCTGAGGAATACCTGCAGTAGCGACTCCGGCGATGGCCTCAGCATCCGGGAAAAAGTGACAAACAGATCGAACTAATTGCTCTTTGATTAAATTTCTAACTTCAGGAAATGAAAGGGAAAGCCTGTTGTCACAATAGATAGGTGATTTCCAGCCGGAAGCCCAAGTGAAAGGTTTGTCAGGCTGAAGCCTGATAGCCTGGATTTCAAGTAGTTTGTCAGCTACTTCAGCAGCTACAGATTGATCTAAAATTTCCATACCCTAAAAATAATAGATTAACTTCTGGGAAGGTTGTGGCGACTGAATTTTTTATGCATTTTTGACCAAATCCAGTTTATCCCAACTCCCGATTCCCTCATGAGAATCTTTGTGAATGACAAACCTCTTGACTTAATCAGTTACGAGGAATTAGATCCTACCAAAACGTACGAGTCCATCTTTCAACCAGAAGATGAGTTACCAGTTCATTTTCCCTGGCAGGATGATGTGCTTTTTCATGAACCTTCTCATGACCTCATTATTCGTATTTTATATCTCTTGAGAACTCGGAAATTGAAAGACTTGGATTCAGTTACCTTGATTACAAAAGATAAACCTGCGTTGAAGCAATTTGTAAAAAGTCGCTTTCTCATTATAAAAGCGGCAGGAGGAGTGATAGCGAAGAAAGATAAAATTCTACTGATTTACCGTTTGGGAAAGTGGGATTTTCCGAAGGGAAAGTTTGATAAAGGTGAAACGCCCGAGCAATGTGCACTGCGTGAAGTAGAGGAGGAGTGCGCGATTAAAGTAAAAATGAACACGCACGTTTGCAATACCTGGCATACGTATACTCAAAACCGCAAGAGTATTCTTAAAAAGACCTTTTGGTATGCGATGGACTGTGTGAATGACTCAACTATGAAACCACAGGAAGAAGAGGGGATTGAGGATATTCGATGGTTTCAAGAGAATGAGGCAAAGACTGCCCTTATTAATTCTTATCCATCGATGAGGTTCCTATTTAAACAATACCTCAAAAATCACAGTAAACCTCAGATTTTGTAAGGAAGGAACTCATTTACGTTGCTTCCATATCTGTGAACTTCCCGGATAATAGTGGAGCTGATCGAAGCGTATTCGGGAGAAGTAATCAGAAAAACTGTTTCCAATTCTTCGTTCAGATATCTGTTCATCTGACTGATCGTATTTTCATATTCAAAGTCAGTGGTGTTTCTCAAACCTCTGATGAGGAATTGGGCATCATGCTTTTTTGCCAAAGTTGAAGTGAGTTCATTGTAAACAATCACTTTGACAGAACTGAGGTCGACATAGACACTTTTGATTTTATCGACCATCAAATCAATCTCGAAATACCTGTTTTTTTTAGTCGAGTTGTAGCCAATTCCGATAATCACTTCATCAAAAATCTTCAGGCTTCTCATCACAATATCATGATGTCCCATCGTGTAGGGATCAAATGTACCGGGGAAAATGGCTACTTTTTTCATGATCTTGTTTTTGAGTTTCAGGACTAAACTTCTCGAGAAGCAGACTAATCAAACTGCCAATTGGTTTCAAAAAGATTCACTGATTTCAAGTGCTTGAATCCATGAGAATAATTCTGATTCGCATGTGGGTTTATCAATCTAGCGTGTTGAAAATATTTCTTACACCACTCTTCAGTAATTCCATTTAGCTCAGAAGCCCCAAAAATACTGAGTCGAACATGATTTCTATCCAATTTTAGTTGGTTGATCAGGACCATTGAATATTTAAGAATGTCTTCTTTATCTGCGATTTCGAACATGTTGAAGGCACTCAAATCCTGATCTACAAATACTGCTGCGTACATATGACCTCCAAAAACTGAAAGAAGGATTTCCTGTCCGATTAGATTGAAGCGTTCTTTGAAGAGATATGACAAAAAAGAAGTTGCACCATGGTAAAATGACACTTCCGAAAATCGCAACTGAAAAATCTTTCTTAGTTTGTTTGGGATAAATGAAACTACCTGGAGGTTGTTGCTATCCAAAGCCGTACTAAAAAAAGTATTATCGTTGTTTAAATTTGTGATGAAAGAAAGGTAAGTTTTTTCACTCCCAGGTGAGAAAAGTACACCGGGAACTAAGCTGAATTCTTCATGATGAAGATAGACTTTAGCCTGGAGGTCATACTTAAGGAGTTGATCAGAAACGATCAAATTTTCCAGATTATTCCATGAAAAATTGGAATGAAAATGGATTCCAATATTTGCCTGATTTTTGTCTTTCGCAAAGATATACAGGGAATCAGGGTATAAAAAAAGTGATAAGCTCGCTGTGTCTTCCACATCAAACTTATCACTTTTAAAAACTTTCAGGTTGTTTTCCAAAATCCGGATGGATTATTTCCAGTTACCTTCAGTGGAAGCGTCAGTTCTTGAACCTACTTTAAGAGCTTTTTCGTTGTTGTTTAACTGTCTTTCAGGATTAACCGGAGCAGGATCTCTGATTTCGAATACGTTGATCTGATAAGAGTTTCTTTCGATTTTGTCAGCAAAGAACTCGAACTGCTTTCCGCCAGAACCTGGCACAGTTGCCATTGCCTCCAAATTGAATTCAGGATATCTTCTTTCGTTGAAGAGTGAATCCATTACTGAAACCGAACCTAAGGTATCGAAAGTTACAGTGATTTCTTCCTTACCATATTCTAATAACTTGGTAGTTTCTGTTCTCTGTACGATCCAAATTTTACCGGACTGGATAAAGTTTTTCAGGTCGTTCCAGTTGTCAGCATATTTACCATTAGAAGCTTGGTAGGCTAATTCTGCGTCACGCAGCATTTGGAGTTTTTCGATAGTAGCTGCTTCGATCAAAGCAATTCTTTTCTCTTGCTCAACAACATCGTCTACACCTTTGTAAAGGAGGTAGCCAAGTCCAACTGCGAGTGCGAAGAATACAAAGGATAATACTTTAGGTAGATTCATTTTTGATAATATTTAAAATCTGGGTAAGGTTGAGGGTTTTTGGAAACGCTATTTTATGGAAATATTTTCAAAATTAAAATATCCTTTATACAATCCTACCGCCTCAAGTGATTTAATTCCCCAAAAGATTTGATGGAGGGAGTTTTGAGGCAAGGAACGGATGTCATTTATGTCCATCCATCGTATTTCATCGATAATTTGATTCTCTGCGTTAAGTTCGGGATCTGTTCCGAGTTTTAAATCACCGCTTGTCCATTTTACTGAAAAAAAATGTTCCAAAGCATGCAATGGCGGGTTGAGATACTCGTGGACAAACAAATAATTCATGACTTCTACTGTCAAACCTGTTTCCTCTTCAAATTCACGTTTCAGATTTGATTTGGCACTTTGACCAAACTGCATTCCTCCTCCGGGAACTGACCACAAGATTCGGCCGTTTCCCATCAGATGCTTGATCATTAAAATTTTTTCATCTTGTATCAAAATACCATTTACCCGCATCCGGAGGTGATTTCCGAATTTTGATTCGATTTCCTTGGTGATATTGTCTTTTGGCATTTACATTCGCTTCTATGGGTAAAGATAATCAGCCATTGCCTAGGCCTTCCGAATTACTTCGCAAAAATTTCCCTTTCGAACCCACCTCAGGTCAAGCCAGTTTTTTTTCAAAAATGGATAAGTTTCTTCTCCTCGATCCAGAGCAAAAACCAACTTTTGTCCTCAGGGGTTATGCGGGTACAGGGAAGACCACCGTGATATCTGCTTTGGTTAAGTCTTTACCCAGGATAAACATGCGTTCGTTGCTTTTGGCACCGACAGGAAGGGCTGCGAAAGTAATGAGCAATTACAGTGACCGGGCGGCTTACACCATTCATAAGATAATCTACAAGCCCAAAAGCGATGACGGGTCACTTGGTGGAGGGTTTATCCTTCAGAAAAATTATTACAAAGAGACTGTCTTCATTATTGATGAGTCTTCAATGCTTGCCGATGACGGAGGAATGTCCGGCAATTTGCTTGGAGATTTGATCAGCTTTGTGTTTTATGGAAGCGGAAACAGACTTCTTCTCGTGGGAGATACAGCCCAGCTTCCACCTGTAGGAAGTGAATTCAGTCCGGCATTGGAATCAGGGTATTTGTTGCGGCATTTCAGGCTAAACGCAGATCAGATCGAACTCACCGAAGTGATGAGACAGCGACTTGAGTCCGGGATTTTATATAACGCTACAAATCTCAGGGAGCAATTGAAAGCCGAAATTCCACAGGTTAGGATCAATACAAGCATGTTTCGGGATATCTTCAAAATGACCGGCGAAAAGCTCGAGGATGGTCTTCGCTATGCCTATGGGAAATTTGGCACTGAAAATACAACTATCGTCACAAGATCAAATAAAGCTGCGGTGCAATACAATCTGTACATCAGGAAGCTAATCCATTTTTATGAAGACGAAATAAGTACCGGGGACTTGCTGATGATAGTCAAAAACAATTACACCTACATGGCTGAATCAGAAAAAGTGAATTTTCTGGCAAACGGCGACATGGCTGAAGTGATGAAAATCAGATCATTTGAAGAGTTATATGGATTTCGATTTGCAACTCTGGAGTTGCGATTGTTGGACTATCCTGACGAACCCCAATTTGAGGCAAAAGTGATTCTTGATACCCTCTATTCTCCCAGCCCTTCTCTTACCCGGGACGAATACAGAAGTCTGTATGCACAGGTTTCGGAAGACTATGCAGATGTGGGAAGCAAAGTGGAGCGACAGGAATTGATTCGAAAAGATCCTTTTCTAAATGCGCTTCAGGTAAAGTTTGCTTATGCTCTCACTTGTCACAAAGCGCAGGGTGGACAGTGGAAAGCTGTTTTCGTAGATCAGGGTTATTTGAAAGAGGATCAGGTGGATAAAGATTTTACACGTTGGCTTTATACGGCTATGACCAGAGCGACGGAGGAACTGTATTTGGTCAATTTCTCACCCACTTTTTTCATGAAACAGAAAGAAGAAAATTGACAGGGTTGAAGTTTACAACTTTTAACGGTTGAAAAACGGCATTCTGGCATTGAATTTTCACTAATTGAATTAAATCAGACCGAAATTGGTTTCTTTGATGTTGATCGAAAAAATCTAATATTTGAATTAAATAAGAATAAAAAGCTATGAAAAAATTAGGATTCCTTTTGACTTTGTTTGCTTTGGCACTTGTGTTTCAAGCCAATGCGCAGGATCAGGCTTCAGGAGCTGTGATCACTTTCAAAGAAAAATCAATCGACTTTGGAGACCTTACCCAAGGGGATAAAGTGTCTCACACGTTCCAGTTGACCAACACAGGAACTGCACCATTGGTTATTTCAAACGTAGCTGCTACTTGCGGATGTACTGTACCTAGCTGGCCAAAAGAGCCAATCGCACCAGGTAAAACTGCTGAGATTCAGGTTTCTTTCAACTCAACCGGAAAAATGGGCAAGCAAAATTCAGTAGTTAGAATTTATTCTAATGCAACTGAGCCGATCGAAAAGGTATCGTTGATTTCCAACGTCATCCCTAAAACAAATTGATCCTTAAATTTTAAAATGATATAAGCCTGTCATACTTTTGACAGGCTTTTTTTATACCAAAAACCCCCTTCGCTATGGAAATTTTCATGCACTCCGAAACATGGATCGCATTACTTACTTTGACATTTCTTGAAATCGTCTTGGGTGTTGACAACATCATCTTCATTTCCATTGTCTCCAATAAGCTTCCGGCTGAGAAGCGGGCAAAAGCAAGGACGCTTGGTCTGAGCCTTGCACTATTCTTCAGAATAGGTCTATTATTGGGAATTTCATACATCATTCAGTTCAAGGAGCCACTTTTCACCTTATTTGAGCATGGATTCAGTGGCAGGGATTTGATCCTGGGTGCAGGTGGACTTTTCCTACTTTACAAATCGACAATGGAGATCCATCATAAGATGGAAGGTGATCCTGAAGAAATTAAGGCTTCTGCAGCGAAAAGTTTTAGCAGCGTAATCTTACAGATCATTTTTCTGGACATAATTTTCTCATTTGACAGTATCCTTACTGCGGTGGGATTGGTCGATCACGTGAGTATTATGATTATTGCGGTGGTTATTTCGATGGGAATCATGATGACTTTCGCAGGCAAAATCAGCGACTTTATCAATGCTCACCCTACTTTGCAGGTCTTGGCGCTTTCTTTTCTGATCCTGATCGGATTCATGCTACTTCTCGAAGGATTCCACTTTGAGGTGCCAAAAGGGTACATATACTTCGCGGTATTTTTCTCATTGGCAGTAGAAGTCATCAACCTGCGATTGAAGAAAAAGACAAATGCAAAACCTGTGGAGCTCATTCCAAGAATGAAAGAAGAAGACGAAGAAAAATAAAAATGGAACCCCGGAATACAAACCGGGGTTTTTGCATTGATTTTATTTGATATGGCAAAGAAAGCAGAACGAAAAGTAACGATGGGTCAGGTCTTCAAGACCATTATTTGGCCCCGCAGAAAGCAATTATTTTTAGGTTTATTCCTCATCATCATCAGCAGACTTTCCGGATTGATTTTGCCGGGAGCAAGTAAATTTCTGATCGATGATGTGATTCCATCAAACGACCTCGATTTGCTTAAATGGCTGATTTTAATCGTTGTCGGAGCAATAGTAGTACAATCAGTCACATCATATTCCCTGACACAGATACTCAGTGTTGAGGCCCAAAACCTGATTGCCAAGCTCAGATCTCAAGTCCAAAGCCATATCATCAAGCTTCCGATTCGTTTCTTCGATAATACTAAAACAGGAGAACTGGTCTCAAGAATTATGACCGATGTGGAAGGAGTCCGAAATCTAGTCGGAACCGGCTTTGCTCAAATGATCGGCGGGGTCCTGACGGCAATCATTTCCTTGATTTTATTGATCTCAATCAGTCCCTTGATGACGCTTTACGTGCTTGCTCCGGTTGCGATTTTCGGAGTGGTTTCTTTGAAAGCATTTAGTAAAATCAGACCTATTTTTCGGGAAAGAGGAAAAATCAATGCTCAGGTAACCGGTCGTCTGACGGAAACTCTTGGCGGAATCCGCGTGATCAAAGGCTTCAATGCAGAAGCTCAGGAAATCAGGACTTTCGAAAAAGGTGTGGACTTGCTTTTCCAAAACGTGAAAGCCAGCTTAACGGCAACCAGTTTTGTGACTTCCGCAGGTACGTTGCTTCTTGGTTTGGCTTCCGCCGGAATCATGGGAATGGGCGGATATATGATCATGCAAGGTGAAATGACTTTTGGGGATTTTCTGGCATTTACCCTGTACCTCGGATTTATGATTGCCCCGATTGTTCAGATGTCAAATATTGGAAGTCAATTGACTGAAGCATTTGCGGGACTTGATCGTACGGAAGAAATCATGAATACCCCACTTGAAGCGGATGATCGCAAGAGAACGCTGGATTTGAAAGAATTCAGGGGCGATATGGTTTTTGATAACGTG
The DNA here is from genome assembly GCA_942492775.1 of uncultured Cytophagales bacterium. Lineage (GTDB taxonomy): Bacteria > Bacteroidota > Bacteroidia > Cytophagales > Cyclobacteriaceae > Algoriphagus. The sequence continues at coordinate 3,543,859 of OW818636.1, read as the reverse complement.
TCTTTTGCCTATGAGTCAGGTAAAGAAGTGGTGAAAGGGATCTCTTTTGAAGCTCCTTCAGGTTCCGTGACTGCTTTGGTAGGAACTTCAGGTTCGGGGAAAACAACGATTGCAGGATTGGCAGCTACTTTTTTAAATCCTGATTCAGGCACAATCTTTTTGGATGGGCATGATTTGCAGACGATCACGCTGGAGTCTTGCAGATCCCGATTGGGGGTGGTTTTGCAAGATGATTTTCTTTTTGAAGGGACTATCCGGGAAAATATCCTTTTCCCAAGACCGGATGCCAGTTCTGAGCAATTGCAATTAGCCGTTCGGGCAGCTCACGTGCAAGAGTTCTCTGATCGATTTGAGGATGGTCTAGATACGTTGATCGGCGAAAGAGGAGTAAAGCTTTCCGGAGGACAAAGACAGCGGATTGCAATCGCCAGAGCGATTTTGGCAGATCCAAGAATACTAATTTTGGATGAAGCTACTTCAAATCTTGATACTGAATCTGAAACGCTGATTCAGGCGAGTTTGAAAGAACTGATGAAAGGCCGCACTACCTTTGTGATTGCACATAGATTGAGCACGATTCGTCAGGCAGATCAGATTCTGGTAATTGAGCAAGGGAAAATTGTGGAGCAAGGCCAGCACGATGAGTTGATCGCCAAGCAAGGCAGATATTACCAGCTGTATACTTATCAGGCTAGGATTTAATATCTAATTCTCAAATCTTCCTAATCAAATCCACAACTTCACTGATTCGCTCAGCTTGATAAAATCGTTCGTGAGTTATTTCATGTTCGATCTGCTCATGAAGCCATGTGATATGAAACGGAATGTGGATTCCATGTCCGCCGAGTTCTAGAACAGGCAAAATATCCGATTTCAGGCTGTTTCCCAGCATGATAAACTCTTCAGGAGCTACATCTAAGTGCCGGATTAGTTTGGAGTAATCAGCCACCTGTTTATCACTCATGATTTCGATATGGTGGAAATGAGGCTCCAGTCCTGATTTTTTCAGCTTTCGTTCCTGATCAACCAAATCGCCTTTGGTAGCCATCACGATTCTAAAATCCCCGTTCAGTTCCTTAAGCACTTCCTCGACTCCCGGAATCAAGTCCACGGGTTTGGCCAGCATATCTTTTCCGATTTCGAGGATTTTGTCAATCATCCCAAGTGGCATTTTTTGATCTGTAATCCGCATCGCTGTCTCGATCATGGAAAGCATAAAGCCTTTTATCCCGTAACCGTACAGGCCAAGATTCCCGATTTCTGTCCGGAAAAGTTCCTTCATGATGCTGTGATGAGGCATGAAATCCTCCAGAAGTGAAGCGAATTTTTCTTCCGATTCACGAAAGAAAGGTTCATTCACCCAAAGCGTATCGTCAGCGTCGAAGGCTATTACTTTTATTGGCATTATTTTTCAAATAAACTTTCTGTTCGAAAATGTCCATAGACTATAAACCATGGGCTATGGTCATTTTTCTAAATCATTCATCCAGCCCAACAAGACATCTCTCCATCCATCCAAAGAGCCTTTTCCAAGTCCAAATCCAAAACCATGGCTTCCGGTTGGGTAGATATGTAGGGAAGCTTTCACCCCGTTTTTATGTAGGGCCTGATAATAAAGCAGTGAATTCTCTATAGGAACGCCTTTGTCATCCTGAGCATGTACGAGAAAAGTTGGTGGAGTCTCTGGGTTTACATTCAATTCACCGGAAAATCGATCTTTCAATTCCTGTGAAGCATTTTCACCGATTAAAGCACTTCTGGATCCTGAATGAACTGAGGCATCCCGAAACGAAATAACCGGATAGACCAATATCGAGAAATCAGGTCTTGCCGAAAGTGCATCGATCGCATCTTTGGTACGATCTACTTCATGGTTGTATTGGGTGCTGACGGTAGATGCCAGATGACCTCCTGCGGAAAAGCCCATCACTCCGATTTTTGCAGGATCTATGCTCCACTCTGCGGCATGATGTCTTGCCAATCGCATGGCTCGCTGCGCATCTAGAAGTGGAACTTCCTTAGGATCGGTTAGCGATTCTGATTTTGGAAGTCTGTATTTCACTACAATTCCTGCAATCCCTTGCGCATTCAGCCATTTTGCAAAATCAGTTCCTTCCCAATCGTAAGCCAAAATTCCATAACCTCCCCCAGGGAAAATCAAAACAGCTTTTCCAGTTGCAATTTGCTTGGTGGGCAGATAGACTTCGATAGTTGGATTCTGAACATTCGCAATTCGAAGGATTCCTTCTCTCACAGAAGTCTCTTTCAGGTCCATTTCTTTCTGAAGGGGAGGAGTTCCCCCCCAAAGTGGAATCGTGAAATCTTGAGCTTGGGAGAAAAATGCCATTAGGGCAAGGGTTAAGGTTAATGCTGATTTTTTCATGGGAATATCGTTATGCTTTAAATTCAAAAACAGGCTTCATCAATTGCCAGCGCCAATTGGGCGGAGTTCCGGGCAGATTGGTTTGGTATTGTCCAAGAAAAGTTTCCCATTCCTGAACTTTGGGGTTTGCGTTGTCCAAAGCCGCTTTCTTCTCGAATGTAAAATTTTCATCACCAACCAGTATCATGCTCAGTCGGTTTCTCCAGCGGTAGATGCTCATCTGTAAAACTCCCGCTACTCGGATGCTTTCGATTATTTCAGGATGGATGGTTTGATGACATTCCTCGTAGGCGATGATTGCTTCATCGTCGTCCTTGAGATCGCAGATAAGTAAGAAAGTTTGGGTTTTCATGGATCATATTTTACTTCTTCATTCATTATTCGTCATTCGATGTTCGAAATTAAAATATTGAATATTGAATGATGAACATCGAATAATAAAGTTAGATCTGGATTCTCTTTACTCTAAGACTGAACAAAAGCACCATCAGATAGCAAACCAATGGAAGAACGAACGAGAAATTCACTTCGGGAACACCCAAAATTCTAATATCTGTGTACCCGATTCCGCCCAAATCCAGGATCATTCCTTGAAGCGTCGGCATAATCGCACCTCCCACAATTGCCATCACGAGAAAAGCTGCGGCAAATTTGGAGTCTTCTCCCAAACCTTCCAAGGCTATTCCGTAAATCGTCGGAAACATCAGCGACATCGCAAAAGATATCCCAATCAAACTATACAAACCTGTTATCCCTTCCAGAAAAATTGCCCCCATCGTAAAGCCCATTGCAAGTATGGCAAAAAGTGAAAGCAATTGGGTTGGAGGAAAGTATCGAAGCAAAAAGGTGCAAATCCATCGTCCGACAAGGAAGACTCCCAAAGAGGCATACCCATAATTCACTGCATCAAAGTTGGAGATCCCGATCGACTCGGCATATTGGTAGATGTAGGTCCAAACCATGATCTGGGCGCCGACATAGAACATTTGCGCCAGCGTTCCTTCCACGAAATTCCTGTTTTTGACAAGGCGTTTCATCGTAGCGCTGAAGTCTATTTTACCGGATAAATCCTTGCTTTCCGGCATTTTTGCCAACGCGATCACTGCCAAAATCACCAATACAAAGAGACCTAAAATCACATAAGGATTCCGAATGACCATCAGATCATTTGTCCGAATGACGGCTTTTGCAGATTCATCCAGTGTGTCAAAAATGATGTTTCCAGAAGCGTCTGTATTGGTAGAAAGGAGGGAATTCAGGATAAATTGCTTGGCGACAAAAAGGCCTGCCAAAGCTCCCATTGGATTGAAAGCCTGAGCCAAATTCAACCGCTGAGTGGCCGTTGCTTCCGGGCCCATTGACAAAATGTAAGGATTCGCAGTTGTCTCCAAAAACGCCAAACCAAAAGTCAGGATGTAAAGTGAGGCAAGAAAAAAACCATAACTCTCCCATGCTGCAGCCGGATAAAAAAGCAAAGCGCCAAATCCATAAAGACCCAAACCGAGGAGAATACCGGTTTTGTAGGAGTATTTTTTAATGAAGAAAGCTGCTGGCAAAGCCATCGTGAAGTAGCCTCCGTAGAAAGCCATCTGAACCCAGGAAGCCTGCGTGTTATTCAATTCCAGAACTCGCTTAAAAGCCGCAACCATGGGATTGGTGATGTCATTTGCGAAGCCCCAAAGAGCAAAAAGCGAGGTGATCAGGATGAAAGGAACGATTAATTCCTTTGGAATGAGAGCGGGTTTTTGGGTCATAGCGCTCGATCGAGATGCGTATAGCCACCATCCACAAACAGATGCTGACCTGTAATGTGGGAGGCTTTGTCTGACAAAAGGAAAATAACCATCGCCGCGATTTCTCCGGAGGAAGTCATGCGATTTCCCAAGGGAATTCTTCGATTGATTTCGGTCAGTTTTTCTTCCGGATTGGAAAATGAATTAATCCAGCTTTCATACATCGGCGTCATCACTTCCGCAGGGATCACCGCATTTACTCGAATCTGATAGGGGAGAAGTTCCACCGCCCATTCCCGGGTGAGCGAAAGTTGAGCACCTTTGGCAGCGGTATATCCGGAAGTATTTCCTTGACCTGTGATGGCGGTTTTGCTGCTGATGTTGACGATGCTGCTGCCTTTGGATTTTTTTAAATGAGGCAAAGCAAAATGTGCCAAATGATAATAATGATTAAGGTTTTTGGCAACCGATTGAGCAAAAGCTTCGGGGCTTCCTTTTTCCAAACCTACAGAATCGTTAACACCGGCGTTGTTGACAAGCCCGTCGATTCGTCCAAATGCTTCCAATGTTTTTGCAATGACTTCCTGAGAATCTTCAGAGTGAAAAAGCCGGATAGGAATCTGAAGCGCTTTGCCTTTCGCCAGTTCAATGATTTCTTTTCCTTCCTTTTCCGAAGGATCAATCATCACAGGGATAGCGCCTTCTTCGATCAATCCGCGGGAAATAGCGCCTCCAATTCCTTTGGCACCTCCGCTGATGAGAATGACTTTGTCTTTGAGATTCAGGTTCATTTTGGGAATAATGGTGGCTGGTTAAATTGAATTTATTTCCTACTGGACATCTAGCTTTAATTCTCTGTTTTTTTTCTTCTGTCTTCTGGCATCGGTCTTCCAGCCAGTTAATTTATTCTTTTATTCCATAAAATTCTTTAGCTGTTTCGCCCATGATCCTGGCTTTTTCACCTGCGGAAAGTGAATCTGTAAATCGGTCCACAACTTCGAATACTTGCTCGTATTCCCCCGCCACCAGGCAAACAGGCCAATCGCTTCCAAACATCAATCTTTTTGGTCCGAAAAGCTCCAGAGCGATTTCCAAATAAGGCTGAAGATCTTCCGGTTTCCATTTTTTCAAATCTGCCTCAGTAACCATCCCCGATAATTTGCAATGGACGAGTTCCCGCTCAGCCAAGAATGCCATTTTCTTTTTCCAATCTTTCCATTCACCGTCTTTGATGTTTGGCTTTGCAAGATGGTCAATCACAAAAAGCTGATCAGGACATTTGCTCACCAACTGAAGTGATGCATCCAAATGCTCGGGAAAAATCAGAATATCGTACGTGTAGCCTCGTTTTCCAAGTTTGTGAATGCCACGAATAAACTCCTTTCGAAGCATGTATTCGGGATCTTTGGATTGAAGAATTTCCCGAAAACCTTTGAGTTTTTTCTGAGAGGAAAGCTGATCGAGGACATCTTCCAACTGATCTCCGCCAAGATTTGCCCAGCCGACAACAGCTTTGATCCACTTATTCTGGTCAGCCAGATCGAGCAAATATTCAGTTTCTCTCAATGTTTCATCAGCCTGAACGGCGATCGTACCATCGATTTTAGCACCTTCCAAAAGCGGAAAAAGGTCACCCGGCGGATAATCCCGCCGAATGACTTTCATCTCATCTGTGATCCAAGAATGGGTTACTTTATCATACTTCCAAAAATGCTGGTGAGCATCGAGTCTCATGCCTCAGGATCATTCATCACCACTTGCCTTGATTCTCCAAGCCCGTCGATACCAAGCTCCACGATATCTCCCGGCTGCAGGTATTTGGCTTCCGGTTTCAATCCCATTCCCACTCCGGCTGGTGTTCCTGTGGAAATTACATCGCCCGGAAGCAATGTCATGTATTGACTTAAGTGTGAAATAAGGGTTGGTATGTCAAACACCAAATCAGAGGTATTACTGTCCTGAAGCATTTTGCCGTTCAGTTTCAGCCAAAGTCTGAGATTATGAGGATCGGTGATTTCATCTGTTGTGACCAGGACAGGTCCGAGAGGAGCGAAGTGATCAGCACTTTTTCCTTTAACCCATTGCCCACCGTGGTGCAGTTGGAAATCCCGCTCGCTGACATCGTTGTGCACGCAATATCCAGCAACATAATCGAGCGCTTCGTCTTTCCCTACATATTTTGCACGTCTTCCGATCACCACCGCCAATTCCACTTCCCAGTCAGTTTTGACTGAATTCTTTGGGATAAAAATCGGATCAAATGGACCACAAAGGGAAGAAGTTGCTTTCATGAAAATGATCGGAACTTCGGGAACAGCCATTCCTGCTTCGGCGGCATGCTTTCTATAATTGAGGCCTATGCAGATGATTTTGGATGGTCGGGCGATAGGGGATCCGATTCTGGACCCGGCAGATATTTCTTTTAAGAGTTGCTGATTGGATTTGAGCCAGGTCCTGAGTCGCTCAAGTCCATTTGATGCGAAAAAATGTTCATTCCAGTCCTCACCAAAGAGAGAGCAATCGAGATTGCGTCCGTTTTCATCCTGAATTCCGGGAGTTTCTTTTCCGGCTTCGCCGTATCGAATAAGTTTCATGTTTTGGGTGGTTATTGAGGTTTTGAGATTTAAATAGAGTTATGCTTCGCGAAATAATCCGCTTTTTGCGGAGAAATACAGCTGCTAGTGCAGCTGAAATAGGTCATGAGATGGACTTCAACCAACTTGCAATTTAATTCAGCTTTAGGTTTTTTACATTTTCAAGCCAAGAAATCCTCCGTCAATCGGGATATCTGTTCCGGTGAAAAAGCTTCCTGCATCAGAGCTTACAAAATAGGCGAGGTCAGCGATTTCTTCAGGTCTTGCCATTCTTCCCAAGGGTTGGGTTGCAGCTAATTTTGCGAACATTTCAGCTTCCTGACCCGGATAGTTTTTGGCTAAAAATCCATCCACAAATGGAGTGTGAACTCTCCCTGGAGAGATGCAATTGCAGCGAATTCCTTCTTGTACATAATCCCTCGCGATGCTGAGAGTCATGGAAAGAATGGCACCTTTGGTCATGCTGTAAGCAAATCGATCCGGAATTCCGATCGTCGCTGCCACAGATGCCATATTCAGGATAGATCCTCCGCCGTTTTCTTTGAGTTTGGGTAAAGCAGCTTTGATGCAATTGAATGCCCCTTTCACATTCACCTGATAAAGACGGTCAAAGTCTTCTTCAGAGGTGGTTTCTACTTTTCCGATATGAGAGATGCCGGCATTATTGATGAGGACATCTATTTTGCCGGGAATAGAGTGGATAAGCTTTTCTACTTCAGAAAAGTCAGCAATACTTCCCTCCAAGAATTTGATAGGATATCCTTTCTCATGCTCTTCGAGTTGAAGTTTGGTGCCTTCAGCATGGTTGGTATCGATGAAAAAGACTTTGCTTCCTTCAACTGCGAATTTTTTCACCATCGCCAATCCGATTCCGCTGGCTCCACCTGTGATTAAGATCGTTTTATTTTTCATGGTGTTTTGAATTTGGAAGTGATGATAAAAAGTTGAGTTGGTTCGTTTTTAGTTTATTTAAATCTGATTACCTCGCCGGTTTTAACTGATTCATCGCAAGCAAAAGCAATTTTCAGACTATTGAGTGCATCTTCCAAGTGGTCGGTGAGATCAATGTTTTCCTGAATTGCCCGGCGAAAATACCGCTGCTCCCGATTGCAGAGCTCCTGATGATCGGGCTCATCGGTCATATCTATCCACTCGTCCTTTTTCAGGAAATGGTTTTTATCGTCGATATCTGCATGATGGACTCGTATAGATTCTGTTTTGGTGTGGCTGTCTACGTTGTCTGATTTCCCGGAAGAGCCGGCATCTTTCGCAACGATTGAAACTGAGCCTTTGGGGCCAAAAACATCTTTTACAAAAAATGCCGTTTCACTGATCATTGGTCCCCATCCGGCTTCATACCATCCTACCGATCCATCTTCAAACCTAATCTGAAGCTGTCCATAATTGTAATTATCTTTTGCAATATCCTCGGTTAATCTGGCACCGATAGCAGAAACCCAAACCGGCTTGGATCGGGTCATCTGACACATCACATCGATGTAATGAACGCCGCAATCCACAATCGGACTCAGGCTTTTCATCAGATTCCTATGAACATCCCACATGAATCCCTGGCTTTGTTGATTGAGATTCATGCGCATGACTAAAGGTTTTCCCATTTTTTGGGCCTCTTCGATGAATCTGATCCAGGATGGATGGTGGCGCAGAATGTAACCTACGACTACTTTTTTTTCTTTTTCTCGAGCTTTTGCAATGATCTTTTCGCACCCAATAACAGAATCAGCCAATGGTTTTTCTATGAAAATATGACATCCGGCTTCGAGGGCTTTCAGAGCAAATTCTTCATGGGTGTCCGGATAGGTTGAAATGCAAACTGCATCCGGATATGTATACTCTAGTGCTGTCTCAAAATCATCGAAGAGAAGATAATCTGCCCCAAGGTTTTTGTTTAACCTCACCTTACTTTCTCCTCTTGCTACCAAACCGCAAATTTCAAACTCAGGCATTTGGTGATAAGCAGTTGCGTGGGCAGCTCCCATATTTCCACAGCCAACGATAAGTATACGAATCGGAGAATTCATAAGAATGAGTGAGCGGTTAGTTGATCAATTTTTGATATTCGGGTTGAGTTAAATATAGAATTTCTATCCCAAGAGTAACAGGTTTCACTGGCTCATCTTTCTCATCTCTCTTTACCCGTACGATCTGTTCGATGACTTCCATCCCTTTCACTACTTGTCCAAATACTGTGTAATCTCCATCCAATCGATGTAGACCTTCAGGATTTTGGACAATGTAAAATTGACATCTTGCTGATAGTTTTTCTGCATTTCCATCTCTTCCGGCTCCTACGGCTCCATAGATATGGGTTAGGTCAGGATGAAACTCCGGTGCAAGTAAATATTCAGGATCGTTGAAGCCTTCTTCTGTATCAGGACAACCTCCCTGCGCGACAAAATTTGGAATGACCCGATTGAAAGTTAATGAATCCCAATAGCCAGCTTCTGCAAGTTGGATAAAGCTCTCCCGATGGTTTGGAGTCCTTGGATCGAGACTTATCAGGATCTCCCCATATGGTGTTTTGATTTGACCAACCGGGATTTTTTCCTGAGCAAAAATTGGGGAGGAGATGCTCAAAAATAAGAGGTAAATGAGTGTAATTTTTCTCAAAGTGTTGGTTCAGTAAATGCTTTTTTCTGATTATCCACAGGATTGGCGTACATGGCAAGAAAATTCTTAACCATCAGTTCATTTTTAGGATCTACTCTTTCATGGAGTCTATTTTCAAATGCCTTTTTTTCTTCTGTTGTGTAGTTATTTACATATTCCTGATCTTTGTACAGCAAGTCATGGGCTATGTAATTACTTGGCCAAAGTTTGTATCCCGACCAGATTTTATGGTCAATCACTGAGGCAAGTTTGCTCAGCTTTTCTCCCATTGTCAGTCCTGAATCCGCAATTTTTTTCACTTCCTCGGTAAGAATTCCATTGACCTGAATATGAATTCTTTTCTTGGTGCCCATGATTCCGCGGAGCAAATTGAGGAAATCCTCATTTTCACCTTTTACATATTTTTCGTCTCTGGATTTGGCTAAAAGCTCAGGCATCTTCAGGACATCCGTCGGATCGTATTCGTAGGAAATGGAAATGGGAACGATTTTGATTTTTTCAAAATATCTGAATGGATCTGTACCATCTTCCGAAAGCGTCAACATTTTGAGGACACCTTTATGAGTAGCATCATTTCCGTCTTTGGTTCTGCCTTCTCGCTGGGCTGTCCAAACAGATCTGTTTTCCTGCAAAAGAGATTTCCGGATATATGCAGAGGCTAGCTGGGAACTTTCGAAAAGTGCCCGACCCTGAAGTCCGCGTTTGATCGCAAAATTTCGATTCAATTTGGAAAGCGCGTGCAAAAATGGCTTTTGGATCAAATTATCTCCAATAGCAGAAGTCGTCAGGATCAATCCATTTTCAAAAAGACAAGCATTCAAGAGCGAAGTGTCCAGGATGATGTCTCTGTGATTAGAAATGAAAAGGTATGCAGTATTCGGTTCGAGAACCTCAAAACCTCCTGTAGTAAGTCCGTCAGAGCTTTTTTCTAAAACTTTACGGACCGCATGATAGATGAAATTAACCTGGAAATCCCTCAAGGAATGCGTGTGAAGCATCAGATCTTTCCAATGTCCGGTATTGTCCGAAGGAAAAGTGAATCCCATCATAGCCGCCAGCATTGGATCGTCTACAATCTTGAGGATTGCGGCGTTGGCTTCTGCATCGTAAAAAGGCCTGATTGAATCAAAATTTGGCATCATATGAACTTGTTGAGCCTGCAAAAAGCAAAATTTACCTCAAATTCTGAAGTTAAATCACCTTTTACAAGCTCTTTAAAATGAATCTAATTCCTTTTTAGGTACTTATCGAAAAATAATAGATGGACAGGCAAAGCTTCTGTCCAATAAGGCCAGGTATGCGCTCCCGGACGCTCAATGTATTCATGTGGAGTTCCATTTTCCAGCAAAAGCTGATGCATTTGTCTGTTGGTATCGATCAGAAAATCATCTACTCCGCAATCCAAAATAAGAGCAAGGCCATTAGCTTTAATTTTATCGGTCAAGCCGACTGCCGTAAACTCACTGAATGGCGCATCATATTGGATGTCTCCCAACATGACCTTTTGCCCTTCCAGTCTCAGGTTTCTAAACTCAGCCGGAACTTTCCACATTCTAGTATCAATGTTCATCACTCCACTCATACTTCCGGCAGCGATGAATAATTCAGGATGTTTTGCGCTGAGAGTGATTGCTCCATGTCCTCCCATGGAAAGTCCTGTGATCGCTCTTGACTCTTTTTGAGCAAGAGTTCGGTAGGTTTTATCGATATGGAGGATCAATTCCTCAATCATGTAAGTTTCATACCGCACTGAGTCCAATTTTGGGCTATCGTAATAATAGCTAGCTGGTCCGACTCCAGGTGTTACGATGATCAGGTCATATTCATTTGCTAATCGATTGACAAGACCCTGCTCAGTTACACTTTTGTGCCAATCTCTGAATGCCCCGCTGCCGCCATGAAGCAAGTAAAGTGTCGGGTATTTTTTATCGCTTTTTCCATATGAATCAGGAGTCGTCACCGCTGCTTTCAGATTCTTTTTCATTGCGGCACTGTAGACTTCGATGGTGTCAACTTTCGCTTGTGCCAAAACTAAACCGGGCAGAAAGAAGATCAGGAATAATAGGTTTTTCATGTTGAGGATTGAGTTAGGTTATTTCTCGATGAAAAATAGTGATAATCCCGAACATGATTGGGATTGCTTTGCTAAGTTTATGATTAGTTGATAATCGGTAATTAGTATATTCAGGAAGGAGATAAATTTTTATTAGTATGATGACGCTTCAGAAAACTGCTTACATCCTCATTATCATTTTCTTTGGAGCTATCATTCTTAAAGAAGGCTCTTTCTTATTCGTACCGTTAGTTTGGGGGGTCTTTTTTGCTTTTGCACTATATCCCATTTCGTCTTGGTTGGAAAGGAGAAGGATGCCAAGAGGTTTGTCCATTGGCTTCAGTATTCTTTTTGTTTTCCTGATTGCTTTTGGAATTATCTATCTCTTGCTAAACCAAGTAGTGGGATTGATCACAGATATCCCCGAGATAAGCGAGAACCTGGAGAATAAACTGAGTAAATACCTGGATGAAATCACACTTCTGGTAGGAGATCAATTCCTTGGTGAAAATAATAAACCAGAATTATGGTCATTTTTGAATCCTCAGAATCTAAATGCGACTTTATTTGAAACCGGCAAATCCATTATTCTGATTGGAATTATTCCTTTGTACACGTTTCTGTTGATGTATTACAAGGACTTCTTTGTTCAGTTTTTGAACAGATATTCTTCCCGAAATAATGATCAAGTTATCAATTGGGCGATAGATTCAGGCCATGTGATCCAATCCTATTTATCAGGAATGCTGCGGGTAACGGGGATTGTAGCATTGATGGCTGGGATTTTTTTCTATTTCATCGGGGTGAAATATTTCATTCTTTTCGCTGCATTCATCGCCATCATGAATCTGATCCCTTATGTTGGGGTGTTCATGAGTTCCTTTTTTGCGATTCTGTATGTGTTTTTGACCACGGATACAATGATTTATCCTCTCATTACTTTCGCAGTATTATGGGGAATTCAATTGTTTGAGAACAATATCATCACGCCCATCGTGGTTGGATCACAAGTGAAAGTAAATGCGCTTGTTGTGGTTTTGGCAATTTTGGTAGGAGGGTGGCTTTGGGGAATTTCCGGAATGGTATTATTTATTCCTTTGGTTGGAGTTTTGAAGATTACGCTGGAGCGAATTCCAGAAAGCAGTGCCTTTGGCTACCTTCTTAGTGACGACGTGCCGGTTAGGGAATCAGAGGATAATTATTGGAAGGTTTTGATCAAGAAAATCTCCAAAAAGCCTGGTGTTAAATGAGTCCAGTTTAAAAAGGTATAAAAATGAAAAAAGCCTCCAGTAGACACTGAGAGGCTTTTTTGTGCGGATGAAAGGATTCGAACCTTCACACCAAAGGCGCTGCCACCTGAAAGCAGTGCGTCTACCAATTTCGCCACATCCGCGACATTCAATCTTTCGATCGGTGTGCAAATAAAATAAAACTCTACTTCTGATACTAGGCTCAATTAAATTAAAATTGAACCCTAATTCCATCTCTATTCCGTGTTGTGGAGAGTCTCTTGATTACCAATTACTTCCACAAATCTGTGTTTTCGATTCCGGCATCCTTTGCAATAAAGACCGGATCTTTTCCTTCCTTTTTTTGTTTTTTGTAATCCTCCCATGCCAAGAATGCAGGTTTACGCAGAAGGAAAATTGCGATAATGTTTAGCCAAGCCATTGTCCCGACGCCAATATCACCTAAGGTCCAGGCAACTTCTGCCGTTTTTATGGATCCATAAAATGTTGCTGCCAGGATAAAAACTTGAAGCAATCTTACCGCCCATTTGGATGATGCATTTCGGGTAAGGTAGCTGAGATTAGCTTCAGCGATGAAATAATAAGCCATGATAGTGGTGAAGGCAAAGAACAACAGGGAAAAAGCTACGAATCCTTTTCCTATTCTTGGGAAATGTTCTCCGATTGCATATTGGGTGTATTCTGGGCCATAAGGTACTCCGGGCAGGTTTTCCACCAGGAAACCACCTTCCGGATTGATCACATTAAAATTGCCTGTAAATAAAATCATCAATGCAGTAGCTGTACAAACGAACAGCGTGTCTACGTAAACCGAAAATGCCTGAACCAAGCCTTGCTTAACCGGATGGCTAACCTCTGCCGCTGCAGCAGCATGAGGTGCAGTTCCTTGTCCAGCTTCATTCGAATAGATCCCTCTTTTGACGCCCCAGGCGATTGCCATTCCAAATACACCACTAAATGCTGCTTCCATATTGAAGGCTGATCTGAAAATCAGGGAGAAGACAGCTGGAACTTCTTTGATGTTGATAAAAATAATTATCAATGCCATCAGGATATAGGCACCTGCCATAAACGGCACCACTATTTCGGCTACTTTACTGATTCGTTTTACGCCTCCAATGATGATCAAACCCAGACAAACTGTAATGAAAATGCCTGAATAATGAACCGGAATATCGAAGGCATTATTCATGCTGAGTGCGATACTATTGCTTTGAACTCCGGGAAGGAACAAGACTGTACTCAATATTGTGGCTATAGCAAAAAGCATCGCATACCATTTAATCCCCAACCCCTTTTCAATATAATAGGCGGGCCCGCCACGATATTGCCCATTGTTCACTTCTTTATAGATCTGTCCAAGAGTTGATTCTACGAAAGCAGAAGATGCTCCTAAGAATGCTATAGCCCACATCCAAAATATAGCTCCGGGACCACCCATTGCAATTGCAGTTGCTACACCCGCAATATTTCCCGTACCAACACGTCCAGAAATGGCGATTGCAAAAGCCTGAAAAGAAGAAACTCCTCTTTCGGAGGATTCACCTTTAAAGAGAAGCCTAAGCATCTCTCTTATGTAAGTCACTTGAAGGAATTTTGTAGCGAAGGAAAAGTAAATGCCGGCAGCCAGGCATAAAAAAATCAAGGCATTACTCCAAATTATAGCATTTACAGCATCAATTATTTCTTTCATTACGAGCAGTTTAGGGTGTTATTTTTTGACTATTCTTGATATTTTGGTTCTTACCAAAGCGAAAAGAAAAGAAAAAAATGTCAAAACCTTCACCCGATGGTCAAAAAGAACCTGAAATTCAGAATAATTGATTTGCTGTTTTTGGAATTGTGATGGCGAACAGTTTAAAAAGACCAGGGGTTTCAGTCAAAAATCAAAAAATCTAAATTCAATTAGGATTGGAAATAGGGAAAGTAAAAAAGCCTCTGGAATTGATCCAAAGGCTTTCTTAAACTAAGTCGGGGTGGCAGGATTCGAACCTACGACTTTCCCGATTTTCATCGGGACGCGATACTTCTCTTATTGATGTTTGGATTTTAGTTAAAGCAAAAAAAGCCTATGGTATTAGTCCAAAGGCTTTTTATTACTAAGTCGGGGTGGCGGCAGGATTCGAACCTACGACTTTCCCGATTTTCATCGGGACGCGATGTTTCACTTAAGTAGGTTCCGGTTTTGATAAAAGTAAAAAAGCCTCTGGAATTGGTCCAGAGGCTTTCTAAAACTAAGTCGGGGTGGCAGGATTCGAACCTACGACCTCCACATCCCAAATGTGGCGCGATACCGGGCTACGCTACACCCCGAACTATTTCTCTTTTGAAAATATCTCTTCAAAATATTGATTGTCAATACTTTGCAGAGAGTGGGGGATTCGAACCCCCGGTACAGTTTAACCCGTACGACAGTTTAGCAAACTGTTGGTTTCAGCCACTCACCCAACTCTCTGAATATTTTAAGGCTTGGTATACTTCAGTAAAACTGACCATTTGCCAGCCTTCCTTATCCAGTCAGAGAACTTCCTGTTTTAAGGCGATGCAAATATAAGTCAATTGATCAGATTTTAGCAAATCAAACCAATAATCGAATTAAATGACTGGTTGATTTATTCTAAACCTCTGGAAATCAAACAACATATTTTTGAAATGATTCAGATTTTTTAAAAAATACCCTGTATAGGGTATTTTTTAATAGTTCACAGGCATTACTTTTAGAATTCAAATTGTTTAGAAAATGCGAATTCAAACTACTAAGTCTAGTTTTTTAATAGAAAGTAACGAGAATAAAAAGGGTTGCCTTTTTATTAAGTCCGAATCAAGTGATGAACTTCATCGATTTTTCGGATCATTAGTAATCGAACCAACAGGAAATTCCGAATACCCTTATCAAGTGAAAGCATGCAAGCAAGAGTTTGCTAATGCCTTGATTTTGATGGTGAAAGAGATAGACTATTCTGCTTTTTCCCAATTCGAATCGGCTTTTTTATAAATAGCCTGAATAGGATATTTTATTTTTTCAAATTCGTTTGGGGACGAAAAGCATTTTTTGATTTTTGTGCTACTTTTTTTTAATGTTGAAGAATAATATCCTGACAAATCGATTTTTTTGCTAATATAATTTTAAACAAGGGCTGTTTTTTTAATTAATATTTTTAATAATCTTTCGTCGTAAAGCCCTTTGGAATAATCACCCAATAAGAATTTTCTTTTGATTAATTCTGAAAATATTGATCATTTAATCCCTGATTTCCTGATGGAGTCAGAACATTTCTTCCTTGTCCTGATGGATGTGGAGGGAAAACTGGTTAATTCAAATCGAACCTTTTCTAGGTTAGTTGGCAATGATTCTGAATTGGATTTTCATAAAATGATTGATGAAAATTCCGCTCTCAACTTTTCTGAACTTCTGGAAAAAACCCTCAACTCTCCAAAGGAAGTCCATCACGCTTTATTTAACATCAGCATTGAAAAAACAGATTCTATCCTTCCTGTTTGGTGGGAGTTTTCACTAATAACCAATTCCGAAGGTGATTTGATGGGTATCATCGGAGTAGGAGTCGGCATTCAATTTTTAGAACAAGGTATGCCTTGGGACAACTTGGTGGATGTTCTGCAGTTTGGAAGAATAAAGCTCTCTTCAAGCAAGAGTTTGGTTAGTTGGGATGAAAAAGTTGAAAACTGGCTTGAACTTTCCGAATCTCAATTGAAAGTTTCATCCATTTTAGAGCAAAGTATTTTTGAGTCAAACCTAAACTTGGATCTTGCCTTCAAACAAGTCAATGAAAATAGCAAGCCTGTTTGTCTTGTTTTGAAGCAATCATATTCTAACAGTGAATTCGCATCACTTCTAACAAAAGTTCAGGATGGTTATCATTTGTTTATTCTTCCCCGAGAGAAAAAGGAAAATGTAAAAGAACTCATAAAACCGTTCACAACTGCCCAACTTGGATATTTACCAGGTGCTGTTTGGGTTATTGATTCAGATTTTAAAATTCTCCAATTGAATCAGGATGCAAAACGATTGGGAATCCTTTGGAAAGGAAGAGAGCTGAATGAAGGGTCAAAATTTCATTTCCATCAGCAATCTGAAAATTTCAGTAAGCTCATTTCAAATTGTAAAAGTGCTTTTTCAGGAAATTCAAGAGACTTTGAATTGCAGTCTAAGCTTCCCGATCAGGAAATGGGAATGTGGAGGGTAGCAATCAAGCCTGTTTATGATACTAATGAAGTGGTTCAGACGATTTTGATTCAGGCGTTTGAAATATTTGTTTTGAATCAACGCTTGTTAAACCTTCAGAAGGAGAATCAAAACCTCAAAGAATTGGCATTGAGACCATCTCATATACTTCGCTCTCCGCTTTCGTCTATGCTCGGACTTTTGGATTTGATTGACAAGAAACAACTTGACTCGGAGAATCAAAAATACTTTTCATATCTCAAGCCACTTGCAAAAGAGCTTGATGACGTAATCCGATCAAATGCCAAAAAAATGAGTGCTATAAATTAAAAAAGACCTGTCAAGTCAATTTTATGGAGTTTGGCGGGTATGTTCGATCCTCCCAAACTTATTTTTTCGCCGGAAATTAAGACTGTAAAACCTTCGGTAAATGTGATTCCTTCCGTTTGGGAAAGCTGTGCAGGACTCCCCAATAGGATTTTATGCTTTGTCCCGCTGAAAAAATCCTCTCCAGAATAATCCGAAAACAGCCATAGAAATACCTGGGAACTGATTCCTTTATTTTCATATCCCAACAAGACGAGTGAATTGGAGTTTTTTTCAATTGCAGCGGCGGTGACCAAACCTTCTGTATCAAAAGAGGAATCTAAAATTGCCTGCCGAGTTCCAGGCTCCTGACTTAGGACATAATGCTTGGTTTTTATATCTCCAAGATTTTTGGAGAATAGGTGGAGTTTTCCATTCCAAAAAATAAACCCCTCACAATTGAAATTATGATTCCCGCTATTTTCCGAGAAATCTGTTTGATCCGAAAAAGTAAAATCAATCCGTTCAGAACTCACCTCTGTCATGTTAAGCAAGTCTGAGATTTTGATTTTCAAAACGTTCAATTCAGTTCTGTTTCCAAGATTATTGCCAAAATCCCCGACAAACAAATGCGTTTCACTTTGAGCTAGATCTTCCCAGTCATTATTTTTTGTGTTGTTGACTGTAATCGTGCGGATTACTACTCCTGATTCTGGGTTCAGCTCAAAGATTTGATTGGTATTTTCCTCGTCATTAATGGAGAAAAGTCGGTTTTGAATCCAAGCAAGTCCTGAAGTTTCATTTTGAGAAGAGGGAAGTTCGGCTAGAGTCAAGGGTGAAAGTACCGACGGCAATCCATTGGAAGCCAGTGGAATGATAGTTTGATTTATCTTAAAACCTGTTTGCTTAAAAGTTTGCAAGTCATCTTGTTTTTGAGGATTGTCGAGACTGAAATGTCTATGCTCAAAAGCAACAGATTTCCAGGATTGCCGAAATGAATTCTTGCCTTGGTTCAGCTCAAAATTGAAAGTCAGGTTTTGATTTTCCTTGAAATAAAGAAAGTAGAAGCCATTTTCTTCAGAGAACTTTAGGGATGGATTAGAAACGACTGATGGAAAATCGCTAACGTTTTCTTTGGTAACTGTCACCAATCCAAAGTCTGTTTTGGCAGTGAGCCGTATGTTTTGATTTTGTTCTCCAACCTGGATTTGATCATCAATTACGAGTGGGAGATAGCTTGCAAATCCCGGATTCGTATCAATGCTGGTGAGTGAATAAGTGCCAACTGATAATTCAACTTCATAAGGTTTGCTGAAATCATTCGGATTGATTGGGATGGTTGTTGTTTTTCCGGACTCCAATTCGGTAAAATTCAGGTTTATGGATGCATCAAGTTTATGCGTCCAGGTATTCTCTGCTAAAATTTTCCCTCCGGGAATCGAAACCGAACCAACCAAATCAATACCCGTAATTGTGATTTTGCCAAAGCCATTAGCAGGCTTCTCCTTTTCTTCACACGAGAAAGTCAGAATTACAATCCAAAAAAATGAACACTGAAGAATTTTGTTTTTCATGCAGAAAAAGAAATCATGTAAAAGTACCTTATTGAAATCATGTTTTTATAACGGTTTCATCCTGAGTATAAGACATAGAAATCAAACTCTTTTAACAATCTGATAAACAATCCTCTTTGACACTCTGTTGAAGTTGTAATAAAAGAATCGAGATGAAAGAGCTGTTAGAAGTTGTCAAAACAAGTGGAAACGGAAATGGACATTTCCAAATGGAGGTTTCTGATATAGAAAATGAACAACTTTTGATCAAAGATGCCCTTTTTGTAAGACATGAAGGCTCTTTAGTCAAATTAAAGCATGTAGATATTCTTTGGTTGAAAGGGGACGGAAACTACACCACCATCGTAGCAAGACATTCAGTTTTCTCGGTAAGAAATCTTCTCAAGGATTTTGAAGATGTATTACCGGCTGACCAATTCATCCGAATTCATAAAAGCTATATTGTCAGAATTGATGAAATCAATTCAATCAACACCAAGGAAATGAAAGTTGCAAAAGACTTAGTGCCTGTTGGAAGAACTTACTATCACAGTTTGGTAAATAGAATTCAGAAACTCAGTCCTTCCGGGGATTAATCTATCCAAAGCAAACTGCTGTCGCCGTAGCTCAAGAATCGATAATCTTTGTCCAAGGCCTCCTGATAAACTTTTTGCCAGTTTTCGGCCAAAATAGTCGCAATCAATAATACGAGTGTAGAACCTGGCTGGTGAAAGTTGGTGATCAATCCGCTTACCACTTTAAATTTATAGCCGGGGAAAATAAAAATCTCCGTTGCACCTATCAGGGTTTCTGTTCCTTTAATTTTAATTACCTTCAAAACTGCTGCAAAAGCATTTTGAACAGTTGGTAAGGTTGTTCGATCTTCGTATGGGAATAGCTTTTCGACCAAAAAATCCTCCCCCTTACCTTCCAGTATTTTCACTCCGTACCAATACAAGCTTTCCAAAGTCCTGACCGACGTAGTTCCGACTGCAACGAGCTTTCCTTTGTGATTCAGGATTTTCTCAATTGTTTGTTTTGAAACCACAATTTGCTCACTATGCATGGGGTGCTCGGTCACTTCAGAAGCTTTGATAGGCTGGAAAGTTCCTGCGCTCACATGAAGTGTAACCTTCGCTTTTTGAATTCCTTTTGCTTCAAGTTTTTCGAAGACTTCGTTGGTGAAATGAAGTCCTGCAGTAGGTGCTGCAACTGCTCCTTCCTTTTCTGAATAGACAGTTTGATAGCGATTTTTGTCTTCCTCGACAGGTTTGCGATTGAGATAGGGAGGAAGCGGGACCTCTCCGGAGGCTTCCACTACATCGACAAAAGCTATTTCCGGATCATTCCAGGAAAACTCCACCAGCTTTTCGTCCCGGTTTTTAAGATCAGCCGAAAGCACAATCTCTTTGTTCCCAACCTGAACTTTTCCTTTCAGAATCTCCCCATCCTTCCATTTCTTGACATTTCCAACCATGGTTTCCCAGGTTACCGGATGCTTGGCAAGCATGATTTCAGGGATCACTGTAGTCGGTGAGATTGGCTGAAGTAAGAAGATTTCGATTCTGGCACCAGTTTCCCGTTGGAAAATCAATCTGGCAGGGATGACTTTTGTGTCGTTATAAACGAGCAAGGAATCTGCAGGAAGTAAATCCGGGAGATCATAAAAATGTAAATGGGAAATTTCTCCTTTTTCGCAAAGCAAAAGCTTGGAATCAGCTCGCTTTTCGAGCGGGAATTTGGCAATTCTTTCTTCGGGTAGCGTATATTCGTAAGCCTTAAGATCAATCTTTGGGATTTGCATAAATGAGTCGATTCCAGGCGCAAATATAATCCAAGTCGCTTCAAATACCGGCTAAAATCCAATACAATCCATGCCTGATTCCACTTTCCTCCGATTTGAATACGTTAAAAGAACGCTCCAATTTCGCTTCGATGCAGGAACTTCCCGAGGTGTGTTGCGCACCAAAGATGTCTTTTGGATCAAGGCTTTTCAAGAAGAATCATCTGAGATTTGCGGCTGTGGCGAGGCTGCACCTTTAGTGAAACTAAGTCCGGACGATCGTCCTGATTTTGAAGAAGTTCTGGGGGAAGTGCTGAAGCAAATGGAAACTTTTTCTTGGGAGATGGAAGAGAATTTCATCCTTTCAAAGCTCAAAGAGGTCATCCCATTTGAATTGCCAAGCATCCGATTCGGACTGGAAACAGCGCTTTTGGATCTGAAAAACGGAGGAAAGAAAAAGATCTTCGACAACCCATTTTACGATCTAAACGAACCGATTCCCATCAATGGATTGATTTGGATGGGTGACCGGGAGTTTATGCTGGAGCAAATCAATCAAAAGATCGAAGAAGGATACGACTGTATTAAAATGAAGATCGGAGCGATTGATTTTGATCAGGAATTAGAATTGCTCAGATACATTCGAAATAGATTTTCACCTGAACAAATCACCCTGCGAGTGGATGCAAATGGGGCTTTTCCGAAGGATGAAGCTTTAGAAAAATTGTCCAAACTTGCAGAATTGGGAATTCACAGCATCGAGCAACCTATTGCTGCCGGAAATGTGGAAACGATGCGTACCCTCTGCGAAGCTACTCCTCTTCCAATTGCATTGGACGAAGAACTGATAGGTGTAAAATCAAAAGCTGAATTACTCGATCTGATCGAGCCGCAATACATCATTCTGAAGCCAACATTGGTTGGCGGAATCTCAGAAATCAGAGAATGGATCAAGCTTGCAGAGCAGCGGGGGATCGGCTGGTGGATGACCTCAGCTTTGGAAAGCAATATCGGATTGAATGCCATCGCCCAACTTACTTCCACCTATAGTCACAAAATTCCTCAAGGATTGGGCACAGGCAAATTGTATCATAACAACCTGGAATCTCCTCTTGAAATCAAGTCTGGATTCATCAGATATTCTTCTGATAAATCATGGGAAGAGCCTTCTTAATTTGGCAATCGGAAAAGGTAAACAGGCTTATTGACTGAAACTTTCCAGTCGGTCTGAGTCAACTTGCCCGTTTCTACATCCCGCTCAAAAACCACAATATCATTGCTAGCCTGATGGGCAGCAAGCAGAAATTTTCCATCTGCAGTCATGTTGAAGTTCCGCGGCATGAGTCCTCCGGATGATATTTGCTGGATTCTTTCGTATTCTCCGGTGCTTTTCTTTCCGAATACGCTGATGGTATTGGCCTCACCGCGATTGGAGACGTAGCTGTATTTTCCGTCAGGAGAAAATCGAACTTCCGCAGCACCGACTGCTCCTGTGAATCCTTCTGAAAGAAGAGAAAGTCGCTGTTTAGGTGCTATAACTCCATTTTCAAAACTCAATATCTCTAAAGTTGCAGTCATCTCCTGGACGACCAAGATCTCATTTCCTTCAGGAGAAAAAACCAAATGTCGGGGACCGTCACCAGGAGTTACAGGATATTCAGTAGTCAAAGAGAGTGGTTTGTCTTGGGTTGGGTCAAAGCTGTAAACATAGATTTTATCAGTTCCCAAGTCGGCTGCCAATAAGTATTTTCCATTGGGGCTGAATACGGTGCTGTGCACATGAGGTTTCTCTTGTCTGGCTTCGTTAATGCTTTTTCCTTGGTGCTGAATGGTCTGGAGATAGTCTAGTTTGCTTTCAGAGTTTATTCGGAAAATGCTCAAACTGCCACCAGAATAGTTTCCGACAGTAAGAAAATCTTCTTTTGGTGAAAGAGCCAAATAGCAGGGATGATCGCCATAAGATGGGATCGTATCAATTGGTTCCAACCTTTGACCAGGCTCAGAGCGATTGAAAACCATCACATTTCCGCCTGTCTTACTCATGTCTTCTTCCAAAGAAAAGACTAAATTCCCTTTGGAATTGGCCACGACAAAAGATGGATTATGAACTCCCGGAGCCACTAGTTTCACTTTAAGTTTATTTTCTGAAGGAGAAAAAGTCAATTCATTTATTCCCTGACTGGCTGAGTCTGTATAAGTACCAACCAAAAAGGTATAAGTGATTGCAGGTTCGGTCATTTCGGTTGATTCAGGAGTTTTGGATGGACTGCAGGCCCAAGTCAAAATCAAGAGTGCGATCAGGAAAATGGATTGTTTCATAGTCGAAATATATCAAAAAATCCGGTTGTGAAATTTTGCTTTTATTTCGAAAAAGGTTCTAAAAACTAATAAAAAATAAATGAAATGGATATTTTGTTACTGAAAAAGTAAAGTTTGTTTCCTTTTTTAGAATTTTCACTAATTTGCTTAGCCATTAAACCAGACCCTGGGATGTTCAAAACCTATGACACCGAAGTCGCCAAGCGATTTACCATTTACAACAGTTTATTTTTAGACTTACCCTTCGATGATATTTATCGGACGGGAACCTTACTTCCAATCCTCGGAACGGCTTGCCAAGAGGGTTTCCAGTCCGGTTTAACCCCAAAGGAAATTATTGCGGGGTTTTTCGAAGAAATGTTTCCGACAGCTACCGAAAAGCAACAATCCGATTTGCTCTTTCAAATGATTCAATACATAGAGCGTCAAGTCGTTTTGTTCGACTCTATCGAAGATGCAGCTTATGAAAAAATAAACGATTTGACAGGCAAAGGTTCTGTTAAAGCTTTGATCAACAGAGTTGATAACGACCACAAGCGGGAGGAATTGATCAAGAAGTTGAAAACCTTTTCAATTCGATTGACACTGACTGCGCATCCAACTCAATTCTACCCAGGAACTGTGCTTGGGATCATCACCGATCTGGAAAATGCCATCCGGAATAATGATTTGGGAAACATCAATTCTCTACTTCAGCAGCTTGGCAAGACCGGATTTATCAATCGGGAAAAGCCAACGCCTTATGATGAGGCTGTAAGCTTGGTTTGGTTCCTGGAGAATGTATTCTACCAAAGCATCTCGGACATTATGATCAGAATGTTGAATACATTGAATCTTCCACTTCACGAATGGGAAAATCCCGGATTGTTGAAAATCGGATTCTGGCCCGGAGGAGATCGCGACGGAAATCCATTTGTGACCCATGAGACGACTTTATTGGTTTCGGAGCGAATGAAAAAATGGGTGTTGAGATGCTATTATCGCGACATGCGAAAGATCCGAAGAAGGTTGACTTTCAAGTATGTGGAGCAGTTGATACTTAAAGTCGAAAGAGGGATTTATTCGACTCTGTTTGAAAATAAAGCGGTATATGCATCCTCAGAGGAGCTCATTGGGGATTTGCTTTTAGCCAGGGAAGCTTTGATTAATCACCACGAGGGCTTGTTTTTGGATTTATTGGATCAGTTCATTCTGAAAGTGAAGATTTTCGGATTTCATTTTGCCTACATGGATGTCCGACAGGACAGTCGCAAGCATGATGATCTTTGGGAGGAGGTTTTCAAAATAAATGGTGTCATTCTCGGAGAGACCGAAGACGAACAGATCAACCAAATTCTTTCTACATCGAGTTTGCCTGATTTGGGCAGTTTCAAAGACGCGTTCAATCAGGAGATGCTCCAGACTTTTTCAGTTATAGAAAAGGTTCAACTTAGCAATGGGGAAGATGCCCTCAACCGCTACATCATATCAAACTGCCAGTCTGCAAAGCATTTATTGGAAGTTTATCAAATGGCGAAACTCACATTGGGAGAAGGTAAAAAAAGCATGCCGTTGGATATTGTCCCACTTTTTGAGACGATTGATGACCTTGCAAAAGCACCGGGAATCATGGCCGGACTGTATAATTTACCGGATTATAAAGCTCATTTATTAAATCGAAAAGGGAAGCAAACAATCATGCTTGGCTTCTCTGATGGCACCAAAGATGGAGGCTATTTGAAAGCCAATTGGTCCATCTTGCGAGCGAAAGAAGAACTTACGAAGGTTTCCAGAGAAAATGGAATTGAAGTTGTGTTCTTCGACGGTCGGGGAGGACCACCTGCAAGGGGTGGCGGAAACATGCATAATTTCTATGCTTCCCTTGGCGAACGAGTAGAAAATTCCGAAATCCAGGTGACGATTCAGGGCCAAACGATCTCTGCAAATTATGGCAAACAGGCTTCCTGTACCTACAATTTCGAGCAATTGCTCAGCGCCGGTATGGAAAATCATCTGTATCCTGATGCGGAAAAGAACCTGACAGATGTTCAGCGGGACCTGATTCAGGAATTGGCGGATCAATCTTACGAAGCTTACAAAACCTTCAAGAATCATCCAAAATTTGTTCCGTATCTGGAACACGTGACTCCTTTGAAATATTTTGGAATGACCAATATCGGTTCCCGACCTTTGAAAAGAGGAAAGGATGAAGGGCTGAAATTCGAAGACCTGAGAGCAATTCCATTTGTAGGTTCATGGGCTCAGATGAAGCAAAACATTCCAGGTTTCTATGGGGTGGGAGCGGCGATTACTGAGTTGGAGAAGGATGGGAAATTGGGAGAATTGAAAACTTTGTACGAAAAGAACCTCTTCTTCAGAACTCTACTTGGCAATTCCATGCAATCGCTCAAGAAGAGCTTTTATCCGGCTACTGCCTATCTGAAAGAGGATAAGACTTACGGAGAGTTTTGGGAGATTATGTACCAGGAATACCTTCAGTCCATTGAAAAACTCAAAGAAGTATCTGCCATGACTGAGTTGATGGGTGATAATCCTGTGATCAGAACTTCGATTGCAATTCGAGAGAGAATCGTCCTTCCGCTGATCACGATTCAGCAATATGCAATTCAGACCATGCTGGAAACAGGTAAATCTCCTGAAAACCTGCAGAAACTGATTTTGCGAAGTATGTTTGGAATCATCAACGCAGCCAGAAACGCAGCATAAATCAAAAAAGCCCCGATCGAAGTCGGGGCTTTTTTTGTCCAAATGTCAGAAGTTTATTTTTTAACGATCAAACCGTCTTTGATCAATTGATCTACAACTGTTTTGGCGAAATAAGGTGCAACAGACTCTACAGAAGATGGGTTTGTAGTTTCAGATTGAGATGACCAAACCAGTTTTTCGGTTTCTGCATCATAAAGGTTAATTTCTATGTAGTATGTTTTATCAGTGTCGTAGTAGCCCGGGGTGTACATGGTTGGACTGTAGTAGGAATAGTATCCATAAAAACTTCCATATCCGCCTCCATATCCCATTGGAGAATACATCGTCGTTCCGGGTACATATCGGGTTTCAGTTGTTTGATCCAAAAGCGCCATTGTCAGAATAGCATCATGACCACCAGCTTTAATTTCATTAATGACCTTGTCCTTATTTGTAGCACTGGGAATAAATCCCGGAGGAATGATCTCAAAGCTACTTTTTGCTTCTATTCCTTCTTCTTTCAGCAGTTCATCAAGATTGTTTTCCATCTCTTGTCTTGCCATGAGGTTTTCGGTGATAGCCGTTACAAAAATGTTGTTATACCCGCCGGCTTTCTTTTCAGGACTGGCCCATGATCCCAGGATTTTTGTGCTCGGAGCGCATGCGCCAACCAAAGCCAAAACTAGGATTCCAACAATCAGATTAAGTTTTTTCATTGTATTTGTTTAGTGAATTTTATGTGATTACGTGTTTATAATTGGTCTTGTGTGATCGAAATTCAGCCAGGGTTTTATCGATGGCTCGGATAAAACAATGGCCTAAGAAGCAAGGCTTCAAAGGCCACTTGATCAAAATCCTGATAATCAGGTCAGAAGATTTCAATTAATTTTCTCCGATAAATGGTAGCTCTTGCTGCATGGCATTTCGGATCGTATTGTGGATATACGTATCGATCTGAATGAACTTGGCAGCTTGAAGTGCAGAAGTCGCTTTCTTGAATTTCTTGTAATAAGTATCGTGCAGCTGGGCCAACTCGATGTCATTTTTCAACGATCTCAATGCTAATGCGTCAGCTTCAGCCTCACCCAGATTTGAATAGGTCTCGAGGTAATCATTGATGATTTTGATCCGCTCTCTTCCATTTGCAAGTCTTGCAGTTTCGTATTCATCATAAACGGCCCAGAATGACGGTGCCATTGCTTCAGGAAGATCCATTGAAGCTTCGATAATTGCTTTTTTGTCTTTGCCAAAAGCTTCTTGAACCAATGAAATCTCTTCATCGATAGTTTGAGCCAAAATTGGCTGGAATGCCAGTAGTAAAAGTCCGGCTGCGATAAGTAATGCCTTTTTCATAAACCTTGGGTTGAGTGTGTAACAATATAGCGTCCAAAGTAAAGGTAATCTCTGACTGAAAATATGATAAAAATCAGGTGAGTGTGTTCAATTATTGAATTTAAGCAAGAATTAAAATGACTCGTTCACATTAAGATAAAAGCCAGAGTTTCCTTTTTGTCCAAAGGCGTAATCCGCAGCAATAGTCGTCCTGTTTTCTTTGTTGATCATCACTCTGAAACCAACTCCATATCCGGGATTCACTTGCTCCATGATTTTTTCGCCGGTTGTCTTACTGTTGAAACTTGCCGCATTCACAAACACAGTTCCTCCGAATGTTTCCTTATTTCTCTGAAGTGGGAATCGGTACTCAGCCTCCGAATAAACCATGCTTTCTCCACGGAATCTCCCCTGAGCATATCCTCTTCCCGTGCGGCCAAACATATCCCAGCCGATGGATGGTAGATTCATGTAAGGGACATTTCCGGAAACCACAAAATTGCCAAAGCCCCAAAGCGCAATCAGATGTCTTTTGCGGGTTTCGCTCAGGTTGAAGTAGTGACGGTAATCTAAAAGCAGGGTGGAGGAATTTTGATCCGATCCGAGGAAAGTTGGGTTGATCTTGTAGGATACGAGCGCAAAGTTTTTCTCATAAGGAGAAACGGCGATGTCACGGTTTTCCATGATGGCATTCAGGGTAAATCCCGAAAGGGTATATTTCTCCAGATCAAAGCCTTTTTCAAGGTTATAGACATCATGTGAGAAAGCCAAAGCAGGATCTATTTCATCTTCTATAAAGCTTTCGACTTTCGAATGAATATCCAGATGATAGCCCATTCCCAGGTAAAACTTGGAGTCACCGACTCTTCTGAGTACCGATTCATAAAAACGGATCAGGCTGAAGTCCATTTGTTGCTCTCCCCAATGAACTCCGGGTTGATTGGGGTTTTCTTCCCACTCATTCGGAGTACTGCTTCCCAGCCCATACGTCGGCTGAGAGGTGATGAAATATCTCCAGTCTCCCACAAGAATCCACTTATTCTCGTCGAGGAAAATATTGCTTCTGGAACTGAAGATCCATTGCTTTTTGGTCGTATAGAGGAAGTTCCCGACGAAGTTAGAAAGCTTGGTGGTTGCCGGATTTCCCATATACCAGGTTGCCGAGGGTGCCAAACCAAACAGCCAACCATTGGCAGGATTTGATCCGATCGCTGGAAGCGGGACGAATTTGAAATTGTTGATCTTATTCGATTCGTAGATAGTGGTGTCTTGCGCTTGAAGTGGAGCAAATGAGAAAAAAAGTAGGAAGCAAAGGAGTAGGATTGATCTCATAGGAAATCTTTTTGGTCAGGTGGTGAGAAGGGTTAATTATAAATTGAAGATAAAAAAGCGGACGGAATAACGATTGGTAAAAATCACTAAATCCCAAAATAGATTTGGGGTTAATTCTGGAAAAATAGTACAAAAAGAAAGAGGAGCCCAATTGAGCTCCCCTTTGAAACCTAATTTAAACCAACTTATTAACGAGGAATGAGGAAGACTAATCCTCCTTCAAAACCAAATTGATACATAGTAGAGTAGGTGGTAACGCCAGCTCCTCCACCACCTGTTCCGAAGTAAATACCGCCACCAACTGACTGAACAGCTGACATCAAATTAGCCTGAACACGAACAGCAACTTTTTCGGAAACCCAAAAATTTGATCCACCACGGATTGCCCATGCGAATTTTGTTCCGCCTTCACTTTTTCCGTTATCCGGATTATTGACATCGAAGATTGCCATACCGATACCGCCTCCGATGAAAGGTTCCACAGTTTCATTCACTTTGATGTAATTGGTACCATTCAGCATAATCCAGTTCATAGCCAAATCAAATTCGGTATTTACCACTTCTCCTCCGAAATAATCATCCAGATAGGTTAAGGGCACCTGTGTATCTTGTCTGAGGTATTGCAATTCGAACGCTTTGTTGTCGTCCACTTTATATTCGATTCCTAAACCCCATCTTAAATTTTCCTGGATTTTACCTTCAAAATAGGAGGAGCTGGAATAATAGGAATCAACTTTGTCCGCGAAGACGTAACCTGCATAGGTATTAAGTCTGAGTTCCTGAGCCTGTGAGGTTAAATTTAAACAGATAACCAAGGCAAGTGAGAAGAGTAATTTTTTCATCATGTGAGGATGGTTTGGTTTAGAAGTTTTGGATTGATTTAGTAGTATTTTTTAAAAGTATTTGACAATCAAATTTGACTTAGAGTCTTACTGAGAGTAAAAGTCATTAAAGAATTACAAAGAAAACATGCTAAAAATCATATTTTCAATTTTTCTGGCTGATTACTGAAAAAAGCATAAACTGCATCGTTCACAAATAGAAGAGTCTTCTTTCAGGAAGGATTGAAACCGTATTTCGATTCCAAATCACTTTTTCTCCCAAAGAATTTTGTTGAAAGCAATTCCAAAAGTCCAGGCATCGTAGACTTCCTGTTTGTTTTCGTAAGCAAGATTCAGAGCGATCTCAAATTTCTCCGTGATTTCGAAGCTGTATTCTGTTCCCAGTCTGACGAAAAACAAATTCTCGGTTTTCTCAAATTCATATCCCGGTCCTGCATAGAAAGACCAATGCTTCAAAGCATGGTAATGAATCACGCCTGCAAATGCGACAGGATAGCTTTTTTCCAACACCACTCCCTCATGCTCTATTTCAAAGCTTTGGAGCTTGATATCTCCCTGGAGTGCAACAGACCATCGCGGATGGAAGAAATAATCCACATCAAATCCCCAAGTGGGCATCACGGCTATTTTTTTTCCTCCAGTGGTACTTTGGGGCACATGGGAATTTGCCATCATGACAGCTCCCCTGATTTTTGGTCTATGTTCTTTTGATTCTTCTTCCTGAGCCGATGCGGCTGAAAAAAATGAAACCAATAACAACGAAATGAGAAGTATCTTTTTCATGTTTAGGAGTTTAAATTCCTTCAAATGACCTTATAATTTTTTAAAATCAGAAGGAATAAACGGTTGGGTTTACTTCTCAAAGGCAAAGACTTTATTCCAGTCATTTTTCATATCCACGATCTGCCAGTTGAATTTGGCAGCATCATCGAGTCCTTTTTCCAAGTGGCCAATTGATGAATTGCGATCATAGGCTACTTCTCTGACAGAGTCGGTATGATGGACAATCATTCCGAATCTTGGATATCCTTTTCCTGTAGATGTCCATTCGAGCATGGCATAGTCACCATCAGAATTTCCTGCTGAAAAAACAGGACGCTTCCCGATATGTTGATGAATGGCTACCGGTTTTCCTTCTTTATCGTCTATAAAATTGAGTTCGGGAAGCTTGACCAGGCTTGGAGATCCATCTTCAGATACTTCATAAGCCACTTTCACCGAACTTCCAATGATTTGGTAGGGAGGAATCCCGTACACTTCCTCTGCCCAAACTCGCATGAAATCTATTCCTCCACCGGAAACAATAAAGGTTTTATATCCATTTGCCCTGAGATAATCCAGCAGTTCCAGCATTGGAGTGTAGATCATCTGAGTATAGAGTTGTTGGGTTACCGGATGCCTTGCTGTATCAATCCAATCCTTGACAGACTGATCAAATTGCTCGGTCGTCATTCCTGTATGAGAAGCCATGACAAATTTCACCAATCCATGTTCACCTTCTGCCATCACTGCTTTCATATCGTTGGCCAAGACGCTTTTGAACGGTTCTTTGGTCTGCCATTCCGGATGATTAACAGCTTCTTTTTTGATGAAATCAAGCGCATACGCCAACTGAAAATACATCGGTTGCTCGCTCCAAAGTGTACCGTCATTATCGAAGCATGCGATGCGGTCAGCTACAGGGATGAAATCAGCACCGCCTTCTTTGGTTGTTTTGGTTATAAAATCCAGAATTGCCTGCTTGCTTTTTCCCTCATTCCAGGAAGGAAGAGGGTCCTGGATTGCCAGATTATCAGGAGTTTTGATTTCAGTTGGTTTTTGATTACAGCCAAAAACCAGGAGTAGAATAAAAAGAATAGAGAAGGGGATTTTCATAAGTCTGGTTTTAAAAAAAAACCGGAGCAATCTTGAAGATTACCCCGGCTACTAGTTGGTAATGCTGGTTTACTTATTTACTTCCCCCTGACCTTCTCAGCATCTCTTCAATCTTTGTCAGGTTAAAGGAACCTGGAGTTTGGGAAGGAGGAAATTCTTTCATGGTCATCAGGAACTGTGCTGCAAGTCCTTGGATCGGAACAATAACGAACACCCGATCCAGGAACCAGTCATTGTAAGTATTGGAATTATGCTGAGCTTTTTCGAAAGGATCTCTTCTCAGGTGGAAAAGCAAAGGGACTCTTAGCTCAGTGAAAGGCTCTCTCCATACACCGAATGCTTCACCTCGATTTTCCAGAAATACAACTTTCCAATCATTGTATCGGGCAGCTACTACCTGACCGTCGTCGTTTACATACCAGAATTCATTTCTTGGAGATACTTTTACTTTTCCTGAGATGTAATCCAACTGATTGTACCCGTCAATGTAATTTTTATAGGTGCGTCCGTTGATGGTGGCGCCTTTAAGTAATCTGTCTTTTACATCTGCATCTCCAGCTATGGCTGCAAAAGTAGGGAGCCAGTCTTCATGAGATACGATTCCATTCAAAGTAACTCCGGCAGGGAAATGACCTGGCCATCTGACGAAAGTGGGTACTCTGTAAGCACCTTCCCAGTTGGAGTTTTTCTCAGATCTGAAAGGAGTAGTACCTGCATCAGGCCATGAATTGTAGTGAGGACCATTGTCAGTAGAGTACATCACGACTGTGTTGTCTGCAATTCCCAATTCGTCGAGTAGCGCAAGCAACTCGCCCACGTGCATGTCGTGCTCCACCATGCCATCACTGTATTCATCTTGTCCGGAGATTCCGGTAAGTTCTTCTTTCACATGGGTACGGAAGTGCATTCGGGTTCCATTCCACCAGGTAAAAAATGGCTTTCCTTCAGCTACCTGACGCTTGATGAAATCTTTCGCGGCTTCGACAGTCTCATCGTCAATAGTTTCCATTCTCTTCTTAGTCAATGGGCCAAGATTTTCAATAGTTTGGCCACCTTTCCCGTCAGATTTGGTCTTTAATATGCCGCGAGGTTTGAAAGTTTCATAGAATGTTTTGCCATTGGCAAGCACCAAGTCTGTTGGATAATCTCTGTTTTCAGGCTCTTCTTCCGCATTCAAGTGATAAAGGCTTCCCATAAACTCGTCAAATCCGTGCATAGTAGGCAGATGCTCATCACGATCACCCTGGTGATTTTTCCCAAATTGACCTGTCGAATATCCTTGTGCTTTCAGCACTGTAGCCATGGTCACATCTGTTTTCTGCCATCCTTCAGCCGCTCCCGGAAGACCTACTTTTGTCATACCTGATCGCACGGGTACAGATCCGCTGATAAATGCGGCCCGGCCTGCAGTACAGGATTGTTGAGCATAATAATCTGTAAAAGAGACACCTTCAGCTGCGATCCTGTCGATATTTGGAGTCATGTATCCCATCATTCCAC
The DNA here is from genome assembly GCA_942492775.1 of uncultured Cytophagales bacterium. Lineage (GTDB taxonomy): Bacteria > Bacteroidota > Bacteroidia > Cytophagales > Cyclobacteriaceae > Algoriphagus. Next base: position 3,511,505 of record OW818636.1, on the reverse strand, counting down.
GGTTGTTGTGGCTGATGTTCCAGGTGCCGATATCATCTCCCCAGATGACCAAAATATTGGGTTTCTTTTGCTGCGAAAAGCCAAGACTCGATATGGCGAAGATCAAAGCAGCTGTGAAAATTGTTTTTTTCATATATTAATTTGAATTTTTTGGTATCTGAAATTAAAAAATTTAATTCAGATTTGAAGACTTCAAATATTCTGAATTGGGCAGGTAAATTCAATCAGGTCAGAGGTTTCTGCCCGTCTTCTTTGTTAAGATTAGTGGAATGATGTCAAATCAAGCAGTTGTGTCGCTCTCTTTGAGAGTTTTTTTGAAAGCGGAAGGAGTCATTCCTTTAAACTTCTTAAAGGCGCTCAAAAAAGAATTCCGATTACTGAACCCGCAGGTTTCTGCCAATCCCTCCAGTGTGAAATGGGTAAAGCTACCTTTCTCCATCAGTCTGGCGCATTCCTCCACCCGCCTTTCATTAATGAAATCGGAGAAGTTGGTTTCCAAAACCCGGTTGATGTAAATCGTGAGTAGATAGCTCGGGATTCCTGTGTCTTTAGCGAGATCCCGGATGGCATACCCTTTCGCCTGATAGAATTTTTTACCAGCTTCCAGTACAATCAACTTCTCTTTGATTTCGGCTATTTTCTCCACTGAGAGTTGCGGCTGCTCTTCCTCAGATTCTTTCTCAATTTGCGAATCCAGGAGATATTCAAACTCATTCATTCCATAGAGCACCTTTGGAAAAAACAGGATAGCCACACCCGAACTCACGATCAGCAAAGCGCTGGGAATGTGAATCAAATCGTAATAGAGTGTCGGGCTGACAGAAAAGTAAGCCAGGAAAATTGGCAAAATCAGCATGAGCTGGAAAACCAGGTAGATTTTCATCCAGTTCACCCATTCTTTTCCGAAGTACCGATTGATATCAGCGATTTTAGATTGATACTTCACGAGGATATTGACCGACAAAATCCAATAGAACAAAATCATCAGAGTTCTGAAAATCACCCAGAAGTTCTTCGGGAAGAATTGACTTTGATTGAAGGCCATGAATTCAAGTGAATTGTTGATTTCTCCTTGGATCAAAGCCATTTTTTCATCGGAACTGAGAAGAAAAACAAGCGTAAAATCGATCACATAAATCAAAGCAGGAATGAAATGCAACAAGTCTACCCAAAGAACAGGCTCTTCCTTTACGATCTTCCGAATGTATATGTAGACCATCGGGATGTAGAGCAGAGCAAAGAAATTTCCGGTTCGATACAGGTGGGGGAAGTGAACCATTAATCCGGAGGAAATCAACCAGGCTAATAAGGAGGCAAGAGTCAAAAAGATAAAGGAAGCTCCTATGAGTTGATTGCTTTTGTTTTTTCTGAATCCATAAGTCAGGAGTAAAATTCCCACCAAAAAACCGATTATCTGCCCTATCAGATAGAGGAGATTTTTCCAATCCAGAGTTAAAAGCATGCGTTGTAGTTGGCTTCAGTTTAAAGGCCTGAATTTAACCCAATAAAGAAGAAATCAACCACTGGTCATTTTGTTTTGGGGGAAATAATCCTTGGTTTCTGGCAGGTCCATGTCAATCAATCAAAAATGCGTCGCCACCTTTCGACCAGGCTCAGGGACCGCGTGGATATCATATTGGAAGAAAGAAGAAAGGTCTGTGATGACACAGACCTTGGTGATTGGTACAAGGTCTTACCGAGAGATGACCCGCTAGGGACATAAGATGGGTAGCCAGGTGTTTTAACCCCTGGCAAAAAAGACGTATTCTGATTCGGTTTTTTGGCCGCGTCTGTGTCAATCAATCAAAAATGTTGGGCCACCCTTCGACCAGGCTCAGGGACCGCGTGGACATCATATTGGAAGAAAGAAGAAAGGTCTGTGATGACACAGACCTTGGTGATTGGAACAAGGTCTTGCCGAGAGATGTCCCGCTAGGGACATAAGATGGGTAGCCAGGGGTTTTAACCCCTGGTAAAAAAGACGGATTCTGATTCGGTTTTTTGGCCGCGTCTGTGTCAATCAATCAAAAATGTGTAGCCAAAAACAGGGGAGGTTGAGGGTGGATTTTAATTTTTTCACCAAATAAATAAAGGTCTGTGATGACACGGACCTTGATTGGGCTGAATTAGAATCCTGCTTCTGGAGAAGCAGGATAACATTGGCTCGTGGCACTCGCGACACGCGCGCGCCAGCGTGGGATGTTTTGCCGAGAAATGTCCCGCTAGGGACATAGGATTGGTAGCCAGGGGTTTTAACCCCTGGTAAAATGTCGGATTCTGATTCGGTTTTTTGGCTTCCATGTCAATCAATCAAAAATGTGTAGCCAAAAACAGGGGGTATTGATTGATGGGGCTTTATTTCCAGCTAGTGAATCTGATTTCCCTTCCTTTCAAATCTCTTGATCGATTTTTCTTTTTATGTTCTTTTGGCTTGAACCAAAAGAACCAAAAATTCAAGATGCAGCTAAACTCCCACCTCACTTGCCCTACGCACGCCCCGCGGCTGCGTCCTCCTCCCCGCCGTTCCACAATACTAATTCTGGTCGCCTGAATATTCCCACCGGGAAATGTCCCTTGGACGCTCGGTATTCGTTGGCAATTTATTTGGCCGAGAAGAACCCCTTCGGGGTGAAATAATTGTAGCCAGGGGTTTTAACCTCTGGATTAAAATGTTGGACAATGGTTTTGGTTTTTGGCCGGTTTCATGTCAATCGGTAATAGATGTCACGCCAAAAACAGGGGATGTTGATGGTGGATTTAATAGAAAAAGGTCTGTGAAAACACAGACCTAGGTTGGGCTGAATTAGAATCCTGCTTCTGGAGAAGCAGGATAACATTGTTTCGTGGCACGCGGGACACGTGCGCGCCAGCGGAAATTGAATCGCAGCTCCTCGCATCCGATAGCTATCGGATGACGGCATGCAAGCGCCAGCCGGAGTGAGGGCACTTCCGGTGGCGGGTGGTAGAATGCAATAAAAGGAATTAGAAATCCATTCTCTTTCGAAGGCCGCTTTGTCTTGGCTCTTCTGTCGGTACTATCGGATCGTGCATCAGGTGCTCATCCCGGATACCCTGCATCGGGATATAGATAATATCCTCATATCCTCGTACTTCTTTGGTGAGGTGCCCGCTTTCCAGACAGGCTTGAAGTACGATGTAGGCTTTGTCCCAGTCTTTTTGATTTAAGTTAATGATGTCTTCAAAAGTGTAATGTGGTCTTTCCATTGGAATAAATAAGGGGTGACTAAAGGGTGACTAGGGGGTGAATGAATGAAAATAATAAAACTTTTCTTTGTTTGCAGGATTTCTTACCAGTTGGTGAATTCTCTGTATAACTGGCTGGAATACCCCGCCACGGCGGGCAGGCAATGTCCGAAGAAATCAATTTTCCTGCGTTTTCCAGTACTTAAAATTGAACAAATCAACTACTGGAAGGATTGGGGTAATTATCTTTTTTGAATAAGTAGTAATCCGGGAAAGGTGGTTTTTAGGGACGGTATTTAAGCTGGATACCCTGTAGGAAATTTCTCAAAACCTGATCCTTGCAGGGCCGATATTGGGGTTGCGAAGGATTGCGGAAGAATGCACTGAGCTCATGCTTGCTGATATGTCTGTCCACTTTTGATAAGATCTCGAGTATATCTTCGTCCTTCATATTCAGGGCAATTTTCATCTTTCGGAATATCATGTTATTGTTCACCGTCTTCTCTGCGACAGGTTGATCACCTTCTTTCTTTCCACGGTGGTGGATGATCAATCCGTTGAGGAAAATTGCCAGGTCAATGTCATGCAGACCCTGGTAATCAGGATCATCTTCCCGCTTCAGCCAGTTGCTGACATCTGCTCGAGTGACAGTCTCTCCTCCGAGCCCAAATAGATCCATCATTGCATTGTCGCTGAAATCGAACGTGTATCGGATGCTGCGAAGGATGTCGTTGTTGTTCATGGATTTGGAAAGAGGAATGTTAAGGTTTTTGAAAGTTTATAGTCGAGAGTCAAGAGAATAATTGTCCACTGACAACGGTCCAAAGACGACCGCAATTCTATCTGGACTTCAAACCTTATTTTATTTAGATATTGACTACTGACAACTTACTATTTCACTGACAACTGAATACTGATCACTGAATACTGATTACTGACCACTGAGACTGCTTCTTCGTTCCTCATCGCAGTGTCGATCCCAACCGAAAACTGACAACTGTGTCACTGAACACTGCCAACTGAATACTGCCAACTGCCAACCGCCTACTTCAACGCCTGCTTCAACAGTTCTCTCTTCACGAATACAATCAGAAACCAGACCAAGATTCCGGCGACAGAACCGATCGCAGCTCCCAGCACCACATCAAACGGATAATGAACTCCCAGATAAATGCGTGTATAGGACACAATCACCGCCCATAGGAAAAGCCATTTAAGGTGAGGAAGTTTTCCTTTCATCTTCAAATTCAGAAATACCGCAACCGCAAACGTGTTGGCAGCATGGGAAGAAACGAATCCATACAATCCGCCGCATCGGCCATAATTGTGAATCACACCGTCCCAGCGCTCATCATGGCAGGGGCGGAGCCGCTCAAAGAAGGGCTTCATCAATCCGGAAGTGACCTGATCAGAAATCAGAATCGTAATGGCGACACCTCCAAAGACCCATAGACTGTACTTGGGATCTACTTTGTAAATCTTGTAAATCAAGAAAGCATAAAAGGGGAGCCAGGTGATGGTTTCGGTCAATTGGAATACAATCGGGTCGAGCCAATCTGCATGAAATGAATTCAGCCAAAGAAATACAGATTCGTCCAGTTGTTTAAAATCTTCCATCATGAGGTGAAATTTAACCAGTCAATTCCTTTTTTCAGATGGTTGAGGGTAAATTCTTCGGCACTTCCTTCCTTGGTTTGATGCATGTATTCCCATTCGGCATGAGGGGGCATGCTCATCAGAATGCTCTCCGTCCTGCCATTGGTGTCGAGCCCAAATTTGGTGCCCGCATCCCAGACAAGGTTAAATTCTACATAGCGTCCGCGTCTGATATTTTGCCAGGTTTTCTCAGCTTCTCCATAAGGGATTGTATGATTTTTCTTCATGAAAAAACCGTAAACCTGTGGAAAGAGATTTCCGATGGCAAGACTGAAGTTCAGGATTTGGTCAAAATGGGAATCATTTTCCGCACTCAACCGATCATAGAAGATGCCACCGATTCCCCGGGTTTCTTCCCGGTGCCGGATGTAGAAATAATCATCCGCCCAGGATTTGAACTTAGGATAGTAAGTAGGATCAAATAGATCACAGACATTTTTCACTTCCTGATGAAAGTGCCGGGCATCATTCACATCCATGTAGTGTGGAGTGAGATCGATTCCACCTCCAAACCAATGGGTGCCATTGTCCAGCTCAAAGTATCGGATATTCATGTGAATGATCGGAACCATCGGGCTTTTGGGATGGATTACAATCGACACTCCTGTTGCGAAGAAGTTCGACTTTTCTACCTGAAGCTTGGATTGGATTTTTTCCGGCATCGGACCGTGAACTGCCGAAAAAGCCACACCGCCTTTTTCGATGATCGATCCGTTTTCAAAGATTCTGGTTCTGCCACCGCCGCCTTCGGCCCTATCCCATTTATCTTCTTTGAAAAGGCCCGTGCCGTCCGCCAATTCAAGTTGACGACAGATATGATCTTGCAAATCCTGGTAGATCAGGGCGATTTCTTCTTTGCTTTTTCTACTCATATTCAAAATTTCAATTCAAAGTTATCTGAATTATCTGCAAGATATAAACTTCCCTTAGTTGGGTTGAGTACCTAAGGAGAAACTAGAGTCAAGAATCAAGAGATAAGAGGCAAGAACCAAGAGACAAGACAAAAGAGCCAAGAGGCAAGAACCAAGAGGCAAGAACCAAGAGACAAGAATCAAGAAAGAAAACTGAGGAAAAAGATTCTTCTGTTACTTTGCGCATCTGCGCCTCTTCGGGAGCTTTTAATCTTTGCAATTTTAGCTTTCGAAAAAGCAGTTCAACAGAACTATTGGCTATCATCTATGGACTCTGAACCAGATTAGAATGGATATCCGATTCCAAAGTTGAGGACGGTTTGTCCTTTGTTGCCGAGGGGTTTTTGCCAGGAGAGATTATCCAAGATAAACCGCTCTCCTTCAGGCTGGGCGGGATCTATGGCTTTGGTAGCAAGGTCTAATCTGATCACAAGGAAATCGAAGTCCATTCTCAATCCTAACCCTGTGCCTACAGCAATCTCTTTGTAGAATCGATCATATTCGAAGTCCGCACCGGGCCTTGTGGGATCGTATCCGATACTCCAGGAGTTACCCAAATCCACAAAGAAAGCCATGTTGAAATACCCGAAAAGTTTCCTTCGATATTCCATCATAGACTCCATGATCATCTCTGCAGGTTGCTCATTCTGATAGGTAAAATTTCCTTCTGTATCCACAGTAGGAACCGAACTTCCCGGACCGAGTCGTCTTGCCTGCCACGCCCGGATGCTGTTACTACCTCCGGCAAAGAAGTATTTTTCGTAAGGCAAAACGCCCGCACTTACTCCGTATGGTTTGGCAATCCCAAAATTGACTCGATAGGCCAAAGTCTGTTTTTTGTCCAAAGGATGATATCTTCTGTAATCGGCCTGAAATTTCAGCCATTGGAAATTGGCATAATCGATGTCTTCTTCATCGTTGCTGGCCACATCAAAGAAGTTCAGGCTGGTTCCTCCACTTTCGGCAAAAAGTCGGAGCAGGGTTGCTTTGTTGCCTTTGAAATTCCCGTACTGATTGAAATTAATGATGGTTTGAGCAGAGAAGCTGGTAACGAAAGAAGGCAGAAATGACCAAATCAGGTTGTTGCCCTCCGACTGAAGATCTTCCAATATTTGAAGGAAATCATCCGTGATATTTGGCGTCCGGATATAGGCGATGTCAACAGCATTCACCGTAAACTGCATCTTATTGTTCAACGTCGCCCAGGAATAGCCAAGCTGCGAATTCAAAGAACTCCGGGTATATTCCGGTCTGTTGGTGTAGGAGTAACCGATCGATGTTCTGGTGTTTGGGTTGTATCGGCCGTATTTTGCTAGAATTCCCGGAGAAAAAGGTATCAGGAACCGGGGAAAGATCACAGATGCAGAAGCTGTCAATTCCTTGCTTTGATACACATCCGAATTGGTAGCCGAAGCCACACCTTCTAGTCCCGCGCGGAAGTTGAATTCGAGGATTTCTCCTGAATGAAAGAAGTTGCGGTTTCGAAGAGAAGAACTGAAGAATGGGCCAGGCAACTGTTCCGTCACACTCAAACCCACCTGATTGGTGAGTTGGTATTTTTGATTAGGCTGGGCTACTACTTTTGCGGTAAGAGAGGTACCCAGTGTGTCAAAAGAAATATTCAGGAACCGGAACAGATCAAGGTTGTTGAGCTGTTTCTGAGTATCAATTATATCATTCCTGTGGTAGGGTTTTCCTTCTTCGAAGAAAACTCTTGAAGCAAATAATTTGGCAGAATATCGATCCTTGTAAAAAGTGAAATCGATATCCCGATATTCCCTTCTGACTTTTTCATCTACAAAATCGATACTGGGAGGGGTGACTTGGAATGTAATCGAATCGATGGTAAATATTTTATGCGTTTCGGCAAAGCTGGGTTTGAAAATCACCTGCTCTATTGCTACTCTTTTGGCACTGGTATCCTGATAGACATTGTATTCGATGTAGGAATCAGAAAACATGTAAAAACCATTGTTTTTCAACAGAATTTCAATGCGACTTCTTTCTCGGGAAACCTGGTCCTGATTGTAGATTTCCCCGGTCGTAATCTCTGAATCAGCTGCATTAGCTTTCAGAATGCGGATGATGTCTTCGTTGTCTGTTCGGGTATAAAATGAGTCCACCAAATAGGGTTTTTTCTCCTCGATCAGGTAGGTGACGTAGGCTTTTTCTTTTTTGGTCTCTACCGAGTAGCTTGATGTGGCATCGAAAAAGCCATGATTGACCAGATAATCTTTAATTTCCTGAGCAGAGTTTTTTGTTTTGACACTATCAAGGAGGGTCACAGGATTGCCCGTTCTCATGACTAAGTTTCCAAATTCCAGTTTTTCTTCCAAACCCTCGATTTGGGTATTCAGCTTGTCCTGCCTTTTTTGGAGTTTTCTGTTATCAGGCAGACTGTCTCTTACCAGTTGCACCTGAGTGAGTTCAAGTTGCTTTTTCTCCAATTTGGCGGCTACCTTCAGGCTATCATAAAACCAGGTTCCAACCCTGTAAATGCTGACTCCCAATGACCGGTTGCTGAAGGGGATTCTGGTGTTGGGCTCTTGGGATATGTAGGAAGAAAGTACTTCTTCTTCAGAGAGCTCGATTCCCTTGATCTCATTGTCATACAATACATATTCACCTTCGGGTACATTCTTGGTAATCGAGCAACTCACGAGTGACCCGAGGACATAGATAAAAAGTATATATTTGGTGAATTTCAAAATGCGAGAACCGATCCGAATGCTTAGCAAAAATACAGTTAAGTTTATTAAATCCTTACATCAAAAGAAATTCCGAAATGAGGAAAATCAGTTCTTTGTAGAGGGTGAAAAGAGCGTTTTAGAGGTACTTAACTCTGACTTTTTGGTAAAGTTACTTTTGGTAACCAAACCTTTCCAAGACCTTCATTTTGACGCCCTTCGGAAATACAAAGGAGAACTTATTGAAGTCACTCAAAATCAGCTTGAAAGCCTCGGACAATACCAAAGCAACGATAGTGCCATCGCTGTGGTGGAGATGAAACCTAACTCCTGGTTTGACTTGCCAAAAGGTGAGTTGGCAATAGCGCTCGATGATGTGAGAGATCCGGGAAACCTCGGTACGATCATCCGAATCGCCGATTGGTATGGGATCAGTCATTTGGTCTTTTCTCCTCAGACGGCTGAGTTTTATAATCCCAAAGTGATACAGGCAAGCATGGGTTCATTCACCCGGGTTCAGTTTTTCTACGAGGATTTATCGACTGTTTTTGACCGTTGGAAAGTCCCGGTTTATGGAGCTTTTCTGGAAGGTAAAAACCTTCACACCTTCGAAAAACCTGCTCCGGGAGTGATTTTGATGGGAAATGAATCAAAAGGAATTTCTCCGGAGCTCGAAAAGAAAGTGACCCAGAAAGTCACCATTCCCGGTTTTGGTCAGGCAGAATCGTTGAATGTGGCGATCGCCACGGCCATTCTCTGTGACAATTTCAAAAGGATGATCACTTCATGATTCAGCCGATTCTCAAGACTTTAAACCGAGTTGGGATTAACGGATTCTTGCTGGGATTATTCGCAGCCATATTTCTTGCCTACCTGTTTCCATTTGCCGGTTCTTCCGAATCACCCGTTCCCTGGAAACCCATCACAGACGTAGGGATTGCGTTGGTTTTTTTCTTTTACGGAGTAAAGCTCAACCCGGAACAACTCAAAGCGGGACTGAGCAATTGGAAACTTCACGTCCTGATTCAGCTTTGCACCTTTTTGATTTTTCCGGTCGTGGTGTTGGTTTTGATGAGATTCACACCCTGGATCGATCCTGACTTCCAACTGGGAATCAGTTATTTATCAACTTTGCCTTCTACAGTAAGTGCTTCAGTGGTGATGGTGTCGATAGCCGGTGGAAATCTACCAGGAGCGATCTTCAATGCAAGTATTTCGAGTTTGATCGGAGTCGTGGTTACGCCCATTTGGATGGGGATTATCGTAGATACTTCTCAGATTGAAATGGACTTTGTGTCGACATTCGGCGAGCTCTCACTCAAAGTTTTATTGCCGGTTATTTTGGGGATTTTGTTGCACAACTTGCTTTATCCAAGAGTCGAGCATCATTTGCCCAAACTGAAATACCTGGATCAGACGGTGATCATGATGATCGTTTTCACCTCATTTGCTCAGTCTTTTTCGCAGGAAATATTTTCCCCTTACTCGGTAGCTACGTTGCTGAAAGTTGGGGTGACGATGTTGGGTTTATTCTTTTTGATTTGGGGTATCGTGGAGGTGTTGGCCAGAATATTAGGTTTCAGCTGGCAGGATCGTGTCACAGCTTTATTCTGTGGTTCAAAAAAATCATTGGTTCAGGGTGTGGTGATTGGCAAAATCATCTTTCCGGATCCTGCTCTTTTTGGGTTGGTTTTACTACCGGTGATGCTTTATCATATTCAGCAACTGATAGCGGGAAGTGTAATCGCCGGGATGTTTGCCAGAACAAAAAAAGCCTGAGCTTTTGTCGGAGTTTAGGTTTGGAAAGTCTTGATCTACTATGGTTTTAATTCCTGTGAATCTTTTTCCTTTTCAGGAAGTGCCTCTGAACTACTGTCTGGGACAGTTTTGAGATACAAATCCCGCTGGGGAAAAGGAATTCTGATTTGATTTAGCTTAAAGACCTCATTTGCCCTGCTTAGGAGTACGCCTTTTACAAATGGAAAATCAAGGTAATTATTGACCCAAAAGGTCACTTCTATATCAATCGAGCTATCAGCAAACTCCATCGGGACAACCCGAGGTGCAGGTTGCATCCGTATTCTGGAATCTTCAGAAATGATCTCCATCAGCAATCGAGTCGCTTTTTCCAGGTCAGTGCCATAGGCTACACCGATAATCACTGTAAGCTTTCTTCCTTTTCCTGTAGTCCAGTTAATCAATTGTTTGCTGATCAGTTCACCGTTGGGAATTACCACAGTAGATCCTTCGAACATATTGAGTACGCTGCTTCGGAAACCGATCGACTTCATAATTCCCGGTTTGCCATCGACTTCGATCAGGTCGCCGACTTTTACAGTGTTTTCAAATGCAATGATTAATCCGCTCACTAAGTTGTTGACCAGACCCTGAAGACCCAGACCAATGCCAACACTCAAGGCTCCAAGGATGATAGTGATCTTGTCCAGGGGAATCCCTGAAGCAGCAAAAGCCAGAAACAATCCCATCGAAATCACAAAAATCTGAACAAGTAAAAGCCAACTACCAAAGCTGATCCGTTTGCGCTGATCTGTGGAGGCTGAGGAATCAGGATCTGCCGAAAAGATGGACAAAAGCCTCGAAATCAAAACGGAAACAAGGAGAATGACCAAGAAAATAAACAAGCCATTGATCGAAAATCGATACGAACCTATCATTCGTTCATCATTGAGAAACTCATTGATTGAAAGGGAGATCTGGGAGAAGGCATAGAAATTCTTTCCCACCAAAATTGCCCAACCCATAACCAGAAAAGTATAAAAAATGCTGGGAGCCCTATTTCCGAGTTTATCAAAATTGATAAAGAATAGCTCTTTTTCCTGATTATGGTAGATTTTAGTTGCGATTGCCAAGCTTTGATTGATCAACCGGACGGTCCAGAGTAACAGGATTCCCACGACGATTCCGATGTATCCGGCTACCAGAAATGATTTGGAAAGATTGAATCTGCCCAATAGGTTCAGCGTGAGTGAAATAAACTCAAAAATCCCCATAAACAAGATGAAATAAATAATTCTTCGCTCTTTGAGCTGATGGCTTCGTCCATTCCATAAGGAGAAAACCAAAAATATTACCCCGAGTAAAGCCAGGCCAGCAATTGAAAATCTTTCCAGTTGGGAGGGAAGAAGGATCATATTTTCAACTCCGGAAATCAGAAAAACCAATACGGTGAAAACCCAAAATATCATCCAAAACCGACTGAGGTATCCTTTAAATATTATCGTCAAGGAAATCGAAGCTAAAAACCAGATGATCCAATAAAATACAAAGGGAGGATTTGGAAAAAAGAACTGAAAGAACCCGGTGACGATGACGATAGAAGATAAAAGAGGTGATTTCAAGACTACCTTACTATCATCCTCAAGGTCTGTTTCATTTGATTTTTCGGTTCTCTTTTTCAGATTATGTAAAAAGGTCCATGAAAGCAAAATCAAAATTATTAGTACAACAAGCCTGGCTTGGTAAAGCTTCAGATAGAATAAAAGAGCTAGTTTTTCCTTGGCGAATGAATAGGAAATTGACTCTGAGACGCTCCTGTTAAAAAAAAGTTTGCTTTGATCCTGCGGAATCTCATACTCAAAAATGGATGCATTGAGATTTTTTCGGATGATTTCAAGGTCTTCTATCTGCGTATTGAGATCAAAAACCATTTCATTCAAAGAAGTTTGAAGACTATCAATTTTCCCGCTATATCGGTCCAAAGAATCATCGATTGGTTTGGTCTCTTTGGCTATTTCTACCAAGAGAAATGCGTATTGTCTTGTTTGTAGAGAATCTGAAGAGAAAAGGTACAGGTCTTTTTCAGCTGAAATTGAATCGATTATATATTGGGATCTTCTGATTTGCTTTGCAAACTGGTCGACTTTTACTTTTTGAATTTCAAGTTCAGCAAGCATTTCACTTAAGATGGCAGCTGAGACAGTTAGGTTTCTTTCTGTTTGAAGTTCAGAGTCATTTTCTTCGATTCCTTTGAGTATTGAGGGGATCAATTCTTGAAATTCCCTCATTTGATTACGAGTTTCTGAATAGTTTATTCCATTGTTCAGGAGCGCTTTTACTTTGTAATTTTCATTTTTCAGCTGGGTGATCAGGTCATGCTGGCGCACATAAATTTTTCGACTCTCAAATTTGCCAACACTTTTTTCATATTCATTTGCACCGATTGCCTGGATTTGTTGAATAAAACTACCCTTGGATGAATCGACTTCTATCGGAGATGATTGTTTTTTCAGTGCAGGGGATCCTGAATTGGAATTTTGAAGGGTATCATTTTGCTGACTGAAACCTTTCGGGCAACTTGAAAAAGTGAAAAGGAAAATTAATCCAAGTGAGAAAAAATCATTTTTAAAAACTTTCAAAATCGGATTAACCAATTGGTTTCTTTCTCTCATATTCCCTTCAGCTGACAAAATTTTTTCAAGCTAAATAAATCGGGAATAATTACCAATAGTCAGGAATTAGTCCAAAATATCTATGAGAGTTTAAGTAATGTTAATAGAATCAATTTCCAACTATTCGATCTGTATTGGGCTTTCTCTTCGATAGATTGGAGCCGATTGGTTGTAATTTTTATATGGACCGCGATGCGGAAATCCGATTCCTTTTGTTTGAAGAAAGCCAGGTGTTTTTAATTCAAATCTAAATTTCACTTCATTACTTGGTTTCAAGCGAATACTCAGATCATTAAAACAAAGAAGCCTGAGCGTTTGCCCAGGCTTCTTTTACATATATTTTCCGGAGAGTTCTTCTACCAATCCGAGGTAAAGTTCAGTTGCTTCCTCTTTGCTTTTTCCTTTGAAATTCAGCCAGCTATTATATTTGGCTGCTGCCTTGAAATCAAAACCACCGGGACGTTCTCCTTCATTGTCACCTTCGGTTGCTTGCTTGTATAAGCCGTAAAGTTTCAACAGCTCTTCATTGCTTGGTCTTGAAGTGAATTTATTAGTAAGCGCAACTGCTTCCTCTAAAGAATTGGGTTTCATAGTAAACTTGATTAGTTGATTTGAGTTTCCAAAGATCTTATCAAAATTGGAGATTTCCTTGATTTTGAAACACAAAAAAGGCCAACCATAAAATGGCTGGCCAATATTTTAAATCTTGCTCAGATTAACGCTTCGTCATGTAAACGTAGTCGCGCTCATTTGCTCCTACATAGATCTGACGAGGGCGGCCAATCGGCTCATTATTTTCTCTCATTTCTTTCCACTGAGCGATCCAGCCCGGTAATCTTCCCAAAGCAAACATCACTGTGAACATATCGGTTGGGATTCCAAGTGCTCTGTAAATGATTCCAGAATAGAAATCAACGTTTGGATAAAGCTTACGATCTACAAAGTATTGATCGTTAAGAGCTGCAAATTCAAGTTCCTGAGCGATCTCAAGAATTGGATCTTTTACTCCCAGTTTGGTCAATACGTCATCAGCTGCTTTTTTGATGATTTTGGCTCTTGGATCAAAGTTTTTATAAACCCGGTGACCAAATCCCATCAAGCGGAACGGATCATTTTTGTCTTTTGCTTTGTCAAGGTATTTTTTAGCATCTCCGCCGTCAGCTTTGATAGCTTCAAGCATTTCGATGACAGATTGGTTGGCACCGCCATGAAGTGGACCCCAAAGCGCATTAATACCTGCGGAAATAGAAGCGTAAATGCTAGCCTGAGAAGAACCTACAATTCTTACTGTAGAAGTAGAGCAGTTTTGCTCGTGATCAGCATGAAGGATCAAAAGAGAATCCAATGCTTTTGCCACAACCGGGTCTACTTCGTACTTCTCTGCAGGAAGCGCAAACATCATTTTCAGGAAGTTTGAGCAATAATCTAATGAGTTGTCAGGATAATTTACCGGATGACCCATTTCATTTTTGAAAGCCCAAGCTGCGAAAGTTGGCATTTTAGCGATCAACCTGATAATACTCATATTCACTTCTTCCTCACTTTGGTTTGGATTTAAGGAGTCAGGATAGAATGCCGTAAGGGAACAAATCAAAGAGGAAAGGACTCCCATCGGGTGAGCATTGGAAGGGAAACCTTCTAAGATTTTTTTGATATCCTCATGGACCAAGGTATGTCGGGTGATCTCTTTTGAGAAATCTTCATACTGAGTCTGAGTAGGCAATTCACCGTAAATCAATAAGTAAGAGACTTCAAGGAAAGTTGATTTTTCTGCAAGATCTTCAATGCGATAACCTCTATAACGAAGGATTCCTTCTTCTCCGTCCAAAAATGTAATGGCACTAGTAGTTGATCCTGTGTTTTTGTATCCTGGATCGATGGTGATAAGTCCGGTAGCGCTTCGGAGTTTTGCAATATCAATTGCAGACTCTTTTTCGGTTCCGGTGATAACTGGGAATTCAAAATCTTGACCGTTGAAGGACAATTTAGCGGAATCAGACATATATGTTTTGTTTGGAATTCTGTTTTAGAAAAAACCTATAAATATGGCCTTAAGTTAATAAAATCAGTTAGTTTTTACGGTGATAAATGGATTAGAGGTAAAATAAACATCATTTTCTTATAAAAAGGATGATAAATCCTTTTCAAAAGTGCAAAGGAAAATTATTTCAGTCTCCAACCTATTGATTAATCGAAAAGTAAAGCTTTTCCCCTTTATTTTTCGAATAAAAAAAGCCCCGAAGGGCTGTTTTTATGCACAAAAGTGCTCGAATACTTCAACCAAATGCTCACCGATCATTTTGGCACTTCTTCCCTCAATATGGTGACGCTCGATAAAATGAACAAGTTCACCGTCTTTGAAAAGAGCCATTGCCGGGGAAGATGGAGGATAGGGTAATACCATTTCTCTGAATTTCGCAAGTGCATCACGGTCATTACCAGCAAATACAGTCGCCAATTGAGTTGGTTTTACTTTTGCATTTTCGACAGCGTATCTCACTCCCGGTCTTGCCGCACCTGCAGCGCATCCGCAAACAGAGTTTACTACCACGAATGTGGTTCCTTTATGATTTGGGCCTAATTGCTCAGCTACCATTTCAGCAGTTCTGAATTCTTCGAATCCGACAGTGGAAAGCTCCGCTCTCATTGGAGCGATTAATTCTTCTGGATACATATTAAGTTACTTTATAGTTGACAGTTTAGAGAAATCCTAATTCTAGTTTTGCGGCTTCAGACATCATGTCCTGAGAGTAGGGTGGATCAAAAGTGATCTCAACTTCCACATTATTAATACCTTGGATCTGTTGGATTTTTTCCTTGACCTCGGTGGGAATATATTCTGCAGACGGGCAGTTTGGTGAAGTCAGGGTCATCATCACGTAGACATTGTTGACAGGATAGACTGTGATTTCATAAATAAGCCCTAAGTCATAAACATCCACAGGAATCTCAGGATCGTACACTAGCTTGATAGCCTGAATTACTTTTTCCTTCAAGTTGGCGATTTGACCTGCTTGTCCGTTTTCTTCCGCTTCCATATTCTCAGACATTTTGTTTGGTTTGAAACGCCAGAGCGTAGAGTTTAATCTGCTTGATCATCGAAGCAAATCCGTTTGATCGCTGACTGCCGATAATGCTCCCCATTCCAATTCTGCTGACGAAATCTAATTCAGCGTTCAGGATTTCTTCAGGTTTGCGATTGTTCAGGACGCGAAGCAATAGAGAAATCAATCCCTTGGTAATGTCAGTATTTGAATCCGCTTTGTAATTTATTTTGCCATCAAGCTCATCGGCCACAAGCCAAACTTTGGACTGACAGCCTTTGATGATATTTTCCTCTTTTCTTTCTTCCTCCGGAAAAGGTACAAGAGTTGCTCCCAATTCCATGATGTAAAAAATGGTGGACTCTTTGTCATCTCCGAGGATTTCAAATTCGGATACTATTTCATCCTGTATGTCTTTGATGCTGCTCATTTATTTTTGATTCTGGCGATTTTGCCTACGCTTTCAGCCAATTTCTCGATTTCCGATTTGGTGTTGTAAACAGCAAACGAAGCCCTGACAGTTCCTTCAAGCCCTAATCTTTTCATCAAAGGTTGAGTGCAATGATGTCCGGTGCGAACAGCAATTCCATTTGAATCGAGCATCACGCCTACATCGAATGGATGCATGTCTTTGATATTGAATGACAAAACACTGACTTTTTCACTAGCTGTACCAACCGGAATAAATCCTTTGATCGGAGTCAAAAGTTCATTTGAATAGGCCAGTAATTCGTCTTCGTGCTTTTTGATGTTCTTTTTCCCAAGACTTTTTATGAAATCAAGTGAGGATTTGAAAGCGATCACGTCTGCTATATTCGGGGTTCCCGCTTCAAACTTGAATGGGATATCGTTGTAAGTGGTCTTTTCGAAGGTTACTTCTTTGATCATTTCTCCGCCTCCCAGAAATGGCGGCATAGATTCCAATACTTCCCTTTTGCCATAGAGAACTCCTAGTCCTGTTGGGCCGAAAAGTTTGTGAGCTGAAAAAGCAAGAAAATCGCAATCCAATTCCTGAACATCAATCTCCAGATGACTTGTGCTTTGAGCGCCGTCAAGCAAAACCTTTGCACCGATTTCATGCGCAGCTTCAATGATTTTTTTAACGGGATTGATCGTGCCCAAAGCATTCGAAGCATGAACAATGCTGACCAATTTGGTTTTCGGAGAAAGCAGCTTTTGGAATTCTTCGAAGATGATTTCACCGGATTCGGTGATCGGGATGATTTTCAGAATCGCACCTTTTTCCTCACAGAGCATCTGCCAAGGCACGATGTTAGAGTGATGTTCTAAGGTAGAAATGATGATTTCGTCATCTTTTCCAATAAATTTTCTCCCGAAAGTTTGAGCTACCAGATTAATACTTTCTGTAGTTCCCTTGGTGAAAATGATTTCAGCGGATTCTTTCGCGTTGATAAATTCACGAACGGCTTCGCGAGTTTCCTCATAATAGCGAGTCGCCCGATCAGCTAAAGCGTGGGCTCCGCGATGAATATTGGAATTGTCGTGTGAATAATAAGTCGACAAGGCATCCAAAACCGACTGTGGTTTTTGAGTGGTTGCGGCATTGTCTAAATAAATCAAGGGCTTGCCATGCACTTCTTGGTGAAGTACAGGAAACAAGCCCCTGATTTGATCTATGTTAAGACTCATTTGATTAGAGTTTGCTACCCAATCGCACTTGAACCAATTCTGTGCAGTAGTTGCGGAAACTTTCTTCTTCGATATGTTCGAGTACTTCTCCTGCAAAAGCATAAAGCAAAAAGCCTTTTGCCTGATCTTTTCCTATTCCTCTGGCTTGAAGATAGAACAATGCTTCTTCGTCCAATTGACCAGTGGTGCAACCGTGAGAGCACTTTACGTCATCCGCCCATATCTCCAATTGAGGTTTGGTGTTGACTGTTGCGTCTTCTGAAAGCAGAATATTATTGTTTTGCTGGAATGCGTTGGTCTTCTGTGCGTCTTGTCTTACAAAGATTTTCCCGTTGAAAACTCCTCTGGATTGATCATCTAGAATTCCTTTGTAAAGCTCGTTGGATTCAGCGTGAGGTACTGTATGATCCACGTTGGTATGATTATCCACGTGAGTTTTGCCGTTGAGCAAATACAATCCGTACATATTCCCTTCAGAATTGCTTCCAAGAATATTCAAACTCAGGTTGTTTCTGACCATTTCACCAGAAAGGGAAATGGTGACGGAAGCAAATTTTGAATCTTTTTGAATATCAGTTTCGATCGTACTTACTTCGAAAGCAGTCATGCCTTCGTTCTGTAGTCTGTAATAATGAACATGAGAATTATGCGCTCCTTTGATCTCTACCACTTTATTGATAAAGTAAGGAGATTCGCTCAGGTTGATGCTTTGATCGATAAAAGTCACTTCAGCAAAATCACCTACTTCTATCCAAATTCTAGGCTGAATTACCGAACCAGAATTTTCCTTATTGAAGGATAGCAGCAGGATTGGTTTTTCTATCTGGACTTTTTTAGGAACACTGATGAAAATACCATCCTCAAAGGTAGCCTGATTCAAGGCACAGAATGCGTCTTTACCTGGTTTGGCAATACTCCCGATAGCTGTTTCCGGCTTTTCGGATAAAAGACTTACCTCTAATCCATCAATGATTGAGGAAAGAGAAGGCTGGAATTTTCCGTTGGTGAAAACCAAAATATCACCTGAGAATCCTTCAAAAATCGCTGAATTAACTGTTTCAGCAGATAATTCAAACGATTGAGCAGGGGAGAGTTGCGGGAAAGTTTGCTCCAGCTTTTTGGTGATTCCGGTAAATTTATATTCTTCAGCTTTCGCAGCAGGAAGTCCCTGAGCCAGATAGCTGGTTTTTGCTTCAATGCGGGAGTTTTCGAATCCTGAGTGTGCAGATTCCAATAATCCCTCGAAAAGGTCTTGTTTGATCAAGGTACTCATGAGTCGTTTTTTAGAGGGAAATCAGACAGTTGCTTCAGAATCGACGGCTTCTTTGATCCAGTCGTAGCCTTTTTCTTCCAATTCCATTGCAAGTTCTTTTGTTCCGGATTTCACGATTCTGCCTTTGTAAAGCACGTGTACGAAGTCAGGAACGATGTAATCCAGTAATCTCTGGTAATGTGTCACCACGATGGTTGCTGTCTTGTCGGACTTCAATTGATTGACACCATTGGAAACAATACGGAGCGCATCGATGTCCAATCCTGAATCAGTTTCGTCAAGAATTGAAAGGGTCGGCTCAAGCATTGCCATTTGGAAGATTTCATTTCTCTTCTTTTCTCCACCTGAGAAACCTTCGTTCAGCGATCTGCTCAGAAGCTTCTGATCAATTTCGACCAGTTTCATTTTCTCCTTCATCATAGTTAGGAACTTCACAGCGTCCAAAGGTTCTTGACCTCTGTATTCTCTTACTTGGTTCACGGCTGTTCTGAGGAAATTGGTTGAGGAAACTCCCGGAATTTCAACAGGATATTGGAAAGCCAAAAAGACACCTTCTCTTGCTCTATCTTCTGGTGCAAGTTCCAGCAGGTTTTTTCCTTTGAAAATTACCTCACCTTCAGTCACTTCATATTCTGCTCTTCCTGCCAAAACTGAAGCAAGGGTGGATTTTCCGGAACCATTTGGTCCCATGATTGCATGAACTTCACCGGCTTTTACTTCCAGATTGATACCTCTCAAGATTGGAGTTCCTTCAATGGAGGCATGGAGATTTTTTATACTTAGCATGATTCTATTTTTTCAATTTTTCAAAGTTCTATTTTTTCAAATAGAGATTATCCAACAGACCCTTCAAGCGTCAAAGCCAATAATTTCTGAGCTTCTACTGCGAATTCCATCGGAAGTTGGTTCAACACTTCTTTAGCATATCCATTGACAATCAAAGCCACAGCATCTTCTGTGGAGATACCACGCTGATTGCAATAGAAGATTTGATCCTCACCGATTTTTGAAGTGGTTGCTTCGTGTTCTACTTTGGCAGTAGGATTATTGATATCGATGTAGGGAAATGTATGAGCTCCGCATCTGTCACCCATTAATAAGGAGTCGCATTGGGAGAAGTTTCGAGCATTTGTCGCTCTCTTCATTACTTGTACCTGACCTCTGTAAGAGTTTTGAGATTTTCCTGCGGAAATACCTTTGGATACGATTCTGGATTTGGTGTTTTTTCCAATGTGGATCATTTTCGTTCCGGTATCAGCCTGCTGATAATTGTTGGTCACAGCTACTGAATAAAACTCACCGATGGAATAATCGCCTTTCAGAATGCAAGAAGGATATTTCCAGGTGACGGCAGAACCCGTTTCTACCTGAGTCCAGGAGATTTTGGAGTGATCACCGGCACAGATTCCTCTTTTGGTCACGAAATTGAAAATACCGCCTTTTCCGTTTTTGTCTCCCGGGAACCAGTTTTGAACGGTTGAATATTTCACCTCAGCATGAGCTCCAGCGTAGATTTCCACCACCGCAGCGTGAAGCTGATTTTCGTCTCTTTGGGGAGCCGTGCAACCTTCAAGATAACTTACGTAAGATTCATCTTCTGCCACAATGAGGGTTCTCTCGAACTGACCTGTGTTTGCTGCATTGATTCTGAAATAAGTAGAAAGCTCCATTGGGCAACGGACGCCTTTTGGAATGTAACAGAACGAGCCGTCAGAGAAAACTGCTGAGTTCAATGCTGCATAATAGTTATCAGTCATTGGGACTACAGATCCCAAATATTTCTTGATCAGCTCCGGATGCTCTTTTACAGCTTCGCTAAAAGAACAAAAAATAATTCCAAGCTTTCCTAAAGTGTCTTTGAAGGTGGTTGCAACAGAAACTGAATCCAATACAACGTCGACAGCAACACCCTCAAGTCTTTTTTGCTCATTCAGGGAAATGCCCAAGCGCTTGTAAATTTCAAGCAATTGTGGATCTACCTCATCTAGGTTTTTTGTTTTCTTTGCCTGCTTTGGGGCGGAATAGAAGACCAGAGATTGGAGATCAATTTTTGGATAATGAACATTGGCCCAAGTGGGCTCAGTCATATTTTCCCAAGTTTTATAAGCCTTGAGTCTCCATTCAAGGAGCCATTGAGGTTCTTCTTTCTTCGTAGAGATCCATCGGATGATTCCTTCATTCAATCCAATCGGCGCCTCATCGGCTTCCATATTGACTGACCAGCCGTGCTCGTATTCTTTTGAAGTAAGATCTTCTAAAATTTGGTTGTCTTTGCTCATGGGATGAGTTATTTAGACTAATTACATATTGACTGCGAATGTACAACATATAATCAAATTACAATGTTCGCGACTATGCTAAAAATCTAATATATCAATCAATTTTTTGAATAAAATGACTCTTTGGTTGATTTTGAGGCACTTTTTCTCAAAAAAAAAGTGCTGCAATTGCAACACTTTAAGAGATTAAAATTAGAAAGTCATGAGAATTTTCTTTATTTAGATTTAATCTTAATTGGATTATTTTCCTGCTTCAAAAAACTGTATAGGTCGATTTATAGATTCTTCCAAAACAATTAAAGTCTCTGTTCTGTCGATTCCTTCCACTTTTTGTATGCTATTAAGGACCAATCGGAGATGGTTGGTGTCCCTACAAATAATTTTTGCGAAAATAGAATAGTTACCTGTCGTGTAATAAGCGCTGACTACTTCTGAAATGGACTTCAATTTTTCAATTACGGTATCATAGAGTGAACTTTTCTCCAGATAGATTCCAAGAAAGGCAGATATGTCATAACCCAACTTTGAGAAATCAATATTGAGTGTGGCACTTTTTACGATGCCCATATCTTCTAATTTCTTCATTCTCACATGGACGGTACCGGAAGACACGAAGACTTTTTTTGCAATTTCAGTGTACGGTGTTTTGGCATCCTCATTTAACAGAGAGATGATTTTGAGGTCTATGTTGTCGATATCTAAAATTTTATCCATTTTCCTTGCTCGGATTTAGATGATTTATAATTATTGCGCCTGTAAATTAGAGATTGTTCAAAATAATGCAAAATTTTTTTTTCAATTTGTAATTTTATCTGAAAACCATTTACTTTGGGCTTGAATAGAATGACTTCAGAAATATTTGGTCTTCTAATCAATAGGTCAAATTAAAATTTGGTTTTTCTCTATTTTCCAAATTATGACCTTAATTAATTCGAAACTTTTAATCTCTAAAGTTATATTTGGGTTTATATTCTGAAAAGAGTCTTGCTGATGGCAAGACTTTTTTGTTTTCAGTCCCATCTAAAGATTAATGAAAAGCGATCCTTTGGAGGAGAATAAATGCTGATTTAAGTTAATTCCCAGTTAACCCTGAATTGTTTTGACAAACAGGATCAGAAGACTTTCTAATTGACAATCAGAAAATAGGAAGCCGGATTATCCGGTTTTTTTTTGAGCGGTTGGTTCTGCTTTGTTCCCTGTTTCTATTTTTAAGGAATCAATCCCTCCGACTATGAAAAAAATCTTTTCGATTTCAATCCTCACATTGGCTTCAGGTTTGGCCTTTTCTCAAGTCAAGCCTTTCAATCCCGAAAGTGTTTTCCCGGAAGCTAACCCGAAACTCAAATTCCATACTGTCAAAGGCGAGCGGCACGGACCTTCATTTTTCAAGAAATTTGAATTTCCGGAAGTAGAATATGTCCCGGGAGAAACTCTGAATTTTGAAAAATATCATACCGTGGATGTGATGTATCATTGGTACAAAAAGTGGGCGGAGCAATATCCGGACATCGTAGACATCTATGTAATAGCGGAATCTTTCGAAGGAAGGCCTATTCTTCAAATGACTTTGACCAATAAGAAAACGGGCAAAGACACGGACAAACCGGCTGCTTATTTTGAAGGAGGTCGCCATTCAGGTGAGATTACTGCGAGTGAATCAATCCTTTGGCTCACGCAGCATTTGCTCGAGAACTATGGAAAAGATCCCGAAATCACCAAGCTGATAGATACAAAGGCAATTTACCTGAGACCCCAAAATAATCCGGATGGTTCGAATATGTACCTGTTTACTGAGCAGAGTAATAGAAGTACGGTGAAGCCGCATGATACAGACAGGGACGGGTTATTAGATGAAGATCCTTCTGAGGATCTTGATGGAGACGGAATCATTTACCAAATAAGAAAAAAGGCCATAACTCCGGAGGAAAAGGAAAAGGCCAATTTCATTATTGATCCAGATCACCCGTCAGGAAAACTCATGAAAAGAGTATTGCCCGGAAAAGGAGAATATTTAATGTATTCCGAAGGAATTGACAATGATGGAGACGGGTCTTTCAACGAGGATGGAATTGGTGGTCTTGATCTTCACAGGAATTATCCGGAAAACTGGAGACCGGATGTTGCAGGCGATTTGACCGGAAGAGGCTACACCCAATTTGGAGCTGGCGAATACCCACTGAGTGAAGTGGAATCGAAATCAACCGTGCTTTGGATGCTAAGCCACCCGAATATTTCTGTCGTGAATTCGATGGATACCCGTGTTCCGATGCATTTGCGGCCTCCATCCACATCAAAAAGTGAAGAAAGAATGTACCCTTCTGACCTGGCGATTTATAGGGAAATGGACGAATTGGGGCTTTCCTTCACAGCGTATCCTTGGGCAGGTGATGTCTATGAGACGTATAGTACCCGATACAAAGTGGATGAAATGACCGGTGATCCGCTTAAACCGACTCCTTTATTTGGTCACGGGCCTGATTTCGGGTACTTCTATTATGGAAGTATCTGGTATGGAGATGAGCTTTGGAACAATGGAGCAATGAAGGATTATAACAACGATGGCATTTATGACAATTACGACGGCCTGGTTTGGGATGAGGAAGAAAATGATGGCAAAGGTTTCAAATCCTGGTCAGCTTTGACTCACCCGACTCTGGGTGAAGTAGAAATCGGAGGCTTTCACCCAAAGTTTTTTGGACAAAACGGTCCGGCCTGGCAGCTCGAAAACTGGGCGAAGAAGCAAGCTCAATTCAATCTTGCAATGGCTTTGAGACTTCCTCAACTCGCAATCTCAGATATGAAAGTGACTAAAACCGCTTCTGGCGAATTTGAAATTACCTTGGAATGGAGCAATACCGGCGGACTTCCGGTGGCTTTGGAGCAAGCCAAACTGGTGAAGATTGTACAGGAAGATCGGGTGATGCTCGACTTTGACAAGGAACTGACCAAAGGCTACGAAAATGCCAAAGTTAAAATTATCAGCCCGGAGTTGTTTGAGAAAACGATTTACTCCGGGTATACCGAAGTAGGGGAAAAGAAGACAGCAACTTTCAAAGTGAAGGTCGAAGGAAATGAAGAGGTTAAAGGAAAAATCAAACTTTCTTCCACCCGCGGTGGTCTTCTTGAAAGAGAATTTACATTGAAATAATAACGAGAGATGATGATTAGAAAATTAATAGGAAGTGCCCTTTTTCTCGGTTTGATAAGTGCCCAGGTTTTATTTGGACAGCAAAAAAGATCTCTGACTCATTCCGATTACGATGGTTGGGAAAGCTTGAATTCTGAGAAGATTACCAAAAATGGGCAGTGGGTTGGATATCAGGTTTCGCCTCAGGATGGAGATTCGCGAGTTGAGATTTTCTCTTTCAAAAATCAGGATCAGAGAATCAAAATCCCGAGGGGAACCGGCTTTTCGTTTACCCCGGATGATGCTTTTGCAGTGGGGAAAATAGCTCCTCAAAAAGACTCGGTGAAAGTGATGAAGCTCAGGAAAGTAAAGAAGGAAGATATGCCTTTTGACAGCCTTTTTATTTACCAAATGAGCAATGGAAACCTTATCAAAATACCTCAGGTTAAATCTTTTGCACTTCCAACTGAAGCTGGAAGCTGGATTGCGATCCATTATGAAAAGGAAAAGCCAAAAAAAGCTGACCCGGCTGATTCAACTTCAAAGGCCGAAAAGCCAAAGAAAACGGACGGTACCAAGCTGGAAGTCAGAAAGCTGGATGGCTCGGCGAGTTACCAATTTGATCGCGTGAAATCTTTCAGCTTTGCGCCAAATGGAGATTATCTGCAATATGTGCTTGCTGAGGAGGACACGCTGGACAATGCCGCTATTTACGTTTTGAATCTTTCTTCCGGTGAAAGCAAACTGCTTTCCGAAGGAATGACTTCCTACTCAAGTATGACCTTTTCTCCCAAGTCAAAATATTTAACCTATCTGGCAACCAACGATTCTGCGAAAGCTAAAAAGCCCTATCACACGCTTTTCCTGACTTCAATACCTTCTTTTATTACTGAGGAAATTGCCTCAAAAAGCTCAGCCGGAATTCTTGAAAATGGTCGGGTGAGCGCCGATGGAAATCTGAAGTTTTCCGAAGATGAAAGCAGATTGTTCTTTGGTGTGGCACCAGATTATGTGACGTATGGCTATGGGGAAGACACTACGATTCTGGATGAGGAAAGAGTAAGCCTGGATATTTGGGGCTGGCAAGATGCAGAGATTCAGCCGATGCAATTGGTGACAAAATCGACGGACGAAAAGCAAAGCTATCTGGCGGCAATAGACCTTGGTACAAAAAAGATCACCCAATTGGGAGACCCGGAATTGGAAAATGTGATGCTGGAATCGAAAGTCAGACGTGATTTTGGATTGGCATGGACCGACGCACCTTATCGTAGAAACTACAGTTGGGATATTCAAATCGGAAGAGATTTGTATCTGGTAGATTTTAAAACAGGAGCTAAAACACTTATTGAAAAGGACGCTTCAGGTTCTCCGAGTATTTCTCCGGAAGGAAATTATGTTCTTTGGTATGATGGCCGGGATAGTTCCTGGGTTGCTTTCGATATCGCTGAAAAAAAGAAAATCAGCCTAACCAAAAGCCTTCCCGTTCCTTTTTATGAGGAGCTTCACGATTCACCGTCACTTCCTGGAAGCTATGGAAATGCAGGTTGGCTGGCAGATGATGCCGCGGTTTTGATCAATGATCGATTTGATATTTGGAAAATAGATCCAAGAAAACCACAAGAAGCTGTAAATCTTACTCAGGGTTTGGGAAGGAAAGAGAATCTTGTTTTCCGCAGGGAAGAACTGGATCGCGATGAAATCAGCATCAATCCAAAATCGGAATTACTTCTTTCGGCTTTCAATGAAGTCACGAAAGATGCAGGATTCTACACGAGTTTGGTCGACGGGAAGTCTGCACCAAAGCAAATCCTCATGACGGCAAATTCTTACAATGGATTGCTGAAAGCTAAAAATGAGAAGAACATACTCGTGCGAAAAAGCACTTACACTGAATATTCGGATTTGTATCTGGGAGATTTGACTTTCAAAACCCTGCGGAAAGCTTCTAGCTTAAACCCTCAACAAGCGAATGTGAAATGGGGATCTGTAGAGCTTATTTCGTATCTGGCAAATGACGGAGTTTCGTTGCAGGGTTTGCTTTTCAAACCAGAGAACTTTGACCCAACAAAAAAATACCCGTTAATCACCTATTTCTATGAGCGGAATAGCGATGGCTTGCACAACTACAGAGCTCCGGCGCCAAGTGCATCGACGATCAATATTCCATATTTCGTGAGCAATGATTACATGGTTTTCGTGCCGGACATCAAGTATGACATGGGATTGCCGGGACCAAGTGCATACAATTGTATCATTCCGGGCATTCAGGCAGTGATCTCAAAAGGCGGAGTGGACGTTGCCAATTTGGCTATTCAGGGACAAAGTTGGGGTGGATATCAGGTGGCTTATTTGATAACTCAAACGAACATGTTCAAGGCTGCAGGAGCGGGAGCGCCTGTAGTCAATATGACTTCAGCTTATGGAGGAATCCGATGGGGAACGGGCATGAGCCGTATGTTTCAATACGAGCAAACTCAATCCCGAATAGGAGGGACGCTTTGGGAAAAACCCCTGTATTACCTGGAAAATTCACCGCTATTCTACATGGATCGTGTGAATACTCCTGTTCTGATCATGCACAACGATGCCGACGGATCTGTGCCTTGGTATCAGGGAATTGAGATGTTTATGGCGTTGAAGCGTCTGGACAAACCTGCCTGGCTACTTCAATACAATGGAGAAGATCACAATCTGGTCCAGCGAAAAAACAGAAAAGATCTCTCGATCCGAATGAGTCAGTTTTTTGACTTTTACCTCAAAGGAGCTCCTGCTCCCAAGTGGATGACAGAAGGTCTTCCTGCGGTGGAAAAAGGGAAAACTCTTAAATATGAATTGAATAACTAAATAAAATAGATGCAGGCTTTTCTAAAAGTAAGCGAGTTTTCTTAAGGTATTCGGCTGGAAGACCGATGACTGAAGACCGAAGAAATCCAAAATCAAACGTTTTCTAAAATATTAGGTATTAAATAAAAAATACTGAGGATTTCGAAAATGCCTATTTAACAAAAAGACCGCCTCTGAGAAGAGGCGGTCTTTTTGATTTTCCCCAAATCAAATCGCTACAGCGGCCTTGATATGAGGATGCGGATCGTAATTGATCAGCTCAAAGTCCTCGTATTTGAATTCAAAAATATCAGTCACAGCCGGATTGATTTTCATCGTAGGAAGCGGTCTTATTTCTCTGCTGAGTTGAAGTTCAGCCTGCTCCAGATGATTGGAATATAAATGCGCATCGCCAAACGTATGTACAAAATCTCCCGCATGCAATCCGCAAACCTGAGCCACCATCATCGTAAACAAAGCATAAGAAGCGATGTTGAACGGTACACCCAAAAACACGTCAGCACTTCTTTGATAGAGTTGACAGGAAAGCTTTCCGTCTGCAACGTAAAATTGAAAAATTGTATGGCAAGGAGGAAGTGCCATGTGATCCACATCTGCCACATTCCATGCACTTACGATATGTCTTCGGCTGTCAGGTTTGGTTTTGATTTGGTGAATCAGGTTTTTGATTTGGTCAATTTCGCCGCCTTTTCCATCGGGCCAGTGTCTCCACTGATAGCCATAGACCGGGCCCAAATCCCCATTTTCATCAGCCCACTCGTCCCAAATCGATACTTTATTTTCATTCAGGTATTTGATGTTGGATTCACCGCGGAGAAACCAAAGCAATTCGATAATGATCGAGCGCAGGTGAAGTTTCTTGGTAGTCACCACCGGAAATCCTTCTGAAAGATCAAATCTCATCTGATGTCCGAAGATGCTCAGCGTTCCTGTTCCTGTTCGATCTTCTTTTTTGGCTCCTTCATTCAGGATTTTTTGCATCAAATCGTGGTACTGCTTCATTGGATTTTTGATTGGTTCTAGGTGTGGCAAGTTAAGAAGTAAGATCAATAAATGGAACGTGATTCAAACAAAGCCTCCGCAATATTCTTATACTTGAGTCGGAATTACCTCACATTAAATTTCATAGCTATCCCTTTTAAATGTTTCGAAAATCAAGCTCGTTTTTAGCTCTTGGGATTGCAGGATTGCTTTGTGTGCTATTGGTGATATTCCAACCCGTTCCTCAGTTCAATTACGATTTCGAGCAATTTTTTCCGCAAGATGATCCCGATCTTGATTTCTATGAGGAATTCATCAAAGTGTTTGAAAATGACAATGATTACCTGCTGATAGCAATTCAAAACCCTGATGGTGAGCTGGCTGATCCAGCATTTTTAGATGAAATCCTTGAAGTGCAGCAGGAGATTCAGAGGTTTGAAAAAGTCGATACGGTCATTTCAATTTTGAATCTTGAGAAGCCGATTATTGGCTTGTTTGGATGGAGAATGGTGAAAGTATTGGATTGGAATGACTCTGTTCCATCCCAATCATTGACCGAAAATCTTGATAAATACCGATCAACTCTGATTTCTAAAGATGGAAAGGGACTTTTGCTTTGGATCAAAAACGAACAAAAAATCTCCAAAGAGGAAGGTGATTTTCTATACCTGGTCATAAAAGGTGTCTTTGAAAGAAATGGAATAACTCCTGTGGCGGTAGCCGGAAAGATTCAGGCTCAGGGCGATTTTGTAAATCTGATGCAAAAGGAGTTTGGTCTTTTTATGGGATTTTCGATTCTGTTGATGATCGGAATGTTGGCCCTGATTTACCGATCCTGGTGGGGAGTGGTTGTTCCGATATCGGTGTTGGTGATCGGAATTGCCTGGGCTTTCGGCATAATTCTTTTTTCAGGAAAAGCCCTCGATGTGATGTCGGTGATGCAACCTACTATATTTTTGATAGTTGGTTTGAGCGCTATTATTCACTTCATCACTCATCTCACGAAGCTCATGAAGTCAGGAATGCTGAAAGATGCTGCCATCGAGCAAGTGTTTTTGGAACTTTGGATACCAGTCCTGCTGACAGTCTTGACCACCTCTTTCGGATTCTTTTCGCTTTACTTCACTTCAATTCCTGCTCTTCAAGAGTTTGGATTGACAACAGGAATTGGAGTCCTGGTGATGTTTGTTTCAGTGATTTTGATTACTCCTGGTTTGCTGTATCTGATCCCTGTAAAAGTCAGGAAGGGAAATTCAGAATCTTCTGATGTTTCAAAATTAAGAGTTTTACTGAGCTTGATTTTTCACCATAGAAAACTGGTTATTGCAAGTTTCATTGGCTTGACTTTGATTGCAGTTGTCTTGGCTTCCGGGTTGAAAGTCAACGGATATTTGCTCGATAATCTTCCACAGGATCATCCCATTCAAAAGGATTTCGTCTATTTCGATGAGCAATTTGGCGGTTCAAATCCTCTGGAATTATCTATTTCTGTGGGACAGGATGCAAAGTCTTTATTGGATTTGGAGGTTTTAAAGGAAATCGAAAAAGTAGAAAAAAAAGTGTCTGAACTCTTTGGTGGTGGGCAGATAATTTCACCCTTGACTTTGATCAAAACTCTCAATCAAGCTCAAAATCAAGGCGATGAAAGAGTTTACAAACTTCCCACTGCCGGGCAATATCAGCGGATGAAAAGGTACTTGACTCCAGCTCAAAGACAACTAGATCTGAAAGTAATCAGTGAGAATAGAGTGGATGGGAGGATAAGTGCCAGAGCTGCAGATTTGGGTTCGCTCGAAATGGGCAAGCGCCGTGCATTCCTGGATATGTTTGTGGAAAAAGAAATAAACCCCGGATTGCTAAAAGTCAGATGGACAGGTACGGCTTACCTGATCGATCGTGGTCATCAATCGGTAAGCGAACAGATGGCAAAGGGATTAGGAGTTGCCTTTGTTTTGGTAGGAATAATCGCAGGCTTTTTGTTTAGATCATGGAGAATCTCCCTCATTATGTTAATCCCAAATATTATCCCGCTCGTTTGGATGCTTGGGTTGATGTATTTGTTGGGGATTGATTTTAAACTGACTACCGCGATTCTCTTTACCGTTGCATTTGGCATAGCGGTGGACGATACGATCCATTTCATGACGCGACTTCGATTGGAACTCAATACCGGAAAAAACCTCCTCTATGCAATCAAACGCACATTTTTGGAAACTGGAAAAGCAATTATCCTGACCTCAGTCATCTTGGTTTGTGGCTTTGGATTATTGATTTTCAGCCAGTTTGGAGTGACGCATTTCACAGGTTTGTTGATTTCATCCTCTTTGGTATTTGCATTGTTGGCGGATCTGATTTTGCTTCCTTTATTGCTTTTGCCGATGCGAAAAGTCTGGGAAAAGAAGTATCGGAAATAGTGAATTATTGCTCCAGACCTTTCCAGGTGAAAGTAGCCGAAACTGGATAATGGTCGGAATAATCCACTTCACGATGCGTTTTGAACTGGATAGCTTTCAAACTCGGATCAGAGAAGATGTGATCTATTCTGAGGAAAAAAAGTATTTTATTGTAGGTGAATCCAAAACCATGACCAGCTTTTTCGAATGCGTTTACAAGGTTTT
This sequence comes from uncultured Cytophagales bacterium, assembly GCA_942492775.1. Taxonomy (GTDB): domain Bacteria; phylum Bacteroidota; class Bacteroidia; order Cytophagales; family Cyclobacteriaceae; genus Algoriphagus. The sequence goes on along the minus strand of OW818636.1, from coordinate 3,480,819 downwards.
CACTAAGCTTAAAATAAGTGTATGAATAGGGGATTTCATTGTGATCTCCCATCAGGATGACCCGATGCGGACTGTTTCTAATGTGCTCAGTCAATACTTTAAGTTGCTTGCTTCGAGCCACACTTCCCCGATTTAGCTTTCCGAGGGTTTGGCGATAGTTTTCTTTGATTTCGTCCAGATTTTCCAAACCATCCGAATCGATTTTCATGGATTCCAGGTGGACATTGTATATTCTGATGGTATCACTTTTGACTAGAATATCTGCAAAAATTGCCCCGTTGGTGCGGTTATTATCAAAGACTTTTCCTTCATTAATAATTGTATATCTGGAGAAAATAGCCATTCCGTAGGATTTCTTCTGAGGGCTTCCTTCAATTATTTGAAACGAATGTTCGAACCCTTTGTCTTTGCCAAGAATCTTGACTGCATTTCTCGATGGGGTGGTATAATCCTGGTAAAACTCTTGGAATACCTTGACATCCGCCGGGTGATCTTGTAGCCAGATGAATACATTCGGATCAAATTTATCCCCTGCATTTGCTTTGTAATCAAACAAGTGCGCATTGTAAGTCAAAACTTTCAGTCCTACAGCATCCTCATTGTTAGGGTGAATTTGAAAAGTGATCAAAGCGAATTTATATCCGATCAAAAGAACGATCAAAGGCAAAAAGGCCAATTTTCTCAAGGAAAGAGCTAGGATTGCCAACAAAAAAAGATTTGCGAGCCAGACAAAAGGAATGAAAAAAGGCAAAAGACCGACGTACGAAAAATACTCCGGGGAAATGTAAACACTTGAAAAAAGTATCAGTGAAATAATGAATAAGGATCCTGTGATGAGTTTCATTAAACGTTTTTGAAGAACCTTTATTTAATCTTTGGGATGAGTTGGCAACTAATACGAATACAACGGCGAAGATGGATTAAAATTGAAAATTTTAAATCCCGGAAGAGGCAAAAGGCAGTATTTTGACAAAACAGTTTAGAAAAAGTTGAAAAGCAAAATCTTTACCTGATAATAGGTCGTTAAAAAGTATAAAATTTAAGGGAGGCTGAAATTTTGCAGGATTGCTGAATATTAGTTATTTCGAAGAGAAATTTCACAAACATGAAAAAAAACCATTTTATCTGGATCAGTGCTCTCGCAGCTATGACCATAGTATCATGTAGTCCCAAACCGACTGAGTCTACGGAAGTGGCTGCCACTGAGGAAACTGCAGAGACTGCTGCGGATTCTGAAGAAAGGCCAAGTCCTTTGGAAGTGAAGGATGGCGAGATTGCAGGTAAAAAAATCAACGTTCATTACGGATCTCCCGCTGTGAAAGGCAGAGTTTTGTGGGGTGACCTCGTTCCATACAATGTTGTTTGGAGAACTGGCGCAAATGAAGCCAGCTACGTAGAGATTGCTCAGGATATGACTGTTGAGGGCAAGACATTACCGGCAGGCAAATATTCAATCTTCACGATTCCTAAAGAAACCGGTCCTTGGACTGTCATCTTCAATTCGGAGTGGAATCTTGAGCATGGCCATTTTCAATACGATGAAAAGTTCGACGTTTTGAGAGTAGAATCCACCCCAACTTGGGAAGCCACTGCCCAAGAGCGATTGTCTATCGATATCGAATCTCCGGGAATAGTGATTCGTTGGGAAAAATTAAAACTCCCAATCGCTATTCAATAAGGTTTAATCTTTTGAAAGCCCTCGATTTATCAAATCGAGGGCTTTTGTTTTTTAAGTGAAATCAAAAGACAGAATTTCAGTGTAAAAAGATTCAGAGATTCGGGTAAATTCGCTCCGTCACTTTATTTCCAACAAATGAAATACTTCAGTTTTTTCTTTGTCCTTGCTTTAACTGTAGCTCTTGCTGTGCTGGTATCCATTCCCCTTGGATCCATTCCTCCATTAGCACCCTTATTAGATCCAAATCATGGTTTTTGGCAAAACTCAATCAGCGAGGATGCTTTAGCTGAAGAGGAGCTGGTTTTGGACAATCTCTCCGCCCCGGTATCCGTGGTCTATGATCAAAATCTGATTCCCCATATTTTCGCAGAAAATGATGCAGACTTGTACCGCGCCCAGGGATATGTGACAGCACAGCACAGACTTTGGCAGATGGATTTTCAGACCTTGGCAGCTGCCGGAAGGATCTCCGAAATTGTCGGTCCGGTGGCATTGGATCTGGATCGGATCACCAGAAGAAAAGGCTTGGCATTTGGCGCTGAACTGGGGCTGAAACATTTGCAGGAAAACGATCCTGAGACATTGGCCTTAGTCGAAGCCTATGCTGATGGAGTGAATCAATACATCAATCAATTGGATGCTTCAAGGCTTCCTGTTGAATATAAAATCCTGAATTACAGACCTGAAGCTTGGTCTGCTTACAAATCTCTTCTTTTGCTGAAATACATGTCCGACATGTTGGTAGGGGATAGAGATTTGGAATATTCCAACATGAGGAAAATTCTTGGGAATGAGATGTTGGATAAGTTATTTCCTGAATTTCCAACGAATGTAGATCCGGTAATCGAAGTTGGAAAGGTTTGGGATTTTCAACCTCTTCCCGTCGTAAAGCCCGACAGTGTCGATTATCCGACTGACGAACTTGTGATCGATCCTTTGCCACAACCAGCTGAAGGCGCAGGATCCAATAACTGGGCTGTAGCTGGAAGTAAGACCAAAAACGGAAATCCAATATTGGCAAATGATCCGCATTTAGGTTTGAATCTCCCTTCACTTTGGTATTCGATGCAGCTGACTACTCCAGGGCATTCTGCGAAAGGAGCAACTCTTCCGGGCGCGCTTGGTATTATCTCAGGATTTAACCAAAATATAGCCTGGGGAGTAACAAATGCCACAAAAGACGCACGTGATTGGTACAAAATCACTTTCCAGGATGATTCCAGAAAAGCCTATAAATACGGCAACGAATGGAAGTCCAGCACATTTAGGATTGAGGAAATTAAAGTAAAGGGAGAGGATACCTATTTGGATACGGTCGTTTACACTCATTATGGACCGGTAGTCTATGATCGGACTTTCGGTGCTAATCGACAGGATGTGAATTTTGCTTTGAAGTGGACAGTCCACATGGGTTCAAATGAGCAGAAGACCTTCATGCAAATGAATAAAGCTAAGAATCATGCTGATTATAATGAGGCCCTTAATTATTATGTGGCACCTGCGCAAAACTTTGTGTTTGCCTCAAAATCCGGAGATGTAGCAATGCGGATTCAAGGTAAATTCCCTTTGAAATGGAAAGGTCAAGGTAAATATTTCATGGATGGATCCGATCCTATGATGGAATGGCAGGGCTTTATTCCTAATGAGCACAACGCCAGTACATTGAATCCCGAAAGAGGATTTGTTTCTTCCGCCAATCAGCATCCGACAGATTCAACTTATCCCTATTACGTCTTTGACAATAGCTATGAGCACTATCGAAACAGAAGACTCAATGGAAGATTAACGGAGATGACGGGGATCACAGTGGAGGATATGAAGGACCTTCAGTTTGATGATTATTACACGCTAGCATCCGAAGCTCTTCCTGTATTGATGAAGCTGTTGGGAGATAGTACAATCACTGATCCTAAAGCAAAGCAATATTTGGATGAATTGAAATCCTGGGATTTTTACGCAGATCCAAATCAAAAAGCACCGACCTTATTCTTTATCTGGTGGAGTGAAACTCATCAGAATATCTGGAAATCCTGGAAAGATTTTGGCGCACCCGTAGTGTCTCCAAATAATTACAGGACTGTTGAATTATTAGTGTCTGAGCCAGACGGGGCCGTTTTTGATTTAAAGTCCACAGCAAGTGTGGAGACTGCAAAAGATCATGTCAAATCAGGATTTAATCAAATGCTTGAAAAGATGAAAGATTGGGAAGAAGAAGAGGGCGATTATTCCTGGGTAAATTATAAAAGGACCACAATCCAGCATCTTGTTCCTCAGTTCAGTTCCTTTTCTGTTAAGAATGTGTACACAGGCGGAGGGTCAGGGATTCTAAATGCCACAAGTGGTAGAAATGGAGCAAGTTGGAGAATGGTGGTGGAATTGGGAGACGAAATGAGTGCTTTCGGAATCTATCCGGGAGGACAATCCGGAAACCCGGGCAGCAAATACTATGATAATTTTATTCCAATCTGGGCGAATGGAGACTACTTGGATTTCAATCTCAGGACTCCGGATCAAACAGAAGGTGTACTATTCAAAACCACTTTAAAAGACTGATTATGAGATTTATATTCTTGGTAATGATGACCGTATTATTGGTTGTTTTTTTGAATCCTATTTTGCCTTTTTGGGCAATCATGATCTTGATAGCGGCATTGGCTGGTTTAATTGGTTTGAAAGGGGCTGAATCTTTTCTGGCAGGAGGTCTCGGGATGGGTTTGGCCTGGTTGGGACAAAGCTTGTATATAAGCGTAGGTACCGGAAGCCCACTTCCAAATCGGATGGGGGAATTGATGGGTTTGGGAACAGGCATGACCCTGGTGGGCATTACAGCGGTTCTCGGATTTCTTTTGGGAGGATTTAGTGCAATGACTGGAAGCTTATTTAGAAGCCTGTTGAAACGCAAACCTGATGATTTATATAGGGGATAGTTTTAAGTTATTTTAAAAGGAAAAAGGACTTTTTCACATTCGAAAAAATCCTTTTTCCTTTTGGATTCCATAGTAATGAGTACCTTTGTTACTCACTATTGCGGATATTTTTTATGCTGGAATCTTTGATCACTTCTAAGACCCGACTGAGGCTTCTGGTCAAGTTTTTTGTCAATTCTCAAACCAAAAGCCATTTACGAGGACTAGCAGAAGAGTTTGGAGAGTCTACAAATGCAATTCGAAAAGAGCTGAACCATCTGACACACGCAGGAATATTAGTCAAACATTCTGACAAGAATAAGATATCCTATCAAGCCAACATCCTTAATCCTTTCTTCAGCAATATTCAAGACATCACTCGCAAATATCTGGGTTTGGATCAGCTTTTGGAGCAAATCTTGGAAAGGATGGGAGAAGTGAATCAAGTCTTGCTTGTCGGGGATATCGCCAAAGGAATAGATTCAGGAAAGATTGAAGTAGTAGTGACAGGTGAAAACCTGAACGATAATTACATTTTGTACTTGACCACAAGAATAGAAGAGCTGATCGACCGTAAAGTAGTATTTACTTTGCTAGGCGAAAGACTTAATTCGTTCGGACTGGTATTGTTTGACAAGGAAGTAGGAAAATAATTCCTTTTTCCTTTTACGGTTAAAAGCTAGGCACAGAATGTGACTGAAAGGGCGAAGCTGTATCAGGATATTTATATTTATTTGAAATTAGATCATGGTTTTTTTAAAAGAACTGATTTGAACTTGAAAGCAAAAAATTTGGAACACAATCACTGGATATTTAATGTCAGGAATTACCTTTTGTTGGTGGTATTTTCTTTGATTTTTTCTTTGGCTCAGGGCCAAAGTTTAGCGGATATCCAAAATCTGAAAATTGACGATCTCTCAGATGCTCAATTGGAGCAAATGATCAAAAGAGCAGAAGCTAACGGGATCAATCCTAACCAACTTGAGGCTCTTGCAAGAGAAAGAGGAATGCCGGCATCTGAAGCTGCAAAGCTCAGGCAACGAATCAATGACCTTCAGAATTCCACCTCTTCTAGAACTTCTTCTACATCAGGTAACAATCAGGGAAGATCTCTGATGGGAGAGGAAGAACCTGATATGTTTGATTCTTTGAGGATGGCAGATCCTTATTATGATTTGACTCCAACTCAGAAAAAAATCTTTGGATACAAGCTGTTCCATAACAGGAATTTAGATTTCAGCCCAAGCCTAAATCTACCAACCCCCCGATCTTATGTAATTGGTTCAGGCGATCAGTTGTTACTCGATGTATATGGAGCATCGGAGCAATCTTTTGATCTGACAGTCACTCCAGAAGGGAGAGTTTTTGTGCCCAATGTTGGGCCTATTCAACTAGGAGGATCAACTATTGAAGCTGCTGCTGCAAGATTGAAAACAGCTCTTGGAAGAATCTATTCCGGGCTTTTAGGCTCTAACCCGAGTACATTTTTGCAATTGAGACTTGGCAACATCCGCTCTATCAAGGTTTCGATGGTTGGGGAATTAAGCAAACCAGGGTCCTATATTTTACCTTCTTTCGCTACCGTTTTTAATGGGTTGTATGCTGCAGGAGGTCCAAATGAAAATGGTGCTTTCCGGAATATCCAGGTTTACAGAGATAGCAGGCTAATCACCACAGTTGACATCTATGAGTTCCTTGTCAAAGGGGAACAATCATCTAATATTACGCTGCAGGACAATGATGTGATCATTGTTCCTCCAGTTCAGTCAAGAGTAGAAATAATTGGCCCTGTTCGGCGAGAGGGATTTTTTGAAGTAAAGCCAGGAGAAACTCTGCAGGATTTGTACATCTATACAGGTGGTTTTTTACCAAAGGCATACAGAGATCGGCTCACCGTAAGAAGACTAGAAAACAATCAACGCAAAGTTGTGGATGTCCCTCAATCAGAATTTGGAACATTTAATCCCTTGGATGGGGATGAAATCCTGATCGGAGAGGCTTTAGACAGATTTTCTAATAGAGTTCAGATCACAGGTTCTGTAAACAGGCCTGGCGAATATTCATTGGATGAAGAAGGACTTTCAGTAAAAGGCTTGATAGAAAAAGCACAGGGACTCAAACCTGAAGCATTTGTAAACAGAGCTACTTTGTATAGGACAAGTTCTGATTTGACTCTAGCTGCAGAACCATTGGATCTTCAGGGTATTTTGCAAGGAACAGTCGAGGATGTGAAGTTGAAAAATGAAGATTTACTTTTCATTCCAAGCAGGTACGATATTCAAGAAGAATATTATGTGAAAATTTCGGGCGAAATTGGTTTTCCTGGTTCTTATCCTTTTGCATCTTCGATGACTGTCGGTGATTTGATTCTCAGAGCAGGAGGCTTATTAGAATCCGCCACCAATTCTTCCGTTGAAATTGCAAGCAGAGTCAGAGATGCAAGTACTGGAAATATTGCTACTATATCCACTCTAACGATTGATCAGAATCTACAACTTACCCAGGAAGAAAAAGATAAAGCTTTGAGTCCATTTGATCATGTTTTCATCAGACGGAGCCCAGGCTTTGAACGAGAGCAATTAGTTACTGTAAAGGGCGAAGTAAGATATCCGGGCGAATTTGCAATAGCGAATGCCAATGAACGTATTTCTGATTTGATAAAACGTGCTGGAGGATTATCACAATTTGCCTATCCGAAAGGTGCAAATTTGGTCAGAAGAACAGTTTATTTTAAAGGTCCTACTGATGATGAATTGAAAGAAAAGACACTCAGAGAGATCCGGGAAAATTTGGATCCGGTAACTAAAAGGAAATCGAATGAAGCGGAGAATCTTTTGTTCGAACGGATCGATAAAAAGATAGAAGTGATAGAGGCAGAAAAGGAAAAAGCTGAGCTTGAGGCCTTGAAAAGCAAATTATTTGAAGAAGAAACTTTGACACAAACTTTTTTGAAAGATACTACTATCAATTCTGTAAGAATGAAAGAGCAAGATCTGGTAGGTATTGATTTGGAATTTATATTGAATAATCCCGGATCAGAGGAGGACTTGATTCTTTTCGAAGGAGATGTTTTACAGATTCCAAAGCAGCTTCAAACAGTAAGAATGGTAGGGGAAGTTTTACTTCCTACTACTGCTAGATTTGAAGCTTCAAACGGACTAAAAAATTATATTTCAAAAGCTGGTGGATTCACCGAAGAGGCAAGAAGATCCAAATCTTACGTGGTCTATGCCAACGGTGATGCAAAAAGTACCCGTAACTTCTTAGGAATCAAATTTTATCCGAATCTTGAACCTGGAGCTGAAATAATTGTTCCAAAAAAACCTGAAAGACAAAGGCTAAGTGCAGCAGGATGGATAGGGCTAGCATCTAGTCTGGCAACAGTTGCCATTTTGCTTCAAACCATTGTAAATAATAATAATTAATATTTTATGAAAATCGCTGTAGTAGGTACGGGCTATGTAGGGCTGGTATCAGGAGCATGTTTTGCTGATGTTGGGATCGAAGTGACCTGTGTGGACATTGACCAAAAAAAGATTGAAAAACTTAAAGATGGCATCATGCCGATCTATGAGCCGGGATTGGAAGAGATTGTTGTTCGAAATTATAAAAGCGGAAGACTTCATTTCAGTACAGATTTAGGAGATGCTATTCAGGGATCCGAAGTCGCTTTTATTGCGGTGGGCACACCTCCGGGAGAAGACGGTTCAGCGGATTTGAAATTTGTATTGGCAGTAGCGGAGGAGATCGGCCGCAAGATGACTGGTTACATAGTAGTGGCTACCAAAAGCACTGTTCCGGTGACCACAGGTGAAAAAGTTCGGGAAGCAATTCAGGCCGCTTTGGACAAAAGAGGATCTGATTTGCAATTTGCAGTAGCCTCAAATCCCGAATTTCTGAAAGAGGGTGCAGCGGTAGAAGATTTCTTGAAACCGGACAGAATTGTCATCGGAGTAGATGATGATCGGGCGGAAGAAATCATGCAGAGACTGTATAAGCCATTTCAATTGAGTGGAGAAAGAATCATCTACATGGATATTCCTTCTGCAGAGATGACCAAGTATGCGGCTAATGCAATGCTTGCCACCAAAATTTCTTTCATGAATGACATCGCCAACCTTTGCGAATTGGTGGGAGCAGATGCAAACATGGTAAGGAAAGGGATTGGCTCTGATCCTAGAATCGGGAATAAATTCATTTATCCGGGTGTTGGTTATGGAGGATCCTGCTTTCCGAAGGATGTGAAGGCTATCATCAAAACAGCCAAGCAATACGGCTACGATTTGAAAGTGCTCCAATCTGTTGAAGACGTAAACGATGCCCAGAAATATGTGCTTTCAAAAAAGGTGAAAGCCCATTTTGGTGAAGATTTGAGTGGAATGACTTTCGCCGTTTGGGGCTTGAGTTTCAAACCCAACACAGATGATATGCGAGAAGCTCCTGCGGGAGTGATTATTGACGAACTTAGAGCTGCAGGTGCCCAGGTGAAAGCATATGATCCGGTGGCGATGGAAGAAGCAAAAGCTCATTACATTTTCGACAAAGTGACTTATTGTAAAGATGCATATGAGGCGCTGGTTGATGCTGATGCATTATTATTAGTGACGGAGTGGTCAGAATTCAGGATTCCAAGTTGGGACGTAGTAGGAAAGCTGTTGAAAAACAAAGTGATTTTTGACGGAAGAAATATCTACGATAGAAAGTATCTGAAATCTCTTGGCTTTGAGCTTTACGGAATAGGATCTAAATAAATAAACCTGCCTCCGAAATTAAATTCGGGGGCATTCCCATTTCTTTTCAAAAGTAAAAAATGGTAATTGCAGGAGCCGGTGGTCATGGATTAGAAGTTTTGGAGACTTTGTTGAAGAATGGAATTTCAAAAAATGAGATCTTATTTTTTGATCAGGACCCCAAAAAGAGTGATCAACATATCTGCGGAATTAGGGTGATTTCGGATTTGATAGAAGTAAAAGAACATTTCTTGACTTCAAATTTCTTCTTTCTGGGAGTTGGAAATCCAGCCTTTAGAGAAAATTTATTTAACCTTTTGGATCAATCAGGAGGGACCTTTAAACCCTTGGTGGATGATTCTTCATTTTTAAGCCACTCAGCAATTGGTCATTTTGATGCGATGCCATTCAGTTTCGTAGGGCCAGAAACAGAGATCGGAATAGGAACCCTTATCAATACGAGAGCGCATGTCCACCATGAATGTCAGGTGGGCGACTTTAGCGACATTGGACCTGGGGCGATGTTGCTGGGAAATTCTCAAGCTGGAAAACGCTGTCGAATTGGTGCAGGGGCTGTACTTTTGCCGGGAATTAAAATTGGTGATGATGTGATCGTTGGCGCAGGGGCAGTAGTCACTAAGAATTTTGATTCTGGATCAAAGATTGTGGGGATACCTGCTAAAATTCTTTTCGAGGATAATTCTTGAAAATAATTTATTGGGAAATAATTTTCGTCCTTATTTATTTAAAAAATTTCAATAAACAAATTGAGCCAGGATTTCAGGTTGAAAAACAAGGAATCTGATTCAAGAATAAAACCAATGAATAATAATACTGAGCAAGAAGAAGATTGGGATCTGGTTATCGAACCACAAAACAATCTCCTTGATTTAAAACTTAGAGAAGTCTGGAGATACAGAGATTTATTGATGCTCTTTGTAAGAAGAGATATAGTCTCCTTCTATAAACAGACAATTCTTGGTCCCCTCTGGTTTTTTCTTCAACCAATATTTACTACTCTTGTTTATATTTTTATTTTTGGAAGATTGGCAGGAATATCTACTGATGGTTTACCTCAGCCTTTATTTTATATAGCAGGTATTACAGCATGGAATTATTTTGCTGATTGCTTAAATAAAACTTCAACAGTATTCAGAGACAATGCTGCAATTTTCGGAAAAGTTTATTTTCCTAGAATTGTAATGCCATTAAGTATTGTCTTATCAAATCTATTAAGGTTTGGGATACAGATGATTTTATTTGTAATAATTTATCTTTATTACCAATTTCTTGGAACTCCCTTAAAGATTGATTTTCATATTTTGTTATTTCCTATTTTTGTACTTTTTATGGCAATGCAAGGTCTTGGTTTAGGAATGATAGTTTCTGCAATGACAACCAAATATAGAGATTTGATTTTTCTTTTGACTTTTGGAGTTCAGTTGTTAATGTACGCCACAACTGTAATTTATCCACTTTCGAGCCTTTCTGGAAAATTATATTTTTGGATTTCGATCAATCCTATGACTTATATTATAGAAGGGATTAGAAGAAGTTTGCTTGGTACAGGAGTTTTGGATCTGTATACTTTCTGTTACGCTTTCATTTCTTCCTCCATTATTTTGATTTTGGGCTTGTTGATTTTTAATAAGGTGGAAAAAAGTTTTGTTGATACCATTTGATCTTAGACTTATGTTTTTGAGCTGGAAATGGTAAGAAATAATAATTTAAAATAAGAACAATCTAGGTGGCAATAGCTATTAAAGTTGAGAATCTCTCGAAAGCATATCAATTGGGGGAATTTAGTACAGGAACTTTATCCAGAGATTTAGAGAGGTGGTGGGCTTTGGCAAGAGGCAAGGAAGATCCTTATTTAATTATTGGAGAATCAAATGACCGATCTAAAAAAGGTTCAAGTGATATAGTGTGGAGTTTGAAAGACCTTAATTTTCAAATAGAGCAAGGTGATGCAGTTGGTATAATTGGAAAAAATGGAGCAGGGAAGAGTACATTGCTAAAAGTATTAAGCCAGGTTACCTCTCCGACTTCTGGAAAGATAAAAGTTAAAGGTCGTATTGCAAGCTTATTAGAAGTGGGTACCGGCTTTCATCCTGAGTTAACTGGAAGAGAAAATATCTATTTGAATGGTGCAATTTTGGGGATGCGCAAGCATGAGATAACTAGGCAGTTCGACCAAATTGTTGATTTCTCAGGAGTCGAAAGATACATAGATACTCCAGTTAAAAGATATTCCTCAGGGATGTATGTTCGACTTGCTTTTGCAGTAGCAGCCCACCTTGAAAGTGAAATTCTGATTGTTGATGAAGTATTGGCAGTAGGAGATGCAGAATTCCAAAAAAAGGCAATTGGGAAGATGAAGGACGTTTCAAAAAATACAGGAAGGACAGTGTTGTTTGTTAGTCATAATCTTGGAGCCGTTCATCAATTATGTAATAAGGGCCTGATATTAAAAAATGGTACTTTAGATTTGTTTGGAAGTGTTCAATTAGCTCTGGATAAGTATTTAAATACAATTGAAGATAAAGTGAAATGGATTGAACGTCAGGAACTTTTAACTGATAATCATTTTAAATTGCTATACATGAGTGATGTGAAGGAGATTAAAAAAAGTGACTTTACATATGAAGAGGAAATCCTAGTTATTGTCAAAGTTGTCTTACCAAATAATAATGAATACCTAGAGCTCTCGATGAGATTATTGGATGAGAGGAACAAGTTACCAGTATTTACCATCCATGAAGTTTTAAATGATTATAATCTATATAAAAACGAATGCGAGTTGAAAATCAAGATTCCTGGAAGGTTTTTGACCCCCGGTTCTTATTCTTGGGATATATGTATAAATCATCCAAATGTTCAAATTTTCGACTTGCATGAAAATGCATTGCCATTTACAATAATAGAACACTGGTTCAAAATTCGCAAGATATGAAGGACAAAATTACGGGTCTGTTTTTGCTCAATATTCAGTTGAAGCAAATCAATAGTTTTTAGCTTCCTTGAATATTTTTCCTTTCAACCTTTAAGATATGGTTTGTAATATTTGTAATTCCTCTTCTTTGAAGATCTTTAATTCTTTTGTTTTAAATAAGTATGACGTTTCATATTTTAAATGTTCAGATTGTGGTTTTATTCAAACCGAGACTCCTTTTTGGTTAAATGAGGCTTATGAATCTGTGATAACTCAATTGGATATAGGATTAGTATCCAGAAATTTATATTTAGCTGAAATCCTTGAAGATTTTTTAAACAAAAATATTCTTAGTGATAATGGTATATATTTAGATTACGCAGGTGGATATGGGCTTTTTGTAAGACTCATGCGTGACAAAGGGGTAAACTTCTATAGACAAGATGTTTATTGCCAAAATATATTTGCCGAGCATTTTGATTTAAGCGATTTGCCATTGGGCCAAAAGTTCGAAGCAATTACGGCCTTTGAAGTTTTTGAACATTTGATTAATCCTGTTCAAGAAATAAAAAAAATGTTAAATTTTTCAGATGTAATTATCTTTTCAACTGAATTGCAACCTGAAGGAGTTCTTACGCCTGCAAATTGGTGGTATTTTGTCCCTGAAACTGGCCAACATATTTCTCTTTATTCATTTGATTCCTTAGTGAAGATTGCTCAAAAAGAAAGACTTCATTTATATTCAAACAAAAAAAATCTGCATATTTTTTCAAGAAAAAAATTTGCAGTTGATCCTTTTGAAAAAAGAGAAGAACCTTTCATTGAAAGTTTAAAAAAACGTTTTTTAAATAAATTGATGGCCATTGATCATAAGCCAAAAAGAGAAAGTTTAATAATGAAAGATTTTCAATATATCAAAGGATTACTGTGAAATGAAGATTCTTCTCGATCCTTTAATTTTTAACCTTCAAAATTATGGAGGAATTTCAAGGTACTATGCTGAAGTACTTAGATTCCTATCGAAAAATAAGGAAGTCAAGATTGATTGCCCTCTTTATACGACTGAAAATCTGCATCTAAAAAACTATGGTTTTGGCAAAAGTCTTCCAGTAAGAATATTTCAAAAGTACCTTCCAAGAAAAATCAAGAATTACCTTAGAGAAAAAAGCTTTGTTGATACCGTAAAACTTTTAAAATCCTCTAAATACGATCTTTTTATTCCTACATATTATGACAAGGGTTTTTTAAAATATATTGGAACCACTCCTTGTGTACTGACAGTCTATGATATGATCCATGAAACCTATCCTGATTTGGAAAAAGATAGTGCAATTGTTCAGGATAAAAGAATGTTGATTGAATCTGCAACAATGGTTATAGCAATTTCTAAGAATACTAAGGAAGATATTTTACGTTTTTATCCACATATTCCGAAAGAAAAAATACATGTTGTTTACTTGAGTCATTCAATATCGAAAAGAAGAGGTGGGTTTGTGGATTTAGAGAATATTGTTGGCAACAGAAAGTATATTTTATTTGTAGGTAATAGAGGCTTTTACAAAAATTTTAATTGGTTTCTTCCAGTTGTCTGTGATTGGTTGAAAAAAAATGATGTTAACCTTTTATGTCTTGGGGGCGGAGGTTTCAGTATTGAGGAAATTAATAATATTTCTGATTTAGGCCTCAATAATTTTGTTAAGCAATACACTTTTCAAGACGAAGAGCTTTATTATTTCTATAATAGAGCATTGGCTTTCATTTTTCCATCAGAATATGAAGGCTTTGGTATTCCTGTTTTAGAGTCAATGTATTCAGGATGTCCTGTTTTGTTACCCAATCTTACTTCTTTCCCAGAAGTTGCAGGAGAGGCTGGGGCATATTTTGATTTAAATAATAGTCAAAGTCTTGTTAATACTTTGGATAAATTGAATTCAAATCAGGAATATAGAAATCAACTTGTAGAGAAAGGTATAAGACAAGCAGATAAATTCTCTTGGAAAAAAACCGTAGATGAGTGTCTTAAAATTTATAAAATTGCTATATCTTGATTTTAAAGTTTAGTTTGTTGATGAGTGTTAAACCATAAAATATTATTAATTATTTTTAATAGCATTAGTTTGAAGTTAAATCAATTCAGTATAATGCGTTATAATTCCTAATTACACTTTTTTTATTTAGTTTGTTCAATAAAATCCTTTAATCAATGACTTTCTATTATAACACAAAAATGGGGAAGTTAAGTATTTTTTTTTAAGTCAAAGTTAGTTTCAAATTTTTGATTAAAATTTTCTTTACTTTCCTTGGTGTAAATCCATTTAATGGATTTGTAATTGTAAAAATTAAAAGCGGAATTTAGAAATAAGTTTCTAATTAAATTATAATAAATATTTAAAGATTTTTCAATTAGATAATTTCAAAATAGCTTATTAAATTTTATATGTTACTTGTATCATTTGCTAATGGGAAATAAAACTGCCTTGATTTGTGGGGTTAGTGGGCAAGATGGTGCCTTCTTAGCTCAATTTCTTTTGGGAAAAGAATATAATGTTTGGGGCTCATCGAGAGACGCACAGGGCTCAAATTTTTTAAATCTTCAAAAGCTTGGGGTTAAAGAAAAGGTTAAATACGTATCGTTGGTTCCAGAAGATTTTCGAAGTGTTTTTGTTTGTCTTAGAAAATCAATGCCAGATGAAGTCTATTACCTGGCAGGTCAATCTTCAGTAGGACTATCATTTGAGCAACCTGCTGAAACTATTCAAAGTATTGCATTGGGTATGTTGAATGTTTTGGAAGCCTGTAGAATGATGGATAAAGAGATTCGGATTTATCACGCTGGATCAAGTGAGTGTTTTGGTGATACAGAAGGAAGGTTGGCTTCAGAATCAACTCCATTTCACCCAGTCAGTCCTTATGCCGTTGCTAAGGCTTCTGCATTTTGGTTGGTTGATAACTATAGAAATGCCTATAATTTATTTGCATGTTCAGGTATTTTGTTTAATCATGAATCTCATTTGAGACCAATCAGGTTTGTAACACAAAAAATCATTTCTTCTGCTATACGAATTTCTAAAGGGGCCAATGAAAAGCTTGTTTTGGGACGACTTGATGTTTCTAGAGATTGGGGATGGGCTCCAGAATATGTAGAAGCTATGTGGTTGATGTTACAACAGCCGATTCCTGAAGATTTTGTTATCGCGACTGGTGAAACGAATTCTTTAGAGAACTTTGTTTCTGAGGCATTTGGGCAACTTGGATTGAATTGGAGAGATCATGTTGAACAAAATCAAGAATTTATGCGTCCGACTGACTTGCTTATTAGTGTAGGTGATCCTTCAAAGGCCGAGAACAAAATGGGCTGGAAAGCAAAAAGTAAAATGAAAGATGTTGTAAGAATGATGATTGATGGTATTTAGTTTAAAAGACAAAGTCTTTAATTTTTTTTTAATCAATTTTGTCAAAGTAAATTTCGATTCGAAAAGCAATAGGTATAAGATTTGGGAGTCTATTATCTGTCATGATTGCTAATTATTAAATTTTCATTTTCAATGGTCAAAATTTAATGAATAGCATTCTTATTCGAATATTTTCATTACAAATAAATAGGTCGTTTTTATATAAAAAATTGTCTAGATTATTTGAGTCTTCTATTCCCTACTTTCCAATGGAAGAAATTATAAGGTGGATTTCAAAAATATTAAGAAAATTCTTGTTTAATGGGTATTAAAATATCTGTTATAACTATTAATTTAAATAATCTAATTGGATTAAAACACACTTTTGAAAGTGTAATTAATCAGGATTTTCCAGAAATTGAATTTCTCATTATTGATGGGGAGTCAACTGATGGGAGCAAAGAGTTTATAGAGGAGAATTCAGAAAAAACTGATTTTTGGCTAAGTGAAAAAGATCTGGGTATCTACCATGCCATGAATAAGGGAATTAAAAATTCATCTGGCGATTATCTAATTTTTTTAAATAGTGGAGATTTTTTTTCAGGTGCTGATTCTATATCAAAACTAATCTCTAACTCTAAGGGTGAAGATTTGATTTATGGAAATCTAATGATACAAGAATCCAAAAATTCCTGGGTAAAAAAGTATCCTCAAAGTTTGAACTTCAGATATTTTTATTTTGAATCCCTACCTCATCCTGCTTGTTTAATTTCAAGAAAACTATTTGATCAACATGGCCTGTATGACACTTCTTTGAAAATTGCTTCGGACTGGAAATTTTTCCTACTTTCGGTCGCAAAGTACAATTGCACTTATAAATATGTGGATCTGGAGATATCAACATTTTCTTTTGATGGACTTAGCTCAAAGAAAGAGAATAAAGTAATATTGGAAAATGAGAGAAGAGTAACATTAAAGAAGTATTTTAATTTTTATTTTTCATTTTACAATCTTTATCTAAAGGGTTTAGGAAAAAGTATTTATAGAACTCTAGATTGATACTTTTAAAGTAATAGAACTAAAATGAATTCTGATTCTTTAATTTCAGTAATTGTTGCATGTTATAATCAAGGAAGATTCTTAATAGATTCTTTGGATTCCTTATTGAAACAAAGTTATACCAATTGGGAGTGCTTCATCATAAATGATGGGTCAACCGATGAGACTGAAAGTATTGCATTTGAATATTGTAAGAAAGATAAACGATTCAATTATTTCTTTCAATCAAATAATGGGGTTTCTTCTGCAAGAAATTTAGGGATTGTGAAAAGTAAAGGAGATTTTATTCAATTTTTGGATGCAGACGATTTTATTCATCCGGATAAATTTATTACCCAAATTGGAGTGTTGAATTCCAATGAAAAGATTGATATTATTTATGGCTCCAGTAGGTATTTTTTTGATGAACAGCCTGAGATTCTTTATCCTTTACATTACCGTGGTAGCATTCCTTGTGACCTCACTTATAGGGATGACTTTCAAGTTGAAATGTTGTTGAAGCATAATGTTTGTACAAATTGTTCATCTCTTATTAGAAGGTCAGTAATTGATAAAGTTAAGTTCAGAGATGTTATTTATGAGGATTGGATATTTAATTTAGAGTGTGCATTGAATGGTTTTGTATTTCATTTTGATAATTCCTTTTCATCTTATTCCTACATTAGGATAACTGATTCAAGTCAAATGATGAAACATACAAATCAAGTTTCTGAAATTAGAAAGTTGAATTCTTTGCTAATGGGACTTGTTAAAGAATATAATTATAAAGTTTCGGAAAAAATAATCAATCCTGAAATTGCCCGCTTTTCTGAAAAGGCAATTAATTTTATTCGCTTAATAACCCCTCCTTTTATTTTTTCAATAGGTTCTTATGTCAAAAGAGAATTTTTCTCTTAAAATAAGGTAAGATCTTTAGATTTGTGACAGTCAAGAGATATTTAATATTTTTCTATTTTACTCAAGAAAATTTTATTTAGCCTTGATAATTTATAGTAAAATGATTTTTCTTCTAAGATGAATCAAATTGTTTAATAACAAATAGTTGGAATAAAAGGCCTCAGCGAAACTCAATTTTTTTTATTCAAGATTAGTTTAGAAAATCAATAACCTAAAACATTTTTGATCTAAAAACAATCCGTTTCAGCAAAACAATCAGATTCCTATGAAAAAGAACGCCAAAGAAATTTTCAATAAAAAAGATATAAACCTCAAGGAACTGGTTGATTATTTTATTGATAGGAAACGAATATTTTATTGGAGTATCCTAGTTATGATAGTTCTAGGATTAATTAGATTTTTGACTGCGCCAAAGATTTATGAATCTGTGGCTACAAAGCTTACTGAGTCTGAATCAGGAAGCCAGTCAGGACTAAGTCAATTAAGTAGTTTGGCAAGTTTATCTGGGATAAATCTTCCATTAGCAGGTTCTAATTCAAGTATCTCCCCTGAGATGTATCCTGAAATTATTTCAAGCAAACCTTTTCTGATAGAGTTGGTGAATGAAAAATTTTATTTTCAATCTAAAAATGATTCCATATTTCTCAAGGAATATCTTGTTGAAGAATATTCCAGCAAGCCGATTAACGTAATATTTGGAGGAATAGCAAGCATTCCTTCGAGGATCGTATCCTTGTTTTCCAGTGATGCTACTACTGTGAGTCCTATTGTAGCATCAGCTTTAGAAGAGGAAGGAAAACCTAAATTTTTGATTTTTACAGACGAAGAGGATCTTGCCAGTGAATTATTAAAGGGGGCTATTAAAATAGAAGATGAAGGAACTATGATCACTCTCAGTGTGAAAATGCCTGAAGCTTTAATTGCTGCAGAATTAAACAATATCATTTTTGAGAAAATTGTAAGATATGTGACAGACTATAAGACGAGGAAACTCAGAATCAGCCTTTCTTTTATAGAGGAGAGAACAAAAGAATCTGAAACCAATTTCATCAAATCCCAGATGGCATTAGCTTCATTCCGTGATAATAATCAGGGAATGATTTCTCAAAGGGCCAGGACTAGAGAAGAGCAGCTACAAGCTGAATTTAACATTGCATATAATGTTTACAATTCAATGATGCAAGAACTTGAAACTTCCAGAATTCAGCTTAAAAAAGAAACACCCATTTTTTCGGAATTTGCAGCACCTATTGTTCCTAACAACCCGGTGAATACCTCTTTCATTAAAACATTTATCATATTTTCATTTTTAGGTGTTCTGGTAGGATTTGGAATTGTAATATTCATAATGGTTAAAGAATATTTTTCTCCTGAACTGAGCTAAAAGGTGAATTTCAATTATCCCTGATTTATTCTTTGAAGCAAGGAAATTAAAAATAAATCGTTCTTCTAAAAATATATTTATCCTGATTTTAAACTCTTGTATATTAGACTGATTGTTAAATTTGGTGATTTTTCTGATTTATGATTTCCATAATCGTTTCGTCCTACAATGAGGAATATTTTTTAAATTTTAAGAATTCTTTAAATAGTACGATTGGTGTTCCTTACGAGTTAATTATGATTGAAAACCCAAATAAGTATAGCCTTTCTAAAGCTTACAATATGGGAGGGGAAAAAGCGAAATTTGATATTTTGCTTTTTGTCCATGAGGATGTAATATTTGTTTCAGAATACTGGGGACAGTTGTTAATCAAATTATTTCAAGACGATCCCAATCTTGGTATTGTTGGTGTAGCTGGTTCTTTAATTAAAAGTCATTTGCCTACAGGTTGGGGGACAGGCACATCCGAATTTGACAGAATTAATCTAATTCAGGTCACTAATAATAAGGATAATATCCACACCACGAGGAAGGCAAATAAGTCTTTTGAATCCATCAAAGTCATTGACGGAGTTTTCATAGCTACACCAAAAATTGTATGGGCGGAATTCAAATTTGATGAGACTGTTTCAGGCTACCATATTTATGATATCGATTTCTCACTTCGAGTAACCCAATACTATGCAGGACTTATTTCTTATGAAATTCTTTTAAAACATTTATCCTTAGGAAACTATAATACAGAATGGGTGAAAATGACTTTGGAATATCATAAAAGAGAGGATAAGTTATTTTTGTTTGAAAGAGGGAATTCATTTGCTTCTAATATTAGAAGGGCTTGGTACAAAGCACTCACTTTCGGGTGTATATCGAAGGAGATGAGAATTGAATTTTCAAAACAAATGGGTCAGGATTTCCTTTCTTCTGTTCATGCATTTGCTTTTCGATTTCCTGGGATTGGAAAGAGGGTTTTTAAGTTTTTATCATTTTTTGGGTTATAAGACCCTACTCTTCATATAAAAAAAGGGTGTTTATTTGATAAATGAATAGGTCAAAATTAAAAATAGTATCTGTTGCAATGACCACCTATAATGGAGGGATTTTTTTAAAAAAACAATTAGATTCCATTTTGAATCAGACTGTAAAAGTATCTGAGATCATCGTATGTGATGATGGCTCATCAGATGGAACTATCCAACTCTTAGATGAATATGCAAAGTTGACGAATTTGAAGTATTTCGTTAATGAAAAAAATCTTGGATTTGTTAAGAATTTTGAAAAAGCTTTATCGCTCTGTTCAGGTGAATTCATTGTATTATCTGATCAGGATGATATTTGGTATTCCGATAAAGTTGAAGTCTTATTGGATTCAATTGGAGATAATTTATTGATTCACTCAGATTGTGATTTGATAAATGAGGAGGATGAAGTTTTCCTTAAAAATTTTAAAGGCGAAATAGAAACACATAAAAAAGCCGAAGATTTTTTGTTCAACAATGTAGTCACTGGTTGTACATCAATGATTCATCGTGATCTTTTGTGGAAGACAATCCCTTTTCCCGAAGGAATATCCTATCATGATTGGTACCTAGCAATTCATGCCGCTTATCTAGGGAAAATAGCATATTCCCCGAAATCACTCATAGGTTATCGTCAACATTCTAATCAAGATACTGGAACGGGAACTAATGAGGCAAGTAGCATATTAAGAAATTGTTGGTTAAGGATATTGGGAAAAGAATTCAATAGCATTAAATCCTCCAAAAGCCAACTTAGTAATCTAAAGGCTACTCTCAATGATTTTGCTAAGGATTATGATTTTCATCAGAAACAAATCAAAATGATTCTTCTATTGGAGGAATATATATCCGAATTTTTTCATTTTTCTTTTGGTGCTTTTTATGCAGATAAATTCACCCCATCAAATAAATCAAAGCTTATTAAGCTTCTCCATCAATTGAAGTTTAGCATTGGTTAGAAAAAAAAAAGTTTTGACTTTGAAAAATCTACCTTGTTCAGTTGCCCTTTGCACTTTTAACGGAGAAAAATTCCTTTCCGAATTACTCGATTCAATTCTTTTTCAGTCGGTTTCAGCTAGTGAAATTATTGTAGTGGATGATCATTCCACAGATGGGACGGTAGATATTTTGAAGGCGTATTCAGTAAAGTATCCGCAGATCAAATTGAATCTTCAAAAGTCCAATTCCGGACCAATTGCCTCCTTTGAAAAAGCTATCCAATTGACAAGATATCCTTATATTTTTTTGGCAGACCAAGATGATAACTGGAAACCTGATAAAATTGAATGCATGCTTATTTCTGCAGTCAATTGCCCTGTTGATAAGCCATTATTGATCTATTCAGATCTGGAAGTAATAAATGAATTCGGCAATCTTTTATTTCCGTCTTTTTGGAAAATGGCAGATTTGAAACCACATGTTTCTTCTTTCAAAAGCTTGTTATTTGGTAATCCCGTAACTGGCTGTGCATCCATGATCAATGCAAAAATGAAGGAGTACCTTGTTTCAATTCCACATGGAGTGTTAATGCATGATCACTGGATTGGACTCATTGCATATGGATTTGGTGAGGTCGTAGTATTGGATGATCAACTTGTGAAATATCGAACACATGGTAATTCTGTAACTGAAAAAAAACAAGCAAATTTGATTTGGAAAATTAGGACACAATTGAACCAGATCTTCAAAAGCAAAGCTGATTTTTTGGGGAAAGAAATAAACCAAGCTTTCCTATTCGGCCAGAAATTCGGAAAACATTTATCAAGTGAAAATCAAAAGGACTTAGATTACTTTATTAAGTTAAGGCATAAATCAGTTCTGAAAAGAAAATTAGTCAGTTACTTACGTTATAAAAAAGCTACAAAATGAAAGGAATTGTTTTAGCAGGTGGATCAGGAACAAGGCTTTATCCTATTACAAAGGGGACTTCAAAGCAACTTTTATCAGTGTTTGATAAGCCTATGGTATATTATCCTATATCCGTTTTAATGTTGGCAGGGATAAGGGACATCCTTATTATTTCCACACCGGATGATTTGCCTAATTTTAAGAAGCTTTTGAGCGATGGGCATGAATTGGGAGTCAATTTCAGTTATGCGGAGCAACCAAGTCCAGATGGGCTTGCCCAGGCTTTTATAATTGGCGAGGAGTTTATAGGAAATGATTCTGTTTGTTTGGTATTAGGAGACAATATTTTTTATGGACATGGCCTCACTGAGATTCTCAAGAAATCACGGAAAAATGTTGAAGAAGATGGTAAAGCCACTATTTTCGGATATTATGTAAATGATCCTGACCGATATGGAGTTGCAGAGTTTGACAAAACTGGTAACGTAATTTCTATCGAAGAAAAGCCTAAAGATCCCAAGAGTAATTATGCTGTTGTTGGACTTTATTTCTATCCCAACTCAGTGATTCAAGTTGCAAAAACAATCAAACCAAGTCACCGTGGGGAACTTGAAATCACAACAGTGAATCAGGTTTATCTCGATTCAAAAAACCTGATGGTTGAACTTCTTGGCAGAGGATATGCATGGCTTGACACTGGAACTCATGAATCCATGCTTGAAGCTTCCAACTTCATCCATACAATAGAGAAAAGGCAAGGATTGAAAGTCGCTTGCCTGGAGGAAATTGCATTTGAACTCGGCTATATCGATGGTGATCAGTTACTTGCTTTAGCGGAACCCCTGAAAAAAAATGAATATGGTCAATATTTGATCAAAAAAGTTCAATCAAAGAATAAATGAAATTTCTAAGGACAGAAATCCCTGATGTACTTATCATCGAGCCAACACTTTTTGGGGATGACAGAGGTTATTTTGCGGAAACTTTCCGTCAGGACAAGCTTGAGGCTTTTCTGGGTTTCCGAATAAAATTTTGTCAGGATAATGAGTCTAAATCTGGATTTGGAGTATTGAGGGGATTGCATTTTCAATTGCCACCATTTTCTCAGACCAAACTTGTAAGAGTAACCGAAGGTAAAGTACTTGATATTGCAGTTGATATTAGAAAGGGCTCGCCTACTTTTGGAAAATATGTTGCTGAAGAATTATCTGCAGAAAACAAAAGGCAACTTTTTGTACCAAGAGGTTTTGCCCATGGCTTTGTGGTGCTGAGCGAAATTGCCGTATTCAATTATAAAGTGGATAATTATTACAACCCGGAATCAGATAGGGGATTGGCTTTTAACGATCCTGCAATTGGGATTGATTGGATTCTAAGTCCGGATCAGGTAATGCTATCCGAAAAAGATAAAAAGCAACCGCTACTTCAGGATGCTGATCTATTCAACTATACCAACGATCTATATGTATAAGGTATTAATAACTGGGGCAAACGGACAATTAGGATCAGAAATCCGTCATATCTCTTCCTCTTACCAATTTGAATTTCTTTTTACAGATGTAGCCGAACTTGACATCACTAGTAAAGAGTCCATTGTGAGATTTCTCAAGGAGAATCCAGTTGATGCCATCATAAACTGTGCAGCATATACAGCAGTTGATAAGGCGGAGACTGATGAGGAAATTGCGGATAAAGTCAATCACCTTGCAGTGAAGTTCCTTGCAGAGGTAGCAAAGGAGTTAAAGTTGAAATTCATCCATGTATCTACTGATTACGTGTTTGACGGGGAATCTTTTCGGCCTTATACCGAAGATGCTATTCCAAATCCACAAAGTATCTATGGCAAGACGAAGCTAGCCGGAGAAGTGGCTTTGAGTTCCTTAGAGCTCCCAGATTCAATTATTATAAGAACTTCGTGGGTCTACAGTATATTTGGTAATAATTTTGTAAAAACCATGAGAAGATTGGGTGCGGAGAAGCCGGCATTAAATGTGGTGTCGGATCAGATAGGTACACCGACAAATGCCCGTGACCTGGCCACATGTATTCTTGACATCCTTCCAAAACTGAATACTTCCAAAACTGAAATTTATCATTTTAGCAATGAGGGAGTTTGTTCCTGGTATGATTTTGCACTTGCAATTATGGAATTGAGCAGACTTGACTGTAAAATAAAGCCAATACCTTCAAGCCAATATCCATTACCTGCAAAGAGACCTTATTACTCCGTGATGAGTAAAGAGAAAATTAAAAGTGATTTTGGAATTCAACCGACTTACTGGAGGCATTCTCTTCAGCAATGTGTCCTTGAATTGAAATGACCTCTTTCAAATACAATAAAGAAAAGTCTCTTCTCTAATTTTAATACTTGATTTCAACTTCAATTTCCAAGGATAAAATACATGCCTTTTTTTTAACGGGGATGTTTTTTTTCGTGGTATTTATCATGACCAGACAAGTGCCGTTCAAGGCATTTTCCTCTTTGATGAATATTTCCTTGATTGGATTTTTTGCTTTGCAGTTGAATTTCATTTTAAGAAAGACAGACCGTACCAGGCTTTTGTTTCTTTTACTTTTTGTAGGGTGGGGTTTTCTGATGGTAGCTTATTCTTCTGTTGCCGGAAATGCTGTCGGTAATTCGCTTCGATTTTTTATAATCATCATCTTGATTCAGGCTGCATTTTTTATCAAACCCAATCCAAGCTATATTAATATTGTCATTGGTTTTCTGGTTTTGCAGTCCTTGTTTCTGATTTCCCTTCACTTAGTGTTAAATATTTTTTTTAATGGGTCTTCGTATCTGTTTTTGAGATTGTTTTTTCAGGGACAGGGCTGGGGAGATTTATACACATACAATGGGTTGTTTTATAATATTCAGATACTTGGAAATGCACTTTTGCCTTTTGGAGTATTTGTATCGCTTGTTTTTTACTCCGGGATTAAGCGTACGCTCCTTACCTTGGTTTTATTTGTAGGTATGTTAGTCGCTGGAAATTTTGCTTTTGTTCTTGGGTCTTTAGTATTTATTGTTTTGTTGTTCTTGGTGACCAAATCCTTCAACACCAGGAAATTTTTAACTTTTGCCATTCTTGGAATTCTTCTTGGATCAATTGCAGCAAAACCTGCTTTTAATTATTTGCAGAAGACCATCTCTAACAAGTCTGAAGAATCAAATCCTACAAGAATAGATCAATCCAAAGTCTTGTGGGAAGACCTCTCAGAAAATGCGTTGAGTTTGATTTTTGGAAAAGGTCTTGGCAACACAATTAAGGTAAAGACAAAATGGAGAGACTATACTGATAATATTTACTTTGAGTTGCAATCACTGTATTTTCTAAATCAAATGGGTCTGCTAAATTTTTTAATATTTTTAATATCGAATATCATATGTGTGATATTGTTTTTCAAAGAACCCCTGGTGAAAATCATCTACTTAGCTTATATTCTTTACGCGTTTTTTAATCCCTATTTTCTAGACACATCCCATATCGTTGTTATCATCACTTTGATTTCTTTGAACCAGGTTTTGGAAAAGAGAAAAGAAGAACAAATTGCGATTCGATGAGCTATAGAATTACAGCTATTCTGGTCACTTATAACCCGGATTTAGAAAATTTAAAACTCATTATTTCCAAACTCCAATCTCAGGGATGTGCTATTTGTGTGGTCAATAATTCTACCTTTGACCTTCAGAATATGGAACGTGAAATTAAAATTTTCAATTTCAGGGAAAATAAGGGAATTGCTTTTGCGCAAAATACAGGAATGAGCTGGGCCTTTGATAATCGTGACAGTGAATTCGTTTTACAAATGGATCAGGACAGTATTCCTGCTGATAATTTGGTTGAAACATTGGTTTCGGCTTGGGATTTCTTGAAAGAGCTTGGGTTAAAGCCTGGGTTAATTGGCTCACAAGATATTGACAGAGATACGCTTGTGTTGTCAGAAGCTAAATTTAATAAGGGGAAGGGAATTGAAGGAACTAAGCTAGTTCGTGTTAGTGAGGTACTTAGTTCGGGAAGTTTAATTCCCAGATCCACTTATGAACTGGTTGGAGGACCAGATGATAAACTGTTTATTGATCTTGTCGATTTTGAGTACTGCTGGAGAATTTCAGAAAAAGGATTGCTTGTGGTGAAAAACCCTGATTCTCTCATTTTTCACAAACTTGGTGATGGTCAGTTTAAAATTTTAGGTTTCCTAAATGTAGGCTTACCAAAACCTTTCAGACATTATTATTCAATCAGAAACACTGTATACTTAATCTTATTTGGGAAAGCTCCGTTTTATTGGAAGGTTTCGAATTCCCTCAAGGTTCTATTTAAATTAACTATATACCCAATTGCACTTCCCCAAGGAAGAGAAAGACTCCGATTTATCTGGAAAGGACTCAGCGACGGGATTTACAAAAGATTTCAAATTATCAATGCTTGATTTTAAGTTTTCAGTGCTTTTACCGGTCTTTAAAAAAGAAGACCCAAAGCACTTCAATTTGGCTCTTGAAAGCCTTAAAAATCAGTCCCTTCCCCCAACCGAAGTGGTCATCGTAAAAGACGGCCCTCTTACCAAGGAACTTGAGAATGTAATCAAACATTACTCGGATTTACTTCCCTTAAATGTTTTGGCTTTAGAAAAGAATCTCGGATTGGGAGAAGCTCTCAATTTTGGACTTTTACATTGTTCATATGAGTATGTAGCACGGATGGACTCAGATGATATCTGTGTTAGGGAAAGATTTGAAAAACAAGCAAACGCTTTTCTGACAAATCCAAAACTGGATATGATAGGTTCTTATCTAAATGAATTTGTTCATAAAGTCGGAGATTTGAAAGTAATCCGGAGAGTTCCATTGAAGCATGAGGATATTTATAAATACACTTTTTACAGATGTCCTTTTAACCACCCAACTGTAATGTTCAAAAAGTCAGCTGTCTTTAAGGCTGGCTCCTATAAGAAGATGCCCTTTTTTGAGGATTATTATTTGTGGATCAGAATGGCATTGGCTGGCTGCACCTTTCAGAATTCGGAAGAGGTCCTTCTTAATTACAGGATTGGAAACAATATGATAAGCCGAAGACATGGAATGAAATATGCAAAGCATGAGCAAGCATTTTTTAAGTCATGCTATAAACAAGGGCTGATTAATTTCCCCCAGTTGCTGAGATTTATGGCAAGGTATCCAATCAGACTCATGCCGATATCAATGTTGGAGAAGTTTTACACCGTGGTTCTTCGAAAGTAAATCATTCAAACTGATTAACTATTTCAAGATGCGCAGAGGGAGAATTTTGGCGATGGTGTTTTGTAGTTTATTCATCCCAAGGATTCTTCCTGCTCAAGTATTGAATTCTGGAACTCCTTTTTATGAGGAACAATTGCGCAGATTGGATCTTGCCGGTAAACTGGATAAAGAATTATCTTTTTTGGTAAGACCGATCGATTTTAGAAAAATTGATTTTACTGCAAAGGATTCTTTTTCAAAAGATTTGATGTTTTTCTCAAAATCTGATGAAAAGGAACAATTTCAAATACTTCCTATTCAGGTTTCGTATCGGTTTAATCCCAACAATGTAAACACATATGGTGATCGCTTGATGGTGCCCGCAGCTGGACATCAGGCCTACGTTTCAACAGGTTTTTATGCAAAATTCGGAATATTAAATTTTCAGTTTCAGCCTGAATTCGTTTTTGCTGAAAACAGGGCGTATGATGGATTTCCACAATCTTTTAATCCCCAGATTACTTTTACCCGATTTATTTATTGGAATAATGGGGATTATCCTGAAAGATTTGGTGACGACATCTATTCCAAATTCTGGTGGGGACAGTCAAAAATCGCTCTTACGGGCAAGTATGTGGAACTATACGCAGGGACTCAAAATATTACGTGGGGACCGGGGCAGTTTAATTCCTTAATCTTCAGTGCCAACGCTCCGGGCTTTCCTCACATCAGTTTGAATACTGTAAACCCTTTAAAGACATTTTTGGGCTCATTTGAAGGCCAAGTAATAATAGGAAGACTGGAAAATTCATTTTTAGAGCCTTCTCAAAATTCCAACCAGAATGAGGTTTTTTTTACTCAGTTTGAGTCGGAGTGGAGATATTTAAATGCATTTACATTGTCCTACCAGCCTAAATGGTTAAATGGTTTTTATATAGGAATGAATCGAACTTTCCAGGTAAACAACAACCTAATGGGGGATACATTCAGTGATTATTTTCCAATTTTTGAAATATTTCAAAAAGAAGAATTTTTTGAAAATGGTAATACAGTTACTTACGATGATAAAGGTACTGATCAGCAAGTCTCTGTTTTTTCCAGAATCGTGTCCAGAAAAGCCATGGCTGAGGTCTACTTTGAATTTGGGAGAAGGGATCATGCCTTCAATTGGAGAGAATTTATCTTAAATCCAGAGCATGCCCGTGCTTATTTATTGGGATTTCAAAAGCTAGTTAGACTCAAATCTAATTCTCGATTCTTACAAATAAGAGGGGAGATGGTGAAGCAACAAGAATCTGTAAACAGGTACATAAGATATATTGGATTGGGAGGAAATCTAACTTGGCACACTCACGGGACAGCAAGAGGTTTTACAAATTTTGGGCAGGCTATCGGGGTTGGCACAGGTGTTGGATCTAATAGTCAAATCATGGAATTTTCTATCGTGAACGACAAGACCAAGACTGGGATTCTATTCTCAAGACTTGAGAATAATCAGGACTTTTTTTATAGAGCTTTTGGACAGAATACAGAAAAGCGCCCTTGGGTTGATTTTAGTCTAGGTTTCATCTGGGAAAAGCAATTTGATAAGTTGATGCTAAGCGCAAATGCACAAACTAGCAGTGGAGTGAATTATCAATGGCAATCTGACTCAAATAGCACTAGTGATTTTCCCTCTGGTAACAACAAACTATCCTTCAGCAGCACAATTAATTTGATCTATCAGATAGGAAAGTGATCACATCGAAAAAGGTTTGTATTCCATCATTTTCACTTAGTTTTGCCATCGGGATCAAATGAGTAACTTTGGTACTCATTCTCCTGAAAAATTGATTTCAATGATTTAAAGCTTATTAAAAAGTTTGAAAAATTGATTCTGAAGTTCAATTCAACTTGCTGAAAATCAACGACAGATCTTTTCCTGAAAATTAGAAAAGCTAGGTTTATGGGACTGAAAGGGCGAAGCTGCAAATGTCTAGTTTTCCTGCAAGAATATTTAGGAGCAAGTAAGTTTTTAGAAAATTTATAACTATTATTTAATAATGATTACACCACTTCAAGACGTTAAAATTGCTGTAATAGGCTTAGGATACGTAGGATTGCCATTGGCAGTGGAATTCGCAAAGAAATACCCAGTAGTCGGATTTGACATCGATACTAAGAGAGTAAAGGATTTAAACAACGGAAAAGATTTCACTCTTGAAGTTGAGGATGAGCTTTTACAATCGGTTCTATTGATTTCAGATCCGGTTCATGGTCAAAAAGGACTTTTTGCAACAAATGAATCTGAAGCTTTGGCTAATTGCCAGATTTATGTGGTGACTGTACCTACGCCTACAGACAAGCACAACCGACCTGTTTTGACTCCAATGTTGAAGGCATCAGAGAGCATTGGGAAATATCTTAAAAAAGGGGACGTGGTTATTTACGAATCCACAGTTTACCCAGGTGTAACAGAAGACGAGTGCGTGCCAGTTTTGGAAAGAGTCTCAGGCTTGAAATTCAATGTGGATTTCTTTGCAGGATATTCACCTGAGCGAATAAATCCCGGAGATAAAGAACATACTGTTTCCAAGATTTTGAAGGTAACTTCCGGAAGCACTCCTGAAATAGCTGAGTATGTGGACCAACTTTATAGATCAGTCATCACTGCCGGCACACATAAAGCTTCCTCTATCAAAGTTGCAGAAGCAGCAAAAGTGATTGAAAACTCTCAACGAGACATCAACATCGCTTTTGTGAATGAGCTTTCAAAAATCTTCAACCTGATGGGTATTGATACGCATGAAGTATTGGAAGCTGCCGGGACCAAATGGAATTTCCTTAAGTTCAAGCCAGGTTTGGTTGGCGGGCATTGCATCGGTGTCGATCCATTTTATTTAGCGCAAAAAGCACAAGAACTTGGCTATCATCCTGAGATAATTTTGGCAGGAAGAAGACTCAACGACAGCATGGGTAAGCATGTCGCTACCGAAGTAATCAAGTTGATGATGAGAAAGGATCTGAAAGTGATTGATGCAAAAGTTCTGATTTTAGGATTCACCTTCAAAGAAGATTGTCCTGATGTAAGAAATACAAGGGTGATTGATATTTACAAGGAACTGAAATCTTTTGATATGGAAGTTGATGTATACGATCCCTGGGCCAATCCGGTTGAAGTCGCTCATGAATATGGCATTGATATCTTATCAGGGGATCATGCACCAGATATCAATCAATATTCAGCAGTAATTCTTGCAGTTTCTCATCAGAAATTCAATGGACTGAAACTTTCTAAGTCTCCTTCCCAGGTCTTGTATGATGTGAAGGGATTTTTGGATAAAAAGCTTGTTGATTCGAGACTTTAAAACTTAAAAATCCAGAAAACGAAATAAAAATTCAAAATTCTGATTTATCTGTATTTTTGAATCAGGAAATTTCAATAAAATCCAATTTGTCCTCAATATTCCTCCTCTCTTTCCATGAATAAATTAAATAGATCACTCTGTGTTCTGGGGTTGTTTTGTCTTGTTTTTACCTCTTGTGTTTCCAATAAAAAGCTCATTTACATGCAGAATTTAGAGGAATCAACAGGGCCGCTAGTGGAGACAAGTCAGAAGTATCCTTATATAACTGAGGATTACCTTTTGCAGATTAATGATATTGTAGAGGTTAATATCAGGACAACTGATGAAAGGCTCAACCAGATTTTTGCAGCAGCATCTGCATCTGATAATGCTGCCTCAAGTCAATCTAGTGGAACAGGTTCATCAGGAGATGTATTTTTCATGAATGGATATACCATTGACGACAGAGGAATGATAGAAATACCTTTGGTAGGAGAAGTCAAAGTGCTGGGTTTGACTACCAAACAAGCAAAGGAACTGATTGAGAGGGATGTAGTAAAATATATCAATGCTGAAGAGTTTTTTTTAAGAGTCAGATTAGGTGGAATTCGATTTAGTGCATTAGGAGAATTTAAGCAATCAGGAAAATATACAATTCTACAAAATCGGGTTACTATTTTTGAGGCAATTGCCTATGCAGGAGACCTCACTACTTCTGCAAAAAGAAGTGAGATTCTTTTGATCAGACAGTACCCTGATGGATCTCAAATTCATAAAATCAATTTATTAGATCGAAATCTATTAGGATCAGAATATTATTTTCTGAAACCAAATGATATGATTTATGCAGAGCCGATGAAAGTAAGAGCAATTGGAGCAGGTACCACCCTCGTGGAAACACTCACTTTGTTAACTACTTCAATTACTGCAATTGTCTTAGTTCTTACTTTAGTAGAAAATTAATTAGCCCTTTATGAGTATTGATCAGGAGGAAAAAGACTTTTTCCAAGAGGAAGAGAGTAGTTTTGACATAAAAGCACTTTTGCCCAAAATTCTTAACATTTGGCCATGGATTTTGGGTAGTTTGATTTTGTTCTCAGGACTTTCTTATTACTACACAGAAACTACAACCCCTTCATACAGAGTCTCTTCTAAGTTTTTCATAAAAGAAAACGAGAAAACAATCTCATTCTTTGAAAACCCGGCAATGGGAGAGGATCAGGGTTTAGGTATTACTAACGAAACCATTATTCTAAAATCAAGACCAATAGCTGACGCTACCTTAGACAAACTTGATTTTGATGTGGAATATTATGAGGATGGACCATTCATCAAAAGAGAAACCTACCGCAAAACTCCAATAGTAGTAGAGGCGGACTGGAAGGCTCCTCAATTACTTCATGGTATAGTTCGGGTTAATTGGGAAAATGCAACTCAATATACCCTTGTATTTGAATCAGAGGGCTATACGCAACTGCTCCCCAATGGCAGCACTACAAGTGTTCAAACACTCGAAAGCAAGACTTTTAAATTTGGTGAGTGGGCTGAAACCCCACATTTCAAACTCAAAATAAGCAATGCTTCCGGCCAGCAATCGGGTACTTCAATGTTCATACTTCGGAATAGAGAATACCTCATCAATAATTACTCCTATGGCTTAATAGTAGAACTTTCGCAAAAAAATTCTTCTATTCTGGACCTAAGTTTAATTGTTCCCAATAGAGAAAAAGGCGAAGAATACCTTGATGCTTTAATGGAAACCTATTTGGAACTTGAGCTTTTTGAAAAAAATGAAATTGCTAATCGAACAATCAATTTCATAGACAGCCAAGTTGCCGGGGTCTCTGATTCTCTAACTTTCTTCGAGGATAAATTGCAGAACTACCGGTCAGAAAATAAGATCTACAATTTAAGTAATGAAAGCTCGACAGTTTTTACCCAACTGACAGATATCGAAACCCAAC
Source organism: uncultured Cytophagales bacterium (assembly GCA_942492775.1). Lineage (GTDB taxonomy): Bacteria > Bacteroidota > Bacteroidia > Cytophagales > Cyclobacteriaceae > Algoriphagus. The sequence continues at coordinate 3,448,463 of OW818636.1, read as the reverse complement.
TTTCCCAAGAAAACCTGAAAAGACGATATTATCAAACCCTTCAGGATTACTTGGTACGGGAGAACTATACAGAAATAATGGTTCCTTCCGGTTTAGGGATTGATGATCCATACTTAAATGGTTTGATTGAGAATCTTTTATCTGTTCAAGTTGAAAGATCTCGTTTGATGGCAACTCAGACAGAATTGTCTCCGGCAGTAAGAGAAGCAAACAAAAACCTTACTGATCTAAACAAATCTATTAGAGAAATCCTCAAAAACGTGGATCTGAATAATCGGATGACGATAGCAGATCTCGAAAATAGAAAAGCATCTATCGAAGCTTCTTTCAGATCCTTGCCAGAAGCTGAGCAAAATCTGATCAGGATCCAGCGTCAAGCGACGTTGAATGAAAATATCTACAATTTCCTTTCTGAAAAAAGAGCTGAGTCTGCAATATCCAAAGCTTCAAACACTCCAAGTAATAAAATCATAGAATATGCCAGAGCAGGAACGCTCCAGGTTAGTCCAAAGCCGGTTAGGAATTACTTAGCGGCGATTTTGATCGGCTTATTCATTCCGATTTTGTTCGTTATTGGAAAGGAATTTTTCCAGACCAAAATCGAAGAACCAAAGTTCCTCGAAAAAAGGCTCAAAATCCCGGTTTTATCCACCATCCTTCATAATAAAACAAATGAGAACCTGGTGGTTTTCAAAGCAGGTAAAACAGGAATTGCAGAAGGATTCAGATCACTTAGATCAAACATTAAGTTTCTTGTTCCAAAGGAAAAGCAACTTACTTTCATGATTACTTCCACTATCTCCGGAGAAGGGAAAACCTTTTGTGCAATGAACCTCGCCTCAGTTTATTCCCTTACCGGAAAGAAAACAATTCTGGTAGGATGTGATATGAGAAAACCTAAAATATTTGAAGATTTTGGTTTGAAGAATGATATCGGACTCTCCACCTACTTAAGTGGGCAGGAAGATGACTTCAAAAAAGTAATTAAGTCGTCTGGGTACGAAAACCTGGATCTTATTGTTTCTGGCCCTATTCCTCCCAATCCATCTGAATTGCTTTTTACAAGTAATTTTGAAAAACTGGTAAATGAATTAAGAAAGGAATATGATGTCGTGATTTTGGATACTCCACCAGTAGGTTTGGTTTCTGAAACACTTGATTTATTGACTTTGGTAGATTTCACTCTTTTTGTATTCCGTCAGAATTACAGTCAAAAAATATTCATTGACGCTGTAAACGGACTCAGGGAGCAAAAAGGAGTTAAAAACATTTATGCCATTTTTAACGGGCTTGACGCCAGCAAAATCTCTTACGGAGGATATGGTTATTCATACGGCTATGGGTATGGCTATTATGAGGATGAGAATAAGAAGAGGAATAAAAAATTAGGTATTTAAAAAATCGTTTTGAATAATTTTATAAAAAAGTATTTCAGGTATTTTTCATTTTTCTATGAATACCTGGGGTATAAGTTATTTATCCTTCTTTCCTCTAGCCTTTTAGTAGGTTTATTAGACGGATTCGGATTAGCCTTATTTATACCTGTTTTTCAGGTAGCATCGGATGGCATCACTCCAGAAAGCAAAGAAGGTCTCGGCTCACTTTCATTTCTTTTGGATGGAATTGAATCGTTTGGTTTTGGGATGAACCTCAATGTAATCCTGGCATCAATGATGATTTTGTTTGTGTTGAAGTCCATTGTCAAATTTTACGATGGAGTTTACAAAACAAAGCTTCAAATGGAGTTTGTCAAGAAGTTGAGATTTGAAATGGTTGATGGGCTTGAGGGAATGAGCTTCAAAAACTTTGTCAATATCGACGCCGGGAAGATTCAGAATACGCTGTCTGGAGAGGTTTTTAAGGTTACCTACAGTTTTCTAACCTATTTTACCACAATCCAAAATGTGATTTTATTGCTCGTGTATATCACACTGGCTATGTTATCCAATTTTGAATTTGCAATTCTGGTTAGTATTGGAGGTTTTCTTTCCAACTTCCTTTTCAAGTTCATTTTTAAATTTACTGAGAAGGCATCTGTAGGAGTGACAGCCTATAATCATGAGTTTCAGTCATACCTGATACAGGCGGTCCATAATTTCAAATACCTCAAAGCCACAGATTATTTTTCTAAATATAAACTCAAGCTCAAATCAATTATCAATTCAATTGAGCTTCAACAGAAGAAAATAGGGGTTTACTCTTCTTTTATGGCGAGTACAAGAGAGCCGGTGGTTCTTTTGGTAGTCATCGTAGTTATCCTGGTCCAGGTAAATATGATGGGAGGACAGATATCCTCGATTATGGCAAGTTTATTATTCTTCTACAGAGCATTAAACTATGTCATTAGCCTCCAAACTAGCTGGCAAGGATTTGTTTCCCATTACGGTGGAATTGTCGCAGCAATGGAGTTAATGAATGATTTCAGAGATAAAAAAGAAGACACCGGAAAGCCTGAGAAAATTCAAAAGCTTGAGACCATTAAAATTGACCATCTTAAGTTTGCTTACAATCCCCAAATCCCAGTTCTAAATCATGTAAATCTTGATATTGAAAGGCTTAAAACTTTGGCACTTGTGGGTGGGAGTGGGAGTGGAAAAACAACAATGGTCAATTTGATTATCGGACTTTTGCAACCAACTGAAGGAAAAATAATCATAAATGGCAAGGCCAGAAGTGAATATGATATTGCCTCATACAGAAGGAGATTTGGATACATCACTCAAGAGCCTGTAATCTTCAATGATAATATTTTCAATAATGTTACTTTTTGGGATGAGAAAACTCCCGAAAATATTACTCGATTCAATCAGGCAATTAAACTTGCCAATATTGACTCCTTTGTGGAAGGATTGCCAGGTAAAGAAGACACCAAACTTGGAGACAACGGCATGTTGATTTCAGGTGGGCAGAAGCAGCGAATTTCAATCGCAAGGGAATTATATAAGGAAGTTGATGTATTGATTTTGGACGAGGCAACTTCTGCTCTCGACAGTGAAACTGAGCGTTCGATTCAGGAAAATATTGATAATCTCCGTGGAAAATATACCATCATTATCGTTGCACACAGACTCAGTACTGTGAAAAAGGCAGATAAGATTCTTGTGTTAGAGTCTGGTGATGTAGTAGGTGAGGGTAATTTTGAGGAATTGATTGCGAAAAGCCGATCATTTAAGCGAATGGTGGAGCTACAGGAATTTTGAGTTCCAATTAATCTTTAATGCTTAAAACAAAAGTTTTAATTTCTTCCATTGGTTTGCCATCTCAATCGATTGGAAGTTGGGTAGTGAGAATTCAAAAATTTCAGGAAAACCTGGCTTATTTCGATTTTATTCTTTCACCTACGTCAAAGGCCGATCGGTCTTTTCTTTTTTGCCAGAAAACTGATCTTAAAATTTGGCAAAAGCTTTATCCCAAAAACACCAAAACCAATTTAAGAGCCGAGCAATACCTAATTGCGCTGAAGAAACTTGCTGAATTGGGAAATCCAATTCAAGTTTTGGTAGTAGATGACCGATCCTTACTTGATTCAGTTATCTTGTTCAAGCCGCAATTGCCCAAGGGATCAGAAATTTATTTTTCTTACCACGGTCATTCTTTAGCATTGCCCAATTGGGTGATGGACAGCACGGACAAAGTCTTCTTTTTGACTTTATTGGGTTACAAGAAAAGCTTGGAAATAAATTACCAATTTACCCCTCAGGCTTTCATTGTTGGGAATGGAGTGGTGGGGGAGCAATTTTTCCCATTAGCTAAGTCTGAAAAAAGGATTCAAAGAGAAAAACTAGGATATTCTGGAGATGATAATATTTTGGTTTGGATGGCAAATTCTCGACCAGTTAAAGGTTTTCATTTGTTCAAGAAAATCGCGGTTAAGCTTCTCGAAAAATACCCTGGTTTAAAGATTATAAGTATTGGTCATGAAAATGACAACACTATCCAACATCAAAATTGGAAACAAGTAGGAAGGTTAGCTCACAAAGATTTGCCCGGATATCTCCAAATCGGAGATATCTATTTTTTTACCTCACTTTGGCAAGAGGGATTTGGTCTTTCGCTGGCTGAAGCTGTCAAATGTGGAAACTGGGTTCTTACAAGCGCTTTAGGTGGGATTCCAGAAGTTCTTCAGGACTGCCAAAAGGCAGTTTTTGTGGATGAACCAAACATCGTCGACTCCTGGATAATGGGCTTTGAATCTTTGCTCGAAAAGAAGAAATCTGATTCGATTATAGATTTGGAATACCTTAAGTGGCTTGAGAAATGGCATGATTATACGGATTGGGAAAACCGATATTTAAAAGCCCTGATCGACTGATATGTGTGGAATAGCAGGAATTTATAAAGCAAAGGGAAATATTTCTGTTGAAGAAACAGCTTTTATGACCTCTGCTCTCAATTATCAGCATCATAGAGGCCCGGATGCAACCGGTATTTTCAATTCGGAAAAACTTGTCTTAGGTCACAACAGGCTTTCAATTATTGACTTGTCTCATGAGGCAGATCAGCCTTTGTATCGGGAGGATCTGGGACTCAGAATTGCTTTCAATGGGGAGATTTATAATTACAAGCTTCTCAAGAAGGAGCTGGAAAGTAGTGGGTACACATTCACCACTACTTCTGATACTGAAGTCTTATTAGCGGGTTACCATGCTTACGGATCCGAGATTTGCTCAAAGTTGGTCGGGATGTTTGCTTTTGCAATTTGGGATGAAAAGAAAGAGGAACTATTCCTGGCAAGAGATCGATTTGGTGAAAAGCCTGTCTTTTTCATCCGGGAAAATCAAAACTTATTCTTTGCCTCCGAACTTAATGCGCTTAGGACTCTGTATAATAAGCCATTACACATTAATCATAATGCTGTAATTGACCTTTTGGAATACTTGTACATCAATCTCCATCATACGATCTACTCGGAGGTTTCTGTTTTCCCTCCGGGAAATTGGTTGCTGATAGATGAAAAGGGTGGGTTTTGCCAAAAGGAATATTATAATTTCCCCACAAAAGCAAAGGAGCCAATCGAATTTCAGGAGCTTAAAAAGATTACAAAAGATAAGCTTTTTCAAACTGTCGAGAGGGAACTCAATGCTGATGTGCCAGTCGCTAGTTTTTTAAGCTCAGGGGTGGATTCTGGTTTGATTACAGCCATTGCGCATGAGATCAAGCCGGACATCAGGGCGGTGACCATGAGTACCAATGAAGCAGCAACTGATGAAACAGAAGGCGCTTCTGAATTGGCAAAGAAGTTAAATATCCATCATGAAATTGTTCCGGTAAATACCGATTCTCTGGAAGTTTTAGCCAAAATTCTGAAGGATATTCAGCCTCTTGCAGATGCATCGTTAATTCCAAGTTTTCTGGTGACAGAGCAAGTCAGAGGACGATACACAGTGATGCTCTCAGGAGATGGCGGAGATGAGATTTTCGGATCTTACAATCGACCTAATTTATTCCTTTCCATTAATCAAAAAGGTATTCCCTTTGGAAAAGACATAGTTAATTTGGGACTTGGTGTATCGGATTCATTTTTTGGGCCGAAATTAAATGCACGACTTAATGACCGCACAAGATTGAAGATGGCAGGTTGGGAGGGATATTTTTCAAGACATAATCTTTCGGGTGGCTTGATGAAAAAGGTATTCAGGGAAGGAAAAGAACAAAACCAACCTAAAATAGTCCTTTTAGATCTCATGGATGACTATTTTGATAATCCTGAGAAAACAACTTTTGGGGTTGATTTCAAGACTCGACTTCCGGGTGATTTCTTGTTCAAAGTAGATTCAGCGGCTATGCACTCTTCTGTGGAAGTAAGAGCTCCTTTTTTGGACCACGAGCTTGTTGATTTTCTTTTGCAGGTTCCTACCAAATCCTTGATGCCTAATGGTATAGATAAAGAATTGAGTAAAGCTTTACTTTCAGAATTCAGCGGTTCTGATTGGCATCCGCCAAAGAGAGGCTTTACGATTCCCTATTGGAATTACTTGCAAAATGAATGGGGAGATGCTTTAGAGTCTTTTCTTAAAGAAGGGATTTCGGAAGAGATATTTAAATTCAAAAAAGATGGTATTCTCGAACTGCTTCAATCGCATAGAAAAAAGGCTTCAGTTACCCAAGCAAGAATTCTATTTGGAGTTCTGGTTTTAGAAATCTGGCTCAGAGTTTTTCATTTGAAGCATAATGAGATTTTCATGGAAAAAACATTGATTCATACATGATCATAGCAGAAATAGCTCAAGCCCATGATGGCAGTCTCGGCACCGCTCATGCCTATATTGATGCTTTGGCAGACACAGGAGTAGATGCAATCAAGTTTCAAACTCATATTGCTGAAGCTGAGAGTTCTGAATTTGAACCTTTCCGGATCAAATTCAGCAAGCAGGATGCAACTCGATTTGAGTATTGGAAGAGAATGGAGTTTACCCTGGATCAATGGAAAGGACTCAATGCACATGCGCTCGAAAAGGGGCTGGAATTGATTTCATCTCCTTTTAGTAATCTGGCAGTTGATTGGCTCGAAGAGGTTGGAGTAAAACGTTATAAAATAGGTTCAGGAGAAGTTTCCAATCTGCTGATGCTTGAAAAAATAGCAAAAACAGGTAAGCCAATTATCCTAAGCTCAGGTATGAGCAGCTGGGAAGAAATGGACGCAACAGTTGAATTTCTTAAACCATACGGAAATCAATTGAGCATTTTGCAATGTACTACTGCATATCCGACTATGCCCGAACAATGGGGATTGAATGTGATAGCTGAGCTAAAGGACCGCTATAATATTCCTGTCGGTTTCTCTGATCACAGTGGCGATATAAATGCATGTCTGGCAGCAGCAGCCATGGGAGCGGAAATATTTGAGTTTCATGTCGTTTTTGATAAAAGACAGTTTGGACCTGATACAGCTGCGAGTATTACAATTGACCAGACTACTCAATTGGTAACGGGAATAAGACAAATTCAAACTGCCTTGAAAAGCCCGATCAATAAAGCCAATATTAAACCCTACGAGCAACTTAAGTCTATTTTCGAAAAAAGTTTGGCTGTGAATAAATCCTTAAGAAAGGGTGATATCATCACTGTGGATTACTTGGAAAGTAAAAAACCAAAGGGGTATGGAATTCCTGCAAACCAGTTCAAAGAAGTGTTGGGTAAAAAGCTGACAAGAGATCTGACCAAATGGGATTTCATCAATTGGGAAGATTTGGAATCGTAAATAACTTATGAAAAAAAGAAAAATTTGTGTTGTAGTTACTGCAAGACCTTCCTATTCCAGAATTAAGACTGCACTGAGCGCTATTCAAAAACATCCTGATCTTGAACTCCAACTTGTCGTTGCAGCTTCAGCATTGCTCGACAGGTATGGTTCAGCCATCAATTACATGACCAAAGACGGCTTTGAAATAGCCGCAAAAGTATTCAATGTGTTGGAAGGTGAAAATCTTACTGCGGCTGCAAAAACTACAGGAATCGGAATATTAGAGCTCTCTACTGTATTTGATAATCTGTCTCCGGATATTGTGGTGACTGTGGCTGATAGATTTGAAACTATGTCAACCGCAATTTCTGCAAGCTACATGAACATTCCTTTGGCACATGTTCAGGGTGGGGAAGTGACCGGAAATATCGATGAGAAAGTTCGTCACTCAATCACCAAACTTTCAGATTACCATTTTGTAGCTTCTCAGGGAGCATTTGATCGGGTGATTAGATTGGGGGAAAGTTCAGATTCAGTTTTTAATACAGGTTGTCCAAGCATAGATCTGGCTGCACAAGTTTCAAAAAGTCCTGAATTTGATTTTGACGTTTACAAAAAATATGGAGGTGTTGGAGCTGCCCCAAGCCTTGAAAATGGCTATTGGGTTGTGATGCAACATCCTGTTACTACTGAAGTTCACGATGCAAGAGTTCAAATTGAAGAAACTCTACATGCTGCGCATAAACTCAACCAGCCTGTACTTTGGTTTTGGCCAAATGTAGATGCAGGAGCAGATAGCACAAGTACCGGTATTCGTTCATTCCGGGAAAAACAATCCTTACACAATTTTCATTTTTTCAAAAATATGGAGCCGGAAGATTTTCTTAGGCTTCTAATCAATAGCAAAGGCCTGATAGGCAATAGCAGTGTCGGAATACGAGAATGTGCCTTTTTAGGGGTTCCGGTGGTCAACATAGGCAGCAGACAGAATGCTAGGGAAAGAGGGCAAAATGTGGTAGATGTAGGTTATGACAGGGATTTAATTTTGGATGCAATTAGGCATCATGATCAAGTCGGTAAATCAAAATCTTCATCCACATATGGGGGAGGAGATGCTGGAGAAAAAATTGCTCAACTTCTGGCAGAGCTTCCTTTGAAATTTCACAAAACAATAACGTATTAACTATAGATGGTAGGAGATGATTTAGATTTACGTCAGGCTAAAAGCCTGAATGAGATAGTAGATTGCCTTGAAGAAGGTACCTATGGTGATTCTCCAAGAGTCCTTATTGAGTTTTTTGATAGTCTTCCGCAAAACCCGGAAATGGACTTTCTCAGAATATTGACGGTTCCATTTCTTTTCCACCACTTCGAAAAAAATGTAAAATCCGATTCTGACCCCATACTTGATTTTTCGCAGGCCCTTACAGAATTAAAGAATAAGACAGAAAAACTGGTGTCATCCGGCGACTTTGCCTGGCTTCTCGAAGGGGCTTTTGAAAGTACTTTGGAAAATCAATTCGGAAATGAAATCAAACAACATACTGGCCAGCACTATGGCACTCTTTTCAAAGCGTTTGATGCGAGGAGCTACTTTGAAGAAGCTAAAAAACTTCTTCAAGACAGACTTGAAAGAAATGGAGTAACTCTTGGAGACATTTCTAAATCTCGGTTATTAGATCAAGGATGCGGAGGAGGCAGGTATACCACTGCCTGGAAATTGATGGGTGCCGGACATTGCACTGGTCTTGATTTTTCTGAAATAGGCTTAAGCGATGCAAAACTCCGGGTAGAAAAGGCAGGTTTGGATAATATTGAATTTATTCAAGGTTCGGTTTTGGATATGCCTTTTGGGGATGAAACCTTTGATATGGTGTACAGTAACGGTGTATTGCACCATACTGAGGACTGGAAAAAAGGAATCAGCGAGCAATTGAGGGTCATGAAACCTGGAGCATGGGGCTGGCAATACCTAATTGAAAAAACTGGAGGAATTTTTTGGGATAAAATCGAAATATTAAGAGCAATCCTTCGGAATGTGCCAAAACCATTTGCGCAGCAGATCATGAAAGGATTAGGAGTACCATCCAACCGCGTGTTTTATATGCTGGACCACGTGATGGTTCCGATAAATACCCGAATTACCCCTGAAGATCTTTATGGTGAATTGGAAAATTCAGGGGCTATTGAAATTGAAAGACTAACCAGAGGAACAGACTTTGACAGGATTGAAGCAATTTATCAGGGTGTACCATTTGCAAAAGAAAAGTTTGGTGTAGGAGAAAACAGATATGTATTCAGGAAAAAATCCTGATTTGAAAAGTCAGAATTGAATAAGAAATTAAAAGTACTGGGACTGATCCCGGCTCGTGGTGGGTCAAAAGGCATCCCGGGAAAAAACATCAAATACCTTCAGGGCCAGCCTCTCATCGCTTATACGATGGAATCAGCGAAGGAAAGCAACCTTCTTTCCAAGACTATTCTCAGTTCTGATGACCCGGAAATCATTGCAGTTGCGCGTCAGCTAGGGATAGATGTACCTTTTACCAGGCCTTCAGATTTGGCCTCCGACCAATCCCCAACTTTGCCGGTGATCATCCATGCCTTGGAGTATTTGAAATCCATCGGGGAGGAATTTGATGCTGTTTGCCTCCTTCAGGTTACAAATCCTTTCCGCAGGTCAGGAATGATAGATGAAGCTATCAACCGACTTGAAGAATCTGGAGCAGATGCTCTGATTTCTGTTCTTCCTGTCCCACATGAATTTAATCCACATTGGGTTTTTGAACCCGGCACTGATGGAAACCTTCATATATCAACAGGTGAAGAGAAAATTATTCCAAGAAGGCAAGAACTGCCACCTGCCTATTTCAGAGATGGAGCGATTTACCTCACCAGGACTGAAGTTATATTGAAGGAAAAGAGCCTTTACGGAAAAAAACTAGCATACCTCCATGGTGACCAAGATCGATATGTCAATCTTGACACGATGGATGATTGGTTCAAAGCAGAAGAATTGGTGAAGAAATTTTACCCGATCGCCTGATATGTGTGGAATAGCAGGAATAGTTGGAGAAAAAGCCCAATCACAAGTTTTGGACACAATGCTTGGGGTTCAACATCATCGCGGTCCCGATTTCACAGGGACCTGGATCAAGCAGGGAGAAATTGTCCTTGGGCATAACAGACTTTCCATTTTAGACCTTTCAGAAGCCGCAAATCAACCTTTTCATTCTGAAGATGGACGATATCATTTGGTATTCAACGGAGAAATCTACAATTACCTCGAAATAAGAAATGAGCTTCGGGGATCGTATAATTTTAAAACTCAATCTGATACTGAAGTTTTACTTCAGGCTTTTATCCGTTGGGGTGAAGACTGCCTTAGCCGGTTCAATGGGATGTTTTCTTTTGCAATTTGGGACGAAAAAGAAAAGACTCTTTTTGCTGCAAGAGATAGATTTGGCGTAAAACCATTTTATTACTCCCTCGAGGATTTCAACCTTTATTTTTCATCTGAAATCCCTACTCTTTTTGCAGGAGGAATTCCAAAGATTCCTCGCAACTCTGTTTGGGCAGGTTTCTTTGCCAAAGGCACTTATGGCCAGCCAGATGAAACCTTCTGGGAAAATATCCATCAACTTCCGGGAGGAAATCAACTTACCTGGAAAAATGGAAATTTAACTATCAAACCCTGGTATGATTTTGTAGGACAGGTAAAAGGGCTTTTTGGTGTCTCTCATTCTGACGAAGAGGAATACATCATCGATTTGTTGAAAGATTCGGTCAGGTTAAGATTCAGAGCTGATGTCCCTGTTGGCTTCAATCTCAGTGGAGGACTCGATTCCAGCACATTGTTGGCATTGGTTTCAGAGGCTTTTCCAGACAACTCAGCTATTGAGGCTTTTACATTTTACACAGGCGACGATAGATATGATGAGTTGCCATGGGTAGAGGCTATGATCAGTAATACACCCTATGCTTTAAATACTTGTTTGTTAAAACCGGAAGAAATACCCGAGCTGACCTCAAGAATTTCAAAACTTCAGGCGGAGCCGTTTGGCGGAATTCCAACCTTGGCATACGGGAAAGTTTTTGAAGCAGCTCGAGCAAAAGGTATTTTGGTTTTGTTGGATGGACAGGGTTCTGATGAAGCCTGGGCGGGCTATGATTATTATTTCAAATCAGGGGATTCCCTTGTGCAGGGGGTAAAATCATCACCAGTGAAACCGGATGCCCTCAATCGGGAGTTTCTAAAATTTGATAACCAACCTTCATTTCCTACCCCCTTTGAAGAGAATTTACTTAACCTTCAATACAGGGACTTATTCTACACAAAAATCCCGAGAGCTTTGCGCTTCAATGACAGGATGAGCATGGCATATAGTACGGAGTTGAGGGAGCCTTTTTTAGATTATCGCTTAGTTGAGTATGTTTTTTCCCGACCTCAGGAATTCAAAGTTAAAGACGGGGTTCAGAAATGGTTACTTCGAAAAATAGCAGGAAGGTATCTGGGAGATCAGATTACTCTTGCACCAAAGAGACCTCTTCAGACCCCTCAAAGGGAATGGCTGGGAAATGAATTAAAAGATTGGGCAGGTGACCGGATCCTCTGGCTGGCCTCAGAAAATAATTGGTTTGAAAAAAATACTGTTTTGCGCCATTGGGACCAGTATCTCAAAGGGGATAGAGACAATAGTTTCTATATCTGGCAGTGGATCAATGCAGCTGAAATACTAAAATGAGCAAAGTCTGTTTATTAATTCCGGATGGTGTCGGGATTAGGAATTATCTATATTCTGATTTGTTGAAGTTGCTCCATGAAGATGGACACGATGTGTTAATCTGGCATGGTTTAGCCCAGGAAGTCGTTTCATTAGCTGCAAAAATCAATGAATTTCTGCCTCAGCAAAAAGAACTGAAAGCTTTTCCTGAAGATATTCCTGTTCAGATTCTGAGAGAGAGCAGTACTTATGGCCGATTGAGACATAATGTAAGAATCACAAATAACCCCACTTTGATGCTGAATTGGCATCAAAAAAAAGGGCCATTTAAGCGCAGAATACTGGTTGGAGTTTCAGAGTTTTTGGGAAAGCAAATTACCAACTACGATGAAATCCTGGCTACAGAAAAACTCTACTTTTCCAGACTCAGAAAAACCCAAGCTTATAAATACTATTTCGCTGAGCTGAAGGAAATGAAACCAGATTTTTTGTTTTGTACCCATCAAAGGTTTCCCGGAGCAGCTTTTGCAATGGCTGCAGCACAGGATCTGGGAATAAAAACAATGACATCCATTTTTTCATGGGATAATCTGCCGAAAGCCCGATTGCCGATTCGGACAGATTTCTATGCTGTATGGTCTTCTTTCATGAAGAATGAGCTTAAATTTTATTACCCTGAAATTGCAGAAAATCAAATAATTATAACTGGAACTCCCCAATTTGATTTTTACAGAAATAAGGAAAACATCCTAAGTAGAGAAGAATTTGCTCAGAGGTTTGGGTTGGATCCCGCAAAGGATTGGGTTTGTTTTTCGGGCTGTGATATTGCGACATCCCCTCATGATGCAAAATACCTGAGAGATGTAGCGGATGCCCTCAAGTCTGAGAAAACAATTCAATTGATTTTCAGGCAGGTTCCTGTGGAAACAGTTGACAGATATTCAGATGTATTGAAGGATTTTCCAGAGATAATTCACTTAAACCCCTTCTGGAATAAAGGAAAGTTTTGGCAAGACTTTTATCCGCTTCCGGAAGACGTGGCCCATTTGGTAAACCTGAGTTTTCATTGTGCGACGGTTATAAATATAGGGTCAACAATGGCTTTGGATTTTAGTTGGTTTGACAGTCCCGGACTTTATTTGAATTATGATCATCAGCAAGGTCAGGTCTGGACTACAAAAGACATATACCGTTTTCAGCATTTCCAATCCATGGGTGATTTGGATGCCGTATGTTGGGCAAATTCTCGAGAAGAGATTTTGCCTATCGTGAAGAAAATCATTTCCAGCCCGGATACTGTGGCAAAGGACCGAAAGAAATGGTTGAACCTGATAGTTGGCGATTCTGATGGACTTTCCTCCTCTTCAAAAATTGCAGAATTCATTAATTCATTTTCAAAAACTCCGGCTTCCGTCGAATAGGTAATGCACATTTGCTTTTTATCCCAGGAATTTCCCAGAAGGGGTGCCATTTACGGTGGGATCGGAACCTTCCTCAGTACTTTTACAAGCCAATTAATCAGTGGAGGACATCAGGTGACAGTGATTTCAATCACTTACAAAGGAGAATCTTCTGTCGAAAATCTAAATGGAGTCACCCTGTATTCTGTTCCGCGAAGCAATCTGAAATTTTTCAACTGGTGGAGAAATTATAAAGAAATTGAAAAAATCATTCATGCGGTTCATCAAAAGACGCCAATAGATATAGTCGAAGGATCTGAATTGAATTTCGCTTTTTTAAAAAAAGACCCAACCATCAAATATGTTATCCGCCTTCATGGAGGACACCATTTTTTTGCAGAAGGTGAAAACAGGAAAATAGATCCCTGGAAGGGATTTCAGGAAAAACGATCCTTTGCCAAAGCGGATGGTTTTATTGCAGTTTCAGATTATGTGAGAAATCATACTGAAAAACTGCTTTCCTATAACGGCAAACCGGTGGAGAAAATTAATTACCCCATTCCATTGGATAAATTTTACAAGGCAGACTCTTCTAAAACAATCACCGGAAGATTGGTTTTTGCAGGTACGACTTGCGAAAAAAAGGGAATCAGACAATTGATTGCTGCTTTGCCAATTGCATCCAAAAAATACCCTGAACTCCATCTTGAAGTATATGGAAGAGATTGGTTATTTCAGGACGGTAAATCTTATGTCAGTTACCTGAAGGAAATTTTCTCTTCAGAAATCATGAAAAAAGTGACCTTCCATGGCCCAGTTTCGCATGATGATTTACCCGGGTTTTATGAGCAAGCCGAGATTTGTGTGTTTCCCTCACATATGGAAACACAAGGGCTCGTAGCTCCTGAAGCAATGGCTATGGGTAAGCCGGTGATTTTTTCAAAGACCGGACCCGGACCGGAAACAATTGATCACGGGACGAATGGATGGCTATGTGATCCTCATGATCCTCAGGATATTGCAAGGTTAATTGAAGAAGCGTTGGATCGAAGAGCAGAATTACCAACAATAGGGGAGGCAGCAAGAGCCAAGGTTTACAGTAAGTTTGAACCGGAATTAATTACAAAAAGAAATCTTAAGTTTTTTCAAAAAATCCTCAATTCCTGATGCATTTTTTGGTGGTGGGACATGTGTCTCATAAGCTTCAGGACGGGAAGTATTTTGCTTACGGACCCTATGTGCGGGAAATGAACATCTGGTTCAAGCATGTTGACAAAGTCACGATTTTGGCGCCTTTTAATCCAAAAGAAAGCCCTGATCCGATTGATTTACCCTATCAGCATGCTAATCTAAGCCTGGTTTCGGTTCCCGGATTTAGCATTCTTTCTCCTTCTGAAATCCTTAAAACACTTGCTGTATTTCCCATATTATGGATCAGAACATGGAAAGCTATGAGAGCTGCAGACCATATTCATTTACGATGCCCCGGAAATATGGGCTTGCTTGGTTCAATAGTTCAGATATTCTTTCCCAAGAAAGTGAAGTCAGCCAAATACGCTGGTAACTGGGATCGCTTGAGCGGTCAGCCATTGAGTTACCGAATCCAACAAAACATTTTGAGCAATCCCCGATTGAGTAAGAAGATGCAGATCCTGGTCTATGGTGATTGGGAAAATGAGTCTGAAAACGTCAGGCCTTTTTTCACGGCATCTTATTCAGAAAAAGAAATAACTCCACTTGAACCTAAATTCATCGAAAGTGGAAGTGAGGTAAGATTAATTTATGCCGGAGGGCTGAATTCGGGAAAGCAGCCATTAATTTCTGCTAAAGTCTGTCAGGAACTTATCAGAAAGGGGATAAATGCAAGATTAGATTTATATGGGGAAGGTCCTGAGAGGACTACTCTTGATAAGTTTATCGCTGAAAATGGATTGGAAAATTCTATTTTCCTGCACGGAAACGTGCCTTCCGAACGAATTAAAACTGCCTTTCAAAAAGCACATTTTTTGATTTTTATCTCCCAAAGTGAAGGATGGCCAAAAGTTGTTGCAGAGGCGATGTTTTGGGGATGTTTACCAGTCACGACAGCAGTGTCTTGCGTACCTCAGATGCTTGGCAAAGGAGAAAGAGGAGAGTTGGTAGGTGCAGATGTGGCTGAAATAACCGGTAAAATTGAATTTTTGATTCAAAACCCGAAGGTCTATCAGACCAAAACTAACAAAGCTGCAACTTGGTCAAGGGAGTTTACTTTGGAAAAATTTGAAAAAGAAATTCATTCTGTCCTTTTCGATAGATGAGCTTGAAAGGAATTAGAATCCTCCAATTGATAGATACGCTTGATCCCGGAGGTGCAGAGAGAATGGCAGTCAATCTTGCTAATTCATTTGAGGAGAGAGGCATTGACAATCTTTTGGTGGTGAGCAGAAGTCAGGGAGATTTAGGCAAGCTTGTAGAAAATCAAGAGAATGTAAGGCTCCTGGGTAAGAAAAAGACAGTAGATCAGAAAGCATTCAGAAAGCTTTTAAATCTTATTGACCAATTCAAACCACACGTAATTCATGCTCATGGAACTTCTGTTTACTGGGCGGCAGGAGTCAAACTCTTTCGAAGGAATATCAAAATTGTTTGGCATGATCACTTGGGTATTTCGGAAGAGGTAATCCTGACTAATCCCAGAAAAGAGTTGAGATACTTTGCAGGGCTAATAGATTTTATTATTACTGCCAATGAATCTACCAGAGACTATTGGATCAAAAACCGATTGAAATCATCTAATTCAATTCAATACTTACCCAATTTCCCACATCTCAAAGTTCAGGTGAAACCAAAACCAGAAGTATTTACATTTCTTCACCTTGCAAACTACAGGACTGAAAAAGGGCAAATGAATTTGCTTAAAGCAATTAAGATTTTGCAGCAGAAGGGAAGTAAATTTAAAGTTAGATTGGTGGGGAAGGCAGTTGATCAACAGTGGAAGCTGGAGGTGGAGAGGGAAGTGAAGAATTCAAAATTAGAAGACTACGTGTCTGTGGAAGATGCCGTTTCAGATGTGGCAGGATTGCTTTCCGAAGTTCATGCAGGTATAGTGGCTTCTGACCGCGAGGGATTGCCGGTAGCACTTTTGGAATATGGGCTAGCTTCCTTGCCTGTCATCACTACCAAAGTAGGACAGTGTCCTGAAGTACTTGGAAATGGAGAATTTGGCTTTGTCATTGAGCCCTCTGACTTTGTTGGTTTTGCGGATGCGATGCAAGAACTTATTGTTGGACGTGAGAAAGGAATTGAATTAGGAAAAAAATTTAATTTGCGGGTCAAAGAAAATTACGGAGAGCTACAATTCATTTCAGGGTATTCGAATATCCTTCATTACCTGCTTGAACCTCAAAAAATCGAAATAGATTGATTAAATATCTAATACTCAACAAGTATCCGATCTTTTGGATTTTAATCCATATTGGATTAGGTCTTTCGGCTACTGTTTCCCCTATTCCTCTGATCGCTTGGTTTTACCTCGTGATTATTACTTCCGCATTGCTTTTATTGAGAAAAAGTAACTCACCTTTTGTATTAATCTCCTTGATTTTATACTTGGTTTCGTTTGAATTGCTTTCCAGAATGGCCAAAACTTCCCCGTTTATACCTTATGAATTGGGGAAATATTTGTTTGCTGCCGGGATGCTTTTCGGGATATTTCGATACAAGACTTTTGGAAAACTAGGCTGGGTGATGCTGATTTGCATGGTTCCTTCTTTATTCTTTGACCTTTCGGGACAGGTTCAGACTTCCGACATTATCTTCAATTTAATGGGACCCATCAACGTAGCTCTTGCGGTCATTTTCTTTTTCAGACAACCCATTTCCACTACACAATTCTCGAATACGCTCCGCTTAATGGTTTATCCCGTATTAGGCGTTTTGAGTTTTACTTTCATTAAATCTCCCGATTTAAAAGAAGTTGATTTCGTGTTGGGAGCTAATGTTGATTTGAGCGGAGGATTTGGATCCAATCAGGTTTCTACTCTTTTTGGATTAGCAGCCTTGTTGGTTTTTATTTTAATGATTAATAACTGGAAGTTTTCAGGTTATAGATTGGTTGATGCGTTAATCTTATTTGCAGTCTCATTTCAAGGATTATTGACTTTTTCGAGAGGAGGAATGATTGGTGCTGTTTTAGGAATCATCGTTATTTTGCTTTTCCTGAGGTTTGCCAATGGAAGAGAAAAAAGAAAATTCAAACTCCCAAAAATTGGGAAGTTTGTTATTCCTGCGATCTTAGTAGCTGTTTTAGCATATGTCGCAGTGGATCAACTTACAAATGGGTTGCTTAGCCTCAGATATAGTGGGGAAACAATTGGGACTTTGGAAGGATCCAAAGAAAAGACATTGTACACAGTTACAACAGGTCGGTTGGATATCTTTTTTGGCGATGTAGAGCTTTGGTTAGATCATTTTATTTTTGGAGTTGGAGCAGGTGCTTCGAGATTTTTGAGGTCAACTTTGGAAGAGACAATTGCCCACGTCGAACTCAGTAGATTATTGGCAGAGCATGGTTTATTTGGTTTGACTTATTTCCTAGCACTTTGTGTTCTTGGTATCAATCTATTTAGATCCCATCCAAACCCATTAATCAAGGGAATCTTAATTGGCCTTTACATCTTGGCTGTTTACACTTCCTTCCACGCTGCCATGCGTACGTTTGTAACTCCTGCATTGGTAGGATTAAGTTTATTACTTATCAAAATGCCAGATCAAAATAGTACCATTTCCGACAAAAATTCAGCAAAAGCTCGACCCAAGCAACTTTTCAATTCTTTGAAATCGGAAAAAATTACTCCTTTGAATTAAAACAATCTGGTAAGACAGAAAAATTTTCAATGACCCTCTTGACTTCAAATTGAATCTAAAGAAAAACATTCTTGAGAACCTGATATTGCCTCTGGGAGACATTATCATCGGAACTAATTTTATTTCCAAGCTGAAGCAATGGAGAAAAATACTTTCTAAAAATCAAGTAGAAATAGAGAGGATCCAACGCGAAAAGCTAACTGCAATGCTTGTCCATGCGAGTATAAACTCTCCTTATTATAGTCTTCAAAATATTGAGAAAAAAAGTGATCCCATCGCTTGGCTGAAATCTTTTCCTGTTTTGGGGAAGAGAAGTTTCAGAGATAGCATTGAGTTTTTTGTCACCAAACCAATTGATAAAAATCTGGTGGCGGTGATGTCCTCAGGTTCCACAGGACCTCCTTCCAAAGTTTATTTTGATAAAGATGAATTATCGAACAACCGAGCTCTCCAGGTAATTTGGTGGGAATGGGCAGGATATAGTTTTGGCAATTCTCTCCTTCAAACAGGAGTAAATATGAATCGTTCCCTTGAAAAATCTATCAAGGACAAACTGCTCAATACTCGCTATATCGATGCAATGAGTCATGAAGAATCTCAGATTCTGAGTGAACTTAAACTTCTCCAAAAGCACCCGAAAGATCATTTTGTAGCCTATGCATCGAGTTTATTCTTGTTTGCAAAGACTGCCATGGAGCATAATATTCTAGATGTAAAATTCAAATCTGTCATTTCCATCGGAGAGAAGCTTTTGCCACAATTCAGAGAATCCATCGAAAAAACATTCTCATGTCAAGTGTATGATACCTATGGTGCATCCGAAGGATTTCTGATTGCGAGCCAATGTGCCAAAGGCAACTATCACATCATGTCGCCCCATGTATTTGTGGAGATATTGAATGATTTTGACCAGGAGGTGAAGCAAGGAGAAATGGGGAGAGTGGTGCTTACTGGTTTAGATAATTTCACTACACCATTGATTCGATATGAAGTTGGGGATTTGGCGGTAAAAGGCAGCTCTGAAAAATGCTCCTGCGGACTAGAATTACCAATATTGGGAGAAATTATAGGAAGGCAAACCGAGTTTTTATTGACCAACTCCGGTAAATACATCACTGTCCAATCAGTAGTGAGGATAATGAAGCAGTTTTCCGAAATTGATCAGTTCAAAGTAATCCAATCCGATCAAAATCAGTTTTTACTTCAATACGTGTCTCTAAAAAATAAGAATGACGTTCGGGAGTCTGCCATTCTTAAGGCCTTTGAGGATGTATTTGGACAGGAAATGAATTTCTCTTTTGAAAAGGTGGCAGCGATGCCCAAGGCAAAATCAGGAAAATTCCAACTGATTGAAAATAACTACAAACCAATTTGAAAAAGCATGAAGCTTTTCAAAAAGCTTAAACCTTACAAAGTGGATGCCTTACTGTATGGTCTAGATAGAAGCTCTTCAATGGATTTTCAAGAAGTACTTCCTTTAGATTATCCTGTTTTTTTTGATAGTAAAGAGTCTTTATTTAAAATCATCGAAGGAGAAATCTTAGTGCACAAAAGTAAAGTTTTCTATAAAAGCAGGCTGTTGGATGCATTTGGGTTTAAAAGGCCGATGATTCTAATTGGTGATTGTTTTACAAATGATCAGTATCGTGGAAAAGGAATTTACCCGGCCGTAATAAGCCATATTTTGCACAAGTTTATTCCTGAAAACAGCGTTTATATGCTGGTAAGTCCGGAAAATATTCCTAGTATTAGGGGTATCGAAAAAGCCGGATTGCGACTGATTGGAAGATTAAAATGCCTGAGAATAGGGCCTGTTTTTCTCCAAAAAAAAATCATAAATAATTGATCAAGAAATTAACTATTGTTTCTGGAAAGGGAGGTAAAACTCTTTTCCCTGATGATTTTTTGCGAAAGGAAATTTCCAGAAGTGATTCCACTCTTGATATTTCTTTGACCTTGACGAAAAGTCAAAAACTCGAATATCTGGTTGCGGAAATCGAACTAAATGAAAAACCTGAATATTGGAGAGGAAGCGATTATTCCTGGCAAAAAATCGAAACTCCATTTCTTGTTGCGAATTACCATAGTTCAAAAATTCTAAAGTTCAGCAATGGCCAATATTTGGTCGGAACCAAAACGCAGGGGTGTTGGGAATGGGATAGTAGTACCGGCAAATTGAGATGGTTTCTGGTACATCCAGATCTGAACCCTACATTCAAGTATAATTCAGACGATATAAGGGAATGGATAATTGAAAGCCAATTAGAAAAAGATCAGGTATTTGAATTTGGTTTTTACTTTGGAAGCGGGCCTATTCCTGAATTTGCCAGAACTCCGATCGGGTTTATCCCAACAGTCACTTTCACAGATCATTGTGACTTTGATGCCTCGCAACTGCTGAAATCCCAAAGAGAATTCTTTAAAAGTGCAGGAATCAAAATTACCAAAGGTTTCTTTCTCTTTACTTACAGTCATCGGGGTGACTATGCTGCTATGGATCAGGAAGGCATGGAAGAGGAATATCAACTTTGGGAACATGACGGCCACGAGTTGGCCTATCATGGATTAAGCCGCTCCTTTCGTGAAAATAGTTGGGAAGAATTTAAAAATTTAGCTTCACCAGCAGGATTCAAAACAGTTAGTACTTACATAGACCATGGGTTTTTGGAATACAATTATTCTAAAACACCAAATTCTAAATCTCAAGCTTGGTTCAGAAATATGGAGGAAAAGGGGATTGAATTAATTTGGAATTACATTGATGTAGTCGAGGCTAATGCATTGTCTAATAACCAATTAAATCCTAGGATTTCAAGTATTGAGGCAATCAATAAATGTGCAGATTACCATTTTAAAAATAATCTTCCATTGGATAAAAGCAGAGATCTTAAAACCTGGCTGGCTTATGGAACTACCGAATCCCTTGATAAATCAATTAAGAATTTAAGCGGATTTGCAAACAGGGGAACTGGTAATCCGATTAAATTCACAGACTTTTTGATAAACCTGACACGGACAATTTTCTACTCTTTAGATCCGGAAATTTGGTGGAAAAATATCTTTGAAATAGGGAAACCATTCTCTTTCAATCGGTTTTCACCTGTTGTTTTCAAGGCAGTCAACCAGATGAACACTAATATTTATTCATTTCAGTCGATCTCTGTTAAAGATTTGGAAACCGTTTTTAGCCGAGTTTCAATTGATAAATTATTTCGTGAATCCGGTCTCATGATCGCTCATACCTATTTTGCTTTCCTGGGAAAGAATCATCCCGGTAGATTTTTTCTGGACGAAACAGGTGTTTTAAATCCCGGTCCTGAACAAAACCTTAGGAATCTAGGAGAAGAAATCAGAGCGGGTAGAATCTGGAATCCGACTGTAAATGAATTGACCAAGTTTCATCTGAAGTTGATGTATTTGACTTTTACTATTCAGGAAGGAAAACTTCAAATAGAAAATGCGCCTGGTCCAATTCGATATATTGATTAAGATTTGCCCTTGAAGATTTTATATTTCTATCAGTATTATTCAACTCCAAAAGGATCATGGGGAACAAGAGTTCACGAATTTGCGCAGGAATGGGTGAAGCAAGGACATGAGGTTAGGGTAATCACTTCGATTTATTCCAAGTCAGACCTCAAGGCTGATAAGTTCATAGAGCACCAGAATTTTGAAGGAGTGGATGTAACAGTCATCAACGTGAGAATTGATAACAAGCAGCCATTTTTGAAAAGGATTTTCACCTTTCTTACCTATGCTGTTTGCTCGGTTTGGTATGCTTTGACTGCCCCTGCAGATGTAGTAATTGCTTCATCAGGACCTATTACAGTCGGGATTCCCGGTCTGGTTGCGAGGTATATCAGAGGTCGAAAGATGGTTTTTGAAGCCAGAGACCTTTGGCCGGAAGGAGCTATTGAACTGGGATTGATTCGAAATAAAACCTTGCAGAAAGTTGCCTTTGCTTTGGAAAGCAGATGTTATAAAGCTTCATCTCTTGTTGTTGCGCTCTCTATAGGAATGAAGCAAAATATTGAGAGGAGATTTCCAAATGTCAACGTTATTGATGTGACGAACGCGGCAAATATCCCTTTATTTGCCACCATCAAACCTTTCGAAAGTCGTGGAATCTTGCAGGCAAAAAAGTATGCAATTTATACCGGCAATATAGGACAGGTTAATAATTCGCTTTGGTTACTGGAGGCAGCAAAAGTCCTTCAAAAGAAAGGTAGAACTGACCTTAAAATACTGCTGGTAGGGGAAGGGCAACAAAGAGAATTCATTGAAAATGAAATCAATAGTCATAACCTGGAAACTATACTTGTTTGGGGATTGATGCCAAAAGAGAATCTGGTTGGATTGATCCAAAACGCTATGGTTTCACTTGTCCCATTGAAAGGAACTCCCGTTTTGGATACTTCTTCTCCTAATAAATTTTTCGAATCCCTTGCAGCCGGGGTTCCGGTTGTACAGAATACACAAGGCTGGATGAAAGATTTCCTGATCGAATATCAGGTTGGTTATACACTGGATCCGAATGATCCTGTTGAACTGGCAGAAAAACTAATTGAGCTGGATGGACAACCTGAGAAATTGGAGGAAATGGGCAAAAAAGCCAGTTCTGTTGCCGCTTCTCAATTTGACAAAGATTTCCTTGCCAACCGGATGCTGAAGGCAATTGTGAGAGCAGTTTCATGAAAATACTCTTGACAGGTGCTTCCGGTTTTTTGGGAAAAATCATTCAGGAAACTCTGAAATCTGAGAATGAAATCATTTCACTGGGGAAATCATCCGGCAATCAAATTCAGGCTGATATCTCGAAAGAAGTCCCTTTACTTCCAAAGGTGGAGATGATTGTTCATGCTGCCGGAAAAGCTCATGTCATCCCAAAATCACACGAGGAAAAATCAGAGTTTTTCAAAGTAAATGAACAAGGGACTGCCAACCTTTTAAAAGGGATAACCCATCTTCCCAAGTCTTTTGTTTTCATCAGTACAGTGGCTGTTTATGGTGCGGAAGAAGGATCTCAAATCGAGGAAGATGCATCACTTTTGGGAAATACTCCCTATGCTTTGAGTAAAATCAACGCAGAAAAAATACTTAGATCCTGGGGTGAACTACATGGAGTTAATGTGCTGATTATCAGAATTCCATTAGTCGTGGGTATAAATCCTCCAGGCAACCTTGGCGCAATTTTGAAAGCGATAAGATCGGGATATTATTTCCGACTAGGAGAGGGAGAAGCCAGGAAATCAATGGTCTTGGCAGAGGATCTTGCAAAAGCAATTCCATATTGGGCAGACTATTCTGGTACTTATAATTTGACTGACGGCATTGACCCTGCGCTTGCAGAATTGGATAGTTATCTTGCGTATCAATCAGGCAAAAAAGTAAAGTCCCTTCCTTTGGCACCATTCAAATGGGTAGCAAAAATTGGTGATAGAATTCCCGGATTTCCCCTGACAACTTATCGCCTAGAAAAGTTGGGACAATCATTGACCTTTTCAGATCAGAAAGCCAGAAAAGAATTGGGATGGAATCCCCGTCCGGTTATTGGTAATTTTAAATTATAAGTATTGAAAATTTTATTTTTAGGAGAAACTTATCGCGCTGACGCCCAAACCTGGATTAAAGGAATAGAAAGTGCATCAGGTGTCAAAATTCAGACGAAGGAACTTCCAAAAACCGGTAGTCGAATTTCCAGAATATTTCAGGCATTCGGCTTTTTTATGAATTTATATTTCAGCAAAGAAAAGTTTGACATCACTCTTGCGGAGCGAGCTACGAGCTATGGATTCTTTAGTCTTCTTGTCAATTCAAAAATCAGGGTAGTGGCTCAACAAGGAATTACCGATGCTTTTCCTGAAGTCGGTTTTGCAGGATGGTATAAAAGAATCTTACAGCGAGCTATTTACACCAGGGCTGATTTGATACATGCCTGGGGATTTGTGATGACATACGCGATGCTTGAGTCCGGCGCACCTCCCTCCAGAATTAAGGTGCTTCCAAAAGGGCTAAATCTGGATAAATTCAGGTTTTTTGGAGAAACTAAAGAGCGGAAATTTACAGCAATTGTCACCCGGAGTCTATTTGAAATCTACCGACACGAAGAAGTACTGGAAGCGATTTCCATACTCAAAAATCAAGGGATTCTTCTAAACTGTATAATGATTGGTACAGGAAATAAGGAAGAAACGCTGAAGGAAAAGACAATCGAACTTGGCCTTCAATCGCAAATAAAATGGACCGGAAGGATTGCAAATGACGAGTTGCCAAACTACCTGTCTCAGGCACAGATATACATTGCGGTACCAGAAACAGAAGGAGTTTCAGCATCCTTATTTGAAGCCATGGCATGCGGATGTTTTCCGATAGTAACAGATCTTCCTGCGAATAGGGCCTTTATCAGTCATGGAGAAAATGGACTTTTAGTGTCAGTAGGAAGACCTGATTTACTCGCGAAAGAAATTGCCAAATACCTGATGAATTCGAACTCTTTCTCAAAAGGAATATCCGAAAATCGGGCTTTTATTGAGCTTAATTGCGATCTCAAACGCAACATGAGCTTTTTCTATCAAACCTATCAAACGCTGGTCAACCAGAAATAAACATGTGCGGAATCGCAGGATTTTGGAACAAAAATAACAATCAGGCAAGTGCGGACCAGCTTATCAGGATGCGTGACTCTATGTTTCACAGAGGGCCTGATGCCGGCGGAGAATACATCGAAAACGATATAGCATTTGGACATAGAAGATTATCTATTCTTGACCTAAGTGAAGGAGCCAATCAGCCTTTCATCTCACCATGCGGAAAATATGTATTGGTATTCAACGGAGAGATTTTCAATTATCAGGATTTCTATCCCGAGTTAAAGGCCAAAGGGTATAGCTTTCACACTACTTCTGATACTGAAGTTCTGCTCTACTTGCTGATGGAGCAAGGAATGAAAGTACTTTCAAGGTTGAACGGATTCTTCTCTTTTGCCTATTGGGAAAAAGAAAAAAGACAGCTTACTCTGGTAAAGGACCGGTACGGGGTCAAGCCACTTTTTTATGCAAATACTTCTCAGGGAATGGCTTTTGCCTCTGAGCCAAAAGCATTTTTTGCTTATGGCATGGATAAAAAAATTGAAGAAGAGCATCTTGATGAGTTGTTTTTTTACAGGCATGTAAGCGGTGAGAATACCATTTTTGAAGGAATCAAAAGGTTTCTTCCGGGTCATTATCAAGTTTGGAAGGACGGAGTTATTCTGGAGAAAACTGTACGTTGGTATCATTTGGGAGAAGAAGCAGCAGCATTTCCGACTATCAAAAACCCACTTGAATGGTACGAAGAGACATTTTTGGACGGTGTCAAGCTTAGGATGATTTCTGATGTGCCGGTGGGAACAATGCTCAGCGGAGGCCTTGATAGCAGTAGTATTCTGTATGCTCAGCATCATCTCAACTATACAGGATTGAGTTCCTGGAATTTGAAATTCCCGGGTTTTGCAAAAGACGAGTCAGTCCTTGCTCAAAAGCTTTCTGCCGAATACGGAGTCGATTACAATGGATATGAGTTCCTTGGAGAAAATCTGGTGGACCTGTTGAAGGAGTCTATTTGGGTAAATGATGAGCCTTTGATGCATTTCACAGACGGTTTGCTACTTGGGCTTTCGAAGAAAGCAAAACAAAAAGTTACCGTTCTTCTGACAGGAGAAGGAGCGGATGAAGTGATGGCAGGATATGTAAGACATAAAGTATTCGGCAACGATCTTCGGTATGAGATGCTTCAACTGCTGAGATACATCCCTGAGAAATGGCTGAAGCAGGAGAGGCTTCGAAAAATGCGCAGGTACCTGATGGTGAAAAATCCTGACTTCCAGATCCTTTGCAACGCCAACGAGTTTTACTTGGGGGATTTCAAAAAGATGGGCCTGGATCACCTTAATCTATTGCCTGAGTACCGAGTGCAAATGCTGGAAGAAGCTAAGAAATTCCATCCTGACAATAAACTCAGACAATTACTTTACCTGGAGCATCATACGCATCTCGTCTCTCTTAATGACAAAAACGACAGGACAACGATGGGTGCTTCGATTGAGTGCAGGGAGCCATTTTTGGATTATCGTCTGGTAACTGGAATTCAAAGTTTAGGAGATGAAAATTTTTCCACTAAAGGAAAAGGAAAATGGCTATCCATGAATTCGATCGGAAAAAAACTCCCGGATTACATCCAAAATCACGAAAAAATCGGACTAGCTATTCCATGGGGTGAATACATGCTCAATAATCCACAATTGAGGGAGCATCTCGAGACAATGCATCAAAGTCCTCTTTTTGAAATGGGCTGGCTGAAGTATATTGAAGTGAAAAAAATAGTCGAAGAATTCAAGGCCGACCCTATTAAAAACTACACGTTCATCAGGCAATTGTTTTTTAATTCTTATTGGTACAAGACCCAATTCGATTCAGAATGATCTTATCCGGACTAATTGTATTTCTGATATTACTTCTTATCGCACTTGTCTACAGGCGGTTGGCGACAAAGTTTAATATTGTCGACAAGCCCAATCACCGCTCTTCTCATTCCCATGTGACGGTTCGTGGCGGAGGTATTTTATTTCCTGCGGCTGTCATAATGTGGTGGGTAGTCTTTGACTTTTCTAATACTTGGATGGTACTGGGGATCGTGTTGATTTCAGCTGTAAGTCTTTTAGATGATATCTACACCATTTCCAGCAAAATCAGATTTGGTATTCAATTCATAGCCTTATCAATGGCTTTCCATGATTTGGGCGTTTTTCAGCAGATTGATTGGTATTACATGCCCATATTTTACTTTATAGCACTAGGCATCATCAATGCAATTAATTTCATGGATGGGATTAATGGGATTACCGGATTGTATGGATTGACTTTTCTGGGAAGTTTATGGGCAGTAAATCACTACACTGGGCTTTTTGATCTAAATCTTATTCGATATGAAATTTTTGCCATTTGCGTGTTCCTGCTTTTTAACCTTCGGAAAAAAGCCATCATGTTTGCAGGTGACATCGGTAGTATTTCCCTTGCCTATTTGATGATCTATTTCCTGACTCAATGGTACTTGGTAGCGGGAAGCTGGACGATAATTTTGTTTTTAGCGATTTATGGAATGGACGCTTTTTTGACCATAGCCCAAAGACTTCGCAAAGGAGAAAATGTGTTGAAGCCTCATCGTTCCCATTTGTATCAAGTCTTGGTCAATCAGTATAAAAATGACCATGTGATTATTGCTTTGATTTATGCTGTACTTCAGCTTTCAGTGAATTTTTTCTTTTTCATTTTTCCGCAAAGCATTCCCAATCCGTATCTGGCATCAATTCTTTTGATTGGCATTGGGGTATTTTACCTGGTTTTTAAGTCGCTCCTTTTGCGAAAACATGAATTCAAAAAATGAAAGAAATCCAACTACTTAACATACCCGTTTTTTATTCTTCCTATTACTTATTGGGTCTCAGCAAGGTTTACAAGCTAAGTTTCAAAAGAGATCCTAGGTTTGATAAATACCATAACAAGGGGTTTATTATCTTCAAGGTGGATGGAAAAATTGGTGTGGTAGACAATCATGATCCGATAGGTGTCAATCAAGAGTTGTATGATCAGGTAGATATGTATTTTGCTACCAATAAATTACTGGATCAACCGAGCTACAATCAGAATAAGGTTCGTCCTTTATTTCCCCATTTTCCGGTCAATATTCTCCCACTTTACTTAAAGCTTTTCAATTTCAACCTGATCAGACTACTGAAGCCGAAAGATCTGGCAAGAGAAATCTACGTGTATCAATCCAGGCCAAGTTATAAGCTAGAAGGAGATCGATATAAGCATACCAATAATATATTTTTCTCTGGTAGTACCTGGAAAAAGGAACCTTGGGCAAATCAAATCAGGGCGGAATTCATCAGAGCCTGTAAAGCACATCCCGGAATTAAGTTCGAAGGCGGATTTATCCCAAGATCCGATGGAGATAATTTTGGCTACGATGCGGAGTTGAACCAGATCAAATATCCTCCAAAGAAATTTTCAGAACTGAGTGCAAAATCGCTCGTATCTCTCAATAATCCCGCTGTACTAGGTGCGGTAAGCTGGAGGCTGGCAGAAAACTGGAACAGCAGCACATTTGTGCTCTCATTTCCATTTGCAATAGATCTGCCTATTGTTCCTGAACAAGGCAAGCAAATTCATTACATAAAAAGTTCTGAAGAATATAAATTAGTTTTGGATAAAATTTTGGATGAACCTGAATACCATCAAAGGGTCGCCAAAGGAGGGAAATCTTATTTCGATTCATATTGTACTCCTGAAGCACAGGCAAAATATATAGTTGAAACTTTGCTCAGCAAATCTTAAAAACTGATCCACATCCGGACCAGAGTTTGGTCAAGATTTCACTAAAAAGACCCAAGGAATCCTTGGGTCTTTTAGTTTCGGCCTAAAGCCTGATTTAAAACTTAACGATGTCAAAGTTCGGATAAGAAAACGTATGAAAAAATACCCGATATCGGGTATTTTTAGCCTGTTTTAATTCTTTAGGAGGATGATTATGCTGCTTTTGGGTTTTTTTCGTTTTTGAATTCCTGGTTTAAAATTTAACCGGATAGAACAGGATTCAAGTAGTTAGTCAAGCTGTTTATTTTGGGGTTACTTGATTTCATCCCAGACTCACCACTTATTTAAAGATAGAACCGCCCTCTAAAGATTTGAAGAATTTTAACGTAAAGCTCTTCCTAATTGGAATATCCTTTGCAGGTAAATGCTTTGTTTTTATTTACTTTGTGCACCAATTGAATAATGAGGATAATTCCCTCTTTTTACCCAATAATCACCTTTACAATCTTAATCCAATCACAAAATGAAAGAAAAGTTATTCTCTTTTACGATCAATCGCTCACTTATCATTGCCTTGGTAGCCATGCTTGCCATGGGTGCATGTAAGAGCAAAAAGAAAGTTGTCGCTACCCCAACACCAGCCCCTGTAGAAACTGTACAAGCTCCGCCTCCTGCTCCTGCTCCGGTTGCGTCAGCAGAAGAAGTTGCTGCTGAGAAGTTGGAAAATTATTTCAACAGCGTTGCTGCTTCTGGAAATGCGAATATGGCAAATCAGTCAATTCAGGAGACTTTGGCAATGTTTTCAAATCAGGAAACTCCGGTTTTAGTAGTAATCCATGAGGAGAATGGAATCAAGGATTATGATGAGCCTACCACCATCAAGAAATATCTTGATTATCTGAAGGACACTAAGAAGAATCTGAACTTCATCAGCGATATCCGTCTGGATGCCAATGGTAAAGTATCTGAACTTGAACTCAGAAGAAAATAATCTCCCATTTGAAAAATCAATTCCTCATGAAAAATATAATGATCCTCTTCTTGGGTTTGTTCCTTGCTACTTCGGTAAGTGTAATGGCTCAGTCAGATAATATTAGCCCTGCAAGAAAGCAGGCAATTGATTCACTTGCGCTCGAAAAAGTTAAAGATCTAAGCAAGTATATCAGCATCATCGGCAGCAAAGAAACCCAGTTTTCTGAAGCCAACCGTGTAATGGACAGAGCTGAAGAGCTTTTTGCTCCGGGTGCTGAAATGGGTGTTTCAAGCATCAATACCAACGATATCGCCTACTATGCAGTGAGAAGATATTTCGAAAGATTGATGGCTTTGAACTATGACCGTGTCAACATCAGCTGGTACGACATTCAGTACATCTCTGATTTGGAAAGACAGCCTGACGGAAGATATGTAGGTGTGATCACTGTGTACCAGAGATTTGAAGGCACATCCATTGAAACTGGCATGAACTACAAAGACACTACTAAAAAGGACATCACCATCTACGTTGAGAAAAAGCAAACCCAGATTGCTGGTAGAACGATCGAATTTTGGGACGTCATGCTAGGTGACGTGAGAGTGACTGAAACCTCAGCATGAGAATAATCAAATTAGTTTTTGCGATTTTAATTGCAAGCATCTCTATTGTCTCGGGGCAGGGCATTGGCAGCCCCGGGACAATTAAGGATGACGGAAGATTTGCCGCTTCCACCAAGCAAGTCAATCAATTTTTTAGAAGATTCAATGCAGAAGAATCCGTAGATGGTACGGTTCGACTTTATCCCGGCGATACTGATTACCACAATGTTCAATTAAGACAAGGTTTCATTCAGATTCTGTTTGATAATCAAACCTCGTCAATCAGCAAAGAAATAAAGGACGAATTCATCAAGACAGTACTTTCACCAGTTTATCCTCAGTACATCAACTTTCACCAGGAAGGCTGGATAGCAGAGGTTGAAGCTGAGTTTACTTTCAAAGGAAAAAGGGAATCAACAACTCTTATTTTGAAGCTGCAACCTGAACGGATGGGGTATGAATGGGTGATTGATGCGGTGATTTTTCCTCCATTTAAAAACTTATTCAACAAACCTGTGGGTGAGGAAAAGGATTTTCTACACCCGCTCAGTCATGAACTAGATTTCATGAACCTGCGGAAAGCTTTTCAGGATTCAAATCTTCCTGAAGCATTTACCGAAACCAGTTTTAAGCCAGATTATCTGACTTTGTTTCTCTACGAATTGAAACAGAACAACATCCGATTCGAAACTGTAAAAGATGTGAAGTTTCATTTTTTCCAAATAGGTGGCTGGTATTTTGAAGTAAACCAATTTAACAGACCTGGATTTAACACAGGCTGGTTGATTTCAAACCTTGTCAAACTCAACATTGGAGACAAGGAAACAATCCTAAAGTATATCTATGATCAGGACTAAAGTTACTTTCTTAAGTCTGTTTTTTGTTCTCTTTTCTTTTCTTGCCAATGGCCAGACAATTAAGGGATACACAAAAGCTGAAATTGATGAGTTCACTACCAAAGTTGAAGATCAGGTACGCTTTCTTGAGTTTTTGCTCAATACTGTCGGATCATCCGAAACTTCAGCGAGAGACAAGGATGTAGTGATCCGGGAAAGTTATTTGAAGATTTTCAGAGATGATCAAGTTCAGGTAGAAGATGACTTGCTGCTTGATCGAAAAGTGGTGACCAACAAAGCTGTCACTGCTTATCTCAAAGACATTGAGTTTTTCTATAAGAGCGTCGTATTCAAATTCAAAATCCGGGAAATTAAGCCTGGACAAAAGGATAATGGAGATGTGTTTTTCCTCGTATCCCTGGATAGGACCATTGATGCAACCGTAAACGACAAGGAGAAAATCAATAATACCAAGCCAAGATTCATAGAGGTCAATCTGGATCAGAAATCCCAGGACCTCAAAATAGCCAGCATGTACACCACCAAACTGAGCCGTGATGAAGAACTGCTCGAATGGTGGGGAATACTAGATGCGGCATGGAAAGGCTATTTCACTCAAAGGTTTGAGGTTGTTAATTCAGATTCTGTTGGAGTAAATGAGCTCTATAAATTTGTTGAGATTGATTCCTTAGACATTTCAGGGCAAGCTTTATTGGATTTGAGTCCATTGGAAGCACTTCGAAACCTGAAGTATGTCAATATAAGCAACACTCAAATCACCAAGCTGGGACCGATTTCCAACGTGACATTTTTGGAGCATCTGGATGTATCAAATACACCGACTTCAGATATCCAATTTATCAAATATTCAGACCGATTGAAGCACCTGGATATTTCTAATACACAAATAGAAGACATTAGCGAACTGGTCAATTTGAAAACAGTCCGTTCGCTTAAGGCTGATAACACGCCAATTATGAACTTTGCTGTGCTGAATGAATTTGATAGCCTTCAGTCGCTAAGCCTTGTCGAAAGTGGGTTCAACAATGCGGAAAACATCAAAGACCTGATCAAGCTTCAGGATCTGAATCTTAGTAAAAACTACCTGATCAATTTTTCTTCACTTGATCAATTGGTCTCTCTCAGAGTTCTTAATCTTTCAGAAACAAATATTCAGGATCTGACTCCGCTTACCGGTCTCAGCCAACTTGAGGTGGTCGATCTTACGCTTACTCCGATTGCCGATATTACAGTTCTGGATGGAAAACCTTCTCTGGAGAAAGTGTTGGCTGATGAAACCAAGTTGACGGTGGTTGCGGCAGATAATTTTATCAGAAGTAATCCGAAAGTTCTTTTAATCCATCATGTAAAGGACCTTGAAAGCTGGTGGACAGGATTGTCCGAACCCTGGAAAGAAAGCCTGAGAAAGGCCAATCCGGGAATAACCGGTGATCAGCCAAATGTGGAAATCCTGACAACAACGATTGGTCTGGAGGAATTGGATTTGTCCGGGGCAGGAGTGGAGACATTGAATCCGGTTACCCGATTTGTGAAAATTCGGAAGATCAATTTCTCTGATAATCCTGTTGAGGACTTACTGCCTTTGAGTGAGGTGAAGACTTTGGTTGAAATTATAGGTCATAATTCCAATGTGAAGGATATCTCTCCTTTGAAGGAAAATGAGGCAATCGAACTTATTGACCTGGATGGAAGTCCTGTCACAAGTATTATGGATGTGCTTTCTTTGCCCAATCTCAAAAAAATAAATGTAAACGGATCTCAAATATTCGCAGAGGAAGTGCCTGAGATACTCATTCAAAAGCCAGCTTTAACGATTATCTATCGAACAGAAGAACTTAATTCCTGGTGGTCAAGTTTGGATCCGGTTTGGCAAGATATATTCAGAAAGCAGAATTCGCTTCCTGAAAATCCTGAGTCACAGCAATTACATGATCTGACCGGGATAGCAGATCTTGAGTTTGAAAATTTACCTGTCGGGAATATAAATGCCTTGACGGCATTTGTGAATCTGCGCTCATTAGCCATCTTTGACGCACCTCTGTCTGATATATCGCCGGTAGCGGAACTGAAGCATTTGAAGAAATTGCGGATATCTCAGGTACCAGTCATTGATTTTTCACCGGTGAGCGGACTTAGTGAGTTGGAGGAACTTGATATCTCGAATACAGGAATTGAAGATTTACTTTATCTATCCGGCTTGTCAAAATTGAAGGTTCTGAATATCTCAGGAACAAACCTAAGTTCTTTGAAAGGATTGGAAACTCTGGCTACATTGGAGGAACTTGATGTGGCAAGTACCAATTTGAGATCTCTCAAGCCAATTATAGGTTTGAATAATTTGAAAAAATTATCTTGCTTCAATACTCGTCTGACAAGCAGAGTAGTGGATCAATTTAAAGCAAGCAATCCCTCTTGTGAGGTGAGATATTATTAAAGAAAGGGTTTAAAAAATGCTGAAAAAAGTCCCTTAAATATTTTCTAGAAAAAATAATGAGAAAAGTTGCTTAATCACCCTGACATAAAGGTAGAAGGCGTTGAGCAAAAAAAAATACCCTATACAGGGTATTTTTTTGTTTTTGGAGGAAAAGTTTTCCACATTTTATAAATATAAATGGTCAAATTTTAACTATTCTAATTTGAAACTATTTAATACTTATTTGATCATTTCAGCTTTTCTTTAATTTACTGGATGTCCCGATTCCTTTTTACACTTGTTTTTATTTCCACCGCAATAATTCTTGCCGGAATAAATCGAGGGTTTGATTTTTCCGATGAAGGACTCTATGCATTTTTGGCTGACCCGATGCAGGCAAATGATGGTGGAATTTTTAATTATGATCTGTTTTTCAAATTATTTCATCAACTAGTTGGAGTTGAATTCGGGATAATCGGACTTCGGTTTATTCGTCTTTTCAGTTATTTCGTAGGAGCTTGGGCATTATCCATTTTTTGGAGAAACGCCAATTCAGAAAAGGGAATCTCACTTGAGGTTTACCTACTGGCTATCTTAGGACTATTTGCCGGATATGCATTTCTCCCATCGAGCCTTTCCTATAATTCAATCTCAGTGGTCTTGGCCTGTTGCTGGCTGGCCATTATTTCCAAAAAGGAAAAGAAATGGTTTGATCACCTCATTTTAGGTTTCATTCTCAGTTTGCTCTTTTATTCAAAAATAACGAGTTGCTTGATTTTGGGAAGTTTGACTTTGGTTTTATCAGTTTACAAAAGAGAGTTTAATTGGAAACTGATTCCGGGGCTGGTGATTCCATTTATACTATTGGAGGTAAGCTTTTTTAAATTACTTGGAGAAACAGGCTTTTCTCGAATTTTTGTCGGGCTGGATTTGATGAGTTCCAGGGAAGACTATGGTTTTGTATTCCTTTTTAAATATTTGGCTGTAGGCATATTTTGGCTTGTTATTGTAGTTATTCCATTTTGGATTTCGGGTTATTTTAGCATGAAGTCAAAACCAAAAACGTACGGGTTTGGGGTTTTGGGATTGACCGGTTTGGGTTTAGTTTTCATCAAAACCTCTATTACAGATGAATGGAATCATAGTATTCTTTTGGTAACAATAGCCGTCCTTGGATATTTTTTGGGAAAGAAAGGAATCAAAAACCTGTCTTTGCGTCAGCAACTGAACTTCATTCTTTTGATAGGCATGCCCTTTTTTCTTTTCTTCGGAAGCAATGTTTACTGGCTGAGATTAGGGATTCATTACTGGGTATTTTGGATTTTTGGGCTTATGATGCTGTTTATCTGGCTTCCTGCGAAAATTCAGGATAAATTTAAAATAGCAGTGGCGGCTATTTCAATCATTGTGCTTACAAATGGAATTTGGCTAAATCCATTCGGGCAGGAACCTCTATGGAACGCCGATCGGCCATGGAATTACGGTTCTGGAAAGAGTATCTTACTATCTCAAAATCAAGTGAACTTGCTTCATGATTTGAAGGATAAAACGGGCCAATATTCAAATGATCAAGTGATTGCTATTTATAGAATTCCGGGGATACTCTATTTGATAGATAAGAATTCTCCAAAATCCCCGGGGTATTGGAGCAAAAGCCATTTGAATTCTTACTTTCCGGAAGGAATCAATTCTGGTATGATCATTTATTCGCCTTCAGATTCCCTGCCAGCCGGTGAATGGGGCTCCTATAAAAAACAGCGATTGGGAATGTCAAATGGGGAAGAAATTCAGGTTTTATGGAAGTAAAATCCAAAAGCTATTTCTTTGAGATTTGGGCAGGAATAGGTCTGATAGCTTTTTTGATTGTTTGGAATCTACCTTGGAGATTTCAAGTGAATGATGATGAAGTGATGATGTGGTTGGTTTCCGGAGCTTATTCAGGAACACCAGAAGCCTTTGCTGTTTTTATTCATCCTATTTTGAGTTGGATATTTTCAGTATTATATACCAAATTCCCTGAAATACCATGGTATCCGGCCACTTGGTTTTTGATAATGTTTTTAAGCTACCTGGCCTTAATCAGGTTAATAGCTTCTCGTCCAATTCACATTTTTCAAAAACAGGTTTGGGCTTTCTTTTTATTCGGGTTTTTTCTCCACTTTTTGTTTTTTCTCCAGTTTTCAATAGTGGCAGCTTTTTCGATTTCTGCTGGTTTAGGTCATAGGTTAATAAAGAGGAATGGACAAATAATAACATGGTCTAATCTTCGATTTTCTGATCTCTTTCTTCTATTTGGTTATTTGATCAGACCTGAGGTTTTGGTTCTAATCATTATTGGGGGAGTTGGTTTGAATTTTTTAGTAATAAAGAAAAAACAACTTTATCTGAGATTTGTGCTTCCTATTCTGCTATCCATTGGGGGCTATTTAGGGATGTTCCTTTGGATTGATATTGCAGGACTAAGGGAGTTTTATGAAATAAACCGGCTAAGATCTCAGGTTTTCGATCATCCATCACTGCAATTGCATAAAGAGGAATTTAAAACTTCAAACCCAGAATTGTATTATTTCGGAAATGGGCTGATTGATTTCAATATAGATCAAACACTTCCCGAAAAACTTCCAATCTGGAAAAAAGAGCTTGACCAAAGAAGGTTTTTATATTTCAGTCCAGCAATACTCTCCAATTCATTCACGATTTTTTTGCGCCATGAACATTTTTTTATCGGTTTGCTTGGGTTTTTTCTGACTTTCTCCTTTTTGTTAAATTGGAAAAACTCCCTCTATATGTTTCTGATCCTTTTTTCAGGTTTGATTCTTTTGTCACCTTTCTTTCTGTTGAAGGTTCAAATTTTTGCGATCGTTTTTTTGCTCTATTTTATTTTATGTCTTGTTTCAACAGATTCACAAATAGCTTTAAAAAATGTTTGGGGTATTTATATAGTCCTTCTTTTCGGATCAATAATCTTTCATTTCATTTCCTATTTTCAAAGCAGTAAAAATATCCAATCCGGAAGTATTCTAATTCAAGAGATTGAAAGGATTCAATCAGAAGGGATTCAGGAAATTTATTTAATTGGTTCCGGCAATCTTTATCAGGAGATTATATTTGATCGCCCGCTCAAGTTCAGGATTTTGGGTTGGCCAACACTTTTGGAAAAGTATAAAGGATACGAAGATTTGGGAAGAAAGGCGTATTTAATTGATTCAATCACCTATTCAAATAATGTGGGATATTTTAAAACAGAAGTGAAGAAAGAAGGTACAACAGATCTAATCCTTTTATTTACTGAGAAATGAAAGAGTTTTCCAATTTTGTCAGAAAGTATAAGTTTGATTTTTTTATAGGCTTTCTGTATTTTTTTACAATTGCATTTATGATTAAAAACTATTATGCTCAAACTTTTGACATTAAAATCCATAATTTCCTACTTCTGGAATATTTGAAGCAAGGATTTTTTCCAGTGCCGCCGGGATATTATGGGTTAATTTATTTAGTGGACATGTTTGTCCGGTTTAAATATCCTTTTGTATTAAGTTCAATTATTGTACTTACATTTTTTCTTTGGTGGAAGTATAAACTGATATATACCTGGATAAATAATTCCGGAGGACTAAAACAGGACTATTTTGCTTTTTTATCATTTTCATTTTTATTTCTGAGTCCGATATATATTCCTACGATCGATGGTCCCTTTTGGTATTTGGGAAAATTCACTCAGACCATTTGGCACAACTCAACATTGATCGCCTCCTTTCCTTTTTCTATCCTTCTGGTCAAGCAAACTTTCACTTGGTATGAATCAAAAAAGCAAAAGGATTGGCTTAACTTGCTGGGTATTGGTCTTGTCATTATTCTAATTAAGCCCAGCTTTTTATTTTGCTTTATTCCTGCATTTCCAATTTTCACATTCCTTCTTGACAAAAGACTTTCAAAATCAGTATTTCTTTCATTGGGTTTATCCTCCGTTTTCTTTCTTTTCCTACTAATAGAGAAATACCTTATCTATTCATGGGATCCCATGAATCCTATTTTATATTCCCAAGAAGAGCAGTCTCAGGTAATTCTTAATCCTTTTAAATTATTTCTGCATTACTCCACTGAACCCTTTTTTGATTTTATTTCAAGTTTTCCTTTGACGCTGGTATTTCTATTCCTGTGGGGAAAAAAGGCATTTGATTCCCGTTTTTTTAACTTCTCTCTGCTTATGCTCTTTTTTGCTTTGGCAGTCTATTTTCTTTTTGCAGAAACTGGGTTCCGAGAACTCCATGGTAATTTTTACTGGCAAATTCCCATTGCCCTTTTTCTGCATAATCTTAGTATTGTACTTTTCGTGGTGCAGAAATTTCTGGCAAATAATAAAAAAGTAAATAATAAATTGATTCTCATAGGTGCTGTATATATGATTCAGTTTTTATTGGGCATCAATTATTGGTTACGGCTTTTTTATGGATATACTCTTAGTTGATTTTTTTCTTTTAAAATAAAATGACTTGGGGTTTCGAAATCTAATTCGTAATACGGTAATGTATACCTGATTATTTCCCCTTCTTTATTGATCACAGGCAATTGGTGCAAAGAATAGTTATCGAGCATTAATGTATCCAATTGAATTAGAATCGGACTTGATAAGTCTTCAATCTCAGATATTAAACTTATCGGAATTGGATCGGCTTCGGGGTGCAGTCTCAATTGAATGAGGGTGGATTGCAAAGGCAGTATTAGAATAAAGGAGAATAAATTCATTGTCAACAAAATAAAAGATATAGTTTTTTTTACCTTTTCCGAGAGAAAACCAAGATTTAAAAAAAGAATCATAGGGGTGTACATTCTCAGATCTACCCAGTCGTAATGCTTATATAAAAGGGTATTGAACGAAATCAAAATAAAGGTGATCAGCAACCCAAATTGAATCAACTTATTTTTTTTGAATAGAAGAACTCCAACGAGCAGACTGCAAGCCATCCAGATTTTTTGCAGGGTATAAAACCAACCTTCCGTATACGTCAAGGCAAAATATATATTTCTTTTTGCGTTGAAAATCATAATATCAACTGCATTTCCGAATTTGTTTTCATTAAGTAATTTACCAATTTCAGAAAACGTATTTGGGACTTGTTCATGTAGTAAATGCTGGAATATGAGGGGCATGAAAATTCCTAAACCAGCAATTATGTTTTTTTGGAAGTTGGTCAGAGTCCCGGGTAAAATAATAAGCCCGAACATTGCAAAGAACCAGGTAGTTCGGATACAGCCTGCCAGTATAATAAAACAAAACAGGATCATGAAATCCCTTTTTTTGAACGAATTGAGATATTTTTTACAAAAAACAAAAAGCAGAACACCTGTTGCCAAATGAATGAGTTCAGGCAAGAAACTAATGGAATAGAAAAGCGCGACTGGACTTCCTAAAACCAATAAAATTTGCTGAGAAGTAAGGAGTTTACTGTTGTTTTTTTGTAGAAACAATGCCAAAATTGCTATCAGGAAAATACTCAGGTTAGTCAGAATAATAGTTAAAGAATTCCATCCTGAAACTCTCGAGACCAGGCCATAAAATAATGGATAAGCTGGGCCGTGGGCATCCGCTCCAAAAATCAATGCTCCCTTTCCAGTGTAAGTAAAAGAGGCTTTCAGGCTGTTAGTAAGGAAAAAACTCTCTGAGTTTTTGAAGTAAAAAGATTCATCTCCATAATAAGGTCCATATTCAAAATTCAAAAAAGACCAGAAATAGAGATATGTCCCGATTATTCCCAATAGGAGAACGAAGAAGAAAAATGTAACTAGGTATTTTCTGTCCGTCATCAACCAGCTGAATGGTATTGTTTCTGAATTCATTTTTTTAAAAATACACCCTAAGTGCTCGGTTTTGATTGTTTCAGAAATTATTCTTTAAAAAGATGATTGTTTGAACCTCAAACTGAAAAATCGGGTCAATTCAGTTTCTTGAATACAGAAAAGGAAAATCTGCCTTTTCATGACTTTTTTAATTCATAAAAATTAAATGGTCTCTTGCAAAATTCAATCCTCCGAGTAAATTTGTTCTGATGAGTAAGAAAACTACTCAGTCAGCTAAGGCCGAGTGGGACTGAAAGGGCGAAGCTGGATACGGTTGTCGGTTTTGAGTTGTCAGTTAGGTTAGCCAAAAAGCATATTCTCATTAGTCGTTAGTTTTTCTATTTTAATTTTAAGTTTAATCCTTATTTTTTTCGCTGAATTTTTATGAAATCATACAAAGACCTAGAAATCTACCAAGAATCATTGGAGCTGTTTTTAGCAACTCATAGATTTTCAATAAAACTTCCTAAGTATGAGCTTTATGAATTAGGCTCACAATTGAGAAGATCTTCTGACTCTGTAATTACAAATATTGTGGAAGGGTATGGTAGAAGAGTTTATAAAAATGATTTTTTGAAATTTCTGGTTTATTCGCATGCAAGTAACCTTGAAACCATAAATCACTTAGAGAAGATAAGTCAGCTTTATGATCAGTTGTCGGAGGAATCAATTGATTTAATTACAAAATATGATCTCCTCGGAGCCAGGATTTATAAATTCACCGAATACGTCAGAGAAAATTGGAAGTAACCGAAACTGACAACTTTCACCTTTCCGCTACCCCTCGTCGCACAGGAACCCACAACTGATAACTGACAACCCAAAACTGACATTTGCTCGAATCCCTCGTAACCTCTAAAACCCGGATCAAGCTTCTTTTGAAGTTCTTTTCCCATGGAAATTCAGGCTACCTGCGTTCGCTGGCCAAAGAGTTTGATGAGTCAACCAATTCGGTACGGGTTGAACTCAACAGGCTCACAGAAGCAGGCCTGCTTTTGTCTGAAGATGAAGGCAAGACCAAAATGTACAAAGCAAATCAAAGCCATCCTTTTTTCTCAGAAATCAAGGGGATGGTAAGCAAATTTCTTGGACTTGATGATCTCCTCGAAAAAGTGGTCAAAAGGATGGGAAACGTGGAGAAAGCAGTAATAGTAGGTGACTATGCCAAGGGAATTGATTCAGGAACTATCCATCTGATTTTAATAGGAAAAGAGCTGGATCGTGAGTACCTCGATTTTTTGATCAATAAGACGTACGAAAAAATTAGCCGGAATGTGGAAGTTGAAATCATGGAAATTGATCCGGGAAACTTGAATGGAATTTTGGTTTATGGCTGAAATTTTGCCTACGAAAAAGAATGAGTGAACTGTATATAAAGCCTGCACATAAAATCGTCGGAAGATTTCTAAGCGAGTTAGCTAATTATGTGAAAACCGGAAGATCTATTATTGAACCATTGAAAGGCTTTCCGGCATATTTCAGGTATAATCGAAAAATGGTTTTTCCTTTGGAAGCAAAACTTCCATGGATTAATCATTTTGCATTTCGGAGGATTCAAACTCTTATCCGTCCTGATTTCCGGGTTTTAGAATTTGGCTCAGGAGGAAGTACGATCTATTTCAAGGATAAGGTATCCTATGTTTACAGCATCGAGCATGATGCCAAATGGTTTGAAGTTGTAAAATCTAATTGTCAAACCAGCAACCATATTGAGCTGAATCTGATAACTCCGGAATTTGATAAAAATGCTCCGGAAAAATATAAAAGCATACACGGTCTTTTCTCTGAAGGCCAGAGTTTTAGAAATTATGCTCATGGAGCAGACCATTTACCTGATGAATCGTTCGACTTGTTATTGATTGATGGAAGAGCAAGGCCGTTGTGTCTTCAAAATTCGATCTCCAAATTAAAGCCGGGTGGAATTCTGATTTTTGATAATTCCGACAGGGAATCCTACCAGGAAATGATTTCTAAATTGCTGGAGGGCTGGAAAATGGAAAAATATACGGGAGTAACTATTTATGATGCTTTTTTCAATCAAACCTCTGTTTTTTTTAAGCCATTAAATTGATTGCAAAACAAAACAATTGATTTGTTGATTTAAGATTATGATGAGGATGTTTGTTTCTGCGATAGTACCCGTTTACAATTCCGTTTTGACATTGGAAAGAGCCGTCAATTCTTTGTTGAACCAAAAGGAAATTGACGAGATTTTCCTGGTGGATGATGGCTCTGTTGATGGCTCCTTCGAATTGTCAAAAAATCTTGAGGCCTCAAATCCGATCATAAAAGTTCTTCATCATCCAAACCGAATCAATAGAGGTGCTCCTGCAAGCAGAAATCTTGGTTTATTTCAGGCAAAAAATAAATGGATCCAATTTCTCGATGCCGATGATGAAGTCCTCAATGATAAGATTTCGAAGCAATTAGGAATTGTAAAAGAGGACTCATCAATAGTGATCAGTGAATACTACTATAAAAAAGAAGGATTCAGGACCAAGTTTTCACCACACAAAGACCTATGGTCAGGTCTTATCTCCACCAGATTAGGAACCACTTCGGCCAACTTATGGAATGGAGAAATCATGAAAAAAGCAGGCGGATGGAATGAGAAACTAATCAACGTCCAGGAATATTTTATGATGTTTGAAATGTTCAAACTGAATGAAAATGCAGTTTTTCTATTTGAACCACTCTGTAAAGTATTTTACAGACCTGAGTCTATTACCAATTCAAATAAGATGGTAGGTGAAAAAAGAGACAACTATTTCTCGTTTAGGAATCAGATTAAAGATTTTCTGATTAAGGAAAATAAATTCAATCCTATTAGGTATCACTTCTACACGGTTTGTACCGGCAGCATGTTAAATTACCATAAGCCGCCTTTTAAGGTAGAATACAACCATCTGTATTTCAAAGTTTATAGAAAGAGCAGAGATTTTCTCAAAGCATTTAGAAGTTTTGGTTTTTCAGCCATTATTCAACCCGCGATAGAGTTTGAGTCTATCCTGTTCTAATATTTAATATCTGAGTGATTATATCTCTTGACGCCGTTCTTGATAATGCTTTTGAAAAAAATCCTAAAAAATAACCCCCAACTGACAACCTCCAACTGAAACTTCAACTTTCCATTGTATCCCCGGTTTACAGGGCTGAAAATATCCTGCCTGAACTCATCCTGAGAATCAAAGAATCTGTTTCGGATTTGAACCTGGATTTTGAAATTATTCTCGTTGATGATTACAGTCCGGATCGATCCTGGAAAAAAATTGAAGAATTGTCCCAAATCCACCCGGAAATAAAAGGGATCAAACTCAGCCGCAACTTTGGTCAGCATTATGCTATCACCGCCGGACTCGATCAGGCAAAAGGCGAGTGGATCGTCGTGATGGATTGTGATCTCCAAGACAGACCCGAAGAGATTCCAAATCTCCTGCGGAAAGCAAAAGAAGGCTTTGATGTCGTGCTGGCAAGACGGGTTCAGCGTCAGGATGGTTTTTTCAAGAGACTTTCCTCCAAACTTTTCTACAGAACTCTCGCATACCTTACCGGATCACATCAGGATGAAAGTATCGCCAACTTTGGCATCTACCATCAAAAGGTCATCAAAGAGATAACCCAAATGCGTGAAAGTATCCGCTACTTCCCAACGATGGTGAAGTGGGTGGGCTTTCGACAAACGACCGTGGATGTCATTCATGCAGAGCGAGAGGAAGGAAAAAGTAGTTACAACTTCAAAAGGCTATTCAATCTTGCCCTTGATATCATGCTGGCATACAGCGATAAGCCTATTCGTCTTACGGTAAAATTAGGATTGATTGTCGCCTTCACTGGTTTTGCATTTGCGATTTTCACACTCATTCGATATTGGCAAGGAGAAATAATCGTGGCAGGGTACGCTTCCTTGATTATTTCTTTGTGGATGCTGACCGGATTTCTTTTGATCACCCTCGGAATGGTTGGATTGTATGTTGGAAAAACCTTCGAAGGAGTGAAACAACGGCCAATTTATATTGTGGAGAAATATACCTCACCCCCCAGCCCCCTCTCCTAAAGAGAGAGGGGGAGGAGTCTGCCAGAGATGTCACCTCGACAATTGAAAACGTCACCCCGAGCATAGCGAGGGGTCTCACGGAAGGGACTAGTAATCAGAAACAGATGTCTCGCTCACTCGACATGACTGGTAATAAGAATGAGATGTCTCTCTTCGTTCGACAAGACTGGTAATTTCCCAACCGACAACCGACAACTGACAACTGACAACAATAACCCCACTTTCTTTTGACTCGGAACTTTTCGGTTATCCCGTTGGGAAAGCAGTAGTTGATGAAAATTGGAGTGAAGTTCAATTCCTCGAAGAGGCTAAAAACTTTCAACTGGTTTATATTTTTTCAGTGAAGTCATTATCAATCATAAGCTCTGAGATTAAAGAAATAGAAACCAGAATTGTGTTTGAAAAAGAGTTGACAGAGTACCGGGAGAGCGATATAGGCATCAAGAAGTTTGAAGGAGAATTGAATTTCGAACTTGAATCCCTGGCATTTGAAAGCGGAGCTTTCTCCAGATTCAAAACTGATCTAAGATTAAAATCCGGTGAATTTGAAAAGCTTTACAAACTCTGGATTCAAAAATCCTTGCAATCCGAAGAAGTGTTTTTAGCAGATGGCAATGCAGGATTTGTGTCATCTAGCATCAAAGAAGACCTTGCTCAAATTGGACTGATATCGGTATCCCAAAACCATAGAGGTAAAGGTTGGGGCCAAAGATTGATCCGCACTGCAGAAGCTTTTGCTTTCGCCCAAGGCGCCCAAAAAATGAGAATCGGAACTCAGGAAGCTAACCAACCTGCTTGTTCACTTTATAGTAAACTTGGGTATGAAGTAGTGGAGAAGGTAAGGGTTTGGCATTATTGGTCTGGTGAGCCTGGCTGATTGCACGTCAACTCGACGATTATACCAGTCACCTCGACAATAGGAGAGGTCTCATGGATGGGACACGTAATCAGGAGCAGATGTCTCGCTCACTCGACATGACTGGTAGTACACTTCACCTCGGCGATTATACCAGTCACCTCGACAATAGGAGAGGTCTAATAGATTGGACTGGAAATAATTCAACGGATGTCTCACTTTGTTCGACATGACTAGTAGTACAAGTCACCTCAACGATTATACCAGTCACTTCGACGATAGGAGAGGTCTCATGGATGGGACCAGTAATCAAAAGCAGATGTCTCACTCCGTTCGACATGACTGAAAAAGTATAAGACATGACTTATAAAAAATTCTTTGTTTACATCTTAACAAACAAGAATAAAACGGTTTTATACAGAGGAATTACAAATAACCTCGAACGTAGGATTTCAGAGCATAAAGAAGATGCAGAAGGAAACAGGAAAAGCTTTTGTGGAAGGTATAACTGCTACTTCTTGATTTATTATGAAGAGTTTCAAAGTGCTTTAGTCGCAATTTCCAGAGAAAAAGAATTGAAAGGTTGGAGTAGGAAAAAGAAGGACGCACTCATAAATTCTGAAAACCCGGATTGGAGTTTTATTGAAACGTAGTCACCCCGAGCAAAGGGAGGGGTTTCACCGTTTGGAAAA
The DNA here is from genome assembly GCA_942492775.1 of uncultured Cytophagales bacterium. Lineage (GTDB taxonomy): Bacteria > Bacteroidota > Bacteroidia > Cytophagales > Cyclobacteriaceae > Algoriphagus. The sequence goes on along the minus strand of OW818636.1, from coordinate 3,403,674 downwards.
AGTAATGAGAAACAGATTTCTCGCTCACTCGACATGACAGGTAGTACACGTCACCTCGACGATAGGAGAAGTCAGCTAAAGGAGACGTCACCCAGAGCAACGCGAAGGGTCTGTCGGATTTGACAAGTTCCAATAAACAGATGTCTCACTGCGTTCGACATGACTGGTAAATACAAAATCCCTTTCAACAAACCCTATCTCACCGGTCTCGAGCTTGACTATATCAAGGAAGCGGTCAACTTGGGTAAAATATCCGGAAACGGGGAATTTACCAGGCGATGTCAGGAGTTTTTTGAAAATCAATATGGATTTCAGAAATGCCTTCTCACCACAAGTTGCACGGATGCGCTAGAGATGGCGGCAATTCTGCTCGATATAAAGCCCGGTGATGAGGTGATTATTCCAAGCTTCACCTTTGTCTCGACAGCAAATGCTTTTGTCCTTCGCGGAGCCAAAATAGTTTTCGTGGACAGCCGATCTGATCATCCCGGAATGGACGAAACCAAAGTGGAAGAACTGATCACACTAAAGACCAAAGCCATCGTAGCGGTCCATTATGCAGGTGTGGCTTGTGAGATGGATGTGTTGATGGAGATAGCCCAAAGGCATGGGATTTTTGTGGTGGAAGATGCAGCACAGGCGATAGACAGTTACTACAAAGGAAAGCCGTTGGGAGGAATTGGCCATCTGGCAGCTTTTTCTTTTCATGAAACCAAAAACATCCAATGCGGGGAAGGAGGGATGCTCGTCATCAATGATCCCCAATTCATCAAAAGAGCTGAAATCATCTGGGAAAAAGGTACCGATCGAGCCGCTTTTTTCAGAGGAGAAGTAAATAAATACGGTTGGGTGGATGTGGGAAGTAGCTTCCTGCCATCCGAAGTTACCGCAGCATTTCTGTTCGCCCAATTAGAGAATCTGGACAAAATCCAGGAAAGAAGGAAAGCGATTTGGGAGGATTATTTTGGTGTCTTTAAGGATGATTCGTATTTGCCAAAATTATTGAGTTCTGATTATACTTCATTAATCAAAAAGTTGTCAGTTGTGAGTTGTCAGTTGGCTCTAGCATCCAATGGTCAAATGAACGCAGAGGAGGAATTGATAACCGACAACAGAAGACAGACAACCGATAATGCGCATATGTTCTACCTTCTTTTCCCATCATTGGAAGAAAGGACTGCCTACATTCAATACTTAAAAGAGCATGGAATTCTTGCTGTGTTTCATTACCAGTCATTGCATAAAAGTGAGTTTATGGAAAGAGGGCAGATAACAGTCACCTCGACAAAGGAGAGGTCTCATTCTTTGGAAGAGAATAAGAAAAGTGAGATAAAGGATATAAAGAGGGAATTACCCAATTCTGACCGATATACAGATTGCCTGCTTAGGCTGCCTATGTTTTATGAGTTGCCGGAGATGACTACCTCACCCCCCCCGTCCCTCCCGATTCTCGGGACAGGCTCTCTCCTGAAGAGAAAGGGGTGAGTGATCTCCCGGACACGTCACCTCGACGAAAGGAGAGGTCTTATGGATGGGACTGGTAATAATTCAACAGATGTCTCGCTTTGCTCGACATGACTGATAACTTCTCGAAAGTCAGCTTCCTTTTGTTAAATTAACCTTGTGAAAAAAGAGAATAAAATAAAAGAAGGAGTCAACGAACCAGTCGTATCAGATTATTTACTAAAAAATGGTCTGGGGCTGTTACGGGAAAATTCTAAAAGAATTAAAGATTTATGCATGTCTCATTTGGTAGATAGTTTCTTTCTTTTCGGATCCGCTTCAAAAGGTCCATTTAGACCTGAATCTGACTTTGATTTTTTGGTAAAATTCAAACCAATGCCTCTCGAGGTTTATTTTGAAAATTACCTTGACTTAAAATTAAAACTTGAAAAGCTTTTAAACAGAAAAGTAGATTTGGTTGAAGTGCAAACTCTTAAAAACCGCTTTTTGATCCAATCAATAGAAGAAAGTAAAGTATTGATTTATGGATCTTAAAATCCTTAAGTGGCTTGAAGATATTCAAATGGCTATTTTGGAGATTAAGGTTTTCCTTAAAGAAAAAGGTATTAATTCTTTTGATGCCTACACAAAAGACAGAATGGTCAAGAGGGCAATTGAACGTGACTTGGCTATTATTGGAGAAGCCATAAACAGAATAGTGAAATATGAACCCAAAATGATTTCTTCAATTCAACACGCTAAAGCAATAATCAGCTTGAGAAATTATGTTGTTCATGCTTACGATAGTGTCTCGGATGAAAATATTTGGTCCATTTTAATCAATCACCTGCCCAAACTTGAACAAGAGGTAAATGGACTTTTGGAACAAAATGAGGATGAGGAAACAACAATTGAATAATAGGATATAGGTACCGTCACCTCGACGATGGGAGAGGTCTTATGGATGGGACTGGTAATAATTCAACAGATGTCTCCCTTCGCTCGACATGACTGATAACTGACAACCCTCTTTTACCTCCCTCTGATCCCTCCTGAATGAGGGAAGTAGCATTCAGGTAAAATTAACATCAGTAATCAAGACAGATTTAGAAAACCGAATCAACAATTTCCACTTCCCTAACTCCCCCTTTAGGCCTGCGCGCCGTGGCGTGGGGCATGGGGAATAACCTACAACCCACAACTGACAACTCAAAAAGTAAAAATAATCCAGGCCACTTCAGGCTGGCAACTCATTGACTTCAAAGAGCTTTGGAGGTACAAGGATCTCCTGTACTTTCTTACGCTCAGAGGAATCAAAGCCCGCTATGCTCAGTCAATCCTCGGAGTTTCCTGGGCAATCATCCAGCCTTTGTTTACCACTTTGGTCTTTACCTTAGTCTTCGGCGGTCTTGCCAAAATCGACTCAGACGGAATGCCTTATGTGCTCTTTTCTTACCTGGCACTTTGGCCCTGGAATTACTTTTCCGGTACGCTGACCGAATCAGCAAATTCCCTGATTCAGAATGCAAACATGATCACCAAAGTTTATTTCCCGAGAATGGTTCTTCCGCTTTCAGCGATCCTGTCCAAACTCCTCGACTTCGTAATCGCCTTCGTGGTGGTAATCGGTTTGCTGATCTGGTTTGAGGTAACTCCGGGATGGGGGATTCTCTTCCTGCCTGTACTGATTATCCAACTCCTCATGTGCAGTCTTGGAATAGGAATGTTCCTCTCTGCTTTGGCAGTGAAATACCGGGATGTGAAGCATGCACTTACTTTCGTGGTGCAACTCCTGCTTTACGCCGCGCCGGTGGTGTACAGCACGCAGGCGGTTCCGCAACAATACATCCCTTTCTACATTCTCAACCCGATGGTAGGAGTGATTGAAGGCTTCCGTGCTGCCTTCCTCGATCGGCCTATGCCTTGGGAATGGATCTGGCCGGGAAGTATAGTCGCCCTTGTCTTCTTCGTATTCGGAATGATGTATTTTCGAAGGATGGAGAGGATTTTTGCAGATGTAGCTTAGCAGTTGGCAGTGATCAGTTGGCAGTTACGTCACCTCGACGATAGGAGAGGTCTGCCGGCCGTGACCTGTCATCCAGATCCGCCGCGGCGGAGAAGGATCCGCTTGATTTGACTTGTACCAATAAACAGATGTCTCCCTTCGATCGACATGACTAATGAAGAAACAGATGTCTCGCTCACTCGACATGACTAATGAAGAAACAGATGTCTCCCTTCGCTCGACATGACCGATGAAGAAACAGATGTCTCCCTTCGCTCGACATGACTAGTAACCTACAACCCTCTTTTACCTCCCTCTGATCCCTCCTGAAGGAGGGAAGTAGCATTCAGGTAAAATTAAGTTCTGTAGTCAAAATTGATCTTGAAATATTTGCACCCTTCTACCTCAAAGTAAACTCCCCTTCAGGGGGCAGGGGGTACGACAGACAACCGCCAACCCACAACCCATTTTTTATTTTAAATTCTAAATTAAAAATTGATCCCCGTCACCAAACCCTTCCTTCCTCCCCAATCTGAATATCAATCCTGGCTCGATGGGATATGGGAGCGCAACTGGCAGACCAACAACGGTCCTCTGGTCCACAAACTTGAGCAAAGCCTGAAGGAATATCTGGGGATGGAACATCTCCTCTACACCGGCAACGGCACTATCGCGATTCAGATTGCAATCAAAGCACTGGAACTCAAAGGCGAGATCATCACCACGCCTTTTTCCTACGTCGCCACTACCAGCAGCATCGTCTGGGAAGGATGCAAACCGGTCTTTGTGGATATAGAACCCACTACCTGCAACATCGACCCGCAAAAAATAGAAGCCGCCATCACTCCGCATACTTCAGCGATCCTTGCTACCCATGTCTATGGGATTCCCTGCGATGTGGAGGTCATAGCCCGGATCGCAAAAAAACATAACCTCAAAGTGATCTACGACGGTGCCCATGCCTTCGGAGTCAAAGTAAACGGCCGCTCAATCTTCAGCTATGGGGATGTATCAACTACTAGCTTCCATGCCACCAAGGTTTTCCATACAATCGAAGGCGGAGCTGTATTCACTACAGATGCGGAACTCCACAAGAAGATGGCTTTCCTTCGCAACTTCGGGCATGATGGTCCTGAGCGATTCAACGGTATCGGGGTCAACGGGAAGAACTCCGAATTTCATGCTGCAATGGGCCTGACGAACTTTCCACATCTGCCGGCAATTCTGCAAAGGCGACGAGAACAGTCTGAATACTACAAATCCTTACTTAGCTCACTGCCAATCACCTATCCGGCTACATCCCAGATAGAAGCCTACAACTATTGCTATTTCCCGATTATTTTCCCTTCGGAAAAGCTCCTGCTGCAATGCAAAAGCGCCCTGGAAGATCAGAATATCGGATGCCGGCGGTACTTCTATCCCGGACTCAATACCCTGGACTACACCGGCGGTGCTTGTCCCGTCTCTGATGAGATCTCCACCCGGGTGCTATGCCTGCCGCTATATCATTCACTCACAAGAGAGGAACAGGAGAGGGTTGTGGAGGTTTTACTCGTCATTGCGAGGGATCAAACGAAATCTAAAATTAATTCTGTATTCTAAGATCCCGAGGTAATCTGAGATTTGGGATTAGGAGATTAGGGATTGGAGAATAAGAGAGAATGAAGTAGTCACCTCGACGAATGAGACCTCTCATTCGTCGAGGTGACTGCTAATCAGAAACAGATATCTCTCCTCTATGCCTGTATGCCAGTGGCGGAGCAGATCGACATGACTGAAAAGCGAAAACCTGGTGATAAAACCATAATTTAGAATAATCGATAAATTACACTATGAAGGATTTTAAAACTCAAGCACTTATTTCTGCTCAAAGAAAAGCGAATCTCAAAGCAAAGAAATTAATTCGGGTTTTGGGATTGGATGATGTGGTGGTGAGGCAGAATAAAGTAATCCAGATCAAACCTGATGGAACTGAAATAGCTCTAAAGGACTCAAAATTTGTCGCCATTAAAGGTAAAAAAGGAACTTTCACATTGAAGAAGTGAGTCAGCCTAAATTCAGACTTTTTGCAGGACCAAATGGATCGGGGAAATCAACATTAATTCAGGCAATTAGTCAGGATTTTAATCTTGGTTTTTTTATTAATGCCGACGAAATTGAATACGAATTAGGGAAAAGAAAATTCATCGATTTATCAAGTAGTTTTGGTAAACTAAATGTTTCTGAAAAAGACTGGATAGATTTTTTAAAGAGCTATAAAACAGAAGATTCCAGGGCTGATACTATTGATTTTGAAGCTTTGGACCTTCAGGAAGGAATATTGATTTGGAAGTCAAAGATCACAAGTTATGCTGCATCGATTATTGCATCTTTTTTAAGATATAGGATGATTCAATTGAAAGTTAGTTTTTCGTTTGAAACTGTAATGTCTCATCATTCGAAAGTTGATTTTATTCAATTTGCCAAAGATTCAGGATTTAAAACTTACCTCTATTTCATATGTACAGATGACCCTTTAATTAATATCCAAAGGGTAAAAAACAGAAAGGAAATGGGTGGCCATGATGTAAAAGATGAATTAATTGAAAGCAGGTATTTTCGGTCTTTGGAAAACCTTCATGAAGCTTTTATAAAATCTGACAGAGCTTTTATCATTGATAGTTCAAATAGAAATAGAAACTTAGTGATGGAGAAAAATGAGAATACAGTTATAATTCATAGTGATTTGATACCAGGATGGGTAAATCAATACTTACTGGGCAAATTGAATTTAAGTTAAAATCAAGGATTCCGGTGTTTTACAGGTCACTGCGAGGGATCAAACGAAATCTAAAATTAATTCTGTATTCTAAGATCCCGAAGCAATCTCATTCAGGAATTAGGAGATTAGAGAATAGGAGATTAGAGATTAGAGAATAGGGATTAAGGAAATGGGATTCGAGATCGGTCACGTCATTGCGAGTGGAGGAACGGAACGAAGCAATCTGTTGAAGGGATTAGGAGATTAGAGATAAGAGAATAGGAGATTAGAGAATATGAGATTAAAGTGCTAAGTATCAACCTATGAAAGCGAAAAAAATAAATAGGGTAAATAAAAATCAATGATCGTAGCTGGAGCAGGAGGTCACGCCTTTGAATTACTGGATATTCTAATTTCACAGGGATTGACTGACAACCTTTATTTCTACGATGGAATAAATTCTATTTCAATTTTTCAGGGTAAATATCCTGTTTTGAATACCCTTGATCAGGTGAAAGAAAAATTTCAGGAAGATCCAAGATTTATATTAGGAACTGGAAATCCAAAAGTAAGGCACAAGTTTTACGAGGATTTTAGGAGAGCAGGGGGAACACTGTTTTCTGTAAAAGGTATAGGAATAGCTTTCAGCAACTTTGCTGTGAATAACGACGCTGATATTTTCAACCTTTGCTTTATTGGTGCCCAAACACAAATCGGAAAAGGCACGCTCATCAATACAGGAGCTCAGATTCATCATGAAGTCAAAATAGGGGAGTTCTCCGAGATCAATCCCGGTGCAGTTCTGCTTGGGAAAGTGGAAATAGGAAGTTTCTGCTCAATAGGTGCTAATGCAACCATTCTTCCAAAAGTGAAAATTGGAAATTATGTAATAGTAGGTGCAGGATCGGTTGTGACTCATGATATTCCGGATTGTGTTACTGTTGTGGGAGTACGTACCGGGAAGGGTGATTTAGAATTTTAGGTTGAATTAAAAAATTTAAATCCTTCTTAATTTCTCATTACCTCGGATAAATGCTCTTCAACTCTTTTGAATTTCTTCTTTTCCTGCCGACAGCTTTTTTGCTTTATTGGTTTGTATTCCAGAAGAATCTAAAAGCCCAAAATATATTTCTTCTCCTCATTAGCTATGTGTTTTATGGCTGGTGGGATTGGAGGTTTTTGGGTTTAATAATCGCTAGTTCGGCAGTTGATTATTGGTGCGGAATACGAATGTCAACCGTCGATCGTCAACAGTCCACTGCTGATTCTGGTCCATCAAAAATCAGTAATCCAAACTTAGGATTGTCAAACACTAAGCCACCTACTCAAAAGCTGTCGTCCGTGGTCCGTGGACTGTTGACTGGTAAAAAACTCTACCTCACAATCAGCCTGATCTTCAACCTCGGCCTTTTAGGTTTCTTTAAGTACTTCAATTTCTTTATTGAGTCAGCCGCTGATTTCATTTCTGTATTGGGTTTTCAACCGCATCTCAGCACTTTAAACCTGATTCTGCCTGTAGGGATCAGCTTTTATACTTTTCAGACCTTGAGTTATTCGATTGACGTTTATCGGGGAAATCTGAAGGCGACTAAAGACCCGATTGCTTTCTTTACTTATGTGGCATTCTTTCCGCAACTGGTAGCCGGGCCGATAGAACGAGCCTCTAATCTTCTTCCTCAGTTCTTCAAAAAGCGGGAATTCCTCTATCAACATGGATCGGATGGGATGAAATTGATTCTTTGGGGATTATTTAAGAAAATGGTCATAGCGGACAACTGTGCTTTGGTTGTCAATCCGATATTTGATAATTACCAAACGGCCTCCGGACTGGAACTGATTCTTGGAGCAGTTCTTTTTGCTTTTCAGATTTATGGGGATTTCTCGGGATATTCTGACATCGCTATCGGTGTAGCGATGCTATTCGGATTTCAATTGATGACCAATTTCCGAACTCCTTATTTCAGTAGGGATATAGCTGAATTCTGGAGGAGATGGCATATTTCACTTTCTACTTGGTTTCGGGATTATGTGTATATCCCGCTCGGAGGAAGCAGAGTTTCCAAAGCAAAAGCCATCCGAAATATATTTATCGTATTCCTGGTTTCCGGTTTTTGGCATGGTGCCAACTGGACTTTTATCGCGTGGGGAGGGATTCATGCAGCGATGTTTATTCCGATTTTCTTGATCGGGAAGAACAGAGTTCATCTGGATGAAGCAGGGGAAAGCAGATTACTTCCTTCGATTTCTGAGTTTTTCAAGATTCTTGTCACGTTTAGTCTGGTGTGCTTAGCCTGGATATTCTTCAGGGCAGAGTCAATGGAAATTGCCTTGGGATATTTAAGAGGTATTGCAACCAACCCATTAACCGAGGGCTTTAGGATCAGTACCTATCTTTTGTCAATTTCATTGGTAATTATGCTTCTTTTTTCTGAATGGGTCATGCGAAGTATGATTGTCCTTAATTTCAAAAGTCCTGTATTAAGGTATTTCAGTTATTCGGCAGTGATAGGATTAATCTTGTTTTACGGAGTATTCTTCAATCCTCAGGATTTCATTTACTTCCAGTTTTGATGAATCAGTTTTTATCCAAAATTGGGATTAGTGCCGTTTTCCTGCTTCTGTTTATTTATGGTTACGGCTCATTTTGTGATTACTTTTTCACACAGGATCGATTTTTGGATCTTTCAGAAAAGAAGCAATGGGTTCTGGCTCAAAAGGGAGGTTCATATGATTATGCAGTTTTAGGATCGAGCAGAGCCTACGGGGCATTTGATATGAATCTGCTAGACAGTCTGAGCGGAAAAAGCGGAATCAATCTGGGAAGTAATGGAAGTGGATTTAAGGATAATTATTTGGTGCTTTCTCATTTTCTGAAATCAAATACGGTCAATGAATTGTATCTCCAGGTAGATATGAATTCTTTGAATTCCAAGGAGTCTTTCAGTAATGAATTTCATGCGTTCACCTTTATGCCTTATTGGGAAGATGCAGACGTGAAAATTGTCCTGAAGGAAGAGTTACCTGTTTTGGATAATTTGGTTTCAGATGTTTTTCCCGAGTGGAGGTACTTCTACTTCAATAAGTATTTCTCTCCAAAGGAAATAACTCGCAGATACATGAAGTCTTCTTCCACCCAAGATCCTTACTCAGAACTGAAAGGAGGAATGAGTTCTTCAACTCATCTAAACGAAATGCAAAAGGTGGAAATAGCATTAAGAAAGGCTCCTGATACCATTGATCAGGATGATAGTAATTACTTGCAAACCATCATTCAGCTTTCCAAACAACAAGGAATTGAGGTGAGATTATTTACTGCACCCATGTATCTGGGCGATCATGAATATTTGAAAAAAGCGATCACTGATATCAGATCCCCTCAAATTTTCCCGGACAAATCTATCGAGAGGAACAAATCACTCTTTCACGATCAGGGTCATTTGAATGGTCACGGAAGGTATATATTCACCAAGTCATTTTTTGAGGCAGTTAAAAAAACTGAATCAACTTCAATTTTAAAATATGGAGAGGAGATCCCTTCATGAGAAAGATGAAGAAAAGATTTCTATTTCCTCCACTTTCCTATTCTCTATTTGTAGAGACGAAAAACGTGAAATAAAATATATTTATTATGTCACAAAAAAATTCATTTGAATGATTGTAGCCGGAGCAGGAGGTCACGCTTTTGAATTACTTGATATCCTTATTTCACAGGGGTTGACAGATAATCTTTATTTCTACGATGGAATAAACGCCATTTCGATATTTCAGGATAAGTATCCGGTGCTGAATACGCTTGCGCAGGTCAAAGTAAAATTCAAAGAAGACCCTCGATTTATCTTAGGAACAGGAAATCCGAAAGTCAGACACATGTTTTATGAGAATTTTACGAAGGCGGAGGGAACACTTTTTTCAGTAAAAGGTATAGGAATAGCTTACAGCAATTTCGCAGTGAATAACGAGGCGGATATTTTCAACCTATGCTTTATCGGTGCCCAAACACAAATCGGAAAAGGCACCCTCATCAATACAGGCGCGCAGATTCATCATGAAGTCAAAATCGGCGAATTCTCCGAGATCAATCCCGGGGCGGTTCTGCTAGGGAAAGTAGAAGTAGGTAGTTTCTGCTCTATTGGAGCCAATGCAACCATTCTTCCAAAAGTGAAAATTGGAGATCATGTAACAGTAGGTGCAGGATCGGTTGTGACTCATGATGTTCCGGATGGGGTCACAGTGGTGGGTGTACCGGGAAGGCTAATTGATAATAATGGATAAGATTTCAATCAAATTAAATTTAAATTGGTTAAACCATAATTATGCTTAAAAAAGCACTAAAGAACAAAATAAAAGAATCCTTGGGAAATAATTTTGGGGATGAAAATTTTGACCATTATAGGTTTAGAAAGAAAATTTGAAAAAAAGTTAAAGATTTCGATAAAATTCAAAAGAACAGTTGGGAGTTTATTATCGAACCTTACACCAGGGATTGCAGCGAGCTTGTATTTCAAAAAGTTGGAATCTTTTCTTCCCCAGTTAGAGAATTTGTATCAAGGTTTAGATTCCGATTCTCAAAATCTATTAGTTAATATTTTAACATATCGATTATTAGGTTATAAAAAAGTAATTATTGGAGGCCAGGCGAAAGATTTTTTATCACTTATGTCTGAAATTCAAATAGAGGTTATTTCTGACAAGCGAATTGGAATAGGTTTCGAGAATATAACTTTAGAACATCTGAGCCTAAAAAACCTAAATTATAATTTGGGGTTATATACTACAAAATCAAGTGCAATAATTGATTTTAAAATTGAGCAATACTCTCTGAATGTAAATAGGAATAGTGAGAATCATCAAATATCAGCAAGGTCTGGGGATATTGTTTTAGACATTGGAGCATGTTGGGGAGATACATCGCTATATTTTTCTAATAAAGTTGGAAATTCTGGTACTGTTTACGCATTTGAATTTATTCCTTCAAACCTTGAAATTCTAAATCAAAATATTTTACTCAATCAGTCTTTTAGTGAAAATATTAAAATTCAAAATAGTCCAGTGGGTGAAGATTCTGGCGTTGAATTATTTTACATTGATCGAGGGCCTGGAAGTCAAGTATTTTCTCATCCAATTAGTGGCCAGACAGGAGTTGCTAAGTCAATTTCAATAGATGATTTCGTTACAAACAATATAATTGAAAAGATCGATTTCATAAAAATGGATATTGAAGGAGCTGAATTATGTGCGTTAAAAGGGGCAAAGGATACAATTATCAAATTTAAGCCTCGACTTGCAATTGCTATTTATCACTCTTTGAAAGATTTTGTAGAAATACCAGAATACATCAAAAGTCTAGACTTGGGTTATGAATTCCATTTGGGCCATTTTACCATTCATTTAGAAGAAACTATTCTATTCGCAGAATAAGACTGGAAAAGCAATGAACATCCCTTTGGTATCGATTTGTATGATTACATACAATCACGAGCATTTTATCCGTGAAGCGATTGAAGGTGTATTAATGCAAGAGGTTGATTTTCCTGTTGAATTTCTGATTGCAGATGATTTCTCACCTGATGGAACAAGAGAAATTGTAGACCAATACATTCAGAATCATCCCAATGGGAATTGGATTCGATATGTCCGGCATTCTCAAAATAAGGGAATGATGGGGAATTTTGTTTGGGCACTTGAAAGTTGCAAAGGGAAATACATTGCCCTTTGCGAAGGAGATGATTTTTGGACAGACCCTTTCAAACTTCAAAATCAAGTTGAATTTCTGGAAGCTGATTCTAATATTGTCCTGTGCTATCATCCGGTAAATGTTTTAATGCCGGATGGAAATTTGAAAGCTGATTTTATTACAGAAAAGAATTTTAAATCAGATGAATCCGGGCTATATGATTTGGCGCTTTTTGGAAATTATATCCATACTCCATCAGTCGTATTTAAAAATGTTATTCAAACGTATCCCCAATATTTCAAAGAATTAAAAGTTGGGGATTTTTTCTTGTATTTAATTTTGGCTAGAAAAGGAAGTTTTTGTAGGCTTACTACAAATTCAGCTGTTTATAGGTTTGGTGTTGGCTCTTTTACAAGCTTATCTCATACTAGAATGAGATTAAGTTTCAAGTATTCGTTGAAGGTATTTTTGGAAAATGAAAACGACCTATTTGTTAAAATTATTTTTTGGTTGCGTTTTCATCAAGACAAACTGTACAATACATCAAAGATATATTGTAATTCTAATCATAAATGGGATTTAATTAAGAAAATCAGGATCTTAACAGTGTTTAAAGCCCTTATAAAATATATACTTAGGATAGAGACAAATTTATTAAAGAATGAATCCTTCTAAAACTACTATCTTTTTAACAGCCACAATAAATCCAGTTAATTTTGAATTTGTTGGTAGAAAAGGAGTAGAGTATAGAGAAATGGATTATTTTATGGCTGTTAGTTTTTATAGAGGAAAAGGGTATAGAGTTGTATTTGTAGATAACTCTAATTATATGTCAGAAAAAATTTTAACTCAATTTGGTTCTGATTTTGATTTTGAATATTTTACTTTTCAATCTTCTTTAAGTCACTTGGGAAAAGGGCATGGAGAAAAAGAAATAATTGATTTTGGTTTAGAGAATTCAAATTTCCTTAAAGATGTTGAATTTTTTGTAAAAATTACCGGTAGGTTAATTATCGAAAATATCGATTTATTGTTAAATAATATTGAGTTTAGTAGAACAACAATAATTGCTAATTTCTCAAGAAACTTATCTTGGGCGGATACCCGAATAATGTTCTTTTCTAAACATTTTTATACTAATTATTTTTCACCTACAGCCAATAAATTTCTAGATGAGGGAAATGGAGTATATTTTGAAAAAATTTATGCGATGAGTATTCATCTTTTTTTAGCTGAAAAAGGTTCTTTAAAATTCTGGGTTGAGTATCCTTTATATAATGGAATCAATGGTCAAAATGGGAAGAATTTTAATTTTAATTATTTGAAAAAGATTAAATATAATATTTTCCTTTTCATTAAGAAGTGGGTAAATAAGCAAACTATCTAACCTTGAATTGTGTCAGAGACTGTAATTAAAGTCCAAAACCTATCTAAACGTTATCGTATTGGCCTAAAGGAAAATCAAGCAGAAACGCTTGCGGGACAGATAGGAAATATTATGAAATCTCCTTGGGGCAATTTCAAACGTCTTCGTCAGCTTAACCGATTTGGAGTAGAAGATGAATCTGTTTTCTGGGCCTTGAAGGATGTTAATTTTGAAGTTAAGCAGGGAGAGGTTTTAGGAATCATTGGAAAAAATGGGGCTGGTAAGTCCACCTTACTCAAAATTCTCTCCCAGATCGCGGAACCTACCTCAGGAAGGATTGAGATCCATGGCAGAGTAGCCTCTTTATTAGAAGTTGGAACAGGATTCCATCCCGAACTCTCGGGAAGAGATAATATCTATATGAATGGGACTATTCTTGGGATGACACGAAGGGAGATTGATTCCAAACTCGATGAGATTATTGATTTCTCCGGTGTCGAGAAATTTGTAGATACGCCTGTTAAGTTTTATTCTTCCGGGATGAAAGTCCGATTGGGATTCTCTGTGGCAGCTCATTTGGAACCTGAAATACTGATTATCGATGAAGTGTTGGCTGTTGGAGATTTTGAGTTTCAAAAGAAGTGTTTAGGGAAGATGGAAGATGTCGCTGGGCAGGGGCGGACAGTGATATTTGTAAGTCATAATATGGAGGCGGTTAGGTCACTCTGTTCAAAAGCAGTTTACCTCAATTCAGGTTCATTATCTTTCAATGGTGAAGTTAACAAAGCTATCAACAATTATTTACAAGAAAATGGAGCTTTTGATATCATAGATTACTCCTATCAAGAACTGAAACCAACAATAATGTCTATTGTTTTGGATATTAAAGAGTTACTAAATGGAGGAATAAAAATAAATGTTAAGTTTAAAAGTCCATTTCCCATAAAGAATCCTGTTATAGGTGTTGTTATATATAATCAACTAGATATTCCTATTTATGGATCAAACGGAAGATATCATCCGAAAAATTATTCTAATGTTAATATTGTTGAAGGTGAAATTGTAGGCCATTTGAATGATTCAGATTTGCATACAGGAATATATAAAATTTCAGTTTGGTTGGGTGATGATCATCAAGATTTTGATTATAAAAAAAATGCTGTAGTCTTTGACTATATTTCTAATAGGGGTAGCTTAAGAAAACCAGATATACAAGCAATAGGTTCTGTAGATAAAATTTTTAACTGGAAGTTAATTGATTATGAAAACTGAATTTCTATATCCAGATGATATTTATAATTCCAAATCTGCAGAGAAAGTACTTCCCTTGTTGTTGAATTTTATTTCTCTCGAATCGGTATTAGATGTTGGTTGTGGTAGTGGTGATTGGCTTCAAGTTCTCAAAAAATGTGGAATAGTTGACCTAACTGGCATTGATAGTTTTATTAATATTCCTTCTTCTACAGTTAATTTAGAGAAAAATTATTGTTATGAAAATGTGGATTTATCCAAGCCGTTTGATTTGGGTAGAAAATTTGATTTGATTATCTCTTTAGAAGTAGCTGAGCACTTACCAGATTTATCATCTGATTCTTTCGTCAATTCATTAGTTAAGCATGGGGATCTTATTCTTTTTTCGGCAGCTATTAAAGGACAAGGGGGTTTTCAACATATCAATGAACAACCGATACAATATTGGATAAATAAGTTTAAACAGCACGATTATGTTTTTGTTGATTTTTTTAGAAATAAAATATGGGAAGACAATGATATAAAATGGTGGTATAGGCAAAATATGTTTCTAATATGTAAAAAGAATTATTTTGATAATAATAAACTTCTTTATGGATTAGATTCATTCATCTTTTATGTTCATCCAGAATGTTTTGATTCTCTCTTTAATGAGTTAGTAAGTGTGAAATTGATTTTAAAGCAAAAAGAAGTAGAAATAAAATATTATAAAGAAAGGAAGAATTTTTTTTTATACAATTTTAAAAAATTAATAAAATTTCTATCTAAGAAATGATATTAGGCTTTTCAATTATAATTTGTTGTTATAACAGTGAAGATAAGATCTTTGAGACCCTCCAGTCTATTTCTAAATTAATTATCCCGGATAATTTTAAGTTGGAAGTAGTTTTGATTGATAATAATTGTACAGATTCAACTATTCAAATTGCAAACAAATTTTATGCTAATGGGAGTAAGTTCTCTTTAAAAATAGTGAAAGAAAAAAGAAGTGGGTTGACATTTGCTAGGGTAAAGGGAATTAAAATTTCATCTTATGATTTTCTTATTTTTTGTGATGATGATAATTGGCTTGATAAAGATTATCTGTTATTTGTTAATGAAAATTTTTCTAATCCTTCTTGCAAGATTGTTGGAGGTTTTGGAATTGCAAAGTCTGATATAGATCTTCCAGATTGGTTTATGGAGGTTGATGGGTACGGTTATGCTGTAGGGAAACATGCGAGAAAGAATGGTTCAAATCAAATGATTAATGGTGCTGGTTTGGCAATAAAAAAAGATTCAGCTACAAATTATTCTGAAAAAATTTCGTCTTTATTATTGTCAGATAGAAAAATTAATTCTCTAAGTTCTGGGGGTGATAACGAGTTATGCATCGTTACAGGTTTGGATCATGTATATTTTGATGAAAGATTATTTTATTATCATTATATTCCTGCTATTAGATTATCTGTTTCTTATTATGAAAAATTGAATATTTCATTCGGAAAGGCTGAAGCAGTTTTATTTTACTACAAAATTGCAAAGTATAATGTGTGGAGTGGCTTCTTTTTATTGCTTAAAACTATTTTTAAAAATTTTAGAAAGGTCAATTATTTCTATTTATTAAGAAACGAATCCTTTAAGAATAGAATTTTATTTATTTTTTTTAAATCTTATGCGTTTAATTTATTATTTTCTATCCCATACTTTTTGAATTTTAGAAAGAGGGCAATTATGAATTTAAATAATGCCTAATATTCCTAAAATTATTCATTATTGTTGGTATGGTCCGAAAAAATGGGGATTCTTGGAGCAAGACTGCTTAGACAGTTGGCATGCTCTGCTACCTGATTATCAATTCAGACTTTGGAATGAGGATTCGTTAGATTTGAGAGTATATCCATTTGCTTGGGAAGCTTACAAAGTCGGTAAATTCGCTTTTGTTTCGGATGTAGTTCGCCTACATGCGCTTTATGCTGAGGGAGGCATATATCTCGATACGGATATATTTTTGCTTAAAAGATTAGATGACTTATTAGATGACGATTTTTTTACAAGTGAGTATCGAACTGGTTCATTAGCATCAGCTGTTATAGGCAGCGTGCCATCTCATCCCTTATTGAATCGATTATTAGGCGAGTATAAGGGGTTAAATTTTGATTTCTTAAGACCCAAAATGATTCCTGATGTATTTGATGAGGTGATTTGGAAATATGAAGACAAATCTGTTAAGATTTATTCTTCTGATTATTTCTATTCCCTTCCTTTTGAAGAGAAGGGCAAGGATTTTTCTTCCTATTTAACTGAAAATTCTTATGCTGTACACCTGTGGAATCACAGTTGGAAAGACGAATTTGGTCTACTTCGTGAAGATCGGTTTTTTTCAAGTATTCGTGTGGTTATCTACCATTCATTATGCTATCCGAGGACCTATTTCAAACCCTCGTATTTCAAGCGATATGGTGAACAGTTTAATAAACATTTGAAAAGATTCCTTAAAGCAAAGATGGATGGGTAAGGTAATCCAAGTTTTTAAGGTTTACGGTATTCTGGGAGTTGCTTATTTGATTCTTTATAAATTTTTTTTTATCAAGCATCAATCATTTAAAAATTCTTTAGAAATCCTTGAATGGTCCTTGAAAAATGGAATCAGACTTGAGAAATATCGAAAATCTGTGTCCATCAATGGCTTACCGGGTTTCTTGAGTAAAGTTTTTTATTTCCGGCCTTTTTCCAGTGATTCGATGGTCGTGAAGCAACATTTTTTTAATCAAGAATTAGCACCAATAGTCGCCTATTTCAGACAAAAGGAGCTTACTCCACGGCTGATGATTGATGCGGGAGGAAATATTGGCGTCACTGCTTGCTATATGCATTGGCATTTTCCGGGTATGAGATCTCTTTTTTTGGAACCATCAAATTCCAATATTAAGGTAGCCAAGGAAAACTTAAAGCAGGAAAATTCTTTGATTTGGGAAAAAGCACTTTGGCATAGAAGTGAACTTTTGAAATTTGATGATCATCGTGGTGCTTGGGCTATGAGAATTTCAGAAACCAATTTGGGAAAAGAAGTGGAAGCTGTTTCCCTTTCAGAGATTTTATCCGATCCTGAATTTCAAAATCCTGATTATATCAAAATAGATATTGAAGGGGCAGAGGAGGAGGTTTTTGAAAAAGATGAAAAGTTGGGAAAACTTATCCAAACAGTGTCTTGTGTCAGTGTAGAGCCTCATTCGGAAAAAGGAAGTCTGCTAGTCACTGACAAGTTAAGTAGTTGGGGATTTAGGGTGGAATATCACGGAGAATTGATTATAGGTTTTCGGTAAATGGCATATATCTCGGTTATTTTACCGGTTTACAATGGTGAGCAGTTTATAGCCGATGCCATAGGCTCGGTACTTGCTCAAACTTTTCAGGATTGGGAGTTGATCATCATCAATGATGGCAGTACCGATTCTTCAGGGGAACTAGCCGAGTATTATGCTAATAATGACAGTCGAATAAGAGTTTTTAATCAAACTAACCAAGGCCTTTCTGCCGCTAGAAATAGTGGTCTTTTACTTTGCATTGGAGAGATTATTGGGTTTTTGGATGCTGATGATCAATATCTTCCCGACTGTTTTAGAATAATTTCCAATCAATTTGAAAAAACAGCAGCCAACCTTCTTATCACAGGCTATTTCTATTTCAAGGAAAATTCAAAGTTGCACACCCATTATTTTTCTAATTCTATCATTCCCTACAGTAGTTTTCTGAAAGCAAATTTAGCCCCACCCGTTTCCCATTTTATCAGGAAACTAACCGTCAATCAACTGGGAAGCTTCGATTCCGAACTGAATAGCTGTGAGGATTGGGATTTTTGGATTCGGGCTGGAAAGTTGGGTACAAAAATTCATTCCATATCTGAGGTTTTAGTAGGATATAGGTATGTGCCAAACAGTATGAGTAGAAATCCTAGGGTCATGTACGAAGCCTTAACCGAAGTGAGTAGAAGGGCAGGATTGCCTGATTCCCGGCTTCCTGAAAATGCCCCGTTTAATAAAGCATTTCCGCTCGATTATCCTGAAATCCAAAAGAATCATTTAATCCGAATATTGGGGGTTTTACTTCATCAGGGTAAAGTAGTGGAGGCGGCAGAGTGGTATCTTACCGAACAAAAAAAGTGGAACTGGGAATTAAAAGCTTCCGATTGGAAAAAGTTGTCAACCTATTTGTCCTGGGCGTATTTTTTTGAATCTTCTGAAATTGAAAAGCTTCTTTCTGAAACAAGACCAACAATAATTAAATTCTTTCAATTGCTGGGTTATAGTGATTTAGAGGCTCAAAAATTGGCGAATAAAATTCTTTCTCCTCAGCTCAAAAAATTAAACCATCACCGTTATGGTGTAATTTTAGGGGCTATTTTGAATAAATTTTCGGGAATATTTTAGTTAATTCTATTTCCAGGATATCCAAATCCACCTCAATATCAGTATACTGTATATTATTTCCTTTCCCTTGGTTTATTGTATAGTAATATTTGTGATCCAACGCTCTTGCCAAGTTGAAAAAGCAATTATTGATGTTTTTGGAGTCAGATTTCAGTTCGAAAATAGTCGCACCTTCTTGCATGAATGTCATATTGGTAAGTCCTGCACCATGATTACTAATTAAGAATTTGGTTTCTGCCATCAGTTTCCGCTGTTCCTCGAAGGACATATCCTCCATGTTGAAGCAGTCAATATTAAATTTGCTTAGGAGCAGTCTTAAGGCCTCTTCATTTAATATCCTCCTCCTCTTAGCTTTGGACCGGGAAATATATATTCTTTTGTAAGGATTTATTTTAAATGCTTCGATATCCTTAGTGAAATCTCTTCTTACTTGTCTAATTAATTCTGTATCGAAATTGCATGTGCTTAGATGACTAGTCAGACCAATATGCTTTATTTTATATTTAATATATGGTTGAAAGTATATCACATTGACATCCAGAAGTTTGATGCTTTCTTGTACGAAAACCAGTTCTTTAAATCTAACAGGAAGTAAAATCGATCTAGCGGGTAAGAATTTTTTAGCGATAAGAATACGTGGTAGAACATCGGTAATCCAGTGAAAATAGCCTGCGCTCCAGTTATCAATAAGCCATGTAGCCTCATCAATTTTAATGGATTTGTAAATTATTCTTTTTACATATGCCTTAATTTTTTTTTTCCAATCTAATGGTCTTGTCGCGCAGTATTGTTCCAGAATTTGCATATCATGAAAAATGAAATATTGCAGGATAGTTGCATTTTCCAATTCCAAAATATGCATCTCGCGTATTGTGTTATGAATATCACCATCAAAATGCTTGAAATCCTGTTCTTGATAGTTGTCCGGCAGACCTCTTTGAATTTTGTAGGATTTAAAAATTACTTGCTTTCTCATAAGGGCTTATAAAATAAAGTTCCTACCTGTTCACCTTGCATGGTTTTTCCAAAAAGAACATAGTTTTTATCTGTCATAAACTCTGTAGTGCGTGACTGGATATCATCATGCAATTGAAGATGAGTTTCTACACAAATAATACTAGGACGGTACTTATTCCAGTTATTGCCTTTCAGTACTTCAAGATCTAATCCTTCTACATCTATGGTTAGGAAGTCAATTTGTTTCCCCGCCATTTCTTTATCCAAAATATCCTTGAGTGGTTTTATTTGTATAAGATTGATCTGTTCGACTTCATCAATTAGATTGTTTTTATCAATGTATTCCTTCGAAAATGAGTTTCGCACCGACAATTTATCTTTCAGTTTATAGTACTCCAAACTTCCTTGTTCATCCGAAATGCCGATATTCAAGAAAATATCTTTGGGTCTATATTTAAGATATAGCGGTTTGAAATCAGGATTAGGGTCAACACATAACCCAGTCCATCCACGCAAGTAAAAAAAGAAAGAATTAGAGCCTTTGATTGGGTGGTGTGATCCTATATCAATAAAAATTCCATTTGATTTTTGCTTCAAAAGTTGGAAGACCTGCAAGTCTTCTCCAGCTTTAGCAAATGAAGTTCGAAATCTTCGGTAACAATAATTTTTCAACCATTGCATATATTTAATTAGCTTTTGTGTTTTGTAAAGCTATTAATTTAAAGCCATCTGATTTAAAATATTACTCCTGATTTGAT
Organism: uncultured Cytophagales bacterium; assembly: GCA_942492775.1. Taxonomy (GTDB): domain Bacteria; phylum Bacteroidota; class Bacteroidia; order Cytophagales; family Cyclobacteriaceae; genus Algoriphagus. The sequence continues at coordinate 3,383,071 of OW818636.1, read as the reverse complement.
ATCTATCGTTGTTTGTACTTATAATGGTTCGTCCCGAATTTCTACTTGCCTTTCTTCTTTAGTAGATCAGAAAAATCCTCCTGAATATGAGATTCTGGTGGTGGACAATGCTTCAATGGATGGGACAAGGGATGAGGTCATTCAACAACTTAGTTCCTCTTTTCCAACCGGATTATGGAGGGTTTTAAGGGAAGAAAAGCTAGGATTGGTCCACGCCAGATTGACAGGGCTAAAGGCTGCTCGCTTTGATTGGGTGCTGTATTGTGATGATGACAATGTGATTTTTCCAGATTTTCTTTTTGAGTGTAAGGAAGTCTTGTTCAAGGACACCAAGATCGGCGTATTGGGAAGTCACGGGATTCCCGAGTTTTTGGCCCCAAAGCCAGACTGGTTTGATCGCTATGCTTCCAGTTTTGCAGTTGGTCCTCAACAGTTGAATGATATAGACGGAAACCGTTTAGTTCATGTCTATGGTGCCTGTTCGGTTTATCGAAGAAAGCCCCTTTTAAATTTGTTTGAAAATGGTTTTAAACCTGTTTTATCTGACCGAACAGCAAACGAATTAAGCTCTGGTGGTGATGTAGAATGGTGTTGGCTAATGCAGCTGATGGGATATAAAGTGGCTTATTCCGCCAAGCTTCAGTTCTACCATCAGCTTCCTGCTACCCGATTGACTTGGGACTACTATCTACGATTGAAGCGAGGGATTTCTAGTAGTGCGGGCTTATTAAGTGTCTACAACTTTTATTTCTCGTCATCTTCTAAGTCATGGGAAAGATTTGTTATTGAATACTTATTGAAAACCGGTAAATCCTTATTGAGGTATGGCAAGTATTGGATGCGATGGAGAGGAAAGCCATCCCAACCTCAAGATCAGTTATCTTTTGCCATTTTGGAAGCCCAGATGCAGGCTTACCTCGGGCAGGGAAAGGCTGCTTTCACCCATCTTAGGCAATTGAAGCGTTACTTTGAATCCTAGTTTTTCTATCATTATTCCGAGCTATAATCGGTCGGCTACTTTGGGAGGAGTCATCATATCAGTGGTTCGCCAAACCTTTCCTGCCAATGAAATCATTGTGGTCGATGATGGTTCTACAGATGCCACTCAGCAGGTGGCAGAGTCATTTCCTCAAGTAAGGTATTTCTTCCAAGAGAACTCAGGAGTCTCAGCAGCCAGAAATAGGGGGGCAGAGCTCGCCAAAGGAGATTGGCTAATTTTTTTGGATTCGGATGATGAACTGGAAACAGATGCCTTAAACCACTTTTCTCAAGAAATCAATTCAAACCTTGAAATCAATGTGATCCAGGGGAATTATGTCATTGTCTATCAAGATTCAATAATGCTGCGCCGGCCGGCTTTCGGAAATGCCAGTTTTGTCTCGGGTAGTTTTTCAATTCGAAGGGATATGTTTTTGTTAATTGGGGGATACGATTTACGATTGAAATTTGCTGAGAATACAGAATTGCAATTCAGACTAAATCATAGTGGTATAATCGTAAAGAATTTTGATGCATTGGTTTTGAAATACAATCAAAATTCAACTGGAGGAAGTAAAAACTTGCAAAACATTTTGGATTCGCTTCGTATCATTTTGGAAAAGCATGACAAAACTCTGACCACGCATGTGAAGCATCTGTATCACCAAAACATCGGAGTGATCGAAATGAGGTTTGGAAGGTTTGGGATAGCAAAAAAGCATTTATGGAAATCCTGGAGGTTTAAGCCTCAAAAAATCAGTACCCTGATTAGAATTGCTTTGGCTTATTTTCCTGTGATAGCGAGGAGAATTTATCCACCTGAAATTGCCCTAAGATGAGATTCGGTGGTTTTGTAATTACCTATAATCGCCCCGTCACATTGGTGGATACTTTGGAAAAATTGTTTGCACAGAGTTTTCCTCCCGAGCTGATTTGGGTAATTGATAACTCAGAAAACCTCGAGACCGACCATGCAATAGCGAGTTTGAGAAACCCAAGAATAAATTATTACCGAATGGGTTATAATGCAGGGCCTGCTGGTGCTGCAGTAAAGGGCCTTCAGCTATGTGCGCAGGATGGACTGGATTGGATCCTTTGGGCAGATGACAACGATCCCCCGTTTTTCCCGGATACCTTCGAAAATCTCCTGAGCATCACAAACGAAAATCCTTTTTGCGGGATAATCGGAGCGGTAGGTCATTTTTTTGACCGTAAGAAAGGAGTAATTAAGCGGGTACAGTCTAGATTATTGGAAAAGAAGGAAATAATCGAGGTTGATTGCATAGCAGGAAATATGTTAATGGTAGTTAATGCAGAGTTAGTAAAACAAGGTGTCTTACCAAATCCGGATTTGTTTTTCGGATTTGAAGAGTTGGATTTTTGTTTGAAAGCAAGTAGGAGGGGATTCACTTTATTAGTACCTGCTAAACTGTTTTTAGGATTAAGAAACCTTCATAGCCGGGTTGATTTTGAAAGACCATTATATCGAAAAAAGAAAAATCCAGTCAGAGAGTATTACAGCCTGAGAAACTTATTGATGATCTCTGATTCTTTTACCTTGAATACAATGCGGAAAAGATTGATAGCTAAGTGGCTTGGAAAGGCGGTATATGGGTTTAAATATGGTCCGTCTTATGGAGTACAAAACGCAAAAATGATTTTTTTGGCGTTGATTCATTATTACAAAGGAGTCAAAGGCAAAACTCTTGAATTGTAAGATTTTGGATTTACCCATCAAGTTTTCAATCGTGATCCCATTTTTCAACAGAGAAAAGTATCTTGGAAAAGCTATAAAAAGTGTTCTGGATCAAACTAATTCAAACTGGGAATTGATTTTGGTCGATGACGATTCGACAGACAATTCTTTGAAGATTGCTGAGTCATTTACTGATCCAAGAATCCGCGTTCTTTCTCATAGTCCAAATCGAGGAAATGCATTTACCAGAAATGAGGGTTGGAAATCTTCCAACTATACCTGGGTGGCCTACTTGGACAGTGACGATTGGTATGAGCCAGACTATTTGGATCGGATGTCCAAGTCTATCATGAATAATCCGGAAGTCGGATTTTTTTGGACAGGCGTACGATTCGTAAATGAGCAAAGCCAATCAATGAAAGAAGAATTTTGGAAGCCAAGAGAAGTATTGCCGAGCACGACTTTTTTTGACGAATTAAGGATAGGTACTAATTGTGGAGTGGCATTTAGAAAAGAATTACTGGAGCGATATCATGGGTTTGATGAATCTTTTAGGGCTTCAGTTGATCGCGAGTTTTTTCTAAGAATCTCCCGAAGCGAAATTGGATTAGGAATACCCAATATTCTTGTCAATTGCCTGCTTGGTGAGCATGAGTCTGTTAGAAAAAATTACTCTTCCCAAGCTACAGCCTACCGGAATTTAATTGATAAGTATTCGAAAGAAATTAAAGAATCATTATCGAGAAGAAGATGGTGGTATCATAAAGCTATGTGGTTATCCTTATATGCAGGAGACAATTTGATTGCCATTGAGTTTCTTAAAAAGCTCAATTATACTCCCAGATCTCTGGTTCTTTTTGTTGCCTTTCAGTTGCTTCCTTTGAATTTGGCCAAGAAACTACATAAGAAACTTGCTTGATCAGAATAAGAAAAAAATAGATGGATTGGATCAAATCAAACATTGCAAAATTCCTTGAGGCTAAGTTGGTTAGAAATTCAGAACTGCACCTCACGTTAGCCAATCCTTTAGAATTGGATCGATTAATTATAAATAAGTCTCCGGGAGGTTGGTCAATAGATAAAGCTGTTTCGGAAGCATTATTAAGAATCCTGATTGACTTCCGAGTTCAAAAAGTAGTAGAGATTGGTGCAGGTTATTCCTCTATCGTTTTCCATTATGGGTTGGCTAAAGAAGGAAAGCCTTATAGAGTTTACTCAATAGAAGAAAACGTTGATTGGTTTAAGATTCCGTCAGATTTAAAAAGTGTTGTTTCAATGAAAAACATGCACTTTATGACCGGGAGCCTGAATTTTGTTTTTGGGTATTTTGGGATTCATGCACGATACAGGATCCCGGAAAGAAAGAATATATCAGATGAGATAGATTTAGTATTCATTGATGGCCCTCCTTATTATTTTGGAAGAGAAGGAGGATTAGATGAGATTTATTCAAAATTAAAACCAGGTTGTTTGATTGTTTTGGATGATGCAGAACGATATACCGAACAATGTGCCATTTATAAATGGCTTAAAACTTACCATGGACTTGAGCTAATTTTTTTTCAAAAAAAATTTGGTGACAAAGGTTTAGCAATTCTTCAGGTTAAAAGTGCGCTAAAAAGGAGATTTACAATTTCAGCATTTGCTCTGGGATTAATGCAGGGATCAAAACGGCTTGCCAATTCAAAAAAGATAAAAGAGAAACAAGTTTTTCTCGCGACTCAGTGAAGAAAATGAAAATCCTCTTCACCCAGGACGCCCTCGTCAATGCAGGTGCTGAAAGAAGTCATTTAGAAATCCTGTCACGGTTTTCTTCGGATATGGAAGTGGGATTTGTGTATTTCTATCCGAAGCATGACTTGAAAGAAGCCTATCAGGATGCAGGTATTTGCTTGCATTTTTTGGATATACCCGAATCGTATTCGTTTGGGACAGCTATTTCCCGCCTAGTCAGATTGATCAGAAAAGAGAAGCCGGATTTGCTGGTTTCCAGTCTCTATCGGGCAGATATCATTACACGTTTTGCAGCTTTGATTACAGGCGTTCCTCTGGTCGGAACTCTGGTAAATGACAGTTACGGCCCTTTCGCCAGGAAAGAAAAACCAGGTCTGAAATATCAGTTGGTGTATTTATTGGATCGATGGACCGCCGGTATTCCCATCCACTGGATCGCCAATGCCCAGGCTTTGGTGGATTCACACGTAAAGACATTGGGGTTGAAAAGAGAAAAGATTTCGGTTGTTTATCGGGGTAGGGTTGTTCCCGTCATTGCGAGCGAAGCGCGGCAATCTCAATATACAAATCAAATATCTAAGGATGAGACTGCTTCGTCTGCCGTAAATTTTGAAATTAAACCTGAATTATTGGATATCAGACTCGCAGTGACGCCCGGTTCCATCCGGAACTTCATTTCCTACGGCCGTTTACTTGAGAGAAAAGGCTTTCAGGAAGCGATCCTGGCTTTTTCGGAAGTCGTAAAGCAATATCCTGATTGCACGCTGAAGATTTATGGGGATGGGTTTTTCAGAAAGAATTTGGAGGATTTGGTTGCTAGTCTGGGCCTTGAAAAGCATGTCACGCTTCCGGGAAAATTTGGAGGGGAGGTAAAAATGACCGAAGACGGAAGACCGAAGACGGAAGTAGTAGGAACATCCAATCCCCTAATCCCTAATCCCCAATCCCTTAACTTCTCATCCCACAATCTCCTTCTAAAATCTGACTGCTTCCTCTTCCCTTCCTGGTACGAAGGATTTTCAGGGTCTTTGGTTGAGGCGATGATGGCCGGAATTCCCATTATCGCTTCAGATATCCCTATGAATCTCGAAGCCGTAACTGCAGATAAAAACGCACTTATTTTTCCTGTAAAAGATGTTGATGCATTGACTCAAAACATGCTTTACGCCATCGAAAATCCTGACCGAATGTCTGAATTAGGTAAAGCTGCCAGACTGGAAGCAATTGAGAGATTTGATATCGAGAAGATTGCCAGGGAGTATGAGGGGGTGTTACTCTCCATGGTCTGTGTCCCATGGTCTGTGTCTCCACAGACCATTAAATAACAAAACATCCACCATGGTCTGTGTCCTCACAGACCATTTTACACTTTTTTATATATGGATTTAAATGATGGCAAAACTCGCAATTCCCTCATGGAATACGGTCAGGTTTATTTTTGGACCGATACAGTCAAGAGTTGGAAGAAACTTTTCACTGATGATAAATACAAGCAGATAATCCTCGATTCTTTCGGAGAGTTAGTTTCCCGTGAGATAGTTAAAATTTATTCTTTTGTCATCATGCCAAACCATCTGCATGTCATTTGGGAAATGAAGGAGCCTAATGGAAAGGAAATGCCCCATGCCAGTTTCAATAAATTCACAAGCCATAGTATTGCAAAGGATTTAAAAACCAAAGATCCCATCCTACTCTCTGACTTTTTGGTTGATGAACCTGACAGGAAAGTGAGGATTTGGCAGCGTGATCCTTTGGCAGTTTTGATGGACACAAAAAAGAAAGCAGAACAAAAAACCGAATACTTGCATCTTAATCCTTTGCAAAGTCATTGGAACATGGCAAATCGTCCGGAGGACTATAAATGGTCGTCAGCCTCGTTTTATGAAACTGGTGTTGATGAGTTTGGGTTTTTGACTGATTATCGAGATAGGTTTTAAGTGGTCTGTGAGGACACAGACCACGGGTAATACCACAGACCACGACGGGTAATGACACATGCCACGGTTGAGGACAGAGACCACCAATGATAACAAATTCAATGGTTGAAAAATTGGATAGTGGTCTGTGGAGACACAGACCACGGCTTGATAAACTAAAAATCGCCATTCTTACCGACTCCCATCAAATCCCGGCTTGGGCATTTGAGATGCTCATACGGATTCAAACCGAGGGCTATGGTGAAATCGTACTCAACATCCTCAACCAAAAACCGAAATCATCGGGAAGCCCATCTCCATTTTTGTATCGACTTTACAGAGCAATAGACAGAAGGCTTTTCAAAAATTCTCAGGATGCATTTGCATCAAAAAACCTAAAAGATTTGCCGAATTGGACTGTTCCGGAGATTTTTGTTCGGCCTCTTCAGAAGAAATACTCTGATTCTTTTTCATCGCAGGATATTGACCTAATCCGAACATATAATTTGGATATCACCATCCGGCTTGGCTTCCGAATTCTGAAGGGCGAAATCCTTCAGGTGCCAAAGTTTGGGATCTGGTCTTTTCACCATGGAGACAATCGGGTGAACAGGGGTGGACCGCCCTGTTTTTGGGAGGTGATGAAGCAGGAGGAAATCACCGGTTCGGTTTTGCAGATCCTGTCGGAAAAACTCGATGATGGAAAAGTCATTTACCGCTCCTGGTCCCATACTGATCCGCTTTCTGTCCAAAGAAATGCCAATCAGGTATTTTGGAAAAGCTTATACTTTCTGCCAAGGGAAATCAAAAATCTGGCGCTCCTTGGAGGAGAAAAATGGCTGGAATCCAAAGAAATCCTTCAGGATGATCCGGGTAATTACAAACCGCCTCTTTACCGACCGCCAGGAAATTTGGAAATGATAAGTTTGGGATGGCGACTTTTCTATCGCAACTTGTTTAGAAAACGCAGCGAAAAGCGGTTTCCTTCCCATTGGGAAATTGGTTCTCTGGAATTTTCAGAACAGGAAAATTGGAGAGTTTTGAAGGAGAAGCCGATCCGAATATTTGATAATACATCTCCCGAAAAATTCTATTGGGCAGATCCTTTTCCTGTTGATTACAAGGGAGATTCCTATGTGTTTTTTGAAGAGTTTGATAAGCAGAAACGAAAGGGACATATATCCTGCGCAAAGCTGAGAGATGGGAAATTGACTGAGATGGCTGTAATCCTTGAAGAGATTTGGCATTTGTCTTATCCCTTTGTTTTTCAGGAAGAGAATGATTTTTACCTTATTCCGGAATCTGCCGAAGCAGGGAAATTGTATTTGTATAAATCCACGAATTTCCCATTCTCTTGGGAAAAGACAGGAGTGTTTTTCGAAGGTGAAGGGTATGATCCCACCTTGTGTAAATCAGACAATAAATACTGGCTCTTTGTAAATCAAAAACCGCATCCTGCTTGCTCTTCCTTTGATGAATTGCACCTCTATTGGTCTGAAAGTCTGGAAAATCCTGTTTGGAATCCGCATCCTGCAAATCCAATTGTGTCAGATGTAAGAAATTCCAGGCCTGCAGGTCGCTTGTTTTCCAAAGGAGGCAAACTCTATCGGCCCGCACAGGATTCGGGCATGAGATACGGGCACCAGGTTGGAATCAATGAGGTTGTTCAACTTTCAGAAACAGCCTATGAAGAGAAAAGAGTATTTGCTCTGGGACCGGAAATTTTCCCGGATGCCTTGGGAATCCATACTTTCAATGTGAGTGGAGATACCGTCTTTGTTGATTTCTACTTCAGGAAATGAGGATTTTAATGATGATTCAAAGACCACAGGCCCGGGGAGCGGAACTTTTCGCTTGTCATTTGGGAGAAGTATTGATTCAAAGAGGACATCAGGTAAGGTTGATTTCCCTTTTTGAAGGGGATTTTGTCTTACCTTTTTCGGGAGAGATTCACCACTTGAATAGGAATCCGGCTAAGCGATTTTTTGATTTTGAAGCCTGGAAAGAGATCAATTCGATTGCAAGAAGTTTTAATCCTGATATCGTTCAGGCAATGGGTGCGGATACGCTCAAGTTTATGGTCTTTTCACAACTAGTCTTCGGATGGAAAGGAAAGATGATTTTTTACAATGGCAGTGTGATCAGCAGATACATTCGATCCAATTCCACCAGGCTTTTAAACCAATGGCTTTACAACCGAATTGATGGAATTGTGGCGGTAAGCAAGGCCTCCAAACTTGATTTTGAAAACCTGTTTTCATTTCGTTTTCTCCACGAAGTCATTCCTGTCGGAATACTAATGCCAGAGAAAGTTTCGCTGAAAGACTCATTTCCCTATCCGGTTTTGGTTCATATAGGAGGATTCACTTTTGAAAAAAATCATCAGGAACTTCTTCGTGTTTTTTCAGGTGTTTTGGCAAAAAAGCCCGAATCCAAATTACTCCTGATTGGAGATGGACCATTGAGAAATGAGGTCCAAGAATTGGCGAAGCAAAAAGGACTATCTCATGCTGTTTCATTTTTAGGAGCTCAATCCGATCCCTTTTCCCAGGTACCGAAGAATGCCATTTTGGTTTTGCCGAGCAAAATAGAGGGAATGCCGGCTGTAGTCGGAGAGGCTTTTCTACACAGAATTCCTGTAGTCGCTTACGATGTGGGGGCAGTTTCGGAGTTGGTAAAAGAAAATCAAACTGGCTGGCTAATTCCTTCAGATGAAACCGCCAAAATGGTTGAAGTTATTTTAGAATTAATAAAGACGGACTCAAATGACCTGTCGGAAATTTTAGATGCTGCAGAACAATTTGCCAGAGAAAACTTAGATATAAAGCAGGTTGCTGCTCAATACGAGGAGTTTTATTCAAAATTACTTTAATACCCGTCATTGCGATGATTGAACAAGGATATTATTGGTGTAATCACAGTCTCCCAATCAGAAGCAATCTGTTTAATTGTAGCAGGAACTTGATCGAAAGATTGCTTCTCCGCCGCGGCTGATCGCAACGAGAGATCAGACGAAATATTAAATCATTAGCTAATCCTCGATCCCGAAGCAATCTTTTCATTTAAAGATTGCTTCGTCGTCGTTCCTCCTCCTCGCAATGACGCTACGAAAATGAAAATCATCCAACTCATCACCAGACAACAAAGAAGAGGAGCAGAGATATTTGCTTGTCAGCTTGCATCTGCCCTCCAGGCAAAAGGGCATGAGGTGGAAGTAATCAGTTTGTTTGAGGGAAATGCAGATTTGCCTTTTGAAGGCGAAATTAAAAGTCTTCAGGCTGACCGCAAAAGACGCTTTTTTGATTGGAAATCCTGGAAAAAACTGGATGAGTACATTCGCGAGTTTCAACCTGAAATCATTCAGGCAAATGCCTCAGAGACCTTGAAGTTTGCGGTGCTCTCTCAATTGGTTTTTGGTTGGAAAGGTCAGATCATTTACAGAAATGCCAATCAGATCAGTGGGTTCTTGAACAATGGATTGAAAAAAACATGGAATAAGTTTTTGTTGAATCGGGTCGCAGGGATCGTCTCTGTTGCAGAAGCTTCTGCAAATGATTTGATTCAGACTTTTCAACTCAAAACCAAACCAATCCTGGTTATTCCAATTGGAATTGATTCAAATGAAATAGATGAAAAGCTAAAGCAAGTTACGACTCTCAAGCTTCCTGAATCTTTTCTGATCCAAATAGGAGGTTGGGTTCCGGAAAAAGATCCTCTGGGAATGATCCCGATTTTTGAAAAGCTGTCTACGGATTTGCCCTATCTGGATTTGGTTTTTATGGGTTCCGGACGGTTGGAAAATGAGATGATTCAAGATATTCAGGAATCTGGGTTGTCTGAAAGGATTCATCTGATACCGAATCAGCAAAATATTTTCCCCATTTTGGCAAAAGCAAAAGCTCTGGTGATGCCAAGCAAAATAGAAGGCTTGCCCGGAGTGATTTTGGAGGCGATGTATTGTCAGATCCCCGTGATTGCTTTTGGAGTAGGAGGCATCGGGGAGGTTTTGCAAACAGGGAAAACTGGTTGGCTGGTGCCGGCCGGAGATCAGGAGGAATTCAAAAAAGCTATTGTGGAATGCTTGTCATTATCAGATTCGGAAGTTCAGAAAATCACCAGAAATGCCAAAAAATTGGTGGAGGAAAAGTATCAAATACCCAGAATTGCAGCAGAGTTTGAGGGGTTTTATAAAGAACTTCTGAATCTTTAATCTTCTAATCTCCTATTCTCTAATCTCCCAATCCCTATAATTTAAAAACCATAAACCTTCAAGCAGCAGCAGGTCCGACATCAAAAAATCTGTACACAAATCCCCCTAACCCCCTTTGAAGATGATTTCTTTTCCGGGTTTTATATTCGAGGCTAAGGGGGAGTTGCCGCATCGCCAATCTACTAATCTCTAATTTCCAATTCCAAATCTTTCAAACAGATTGCCTCTCCGCCGCGGCGGATCGCAATGACGGATCTAATCTCCTAATTCTACCAACAGATTGCCGGGCTCCGTTCCTCCGCTCGCAAAGAGGTTAATCCGTAATCCCTTTTCCAAAAAATGAGACCTCTCCTTCGTCGAAGTGACGGTTCCAGTCCCTAATCCCACCAACAGATTGCTTTGTCGGCTAAATTGCCTCCTCGCAATGACGTTCCCTAATCCCCAATTCCTAATAAAGAAGTGCCCAACAAAATCAGAATCCTTCATCTAATCAAATCCCTCGGTCGTGGCGGAGCGGAAAAGCTGATTCCTGAAACTGCCTCAGTTCATGATCAAGCACGCTTTGAGTTTCACTGCCTGTATTTCTATCATCAGGGAAATAATATTGTGGACGAACTCGAAGCTGCTGGAATTAAAGTTCATTTGATTCCATCCAGTAATTTGGGTTTGTTTTTTCAGGTAGGGAAAGTTCGTGAGTTTGTAAAAGAATTTAAGATAGATATCATCCATGCTCATTTGCCTTGGGCTGGAATATTAAGCAGGCTTGCTGGCAGGAATTCAAATATTCCGATAGTTTATACAGAGCACAATACCTGGGATCGATACAATACCATTTCGTATTGGGGCAACCGACTTACTTTTAAGAAGCAGGATGTGGCAATTGCGGTTTCAAATGAAGTTGCCCTTTCGATGCAGTTGAACTCTATGATTGATCCGTATAGGAGAGGTGGAAGGCTGAAAATAAAAGTGATTCAGAATGGGGTGAATACTGATGTGTTTAGGAAAGACAAGAATCAAGAAGCAAGAGACAAGACACAAGAGACAAGAGATAAGAGAGAAGAGATAAGAGAAGAGAGAGCAGAGAAAAAGAGAATTGAGACAGAAGACAGAAGACGGAAGACGGAAGAATTAGAATCATCCTATTCCCCCTTCAGGGGGTTAGGGGGTGAAGTCGGTACGTCATTGCGAGCGGAGGAACGGAGCGAAGCAATCTCATTAGGTGGAACAGAGAATGAGAGTCAAGAGTCAAGGGACAAGAGACAAGAGATAAGAGATAAGAGAGAAGAGAATGAGGGTCCCGATAGCTATCGGGAAGAGACCGAAGACCGAAGACAGAAGACGGAAGGACTAGCAGAATTCCATTCCCCCTTCAGGGGGTTAGGGGGTAATCCCCAATCCCTAAAAGTCAGGTTAAACATACCACCGAACTCACCGGTAATCGGCAAAGTAGCTGTATTTCGTTCTCAAAAGCGGCTTTGGATCTGGGTGGATATTGCACTTAAAATTCTGGAACAATGCCCGGAAACACATTTCCTTCTGGTAGGGGATGGAGAATGGAGAGAAAGGATTCTGGATCAAATAAGGGATTCAGGAAAGGAGGAACATTTTCACTGGGTTGGGGTACAAAAACAGGTGATTCCTTACCTCTCAATCATGGATATCTATTTGAGTACTTCAGAGTTTGAGGGGTTGCCGATCGCAATGCTGGAAGCTATGTCTTGTGAAGTACCGGTAGTGGCGACCCGTGCCGGTGGAATAGGAGAAATGGTAAAGCATGGAGTCCAGGGATTTTTGACAGAGATTGAAGACTATGCAGATTTGGTAAAATATGCCGTTCAATTAATTCAAGATCAGGATCTACATGCCCGATTTGCAGCAGCAGCCAGAGCGCGGGTTGAGGAGCAATTCAGTATGAAGCGGATGGTGAGGGAGTTGGAGGAGGTGTATGAATTCGTGGGAAGGAAAAGGGGATTTGGGAAAAGGGATTAGGAGAAAAGAGATAAAGAGATAGGAGATAAGAGAAAAGGCATCAACTGACTACCGACACTTGCCCGTGGGAGTGTTCACTAAACTGTGTCAGTTTGGTTAAATCTATCTTCAAAGTAAGCGATTAGGTCTTTCCGAATTGAAGGCCAGGCGAATATGGTTCCGTTCCATTTTGTCTGAGCATTCATCGTTGCCAGGTAAATCTGTTTTAAGATAGCGTTTTCTGAGCTGAATGCACCTTTTGTTTTGGTCACTTTTCTGACCATTCTGTGGTAGCTTTCAATGGGGTTGGTCGTATAAATTAACCTTCTTAATTGTGGAGGATATTTGTAGAAGTTGGTCAGTCTGTCCCAGTTTCGGTGCCAGGATTTGAAAACCACTTTGTATTTACTTCCCCAATTTTCTTCAGCTTCTTGAAGGTAATGCAAGGCCATTTTCTCATTATCCGCCTGATAGATTTTCTTCAGATCCCTGACCATCGGCTTCATATCTTTTTCATTGATGCACTTCATGGAGTTGCGCATCTGATGGACCAGGCAGAGCTGAACATCAGTCTGAGGAAAAACATCTTCTATAGCTTCCGCAAACCCGTTTAGATTATCGATGCAGGCGATCAGGATGTCCTCAATACCCCGCTGTTTGAGCTGATGGAGTACCTGACGCCAGAATTTACTGGATTCATGATCCCCGAAATAAACCCCGACAACTTCCTTTTCTCCCTTGGTAGTCACTCCAAGAATAGAATATACAGCCTTGGTTTTTACCGCTCCGTCTTCCCTGACTTTGAAGTGCATCGCATCCAACCAGATCACCGGATACATACTTTCCAGAGGGCGATTCTGCCACTCCATGATCTGAGGGAAAATCCTGTCTGTAATGGCGGTCAAAGTTCCCTCAGAAACTTCTATTCCATACATCTCCCCAACATGCTGCTGGATATCCCGATAACTCATCCCCCTTCCGAACAACGCGATGATCTGATGGTCTATATCGGAACTGATTTTATGCTGCCTCTTTTCCACGATCTGTGGCTCGAAACTGGAATTGCGGTCTCGGGGAGCCAAAACTTCAAAGCCGCCCAACGAGCTTTGAAGTTTTTTGGCTCCATGCCCATTCCGCCTATTCCTATTCGTTTTTCGGGTGTCGCTAAGATGATCATCAAGCTCACCTTCAAGAGCCGATTCAATAATCATCTTCAACAGCGGAGTAAAAACACCGTCTTTACCCGCCAACGGCTTGCCTGAGCGAAGTGCGTCTCCTGCTTGCTTGGCATAAGCCTTGAAATCAAACTCTTCTTTGTCTTCTTTCATAGTCAAATTTTAAATTATTAAATTTTGACACAGTTAATTGAACAGTCTCTGCCCGTCGTGTCGGAACCGATAACTGACAACTGACAACCGAGAACCGAATTCAACTCATTTTAAATTTCTCATTTTAAATTTTAAATTCAATTCCAGTATTAAACTTCAATTTTCGAATTAATTGTTAGGCGCAGTAATCCTAGTCCTTCTTCTTTTTGGCATCAGCCAACCCATTCTGGGTAACCTTCAGCGGGAACATAAATGGGTGAAGGCAGGCCTCCTAAACCAAATGTTCTGGTATCATATGTTTTTTGGATTGGTCTATTGGACTTATGCCCAGTTTAATCGCTCTGATTCTGTTAATTATTTTAACAACACAAAATATCATTGGAAAAATTGGTTTGATGCTTACAGTGCAGGGACAAATTTTGTGGAGTGGTTGGCGTTTCCTTGGGTAAGATGGTTTGGGTTCAATTACGATATGATGATGTTCCTGACCACCTGGTTGGGATTCTGGGGCTTTGTCTATTTCTATTTATTTTTTAAGGAAAACCTTCGGTTCAATCCAAAATTTGAAGGGTATGATGCGATTACAATTTTTATGTTCCTGCCCAATATGCACTTCTGGACGGCTTCTTTGGGAAAAGGAGCTATTATCTTTGCAGGAATTGGCTTTTTGGTTTACGGACTTTCCTGGCCAGGAAAAAGAATTCCTCACATGCTTTTTGGGGGATATCTCTGCTATATGATCCGGCCTCATATTCTCTTTGCAATTTTGATAGGAATGGGAGTTGGTTTCGTTCTGGGTAAAGAAAAAGTACCTCTATATCAGAAATATTTGGTTGCACTCGGAGCGATTGGAGTAAGTCTTTTTGTTTATGAAGACCTTCTTATTTTTCTCGGTTACGACCCAAATAACGTGGTGGAAAGTTTTGAAGAGGAATCTGCTTTGAACTCTCAGCGATTACAATCTGCAGGTTCAGCTGTTGATATGGGGTCCTACAGTCTTCCCTTTAAGCTATTTACTTTTTGGTTCAGGCCTCTATTCATTGATTCTCCTAATGTAATTGGTTTGATCGTTTCGATGGAAAATGCCTTATATATATACATGTTCAGCAAAGTGATAAATAAGGATTTTATAAAATACATACAGGTTGCACCTGCAATGGTTAAGATGTGTGCAGTTGTATTTATTTCGATTTCTTTATCAATGACATTCGTTATGTCCAATCTGGGAATCATCATCCGACAGAAATCACAGATCATGTATTTTATGCTTTTCGTGGTGGTGGCTTTTATGGACTGGCAAAAGACTAACCGTGTCCGAAAACGTGCTGAAATTTATAACAGGATTGTGGAGGAGGAGAGGAGAAACAGGGAGGAGTTGGAAATGGTGAAGGAATAAATGGAATGGATTTTTTTGGAAGCTTTCAGGGATTAGAGAGCAGGGATTGGGTTACGTCATTGCGAGTGAAGGAACGAAGCGAAGCAATCTCAAATATTCGGAGAGCGGAGAATAGAGATTAGGGATTGGGTTACGTCATTGCGAGTGAAGGAACGAAGCGAAGCAATCTCATATATTCGCAGAAAGGAGAATAGGGATTAGGAATATCATTGCAATTTGACGAATGAAGTAAAGCATTCTGGATTTGATATGTTAACAGGAATTTGGGATTGGGTTACGTCATTGCGAGTGAAGGAACGAAGCGAAGCAATCTCATGATTTGGAGAATAGAGAGCAGGGATTAGGAATGGCATTGCAATTTGAAGAATGAAGTGAAACATTCTGGATTTGATTAGTTTGGTAGGGATTTGGGATATTGTCTCTGTCGGAGAGACGTCCCCAATCCCAAACTTCTAATCCCCTTTCCCCAATCCCTAACACCTAATCCCTTTTTAAGATACATACTATGGATACTTTTGAAGATCTGAAGTGTTGGCAGGCTGCGTACCAATTAAAAAAAAGAATCAGAAATGAAGCAATTCCATTACTCCCCAATTCTGAGAAATATGAATTGATTTCACAGTTAATTCGCGCATCCAGATCAGGCACAGCAAATATTGCTGAAGGATGGGGGCGATTTCACTTTCTAGACAGCAGAAAATTTTACTTCAATTCCAGAGGTTCCCTCGGTGAAATTCTTAATTATTTAATTGAAGCTCGTGATTGCAATTATATTACAGATGAACTCTATATCTCATTGCGATCTGATTGTACTGCTGCTTTAAAAATTTTGAACGGGTACATCCGATACCTGACTGATAAAAATACCTCAGAGAAGAAAAAACCGGAATAATCAAACTCTTATTTCAATCCCTCAATCCCTAATCCCCAATCCCTAAAAACCAAAATGCCCTCAGGAACCTTCACCATCTCTCTTGACTTCGAACTCCTTTGGGGTATTTTTGATAAAATTGGAATACGCTACAAGCCGGAATATTTTGCAAATACCCGAAGGATAATTCCCTTGATGCTGGAGAAGTTTGCAGATTCCGGAATTCAGGCAACTTGGGCTACTGTAGGAATGCTCTTTGCTGAGAATGAAGAGGAATGGAAAGCTTATCAGCCTGATTATCTTCCTTCTTATCGCGACAAGCAATATTCAGCATACGAATGGGTGAAGAAATACGGAATAAGGCCTGAGGTACATTTTGCACCTGAACTTATCCGTCAAATCATTGATACTCCGGGACAGGAATTGGGTTCGCATAGTTTTGCACACTATTATACGCTGATGCGAGGTCAAAGCCCTGAACAATTCAGGCAAGACTTGAAGGCAACACAAAAGATTGCTAGGGATAAATTCGGTTTGGGGTTGGATTCACTGGTTTTTCCCAGAAATCAGTTAAATGAATTGTACCTGAAGATTTGTCTGGAAGAAGGGTTTACAGTTGTGAGGGGTAACCCAAGAAATTGGTTTTGGCAGGAAACTCAGAATGAGAATTTCAGTAAAAAACTTTTCAGAACTGCTGACTGCTTTGTTCCTATGGGAGAAAGGACTTCTTACAAGTTTGAAGAACTTCAGAGTTTTCCCAATGAACCATTGGTTGTACCTGCTTCAAGAATCCTTCGTCCATTTTTCAAAAATAACCACTTTATGAATGGACTGCGGCTGAGCAGAATTAAGGGAGAAATGAGCTATGCTGCCCAAAATCATGAAATTTACCATCTTTGGTGGCACCCACATAATTTCGGCAATGATCCTGTTGGAGCGATGAAAGAACTTGATGAAATCATCTCGCATTTCCTGGATTTGAAATCAAAATATGGGATGGAGTCCATGAATATGAAAGGAGTGGGGTTACGTCATTGCGAGCAGAGGAATGGAGCGAAGCAATCTGTTTTGGAGATAAAGAGATAAGAGATAGAGAGATAAGATTAGGTAAAAGGGATTGGAGAATAGGTAAAAGGGATTAGGTACGTCATTGCGAGCAGAGCGAAGCAATCTCATGTTTTGGAAGAGACAGGAGATAGGAGATGGAGGGATAAGAGACTGTCACCTCGACAAAGGAGAGGTCTGTTTCAGGGGATTGGGTGATAAAGAGATAGGAGATAAAGAGATTGTGAGATTTGAGGCGTCGCAACTCCCCCTTAATTCCGAATATTTATCTGGAATTGAAATTATGTTCAAAGGGGGCAAGGGGGAATTTGATTTATGATGTTGAATTATTAAAGTCTGAAATCAGAAGTCTGAAGTATGAAAAAAAATGACAGTAGTCTGGAAAAGCGAAATCCTCCAACTTCCTTCTTCCAACTTTCAACCGAAAAAAGACTGCTTCTTCGTACCTCATCGCAGTAATGTTACCGACAGTAGACAATGAACAGTCTCCCTTTTTCCAAAAAATGAGATATCTCCCTTCGCTCGATATGACTAAGCCCGAAAGCTATCGGAACGGAAAACTTATAACCTACAACTCAATACTTACTTTTTCCAAAGAATGAGATATCTCCCTTCGCTCGATATGACTAAGCCAGAAAGCTATCGGAACTGATAACTGATAACCGACAACCCAATACTTACTTTTTCCAAAGAATGAGATATCTCCCTTCGCTCGATATGACAAAATAACTGACAACCGACAACCTAAGTTTCGAATTCCCCCTTCAGGGGGTTAGGGGGTCAAAACACCTCCAAATCTCCTAAACTCCAGCCCCAGTTAAGGTTCATCGGTTCTGAGTCTTCACTTACTTTTCGGAGGGTGATAATCGGGCCAATAGATAAAACAGGAAGAATTCCTAGATCTAGTGCTTGTTGATTGGAATAAGCGATACCAGAGAAACTTGTAAACCTCGCGCCACTTTGTTTTTGGAAATTGTTGAGCTCTTTATTGAGCTCTTTTTTTTGAGTTTTTCCGAAGGAATCCCCCGTAAAAAGATCTGTAATCCGAAGTTCCCTACCCATTTTGCCCTCCTTAATTCTAAAAATCAGGAGGTATGATTCTCTATCAGAGATAAATTGATATGGGAATAGCGGGCAATCTGCATATCTCCAGTTGAAGTATCCGGAGATCGTATGAGTTTGAATGGTTGAGCAGGGGTTTTTCACCGATTCAATCTTACTGATAAGGGGATAAACTGTACTCCAATCTGAAGAAAAAACTTTTTGTTTTGAACTTGAGCCGGTCATATGAAACTTCATTTTCAGAGGTAATTTCCCCCATTTCTCCCAATCCATTTTCAGGTAGCCCGGCAAACTTTGGGTGTTGGGAGTATTGTAAATGAGATGAGTCCCATCTTCCCGGATTTGTTCAATCAGATTTAAGCTGAGTTTGGTGAAAAGTCCTTTTCCCTGAAACTCCGGATGAACAGCCGTATCTACTGCTCTGCAGGCTTTTATAATTTCGGTCCCCTGAGCAAATTCCCATTTTAAAAAAGCGCGAACTCCGATGATTTCCCCATCTTTTTCCGCAAGGAGAACGGGGGATTTTCCGAAGGGATTATCCAAATGTTTCCATTTCCAGAGTGCCTCAGATTTTGGGATCAAAGATTCACCCAAAGAAATCTTTAATAAGTCGATGATTTGAGGGATATCTTCTTCTGTTCCGGGTCTGAAAATCATGGTTTGAATATAAGGGAAATGTTTTTAGTTGTACCCCCTGCCCCCTGAAGGGGAGTTTAAATTGGAATAATTGATTACAAAGTTATCTAAATCAATTCTCCCTCGGAGAACTTCTCCCCTCTCTCTTTAGGAGAGGGGCCGGGGGTGAGGTGGTTGAGAGTTGTACCACCTCACGCGACGGCGCGCAGGCCTAAATGGGAGTTTAAATTGGAATAATTGATTACAAAGTTATCCAAATCAATTCTCCCTCTGAGAAATTCTCCCCTCTCTCTTTAGGAGAGGGGCCGGGGGTAAGGTGGTTTTCTATATCTGCTTTGATCACCAAATTTAATTTGATTTGAAGGCTTCTTCCCTCCTTTACCCCCTGACCCCTAAAGGGGAGTTAGGAAAGTGTTTAGTCTTTATTCGGTTTTCTAAACCTACTTTGATCACCAAATTTAATTTGATTTGAATACTTCTTCCCTCCTTCAGGAGGGAGCAGAGGGAGGTAAAAGCGGGGGTTTCTGTCTTCCTTACCTAATCCCTTAATCTCTTAATCCCTAATCCCCAATAACGAATCCCTTGAAACAGACCTCTCCTTCGTCAAGGTGACCGGTTATCGACATCCCAACAATTTCTCTATATTTGGAATGCCCATTTTCCCTGTTTTAAAAATGAGAAAAATTATTTGTTTCGCTGTTTTGGTCATGTTGATGGCGAGCTGTATTAGCAATAAACGAATCACCTATCTCCAAAACATGCCGGAAAGTACCCCGATTGAATTGGATCAATTTATCCCCTTTGCCGAAGTAGATTATAAATATATCCTTCAACCATTTGATATGGTGGATATTGAATTTGCTTCCTCTGATGAGGAATTGACCCAGGGATTCACATTTCAAAATTCCAGATCTGTAGGAGGTTTAGGTGGTGGAGGAGGAATGGGTGGCGGAAGTGATCCTCTCTACCTAAATGGCTATTCGATCGATCAGGAAGGAAATGTTGAGGTGCCAAAACTTGGGAAATTGAAAATTGCAGGAATGACTGAGGAAGAGGCAAAAAACCTCGTCCAAGAAAAGATTAATGAGTTTTTCAAGGAACAAGTATTTGTCAAACTCCGAATCGCCGGTATCAGATATACGACTTTGGGTGAGTTCAACAGTGTGGGTGTGAAAATCATTTATAAAAACCGGGCAACCATTTTTGATGCTTTGGCCAACTCAGGAGAAACTTCGATTTTGGGTAAGAAAAACCAGCTTTTTATCATAAGACAATACGATGGAGGAACAAAAATTCATCAAATCAATCTAAATGACCGTGCTTTGCTGGCTAGCCCTTATTATTTTATCCAGCCAAATGATATCTTGTACATCGAGCCGATGAAGATCAGGCAATTCGGAGCTGCAGACAATCTTGCCCAATCACTTCAATTGTTTGCAACTTTCCTGGCATCCGGCTTGCTGATTTATGGCTTGTTAAGCGGAGGATTTTAACCTATGGAGAAATTAGATCTCAGCAAACTTGATAACGAGGAAAAAGCATTAGAGATCAGGTACGTAGTTGCGAAGTATATTCGTTACTGGCCTTGGTACCTGCTTTTCATTACTTTTTTTGTAAGTGGCACTTTTTTGTTTCACCGCTACACAGTAGACGAATATGAGGTTAGCGGGTCAATTGTGATCAAAAATAATGTCACGCCGGAATCAAAGATTCTTGACCGTTCCAATATTTTCTCTTCAGGAATCAATCTTGAAAATGACATCCTTCGTCTCAGATCGAAGAATCTTGCCCGCGAGGCTTTGGCTAAACTCCATTTTGATGTAGAGTATTTTGCTAAAACCAACATCAAAGCAATTGAACTTTATAATCGAGCTCCAATCCGAATTGAAGTAGATTGGTCTCATCTTCAGGTGACGGATGTGCCTGTGGAGATAGAAATTCTCTCAGAAGAAAATTTTCGACTGCTACCCGAGACTTCCGGTTTTTTTGAGATGAATTCGGCTATGGCAGCGGGAGATGAATCTGTTTATGACAAGACTTACACCTTTGGGCAAGAGATTGAAACTGCCCGATCCAAATTCAAAGTATTTCTGGTAAACCCATCTCAAGTGGGTGAAGTGTTGATCTTTCAATTTAAAAATCCTGGTTCCCTCGAAGAAAATCTTGCCAGATCAGTTCAGGTAGCTTTGCAAAATGAATACAGTTCGGTACTTCGACTTACCACTACCACCAAAGTGGTGGAAAAGGGGAGAGATTATATTAATGCATTGATGGAGTCTTACATCGATTATGACCTCAACGAAAAAAATAAAATCCAGGAAAACACGCTGGCCTTTATTGAGCAACAACTTGGTTTTCTGGAAGATTCCCTGAAGGAAAAGGAGTTGGAGCTTCAGAATTTCAAGGTGGATAATAAGATGCTGGATGTTTCGGCTGAGTTTTCCAATATTCTGGGTAAAATGAATAGCCTGGATGAAATGAATGTGGAGATCGATTATCAGTTGGAGTACTTCGAGCAAATCAGATCCTACATGGAGCAAAAGAGTAAAGATTTTTCAGACGTGATTGCCCCTTCAGTTATAGGTGTTCCGGATCCTTTACTCAATGGACTGATTCAAACTTTGGTAAACCTTTCGCAGGAGCGCAGGAAACTGCTTGCATCTGTAAATGAAAACCATCCAGAGGTTTTGAAAATAGACGTTCAGATGGAAAAGGTTCAGGATGCACTTTTTGAAAACATTGTAAACCTGATCGAAAATACCAAGAAGAAAAAGCAGACAATTTTAAAGGATATTGCGCTATACGATGTGGAATTCTCTACACTTCCTGAGTCTGAATCAGAGTATACGGGCATTTTTAGGGAGTTTAAATTGCGGGAATCACTTTACACCTACTTGTTGGAAAAAAGGGCTGAGGCAGGTATTGCCCGTGCATCCAACGTCTCAGACAATGCAATTTTGGACCTTGCAAAACAGGGTACTCTGGTGTTTCCGAAGAAGCAGCAGAATTATGGTTTGGCTATTGTGCTGGGATTCTTGATTCCATTTGGTTTTGTGGTGGTCAGAGATATGTTTGACGATAGCATCAAAGATCAGAGGGATTTGAAAAAACACTTCATGATTCCTCAGCTTGGAATCGTGGGATTTAGCGAAAAAGACACAAATAAAGTGGTTTTGGAGCATCCTAAATCTGCTGTAGCAGAATCTTTCCGCTCACTTCGATCTGCGATTACCTATCTGGCAAGCGGGAAAAACACCAAAAAGATTCTGGTTACGTCTTCTGTTTCGGGGGAAGGGAAAACCTTTACCTCACTCAACCTTGCGTCGGCAATGGCATTGGGTTCAAAGAAAACCGTTGTTGTAGGTGGTGACTTGAGAAGACCTAAACTTGCTTCGTACTTCGGAGCTTCGGATAAAATCGGGCTTTCGACTTACTTGATAGGCAAAGTGTCGGCTGAGGAAATAGTGATTCAATCAGAGCACGAAAATCTTTGGTTTGTTCCTTCCGGTGTGATCCCTCCAAATCCTGCGGAATTACTTCAGACTCCAAGACTGATTGAGTTTCTAGCATACCTGGAAGAGCGATTTGATGTGATAGTTTTTGATACTCCACCTATGGGTTTGGTATCAGAAACAATTGATTTGATGCGTCTATTTGACATTAACCTATATGTAGTCAGACAGAATTATACGGTTAAAGATCACCTTGTTATGATCAATGACTTGTTCAATAACAAGCAAGTAAAAAATGTCTACGGAGTATTTAATGGTATCCTCAATTCGGGCTACCATTATGAAGGTTATAATTACGGTTATGGAAACACCTATCTCTATTCCCAAAATAATAAGTACATGTACAATTACTACGGGGACGATTTAGACGCCAAGAAAAAGAAGATTAAAAAGAAAGTTTCCATTGACTGGGTTAAGAAGATCAAGAAGGTTTTCAAGGTAAATTAGAGATAAAGAGATAGGAGATAAGAGATAGGAGCTACGTCATTGCGAGTGGAGGAACGGAGCGAAGCAATCTCATATTTCTGGAAATGATAAGATAAAGAGATAGAGAGATAAGAGAAAAGAGACACAGAGTCCCGATTGCTCCTCCAATTTTCGAAATCCTTTCAACTTCACAACCTACAACCGATAGCTGACCAATAATCACTGAATAGTGCGACTGATCTTTGAATACTTACTTTTTCAAAGAATGAAATATCTCGCTGCGTTCGATATGACACGGAATAACTGACAACTGACAACCCACAACCGAAAATGCTTAAAACCGCCGCTCTCATCCCGGCTAGATATGCTTCCACGCGATTGCCTGCCAAACTTGTTCAGGATCTTGGTGGAAAATCAGTAATCCAAAGAACGTATATGAGTACTGTTGAAGCAGGGATTTTTGATGAAGTATGGGTGGTGACAGATCATTCTGAAATTGCTTTGCAGATAGAAGAAGTGGGAGGGAAAGTATTTTTTAGCAAGAGGCCTCATGAAAGCGGTTCAGACAGGATAGCCGAAGCGTTGAGTGAAGTAGAGGCAGAATTAATAGTAAACGTGCAGGGAGACGAACCATTCCAGGATAAAAAATCCCTGCGAGATTTGGTGGCGGTTTTTCAGGATTCGGAAATCAAAGTTGCTTCGCTGATGTGCAGAATTTCGGAAGAAGATGCCCAAAATCCCAATGCAGTGAAAGTGGTGTTGGATTGGAAATCAAATGCGCTTTATTTTTCAAGATCTCCTATTCCCTATAACCGAGAGAAAATTAAGGGTTTAGAATACTGGAAGCATATCGGAGTTTATGCCTATCGGAGGGAGATTTTGCAAGAATTTACTTCCTGGCCAAAGTCATTTTTGGAGCAGACCGAGATGCTTGAGCAACTTAGATTGCTGGAAAGAGGGATCAAAATCAGAATGGTGGAAACAATCCATCAGGCGGTCGCCATTGATACCGCAGAAGATCTGGAGAAAGCCAGGAAGATTGTAGGATGACGGATGCTGGAAGTTGGATGCAGAGGCAACTCCACCTTAGAATCGAATATTAACCATGAATTGAAATCACCAAAGGGGGCAAGGGGGATTGATGATTTCTTCATCCACCATCAATCCCTTTCATCGGTCATCCACCATCCAGCTCTTTTACTTCTGCTGCTCCAAATAAGTAACCAAAGAAGCCAACTCTTCGAAGGAAAGTGAATTTGCAAGACCCGGAGGCATCATCGAGTTTTCAAGTTCTTTGTGCTCTTTGATATTTTTCTTTTCCAGCTTGGTCGCATTGCCTGCAATATCACGGATGGTCAACTCTTGGGCTGATTCACCCGTCACAAAACCCATGAAAGTCTTACCATCATTGCTGGTGATCATAACCGAGGCGAAGCCCTGCGAAATCGAAGCGTTTGGCTTCAGGATAGACTCGGTGATCTGTGAGCGATTCATGATGGAACCAATCTGACCCATGAAAGGACCTTTCATCACCTGACCTTTTTCGATGCTGTGACAGGCGATACACCCCTGACTGGTGAAGAGTGATTTTCCTTTTACCGCATCACCTTTCAAGTCAGCCATTGCAAGAACCACGTCTTCAATTGATGACTCACCCACCTGGCCTTTCTTATTTTTGATAGATTCCAGATCGACAGAAGCTTCCTCCACCTGTGGAGTTTCAGATTCGGTTCCCAATTCCACTATGCCCAGACGATTTCGGTCATTTAAGGCAGCGAAGAAGAGTTTTTTGGATTCTTCGGCAGCTGTCATTTCTCCCAAGAGGAAGGTTTTGATTTTTTCTGAAGACTCCCAATCGATCGCTTTATAGTAGGGACCATGCGTATCCGGGCGAGTTCCCCACCACCAACTTCCATCATATGGAGCCTCTTTCTGGTAAATTCTGGAAAGTGTGGTCAAAATCTCATCTTTCTGGCCAGCATCCTCGCTTTCCTGATAAGCAGCAATCAGCCCGTCAACAGCTTTTGGATCGTGCATGAAACGCAAAGCCCAAAGAGCCAACTTGGAATTTTCAGTGTCCAAAGCTTTGACTGTTGCATTCACGGCATTCAATTCCACAAGTGCACGAACCGCCAAATGAGGAAGAATGATTGCGGAATTAGGAGCGGCGTGCGGTCCTTCTGTTCCTTTTTCAGGGATTTTGGCTGATTCAGGAACTGAAACTTCCAGCAAAGTTTCAGCAGCTTCGAGGTTTCCGATCCTGCCCAAAGCAACAATTGATGCAGATTGAACTCGAGGATTGGCATCTTTTACACCAGCAATAAATGGCTCAACTGGCACAGCCTCAATACAAGTTTTGCGATCAACAAGTGCGCGAAGTGCGAACTCACGGATTTTATCTTCTTTGCTTAATTTGAGTAATTCGGTCACACCGCTGGCACAGGCTGCCTGTGCGTAAGTGTAGATCCCTGCAACTCGTGCAGCAAGCGGGAGAGTTTGGTCCTGCGCAATTTTCAGAGATGCGGCAGCCGCTTCCTCAGCAGATCGGGTTAGCAATTCCTGCTGGGCATGCAATCTTGTTACGGAATTTTTTGCTTTCAGCAAATCAGCCAATTCATCCACAGAAGCAGCTTTCAGATTAGGGAAAGCTTCATATTTCCAGTCTGATGGCACTACTCTAACCACAAATCCTTTTTCAGGACTTCCCTTGTAACCCGCACCATCCCAGGCAGTCAGATACATCGCGCCGGAACCGTCCACGTCCACATCTGAAATCTGTGCAAGCTTGATAAACTGCTCGTCTTGTTGGGTAAAACTCGGGCCATCCATGCTGACTCGATGGATATACAATTGGCTTTTACCCCAATCAGCCATCATCGGCACCTGATTGTATTTTGCCGGCCAGCGACTGTCATCCATGAAGTAGCTTCCGGTACCGGATCCTCCGCCCAGATCTTTCAGGGCAGGAATGATTTCGTCTGTGAAATTCTTGAACAAACTTGGGTAGCCATATTCCCCACTCTGCAAATGATGGATAAAACGGATATTCCAGCCACCGCCGTCATTGGTATTTCCGCGGGTATAAATATTCATAAACGGATCGATGGCCACATCATAAATGTTTCTAGTGCCATGGGTATAGACTTCCATTTCGGTGCCGTCAGGTCTCACTCGAACAATCCCTCCGCCGAGCATTGTTAATTTTTTCCCGGTTCTGTCTTCTGCATCATGAAATCCAAAGTCACCGACTGCAATGTAAATCCAGCCATCGATTCCCATTCGGATTCCATTGGTAGAGTGGTCGGTTCCCCGGTCTCTGAGATGTTTTGGAGAGCTGATATGTTGGATCAAAGGTTTGGAAGGACCGTCGGCCACACCATCCTGGTTTTTATCTTCGAAGACGACCAAATCCATTCCTGAGGCAAGGCTGTCTTGCCCAAATACAGTGTGAAGCACAAAGACCTGATCTCCCATTGCAATGATTCCGCGTGGGTTATCGACTTTAACGAATTCGGTATGGCTGTCCAGGGTCCCGTCGTGATCGCTGTCCACGAGTTTCACGATGCTTCCAAGGCCTGGAGTTTTGCCGAGAGAACCGATCATATCTACTCCGACAAATACTTCACCGGTGGGAGCTACAGCAAGACATGATGGACTAGGAACCAAATCCGGACCTGCAAAATTCGTCATGATCAGCTCTGTGCTGTCTGCTCCGGAAGTGGAGGTATCGGAAGGGGCGAGGGAAAAATAAGCGTTGAGTTCTTCGAGATCAGCGGTTTTTGAGGGCTTGTATTCGCTGCAACTTACCATTGCGGCAATAGCAAACAGGCTTATGATTGGGAGGGTGATTTTTGACATGTCAAAAATGAAATTTGGTTATTAGGATTCAAAACATCTGAAATAGGGTACGAATATATCGTTTTCAGATGTAGCCGATTACCTGTATTCGGTCAATCCCTGAGCCTATTTGGGCAAATTTTGATGAATGGTCTGAAATGTTCTTTTGCGAAAAGGACTAATGGTATTTTTCCGATCTGACAGCAATGTCCGAATTTGCTGTTTGGTTAAAAGTCCGTTTAGAAAGTTCGGGTCGTATTTTTTCAATTGGGAATCAAGATTTTAAACGAGATCTCAAAAACGAAGTAATCAAAGCACTTAATTCTCCATATAATTCTAACTATCACAGAAAGGAATTCAAGAATGAAGGTTTCAGGAACGAATCATTCCTGACAATTTGTTTACTTGTTTGATTAGAGAAATGATAATTTTTGAAAAGTAAGAGGCAGGGGAGATTTTGATTTGAACTCCCATTTTTAGGTTTTATTGGGGCAAAAGGAAATCCTATAAGGTTTTTTCATTTCTTCAAAAGTCAGGTTTGGGATTCGTTTTGGTAGTTTTTTAAATCTCAGGATCATGAAAAAGGCAGGCCTAATCTTCCTCATTTGTTTGGCAATTGGCTTTTACTTTTTTAAGAATAAGCAAACCGCCGTTTCCGGAGTTACCCAAAATCCCCAAACTGTTTTTAATACTGAGACTGTGATTGCAGATTCTCCTTCGGTGAAATTTTCATCGCTTGACACTACCGATTACATCAGAAGAGTCATGCATCTGGCGCACGACAGCATCGCCAAACACTGGCCGATCTTCTCAGTATATCCCGAAACCGGAGCAATTCTTCCTTTTCACCGGATAGTTGCGATGTATGGTAATTTATATTCCCCACATATGGGAATTCTTGGCAGATTGCCCGAGGAGGAACTGATTGATCTTTTGAAAAAGGAAATAAAAGATTGGGAGGAGGCTGATACCCTCACTCCGGTCATTCCGGCGGCACATTACATCGCGATCACTGCCCAGAATAACCCGGGGAAAGGAGGTACTTATCGACTTAGAATGCCGGATTCCCAATTAGAAAAGGCAATCAGTTTAAGTGAAAAAATAAATGGGATTACTTTCCTGGACGTTCAGGTGGGGCATAGCACGGTTCAAATTGAAGTGCCGACGCTTGAAAAATATTTACTCAATCCAAACGTGCACCTCGGCCTTGATCCGGAATGGTCGATGAAAGACGGAAGTATTCCCGGAAGTAAAATGGGCAGTTTGGATGCTTCCGACATCAATTTTGCCATTGAATACCTTTCTGAACTTGTCCGGAAAAATGAACTGACTCCCAAGATTTTGGTGGTTCACAGGTTTACCCAAGCAATGATTACCAATTACAAAGACATCAAACCCACGCCTCAGGTGCAGGTAGTGATTAATATGGATGGGTTTGGCTTTCCCGCAAAAAAGATCGACAGTTATCGGAGATTTGTCGGAGGC
The DNA here is from genome assembly GCA_942492775.1 of uncultured Cytophagales bacterium. Taxonomy (GTDB): domain Bacteria; phylum Bacteroidota; class Bacteroidia; order Cytophagales; family Cyclobacteriaceae; genus Algoriphagus. The sequence continues at coordinate 3,354,951 of OW818636.1, read as the reverse complement.
ATGCCGATCCAGTTCACCGGTTTCAAGCTGTTTTATAAAAATGATATTTTGACTTCGCCTTTCAGGATGATGACTCCTTCGGAAATCCTGAAACTCTACCCTAAGCCAATTTACATACAGTACCAGTAAGCATGGAGATTTTTAAGCATCTTAAAAAGTACGGAAAGGAAAGAGAGAGAACTGATTGAAAATCCTGCTAAATGATTTCAGGATTACAAATCCGGAATAGGTGAATTAAAAATCCGGAACAGCTAAATCAGATTTTGGCAAAAATAAAAGCACAGGGGTCGCCTGTGCTTGGGTCTTCGTTCTATTCTGTTTTATTCTTACTTTTTTGCTGAGGCGTTCACCAAATAGATTGTATGATTTTGGTAAACGTTTAGTAAGCCTGCATTCACAAAAGTCTCGGGAAATCTGCTTTTGATCTCATTTACTTCTCCGTAAAACTCCGCTACGATGTTCAGGTTTTTGTCTACAAATGTGATTGTAGGAACCTGCTTCAGATCAGAGAAGTCAAGAGAATAAACAGGAATAGAATTTTCAGTTGATGATACCGAGTCTTTCGAAGTATAATTCGAAGCCAGGGCAGGCGCAATGCTGAAAAATCCGAGCATCATCGCAACTCCTAATTTGGAAAGGAATGATACTGAACGACGCACTTGAATTGATGTAAACATGATACTAATAGGTTTTATAAAATTGTTTTTAATTACTCACTCAACGGAAGCAGGCGAAACTTGGTTTCATTATTTAGAAAAATATTCAGAATAAATTGAATAAATATTTATCATATATAAAATTATAATCTGTTATGGATTAATATGACTCAATATTCAGAATTTAATATTGTTTCTGATGAAATCAGGATGTCCGTATAGTGTGTAAAGATGAAAACCCAAAAGAATAGCGGAATCAGGGGATTTGATGGTTGATTTCGTGTTTTTTGCGGATTTCAACCCGATGCATATCAGGTGCCGAATAGCATGACATTCTTTGGCGGAAAATTTCGGGCAAAAAAATAGCATGACGATTGAGTCATGCTATCATTCAGCTCAATTGATTTGAGCTTACTTTTCTTTCTTGGCCTTCCCTACATAAAGTAGGTTGTTGTTTGGCGAATTGGAGTTGGTCACAATGCCTTGTGTAGCATTGGACATAAGGTAATCAGTTACTTCCTGAGCTGTTGCAGATTGATTTTTGCTCAGATATAAGACTGCTGCACCTGCTACATGTGGGGCTGCCATACTTGTTCCGTAATATTCACCATAAGAATTTGAACTCGTAACAGTAGAGGATGTAATTGCGCTGCCCGGAGCAAAAATATCAATGCAAGTTCCGTGGTTAGAATAAGGTGCTCTTCCATCTATATTTTCTGGAGATACACCTGTAGCACCAACTGCAATCGCCTTTGGCGTACCAGCAAGAACTTGCAAACAAGCGTTTCTGTTGTAATTGCCCGCGGCAATAACGGAGATAATTCCATTATCAAAAGCTCTATCAATTGCCTGGCTTGCAGATAACAGACTTCCTTCACCTTGTATGGACATATTTATAACTGAAGGGCCTGTTTTATTTGCTATAACCCAATCAAGTCCTGCTAATATTCCGGCGAATGATCCGGAGCCAGTATCACTTAAAACCTTGACAGAAACAAGTTTTACTTTTTTTGCCATTCCGTAAGTAATACCACCAACTGTACCCGCGACGTGAGTACCATGTCCTTGAACATCCGAACCATTACCTCCATAATAGTCAAAACCGGGTCTTGCTCTCCCTTCAAAATGCTCATGATCATAGCGGATACCTGTATCAAAAATATAGGCTGTCACATCTGCTCCCGGAGAATTGTAGGAATAGGTGGTACTGAGAGGAAGTTCTCTTTGATCGACTCTGTCTAGTCCCCAAGTGGCATTCTTTTGGACCACATCGGCCGCATAAGCATAAACATCTTGTTCGATGTAGTCCACTTTTGGATCTTCAGACATCAGTCTGACCTGCTCGGTAGTGAGTTCGGCAGAGAATCCTGTGATCAGATTCCCAAATACTCTATCCACTTTAGAAGAGGATACGCCATGTCGCGCTGCCAGATCGGTGGATAGAATTCGCATTCCTGCCTGCACATCTTCGTATTTATCGGTTTTTCTGAAGTTCAGCGTTGTCTCTTTCAGTACCACGATGTATTTGTCGGGAACCAGCGAAGGTCTGCTCTCAATAGATAAGGTTTCGTCTAGAAGAGAAGCCTCTTGTTCAAACTGTGATTCACAAGCAAAAAAAGCAAGGAGTAGGAGCATTGCACTCCAATTCATGGATTTAGTTAAATTTTTCATTTTTGGGATTGGTTAGGTTATAAAAAAAACTAAGTAAAAACTTGGGAATACTTTTGCTTGGATAAAAACCAGCCAGAAATAGGCTTATAACAAGTTAAATATGAGAAAAAATATTGGATATCCTTTTTACAAAAAATCATTTATTTGAATTTTAAAAACACTTTTATACAGTTTACTTTCAATAATTTACCGTTTATCTCAATCTTCATCCTCATCCTCTTCGTCCCCAAAAAGATTGACCGGCTCAAAAATCGTCAGGCTCAGACCTCGCTTCAGATTGAAGTTTAGCATCACATCATCCAGGTCATCGTAGGCGGGGAAGTTCCAAAATCGCCCTTCCCAGCTGTCTTGCTCAAGCGCCTCGTACTCCCGCTCAACGAGATGAAGCATTCGATTTTTGTCTGCACACAGTATTTCCGTCAATCCCTCCAGCAAATTTTCCAGCATCGAGAGGTGCGTAAGTCTGAAATCCGGAGTTTCAAAGACAATGTTTTTGTGGTATTCGAACTCAAAGGCGACGATCCTGATCGTGGAAAATAGTCCGCAAAGAGGTTCTTTCATTGTTTTTTCGAAATAATACCTGGGGAAATTGGAAAAATTGGGAATCGATACTTCCGTAGGCATATAATCCGAGCTTGGGTAATCATCAAAAGAAATCCCGATCAGGTTTTCAAGTTTTTGGCGGGTTGTCGTAATGTTTTGTTTTAAAAAGTTAATTAAGATACCGATACATACTAAAAAAGGATTTGCCTGAAGTTTCTTCAAAGCAAGAAACATTGAGTCTTTGTATTGAATCTTGATTCTTTTACAAAGAAAGTAGGGTTAAGACACCTCTTCCTGTCCTGCTTTTCTGTTGAATTTGCTCTTGTGCTTATTTTGCTTTCATTTCCTCCAATAAGCCTCCACCATGCAGAGAATATGCAAAATCAAACCGGGAACAAGCATGATAAAATACCCGGCAACTACCACTACCAGCCAGATCAGTCCCTGTGCGATTTTGCCATGGCGCATTTGACCCCAACCGGGAATCAAAAAGCTTAAAAATGCTGCTGTGCTTGGGTCGACAGGTGTGGATCTGGTCATTGCAATTGGGTTGGGTATGGTCTGAAATCCAATTCAGGGCTTACTACTTTTATTGCCGCCGGAAGTGTCTCCACTCCGGCTTTAGTAAAGCTTTCTATTTTTCAAGTCCTTTCAAATAGTCCTCCAATCCCTGAAAAGTTGCACCAAAGCCAAGCTCCATATTGTGGATGTTTTCGGAAAAGACCTCGTTGGAAGCTTCGCTTGCTTGGAAGGGATAGGAGAGGAGATCCAGACGGGTTTGATCTTCTTCTTCGGTGAATCTGAAAATCATCACCATTTCCAGTGGCCAATCCGGGCCGAAAGGAATTTCGGGTGCCTTTACGGTTTCTCCATCCGAATTGGAAAATGAATTGATAAATCGAAGAATTGCAGGTTCTTCAATTTCCAGGATTGTCCATTTGGCCCACATGTCAAACCCTTCTGGACCATGGAGGACAAAGTGAAAAATTCCGCCGGGTTCAAATTCGAATGTCTTCACTTCCATTTCAAATCCCTTCGGTCCCCACCATTGCTGCAAACTCTCAGCAGTAGAAAAAGCCTCAAAAACCTTCGTAATTGGAGCGTTATACAGTCGGGAGATTTCCAGTGGGGTGTGCATGGGGGATTTGGGTTAAAAAGTTGGGATTGGGATCTTTATTTGACATATTCTACCTCTTCTAAAATTCTGGGACCGATGTATGGACTTAACCCTTTTTTGGTGACTATTTCAATTTTTTCATCGGCGAAAAGGTTTTCAAGCAGATCGCAAGTCGCCATGAAGTTATCGAAGGTTTCTTTTTCCTTTTCAAAATCAATCAATAGATCAATATCGCTCGCCGGAGTATTTTCCTTCCGGACATAAGATCCGAAAAGACCGATTTCTCTAATCCCTAATTCGGTAAGTTGGGTTTTATGGCTTAAGATAGTGGCGATGATCTGTTCCTTTGCCTTCATGCTTGAATATACTAATTCTTACTTTTCGAATTGTATTTCAATTAAATGATCAGGACAAATTCAAAATTGACTATTCCTGTTTTGAAAAAAGGCCTTTTCTGATAGTGAACTTCAAACTGCCAAAAACTAAAACAAATACCCTTAAAAAAAAACCGGGGTTGCGCTGCACTTACCCGGGCTATTGAAATTTGTTCCATTCAGGACCAGGATGCAGAATTTCTATTCTCTATTCTCCAATCCCTAATCTCTTATAAAAGATTGCTTCGTCGGCTTTGGGCCTCCTCGCAATGACGATCCCCAATCCCTATTCTCTAATCCCTACAAACAGACCTCTCCTTCGTCGAGGTGACGGTTCCACAACTGACAACTGACAACTGACAACTCACAACTGAATATTCCCTTCAGCATGATCCACCATCTTACCATCTAGCGTCATGTATTCTCCCATGCAGTCTGCTGTCATACAGGAGTGAACAGGCAGGATGCCGAGGACATCGCCCACTTTCACGGAGTTGATCAATTCGTCTGAGGCCTGAATGATTCCATGCTCTTGGGAGATGCTTTTCAAAAAGGATTTTTCCTTCGGAATGGTCCAGCCGTTTTCATTCAGGATGACCACTTCGCCGAAGTTCTTGGTGCCGTGAGCATCTACTAGTACGTCTTTGGCAAGATGAACACCGCCACCATGAACGAGGATTTCTTTTCGGTCTTTTTTGATATCCACCACCGGCACTGCAAGTGCTACAGCAATGTCCTCGCGCTCGCAACTTCCCAGCACCACCTGCATGAGGTCATAGAATACAAAATTGCCAGGTCCGAGTTCGTCGATATCTCCAAAATCCTCCATCACTGAGCAGCCCGGCGTGTCTCCGGTTCGGGTGACGAGATTGGGGTATTCTGACTGATACTTAAACTTGAGCATATTGAGCGCATTGCGGGTTTGCTCGTATAGTCCCGGAATATCCTTGATGTAATAAGAGTGGCCTGCATGGATGTAGAAGCCTTTGAACCAAAGTTTATCGGACTTTTTCGCAGTGCGAAGAATCTCCTCGATCAACCCAAAATCACTCACTTCCACGCCTGTCCGACCGTAACCTGCATCGATCTCAATAAAGAATCCCACCGGATGCTCCAATTGATCCACCAGCATTTGCGTGGTAACAGGATTGATGAGTTGAACAGAAATGGACTGGGTTGCCGCCAATTTATTCAGGCGGGGAATTTCGAGGGGATTGAATGGGAATGCGATGTGGATATTTTCCCAGCCCTGACCGCTGAGATATTCCGCCATCTTAATGGAAGAGGCGGTCACTTCCGTGATTCCGTATTCTTTTGCCCATTCGCCGATCTGATGAGATTGGGCAGTCTTGAAGTGAGGAACCAGTTTTTTGCCGTGGCGCTTCGCTTTGTCGGCCATGTTTTTCAGGTTGGCGCGGCAGATTTTCTCGTCGAGGAGAAGAGTCGGGGAGGTAATTTTATCGAGGTAGCTCATATCGTATTTGGATGCGGAATACTCAATTGGTGGATTGAGATCGCGGGGGAATAGGTTTATGCTGGGTTTCTAAAAATTTTTATGAAAGTAACTCGCAGTCGCTAAAAATCAAATTGAGGCTTTTGTTAATTGAGGGAAGAGATGGACCATTCGGTAGCGGTTCCACAATTCTGAAATCCCCTTTTGGGATTTCATCCGTAAAGATTCCATGGACTCGTCGTTTCCGACTCCAAAGAGTAAGTGATAAAAGGTTTCCGAATGACATTAAGATTAACCAATGTCCAGGCAAAAGTCTAAATCGATCACTTGATTTATTTGCGAGACTTCAAGAGGATTATTAATTGGAGGAGCATAGATCTTCCGATTTTTACGCTTGAATCAACAGATAAAATACTCTCTGTTCCTCTTTGCGGAGAATCATAGTTATCAAAAATTATCTACCAATGACTTCGTGGTGATTTCCAGGACTTCGAAAGCGATTTCAGCCATCGTGTTTTCGGTGTCAAGGGTCGGATTCACCTCCACGATTTCCCAGCAACACACTCTTTTATCCTTGATCAATTCTGCATTCAGACGGATGGCTTCCTCGACGGTCAATCCATTGGGAACGGGTGTTCCGGTACCAACCGATATCGAGCTATCCAGACTGTCCACGTCAAAAGAAATATAGATCTGATCGCAATCAGCGAGGATTTCCAGAGTTTGAGCAGCTACTTTTGCGATCCCAAGTTCGCGAACTTCCTGCGTGCTGAAGTTTTTGATACCATATTGGTGGATCAGATAATCTTCAGGTTCTTCTGTATCTCGGACGGAAATGAATACAATATCTTTTGGTTGAATTTTCGGAGAATCTCCTCCGATCTTTTTGATTTTCTCCCAATAAGAAATCGTTTCTGGTCCCGGTTCATTGACTTGGCAATCCTTGTTATCAAGTTGAGTGACCATGGCCAAAGGCATTCCATGCATGTTTCCGGAGGGAGTGGTATAAGGCGTATGCAAATCGGCATGCGCATCAATCCAAACTACTCCGAGGCGCTTTTCAGGATTGGCAGCTTTGATTCCCATGATAGTGCCGGCAGCTGTGCTGTGATCTCCTGCCAATACGATCGGGAATTTCTTTTCCAATCGAAGTGATTCGATGGTGCTGTAGACGTTTTTTAAAACCTGATATACTCCATCAATATGTTTGGCATTTGGGTGGTTGTTACCACGCCAAAGAAAATTGTTGGCGTCGGGAACATTGATCGGATCAAATCTGCTGAAGAAGTTTGACTTTTTGTCGAGGCTGGCAATTTTCAGGGCATCGATTCCCATGCTTGCTCCTCTGGTGCCCGCTGCTATCTCGGATCGCACCTCTACTAGTTTGATTTTACGCATCCTTTTTCAGGAAATAAAAGTTATTAAGGGTTTATTTTAGTTTGGCAAAACTAGCTAAAAATGCCCGAAAAATACTTCAGGGGCCGATTTTGAGTTTTGAAAATCAAAAACCGAGTTTAAATTGAATAGGACTATTTTCTTTTTTGATTGACTGGGGAATTTGAATCAAAATATGATCCTTTGGGATTGAAATGCTTTTAAAAATCTTCTGGGTTTTAAATGATTTTTCGATTTTGACATTCCGGTTGTTCCAGTTTAAGGCTCTTTTTCGATATTAGCTTTTCTAAGAATAAGCCTTGCTGTCAATGACTCTTTACTCCAAACTACCACACGTCGGAACCACCATTTTCACCGTCATGTCCAAGCTTGCGACTGATACCGGTGCGATCAATCTTTCTCAGGGATTTCCTGGTTTCAATTGCGATCAGCATTTGCTGGATTTGGTTACTAAATACATGGCTAAGGGATTCAATCAATATGCTCCGATGAGTGGTGTTCCCATTTTGAAACAGCGATTGGCAGAAAAGACAAAGTTGGTTTATGGAGTGGATTACCATGCAGAAGATGAAGTGACAATCGTTTCAGGCGCAACCGAGGCACTTTTTTCTGCTATCACAGCTGTAGTTAAGGAAGGAGATGAGGTGATTTTGCTGGAGCCTGCCTACGATAGCTATGCTCCGGCCGTGATTTTGAATGGCGGAACTCCGATCTATATTCCCCTGAGATTGCCGGATTTTTCGGTGGATTGGGAAAAGGTGAAATCAGTTATCAATCCAAAAACAAGGTTGATCATGGTCAACACGCCGCATAATCCTACTGGATACGTTTGGTCTCAGGAAGATGTAAATATGCTGGCCAAACTGATTCAGAATACTGATATCTACGTCGTCAGCGATGAAGTGTATGAGCATATTTCTTTTGACGGGCGAACTCATATTTCATTGATGATTCATCCGGTTTTGAAAGAAAGGACATTTGTATGTGGATCTTTTGGGAAGACTTTTCATGTCACCGGTTGGAAAATCGGTTATTGCCTCGCTCCAAAAGAATTGACATCTGAGTTTCGAAAAATCCATCAGTTCGTTACTTTCAGCACCCCAACACCTCTACAATATGCGATTGCTGAATATCTGGAGGAGCCAGAACATTATATCTCGATTCCTGATTTTTACCAAATGAAGCGAGATCTTTTCTGCGAAGGACTGAAAGGGACTTCATTTCAGTTTGTGCCTGCACAGGGAAGTTTCTTCCAACTCGTGTCGTACGGGCATCTGTCGCAGGAATCTGATTATGATTTGGCAGTCAGGCTGACCAAAGAAATTGGAGTGGCCAGCATTCCGATCTCTGTCTTTTTCAACGAGAGAACAGATCATAAAATCCTGAGATTTTGCTTCGCAAAAGAGAATTCGGAGCTTGAAAAGGCATTGGACAAACTCCAGAATTCCAAATTATTTATCTAGAAATCAAAAGGTTAAAATCGAGGCTAAAAGATTTTTTATAATAACCCTATAAAAATTATAGGGATTATAGGAAGTTAAAAAAATGTGTTTTACTTTTGGCTTGTTGTTTCATTAAAACTCCAAAAAACATGAGCGCAGTTTCTCAATCTACACTTCCTGCTTTCGAATCAAGTTTTGGTTCAAATTCTCTTTCACCGGTATTCACCAAAATATCCGAAGACCAAAAAGAGATGGTTCAATTTTTTTCTCAAACCTCAGGGAATATGATTCAGGGAATGTGCCGTTTTGAGAAAAACTTCTCTTCGTTATTTCCGCTATTTAAAGGTTTGGTAAATCTTGGGAGACCAAAAGGCTTGAATCTTACATTTTCAAATGAAGAGAAGGCAGCATTTTTCTATTATCCTGCGGAAAGCAAAGTGGAGGTTTCCTTATTCTTCAATCGGGTTGTTGCTTTGCTGAAGAAAGAAGTCAAATTCAAACTCATTCTGAAAGAGGTAATTGCAAACAGAATCCGATTCAAATCTGAGCAGGTTTTGCTTCAGCAGGCATTATTCGACAAGGCAACCAATTAAGAAATAATTACCACAGTGTTAAAAAGGGGACAGTCTTCAGGGATTTGTCCCCTTTTCATTTGAAATCCCCTAATTAAAAGCAATTTTTGCATCGCTTATAATCAGAACAAACCAACGGCAAATGAACAGATACATTGACCTCATTCAACAGACTTTTGATTTCCCAACCAAGGAGTTTCATGTTGAAAACAATGAATTATTTTTTAACGGAGTTAACCTCATGGAGATCATCGAAACGTATGGTACTCCGCTGAAGCTGACCTATTTGCCAAAAATTTCTGAAAACATTCAGAATGCAAAAACCTATTTCAACAATGCGATTCAGACCCATGATTACAAGGGGAAATACACGTATTGCTATTGCACCAAGTCTTCGCACTTCAGCTTTGTGCTGAATGAAGCTCTGAAAAACGACATTCATATTGAGACTTCTTCCACCTTTGATATCCCATTGGTGCGGACTCTTTTTGCCGAAGGCAAAATCACCAAAGAAACTTTTATCGTCTGCAATGGTTTCAAAAGAGAGCTTTACAAGCAATACATAAGCGAATTGCTGAATGACGGATTTGTGAATTGTGTGCCTATTTTGGACAACCTGAGCGAGATCGATTATTACCTCGAGCATGTGAAAGTTCCTTTCCAGGTTGGAATCCGAATCGCATCTGACGAAGAGCCAAAGTTTGGTTTCTACACTTCAAGATTGGGAGTGAGATACAATGATATCATCAAATTGTACGAGGAGAAAATCAAGGACAATCCGCATGTAAGCCTGAAAATGCTTCACTTTTTCATCAACTCGGGGATCAAAGACACCGCTTATTATTGGTCGGAACTGACTCGTTTTATCCAGAAGTATGTGGATCTGAAGAAAATCGCACCAACACTCGATACAATGGATATCGGAGGTGGCTGGCCGATCAAGACCAACGTTTTCTTCGATTATGATTACCAATACATGGCAGATCAGATTGTGAAAAACATCAAGTGGATGTGTGGCAAAAACAATACAGAAGAGCCAAATATTTTCACCGAGTTTGGAAGCTATACAGTAGGAGAGAGCGGAGCTGTTTTGTATTCGATTTTGGAAGAAAAACTCCAAAATGACAAGGAACTCTGGTACATCATTGATGGCTCCTTTATCACTCAATTGCCGGATAGCTGGGGTTTGAACCAGAAATACATCATGCTGGCGGTGAACAATTGGGATGAGACTTACCAAAGCATTTCCCTTGGCGGATTGACTTGCGACAGCATGGATTACTACAACTCAGAGGCTCACCAATTCAATATCTACCTACCGAAAATCGAGCCTGCACGAAAGCAATACATCGGTTTCTTCCATACAGGAGCCTATCAAGAATCCCTTGGAGGTTACGGTGGAATTCAGCATTGCCTGATCCCTGCACCGAAACACGTGCTCATCGATCGGGATGAAAACGGGGAAATCACACATCGTCTTTTCGCCAAAGACCAGACTCAGGAAAGCATGCTCAAAATATTAGGCTATCAGGAATAGAAATCAAAACCGCTGCGAGGCGGTTTTTTTTTGCTCTGAATTCGAATTTTTAAACCGGATGCTTTAAATTGCACAATAGGATGTGCAAAAATTACTTATATTTGCACATCTGATTGTGCAAAATATGGTAGAGCTACTTGAGATTTCCGAAAATTTGATTGCAAAAACCAATGCAAACTTCAAAAGATACCTTTTTGATCAGGTGGATTGGTCAGATCGATTGATAGGGATAAAAGGTTCAAGAGGAACGGGTAAAACGACACTGGTATTACAGCACATCAAAGAAAAAGGGCTTTCTTCAGCTCATGCTGCATATTTTTCCCTGGACGAACTCTATTTTACAAGTAATTCAATCCTCGATACAGCAAAGGAATTTTATCAGAAAGGAGGTCGAACTTTGGTATTGGATGAAGTTCATAAATACCAAGGCTGGGCGAGGGAAATCAAAAACCTGTACGATCGATATGATGACCTTCAAATTATTTTTACCGGCTCATCCATTATTGATATTTCCAGAGAAGAGGGAGATTTGAGCAGGAGAGCATTGATTTATGAATTGAATGGCTTGTCTTATAGAGAATTCCTTTCTTTTTTCCACGGAATCAATTTGCCTGTTTTGACTTTGGACCAAATCCTGGATTCACCTCAAAATCTCCGCACATTTTTCCCTTCTGATTTCAAACCCTTGGAAAATTTTAAGGAGTATTTGAAAGTTGGGTATTATCCATTTTCAGGTGTAAATAGAGAGTCGTATTACCTTAGGCTTCGACAAATGGTTAGGGCAATTGTGGAATTTGACATGGCAGAAATGAAAGGTTTTGACATTCGAAACGCGAAAAAAATACTTCAACTTCTCTATGTAATTGCGCAGCAAGTTCCTTTCAAGCCTAATATCTCCACACTTTCAGAAAAAACTCAGATTCATCGGAACTCGATGGTGAATTACCTTCATTACTTAAATGAGGCGAGGTTAATCGATTTGCTTTATCCTCAAGGAATTAGTGTGGCCATTCTTCAAAAACCGGAGAAAATTTTTTTGAATAACACCAATTTACTTTATGCTTTGTCTGAAACAGAACCCGAAATTGGAACCGTAAGAGAGGTTTTTTTCAATAGTCAGCTGAAGGTAAATCATAAAGTATCCTATTCTCCAACAGTCGATTTTCTCGTAGACCAATCAGTTCAATTTGAAATTGGAGGAAAAAATAAGTCTTCAAAACAAATCCAAAACGCTTCCAATAGTTGGATCGTAAAAGACGATCTTGAATTCCCGGTAGCTAACCATTTTCCATTGTGGGTTTTCGGGTTTTTATACTGATCGAATATTGGAGAAGTTAGGTTCTGAGACTGATAACTGAGACTGAAAACGGCAACTAAAAAACTTCCACCCTCCAAATTTCAGCTTAACTTTCTTCACTAAATCCAGTATATTGAAAAGAAGATCAAGCCCAGAATTCCAAAGATGAAGTCATTTTTTGAAATACAATTCCGAATCATACTTTTTATACTGGTTGTATTTAGTTCTCTGGAGTCTTTTGGTCAGACTATCACCGGGATGGTTACGGATTCGAAGACTGGCGAACCACTGCCATTTACCAATGTTTTCATCAATAACACCACTATCGGAAATACGACGAATGAAAAAGGGGTTTTCAAAATCACAGGGGACCTTCCCCGTAATCTGGAATTGGTCGCCTCGTTCGTAGGATATATCACGAGTTCTCAACAGGTTTCTTTTTCAGGAAAAAGTGAGCTCACAGTCAATTTCAAACTCGAACCGCTGGAATCGATGCTCAGCGAGGTTCAGCTGGAATCCCGAGTTGATAAAAAATGGGAGCGAAATCTAAGACGGTTCAAAGAAGTATTTCTCGCTCTGCCTGATGATCCTTTTGCGAAGCAACTTGAAATCACGAATCCCTGGGTACTGGATTTTGAAGAAGTCAAAGGCGAAAAAGGTCCAAATTATGTCCGTGCTTTTGCGCAGCAAGCCCTTGAGATCGAAAACGCCGCGCTTGGCTATCATATCGAATACAACCTTCAGGATTATCGGCTTTACAAAACCGGAGCACGCTATTATGGCTTCGTTCATTACATTCCAAAAGCTTCAGCAGACTCAATTCAGAAGGTAACCTGGGATGATAATAAAGAAACGAGTTACCAGGGTTCAACCCGGCATTTACTGAAATCGCTTTTGCTAAGCCTCGTTCCTGAGCAGGGTTTCAGTCTTTACACGGTCAATCCTGCGCCAATGGATCGGATCCGAACGAATAGTTTTAGTGTAGAATTAGGCCAATCAATCGAACCACTTTCTGAAGATTCTATTAGAAGAATCCCTCTTTCCAATGGAAATTTCAGAGTCATCTGGCCGGGTCGAGTCGAGGTTCACTACGCAAATAAATCATGGCTTAACGAATATTACCTCGATGTCTATAATCCGATCAGTTGGATTACAGCTCCACTGGGATATTTCGACATCGACCGAAATGGAATTCCGGTCAATCCAACCCAATTGGTCTTGTCGGGCTATATGGGAAGGCAGCGAGCCGGGAGATTTTTGCCAAATGACTACGTCTCGACTGGCCTGATGAAATATTACAATGCAGAAGTAGACAGCAACCAACGGGTTTTTGCCCGGTGGAATAACCTCCGAGAAAAGCCTTATCTGACGACCAATAAACTGTATTACTACCCGGGGGAAACCATCTGGCTGGGCGGAAGGATGCTTTACCAAAACCGTTTACAGGCTGATTCGCTGAGTCGGGTTTTGTATGTCGATGTGATGAATAGCAAGACCGAAGTGATTCAAACCGAGATTTTCCCGATTCGAGATGGGAAAGTTCAAGGCGGATTTGTCCTGTCGGATTCGTTGAATTCAGGAGATTATTTCATCCGCGCCTACACCCATTGGATGCGAAATTATCCTGACAGGGACTTCTTCCTTCGTCCGCTGCCGGTATTGAAAAAAGGGGAGTGGGTTCAAGCAACTCCAATAGACGAAACCAATTTCTTTGGGGATTTGGAAATCAAGCTCGATCATTCCAGTGTGAAAACCGGAACAGTGACGGAGACAGAAATCAACCTTACTTTTCTGGATGAAACGGGTGAATTGACCAATGCTGAATTCACCATTTCGGTGACGGATGATGAATTGGCAACTCCGATCAATGGGATTCAAACACTCACTGATGCTATGAATTGGCTGGATGAGAAAGCAAATAAACCCGAATATCAAGCCTCAGATTTTCCGATAGAATACGGGATTTCCGTAGAGGGAAAATTTGAGAGAGACAAACGAAACCAACCTATTATCAATCCAATAACTATCGTTCGAGGAGATCTTGAAGACTATGGAATCGTACAAACGGATTCTTCAGGTTACTTCCGGGCAACCGGTCTTTCCTTCACCGACTCTGCAACGATTGCTTTGGCAGCGCTGGATAAAAATCAAAAACCATATGGTTCAGTCAGCCTGACTACCCGTGAAAAGCCTGTTTTCAGAGGTTCATTTCCAAAGTATTCCTATGAAGCAATTTCCAAAGAAACCAAAGAAATAAAGTTTGATCTTTCCGGAGATTACATCCTGTTGGATGAATTTGTGAAGGAGGATGAAGCATTGGAAACCTTGGCAGAAAGAAATTATGGATATGGTACACCTGACCGGAAACTCACCACGGATAGATTGCAGATGATGTCAAACGAAGCGATTGGTCAGTACCTCGGCTTATCGAGAGGTGGAAAGAGCATAGGCAACTTTAATTTTGGTTTAAAGGCTTCAAATCCACTGTTGATTATTGATGGCCAAAGTTATCCTTTCTTAGATGATGATGAATTTGATTTATTAATATCGAGTTTTGTGCCCGCTGAACTCGAATCTATCGCAGTATATACCTACAATGCAACTACATTCGGATTGGCTGGATTTGGAGGAGTGATCATGATAGAAACCAAAAAAGGTATTCGGGTTGCAGCTGGTGAAAAGTCCAATTTCAATTCCGAAGGCTTCCAACTTTTCAGATTGCGGGGATTCTCTCCCGAACTCAACTTCAAGAATTCTTTTGATTCGGATGAAGCTCCTGTCAATAAACCGACAATCTACTGGAATCCTGCAGCCAATACGCTGGAAAGTCAAGGCGTCTTTACCTTCAAAGTCAAAACTCCGACAGATGTAAAAACCATGAATATCTGGGTGGAAGGGACAACCGAAGAAGGATTTCCTTTCTCGAAGATGTTTAAGGTTTCAGATTTTTGATCTTAGATATGCTGGCGCGTGCGTGTCGAGCGTGCCTCGGTTTTATTCCTCGTCTTATCTGCCACCTCGGAGCTGAAAGCGGGTATTTTAATCTCCCAATACCACCAGCCAGCTTTCACTTTTCCTCAAGAGATAAGATAAACGCGACCATTGCTTTTGCATCCTCCATTGATAGCTTGGGATGGGCACCCATAACTGGATATCCCCAAACACCCGAGCCGCCGCTAATTACTTTTCGCGCAAGCAAATCAATGTAAACCTGGCGAATCGGATATCTTTTTGCGATATCAGTGAAAGAGGGTCCTTTTGCCCGGGTAACTTCCCTATGGCATTCGTCACAATCCGAATAGGAAATTAAGACCTTTCCTTTTTTGATCAGTTCCGGATCAATGGCTTCATCTTCTCCGGGAACCACAAAAAATTCATCGGTTTTTACTTCAGAAATAACATCTTCCTGGCCTGCTGATTTCTCTTTAGAACAGGAAATACTCAACATCAAAAAGAAAAAGCCGGCTATTCTAAAACTCGTTTTCATTTACCTGTATCAATTGAATCCGGATTATAATAGCAATCGAAAATGTTCCTTTATTTCTTTGGAAGGACCCTCATACTCAGAATCCTGACTTCCGTGATAGGTCGATCTCTCGGGCCTGTCTCCACTGCTGCAATGGAATCCACCACTTCCAAACCCTGAATCACCTCTCCAAAAACCGTGTAATTCTGATCCAGATGCGGAGTGCCTCCGATGGTTTTATAGATAGCCCTGTTTTCCTCCGGGATGCTATACTTTTCATATTGGGTGTAATTATCCAGAATCAGATTCATCCGCTTATTCAGGATTTGGACTGTTGCGGTGTCTTTTGCAGTCAGAGCAACCTGAATCGAATCTGCCAGAGGTTTATTTGCCGGGTCATTGATTCCATAATGTCTTGCCAGCATTTTATTGATCCGACCTTCATTGTGAGCCAAAAGGCTGTCATTTTGAACTTTGCCCTGCACAATATAAAACTGTGTACTGCTAGACTCCCGCTGAGGATTGTTGGTTCGGGCAGCTGCCAAAGCTCCTTTTTTATGAAATAGATTCGGTACGATTTCCGCAGGAATCTGGTAAGGAAGGTCCGCGCTGCCAAGTGCGGAAACCGAGTCCGCATATTTGCTTTTGATATCCCCGCCCTGGATCATGAATTCTTTGATGATCCGATGGAACAAGAGACTGTCGTAAGTTCCAGATTCTACCAGTTTGATAAAATTATCCCGGTGGAGGGGAGTTTCGTCTGCCAATCGGAGGATGATGGTTCCGTAATTGGTGACCATTTCTACTTCGACGGGGCCATCAGCTTTTAAAGGTGATTCCTTTTCAAAAATAGTTTTGGTGCCAAAAATCAGGGAAGCCAGGAGGGATAAATAAATGAAAGCGGATGAAGTTAATGACATAGTCTGATCGTGACGGATGAAAATTCTAAAGGTTGAATTAAAGTACAAAAATCGGAAAACCCACCTCCGAGATAAACAACAACTATAACAAACATTTATAAAGGAGGAAGTGTGATTATCAGATTAGCCTTCAATTTGATTCCAACTTCTTTCCTCCAACTTAAATAAAATCTCCTCTTCAGGTAAGCACAGGTCACTGATTCAAATAAATTCCACTTTTTTGTAATATAGGTTGAGAATGTAGGAGCAAACTGAATCTATTTCCTGTCAAAATTTACCCTTACGAATTAAAATAAGCTGTTATGCTGACCATTTTTCTTTCAAGACTATTCCTCCTTTTGGGTTTTTTGCAGCCCGAAGCCCTTTCAAATCCTCCCAAAGTGACGATTTTGAATTCCGGATTTATCTATGAAACAGCCCCTTTTCCTTCCTGTCATGCATCAACCCTTGTGGAAACCAAAGATGGAATTATGGCTTCCTGGTTTGGCGGAACGCATGAAAGACATCCTGATGTAAGTATCTACAATTCTCTTCTGAAAGGGGGCGACTGGTCTGTTCCGGTGATGGTAGCAGATGGAGTGGAAAATGAAAAACTTCGATATCCAACTTGGAATCCGGTTTTGTTTAAAAAGGATGACGGAGTTTTGGTTCTGTATTACAAAGTTGGACCAAGTCCGCAAGAGTGGTGGGGAGTTTATAAAACATCAACCGACGAAGGGAAAACCTGGTCTGAGGAAATTAAAATTCCGGACAACTTGCTGGGTCCGATCAAAAATAAGCCTGTGACATTGGCGGATGGGACGATTCTTTATCCTACAAGCATTGAAACAAAAGAGAAGTGGACTCTTTATGTGGAGACCTCTGATCAGAATCTTAAGAATTGGAGGAAGGCAGAAATTGATAACAAGGAATTCAATGCGATTCAGCCGACAGTTTTTTTTCACCCAAATGGGAAATTGCAAATGCTCTGCAGGACGAAAGAAGGGGTAATCGCTTCCACCTGGTCTTCTGATCAGGGCAAAACTTGGACAGCGCTTGAAGCAAGTAATTTGGTTAATAATAATTCCGGAATCGATGGGGTGACTCTTCAAAACGGCTACCATTTGTTGGTTTGCAATCCGCTCAAAAAAGGAAGGAATAAATTGTCCTTGATGGGTTCTTCAGATGGAGTCAACTGGGAAGAATTGGAAATTTTGGAAGATCAGCCCAAAGGCGAATTCAGTTACCCTGCCATCATTCAGGCAAAAGACGGTACTGTTCACATCTCTTATACTTACAACAGGGAAAAAGTGAAATATGTGGCGCTTACTTTATGACAGAATTAGCTTAAAAAGAAGCGTTTAAAGATTATTAGTTTAAAGTTTAATGGATTCAAATCACTTAAACTCTAATCTCTTAAACTCTAATCCCTTATTTCCTAATCCCCAATCTCCTAATCCCTTAATCTCTATTCTCTTATTCTATTCTCCAATCCCTCCAACAGATTGCTTCGCTCCGTTCCTTCACTCGCAATGACGTACCAAATCCCTAATCCCTTAATCTCGATTCTCTTAATCTCTAATCTCCTAATCTATAATCCCTCCAACAGATTGCTTCGCTTCGTTCCTTCACTTGCAATGACGTACCAATTCCTTAATCCCTTAATCTCCCGATAACCAATAACCTACCACCAAATGAAACTTCCAACTCCTCTCCGTGGCATTATCCCTCCTTTAATTACACCACTCAACTCAGACAGTTCGCTTGATTTGAAAAGTTTGGAAAGAATGCTTGACCATGTTATCGATGGTGGAGTTCATGGGGTTTTTATTTTGGGTACAACGGGGGAATGTTCAAGCTTGAGTTATGCGGTAAAAAATCAACTCATCCAGGAAACTTGTAAGATTGTCTCAGGAAAAATTCCGGTATTGGTGGGGATTACTGATTGTGCCTTTCAGGAAAGTTTGAATCTGGCGAATCTCGCAAAAAGCTATGGGGCTGATGCGGTTGTGGCAGCACCGCCTTTTTACATGAATCTTGGACAGGAAGAATTGTGTAAGTATTTCCGGCAATTGGCAGATGAAGTGCCTTTGCCACTGTTTTTATACAATATGCCTTCTCATACCAAAATTGCTATTGAGCCGGAAACAGTTCTTGAACTTGCCAAACATCCGAATATAATCGGATTAAAAGACAGCTCAGGAAACGGTGTTTACTTTCAGACATTGCTTAACTCGCTGGCTTCCCAACCTGATTTCACTTTAACAGTTGGACCTGAGGAAATGTTGGCAGACACGATGCTGATGGGAGGACATGGAGCAGTAGCCGGGGGTGCAAATCTTTTTCCATCCTTATATGTCAGGCTTTTTCAAGCTGCTGAGGATAGAGATTTTGAGAAAATCCAACTGTATCAGAAAGTAGTGATGGAGGTCAGTTCCAAACTTTACGGATATGGAAATTGCAAATCAAGTTACCTGAGAGGGGTTAAAGCTACTTGTGCTTTTCTCGGCTTGAGTAAGGGATATTTGGCTTCGCCGCTTTATGGATTTTCGGAGACCGAGATGATCGAATTCCGAAAAAAATTTAATCAGGTCCAAGCTCTAGTCGTCTCAGTTACTTAATAACCTTTAACCTCTAAATCTCTTTTCCAAACAATTAGACCTCTCCTTTGTCGAGGTGACGTTTTCCAAGCCCTAATCTCCTAATCTCTAATCCCTAAAACAGATTGCTTCGCTTCATTCCTCCACTCGCAATGACGTTCCTAATCTCTTAATCTATAATCTCTTAATCTCTATTCTCCAACCTCCTAATCCCTAATCCCAAAAATAAGATTGCTTTCCGCCACGGCGGACGGGCTGCTTCATTCCTCCACTCGCAATGACGTTCCTAATCTCTTAATCTCTATTCTTCAATCTCCTAATCCCTGAAACAGATTGCTTCGTCGGCTTTTAGCCTCCTCGCAATGACGTATCCAAACTCCTAATCCCGAATCTCTACTCTCAAATCCCTTAATCTCCTAATCCCCCACCAATCCAATGTCCCTCCCAATAATCGATTTAGCAGTTTTTCTAGTTTACATGCTTGCAATCGTAGCATTTGGGGTTTCATTTTCTTTCAGAAAAAGGACTGCGCTGGAGTACACTACTGGAGGAGGAAGACTTCCTTCATGGGCAATTGGAATGTCTATTTTTGCCACATTTGTTAGCAGCATCAGTTTTTTGGCCTTGCCTGGAAATGCCTATGCAACCAATTGGAATGGGTTTGTATTTAGTCTTTCGATTCCTTTGGCGGCCCTGATAGCGGTAAAATATTTTGTCCCATTATATAGAAACCTGAAGTCAGAATCTGCCTATTATTACCTCGAAACAAGATTTGGAGCATGGGCAAGAATCTACGCTTCGGTTTGCTATTTGCTCACCCAACTTGCCAGAATGGGCGCAATCATGTACCTGCTTGCTTTGCCCATGAATGCTTTGTTTGGATGGAGCATTCCATTGATCATTGTCGTCACGGGTATAAGCGTGATCATTTATTCTATGCTTGGCGGGATTGAGGCTGTCATTTGGACCGATGCGATTCAGGGAATTCTCTTGATTTTTGGTGCATTGGTTTGCCTCGGGGTGATTCTTTTCTCGATGCCAAATGGACCGGGAGAAGTATTCACACTTGCAGCTGATTCGAATAAATTCAGTTTGGGGAGTTTTCGCCTCGATTTTACCCAATCTACCTTTTGGATGATCCTGATTTACGGCTTGTTCATCAATCTTCAGAACTTTGGTATTGATCAAAGTTATGTGCAGCGGTACATCAGTGCCAAGACTGAAAAAGATGCTATCAAATCAACCTGGCTGGGGAGCTTGTTGTACGTGCCGGTTTCCTTTGTTTTTTTTCTGATCGGGACAGCCCTGTTTTCTTATTATCAGGCGATGCCCGAACTCCTCCCTGACCATCTGAAGGCCGCGGGAAATGCAGATAAAGTATTCCCCTATTTTATCGTCTCTGGTCTTCCAAAAGGAGTGACGGGTTTGTTGATAGCCTCCATTTTCGCAGCAGGAATGAGCACTGTCTCCACAAGTATCAACAGTTCCGCTACGGTGTTTCTTTCAGATCATTTCAAAAAATACATTCATCCAAACCCTTCGGAAAAGCTATCCATGAGGGTTCTTTTCATTTCATCTTTCGTGATGGGAGGGTTGAGTATTCTGGTCGGACTGGCATTTAGCGGAGTGACAAGTGCACTTGAAGCCTGGTGGGCGCTTTCTTCGATTTTCAGCGGGGGGATTTTAGGGTTGTTTTTACTTGGGTTTATTTCTCATAAAACTAGCAGCAGGGAAGCGGGGATAGGAGTTTTAATCGGAATCTTGGTAATTGGCTGGATGAGCCTTTCCTCGGTTTTGTTGGCAGAAGGAGAGTGGACAAAATTCCAAAATCCACTTCATACAAATATGACCATCGTAATGGGAACGCTCACGATTTTTATCGTGGGATTTGTATTGACCTATTTATTAAAAGGAAAGAAAATTTGATTTTTTCTTGTTTGTTTTTTTGTAAAGCCAAAAAAAACTTAAGATCTAAATTCTGATTTTGGAGATATGTTTTTTGTCGAAAAGTAGTGAATCAGAAGTAAAAATCGGACTTCAGGGAATTGGTTTTTTGGGCCATTTTTTTAACCATTCGGCAAAAATTCAACTCTTTTTTGGGGATTTTGACTAAGTTTGCGCAGTTTTTGAGTAAGAGGGTTGAAATATTATATTTATGCGAAAAGGTCAAAGTGGGATAATTCTTCTTTTAAGTTTTTTAGTATTGGCAAGCTGCGTTTCCAATGAGAAGATCATCTATTTGCAAAATCTGGAAGATAATAAGGTAATAGCTGATGGAGAATTGATCTCGTATGATATTCCCGATTATCGCTTACAGTACAATGATATCATTGAGGTCAATGTTCAAACCGCTGAAGATATGATTAAGAATGGGTTCAATGCTCAGGGAGCATCTGGAAACAATCAAATGGGAAGTATGGCTGGCCAAAGTGGGGGAGATATCTATTATATGTCCGGATATACAGTCGATAAATTGGGAAATGTCCGTATTCCAATAGTCGGGTTGGTCAGTGTGAAAGACAAAACTATAGAAGAAGCCCGATTGGAAATTGAAGAGAAACTCAAAGTCTATGTGACTTCGGATTTATATGTCACAGTGAAATTGGGAGGAATCCGATATGCTGCTTTGGGAGAATTTAGAAGACCTGGGAAATTTGTAGTGCTTCAGGACAGAATGACCATTTTTGAAGCAATTGCAAATGCCGGTGATCTCTCGACAATTGCCAAAAGGGATGAGATTTTATTAATCCGTCAATATCCGGAAGGCACTCGGATTCACAGAATCAATTTGATTGACAGACAGGTGATTAATTCCCCCTTTTATTTTATCCAGCCTAACGATCAACTTTATGCGGAGCCAATGAAGGTTCGTGAAATAGGAGCAGGCGAAAACGCTGCTCAATCTATCCTTCTCTTCGCCACCACTATCACAACAGTATTGCTTGTGATCAATTTATTTACAAATAATTAAGTTTTTCAGATGTACCCGAATTCTCCCACCAATACCAATCCCCAGCAAAATCCATTTTTAGTAAAGAAGGAGGACGAAATCGACCTGAAGGTTTTGGTCTTTAATTACCTTCAATATTGGCCCTGGATTGCAGGCTGCGTTTTAATAGGATTGTTTGGAGCCTTTGTAGTTAATAAATATGCCACTCCTGTTTACAGTGTCGCTGCTACTGTTTTAGTAAAAGATGACCAGCCAACTTTAGGAGCAGATTTGTTTGAGGCCGCCGGCTTTGGTCAGCAAAACAGTAATATTGATAATGAAATCGGGATTTTGAAATCCTATTCTATCGCAGAGGAAACTGTCAAGGAGATGAATTTGAATGTTTCCTATTTTATAGAAGGAAATATAAAAACTACCCAGATTTATGGCAAAACTCCAATCCTGGTCAGTTCAGATTGGTCTAAACCTTATATTGTGGGCGGACTATTCAGATTGGAAGTAATCGATTCGGAGAATTTTGAATTGAAAATTGAAGAAGAAGGATTCAGCGTTTTTGATCCAAAAGATCCATCCAACAAAAGAGATTTGGAACAGGTGAAATTGTTGAGGTCTGTTTATAGTTTTGGAAAGCCGGTAGAATTGGATGCTTATCAATTTATCGTCAATCAAATTTCAGCTATTCCCGGAAACGTGATTTTTTTTAGGTTTCAGGATAACCCAAGCATTGCATTGGGAATGAAAGGTCAACTGAATGTTGCTCCATTGGATCAATATTCATCCATTTTAACCTTAAGTGTTCAGACGCCAATTCCAAAATTGGGAGAGGATTACATCAATCAATTGATGAAAACCTATCTTCAAAGAGAACTGAATGATAAAAACAGAGCTACTGAAAACACGATTCGGTTTATTTCCCAGCAATTGACAGGAATTACAGATTCTCTCCAGTTTTCAGAGAATAAACTTCAGGAATACAGATCAGACAACCGGATTTTTAACCTTTCTGAAGAAGGTTCAGCGATTTTTGAAAGGCTACAGGAATTGGAATCTCAAAAAAGTGAGATTGAATTAAACCTTAAATATTACAGAACGCTTCAATCGTACTTGAATAGTAATCAATTGGATGAATTGGTTTCTCCTTCTATGATTGGAGTGACCGATCCCTTGTTGAATGCGCTCGTTCAGAACCTATCAGAACTTCAGGCTGAAAAAAGCAGACTGGGAGCAAATTTTTCGGATCAAACTCCAAGAGTGAAAGATGTAAATATCAGACTTGAAAGCGCTTCCAAGGCTTTGCAGGAGAATATTAGCTCTGCAATTACAAATACCCAAAGCACACTTTCTGACCTCAGTGGAAGAATCAGGACGATTGAAAATCAAATCAGTACCCTCCCCGAAACCGAGAGAAATCTGATTGGGATAGAGCGACAGTTTACGATCAATGAGAATATTTACATTTACCTGCTTCAAAAGAAAGCTGAGGCAGAAATCACTTTAGCCTCCAACCTTCCGAAAAACAGTGTTTTGGATTATGCCAAAGCAGGAGGGCAGGTTGAGCCAAAAAGATCTCAAAATTGGCTGATAGGATTGATTCTCGGATTGATTATTCCAATCGGTTTTATTACAATCAAGGATTACCTGAATAATAAAATTGAAGACCCGAAAGAACTGGAAAATCAGATGAAGGTCCCATTGATTGGTATGATTGGAAGAAATTCAGCGGGTGATGCTCTACCGGTTTTTAATAACCCAAGGTCAACAGTAACAGAGTCCTTTCGATCCCTTCGGGCAGATTTATCTTACCTCAGTCCTAAGCAAAATAATCTTGCAATCTTATTTACTTCATCGATTTCAGGAGAAGGGAAAACCTTTGTTTCCATGAATATGGCTTCTGTCTTTGCTTTAATGGGTAAAAAGACAATTCTGATAGGATTAGACTTGCGAAAACCAAGGATTGCAGAAGATTTCAATTTGTCAAACGATAAAGGAATGAGCACCTGTCTCAGCAGTGAAACTCCTTGGCAGGATGTTGTGAAACCATCCGGATACGATCATTTGGATGTGATTTTGTCCGGACCTATTCCTCCAAACCCGGCAGAATTGCTTTTGCAGGAAAAATTTGGGAAGATCGTAACCGAGATCAAACAAGCCTATGATGTGGTGATTTTCGATTGCCCGCCTGTAGGTTTGGTTTCCGAGGCAAAAGAACTTTTTGCTTTCTCTGACATCAATTTCTTTGTTTTTCGTCAGGGCTTTTCAGAAAAAGCAAATACCCAGATTTTAAATAACCTGGTGGCAAAGGGTGGAGTATCCAAAATGTATGGAATTCTAAATGATGTTCACATCGACAAAGGCTATGGTTACGGATATGGGTATGGTTACGGCTATGGTTATGGAAATAATTCCTATGGCTACCATGAAGAAGCGCCATTGCCTTGGTGGAAAAGAGCGCTTAAGCTGAAAAGCTAGGACTCTTATATCTAAAAACAATAACCTAATTACTCAGTAACTCAATTACCCTATTTCTCAATTACCCAATAACTCAGTAACCCAATAACTCCAACAAAAAAATCACATGAAATACCCATGAGAAAATGTTTCATTCACATGGGGATAATTTGATGGGTATTCCATCTGACAATAAAAAATCAAATTATAAACAGATGAAATCGAGCATGACTAAAAAGTCACACACTGGAATGATTATAAGCCTTGCGAGATTCCATGTGGCCTTTAAAAATCAAATTTTAATCACATGAAAGGATTCTTTGGGATTATCAATCTGGGTAATGGATACATATCCAATTCCAAAGAACTTTTTCTGGGTGATTACCCGGAAATCGCTGGTTTCAAAAAACTCGATTCTGACAAGATTTTTCTTACCGGAATGCATCCTGATTTTCCACCGCTAACACTAGACGAATTTCCGGATTTGACTTTTGCCGGTTGGTGCCGATTGGATAATTTGGATCTGCTTCAAACCGAATTAGGTTTGGGACAAAGTTCTGAAGAACCAGAACTGATTCTTCATGCATTCAAAAAATGGGGTGCTGAGTGTGTTACGTATTTCATTGGAGATTTCAGTTTTGTGATTTGGGATCATGCAAATGAATCTTTATTTCTCTCAAAAGATCATCTGGGAGTTCGCCCTCTTTTTTACCTGACGAACAAGGATTTATTTTTCTTTTCTACGAATATCACCTTGATAAAAAAGGCGCTTTCCGAAATACTTCCTTTAAATGAGATATTTATTGCAAAAGAATTGAAAAACTTTTCTCAAGAGGTGGAAATGACTTTTTTCAAGGATATTCACAGACTTAAACCTGCTCATTATCTTAATTTTTCTTCCGGAAAACCAATTAAAGAAACTCAGTATTGGGACTTAAAAAAAATAGATCTTAGTTTTTGCAAGAAAGATGAAGACTATTTTAATCTATTGAGAGAAACATTGACTGCGGCAATTTCATGCAGGCTTCGCGGCAAAAATACAATTGGTTGCCAACTAAGTGGGGGAATGGACTCTTCTGCGATTGCAGTTCTGCTTTCCAGGCTTATCAACAAAGAAGATTTACATACTTATTCGTTTGTCCTGGATGATTTTACCAAAGGCTTTTCCGAAACAGGAATTGATGAAAAGGATACGCAAGAGGAAATTATCCGGTATGCAGATCTGATCAAAGAAAATCATCATCAGGTCAAGCGTTTTCACTTCAAAGATGCATTTGAAGAATTTCAAAAGCGAAATGAAGTGATGGGAGGCTTAGGCCCTGACGATGCTATTTGGCAGGATTCCTTATTTAAAATGGCAGCGGAAGACCAAGGAATAGAAGTAATTTTTAGCGGTTTTCCGGGGGATGAAGGGATTTCGGATTATGGAACTAGATATTTTTATGAGTATATCTACGAAAGAGACATTTTCGGGCTATTTCAATATTTAGTGGATTTCAGACGAGGAGGAATAATCAGGATACAAGAGTATTTCAAAGCAAAGAAAATTGGTTCTACCATACTTGATTATTCCACGATACTTGAGAAAAGAAATCTACTTTCACCTTCGGCTGACTTTAATCAAACTTTGTTAGATGAGACTTTCAAATTTAAAACTTCGTATAAAGAATTATTGAAATTTAATATTTGCTCCCCGGATACAACTCTTCGTCTTGAGTCGGAAGTTTCTTACGCCAATCAGTACAATATGGAGACGGTTTATCCTTTGGCGGATATCCGATTATTGGAGATTGTTTATAGCCTTCCGATTCACTTATTTAAACCCAAACCTTACAACCGGGCAGTTTTTAGGAATGTTTGTAAAGGGATACTTCCGGATAAGGTTCGATTGCAAAAAAAAAATAACGGAGCTTACACCTTGGCATTCTACGATTATTTAGAAAAACGAAAGCAGGAAGAATTAAAGGATTATGAAGTTTTGAATCATACAGGACTACTTATTTCAGAAGAGGAGTTTCTTAAAAAAGCAGATGAATCGAAAATGAGCAGGATTCAACGACTTAACTTCCGTAAAGAAGTTGATTACATAATTGGTTTGAATTGGCCCCTTGGAAATGAAGATTGACAGGGTATTTTTTCAAAATTCTTTTAAAGTATATAAAAGAGCCATCGGGCTTTTATGGAAAGTTTCACCCCAGTTGTTTTCAATTCAGGTTGTCCTCCATATCCTTCAGTCAGTTGTTCCTGTTCTGACCCTTGTAGTCACTAAAAATCTATTTGATTCCATTATTGAAAAATCAAATTCCTTTGATGACATCTTTTACTGGCTGATTATTCTGGCAGGGCTACAAATTGCTCAGGTTTTTTTGGGGCAAGCTTCCGGATATTTCACTGAGATATACCAGGAAAAGTTAATTGACTCTATTAATGGATTGATAATTCAAAAATCGATCGACATTCCTTATCCCTTTTTCGAAGATCCAAAATATTACGATAGCCTTCATTTGGCACAAAGGCAGTCTATCTATAAAATGCCAATGCTTTTTCAGCAATTGCAGACCACATTCAGCAATTTGCTTTCCTTAGCGTTATTGTTGATTTACTTTTTTTCCCTGGTCAGCCTTTATGCTTGGATTATTTTATTGATAGCAATCCCCCTCGCTGTGGTCAAATGGTATAGCGGTTTTGCCTTACATAGATTGGAGACGAAAACTGTTCCCCTGGAGCGAGAGGCCGATTATTACCATTATATCCTCACAGGAGAATCCTATGCCCATGAAATCAGGACGCTGAATTTTGGGGAATCTCTCCTTAGGCGTTTTCGAAGTCTTCGCTCTCTTATCTACGAGCAAAAAAAGAGCCTTCAAAAAAAGCTTTTGGGTTATACATTAATTGCAGAAGCAGTTGAGGTGAGTGTCTTGTTTTATATCCTGATTGGAGTTGCTCGTCATGCTTTTATGGGCAGTTTGGCTATCAGTATGCTGATTGTATATATTCAAGGAATTCAGCGAATGCAGTCCAATCTGAAGAATTTTCTGAACTCACTTGTTCAGTTGGTTCAGCAGCGCATTTTCCTGAATGATATATTCCTGTTTCTGGATATTGCAGAAAAGTCTTCAGATAAAAAGAATCAACCCGAATTTCCAAAAAAAGATTTTGGAATAAGTCTTAGAAATCTAAGGTTTTCATATCCGGGAATGGCAAAAGAGACACTCAAGGATATTTCAATGGATTTTGGTGTTGGGAAGATAGTAGGGCTGGTTGGCGCAAATGGATCAGGAAAATCAACTCTTGTCAAACTGCTTGCCGGCCTTTATTCCCCTTCTTCAGGTAGTATCAAACTGGGAAATCAGACATTGGAGAATATTAACCCCCAGAGTTTTCGGGAGAACAGCCTATTTCTGTTTCAGGATTTTCAAAAATATTTTCTTTCGATCGAGGATATTATAAGCCTGGGCAAGGAAGATCAGGAAGGTCATGAGCAGAGCCTTCAGGAAGCCTTGAATAAATCTCAATCTGCAGAGTTTGTATCCAAATTTAAGGAAGGATGGAAATCCAAAATGGGAAGGATCTTTTTGGACGGAAAAGGACTTAGCGGGGGACAATGGCAGAAATTGTCCATTGCCAGGGCATTTTATCGCAACCCGAAAATTGTTGTGTTGGATGAACCCACAAGTTCCCTCGATGCAATTTCGGAGACCTTGGTCTTTGACCAACTGAAGAAAGAATCAGCCGATCGGGTTACCATTTTGATCACCCATAGATTATACAATTTGAAAGACGCGGATTATATCTATGTTTTGGATGAAGGAAGAATCAAGCAGGAAGGTAAGTTTGGGGAACTGGTGAAACAAGATGGTATTTTCCGGAACTTGTATCAGCGACAGAGTTTTATTTGAGCATCCTGATTTATTAAAGTTCTTCATTTCCAGGCATGGATAAGAGTTTATGATCTTGGCTTAAAATATGTATATCCATATATCTGACGATCGATAAAATCTCTGGAATTTCAGTAAAAGGAAATTTGACTTTTCCTCCTGTAGCGGGAAGAAGCTTCCGCCTCCAAGATTGAGTAGGTTCATTCGTCTAAGAAAATATAGATCAAATCAAACCTAAGTTTCAAATCAAAAAATCCAAAATCAACCTTGGATTAAATAAATAAAGATGAATTTTTACTACAAAGTTTTTGGATTAACCTGCATCTCCGATGTGGAATTACCGGCATTTTCGGCAGGTTATGAAAATACGCCTATTGACTTTGAAGTAAAACTAACTTCTAAACTCCCTGAGTTTCTAAATCCAAGAAATGAATCGGAGGATTTTTGCAAATACAATGAGACCGAGTTTTTCTATCAGGTGGAAGAAGTTGCGAGGTATTTTGTAAGAGATGGAAGAGAAGTTTGGATCGAACCTCTTTGTGAAGATTGGGGAAGTATTCTTCTTTATTTCTATTCCAATTCAATTGGAGCGCTGTTATTTCAAAAGGACCTGATTCCCTTTCATGTATCAGGAGTTTTGGATAAATATGGGGGAGTATGGTTGTTTGCAGCACCTTCTCAGACCGGAAAATCAACTACTGCATTGAAATTGAAAGAGAAAGGCTATGATATTTTTACTGATGATACAGCATTAATCTTTGTCAAAGAAGGTAAATGCATGGCTGTACCTTCCTATCCCATGATCCGTGCGTGGAAGAAAACTCTGGAAAACCAAACTGTTTATTCAGACGATCAAGCTTCTCAAATTCATGCTGAAATTGATAAATACGGTATCTTTTTTCATGAGCACTTTGACGACGAACCCAAGCTTGTGAAAGGGATAGTTTTTCTTGAGGAAACCGGCAGTGAAGTTCAAATTGAAAAGTTGAAAGCGATGCAAGGTCTTGAATATCTGGGGAATAATGTGTATCGCGGATATTGGATAGATGGAATGAAAAAGCAGGCAACCCAATTTAGAAGTCTTACATCAATAGCTCAAAAAGTAACTTTTTGGAAAGCAATCCGACCTGCAGATCAGCCCAGTTTTGATTCCTTCGCCGAGGCAATTATAGATCAGGTGATAAATTCAAGGGAATAGATTTCAAGTTTTTTAGAAACAAAATCCCCCTTGCCCCCTTTTTAGATGATTTAATTCCAGATCTATAAGGGATACGAAGGGGGAGTTGCCACTTGTTCGATTTGAATGAAGTTACCCATATCTCCTAATCTCTTTTTCTCCAATCTCTTATTCTTTTTACTCCTTTTCCTCAGTCTCCTTTCCACGAAATGAGATTGCTTTCCGCCACTGCGGACATGCTGTTTCGTTCCTTCACTCGCAATGACGTTTCCTTAATCTCCCCAATCCCTAATCTTCTAATCACTAAATAAGATTGCTTTCCCGGAAGATCGGGACGGGCTGTCGGCTTTTAGACTCTCTACCTTATCGGCAGACAGGCTCGCAATGACGTCCCCAATCCCTAATCTCCTAATCCCTAAATAAGATTGCTTTGCTTTACTCGGGATGCCTATCACAAATCGCACTTTCCAATACTTCCGATCAACAGTCAATAAGGAATATAAGCCTTAAAAAATGTAAATTTTATAATAAAAAATGCATTTGAATAAATTCCTTTGCAACTTTGAACCAAAGCAAGAGCATATGGTTCTCCTACCAAAATTGGGGGAGGAAGTAAAATGAAATTATGGAAAATAAATATTTTAGGGTAAATGAAAACAGGTTTCTCTTTACTGAAATTGATGACGAAGGAGTTTTGTTTGATGTAGAGTCAAATGAATACCTGAATCTGAATTCTACTTTTTGCACCATCTTTAAGTATTTGAGAGAGGACATGGGACTTCAGGAAATCAAGAATCTTCTTATGAAGGAATATTCCGTTTCCGAAAAGGAATGTGAAGAAGACTTGATGGAAAGTGTGGAAGTGCTGAAGGAGAAAGGCTTAATTCATGAAAAAATTAGGATCTAAGCTGAAAAGCTTTTGGAGGATTTCCCGACAGCGGAAAATCCTCTTTTTCAAAGTTATCGGGCTTTCAATTTATAGGGAGATATTATTTTACACAGGTTCATCTAAGGCATTTTCTGAAAAGATAATACAAGAATTCTCGGAAAATGAGATTACCAAGCAGCAGTTTGAAGAAGCTAATGACATTGCTTTTACTATTGGGTTGGCTGCGAAATACATCCCTTGGCCTAATCTCTGCCGGCATCAGTCTTGGCAGGCAATTTATTTGCTAAATGAAAAAAAAATCCCATTCAAATATCAGGTAGGAATTAAAAAATCAAATGGATCGGAAGGACATTCTTGGGTTATGGTTGGGGATAGGTTCATTTCCGGCGTTTGTGATATTACAGAATATCAGCTAATTATTTTTTCTTTTAGCCGGTAAGCGGTAGGTTCCAAATTAGAAAAGTGAATTTTCCAAGATTGCAGAATTCCATTTTTTAAATACAGATAGGAAGGCAAATGAGTGAAACTGAATAGATAGAATATTCAAAATCTTAATTTTTTGAGGAATTACAAATTCAATTAATCGATTTTACTATCCTGGTTTTTTGAAATGAAGCCATTCTATAGGATTTTTTTTCAATAGTTTCTCTTAATCCTCCCAACCATCAGGAAAAAAAACCTTTAAAATTGATTCTAAAAACCAGTAATAATTTTTGAACAATTCTGATCAGAAAGAGTTTTAAACTAGAATTATTTCAATTTTATATTTTAATGATTATAGAATCAATTAAATGAGTTATTAAGTATACTTTTGACCCAATGATTTTTTTTAGTTTGAAAATCAATATAAAGTATACTAAACCAACTAATTAAAATTTATGAAGAAATGGGAAAAACCAAAAGTTACCGTGCTTTTGATTAATGGGGGAGATGATCCAAGCAAAAATGAAAATAAGAATAAGAGAATTGTTAGTTAATATGTATTTGAATGTTAGAGTGTTAATTAATATTTTTCCTTTTCGAGGAGAGCCTTCATGGAAAAAATTATAAAACAAAAAAAATCGAATTAAGACTTATCCTCAAGATTTATCCCAGTTTTTAAAATACTTTTAGAATGAAATCTCTGGATTTTAATATTCTTAGAATATTTAAGAATTTTTCATTTTTTCTTCTTGCTCAGAATTCCTAGCTTGCTATTTGAAATCGGGTATTGGAGGTCCAATGCCCTAAAACCATTCTAAACCAATAAAAAATTATGAAAACTTGGAAAAAGCCTGAAATACAAAAAATTGAAATTTTATCAGGTACAACTGTAGGGAAAGAGAATACTGGAAAAAACACTGATCTGAGAAGTTAAAATTTTTGGATTTGAAATTATTGTCAAGTTAAATTCTACTCTAATTTTGTTAAAATCTGTATTTAAATACTTCAATACTAGTTTCTCTTTTTAGTTAAATTAGTCCAGTTCAATTAACAAAATATTCTATAAAGCTTTTGGTCAGTAAGAAACTAAAAATTCCTCTTCTGATTCAAGAGCTTTTTTTTAGTTTAAGCCATTAATTGAAAAATAAAAGATTCTTAGTTATTTAACAGTAGTTTTATCTTAAAGTTCTTGATTTTGTCAAAATAAATTTCCAGAAAATATTGGGTCTTTAAGTATTTTGAAAATTAATATTGATTCGAAGTGAACAAAATTTACAAATGATTATGAATCCAGGATTACTAGAAAAGCTAAACAAATTAAAAGAGGAGTATCCTGAATTGGAAAATCAAAAAATCTCTTTTTTGAACAAAGAACCAACTTTTCTTGCATTTGAAGAACCTAAATTCTGTGTTAATCATCCTTCTAATTTTATGGATGTAATCGCAGGGCCATCTCCTAAGATTCAGGTTAGAAAATCGCCAGTACATGGCTACGGCGTATTTGCTAAGGAAACAATTCACCTAGGGGAACAGATAGAAGAGGCAAGATTGATCAGGTTGGCTTTAAGAGCTGGTTATCAATTTGATAAAGTATTAAATGATCATGTATTCTCACTTTCTAAATGCCATTGTAAAGAATGTGAAGCTCATGGAAAAAAGCAATTTGTTGGACTTGGTTTTGCCTCAATTTATAATCATTCCGAAGAATCAAATGCTAAGTTTTCAATTGATCTAGAATTTGATATTTTGAAAGTCAAAGCAATAAAGGAAATAAAAGAAGGTGAAGAGATCTTTACTAATTATGGTAAAGAATATTGGCTGATGAGGAAGATTTGGCATGGATTAAGGCTAAACGCTTGATAGAAGTCCCTATCTACTTTCATTAACAATCATTATTTGAATTAACTTGCAATGTCAATCTCCAAGCCCTTTGCAAAAATTCACCGTTTCTGAACTTGTCCAAAGACATCGACTTTCACTTGCCCAGATTGACAGGTTAAAATGGGGAGAAGTAGACAGGAAGGATCTTCTGGAAGAAAAGTTAGAGTCTCTTTCAAAGGCTAATCAGATACAAATTGTTCTTGATCAGTTGGCTGAAACGGGAATATTTTTTATTTGCCTAAAGGGTTTTGTGCTTTCTAATAGACTTTATAATGACCCAACTTTCAGGTTTTCTCATGATCTTGATATTTTGGTTCCGGATAGGGACGGAGTAATTAGGCTCCGAAAAAAGCTGATTGAAAAAGGCTGGATTCCTGTAGGAGAGGACTGGGTGGAAGATCGGGCAAGGAGAGATTGGGTGATGGATATCACCATGGATTTTGGACTCATTGAGCCAAAGACTGGAATATTGGTTGAAATTCACTGGGAATTGGACAAACAAATCTTAAATTTTTTTAATGATGATCTCAAGAAATTTCTTCCTCATCACTTAGAAAAAATGACTGTTTTAAACAGGCAGGTTAATGTTTTGTCTCCTGAGCTAGAACTCACTTATCTCTTGGTTCACGGAGCAAAGCATGCCTGGTTCAGGTTGAAATGGTTAGTTGATATTCATCATTATCCATTCCATCAAATTGATCAAAATAAATTTCAAATTTTGGTTAATAAATTCAACCTAAATGGAATTTTGGCCCAGACAAATGAATTACTAATAACCTATTTCGGAAAAGGATTTCCTTTTCAGAATAATAGAAAGGCAAATGCATATTTAGTCCAATATGCTTATCAACAAAACAAAGCTGATGTAATGGATATTTCACCTACAGCTCTTCAATTCTTTAAATATTTGATCTATAATTGGTTCCTTACTCCAAATAGGATAACAGCTTTTAAAATGCTATTTGGAGCTATTGGGATTCGACCTCAAGATATCTCTCAGGTTAAACTGGATTCCTATTGGAAATATTTTTTCTATCGTTATTATTCACTCATAAACAGAAAAATCTTTAAAAGAAAACTGGAATAACTCGTTGACTTATTTCACTTGAAACAGGAAATTGAGATTTAATAAAATGATTATCAATGACATATAAAATTTATTATGTGTATCCGTAATCTTGCACGTCTCCAATTTAAAATTGGGTTTGACGGTAATTTTGGGCAACTCCCACTTTTTTAAAGGGGGCAAAGGGGATTTAAATGACAATTTCTTTCAGTTTCTACTGTTAATGTGCAACATACCGAATAGTCATTAAATTTATTAATTTAAAAAAAAACCTTCTATAAATATCTCAATTCCAAGAAGTAAATTATTTAAACAAAAGAGGAACAGAACCGGACGTTTGTTGATTTATTGGCCTGCCCCGGCGGCGGGGTCTTCATGCAATTGGCTCATATAAATTCAAATATTTCCCATTCTGCTTATTTTATCCCCAATTATTTCAATTTACCAGGGAGTTACTGAAATACTGATCATCATAAACCCAATTAATACCTTAAATTTGATTCATAGTTTTGAGCCTCTGATCTAATTCTTCAGATTTTTACAATTCATTTTTCCCAAACATTATTAATTTATTTTAAATGGAGCTTATTAATTATTTAAGCAATTTTTTTACAGGTTACAAGGAGAAGACCAGATCAATAGAGGGGATTAAAGTCCACTATAAATTCTCCGGAAAGCCAATTCTTTTTGATCCTATTGAAATGCTTAAAGATCTGAATTTTAAAATTTTAGAATCAAAAAAATCATCCTTAAACCTCTCTCATTCAATTGAGGAAATTAAAGATGACCAGTTGATTGATAAAGAAGAACTTGCTGCCACCGTAATTGCCACCTATGAGTCCAATGGAAAAAAGGTAAAAGCCATCCGAAGCGTAAAAACAATTGTTAACATGCCATGCAGCAGGTATGAATTTTTTCTGGATGGAAATTTATTCTCAGTTTTTCAAAGAAAATATGATTATGGTAAGGGGTTTGTAAACACTTTAGAAAAAATGGAGGGCTATGGAAGTAAACCCCAAACTCAAATTGGGAACTCTTATTATTGGGAGGATAAGTCTTCAAAGCAAGCTATTTTTTTGGAAAAATTTGGACACACCCAGATTTGGGTCATTTACAATACAGATGACTTAAATGAAATTCACAACAATCTACCAAAAAAATCACCTAAAGATTGAATCGATTTCCCTGTTTTTGCGAACGATTCTATATCTAAACTGCACTATTATTAGTGTGAAAAATTCATTTTAAATTAATAGAAATAATTAGTGTCAGCTAGGCTTTCCATGTTAACTTTGCCTAGCAAAAACCCAAAAGATTGCGGATTTCGCATTTTAATCTGCTTTTATTGCCCAAATCAATAGGGAACAACTCCCTGGCTTAAAATACTGAAAAGCCAAAAACTAAGTCTAAAATAGACAATCAGGAGATTTGTGGTGTTGGAATAAGTGAAAACTCCCACCAATTAAATTCTTTGTTTGATCTTGATTCATGGGACTGAAGGGGCGAAGCTATGTTTGGAGGTGAAAGGTGGGAGGGAATAGGTGAAAGGATGGTGGTAGAAGTTGAAGTTTGAAATAGAGGTGAAAGGGTTAAATTGAGAATAATCATATAACTTTTTATGGAAAATCAGGATTTTGGATTCAAGGATCTTAGGGTTTGGCAAAAGTCACTTCATTTTGCTGATGAGATCCTGAAAATTGTGGAAAGCTTAAACTCCAATTCAAAGCACTATAGATTGATAGAGCAAATAGAAGCTGCATGTGTTTCAATCCCCTCCAACATTGCAGAAGGAAAAGGAAGAGAATCAAAAAAAGAATATATCAGGTTTTTGTACATTGCCAGAGGTTCTCTTTATGAGACTATTTCATTGCTGAATGTATTTAGTAAAAGAAGTTGGATTTCAGAAGTTCAATTAAAAAACCTCGAAACACAAGGACTTGAAATAGTGTCCATGCTCAAAGGATTAATAAACGCAATCTCAAAAACTATTTGATTACCCTTTCACCTTCGACCTTAACCCTTTCAGCTCTTTCACCTTTTTCCTTCCACCTTTTCCCCTTTTTTCATGCCCATCATAAACGTAATTCTTTCAGGCGGTGTAGGCTCCAGATTATGGCCTTTGTCAAGGAAGAACAGACCTAAGCAGTACCTGCCAATTTTTGAAAATCAAACTCTTTTTGAAAAGACAGTTTTAAGGAATAAATCTTATTGTGATCAGGTAACTGTTGTTGGCAACTGTGATAATTACCTGCTCTCAAGAAAGGATCTTGAAAATGCGGGAGTAAAAAAATTCACGGAAATAATTGAAGCTTGTCCTCGCAATACCGCTGCAGCGATTGCTTTTGCGGCTTTTGCAGCAAATGCTGAAGACATTCTTTTCGTTACTCCCTCGGATCACTTAATCGAAGAAGGAGAAGATTACTCAAAGACCTTAGTTCGCGCGATTGAACTCGCCAAAGCCGGATTCATTGTGACTTTTGGTTTGAAGCCTGTTAAACCGGAAACCGGATTCGGGTATATTGAAGCAGTGGGTGAGGAAGTTAAGTCATTCAGAGAGAAGCCAAATCTTCAAACTGCCGAGCAATTTCTGAAGCAAGGAAATTTCTATTGGAACTCAGGAATGTTTTGTTTCCAGGCCGGGATTTATCTTGAAGAATTAGAGAAATACGAACCGGAAGTTTTCAATGCTTCAAAGAATGCTTTTGAGGCTGCTGAAAATGGAAACCTGAACTTTGAGCTCTCCATGAAAATCCCGTCTATTTCTGTTGATTATGCAGTGATGGAGAAAACCAAAAAGATTAAAGTTGTACCTTCTTTTTTCAATTGGTCTGATATGGGTTCCTTTGAATCAATTTACGAATACCTCGAGAAGTTGGGACACCCGATGGATTCATTTGGAAACATGGTAATTGGAACAGACCTCCACACAGAATTCTTAGGTTTGGAAAACACAATTCTCGTTCAGACACCTGATGCAATTCTGGTTTTAAAGAAAGAAAAAGCTCAGGATGTGAAGAAGATTTTTGAGAGGCTGGAGAAGGATAATCCCAGGTTAGTGGAGTAAGGTACAAGGAGCTCGCAAGCTCGCAGTTAGTTACACAGAGTATCACAGAGGAGGCACGGAGTATCACGGAGTTTTGCTCGCAGTTAGTTACACAGCTTGCCCGCTGCGGTGGAGATTAACACAGAGTTTGCAATAAATAGTTTTCCAGATCATATTAAGGCTTTATGGAAACAGATTTTTTAACTAATGAAATATTAACATGTGCTTTTAAAGTGCATAGTACCCTTGGGCCGGGATTATTGGAATCAGCATATCAGGCTTGCCTGAAATATGAGCTTTTAAAACAGGGACTATCTGTTGAGACAGAAAAAGCAGTCCCGTTAGTATATGAAGAAATAATGTTGGATTGTGGGTATAAAATTGATTTATTAGTAGATAACAAAGTCATAATTGAATTGAAAACTGTAGAAAAATTTACAGATGTTCATCTGGCACAAATATTAACTTACTTGAGACTGGCAAATTTGAAAACTGGTTTACTTTTAAATTTTAATACAAAAAGCCTGAAAGACGGAATAAAAAGAGTAGTTCTATAAAAAAAAACTCTGTGCAACTCGGTGAATATAACTCAGTGAAACTCTGTGCAACTTAAAAACTACCCTACGAAACTTATCATGAAAATATACATCGCAGGTCACCGTGGAATGGTGGGATCCGCAATTTGGCGGGCATTGCAAGCCAAAGGCTACAACAATCTCATTGGAAGATCCAGTTCTGAACTTGATCTCAGGAACCAACAAGAAGTTTCTGATTTTTTCCAAACGGAACAACCTGAAATCGTAATTGATGCAGCTGCCCGGGTAGGAGGGATTATGGCCAACTCCAATTACCCTTATCAATTTTTGATGGAGAATATGCAGATTCAGAATAACCTGATTGACTCCTCACTGAAAGCTGATGTGCAGAAATTTATTTTCCTTGGATCTTCTTGCATTTACCCCAAACTTGCTCCACAGCCACTTAAAGAGGAGTATTTACTAACATCTCCTTTGGAGCCAACAAATGAATGGTATGCCATCGCAAAAATCACCGGAGTGAAAGCCTGTGAAGCAATCAGAAAGCAATTTGGAAAGGATTACATTTCATTGATGCCAACCAATTTGTATGGGCCTTTCGATAATTTCGATCTAAATACTTCCCATGTCCTTCCTGCGATGATGCGGAAGTTTCATGAGGCAAAACTAGCCGGAAATAAACCGGTCGAACTTTGGGGATCAGGAACCCCAATGAGGGAATTTCTTTTCGTTGAGGATTTAGCAGACGCTGTAGTTTTTGCCCTCGAAAATCAATTCAAAGACAATTTATATAATGTTGGTACAGGTGTTGACCTGACCATAAAGTCTTTGGCAGAACTAATTCAGAAAACTGTGGGTCACGAGGGAGAAATCATTTGGGATTCTACCAAACCAGACGGCACTCCTCGCAAATTGATGGATGTCTCCAAAATGGAGCAAGCCGGTTGGAAAGCAAAGGTTGACCTGGAACAAGGGATAAAACTGACCTACGATTGGTTTTTAAAAAATTCAGACACATACAAAGAGCTGAAGATCAGCTAATAGATTTTAAATTTTGTCCAAAGCCCAACCATATTCAAAGCAAATTGCAGTTCTCCTGACCTGTTTCAACAGGGTGGATATTACAATTGCCTGTTTGGATCATTTATTTCAGGCTGAACTCCCTTCAAATACCACTATCGATGTTTTTTTGGTCGATGATGCTTCGACGGATCTTACCGGCAGGAAAGTAAAAGAAAAGTATTCTCAGGTAAATGTAATTTTTGGAGACGGAAACCTTTTTTGGAGCGGTGGAATGCGCAAAGCATGGGAAGTGGCTGTCAAGACTAAGGAATTTGATTATTTCCTTTGGTTAAATGACGATACTCATATCTATCCCAAAGCCATCGTTGAATTACTTAAAGACGATCTCCTATTGGATTCAAAATCTGTGATTGTTGGAGCTTGTCAAAGTGAAAAAGACAAGAGTTTTACTTACGGTGGGTATAGGGCGGAAACAGCCATGATTCCTTCCGGAGTACCTCAAAAATGTGAATTCACGAATGGAAACTTGGTTTTGGTTCCACATCATGTCTATTCCATTGTCGGCAATCTGAATGAAGTTTACATTCATCTCTATGGAGATTTTGATTATTCGATGAGGGTAAATAAAGCAGGCTTGTCTTGCTATGCGAGTTCAGAATTTCTGGCAATTTGTGAACCTAACGATAAGTCCTATTGGGGAACAGATGAAATGAGTACCTGGCAAAAGCTGAAGTTGCTCAAGCATCCAAAAGGCATTGATATCAAAAGAGGATATTACTTTAAAAAATATCACTTTGGTAAAAAAGCAGGCATTAAAGCAGTAGCAGATGCTTATTTTAGAACTCTGTTTCCTCAGATCCACAAAATTCTCAAAAGGAAAAAAAGTTAAATTATTTTTAGTAAAGGCAGTGCTCGCTAGCTCGCTAATTGTTACACGGAGAAACACAGAGAAGGCACGGAGGATCACAGAGTTTATTTAAAAAATTAACTTTATGGAACAATCCACAAGTAGTTTACAAAAGGTTTTTTTCGCGATATTCAGGATCAAACTCTGATTAAAAATCTTTAAAACCTCCGAGTAGCTCTGTGAAACAAAAGAAAAGGCAGTGTTACTCAGTGATTACGTCCTCTAAACTCCGTGGAACAAATAAATAATGCTGATTAAAGAAGATCTGACTGAGGAAATATTGAAGTGTGCTTTTAAGGTTCATTCTTCTTTAGGGCCCGGACTTTTGGAATCGGCATATCAAGCTTGTTTGAAATATGAAATAGAGAAATCTGGCTTTGAAGTCAGAGTTGAAGTTCCGGTTCCACTATTTTATGAAGAGATTAAACTTGATTGTGGGTATAGAATTGACCTATTGGTTGAGGATCAAGTAATAATTGAACTTAAAACTTGTGAGCAGCTCACTGATGTTCATATTGCACAAATTCTTACCTATCTTAAATTGGCAAATAAAAAAGTAGGTCTTCTACTTAATTTCAATACAAAAAGTTTAAAATACGGTATCAAAAGATTTATCCTTTAAAAAAAGAGTTGAACTAATTATGAGAGGAAATATTTACACTAAGTTCAGCGAAATTTGTCACAAAGGCTCACAGAGAAATAGTTACTCGGAGTTACCCGAAATATGTCAGGGAGTTATTTTAAAAATTAACTTTATTGGAAAAATAACCAGAAGTTAATTATAAATTTTATTCCAGGATTCTCAGTGACTAACTCAGATTTACTTGGTGAAACAACATTAAAATAGAAATCAAAACTTTTACTCCGTGAGACTCCGTGTTTAACTCAGAGGAACTCCGTGAAACAAAACAAAAAAAAATGAAAACAGCACTCATTACCGGTGTCACAGGTCAAGATGGATCTTACCTAGCTGAACTTTTGTTGGAAAAAGGGTATATGGTCCATGGTATCAAGCGTAGAGCTTCATCTTTTAATACCCAACGTGTAGATCATCTCTACCAGGACCAGCATGAACAGGCTGTGAATTTCAAATTGCACTATGGCGATTTGACAGATTCTACCAACATTATTCGAATTATCCAGGAAGTGCAGCCCGATGAAATTTACAATTTGGGAGCTATGTCTCATGTGAAGGTTTCTTTCGACTCACCAGAGTATGTTGCTAATGTGGATGGAATTGGAACCTTGAGAATTTTGGAAGCAGTCCGTATTCTTGGAATGGAAAAGAAGACAAGAATCTATCAGGCTTCTACTTCTGAATTATATGGAGGTATGCCCGAAAATAAAAATGAGAAGGGATT
Organism: uncultured Cytophagales bacterium; assembly: GCA_942492775.1. Lineage (GTDB taxonomy): Bacteria > Bacteroidota > Bacteroidia > Cytophagales > Cyclobacteriaceae > Algoriphagus. Next base: position 3,314,347 of record OW818636.1, on the reverse strand, counting down.
CTATGATGAGAAATCTCCTTTTTACCCACGTTCTCCTTATGGAGCAGCCAAAATTTATGGTTTCTGGATTACAAAAAACTACCGGGAAGCTTATGGTATGTTTGCGTGCAATGGAATATTGTTCAACCATGAGTCTCCGAGAAGAGGGGAAACTTTTGTAACGCGGAAAATAACCATGGCTACAGCTGCTATTGCTTTGGGTATGCAGGATTGCCTCTACTTAGGAAACCTCGAAGCGCTAAGAGATTGGGGACATGCCAAGGATTACGTAAAGGCGATGTGGTTAATTCTTCAACAGGACAAGCCGGAAGATTTTGTAATTGCTACCGGGAAAACAACCAAAGTCAGAGATTTTGTACAAATGTCTTTTGAGCATGTAGGGTTCCAAATTCGTTGGGAAGGCACTGGAGTGGATGAAGTTGGAATCCTTGAGTCAATTGATCACGAAAAATATCAATCCGCAACGGGTCAAATGGTAAACGTTCAACGTTCAACGTTTAACGATTTAACGCTTAACAATCTACCGCATTCTGTGGAACCTGGTAAAATCCTCGTGAAAGTAGACCCCACCTACTTCCGTCCCACTGAAGTTGACCTTCTCTTAGGCGATCCTACCAAATCAAATACCCAATTAGGGTGGACACCAGAATACGACCTTGCAGGATTGGTAAATGATATGATGATCTCAGATATTAAATTGATCCAAAAGGACATCACCCTTGTGGAGAAGGGTCATCAGGTCGTGAGACAGATGGAGTAAATGTTAAGTGTTAAAGGTTATTGGTTAAAGGTTAATAGGTTATTGGTTGTCACCATGACGAAGGAGAGGTCTCACTCTTTGGAATACAGATGTAAGAATAAAGGTTTTTGGTTAATGAGGTTTTAAACGTTAATCGTTAAACGTATGCAAAACGCTTTTACCATTTAATGTCATTAACTCTTAACATCTTTACCCGATAACTGACAACTGACAACCGACAACCTAAAAAACATAGGCTTATGGTTTTTTAAGTCATGGTAAATGAAAACATGAATACAACTAAGTTATTGTTTTTTTAATGTATTTATAACAAGAAGAAGATTTAGCTAAAGTTTTAATTAATGAAATACTGAAATAGCTAAAAATATAATTTTTATAAATATTTTTAGCTAATTAAATAATATTATCCATCCAAAAAAATACTGCTTGACAAATTTTTTATTGAAATATATAAGAAATATTAATCATTAATAGAACATATGATTCCATTCAACAAGCCTTACTTAACAGGTAAAGAAGCCCATTATATGTATGATGCGGTTTATACAGGAAAGATTTCCGGAAATGGAAAGTACACGCAAAAATGTCAGAAAGATTTGAAAGAACGATATGGTTTTGGAAAATGTCTGTTGACAACTTCCTGTACAGATGCTTTAGAAATGGCAGCATTATTAATTAATATTCAACCGGGAGATGAAGTAATAATGCCATCCTATACATTTGTTTCTACATCCAATGCTTTTGTATTGCGAGGTGCCCGAATTATTTTTGCAGATAGCAGGGAAGATCATCCGGGAGTAAATGAGGATGATTTAGAATCTTTAATTACAGAAAGAACCAAAGCTATTGTTCCTGTTCATTACGCGGGGGTAGCCTGCGATATGGATAAAATTATGACCCTGGCTTCTAAATACGGCCTATTTGTGATTGAAGATGCTGCGCAAGCTATTGATAGTTATTTCACCAGTAAGGATGGTGTCAAAAGACCATTGGGTTCTATTGGTCATTTGGCAGCATTTTCTTTCCATGAGACGAAGAATATTATTTCCGGGGAAGGAGGAATGCTTGTTATTAATGATCCTCAGTTTGAGGAAAGAGCAGAAATTATTTGGGAAAAAGGCACCAACCGTTCATCGTTTTTTAGGGGGGAAGTAGATAAATATGGTTGGGTAGATATGGGAAGTTCATTTCTTCCTTCAGATATTATTGCAGCTTTCTTATATGCTCAAATCGAAAATTTGGAAAACATTCAATCAAAAAGAAAAGCACTTTGGAGTAGATATGATACTTCTTTTAGAGGGATAATAAATAATAAAGTCGATGTTAAATTACCCTTTGTACCCAGTTATGCTACCAATAATGCACATATGTATTATATAGTTTGTTCAAATGAAACTGAGAGAGAAGAATTGATTGAGCATTTAAAGGCAGATAGAATTCTTGCTGTCTTTCATTATTTATCCCTGCATAAAAGTAAGTTCTATGAGGATAAATATGATGGAAAGGAATTGGAAATAAGTGATTATTATTCAAATTGTTTGGTAAGGCTTCCCTTATTTTTTGAATTAAGTGAGATTGATCAAAATAAAATAATTAATTCTGTTTTAGAGTTTTACAAAACCAATTAGCTTGAAGAAAATAATTCACATTGCCTCGGACGAAAAGTTTATAAATAGTGCTTATTCACAATTTGAAGATGTTTACCCTGGAGAAAATCATTTTTATTTAATAGTAGAAGATTGCACTAGGCCTTTAAAATACGTGGATCTGAAACCAGAAATGACTTTAATTTCCCGTGATAAGAAAAAATTACAAGGATTGCCCAAAAAATTCGACAATGCAAAAGTAGTCTGCTTTCATAGCGTGGACGAATATAGCAGTCGAATTTTGAATTACTTGTCTTCTCGATTTAAGATAATTTGGTTATTTTGGGGATTTGAAATTTATAATAATCCTTTATTTTTAAAGAATAAGTCCATTACCGGACCTTTAACTTTTTCTTCGTCTCAAATAGCACCTAAATTCCAGAAATCCCCCAATATTCTCAGAAATTTTTATCGTAAGAAAATTCTGACCTATAGAACCTATTTCATTTCTATGAGAATTAGAAAAGCACTAATGAAAGTGGATTACTGTGGTATACTTTATAAAGAAGAGTACGAGATGGTAAAAAGTCAATTGAATACGAATATTAAATATTTTAAATTTTCTTATTATCCTATTGAAATGATGCTCTCCAATATTCAAAATTACGTGAATAATGATTGCATTCTTTTGGGAAATTCAGCAACTAGAAGTAATAATCATTTAGAGATTTTTGAGATTTTAAAAGAGTATGATTTAAAAAATAAGCAAATAATAACTCCATTAAGTTATGGGGAGGAAAGTTATCGAAAGTTAATATTAAAACAGGGTGCAAATCTTTTTAATGGAAATTTTTGTCCAATACTCGATTTTTTAGCTAGAGATGAATATTATAATATTTTGCAAAAATGCGGAATTGTCATTATGAATCATTACAGACAACAAGCGGTAGGTAACGTGATGGTTATGTTGTGGATGGGTGCAAAAGTGTTTTTAGACGAGCGTAATTCACTTTACCATTATTTAAAACGCATTGGAATTCATATATATTCTATTCAAATGGATCTAAGCAATAATAATTCAGAGGTTTTTTCATTATTAAAAAGAACAGAGCAAGAGCAAAATAGAAAAATTCTAAAAACAGAAATAGGAAAAGAGGTGTTGTTAAATAGTTTGAAATATCAATTTGATCTTTTGTTGAATGAGCATTAGAGATAAGGCTGTAAATGGGGTTAAATGGACTACTGTAAGTACCGTAGTTATTGCTAGTACTGCTATTTTAAAAATTTCTATTTTAGCTCGTTTTTTAGATAAAACAGATTTCGGTTTAATGGCTTTGGTCACTTTTACCATGGGTTTTATGCAATTATTCAATGATATGGGTCTTTCCTCGGCAATATTGCATAAGCAGAACATTAGTGAGAAGGAATATTCTAGTCTCTACTGGTTTAATCTTTTTTTTGGAACTATATTATATTTATTATTACTTATATTAACTCCTTTTATTGCAAATTTTTACGGTGAACCTGAACTAAAAATATTATTGCCTTTATTGGGACTTCACCTTGTAATTGCTGCTTTGGGGCGACAATTTATGGTAGTGGAACAAAAAAAGATGGAATTTAAAAGAATTAGTTTAATTGAAATTATTTCTACTGTTTTATCATTATTTTTATCCGTTATTTTGGCGGCAAATGATTACGGTGTTTATTCACTTGTATGGTCCGCTTTGTTTCAATTTTCTTTTTCTAATTTTTATTTTTTAATTATTGGTATTAAAAGAACTGGTCTTTTATTGCATTTCTCTTACTATGAAACAAAACCATTTTTGAGAATAGGAAGTTTTCAGGTAGGAGGGCAGATTGTTAATTATTTTAATCGTGATTTAGATATTTTAATAGTTGGGAAGTTTTTTTCAACTGAAGCATTGGGTGGATATAGTTTGGCAAAACAACTTGTTTTCCGCCCGGCGCAATTACTAAATCCCATATTAGTTAAAGTAGCTTCCCCTACATTGGCATTGTACCAGGATAATATTGAAGATTTAAAAAAACATTATCTTAAGTTGGTAAACATTGTTTCAAGCTTAAACATTCCAGTCTATTCTGGTATTATCATTTTTGCTCCTTGGCTTGTAAATATCTTATATGGAGAGGGGTTTGAAAATATAATTGGTCTCGTAAGAATTTTATCGGTATACATGGTTTTAAGAGCGATAGGTAATCCTATTGGCAGTTTGGTAATTGCTACCGGAAGAACTGATGTTGAGTTAGTTTGGAATTTAATAGCGTTGTTAATTATGCCGATTTTTATTTTAATCGGATCTCAATTTAATGTAGAAGGAATAGCTTTAGGTGTTACTTTGTCAATGTTAGTACTTTATATTCCATCCTGGAGATTCTTAATATATAAAATGCTGGGAGTTTCTTTAAAAGATTATTTTAAAGCTTGTTTTTTGCTAAATTTTCAATTTATTAGAAAATGATTACAGTTCCAAATTAGAAAAAGTACACACAAATAATTTAATGCTATTGAGAAATTTAAGTTTATTTTAAATTTTAAAAATAATTCTAAAATAGGATAATATTAATAATTATTTAACTTCAAAATAGGCTGTTTTAAAGTCGAAAAAATTATATAAATATTAAATATTTCGTGAACATAGCAAAAGATTATTCACCACTTGTTTCAGTTATCATACCCTGTTATAACGCGGAAAGATACCTAGCTGAAACATTAGAATCAGTTCTGGTCCAAACACATACAAATTGGGAATGTGTTATTGTGGATGATCACTCAACAGATAATTCCTTTGAAATCATTCAAAAATATTGCAGCATCTACCCTAATAAATTTAGGCTCTACAATAATTCTAGAAAAGGCGCGTGTGCTGCCCGAAATGTAGGATTTGAAAATAGCAGAGGGGAATATATACAATTTTTGGATGCCGATGACTTGTTAGATGCAAGTAAAATTGAAAAACAGATTTCTTTTTTCAAAGAGTTTGGTAATAATATAATTGTTAATGGCCGCTGGGGTCGATTTTACAAAATTGCTGAAGATGTAAGATGGGAGCATCAAATCATTGATAAAGACTATCAACTACCTATCAATTGGTTAATGGATAGTTGGATGGGAAAAGGAATGAGTGCTCAACATGCCTGGCTCATCCCGCGAGAACTTATTGAAAGAGCTGGGTCTTGGAATGAGAAGTTGTTAATCAATCAAGATGGAGAGTTTTTTTGTAGAGTTCTTTTGGTTTCGAAAGAAATAAAATTTTGTAATGAAGCTATGGTTTATTATCGTTCAGATAACGTGAATAGCATTGGTAAACAACGTAGCGAATTAGCAATGGCATCCCAATTAACTTCATATTTTTTATATGAGAAAAATATTGAATTATTTTGCTATAATTTAACTAATAAAAATATTTTATATAAAGCAATAGCAAGCCAACTTTCTGATTTCTATATTAGAAACAGAATTCAATATCCAGCTTTATCTAGACAAGCGAAAGATAAAATTGAAATTATGAATCAAAAGTTGACACCGCAAGGAGGGACTTTGTTTAAGATATTCTGTTATTTGTTTGGTATAGATTTGGCAATTTTATTCAGAAAAAAAATAATAAATTAAATTTTGAGAAAAAAAATATTTATTTCAGGAACTCCACTTCTTAGTTTTACTTCAGGTACTCCTATGCGTGGAATTGTTGATGCTTTAATTCGATTTTATCCGAAATATGATTTTTTAATTGAGTTTCCGAATAGTGATAGAAATTTTGTTGTTACCAAATTTGAGAATCAATTCAAAAGTCTGCCCAATGTTAATATTTTAAAAACAAGAAGAAATATTAGATGGGAAAATTTAAAGAAATTGTTCAAGCTCCAAAAGTATCATAGTTGGCCTAAGGGTTTTGATTGTTACATAAGTCCTGGAATTCCTGAAAGTTTCTCTACTTCAAAAAATCCTTCTATTTCCTTTATTGCTGATTTATCTAGTGTTAATCAACCGGAAATCAGTAGTCTAAAATGGCATGGGAATAGAATTTTTAAGAACCTTCTTAATCAAGCAGTTGAATCTAATAATAAGTTAGTTGCTATTTCTGAATTTACGAAAAATGAGCTTAATGAAAGATATCCAAAACATCAATCTAAATTTATAAGAATTTATAATGGTATTGAATCATTTTGGTTTGATGATCACTATGAGCAAAATATTCTGACCAATTCACTTTTTGATCAAAATTATTGGATTTGGTGGGGATTCATATCTAATAGAAAAAATATTCTTCGACTGCTTCAAGCTTATCTTATTGCAAAACAAAAAGACGATACTCTGCCAAAGATTGTTTTTGTTGGTGAATTAAATCCTGATCAAGCTGTTTGCTTAGACTTAATTAATTTATACCCTCAGTATTTTGAAATCCATAAATTTCAAGATCCTTATATTCTAAAATCTTTGGTTAAAAATAGTAATGGTCTATTGTTTCCCTCTCTATATGAAGGATTTGGTCTCCCCGTTATTGAAGCATTTTCACAAGGAATCCCAGTTTTACATAGCTCAATTACTTCATTGCCAGAAATTTCTAATGGTTTGGGATTTGGAGTCAACCCATACGAAATACATTCAATTGCTAATGGCTTATTGGAGTTTTCTAGTGCCGTATATGATCAAGAAATAGTTGCAATAAGAAAAGAATTTGCTTCCAACTTTACTTATCAAAAAGCAGCGGATAAATTAGCAATAGTTATTGATTATTTGGTAAATAAATAGAATGAAAAAATTAAGTGTCATCATACCAACATTAGGTCGAAAAGAGGAATTATTTAACACTCTTAATGATTTAAGTATTCAAAATTTACCCAAGGAACAATGGGAGGTAATTGTGGTGATACAAAATGAACCGAATATTGAGGAATTCAGATTAAGATCTGAGGAATGGGGGATTAATCTTAGTTTATATTTTTCTTCTGCTCCAAATGCCAGCTTAGCTCGAAATATTGGACTCCTAGAAAGTAAAGGAGATGTTGTACTGTTTCTTGATGATGATTTGGTTATTAAAAACCCTGATTTTTTACAAGTTCATTTATCAGGTTCATCCAACCCACAGGTTTCTGGGGTTTTTGGTCAGGTTCTCGATCCCGGAGTTCCATCAAGAGATAGTCGTCATAGGTTAAGTTACAAAAAGCATATAGGGTGGATGTTTTTCCCACCAAATTACAGCAAGGTTAGTTATATAGAAAATGGAGGAGCAGGAAATCTTTCGGTTCGTAGGAACGAAGCGATTGAAATAGGGGGGATGGATATAAACTATGAAAAGGGGGCTCACAGAGAAGAAAGTGATTTTTGTTTACGTTTGACAAGGAAGAATGGCTTATTGCTTTTTGATCCCAGAGCAAGCATTATTCATTTGGGCGCGGCTAATGGTGGATGTAGACAATGGGGAAAAAATGAGGGATTGCATCCTGATCATCATGTTTTCGGTGAGTGGTATTTTATACTTAAAGGACTTAAAATCGGTACTGTAAAATGGTATCATTTGCATTTTCATCTTACCATCTTGTTTTTACGACAAATTTGGAATCAACCTAATAGACATAATAAAATAGTTATTCCTAAAGCATTCTATAATTCATTGAAAGGTTTCAATTTGGCTATTAAAAGGGTTAATAGTAAAGAAGGACTAGGCTTAATTCCATCTGGATACGAATATAAACTAAAATTTAAGCATGAATTTTGAAAGATTTGCCCAATTTGGCCTTATTTTTTTCTTTTTAATTTCATCATATTTTTTATTTAAAAAAAAGGAAACTAGTTTATTCGCATTATTGCTTTTATCATTTGGGTTAAATGGTTTCATAGCATTGTTTGGTACCTTGTGGTTTCCATTTAAAATTGTTATGATTATAACATCTCTATGGGTTGTTCGAAAACCAGTAAAGTATCTTTTTCATGATTTTTTCAATATTTTCTTTTTTTTACTAATTATTTCAGTTACCATAGCTTTGGCTAGTTCACCCTCTATTCCAGGGAAAACGCTTTTACAAGGACCATTGTTAAGACCTTTGGTACAATTGTATACTTATGTAAGTATGATACTTTTGATACAGTTTATAGTTTCAATAATTAATACTCCTGAGCGGCTTCAATGGTCAATGAAGGTGTATTATAGAATTAGTGAAATAATCATTCTAATTGGTTTAATTCATTTGTTTTTTCTAATTTTGAATTTAAATTTTTTACCAATTCTTCGTCCGGGAGGAGAAGATAATTTATTCGCAGGTTTCGGTTTTGAAGGAACTATGGTTAACCGGGTTTATGGATTGTCAGGAGAGCCTAAAACGCTTGCAACTTTTATTTTACCTTATATTTTTATTTCTTTATATAATTTCTTTACCAAATATTATAACGTAAATAAATTTTATCATTTAATCATGTTATTAATTTCAGTATTGGTAATGATTAACACTTTTTCTTCAGCAATTTTAATTTCAGCTAGTATAGGGTTATTGATTGTTCCTTTTCTTTTTATTCATAGATTCGGATTAAAAGTTCTTGTGCTTCCGGTCATTATAGGTTTGGGATTTTTAGGGTTTTCATTATTTGGAAATTTATTTTCCGACTCAATAATAAATACTAATGAATACGAATTCAATTTAGCAAATCTTCTATATGAAAGATCATTTGGTCGAATTGATGAGGAAGCAGACACACGTTTTGAAACAATTGCTTTAGAACAAATTTTTAATAAAGATCCTCAATTCCTTTTAACTGGATATGGCTTGGGAATGTACAACTATCATTTACCTCTTTCATCCCATAGCAGAGGAGTTGAGCCGATTGATTCAGGTTGGGTTGTAATTCTTCTTGATCTAGGTTTTTTTGGACTTATTTTCTTCTTTGGAGTATTTGTATTTTTAAATAAGCTTAAAAATTTAAATAGAACATTGAATAGCAATATTTTAGATAGTTTTATTATTGGGGCTATCGTTGGATTTTTGAGCCATATTGGAAATAATGGATTGTACCAAATTTTTTTATTTACTGGTTTATCCATAGCAGCTTATCAAGTTATCAACTGGCAAAAGCAAATTCTTGAAAGCCAAAAAAGAGATATTATTAATTATTAGAATTAATTAAATTTTAATTGATTAACTCATTTTATAAAATGAAAATACTTTTTCTATATACTGAACTGGCAGGCTATTTTGTTTCCTGCCTCCATGAGCTTAGTCCTGGGGTAAAGGAAATTCATATTGTGCGTTGGCCTGTTAACAAGGAAGCTCCCTTTCAATTTGAATTTCCCAAAAACGTTTTTGTTCACGAAAGGGAAGCATATTCAGGTAAGACTTTAACAGATCTTGCTCTTCAGATCAATCCTGATAAAATTATCTGTAGCGGGTGGATTGACAAGGGTTATATGAAGGTTTGCAGGGCTTTCAAAGGGAAAATACCTACAGTGATGAGTATGGACAATCATTGGTTAGGATCTGCTAAGCAACATTTAATGCGATTGCTCGCACCGTTCACGCTACATCGTTGCTTTTCTCATGCTTGGGTGCCGGGTGATCCTCAGCGAAATTATGCCCTTAGATTGAGTTTTGATGAAAGTAAGATCGAGACAGGTTTCTATTCTGCTGACACCAAATATTTTTCAGCTATTTCCAATAGAATTGGACCAACAAAAAAAGAAACATTACCTCATAGATTCTTATATGTTGGTCGATATATAGAGAGCAAAGGAATATTTACTTTATGGAATTCCTTTATTCAGGCAGTTGAATCCACAAATAGCAAATGGGAATTATGGTGTCTTGGTACCGGAGATTTATTTGATCAAAGAAAAATACATCCAAACATTAAGCATTTCGGATTTGTCCAGCCCGCTGCCCTGGAAGCGTATCTTGACAAGACCAGCATTTTTATCCTACCGAGTACTTTCGAACCATGGGGAGTTGTGGTCCATGAAATGGCAGCATCCGCTATGCCTCTTATTTGTTCCGATCGGGTAGGGGCAGCAAGCTTATTTTTGAAAGAGGGAATAAATGGATACCAATTTGAGTCTGGTAATGAAAACCAACTCAAAGAATTGCTTATAAAAATGATGTCGCTAAGTGATGAAGGTATTCTGAAAATGGGAGAGGAAAGTCAGCTTCTTTCCAAACAGATTACTCCCAAGATATGGGTCGAGAAGTTGATTGGCTTTTCCTTATATAATTACTAAATCGATTCTCCAGTAAATTTTGATAAGAAGTTAGAACAGGGCCAAGTCACTGCTTAAATCTGTACTTTCTTCAGCATTTTTTGGAATCTAAGGATTCAATTAAATTTATTTTTCCCCTATTTCTAATCACTCTTCTTTCTTTTCTAATAACCCTTTCTCTTTAATTAGAATTTAATGTGCGGTATCTGCGGTTCGGTTTCCTTAAGTAAATCTTTGTCAGAAGAAGTGACAGCCATGAGTGAGTTAATTGCTCATCGAGGGCCTGATGCTAAAGGAGCTTGGAATGATTCGAAAGTTAGTTTTGCTCATCGGAGGTTATCCCTAATTGACCTTTCTCCTCTTGGTAATCAACCCATGGTTTCTGCTGATGGAAAACTTGTCCTGGTATTCAATGGTGAGATTTACAATTTTCAGGAAATCAGAAATGAATTAAAAGCCAAGGGGTTTTCTTTTCGATCTGGTTCAGATACGGAGGTAGTTTTATATGCCTATCAGGAATGGGGCACGGATGCCTTTATCAAGTTCAATGGTATGTTTGCTTTGGCTATTTATGATACTAAAAAAAGCCAAATCGTTCTGGCTCGGGATCATGCAGGAATAAAACCTTTGTATTATTATCTCTCTGAAGATCAACTCGTATTTAGTTCAGAAATAAGAGGTTTTAAAGCAATTAATCCAAACTGGAAAGCGGATGAAAATTGGCAGGTTAACTTTTTGAGTTTTGGATTTGTTCCGGCTCCCTATACAACGCTAAAAGGGGTATTGATGCTTCCAAAGGGTTCATTTCTTACTATTGATTTCAATGACTGTCTAAAATCCAAAATAGAATCTTTTCACCAATTTAGATTTTCAGATGCTATAATATCTGAAAAAGAAGCATTGGAGCAAGTAAGAGGAACCCTTCTGAATGCTATAAATAGGCATATGGTTGCTGATGCTCCTTTGGGCATATTTCTAAGCGGTGGAATTGATTCAAGTTTATGTGCGCTCATTGCCGATCATCTCGGTCATGATAATCTGAATACACTTTCAATAACATTTGACGAAGCCACTTTTTCAGAAAAGCCGTTTCAGGATATTGTTTTAAAGCGAATGAGGTCTCATAATCACCAAGAGTATAAGGTCGATGGATCCATGTTTATGGAGCATCTTGATGATATTTTTTTAGCGATGGATCAGCCAAGTTGGGATGGAGTGAACAGTTATTTTATTTCCAAATGTGCACATGAGGCAGGTTTAAAAGCAGTTTTGTCTGGTTTGGGAGGCGATGAGTTATTTGGAGGATATCCTTCATTCAGACGAATTGGTATGCTTAATCAGATTTCAAGACTTCCGGGTTTTGTAAAATCATTAGCCAGGTATGCCCCAAATGATGCTTTGGCAAGGATAGGTTTCCTGAATGCTCAAACAAACTACAGGGATTACCTTTTTTTAAGGGGAGCATTTGTCCCTTCTACCATTTCTGGCATCACCGGAATTTCTGAAAGTGAAATTTTTCAAATTCTATCAAAATTAAATCTCCCTGATTATCCAACTGCCCGAAATTTAAATTTGGCGGCTTTTCTGGAAGGGAATGTTTACATGGAAAATCAACTTTTGAAAGACACAGACTATATGAGCATGTGGCATTCTCTGGAAGTCCGCGTTCCTTTCCTTGACAAAGAAATGATGGAACTAATGAATCGTATCAAACCATCCACAAAATTTAATTTTTCTCAGCCTAAATATCTTTTAACCAAGGCTTTCAGTGATTTACTTCCGGATGAAATTGTTTTCAGAAAAAAGCAGGGATTTACCTTCCCATTCAGCATTTGGCTGAGAAATAATATGGACCATTTCAAGACTTTATTGCCGGATACGCCGGTCTCCAAAGATCTTGTTTCAGGTTTCCTTGAAGGAAAAGTTCACTGGAGCCGCTTATGGGCATTGATGGTTTTGAAAAAGTTTAATGGGTAAGTCAAAACCTAAAGTTCTTCTGTTCATTGATTGGTTTCTTCCTGGTTATAAAGCAGGGGGCCCGATTCAATCTATTGCAAATCTTGTGAATCATTTGGGGGATGAGATTGATATTTCAATTGTCACTTCCAACAAAGATCTTGGAGAGACAAATGGGTATGAAAATATTGAACCTAACGTCTGGATTCCGAAGGGAAATTTCCGGGTTTTGTATCTCAATGAAAGCCAACAAAATTTGAATAGATACTTAGAACTTAAAGCTGAACAAGAGTATGATTCAGTTTATTTTAATTCCTTGTTTTCTGTAAAGTTTACTTTGCTTCCATTATGGTCATTTAGAAAATCAAAAAGTAAAATAATATTGGCTCCCCGAGGTATGTTGGGAGCGGGAGCATTAAATATTAAGCCCCTAAAAAAGAAGATTTTTTTACAGATTTTTAAACTATCAGGTATTACCAAAAAAATCATCTGGCACGCAACAGCTGAATCTGAAGCAAATGAAATACAGAAGCATTTTGGGGATCAAATGAAAATAAGGATTGCTCCTAATTTATCTTCAAAAATTAAACCCATCCAGAATCTTAAGGAAAAGAAATCTGGAAATTTAAAACTATTCTTTTTATCAAGGATAGCAGAAAAGAAAAACCTAAAAGGAGCACTTAATTTTTTGAAGGAAGTGAATCCCAAATTCACCATCGATTTTTCAATAATAGGACCTGTTGGCGAAGACGGATATTGGAAAGAATGTCAGCGAATTATTGAGGACTTACCTTCAAATATTAATGTGAACTATTTGGGAGCAATTCCCAATCAAGAGTTATCCGGATACCTGAGAGATCAACAATTCATGCTTTTGCCAACATTACACGAAAATTTCGGACATGTAATTATGGAATCGTGGCAAAATGCTTGTCCTGTTATTATATCAAACCAAACTCCATGGCGGGATTTACAGGAAAAAGGTATTGGTTGGGACATTCCATTGAATCAGCCTGATCTTTTTATCAAAGCTATAGAGACTGCTGCGGCTATGAATCATGAAAATTATTCTAAAGTGAGTCAGGCAGCTTTTGAATTTGCGAAAGCTTTTACAGAAAATCCTGAAGTGTTGGAAGCCAATAGGAAGCTCTTTGGGATTTAAGTCGTCGATGAAAACAGATCTTTCCTTATTCAATAACCATCACTACAATCCGGGTTCTGCGATTAAGAGATTGAGTTGGTATATCGCAAACAGACTATTTATAAACACCTCTATTCTTTTTCCGTCAAGTTTCAAGTGTAAGATTTTAACTCTATTCGGTGCGGAAATCGGGAAAGGCATAGTGATCAAGCCTAACGTAAATATCAAATATCCCTGGTTTCTATCAATTGGTGATAATTCCTGGATCGGGGAGAACGTTTGGATTGATAATCTGGTGCAGGTAAACATTGGGGCTAATGTCTGTGTTTCGCAAGGAGCAATGCTACTTACCGGAAATCACGATTATAAAAAGGAAAGTTTTGATTTGATCACGGGAGAAATCACCCTCGAAGAAGGAGTATGGATAGGAGCGAAGTCGTTGGTTTGTCCCGGTGTGGTTTGTAAATCGCATTCGGTTTTGGCTGTGAGTTCGGTGGCAACAAAAGATTTGGGTTCCTATTCGATTTATCAGGGGAATCCTGCAGTGAAAGTTAGAAACCGTATAATTACCGCAATTTGAAAGTAAGTATAATCACTGTAACCTATAATTCTGCAGCTACACTTCAGTATACTATTGATAGCCTGGCTTTTCAGGATTATCCGAATATTGAATACATTATTATTGACGGAAACTCTAAAGACGGAACGCAGGATATTATTCGTAGTAACCCGGATGTAGTGACTTCGTGGATATCTGAACCCGACAAGGGGCTCTATGATGCAATGAATAAAGGGATAAAAATGGCTACGGGTGATGTGGTAGGAATTATTAATTCTGATGACTTTTACCATAGAACCGATGCCATTTCGCAAATAGTAAAGGCATTTGAGGAGTCAGGAAAGCAGAGTGTTTACACTGATATTCGATTTGTGAATCCTGATGATCTTAACAAAACGGTCAGATACTACAATTCAAAGCGATTCAAAATTCATAAACTGAGAAGAGGCATTATGCCGGCACATCCTACATTTTTTACATACCGGGAGAATTTTGAAAAGTATGGATATTACAGGACCGACTATAAAATTGCCGCAGATTTTGAATTACTGGTGAGATTTCTTCACAAGCATAAGTTGGGGCATCATTACCTACCCATCGATCTGATGAAAATGAGAACAGGTGGCCTGAGTACTAAATCTTGGAAATCTAATTACATTATCAATCAGGAAAATTACAAAGCCTGTAAGGAAAATGGACTGGACACAAATTACCTAAGGTTGTATTCCAGATACTTCAGGAAATTATTGGAGTTTTTACCCGGGTTGCTTTGAGAGTTTTAATCTTCCTTATTTTATTGATTTTACCGGGGTTTCTTCCAGCGCAGACCATTCCTGCAGGACTTCCGATACTCGAAGAATATTTCAGAAGAACCCAGATAAGAGCCATTGATTCAATCAATGGCTCTTTTTCTTTTCTACCGATGAATAGTCCGGATACCTCTTTATACGGTTTAACTCAGGTTTACAAAGTACCTGTCCGGGGTTTAGAGGTTGGATTGCTCCCTTGGGTTGCCACTGCAAGATTAGTGACTAAAAGACCTTATGGATGGGGTGATTATGGAATGATACCAAATCCCGGACTTCAAACCTATTTTTCAGGTGGAGTTCAGGCGAAGTACAAGTTTTTAAATCTGACCTTAAGACCGGAATTGATTATTGCCCAAAACAAGGGATATGAAACGAATCTGATTCAGTATTCAGATTTAGATATTAGAAGGAAATTTCAAATCTGGAATGCCGGTGACTTTCCTGAAAGATTTGGCGATAATGGATATGCCAGAATCTTAATGGGACAGTCAAAGCTAACAGCTCAGTACGGCGCTTTTGAAATTGGGGGTGCAACCCAAAATATCTGGTGGGGTCCGGGACAATTCAATGCTCTTACTTTTTCCAATAATGCACAGGGAGTTCCTCACCTCACAATCAATACCACCAAACCGGCTAAAACCTTTGTTGGAAATTTTGAAACTCAACTGATCATTGGAAAACTGAAAAACTCTGGTTTGGCCCCATCCCAATATCAAGAATTGAACGAACAATATTTTATCCCTTTTTCGGGTGATTGGAGATATTTAAATGCTTTGATGTTTTCGTATAATCCCAAGTGGATTCCCGGGTTATTTCTTGGAATGACCAGAACATTCCAACAATACAGTGAATCTATGGGAACTGGATTTTTGGCGTACTTCCCTGTTTTCGAACCATTTACCAAGACAAGTTATGGGTTTGACAGAGATGCTGAAGGACAATCCCAACAGCTAACCATTTTTGGCAGATGGGTTTTCCCGAAAGTTAAAAGTGAGATTTATTTCGAATTTGGAAGGAGAGATCACTCTATAAATTGGAGGGATTTCATTCTCAATCCCGAGCACGCCAGAGCCTATATTTTAGGCTTTACTCAGCTCTTCGAGGTTCCGGAAATAGCCAAGACTATTCAAGTCAGAGGAGAAATCACGCATCAACAGGAATCCAATAATAGATATATCCGATATTCCGGGCTTGGGGGAGGTCTAAGTTGGCATTCTCATACACCGTCAAGAGGATTTGTTCAGAATGGTCAGCCTATGGGTGTGGGAATTGGCGTTGGTTCAAATGTTCAGACTTTGGAAATCTCTTTGGTTGATAAGTTGGATAAAATGGGAATACTCTTCGAGCGACTTGCTAATAATCAGGACTTCTATTACAAAGCACAACTTCAGAATACCGAGCGGAAGCCTTGGGTGGATCTATCCCTTGGTTTCCTGTTTGACAAGCAGTTTGATAATCTTCTATTGAGTTCAAAGCTTCAAATCATTCATGCCCGGAACTACCAATGGCAGTTGGCACCTGAAAGTACTCCTGATTTCCCTAAAGGGGAGAACCTGACGAGTATGTTGGGGCAGGTGAGTGTGATTTATTTTTGGAAGAAGAGGGAAGGGAGATAGGCTTTCAGTGAAATATGCTGCGCGAGATACTCCGCCCTGCGGTCGATGAGATAGGCCTTCGGCGAAATAGGCCTAACTGCGTTACGCGAAATACTCCTCCCTGCGGTCGGTGAGATAGGCTTACGAAATAAAGTCGGCTTTGCGATAAGTGACAAGACACTGCAACTCCTTTTATCTCGGTGAATCTCTGTGTAACCTCAGTGAATCTCCGTGTAATTAATCTTTCTTTTTCTGATTTCTTGCACAGAGGAGGCACCGAGTTTCACTGAGTTTTTTCCGAAGACTCTATATATAACCTAAAACTGTGACTGAAGACTGAGACCGATCACTGAAAACTTTACAATCCCTCATTTTAAATTCTTCATTTTAAATTCTCACCATTTCTCCGTGAATCTCTGTGTAACCTCAGTGAATCTCCGTGTAATTAATCTTTCTTTTCCGTAGACTTGATTTTTTGTTGCACAGAGAAGGCATAGAGTACCACAGAGATTTTCAATAAGTCATTTTTGATAACCGAAAACTTTGACTAAAGACTGACAATTCTCCTTCTTTCTCGGTGAATCTCTGTGTAACCTCAGTGAATCTCCGTGTAATTAATCTTTCTTTTTCCAGGTACTTGATTTTTTGCCGCACAGAGTTTTTTAATAAGTCCCTTTTAATAACCGAAAACTGTGACTGAAGACTGAGACCGATTACTAAAACCCTTTCAATCTCACATTTCTTATTTTCCATTTCAAATTTTCTCATTTTCTCCGTGCAATCAAACGCATAAGCAAGAAATCCTTCGGATATCTTTGAAAGCATAACGATTAACTACTGCCGGTGACCTTTTTGTCTTTTGCGATTAACTTTCAGAAAAAGCAGAATTCTTTTGAATCAGAATTTTAATAATGACTTAAATCCCCGAATTGACCAAGGTCAACACTTTGGGGTTAGCAAAAACACATGTTCCGAAAAAATATTTCCCTTTTATTTTTTTGGAATAAAAAAAACATTAGCTTTCTAATATATTCTTATACCCATTTATTTGCATTTCATATTAGAATGTTGGTACTTTAGTTTGATTTTCTGGTTTTTCATTTATTTAAATTTTGGTCCGTTTTTTTCTTTAATTGCTATTGGCAAGGCTATTGTTTTAGAAATAATTAAATTCGCAAACGCTTAAACCACTCTACCATGTTTTTTATTCTAGCAACACTCACATCATTTTTCGCGGGATTTTTGATTACTCCAATTTTGATCAAGGCGCTTAAAAAAGCCAACATAGGAGATGCTCCTGGCGGAAGAAAAATTCACAAAACCTTCATCCCATCTATGGGAGGTATTGGTTTTGTTGTCGCATCAGCAATTGCCATGTCTATTTGGGGGTGGAATTTCCCATTACCTGAAATCCGGTACTTACTTGGTGCGATCGTAATCGTGTTTTTCGTAGGGCTGAGAGATGATATGGTTGAAATGAAAGCTACACAAAAGCTTTTAGCTCAGCTAATTGCAGTTATTTTGGTTGTTGTTGCTTCTGATATCCGGATTAAAGATTTGCAAGGTTTTCTGGGTATTGGTGAACTCAACATGATCGTTAGTTATGCATTTTCAGCTTTTGTTCTACTTGCAGTTACCAATGCCTTTAACTTAATAGATGGTCTTGACGGGTTAGCTGGTACAATTGCAACGATTGCTTTTTCAATCTTGGGTTCCTGGTTTATGATTAATGGACTCGAAAGTTATGCAGTACTAAGTTTTACTTTGCTTGGAGGAGTTTTGGCATTCATGATATTTAATTGGCATCCTGCCAAAATTTTCATGGGTGATACAGGATCCTTGACACTCGGCTTTTCCCTGGGCGCATTGTTAATAGCATTTATGGAATATAATGCCGCTTTGCCTGCAGGGAATTTCTGGAAATTTGAACCTGTATTTTCAACAGCCATAGCGCTTATGATTTTTCCGCTTTATGATATGGCAAGGGTTTTTACTAGAAGAATCAGTCAGGGAAAAGGGCCAATGACACCGGATAAAAGTCATGTCCATCATTTTCTAATGAGAATGGGACTAAAGCACAGTCAGGTTGCATTACTTTTAGGATTCATCCAATTAATATTCGTTTTGTTGGTATTTATTTTAAAAGACTTTTCCGATCATTTAGTACTACCTATTATCTCTGTTTTTGCGATTTCTTTGGGCTTGAGACTTGATCAGATTACATTGAAATATGTAAAAAGAAAAGTTATGCTTCAGCCTAGAGTTTTGGAAGTCAGAAGATTAAATGTTCCACAGAAAACCAAAGTAAAATTAGAAAAAGAAGGTCTTATGGAAGCCTCTATAAATTTGAATTGATAATAAGGATCAGACTATTTAAATAAATTTTTTATAGTACTCTTAATATTAGATTGAATGTAATTGGGTTTTTGTAGATAAAATGATAGGTTTAGTAAATATTCAGCTCATCCTGATTTTATGGCATACCAAATTCCTTTATCATTCCCGGTTTTTGAAGGAAACGAAGAGCGCTACACACAAGAAGCAATTCGTTCGGGACATTTGGCGACCTTTGGAAATTTTATAAATAAGTTTGAAATAAGCCTTGCCAAAAGAACCAAAACTCATCAAACAGTTGCAGTAAATTCAGGTACTTCCGCTTTGCATTTGGCAATGATTCTTTTGGGGATCAAGGCTGGTGATGAAGTAATTTGTCAGTCTTTTACTTTTTGCGCTTCTGCAAATCCTATTGTATACCTGGGAGCAAAACCAATTTTTGTAGATAGCGAAAAAGATACCTGGAATATTTGTCCTGAGCTTCTGGAAGACGCGATTCTAAGCCGTATAGCTCACGGCAAATTACCAAAAGCTATTGTGATCGTTCATTTGTTTGGCATGCCTGCAAAAATGAATGAAATCATGGAGGTAGCAAAAAAATATCAGATTCCGGTTCTGGAGGATGCTGCTGAGGCAGTAGGTAGTACTTTTGCCGGAAAGAGTTGCGGAACTTTTGGAAAGGTTGGGGTTTTTTCTTTCAACGGGAATAAAATAATCACAACAGGAGGAGGAGGAGCTTTGATTTCAAATGATACCCACCTTATAAATAGGGCCAGGCATTTATCAACGCAAGCAAGAGAAGATTTACCGTATTACCAGCATTTGGAGATTGGGTACAACTATAAGATGAATAATCTAGCCGCAGCTATTGGTGTTGCTCAATTGGAGCAATTGGATATTTGGGTTCAAAAAAGAAGGCTAATCAATAAACGATATAAAGAATTATTGGCAGCTATGCCCGGAATTACCTTCCAAAATGATTCTGAAGAATCGAAGTCCAATTTTTGGCTCACAACCATTTTGGTGGATGAAAAAATTACCGGATTCACAAATGATAATTTGAGAGTTCAATTTTTGAAAAGTGATGTTGAGACTAGATTTCTTTGGAAACCTCTCCATATGCAACCGATTTTCAAGCAGCTTCCATTTTACGGGGGAAACATTTCCGAAAAATTTTTTAGCAGAGGTCTTTGTCTTCCAAGTTCAGTTGACTTGACTCTTCAGGATCAGGAAAGAATAGTAAGCCTCATTTCCCAAGAACTGGCAAAATCATTCAGGTAAGTGATTTATAAAGTTTTGATCAAGAGGCTCATAGACTTTGTTCTGGCATTTTTGATGTTTTTGATTCTTTTTCCCGTTTTTTTTATCCTTCTGGTTTCATTAAGTATTCATCACGGAGGCACTCCTTTTTTTCTTCAAAAAAGGCCTGGATTGAATACAAAACCGTTTTTTATCTTAAAATTCAAAACAATGCGTGATCTGAAAGATTCGGAGGGAAATTACCTTTCAGATGAATTTAGAATAACAGGTTTTGGAAAATTAATAAGGAAGTACTCTCTCGATGAAATCCCCCAATTAATAAATGTGATTAAAGGCGATATGAGTTTGGTGGGACCAAGACCACTATTAGAAGAATATATACCGCTGTATTCGGAATTTCAAAACAAAAGACATGAGGTGATGCCGGGAATCAGTGGATGGGCACAGGTAAATGGGAGGAATGCCATATCCTGGGAAAAGAAATTTGAGTTGGATGTTTGGTACGTCAATAATATTAGTTTTTGGCTGGACACAAGGATTTTATTTACGACCTTTTTTAATGTTCTTCTCGGGAAAGGAGTTACGCAAAAAGGGCATGTCAGCTCAGGTAAATTTCTTGGAAAGCAAGGAATGGATAAATCGATTTAAGCTTCCAAATTTATTTTTCATAAGTATTTAATAATGAATTGACTATATCTATTATTCATCTTTTAATATTATTTGAAATTTTTTTTAAAACAACATTTTATAAATACACAATATGTTTTTTTGGTTTCACAGAAGATAAAATGAAGGTCAAATAGAAAGTCTTCATTAAATCCAATAAAATATTATTTACTTCAATAATCAGGATTGGTATCATTGTTGGAACTGTAAAAAAAGTGCTTATTTTGCAGGACTTCTGGCAGTTTTTTGTAAAGAGGCATAATTAAAATATAGCCATTTGAAACAACTTCTACTATGAATTTTTTGACCCGGTTAAAGATCCTTCCCAGATGGATTATAGCATTCATCGACGCTTCGATCTTATTTCAATGCGCATTATTCGGTTACTTAGTCCGATTCAATTTCGAGCTTGCTTTAATTGAACAAAACGACGCGATAGCAGGAAGCTTTACTTTTATGGTTGGGGGCCTTCTTGTGATGCAGAATACCAGAAGTTATGAAGGCATTGTTCGGCATACCGGGTTCAGGGACGGTTCCAATATCTTTAAGACCATTGTAATCAACTTTGTCCTTTTCCTTTTCCTCAATTTCTTTCACGGAAACTTCCTGAATGACCGGTTTCTTTTGCCGACTTCGGTGTTGATCATTGCCAGTTTATCAGCTTTGTTTATGTTGATTTTCTACAGACTGTTGGTGAAAGAACTTTTTGTTTACATCAAGAATGGATTTATTGAAAGAGAACTAAAGAACGGAATCATCTTCGGAGCAGGAGAAGCCGGAATTATTGCTCAGGAAGCAATCAAAAGAGACAGCAAAAGTTTATTCAATACCATCGCGTTTTTGGATGATGATCCAAAAAAGGAAGGTAAAAACATAGATGGAAAACGGATTTACAAGGGACTGGGAGATCTGGAAAAATTAGTAGCCCAGTTTGAGATCACCGATTTGATCATTGCAGTAAGGGATTTATCGGTTCAAAGGAAAAACCAAATTATTGACGAGTGTCTCAGACTTAAGATAACTGTTTCTATCGTTCCGCCGGTTGATCAATGGATTAATGGTGGTCTTACCGCAGGAGCCATTCGTGAAGTAAAGATTGAAGATTTGCTTTCCCGTGAGCAGATTTTATTGGATAATCCTCGTATTCATGAGGATATGATGGGGAAAGTAGTTCTTGTGACCGGAGCAGCGGGATCCATTGGAAGTGAGCTTTGTCGTCAAATCAGCCATTACGAACCCAAACTTTTGATTATGCTTGATATAGCAGAATCAGCACTTTACGATGTAGAGCAGGAATTCAGAGAAAATCATTCCTTCTGTCCGATCAAAATTGTTTTGGGCGATGTCCGAAATAAGAAAAAAATGAAAGAGGTTTTTAAGAATTTTAAACCTCAGGTTGTGTTTCATGCTGCCGCTTACAAACATGTGCCGATGATGGAGAATTACCCGGAAGAGGCAGTTCATTCGAATATTATCGGGACGAAGATTCTTTCTGATCTTTCAGTTTTGGCCCAGGTGGACAAGTTTGTTTTGGTTTCCACTGATAAAGCTGTAAACCCAACAAATGTGATGGGAGCAAGCAAAAGAGCTGCTGAAATGTATGTTCAGGCTCTTAATGAATATCTGGAGACTAATCATAAAAAATACCACACCAAGTTCATTACTACTAGATTTGGAAATGTTTTGGGTTCAAATGGGTCTGTAATTCCATTGTTCAAGAAGCAAATTTTCAATGGAGGTCCGATTACAGTGACACACCCTGAGATTACCAGATATTTCATGACTATCCCTGAAGCTTGTCAATTGGTGTTGGAAGCTGGTGTTATGGGTGAAGGTGGTGAAATCTATGTTTTTGACATGGGGGAACCTATCAAAATTCTTGACCTTGCGAAAAAGATGATCCAACTTTCCGGCAAAAAGTTGGAAGAAGATATAAAGATTGTATTTACAGGATTGAGGGAAGGGGAAAAGCTTTATGAGGAACTTCTAAATGACTTTGAAACAGTTAAAATAACTCATCATCCTAAAATTAAAATTGCCCAAGTAGCACCATCATCTTACCATAAAATTGATGGTCAGATAGATTTGTTCCTCGATTTGATTCATAAAAATTCAGAAAATGAACTTGTTGGTCACCTTAAAGTCATTGTGCCTGAATACATTTCAAACCAATCCAGGTTTGAAGTTTTAGATAGGTTGAATTAAGAGGTGATACGTCATTGCGATCCGCCAAAGCGGAGAAGCAATCTGTATAAGTTGACAAATCTTTTAGATAATAGAGATCAAGAGATAGGAGAAATGATTTAGTATATAGTCAATAGAAAGCCCGGTTCTAACTTAGGATCGGGCTTTTTTTGTAGTGTCTGTAAATGAGCGCCAATTCTCCTTTTAGACCATCAGAATATCTACCATCTTGGTTATATTTTTTTTAATTCTAATGCCTTGTCTTTTGGTTCTGGGGTTTATGGGTTGCAAAATGAATATTCCCCCCGCATTTTAATCGACCGAAACCTGACAAGATTTTTTGCCCGCTGTCGGTCAATCCTGTCCGAAAATATTTTGCCTCAATATTAAAAAGCTCCTTTTACAGCTTAATTAGCAAGCTTTTTTTTTCGGTATGGAAATAGGAGATACGTAACACTTGTTAATAAGGCCCCTAAATACAAATTGAAAAAAACCTATGTTTAAAAACTATCTCACCTCCCTTTGGAGACAGGTTTCCAAAAACAAAGTTTTTACTTTTATCAATATAGCCGGGCTTGCCATCGGAATGTTGGCCTGCATCCTGATTACCCAATTTGTATTGCATGAATTGAGCTATGATAATTTTCTCGATAAAAAAGACAGGATTTTCAGAGTTCAGCAAGATCGATATGACAAAGGGGAACTTTCGACTCAATGGGCAGCAGGAGCTGCAGGCATTGGTCCTGACTTAAAAACAAATTTTTCTGAAGTGAAAGCCTACACCCGGCTGACCAACAGAGCAGCTACTCTTTCTTCCGGCGATACTTTTTTCAAAGAGGAAAACTTGTATTTCGCATCCGAAGACTTCTTTTCTATTTTTTCAATAAAACTTGTCGATGGAATAGATTCTCTTGTTTTAAAAGAGCCTTTTAAGATGGTCCTTTCCCAATCCATGGCCAAAAAGTATTTTGGAAATGAGAATCCGATAGGTAAAACTTTGAAAGCAAATGGAGACTTGGAATTTGAAATTTCCGGTGTTTTTGAAGATCTCCCGGTAAATACCCATATGAAAATTGATGTTTTGGGTTCTTTTATCACCTTGGAGAATCTTTCGAATGATCCATTTTTGACTTGGGATTGGGACGGTTTTCTCACGTACATCCTTTTGGAGGAAAATGCTGATGCAAAATCATTGGAATCCAAATTCCCGGATTTTGTTCAAACTACTCATGGTGAGGAATTAAAAAAATATAACGCAGGAATTGAGTTTCACCTCCAGCCTGTTGCAGACATCCATCTGGATTCAGATTTCATTATGGAATTTAAACCAAACGGTAACAGACAGTCAGTAAATTTTTTGTCGATAGTGGCACTTTTGATTATGATCATTGCCTGGATCAATTACATCAATCTTTCTACCGCAAAATCTATTGAGCGCGCCAGGGAAGTTGGCGTTCGCAAGGTAATGGGTGGGCATCGATTCCAGCTTATCCAACAGTTTTTAACGGAATCACTGTTTTTGAATTTCATAGCTGTCATTCTTGCCGCAGGTTTTGCCATTTTGCTGACACCTTGGTTTAGTAGCCTGACCGGCCGTGAACTCGGTTTTCAACTTTTTCTCCAGCCTGCATTTTGGTTGATTTTGTTTGGGTTGATTATTTTCGGAGCGTTGATGTCCGGATTGTATCCGGCATTTGTCCTTTCTTCTTTCCGTCCGGTGGAAGTTTTAAAAGGGAAATTCAAAAATTCAAATTCTGGAGTATGGTTGAGAAAAGGCATGGTCATCACTCAGTTTATTGCCTCCATTACCCTGATGGTGGGGACATTTACGGTCTATCAGCAATTGAGTTTTATGCAGGATCAGGACCTGGGAGTCGATATCGAACAGACAGTGGTCCTTCGATCTCCGAGTGTTACTGATTCAACCTACAGGCAAAAGTATCAGGTTTTCAAACAGAAAATTTCAGAAAACACGAGCGTAATCTCAGTCACTGCCTCTACTTCCGTTCCGGGAAGCCAACCGGACTGGAATGCAGGTGGGATCCGAAGATTAAGCCAGGGTGAGGATGAACAAAACCAATATCGGGTGATCATGACTGATGGCTCTTTCAACAAAGGGTTTGGTTTGGAGATGCATTCCGGGCGTGAATTTTCGGACGAGATAGCCAATGAAAACAAGAACGTACTCCTGAATGAAACTGCCACTCGCCTAATGGGATTTGCCACACCTGAAGAGGCCATTAATGATCAGATTTTTTTCTGGGGAGACACCTTTAACATTGTGGGTGTAATGAAAGATTATCATCAGGAATCTCTCAAAAAATCATTTGATGCTTTAATCTTTCGCTATGATGAAGCACCAAATGGGTTTTATTCTGTAAAAGTAAATACTGCGGAAATCAAAGACCTGATGGCAATTCTTGAATCGGACTGGGAGGAAGTTTTCCCGGGCAATCCTTTTGAATATTTCTTTCTGGATGAGCACTTCGGTCAGCAATACAAGGCAGACCAACAATTCGGAACCATATTCAGTATTTTCTCTGGACTAGCCATTTTTATTGCGAGTCTGGGTTTGTTTGGTTTGTCATCACTTACAGCCATTCAGCGGACCAAAGAAATTGGAATCCGCAAGGTCATGGGCGCCTCATTAGTAGGATTGTTGCAGTTGATCAGCAAAGATTTTATCATTCTTATCATGATAGCAATTCTATTGTCGATTCCACTTTCCATTTGGATTATGAACTCATGGCTGCAGGATTTTGCCGCTCGTATTCCTTTATCCTGGTGGATTTTTGCCATTCCGAGCCTGACAGTTGTGATTATCACTCTTGTTACAGTCAGTGTCCATACCATTAAGGTTGCAACGATCAATCCGGTCAAATCATTGAACTATGAATGAGTGAGCAAATTCTTCGGGTAAGTTATAGTCTTTAAATCTCATATTTGACCAAATAATTGGAGCTGGTATTTTGGCATAATTCTCCTTTGAGTTTGGGGGATCAGTTTTTTTTAATTGTATATGAAATTGAGCTTCTCTAAATCTTTTAGAAAATTGGTTTATTGATCGACTTGAATCTATCATTTTGAATTTAGTCTCTTGCTTCAGTAATCTGGTTTTCTGTTTCTGCAAAAAAGCTACCTTTGCAAGGATTTTAAGGATAAATACCTTACCATGAAGAAAGAATTTACACTGCAGTTAAGTCCTGAAGAGGCTTATGATCCGGAAGTATTCAAACTGACAGTTCTAAGGAAAGCAGGACTTAGCCCGGATTCTCCTGAAACTTTTGTCAGACAAACCAGGAGATCAATTGATGCACGTGGAAGGAATATAAAGGTCAATGTTGAGGCTGAACTTTTTATCAAGGAAACTCCCGAGCCGCTTCTTGATCATCTCCCGGAATACAAAAATGTAAGCCAATCAGATCCAATCATTATAGTCGGAGCCGGGCCGGCAGGATTATTTGCCGCTCTGCGGGCTATAGAATTGGGAGTAAAACCAATTCTGATTGAGCGTGGCAAAGATGTGCGCGCCAGAAGAAGAGATCTTGCCGCGATAAACAAAGACAATATTGTAAACCCTGACTCAAATTATTGTTTTGGGGAAGGAGGAGCCGGAACCTATTCCGATGGCAAACTCTATACACGATCTAAAAAGCGTGGTGATATCAGAAGGATAATGGAGATTTTCGTGGCCCACGGAGCCACTGAAGAAATCTTGGTCGATGCCCATCCTCACATTGGAACAAATAAACTGCCTCAGCTCGTAGCTCAACTTCGGCAGACTATCCTTGATAACGGAGGAGAGATTCACTTTGAGACCAGAGTTGAAGACTTTTTGATTGAAGGAAACGAAATCAAGGGAGTCGTAACCCAACAAGGAAATAAGATCAAAGGATTGGGAGTGATCTTGGCAACAGGTCATTCTGCGAGGGACATTTTTCAGCTTTTGTACGAAAAGGAAATCCTTATCGAAGCCAAGCCCTTTGCGCTGGGAGTCAGGATCGAGCATAGCCAGAATCTGATTGATCGGATTCAATATCACTGCGAAATCGATCGGGGACCATATTTACCGGCATCTGCTTATTCGTTGGTTCACCAGACAGAATACAAAGGCAAGCAGCGTGGAGTTTTTAGCTTTTGTATGTGTCCGGGTGGATTTATTGTGCCCTCAGCGACTGCTCCGGGGGAATTGGTAGTCAACGGAATGAGTCCGAGCAGGAGGGATGGAAAGTTTGCCAATTCGGGAATGGTAGTTTCCGTGGAACTTGAAGATCTTCCTGAATACAGAAAATATGGGCCCTTGGCAGCCATGCACTTTCAGGCTGAAATAGAGAAAAAAGCATGGAAAGCAGGAGGTGAAACTCAGGTAGCACCAGCCCAAAGAATGGTAGATTTTGTGGAAAAGCGTGTGAGTTCCTCACTTTTGGATACTTCATACCAGCCTGGTTTGAATTCTGTCGAAATGCGTCAGGTTTTGCCGGATTTCATTTCTGAGCGGATGGCTATGGCTTTCAAAGCTTTTGGCCAAAAGATGAAAGGATACTTCACCAACGACGCTCAATTGATTGGAATTGAAAGCAGAACTTCCTCTCCAGTGCGAGTGCCAAGAGACAAAGAAACCTTTGAGCATCCTCAGATCAAGCGTCTTTTTCCTTGTGGCGAAGGTGCGGGATATGCCGGTGGAATAGTCTCCGCTGCAATGGATGGCGAAAGATGTGCAGAAATGCTTATCGCTGCTTACGTGAAAAATTAATCTGTAAAGAGGCAAGAAGCGAGAACCAAGAGGCAAGATGCAAGAACCAAGAGACTAGAAGCAAGAATTAAGAAAAGAGATATAAGATTTAAGACATAAGACGTAGGATTTGGAAAAACCAAGGGGAGTTCAATTCCTCATTCCTAATTCCTCATTCTTAATTCCTCATTTTAAATTTTAAATTCCTTATCCCTTTCCCTGACATCTCCTGACAATACCATTTCCTTAAGCCAAGATTTCCCTACTTTTAACTCATGGAATTTGCCATTGTCGATATAGAAACCACGGGAGGCGCCCCAGCCGGTGGGGGAATCACTGAGATAGCCGTTTTGATCCACGATGGTGAGTCAATCGTGAGGGAATATCAGACATTGATCAATCCTGGCCAGGCAATTCCAACTTACATCACCGGTTTGACCGGGATCGACAATTTCATGGTGAGAGAGGCTCCGACTTTTGCACAGGTTTTGGAAGAAATTTGGGAATTGCTGGAGGGAAGGGTTTTCGTGGCCCACCAGGTTAATTTTGATTTCAGCTTTATACGTGAGGCTTTTCTGAAGGAAGGCAGGGATTTAAAATCCGAGAAACTTTGTACAGTCCGATTGAGCAGAAAGGCATTTCCGGGTTTGAGTTCTTATAGTTTGGGAAGACTCTGCGAAACTCAGGGAATCCCGATTACGGCACGCCACAGAGCAAAGGGAGATGCTCGGGCAACTGCCATTCTTTTTGACCGGATGATCAAACAAAAACCGGAGATTATTTCAAGTTCATTGAAAAAGAATTCCGGTGAGTCCTTTCTTCCTCCCAATTTTCCTATTTCAAAATTTCGTCAAATCCCCGATTCTTGCGGGGTTTACTATATGATCAATGAGAAAGGGAAGATCGTTTACGTGGGCAAAGCAATCAATATCCGAGAGCGATTTAAGAACCATTTTTCAGGGCAGGCATTACCGGAACTGAAGCAGAAACTCAAAGCAGAAGTGGTTGACCTTAAGTGGCAATTAACCGGAACTGAATTTTTGGCTTTGCTTGTTGAATCATTAGAGATCAGAAGATTATGGCCAAAGTATAATTCTGCTCTAAAGATTCCAAAAACGCTTTGGGGTTTGTTTCATTACCAGGATGGCTCTGGTTTTTATCGGTTTCAGATTGCAAAAGTGACCAAATTTTTAAAGCCTTTGGAAACGTTTTTTTCCACGGATGAGGCAAATGCTTTTTTGAAAATGGGGATTGAGCAATATGGTTTATGCAGTCGATTGAGCGGATTGCGAAAAGTCAATTGCTCGGTTGTTAAAGACCCAAACTGTCAGGGTGCATGTGTCTCTGAGGAGTTGCCATCGGAATACAATTCCAGGGTTGAGGAGTTTTTGAAGAGGATTTCTTCAAGGCAAAAAGACTTGATGATTACACTTTCCGGGAAAGATGAAACTGAATTTGCTGT
This sequence comes from uncultured Cytophagales bacterium, assembly GCA_942492775.1. Classification (GTDB taxonomy): domain Bacteria; phylum Bacteroidota; class Bacteroidia; order Cytophagales; family Cyclobacteriaceae; genus Algoriphagus. The sequence continues at coordinate 3,285,099 of OW818636.1, read as the reverse complement.
TTGCCTTTTTGAGCGAGGTATTTTGAGCAGGTATGGATTTTTCCCAAAGGAAGAGACTGAAAAAATCACTTCCGAAATGCTTGAGGTGGTGCCACAAGTTCCGGAGACTTTCTACATCCTGAGACAATTCATTCACCTGTTTGACCCGGCTCAGATCAGAGTTTTGGAGGCAGTGGAAGGAGGATTCTGATGTAGGAAGGGAGATTTAAGATTTACAATGACCGAAGACGGAAGACGGATGACCGAAGAAGAGGATGTTTTGGCTAATTTTTCTGTACAGGACAAACCTTTATGACATACCAGGTACATAAAAAAAAATGTAAACAGTGAGAAGTAAGTGGTGAGTTGTTTTTCTACTAACTACTCACTTTTTACCACTTACAGATTGAACAGGTACCTGACAGATGACAATCCACAATGTCTTAATCCCTGTTCTCTTTTCTCCAATCTCCTAATCCCTAATCCTTAATCTCTTTTCTCCAATCTCCTAATTCCAAATTCCCTACCTTCAACCCTTCTTCAATCCGTCCCATTCATCCTGAAGAACGCTGTAGTAAATCGTATCTCGTCTTCTTCCCTTGGTCATCAGCGTATGACTCCGCAGGATTCCTTCCTCAGTAATTCCCATTTTTAGCAAAGCTTTCCTTGCAGGCTGATTCAGGACGTCTGTTTTGATTTCAACCCGCTTCATTCCAAGAGTTTCAAAAGCAAATTCGAGCATCAGCATTTTCATTTGAAGGTTGATCCCTGAACCCTGAAATTCCCTTCCAAGCCAGGTCCATCCAATTTCGATTCGCTGATCACGGGCAGAGAAATTACCGTATGCAGTACTTCCCGCTACTTTGTTGGTTAGTTTGTTTACTACCGTAAACTGTAACCTTTCTTTCAAAAATGCCGGTTTTGCCCAGTCTTCAAAGTCATTCTCCAGACTGAGATCATGAGTGAAATAAACCCAAAGTGTCGGGTCGGAAGCTAAAGGCCTGAGCAATGAAAAGTCCTGTCGGGTGAGTGGCCGCAACAGGACTTTGTCATTTTCTAATGTCAGATTGAAATCTAAACTCATCCAAGAACTTCTTTTAACGCCTGGTTAAATACCGCAACTTCTTCCAGGGTACCTGTGGAGACACGGCACCAATCATTGAGAGGAGGGAAGGGACGACCGATGATGATATTCCTTGCCTCCATGATTTTGTTCAACTCAACGATGTCTTTGCCAGATTGGAAAAACACAAAGTTTGCATGGGAGGGAAGGTAAGGCAGCTTCAATTCATCCAGAGTTTGGATAATCATCGCTTTTGCCTCCAGGGTTTTTTGAAGTGAAAACTGATAAAAATCCTTGTCCGCCAAAGCAGCTTTTCCAGCTTCAATTGCCATAATATTTGTATTTGCCACCACTCGATCTTTGAGTTGTGCGGCAAGTGCAGGACGGGCAACGAGATAGCCGAGGCGAATTCCTGCAAGTCCATACACTTTTGAAAGTGTACGGGAAACGATCACATCTGCACCTTTTTTAACAAGCTCCACCATCGAAGGATAATTCGGCTCGGTGATGTAATCATAATAAGCCTCATCACTGAAGACGATTGTCTTTTTGCTGACAGTTTCGCAGAAATCCATCACCCGATCCGCAGGGAGTAGTTTTCCGGTAGGATTGTTTGGGTTGCAAAGGAAGACAAGCTTGGTTTCAGAGGAAACTCGCTTTTCGATTTCATCAAGATCAAAATCCAGATCTTTGGTCAAAGGCACCCAGTTGATGTCTTTTCCCCAGAGTTCGGCATAGCTCATCATCGAAAGGAAAGTCGGAGCGCAGGTTAGAATCTCACCATCTCCGCCTCCAAAAGTAACCCCCGCGATTTTCAATCCTTCAGTCGAACCGGCAACCAAGACAATATGATCTTCAGGAACCCCTTCTTTGGCAGCGATCATTTTTTCCAATTCCTTATTATAACCCCAAGGGTATCGGCAACCCAAATCGAAACCCGCAGTCATGGCTTTTCTCATTGATTCTGATGGCCCGTACGGGTTTTCATTGGAACCCAGACGAACGATTCCGTCAAATGGTCTTGGATTATATTTTCTAATTTCCTCGGCGGTCAATGAGGGAATGAATCCTGCACTTCCCAACATCGCCAGACCACTACTTAGGGAGGCTTTTTTCAGCCATGATCTTCTTGTTATTCCTGTCATTATTTCTCCGATTTGATTGTTAAAATACTAAGCTTACACCAATAGTTTTAGAAAAATTACATTTTCGGCAACACTTTATTAAAATTTGATTTTTGGTTGAAATATCCCCTAAAATAAAATTTTATCTATTAAATAAAGATATCAACAAAATTATTTTTTAAATTAAAGACAAAGCGCAATAAACCCTAAAACCCAGATTTTATGAAAAAGCTATTGTTTTTGATGATTTGCGGGATGCTGTGGGCGGGATCGCTCAGCGCCCAGCAAACTCAGTACATGGTATTCGAATTTATCAAAGTTGAAAATGATCAGCTCTTTGATTACATCGAATTTAAGGACTTGATGGAAAAAGTGTACCGACAGGCATTGAATGATAAACAAATCAAAGGATGGGATTTTTGGTCTCTTCAATCAGGTGCTGACCAGGGTTCTTTCCAATACATTATGATCACGTATTACGATGATCCTGTAAAAATGATGAACGGGCTTGACGAATCCAAGATGATGTCATATACCAAAATAGCCTACCCGCATCTCAGCGACGCTCAGGTTGCCAATTTATTTCAGCAATCATTGGCCATGAGAGAATTGCCAATGCGACTCTACATGAAGGAAATCATTTCCACCAGTGATGCTTTTCATGTGAAGCCTGGAATTTTGGCATCATTTGATCTGATGAAAGCCGCTGAAGGAAAGTTTGAGGCGTATGAAAAAGCAGAAACAGAAGTTTTCAGGCCAATTCACCAAAAGCGAATTGATCAGGGTTTGATGGGGCATTGGAGTTTCCTAAGAACTGCTTTGCCATTGGGTTCAGAGGCGAAATCCACTCATTTGACAATGAATATGTACAAAGATTACATGCAGTTTTTCAACGCTCAGGCTTATGAAGATATCAATCAGACTGAAGCTCAACGAAAAGCAGTAAATGAAGGTCTGAGTTCAAGAGACCAAAAATGGGTTTATTTAGCGACCTTAGAAAACGTAGTGCGATAGTCCGGTTCGCTTACTATGCAGGGAGGCTTGGAGACGAGGCCTCCCTTTTTTTGTCAAAAATTTTGAAAATTATCAAGCCCAAAAATGAGCCAATGCTCAAGAGTGCAAGCATTTGATCAACCTGAATCCATTTGAGCAACCACTGCCCAAGTTGAATACTGAAAATCGTAAGAGTAAAGCCAAGGCAATTGACAATCGTCATCGCTGTGCCTTTATATTCTGGGGGTACACTTTGGGCCACCATCGTAGAAAATTGAGGCGAATCCGCGGTCACAAGAAATCCCCAGATTCCCAAAAATGGAATCCAAACCCAGGAAGGAAGTTCTAACCAAACAACAAGGGGAATCATAATGCAGCAAATTCCTGAGCCGATTAAGGCCGACTGAGCGACAGATTTGCTTCCTCTTTTCGCAGCGATCAGGCCGCCAAGACCGCATGAAACCGAACCGATTGCTATAATGGAAAAGGAAAGGAGGGAGTTAACACTATCAGAATTTTGGCCTTTTGCCAAATAAGCGACCAGCATGGGAACAAATGCCCAGAACGTATAAAGCTCCCACATATGCCCAAAATAGCCTGCTGCGATGCTTTTCAGTTCCGTGATTTTATAAAGCTTGGGTAAAAGTCCCAAATCAAATTTAGGATTCGGCTTGTGATGAGGTCCGTCCGGCACGAAGAACCCAATGATCGATCCGCCGATAATGGCAAGGAGGGAAGTGCTCCAAAATATGATTTTCCAGGAAAGATTGAGGTCAAGACCTTTGATAAGATGGGGAAATGCTGTCCCCAAAACTGTCGCTCCAACCAGAAATCCCAATGCCGTTCCCAATCCCTTTTGATAATAATCTGACGCGATTTTCATTCCTACTGGATAGATTCCCGCCAGGAAAAAGCCAACCATAAATCGGCAAGCCAGAACGATCCCGAGCTTCATGGGTAAAACAGGAATCATCAAGTTGAAAATTGCGGCTAAAACAGCACTGAAGAAAAATACATCTCTGGGGGAAAATCGATCCGGAATTGAAAGAAATGCAAAAACCAACGTCCCCACAATAAATCCAAACTGAACCGAAGAAGTGATGCTGGCCAAAATCCCCGGATTATTGAGAAGGATGCTGATTTCCGGGGCGACGGCATTACTGGCAAACCAAAGAGAAGTGCCCAGAAATTGAGCGATCACGATCAAAATCAGGGCACTTCGAGGGGAAATAGCAGGCATTAAGCTCCGAGGATTTTCTTGATTTCTGACAATTCAGTTTCGCTGAAACTGCTGTTTGCAACAGCTGCAACGTTATCATCTAATTGCTCAGCTTTGGAAACTCCGATCAGTACGGAAGTAATTCTCGGGTCCTTCAGCAACCAGGCTATTGCCATTTGGGCAAGGCTTTGGCCTCTTTTCAGGGCAATTTCATTCAGCTGTCGGATCATTTCCAGCTTTTCTCCGCCGATTTGATCGGGCTTCAGATATCTTCCGTCTTTCGCAGCGCGTGAATCAGCGGGGATTCCTTTCAGGTATTTATCGGTCAGCATTCCTTGTTCCAAAGGGGAGAAAGCAATACTTCCTACACCTTTTTCACCCAGTACATCCATCAGGCCATTTTCTGCCCAGCGGTCAATCATGCTGTAGCGAGGCTGATGAATCAGCATCGGAGTTCCCAGATTTTTGAGGATTTCAATAGCTTTCGCAGTATCCTCGGCACTGTATTGGGAGACTCCTACGTAAAGCGCTTTTCCTTGTCTTACCAAGAGGTCCAAAGCGCCCATTGTTTCTTCCAGAGGAGTCTCAGGATCTGGTCTGTGGTGATAGAAAATGTCCACATAATCAATTCCCATTCGCTTTAGACTTTGGTCACAGCTGGCAACCAGATATTTTTTGGAACCATAATTTCCATAAGGACCCGGCCACATATCCCAACCGGCTTTGGAGGAAATAATCAATTCATCCCGGTAAGGAAGGAAGTCTTTTTGAAGGATTCTCCCGAAGTTTTCTTCGGCTGAGCCGAAAGGAGGTCCGTAGTTATTGGCAAGGTCAAAGTGGCAAATTCCAAGGTCAAATGCTCTTCTCAGGATTTTTCGCCCCAATGTAAAATCTGCATTATGACCGAAATTATGCCATAGGCCCAGGCTGATTTCGGGTAAAACCAATCCGCTTTTTCCGCAGCGACGGTATTTCATCTTAGAATAGCGGTCAGCAGCAGGCTGATAGGGCTGAAGAGCGTTCTGATCGTTGATATTCATTTCGATAGGTTAGGAGGTTTATGCGAACCAAATTAGGGCGAATAGGACAGATATCAAACCAATAGCCATTAAGAGCAGCCAACTTTTCCAAATATAGCTGATCCAGTGGTTATACTTTACGCCGGCCGCAGCGATTACGGCCATCATTCCTCCATTGTTGGGAATGATAATATCCATCAAGGCGGCCGGATACTGATAAGTTAAAACCGCAATTTGCCTCGATATTCCAAGTAAATCTACCAAAGGTGTAGCCAATGGAATCGTTAATACGGCTTGTCCGGATGTACTGGGCACAGGTATATGAATAAGAGTCTGACTGATAAAAAGCCCGATAGCTGCTGCCTGACTCGGCAACGACTCCAAGGGTTCAAAAAAAGCAAGAATGATCGGATCAATGATGGATGCATTCTGTAAAATCATGTAAACGCTTCTGGACAATCCCACAATCACTCCTGCGAAGATCATTTCCCCAAATCCGGAAGCATAGTTTCTTGCAGTGCCATTCATTCCCAATTTCCCGATCAAACCGCAACTGATTCCCACGACAAAGAAAAGAGCAGACATCTCATTGAATCCCCAGCTTTTTTGGGTGATTCCCCAGCCCATGATTCCTAATCCTGAGAAAGTTAAAAACAAGATTAAACCGTTTCTGAATGATATTTCCACAGGGACCAACTCGTATGTTTTTGTTTGTGGTTCCTTTAATTTGCCAAAGTAAATGTGGAAACTCGCCCAGATAAAGACCGCTAAAACCAAAAATGCCAAACGATAAATCAATCCTTCACTAATCTCCAATTCGGCGATATTCTGGGCCAGGAGCGAGACGAAAGGATTTACAGGAGAAAATGCGCCTCCTACCAAAGCTGATCCCAATGCCAATGCAATGATTGATCTGATATCGTAATGGAGTTTCTTCGCCAAAAGTACCAATAGAGGTGCCATTGCAATTATTTCCTCCTGCATGCCCATCAAAACTCCGCAAATTGCAAAGGCAAAGGAAAGCAGGTAAAGGAGCAAAAACTGAGTTTTCCGGAACCGATAAATCAGCGCTTCAATTCCAACTTGAAGAGCTCCGGTTTTCTCTATTACATAAAAAGAACCTCCAATCAATAAGATCAGAACAAGGATGTCAGCTCCGGCGATGATTCCCTCCGGAATCGACAAGAAAATTTCATACACAGTTGCATTCTTGTCTTCAATGGTATGAAAACTTCCCGGAACTACGATTTCCCTTCCAGTTTCCTCATCCAAAACCCTGTCAAAACTTCCGGAAGGAATTAAATAGGTAGCGATTCCTGCAAGTAGAATAAATCCAAGGAGAATAATGATCGGATGAGGAAAGGATAGTTTCATGGCAGTGAGGGTTAAAAATCTGAGGAAATTATCGCAAGAATCGCTGATGCAATATCGACGCGGTAATTCTCCCTGTCTTCAGCGTTGAATTGAATGAAAATCCCTGTTTCCTTTTCTTCTGAATAGATCAAAAGCGAGCTAAATCCTGCCTGACCTCCAAAGTGCCCGGTCCAGGTTTCTCCGTTGATTGTGATGCTCTGAAAACCAAGAGGAATAGCCTCACCATTTGGCTGAAGCCAGTTGAGGGAAGGCTGATAGATTCCCATTTTGCCCCGAATCAAATGGATTAAGACCTTGCTCATATCTTTTGGCGTACTCACCAATCCTGAAGATGGGGAAGGGTAGCTGGCAAATAGTGTTCGTTTTGTGGCTAGTCTTTTCCATAGGAAAGTCCTGTGATAACCTTCTACAGGATTTTCGGCTTCCGGCCATTCACGCACAAAACCGCTGTTTTCCATTCCTGATGGATCTAGAATTGAATTTTGAACCAAGGAATCAAAACCTAATTTTTCAGACTTTGAAAGCAAAAATCCCAACAGGTCAAAATTTGAATCTGCATAATCAAAAGAACCATTACCTGAATTTCTTAGAGGTTTTTCGAGAATCCTGGCTCCATATTCATCTAGTTCTTGAGATTTTTTTCCTCTCAAAATGGTCTTTATAATTCCGGGATCTTTCAAGCCAGAAGTATGGCTTAGTAGTTCTTTAAAAGTCAAATCTGAAATACTTGAATATTCGGTTTCTGCCAAACCTAAAATTGAAACAGGATCATCCGGAGTAATTCCTTTTTGGCCCAGATAATTCGCAAGACCCAATGCGGTGAAAATTTTGGAGACCGAGGCGACCGGAATTTTGCTTTCGATTTTCAGTGAATCTTTTGTTTCGAGATTGGCAAATCCAAAGGCTTTCAGGTAAGAGATCTTACCTTCTTCAACGACTACAGCGGATAAACCCGGAAGGATATAAGTCATTATGGATTCGTTGAGGACAGAATCCAGCTTGAGCTCTTCTGAATCAGCTGAGGAAATCGGGAGAGGTCTTACCCGCGGAAAGCTTTTCCACCATTCCCAAACGAGAAATAGTGCAAACCAAAACACCAAAGCACCAAGGAATAATCTGATTTTCCGGTTCATTGGTTTCAATTTTAGCTTTGTTTGGTTAGTTCGGCGACTGAATTTCTCTTCGGGTTTTTGGAGAAATCCGTTTTGGAAAGTTGCTTTCTCAGGTCTTTCACAAACTGGTGAAAATCTACCGTAATAGTGTGTCTTGGGGTATTGATTTGTCGGTAATGCGGGTTATTCACCTCGTTCTCACAAAGCTCCCGAATGTTCTCGGGTCTTTTCCAGTTGCCGGCAAGTTCTTGGGCCATGAGCTTGCTTTGCAACTCGGCACCAGGCCAGATACAACCAAGCGGCTGAAACATCCCGATGAAATATAGATTAGTGATCTCTGGATGAAACATTTTGAGATACAGGGGAACCGGACCCGTGGAATAATCGATCAGGTTTTTTTCAAAGAACGGGTGAGTCAACCAATATCCTGTACATGCGATGATCGAATCATATTCTTCCTCCAGACCATTTTCGAAAATCACTTTCTTTCCTTCAAATCTTTTGATATCCAGACGTGGCTTCACTTTTCCATGGCGGATTTTATGCAAAAGCTCATCATTAATAGTGGGGTGAGTGGATCCAAAAGGCTCAGTAATTGGCCTTAATCCGTACAATTCATTGTCTCCAAGCATCAGTTTCAGAAGAATCTGATTGAAAAAAGCCCTTATTTTGATGGGCAGCCATTTGGTCTGCTCGGCCACTTTGTCGGAGGGTTTTCCAAAGAAAAACTTGGGAACGATTCTGTATCCGCGTCTCCAACTGATAGCAGTTTTTGCAGAAACCCGACTGGTTTCCACTGCTACATCACAAGCAGAATTGCCGCCACCAATGACCAAAACTCGTTTATCTGCGAATGGAGCTGCTTTTTTGAAATTATGGGAATGGATGAATTCTCCTTCGAAAACTCCCGGATATTCAGGAAACCGTGGCTTCCAATGATGCCCGTTGCAAACAACAAGATGTGTAAACCTGTTGGTTATTTCAATTCCGTCTTTTTCGGTCGTGACATCCCAGGCAAGCTGATCGATCCAGTTACAATCTTTGACCAGAGTGCCAAATTGGATGTGCGGATAAAGGTTAAACTTCCGTGCATAAGCCTGGAAATACCTTCTCAATTCATCATGAGAGGGATAATCTGCCGCTTCCTTGTCAAAATCATCGAAAGTAAAATCCTCGTATTGGGATAGCGTTTTCGAGGAAATGATATGAGTGGTTTCGAAGACGCTTGAGTGACTCTCATCCTCAGAGTAAATCCAGTTTCCACCGACTTCTGAGTTTTTGTCGAAGGCAACTGCCTCAAGGCCCTGATCAAGGAGATTTTTTAATGCGGTGATTCCAGAAGGTCCGGTTCCGATTACGGCAATTTTAAACTTCATCAGGCTACTATGGGTGGTTTTTTCCAAAAGGAAGTTATTCAACTTCAATCATTCATTTTTGTACTCTCCTCTGTTGAAAGCAAGTTTAGCAGCATTCAATATAGGGAAAAAGATGAGTTTGTAATTGATTTCTTTGCAAGCTATTCAGTTAAAAATATAGATTCCAAATCCAGATTTGATTATCCCAAAAATTCTAACCCAGCAGGAGTTCTTCCAAAGTTTTCATTCCTTCAGTCGCCTTCTTCTGAATATAGACCATGTCTCTTCTCAAACCGGATCCCGGCGAATTTGGGTCAATAAGAAAAGTTCGCGCCTGCTTTGGCACATAATCAATCAGGCCTGCAGCTGGATAAACCTGCAAAGAAGTTCCTATCACAACGAAGATGTCAGCCTGCTTAGCCAATTGAATCGCTTCATCCATCTTTGGAACAGGCTCGCCAAACCAAACAATAAAAGGTCTGAGCTGACTTCCCTTTTCACATTTATCGCCTTTTTTGATCTCCCAATGGTCGAGGTTGTAAACCAAGTTCGGGTCAATTGTGCTTTGAGCTTTGGTCAATTCCCCATGCAGGTGAATCACATTTGATGAACCGGATTTTTCGTGCAGGTCGTCTACGTTTTGGGTGATGATGCTCACATCGAAATGCTCCTGCAGACTTGCCAGTTTCAAATGAGCTTCATTCGGCTGGCATTCCCGGGCTTGTTTTCTCCGCTGATTGTAAAAATCCTGAACCAATTCCTGGTTTTTTCGCCATCCTTCGGGCGACGCTACTTCCATCACGTCATGGCCTTCCCATAGTCCTCCGCTGTCGCGGAAAGTTTTGATCCCGCTCTCTGCCGAAATCCCTGCACCACTTAGTACTACAAGTCTCTTTTTCATGTTTTAAAAGTTGGAATGTATAACTGGAGAATAGGTAAAAAGTAATTGAGTTACTTCCTGATAATTATAATTAAGGTAAAAGAAAAAGGCTAAAATTTCCGAATTGGATTTTTTAGCCTTTTGAATTTATAGTCAGTTGGAATTACTAATTCTTAACTTTTCTTCTTTGCAAACTTCCCTTTTTTCTTAGTAGCATCTGGCTGAGCTTCAATGATTTCAAGAGTCTCAGCATAAGTCAAAGATTCAGCTTCTTTTCCTTTCGGAATCTTGAAATTGTCTTTGCCCAATTTGATATACGGACCCCATCGGCCATTTAGAATCTGGATCTCAGGATTTTCTTCAAAGGATTTGATGTGCTTTTTGGCATCAGCTTCCCGCTTATTTTCGATCAGTTCGATCGCCTCAGCTTCTGTGATGCTCAACGGATCCTGCTCTTTCCCCAGGGAATAAAAAGCACCATCGTGACGTACATAAGGCCCGAAACGTCCAACGGCTGCGACCATTTTCTTATCCTCAAACATGCCAATGTCACGAGGAAGTTTGAACAGTTCCAGGGCCTCTTCCATCGTGATGTTTTCGATGAACTGCCCCTTTTTCATACTTGCAAACTGCTTCTCCTCGTCATCAGCCTCACCGATCTGAACGAGCGGGCCGAATCTGCCGAGACGTGCAGTCATATTTTTTCCATTGACCGGATGTACTCCGATCAGTCTGCTTGAGTTGATGTCTTGTCTGGAAACTTGCTCAGTTTCTTCGACGCTTTGGTGGAATTTGCCATAAAACGAGCCGATCATATCTTCCCAGTTTTGTCCTCCGGCTGCGATATCATCAAATTCTTTCTCAACACGAGCGGTAAAGCTGAAGTCAATCACATTTGGGAAATGCTCCACAAGGAAGTCATTCACCACCATGGCAATATTGGTTGGGAAAAGCTTCTGCTTCTCTGCCCCTGTGATTTCAGTTTTAGCTGATTCTTTGAAATTGCCTTTGGCAATTGCCATTTCCACATAATTTCGGGAAGTGCCATCTCTGGATTCTTTGATCACATATTCCCGCTTCTGAATCGTAGAGATCGTAGGAGCGTAAGTAGAAGGTCGGCCGATTCCGAGTTCTTCCAATTTCTTCACCAAAGAGGCTTCAGTATATCTTGGAGCAGGTCTTGAGAAAGTCTCGCGACCTTTCATTTCCTGAAGATTCAGCGCCTGACCGATGTTCAAAGGAGGCAAAAGTGATTTGTCGCCTGCTTCATCTTCTTCAGGTTCCTCGTCGGTATCTTCTAAATAGACCTTCAAGAAACCATCAAACTTGATCACTTCACCTGTTGCTATAAGATTTTGAGGAGAGTTTGAGATTTTAACGGTGATCGTTGTTTTCTCAAGTTCTGCATCTGACATCTGAGAGGCGATTGCTCTCTTCCAGATGAGTTCGTAGAGTCGCTGTTCGTTTCTTTCTCCGCTTACATTATGTACCGAGAAATCGGTTGGACGAATGGCTTCGTGTGCTTCCTGAGCGCCTTCAGTTTTAGTGGTGAATTTTCTTGCTTTATGGTAATTAGCTCCGTAATCGGAATTAATGGCATTTTTTGCGGAATTCATCGCATCCTCAGAGAGGTTGACGCTATCCGTTCTCATGTAAGAGATCTTACCGGCTTCGTACAGTTTCTGAGCCACAGACATGGTCTGGGCAACTGAGAAATAGAGCTTTCTGCTGGCCTCTTGCTGAAGGGTAGAAGTGGTAAAAGGCGGAGCGGGAGTTTTCTTGGTTGGCTTTTTCTCAAGATTGGCTACGCTAAACTCAGCCTGAAGGCAATTTTTTAGAAAAGCTTCAGCCTCAGTTTTGGTGTCGAATTTTTTGGGTAGTTCAGCTTGGAAAGTCTTTCCTTCCACTTCGAAAATCGCAGTGATTCTGAACGAAGATTTGGAGTTGTGATGTTCGATTTCACGCTCACGCTCCACAATCAAGCGAACAGCTACAGACTGAACACGGCCTGCGGAAAGTCCGGTTTTGATTTTTTTCCAAAGGATAGGAGAGAGCTCAAAGCCTACCAAACGGTCCAAAATCCTTCTGGCTTGCTGCGCATTGACCAAATCGTAATCGATTCCACGTGGGTTCTCGATTGCTTTGACGATTGCGTTTTTGGTGATTTCTCTGAATACAATCCGTTTGGTATTGGAGTCTTTCAAATTCAATACCTCTTTAAGGTGCCAGGATATGGCTTCTCCTTCGCGGTCATCATCACTTGCCAGGTAGATGGTCTCAGCATCCTTCACCAGGCTTTTCAGATTTTTGATGACTTCCTTTTTATCCGGAGTGACTTCGTAAGTTGGCTTGAACCTGTTTTTGACATCTATTGCTTTATCGCCCTTGGGCAAATCCCGCACATGACCATAACTGGATGCTACCTTGTAGTCTTTACCGAGGTAGCCTTCGATAGTTTTGGCTTTGGCAGGAGACTCGACGATAACAAGATTTTTTGACATAAAAAGCTGAATTTTCGGGCAGTGCCGATCGATTTGAATTGCTAAAAATAGAGGGCATTGTTTTCTCCTCCAAATAATAAAAAAAAGGGAGTTTGCTTTTGGAGGGATTTTTGAGGTTTTCAGAATAGATTTTTCAACCTAAAATCGAAACAAAATGAAGCAATTGTTTTTGCTGAGACATGGAGAGGCAGGCTTTTCTGATGGGTCTGATTTTCAACGAAGATTGACTCAAAAGGGCATTGATAACCTTAAAAGGATGGGTGGAGTCTTGTCCGGTCGATCTGTTTCGGTTGATATTATGTATTGTTCTTCGGCTCATCGGACCATAGAGACTTCGGACTTAATCAAAAACTATATAGCTGTAAAAGAGGAGATATTTACCCGAGAAATTTATGAGGGAGATTTGAATCATCTCTTAATGATGCTTGAAAAAACACCCATTTCTGCAAATTCCTGCCTTTTGGTAGGACATAATCCGACCATCAGCCTTTTGCTTTCTTACCTGACTCAGGAAGATTACCTGGGATTGCAACCCGGAATGATGGCTGAGATTAATCTGGAAATCAGCCAATGGCATATGATCGGAAGAGGAACGGGGATTTTGAAAGAGATTCTTCAATGATGAGTTTTTCGGAATTATAAGTTAAAAGGGATTTGAAGCTTTGAATCTAGAAAAACCATTTTTTAGATAATTTGAATTTTTATAGCAGAATGAATAAGTTTTTTAAACCTGAAATTTATATCTTGACATCGAAATTTGAAAATGATTGAAATTTTTAAACCAGTATTTTAAAAACACTCGATTTATTCAAATTCAGCTCCCGCGAACTTGATTTGCGAAGCACCCACCCAAAATATCCAGCCAGACTGAATTAACCACAGACTGACGCCTGAAGTAAAGCATTTGGATCTTTCCGCTTTTGGAAATGAAACGGCTTTAATAAAATCCTTGATTTCGATTTCTTTTTTATTGATTAACCAGAATAAAACCATACAACCATGATTAAATCTTTAAACCGTAGAGATTGGCTTAAGACCAGTCTTTTAGCAGCCGGATCACTCGCCACTTTACCGGCTTTTGCTTTACCCAAATCAATTTCGAAGTCAACATTTTCCTATTCCGCGGAAAGTATTTTAGGTGAGTATCTCCCGGACTTTCCAATATCGGAATCCAGAATGATGGCGCGACTGAATGCGAATGAAAATCCCTACGGTCCTGCCCCTGAGGTTTTAAAAGCAATATCAGACTCCGTAGGAATTGGAAACAGATATGGCCATGCCGATGCTGAGACCTTAATCAAAATGATAGCAGATAAAGAAGGAGTAACTCCTGACCATATTATGCTCGGTCCGGGATCAACTGATCTTTTGGAGAAAGTGGCGATCTCACGCTTTATTAAAGGAGGGAATATAATCGCGGCGGATCCGTCTTACATGTCCATCGTCAACACCGCACAAGCCTTGGGTGCAACTTTCAAACCTGTTTCACTGGCTGCAGATTATTCTCATGACCTGGAAGGAATGGCGAAGGCTGTCGATGCCGATACCAAGCTTGTCTATGTCTGCAATCCGAATAATCCCACCGGATCTATCACGAATGCTGCGAAACTGAGGACTTTTTGCACAGAAGTTTCTTCCAAAACACCTGTTTTTGTGGATGAGGCCTATTTAGAATTTCTGGAAGATCCTGCATCCGAAAGTATGGTTGGGTTAGTTGCAGAAGGAAAAGATGTGATCGTGGCCCGGACTTTCAGCAAAATCCACGGAATGGCCGGACTTCGAATTGGCTACATCGTCGCTACGCCCGAGCGGATCGAAAGCGTTACCAGCTTGGTAAGAAGTACGATGGGACTTTGTGTGACTTCTCTCAAAGGGGCGATTGCCAGTATGAAGCAGACATCATTCATGTCCCAATGCAAAGAAAATAATACCGGCTGCAGAGAATATGTACATCAAGAAATCACGGCTCTTGACTACGATATCATTCCGTCTTATACCAGTTTTATGATTTTCCCGATCAGGATGGAGGGGAAAGCATTTATGAAATCCATGTATGCGGAAGGAGTTGGGATCCGCGTATTTGATATTTATGATAAGGATTGGTGTAGAGTAAGTATGGGTACGAAGGAAGAGATGGAGTATTTCGTCGAGACTTTCAAAAAAGTAACTGCCTAAAAACTGGTCTTTATGCCTGATGCATTGCAGAAAACCCTTTCTCTTTTATTACTGATTCTCGTTGGCTATTTGTTGAAAAACAAACTGATCAAGGAAGATCAGCGCAAAGGACTGAAAACCATTATTCTGGACCTCGCTTTGCCGGCTATGATTTTTGTAGCGTTGCTGAAAATCAAAGTCGATCCTGAACTGGTTTTGCTTCCGCTTTTGATTTTGGGTTGGAATTTTATCATGCTTTTGATTACAAGATTTGGTCTACCTTTATTTGGGGTGGATGCAAAAAGTCCGGAAATGAGAACTTGGATGCTTCTTATTCCTTCATTGGCTCCCGGTCTTTCCTGCTTCCCGTTTTTGGTGGAATATCTGGGTGAAGATTCTTTAGCCTGGGGAGCTCTTGCCGATATTGGAAACAAGCTTTACGTCTTGGTATTTGCTTATTTGCTGGCGATGAACTGGTATTATAAGGTTCATCAATTAGGTGCCAAATCAAGCTCGGCAAAGATTGAAGAATTGCTGATTACGATGGTCAAAGAGCCGATCAATATCGTGATGGTCGTTGCATTGGTCTTATTGGGATTTGGCTTGAATATGGAAACCTTGCCGGGATTTATAAGTGAATCAATCTTGATGTTGAAAGATTTGATGACTCCTTTGGTATTGCTGTTTATCGGAGTTTCAGTAGTGATGAAGTGGGATCAACTTCAGGGTATTACTTCAATTTTGCTCTTGAGAGCAGGATTGAGTCTGATTTTGAGTGCAGTTTTTATTGCATTTGTACCACTTCCGAGCGAAGCTGCGGTCTTATTGGCGGTGGTGTTTCCTTTGTCTGCTTGCTCATTTTGGCCTTTTGCCCATATGTCAGCCATCCAATTGCTGGAAAAGAAAAAGGAATCATCTGTACAGACTTTTGATCTGAACCTGGGGATCAATATCCTCGCAATATCATTACCTCTAAGCACGATTTTAATCCTGGGAATTTTCAGTTCGGGAAGCTTTTTCACGACTCCAAATCATCTCTTTATTGCAGGAGGAGTCATGGTGGCGTTACCGATTTTGCCAAAAATATTCAAATGGGCAAGAAGAATAGAAATACCTGCTATAGAGCTTACTGCTAAAAACCTGAATGACTCCCACGCTGAGGGGAGATGAGATTACCAGTGTGTTTATTAATGAAAAAGCCCCGGACTTTCGTTCGGGGCTTTTTTGAGTTTTAAGGCATTAATTTATAAATATGTTGGTCCTTAATCTTGCCACTTACAATATAAAAGAAGGCTTGAAGATCAAATCTACCTGCTGTGGTCTGTCGTCCGTGGTCTGTGGACGATTATTTAATTCGCCTTGATCCAGATGTTTCTGTAAAGTACATCGTGACCTTCTGCCTGAAGTTTCAATCCGCCCGGAGTATCAGTGATTCCTTTTCCTCCATCATTTCCACCATCAATTCCTGAGTTTGGTCCTCCCCAAACCTGAGATATTTCCTTGTTGTCATGGATTTTCACTCCGTTGAAATAAAGGGTTACTCTTGCTTTCTCAGTCAGTTTTCCGTTTGCAAATCTTGCTGCTTTGAATTCGATGTCATAGGCATTCCATTTACCAACTCCCTTGTATTCTTCAGAAGTTGGGAGATGTTCGTTTATGACAGCCGCCATTCCGTGAAGTCCGTAATCGCCATCCAAAACTTGGATTTCATATCGGTTTTGGAGATAGACACCGCTGTTTCCTCCTTCATTTTTGATCAGGAATTCTACGTGCGCTGTGAAGTCACGAAATTCATCTTTGGTCACAATATCGGCGGCTCCATATTTTCCTCCTGCTCCGGCCGGATCATTGCTGCTGATTACTTTGCCACCGTCAACAGGATCAGTTACTTCTGGCCATTTGATCGGCATTTCGGATGAAAATCTTGGTCCTTCCCAATATTTCCAGTTTTTGTGGAGAGATTTTGCGGAACCTTTCAGGTAGACTTTGGCTCCTTTTGGGGCTTTTGTTCCCAGATAAGACTGTGCCTCTGCAAATGAGAATGTGAAAACCAGAGCAATCAGAAGGAGAAGCTTGGATTTTAATTTGAAATTCATAGGTTTTGGGTTTTAGTAAATATTTACTGTAAATAGGTTTTGATCGGCTTACAGCTGATTCAATTTGGTTAATTTTAAACAAAATCAAACTTTTTATAACATGAAGTGGACAGGAAGAAGACAAAGCTCAAATATTGATGACAGACGGGGAAAATCCGCGGGTGGATTTGGCGGAGGCGGTGGAGGGATTAGTCCTTTCCTGATTGGTCCATTGATCAAAATCCTATTTTCCAAGACAGGATTAATCATTGTCGGTATAGTCATCGTGTTTTCTGTAGTCACCGGCACCAACCCGCTTTCTCTGATCGGAGGATTTTTGGGTGGAGGAGGAGGTCAATCTCTTACTCAAACCGACTATCAACCAACTTTGGAGGAAGATAGGTTGGCTGAGTTTAGCGCCACGATTCTTGCAGACACTGAAGACGTATGGAATCAATTGATGGATAATTACCGCGAACCGACCTTGGTTTTATATACAGGGTCAGTTGAATCAGCTTGCGGAAATGCGAGCAGTTCCACCGGACCATTTTATTGTCCGGCTGATGAGAAACTTTACATCGACTTGAGCTTTTTTGAAGATATGGAAAGTAGATTGAATGCTCCCGGTGACTTTGCTCAGGCCTATGTAATCGCACATGAAGTTGGGCACCATATCCAAAAAATCAATGGAGTGACAGATGAAGTTCATAGTCTCAGAGGTCAGGTAAGCGAAAAAGATTACAATCAATACTCAGTGATGCTGGAGTTACAGGCGGATTTTTTGGCTGGAGTTTGGGCTCATCACAGTCAAAAATCTGCAGCCATGATGGAAAAAGGAGATTTGGATGAAGCCTTAAATGCTGCCAATGCAATCGGCGATGACAGACTTCAGAAACAATCCGGTGGGAGAGTTGTCCCGGATTCATTTACTCATGGTACCTCCGCGCAGCGAATGAAATGGTTTAAGAAAGGTTTTGATACCGGGGATTTGAGCCAAGGCGATACATTTAATGCGAAGGATCTTTGAAATAAGATTTAAGATTTAAGATTTAAGATTTTAGATTTAAAAAAGAGATAGGAGAAAAGAGATAGGAGATAATGTAAGATTAATTATTACCAGATCCCGAAAACCGTTCCCACACTTTTCAACCCTAAAACCAACGTGATCAGCCAAATGAAAATGGCGATTCCTGTTGCAAATGGCGTGTTTTTATGTTTTCCCAAAACGGAATGCTGTGCAGCAATCCAGATAATCCAGCCGCTGATCAGAGGAAGTAAGATGCCATTGGCCAATTGAGCGAGGGTGATCAACTGAACAGGCTTGATTCCGAAGGATGAAAAAAGAAGACCCAATCCAACAATAACTGCCATCGTGATTCGCATCGGAGTGGACTTGATTTCCTGATCCCAACCCATGATTCCGCAAACCACAAACCCGGCGGCAAGTGGAGCTGTCAGAGCAGAAGTCATACCCGCTGCCAAAAGTCCAAATCCCATCATATAGCCTGCAAAACTTCCAAAAACCGATTCCAAACCTTTGGAAACATCGATCGCTGTCGTGATTTCTGTGCTTGTATTAGAAGCTCCAACAACCAAAATTGCCATCGAGACTATTCCTCCAAGGATGACAGAAACTGCGATATCTCTTTTCATAAAAGGAAGGTCAGATTCCTTGGTCCAGCGTTTATTCACTAGCGAAGCATAGAGAAAAAGGTTGTAAGGAACGACCGTGGTTCCGATCAGCGCGACCAAAGTTGAGATTTCAGCTTCATTCCAGGTGGGAATAAATCCTTTTAAAAGGGCAGAAAGATCCGGCTTCGTGAGGATGGCAGTGATGATGAAAGCCACAGACATCAGGATGACAAGCGCGACAAGAATCCGCTCAAGAGTTTTGTAACTGCCGGTCCAAAGAAGCAAGAAGGCGAGGATTCCCAATAAGAAATTTCCCAGTTGGAGTTCCATACTTCCAAGGTTCAGAGTTGGGGCTTCCCAGTAAAAAGCAAGGCCAAGATTAGCGCCTGAAATATTGCCGGATTCGTAAGCGGCATTTCCCAAGACGATTGCCAAGAGAACCAAAACCATTGAAAAGATCCTGAAAACAGGTTTCCCGGTTTGATTTCGTAGAAGTGTGCTAAGATCAGAACCTGTGACAATTCCGATTCTGCCGGAGAGTTCCTGCAGGATTACCGTCGCGACAATGGACAAAACCATCGCCCAAATCAGCGAAAACCCAAAATTTGCACCGGCAAGCGTACAAACTGTAACTGTACCAGGGCCGATGAAAGCAGCGGCGATAAGCGGACCAGGACCGAGATTTTTGAAGAATGATTGGAGTGACAAGGCGTTCTTTTTTGCCAAAATAGAGATTTGGGTAGAATTTTTGTACTTTTTATTCTGACGGAAGTTATTCCTGAATACACAGAGCTCCCCCTTTATGATTTGGTTGAAAAGAATTTTGAAAGTGTTGGCAGGATTGGTGCTATCCTGCATCTTTTTTTTGCTGCTGCTTTTTCGAGGTGATATTCCAAAGGAGGAAATCGATGAAAAGTATTTTACGCCCCAATCTCATTACATCGAAGTTGACGGAATTAATGTCCATGTTCGGTTTATGGGCGAAGGAGATCCGATATTCCTGCTTCATGGCAGCTTTTCTTCGCTTCATACCTGGGATCGCTGGCAGCAAGAGTTAAGCCCTTATTTTCTTACTATTTCCCTTGATTTTCCCGGTCACGGGCTCACAGGACCCGATGAAGAAAAGCGATACAATACCGATGAATATGCGGATTTGGTCCTTCGACTTGCCGAAAAACTAAACCTGGAAAAATTTCATCTTGCCGGTAATTCAATGGGAGGAGCAGTTGCTTTGCAAATAGCTTCCAATCGACCGGATAAAGTTTTGACACTAAATCTTGTCGATGCGGCTGGAGCACCAAGACCGGAAGTGAGGACTTTGGATAGCGCGCCAACGCAAAACCGTGGAGGAGGAGCCTGGATTTTCAAGCTTGCCGCCAACCCTATTTTTTCAAAAATTCTCCTCAAATGCACTCCCAAGTTCCTCTTTGCCATGAACATGAAGCAAGTCTATGGAGATCCTGAAAAAGTGAACGATGAGGCAATTGAACGCTATTATGAACTCATGCTTCGAGATGGGAACAGACAAGCGACTTTGGATAGGTTGAGTACGCCGCGATCGATGAAAGTGGATTTTGACAGGCTCACTATGCCGACAATAATTATGTGGGGAGGAAAAGATACCTGGATTCCGGTTTCGCAGGCTTATATTTTGGAAAAGGCTATTCCCGGTTCCAACCTGGTGATTTTTGAAAATGCCGGTCATGTTCCCATGGAAGAAATTCCGACTGAGTCTGTCGCAGAATATTTATCATTTCTGGGCGTGGAGGTTCGGAAGGACTACCTTCAGGCTCCCAAATTCATCACCCATGCAGATTGAGTATTTGATCTTTTCAGTCCTTTTTCTCCAACTTATTTTGATAGTCCTTTTCTTCCTTCGAAAAGGTAATGAGCGGGAAAAAGCACTTTTGCAGGAAGAATTGGCCAGAATGAGCAAGGAGCTGAACCAAGCCCTGGCGGAAAGCAGGAAGGAATCCAATGAAAGTCTGACTTCCCAGTTCCGATTGATTTTTGATAATCTCAGAGCTACTTCCAAAGATCAAAATGACGCGCTGAAGTCATTCGGAGAGGTTTTTCGGACGAACGTGCAGGACTTCAATATGCTGCAGCGGGAGAAGTTTACCGAGCTCAATCGCCGTCAGGAAGAATTGATGAAAGTCACTGAACTCCGACTCGAAAAGATCCGAGAAACGGTGGACGAGAAACTTCAAAAAACACTTGAAACCAGATTGGGACAATCTTTTGAAATGGTCAGCAATCACCTTCAGGCCGTTCAAAAAGGTCTGGGTGAGATGCAAATCCTGGCCAATGGGGTGGGTGATTTGAAGCGGGTGCTCAGCAATGTCAAAAGTCGGGGAGTGCTTGGTGAATATCAGCTTCAGGCGATTTTGGAAAACCTGCTTACCTCCGAACAATATGTCCTGAATGCATCGGTGGGAAGCGGAAGTCGGGAGCGCGTGGAATTCGTAGTGAAAATGCCGGGTCAGGATGAGCCGGTTTTGCTTCCGATTGATTCAAAATTTCCGCAGGAATCCTATTTGAGACTGGTCGATGCGTATGATAAAGCCGACAAAGTTCAGATTGATTTTTACCATGCGGAACTTGTCAAAGCCATCAAAAAAGCAGCTCAGGATATTCAGAAGAAGTACATCAATCCGCCACACACAACAGACTTTGCGATTCTCTTTTTGCCGGTGGAAAGTCTTTATGCAGAGATTCTCCGCGAGCCGGGGCTTTCGCAGCAAATCCAACAGGAATATAAAGTGATGGTGACAGGCCCAACTACGCTTTCAGCAATTTTGAATAGTCTTCAGATGGGATTCAGAACTTTGGCTATCCAAAAACGGAGCTCAGAAGTTTGGCAAATACTGGGTGCGATCAAGACCGAATTTGGGAAGTTTGGTGAGCTGATTGAGCGCACACAGAAGAAACTGAGCGAGGCAAATTCGGAATTGGACAAACTGGTAGGAGCAAGGACCAGAGCAATTCAGCGAAAATTGAAAGATGTGCAGGAACTTCCGGAAGGTCAGAGTTCAAAACTTTTGGATGAATAGGGTGGGAATTGGTTGAATATTGATTTTTTCATCCCCTTATTTCCTTGATTTTAAATGTTGATTTTTTACCTTTTCCCTCTTAATCAGAAAAAGAAATGCCTTATAAGCTGATAGCCATTCTATAAGGTGGTAGTTTTGGCAAAATTTGAATCACCTGAAAAACCTCTATGGGGATGAATATTGTGATTGCCGGCGCCGGGGACATGGGTTACCACCTCGCTGAGCAATTGAGTTACGACAACAAAGACATCACGCTTATTGATACAGATCGCGAAGTTCTGGACTATGTATCATCCAAACTTGATGTATTGACCGTTCAGGGTGATGCTACTTCATTTGAAGTGCTCCAAAAGGCCAATGTTTCCCGCGCGAGCATGGTTTTGGCGGTGACTACATCCGAAAAAACCAATATCGTAACAGCGGTTCTTGCAAAGCAATTGGGAGCCAAACGGGTAATGGCTAGGGTGAGAAACCACTCGTATCTAAGTGAAGAAAATATGCCTTATTTCAATAATTTGGGCATTGATAACCTGATTTCTCCGACGATGCTTTGCAGTCGGGAAATTTACAATATGATCGAAAACTCCAGTTTCACGGAGGTTTTTGATTTTGGAGGCGGAAAATTAAACATTGTAGGAATCACTCTGGATCAAACCAATCCTTTGGTTAATCAGCGGATCATGGATACTAAATCCAATCCAATTTTTGAAGATATCCGAATCATCGCGATTGTCAGAGATCAGAAAACCATCATTCCAAAAGGAAATACCATCATCCGAAACAACGACCACGTTTTTTTTATTTCGAATAAGAAGAACACCGAGAGTATTATGGAAGTCTTGGGTCAGGAGAAAGTCACAATCAAGAATGTGATGATTATCGGCGGCGACGATATGGCTGTGACTACTGCATTGAGATTGCAGGATAAATTCAGAGTGACGCTTATCAATAAGGATAAAGAGCGTTGCAAATGGCTTGCTGAGCAATTGCATAATACATTGGTTATCAATGGAGACTATAAAAATGTGGAATTATTGATTGAAGAAGGATTGGAGCAGATGGATGCTTTCCTAGCGCTGACAGAATCCTCAGAAACCAATATTATCGCCAGTTTGACGGCCAAAAATCATGGGGTTTACAAGACAATCGCCCACGTAGATACCCGTGAATACATTCATATTTCGCATAGTATTGGAGTGGATTCGCTTATCAACAAGAAGCTTGTAGCTGCCAATGAAATCTCCCGATTTTTGAAAAAGGGTACAGTGGATGCGATTTCCGGGATTTACGGAGTTGATGCGGAGTTCATTCAATACAGTGTCACCAAAGTCAACAGGCTTACAAAACATCCACTCAAAGAGATGCATTTTCCTGATACCGCTATTGTTGCCGGAGTGATCAGGGGAGAAGAAGTTATTATTCCGGATGGGGATTTTCAACTTAATGTGGATGATAAAGCAATTGTTTTAGCACTTCCTGAAGCAAGGAACTTACTTGAAAAACTCTTTCATTAAAAATGATTCACTTCAAGGAAATCGCTAAAATTCTCGGAGTTCTCTTGGTATTGATTGCCTTGTTGATGCTTCCGGGTGCTGCAATTTCAATTTCTTACGAAGAAACTCCCTGGCCGATTTTGACTTCTGCTGTAATCACTTTGATCGTAGGAGTGACTTTGTTTTTATCCTTTTCCAAAGAGGATCGAAACATAAGAAAAAGAGAAGGCTATCTGATTGTGGCGCTGAGCTGGGTTTTTATGGCCGGATTTGGGATGCTTCCTTTCTTCTTCAGTGAAGAGGTTGTCACTTTCGAAGATGCACTTTTTGAAACAGTTTCAGGCTTTACTACGACCGGAGCTACTATTTTGACTGATATTGAAGCTTTGCCAAAGGGTCTTTTGTTTTGGCGAAGTATGACCCACTGGATTGGTGGATTGGGAATTATCGTGTTGACAGTAGCTATTTTCCCTTTGTTGGGAATTGGCGGAATTGAACTTTTTGTGGCCGAATCTCCCGGTCCGACTTCCGATAAAGTTCATCCAAGAATATCAGAAACAGCAAAGCGATTGTGGTATATCTATGTAGGGCTGACAGTTGCTGCGGCATTACTCTTTTGGGCTGGAGGAATGACCCTTTTTGATGCAGTCAATCATTCACTGGCGACAATGGCAACAGGTGGATTTTCTACCAAGAATGCCAGTATGGCCTTTTACGATTCGGCTTTCATTCAATACACGGCTATTTTCTTTATGTTTTTGGCCGGGACGAACTTCACTGTGATTTACTTTGCCCTGATCGGGAAATTTAAGAATGTAATGCGAAGTGATGAGTTCAGGGTTTATACGGTTTCTCTGTTATTGATCGCTGTGGCTCTTACTATTCCGATCTATAACAATGGGAGTGATGATTTGGAACTCTCCTTTAGAAATTCACTTTTTCAGGTGGTTTCCCTCGTGACCACGACGGGATTTATTACAGATGACTATACCCAATACGGGCAAGGCGCTACTTTCAGTTTCTTTATGTTACTTTTTCTGGGAGCTTGCGCAGGTTCAACTGCCGGGGGGATTAAGTTTGTAAGGCATCTTACATTTATCAAAAACTCCTGGCTGGAATTCAAGCGACTTGTACATCCACGTGCAGTGGTTCCTTTGATGATCAATGGAGATCGGGTTACGGGCAGAATTATCACCCATATCATGAATTTCCTGTTGCTTTACCTCCTGACTTTTGTGATGGGTTCATTGGTGATGACCATCATGGGATATGATATTCTGACTTCATTCGGGGCAGTTGCGACTACATTGGGAAACGTTGGTCCTGGAATTGGAAAGGTGGGTCCTGTAGATAATTTTGCCTTTTTCTCTCCGGCAGCAAAGATCTTTCTGTCCTTCATTATGCTTTTGGGAAGACTTGAATTATTTACAATTCTGATTCTTTTCACTCCATTCTTCTGGAGAGCAAATTAATCCTCCTCCGCAAACTGCGCCTGAATCTTTGCAATTCGATCTTCCAGACTTTCGGATGAAAGACTTGCCCTGAGTCGATCTACCATGATGGGAAAGGCAAAAGGGGTGAAATGTACAGGATGCTTCACTTCGATTTTCTGGTGATTGATCTTTTCCAAAGCCAGCATCAACTTATCTTTATCCATCTGCTGATTGATCGCTTCATCATGCGCTTGTTTCAGCAGTAGATTGTCCGGATCATATTGCTCAAAGACCTGATAGAGCAAGCTGGAATTTGCCTGAATATGCTTGAAAGTGGTCGGTTTGCCAGGATATCCCTGAAAAATCAAACCCGCGATGCTGGCAATATCTCTGAATTTCCGTTTGGTCATTTCACTCTCATTCACACAATGACGGATATCCTCCAGCAAGTTTTTGGAGGAAAAAAGATCCTCTTCCAGGAGTTCATCAATGTATATCGGACTATCGGAAAGCAGCTCAAACCCGTAATCATTCATCGCAATGCTAAAGCTGAAAGGATAACTGACAGAAATTCGGTAGGCGATCAAAGCCCCCAAAATCTCATGAACCATCCGACCTTCAAAAGGGTAGAAGAAAATATGGTAGCCTTCATTGGTTCGGTAGGATTCGATCAGAAGAGTGTCCTGATCGGGAATAATGGAAAGCTTTTGCTGGAGTCGGAGAATAGGATGTATTCGCTCCATTTCCTCGGAGATAAAAATGCCGTGATTTGCAAGCTCCAGGATTTCCCGGATTTTCTCAGAAAGCTTGGAAGTAAGAGAAATTCTTCCGCCCATCCAGCTCGGGATGTTGTTTGTTTTCTTGTCAGAAAGCCTCACATACGCGCTGAGTTCTTTGATTTGGAGGAGTACCAGATTTCTTCCTGCGAAAAAAAACCGGTCTCCGATTTTCATTTTCGAGATGAAATATTCCTCAACCATCCCGAGGTAGCCACCGGATTTGAACTTCACTTTCAGCATAGGATCAGAGACAATTGTCCCCATCGAAAGCCTATGCTTCATTGCGATTCGCTTGTTCGTCACTTTAAATAAGCCATCAATTTCATCCTGACTTACTTTCAGAAAATCCTCGTAACTCCCAAGAGAATTTCCTCCCTTGGTGATGAAATCCATCATCCAGTCCATTTCTGCCTGAGTCAGCTTGGAAAAGGATTGAGTTCGCCGAACTACTTGGTAGATTTTCTCAGGATCAAAACCCGCTCCAACGGCCAGAGTCACCAGAAACTGGATCAGCACATCGTAGGGGAGAACCGGCGGAAACTGAGATTCCATCTCATCATTTTCGATCGCATTCCGAATTGCCGCAGCTTCGATCAGTTCGAGTGCATTGGTTGGCACAAAGAAAATTTCCGAAGGCATTCCCGGCTGATGTCCGGCTCTTCCTGCCCGCTGCACAAATCTGGAAACACCTTTGGGACTTCCCACCTGAATCACCCGATCCACCGGTCGAAAATCCACCCCCAGATCAAGACTTGAGGTGCAGACTACCAATTTCAGCTTTCCCTCATGCAGCGCTTGCTCCACCCAACTTCGGACTGTCATGTCGAGCGAACCATGGTGCATAGCGATCCAACCGGACCATTCCGGCTTGGCCTCGAGAATTTTCTGGTACCAAATCTCCGTTTGGGATCTTGTATTGGTGAAAAGCAAAACAGAATTTCCGTCTTTAATGATGGGAATCACTTTGTCCAGCATTCGGATTCCCAAGTGGCCTGACCAGGGATATTTTTCTATTTCATCCGGGTAAACCGAATGAAGGATGATTTGCTTTTCGATTTCTGCTTTGACAATATGGACCGGAAGATCATGACCGAGCAAGGCTTTCGCAGCTTCTTCCAGATTCCCGATCGTCGCCGAAATCGCCCACCTGCGGAATGTTGCCGGGCAAATCGACTGAAGGTATTCCAGCGCCAACTGCACTTGCACGCCCCGCTTATTTCCCACTAACTCATGCCATTCGTCCACAATGATTGCTTGGACGGTTTGAAAAAGCGCAGGATGATCTTTCTGAGAAATCAGGATATGCAGCGTTTCAGGCGTTGTGATCAGACATTCCGGAGGACGACGTTTCATGGCTGCCCGGGTTTTGGCATCGGTATCTCCATTTCGGACAGCGACTTGCCAGGGCAGACCGATCACGTTGCAGACTTCCTGCATCGCTTTCTGTATGTCTTGCGCCAAAGCCCTGAGAGGTGTCACCCAGATCAATTGGATTCCCTTGTTTTGAGGTTTTTGCCAGGTATCGGGATGGTTTTGGATGTATTCCAAAATCACCGGGAACCAGAGCGCGAAGGTTTTTCCGGAACCGGTTGGGGCATTGAGCAAACCAGATTTGCCATCCAAAAAATCTTTCCAGGCCTGAATCTGAAAAGGAAATGGTTTCCAACCCTTCTTCTGAAAGTACTCCAGTCCTACGGCTATTCGATTATCCTCCATACTGTTTCAGCAAGTCTTTCAGGTCCTGCAAGGTATTGGCTTCCTGCGCAGGTTTGTCCTTTCTCCATCGCAATATTCGGGGAAATCGAAGTGCAATTCCACTCTTGTGACGGGGACTGTCCTGAATTCCTTCGAAAGCAATCTCAAAGACCAATTCTGCTTTGACTGTCCGCACGGGGCCGAACTTTTCCCGGGTATTCTTTTTCACAAACTGATCCACTTCCCGCATCTCTGCATCGGTTAGGCCGGAATATGCTTTTGCAAAAGGAACCAGATTTTCTCCATCCCAAACGGCAAACGTATAATCGCTGAAAAGGTCAGCCCTTCTGCCATGGCCTTTCTGAGCATAAATCATCACCCCGTCAATTGTGAGCGGTTCGATCTTCCACTTCCACCAACTTCCCCGCTTGCGTCCGGTTTCATAGGCAGAGTCAAGATGCTTGAGCATTAATCCTTCTGCCAGTTCGATCCGTGAGTTTCTTCGGATTTCAGTGTATTCAGACCAGGAATTAAGATTGATCGTTTGTGAAATTTCCAGATTTGGGTGGGAGGTTTTGGCATAAAGTTCCTCCAGAATTGCACGTCTATGTCTCAAGCCGATTGTACGGATATCCTTTCCTTCGTATTCTAAAATATCATAAACCAAAAGGCTGACAGGAGCTTCGGTTAGGATTTTTTTACTCAGATTTTTTCTTCCGATCCTAGTTTGCAAAAGTCCAAAAGGCAGCGGTTTTCCGGCTTGAAATGTGATGATTTCCCCATCAAGCACAGTTCCATCCGGTAGGAATTTCCCCAAGTCCATCAATTCCGGAAATTTCTCATTGACCAATTCCTCACCACGGCTCCAGATGAAGGTTTCTCCTGCCCGACGAATCAGTTGCCCGCGAATGCCGTCCCATTTCCATTCTACTTGCCATTCGTCCGGATTCCCGATTTCTTCAGGATCTTTTTCCAAAGGATGAGCAAGGAAAAACGGATAGGGTTTAGAGATATCCTGAGTGCTTTCTCCCTGATCGAAAAGAGAAGAAAAGCTGATTTGCTCGGGATTCCAGTTTCCCATCAAGGCATGAGCAATGGAGGATTTGTCCCGGTTAAGATGGGTTGCTAAGGCATTTGTTATTAGGCTTTGGCTGACACCGATTCTGAATCCACCGGTGATAATTTTATTAAATATGAACCGCTCGGTTTGATTCAATTGGGACCAGGCTTCCAGGATTTGAGCCTTTTTTGCTTCGTCATCCAGTTTTTCAAGTTGGAGAAGAAAACCGATCCAATCGGTGAGATTTCTGTCTATAGTTGAGGTAGGAAGCGGAAGTAAAAGTGAAATAGTCTCCGCCAAATCACCGACGCTATGGTAGCATTCGTCAAACAACCAATCCGGAATTTCGGCCATTTCCTGCGACCATTCACGAAGCTGTCGGGTGGAAACCTGCCGCTTAGGTCTGCGATGGGTGAAAATCGCAATTGCCCAAACTTTATCTGAATCGGAAGCTTTTGCAAAGAACTCGCCCAAAGCCTCAAGTTTGTCCGAAGTTTTGTTGGATTGATCGAGTCGGGTAATCAGCTCAGCAAATTCTTTCATGAGTTTTGGAGACAAAAGCAGCCTGTGTGATAAAAATCATCAGGTTTTGTCACTTGGATTGATAATTTTAGGAAAGAATTGAACAGGAACAAAAACCTATTCGTTATTGACTTCAAACCTGCTAGCTATGAAAAAGTTGATCTTTGGACTGATTATTTCTTTGGGACTTTGGTCTTGCTCTGAGCAAGAGCCGGATATGTATTCCGGGCAAAAGCTGGAATTTGAGTTATTCAAATCCAGTGACTTTAACTATTCCGGAAATCTCACCGTCAACGAACTGACAAGCGGAGATCTGGAATTCATCATTCAATTGGACGGGGCAAAAAGCGCTGACGGATACGTATTTCCAGCCCACCTACATTTTGGAGGTTACGACGAAGCAGATGCTCCAATTGCTTATCTGCTTAATTCAATTACTGCAAAAGATCTGAAAAGTGTCACGGTTTTGGGACAGCTTTCGGATGGTACTAAATTAGATTTTGAAGCTATGAAGGCCTTTGACGGACATGTCAAAGTTCATCTTGCCAACGATGGTCCCGATTATGGAGTGATTCTGGTAGCGGGTAATGTCGGAGGTAATTTGTCAAGTGAGGCAGGTTTTGACCCGAGTAAGATTGCAGTTTGCGGAAAGAGTTATTGAATTTGTCCACAGACTACTGTCCACAGTCAACAGATGGTGGAATTGAACTTCAATCACCAAAGCAAAAAACTGAAGAGGAAACCAGAAAATACATTCTATTAAATGGGAAAAGGCAGCTAATTGGCTGCCATTTTTATTGTCTCTGGTTCAAAATTTAATTTATCACAAGTGGGAAATTGATATCCAAATCAGACTCGCCTCCAGCTTGCTCATAGTTCTGGAAATTCGGGTTGGTGGCTCCCGGATAGCTTTTATTCAAGTCGTGGCGAAGGATTACTCTCATTAGTGCATTATTAAATCCCGGAGAAGCTGCCACGGTTACTTTGGTTCTTACGCCAATTAACTGGCCGGTTGCATCATCGTAGACGATCGAGAGAGGAGGAGATCCTACGAAAGCAGTACCCAGGAAATAGAATTGATGGGCATCGCCTTCAGCAAGGATTTCGGTTGTGATATCCTCATTTGCAATGGCATTGGCAACGGTGATTTCCATTCTGTATGTCTTTCCTTTGATCAAATTCACCGTTTCAATAGTAGGAGCGGTTCCCAATTCGATTCCCTGAGGATCGGAAGCTTTGAAAGAAAACTTGGTGCCAATTGGAGTTCCTGAAGCATTCAACTCAGTGAATGAAAGAGTAACGTCAGTGATTACTTCTTCTTCGTTTTCAGCTACCGGGTCTTCGCTTTCGCAGGAGGCAAAAGCAAAAGTTGCCAGAGCAAGGGCATAAATTGGAAGTTTTTTAAAAGTGTACATAGTTGGATAGTTAGAATTGATAATTGATTTTAAGCAAGATGTTTCTTCCGATGTCATCCGTGAAATATCGGAATCTGTTCATATATTCTTTATACGAAGAATTGAGGACGTTTTGTATCTGAATTCCCATGTTCAGCTTATCGTTGCCAATCGGAAATTGTCGTTGGTATCCCAAATTGATAAGGGAATATCCCGGAGGGGCAGGAGCGAGGTCAAAATCAGGCTCGCGATTTTGTCTGGCCACCAGCATATTGCTAAGCGTCAGTTTGTTGGTTTGTTGCTTTTTGCCAAAATCAAAAGACATTCCCCAATCCATTCTGTCTGAAGGGATAAAGGGGAAATAATTGTCTTCCTCTGTATTCTTAGCCCGGATAATTGAGCCTTTAGCGTACCCACTGATTTTATCTGTAAACTCATAGCTTCCGGACAAATCAAAACCATAGAAAAATGCATCCGCTTGCAGGTATTCATAGACATTGAATGTGCCTCTGAGACTGACATATGTTTCTCCGGTTGGATTCAAATAGATATAATCCTGAATCTGATTTGTGTATGCAGTCAATTCCCAATGGGTCTTTTCACCATCGTAAGCAATTTCATTGACCCATTTGAATGACTTTTCAGAGTCAAGTTCCGGATCTCCGATTTCGACCGCAGCGGCACCATGGTGAAGTCCCTGGCTGAAAAGCTCATTCACATTCGGGGCTCTCCAGGCCGAACCGAGATTGGAACTAAAAGTGACTCTCGGGCTAAGCTGATAAAGTCCACCCAGAAAAGCTGAGAAATTTTGATAATTCAGTTCAGCTTCCTGAAGAACGGACTGTACATATCGGGCCGTGCTGATGCTTCTGATATCAAATCGAAGTCCCACTTCCAATTCCAAAGGACCTTTGGAATACTTCTCCATCATATAAATCCCGGCATTCAGCATATCATAATTTGGAATCAGGGGAGTGACACCTGTTCCTGGAATGTTGCTGTTAGCCTGTTGAATCAGGTTAATTCCCCAGGTTCCGCTGAATTCGTTGATATGTGTATGGTCCGCAAATAAATCAATCGTATTGGTGTAAAGCTCCAAATCGAGGCTTGGCCGCTCGTTGAGATCTCCTCTGCGTTTATCGTATTCCTGTCGGTTGTTGAATTGAAATCCATACTGAAAATTCAGCTTCCATCTGTCCGATAAGTGGTAATGCGATTTAAGTTTTGCCAGGTGATGCGACACAACTTGCTTTGGGTTTGTGATGTCATAAGTGAAACCCGGATCTGAAAATGGTCTTCCGTTTTCGATGATATTTTCCAGATCATCAAGATTTCCGGTATGTGAATCCCGCAATATTCCCAAAGTTGTGTTGAAATAGCTGTAGTAGCCTTCAATTCCCAACTTGGCACTGCTATATCCAACAGCTGCCGAAGCGCTGTATTCGCTCAAGCCTGTATTTCCTTGGTAATAATCCGGTGATTTGATATTTCCGGCTCTTTTCGCAGAACCCTGAATCCGATAGCCAAGTCCTTTTATTTTATCCGAACCTGAAGAATGAGTCGCGGAAATATTTCCCATTTGCCCATTCGTTGCACCCAGCAAATGGATATTTGTCAGGCTTTCCTTCTTTGTAGGTAAAGCGGCTGGAGTCACCATAATAACGCCTCCCATTGCCTCAGGACCGAATCTGACAGTTTCTGCACCTTTGATTACAGTGATTTCATCTGCGATGAAAGGATCGATTTCAGGAGCATGCTCGGCGCCCCATTGCTGACCTTCAAGTCTGATTCCATTGTTCAGGATCATGATTCGATTACTGTGCATGCCGTGAATTACCGGTTTGGAGATGCTGTTTCCGGTTGAAAAAGTCGTCACCCCGGCAATTCTCTTGAGGCTTTCTCCCAGATTTTCTCCGCGTGTTTCCAATAGTGCCTCTCCGTAAAGTGAACTTACCGAAGTAGTGGTTTGTACCGCTTCCCTGTGTCCGTGAATCTCGACGCCTGAAAGTTCCATAGACACTTCCTCCATTCTGAAGGTTTTATTCAGAGCTCCAGCGGAAAGATCAATGGTCTCTTTGATTTCCTTATGACCGAGGTATTGGATAGTTAGATTATAAATTCCCGGACAGAGATCCTTGATGAAAAAGTTTCCGTTTTCGTCGCTTGCAGCGCCGGTATTGCTTTCTGTTATCCAAACGTAAGCACCGATAATCGGCTCATTATTCTCCAGGTGGATGATTTTTCCCCGAATAGATAAATCACATTTCTGCCCGAAACTGAGTTGGGTTTGTAATGCAAACAATAAAAGAAGCAGCGCTGAGTACTTTATTTTCACGATTCAAAAATACGTAACCTTGTTGCATTAAACCAAAAAATATGAAACAAAGTTGCATAAGGGGATGAGTGGTCAGTTGTCATGAGGTAGGAAGTTGGAGGTGGGAAGTGATCAGTCGCATTGGTAAGTCGATTTCCCCGTCATATCGAACGAAGAGAGATATCTCATTCATTGGAACAGATATTTTGCAGTCACAGTAATCTGTCACATTAATGTTTGAACCTCAAAAAATGAAAAATCCGGCTCGCTGGCCGGATTTTAATATTACCTAAGTATTAGTCCTTGTACTTGGTACTTTGTACTCAATACATTGTACAAAGTACATTTACCCCAACCAACTTGCCCAAGGGATTCTGCTCAGGATCAAAACCAATCCAATGGCATACATCATGTAGATGCTTCTGAATCGAGCTCTTGAGATGGTCATTTTCTTAGCACGGATATAGCCAACACTTATTAAAGCGATTGCGACTATGTTGATCAAGGGATGCTCCAAAGCTGTCAACCTTGCAACTGAATCTGACATTGCAGTTCCGCTCAATAGCAAAGTCAAACCTAATGGACTTACGAAATAGAGGATAAGTCCAAAAAGAAGTTGAATATGAGAAAGGATAAATCCGATCATTCCGATTTTTCGATCCTTTTCGGTGAATTCTCTTCCGGAAAGTGATCCGATAAGCATCCAAAATATGACTAGGATTAAGGCAAGAATAGCCAAATACGCTACTCCGGAGTGAAGGTGTTGTAAACCTGTATACATAATTTAATTATTGGTTGAAGGGTTGAAAAGTTGAAAGGTTTAAGGTTGTAAAGTTGAAAGGTTTAAGGTTGTAAAGTTGAAAATAAAGAATTGGAAGTACTTTTTTATGAATTTCCTCTCGCATCTAAACTAAATATGCAAGAATTTGAAGTCCAATTTGCCAGGCTGTCGTCTGTTGACCGTAGTCCGTGGACGATTTTCCGCAGCTGAATTCACTTTTCACATTCTCACAAATTAGCGGAAAATCCGATTTGAATCTACTCCACAAATAAAACCAATCCCTTCAGGTATTCTGTCTCCGGATGGAAAATATTGATAGGATGATCTGCAGGTTGAGAAAGCTGGTGAAGGATTTTCACTTTTCTGCCAGACTCAAGTGCTGCCGCAGTGATGGTATGGGTAAAGAGAGATTTGTCAACTACCTGGCTGCAGGAAAAAGTAAACAGAATTCCTCCTGATTTGATTTTTTTCAGGGCTTCCGCATTTAACCGCTTGTATGCCTGAACTGCATTATGTCTCGCTTTCAGGTTTTTTGCAAAAGCAGGTGGATCCAATACGATCAAATCGTAATCATCTCCGATTTCGCGGATGTACTTGACCACATCGGCAACTTTCGATTCATGCTTTCCTTTCAGTTCCGGATTCAGCGCCAGGTTTTCCTCTGTGAGTTCGATCGCTTTGTTGGAAATATCCACTGAATGAACTTCAGCGGCTCCTTCTTTCAAGGCCAAAACCGAAAATCCTCCGGAATAGCAAAAGGTGTTTAGTACTTTTTTGCCCTTTGAATAGGAGGCAAGCAATTTTCGGTTTTCACGCTGATCGATGAAAAATCCGGTTTTCTGACCCTTTTCCCAGTCGATCCGATAGTTGGCTCCGAACTCCTGGACCAAGTCTGTTGCCGGCTTTCCCAGAATCCATTCGTTGGTAAACGTGCCGATATTCTTTGGCAGTGTTTCGGAGCTTTTATCATAAACCCCGCTCAGCGATTTTCCAAATGTATTTTTGATGGCTTGAGCGATTTCTGCAATATGTGCATGCATGCCTACATTGTGTGCTTGGATCACTGCCGTTCCGTTGTAATAATCCACGATCAGGCCAGGCAAAAGATCACCTTCCCCATGAACAAGCCGATAGACATTAGTCTCCGTATTATCAGTCAGGCTCAAGCTTTTCCGCAGGGCATAGGCAGAAGCGATTTTTTCATTCCAGAAATCCTGATTGATTTCCCGGTTTTCGAAGGAAATAATCCGAACCATGATCGATCCCTGAGAGAAATGGCCAAGACCCAAAAACTCATTTTTAGAGGATAGGACTTCCACCAATTGACCGTTTTGCAGATTCTCGTCCATTTGGAAAATAGCCCCTGAGAAAACCCAGTGGTGACGACGGAATAGAGAAATTTCTTTTCCTCTTTTGAGTATGATTTTAGGATAGTTCATAGGAAACGTTGCTTTTGTTGGGGAAAAGATAACTGCCAAAAATCATGGCTGCGATGCTCGCAAGTAATCCAAAAATATGGGATTGAATCTCTAATTCAAGCCTATCGCATATCAGGTAGACCGTCATGCCGATCACCATCGAAAGAATCGCTCCCATTTTGGAGGCTTTCTTCCAGTAAAGTCCGGCTGTGAGTGGAGCAAATAAAGAAACTAACAGGAGGATTGAAGCTCCTGCGACCAGTTCATAAATATTGGAATCGCGGGAAGCCATGTACGTTGCGATCAATGAAACCACCAGGACATTTACTCTCAGGATCCAAAGCAAATGCTGGTCTTTTAGCTTTCCTTTGAATAATGGCCTGACTAGGTTTTCGGAAATCAATGCGGCAGGAGCGAGTAAGCCTGAACTCGCCGTGCTCATGATTGCAGAGATCAAAGCTCCAAAGAAAATGATCTGAACCGGAAGGCCTCCATGTGCCAAGACCATCGATGGAAGTAGCATTTGCTTGTTTTCGAGGTAGAGTTCGGGGTAAAGGACTTTGGCACCCAATGCAATAAATAAAGGTAAAAGTCCAAAACTCAGGTAAAATCCTCCCGCCAAATACGTGGATTGAACTGCGACTTTTTCAGATTTGGAAGCCATCACCCGCTGGTAAATATCCTGACTGGGAATACTCCCAAGACCCAAAATGATCCAGGCTCCCAGGTAATTTACCCAAGAAGTAAAACCTGCATTGGGAAAGAATTGAAAACTTCCCGCAGGCGCTTGGGATAAAATTTCATTTACACCTCCGGCTTCCTTTGCTATCATGACCGTCACCCAAACCAATCCGATCACAATCATAGTCGTCTGGATAAAGTCGGTAATCGAGACCGCCCACATTCCTCCCATGAATGTGTAGACAACCACGATTCCTGCGGAAAGTACAATTCCCTGTAAAAGTGAAAGGTCTGTGACTGTTCCAAAAACCAGACTCAAAGCAACGAGTTGGGCGGCAACGTATCCAAAGTAAATGGGAACCATGAAAACGGTTGAGATAAATTCAACCCGCTTTCCAAAAATCTTCCCAAATACGTCTCCGATTGTCAAAACGCCCATTCGGTACATGGGTCGCAAGTAAAACA
Organism: uncultured Cytophagales bacterium; assembly: GCA_942492775.1. GTDB lineage: Bacteria > Bacteroidota > Bacteroidia > Cytophagales > Cyclobacteriaceae > Algoriphagus. Next base: position 3,249,531 of record OW818636.1, on the reverse strand, counting down.
TCCCAAACAGAACCAAGCAAAGTGCTCCACCAAATGGGTCCTCGATGACTCCTTGAAGGCCTTCTTCCAGAAAAACGGAAGAAGCTCCAAACATGGTCTCGGATCCAAACCAGGTTGCGAATAGGGCAGAGGCTGAAAGGAAAAGGGGTAAAGAACGGCCTGCAAGCACGAAATCATTGGAACTTTTTACCAATTTGGAGGCCCATGCTCCGACGGCAACCGTTATTGCCAGGTAAATAATGATCGCGGTTAGCAGCAAGTTCTCAGTGCTTATTTTTTGGAATACATTTTTTCCCTTATCCCCTTGATTTCCTCGCTTGCCAGGTAATCATCGTAAGGCATTCTTCTGTCGATCGTTCCGTTTGGAGTGAATTCAACAATTCGATTTGCAGATGACTGCACGAAAGCGTGGTCATAAGAAGACATCAACACGGTACCGTTGTATTCGACGATTGCGTTGTTGAAAGCTGTAATGGATTCCAAATCGAGGTGATTGGTAGGTTCGTCCATCACCAAGAGATTGGGATTCTGAAGCATCATTCTGGAGATCATGCAACGAACTTTTTCTCCTCCGGAAAGGACCGAGCATTTTTTAAGCGATTCTTCTCCGGTGAAAAGCATTCTGCCGAGGAAAGTTCTCACATAGGCTTCTTCCTGATTGGTTGAGTATTGTCTCAGCCAGTCAATCAGATTGAGGTCCGATTTGAAATATTTTGAGTTGTCGTTTGGCAAGTAAGCCTTGTTGATCGTCACTCCCCATTTATAACTTCCTTTGGTAGCAGGGATTTCTTCCATGATTGTCTGGAAGAATTTATTGACTGCTTGCTTGGTTTTGGAGATAAAGGCGATTTTGTCTCCCTTGTCCACCATCAGGTTTACGTCAGTAAAGTAGGTCACTCCATCTGCTTTCAATTCCAGGTTTTCGGTCATGAAAATCTGATCTCCTGCTTCTCTTTCAGGCTTGAAAATGATGCCCGGGTATTTTCTGGAAGATGGCTGAATCTCGTCAATATTGAGTTTTTCAATCATTTTCTTACGAGCCGTTGCCTGTTTTGACTTCGCTACGTTTGCAGAGAAACGATCGATAAAATTCTGTAATTCCTTCCGCTTGTCTTCCGCTTTCTTATTTGAATCAGAACGCTGCTTCAGCGCAAGCTGGGAAGATTCGTACCAGAACGTATAGTTACCTGAGTAGATTTTAATCTTACTGAAATCGATATCCACTACGTGAGTGGAAACGGTATCCAGGAAGTGTCTGTCGTGGGAAACCACGATCACTATATTCTTAAAGTCCAATAGGAAGTTCTCCAACCATTCGATGGTATCCGCATCGAGGTCGTTGGTAGGTTCATCGAGAATCAGGATATCCGGATTTCCAAAAAGAGCCTGAGCCAATAAAACCCGCACTTTTTGATTTCCTGCCAATTGCTTCATAGGCAAATGATGCAAGTCCTCAGAGATTCCCAAACCGGAAAGGAGGGAAGCAGCATCTGACTCGGCATTCCAACCGTCCATCTCCGCAAATTCTGACTCAAGTTCAGAAGCTCTCAATCCATCCGCTTCTGTGAAGTCTTCCTTCAGATAAAGAGCATCTTTTTCCGCCATGATGGAATACAATTTCTTGTGACCCATCAGGACAGTACTCAATACTTCAATCTCATCAAAGGCAAAGTGATTTTGGCTTAAAACAGCCATTCTCTGTCCCGGAGTGATATTTACCGAACCGCTTGTACTGTCAATTTCACCGGCAAGGATTTTCAAAAAAGTTGATTTTCCAGAGCCATTTGCACCAATTACACCATAACAATTGCCATGTGTAAACTTAAGACTGACTTCGTCAAAAAGTGTTCTTTTACCAAACTTGAGGGATAAATTATCTACTGAGATCATAATTGATTTTTAACGCGTTGTTTTTCAGTATTTTAACCACTAAGGGTTTTGAGACTAAACTGAAAGGTGTAAGGAAACTTTGTGATTAGCCCAGAGCTAAATCAGAATTCTCAAAACATTTCGATTTTGAGAAGTCGCAAAGGTACTTGTAAGAAAAAGAAAAGCCAACTTAAAGGAAGGTGGGTTTTGTTACCTGTTCAGAAATTTAATTCTCACTCCGATTTTTACTTTTGGAATTGACTTTTTGTTTAAGTTATTTTATGCTTAACCACTGTATGAATTCATTGCAGCATTTTAGAAGTTTAATAAATAAAATTATTCAATTGTAAGTCCAAAATACTGGCCTATTCTTTTGTTTCTCAATTCAATGTTTTTAATTTCTAATATATTATTATAGGTAATGTTGTCTTCATCTTTTTCTATAGAATTTTTGTCTGAAAGTGATGTGTAGAGTTTGAAATCCTCATTGCTTTGCTTTGTTGCAATTACTTCGATATTCTTTCCATTAGCGATACTTGTTATATTTTTTTTTACACCATGATCTATTCTACAGCCAAGATAAATTCTCTTTATTTTTAGGAATTGAATTGTCCTATTAATTTGAAAGTGAGTTTGGTTTAAATCAAAAATAAGTCTCCATTCTTTTTCATAACTCCAAAAGGCTGACTTAGTAGTGTAAGTTCGAAAGATTGATTTCATTAGTTGTTTTCCAATTGTAAGTTCTTCGTTCGTTGGATCTAATTTAAATAATTCTCCAATTGGAAGGGTTGGTACTCTTGAAGTGTATGTGATAGGGAAAAGTCCACATTTTATTTCTTTTTGGAAATCAATAATTTTGAAATCAACTTCATACTCTATGCAAAATCCTCTGTGGTGATCGGCATAATGAGACCACATCGTGGTGTTTTTTAATAATTCTCCCTCATCTTTAAATGATGAAAAACTGCTTACACCTATTTCCATGGAGTTCAAATAATTTAATTTATTCTGATAATCTTTATTTGCATTTGCCTCTATCCTTGTTAAAGCAATGTAAAAGGAATTTTCCTTTGCTACTTTAATTGAAGTAAATATGGTGCTAAAACTATATTTACTATTTGTTTTTATTGATAGTAATGTCCCATATTCTTCCTTTGAAATTTTCAATTTACTTTCCTTTTCAGATATTAAATTTAATAATTGAATTTCATTTAGGATATATTTTTTTATATATAATTCTTTTTCTGAACACAGGTAACAATCAAATGGGTCATTAAAACTTTTGGGTTCGGATAAATATACCGTATTGTTATTTATGTTGGATAGGTTGAAAGCCGTTGGTCCGCAAAATTTATATAAGGATTTTGGTAGATGTTCGTTTTTATAGTTTTCGAATTGTTTGTTGGTTTGATCAATTCCTATGTTGTCAATGTTGTTATAATAGTCATTGATGAATTGTCTTGACCAATTTCCAGAATAGTTTAAGCTTCTGTAATCTGTATTTTTATATTTGGATGGTTTGTCAAATAATCTCATTCTAATATTATTAAATTTAACTAAATTAAATCTCCAAACTCCTTTTAACCAAACCCATTCAATATAGATTTTAGCTTCTTCCTCTTATTGATATCTACTTTTTCTCCTGAAGTATTGTGCTTAAAAAGCATAATTATTTGATCTTTATCAGCTAAATCAAGTCCATATTTTCTTAAAGATCTTCAAAATGGCTTTAGGGTTTTATGGTAAGCAACCTGATCTTTAAAAGCTGAATTTGCAGGCTGACCAACCTCATCTCCATATTCTTCTGTATAATTCCATCAACAACCGCATTCAATTTTTTGATTTTACTTTTTCCAACTTGGAAAGAAAGATAAGAATTTACTTTTCTCACGCCTTCTCGGATTTGGCTTTTGGTCAAGCCGATAACTCAAAAACAGGATTTATGAACAATATTTTTCGTAGTTGTTTATATTGAAGGAATATTTGGGATTGAGCCAAGGGCATGAGAAAACTTTACTTCCATTTTTTATTTTTTATCACCCTGCTTTGCTTGGCTTCCAACGCAAACGCCCAACTGTCTACTATCGGGAAGGAATTTTGGCTAGGCTTCATGGAAAACAATCGAATCCTTCCGGGTGCACCAGATCAGGCTGTGATTGTGATTTCCGCAAATGAAGATGCTTCCGGAGCGATCGAATATCTGGGAAGGTCGATTGCCTTCAATATCAGTCAGGGTGAGCAATTCACACATATAATCCCATCTGTGGATTTAGACCTGTTGCATCGAAATTCCGGAACTATAGAGAACAAAGGTGTCTTCATCAGTTCAAGTGGAAAAGTTGCAGTCTATGCTTTCAATGAGCGGTTTCGAAGTGCAGATGGTACGGTAGTCTTACCAATTGGGGCTTTGGGAAAGGATTACATGATTACTTCTCATTTTGAGGTATTGACAGCAAATGTTAATTACAATGGGAATATTGATAATGAGAGTACGCTGCTAGTAGTTGCTACTGAAGATAACACGCAAGTGGAAATAACCACTTCTGTTCAATCGATTTCCGGAAATGGAGCTGATTCACCGTTTACTGTGACACTCAACCGAGGGCAGAGTTACCAAGTGAAAGCCAGAGCGGATTTGACAGGTTCCAGAGTGCGGGTGATTGGAGACAATGCCGATGAATGTAAGAAAATTGCGGTTTTTGGAGGAAATAAATGGACTTCCGTGGGAAATTGCGGTTCAGCAAACGACCACCTTTTTCAGCAAGCTTACCCGATTAATACCTGGGGAACTTCCTTTGTACACGTGGCACTTTCCGGCAGAACTTCAGGAGAATTGGTAAAAGTCCTTGCTTCAGAAGACGGAACTCAGGTAGAAGTAAATGGTATAGGTCGAGGTGGTATCAATGCAGGTGAATTTTTGAGTTTGGAATTTGGCATCAACGAGACTGCAAAAATCACTACCAATAAGCCGGCTTCTGTAACAGTTTTTTCTAAAAGCCAGGAATGTAATCAACCGAATGCTCCAAATGCACAAAATGGCGATCCGTTCATGATTACTTACAGTCCGGTGGAGCAGTTGATAAAAGAAATTCGTTTCAACGCCCTCAACCTTCCTTCAATAGCGGCACACTATGTCAATATCGTGGTGAAGACAGGAACTGAAAATTTAACTCTTCTTGATGGACAAAACCTTGGAGCAAATTTTTTTAAGGTACCAGGTGATCCGACTTTTTCCTATGCCCGAATCAATATTACTCAGGGAGTGCATCAGCTTACCAATCGGGAAGGATTTACGGCTTATGTGTATGGTTTTGGCTTTCTGGAATCTTATGGTTTCGCAGTGGGAGCTGCACTTGACAACCTCAACTTTACTACTGAAGCAGAGTATGATTTCGAAGTGAAAGGAGAAAATGTGGCTTGCCTGGATCAGGAAGGTGATTGGACGATTAATTCCGAAAATCCGGATTTCACTTATTTTGTGTGGGATTTTGGTGACGGTACAGATCCCGTGGTAGGGAAGGATGTAGTTCATACTTTCACCGAACCTGGAAAATATGAGATTAAAGTTGTCGCTGCCTTAAGTCCCAACTCCTGTGATCAACAGGAAGAAGTACTTTTTGAAGTAGAGGTTTTTGACCTTAGAGCAGAAATCTTGGGGGAAATATCGGTTTGTCCAGAAGTGGAGCAGATGGTTTACAAGCTTGATCAATACCTGAACATTGACTCGATTGGCTTCAGTGTTGAAGGCGGTGTTATTCTGGAAAATTACGGAGACTCTATTTTGGTGAATTGGGGTGCAGCTAATGACTTGGCCAAAGTAATTGCAGTGCCCTATAATCAGAATGGCTGCCTTGGCGAGGAGATTATTTTGGAAGTAGTCATCAATCAGAAAATCGTTGCCGGTCTTCCGGTTGGTGAACAAACAATCTGCTTTAATCCTTCACTAACGCATTTTTACGAAGTGCCTAATACATCTCCGGGAAGAGGATATGAATGGGAGATTTCGGGCGGTCAGATTGTTTCCGGTCAAAATGAGAATATTGTAGAAGTCAATTGGGATCAGCCGGGAGTCACAGGAATTATCAGTTATCGAGCGTATAGTCTGGTAGATCAGCTTTGTGAAGGAGAGTCTGAAGACCTGGAAGTTATAGTTGGTTTACTGTTTCAAGCAACTGTAAAAGACTTGTCTTTGGTAGGGTGCTCAGGCTCAAGCTCGGGAGAAATTGATTTGGAAATAATAGGCGGTACAGCCCCTTATATTATTTCCTGGTCTCATGATCCGGTTCTGAAAACCAATAAGGCAATAGGACTTCAGGCAGGATCTTACTCAGTCAGTATTCTGGATCAAACTGGTTGCGAGATAAAGCTGGAAAATCTGGAAATCTCAGAACCAAAGCCTTTGTCTTTGATTTCCATAAATCCAACAGGAACCTCCTGCTACGGAAAACCGGACGGCGCTTTAAATTTTGAGATTGAAGGTGGTGTCCCTCCTTATTCTCTGGACTTCGAAGGAATCAGATCATTCTCTGATCAACTTTCTCTCAATAATCTCGCTCAGGGAAAATACGATTGGACCATTAATGACTCCAATGGCTGCTCTATTCCGGTTGCATTTGAAATAGTCTCGCCGGCAGCTTTAGAAGTTGACGTTAGATTGGAAAAACCCGCATGTCCCGGAGGAAGCAACGGTGAGCTTTTTGCCTTTCCAGTCGGTGGAATCGCACCTTATGTATATACTTGGGAAAATAATCCAACCCCTGGCAATCAATTGATAGGAGTACCAAAAGGAAATTACAATGTGTCTGTCACTGATCAAACAGGCTGTGTGAGTTTGGGAACCGGAGAAGTAAGCGAAGCATCACCCTTGGTTCGCATGCCAACAGGATTCAATCCAAAGGAAGAAACCTTATTTGAAGGTGTATCAAACTGTGAGATTGATTTTGAGTTATGGATCTATAACCGTTGGGGACAATTGATTTACAGCGGAAATTCCGGTTGGGATGGACTTGCAGAGGGGGAGGAAGTTCCGACAGGTTCCTATTCGTATTTGATGAGATATACATTCCCGTTGGAGGATAAAATAGAAGTGGTAGATAAGCGAGGAACTTTCGCACTGATAAGGTAAATTTCCGAGAGTTGAAGTAGGGGAGGAATGATAAATCCAAAGGGACTGATTGCCAGATGTATTTTTTTACTGATCACTTTATTGGTCAGCACCAGCTCTTTTGCCCAACTCAGTACTTTGGGAAAGGAATTTTATGTGGGTTTCATGGACAACAACTCCACTCCGAATTCAACACCTCCAAGAAGAGATAAGGCCATAATTATTATCACTGCGAATGAAAAAGCAAGTGGGATCATTCGCACTCCCAAACAATCCATTCCTTTTTCATTAGAAGCCGGCCAGCAATTAATCAAGGAATTTGATGGAGAATCGGAGAATTTGATTGTCAGGACTTCGGGGGAGAAAGAATACAAGAGCCTCTACATTAGCTCCTCTGGCAATATCGCTGTTCATGCGATCAATGGAAGGGAATATAGCACAGACGGGACGGTGGTTTTACCGGTCAATGCGCTTAGCAAGGAATACATGGTAATGGCGCATCACGATGTATTCGGTCCTACCCAATCACCGGGAAGCAACCGGAATTTTGAAAGTACACTTTTGGTAGTGGCGATTGAAAATGATACCCGAATTGAAATAATTCCTTCCGCCCGAACAGTCAACACAGTCCCGGCGGGTTCTCCGATCTTTGTGACTTTGAATGAAGGAGACACATACCAAATCAAAGCGGATGGTGATTTGACCGGTTCCACGGTTCGGGTTTTGAATGGCGAAACCGGAGAATGTAAAAATATTGCGGTATTCGGAGGGAATAAAATGACCAGCGCGGGAGATTGCGGAAGCACAGGAGACCATTTGTTTCAGCAGGCTTATCCGCTCAATACTTGGGGAAAATCTTACATCCATGTTCCTTGGCGAGGACGGACTTCCGGTGAAATCGTTAAAGTTCTAGCTTCCCAAAATGGAACTCAGGTCAGAATTAATGGTGAGCTGAAAGGGACGATTGATGCAGGGAAGTTTTTGAGATTTGAGTTTGGGAAAAATGAAGTCGTTGCGATCGAGACTTCAAAGCCTTCCTCAGTTGCCGTGATCACTAAAAGCGGATTTTGTAATGAATTTGGAGCAGCCGCGCTGGGTGATCCTTCAATAATTTCCTACACGCCAAACACTCAGAGGATGGAGTCCTTGATTTTTTCCGCAGGGAAACTAGCCGGAAGTTTCAATCAGGACATCGAACATTTTTTGAATGTGATTGTCCCGAAAGGTGCAGAAAATCAAACCATCTTGAATGGTCAAAATATTGGTTCCCAGTTTAAGCCAGTTCCGGGAGTTGACTTTTCTTATGCTCAGGTTCAGATCAATAAGGGAGTTAATTCACTTTCAAATCCGGAAGGATTTATCGGGTATGCTTACGGATCAGGATCCATCGAAGCTTATGGTTTTGCGATCGGAGCACAATTGGAAAAGATCCAATTTGAGATCGAAACCGAATATGATTTTGAGGTGGATGGAGATAAAGTAGCCTGCCTGGATCAGGAAGGTCTTTGGAAAGTTCTTCCTGATAATCCTCTTTTCACGGATTTCACTTGGGATTTTGGAGATGGAACTCCACCCGTGAACGGTCAGGAAGTTCCCCACACTTTTGTAAAAGAGGGGAAATTTAAAGTAAAAATCCTGGCATCAACCGGATCCGGAAGATGTGATCAGGAAGAGGAATTTACTTTTGACGTGGAGGTAATAAAGGTAAGTGCAGAAATAGCCGGACCCGATTCTGTCTGTCCGGAGTTGGATGAATTTACCTATATCTTAGAAAATAGAGTTGGAGTTGATTCCACCGGTTGGGAAGTGGGAGGAGGGACGGTTATTTCCGAAACTGATTCGACGATAACCATTAAATGGGGAGCGCCAAACCCAACGGCTTTCGTGAAGGCTACAGTCTTTAACGAGTTTGGCTGTCCGGGTGAACTGATCGAATTACAAGTGGAAATCACTGAAAAGATCGAACCCGGTTTGCCAGAGGGTCCAAGCGGGATTTGCGGAGCTCAAGTAGGGAATCTGGTTTACAGTGTTCCTTTTCCTTCCAACGATCGGGATTATGCCTGGACGATAACCGGCGGTCAGATTATTTCAGGTCAAAACTCGGAGGAAATTGAAGTTGTCTGGGATCTGAATGCTCCCGTCAAGACCTTGTTTTTCGAAGAAAGCAGCAAAGTAAATGGAGCGTGCAAAGGAGTTTCTGAAGTTTTGAAACTGGAAATTTATCCTGAATTCAAAGCTAATCAGCCTCAAATACAAAATCCCGCCTGTCCGGGTGTTTCGGATGGTTTTATCAAATTGGCACCAAGCGGAGGCTCGGGAACTTACACGTATTCCTGGTCACATGACTCAAGTCTGAAAGGTAACCTGGCAGAGAATCTTGAAGCCGGAATCTATGAAGTAACTATTTCTGATGCTTCAGGATGTGATTTTGAAGTGCTCAAAATTGAATTAAAAGAACCCGTTGCACTTGAAATCTCAGGACAGATTCAAGTGAATCCGGTTTCTTGTGCTGAAGCACGAGACGGTTCAGTGATTTTTGGAATTAACGGTGGCAGTCCTCCATTTACAGTTCTTGGACAGACTTCAACTTGGGATGGAAGCAAGCTTACAGTTTTTGATTTTGCGATGGGAGAATTTTCTCTGACAGTACTAGATTCTAGAGGTTGCACCTTGTCTGTGGAGGACGAGATGACAGGTCCGGATCCGCTTACATTGACATTTCAGGAAGAAAGTCCAGGTTGCCCGGGCGGACTAGACGGAGAATTGCAGGCGATTCCAGCGGGAGGAACCGGGCCTTATTTTTACCTATGGGAAAATGGATCAACCGGCCAAAATCTGGATCAGCTTTCCTCGGGTGAATTCACCGTGACTGTCACAGATGCCAATGGATGTACTGTCACAGGGACAGGAACTGTTTCTCAAGCAGTGCCTCAGGTAAGGATGCCGAGCGGTTTTGATCCGGAAAAGGGACCTTTGGAACCGATTTCAAATTGTACGATTACTTATGAATTGATGGTTTGGGATCGCTGGGGGCAATTACTTTACGCAGGAACTGAAGGCTGGCCAGGAACTTATAAAAATGAAATTGTTCCTCCCGGCGTCTATTCTTATTACTTGAAGTTCGAATATTTCGAAGGAAATCAGCAGAATTTCACCGATCTGAAAGGTACAGTTACCCTGATTCGTTGATTGTTCCTCGCAAAAAAATGCCTTCAATGTCCTGAGTTTTGGATAGTTTTGCCGACGAATAATTTTTAACCTATTTATGCAAAAGATTTTAATAACCGGAGGAGCCGGATACATTGGTTCTCATACCGCAGTAGAATTAGTCAATTCAGGATTTGAACCCATCATAATTGATGATTTATCCAATTCCAATGCAGATGTCATTGATAGATTGGAAGAAATAACCGGCAAAAGACTCGCTTTTTACTTGGGAGATTGCAGTGACAGGACATTGCTGGATAAGATTGCAACCGAACATGAGTTAAGCGGTGTAATCCATTTCGCAGCCTTTAAGGCGGTGGGAGAAAGCACCAAACTTCCATTGAAGTACTATCATAATAATGTAGGCTCTTTGGTTGTTTTGCTTGATTTCATGAAAGACAAAGGCATCAAAGACCTTGTTTTTTCTTCCTCTTGCACAGTTTATGGCCAAGCAGATGAATTGCCGGTGACGGAGGAGACTCCCAGAAAGGATGCAGAAAGTCCCTATGGAAATACAAAGAAAATTTGTGAGGACATATTAAAGGATTTTGTGGCTAGCAAGCCTGGGATTCGGGTGATTTCACTTCGCTATTTCAATCCTGTTGGAGCCCATCCAACTGGGAAAATAGGGGAATTACCTTCAGGAATTCCTAGCAATCTGGTTCCTTTTGTCACTCAGGTAGCAGCAGGAATCCGTGAAAAGGTGACGATTTTCGGAGATGATTATGATACAATTGACGGAACTTGTGTTCGGGATTACATTCATGTCGTTGATCTTGCAGATGCCCACGTGAAAGCTTTAGCATTTCTGGAGAAGCAGCCTGTAGATTCTTATGAAGTATTCAATGTAGGAACTGGTAATGGAAATACTGTTTTGGAGGTGATCCAGACATTTGAAAAAGTAAATAACCTGAAATTGAATTACCAAATCGGGCCAAGAAGACCGGGTGACGTCGTTAAAATTTGGGCTGATACACATAAAATCAACAATGTCTTGGGATGGCATCCAAAGTTCAATTTGGAAGATTCACTGCGGGATAGCTGGAATTGGGAGAAAACCCTTCATTGAGTAAAAAATTATCTCTCTGACTGAGAAGTTTATACACCGTAGTTTCCATAAAATTTTCAGGTTGTTTTTTGTTGGATAAGATAAAGTCCTACATTTGCATCACTTAAAAATCTGGTGCTCGGAAAAAGTTCTGAAAATCTCTTTTTTAATCAAATGGAGTGGTAGTTCAGCTGGTTAGAATGCCTGCCTGTCACGCAGGAGGTCGCGGGTTCGAGTCCCGTCCATTCCGCAGGTACTTGTAGAACATGTTTACAAGAATAATTTAATAAGATATTGGAGTGGTAGTTCAGCTGGTTAGAATGCCTGCCTGTCACGCAGGAGGTCGCGGGTTCGAGTCCCGTCCATTCCGCTTTTAAGCCTTGAGAAATCAAGGCTTTTTTGTTTTCAAGCCTTTTGTAAATTTCAAGCCGACATTGAAATTTGATTTCTAAACACTGGTTTTGGATGGAAATTGATTTAAAATTGCCTTTGAAAAACCAGGTAAAAATTCCAATTCGATGGTTTTGGAAGGGTTAAAAAGTTTATGAAGCACGAGTATATTCCCTATCTTTGTTACTTTCAAAAATCGCAAAAATGGTATTAGAATTCGAGAAACCAATAGCTGATTTAGAGCAGAAACTTCAGGAAATGAAGGATTTGGCGAAGGGTCGAAATATCGATTTAAGCTCTGATATTGATTCGCTGGAAGAAAAAATCCTTGCCTTGAAAAAAGAAACTTTTCAAAACCTGACTCGCTGGCAGCGGGTACAGTTGTCCCGACATGCTGATCGGCCGTATGCGCTGGATTATATCTATGAGATTACCAACAATTTCATTGAGCTCCACGGCGACAGAAATGTGAAAGACGATAAAGCCATGATTGGTGGTCTGGGTGACATCGATGGAAGATCAGTGATGTTCATTGGCCAGCAAAAAGGCAGAAATACCAAACAGCGACAAGAGCGCAATTTCGGTATGGCCAATCCTGAAGGCTACAGAAAAGCCCTCAGACTGATGAAAATGGCTGAGAAATTCGGTAAGCCAATCGTAACCCTGATTGATACTCCGGGTGCTTTTCCAGGCTTGGAAGCTGAAGAAAGAGGTCAGGGAGAAGCAATCGCGAGAAATATCCGTGATATGTTCATGCTGAAAGTTCCTGTGATCTGTATCATTATCGGTGAAGGCGCATCAGGTGGAGCTTTAGGTATCGCAATCGGAGATCGTGTATTGATGCTGGAAAATACCTGGTATTCAGTTATTTCTCCGGAATCTTGTTCATCGATCCTTTGGAGATCTTGGGATTACAAGGAACAAGCTGCCGAAGCTTTGAAACTCACAGCCATGGATATGAAAGGAAATGGACTGATCGATGATATCATTCCTGAACCTCTTGGCGGAGCGCACAAGGATTTGAAATGGATGGCGGCAACAATTAAATCAGCAATTCAGCATGCACTGAAAGAATTGGACAAAATCAAACCTGAAAAACGAATTGACCAACGCATCGATAAATTCTGTTCGATGGGTGTAGTTGTAGAGTAAAAATCATATTGAGGAGCTTTCCCCCGGAAGATCCGGAAAGTAAAAATTAACCCCGAAGCAATCTCTCAATTGGAAAGATTGCTTCGGGTTTTTAAATTCAAAAGAATCCGTCATTGATCTGGAAAGAAGGAATAGATTTATTTTAGATTGCTTCGTTCGTTCTTCACTCGCAAAGACGCCAAATTAAACCCAAATGGAATTATACACAGTCAATACCGGATTTTTCAAGCTTGACGGAGGTGCCATGTTTGGAGTTGTACCCAAAACCCTTTGGTCACGAACCAACCCGGCTGATGAAAATAACCTTTGCAACTGGGCAATGCGCTGCTTGATGGCGGTGGAGGGAGATCGGGTTGTGCTGATTGATAACGGTATCGGAAACAAGCAAGACGCCAGGTTCTTTTCCCATTATTACCTTCATGGAGAGGATTCACTCGCCAAAAGCCTTCAGGAATTAGGAGTAGGCTTTCATCAAATTACAGACAACTTTTTGACGCACCTTCACTTTGATCATTGTGGCGGTGGAGTCAGTTATGGTTCCCATGGTCAATATGAAATGACTTTCCCACGGGCCACCTATTGGTCGAACAAAGAGCATTGGAAATGGGCAACAGTTCCAAATCCCAGAGAAAAAGCTTCTTTTCTGGAGGAAAATATCCTTCCAATGCAGGAAATGGGTCATTTGAAATATTTGGACCTGCATCAAAAATCCTTGTTTCCCGGATTTGACTTCCTTACTATGGATGGTCACACGGACAAGCAGATGCTTCCCAAGATTCAATACAAAGGAAAAACAATTGTTTTTGTTGCGGATTTACTGCCTTCGGTGGGACATATTCCTATTCCATACGTGATGGGATATGATACTCGTCCTTTGCTGACGATGGATGAAAAAGCCAGATTTCTGGAAGATGCAGCAAGAGAAGAATGGATCTTGTTTTTTGAGCATGATCCTGTGAATGAATGCTGTACTGTGAAAATGACGGAAAAGGGAGTCAGACTCGACCAAACTTTTAAACTCAATGAAATCTAACTTGAAAATCGGATTAGCACTTTCAGGAGGCGGAGTTCGCGGAATTTCACATCTGGGGGTGCTGAAAGGCCTGAAAGAAGTTGGAATCATTCCAACCAAAGTAGCCGGAACTTCAGCCGGTGCGATAGCCGGTGCGATGTATTGTGAAGGTTACGAGCCGGAAGAAATCCTGAAAATTATCGTTGATACCAACTTTTTTAAATTCATGCGTCCGGCAATTTCCTGGACAGGAATATTAAAAATGGAAACGGTGGAGAGCTTGTACAAAATTTATCTTGGTCACAATGATTTCTCCAAGCTAAAAATCCCGCTTTCAGTAGCTGCAACCGATATCAGCAAAGGAAAAACAGTTTACTTTTCCGAAGGAGAATTGATTAAACCCATCATGGCTTCTTCCTGTATTCCGGGAATGTTTGAACCAATCGTGATTGATAAAAAGCACCTGGTTGACGGGGGGATTTTGAATAATCTGCCTGTCGAACCTTTGGAGGGGATTTGTGATTTTGTGATTGGGGTCAATTGCAACCACTTGCCAGAGGAAATGAATATCCGGAACATGAAAAACCTGATCGAGCGATCGGTGATTATGGCGATGAATTACAATGTCTACAGTCGAAAATCCAAATGTGATTTCTTTATTGAAGCTGAGGGATTGGGCAAATTTGGAGTTTTTGACATTAAGAAAGCACCCCAATTATTTCAGGCCGGATACGACCGAACGATGGAGTATATTGAAGAGAATCCTTCTATTTTAGAACTTGCAGTAAAAACCAAAAAGTCAGTAAGCGCATGATGAAGTTAATTTCCCGATTTATTTTCTGGATATCCGGCTGGTCCCTGAATAATAATTGGCCTAAAGGAGTTAAAAAAGCAGTGCTGATAGCTGTTCCTCATACCTCCAACTGGGATTTACTGTATGCTCGTGCAGCATTTTTCCTGATGGAAATTCCGGTCAAATTCACCATCAAACAAGAAGTAATGGTTGGCCCATTGGGCTGGCTGATCAAAGGATTGGGAGGAATCGGGATTGATAGAAAACGAGTTCCGGGAGGAAGAAAACAAACCTATACCGAAGCGATGATCACGATGCTGAAAGAGTCTGACGACTTGGTAGTGATGGTGACTCCCGAAGGAACCCGAAGTGCCGTGACAAAATGGAAATCAGGATTTTATCACATCGCACTTGGAGCTGAAGTTCCTATTGTTGTGGGGTATTTGGACTATAAGAAAAAAGAAGCTGGCATTGGTCCGTGCATCTATCCAAACGGTAATATGGACGAGCAAATCGAAGAGTTAAAAGCATTTGCAAAGACCGTGACAGGGAAATATCCGGAGAAGGGGATTGTTTGAGGTAAGATTAAGGATGGAGGATTTCGGATTTATGACACACTTTGGCTCCAACATTTTTCATTTACCACTAATCCTGAAGATCGATACACTCCTCAAAAAACCCCTTTTATTTGTCAAAATAGAGGAAAAATGAACATAGTGGAATAATGTTTGCCTTCTAAGAGCTTGAAATCAACCCGATTCGAAAACTCCACTTATTCAATAGTCCAGGATTACTTTACGAATGCAAAAACTTCCATTAATTCTTCTTGTATCCTTTTTTGTGCTTTTTTCTTTAGGAGTAATGGCAGCAGGAAAATATTTACCCGCTATTAAAAAGCAATTAAAGGAGACCTATTCCGCCATTACCACTTCACCTGATCTCCCACAGCCGGTTGAGGAATTAGAGCCCATCCCTATAGATGTAGCCACTCTCACACCTGACCTAAGTATTGTAGTTCCAGAGCGAGTGATCACCAAAGAATATGACAATCACCTTGTCGCAGGAGAAAACAACGGATTTGGGTTAATCGAGAGTGGAGAGCATTTCCAGAAACTGATCAATAGCAATCAGTTGGTGCTTATAAATCGGGGAACAGGATATCAAGTTGATAAACTCACCCACAGCCATCCTTTTATAACACCAAAATCAAAAACAGTTCTCGAGGAATTGGGTCAAGCGTTTAAAGATCTTGCTAAAAAAGAAAGCTTTTTCACGATTACATCCGTCACAAGAACTCCCGAACAGCAACAGAAATTAAGAAAACGAAACAGAAATGCCACTTCCGGTATCAGTTCGCATTCCTATGGAGTTTCATTTGATATTTCCTATGTCAGATTTGATGGAAAAAAAGGCTCAAACTGGTCCGCTCAAAAAGATCTGGAATCCGTGCTAAATGACTTCCAGGCAGCAAACAAAATATTCTTCATCAAGGAGCGGAAACAGTCCTGTTACCATATCACGGTGAGGTAAGGATCTAATCTTCTTAAACTAATATGACTATTCGGAAGGTTGCGAGCGGAATTCTATTCTTAAGTTTAGCTTAGTTCAAAATTCCTCTAATCCACTTAGTCCACGATAGCTATCGGGATAGGGAATTGGGCCAACCCCAAACCATCACTATTTTTTGAATTGAAAAATCCCCTTTGCCCTACCGAGCGCTATAGGGATAAAAGGGGAGACCTATTTCCTCACCTTTAAAACCAATAGCTTCTATCCATCGTGAAGATTTCCGGATAAACAGGTTTAATCATTTTCCTTCCCCTTCCTTAAAATCCAAACTCACGGAATTGATGCAATAACGAATTCCTCCTTGGTCTTTGGGTCCGTCGGGGAAGCGATGACCTAAATGCCCGCCACATTTGCCACAAAGAATCTCTTCGCGAATCATAAAATGTGAATAGTCCATGTGCACATCGATCGCATCGGGGCGAACAGGCTCGGTGAAACTTGGCCAGCCACAACCACTATCGAATTTTTTGGAGGAATGAAAAATCTCATTTCCGCAGGCTTTGCATTCATAGATTCCTGTGTCTTTGTTGAGGTTGTACTGACCAGTGAATGGTCGTTCAGTTCCTTTTTCTCTTAATACTTTATAGGATTGAGGGTCAAGAATTTCTTTCCATTCTTCTTCACTCTTTTCCACCGGATATTTCTTCTCAACCTTATTTTTCATAGCTCATGATTTCCCTTATTAACCCCAATTTTCTGTTCAAAGTTTGACTATGGAAAAATGTTTAAAGATTAAAGTTTAAACGCTTAACCTTTAACCCATTAACCTTTTAGCCAATAACTATTGACCCATTAACCAATAGCCAATTAACCAAAAACCTCATTTCGGGGAAAGCACCAAGGTACTCTTCGCTTTATCCCTGATTTCTGCTTCATTCATTAATTGAGGACGATATCTTCCTTTGGCATAGAGATCCGCCTGATCGGAATAATGCTTGCTGAATCGGTTTCCACTTTGTCCGGTTGGCAGGACCGATACAGATGCTTCCACGTCCGCAAAGTCCAGAATAATCCTCATCGCCGGTCCGGAAGCCACTTTGTAAATTCCTTCTCCATTCATTCTGAATGCCAATTTATTGACAGATTCCTCGTTTGCCGGGATTGGTTGGGTTCTTACGTTGAAGATTTTATCCAAAGGCTTTTTCGCCCCTAGCGGGTGAGGATGCTCCGCCACGATTGCTTTTTCCCAGTTCCAATCATCCGAATCAGGACCAAACTGAGAGCTCAATTCTGCCAGGGAAAGTTTAAGTGCTTTGGAAATGATTTCCTCCCGACCCTCTTTGCCTTCAGTCGTGCGATCATCCCACCATGGATTTGCCTCAAAATTCAGGAAGTGCTTGGTGCTTCTGATCATCATAAATGTGCCCAGATAAGCTTCAAATCCTTCTTTTCCAAGTTCATCTTCCATCGCCAATCTCAGCGTATGGTAGGTCCATTTGTAGAAAAGAGTAGGGGCTTCGCTGTTCAGATCATGGTTACCATCCCAGTTTTCCAATTGGTTTAAAATATTTGATTGTTCGGAAAACTCTTCCCTCTTGACATTCGAAAGCAAGAATTGAGCATTCTTGGGATGCGTTTCATTTAAAGTTTCCAGTTGAAGGGATTTGATCGATTCGAGATCCCAATCTTCCCGGCTGGTGACAGTTTTGGCGATTCTATTGTAGCGATCTCCGGGATAATAATAGCCGGGGAAAAGCATGCCGTTGCTCATCGAATCAGGCTGATTGTTTGCCGAGGCTACAAATCCGCTTTCCGGATTAATGCTCTGAGGATTGACTGAAAATGGATACCAGCCTTGAGGTTGAGAACCGGGATCGGAACCGTCGGCAAAGATTTTGGAATGGACTTTTTCTCCCCGGATTGGAAGCTTTGCCGCTGCCCACCAGGCAATGTTTCCGGCTTTATCTCCGTACATGATGTTGAGTCCCGGAGCATGAATGAGTGAAGAAGCATCCGCCACATCCTGCATGGATTCAGCGTGGTTGATTTTGTAAACGGCTTCCAGCGCTTTCGTCGGTTCCAAAATATAAACCCACCAGGAGGTAACCGGATTCTCAGTCAGAGTTGCTATTTCAGGTACCACCGGATTCATGATCGGTCCGTGAACCGTCTCCCTGATTTCAAATTCAACCGGATTTTGTCCTTTCACCGCAATAGTTTCCGTTCTTTTTGTAATCGCAGAGGCACTGTCCCCAATCAGGATCTCACTTGGATTGGATGGATTGAGTTTTTCTTCGAAAAAGTCCTGATCGTCATTTTCAAACATCGTCAGGCCCACGCTATGATTTCGGCTATGTCCAACCAAGCCAAAAGGCAATCCTGCCAGGTGATTTCCATAAAAACTATAGCCAGGAAATTCGATGTGGGCCTCGTACCAAACAGAAGGAGAAGAGAAACCAATATGGGTATCATTTGCAAAAAGCACCTGTCCGCTGGTAGTTCTGGAGCCTGAAATCACCCAACTGTTTGATCCTTCCAAAAGAGGAACCGGAAGCTTGTCAAGCATGCTGATCAGGCTTGGATTTTCAGATTTTGGTGCCAAAAGCGAATCCGGATAATTGACCTCAATCTTGTAATGCTCAGGAAGAGTTTGCACCGAAAGTGCCGCCAAATAGTCGTTTCCAAGTTCCCGGGCCATTTTGGTCACCAAAGGATCTGTTTTCACACCCATTGCAAAAGTGAAAGCCATGTAACCGGTAATCGAATGCATGTCTTCCAAGGTGAATTCCCTCGGCTTGGCACCCAAAAGCGTATATTCTATCGGAAGTCTTCCTTCAGCTATGAATTCATTTACACCGGCTGCGTAGGCTTCTGCGGCTGATTTCCAGGGAGAATCTCCTTCTTTTAGAAATGCTTCATTGCTTTCTCTTGCGTGTTTGGGGATTCCGAGTGTTCGGAAAAACTTGTCAATATCCAAGACATCCGGACCGAGGAGTTCGGCAAGCGTACCCGAACCCACTCTCCGCATCATTTCCATCTGAAAAAGCCGATCCTGAGCATGGACATATCCCAAAGCCCGATAGGCATCTTCCGGATTATGAGCATAAATATGCGGTACTCCGAATTTGTCAAAGATGACCTCAACATCGGATTGGAGACCTTCGATCTTCTTTTCGCCGCTGTATTGGGGAGAATGGAGGCCAATCAGGATTAAAACTCCCAAAATCAGGAGCAAAACGATGGAACCAAGGATTATTCCGACTTTTTTCATTTGGGAAAATAATTTGATAAAAGATAATAGGATTGAGGATCAAAAGGAAAGGACAGGTCGTTAGAGAATTTCTGAGAATTGAAGCTTGCTTAGCCCTTCTGATAAATAATCATAAGATTTCAGATTCAACCCTCCCGAAATCACTTCGTTCATCGGGACTGTCGATTTTAGGTTGAGAAAAAATGATTTATAAATACATCTCTATTCTCCGCATTTCATACGGAGCTTTTGATATTCATTCCCTTCGGGATATTCAGGTTATTATTGAATGAATTGGTTTTGTTGATTTTAAGAAACCATTTCTTTTCTCCGCATTTTATACGAAGCTATTGATATCCATTTCCTTCGGGAATTTCATCTAACCTGCAAAAACTCTTTGGAATTTCTGTGGATTTTATCATTCCTGAAGGGAATGAAAATCATTAGCCACCCGCGAAACGGGTGGTTTAGGAAAGCAAAAATTATTCGGATTCAACCCTGAATGGGTTGAATAACATCCTATTTAAAGAAGGTATTTCGGATCGAATTCGATGCCATTCTCAATTAGAATTCCCTTGTATTCATCTAAAAAATCAATTTCTTGATGGTGCTCTTCCTGGTTTTCGATGTATTGAATCAGGCCTGATTTTTCCTTTTCCGAAACAGAAAATCCACCGTATCCATCTTGCCAACCATCGAAACACGGGAAAATTCCTTCTTCCTTAATTAAACTTATTGTTGCCAGTTTAATGTCTTTGACAAGCGATGCTAATGGAATAGTTGGATGAATATGTGTCAAAATATGAATATGATCTTCAATTCCATTTATTTGATAGAGATGGCAATTTTTGTTTTTTAAAATGCCGGTTATGTATGAAAATAGGAGGGACCTTTCAGATTTCCGAAGAGTAGGTTTTCGATTGTGAGTTGAAAAAACAATATGAAATATTAGTTTGGTGTAGGTGCTCATGGTGAAAAATGATTGAGGTTAAAAATTTGTAGAAGGTTGAAAAGATTCAACCCATTCTGGGTTGAACTAAATGAATATACCAAATCGATTTCTTTTCTCCGCATTTCATACGGAGCTATTGACATTCATTCCCTTCGGGAATTTTAGTTTTTTAGAGAATAATAGGTTTGGGTATGGTACCAGACTTTTTAAAAATTATCGCATTTCACACAGAGCTTTTGATATCCATTTCCTTCGGGAATTTTAACTAACCTGCAAAAACTCTTTGGAATTTCTGTGGATTTTATCATTCCTGAAGGGAATGAAAATCAGTAGCCACCTGTGAAACGGGTGGTTTAGAAATTTACCAGTTCCTCGATTTCAATTTTGAATGGGTTGAATCAGGCTAAACACTCTCCTCTATCGCCTTCAAAATTATCGAACAGGCTTTTCTGATCTCCTCCTCAGTAATGGTCAAAGGCGGTGCAAGCCTCATCGAGTCGTCACAGAATAGAAACCAATCTGTGATGACTCCCAGTTCAATCGCTCGGTCAATGATGGGTTTAAGAACTTCGAAAGATTCAAATTCCACTGCCATCATCAGGCCTTTGTTTCGGATGGATTTGATCTTCGGGTGAATCAATAAGCTTTTGATCAGATTGGCTTTTGCCTCTACCTGCTCGATCAGACTTTCTTCGAGTAAAATCTGAATCGTAGCAAGAGATGCCGCCGAACTTACCGGATGACCTCCAAAAGTGGTGATATGGCCTAGAAGAGGGTTGTTTTTGAAAACGGCCATCACTTCTTTATTAGCTACGAATGCTCCGATCGGCATTCCTCCGCCCATTCCTTTGGCACAAACGATCATATCCGGAACGATTTCGAAATGCTCAAATGCCCAGAATTTTCCGGTTCGGCCAAACCCACATTGGATTTCATCCAAAATCAGAAGCGTTCCGGTTTCATCGCATCGCTTTCGCAAAGCCTGAAAATACTCTTTACAGGCAACCCGAATTCCGGCTTCCCCCTGAACAGTTTCCATGATGACAGCTGCTGTATCCGAATCAATTTTCGCCAGATCTGAAAAACTTCCATAATAGATATGGCTGATTCCCGGCAGAAGAGGGCGATAAGCACGCTTGAATATTTCATTTCCACCCACACTCAAAGAGCCGTGAGAACTTCCATGATAGGCATCTACACAGGAAATGAAATTTGGCTTTCCAGTATATCGCTTGGCAAGTTTCATGGCTCCTTCCACAGCTTCCGAACCGCTATTCACCAGATAGACATTGTCCAAATGATCCGGCAAGGTGTCGCAGAGTGCTTTTGCAAGTAAGGTTTGAGGGCTTTGGACATATTCTCCATACACCATCAAGTGCAGGTATTTGTCCAGTTGATGGTGGATAGCAGCCAGGACTTTGGGATGGCGATGGCCGACATTGCTCACGCCGATTCCGGAAATGAGGTCAATATATTTTTCACCGTTTGGGCCAAAAAGGTAAACGCCCTCAGCTTTTTCGACCTCAATCATCAGAGGAAAATCCGTAGTCTGAGCCAAATGCTGCAAAAAAAGCTGCCGGTTGTTCATTTTAACTCCGGGTCAAAAACTTGAAAAACGGAAGAAGACACCGAGGGGAAGTTTCTTTTCGAATCGGTCTTCCAAATACAATTCCCCATGCTCAGCATTCTCCACTTTTCCGAAATTTGTCCGGATAAGATTGGCGGCAATCAAAGAGGAGAAGCTCAAAGAGTACATATTCAAAAGCAGAAAATGATCTTTTGGATCCAGGATTTCAGCGCAAACTTTCAGCATTTCGTTAATCTGTTCTTCCAGAATCCACTTTTCGCCTTCCGGCCCACGGCCATACGCCGGAGGATCCAGGATGATTCCCTGATATCTGTTTCCTCTACGCGATTCGCGTTTGATGAATTTCATTGCATCATCTACCATCCAGCGGATGCCATCCAATCCGGAGGCTTCCATGTTATGTTTGGACCAGGTGACAACCTGTTTCACAGAATCCAGGTGGGTGACATCTGCTCCTGCAGCTTTCGCAGCTACACTTGCCGCGCCGGTGTAGGCAAAAAGGTTTAGCACTTTTGGATTCTTGACCGGGCTGCGTTTGACAGTTTGGTAAATGTAGTCCCAATTGACAGCCTGCTCAGGGAAGAGGCCGATATGTTTGAAGGAAGTTTGAGCAAGGTTCAGACTCATTTTCAATCCTTCAGGTTTGGAATATCCTATCTGCCAATTGTGCGGCATCGGCTGAATCTGCTCCCATTGGCCTTTTTCAGGATTGCTTTTTTCTTTAGCAAAGTGAGCATGGGCAAGCTTTCTCCACTCGGATTCCGGGAGACTTTTATCCCAGATTGCCTGAGGCTCAGGTCTGCTCAGGATAAACTTCCCGAATCGCTCCAGTTTTTCAAATCCACCCGTATCGATGAGTTCGTAATCTTCCCAAATACCGGGGCTGAGTGACTGAATGGATTCTTTCATCTGTTTATAATTGTTTTTTAATGGTCACATGGAATCTCGCATGATTTATAAACATCATTCTGTGTGACGCTTGAGTCATGCTCGATTTCATGCGATTTTATCTGATTTGAGGAAGCAAAAATAGGGAAATAATCAGGAAAGGATTTCAATGAGGATTTCTTCGCTGAAGTTCCAGAGGTTTTTACCCAATTCTGTGTCCATTGCAAGTGAGGTGGGTGATTTGGCTTTTTTCCTAACGTAATATGCCCCATTGATCAGCTTCTCAGAAGGCTCAGTTGCCAGGAAAATGCTGGTTTCAGCTCCCTTTTTCGGAGAAATGAAGAAAAGTTGAGTAGCCCGAATGAGTGCTTTTGCAATCGTGCCAGAGTCAGAACCGAAGGCAGTTCTCACCGCTCCCGGATGAAGAGAATAAGAAGTAAGTCCTTGATTTTTATAGTTGTTTACCAGATATCTGCTCATCAAAATGTTGTAAAGCTTGACATTGGAATAGGCGTTGATTGTGTTTGGAGACCGAAGAAGGCCCAAATCTGCCTTGGTCACTTTCGCAATTCGGTGAGCTTCCGAACTGACATAAATGACTTTTCCTTGTGCTGCCAATAGATTTGGAAGCAGGATCTTGGTCAGAATGAAAGGGCCAAGATGATTGACGGCGAAAGATTGATCCAATCCATCTTTTGTCCGTGATCCTGTAGGAAACATTCCTCCGGCATTATTGATCAGAACATCAATTTTTGGAAATTCGGCTGCGATCTGCTTTGCTGCTTTCTCAACGCTTTTCATGTCGGCGAGATCCATTTCGATCAGATGGATTTTTTGCTGATCGGGAAATTTGGAAAGCAGGCTTTTCGCTTTTTCAATATTTCTTACAGGAAGTATGAGATTTGTGACGGTGGGATAGAGGCCTTTGACTTTTTCCCAACCAATTCCGGAAGTGCTTCCGGTTAAGACTAAATTCATTTGTTTATAAATTGTTTTTTAGTGGCCAAATGGAATCTCGCATGGCCCACAATCATTCCATTGTGTGTCGCTTGCGTCATGCTTGATTTCATCTGTTTATAATTTGTTTTTAGTGGCCAGATAGCCTGTCCCGATTTTTCTTCGGGAGAATCTCGCATGGCCCATTTTCATTCCAGTGTGTGACGAACCCGACATGCTCGATTTCATATGAGCAATTTCTACTTAAGACAATAAAATAAGGGTATTGGTTTTCAGGACTGTTATAATTGTTGCCATTCTGTGAAGTAAGTCTTAGGCTGGTTTTTTGAAAATTTTAGCCTTATTTTCCAAAAGATTTTGAATCCCACAATCAATTTTCAAGGCTATTTATAGCAGTAACCCAGGCATATGTCCAAGAAGTTTATTGATGTAGAGAAAGCAATAGCAGATAAGAATCCTGCTTTACTTCGCTGGATGCCGGGTTTTGTCTTGTCATACATCAAGAGAGTGGTTCATGAAGACTGGATGAATGAAGTGATGGCAAAAACAAATCACCTTCACGGGATTGATTTTGCCAGCGGCTTGATGAAGGAATTTCAAGTTGAAGTGGAGTTGGTGGGAGGAGAGCGAGTGCCAAAAATAGGCGGGGTTATTTTGGCGGCAAATCATCCTTTGGGTGGAGTTGACGGGATAGCGATGATCCATGCGATAGGAAAAATCCGGCCGGATATTCGGTTTTTGGTCAATGATATCCTGATGAATTTTGAGAATTTCCAGCCGATTTTTATCCCTGTCAATAAATTTGGAAAGAATTCTCAACAGGCTGCAGCTTTGGTAGAACAGGCTTATTCTGAAGGCTATGCAGTTCTGATTTTTCCGGCAGGGTTGGTTTCAAGAAAGTTTGAAGATAGCATCCGAGATTTAGAATGGAAAAAGAGCTTTGTGGCGAAGGCGAAGAAATACAAAAAAGATATCCTACCTTGTTTTATCTCGGGTAATAATTCCAAATTTTTCTACAATTTGGCTCACTGGAGAAAGAAATTGGGAATAAAGGCGAACGTGGAGATGTTTTATTTGGCTGACGAAATGTATAAACAACGAGGCCAAAAAGTTACAATCAGAGTTGGAAAAATAATTCCCTTTCAAAGCCTTGATTCTAGTAAAACGGAATCTCAATGGGCAGAACACATCAAAAAAATAGTGTACGACTTAGAATCATCTAATGCATAAGGAAGAGGAAATTATACCGGCTGTTGATAAAGAATTGCTCAAGGCGGAACTAAGCCCGGAGCGATTTCTTCGATA
Organism: uncultured Cytophagales bacterium; assembly: GCA_942492775.1. Classification (GTDB taxonomy): domain Bacteria; phylum Bacteroidota; class Bacteroidia; order Cytophagales; family Cyclobacteriaceae; genus Algoriphagus. The sequence continues at coordinate 3,224,507 of OW818636.1, read as the reverse complement.
TTCCAATAATGGAGACAACCTTGTCTATTTGGTTGATTTTCACAATGCTCCAAATGTCGTGAAGGAAATAGGGCGTTTGCGGGAACTTACATTCCGGGCAGCCGGAGGAGGAACAGGAATGGCTCTTGATTTGGATGAGAATGATACCTGCGAAAAATGCTATCAGCAGTTGGTCACCTGGAATCCTGAAGATGAAGAAATCGTAGCCGGATACAGGTTGATCAAATGTAAGGAGGCGATCCAAGCCGATGGTTCATTGAATCTCTCCACTACGCACTTGTTTGACTTTTCGGAGAAATTTGTGAAGGACTACATTCCTTTTACAATTGAATTGGGACGCTCTTTTGTCCAGCCAAAATACCAGCCAGCCCTCGATAACCGAAAAGGAATATTCAGCCTTGATAATCTTTGGGATGGACTGGGAGCAGTTGTTTTGCTCAATCCTGATGTAAAATATCTGTTTGGAAAAGTGACCATGTATCCGCACTACAATCGCGAAGCCCGTGATTTGCTCTTGCTATTCATGAATCATTATTTCCCGGACAAAGAAAACCTCGTTTGGCCAAAACCGGAACTCAAGCTGGGATATGAAACCAATATTCCAAACGAGCCAAACCCTTTTGAGGGACTGGATTACAAAGAAGGTTACAAAGAGCTTAACAGTAGAATTCGAGCGTATGGAGAGAATATCCCTCCTTTAATAAATACGTATATGAACTTGTCACCGACGATGGTGACGTTCGGAACTGCTCTGAATGACGAATTTGGGGAGGTTGAAGAAACCGGGATTATGATTCGATTGGCAGATGTCTATGAGTCCAAAAAGCACAGGCACATGGATACATTTGAAAGAGACCGAATTTTTGGAAGTAGAAATGTCTGAGAAGAAAACATTGATAGTCGGTGCTACCACAAATCCTTCGCGGTATGCTTATACCGCTGCGGCAATGTTTGAAGAGCGGGGTTTTGATTTCATTCCGATAGGCATCAAAACCGGTGAGATTTTTGGCAAGCAAATCCTCGATTTAAGAACAAAGCCTGCTCTTGAAGACATCGATACGATTACGCTTTACATTGGGCCAGAAAATCAGGCTGAATGGATAGATTACCTATTGAGCCTCAAGCCGAAAAGAATCATTTTTAATCCCGGGACAGAGAATCCTGAGTTTTATTCCAGAGCAAAAGCCGAAGGAATTCAAGTTCTTGCAGCTTGCAATCTGGTGATGCTGAGTACCGGACAGTTTTAATCAGACTCTTTTCTTAATAAGTATTTTTCTAAAATTTGAAATTTCTTAATCCAATTGAGGTTGTTTTTGAGTTCGTAATTTTTTTGCAAAAAACTAACTGAGGGATTCACGGTAGTAGGAAAAAACAGGCGGTAAAATGACTTTTTTTTCTTAACTTGCGCAATCTATAATTGAACACGAAATCACCTTTTGAAGCCCATTTTGAGGGTTTTATCCAAAATATATGAGTGAAGAAAAAGCAATGAAACCTGATGATTATTCAGCAGGTAATATTCAGGTATTAGAAGGCCTGGAAGCAGTAAGAAAAAGACCAGCCATGTACATTGGTGATGTTGGAGTCAGAGGACTTCACCACCTGATCTGGGAAGTTGTCGATAACTCGATTGATGAAGCCCTTGCCGGTCATTGCGATACCATCAAGGTTACGATTCATGAAGACAACTCAGTTACAGTTGAAGACAATGGTCGTGGTATTCCTACAGGAATGCACCCAAAAGAAAAAAAATCAGCTCTTGAGGTCGTTCTGACTGTGCTACATGCCGGTGGAAAGTTTGATAAGGATACTTATAAAGTATCTGGTGGATTGCATGGAGTAGGGGTTTCCTGCGTGAATGCGCTATCTACTGATTTGAAAGCTACCGTGTACCGTGATGGAGTTATTTTTGAGCAGGAATTTAAGATTGGTATTCCTCAATATCCAGCTCGGCAAATAGGAACAACAGACAAAAGAGGAACAACAATCCACTTTAAGCCGGACAATTCGATTTTTGCAATCACTGAGTACAAGTACGAAACAATTGCAAACCGAATGAGGGAAATGTCTTTCCTGAATGCTGGAATCAGAATCATACTTACTGATTTGAGAGAATTGGAAGATGATGGTTCTCCAAGGAAGGACGAGTTTTATTCCGAAGGTGGTTTGGTGGAGTTTGTTCAATATCTTGACGAAACAAGAGAAAAAATAATTGATACTCCTATCTACATAGACACTGAGAAAAATGGTGTTCCGGTGCAGGTAGCTATGAATTATAATAGTTCTTACACTGAAAATGTGGTTTCCTATGTAAACACCATCAATACTCACGAAGGTGGTTCACACGTTTCTGGTTTCAGAAGAGCATTGACCCGAACTTTGAAGTCATATGCTGATAAATCCGGCATGCTGGATAAGTTGAAGCTGGAAGTTTCCGGTGATGACTTCAGAGAAGGCTTGACTGCTGTAATTTCTGTAAAAGTTCAGGAGCCTCAATTTGAAGGTCAAACCAAAAGCAAACTTGGCAACTCAGATGTGGTTGGTGCGGTAGACAGTGCAGTATCTGAAGTACTTCAAAGCTGGCTCGAGGAGCATCCTAAAGAAGCAAGAATCATAGTTGGTAAAGTTGTCCTTGCGGCACAAGCCAGACATGCAGCGAAAAAAGCGCGTGAAATGGTTCAGCGAAAGAACGTGTTGGGTGGCGGCGGTCTTCCGGGCAAACTTGCCGATTGTGCCAACAGCGATCCAACAGTATGTGAACTTTACCTTGTCGAAGGTGACTCGGCAGGTGGATCTGCCAAGCAAGGAAGAGATAGAGATTTCCAAGCAATTTTGCCTTTGAAAGGTAAAATCCTAAACGTGGAAAAAGCGCACGAGCATAAAATCTACGATAACGAGGAAATCAAAAATATTCTGACTGCTCTCGGCGTAAGGTTTGGAACAGCAAATGATGACAGAGAACTTGATATGTCAGGTCTTCGCTATCATAAAATCATCATCATGACGGATGCTGACATCGATGGATCTCACATCAGAACTTTGATCCTGACCTTGTTCTTCCGATACATGAAAGCCCTTATTGAGAATGGCTACGTGTATATTGCTTTGCCTCCGCTTTACTTATTGAAGAGAGGAAAAGACGAGCGCTACTGCTGGACTGAAGAGGAAAGAAAACGTCTTACACTCGAAATGGCGAAAGATGGCAGAGAAGATAGTGTCGGAATCCAGCGATATAAGGGTTTGGGAGAAATGAACCCGGAGCAACTTTGGACTACTACAATGGATCCTTCGGTGCGCACGATCAAGCAAGTCAACATCGAATCAGCAATTGAGGCTGATCACCTTTTCAGTATGTTGATGGGAGATGAAGTGGCTCCAAGAAGAGATTTTATCGAGAAAAATGCCAAATACGCAAAAATCGATACCTGATAAATTTTGAAAGGGGCTTTTTTAGCCCCTTTTTTTTAAACTTTAATAACATATTGATAAACCCAGCGTAAGCAATCAAAATCTATCTTGCTTCGAAATTAATTTAACCTGCTATGAAACTGGCAATCGGTGATAAATACGAGTCGATCATTCAGAAAAGTGACCTGGTCAGTCGAGATTTAAGTTGGCTGAAATTCAACGAACGTGTTCTGGATCAATCTAAAAAGGAACAAAGGACAATTTTTGAGAAATTAAAATTTCTTGCTATCACAGCCTCCAACCTGGATGAATTTTTCATGATCAGAGTGGGCTCACTCTATAATTACCTCGATTATGAGAAAGAGCGAGTGGATTACTCCGGATTAAGAGAAGAACCTTTTAAGGCCAGATTGATGGGAGATTGTCAGGATTTTCATACTGATCAGCACAATCATTTTGTCAATGTAGTTTTGCCAGGACTTGAAAAAGAAGGAATCAGTCTTTGCAACATCACCAAACTCACCGAGCCTGAGCAGGAGAAAGTTCATTCCTACTTCATCAAAGCGATTTACCCGATGCTTACACCGATGGTGTACGATGGATACAGGACATTTCCGATTTTGATGAATAAGCTCCTTGTTTTTGGAGTGGTGACTACCAGTCCGGGTGAGCGTCAGGACATGCGAAAGCTAAGTTTCGTGCAGATTCCGGCTAATATTCCAAGATTTTTTGAGATCGAAAGAGATAATTCACTTTTGCTGATTCCTATCGAAGAGGTCATTCGGGAGAATATTATATCTCTTTTCAGGAATGTGGAAATTGAAGCAATTAGTCTTTTCAGGATTACCAGAAATGGTGATTTCACTTTGGAAGAAAGTGAAGATATGGACGCCAATTTTCTCGAAGAAGTGAAGAGAAAGCTCATGGAGCGAAAGACCGGTCGGGTAGTACGGATCGAGATCGAGGAAGGCTATAGCAAATGGATGCTTAATTCACTTTTGGAGCGATGGAACCTGAAAATGGATTCTGTTTTCATGGTGAAAAGAGCCAGCATGCTGGATTTCACGGGACTTTGGCAGATAGTAGGGAACCGGAAATTCCGTGACAGGCTTCCGCAAATTCCTGAACCGGTGAAACCTTTGTCTTATCCTGAAGAGGGCGTCGCTGATATTTTTGAGGTTCTCAAGCAGAAAGATATTTTGCTTCACCATCCTTACAATAACATTGATTCCATTCTGGACCTGGTTGAAAAAGCTGCCGAGGATCCGGGAGTGATGGCTATCAAAATGACCCTTTACCGAGTGGCGAAAGATAGTCAAATCACCAAGGCTTTGTTGAAGGCGGCAGAAAATGGAAAACACGTTTCTGTCCTTTTTGAAGTGAAAGCAAGATTTGATGAAGAGAATAATATCAGAGAAGCCAAAAAACTTCAAAAGGCAGGTTGCTTCGTGATTTATGGAATTTCACATTTGAAAACTCACACCAAGCTTCTCTTGATTGTGAAAAAGGAGGATTGGGAGATTACCAGATATGTCCATCTTGGATCAGGGAATTACAACGAGGATACAGCGAGGCTTTACACGGACATTGGCTTACTTACTACCAATGAGACACTGGCGAATGATGTTTCAGAATTCTTCAATGTAATCACCGGGCATTCGATGCCACATCAATACAAAAACCTGATCACAGCTCCGAGAGATATGAGAAATCAGCTCATTGAGTATATTGAGCAGGAAGCTGAAAATGCAAGAAACGGACTTCCAAGCGGGATTTTCATTAAAGTAAATTCCCTAGAAGATTCAGAGATGATCTATGCCCTATACAGAGCTTCCCAATCCGGAGTTACGATCAAATTGATAGTGAGGGGCATTTGCTGCATTAGACCGGGACGAGCTGGTTTGAGCGAAAGAATAGAAGTCCTTTCTATCGTCGGAGACTTTTTGGAGCACTCGAGGATTTACCATTTTCATAATAATGGTTTAACAAGAACGTATGCAGGAAGTGCGGATATGATGGTTAGGAGCTTCGACAAAAGATTGGAATCTCTTTTCAAAGTTGAGTCTCCATTGCTTGAAAGACAATTGATGAATATCCTTGCTTACAATCTTAGGGATAACGTCAATACGTATGTAATGCAGGAGGATGGATCTTATATTTTGAAAAAACCAGCACCGGGTGAAACTGAATTCAATATTCACAAAGAGTTCTTCAAAGTTGATTCCGAAGAAGTCATGAGAGTGGAACTCGTAAAGCCATAAAAAAAGCCTCGAATTGATCTGCCCCCAAAAAGTTAGACACTTATTGGGGGCATTTTTGTTTTGTTTCGCTGATAAAGAACCTGAATAATTCCATCTTTTAAACCGAGATCCGGTACGACCATTTTTGAAGATGAAGCAGCTTTCATAGCGGCCAAATAGATTTTGCCAGCAGGAATAATCACATCTGCCCGATCATGATTTAGGTTGAGTTTATTCACCCGCTCTTCAAAGCTGATTGACTCAAGGTATTCCAGAGTTGACTCGATTTTTTCAAGATTGAGATAAACCTTATTTTTCCTCGGTTTGGTCAGTTCAAAGATCTTGTTGATGTTTCCACCTGTACCAATTGAAGTAATTTTTGATTTTTTGTCTACGTAGCGATTAATAAATTTCTCCATCGATTGCCAGACCGGTTCTGCTACTTTATCTTCCAATGCTCTCACAGAGCCAATTTGAAAAGATTTCGAGGCAATTTTCTCTTTATTCCGATAGATGTTGAGTTCCGTACTTCCCCCGCCTACATCGATATGGAGATAAGGCTTCTCATCGATGTAATTGTTGAGGGATTGATTGATCAATTCAGCCTCTTCATCCCCGTCGATAATTTGAATTTTCAGTCCCAATTCCAGGTAGACCTGATCGGAAATCTCCTTTCCATTTACACTTTCCCGCATAGCAGAAGTTGCACAGGCCATGTAATCATCGACTTCGTAGAGATCAATTAGGATTTTAAAAGCTTGCATAAGCTTGATAAATTTCCTCCGATTGATCTCGCTGATTCTTTGATTGTGAAAAACATCCAAACCCAATCGTAGCGGAAATCTCAAGTATTCTACTCTCTTGAAAGAGATGACTCCTTCATACTGATTCACATTGGTGATTTGCATTCGGATCGCATTGGATCCGATATCTACAGCAGCAAGTTTCAAATAATGTTGTTTTTGGAGATAATGGACCAAGTATTACAAAGCTTCAATGGTTCGCTTTGAGAATTTACTTTTTTCTTGACATGACTAAAAGAACGATACCTCCGGCTAGGACAATTCCCCCGGCATAGGTTGGCCATTTAATTTCATTCTTTTTATCAGCTGTAACTTGCAAAGGTCCTGCGTCTATTACTTTCTCACGAGTAGTGAAGTTAAGACTTGGGCTGACGAGCATAAAGATCCCAACAAGGACCAGAATTATTCCTGCGATTTTCATAGTATTGGTTTTTGATTAAGTTAAGCCAAAATCTTTCCATAATTAGAAAAGCACTTACCTGATTTGATTTTTCTCTCTTTTGATCCCGCATTTTTTTTCATGGAAGCGTTTCATTTTTTAGGATCCTTGAATCTATAATTTTGAACTAATCTGCAATCATTCGCCAAATTATTGCTCTGATGTATTAAATATTCCCCAATATTTAATTCGTTTTCGATGCCAATTCCGATATTTGAAGTACAATTTTAGGTTATTATTTTCAAGCTATTAATTCATTTAAATTATTTCGTTATGAAAAAGATATGGACACTTTTCATTCTCGTTTTCCTGAATTTTCAACTTTTCGCACAAGACTCGGCTTCAATTGTTCCTGCTGACACCTCGTATTGGCTGAAAGAGATAGAAGGAGGACTAAACATCAATCAGGCCTCCTTTAGTGGCAACTGGCAAGGTGGCGGTGTTAATTCGGTTGCACTCAGCGGATATATCAAGGGGCGTGCAAACTATGCAAAGGAAAAATGGAGTTGGGACAATACACTCGATTTGATCTACGGTATAGTAAAGAATGCCGATGAGGATGGAAGGAAATCAAATGACAGAATCTATCTTGATTCTAAAGTAGGCTACAAGATCAATGATAAATGGAACTACTATTTTTCGGTCAACTTCCAGTCTCAGTTTGCGCCTGGTTATGAATTTGAAGACGATGACCGGACTTTGATTTCCAATTTTATGAATCCGGCATATCTGACTACGGCGATTGGTTTTGAATATAAACCTAATGATGAGTTCAGCTTGAGAATTTCTCCCTTAGCACCCCGACTTACTTTTGTGACTGACAAAGAACTATACCTAACTGTTCCCAATAATTATGGAGTGGAAATAGGAGAGACGGTCCGATACGAGTGGTTAGCATTCAACTTGGTTGCAGATTGGAATAAAAAATTATCTGAGAACGTAACGCTGAATATGAGGTATCAGATGTATGCAAATTATGAGACATTAGCCTTTGATTCGATCGATCACAGACTTGATTTTGGACTTACTGCGAAGGTTTCCAACCTAATAAATGTAAGTTTAACAAGCATCTCATTGTACGATATCGATCAGGACGATAAAATCCAATTTAGCCAGGGACTTGCCTTGGGAATTGCATTTAAACGAGGTAACTTCCCTGAACCGAAATAATTGAATTCAAATTTTTATTTGGTATTTTGATTTGTTAATAATTGTATTATTTTTGAATTCATTGTGGTAGTTAAATAATAGTTGGTTTAGTTTTCAAATAAAGGGCAGGAGAATTTCTCCTGCTTTTTTATTTTATTCTGGGAATAGTTCAATTTTTAATTTTTCTCCCAAGAATTCAACTACTTCAAATACATTTCAAAAAATCGGGGGTGAAGTAGTTTTACGTAACCTGATTGATTCACCTCGACTTCGTTCGGTGACTGTTTATGATTAAATTTGTGAGGGAGGGGAAAAATGCGGCAAAGCCGCATTTTTCCCCTCATTTATATTCTTCAAATCCCGGTGGCTGAGCAAAGTCGAAGCCATTTTCTATTCATCTCACCCAACTGCAACAAATCAGAAAACCAGTTTTAAAATTAAGGCAAACAAAAAAGGCCCACATTTCTGTGAGCCTTTCTGTGCGCGCGGAAGGATTCGAACCCTCAACCCTCAGAGCCGAAATCTGATATTCTATCCAGTTGAACTACGCACGCAACTATCTTTATTCTTAAGAAGCCTCAAGCACTGCTTGTACTTTCTCAGCAGCTTCTTTCAGTGTGATTGCTGATGCAACCTTCAATCCTGATTCGTCAATGATTTTCGCACCTTCTTCAGCATTGGTTCCCTGAAGTCTTACGATTATTGGAATTTTGATGTCTCCAATCGATTTATATGCTTCAACCACGCCGTTTGCGATTCTGTCGCATCTTACGATACCACCAAACACGTTTATAAGGATTGCCTTTACGTTTGGATCCTGCAGGATGATTCTGAAACCAGCTTCAACAGTAGTAGCATTTGCTCCTCCTCCCACGTCCAGGAAGTTAGCGGGCTCGCCACCTACAAGCTTGATCATATCCATGGTAGCCATTGCAAGACCGGCTCCATTTACCATGCAACCCACATTTCCGTCAAGTTTTACATAGTTCAGACCTGATTTGCCAGCTTCCACTTCCAAAGGATCTTCTTCTGCCAAGTCTCTCAATTCAGCGAGTTTTGGCTGACGATAAAGTGCACTATCATCAATGTTTACTTTAGCATCAACTGCCAAAATCTGATCATCTGATGTTTTAAGAACAGGGTTAATTTCAAACTGAGAAGAATCTGTGGCTTCGTAGGCTCTGTAAAGAGCTGCGATGAACTTCACCATCTCTTTGAATGCGTTACCGCTCAAACCAAGTTTGAAAGCAACTTTTCTGATTTGGAATCCCTGGAGACCGACTTTAGGATCGATCCATTCTTTAATGATTTTTTCAGGATGTTTTTCTGCAACTTCCTCGATGTCCATTCCACCTTCGGTAGAGGCCATGATTACGTTACTTCCTGATGCCCGATCCAATAGGATCGATAAATAATATTCTTTAGGCTCAGATGCTCCAGGGTAATATACGTCTTGAGCAACCAGCACTTTATTTACTTTTTTCCCTTCAGGGCCAGTCTGAATTGTGACCAATGTGCCACCGAGGATATTTTTTGCTTTTTCAGCTACGTCTTCCAATTTCTTGGCAAGAACCACTCCGTGTGAACCTGTCTCCTGAACTTTTCCTTTTCCACGACCACCAGCATGAATCTGTGCTTTGATCACATACCAGGAAGTACCGGTTTGAGCGTTTAACTTTACGGCGGCTTCGTATGCAGCTTCAGGGGTATCTGCTACGATTCCTTCCTGAATTTTAACTCCGTAACTCTTTAATACTTCTTTAGCCTGATATTCGTGAATATTCATCCTTTGGAAATTTTTGCCCGAAGTTAAGGTTTACGACTCGATAAATCAAACCTCGTTTTTTCCTTTTTTCCCAAAAAAAGCCGTTAATTCCTGTAATTGAGGGATTTGTTCTAATTTTAGGAAGACAAAATAAGTTAGTATGCTGATAGCCAACGGGATCCATAAAAGCTATGGAAACCTACATGTATTAAAAGGTGTGGATTTGGAAATTATCCAGTCCGAAATCGTTTCAATCGTAGGATCTTCCGGTGCCGGAAAAAGTACCCTTTTGCATATTCTTGGCACACTTGATCAGCCGGATCAAGGTCAATTGAAGATGAACGGAGTCGATCTTTTAAAGTTGAAAGGGGATGAGTTGGCCAAATTCCGAAATGAACAAATCGGATTTATTTTCCAGTTTCATAACCTGCTTCCGGAATTCACTGCATTGGAAAACATTCAGATCCCTGGTTTGATCGGGCAAACTTCCCCGGAAAAACTCAATCAGAAGGCAGGCGAATTGGCCGAAATGCTAGGCATCAGCCATCGATTGGATCATAAACCTTCGACGCTTTCCGGAGGAGAACAACAGCGTGTGGCTGTGGCCAGGGCTTTGATCAATAGTCCTGCAGTCGTTTTTGCAGATGAACCCAGTGGAAATCTCGATAGTCAGAATGCCAAGGCTCTCCACGATCTGTTTTTTACCCTTCGCAAAGAACTAGGCCATTCCTTTGTAATCGTGACCCATAACTCTGAACTAGCGGATATGGCGGATCGTAAAGTCGTGATGCAAGATGGATTGATTATTTGACAGCAGTCGATTTTTTTAATTTACTGAGCATGCTTTCAATATGTCCTTTTGATTCGAACATGTCCGAAAATACACCTGCGATTTCATGCTTCTCATCGATCAGATAAGTCACTCGCTTTGGCATTTTGATCAGTGGAATCAAGGCATCGTATAATTTGCAGACTCTTCCATCGGGATCGGATAAGAGCTCAAAAGGAAGTTTATAAGCCTTTTTAAATTTATCGTGAGAAGGAATATCATCCCGGCTAACTCCAAAAACAGGAACGTCCAAATTCCTGAAAGCTTCAAATTGATCACGGAACTCACATGCCTCAGCTGTACAACCGCGAGTAAAATCTTTTGGATAAAAGTAAAGAATGAAGGGTTTTCCCTTAAGGTTTTCAGACATTTTCAGGATTTGACCTGAGGTGGAGTTAAGTTTGAAATCCGGTGCTTTTTGTCCGATTTGTAAGGCCATTGATTTTGCTTTATTTCAAAACAAGATTACTGAAAAAGGGTTTCAACCATTCAGATTATTTATCGATTGAAATTATTCTGAGCTTCTTTACTTTGTAAAAATTTCCACCACCCAAATTCTCAAAATTGAAAATCTCCGGCGTTCAGTCCATGCTCTTGGCTGGGATATTTTTTGCAATGATGAACGTTTCGGTGAAGTTTGTTCCTCATATTCCAGCGGTAGAGATAATTGTTTTCAGATCAATTTTCAGTTTGGTTTTCAGTTTTGTTATCCTGAAGCAATTGAAAGTTCCGGTTTTCGGAAATGATAAAGTAGGACTTGTCATCCGCGGAGTAGTGGGATCTATCAGTTTGATTTTGTTTTTCTATACACTTCAGAGGATTCCTCTCGCCAGTGCAGTCACCATCCAATACTTATCTCCGATTTTCACAACCATCCTTGGAGTATTCATTTTGAAGGAACACGTCCGGCCGATTCAATATTTCTTTTTTGCAATGGCTTTCGTCGGGGCGGTGGTCATTCAGGGGTTGGATGCCCGCGTAGATTCATTCAGTGTGGTTTTGGGAGTGATTTCTGCAATGGCTTCGGGAGTGGCCTATATTATGATTCGGAAACTGAAAAACAGCGAACACCCTCTCGTTATCATTTTCTACTTTCCTTTGGTCACTCTTCCTGTTGCCTTATTAATTACTTATTTTGATTGGGTGACACCTGTTGGATGGGATTGGCTGATTCTGCTTTGGATAGGGATTTGTACGCAATTCGCACAATATTTCATGACGATCGCTTACCAAACTGGAAACGTTTCCAAGGTTTCAAGTCTGAGCTATATGGGAGTTTTGTACGCCTTGATATTTGGCTTCTTTCTATTTGGAGAAACCTTCGATTTGATGTCTTATCTCGGAATGGGCCTGGTTGTGATTGGGATTTTGTTGAATTTGAGGGTGAAGTGATATGATGGATGACTGATGCTTCGATATGCTGGTAAGAATGACCGAAGAAATCAGTACCCATAGTTTTCCAGTATTTGACTCCATTTTCAATCCGGTTTGCAGTTGTACCCAATCATGAATAAAAAAATCCGGAAGTTTTTGGCTACCGGATTTTCAAAAAAAAGGGACTGAAAGACTATTTCAATTCCAGTTCGATATCTGTTGAAGCTTTAATTTTGGCTTCCACCTTTTGGTAGATCGTTGGGTTTTTATCTTTAGTGATAAGCAAAATACCATCTGTTAATACAGCTTTTTCCAATTCTGCAGTGGTGATACCGCTAAACCATCCTTTTGCATTGATCTCCAAAAGTGCCAATGGGTTTTTAACACCTTCGATATTGAATAATTTATCATCGTCTTCGGCTTCCAACTCAACATTGAAATCAAAATCATCGTCATCGTTACCAAAAACCTGGAACTTAAACGGTACCCCTTTGCCATCCAGGTATTGGAAGGTTCCATCCAATTGAATACTTGGCTCACTTTTATTATCAATCAGGTCGATTTCAAATTCTATCTCTTCATAATTTCCTGAAGGGATGTTGATGAAAAAGTCCACTGAAGCATCCAATTCATTGAAATTGATTTTTTTGATTTCAGGAAATTTGAGTTTGACCTCGCGCTCGAAATCCCCGTCTTTGTCAACTCCTTCGGTTTCCAGCTCGATTTCTTTGACCTGCATAAAACCGCTAGTCACATCCAAACCTGCATTAGAAAGTCTTGCTCCCGGAGTTGAGTTACTTGGGATTTTCACCCCAATTCCAATTTTGACATCGCCTGTTCCGATACTTGTGATATTGGAATCTTCATCTTCAGAGCATGAAAATAAGAGAGATGAACCCAGAGTTAAGCCCAGGAAGAATAGTTTTTGATTAGTTTTCATAGCATTTAATTTTTTGATCGTAGTCTTCTCACTGTTCAAAAACTTAACCAAACTTTCAAAGCTGCTTGAATAGGCATCTTATCAATGAGCTTCCAAAGAGATATAACTGAATGAAAAATCTTTAAAATTTAAGAATTTAATATTTATCTAAAACATTGAAATTCAGTTGAATAAACTCAAATAGCTTCATCTTGAGATTAGTATTTTTGCTCATCGATTTCTGAATTTGAACCTTCGTTTAACAGGCTTTTTTATTTCAATTCCTCAAAATTTTTTCAAGACTTAGGTTCACTTTTCTAAAAATATCTTTTGACTTTCTATGCTAAAATGAAGCTTGGTCAATTATTCAATGGGACTTACCTTTAGTTATATTTTAACACTATGAAAATCACAGAAGATCTATATCAGGGTTCCCTGGCACTTTTAACGGATTTCTACCAACTCACTATGGCCTATGGCTATTGGAAGTCAGGGAAAGCGGAGCAGGAAGCGGTTTTTAATCTGTTTTTCAGGAAGCATCCGTTTCAAGGAGGATTTACCGTCGCAGCCGGGCTTGACTATATGATTGACTTTTGCAAGAATTTCAAATTTAAAAAAGAGGATCTGGAATATCTGGGAGCCATGAAAACCAAGGTTGGAAACCCAATGTTTGAGCCGGAGTTTTTGGATTACCTGGAGAAAATGGAATTCAGTTGTGATATCGAGGCGGTTGAGGAAGGAACTGTCGTATTCCCCAACACACCTTTGGTACGAGTGAAAGGTCCATTGATTCAATGTCAGCTGTTGGAAACGCCACTCCTTAATATTATCAATTTCCAAACGCTCATTGCGACCAAAGCAGCCCGGATTATTCTGGCCACGCAGGGTCAGCCGGTTTTAGAATTTGGGTTGAGACGAGCGCAAGGAATAGACGGAGCGATGGCTGCTTCACGTGCCGCCTATATTGGTGGTTGCTCCTCTACCAGTAATGTTCTGGCAGGAAAACTTTTTGGAATTCCAGTTTCCGGAACTCATGCGCATAGTTGGATCATGTCTTTCGAGTCTGAGCTGGAAGCATTTGAGGCGTATGCCGATGCTTTCCCTGATCACTGCATTTTCCTGGTTGATACCTATGACACTATTAATGGTGTGAGGAATGCGATCAAAGTAGGTGAGATTTTGCGAAGCAAAGGAAAAGAGATGGTCGGGATCAGGATCGACTCGGGTGACTTGGCTTATTTCTCAAACAAAGCCAGAGAAATGATGGACGAGGCCGGTTTTCCGGATGCGAAAATTGTCGCTTCAAATGATCTCGATGAGCATTTGATAAGTTCGCTGAAAAGTCAGGAAGCATCTATCGATATCTGGGGAGTGGGGACAAAGTTGGTTACCGCTTTTGATCAGCCGGCTTTGGGTGCGGTCTATAAACTATCAGCTATCAAACTCGAGGACGGAACCTGGGAACCAAAGCTTAAACTTTCGCAGCAATCCATCAAAATCAACATCCCGGGAATTCATAATGTGAAGAGATATTTCTCGAATGGAAAAGCTGTTGCGGATATGATTTACCTGGAAGACCAGGAGATCAATTCAAAAAATACGATGATCATTGATCCGGTGGATCCGACGCACAGAAAGAGATTGATGCCGATGTATTATAAGGAGGAAATTCTGTTAAAGCCAATTTTCCGAAAAGGAAAAAGTGTCTATCCCGGTGCAACTCTGGATCAGATCAGAAAACGGGCATCGGATCAATTGGAAACTTTTGACAAAACCCATAAGCGACTCGTCAACCCACATGTTTATCCGGTAGGGTTGGAGGAAAATCTTCATCAATTGCGCATGGATCTGGTATTGAAAGCAAAACAACTTGACAATGGAACTGAATCTTAAGAGTGCAGCATTGATCATCGTGGACGTGCAAAATGACTTCATTCCCGGAGGAGCTTTAGCGGTAAGCGAAGGAGATCAGGTAGTTCCGGTGATCAATTCGATTCAGCCTGAATTTGGAACCGTGATTGCCACACAGGATTTTCATCCTGCAAATCATGGAAGTTTCGCAGCAAACCATCCCGAAAGAAACCCCGGTGAATTCATCGATTTAAATGGACTGAATCAGATCCTTTGGCCGGTTCACTGTGTGCAAGGTTCGACAGGAGCTGAGTTTTACAAAGATTTAAATAGTGAAAATTTGGATGCAATTTTTCAAAAAGGAATGAATCCGGAGGTTGATTCCTATTCAGGATTTTTTGATAATGCAAGAAGAGGCGACACTGGTTTGGGAGATTTTCTGAAGAAAAAAGGAATCAAGACGGTTTTCGTAGCAGGATTGGCGCTTGATTACTGCGTCAAATTTACCGCTTTGGATGCCGTTAGCTTGGGTTTCGAAACCTATTTAATTGAGGACGCAACCCGAGCCGTAAATCTCCAGCCAACAGACGGCGAACTGGCAATCCGGGAAATGGAATCTGCCGGAGTAAAAATCATCAAAAGCAACGAATTGATTTAACCAGAACATCATGTTTGAATACAATCCAGGTAAACACTATCCGCAGGACACTGAAAGCAGAGTTGTGATTCGTTTTCAGGACTGTGATCCGATGCAGCATTTGAATAATGCTAAATACTTTGATTATTACTTCAACGCGCGCGAGGATCAGGTGCCAAAGTTGTATGGATTGGAAATAATTGACCTGATCAGAAAGTACCAATCAGCCTGGGTGGTGTACAATCACAACATCAGCTATGTGAAACCTGCGATGGTAGGAGAGTGGGTGCGAATTATGAGCCGGATCGTTTGGCATAATCACAATACGATCGTGGTGGAATATTTCATGACAGACGATTCCAAGACTCAATTGAAAAATGTGCTTTGGTCCACCATGCGGTATGTGACGTTGAAAGAAGGTAAATCGACCGATCATACCGGAGCGGTCGCGGATTTTCTGAAAGCAACTTCCGGAAATCTGGATGTGAGCGGGATGAATATCAGAGATCGGGTGAAAACGCTGTCGTTGGAATTGAAAAAGGATAGTTGAAATTTTCGTTAATCGTCTCTTTGCGGACAAGACCTGTACAAAACCGTACAGGTTTTTTCTTTTAAAAAATTTGAAATCAGGTACTTACAAAAACTTCAAAAATTAAATTTTACTAATTTTCAAAAGTTGGTGCAACCTCCATTTTTTGCCAAATCCCTGTTTTCTGTCCGTCTTTGTTACAATCGACCGTAGAAGTGCCCCAATTTTAGACAGGTTTCGGACATATTCGGTGGCCAAATCAGAATTATATTTTGTGTAAGTGTTAATTTTTTAAAATAAGTCGGATTGAAATAGGGCAGATTTCTAGGATCATTTTGGCATTGGTACATGATGTGCAAAAAGGAATGCATAACAATACTCTAAACCAACACTATTATGAAAACCTTATTCACTTTCGCACTTGCAGGACTTTTAGCTTCAAGCAGCCTTGCCGCCACTTCAAATGAAGACTTGATGGCCATGTCCACAGTCAACACCAAATTCAAGAAAGTCAACGTACTCCTGAAAGAAGGAGTTGGGGAAGCCAAAATCGCAATCCTTGATGAATCTGGAAAGAAGCTTCACCAGAGAAAAGTCAAAGCAACTGACCATGATGTTGTGATACCTTATGATTTGAACACGCTTCCATGCGGGGAATATCAGGTGATGATCACCACAGGAGACGAGCAGGTAGTCTATTCAGTGGAGACTTTTGAGAAACCGCAACCAATTGCAGAATATCCTTTAATGGCTTACGGAAAGATAATCGATGATCAAACTGTAAATCTTTCGGTGATCGGATTGGAAGAGCCGGGAGTAAATGTGAAGATCAAATCTCAAAAAGGAAACCGAACTATCCTCGAGGAAAATATCGATCAGGCTGAAGGATTCAAGAAGAACTACAAATTTGAAGGCATGAGCCCGGAGGAGATTTACTTCGAGATCACAGATGCAAAAGGCAGAAGCAGAACACTTTATTTTTAAGAAAACCAGGCCTATTGGAATGCCTCACTTCGAAAGGAGTGGGGCTTTTTTATTTTCCTATCATATGAGCAGTTAAATCGGAAGCCATTTTTTCTAAATCAGTTCCCAGGATTTCTCTGTTCACCTTCAATACTTTTTCCCGTTCTGCCTTGGGTAAATTTTCAAAACCATAGAACGCCCCCAGGATTCCCCCTGCCATTGCCGCGGTGGTATCATTGTCCCGGCCATAATTGGTGAGAAAAATCAACGTACCCATAAAATCAAAATCAGCATAGATCATAGCTGTGATCGTCTGAAGATAGATTTCCCCTGCATGAAATGGCATATCCTGTTGCTTTAAGTCCAGCTGCGCAAAGGCAAATTGAAGCGCAACGCTATTTGGCAAAAGTTGATTTCCCAGGCTGTCTTTCTTAGCCGATTCTTCTGAAATGAAAAGTGCTTCTTTGAGCAGTTTGTGAGCAGTGCGACCTACTAACCTGCTTTCGAAGTAGCCTTGCGGATCAAGTCTCAAAGCTCCTAATAAATCTTCTTTTGTGGATCCGGGTTTCATGCCGGCCGAAGTCATCGCTGCTGCCAGTCCTGTCAAATCCCGTGCATATCCCAAATCATAAATACTGAGTTTGTAGGCTTCCTGATAGGCTTTTTCAGGGTTTCCGGGAAAGAACGCCCCAATCGCCGGAGCATATAACAAACCGGCACAGACCATTTCTCCCCCATAAAATTTGTTCAGGGAATCAGAATATGCGATCAAATTTTCATCGATGAATGGCTGACTGACTTTGGCCCATTCTTGTAGCCAGCCCATTTTGAGTGCCGCAGCTTCAAAAGGTTCCGGATCAATCCCTTTAATTTCTGAAAATTCATTCAGGTACCCTTCGTAGGTTTTTAGGATATGCTTCGCAAAGTCTTTTGAATTCAGGTCAGTTTGGTTCTGTGTAAGTAAATAGTTACTTGTCAGCATTTTCCAACGAGTATCATCTGTCGTGCCCCCTGCGGGCAAATTGGCAATCCAGATTCCTTCCGGAGATACTTCCCGGATCATAGAGTCAAGTCCGTCGACAAATCCGTATTCGAGTTGAATATTTTCTCTTGACCACATTTCGGTAGGAGCCCCCATGGCATCGCCGATTGCTGATCCTACCAGATTTCCGAGGATTTTATCATAGAGTTCTTTCTCGGACATCCCAAGTTCCGGCACCTCTGTGTCATCAAAACTTGGGTTAAAATCGCCGGATTCTTTTCTGCAGGAAAAAAGGAAAAGAGCTGAAATTAGAATTATAAGGTTGTTTTTCATTGGGCTAAAACAAGTTGTCTGGCTTTTTCGAGCAGATTATTCTTTCCAGTTAAAGTCAAACTCACCGGAAGTTGTGCAATTCCGATTAGCCGTCTGAGGATTTCCACTCCTTGATATTGGTTCAGCAAGGCAGAGGAAAAAGAATGTTTATATTTTTTTAAAAATTCTTCTTTCAGGCTTTCAGGCTGCTGACTCAAATCAAAATGAGCGAACAACACACCCAAATCAAATTCTTTATCGCCCATGAAAGCGAATTCGGGGTCGATAATCTTCAATCCATCTTCCACCTTGATCCAACTACCCGGATAGAAATCACCTTGTAACAATGTATTTCCATCGGATAAATACCGATCTCCAAGTTTGGTCAATGCTACTTTCAATTTCTGATCTCGCTTGTAAACCAAGCTGATTTCCTGTAATCCCGGCTGAATTGAATCCAGGTCGAAACCATTTTCTTCTGCAAATGGGAAATTGAAAATATGCTCGTGGTTCAGGATTTTCATGGCTGAATTATCCGGAAATTCCTCGATTTCCAGTCCGTGAAGAGCATTCAGATAGTCAGCCAAACCGCTCAGAGTTTCAGGGTCAAGCGGTGCTTTACCTTGGTAGAGAAAAGAAAAATCGGAACCAGTTCCCAGATCTTCCGTGATCAATAGATGGCTTTCAGGAAAATAGGCTAAGACTTTTGGAGAAAACCTTTTCAAAACCGAATCAGTTTCGATCAGGAAATAGTAGGTTCTCTCGATCACAATTCGATTGGTTGGTGCAGGGATTTGAGGATATTTCCGCACGTATGGTTTGGATTGCTTCAGGATCACAGATCGGAGATTGGTTTCGACTCTCAAAACGAGATTCATGTTTCCATCTCCGGCAGGTTTCGAGGAAATCAAAAGTTCTCCTTCTTCCCAAAAAGGAAGCTCTTGCAACTCTTCCAGACTCGTATTCTCTTCCAATTCAAGCATTGTTTTTTTAATAAAAAGGCATCGCTTAAAGATTAGATTTTAATCTTTCTCCTACAATTTGAAAATGGATAATTGATCAGAAACCACCAGATTTCGCTCATGTAATAAGAAATTGCCCAAAGCCAAAAATCCTTATTTTTGACCAGAATTAAACCCACTTTAGAAACAACCCATGTTTGGACTACCCAGAACTCTTTTCAATGACGATCATGATCTCTTCAGAGTGAGTGTGAGAGATTTTATCGCCAAGGAAGTAACTCCTCACAATGCCGAGTGGGAGAGAAATAAAATGGTTTCGAGGGGAGCCTGGCTGAAATTTGGAGAAAATGGATTTCTGGGAATTCAGGCTCCTGAAGAGTTTGGAGGCATGAATCTTCAGGATTTCCGCTACAATGCAATTTTGATCGAAGAACTTGGATTAAGCGGTTGCTCGGGTCCGGCAATTGGATTTCCGCTTCACAGCGATATCGTGATGCCTTATATTTTGCATTACGCTACCAAGGAGGCTAAGAAGAAATATTTGCCAAAAATGATCACCGGCGAATACATCGGCGCGATAGCAATGACCGAACCTGGTGCCGGTTCAGATCTCCAAGGGATTAGAACAAGTGCGGTTGACATGGGCGATCATTATCTGGTAAATGGCTCCAAAACTTTTATCACAAATGGTTACCTCTCTGATGTGGCTGTAGTCGCGGTGAAAACAGATCCGGGAAAAGGTGCGAAGGGAATCAGCCTATTGCTCTTGGATAATTCAATGGCTGGCTATACCAAAGGAATTCCCTTCGAAAAAGTCGGATTACATGCTCAGGATACCTGCGAGCTGTTTTTCGAAGATGTGCAAGTGCCAAAAGAAAATCTCCTTGGAAAGCCGGGTGAAGGTTTCAAATACCTTATGACCGAACTTGCCCAGGAGAGGTTGGTCGTCGCTTTAGCGGCAGTTGCTTTGGGAGAATACATGCTTCAGGCTACACTCAGCTATGTGAAACAGCGAAAAGCGTTTAACAAACATATTTCAGAATTTCAGAATACAAGATTCAAACTGGCGGAGATGACCGCTGCTTTGGAACAAGGAAGAATCTATTGTGATCAATTGGTTCTCCTGCACAACGATAAAAAAGTAGATCCAGCAATGGCCTCAGCTGCCAAGTATAACATGACCGAACTCCAATGCAAAGTTGCCGACGAATGTGTGCAGCTCCACGGAGGATATGGCTATATGTGGGAATATGGCGTGGCAAGAGCCTATGCCGATGCCCGGGTGCAGCGAATCTATGCAGGGACGAATGAGATTATGAAAGAGCTTATAGCGAGAAAAATTTTGCAGTAGAACAGTTCAACTATTGTTCTAACCCATAAAAAGTAAGTAATTCAGAAAAATTAGCCCTTCACCCAAAATACGATTCCAATGAATGACTTTCCCTGGTTAAAGCATTATCCTGCTTCAGTTGATAAACAGGTTAATTATACGGCCTACAGCAGTATTTCTGAGCTTTTTGACGAATGCGTCAGGAAATATTCAGATGCTGTGGCGTATGAATGTATGGGGAAAACGCTTTCTTTTCGGGAGTTGGATACCCAGAGTGCAAACTTTGCAAATTACCTGACTGAAGTACTCAAGCTGAAGAAAGGGACTCGCGTTGCGATTCAAATGCCAAATATCCTCCAGTATCCGATTGCGATGTTTGGAGCGCTTCGTGCGGGAATGATAGTGGTCAATACAAATCCGCTTTACACTTCTGCGGAAATGAAGCATCAATTCAATGATTCCGGTGCCGAAGTGATTGTGATTGTGGCAAATTTTGCCTGCAACCTGGAAAAAATTCTTCCGGAAATTAAAGCGAAACACATCATCCTTACCGAATTGGGAGACTTATTGGGTGGCCTGAAAGGAACGATTGTCAACATCGTGGTGAAGCATGTGAAGAAATTGGTTCCGGCTTTTTCCCTTCCAACCGCTGTTTCCTTCAAATCAGTTTTATCTCAGGGATCCAAATTCAAATACGAACCAAAAAAGCTTAGTCTTTCTGATTCTGCTTTTCTCCAATATACCGGCGGCACTACTGGAGTATCCAAAGGTGCTGAGTTGACCCATGGAAATATCGTGGCAAACATGCAGCAGATCTCTGCCTGGATGAAGCCAAAGTTGAAAGAGCGTGAAGAGCTTGTCGTGACTGCGCTGCCTCTTTATCATATTTTCGCCCTGACGGTAAACTGTCTGGCGATGCTCAAGATCGGTGCTCATAATTTACTGATCACCAATCCGAGAGACATGCCGGGCTTTATCAAAGAGCTTTCAAAGAAGAGGTTTACTGTCTTTACAGGAGTCAATACGCTCTTCAATGGATTGTTAAATCAGGAATCTTTCAGATCACTGGATTTCAGTAGTTTAAAGATTGCAGTTGGAGGTGGAATGGCGGTTCAAAAAGCTACCGCTGAGAAATGGAAATCTGTAACCGGAGTGCCCTTGGCAGAAGGATATGGTCTGACTGAGACTTCTCCGGTGGCTACTTGCAACCCGATCGATGGAACAGAAAGATTGGGAACAATTGGTATTCCCCTTCCCAATACGGAGGTGATCATTTGCGATGATGAAGGAATAGAACTTCCGATAGGAGAGCGAGGTGAGATCTTTATCAAAGGCCCTCAGGTAATGAAAGGCTATTGGAATCGACCTGATGAAACTGCCCTTGTGATGATGGGAGAATGGTTCAAATCCGGAGATATCGGAATCATGGACAATGAAGGTTTTGTGAAAATCGTCGACCGAAAGAAAGAGATGATTCTCGTTTCCGGATTCAATGTCTATCCAAACGAAGTGGAAGACGCGGTAGCTTCTTGTCCGGGGGTTTTGGAAGTGGGAGTGATCGGAATGCCTGATCCTAAGTCAAACGAAAAAGTAGTCGCTTATGTAGTGGCCAAAGACAAGACTTTAACAGCCGAGAAAGTCATCGCGCATTGCAAAGAATCCCTTACGAATTATAAGGTGCCAAGAGAAGTTTACTTTACGGATGAACTGCCCAAGTCCAATGTGGGTAAAATCCTGAGAAGGGTAATCAAGGAAAGGCATATGGGGAAATTAGGGAAATAAAAAAAGCCACCCTAACAGGTGGCTTCTTCATTTAGGATCAGATTACTGATTCGAAATAAGCGATGGTTTTTTGAAGACCTTCTCTCAGGTGGATTTTTGGTTCCCAACCGAGTTCCTTTTTGGCCATTTCAATTATCGGTTTCCGCTGCAATGGATCATCTTGTGGAAGTGGCATAAAGACCAGCTTGCTCTTACTGTTTGTCAGTTCAATTACCAGTTCTGCAAGTTCCAGCATTGTGAATTCTCCCGGGTTTCCGATGTTCACCGGACCGGTGAAGCCATCTCGGCTATTCATCAGGCGATACATTCCGTCTATATTATCATCTACATAGCAGAATGAGCGTGTCTGCTTACCATCTCCATAGATTGTAATATCCTCGCCTTTCAATGCCTGTACGATAAAGTTACTTACCACACGACCGTCATTTGGGTGCATTCTTGGACCGTAGGTGTTGAAGATTCTCATCACTTTGATATCTACTCCGTGCTGACGGTGATAATCGAAGAATAAAGTTTCGGCACAACGCTTTCCTTCATCGTAGCAAGCTCTTGGCCCAATCGGATTTACATTTCCTCTGTAGCTCTCAGGCTGCGGATGGATTTCCGGATCCCCGTAAACTTCCGAAGTACTTGCCTGAAGGATTTTGATTTTCAATCTCTTGGCAAGCCCCAGCATATTCATTGCGCCGATCACAGAAGTTTTGGTCGTCTGCACCGGATCAAACTGGTAATGAATAGGAGATGCAGGACAAGCAAGGTTATAGATCTGATCTACTTCCACATACAGCGGATGAGTCACATCATGTCTCAGAAGCTCGAAGTTTTTATTGTCGAGCAGGTGGTGAATATTTCTTCGGTTTCCTGTGAAAAAGTTGTCCACGCAGAGAACTTCGTTTCCTTCTTTAAGAAGTCTATCACAAAGGTGGCTGCCTAGAAATCCGCCTCCACCGCTAACTAAAATTCGTTTCATCAAGATTAAACAAAAGGGTTAAAAACACTAAGTGCCAAAAATAAGAATTTGTTTTTCAATAAACTGGTAATTCTTAAAATTGGCGGGACTATCAAAACCAATCTTTTTTCATTTCGATGGTAGGATAGGAATTGGATGAAAGACGTTCCGAAAGGGAAGTGATTTTCACAAGTTCGTATTCAACGAAATACCGTGCCGTTTCAATTTTTCCCAGGTAAAAATTCCTGTCGGAATCCAGGATTTCAAGTTTTTCAAAGCTGACTTTTGCTTGTTTGATCCACATCCATCCGATGGTCAATAGACCAAACATTTCCAAAAATAAGGTCGCATCAGCGAGGAAAATCTCCGCTCCGGCAGCGCTTTTTCCCACAACAATTTTTGTAGTATCCTTTACTTTATCATATTGATTTTCAAATGATAATCTAATATCATCTAAAGCAGGATACTTGGTTAAGTCACGGATTGATTGATCAATTTCTGCTTTCAATAATTCCCAGCCCAGCCCATTGTTGATCAGGAGTTTTCTGCCCAAAATATCCAGCCCATGTATCCCGGTCGTGCCTTCGTGAATAGGGTGAATCCGGGCTTCCCGGTAATATTGCTCTACCGGAAAATCTGTTGTATAGCCAGCGCCTCCCAATACCTGAACAGCTGCTGAAGTACTTTGAACACCCATTTCAGAAGGATAGCTTTTGGCGATCGGAGTAAGCAGATCCAACAGATTTTCGAATTCTTTTTTTCGAATCTCATCCGTTTCATGAGCCGCCCGATCCGAAAGCAGGGCAGAATAAAGCAATAAAGCGAGGGAGCCTTCTGTGATACTTTTCTGAAAAAGCAGCATTCGCTTCACATCCGCGTGCTCGATGATGGGAACCTGAGGTTTGGAAATATCTTTTTCATTGATTTTTCTACCCTGAGGTCTTTCCTTTGCATAGGCCAGCGAGCTCAGATATGCAGCTGTGGCGATGGCAACTGCATTCATGCCCACACCCAGACGAGCTTCATTCATCATTTGGAACATATATTTCAGTCCTAGGTTGGCTTCGCCAACCAAAAAACCTTCGCATCCATCTTCAGATCCCATCATCAGGTGGGCAATCGGAGCCCCTTTGTACCCCATTTTGTGGTAAAGTCCTTGTGTGAGAACGTCGTTGGGTTGAAGATCTGACACTCGCTTTTGGGGCACGACAAACAATGAAATGCCTTTCGTGCCTGCTGGAGCTCCTTGAATTCGTGCCAGCATCAGATGAATTACATTTTCGCAGGCATCATGATCGCCGCAGGAAATGTAGATTTTCTGGCCTTTGATTTTGAAAATCCCCCGATTATCTGTCGGAATAGCGATAGTGCTCAAATCTGACAAAGAACTTCCTGCATCCGGTTCGGTCATGGCCATAGTGCCTTGCCAGTCACCGGAGTACATTTTAGGGGTGAAAGCATCGATCAACTCTTTTGATCCAAAAGTTCGAATCAGATTGGCTGCACCTGTGGTCAAAAAAGGAAAAACGCTTGCAGAATAATTTGCTGCTTCCAGAATAAAACCTGAAGCAAGGTGAAGAGTCCAGGGCAATTGCTGCCCTCCGGCCTTGTAGGGAAATGTGGCATTGATCCAGCCATCTGTCCCGAATTTCTTGACGATCGCTTTCATTCCCGGATGGATTCTGATTTTGCCATCCACCAACTGAGGTTCCTTTCGATCCATTTCCGTGAGGAGCGGATACAAATTCTTCTCAGCTATTTGCTCAGCTGCATCCAGAACGAGCTTGAAGGTTTCCTCATTATGGTCTGAGAAAAAAGGAATTTGAGTTAGCTGAAGGCAATTCAGGTTTTCAAAAAGCTGGAAAAAAAGGTCTTTTTTAGAATAAAACAGGGCCATAATTCATCGTTTTCTGAATTTAGTTGAAAGTTTCATTTGATGGATTTAGAAAATGAAAATTTCTCAATCCTACTAACGTTAAATTAAATTCTAGCGAGTATTATGGCCCTTTTTCGTTGAGTTTTGAATTCTAAGGAAATAGAAAATGCCGGATTATTTTTGGTTTTTGCAGTAAAGTAGCGCCTGCTCCACTCCGCGGATTTCGGCCAGACCTTTAAGTCTTCCAATAGCCGAATAGCCCGGATTGGTCTTTTTATGCAAATCATCCAGCATCTGATGACCGTGATCCGGTCTCATCGGAATACTTTTTCCACGTCTTTGCTGCATTTCGACAATTTCATCGATCACAGCGACCATCGGTACATCGCCTTCGAGATGATTGTCTTCGAAGAAATTACCCTCTGCATCTCGTTTCGTGCTGCGCAAATGGATGAAATGGATATTATTTCCAAATTCTCTTACCATTGCAGGAAGATCATTGTCGGGTCTCACCCCGTACGAACCTGTGCAAAAACACAAACCATTATTTGGACTTGGCTGATCAGTTAGGATTCTTCTGGCATCAGCTGCAGTGCTGACAACCCGTGGTAAACCGAAAAGTGAAAATGGTGGATCATCGGGATGAATTGCCATGAAGACGCCATTTTCCTCAGCAACAGGAACGATCTGAGCGAGGAAATACCGAAGATGATCCGCAAGTTTTACTGCATCGATTCCGGAGTAAGTTTCCAGCATGGCTTTGAACTCGTCCATTGTATAGCCGATTTCAGATCCGGGAAGACCTTTCAGCATATTGTCGTTGATGAGCTTACGCTTTTCCATCGAAAGCCCATCGTAGTATTCTTTGATTTCGGCTTTTTCTGCTTCTGAATACTCTTCTTGAGCCTTTTCCCTGTTCAATACTAAGAGATCAAAAGCTTTTACCGCTTTGCTTTCGTAGAGTAAAGCCTTCACTCCGTTTGGTAACTCATATTCAAGGTCAGTTCGCGTCCAGTCCAGGATCGGCATGAAGTTATAGCAAACCGTGAAAACACCTTCTGCTGCCAGATTTCGGATGGTTTGCTTATAGTTCTCGATGACTTCCAGGTAATTTCCCGATTGGGTTTTGATCACTTCGTGGACAGGAACTGATTCCACCACTGACCAAGTCAATCCCGCATCTTCGATGATCTTTTTTCGAATTGCGATTTCCTCCCGACTCCAGGTTTCCCCATTGGGAATATGGTGCAAAGCAGTCACGATCCCGGTAGCTCCGGCTTGTAATATATCTCTTAGACTTACCGGATCATTTGGACCATACCAGCGCATGGTTTGTTCCATTTTATAGGTCATGGGAATGTAGTTAGTAGGTTATTGGTTATTTAAAGGAATTATTGGGGCTTAATTTAATATTATTTGGTATGCTGAAATTTTGGAAGAAAGCTCTTTTTCTTAAATGATTGAGAATTGAAATCAGGGTGATCTTCAGAAATTTGGATCCCCAATAACTAAATAACCAATAACTGATTTCACAATAATCAATAACTTTTTTCCTGATCAAACCCCCGAATAAGCGCTGAAACCTCCATCAACAGCTATAATCGTTCCGGTGACAAATGCTGAGGCATCGCTGCAGAGCCATTGCAAAGCACCGAGCAAATCTTCCGGTTTCCCGAATCTCCGCATGGGGGTATGCGTGATGATTTGATTTCCCCGACTGGTCAATCCTCCGTCTGCTTCTGTCAACAAAGTTCGGTTTTGCTCGGTGAGGAAGAAGCCCGGAGCGATTGCATTCACGCGGAATTCAGGTCCATGCTTGGCAGTGAGTTCGACAGAAAGCCACTTGGTCAGATTGTCTATTGCAGCTTTTGCAGACGCATACCCCATCACTCTCGTCATAGGTCTGGTTGCAGCCATCGAACTGATATTCAATATATTTCCCTTGTTTACTTTAAGCATCAAAGGAAGCAGAGCTTTGATCGGAAGAACCGTTCCCAGATAGTTCAGATCCAATACTTTTCTGAGGGAATTGACATCCAGATCCAGGAAATTCTGAGTGGGAGTGATCACTGCTCCAGGCATATTTCCACCTGCACCGTTGATCAAAATATCGATGGAACCATGATCGGATTCGATCCGTGACGCAGCTTCGTGAATGCTTGTTTCATCAGTCACATCGGTATAATAGCCGAAAGCTTTTCCACCGGTTTGGTTAATCTCGGTTACCAATTCATCAACTTTTTTGGGAGTGCGACCGAGGATCAAAAGGATTGCGCCTTCAGCTGCCAGATGCAAAGCCATTGTATTTCCCAGAACGCCTGTGGCTCCTGAAAAGGCAATCTTTTTACCCTCAAGGGAAAATAGGGAAGAATTCATGATCAGATTTTAAAATTCTTTGGACTGAAGTCGAAATAGGATTTGGCGTTGTAGTAGCAGATATCCTGAATGATTTTGCCAAGCCATTTTTCATCCCAAGGCAACTCGCCGTTGGCAACATCTTCACCAAACAGATTGCATAGAATCCTGCGGAAATATTCATGTCGCGGAAATGAAAGGAAACTTCTGGAGTCAGTCAGCATTCCGATGAAGCAACTGATCAATCCGATATTTGAGAGGGAATTGATTTGCTTTTCCATTCCGTCTTTCTGGTCGAGATACCACCAGCCGGAACCGAACTGGATTTTTCCTTTCACTGAGCCATCGTTGAAGTTGCCGATCATACTTGCCAGGACTTCGTTGTCACGGGGATTCAGGTTGTAAAGTATTGTTTTTGCCAGCTGATCTGAGGAGTCAAGTTCGTTCAGGAATTGAGCCATTGGTCTGGCCTGATCAAAATCTCCGATCGAATCAAATCCAGTATCCGGTCCGAGAGTCGCAAGCCCTCGGGTATTGGTATTTCTCAAAGCTCCCAAGTGGAATTGTTGCACCCATCCTTTGGCATGGTACATTTTGCAAAGCTCGCGCAGGGTATAAAATTTGAAATATCGGATTTCCACATTGGATAAACTCTGTCCTTCCAGCAGGTCGTTGAAGATGTTTTCAATGTAAAACTCATTGGTGTCATTGAAATACAAATGCTCCAAACCATGATCCGATAGTCTGCAACCCCGATCGTGGAAATAGTCGATGCGATTGCTCAAGGCTTCCAATAACTCATCATAACCCTCGATGGCAATTCCGCTTGCTTCAGAAAGTTTGTTCAAATAGGCCAGGTAGGTTTCAGTATTTTCTACTGCGAATGACTTATCAGGTCTGAATGCGGGAAACATTTGGAGTCCTGTGTTTTGATGATGAAAATCTACATGATTTTCCAACGTATCTGCAGGATCGTCTGTGGTGCAAACTACCTCGACTTTCATTTTCCGAAGGAGGGAAGGAGCGCTGAAATCGGGCTGAGCCAATAACTCAGAAGTCTGAGCGTAAATTTTTGAACCGTTCTCAGAAGTCAAAACTTCATTAATCCCGAAGTATCGCTTCAGCTCCAAATGTGTCCAATGGTAAAGCGGATTTCGGAGGGTATAGGGAACAGTCGCTGACCATTTCATAAACTTTTCCTTGTCCGACGCCTTTCCTGTGATGTATTCCTCTGAAATCCCCAAGGTCCTCATCGCTCTCCATTTGTAATGGTCGCCGGCAAGCCAGATTTGAGACGTGTTCTCAAAAATCCGGTTTTTTGCGATTTCAGCAGGAGGGAGGTGATTGTGATAATCGATTATGGGAAGGTCTTTGGCATACTCATGATAAAGGATGCGTGCATATTGGTTTTTCAAAAGGAAATCTTCTGAAAGGAAGGCCGTTTGGGTTTCGGTGGATATCATCTATGTGGGGCTGGCAAATAATTGCCTATTAAATGCAAATTCAATTTACCCTGAAATGAATGTTTTTGAGGAATTAAATACGAAAACGATTGCGAAATAATTTGAACGGTAAGAATAGAATATTTCCAATCCTGTGTAATTTGAAACTGACAAGTCAAACCCGAAATAAATAAAACTAGTATGGTCTCAGGTGTGAATTTAAAAGAGTTGGCGGCGGAGCTGAAACTTTCCCCATCGACGGTTTCCAGAGCATTGAATGATAGTTACGAAATCAGTGTAGAGACCAAGAAAAAGGTGATCAGCATGGCTGAAAAGTTGAATTATCAGCCGAATCCATTTGCCAGAAGCCTCCGGGAAAACAAAAGCAAAACCATAGCAGTCGTGATCCCCGAACGGATCAATAATTTTTTCGCCCAGGTCATAGATGGAATTGAGGAAATCATGCAACAACATGGTTATCATTTACTGGTTTACAATACTCATGAGGATGTAGATAAGGAGAAAAAAATCATTTCGCTCCTTCTAAACGGCAGAGCAGACGCTATCGTAATGTCTGTTTCCAGTCAGACAAGTGATGTTTCTCATCTTGAAAGGCTACATGAGAGAGGTGTTCCTTTGATTTTCTTTGATCGGATTTGTAGCGGAATACCTACTACCAAATTCATCACCAATGACTATGAAAGTTCGTTTGATGCAACCAAACATTTGTTGCAACAAGGCTGTAAAAAAATAGCTTTTTTGATGCTGGGCAAGGAGCTTTCGATCACTAAAGAAAGATTTCGAGGTTATTCAGATGCGATTAAAGAAGCTGGTTTGGAGCCTGAACCTGCATTTAGTCTTACTTGCTGTCAGGATGAAGATGCCAATATCGAATTAATCAGAGACCTGCTTTTGTCAGAAAACAGGCCGGATGGTATTTTTTCATCTGTTGAAAAACTTGCTTTGTGCACGTATCAGGCTGTAAAGCGTACAAATCTGAGAATCCCGGATGATTTAAAAATTATCAGTTTCTCCAATATGAACATTGCTGGTTTGCTCAATCCATCTATGACTACGATCACTCAGCCGGCTTTTACGATCGGAGAGGAGTGTGCAAAATTGTTGATTAGAAAACTCACCCGGCCAAAGCAGCCTGACTTGCTCAATCAGGTAATTACTGTTCCATCCAAGATCACCATTCGATCTTCAACGGTAGCGGGATAATTTTCTTTGCTTTCCGCAGGGTAAATAAAAAAGCTGTTCCAAATCGGAACAGCTTTTCTCATTAAAACCAAACAAATCAATTTATTAATAACCAGTGTTTTGAGGGAATCCTGTAGCTCCGCCTTCAGCCCGGTCAATCTGGTTTTGTGGGATAGGTCTCAACACATGGAAGTCCTTGATATTTGGTGCAGCCTGAGCATTGTGAAGTTTCACTCGCTCCACCAAAACTCCCCAACGCTTCAAATCCAACCATCTGAATTGCTCTCCGATCAATTCTCTTGCTCTTTCTTCCATTAAGAAATCAAAGGTCATTTGAGATGGAGTAATCTCCATTGCATCAGCTTTTCCCGGGAATGCAGCTCTTCTTCTCACAGCATTAATGGAAGCAGTAGCCTCTGTGATTTTTCCCAGACGAAACTGAGTTTCTGCCAAGAGAAGATAAGTATCAGCCAATCGCATGGCGATGAAATCTCTTCCTCCTTCAAACTGGGTCAAATCAGCTCTTCCCGGATCCAAATGCTTACTCAATGATGGAAATAATCTTTCGTCATATCTGCTTGGAACCAGAACCTGGTACTTTTTCTTAGCCCTTTCCGCAAGAGACATTTCAAACCCGGGGATATAGATCGTAGTATCGCCTTGAGCAAAAGTCACGGTTGGCTTGGACAAGTCAAAGTTGGTGTTGAACGTACCCGGTCTATTGGAATAATGGACATCTCTAAAGGATTTTTTGTAACGGCTGTCATTTACCCGATCCGCAAATACAGTATTGATCGCATATGGAGTCATTCTGTATCGTTTGAAAGGACGGCCATTTTGAGTATCTCTTCTCATTCCAGGCTGCACATCATATTCCATCAGGTAGAAAACGTGAGACTCATTTCCTGTACTATTGGTCAATGGATCTCTGGTGTATTGGATGGCCCATATCACTTCGTCATTCCGCTCGTTACCAAATTGATGAACTTGTGCAAAATCAGGCAACAATTTGAAGCCGTAGTCAGCGATCACTTTGGTCAGTAAAGGCTCTGCTTTCGCAAAATCATCAGCAGCTTTGGCTTCAGAAGTTCCTTTAGTGATGTAGACTTTTGCCAAAAGATTCTCTGCTACCGGTCTGGTCACTCTTCCGTACTGAGTGGAAGCTTTCAATGGCTCCAAATCAGGAATAGCTTCGGTCAGGTCCTTGATAATGGCAGCATAGATTTCCGGAACCGGAGTTCTGGATACTGTTTTAGTAGGAACCAGAGTTTCGCTAAGCCGCAAATCAAGCGGTCCAAAAAGCTGGACCATCAGAAAGTAATGATGCGCACGAATGAACTTCACTTCAGCAATCCGAAGTTTTTTAGTTGCTTCATTCACGCCCGTTACATTCTCTGAGCGGTCGATGACTGCATTACAGGTATTTATTCCTTCGTAGAGTTGATCCCAAAGTTCGCGAACCTGACCATTTTGAGAGTCAAACTGGTTGGTGTAGGTATTCATGAATTTCCAGGAACCATCCGCACCATTGGTGTAGATGTCTGTGCCAAACTCAGTCATATTGTGTCCACGCTCTTTACCATACCAGACTCTCAAAGAGTTGTAGGCGGCATTTACTCCATCTTCAAGTCCCTTGGCGGTGTTGAGGTAATCATTCCCGATCTGGGAGATTACATCTTCCTGAAGTGCATCCTGACAAGAAAACGCCAATGAAAGCGATAATGCCAAAGCGCCTGACTTAATCCAGGATTTCATGTTATTAGAATTAGATATTTTTTTCATCGTTGAGTTGCTTTGAGATTAAAACTTTACGTTGACACCGAAAGTGTACTGAACCACAGGTGGAGTTACGTTACCATTTACAATACCGGCTCCGATACCCTGCTCACCATCAATGAAGGTTTCAGGATCAATTCCTTTATGGACTGAGCGGTATTCTGAGAAAATAAATGGATTCTGAATGCTGGTATATAATCTCAGGCTGCTGAATCCTATCTTTTTCAAAGTCACATCATTGAAGGTATAACCCAAGTTGATATTTCTGACTTTAATGAAAGTGCCATCAAACAACGACATGGAGCTGTTGTACTTAGGAAATTCCTGATTCTCATTTGGTCTTGGGTAGGCATTTGTAGGATTGTTGGGAGTCCAATAATCCACATCCAGGTTATTGTATCGGCCAAATAGGTTGTTATTACTTTGGTGAAAATCAGATCTGATCATTGATCCCCATCTTCCGAAAATAAAGAAAGAGAAGTCAAAGCCTTTGTAAGCAAACCGGTTTGTCATACCCACAGAGAAATCGGGAACTGCAGAACCAAGGAATTGCCGGTCTAAAGAATTGATTTTATTATCTCCGTTTAAATCTTCCACCTTGATTTCGCCCGGCTTATCGCCGAATCCGGCAGCAACGTCTTTCTCAGAAGTCTGCCAGATGCCTACTTTCTTCAAATCATAAAAGATTGTCAGAGGCTTTCCGATAAATCTTCCTGCCGCAATGTCATCACCATTAGGAAGGGAAATAATTTCTTCCCGGTTTCTGGTAAAAATTACATCTGTTGACCAGGTGAAATCACCCTTTTCAATATTCAGAGTTGAGAGTGAAAGTTCAATACCTCTGTTTTGGGTTTCGCCAATGTTAGTTGTAAATCCTCCGAAACCTGTGGAATTTGGAAGAGGCTGAGGAGCCAGAAGGTCAGATGTGTTGGTCACGTAATATTCCAAACTACCCAAGACTCTGCCATTAAAGAATGAGAAATCAACTCCGGAATTGAAAGTGGTGGAAGTTTCCCATCTCAAATCAGGATTACCGATTGTGTTTGGTCTGTAACCGAAGGCAGCTGTATTATCCCAAGCGTAAGCAGTTCTGCCCAATAATGCCTGAGTTTGATACGGGTTAATGGCCTGGTTACCAATAGATCCGTAACTCACTCTCAGTTTTAGTAAATCTATTTTGGTAGAGTTTTTCAAGAAATCTTCCTGGTGCATATTCCAGCCTAAAGCGACCGATGGAAAATATCCAAACTTATTGTTCTCACCAAATCGGGAGCTTCCATCGGCACGGATTGTACCGGTCAGGAGGTATTTACCTTTGAAGTCGTAGTTGACACGAGCCATATAAGAAAGCAGTGACCATTCCACTAAGTTGGTATTTGCACCAGTGATTTGCGAAGCATCTCCCAGTCTGTGATAAAGCTGGGACGGAGCAGGAATACCTTGTACACTGATCGTAGTTTGCTCAAATTTGTCCTGCTGGAAAGACTGCAAAGCTGTAACGTTAATTGTATGTACAGATTTGAAAGTCTTATTATACGTCAGGATGTTTTCTACAGTGTAATTGAGATTGAATCGGTCATCTACACTTCCTGTAGGAGGACCCCCTCTTCTTGCGTTGGTTTGAGAACCGGTGAAACGACCGTTTCTGCTTACATTAAGGTCAGGACCAAATACCAATCTATAAGTCAGGCCTTTGGTGATTTCCCAGCTTCCATAAAGACTGGTAAATGCTCGGTATCTTTTCGTTTCATCCACCTGAGCACCTGGTACGATCTCTGCGAACGGATTCGTTCTTAATCCATCTGAAGTTGGAGTAAAAATTAGATTTCCATCCTCATCATAAGGTTTACCAAGTGGATTTTCAGCAAGTGCGCCTCCAAGAGGGTTGAAGTTTTCACCATTTCGATCACTTCTGGTAAACAGGGTAGAAGTTCCGATTTTAATTTTTTTGTTGATTTGGTGGTCCAAATTGACACGGAAAGTGTATCGGGTAAAATCCTGATTGTAAATGACACCAACATCTTTAAAGTAGTTTCCTGAAATAAAGAAGGTGGTTTTATCGCTACCGCCACTTACTCCGATTTGGTGACTTTGGATATTGCCCTGTCTGATCAGGCCTCCGGGATAATCAGTACTTCTTCCCAATTCAATGCTTTCCAATTCCACAGGTTCGAAAATCTTGGCATCTGCAGCAGAAGTAGCAGCACCTTCAGGATAGTTTCCTGTTGCTCTGCGGGATTCTCTTTTATACTCGGCAAATTCCGATCCGTTGAATACATCAATTCGGCCGAGCTCTTCACTAATACCATAATAAGAGTCTAGGGAAACAACGGTCTTTCCGACGGTCCCTCTTTTGGTTGTGATCAGAACTACACCATTTGATCCTCTGGAACCATAAATAGCAGTCGCGGAGGCATCTTTTAATACTTCCATCGAGGTGATGTCATTTGGGTTAATGTCACCAAGTCCACCTACTGTAGGTATGCCATCCACCACATATAGTGGCTCATTCGATGCATTGAAAGAACGACGACCTCTAATACGAACCTGTGGCGCAGCTCCGGGTTTTGAACCTGCTTGAGTCACATCAACACCTGCAGCTCTTCCTTGAAGGGCCTGTCGTGCATCGGTGATCGGTAATTCCAGGATCTCTTTGGATCCAACAGAGGAAATAGCACCGGTCATTTGACTCTTTTTGACCGTACCATATCCGACAACTACTACTTCATCCAAATCGGATAAATCCGGACTCAGAGAAACATCGATTTGGGATTGATTGCCGACTGTTACTTCAATTGGGTCGTAGCCAATAAATGAGAATACGAGTACTCCGTCTGAAGGAGCGCTGATGGAATATTTACCATCGAGATCGGTGGTAGTTCCTTTGGTAGTCCCTTTCAAAAGGACTGTGACACCCGGAAGTGGAGCACCGGTCTCATCCGAGACTGTACCACTCACTTGTGCTTCCTGGGCAAATGCGAAACTCGCATTCAGCATCAGGAAGAGCACTACCGTGAGGTAAGTGTAAAATTTTTGACGCATAAGTTTTGGGGTTACTGTTAATAGATAGATTGATGGGTAACTTGATGAATACTCTTTCTGAATGGTTTTTTTAAATTTTGGTATGAGTGGCCATTTGTGCAGAATATTCATCATTCAAGTTAGATGAATGGTAAGTCTATTTCAAGACTAGAAAAGCAGGAACTACGGAATCGATTGCGTAGGCAACAATCAAAAAATCAAGTATTTGTAAAACAAATTAGACTATTTATAAACCGGATGATTAAATGAAGAAAGCTTAATACAAACTCTTATTTATTGATTTATCGATAATGAATATGTATTTAATGCGCACTATATATAAAATGAAAACACCTGCCTCCAAAATGGAAACAGGTGTTTATTATTAATTTATTTTAAGATTATACTTTGGGAGGCTCCCAGCCTTTTTCATATTCCCGTGTCCAAAGCGCCATAGCTTTTGGAGAATTTGTAATGTGACCATTTGAAGGATCGCAAATCAATTTCTCGCCTGTTCGTGAACTGATATTTGCCAGGTGGCAAAGTAACGTGCTGACTGCGCCTTCTTCGATGTTTGAGTTTTGTTTCTCTTTTCCGCGAACAGCGTTGAA
Source organism: uncultured Cytophagales bacterium (assembly GCA_942492775.1). Classification (GTDB taxonomy): domain Bacteria; phylum Bacteroidota; class Bacteroidia; order Cytophagales; family Cyclobacteriaceae; genus Algoriphagus. The sequence continues at coordinate 3,189,000 of OW818636.1, read as the reverse complement.
GAAGTTTACCACGTGAGTAGTGCTCATGTCACCACCGCCGCCAAGTTGAGTTCCGCCTTCGGATCCTCCGCCCATATTGGTTTTTACAAGCTTTCCGGCACGGTCAAACTGCTTGTATCCATCACGATCCACGTATACCGAACCTTCAGTTCCGTAAATAATGGTTCCCCGGTCCGTTCCGTAGGTTCGGTAGTTATTTCGGCTTTTACCATCCCATTGGATGATTTTATTATCTCCAAATTTGAAGGTAGCGTCCATGGTATCGTACATCACCCATCCATCTTCAGGGTAGTGAAATTTGCCTGAAACAACTTGCACTTCACTTGGATAATCCACCTGAAGTGCCCATCTCGCCACATCAAGTTCGTGTGTCGCATTGTTTCCGGTCTCGGCAGTTCCATAATCCCAACCGTACCAATGCCAGTTGTAATCCCAGGTATCATGCATATATGGTTTGCGTGGAGCCGGACCTTGGAACAAATCCCAGTCTAAACCCTCAGGAGCAGATGCTGCTTTTGGATTTGGAACTACTCCACGGGAATTGCTATAAAAAGCTTTTGCCATGAATGCTTTTCCAATTGCTCCGTTGTGGATGGCAGCGATGATTTCCCGGCTTTCAGGAGCGGAACGTTGCTGATTTCCCATTTGAACAACTTTGTTGTATTTCTTCTGCAATGCAATCAACAATTCACCTTCACGGGGATTGTGGGAGCAAGGCTTTTCAACGTACACGTGTTTTCCTCTTTCGAGCGCAAGCCAGGTTCCCGGTGCATGCCAGTGATCAGGAGTTGCGTTGATCAGCACATCCACATCTTTATCGTCCAGCACTTTCATGATATTTTGCTCTTGCTTGGGAGCATAGCTGATGTATTTCTCAAAGTTTTTGGCAGCTTTTGGCATCTGAGATTTCATGGCATCGCAGATATAAAGCAGGTTTACATTGCTTGTTTCCAAACCGATTGGCTCATAGAATGCACCCAATCTTCTTCCCAAACCTGCGATCGCAACATTCAACCGATCATTTGCACCAATGATTCGTGCGTATGATTTTGGTGAAAAACCAATCGCACCCAAAGCTGAAATCCCAACGGTCGCTGCCGCTGATTTCTTGATAAATTCTCTTCGGTTATTCTTCATAAGTCATTTTGGGAGTTTAATTCAATGTCTTTATTTTGATGTTTTTGAAGCTTACCTCATCGCCATGATCCTGAAGCAGGATATGACCTTCAGCAGCTTCACCAAAATTTGGCCAGATTTTGTACTTGCTTCCGGCTACCAAGTCACGGTATTCCTGTGATCCTCTCTGATATTCCAAGACTTTTACACCGTTCAGATAGTGAGTCACTTTATTGTCCGGAGTCACCACCACTCGGCCTTTGTTCCATTCGCCGATTGGCTTTAGGAATCTTGGCTGCTTCTCAGCTTTGATCAAATCATAAAGCGAAGCTAAAGTTCGATTTCCTGCAATTCCCATTTTGGCATCAGGGTGTTTTTCATCATCGAGGATTTGATATTCCAGGCCAATAGCTGATCCTTTGTTTCCTTCGGAAAGGGTCACAAAGTATTTCAAGCCGCTGTTTGCACCTTCTGTCAATTTGAAATCAAAAGCCAGATCAAAAGCTTTGAATTTCTCAATAGTGACGATATCACCTGCATTGGTAGATTCTTCTCCACCGGATTTGGCGATTGTAAGTATGCCTTCATTGACGCCCCAACCGAAATCAGGGAATGAATCTTTGTAAGCACCTTTCCAGCCATCAGAGTTCTGACCGTTGAAAAGCAATCTCCAGCCCTGAGTTTTTTCATAATCAGTCAAAGCATTCAATCTGTTGTTGACTACGAATATATCCTTGCTGAAAGGCTGAGGAGTCAGGTTTTCGGTTTGAATTTTTACATTCTTGAAGTAAGTCTTTCTTCCCGCTTCGGTGGAATCCCTTACACTATGAACCTGAAGAGCGATAAAACCAATGCTGTCCATATCGTCAACCACATAAGCTACTTCCTGACCATTGACCCAAGTTTTGATTTCGTCTCCGATTGCTTCAATTCTATAATGGTTGAACTCACCAACATTGAACGCAGATCCTGCTGCAGGATTCATGTCAAGCGGATATAACCAGCCTCTTCTTGCTTCGTCATAGATTCCTCCGGACCAGGCTCTCTCTGTCGGATCGGCTTCGATTTGATAGCCGAAAACCAAACCCTGACCTTCTCTTGCAGCCGGATCAAACTGACCACGGGCCATCACGCCGGAGTTGCTGGTGGTATGTTCTACTTTCAGATCCAGTTCAAGGATAAAATCAGTGTACATCCCGTCTGCAACCAGAAATGTATTAGGAGAGCCAGCCACCGAGGTTCCGACGATTGTGCTGTCTACGACTTCAAAAGTTGCAGTGCCGGCGACAGGCTTCCAACCCGTCAGGTCAGTACCGTTAAATAGATTTTTCCATCCGTCCGGATCCTCTTTTGTGGCAGGAGAACAACTGATGATCAGTAAGATTGAGAAAAGGAATAAGGTCGATTTCAGAATTGATTTCATTTTTAGAGGGTTTTTGTAATATTCTAAATTCAGGATTAAAGCCCATCAAGGCAAATTGATGCATTCCTAAGTTACGCAATCGTTTGCGAGTATTGTTTAGCAAAATGATGATCGGATTGTGCTTTTATACTTGTGGGAAATAATCCTGCTGATCTTTCTTACTTTTGCGCATGCTTGATTTTAACCAAAAAGGAAAAGTTTTCATCACTTGTAAGGATCGCTCCATTACTTATTTAGAAAAGGAAGTTCGTGAGCTCGGTTTTGTGCCGGAATCTGTCACCCGAACGGGGCTAGAGCTCAAAGCCAGCCTGGAAGATTGCATGGACCTGAATCTTTATCTGCGAACAGCATCTTCAGTATTGTATGAGATTCGATCTTTTTACCTGCAGAATGCAGACGATATCTACCGACGGATCAAGGCAATTCCCTGGGAAGATTATCTGGATGTGGATGGTTACTTTTCTGTCAATTCAGTTGCTGAAAACGAAAGCATCACCACTCCGCTGATCGTCAATCTGAAAATCAAAGATGCGATTGTGGACAGATTCCGCGATTTGAAAGGGAGAAGACCTGATTCAGGATCCGATTTTGATGGTTTGGTTTTTCAAATGTATTGGAAAGAAACCCAGGCGATTCTTTACATCAACACTTCAGGGGAAACACTTGCCAAGCACGGCTATCGAAAGATTCCCGGAAAAGCTCCGATGATGGAAGCTTTGGCAGCAGCTACAATTTATGCGACTGAGTGGAATACACGCGTTCCTTTTGTGAATCCGATGTGTGGTTCCGGTACGCTTGCGATCGAAGCAGCCTTGATGGCGACCAATCGGTATCCGGGATTGTATCGGGACCATTATTCCTTCCAGCATATTTTGGGATACAACGAGGAGGCTTATCTGGCGAAAAAGAAAAAATTGGAATCCAAAATCATAGAGACTCCGGAAGTCAAAATCATTGCTTCAGATATTTCCCTTCAGGCGATTTCTTTTGCCCGTGAGAATGCAGTCTTCGCAGGCGTTGATCATATGATTGATTTTCAGGTTTGTGATTTTGCAGAAACTGAGATTCCGGAAAAGCCAAGAGGAGTGGTCATGTTTAATCCTGAATACGGGGAGCGATTGGGTGAAAATGACGAACTCGAAATCACTTATAAGAGAATGGGTGACTTTATGAAGCAAAAATGCGCTGGCTATCGGGGTTATATTTTTACCGGAAATATGGAGCTGGCCAAAAAAGTAGGGTTAAAAGCCAGCAGAAGAATTGAATTCTGGAACGGAACAATTGACTGCCGGCTGCTTAGATACGATATGTACGAAGGGAAGAAGGAAGGCTGAAGTCAGAAAGCTGAAGTCAGAAGGATTTAGGATTTCAGATTTTTGATTTGCGATTTCGGATTTGCGAATTCCCCCTTTTTCACAAATACTTGCTTGGAAATGAAAGTATCTTCAAAGGGGGCAAGGGGGATTTGGTTTCGGATGTTGGATTGTTGAAGAATGAAGTCAGAAGGATTTCGGATATGTGATTTATGATTTCGGATCTATGATCTATGATTTATGATTTAAAAAAGAAACCCCGATTAATTCTTCCATTGGAGGATCTAATTGGGGTTTCCTGATTCTTGGATCTAATGTCTACTCTTTAAAATCTTACGTCTTAAATTCTAAATCCGATGGTCTTGATTCTTGGATCTAGGTTCTTGCTTCTCAAAATCACTGATGCTCGTCCCTCAACAAATCATTCACTGTTTTCACAGGATTGAAAGTGATCAGGGGAACTTCCACAAACATCGTGTTCCAGTTTGACATCGCCCCGTTCCAAAGTCCGGGCAACTCCAAAGCTTTCAGTTCTCTTCCAGATTTTGACTTTTCGGTGATGAATCCTGTCTTCATATCTCTGGATTTCAGCAGGTCAAAAGGTCTTCCACGGTAATCTTTGGTTCCACAAACCAAGTCAACAGGATTAAAGTGGGTGGCAGCATTAAAATGCTTTTTGGATTCCGGATCATTCAAATCGATTTGCGCTGTTTCCAGAATCTGAAGCGATTGTGAACCATCTTCCTCATTCACCCAAAAAGGTCCGCCTCCTGGCTCACCCGTATTTTTCACCATTCCGCAGACACGAATAGGTCGGTCTAGTTTGGTTTTCAGATAGAATGCCTGGTAATCGATCGAATGCGTATGGAAATCCTCCGGCAATTTTGCACCCAAATCATGGGTGAATACATGCTCAGCATGACGCACTGACTGTTGGTCAATCGTCCTGTCCAAATTTCGCAATGCGTGGAAGATTTTCTCCTGAATCTCCAAAAGAAGACCTCCAATGGCGATTTTATAGTTTTTGGTTTCTTCTTTCAATCGATCAGGAACGACGTTATCGATGTTTTTGATGAAGATCAAATCAGCGTGAATGTCATTCAGATTTTCAAGCAACGCTCCATGTCCGGCAGGGCGGAAAAGCAAACTTCCGTCTTCTTCCAGAAAAGGGCTGTTGTCTGTATTTACAGCAATCGTATCGGTTGATTTCTTTTGGTGGGAATAGCTGATGTCGAAGTTGACGCCAAATTCCTTTTTCAGTCCGGGAAGGATCAAAGCGATTTCAGCCTGGAATTTCTCGTCATGCTCAGGGGAAACTGTAAAGTGAATTTTCACGGTGTTTCCTTCCCCGATCGCATATTCAATTCCCTCGATCAAATGCTCGTGAGCGGGAGTTCTCCGTTCGTCCGGATAGGAATGGAATCGGAGCAAGCCTTTCGGAAGATTTCCATATCCCAATCCATCGTCAAAAAGTAAAGCTTCCAAAATGCCTTTATAGTCTTTTGAATCTAAGCTTTGAGCAATGCTCGACCCTCTCAGTATCAAAGCAGCATCAAGATCATCGTAGAAGGCAAACTTCTCGATGTTGTTCATGAATTTCTGCACGAAAGCGCTTTTACTGATATCGCCGTCACCTTCGACGAAGGAGAAAAGATCTTTAAACATCCTGGAAGCTGCTCCGCTTGCCGGCACAAATTTCACTACCTCGATTTGGGCAGCTTTGTCCGGATAGGTGAGGAGATGGTGTCTTAAATCCTTATCGTGCAAAACTTTGATTCCATCACCGGGAGTGGCAGGAGCGGCGATTGTGAGAAATGGAAAACCATTTTTGAAATTTTCGATTTGTTCGGCGACTGTCTCAGGAGACATGCCTTGGGCTAAAATTTTAGATTTTAAACCTGAATCCATGGGTTTTTGGGTTGTTCGTGAAAAAAGGGAAGATAGCAGTCAAACTGACTTTGCTCAAGTTAAAAACTTATTTTTTTGAATAATTATTTGAATTCAAATTTTCCGAATCAATAACCCTTTTCTATACTTCAAGAAAAGAGAATCTGATTTTTTGATTAGGCTTTTTCTGAGCTAAAAGGGATAGAGATTCTTCCGGAAACTGAAGGATTCTAGGATAGCCACCTGTAACCTGGGCATCCCGCATGAGGATTATCAGCTTTCCTCCGGATGTCAATTGGACTGTACCGGGGTAAACCGGTGAAGTGGCCAGCTCTGGCAAAGAGTTAGGTAGCAATTCTTCCAGTTGGATTGCCATCCGATTCTTCAAATTAGAGATTGTGAAAGTCCCTTCGGAAAGCTGCTTTTGAGCTTTTGCATCCAGCAATTCCCAATCCGGTCCGGGATAGACTTTAATCGTTTCCTTTTCAAATGCAGTGATATTCCACTTAGCCTTTGAGTTGGTAAAGGATGGAATCTCCTGGGTAGTGAAATATTGGATTAAGGTATTTTTCTTGGCACTTGCTTCTGGGGTGATTCCCTGGTACCAACTTCTGGATTCCAGAAGTTCATCTGATTGAAATCCTCCTTTTACGCCCAAATAAAGAATCGAGCCTTGAAGGAAGGCTCCAATTTCAATTGTATCCCCTTCTTCAATCGGGAGCAAGCCAAAAGAGGAAACAGGTTTTCCATTCAGGTTGCAATCGGCTTTGGCACCGGCAAGGCATATCAAAGTCGGAGCTTCAAATTCAGCTTTGAATCCGGGTTGGCTGATTTCCAAAACTGCAGCATCTTCTTTGTTCTTCAGCAAATGGTTGATCCAGGAAAGGGCTTTCTGATCCATAGCGCCGGAATAGGGAACTCCAAACTGAGAAAAACCAATTCTTCCCAAATCCTGGACGGAAGTTCCGGGACCTGTTTTCAGGATTTTCATGAAGGCAGGATCTTTAATCATCGCAGTTCGGGAAGTTTTGGATGACGAATGCCTAACTCAAATTCCTTTTCGGAAATAGGAGTGAAAAGCAATTTCTCTCCGGGTTTTGCCCAAACGGCAGGAATTAACTGCGGGTCAAAAAGTGAAAGTGGAGATCTTCCGATCAGATGCCAGCCGCCGGGACTTTCCGAAGGATAAATTCCTGTCTGACTGCCTCCGATCGCAACTGATCCTGCCGGAACGCTCAAATCAGGAACTCTTTTTCTTGGAGTATGCAACTTCTCCGGAAGGCCGTTCAAGTACATGAATCCCGGTAAAAACCCGAAGAAATGAATCCGATACTCAACCGAAGAGTGTAGAGAAATCAAGTCGGCAACTGAGATATTCTTGCTTTCAGCCAGAGTTTCCAGATCTCTTCCGGTGGAGGAAGAATAGCAAACCGGAACTTTCCAGCAATCTTCGGAAAGAGATTTAAGCATTAGTTTTGTTGGCATTGATTCCAGCCAGGAAATGAGTTCAGAGGCTGCAATGGCCTCTTTCCAAACAATCGAAAGCGTCTGAAATCCGATTCTGGTTTCCCGGATCTTATCTCCAAAATCTTCCAGAACTTGGGTTTTTATAGCCAGTTGAAATCGGAGCAATTCATCAGAAATGGATTCATTCCAAATGAATTCTCCCAAGTTGGGTGTGATAGGTTTGTAGCTGGGAATCATTTCCAAAACCTGTTTCTGATGATTGGCATGAACTCTAAAAGACCAGGATTGTCTCCGTGAAAGCAAATCGTGTCTACTTTTATTGGCAAAGGTTTTCCGGAAATTGAGATCAATTCCCCACTATCAAAAACTGGTTCCAAATGTTTGATTATAGCATCTGAACTCGTGAGTAATGATCCGGATTTTGCCCGGGAAACGAGGCTGAAATCATCCTCATAGGCACGGTCACCAAATATTTCGAGTTTGAATTTCATGTTTTTCTCTTTTGCAAAATACTCCATTTGAGAATGTGGAGGCACAAAAATGGGAACTTCTTGAAAATGCGCTAATAGAAAATCAGTCAGCGAGTTTGCCAGTTCTTGCTTGGCTGCGGCATCGTTATAAAGCGCCCCGTGGAATTTGATATGATCGATGGGGAAATTGAGTTCGCCAGCAACTTTCAGGAAAAGCTGAATCTGATTCAATAGAGAATCGAGAAGTTTATCAATCGGAATATCGAGTGTCTTTCTTCCAAAATTTTCCAAGTCAGGATAGGAGGGATGAGCGCCGGCTTTCTTTCCAAATGAGGCACAAATCTTCAGAGTTTCCCGGATGGAATCCCCATCTCCAAAATGTCCTCCGCAAGCCACGCTTGCAGCGTCGATGAGGGGAATTATTTGGGATTCACCTGGTATTCCTTCGCCAAGATCACAGTTGATTTCAGGGTATTTCTTCATGGTTCGATTCTGATTCCCAAGTTAATTTTTTCCGCGGGAAATACTTTTTATAAGCAAAGCTGTAACTGATTTCAATTTGGATCTTGACTTCTTTTTCGGAAGTTTTTAAATTGAAGTATCAATCATTTTAAACTTTTAGACCATGGGAAAAGGAGATATGAAGTCCAGAAAAGGGAAAGTCACCAGAGGATCATATGGTGTGCGACGTCCCAAAAAAGATGCAAACAAGATCTCACGAAAGATCAAATTGGGCATTATCAGAAGAAGAGTTGCCTGAGCAAAGAAGGGGGCAAAAAGCCCTCTTTTTTGTTATTTAAGATCTTGCGGTTTGGGCAAGCTAAGATTTACAAATTATTATAATGCTTGATCCAGACATTCAGTTGCTTAAAATCAAGTTTACCCTTTGCAAGTTTCAGATGATGGATGATTGCAAGTGATTTTCTCATCCTGCTTTCGGAGTTTTTCACAGTCGTCACAATGAAAATCAGGCTTCGCTGCTTACCCGGAGTGAGTGCCCTGAAATAGTTATTTCCTTCTTCGTCCTGATCCAATAAGATTTGAAATTCATCCGGAACATCATGGCCAAATTCGCTGTGGTCCCGCTCGATTTTCATTGAAATGGCTTTTCCTTCATCCAAATCAAGTTTTTTTCGCAGTTCCTGATTTACCAGGACATACCAGCATTCCTTGGCTTTCATCAGCGCCATGTGATAGGGTCCGGAATCCCTGATCCAAATCAAAACACGGCGGTGATTTTCATCCATCATTTGCTCGGCAATCGCATCCGGAACAGGGATGTGATAGCTCCAATGATTGAAGTCGAACTTGCCGAGTTTTTCTTCGAAGGAGATCATTATCTATTTTTTTGGATTCTGAGTTTGGTTTCTCCCCTAAAATTAGCAAGTGCCTGGCAAGATTTTAATCAGGCGAGGTTGAATGTGATCAGGAAGTTCGTCCCTTTTCCTTCCTCACTTTTTACCCGGATTGATCCACCATGGCTCAGAATGATGTTTTGAGTATTGGTTAATCCCAAACCGGTTCCTGTAGGTTTGCTGGTGAAGAATGGCTCAAACAGTCGCTCAAGATTCTCTTTGGGAATTCCGACTCCATTGTCGCGAACTTCAATACGGCATTGGGTTGCCTTCACATATGTTTTGAGAATCAATTTGCCCTTATTTACTTCCATCGCTTCGATGGCATTGACCAATAAATTGATCAATGCAATTTTTATTTTTTCGGTATCGACATTGATCTCACAAATATTTTCCTGGTACTGTTTCTCAATTTTTACCCCGTTCAATTCTATTCTGTCCAAGACATGTTCGAGTGCTTCATCGAGCAAAGTATTGATTGAATAACTTTGAATTTTAAGTTCCGAAAACCGTGTGCTGTCAAGCAGTTGGGTGACCAAATGATTGATCCTGTCACAGTTTCTTCTGATTACATCTATCAAATCGCCACTTTCTTTCTTTACTTCTTCCGGCAGTTCGAGATTGAGTTGATCTGCGGAAAGCACAATAGTGGTGAGGGGATTTTTGACTTCATGCGCCAAAAGTCTGGCTATTCGTCCGGTGGAAGAAAATTTCTTGAGGTTAAGCTCTTCTTCAACTTTTGCCTTGATTGCACTTAGATCTTTGATCATGACCTGAAAGTGATTGACATCTTGCTTTACAATGCTGACAAGCGTGTTGATGGCAGTTCCGTCTTCCGAGTCCATAATAGCTTCCATTTCGAAAATGTCAAGCTTTTTCTCCAGGACTTCCAATATTTGTGTCTTTGCTGACTCTTCCAAAAATTGATCTTTGAAGTAATAATCGGTCTTTTCCTTTTCCAAGTGTGGATCAAATCCAAATTTGGTAACAAAACTAGGATTAGCCTCCATGATTTTGCTGTTCTCATCAATAAGAAGAAATGGGTCACCGGCCCGCTCAAAAATCGAACGGAACTTCATAGCAGTATTCTCCAGTGATTCCATTAATTGGGAATCCCGCATAGCGAATCGCATGGTTCTCTCCAGAATCCGCTCATCAAACTGCCCCTTGACCAAGTAATCCGAAGCTCCGATCATGAGGGCTTCCTGATCAATCAAGGGTGAATTGGCCCCGGTAAGCATGATGACCGGTGCGTGTTTCCGAAGGGATTTGATTTCTTTGATCAAGTCCACGTCCCCACCTTTTCTAAGCTTGTAGTCAACCAGAAAAATTGAATATTTTCCCTGAAGCTTTGACAAGGCATCTTCCAGAGTATGGGCACTTTCGATTTCGTAGTTTTTTGACTCAGTCTTTTGAAAAAGTGAGGTTACTAAAACTAAGTCATCCAGATCCTCATCTACATAGAGGACTCTGATCATATCTTTTGTTGGCATAAGTCTTTTTTTTGGGAAAGATGATATTAAATGGAAGGCTCTTTCTGATCCGGTACCTGTTTTGATTTTTAAATTTTGGTTCTTGTTTAGATCTTAAAAAATGACTTTTTGAATCAGGATTCAGTGAAAAGCATTTGTTAAATTCAGCTTGATTGGGTGATCAATATGACTAGAATTCTGATAGAAATTAGATTCACTTAATTTTCAAAACTTGAAAATGAGTAGATCGACCTGATAAATCCATTTTGGCAAATTTTTTGAAATTTGCCGGAATTGGGTAATTTAATACTCAATTTTCCCCGATTTGAACTTAATGCTTTGGTTTGACTATTTTAAAACCTCCTTTTTTGAGCGTTTTAAGCTGTTTTCAAGAGATTGGTATTAAAAGGCATGAGGCTTGAACCTCTGGTAACAAATCATTACACAACCTAAATACCAAAAACCATGGGCTCATTATTGTATCTAATTGCTGTTATCCTTCTTATTGGCTGGCTGATCGGAGTATTTGCTTACAGTGCAACCGGACTTATCCACTTGTTACTTGTAGTAGCGATCATAGCAGTATTATTCAGAGTGATTAGCGGTCGGTCTCTGTAACGGAGACTCACTTTTAATCATTCATTCTTTTAACACTAAACCAACAAAACCATGAACAAGACAGAAATGAAAGGTAACTGGAATGTTATCAAAGGAAAATTGAAGCAAAAGTATGGTGAAATAACCGATGACGATCTGATCTTTGAAGAAGGTCAGGAAGACGAACTTTGGGGCAGAATGCAACAAAAGGTCGGTAAGACCAAAGAGGAAATCATGAAGGAATTGGGAGATCTTTAAACTATACTACTATGAACAATAAAATAAATAATTCCTTGTGGCTTAGTGGCCTTGTTACCGGAGCTGTGGTAGGGTATTTTCTCTACAAAAACAGAGATAAAATGGACGGTCAAAAAGAGAAATTGAAAACTCTGGTTAAAGACCTAAAAGAAGTAGCGACTGAATTTAAGTCCCGTCTTATTTCAACAGGTACTGAAGCGGTGAATTCTACCAAATCAGCAGTTGAATCTGCAAAAGAGTATTAAATTGAATTCAGGTTAAGATTGAAAAGGTGTAATCTCAGATTACACCTTTTTGTCTAACTGGTAGTCCTCGATTACAAATCGGGATAAAGTAGATTGCTTAAATTTTTCACACTTATTTTTTATATGAATATGGTTCTGACAAAAATGAAAAAGCCTGTGATATTGGTAGTAGATGATGAAGATGAGATCAGGGCTCTTTTTAAGCGGTACTTTGGAAAAAAAGGATTTGAAGTCCAATCTGCAGGCAACCTGGAGGATGGAAGGGTATTATACAAAAAGATTAAACCGTCACTAATTTTTCTTGATGTAAACCTTCCTGATGGAAATGGCCTGGAGGAATTGAGTGAATTAAAAAAAGCCAATTTATCCGGTAAAGTAATCATGATGAGCGCCTTCGTTCACCAGGAGGATAGAGATAAAGCCCAAGACCTGGGTGCAATTGATTTTCTAAGCAAACCTTTCAGTCTTGTCAAACTAGAACAGGTAATTCTATCCCAGTTGACCCTCACTAAAAAACAGTAAAAAACCCATGGCAAAGATTCTGGTAATAGACGATAATATTGACATCTGCCAACTCCTGGACCGTTTTCTGACCAAGAAAGGCTATGATGTTCAAACCACGATTTCCGGCAAAAACGGACTTGATATGGTGAAAAAGAATCACTTCGATCTTATTTTCTGTGATTTCAAACTCAGAGATATGGATGGAAGAGATGTACTCATGAAAGTAAAAGAGATTTCTCCAGGCACTCAAGTGGCGATCATCACAGGATATGCAGATGTGAAAATTGCAGTTGAAGTGATTCAAAAGGGAGCTTTTGACTATGTCACAAAGCCTCTGATTCCTGATGAGATCATCAGTTTGATCGAGCGGGCTTTGGCTGCTACAAAAGACAGCCAATCTTATTCGGTGACTTTCAACAGAGCTACTGAAACCCAAAATGAGAAAAAACTTGCCAAAGCTAATTCTACAGACGGTTACCTAAGGGGAATCGGAAAAGAATCCAAAAAACTATACAAAGAGATTCAACTTGTAGCTCCCACTAATCTAAGTGTGGTGATCTACGGGGAAAGCGGAGCGGGAAAAGAAAACATCGCCAGAATCATACATGATCAAAGTGAGCGTGCGGGAAAACCTTTTGTTGCCATCGATTGCGGTGCTTTGACTAAGGAACTGGCAGGTAGCGAACTGTGGGGACATGAGAAAGGTGCCTTTACAGGTGCTCATGCTGAGAAGCCTGGCCAATTTGAAATGGCTGATGGCGGAACAATATTTTTGGATGAAATCTCCAACCTTTCTTATGAGATCCAGGTAGGACTTCTTCGGTTGGTGCAGGAGCGAAAGCTCAGAAGAATAGGAGCGGCGAGAGACAAATCAATCGACGTGCGAATTCTGGTTGCATCAAATGAAGATTTGAGAAAGTCTGTTCAGGAAGGCAAATTCCGTGAAGATTTATATTTCAGATTTAACGAATTCAGCATTACGGTTCCGCCTTTGCGTGACAGGAAAGATGATATAGAGGCTTTTGCCCAGCATTTTCTGGAGATTTCCAATGAGGAACTGAAGAAAGACGTAAAAGGATTCGACGAGGAAGTGATGGAAGTATTTAAGGAATATTCATGGCCTGGAAACTTGCGTGAAATGCGAAATGTGATCAGAAGATCCATTTTACTTTCCAACGGAAAATCAGTCTCTGTATCCGGATTACCGCCGGAAGTAGTTTATTCCCGAAAATTCAACTTCACAGATCATCCGGTTGAGGAGCAGGATACTTTTGGGAGAAAACAAAAACCAGCTCCAAGTCTAAAAAATGCAGCTGCAGGTGCCGAGGCTGAAGTGCTAAGAAGAGTCCTCGAGGAGGTGAAGTATAACCGAACCAAAGCGGCGTTGCAATTGGGTATAGATCGCAAGACCCTATTTAACAAAATGAGGCAATACGACCTCTAAAGGTCAATTTTGGCCCTTTAAAAATTTGAATCGGGAATTGCCCAATTAGGGATTTTTTGCCCCGATTCGAATTTTTGAAATGGATAAAGGTCCTTACCGAATGTCCCAGATGAGAATTCAAAAGGCTCTAAAAAGCTGTTTTCACCCATATTTTGTTTTTACTCCTAAAATCGTATCAGCTACTCTCGATCTGGCACTTCAATTGAAAACTGGTAGATATAATTAAAAACCTTTATGAATTTCCCTAGCCAAGTTGATATTGAGATTACTCCAATTTTGAGAAAAATCGGAAATCAAGCCGTTGCCGACAGGATGAATGATTTGCTTTCTGATTACAATATTTTTTATCAAAACGTGAAAGGCTTTCATTGGAATTTTAAAGGATCTGATTATTTCGATTTTCACCAGAAGTTTGAAGACTTACACGGAAAGTTGAATTTGGATATTAACAAGCTTGCCGAGCAGATTTCCTTAATTGGTTACGAGCCTTTACATTCCTATACTGACTACCTGAAAAACTCAATTCACAAAGAAATCACTGGTCCAATCACCAATGGTGAATGTTTGACAAATGTGATTGAAGGATTGAAAAGCCTGATTTTTTCCAGCACAATGGCAGCAATAGAGGCTGAAGATGCTGAAGAGATGAATACAGAAAAAATATTAAGACAATTCGCACTTGAATTGGAAAACGAATTGTGGGTCTTTACGATGCTTGCTAAGTACTAAAGCAGGCTAAGTATTCCACAATAAAACCGCAGGGTGAGCTGCGGTTTTTTTTTGCCTTATACTTTTTCTTGGACTTTCGGATTCTTGAATAATTGGAATAGTAATCTGGAGATTTTTCCTAAAACCGTTTACCAAAAAAGTCGGGGTTTTAATTCATTTCAAATGTAAAAACTATTTACCCTATAATTTTTGTAGGGTAAATAGTTTTGACCTATTTTTGGGCTTTAATTTTAACGCCAAAAAATCCGCCATTATGGAAAAAGTTCTGATCAGATTAAAGAATGAGCCATTTTGGGCAATGTTCTTTGGTTTTTCGCTGATGATGTTTGGACTTTTGGTTACTCATACTTTTACAGAATCTATCAAAAGCTGGGAGATAGATGTAGAGATGTTCCTGTGGTTTCTCTTAGTTGGCTTCGTCGCTCAAAGTATTGACGGAGCATTGGGAATGGCATACGGAATCAGTTCCAATTCCATTTTACTTGGGATTGGAATTCCGCCAGCAGTAGCGTCTGCCTGGGTTCATTTTGCCCAGGTTTTTACGAGTCTGGCATCAGGAATTTCTCACTGGAAAATGGGAAATGTGGATTGGAATCTGGCGAAAAAACTCCTGATTCCGGGAGTTCTGGGTTCGGTAGTAGGAGCATTCTTGTTATCCAACATTGACGAGGACTTGGTGAAGCCGGTGATTGCATTGTATCTCTTCGTCATGGGAATTGTGGTCTTGAGAAAAGCATTCAAAAAGAAAAAAGCGATTTTTAATGCAAATAGCAGAAGTCTGCCTATGCTTGCCACCGCAGGTGGATTCGCTGACGCGGTAGGAGGCGGGGGATGGGGACCAATTGTAAACGGTACTTTATTGAGCAAAGGGAAAATCCCACGCTATGCAATTGGAACAGGAAATTTTGTGGAGTTTTTTGTGTCTTTGGCCAGTGCCAGTACTTTTTTGTTTTTTGTAAAAGAGCTGAGTCTTGCTCCTGTACTCGGTTTGATTCTGGGAGGAGTTGTTGCGGCACCTTTCGCAGCATATATCTGCAAGCTGATCAAACCTAAATATTTGATGGTAGGAGTTGGAATCCTGATCATTATTCTCAGCATCAGAACCCTTTACCTTTCACTGGACTAAGAGCCAAAGCAGATTCGGTTCAACACCTTGATTTTAAGTCAAGCCGGGCAAAAAAAAACGGCAGTTCTGAAACCGCCGCTTTTCATTTTTATCTGTTTTGAAGAATTAAGCCAATGCTTTCTGGCAAAATTCAACGCATTTCTGAACTTCTTTGATCGCATCGGATCCTTCCGGAATCTGGTATTCAAGTTCGATGGTAGCTGGAAAGGCATACTTGTTTTTGCTCATCAACTGGAGCATTTCTTTGATCGGTGTATCGCCGGTTCCCCAAGCCAAATTGCCTTTTCCATTTGCAGGAGTTTGACGATCCTTGGTATGCATACTTAGGATTCTGGAATGTTGCTTTTGAATCAAAGGGATAAGATCTGTGTGACCTGCAGCGATGTAGTGACCTGAATCCAGATTCAAAGCATTTTTTGGACTTTGCGCCAGCGCGGTATCCCAGAAAGTGAAGGTCTCTTGCTCGTGGCCATGATATCCGACGGACATTCCATGTTGCTCACCCATTTTGCCCAACTTCAGCGTATGTGCATCGTCTGAAGGATGCTCAAGCGTCACATGAGTTGCACCGAGTGCTTTGGCAGCCTTCATTCCGTAGGCGATTTCTGCATCCGTATTATTTTTTCCAAAGGCATTTGGCTTGAAAGCATAGATGCTCACGCCACCATCTTTGTACATTTTTCTCACTTCTTCGAATTTCTTCATATCCACAGTCGCTCTCCAATCTGCGACTACTTTGTTGTGGGCATTAGCTTGTGCTGTCATATCGGCTAATTCAGCTTTTTCAGTATCAGTGAGTTCTTCACCTCTGCGCTGCTTGCCTCCCAACTGGAACATTCTCATTCGGTTGATTGGGGAAGCCGGCATTCCTGCAAAAGTTTCGGCAGGATCTCCCATAAGCTCAATTGCACTGATTCCGCAATCTTTCACGTATTGAAGAGTTGCCTCGGCACTTTGATCAGGCAAAGATCTGAAGGAATACGTAATGCATCCGATCTGTACGCCATTGATCATTGAATCCGGTTTATTCCAGGATTTGATGAGGGAGGGAGCACCCTGAAGCCAGGAAGGAGTCAAAGCCAATCCGGTGGCGCCAAGTGCTGATTTTATCAAAAATTCTCTTCTTTTGTTCATGTTGTTTTGGGTTAGGAAATAGGTGTCAGGAGTCTTTAACTCTTCAACTTAGCATAAATTTTCATTGCTTGCGCAAAAATCAGCTTGATATTCTATTTAGAGGTTTGATTGGTAGAAAATGAGTTTGAATGAGTTTTTGATTTAAAAAAAATCAAGATGTCTGTTTCGGTGTTATTTTCCTGCAACCATTGACTGTGCAACCAGAGAAAGGATTTTTGAATAAATGGATTTTAAAACAAATGGAAAAATGGAGATAAAACTTCTTAAAAGACTGGGAATCGTCCTGATGTTGGTGGTGGTTTTCACTACGGTAAAAGCACAGTCGAATGATCAAAGCTCTTTGCTTTGGAAAATATCAGGGAAGGGATTGACTGAAGAGTCTTATTTGTTTGGTACGATTCATATCATCTGCGCTGACCAATTTTTGATGGATGATCGGATCAAAAATGCTTTTCAATCCACCGATCAATTGGTCATGGAACTGGATATGTCTGATCCCGATTTGCAGCAAAAGATGGCTGCAATCTCCATCAATCCCGGAATGAGGAATATTCAGGAGGATATGGATGCGGAAGACGCAAAAGCCCTGGATGAGTTTTTGATCAAGTCTTACGGAGCTGGCTTGGCACAACTCGGGGTTTTGAAGCCATTTGTGTTGACTTCCATGGTCATGATCAAGCAGCTTCCCTGTGAGGAAGTGGTGAGCTATGAGGAGTATTTCACAAGCCTTGCAGCTGATCAAAACAAACCCATCAAAGGCCTGGAAACGGTTGAATATCAGATGGGGATTTTTGATCAGATACCGGCTGAGTTGCAGTTGGAAGAGTTGGTCAAAATGGTGACAACTGATGAGTCTGAAGCAGAATTTGAAGCGATGGTAGATACTTATCTTTCTGAAGATTTAGATAGTCTCTATTCGATTATGAAAGACTCGGATTCGATGGAGAAATATCAGGACATCATGCTGGACAACCGGAATCGAAACTGGGTTGTTGAAATGGATTCTGCGATGAAGAATTCATCGGTTTTTTTCGCAGTGGGAGGAGGTCACCTTGCCGGGGAAAATGGTATTATCAATTTGCTTCGCAAAACAGGATACAAATTGGAACCTGTCAATAATTGAAACCCACTTGGTTTGGACACATTTTTTTCTCACAGTAATCCCGGATTTAAGGAAATTTTTAGATTGATTT
This sequence comes from uncultured Cytophagales bacterium, assembly GCA_942492775.1. Lineage (GTDB taxonomy): Bacteria > Bacteroidota > Bacteroidia > Cytophagales > Cyclobacteriaceae > Algoriphagus. Next base: position 3,171,267 of record OW818636.1, on the reverse strand, counting down.
TAAGCGTTTAATCATTGAAAAGGATGATAAATGATAGCTTTTGAACCCTGATTTTTTTGTATTTTAGATTAAGGTAAATTTTAACAATCGTCCACATGGAAAAGCCAATAAATCTCCGAATCACAGAGGGAGACCTCTTACATGAGCTTCATTTCCGTACTTCACTTAGCAGCGGACCTGGAGGGCAGACCACTAATAAGATTCAGTCAAAAGTTCAACTGCTTTTTGATATTCAGAACTCAATTTATCTGACTGATGATGAAAAAATAATGCTCTTTAAAAAGCTTCCTAAAAAAATAAATGAGGATGGGATGCTCTATTTATCAGCACAGGAAAGGAGATCTCAGCTTGAAAACAAGGAAATTGTAATCAAGAAATTCAAGGATTTGCTTTTGAAGACTTTCGAGCCAAGAAAACCAAGGAAGGCTACCGAGAGAACCAAAGATTCAATCGAAGAAAGGTTGACTGACAAACATGCCACCGGCGAGAAAAAAGCAAGCAGGCATTGGGAAACCGGCGTTGAGAATATTGAAGAAGCATAATTTTTGAAAGTTCTTCGCAAAACTAAGTTTCTGAACTTTAGTTCTGCGAAGAATCTGATTTTAAATCCAGAACGAGCTTCGGCTCGTTTTTTTTGATTAAATGTTTTCCAATAAGGAGATTTACTGACTTTATTCCTGCATCAATCATTGGATTAGCGTTTTCCAAATTGCCTGAATAATACGCTATACCTTGTACTTTTACCCGGTATAATTCAAAAACCACAAACTTTCAATTGACGTCTCGGTTTTCAATTTGAAACTTGCGTCTTATTTCCAATGACTTCCTTCAAATCTATCAATCAGCGCCTTTCCGAAGGAGTTTTTATATCTGAACTCCAATTCCAAACTGCCAGAAGCGGAGGGCCCGGGGGTCAAAATGTAAACAAGGTTGAGACGAAGGTTCAGCTCAGTTTTGATGTCAATAATTCTGCTTTTTTATCCGAGGAAGAAAAACTGATTTTGAATCAAAAACTACCAAATAAGATAGATCAGGAGGGTTTTTTGAATCTCCAATCCCAGGAAAAGCGCTCCCAGATTCAGAATAAGGAATTGGTGATCAAGAAGTTTGGAGACTTGCTTCGCAAAGCTTTCGAAAGAAAAAAGATCCGGAAAGCTACCAAACCAGGCAAAGGTGCAATCGAAAGAAGATTACAAGAGAAGAAATCCAATTCAGATAAAAAGTCGAATCGGGGATGGAAACCTTGATTTAAGATTTAAGATGTAAGACATAAGATTTGCGCAAATCATAAATCCTACATCATAAATCTAAGATTCGTACGAGGAGTTTTTCGCAGACTTTTTCGCTCAGTGTTTCACCCGGATGATTAAGGTAGCTGACGACTATGCTTTGGTCATACCCCTCTTTGGAAAGGACATGCAATTCTGTACCCAAACTCAGATTCCGACTATTCAAAAACTCCAGAAATTCCGTCGAGGAATTTGCCAAAGCAGCCAGGATTACGGTCTGTAAAGGTTTAATTTTTGAAAGTGATAAGTAATTGATTTGCTGTATCCTGCCTTGTTTGTCCGGAATTGGAGATCCATGTGGATCGATAGTTGGATTTCCCATCATTTCATCCATTCTTTCGAAGAGTTTCGGGGCGTGAATATGCTCAATCTGTTCCGCTATTTCATGAACTTCCTCCCAGCCAAACCCCATCTTATTCACCAAAAACATCTCAGTTAAGCGATGCTTTCGTATGATCAGTGCAGCTTCTTTTTGGCCTTTGGCTGTAAGGGTGACTGGCTTATATTTTTCATAAATCAACCAACCGCTTTTCTGCAAAGTCTTCACCATGCTATTGACTGTAGGCATGCTGACTTGCATTTGATTGGCAAGATCCGAGATGTTGACTTCGCCCTGCGGATTTGCGAGGTTAAAAAGTGATTTCAAATAATTCTCTTCTGTTTGTGATGCCATTTCTAAATCCTTGAGTCATCAAATATCTGAGAAAATTTATTGAAAACAATTATGTTAGATGAATCTAACAATATACTTTTGTCGTATCTAATAAACCTATGCGCCGAATCATATTTTTAATCTTTTCCTTAGTCTTTGCAGGTTTTCAGGGATTTGCTCAATCCTTCAAAATCTCAGGAAAGGTTTTAGCGGGTTCAGAGCCGTTAGAATTCGCCAATGTTTTGATCAAAGGAACTTCAAAAGGAGCAGTGACGGATGCCAATGGAGCTTTCTCAATTCCTATAGATCAAGCAGGAACCTATACAATTCAGGCTTCCATTATTGGTTTTCAGACAGATCAAAAAACAATCAAAATCCCTCTTGAATCAGCTTCTGAGTTGATTTTTATTTTGAGTGAAATGGATGGAGGGCTGGATGAAGTGGTCATCAGCGGCACAATGCAAGAGGTTTCCAAACTCGATAGCCCGGTTCCGGTGGAAGTATATAAAGCAGATTTTTTCCGCGCAAATCCGACTCCTTCGATTTTCGAATCCCTTCAAAATGTGAATGGAGTCCGCCCCCAAATCAATTGTAATGTTTGCAATACGGGAGACATTCATATAAATGGATTGGAAGGTCCGTACACAATGGTGCTCATAGACGGAATGCCGATTGTGAGTGGATTGGCGACGGTTTATGGGTTGACCGGAATTCCGCAGGCTCTGATCGATCGGATCGAAGTTGTCAAAGGTCCGGCATCCACGCTTTATAGTTCGGAGGCAGTTGGCGGTCTGATCAATGTGATAACCAAAAAGCCCGAATCTGCTCCCAAACTGTCCATTGATGCTTTTGGAACCGGCTGGGGTGAAGTCAATCTGGATCTGGGAATTCGATCAGATTGGGGGAAAAATGTTCAATCATTGACCGGTATAGGAGGGTTTTATTACGATAATCCGATTGACAATAATGGCGACGGATTTACAGATTTGACTCTGGCGAAAAGGATATCAGTTTTTCAAAAATTGAACTTCATTCGACCTGAAAATAAAGTATTTAATCTCGCCTCTCGCTATGTATATGAGGATCGATGGGGCGGAGAGATGAACTGGACGCCGGAATTTCGGGGTGGAGATGAAGTTTACGGGGAAAGTATTTACACGAGTCGATGGGAAACTTTCGGCACCTGGCAATTGCCAAGTGCTGAAAACATAAATTTTCAGTTTTCTGCAAATGGGCACAATCAGAACTCTGTCTACGGAACTACAATTTATCTGGCGGATCAATACGTCGGTTTTGGACAATTTACCTGGGCTAAAACACTCCAAAAACATAACCTGCTACTTGGATTAGCCTATCGATATACTTTCTACGATGATAATACTCCAGCCACTTCCAACCAATCCGGAGGATTAAATCAGCCTTCCATTACACATTTACCGGGAGCTTTTCTTCAGGATGAAGTCAAACTTACCGAAACTCAAAGCTTGCTTTTGGGAGCAAGAGTCGATTACAATTCTCTTCACGGTACCATCTTTTCGCCCCGGGTTAATTACAAGATTTCCTCAGTTGACAAAAGCACGGTCTTCAGGCTTTCCGCAGGAAATGGTTTTCGGGTAGCGAATGTTTTCACCGAAGATCATGCGGCTCTGACAGGAGCGAGGGAGGTGGTTTTCACCGAAGAACTGAAGCCCGAGCAAAGCTGGAATGTAAATGCCAACTTGGTCAAAAAGATCTACACAGATGGCGGTACGTTTATCGGATTTGATGCAAGTGCTTTCTACACTTATTTCACTAACAGGATTATTCCGGATTACGAAACCAATCCAAATCAGATCATTTATTCAAATCTTGATGGATCAGCAGTTTCCAAAGGCATTTCACTAAACATAGATGCTGCCTGGTCAAATGGTTTTACAGCCAATGCCGGGGCAACCTTAATGGATGTGAGTATAGAAGAGGAGGGAATCAAAACCCAACAATTGCTGACAGAGCGATTTTCAGGAGTTTGGTCAATCGGATATGAGTTTATCAGAATGGGTTTGTCGGTAGATTACACAGGGAATATCTATAGTCCGATGCGGTTGCCTCTACTAGGCGAATTGGATGATCGGGCAGCGAATTCCCCTTGGTGGAGTATTCAGAATATTCAGTTGACCAAGAAGCTGGGAAGTAAATGGGAAGTCTATGGAGGTGTAAAAAACCTTTTGAATTTCACACCTCCGGCGAATAGTATTGCCCGCTCGTTTGATCCTTTTGATAAGAATGTGGTTTTCGCGCCTGATGGTTCTGTGGTTGCTACTCCCGAAAATCCAAATGCGCTGACCTTTGACCCAACTTATGTTTTTGCTCCAAATCAGGGGATCAGAGGGTTTTTGGGGGTGAGGCTTACGCTTTGAATGTAAGATTTTAGATTTATGATGTAAGATTGAGTCAAATCATATGTCATAAATCCGAAATCAGAAATTCAAAAATTTATTTCTTTCGGCTTTTCAAAGTCATAAAGAAAAGCGTGAATCCTGACGCAATCGTGACCAAACCAAACAATGAGAAAGCTCTCAAAAGAATGTTGTTGAAATTGTCCCGGCCGGCGTAATCCATCGTGTGAAACATCCAAAGGAAATCAAACCAACGCCAGCCTGTATGGCGAACACGCTCGAAATTCCCGCTTTTCGCATCGATGTAGGCAGTCAGGTTTTCGGGATGATCCAAGTTTACAGCCCAGGCAGGAAGAGGTCTTCCGCGATATTCGTGATGAGGTCCCGTTTCGGTCAGGTATTCGGCTGATTTGATTCCAAAGTCACCTTTGATGAAGATTTTTGCGATTTGTTTGGCCTCTTCCTCTGTGATTTCTCCTTTTGGTTCTCCCGTTTGGGCATTAAAAAGTTTGGATTCATTGAACCAATAGTAAGGCTGATGATTGACGAATCTGAGTTCCATTTTGGAAACTTCCAGGGTTGAATCCAACTCACTCAAATCAACCAGATTACTTACCGATTGATGCATCATATGATCCTGATGGAAGTGGTCACCGTGGATTTCATCGATATCCGTCCAGCTGAAATAAAGCCCGCTGATGGTCCAAAAAAGAAATTGAATTCCTATAAAAACACCCAGAAACCGATGAATCCTTCTAGCGAAATATTGATTGTTTTTGCGCATGGGGTGGCAGGGAATTGATTAATGAGTTATTGGTTATTCCTGGTTTCTGTTGGTTCTCGGCTCTTTCTTCAAGTCTCTTGTCTCCAATCTCATATTCTCTCTTTATTTCCCCAATTCCTTCCGTGAGATTGCTTCGCCTCGTTCCTCAGCTCGCATTGACGTTCCTAATCCATTTTTTCCTCCGTCTCAAAATACAAATGGTAATGCTTGCTGCATCCCGGATTGAAAGCAGCTTGGCATTTTGGGCAAGTGTTATCGCTTCCCATATATTCATTGATGGTTAATTCCGTGCCGCAGACCCCGCAAAGTATAGCTTTTGAATCAAATTCAGCACGTGGCCAAACTTCCGGTTTGTGGTCTGCTGTTTCCTCGTGGCAGCTGAAGCAAGGGTAATATTTTTCGCAGCATTTGAATTTGATTGCGATTACATCCAACTGTGAATGCCAATGCACACATCTCGTTTGCTGGTCAACAGGTTTTCCAAATATGTTGATTCCATTGATTCTGGAAGAAATGACTGGAAGCATAACCGGATTTTGTTGAGCCAATAGGGAAGTTGAGAAAAGTAAGAATCCTATTAGGAAAGCCAGGACTTGGAGTGATTTCATTGGTTTTTATTCAAGCTCGAAAGATAAGATTCATGTCTTTTACTTTTCAAATAACCCTTGAATTTTATGCTTTAAAGTAACTCAGGGGAAAAATCAGCCTTCTCAAGCCAGAGGTTAAAACCTCTGGTTAATTAATCGATCATCCCTGACGGGATTTTTCTCATTTTTAAACTTTGAACTTTAATCCTAAAAACCTTTAACCAATAACCCATTAACCCATTAACCATTCCTCAATAAGTGAACATTGCCCCAATTCCCAATCCCATATCGCTGTCATAATGCGAGGATGCTGAGATATACTTAGTGATGATATACCTAGCGCCAACGGCATATTCCAAATCGGAATTGACCATTCCCCAAAGCCTTACCCGCTTGGTGATAGGAATATCATGACGGCTTAACTGTAGCCTCACATATCCGGTGTGGTCAATTTTCAGATCAGCTTCAATAAACCAGGGTGCGGTATATTGAAAACCTAAATGGAAGACATTTCTATCGTCTTTTGTATTGGTCTGACCGAAAATGCTTTCCTCATCATCTCCGCCTTCCCGATATCTGAAATCCCAGCCGACGTAGGCAAAAGCAAATTGATTTCGACCCAAAAGTCTTCCAAAATGACTTTCTGTTTCATATCCGGTTTTGGCATCCAGTCCAACTCTCCATTCTGTTTGCATCATCCATCGGGTATTCATTAGCGTGACTTCTCCATCCGAACCGTTGCTTTCTAATCCTATTTCTGCTCCCAAATAGAAACGGCGATCATCTGCATAGACTTTCTTTAAAGCATAGCGAGGATCAGGAATTTGAGGATTGGGAGGTGTGTTTTCATAGGTGAAAATTCTTCCCATTCCAGCCATCATATGATAAAGGATATGACAATGAAAATACCAGTCCCCGTATTCTTCTGAAGCGTTGAATTCGATTGTGTCAGTCTCCATGGGCATGATATCCAGCACATTCTTCAACGGTGAATATTCCTCCATTTCATTGACGATTCTGAAAAAATGCCCGTGCAAATGCATCGGATGGCGCATCATGGAATTGTTTTTCAGAATGATCCGGATGTTTTCCCCTTGTTTGATCAGGATTTTATCGCTCTCTGAAATGGTCTTATTGTCGAGTGTCCAGACATAGCGGTTCATGTTTCCGGTAAGCTCAAACTCCAGTGTGCGAATCGGTCCTTCAGGAAGGGTGGTTTTGACTGGAGATTTCAGCATGTTGTAATTGAGAGTTACCATTTCCCCTGGATTTTGAGGCATGCTGTGGTTCATCATGCTGTGATCCATTTTGGTTGAGTCCATATTTCCGGAACTCATTTTGGAATGATCCATCATCGCATGATCCATTTTGGAAGAATCCATTTTTTTCATCTCCATTTTCTCAGGATTCATTTCACCAGAGTCCATTTTGGAATGATCCATCGTGCTATGATCCATTTTTGCCGGTTCAGAAGCTGGTGCCGGTTCGGTAAATTCCCGATACATGACTGCATTCATGTCCATTTGCTGGAGGCTCATGTTCATACCCATATCGTTCATTTTGCCGCCGATGGTCATCATGTCGTTCATCATTTGCATCCCTTCAAAATAATCGAGACGAGGCAGTGGAGTGGCGGGGAGTTTTTCTCCGGAACCAAGCCAAACAGATGCAGAGCCCATCCGATCCTCGGAAGTGGAAAGGAATTCAGCCATTTTCCCGGATGCTGGTACGGTGACTTCCACGTCATAAATTTCCGAAACGCCGATAATCAATCGGTCAACTTCCACAGGTTCAACATCCATCCCGTCTGAGGCAACCACGGTGATTTTTCCTCCGGAATATGTGAGCCAGAAATAAGTGGACGCGCTTCCGTTGATGACTCTCAGCCGAACTTTTTCTCCGGGTTTGTATTGTCGGCGCTCAATGCTGTCTTTTCCGTTAACCAAAAATTTCTCGTAATACACATCGCTCACATCCATCGCGTGCATTCGTTTCAGCTCGTTGTTGAACTTGGTTTTCAGCTTTCCTTCTCCGATTGCCTCGGCATAGCTTTGAACGGAGTTTTTCTTCACCATATACCAATCTGTTGCATAGTGCAGGGATCGCTCGATTTGGTTGGGATTTTCATCACTCCAATCACTGAGAAGGACGACTTCTTCGTTTTGTGGTTTTGCATCCCGCTTTTGGATCACAAGTGCGCCGTACATCCCGACTTGCTCCTGAAGCATTGTGTGTGAGTGATACCAATAAGTACCGTTCTGCTTCAAAATGAAGCGAAAAGTATGCATGCCGTGTGACTTGATCGGAGCTGTGGTAAGGTAAGGAACGCCGTCTTGCTCGTTGGGAATAATCAAGCCATGCCAGTGAATGGATGTCTCGTGGTGCATTTTATTGTGCACCCGAATGATGGCGGTGTCGCCTTCGGTGAAATGCAAAGTAGGCATGGGAATCTGGCCATTGACCGAGATTCCCATCTTTTCCTTGCCTGTGAAATTGACCATCGTATCTCTGACGTAGAGATCATACTCGACAGTTTTCTGAGCCAGAGATTCACTGACGAAAGCCAAAAAGCAACTAACCAGAATTAGCCCGACTCTTTTGAAAACCCTCATGAGTTACCCTGATTTATAAGATGTATCAATTCTTCTTGGGAAGCGTCTCTTTCACGCTTCCGCATGCAAGCATTTTGGAACCATAATAAGGGTTTTTAATGGCAGATTCAGTGCTCAACCAGTAAGTCTTTTTCATCGGGCAATACTGATAAAAAAGCTCCTGATTGTTCCATTTTTGGCTTTTCGCAGCTTCCCAAATAGTCGTAGAAACATCTGCAAAAGCGGCTCTTTGCTTTTCCAGGTCAGTAGTTTTTGCCATTACAGCCACTTGCTTTTTCAGGTCATTTTTCTGGGCAAATTCCGGGGAAGCATCAATGCTTTTTGCAAGTTCAGCTACTGCCTGAGTTGATTTGGTCACATCACTGGCAACCAAAGCATCTTTCAGTTTGAAGTAATTTGCAAGAATTGGGCTGTTGTTTTGAGCATGTGCTATCAGAGCCAACCCAAAGAATAATGTGAATAAGAGGATGCGTTTCATAGTTTTAGATTTATTGTTTTTGAATAATAGCTCATTGCAGTTGAAGAATTAACCTTCGGTTTTTTCGATTTTATAACCGGCTTTCTGGACTTTTTCGATGACTTCATTTTCTGAAAGATTCTCTCCTTGTACGGTCAAAATCTTGTTAGGATTCGCAGTATCAACTTCCCATTTTTCGACTGTTTCGGCAGAATTGAGATGCGGGGTTACAGTAGCAATGCATCCGCCGCACATGATATTGGTTTTGAATTTTAGAGTTTTCATATTTTTAGACGTTAGATTTTTGGCTTGAAAATAGATTTTATGATAAGAGATAAGAGATAGGAGATTTAAGACATAAGATTTAAGACATAAGAACTATTTAGAATCATTCGGTGTCCTCGGTCCAAAACTTCCGTACTCTGTCTTCGGTCTTCCGTCTAAATTTTTTTCCCCTTCAACCTCAAACTATTCATTACCACTGATACCGAACTCAGTGCCATTGCACCTCCGGCGATCATGGGGTCCAGAAGGAAGCCATTGATAGGGTAGAGGACTCCGGCTGCAATCGGAATTCCAATCAAATTGTAGATGAATGCCCAAAACAGGTTTTGCTTAATTCCATTGACAGTCAAGGTAGAAAGGTTAAACGCCTGTGGGATTTTCGCCAGATCCGAAGTGATCAGAGTCATCTTAGCCACATCCATTGCAATATCCGAACCATGTCCCATCGCGATGCTGACATCTGCTTGGGCCAAAGCTTCTGAATCGTTGATTCCGTCTCCAACCATTGCGACAATCTTTCCTTTCGCCTGAAGTTCTCTGATAAAATCTGCCTTGTCTGATGGCATAACCCCTGCTTTGAAATCCGTCACTCCAACCTCGCGGGCCACAGCCGCAGCGGTTTGCTGATTATCGCCGGTGAGCATGTACACTTCAATGCCCTTGGATTTGAGCTTTTCGATCGCCGATTGGGAGGATTTTTTTACCCGATCTGAGATTGCCAGAATTGCCAAAACCTTAGATTCACCTGCGAAAAAGATCACCGTTTTCGCTTCCTTGCTCCAGGATTCGGCTTTTTGAAGAAGATCTGTATCAAGCTTCACTTTATTTTCGACAAGGAATTTTTCATTGCCAACCAGAAACAAGTTCGAATCTTTCCATGCTTTCACACCTCTACCGGTTACACTTTCGAAACGATCAATTGCAGAAGTCTTCACATCCTTTTCTTTCAGAAACTTCACCACCGCCTCAGCCAATGGATGCTCAGATTTACTTTCTATGGAAAGTAGCAAAGACAAATATCTACTTTGCTCCACTGACCACTGCGACTGATCACTGTGACTGATCACTGAGTCTGCAAACCAAAAATCTGTCACTGCCGGCTTTCCCTCCGTGATTGTTCCTGTTTTATCCAGGATCACCGCATTCACTTTATGCCCTAATTCCAGGCTTTCAGCGTCTTTGATCAGGATTTGGTTTTCTGCTCCTTTACCCATTCCGACCATTATCGCAGTGGGAGTTGCCAAGCCTAAAGCGCATGGACAAGCTATCACCAAGACGGCAACTGAGGTAAGCAAAGCATGAGCAAAAGCATCTTCTCCACCCACCAAAATCCAGATTATAAATGTTAGAATTGAAATTCCAATGACGGTTGGGACGAAGATGCCGGCGATTTTATCGACCAGTTTTTGCACCGGAGCTTTGCTTCCCTGAGCTTCCTGCACTTTGCGGATGATCTGCGAAAGCAAGGTTTCGCTTCCGATTTTTTCGGCGATGAAATGGAAACTTCCTCTCTGATTGACCGTGCCGGAAAAGACTTTTTCCCCGGCCTTTTTTGAAACCGGAAGAGGCTCACCGCTGATCATACTTTCATCGATGTAAGATTCACCGCTGCTCACCGTTCCATCCACCGGGATTTTCTCTCCCGGACGAACGATGATTTCATTTCCAACCAAAACTGAAGCGATTGGGAGTTCTCTTTCCTGACCATCTATTAGCACCTTCAAGGTTTTTGGCTGAAGGCCCATCAGCTTTTTCAATGCTTCGCTGGTTCCTGATTTTGCTCGCTCTTCGAGTAGCTTTCCGAAGGAAATAAATGTGATAATGACAGTGGCAGCTTCGTAGTAAACATGGGGATGTACGCCGCGACTATGCCAGAATTCCGGGAAAAGAGTGTTGAACAAACTGAAGATAAAGGCGATTCCTGTGCTGAGCGCAACCAGCGTATCCATATTTGCCTTACCAAATCGGGCTTGTTTCCATGCATTGATGTAAAACCCACGACCGAAATAAAACAGTACCGGAATACTCAAGGCTAGTGAAAACCACCGACCCGGAATCCACTCCATGAAAAACATGCCTAGAATGAAAATTGGAAGCGTGAGAATCGCTGCTCCGATAGTCTGCTTTTTAACTTTTTCGTATTGCTCGTGTCGGGCTTCCTCTTGTGCGGCATTTGGATCTTCTGCATCCACGATTAGATCGTAACCGACAGATTGCAGGGCTTTTTGAAGGGTTTCCGGTGTGACGCCTTTTTTATATTCAACCAAAACGGTGTTTGCTGCAAAGTTGACCTGAGCGGAAATAACTCCATCGGTTGCACCTAACATGGATTCCACGCTTGCCGCGCAGCCTGCACAGGTCATTCCCAAAACCGGAAAGGTTTTCTTGAGACTAGTCTCATCCGATTTCAAGGTAGGCGAGGTTAATTCTGCTTGGTTCATGATTACCATATTTTGACTTTACAAAAATCGGCAATTACAAACCCAAAAGTCTTACAGGATTTTGAAGAAGATTTATAAGATTTTGAGTTTTTGGAAGAGAGTTTTTTTCTGGATTATGTCAGGATTAGTCCTTAAAAAAAAAGTAGCTAACAATTGATCGGTAGGCGAAAACATAATATCTAAGTCCCTTAGTTTTCTTCCATTTATCAAACTCCCTTTCTGAATTGAGATGGGCTCAGATTGACTTGTTTTTTGAAAAAATTATTGAAGTGTGTCACTTCGTTGAAGCCAAGGGAATAGGCCACCTCAGAGATATTCCAAGAGCTGTGTTTCAACAGCACTTTGGACTCTTGAAGGATTCGCTCACCGATTAGCTGGGTGGTCGTTTTGCCGGTCATTTCCTTCACTGCACGATTCAGATGGTTTACATGAATGTTTAGCTGGTCGGCAAAATCTGATGCCACTCTTAGCTGAATCGAAGAATGGCTCTCATCGATCGGAAATTGCCGCTCGAGCAATTCCAGAAAAATGGAGGCAATTCTCAGAGAGGCATTTCCGTGCTGTGTCTGCTGAACAGCCGCTGGCTGTAGCTTCATCCCAAAGTGGATCAACTCAAACACAAGATTTCGCAACGAATCGTATTTGTACTTGTATTCAGAATCAAATTCCTGCCGCATTTTTTCAAAAATCTCCTCCACCTTTGCAGCTTGCTCATCGGTCAGTTCAAAGACATGAGTACCATTGGGCTGAAACACCTCATATTGCTGGATTTGACCAAAATTCATGAAAAAATGGGGATTGAAAATGCAATACATTCCCGAGCTATTCTCACCAAAATGATCCCATTTGTAAGGAACCAAAGGATTGGAAAAAGATAGGGCCTGCTTCTTTACTTCGTAGACACGGTCTGCATAATGTACCGTGCTTGCTCCTTTGAAAAACATCACTTTATAAAAATCCCTTCTTCGGTAAGGAACTGCTTTTAGCTTTCCTTCCAGATAGGGTTCCAAATTGAATAGATTGAAATGTCCCAAGTCATTTTTCAGGTTCTCAGGGATCCAATTGAATTTTCTTTTATAAAATTCTTCTAAGGATTCTGCTTTTTCCATGGGTTTTCAGTTTTAGTCTTTTTTGTAGTCGTTGGCAAAAGTGTAGAGTAAACTGACATTCCAAACAAAGTCATCTCCGGGTACATCAGATTTGATTTTCTGGTTGACAATAGACTGGATACGTAATGGGAAATCTTCCTTTTTGAGGGTGAAACTTGATGTGAAATAGGTGCCTGAAGTATCATCCACTCGTAGAAAGTAAAATTGTGGGTTCAGCGAAAAATTCAAGTTCCAAAACAAAGGCAGGTCAGAAATTACAGTATTCAAAGCCAGGAAATTTGTTCGGTAAGGCGGTACAGGATTTAATCCATGACCTTGGAGGTAATACAATCCAAAGCTGAATCGGTCCGATACCTTAAACATCGGGGTGATTTCTCCTGCCAAAAACCTCTTGGTAACCATCATTTTTTCTTCTTTTCCATCCACCATGACTGGCATTTCGCTAAATATAAATGCAGGGTGGGCACCGGCATTTAGCGTAAATCTGCTATCCTTCACCACTTTGTACCTCCACCAAAACACAAATGACCAAGGCTTCCCATCCATTCCGAATCGGAACATTGGATCAAAGGACAGACGCTCACCACCCACACTCAAATCAAAAAACAGGGCAGGTCTTCCCAGAGAAAAGGAAGGAATCAGAGAAATGCCATTGTTGGTAGCTGTGATGGTGCCGTTGAAGTGATGAATTATCGGTTGTTTGGGACTTTCTTGAGCCATTGCATTTTGAATGAAAGAAGAGCTTACGAAAATCAAAAGCATAATCAGGATCCGTAATTTTGATTTCAAAGGTTCGGAACTGACTGAAATTGAAGGGGTGCTAACAGGGTTCATAGGAATAATAGGTGAATTATTCTGCAAAATTGAATAAAGTCATTCACTATTTTATGATGCTATTCAAATTAAAACTTATGTTTTTCAAACAATAGAAAAATCCAAGTGCTTAATTTTATAGTAAACCCCTCCAACCAACTCATTCTTATCAGAGAGTGCTTTTGGTTTTTTCGAAACTCATATGTTGTTTGAATTTAGTAATCTATTGTTTGAATCAGGTTAGTTTATCGCCTTGAGGACTAGCAACTTTGTAAAAGTATTTTTCGGAAAAAGAACATAGAGAATTTGAATTCTCTGTTCATCAAACTCAATTCAAAGATTGATTTCATCAAATAAGAATCCGAAAAAGAAGAAAAACCTGATAAGGAATACCTATAAATTGAAATAAGATGCAAACTCGAAAACTAGGAAAAAGCGGACTGGAAGTTTCATCAATCGGATTGGGTTGCATGGGCATGAGCTTTGGCTATGGCCCGGCAGCAGACAAAAAGGAAATGATCGATCTGATGCGTAAAGCTGTGGAACTGGGAGTTACTTTTTTCGATACTGCGGAAGTGTATGGCCCTTTTGCAAATGAAGAACTTGTTGGAGAAGCATTAGCGCCTTTCAAAGGTGAGGTGATCATCGCGACCAAATTCGGTTTCAAGATTGACCCGGTAGAAATGAAATTTAATGGGCTGGATAGTCGCCCGGAAAACATCAGGAAAGTTGCCGAGGCATCTCTCAAGCGTCTGAGAGTAAATGCGATTGATCTTTTTTACCAGCATCGGGTTGATCCGAATGTACCGATTGAAGAAGTCGCAGGAGCTGTAAAAGACCTGATCGCGGCCGGAAAAGTAAAACATTTCGGTTTGTCTGAGGCAGGTGCCGGTACCATTCGCAGAGCGCATTCGGTGCAGGAAGTGACTGCTTTGCAAAGTGAGTATTCCTTGTGGACCCGACAGCATGAGAAGGAAGTCATCCCAACGATCGAAGAATTGGGAATTGGATTGGTAGCGTACAGCCCTCTTGGAAAAGGTTTTCTGACAGGAAAAATCGAAGAAAATGCCACGTTTGCAGCCGGGGACATCCGAAATGTACTACCAAGATTTACTCAGGATGCCATCAAAGCCAACCAAGCCCTGATTGATTTGCTTGCTGAAGTTGCAAAAAGCAAAAACGCAACGGCTGCACAAATAGCCCTTGCCTGGGTACTGGCCCAGAAACCGTGGATTGTCCCTATTCCCGGAACTACCAAGCTTCATCGACTTATCGAAAACATCGGTGCGGCAGATATTACCCTTACCGCCGGAGAACTCGAAGAAATCGAAAAAGCTGCAGCCGAAATCAAGGTGATGGGCACCCGATACCCGGAGCAAATGGAGAAATCAACCGGGCTTTAATACTGCCAATCTATATTGACTGGAAAAGTAAACATCTCGGTGTTTCTTGGGATGAGTTGAGGGAAAACAAGGAGCACTTTTGACTTGAATTCGAAGGAATGCTTGATTTTGGATTTCTTCGGTCTTCGGTCATCGGTCTTCCAGCCAAAACCCAAAAGAGGATTCTTTTACATGAAAAAGTATTCTTTATTCCTCCTCCTCCTCTTCTTCCGCCACCACATCCATGGTAGCTTCCGCCCAGGCTACAATGAGTTCGCGCTGTTTATCATCGAGCTTGGCTGAAGGATGCATCACCGTATAAATGGCCATAGGCATGCGACCTTCCCCAACTTCCAGGATGATGTCATCCAGTTTTCCCAGCTTATCCACCATATCATACTCCTGCCATGTTGAAAAATTGAGTTCCTCGCGGGCAGCCCGAATATCCCGGGTTACCAACCAGGAAGAAGGTGCCACATGAGAATACCAAGGAAATTCCGGCTCATTGCTGTGGCAATTGTAACATGATTTTTTTAAGAGAATACCTACATCCTGGCTGACCAGCCCGCTTCCCATTATATCTCCCGGATTACTGGTTTCTACCGGCGGCAATTCATTTGGGATAATTTGAGCGACTATAAATAAAAAGACCAGCCCGCCCAGGATGTAGTATCTCTTTTTCATCAGTTTGTTGATTTCTTTTTACCGGCACTCCAGTCCATCAAAGTGGCCAATTCGGCCTCGGTTAATTTACCTTCAGGTTTGTTTTCAAGAAATTTCTTAGGAGGCATATCGCCTTTTTCAAGTACTTCTGCGATTTTCCCTTTGGTTGCCATCTGCTTAGACTTTTTAGATGCTTCGAACGCATCCCAATCCAGCTTGGCTTTACCTTTTTCATTTTTTGAGTTCACATTGTGGCAACCGTAACATTTTTGCTCCACCACTGCCTTGACATCGGCCGGCATATCCGGAGCGAGAAGCATTGAATGAGGAGTTATTTCCGGATCAGATTCCGGTTTGGTAGTGGCCTGAAAGAACAAGAGCCCGATGAGGGCAGCGGACGAGAGTAAGAATGATTTTTTCATAGTGTGGATTTAAGGGATACAAAAGGAATTTCTATAAGTTTTATCGTTTGCACAAACAAAATGTTTCAAAATTTAGCTATTAACCAATTTATTATTGGTATTTAGCGGAAAGACAGTTAGGGCTTCTGGAAAAGAAATGGTTCGCCGTATCGTAAGGAAAAATCCAACCCTTTCAGTCTGTTGGATTCTCTAGGATTTCCTGCAGAAGGGGAGAAGATCGAGTTGAGAAAGATTTGGGAATTTTGACAAGACTCATAAGAAGCAGGAAAACAAAAGAAGAGGCTCCAAAATCGAAATACTACCATCCAAAATGATAACATTGAATGTTGGGATCATTTTGATAAGATCTTGTACTTTTAACTCCAATCAAAACAGAACTTAAAATGGTCTCTATGAAAAAATTGAAAAAGAATGAGATCGCCCATACGGTTGAAGAAGCAATGGGTAGCGCTCTGGAAAAGCTGAAAATCACAAAACCATCAAAAAAGACAGAGAAGATGGTTGACAAAGTGTCCAAGAAATTTTCAAGTCAGCTTGAGAAAGAAGTAAAGAAACAGGAGAAGAAAGTTGCCTTGGAAGCTAAGAAGGCTGAAAAAAGTAAACTTGCTTTAGAAAAGAAGGTCAAGCTCAAGAAGTAGAATCCTCCTTAAAATTTCTGAATGCCGAACTAGATTCAAAAAGATCTTCTTCGGCATTTTTGTTTTGATGTAGCTACGGTAAACCTTTCAAAGGCAGTAATAAGTTTTTTTGTTAGGCTTTGAAATTGTAAATTTCGAAAAGTGATGTTAATCTGTTCTTTACGGGATTCCAAAAAATAAAAAGGTTGTAAGTTGTTCTTAAAACAGCACGGGAGTACCTCAGAGTCAAACATCACACTACTTTTAGTATAAATAATTGATTTTCAAGTTATAACTAACCAAATAATATTTTTTATTAATCAAATCAAGTTCTAAATTCAATTACTGTTTGAATAAAATTCATTGAATATAGGGTTTATCGCCTCAATGAAATTGAGCTTAAAGAAGTGGGATACTTTTTGAGAAATTTTGCAAATTTTTAATGAATCTTTTAGGCAGCAGTGTTTTACCTAACTCAATTTTTAACCAAAAACTTTTAAAATCATGAAAAAATTAACAGCAATCCTTGCCTTAGCGGCAATTCTGTATTCCTGTACAGAAAATGAAAAACCAGACCAGTTAAATCTGGAAGCAGAAATAGCTAATTCAACACCAGCTGGATTCAATGTAAAGGATGTTATTCAAATCCCTTCTGAGGTTCCAAAAGGAAACTCTGAAAATGCTATGATTTTGGCCTCGTTTACGCCAATTGACGATGTTTCGGGAGAGTATACCACCGAAACTACCCTTATAGATATTTCAGGGATTACATGTGGAACAACATTAAATAGTGTTGCCGACGGTGATTTAACACTGAATTTTAGTGCAAACATGTTGAAAATGCAAGCAGATGTTTGCGGATGGGCGGGTAATTATGGAACACCTCCCGCTGTTGAAGGTCCTAATCCCCATATGCTATTTTCAAATGGTCAAAATTCTGTTGCTATTTCTCTTTCAGCACCTGTAACCACTTTCGGTTTTGAATTACAACCAAATTTTTATGGTGTAGTTGAATTTACTGTTGAGTTTTATAGTGAAGGTAATTTGGTTGGTTCTATTACAAGATCACCCGCTGCCGTTATCCCTCCTGGGGTTGGACAAGCTAGGCTGTTTGCTGCAAATACGGATGCAAGTTTTGACTATATCGTGATCCAAACAAATGCTCAGATTGGCGGGTTTTCCATAGGTCAATTCCGCTATTCGTTTCAGGAAGAAAATCCATTTACCGTAGACGTGAAGCCTGATACTTGCGAAAATCCGGTTAATGTCAATTCAAATGGAGTAATTCCTGTTGGAATCCTGGCATCCATGGACTTGGATGTGAATGACATCGATCTGGCCACTGTAAGATTGAATGGGGTAGCTCCCCAGTTGTCTTCCATTGCGGATCTTGGTGGATTCTATGAAAAAGAAGAGGCTTGTGATTGTGATCCGACAGATTTTGATGGGATTATGGACCTGGATCTGAAATTTGATACGCAGGCCATAGTAGCCACGCTGGGCGCAGTTACAGATGGAGAGCAAGTTACCGTCGCTCTTACTTTTGACACAATGGATGGCAAATCCTGGACTGGGGAAGATTGTATCTGGGTGATCAAAAAAGGAAAGTAATCTTCCGATCACAACCAAATCAAAAGTATCCCATAATTTACTTTAAGCTTATCAATCCCAAACTGCTGGACTTTATTAAGTTCAGCAGTTTTTTTTTAGCAGGAGAAGTCAAAATTCTCAATAACCCCCGATAAAACCGAGGGTTGAAAGTATTTGTAAATGGGTACAACTACTCCAATGCGTCAGGCCCTATGCACGAAGTGATTTCGGGAGGGTTTGAATTATTTGGTAAATGGAATTACTCCCGACAGCTGTTCTGGATTACATTGAGTCAAACGTCTATTCTAAGCTCAATCGGGAGTTAATGAAGTTCATTCTAAGCTTTTAGATTATCTCTTCGGAAAGAGAAAAACATCATAAGTCCAAATGAAATCTCAATAAGCGAACCCGCTAACAAAGAGCCAAAGGATTCTACTTTAAAGTAAAATAACATGTATGCTGCAAAGCCTAAAGCGGCTCCTAAAATCCAATAAAGTCTATTGCCATATATCGACGCGAAAGTCAAATATCTTCCCCCAATAATCAGAAGCATACCCTGAAAAAACCATTCCGCATGTTGTAATGAAAGTCCAAAAGCAATTGGTAAACACATTATCATAAATATTGTCCCTTCCATAGCCAGGTTTCCCAATGGATTTCCCTTTGTATGCGAGCCGCTTAGTCCTATTATTTTGCTTAGAAGTATACCCACCGGATGGATAAACATTCCTCCAATCAAAAGTGTCCAAATAGCTTGTGTAGCAGAATATTGATAAGCTACAGTTGCAGAAATGAGCCAAATAAATCCCGAAACAAGTATGCCAATAGAACCATTTGCATACCCTTTACACATGTCTGTTTGTGCTTGGATAAACGTGTCAGTCTCATTGATTGGATCGCTTGATGATTCTTCAGTCATTTTTTATTTGTCATTTAAGTTCAATTGTTTCTTATTTTATCTGAAATATATTTACCGTTCTATCTCAATTTTAAGTTCTTTCCTTAGTTGTTCTATTTTCTTTTCTACTTCAGAATAGTACTGTAGTATAAAATCTCTATTAGCTTGGATTTTAAATAAATAAACCAACAGGATTTTCTCTTGGATTGGATCTATTTGCAGAGGCATTTTAATTCCTAAAATTACTTTTTCTTCATTGAATTCAAGGTTTTTAGAAATTGAATAATTAATTTCTTTGAAATAATTTTCCTGGAATTGTAACTCAAAATATTCCTCTTCTAATTTTCTTAGAGCATTGTAATCATATTCGTAAAGTGAGATGATTTTTGTTCTCAAAGAATCATTTTCAATCAATTCAAGCCCTCTTGATTTTAAGGTCTCATATCCTGAAATATTCTGAATAGACACAAAATCTCTTGTAAGGTTGAAATAGTAAAACATCAATGAATCTTGGGAAACAGGTTTTTTAGCAATCAAATCTCTAAAATAGATCACAGATTTAATTCCTATTTCATGACCCATTCGGTTCAAACGAATGTCATTTAAATCTTTTTCAAGTCCATTATTGATCTCAATGAGAATTTTGTTTTCTGCATTTCGGTTGTTTCTGTTATCATTCCAATTATTAAGTGCAAAGGCTAAAATAACCGCAAAAAAAATCGATAAAAATTCAAAAATATATTTTTCCCAATTCTTTATTTTAATTTTTTTCATTCTATATTTTTTTAAATATCAGGCAAATTTTGCGTTTAAGTATCTCTCTTGAAAAGTATTCTTATTTGGAAGCCTTGAGAAACAATAACAGACATATTTGAATTAGCTTTTCGTTTTAGGGTTTTCTTTTACAATTGCTCTCCACTATCCCGATTTCTTTCTTCATTAAGCACTACATTAACTGATCGGTTTATCAAAAGTGAGGGGAGATGAAAGCTGGTTCAATCTGACACTTCTTTAAACTCAGATATAATCGTTTATGAGCTTTTTTTACTTCTTAGAATATTAACTATGCGATTATATGAGATTTCTGAAAGATTCCAATTGTAGCCTTCAAAGTCAGTCGTACTTGTAAATTGAATAACAACAGCATCCATGTCTTTGTGATAGTGAGCAATGCTTTGGTAGCCAGCGATTAATCCTGTATGATTATACTCGTACATGGAAGCATAGATTTCCTTTTCCCCATTTTTCAATAATGATCCATCGTTTAATGCCCTTATAAAAATACCCACATCCTCTGCTGTTGCCAGCATGGAACCATAATCAGCCGTCTTGAGATCTTCGTCCACGCCCATGTGATAGCCACTCATCACATCCTCCAGATTTACCTCAGGAATCGAACCGAAGGTGTTTTTCAATCCAAGTGGGAATAGAATTTCTTCCTGGATGAATTGGAATTTGGGATAGCCCACGACCTTTTCGATGAGTTCGGAAATCAATAAATAATTCGAATTTGAATATTCATATTTTTTGCCCGGTTCAAAATCGGCCGGCAAATCAAGTATCCGTTCAAGCGCTTCTTTATTGCTTTTTGGTGGGTCTGTCCAATAGTTTGGCGTATCAGTTAAATTGGGAATGCCGCTCCGGTGTTGGACCATCATTTTCAAAGTTATTCTTTCTGCATGTTCAATCCTTCCCACCAATTCAGGAAAATAGTCTGCCAGTGTTTTATCCAAGTATACTCTTTTGTCACTCACTAGCTTCGTGATAGAAACAGCATCATATAACTTTCCAATACTTGCTATTTTAAATAATGCATGTGGGTCAGCAGGAATTTTCTTTTCCCTGTTTTTCCATCCCCTTGCGTGAAATTCCGGTTCCTTACCTTTTTGATCTATATACACAATCATCCCGTCAAATCCATATTCAATAGATTCACCTACTTGCTCTTGAATAGTATCCGGAAGCGGCATTAACCACGCTTTTAACAAAACCCATGGTACAAAATATAAGGAGATTATGCCTCCAATTAGCAGTCCTATTCTGAATACTTGTTTTGTTTGTCTGTTCATCAAAGGATTTCAGGTGATGACATTCTTATTGATTTCTTGTACCATTTTACGGTATTCAACTAATTCCTAGAGAAGATACTCCCGGCTACATTCCAGGCTTTTTTGCAGCAGCGATTAGATTAACATCCACCAACTCTAATGATAGAACCATATTCTCAACGGTCTTTTTGTACTTCAGGAAATGCGGCGTTTTAATGTGTGCTTGGTAGGCGGCAGTGTCTGCGTAAATCTCAAGTATTGTAATATGTGTGGGGTCAGTTTTGTCGGCAACTGCGTAATAGGTTAAAACACCCGGCTCCACCCGAATAGCAGTAGTCATTTGTTCTATGAGTGCAGTGTTATACTGATCCAATTGCACCGGGTCAACTTTAATGATTGCCAATCTGACCATTTGGATTTTTTCCTGTGCCATCACATTAGGACTAAATGAAAGTGTAAAAAAGGTAATGACCAAAGTCAGCAAGTTGGCTTTTCCCAAATTCAGCACAGGAGTTTGATTGAAGATTTTCATATTTATGAAGTTTCGTTAAAGTTAAGATCGCAAACTCTGAAAAATTAAAAGGCAGAGTAGAAATAGTTTCTATTCAAAGTTAATTGAAATCCAACCGGGTACCTTCCGAACCCAACTCACTGGGTAAATAATCCAACGGACTACCTTCAGAAGGCAGTGTGTACTCAAATAGGGTAGTGAGGTAGGTAAAAATGCCAGTGAGGTACCAAAAAAGAGTAGCGGGGTACCCTTTTATAGATATTGGGTGGGGTAAAGGAAATGAATGTTCGACCCTGTCAGGGTCATTTGGAATAGGATGGTGTTGTTTCACGATTTCCATGGGTTTCACCCATGGCTATTGAGAGGTTAGACCCCTTTGGGGTCTGTTATTTGAAATCGAATCATCATGGGATATCAGACGGTGAAGCCGTCAAACTTTTCAATAGCCCCCGGTAAAACCGGGGGGAAAGAATGTGTAAATGGGGACAACAACTCTGAAGGAGTTGAACTAGAGCTATTAGAAAAGTAAAATGTTTGGAGGAAATCTCAATCTTATCTCCAACTACTCCAACTACCTAAGAATCCGATTCTCTGAGTCATAAAAAAACAGCTTATCGACATCCTTGCGGTACTTCGATAAATTATCAAGATGCTGCACGGGATTTTGAAATACCTGAATGGGGATTATATAAAGAGATTCGGGTGCTGATGGTTTGCCTCCGATGCCTAAGGCAATGAAGACGGGATTTCCAGATTTGGTCTCAAATTCCTGATATCTCTTCAACTGATCCGGATTGGCAAACCGCACAAACTTGGATGAAGGCTCGCTTCTCCACTTGCATTCCACTGCCAATGGAAAGCCAACTCCATTCAATTTTAGTGTCAGATGAATATCGGGGTGCAAGTTAGCCTCCGCATATCTTCCCTCGACATACTTATCACTCGCCCAATTCTGGATCGTAAAGTACTTTTTATCAAACTTGGCAACGATGTACTTCTCAAAATCATAACCGGCTTTTTGATTTTTATCGATCAACTCAGTTTCGGATTCTTCGGTAGAATCTGCCAAGTCCTGTTTGATTTGGCGAAGAATTAAATCCGGATTTTCTCCGGCTTGGCTTGCATACTCGCGAATACTTTTTTCTTCATTTGGGCTAATCACTCCATCAATCATGGCTGTAGATATCACAAGTGAAAGCGAATCAAAAGCAGCTTGCTTTGAATAAGGATTTTCAAGTACCTGTGCGACTTCAGGCTTTTTATATTCAGGTGTTTGGGTCAGCACCCAAATACCACCTAAAACAAAACTCACTCCAATGCCTATTAATATAAGTCCTATCATTTTCGACATGGGGTAAGTTTTATGTAGTGGTTTTTCACTTGGTTTTTTTTATGAGTTCTAGCTGATATTGACCTATTAATCATATCTCATTCTAAAGATAAAGGCTGGTTGCCTTCATTTCTTCCCCTTTTTCACCTTCCCCAAAAGCGGGGTCAAATACTCCTCATACAATTCAAAAAGATATTCTATTCGAGCCATTTCTGTGGTGAAGGCTTGTGGTCGGTAGCACTGATCTACTGCTCGGTCCAACTCATTATGTGCTTTGACCAAATCGGGTGGCATCAACAAGGGATCATAAAGATCTGCCAGACTACTCTCAGGATATTTCAATCTTACATCCAATACCTTCTGTGCTTTTTCCTCCACCATCTTCTTGTTCTTTTCGGATGGGTTTTTCGGCCAAGGGAAGTTGTTGTAGACAATATCATTCGAATATCTAAAATCACTTTTTAATCTACCGCAAACTACTCTAACCCAAGCCATATGCATTTCGGAGGTTAAAACTCCAAAATGGAAAAAGCTGGCATCTGGAACGAATGTAGCTGTATCAGAAACAATTATTTCTTTTGATAAAAAACCTAAGGGGATATACTTCCTGTTTTCGGATGATACTCTTGGGATTAAAATAAAATCACTTTGTGGTTGTCTAATTTGTTCAAAAAGCATTGGATAGTCAGCTTTTTTTCTGGTGTATTCCTTTGGACTTTTCAATCTAAATTCTCTTACCATTTGTACTCTATTCATCACTAAAGGCATCAATTTTAATTCTGCAGGAGTGATATCTTTTAACCAAAGGCAATACCGAGTTTTCCCTTTAATGTAATCTTCCGCCCCTGAAAACTGCTTGATGTATTTTCTGGATAATGGTTCTCTTTGAATGAATTCTTCCTTTTGTTCTTCTGATAAAATAAGATTTCCTCCATCTACAGGTTTGCTGCCATTAATGATTTTAGGAACAAAGCAAATTGGTTTTCCTGAAGGGGAAATAGCAAAATCTTGCCCTTCAATTAAATAAGGATTAATATTTTTTACTTTTCTAGAACCTAGAAATTCGCTAGATCCAGAATATTCAAAAATCAGCTTGTTACTTACATCAAAACAAGCAAAGCCAATAATTATAACTTTTACAGCAGCATTTCCTTTAGCTTCATTATTCCAAGTAAATGTTCTGTGAGCAAAATGAATTTTTATACCAAAGTTTTTAAAAAGAGGATTCCATAAAATACCTGCCTGCTCACCCTGTAAAATTGAATTAGTCGAAACAAATCCAACCTTCAGGTTTGTCCCTTTTGCATATTTTGATGCTAATACATACCATCCAGCAACATAATCAAGTAATCCACCGCTTGGAATATCCTTCATAGTTAAAGCCATATCACTTTGCTGATCGATTGTAAAAAGATGCTTTCCAATAAACGGTGGATTCCCCAAAATATAATTTAACTCATCCTTTGGCACTACCTCTTCCCAATTAATTCTTAGAGCATTTCCATGGACGATTTTGGCGGATTTCTTTAATGGCAGTCGGGCATAGTACAGACCAAATTCCTCGGATATACGCAGGTTCATCTGATGATCCATCAGCCACATGGCCACCTCAGCGATTTTGGCTGGAAACTCATCGTACTCGATCCCATAAAACTGATCCACATCTACTTTGAGGAATTGATGCACGGGAACCTGAGCATAGCCTCCCTCGCCAAATTTGATTCCTTCAAATCGAAAGAGGGTTTTGATTACCTCGATTTCCAGCAAGCGCATCTCACGATAGGTGATGATCAGGAAGTTCCCGCATCCACAGGCCGGGTCCAGGAATTTCAGCTTGCCTAGCTTCACATGGAATTCCAGCAGTTGCTTTTTATTCCCCTTGATCTTATGATAATCCTCCCATAGTTCATCCAGAAATAAGGGCTTGATTAGCTTCTGTATGTTTTTCTCAGAAGTGTAATGGGCACCCAAATTTCGTCGCTCTTTGGGATCCATCACGGATTGGAACATAGATCCGAAGATGGCAGGCGATATTTTACCCCAGTTGAGTGAGCCACAAAGAATAAGATTCTCCCGCATCTTGGTGTTGAAGGATGGAATCATCAGAAACTCTTCAAACAGTTTCCCATTCACATAAGGAAACGCGGCTAGATGTTCATCGAGACTATTCATCCGCTTCTCCCGCGGAGTATTTAAGACCTGGAAAAACTGAGCGAGCATGGCACCGAGGTTGGAGCCATCCTCAGAAGTCTTGACATCAATAAATTCCTTGAAAGTATCCTTTTCAAATATGCCTGTGTCATCCGCAAAAAGGCAAAAAAGCAATCGAACCAAGTACACTTCCAGATCATGTCCGGTATATCCGCTATCCTCGAGCTGATCATGGAGCTTACCCATGAGTTCGGCAGCGGCGATATTTACTTCATCCTCATCTTTGAAAGTCCGCTTTTGATATCCTGCGATAAATCCAAATAGCTTGATGTTTTTGTGAAATTCAGCCAGGCTGAAGTTATGTTCAGTCTTTTCTTCCAGATCATAGAGTCGGAAGTTTTCGAAGTCAGAAACCAAGACATATTTGGGAAGTTCATAATCCTTGATCCCATGGAAATAATCGGAAGCCTGTTCAAACGCTCCATCCAGACTTTTACCTTTGGACTTATGCTCCACGAGCAGGGTTCCTTTCCAGAATAGATCAATAAATCCCTGATGTTTGTTCAGCTTTTTGACAGGCTCTTCGAATGTGGCAAGTCTTCGTCTTGATATTCCAAAGACATTGAAGAAGTCATTCCAAAAACTATCCTTTTCTGCTCTTTCACGGGATTCCCCTTCCCATTCTTTGGTAAATCGCAAGGCGCGATCCTTGATTTCGTTCCAGCTAAGAGCCATTAATTAATTTTATAAAAAGTGAATCCTTAAAGATATAAGTAAAGGTGGATTCCGAAAGGGGAATTGGGAAGGGAGGCGGAAATTTCTGTCACACGCGACACGCGTGCGCCAGCAGGAGAAAAAAGTTACACAGCTTGCCCGCCGCGGCGGGGAGATACACAGAGAATATTTGATAAAAGCTCTGAAGGAGCGCTTTGTAATAGCCATGGGTAGAACCCATGGATTAAAATGTTGGACAATGATTTTGGTTTTTGGCCGGTTTGATTTTAATCTATCAAAAATGTGTCGCCAAAAACAGGGGGTGTGGATTGGGGATTTTAAAAAAATGACACGGAGATACACAGAGTAGGCACGGAGTTACACGGAGAATATTTAGGACGAGTCAGGCCGAGAGATGTCCCATCGGGACATAAGATTGGTAGCCAGGGGTTTCAACCCCTGGATTAAAATGTTGGACAATGATTTCGGGTTTTTGGCCTGTTTGATTTTAATCTAACAAAGATGTGTTGCCAAAAACAGGGGAGGTGGATTGGGGGAATTTGTTTTCTTCATCATCGGATTTCAATTCTCAATGATCTCTTTACCCAACCATCCTCTGCCTATATTCTGAAGGTGAAATACCCAAAGATTTTTTGACATACCTGCTGAAGAAAGATTGACTGGAAAAGTGCAACGTGTCTGCGATATCAGTGAAGGTCAAGTTTAGATTCTTTAAAAGGAGTATAAGCCTTTGGACTGTATAGTTTTGGATCCATTCGGAAGCTGTTTTTCCACTGGATTTCTTGCAAACTTCCGTCAAATACTTGGGAGTAATAGCTAACAAACCACTGTAAAACTCCACTTCTCTATGCTCAAAACAATGTTCATTAACCAATTGTAAGAATCGCTCAAACAAGGATCCTTTTTCGTTGCTGTGGAATCTCTGTTCCATTTGGTCAGCAAAGATGTTCCACATTTCCATCACAAAAATCTGTAACTGTAGATTTACAATTTCAGATCTAAAACGGTGTGTCCGGTCTTCAAACTTTTCTTTGATTGAACTGAAATTTCTGTGGCATTTTTCGGATGTCAACTCATTCAAACCCATTACTGGATTTTCCTTTGAAAACAAATAGCCTTTAATACCCCAGCTGATATCCGGATTGTTTTTGCTCATCAATTCGTAAGACACAAAAAAGTAAGTCGCTTTAAAATCCGGAGAAAACATCACGCCATCGACCTGACAGGAAGGAAGCCAAATGACCAAATCATTTTTTCGAATTTGATACATTTTGCCTTCCAATTGGAATTGACCCAATCCATCATGGCAAAGAATGTGAATGAAATAGTCCCGGGCAAAATCACTCAGCTTAAGACCTTTACCCAATTCTTCTGCCACCAAAATATCCTTGTCATCCATACTTCATCAATCTATCTAATTAATCTCCAAAATATACGATATGTGACAGAACTCCATTCCAAAAAGTAAGTCTTTTGGTAGATTGAGATCATTTTAATGGAAACTACCGCCATTTGTGAAAACATTACCGAAATATATGTCAGAAAATTGGATAGGGAGGTAGCTAGCTTTGTGTCAATAAGTTGAATATCAAAAGACATCAACCATATGGAATCACAAAAACACCTTTTGGATCGTAGGGATTTTCTATCCAAATCCACCCAGGCAGCACTCTTGGCTTTTAGCTCTGGCTCACTACTTGCCGCTTCCAGTTTTTTTGCTCAGACAAAATCCGGGGGAAGTAGTAACTTAAATAAAACAAAGAAAGAACAGGAATTCTCCTTAGAAAAAAGACGATTGGGGTCACTTGAGGTGAGCGAAATTGGCTTTGGTTGCATGAACATTGCCTGGGCTTATGGCAATCCACCCAATAAGGCGGATTCGATCAAATTGATTCAAAGTGCCTATGATGCTGGTCATAGATTTTTCGATACAGCAGAAATATATGGTCCACATACAAGTGAAATGATTGTTGGTGAAGCCTTAAAGTCCCATCGGAATGAAGTAGTGATTGCTTCTAAGATCGGTTTCAACATCGACTTCGAAACTGGCCAAATGAAAGGCGGACTAACCAGCAATCCCAGCCATATCAAACAGGCGGTTGATTATATGTTGAAGAGACTGCAAACTGACCACATCGATTTACTATATCAACATCGGGTTGATCCAACCGTCCCCATTGAAGACGTAGCCGGAGCGATGGCAGAATTAATCCAAGCAGGAAAAATCTGTCATTATGGGCTTTCTGAAGCAGGGGAAGCTACAATCAGAAGGGCACATGCTGAGCATCCTGTCACAGCTGTCCAAAATGAATATTCCTTTTGGACCCGAGACCCGGAGGCGGAAGTGATTCCGACTTGTGAGGAATTAGGCATTGGATTCGTTCCCTGGAGCCCTTTGGGAATGGGATATCTGACTGGAAAAGTCAATCCATCTTACAATTTTGCTGCAAGCGACATTCGAAAATCACTCAATTTCCCAAGGTTCACTGAGGAGGCTCTGATTAAAAACCGTACGATCATTGACCTACTTCAATTGGTAGGTGAACGGTATCAGGCCAGTCCGGGACAAATAGCTTTAGCTTGGCTACTTGCCAAAAAACCAATCATTGTTCCGATACCTGGTACACGGCTCATTCCTCACTTGCAGGAAAATATAGGAGCTGCCAACGTAAAACTTTCGGCTGCGGATTTGAATGAACTGGAAAATGGGTTTGCATCCATTGGAGTCTTTGGAGATCGTGCAACTGCACAATTAAAAGAAGCACATGACATCGGTACCAGCTTGGGTACTTCTGCAAAAGGAACCAATGGAAAAACACCTTTACCAAAAAATTAAACTCTAATTGAAATGAAAAAACTAATCACATTATTCGCTTTGCTCTTTGCAGTCAACAATTTAAATGCACAAACCATGGAAAAATCACTTGAAAAACGCCTTGCTGAAATCGAGGACAAAATGGCCATTAAATATGTTGTGGACCGCTTCTCAAATCTGGCAGACACCAAAGAAATCGACGAGCAGGTTCTTCTCTTCACTGAAGACGGAGTCGTGGAATCAATTTCCAATGGCAATCAATCGTCGAAGTTGGTAGGCCGTCAGCAATTGAAAGAGGTATTTTCCGGTTTTTTGTCCGGATTCCATACTGTCTATCATCACAACGGTCAACAGACTATCGATTTGCAGGGAGACAAAGCATCTGCAACCTCTTATTGCCATGTTATCCTCGTCGGAGAGCAAGAGGGTAAAACCATGAAAACCACACTTTACACCATTTACAAGGATGAGTTTATCAAAGAGAATGGCCAATGGCTTATCAAGCACCGAACCTCCAATTTTGTGTGGAGAGAGGTCGAGGAGGTGAATTAAACATGCTGTAAAGTTTAGGATATCCTGAACACTAATCCATCCTAAATGCCCCTCAAGAGTTCTTTCGAACTCTTGAGGGGCATCAATCGGAAATTGGATCAGGAACATATTGTACTTCAATTCACCGACTCCCGGTATTCCTTCGGCGATATCCCCACTTGTTGCTTAAACATTCGCGTGAAATGCTGGGGGTATTTGAAGCCCAAGCCGTAGGCAATTTCGCTGAGGGAGAGTTCAGGATCATGAATCCGTTCCTTAGCCACATCGATTAGCTTAAGTTGGATAAATTCCTGGGCGGATTTTCCGGTTTCCTTTTTTACCAAATCACCAAAATAATTCGAAGAAAGATTCAACTCTTCAGCAAAATGACTTACTAATGGAATTCCCAATTCCTTTGCCTTATCAGATTTGAGGTAGGTTTTCAGGGAAGATTCAAACCGCTCGATTACGCCAAGATTAACGGTATCACGGGTGATGAATTGACGGTCATAAAAGCGCTTGCAATAATTTAAAAACAGCTCAATATTGGACACGATGACAGTTTTGCTGTGTTTATCTATCCGTTCTGAAAGTTCATATTCGATTTT
Organism: uncultured Cytophagales bacterium; assembly: GCA_942492775.1. Classification (GTDB taxonomy): domain Bacteria; phylum Bacteroidota; class Bacteroidia; order Cytophagales; family Cyclobacteriaceae; genus Algoriphagus. Next base: position 3,141,562 of record OW818636.1, on the reverse strand, counting down.
ATCAAAGCAGTCCAAGACAATCTGCCGCTCCTTTTGTGATAAATGAAGGGCTTCGAAAAGCTCATAGGAAAAGAAGGAATAGTCATCTATGCTTTTTCCCAGATTCGTACCAAGAAGAAAATCCGGATGAAACAACAAAGCATAACCGGAAAATTTTTCGGTGCGATCCACATCTGAAATGGTAACGACTTGACCAGGGCCAACAAAGACAAGCGTGCCTTCCTGAAAATCATAATTCTGACGCCCATACTTAATGGTACAACTCGCGCCTTGCTTCAGAAATACGGCAAAAAAATGATATCGTACAGCCTTTGCACCACCGTTTTCCTTTGGCCACTCACCCTTTGATAAGTCCACTACACTCACCAGCGGATGTAAATTGGATAATTTAAGAGGTGAACAGTAATCGTTGACGGTAAATAAATCTATCACATCGCTCATATCACTTCATTTTTATCAAAAGTAAAGATTGACACTTGGATAAGAAATCGGTTTGGGATTAATCCGTAATACTGGTAAGTAATCCTGTAATACAGGTAAGAGATTTGTTTTGAATGGATTATACATTTGAAAAGTAAAATGGAAGTAAACTCCCAAAACTCAAAAAATGAAAAAATTACTCTTTGTATTCACCCTTCTGATCGTAACGACCTCTTGGACTTTAGCACAGACTTCAACTACCGAGCAGGAAATCATCCAGCTTTCCATGGACAAATGGCAGTGGATGGCGGATAAGGACATCGCCAAACTCACTCCGCTTTTTCACCCACAAGCCAAATTTGTCCACATGAGCGGAACCTGGACAACTGCTCGTGAACTCGAAATAATCGAAACGGGTAGCATTTGGTATAAGAAAGCAGATGTGAAAGATACAGCTGTTGAACTCGTCGGAAAGACCGCTATCGTTTGGAACCGAATTGCCCTTACTGCCAATGTAAGAGGTAGCGATGTGGTGACTGAGTTTACAGTAACCGAAGTATATCAAAAAAAGGGTAAGACCTGGAAACTACTCGCCTTGACTTTCAGCAGTGTGCGAGATACACACGAGATTGAGAAGTAATAGCTCGTCGGATCCATCGCTCCTCGGAATTTGTAATTCCGAGGTCATATCCTGGGGATTTCCAATCCCTTATTAAACCGCCCTGGTCAGTGTCTTCACTGACCGGAACAAATATAAAATCAACTGAGTCGAGACCTGTCTGCGGACAGGAAGGCACTCAGTTGGGCATTTCACTAAAACCAAAAGACCATGAAAAATACTATCCTCGGACTCCTGCTTCTCTTATTCGGGATGCAATTCACTTTCGCACAAAACACTGCAGCAGAACAAGAAATTATTGACCTCTCCAAACAAAAATGGCAATGGATGGCAGATAAGGATGGAGACAAAGTTGCGGAGCTATTTGATGATCAATCCGTCTTCGTCCACATGGGTGGATCCTGGGGAAAAGTACAGGAAGTGAACATCATTCGAAGCGGCGGCATTTGGTACAAAAAAGCTGATATCCATGAAGTATCGGTGGAAATTATCGAAAACACTGCAATCCTGCTCAACCGCATCACCTTGGTGGCCGAGGTAGGCGGAAATGAAGTCGTCAATCCCTTTATGGTTACGGAAGTCTATATCAAAAAGGACGGAGCTTGGAAATTAGGTTCGCTTTCTTTCACAAAATTGATGACACCCGGAGGGCAATAAAAAACTCCGTAGGAGTGACAGGTTGATAGCCAGGGGTTTTAACCCCTGGGTTCGAATCAAACACAATTCCCCGGCGCTGGCGCAGAAACATGAATTGGAAAAGAATTCAAGTTGCCAGCGCAATGAAAAAGAATCATTGCAAATCATTAAAAGTGAGAAATGAAATTTTTCCTCCTAAGCATTTTCCTTTTGGTTTCCCTATCAAGCTCCTGCCAAACCAAGAGCGTGAATCCTTCGGAAATTACTCACGTAGCTTCTAAAAAAATCCTTATCGTTTATCTCACCCGAACCAAAAACACTAAAGCCGTGGCGGAGATGATTCATGAAAGTGTAGGCGGAACATTGGTAGAGTTGGAACTTGAAAACCCTTATCCTGAAAACTACCGAGCCATCGTAGCTCAGGTGGCTCAGGAAAATGAAACAGGATTTCTCCCGCCTTTGAAAACCAAAATCACCAATCTGGATCAGTATGAAGTTGTTTTTGTTGGCTTCCCTACTTGGGGAATGCAGTTGCCTCCACCGATGAAAAGCTTTCTTCATGAATATGGCCTCAGTGGAAAAACTGTGATTCCTTTCAATACAAATGCAGGGTATGGGATCGGAAGCAGCTTTGATACTGTGTCGGAACTTTGCCCGAACTGTAAGATTCTGGAGGGATTTTCTACCAAAGGAGGAGTGGAGCGTGACGGGATTCTCTTTGTAATGGATGGAGAAAAAGAAGTTGAAGTGCAAAAGGAAGTGAGAAAATGGCTGGAGAAAATAAACATTCTCCAGCAAACAAAAAATTAAGCCAAATACTATGCAAACTGTAATACTGAACAACGGAGTCGAAATGCCCATCTTGGGTTTTGGTGTGTTTCAGATCAACGAAGCGGCCGAATGCGAGCAAAGCGTTGTCGATGCTATTCAAACAGGTTACCGACTTATAGATACTGCCGCTTCTTACCAAAATGAAGAAGCTGTCGGAAAAGCTATTCTGAGAAGCGGGGTTTCTCGGGAAGAGATTTTCCTGACCACCAAACTCTGGATGCAGGACACAGGGTATGAAAAAACCAAAAACGCATTTGAGAAATCTTTGAAGCGGCTGAATGTGGACTATCTGGATCTCTACCTGATTCATCAGCCTTATGGTGATGTTCATGGATCCTGGAGAGCAATGGAAGAGCTTTACAAAGAAGGAAAAACCCGCGCAATCGGAGTCAGCAATTTTCAACCGGATCGGGTGATGGACTTGATTAGTTTCAATGAGATTGTTCCCGCTGTCAATCAAATTGAAACACATCCCTTTCAACAGCAAATTGAAACTCAAAAATTTCTGAAAGAAAATGGAGTTCAAATCGAATCCTGGGGTCCATTTGCAGAAGGAAAGAACGGGTTGTTTACTAATGAACTCTTGAGTTCAGTTGGAAAGAAGTACAGGAAATCAATCGCGCAAGTAGTCCTTCGATGGCTGATTCAAAAAGGAGTTGTAGCGATCCCAAAATCTGTCCGAAAGGAACGAATTGAGGAGAATTTCAATGTTTTCGATTTCCAGCTTACAGAAGAAGACATGCAAATGATTCAAACACTTGATCAGAAAGTAAGTGCATTTTTCGACCATCGTGATCCCGCCATCATTAAGTGGCTGGCTAACATAAAACTTGATATCTAATCGATACCTGATACTATCAAAACCAAAGAATTAACTCAAAACCCCACATGAAAAAAATCCTCATTTTTAGTTTTTCATACCTTTTCATCCTGGCTTCCTATGGTCAAAGCCCTTCCGTCCAGACCAAATCCGGAATGGTTCAAGGTCTGACGGTGGCCAATGTTTCCAGTTTCAAGGGGATTCCCTATGCAGCTGCACCAGTGGGTGAATATCGTTGGAGAGCTCCGCAACCGGTGACTCCTTGGACAGAAGTACGTGATGCAACCAAAGATTGCGCTGATTGTCCTCAGCGAGCTTGGCCGGGTTCCACCTCAATCCAGTCAGAAGACTGCCTTTTTTTGAATGTCTGGACACCGGCTACAGCTACGAAAGAATCAAAATTGCCAGTGATGGTATGGATCCATGGAGGAGGTTTTACAGGAGGTAGCGGATCCGGTCCCGGTTCAGCAGGAGATGCATTTGCAAAGCAAGGCGTCGTTCTGTTGACAATTAATTACAGACTTGGGCGTCTCGGTCATTTTGCTTTTCCTGCTTTGAGCGAAGAACATCCTGAAGAATTCAAAGGCAGCTACGCCTATATGGATCAGATCGCGGCTCTGAAGTGGATTCAGGAAAACATTTCTGCCTTTGGGGGCGATCCTGATAACGTGACGATTTTCGGTTTTTCTGCTGGTGGGGTTTCGGTGCATTCGCTTTTATCAGTACCAGCCGCGAAAGGACTTTTCCATAAAGCAATCAGTGAATCAGGTGGTGGCCGTGACGGTGTTCTTACCGGAAGGCCAATGAACAAAGAAAATGCTGATGCTCTTTATACAGTTTCAGCAGAAACCATTGGGATCAATTTTGCCAAAAGACATAGTATAGAAGGAACCGATCAGGCAGCATTGGCCAAACTTCGAGCCTTGCCTGTGGCGCAAATTGTGGATGGTGGACAAGAAGCAGAAAGCCTCGGCAATCGAACCTATTCCGGACCTATCTTAGATGGAAAGCTGGTGGTCGAAACAGCAGAGAGCGCTTACAATGCTGGCAGACAAGCAAATGTTCCACTTATGATCGGAAATTCCAGTGCTGAAATTGGTGGGCCATTTGTAAGCACCGCCACTTCAAAAGAACAGCTATTTTCTCTTTTTGGCGATCTTGAGAGTGAGGCTAAAGCGGCTTTTGATCCTGCGGGCGATAAAGTATTTGCAGAGGTTCAAACCAAGTTTAATACCGATTGGGTTTGGGGAGAACCCGCGCGAATGACGGCAAGAGCTTATGTTGCCAAACGTCAGCCTGTTTATATGTTTCAATTCGGTTACGTTCCGGTCGCAAATAGGGAGCGGTCTCCGTATGGTGCCGGGCATGGATCAGAAGTTTTTTTTGTGTTCAATACGCTCAACGCCAGATGGGGAGCATCCGCTGAGGCGTCAGCTGAAGAGAAGGAGCTAGCAAGGATCATGAACACCTATTGGGCAAACTTCGCCAAAACTGGTAATCCAAACGGTGAGAATCTACCTGCATGGCCCCTTTATGACCCTCAAAAAGAAGAGCTACTCGATGTCGAATTGGATGGTCAGGTTGTCGCTAAGCCAGATTACCGAAAAGCAAGATTTAATGTGATTGAAAAGGCGTTTAAAAATCGGGCAAAGCTGCAATCAAGGGGGATTTAGTATGCATAATAATCTTGGATACCAGGAAGTAAAAAGTTAAAGATTTCCACTAAGCATTGGATTTAAAAAAAGGATTATTGTACCCTCAAGACACATAAAAAATGAAGCAAGAAAACGAATTCAACCGACGCGATTTTTTTAAAAACGCAGCTTTGGCAGGAGTAGGGTTAGTGATGGCTCCATCGGTATTGATGGGTTCAACCAGCAAAAACTATAAATCACAAGAAAAAAGCAGCACCCCCAAATTCGCACTCCCTACCCGAAAGCTCGGTTCATTAGAAGTTTCAGGAATAGGTTTAGGATGTATGAGTATGGTGGCAGGAACTTATAATCCTACACCTCCCAAAGATGAAATGATCGCTCATATCCGTAAAGCGGTGGAAAGTGGCGTGACCTTTTTTGATACGGCGGAAGTTTACGGACCCTATGGAAGTGAAGAATTGGTTGGAGAAGCACTTGAACCTTTCAAAGGTCAGATTACCATTGCCTCCAAATTCGGATTTGAAATTCAGAACGGCCAAAGAATGGGACGAAATACCACTCCCGAATCCATCAAAAAAGTAGTCGAAGGTTCACTGAAACGGCTTCGCATTGAAGCTATTGATCTGTATTACTTGCATAGGATGGATCCAAATGTTCCGGTTGAGGATGTGGCCGGAGCCGTAAATGATCTGATGGATGCCGGAAAAGTGAAAAATTGGGGACTCTCTGAAGTTTCTCAAATTACACTTCGAAAAGCACATGCAGTATTGCCTGTAGCCGCCTTACAGTCGGAATATAACATGGCAGAGCGGGTTGTTGAAAACCAAATTCTCGATACTTGCGAGGAATTAGGAGTTGGTTTCGTATGCTGGGGTCCAACGCATCGCTCTTTTCTCACAGGAAGATTCAATGAATACAGTCGGTTTGCAGACCAAGACCGCCGTTCCCAACTTCCGTTTTTTTCTGCCGAAGGATTTGAACAGAATATGCCGTTTTTGAGAATCGTTCGTGATTGGTCGCAGCGAAAAGAAATCACCATGGCTCAATTTTCACTGGCTTGGCTCTTAGCTCAAAAACCATTTATTGTTCCTATTCCAGGAACTACCATTCAGCAACATTTAGCAGAAAACCTTGGCGCACTGGATGTGAAATTTACCCAAGCTGAATTGACAGAAATCCGGGTAGAAATCGAGAACTTCAAGCTTCTTGGTGTCCGAACTCCTGAATCAGCTTTAGTAGATCAATAAAATCTAGCAATGAAAAAAACAATCCTCCTCATATTCCTATTGGGCTTGGTCTTATCTGGCTTCTCCCAAACCAATCGGGTCATGAACCTTTTTCCCGAAGGAACCAAACTTCACGGCAACATCCCGTACAATGGAGATACTCTCAAAAAGCATCTATTGGATATTTATTTACCTCCAAATGCTACTGGCAAAGTTCCCCTTGTGATCTGGGTTCATGGAGGCGGCTGGCTCAGCAATGATAAATATGCTGACATGGGTTATATGAAACAGACCATTTCCGAGCTCATCAACCAAGGATACGCGCTGGCATCTATTGATTATCGATTCAGTACGCAGGCGATTTTTCCGGCTCAGATGCTGGACTGCAATGCAGCAATTTCTTACCTGTATGATCATGCGGAGGAATTTGGATTTGATAGAGAGCGTTTTGCCTTGATGGGTTTTTCCGCAGGAGGACATCTGGCTTCGATGGTGGGACTCTCCAAAAACAATTCGGTGGATTCGTTTTTCATGCCCGGCACCAGCAAATCATTTGATTTCAAAGCGGTGGTGGACTTTTACGGACCGGCTGACTTGACGCTTTTCCCAGGTGCCAATGATCCCAAATCCCCGGAAGGAATATTGATCGGAGCTGCGCCACTGGACCGACCGGATTTGTCGAAGGCTGCCAGCCCAGTGAGCTATGTAGATGAAAATGATCCTCCTTTTCTGATCATTCACGGGGAAAAAGATGACCTGGTCTCTCCCCGCCAATCTCACTTGTTGAGTTCCTGGCTTACCGTCAAAGGTGTTCAAAATGAAATGATTGTAGTTCCTGGTGCACCGCATTTTGGGGCGATGTTCGATGTAGAAGAAATCAGAATAAAGGTGCTGGATTTTCTGAAAAAAGAACTGAAGTGATTACCTGTTCACCAAGGAATTTGGAAAGTGTTTGAATTGTGTAAGTTTTCAGCAATGAATTTTATTTAAATTAAACATCTTAAAATCAGGTAATAACTTCAATCAGGTAGATTGATTATTCACTGCCTTATGATTCAAATAAGGTTTTAGCCTTGCAACCCATGACGACCCTTAACACCAAACTCAACCGAAGATCTTTTCTGAAAGTCTCCTCCCTCGTAGGAGGAGGGATGATCTTGAGCTTCAACTGGCTGGCTGGTTGCAAACCTAATTCAGAAGAAACGCTGGGTCTACCAAAGGAATGGTTTAGGCTAAATGGTTACATCAAAATAGGGGAAAACGGGCTGATCACCCTGATGTCTCCCAATCCTGAAGGAGGTCAAAATGTAAAGACTTCCATGCCAATGATAGTAGCAGAGGAACTCGATGCAGACTGGACCAAAGTGATTGTGGAGCAAGCGCCTTTGGACACAGATAATTTTACCCGTCAATTTATCGGAGGAAGTCAGGCGATCCGAAGCGGGTGGAAAGCCCTTCGTACAGCGGGAGCCACCGCACGCCAACTATTGATCAATGCTGCAGCCCAAACCTGGAAAGTACCCGCTTCTGAAATCACCACTGAACCCGGGTTCCTGATTCACAAGTCAACCGGAAAGAAAGCTCACTTTGGTGAAATGGCATCTCTTGCTGCTACTTTTACCGTGCCAGAGGAAGTACAACTCAAAGAAATTTCCGAATTCAAGATTATCGGTTCTTCCAAAAAGAATGTGGAAGCTAAAAATATCGTGACCGGCAAACCCTTGTTTGGGATTGACTATCAAAAGCCGGGAATGCTCATCGCGATGATTGTCCATCCCCCGGCTCATGGTATGCGATTGAAATCTTTTGATGATTCCGCAGCCCGAAGTCTTCCCGGAATCCAGGATATCTTCCAGATCAAATCCCATCAGGACGACTACGAACGCACATTTTTTGATACCACCAGTTTTACTGATTTGGTTGCCATTGTCGGCAAGTCGACATGGGAAGTGATGAATGCAAAAAAAGCTTTGAAAGTAGAGTGGGAGCCTTTCACCACCTATGAAGAGAAAAGAGACTGGAACGGCAGAAAAGAAGGTCGAATAATTCCCGGAGGCTTAGAGAATTCTTCTGATCATCTGGTGAAAATGGCTGAAACTGCTAAAAAACCAAAAACAGTTAGGAAAGACGGAAATCCGGAAGCGGCATTTTCTACTGCTGCGAAAGTGATTGAAAGAACGTATAATGGGCCTTTCCTGGCACATAATTGCATGGAGCCGATGAACTTCTTTGCCCATGTAAACGGTAACAAAGCCGATTGTGCAGGTCCGCTTCAGAAACCGGAACTGACAGAACAGGCACTTTCCTCCCGTTTGGGAATTCCTGTCGAAAATATCAACATTGAAATGACCCGACTTGGCGGTGGCTACGGTCGGCGTTCATATGCCCATTGGCTAATCGAGGCAGCTGTTATTTCCCAAAAGATGAATGCTCCGGTCAAACTCATTTATTCAAGAGAAGATGATATGACCGCAGGGATTTATCGTCCTGCATATAAGGCAACCTATCGTGCTGCTTTGGACAAAGACAACAATCTGATAGGGTTTCATGTCAATGCGGGTGGATTGGTCGAACCTCCGCTTTACGCCGATCGCTTTCCCGCTGGAGCAGTTGAAAATTACCTGGCTGAGGAGTGGACGGTTTCTTCCAATATTACGGTCGGATCATTTCGGGCTCCACGATCCAACTTTATCGCTGCCGCGGAACAGTCCTTTTTGGACGAAGTGGCCGAGGCGGCTGGAAAAGATCCGATCGAATTCCGGTTAGAACTTTTGAAAAAAGCAAAAGAAAATCCGGTCGGTGAAAACAACGATTATGATCCGGATCGGTACGCCGGAGTTCTGGAATTGGTCAAATCCAAGTCAAATTGGGGACAAACTCCAGCTGGAATTTCACGCGGTTTCGCAGCTTATTTCTGCCACAACAGTTATGCAGCACAAGTACTTGATCTGAAAATCGAAAACGGGCAAGTACAAGTAGAAAAAGTCTTTAGTGCCGTGGACTGTGGACTTGTAATCAATCCGGATTCAGCCAAAAACCTATGCGAAGGATCGGTTGTGGACGGAATCGGGACTGCCATGTTTGGGGAATTGAAATTCAATCAGGGTGTTCCTGATAGAAGCAATTATGACAAATACCGTATGATCCGGATGAAAGAGGCTCCTAAGGAAATTGAAACCCATTTTGTGGAAAATCAATTGGATCCCACAGGTCTGGGTGAACCCGGATATCCTCCAGTTTTTGCCGCGTTGGCCAATGCGTTATTCAAGGCGACCGGCAAACGATTTTATTCTCAGCCTTTTATCAATCAATTGAATACCTAGATCAAACCATTAAAATCCACACGGAGATTCAGAATCTGATTGAATTCAATAGCAATCCGTTTGATTTCCGTAAGTTTTCCGTTTTTGAAAATTTTATCTTTAAACCTAAATTCAAAACTATGGCTATTATCAACCTGAAAATCAACAGTAAAAACCAGTCTGTTGATGTAGATCCTAATACACCCATGCTTTGGGTTTTGAGAGATCATCTAAATCTGGTCGGTACCAAATACGGCTGCGGTGTGGCTCAATGTGGTGCTTGTACGATTCACCTGGACGGAGTTGCAGTTCGTTCATGCTCTCTCCCTGTATCAGCTGCTGCCGACGCAGAAATCACCACCATCGAAGGTATTTCAGAAAACGGAGATCATCCGGTTCAAAAAGCATGGTTGGAGCACGACGTGCCTCAGTGCGGATATTGTCAGGCAGGTCAGATCATGACTGCAGTAGCTTTGCTAAATGAAAATCCTTTGCCTTCCGATGAGGAAATAGAAAACGCCATGAACGGAAATATCTGCCGTTGCGGTACTTATCTGCGGATAAAAGCTGCTGTAAAGACTGCCTCTCAATCACTCTAAACCCTCCGGAAAATGACAAAAGTAACAACGAACATGGACCGCAGATCTTTCCTCAAAGCCTCAGCACTTGCCGGTGGTGGAATGATGCTCAGCTTTAGCTGGCTGGCAGGTTGTAAGCCTACTCCAGAAGAAACTTTGGCTATGCCAAAAGAATGGTTTGAACTCAATAACTATATCAAAATCGGAGAAAACGGTGCAGTGACACTTTATAGTTCTTCCCCCGAGTTTGGACAGAATGTGAAGACCTCCATGCCGATGATCCTTGCAGAAGAATTGGATGTGGACTGGAATAAAGTCATGGTAGAACAGGGTAATTTTGCCGGTCAACGATTCCAAAGACAGTTTGCCGGTGGTAGCCAATCTATCCGCCAAGGATGGAAACCTTTGCGGACAGCCGGAGCCTCAGCCCGAATGATGCTTGTCAATGCAGCTGCCCAAACCTGGAAAGTGCCAGCGAGTGAAATCACCACCGAAGCAGGAACAATCCACCATAAATCCAGCAACAAAAAAGCTGGCTATGGTGAAATGGCATCTTTGGCCGCAACCCTGCCTGTGCCGGAAGAGGTGAAACTGAAAGAAATCAAAGATTTCAAAATCATCGGAACTTCCAAAGGAAATGTGGACTTGGAAAAGATCATCACGGGTAAGCCACTTTTCGGTATTGATTACAAAACAGAAGGCATGAAATATGCCGCCATCATCCATCCTCCGGCATTTGGGATGAAATTAAAGTCTTTTGATGCTTCTTCCGCTCTGGCAATGCCGGGAATTCAGGAGGTTTTTACGATCAACATTTTCAATGATACCTATGTCAGAAGCTTCTTTGATGTTGCCACTTACCCCGAACTTCTGGTTGTCATAGGAAATTCTACCTGGGAAGTATTTCAGGCAAAAAAAGCTGTACAAGTCGATTGGGAGGACGCACCTGAATCGAGCTTTTCAATGAGGGGTTTCGGAGGAGGTGACCCATCCCAAGTCAAAGTACCTGGTGGGCTGGAAAGTTCAGCTGTTCACAGAGAGCAAATGGCGGATTTTATTCAAAAGCCCGGAAGAGTAGTCCGTAGGGATGGTGATCCTGAAGGAGCATTTAAAAAGGCTGCGAAAGTTTTGGAAAGAACTTACACCGCTCCTTTCCTTGCACACAACACGATGGAACCTGCCAATTTCTTTGCACATGTCACTGCTGATAAGGCTGAACTTTATGGCCCTACCCAATGGCCGGAGCCTTTAAGTGCAGCCCTTGCTGATAGATTGGGGATACCCAAAGAAAACATTACCATCAACTTAGCCCGAATGGGCGGAGGATTTGGTTTAAGAGCCTATGGTCATCATTTATTGGAAGCCGCTGTCATTTCTCAAAAGATCGCTGCCCCGGTTAAGATGGTCTACACTCGAGAAGACGAAATGACGTATGGCATCTATCGCCCCACCTATTCGGCTACCTATCGGGCGGCTTTGGATGAAAACAATAACTTGCTTGCATTCCATGTGAAAGCAGGAGGTGTTCCCGAATCCCCACTTCATGCCAATCGATTCCCTGCAGGGTCGATAGACAATTACATGGCAGAAACCTGGAACATCTCTTCCAATATCACGGTCGGTGCATTTCGTGCGCCAGGATCAAACTTTATAGCAGGTGCCGAGCAAAGCTTTCTGGATGAATTGGCTGAAACTATGGGCAAAGATCCGATTGACTTCCGACTGGAATTACTCAAGCGAGCAGAAACCAATCCTGTAGGAGAAAGAAACGATTATGAGGCCAAGCGCTATGCCGGCGTATTGGAATTGGTGAGAGAAAAATCAAATTGGAACTCACCACAAGCCAATGTTCATCGAGGAGTATCTGCTTATTTCTGTCACAATTCCTACGTGGCTGAAGTGCTTGATATTGAGATGAAAGACAATCAGCCGACCGTTCAAAAAGTCTATGCTGCAGTGGATTGCGGGATTGTAATCAATCCGGATGCCGCTGCAAATATGGGCGAAGGAGCGATTGTGGATGGAATAGGGAATGCTTTCTTTGGTGAAATGGCTTTTGAAAACGGTGTGCCGTCCAACACCAACTTTGATACCTATCGTATGATCCGTCAGAAAGAAGCTCCAAGAGCGATTGAGGTTCACTTTGTGAAAAATGACATCGATCCAACCGGACTAGGTGAGCCATTATTCCCGCCGGTTTTTGCGGCTTTGGCAAATTCACTTTACAAGGCAACCGGAAAAAGATTGTACGATCAGCCTTTCCAGCCTCAATTGCTGGAAATGAAGGAATTGAAAATGTAGAAGAGGGTTTATTTTATAGGATAAATTATCCACAAAGCGATGGCCATTTAGGCTGTCGCTTTTCTTTAGACCAATTTTTTCACCGCAGAGCCGAAGAGCGCGCAGAGAATAGTTGTCCTGTTTCTCCTGAAGCTGGACTAGCTAGAATCGGGTAATGGTTGCGACAATTTTAAGCTCCCGCCAAGGCGCGAAGGTGTAGAGAAAAACTACTTGATCTAAAGTGATTACCTCTTTTCAATTGTTTTCTTGCTTTGTGGTAAAAAAAATAAATAGTCACATGATTGAAATACTGATCAACACATTAATCATATTCTTTTACCAATTCTATTGTTTCATTAGGAGTTAATAGATACCCGCGATATCTTAAAACCGATAAACCTGATGAACCTATGATTTCATATCAATCTGTTTTTGACAAAAAAGCTCTGCTCAAGTTTTTATTGCTTACAATCCTTATTTGTCTGGCACCTGAATTTGTTTTTTCACAAACGACATCAAATCTCGCTCGTCCCAGAATTATTATCACCGCTGATCCTGAATTGGATGACAACAATTCATTGATTCGATTGCTGATGTATAGTTCTGATTTGGAAATAGAGGGATTGATTTATGCAAGCAGCCAGTTTCACTGGAAAGGAGACGGCCAAGGAACCAAATGGTTTGTACCAGGCAGAGAGTATGATCGATTTGGGATGAATGCCTGTCCGTGTGAATCCTGGAGATGGGGTGAGGACGAGCGTTTTATCCACGAGATAGTAGAGGCGTATGAAAAAGTGTATCCAAATCTAAAAATCCACAATACCAATTATCCCAGCCCGGATCATTTAATCTCTAAAATCAGGTATGGCAATATTGAGTTTGACGGGGATTTCAGCAAAGAGACTCCGGGATCAGAATTAATAGAGGAACTAATCTTGGATGATAAACCGGGTCCGCTTTTTATTACCGCCTGGGGTGGAGGAAGTACGATAGCGAGAGCTTTGAAGTCTATAAAAGATGACTTTGAATTCACTGAAAAATGGCCGGAAATCAAGGATAAGGTTTCTCGGAAAGTAATTCTTCTACCGTCAGGTGATCAGGATGATACGTTTGCTTCTTATATCCGACCCAACTGGCCTGACATTGAGACAAGGCAGTTTCGTCAAGGCCCCAGCTATGGATATGGGGCTCAGATCAGAGCCACACCCGAAAATGCTCAATATTTGACTTCAGCTTGGATGAAGGAAAATGTCTCCGATCGAGGCCCATTGGGAGAACTCTATCGGGTTTGGGGTGATGGCAAGCAGATGGTCAAGGATGATAAGGTGGATTACTTTGGTATTTCAGGTTATACTAATGAGCAACTGAAAGAAATGGGGTATTTCGTTTGGATGCCAGTTCAGGAAAAAGGATCATGGCTTGGAGAAGGCGATAACCATACTTTTATGAATATGCTCGGTAATGGACTTCGGGCTTTTGAAAAAGGCTACTTCGGAGGATGGGGTGGAAGGGAAATTGAAACCAACAATCAGGCTACTGTATTTGGAATGTCCTCAGAAGGATCTGCAGAAGATATGGCGGATAGACTTGCTGCGCAAAGCAATACCCAAAACGCGACCAACCAGGAGTTTCCCAACTTTTTCCCTTTTGCGCAAAGAGATTTTGCAGCCAGACTGCAATGGTCTGTGACTGAAAATTTCAAAGAAGCTAACCATCATCCAAAGTTGCAGGTCGAGGGTCCAATGACCTTGATGGCTTCTCCTGGTCAAAAAGTGAAAATACATGCAATGGCTTCGGATCCGGATGGCGATGAAATGATAGTCGAATGGTTCCAACTTCCTGTTATCAGTTTTCCGGAAAAAGTGGGATTTTCCCAAACCACAGGACTTAAAACTGAGTTGACGATTCCGGAAAATTCCTTGGAAGGTCAATTAATCCATCTGGTTGTAGCTGCTACAGATTCTGGAAGTCCTGCTCTTACCAGTTATCAGCGAGTGATTATTCAAATCAGAAAAAGATGAAAAGCTCCCGCCAAGGCGCAAAGGAGCAGAGAAAAACCACTTGATTTAAAGTGATTCCCTCATTTCTATTGTTGCTTTGTGGTAAAAAAAAATAAACCACAAAAGGGACAAAGTTCACAAAGAACTTTGCTCGTTGCGTTGCAACTTCGCTACGATTCAAAGCTCCCGCCAAGGCGCAGAGTCGCAGAATATGACCATAAGATTTAAAGCTACCGGTACTTAAAAAAAACTCTGTGTGACTCCGTGCCTTCCTCCGTGCAACTCGGTGTAACAAAAAGCTCTTTGCGCCATTGCGGTGAAAGAAAACTTCAAACCTGATCCAGGCTTTTTCTTTCAGACGATCTGTCTTGCTTAAATTCTGTCGGAGTCATTCCAGTTTCTTTTTTGAATTGGGATGAGAGATAGGCAGCGCTGCTGTAGCCGAGTTTGAAAGCAATCTCAGAAAGGCTGAGTTGATCGTAAAAAAGGAATTCCTTTACGCGTTCGACTTTTTGACGGGTGATGAATTTTTCTATTGTGATTCCTTCGACTTGCGAAAAAAGCCTGCTCAGGGAAGTATATTCATGCTCAAGCTTTTCCGCTAGGAAAGAAGAGAAATTCTCGCTCATTGGCTCCTCCGAATGATGAATTTGAGCAATGATCAGGGATTTGATTTGGGAGATCAAGGCTGATTTTCCGGATTCCAGAAGTTCGAAACCTTTGGATTCAAGCGCAGCCGAAAGGGTTAATTTCTGGTCTTCGGCCAATTCCTGAGTTAGGGTTACTTTTCCCAATTCAATTCCTGAAAACCCGATATTCAAATCCAGCAATGAATCTTTCACCGCCTCGACGCAGCGAGGACAAACCATGTTTTTAATCAGGATAGTTGAATTTGGCATTTTAAAGAATTGGAATCTGAGTTTAAACCAAGAATAAGAAGGTAATGGTTTCCGGGCTGTTAAAATTCCTTTTTTTTCTTTCTGGGGCTAGTTTTCTTTTAATTGAAGAAAACGTTTTTTAGGATTTTCAGTAGGAAATGAGGCACTTAGGTTGATTTAAAAATCCAACAAAAATTATTTGGTTCTTTTTTTACAGAACCAACAAAACCTTTTTTACTTTTGCGCAGTTGAAAGACTATACCAAAAGCTAAAACATGAACCTAAGTGAAAAACAGAGAGAATTGATCGAAAGAATCGGTGTCTTTCATGAGCATAAAGGAATGCAACCTTTGGTTGGCCGGATCTTGGGATTGATGCTCGTACATGAAGAAGCTGAAGTTACTTTCGAAGAAATCGTAGAGACGCTTGGAGTAAGTAAAAGCGCTGTGAGTAATGCACTGAATTTTTTGCAGGCAAAAGACAGGATCGTCTACCATACTAGGCCTGGAGATCGTAAACGCTATTTCAAACTCAGAATTCAAAACTGGAGAGAAGACTTTGAAAGAGATCTGGTTGAGATTGCCAAGATTAAAGAGTTTATCGATGAGGTGATAAAAGAGCGAGGAGAAAAGCAAAAGGAGTTTAATACCTGTCTTCGGGACTTTTCTGATTTCATCGTTTTCTTCAAAAGAGAAATCCCCCTTCTATTCGAAAAATTCAAAAAAGAACACGGTTAAAAAAATTTGACTATTAAGTTCTTTTAATACAGAACAAACTATTACCTATTAAACAACTATACCAACTCACATGCTTAGAAAGTACCTGATTTATTCCCTCTTCCTGTTGGGACCATTGGGAGTAATGGCTCAGACCTCCTCTGAACCAATCAATTTGCCGGACACACTTACGCTCAAAGAAAGCCTTCAGATCGGTCTTGAAAATAGCCGAGCGCTGAAAAAAGCCTACATCGATGAAGATAAAGCCAAATACCAGCGTGATGAAATTCGTGGGAGTGGCCTTCCCCAGTTGAACGCTTATGGCCAATACAACAACTTCATCAGTGTCTATCCGCAGGCTCTTCCGGGAGGAATATTTGGAGGTGAACCAGGAAGTTTGAACGTTGTCAGCTTTGGTGTACCTCAATCTATGAAAGCCGGACTTCAATTCAACCAGTTGATTTTCAGTAATTCTTACCTGATCGGATTGAAAGCTGCCCGGACCGGAGAGGAATTTTATCACCTTTTGGCGCAGCAAACCGAGGAAGATGTGATTCATGATATTTCGATGAATTACCTGGCAACCGTTCAGTTGGAACTTCAGAAAGATAACCTGCTTGCAAATATTGATCAATTGGAAGGATTGGAGAAAATTCTTCAATCTCAATATGAGAATGACCTGGCAAGAAAAGTAGATCTGAATCGTGTGAAAGTAAATCTGACTGCAATTCAAAGTGAGTTGGAAAACCTAGAAATCGGGATCGAACAGAGAGAAGGATATTTGAAGCTCATTATGGGTGTGCCGGTAAATACCCCAATTTCGCTTGACAAATCTCTGGCAGACGGAGAGTCATTAGTTAGCAGTTTCGAAGTGCAGGAATTTATCCTGACTGATCGAAAAGATATTCAGATTTTAACTGTTCAGGAGCAATTGTATGAGTATGAATTGAAAAACATCAAATCAGCAATGATGCCTCAGCTTGTCGGATTCGCTGATTACAACCAAAATACGTTCTCCAATACGTTTGATTATTTCAGTCAGAGTAAAGTTTGGTATGAAGGGTTTTTGATCGGGTTGAAACTTGACGTTCCTATTTTTGATGGCTTGATCACCAAGTCTAAAGCAGCCCAATCCAAATTAAAATCCAAGCAACTCGATCTGGATCGAATTCTGGCTGAAGACAACGCCAATCTGGAATATCAGAATGCTATCAATAAATATTACAACTCCATCAATACGCTGGAGTCTCTGAAGGACAACCTGGCTCTGGCTAAAACTGTGATTGCAGATACCGAAATACTATACAAGGAAGGATTGAGCCCACTGACTGACCTCCTTGCGGCTGAGACAGCTATTCGCGTAGCTCAGGCCAGTTACAACAATCAAATCATACAGGTAAGAATCGCTCAATTGGAGATTCTGAACTCTACCGGAAAAATCAAAAACCTGATCAATTAATATCCACGATGAAAAAATCAATCTTAATCATATCCTTGCTCATTGGGGTAGGAGCCATAGCTTTTACGCTTTTCAAAAATAAGGCTGAACTCAATGAGTCGGCTGAGCGAGCGATGAAAACAAGTGAATTTATCTCTGTCACTACCGAGAAAGTCACTGAAAAAACGGTGAACAGAAATTTCGAAGCCAATGGAGTTTTCGAACCAAATATGGAGCTGAAACTGATGTCGGAGACTTCCGGATCAGTAGTGAACATCTACAAAAGAAAGGGTGATTACGTAAGAAAGGGCGATGTGATTCTAAAAGTAGATGACCGCTTAATTCGCTCTGAATACAATATTGTGAAACTGAATCGTGATCAGGCTGAGAAAGATCTTGCGCGATATGCCAATCTGGCTTCAGCAGATGCGATTACCAAGAAGCAATTCGAAGACAGTGAAAGAGGATTTAAAATCGCAGAAAACCAGATGATTGCTTTGCAAAAGCGATTGGACGATACCAAAATAGTAGCTCCGATAGCCGGTTTTATCAATGAAGACTATTTCGAGCTTGGGACTTTAATGAACCCGAATGTGCCTGTCGTTGACATTATCAATACCAATCCTTTGAAATTGAAAGTGAGCGTTTCTGAAAATGAAATCTCAAGAATCAAGATCGGAGAGCAGGTTTCTGTAACTGTCAATGCGATCACCGGAGAGGTTTTCACCGGAAAAATCAACTTCATTGCCCAGAAAGCAGATGCTTCCTTCAAGTACGACGTGATCTTGCTCATGAGCGGAAAGAACCTGGAAAAAATCAAGTCAGGAATGTTTGGAACCGCAGCATTCCAGTTTTCGCAGGATGAAAAAGTCCTTCAAATCAACCGAAAATCTATCGCCGGAAGCTTAAAAGATCCGGGAGTATTCCTGATCCAAGACGGTGCAGCCGTGTATCAGAAAGTGGTCATCAATCCTCTGAACGATGGTACAGTAGAGATTTTGGATGGATTGAAGGCAGGTGACGAAGTCATTGCATCGGGTCTCATCAACGTGAAAGAAGGTACTAAAGTCAAAGCTCAGTAAGCATGCATATTACCAAATTATCGATACAGAGGCCGACTCTTGTCGTCGTTCTCTTTACGGTGCTGACTTTGATGGGGATTTTCTCCTACAATCAGCTTTCGTATGAGCTTCTGCCAAAGTTTGAGCAGAATGTACTGACCATTTCGACTGTATATCCGGGTGCAGCACCTGCAGAAGTGGAAACTTCTGTGACCAAGAAAATCGAGGATGCTGTTGCTTCTCTGGAAGGAATTCAGACGATCAACTCTATTTCTCAGGAAAGTGTCTCTATTGTGACCATCCTGATGGAAGGCGATGTGGATGTAGATCTTTCCGTACAGGACGCCACTCAAAAAATTAATAAGATTCTCAATGAATTGCCGCCAACGGCTGAGAGTCCAAGCATTGGAAAGTTTGACATTGCGGACTTGCCAATTATGCAAATGGCTGTGTATTCAGATTTGGATCCGGCTTTGTTTTATGACTTGGTGAAAAACAGGATTCTTCCTTCACTTTCCAAGATTCAGGGCATCGCCCAAGTAAATATGCTGGGCGGAACCGAGCGTGAAATCCAGGTAAGTCTGGACCGAAACAAGCTGGAAGCTTTTGGGATTTCCCCTCTTCAAGTAGTGCAGGTTGTTCGCTCTTCCAATTTGGATTTTCCTACCGGAAAGCTAAAAAGTGACGATACCCAGATTTTGATCCGATTGGCGGGGAAGTTTACGTCCCTGGAGGAAATGGAAAACCTTGTGGTTGCCTACCGACAGAATGAAGCTCCGATTTACCTCAAAGAAGTAGCGGAAGTTCGTGATGACTTCAAGGAAACTTCGATTCTGACGCGTTTGAATGGAAATGCAGCCATAGGATTGACGGTACAAAAGCAATCTGATGCTAATGCGGTAGAGGTATCAAAAGTCGTAATTGAGGAATTGAAGTCTCTTGAGCAAACATTTGCAGCGGAAGGATTGGCTTTTGAAATGTATCAGGATAGCTCGGTATTTACACTGGAAGCGGCTGATCACGTGATCCAGGATTTGATCATTGCGATTGCGTTGGTTGCCTTGATTATGTTGCTTTTCCTTCACAGTATCCGAAATGCAATTATTGTCATGATTGCTGTGCCTGCTTCAATCATTGCCACTTTTACGGTGATGTATTTGGCTGGATTTACGCTAAACCTGATGAGTTTGCTGGCACTTTCTCTGGTTGTGGGTATTCTCGTGGATGACGCGATCGTGGTGATCGAAAATATTTATCGTCACCTCGAAAAAGGAAAATCAATCACTCAGGCTTCTTATGACGGTATCCGGGAAATTGGTTTTACGGTCGTTTCGATCACCCTGGTAATCGTAGTGGTATTTGTGCCTCTGTCATTAACAGGCGGTTTGATCGGTGGAATTTTGAGTCAGTTTGCAATTACTGTTGCAAGTGCCACTTTGATTTCTTTGGTCGTAGCTTTTACATTGATTCCTTTATTGACTTCCCGATTTTCCAAACTTAGTCACCTCAGTCAAACATCTTTCTTTGGCAAATTTGTCTATGGTTTCGAGTCAGGAATCAATGCCTTAGTTGACTTTTTGACCAACATGCTGAAGTGGGGTTTTAATCACAAAATCGCCTTGATGGTGATTACGATAGTCATGTTCTTCTCGTCGTTCTTGCTTGTAGGATTCGGATTTATCGGTAGTGAATTTATCAGTCAAGGTGACAGGGGTGAATTCCTCATTCGAGTGGAGCTGCCAAAAGACGCTACTTTGGAACAAACAAATTTCAAAACTCAGGAAGTGGAAAACTACCTGAAGTCTTTGCCTGAAGTTACCCAGGTCTATACTACGATCGGTGTGACGAGTGGTACGCTTACAGGAGCTCAATCTGTTCCCTATACTTCGGAAATAGCGGTGAAAATGGTGGATGTCAAACTTCGCGACCAAACTGCACCGGATTTCGCGAGGGATATAGAAAACTATCTGGAGGAAAACGTAACCGGAGCTGAGTATACTGCTGTTCCTATATCGATTTTGGGTTCGGCAGATGAATCTCCGATTCAGGTGATTGTTTCTGGACCGGATATGGACAGTGTAAAAGTGACCTCTGTGAAAGTAAAGGAGATTTTGGAAAGTGTCACGGGTTCACGAAAAGTGATCTCGTCTCTGGAAGAGGGAAATCCTGAGCTGAAAATTGAAATTAACCGATTGAAGATGAATGAAGTTGGCCTCTCCATGGACATGGTAGGAGGAGCTTTGCAGGTCGCTTTCAACGGGAATGACGATTCTAAATATAGTGACGGTGAATTTGAGTATGACATCCTTGTCAGATTGAATGAGTTTGACCGTAAGTCCATTTCCGATTTGGAGGAAATCACATTCCTAAACAATCGAGGACAATTGGTGAAACTGGGTCAATTTGCTAAAGTCACTCAGTCCGAAGGGGCAACCAAGCTGGAGCGAAGAGACCGAGTATCATCGGTGAAGATTTCTTCTCAGGTGGCTGGAGTGCCTTCGGGTACTGTAGGTGCTGAGCTTACCGAAAAAATCAATCAATTGGATCTTCCCGAGCAGGTTACGATTGCCTACGAAGGACAAATGAAAAACCAAAGTGAAGGATTCGGAAGTCTGGGACTCGCATTGATCGCATCCATACTTCTGATTTACCTGATCATGGTGGCGCTTTATGACTCTTATGTCTATCCGCTTGTGGTGATGTTTTCACTTCCGATGGCATTGATTGGTTCCTTTCTCGCTTTGGCTTTGACCAAGGGTACGCTGACGATTTTCAGTATCATGGGTCTGATTATGCTGATGGGTTTGGTGGCCAAAAACGCAATCCTGCTCGTGGACTTTACCAATCAGCTGAAAGCAGCAGGAGTTGAAGTAAAAACCGCATTGGTGAAAGCCGTGGAAATCCGATTCCGTCCTATCCTCATGACCACTCTGGCTATGGTGATCGGTATGCTTCCGATTGCATTTGCTGGAGGTGCCGGTTCCGAATGGAAAAACAGCTTGGCGTGGGTTATCATCGGAGGTTTGATTTCTTCGATGTTCCTGACCTTGGTGGTGGTGCCGGTGATTTACTATCTCTTCGATAGATTCTTGTTCAAAATCGGTAAATCTGAGAAAAAGGAAATCGAGTTGGATGACACTCCGGTAGAAGAGTTTGAATCTGAGGCTTCGCAGTATGCTTAAACTGGTGAGTGCTTAACTCATTGAAATATAAACCATTGATTTGTTTCACTAAAAGTGAATTAAGATGAAAACTTATAAAGAATTAAGAAAGATTTCCAGAGTATTTCAGGACTATGGAATAGTGCTGACAGGAAAGAGAAAATACGATCGTTTTGATCGGGATCTTAAAATGGACAAAGTATTTGTGATGGGATTGATCTTTGAGCTCGAGTATCAGCTCAAGAGACAAATCGCAGATGACAAGGTGGATGGTGTTCAGGCACCTGTCCAGTTGATAGAAATGCTGATGAATTGATTGAATAATAGCCCGGAAAAGCCGGGCTATTATTTTAAGTTTTCAGTTTAAATCAAATACTCTACAACCAAATAAAATAAAGAAGGACAAAGCAAGCAACCCAAGCCTGTGTAGAATGTGGCTGTGACTGCACCATAAGGAACCAGTTTTGGATCTGTAGCCGCAAGCCCGGCAGCAACCCCACTGGAAGTTCCCATCACTCCACCAAAAGCCATTGCGGAGGCAGGTGAATTCAAGCCGATCATCGGTGCCAAAATAGGAGTGAGGATCGTGACAGCAATGGTTTTGACTACTCCTGCACCAATGCTTAGAGCGATTACTTCGGAACTTGCACCAATAGCTGCTCCTGTCACCGGACCTACAATGTAAGTACATGCTCCTGCTCCGATAGTCACCAAACTCACCGCATCCCGATATCCCCAGATCCAGGCCAGCGCAACTCCGGCGAGAAAAAAGACTGTAATTCCAAAAATCAGAGAAACAAAACCCAATAAGCCACTTTTCTTTATCAGCAGAAAACTAGCACCCATGGCTGTGGCGACAATCGCAAAATCCCGAAACATTGATCCGCCTAAAGTTCCCAATCCCTTGAAGATGGAAATATCGGCAAGTCCTTTTTCTCCACCGGAAAATAAACCTCCCAGATAGCCGAGGACTAATCCTATGAAAATGGCAATCGCCGAACCGGGAATTTTTCTTTTCAGTACTTTTTTGGAGAAAATATCGGAGAGAAACGTTAGTAAACCGACAATCAGAAATGCTACAATCAGCCCGTTTTGATCAATTACTTTGAGTAGTTGCTCCATTTCAGGCTTCCTTAAATGATTTGATGATCATAGGAAAAATCAAAAAAGCCAACAACACCGGAACAATTCCTGCAACAATTGCCAGAGTTCCGCTGGAAATAGCGGATTTGACATTCAGGCTTGCTGCCATCGCAATGACCACAGGTATGTAAAGCTTATTCCAAAAGTCAATTCCAGTTTCCATATCAGGTTTAAACCAACCCTTATTTAAAAACCATTCTTTGAAAATCATCAGGAAAATCATGGCAAAACCAACTCCTCCTACATTGGCATTGATTCCCAGCAAGCTTCCCAAGACTTCACCAACCCACTGACCCAGCAAAAAAGACAAGGCCAAAAGCGCCAATCCATAAATCATCATATCGCAGGAATCAGAAGAGTTTTTTCAATTCATTTTTGGTGACTTTGCCCATTGCATTTCTGGGTAAGTCCTCAATTATCTTGTAAGTTCGGGGAGTCTTGTATGCCGGCATTCGCTCTCTCAGCCAGGTATTCAGTGTTTTTGTGTCAATTGGATTTTCCAAAACCAAAGCTGCAACGACGATTTCGCCCCATTCTTCATCGGGAACACCCACGACTCCGACATCTTTTATCTCAGGATATTGGCGCAGGACTTCCTCGATTTCCAAAGCAGAGATTTTGTAACCTCCGGATTTGATAATGTCGATGGAGTCGCGCCCAAGAATTCGGAAATAGCCGTCTTCAATCACCGCAATGTCACCGGTTTTAAACCAACCATCATCCGTAAAAGTCTTTACAGTTGCTTCAGGTTTGCCCCAGTATTCTTTGAAAACAGATGGGCCTTTGACTTGGATTTCACCCGCATGACCAGGCAAAACCACCTGATTTGCTTCATTTACCAAGCGTATTTCAACACCTTCTAAAGCTTGTCCGATGTATCCGGCCTTCCGATCGTGATGATACGGATTGGAGATTGCCATTCCGATTTCAGTCATTCCATATCGCTCAAGCAGGTAATGACCGGAGATTTCCTTCCATTTGGCCATCACGGAAACCGGAAGCGCAGCAGATCCGGAAACCATCAATCGAAATTTCTCCATGATGGAGGTGAGTGTCCTTTTTCTTTCCTCCGGAAAGACTTCAAACTGCGCAATCAACTTGAAATAAATAGTCGGAACAGCCATAAATACAGTCGTTTTTCCTTCTTCAAATATTTCAAAAACCTCCTCAGCTGAGAATGGATGAAGAAATTGAATCGTTGCGCCGGACCAAAGCGCACATGAAAGTACATTGATAATTCCGTGGACATGGTGGAGTGGCAGGATCCCGATAGTGTAATCCGACGAACTCCATTTCCAGGCGTTTACCAGCGTGCTGATTTGCGCTTCGATGTTAGCGTGAGTCGTCAAGACGCCTTTCGGCAAACTTGTCGTACCCGAAGTATAAAGGATCATCGCTCCCCGGGACTTATCAATTTCAGGCAAATTGATGGTTGCTTTTGGATTTATTTCACCAAGGGAAATAAATCGGATCGATGGGTCCTGCTTGTAAGAACCAAGCAATTCTTCGTATTCGGAACCAACAATCAGATATTCCGATTTGGTGTCTTCGATTACATATTGGAGAGAAGGAAAAGGATAAGTGATGCAAAGCGGTACGGCAATTCCTCCGGCTCTCCAGATTCCCCATTGAACGGCGGCATATTCGAAGCCCGGGGAAATGATAAAAGCAACTCGCTTTTGATTCAGATCTGCATTTCCATCTAAAAGATTTGATGCAACTGCCTCGCTTTTTTGAAGAAGTTCGGAGAATGAGTACTCAATTTTTGAATCGACAATGGCGGTTTTATCCAAATAATGTCTTGCGTTTTCGACAATCTGAAGCATGGGTGATTGAAATTTTGGGAAATATACTCACCAATTCAAAACAGAAAGATGCGTTTTGGAAAGATTTTGAGAACGCTCAATTTTTGTTAATTCCAACCTTGATATTTTGCAATCGAAAAAGTTTGATTAGCTGGTTTTAATCATGTTTATTAAAAAATCTTATTTTTAATTTAGCTGTGTCATAACAAAAACATCTTGTAAAATCATGTTTTGTAGGAGCTATTTTTTCAAAGGACCACTCATTCTCTTTTTTTCTATGATGCTGATTCTGGAATCCCGTGCTCAATTGGGCAAGAATACTCAGGAAGTCTGGCCTGCAATCGACATGTTCTATAAAATCAGTGATCGTTCCAGATTATATGGGACGGTTTCGGGAACCAAGCTAGAGGAGTCATCCTATTCAGATGGGGGAGTAGGTATATTTTATGATTACTTCACATATCCTTTAAAATTTACAGCCAATTTTATTCCAGAGCGATCTGACAGCCTACCCGGGAAATTTCTCTGGCTGAGAGGAGGATATATGTATGCTGCTACACCTCCAAATGCAGAAGATCCTTTTAAAGAACATACGATTGTCACAGAAGGAAATGGGCGTGTTTATTTACCCTATAAGGTTTTACTGACTTTTAAAAACCGCATTGACTGGAGATTTGTTGATTCCGATTTCAGAGGAAGATACAGGCCAAGGCTAATATTGGAGCGGGACTTGAGGACTGAATATTTGTTTTTCACAGCGTCGGGCTTTGTTGAGTATTTCGTTTACTTCGGAGACCCTTCATTAAACCGCTTTCGGACTCAATTTGGGGTTGAAATCCGCGTGACAAAGCACATGAATTATGAATTTTTCTGGAACCATCAATATGCAAATTCACCGGATGTTCAGGAAGTAGATGCATTTGGGATGACTTTTAAATTCTACCTAAACAGAGGTGAAAAGCTGTTTCATTTTAAAAAGAAAAGGCCTGGTGAAAACCAAGCCTCTCTACGTTAAGTTTTAAATCTCACTTTTTCACTTTCACAGGTTTCTTCCAGGAAACCAACATATTCTCATCCAGGTCAACCAAAATGTAAAATTTTTCAGGCTTTTTGAAGTTGTGATCTTCCTCGTGTATCAAATCAAAACTATACTCGTTTTCGATAGTATGCTCTTCCCAAGTTCCATTATACAAGGCGTAATTGACTATTTTCAAAGAGTGATTTCCTGTAGGCACATCTACAGAAAACGAACCGGTTTTTGTTTGTGCTGTCACAGCAGATGTTCCAACCTCCTGATCATCGATAAATACCGTTGTTCTGGTTTCATGGTCATATCCTTCCTCCACATTGATGAATTTCACATAAACAGTAAACTTCGTGCTTTGCGAAAAACCCGTCAAAGTGATCATCAAAAGACAGGTGATTAATACTAGTTTTTTCATGTATTGGGTTTTTAAAATTGATATAATAAAGGATGGATTGCAGTCCTTCCTAAAACTCAAAACTAGAAAAAAGAAGCTTGATTTGGTTAGGGAATGAGTACGGAGAATTCCGTATAATTTATCAGAACGGTGGGTTCCTCCTATTTTTTTCAGGCATCCGGGCCTGAATCACAACTGCTGAAAGCACCGTGATCACCCCGATCAGTAAAATCGCATAGGTCACTCCAAACAAATCCGCAGTGATTCCGGAAATGATTGCGCCAATGGCATATCCAAGATCTCTCCAAAGTCTGAAAGTGCCGATGCTTTCTGCCCGCTGGTTGGGGGAAGTTGCCTCGGCAATTGCAGCAAGAAAGGTGGGATAAACCAAGGCCGTGCCTACTCCCAAAAACACCGAGATACCTACAAATACTTTGAAGTCTCCAAAAACCGGAATGATCAAAATGGCCAAACCTTGCATCAGCATTCCCCAGAAAAGCATTTTCTTTTTAGAGTAAACGTCAGCCAATTTTCCGGTGAAAAGCTGTCCAAGACCCCAAACAGTTGGATAAATTGCGGTGAGAAGGCCAATATTTTCAGTATTGAAATCGAGTGAAAGCAAGAGGATTGGGAGCAAACCCCAGATCATCCCATCGTTCAGGTTATTGACAAGTCCGGCTTGAGTGATCGAGCTGAGAGACTTATTTTTAAAGGAGGTTTCCATGAAAACTCCTTTCAGCGGTTCTGCCTGATTCTTTATTGCTTCCTGATTTACAAAAACCCGGGTGTCTCTGACAAAGAAAAGCGATAGCGTAAAACCAATGATAGAAATCACAACTCCCAGATAAAAAGGGTAAGGGGTAATCCCGTATCGATCTGCCAGGTAGCTTGAGAGAAATGCGACGATTCCCACCGCAAAGTATCCGGCAAACTCATTTAATCCCATGGCAAAGCCACGGTCTTTTTCTCCAACCAAATCAATTTTCATGACCACTGTACTACTCCAGGTAAGTCCCTGACTGATTCCAAGAAGGACGTTTGCGAAAATCACCCAGTTCCAGGAACCTGCATAGATGAGAATAAACGGGATAGGAAGTGCCAAAAGCCAACCAAAAAGCAACAGGTTTTTCCTGCCAAAACGATTGGCGAGGCGGCCGGTCAGGTAATTAGTAGCTGCTTTACTCAATCCAAATGCCGTGATGAAAGAGAGGATGGCACTTTTGGAAGTAATACCAAAAATCTCCTCAGCAAACTGCGGAAAAATCGCCCGCTCCATTCCAATCATGGCACCAACAAAGCCATTGACAATCACCAAAAGGGTGAATTGTCGCCAGTTTTCTTTCAGGCCAAGCTTGACTTTTTGCAGTGGTTTTTGAATCATCCTGCAAAGGTCCCAAGGTTCTCAGCCCTTTCTTTTTACATATGTTAAATAATCAGCGGATAGCGCGAATTCTGCTCAGGCTAACTTGAGTAATGCCGAGGTAGGAAGCGATGTGTTTGAGTGGGATTCGCTGAATCATCGAGGGATTTTCGGATAAAAGTTGGTTGTACCGCTCTTCAGCACTGTGGAATTGGATGCTCTCGATCCGGTTGACTGTATCGACATAGGCTGATTCGGTGATTTTACGAAAAAGCCTCTCTATGTCGGGAAATGAATCGTAGAGTTCAAAAAGTTGGGCTGAAGGAATTCCGAAAAAAGCAGTGTCTTCAACTGCCTGAATTGCTTTTTTACTTGGTTTTCCGGTGAAAAGACTCTCTGCTCTCACGATTATATCGTTTTCAAAAGCAAAATATTCAGTGATTTCGTTTCCGTCTTTGTAATAATAAATCCTGGCCAAGCCGCTATGCACAAAATAAATCGTGCGACAAGTGACGCCGATTGGCTGCAAATCCTGATTTTTTTTAACAGAAACCAGAGAGGCCAAATCAGTTATTGCCTGTTCAGACTCCTTTGAAATCGGGTGTATTTTGCGAAAAAAGGTGAGGAGCTTGGTGATTTCTTCTTGACTGGACATCGAACACTAATCTACTTGAAAAATCAATTAAAGTAGTAATCCTATTTGCCGACTTTGCCAATCATTGATGCTTCAAAAACATTTTGTAAAATTAAATTCCGGGTAAAAAATTAATGAATACTGTTTAATTGAACCCGGAGTGAATATCAAAAAGCTTTATAAAAAAATTGAATTAGCAGGAGATGAGTTTAAAATGATAATCAGATTGCTCATTTTTATTGATAGTGATTTCTTTTCTGAGGTGGTAGAAAGCTTCCAAAAGTAATGCATTATCAAGGCCTCCCGAATCTATAGCTCTATAACCTATCAATTCAATCAACCTCTTTACTTTCGATTTTTCAAGGCCATTTTCACCGCAGAAATAAGTTTCTTTGACTACTCCCAGAATATCAGATTTGGGATAATCAAGCCCCAAATTATTGAATGCTTTGAATAGGGGAACATCCTTTATTTCTGATCTGATCAAAGCGGTATTACAATCGAAAATTTTATAAACTGTGCTGTTTGTGCAGTCGATCAGAATTTTCCCTTCAAGTTTGGCGCTCTTTAATTTCTCAATAATCTTTCTTAAATACTCATTTTCGCAGCAAATGAAAATAATATCTGAGTTTTCAATTGCCTCCTCGATACTTACAACTTTGTCGAGAAACATATTTAAAATCTTCCAGCCTATTTCTTTGATTTCAAATTCCTTCCGAACACCAAAAGAGACATCAAGTCCTGAGTCAAGGTATTTATTGCCCAGAGCTACCGCTAATTTAGTTCCGCCTAGTATTCCTAATTTCATTTTGGGTGAGTTTAATTGGTTGGGTGATACTTGGGTAATTATATCTTTTTGAATACTTATTTTTTTAGAAATTTGAGTAAATAAATCTGATAATTAGTTGAAAATCAAAATGAAAATAGAAATTAAACAATCATTAGCAAAATAAAATATTGGTTATGGACAGTCTTCAATTTGAAAGAATTTTATCTCTATTTGAAAACCATAAAAATGTGGTTTAATCTAAAAAAGGAATGAAAATAAATTTTCAGGAAAATTGATTTTTCGTAAAAATGCGGATTAATTGTTCATTCAAAATTCAGTTTTCAAGTTAGCAGCTGGTTCTATATTACCGGGTTTCTCTTTATGATTAACACTTTTGAAGCTATTCTAAAAAATAGCTTGGCATAACCTTTTCATTTTTTTCAAGTACGTATTGTGAGACTTTTTTGGAACAGGTTTTACAAAATCTCTGTTATAATTCTTGTTTATAATTAAGTCAGTTTGGCTTATCTTTCTACCCTGGCTTTTGAATTTAAATCCCTGTCAAAAGCTGAAATTCATCAATATGCTTCAAGATTCATTCGGCCGTGTTCATGATTACCTGCGAATATCACTCACGGATAATTGCAACTTCCGCTGCACGTATTGTATGCCGCAGGAAGACATGCAATGGATGCAGTCATCCAAATTGATGAGTGCGGATGAGATAGTTCAAATCGCTGAAGTTTTTGTTTCTCTTGGTGTAAAAAAGATTCGATTGACTGGTGGAGAACCTTTGGTACGAAAGGAATTTCCAGATATTCTGGCCCGACTTTCAAAATTTCCGATAGAACTCACGCTTACTACTAACGGAATTTTGCTGGATAAGCATCTTGAATCTCTGAAATCAGCCGGAGTAAAATCAGTCAATATCAGCTTGGATACGCTGAATAAGGAGGTTTTTAAAAATCTGACCAAGCGGGATCAGTTTGAAAAGGTTTGGAATAATATCTTGCTGATGCTCGACAATGGCTTTCGGGTTAAAATCAATGCAGTAGCCCTTCATGGAGTGATAGAGAAAGAGGTTGCTGACTTTATCAGGTTTACCGAAAAGCTTCCATTGCACGTTCGTTTTATTGAATTTATGCCTTTCTCCGGCAATCACTGGAGCAGCAATCAGGTGGTAACAGCCGCCGAACTTTTGAAAATCGCAACAGATGAATTTGAAGTGGTCAAGCTCGATGATAAGCCTCATGCCACTGCCAAAAAATACAAAGCAGTCGGACATGAAGGTACTTTTGCTTTCATCACCACTATGAGTCAGCACTTCTGTGGGGATTGCAACCGGATGCGATTGACTGCAGATGGAAAAATGAAAAATTGCCTTTTTGGCAAAGAAGAGATGGATTTGCTTGGAGCGATCCGGAAAGGAGAAGCAATTCTTTCGCTTATCCAAACCTCACTTTCTCGCAAACATGCGGCACTTGGTGGACAGTTTACCCCTGATTACCTAAAGGCTGATCCTGAGAAAATCGAAAATCGGAGTATGATTAATATCGGCGGATAATGTCACTACTAATTTCTGTCTCTGAGGCAAAAGCCCTGCTTAAAAAACACATTCCAATTGGGTCAACG
Organism: uncultured Cytophagales bacterium; assembly: GCA_942492775.1. Lineage (GTDB taxonomy): Bacteria > Bacteroidota > Bacteroidia > Cytophagales > Cyclobacteriaceae > Algoriphagus. Next base: position 3,111,177 of record OW818636.1, on the reverse strand, counting down.
CAACTTTGCCCTATCCAACTATCCAATGGAAAGGTTTTGGCAAGTAAAATTTTTGCGCCGATGGATGTGCCTTCTTTTGACAATTCGGCAATGGATGGCTACGCAATCGCCTGGGATGACGCAGGTGAAAAGAGGGAAGTGGTTGGCTTGATTGCTGCAGGAGATAGTGAGTTGAAAAGGCTACGAAAGGGAGAAGCCGTGAGGATTTTTACCGGGGCCCCGATTCCTCCGGGCGCTGATACAGTTATTCAGCAGGAGAAAATAATCAGAACCGGAAACCAGATTCAATTCGAAAGAAATGATTTCCGCCAAGGGGCAAGCGTTCGACTTCAAGGGACTCAATGCAAACAAGGAGATGAAATTCTTCAAGCAAAAAGCCTGATCAATCCAGGAACGATTGCACTTTTAGCTTCACTCGGAATAGCGGAAGTTGAGGTTTATGATCTTCCAATAATTGCACTGGTCGTTACAGGAAATGAGCTTCGTGAAGTTGGTCAGGAATTAAATCCAGGTCAGATTTACAATTCAAGCGGTCCTGCCATTCAGGCATATCTAGCTAAAATAGGAGTGAAGGACATTCAAATCTTCCACGCTGAGGATGATTTTGAGAAAGTCATTTTAACTATTAAAGAAGCGCTTAAAGTCTGTGATTTCCTTTTACTCACAGGAGGAATTTCGGTTGGAGATTTTGACTTTGTAAAAGATGGGTTGAAAGAAAATGAGGTTGAAGAAATCTTCTACAAAATAAGTCAGCGTCCTGGAAAACCACTTTTCGCAGGCAAAAAGGAAGGGAAAGTTGTCTTTGCACTTCCCGGAAATCCGGCTTCGGTCCTGACTTGCTTTTTGAATTATGTGAAGCCATCGATTCTTCAATGGGCCGGTCATTCTGATCCTTGGAAACCTACTTCGGTTTTACCTTTGGCGGACTTATTTACTAAGTCAGTTAACCTTACACTTTTCCTGAAAGCAAAAATCGAAAATGGGAAAGTTCAGATTCTCCCGGGTCAGGAATCTTTCAATTTGCTTTCATTTGGTCAGGCCGATGGGTTAGCGGAAATCCCAATTGAATCAGAGTTTTTGGAGGCAGGAATGCTGGTTTCCTTTTATTCCTGGTGAGTTAGCAGTCTTTAAAACAACTGCTACAATCCGGGTTCACAGTCGATCATGACAGAATTTTGAAATACATCACAAGAGCTGTTTGGATTTTATCAATCATAAGTCTGCTGACAGACACGGCTAGTGAAATGCTGTATCCGATCATGCCGATTTACCTGAAGACAATTGGGTTTTCGATTGTGTTTATCGGAATTCTTGAAGGAGTTGCTGAAGCGACGGCAGGATTGAGCAAAGGTTATTTTGGTAAACTTTCCGATCTCTCTGGTCGAAGAGTTCCTTTTGTTCAACTCGGTTACGCATTCAGTAGCATATCAAAACCTATGATGGCGATTTTCACTTTTCCGCTTTGGATATTTTTTGCGCGGACGATAGATCGATTGGGAAAAGGCATCAGAACGGGTGCAAGGGATGCTATTCTCTCGGATGAAGCTACGCCCAAGACCAAAGGAAAAGTTTTTGGATTTCACCGATCTATGGACACATTCGGAGCAGTTCTTGGGCCATCGCTTGCTTTGATATACTTGTATTTTTACCCTGAAGATTACAAGACGCTTTTTTACATTGCCTTTATCCCGGGTTTGCTTGCAGTTTTAACCACATTCTATTTAAAAGAGAAAAAGAAATCAACCGCAAAACAGAGTGTTTCAACGCCTTTTTTTTCATTCCTCAAGTATTGGAAATTAAGCCCTCCGGCTTACAGAAAACTGGTTTCCGGACTGCTGGTTTTTACACTGTTTAATAGTTCAGATGTTTTTCTTTTGCTAAAAGCTAAAGAATCAGGACTCGACGACACAATGGTAATTGGAGTTTATATTTTTTACAATCTAGTCTATGCCTTATTTGCTTTTCCAACCGGAATACTTGCTGACAAAGCAGGGCTGAAAACAATCTTTATTATCGGGCTTGGTTTGTTTGCGGTGGTCTATTTTGGTATGTCGATCAACACTAATCTTTACGTCTTTTTCGGTTTGTTTTTCCTGTATGGGATTTATGCTTCAGCCACGGAAGGAATTTCCAAGGCCTGGATTTCAAACATTACTGACAAAAAAGATACAGCTACCGCGATCGGTACTTATTCAGGTTTGCAAAGCATTTGTGCCTTGTTTGCAAGTTCGCTGACCGGATTGATTTGGTACCAGTTCGGGGCAACTGCTGCATTTGTTTTAACAGCCACGGTTACTTTATTTGTGATTGTTTACTTCCTGACGATTCCCAAACCAATAAGTGATGAGGACCAAATAAGTCAAATAAGGCCTTAATTAATATGAAGTCAACTTATACTATTCCTAAACTTCAAGAACTATAAGTCCATATGTGGGGAGAGGAATCGATCTATTTACTATTCATTTTGATGCCGTTTGCATCATTTCTTTATGCTTCTGTTGGCCATGGAGGTGCCAGCAGCTATTTGATGTTTTTGGCAATCTTCGGTTTTGCTCCTGAGGAGATCCGTCCCACGGCTTTGATTTTGAACATGATGGTATCGTTGGTGGCATTTTTGAACTACCGAAAAGTCACCGTTTTTCCCCTGACGCTATTCCTTTCCCTGATCATATTTTCTGTTCCGGCGGCTTATTTTGGTGGCAAAATCTTACTGGACGCGGATATTTATAAGAAGATACTTGGCTTCCTTTTGTTGTTTCCGGTATTGAAGTTTGCTGGTGTATTTCCCGTGGCTTCCGGAGAAAAGATAAATCGATCTTGGTGGATGGGTCCAGTTTTGGGGTTAATGATTGGCTTTGTTTCCGGCTTGATCGGAATCGGAGGAGGAATCATTCTCTCCCCAATCATCCTTATGCTGGGTTGGGCGGATGTGAAAGAGACTGCAGCTTTGAGTGCTTTATTCATCTTTCTGAACTCAGTTGCCGGGTTTTTCGGAGCAAATTCACTTCAGGTTGAGATTTCGCAGGAATTGTGGTTGCTGATGCCGCTGACAGTGATTGGAGGGATTTTGGGAGCTTATTTAGGCGCACAGAAGTTCAGCCCCAAGACGCTGAAATACGTTTTGGCTTTTGTACTCTTATTTGCTTCAGTTAAATTGATTTTATCTTGACAATCGCAAACCTTTCAGGACTTGGAAATAGGAAAATGGAAACCAAAGAACAGAAAATATCGATCAGAGCATTTGGGATGATTGCGGAGAAAATTGGTTCAGGCCAGATTCAGCTTACGGGAATCTCAACTGTCGAGGAGCTTCGCGAGTCTTTATTTGAGCAGTTTCCTGGTTTGAAAAACATGAAATTCAGTATTGCTATCAACAAGCAGCTTGCCTCAGGAAATTCACTGATTCCTGCTGATAGTGAAATTGCCTTATTACCGCCTTTCTCGGGAGGTTAATCACCTATGGATCGCTTCGAAAGACAACATATCCTTTCCGGATTTGGAATAGAATCCCAGCAAAAGCTTCAAAAAGCCAAGGTTTTGTGCATTGGGGCCGGAGGTTTAGGTTGCCCTATTTTAATGTATCTGGCAGCCGCAGGAGTGGGGAAAATTGGGATTATAGACGGCGATGTCGTTTCAATTTCCAATTTGAATCGGCAGGTGCTTTTCGGTGAAAATGATTTAGGAAAACCCAAGGCCAGTTTTGCTGCTGATTACCTTCGTAAAAAGTACTCAGATTTAGAAATCGAAGAGATCCCAGAGTTTATCACGACTGTAAATGCGCTGGAAATCATGTTGGATTATGACTTGATTATTGATGGTACAGACAATTTTTCTACCCGATATTTGGTCAATGATGCATGTGTTCTGTTGAAAAAGCCCTTGGTCTTCGGAGCGATTTACGAACATGAAGGTCAGATTTTAGTCTTCAATTCTGCAAAAGAAGGAGGAACCAATTACCGAGATTTATACCCAAATCCACCAGCTGCCACTGAGATTCCCAACTGCAACGAGACAGGCGTTTTGGGAGTTTTGCCGGGGATCATTGGAGTAATGATGGCCACTGAAGCTATAAAAGTCCTGACCGGTTATGCAGAATCACTTGAAAATAAAATACTGTTTTTCAACAGTTTAAATTACCAGACCTATACGATAGATTTCAATTCAAATCCTGAATTGAAAAAGCTGATACCTGATTCTTTTGAGGCTTTCCGGGCAAAGGATTATTCCCTTTCCTGCGAAACAATCCCGACTGTAGATTGGGATTTTGCGCTCAGCCAACTAAATTCTGACAGCATACTAGTAGACATTCGGGAAGCTTCCGAAATGCCAAAATTGGAAAGAGAAGAAGTAATTTATTTGCCCATGTCGAAGCTCGTGAAAAAATCCAAAAGCTTGCTGGCGGCTGGTGAAGTTTTCCTTTTCTGCCAAAGCGGAATCAGAAGTCTGAAAGCAGTTACCGAACTTCAAAAAGTTTTACCCGGAAAAAGTATCTATTCAATCAAAGGCGGAATTGCCGCATTTCTTTCGAAACAAGAAGAATCCAATACGTATGGAAACTAAGCGAACACCCAAAAATATATTTGTGCAAGGCGCGATTTCACCCGATTCCATTGCCAAATCCATCGCCAATCACAGTACCAAAACTGATATTGGAGGGCATAGCATCTTCCTCGGGCAAGTTAGATCTGATCAAAAACCAGAGGGAAAAGTAATTGCTATCGATTACTCAGCTTATGAGGAAATGGCGCTGGAAAAGGCTTTTGAGATCCGTGAGGCCATTTTTGCAAAGTACCCCCTTTCCTGCATGCATATTTATCATAGCCTTGGCGAAGTGAAAGCCGGGGAAATTTGCCTGTTTGTTTTCACTTCATCCAAACACCGAAAAGCTGCAATGGATGCCTGCGATGAACTTGTGGAGCGAATCAAAGCTGAATTACCGGTTTGGGGAAAAGAGATTCTGGACAGCGAAAATCACGTCTGGAAAGTAAATTCCTGAATTCGCTCATGACCAATGACTTCACATATTGGGATATTATGAATTTTATTGGTGATCTGAAAACTTGGATTCCCGAAAAACCAAGTAAAAAGAACGAAACCAAAACACTAATTTTAACCTGACACTAGACCAAATGTGACAACCAAAATCAGGTAAGATCATCTTGTCTTCCGTCTTCCAGCTACTTTCCCATGATTGATATTACCGCAAAAAGTACCACACTTCGTAAAGCAACAGCTCAGGCTATTCTGAAAGTCAGCCGCCCTGAGACCATTGCAGCTGTTGTGAACCGAAACGTTCCAAAAGGCGATGTGCTGGAAATGGCTAAAACTGCAGGACTTTTTGCAGCCAAGAGAACTTCAGACATGATTCCGGACTGTCATCCATTGCCAATCGAATACACCGGAATCAGGTATGAAATCGGAGAAATGGAGATTACGATTTTGGCAGAAATCCATACGATCTATAAAACCGGAGTAGAGGTGGAAGCCATGCACACGGCTTCTGTTGTGGCTTTGACGATGTATGATATGCTCAAGCCGATCGATAAAGGAATCAGCATAGAAAAGATAAGTTTGGTGGAGAAAAAAGGAGGGAAAACTGACTTTAAAAAGGACCAGGAAATAGCTCTCAAAGCGGCTGTGATTGTTTGTTCGGATTCCATTTCCGAAGGGAAAAATGAAGATAGATCAGGAAAAATAATTCTGGAAAAACTGAAAAGCTGGAATATTGAAGTTTCTGTTTACAAAGTGATTCCTGACGAAGTTTCGATCATCAGAAGTATAGCTGAAACACTCGTTTCTCAAGGAATTAATCTTGTGATTTTTACTGGTGGGACTGGACTTTCACCGCGGGATGTGACTCCTGAGGCTTTGCTGCCAATATTGGACAAACAAATCCCGGGAATTGAAGAAGCGATACGAAACTACGGTCAACAGCGAACTCCTTATGCGATGCTTTCCAGAAGTGTGGCTGGTCTGATCGGGGAAACGCTTGTTTTGGCATTGCCAGGATCTACTAAAGGGGCGGCTGAATCCATGGATGCGATATTCCCTGCAGCTCTTCACATTTTCAAAGTCATCGAAGGTTTGAGGCACGTTTAAGGATTGGGCAAAGGGATTTTACTGATTTTTTTGAGAATATTCTTGCTGCCATTTCACCAGAAATTCGAGCGCTTCTTCGTCAGTAAGATTGTAGAAATCGTCATAGCCTTGAGAAACTGCATGGTAATCAAATGGGGTTTCCAGGATAATTACATCGTCCACTTTTTCTTCCAAAGTCTCTAGCATTTCATAACCAGAAATGGGGGCAGCCACCACGATTTTTCCTGCTTTCTGATTTTGACAGAGCATAATAGTGGCAAAAAGAGTAGCACCTGTAGCGATACCATCATCCACGATGACCACTGTTCGGCCCTTAATTTCCGGAAGAGGCTTGCCGCCTCGTAGTTTTTGGATCCTCCTCTGGATTTCCAGTTTTTGCTTTTCAATGACCTCATTTCTTGCTTCTTCTGAGAGGTTTACAGTGGCCATTTTTGAAAGATATAGGCTACCATCTTCTGCAAGCGCTCCAAATGCAAACTCAGGGTCCATGGGATATCCCAGTTTTCGTGTCACGATCAAAGTCAATTCTGCATTCAGGTATTTGGCTACATAATAGGCTGTTTCTACACCTCCTCTGGGAATACCAATCACAAGGGGATTTTGATTTTTATACTTATCCAATGCAACGGCCAATTGCTCGCCTGCATCCCTTCGGTCTCTAAATGCTGCCATATCAGTTTGTTGAAAAGTAAAATTCCGGTTTAAAAAGATTGCATTTGTTTTTAGATTATTTGAAAAATAGGTTTTTAGACACTTCTGATTTTTTGGGTTAGGTGTTCCAAAAACCATTTCAATGACAAATCAGCTACTTGTGTCATTGTGCCTTGTTCCTCAAACAAATGGGTTGCACCGCCAATTATTTTCAGGGTTTTTGGACAATTCAATTGCTCGAAAGCTTGTTGATTGAGAGTCAAAACCTGAAAATCGAGTTCTCCCACTAGTAAGAGGGTCGGTGCTTTGACATCTTCCAAATAACCGGAAGCCATATCCGGTCTGCCACCTCGTGAAACAACCGCTTTGATTTTATTTGGAAGTTTTGAGGCAGCGATAAGTGCTGAGGCTGCTCCGGTACTTGCTCCAAAATAAGCGAAAGGTAGATCCTTAGTTTTCGGAAACTTCATCAAATATCTGGTCATTTCTTCCAGGCGCTTGGACAGTAATTCAATATCAAAGTGGTTTTCGTAATTCAGGTCTTCTTTTTTTGTGAGAAGGTCAAATAGAAAAGTCCCGAACCCATTTATATTGAGAAACTTAGCAACTAGCCTGTTTCTGGGGCTTAATCTGCTGCTGCCACTTCCATGGCTAAATATGATCAGTGCATGTGGACTTTCAGGAATTATAAGTTCTCCTTCCAGGAAGACATCACCGATTTTTATTTTTAGTATTTCGTTCATTATTTCTAAAAACGCAAGTGTAAAATAGTGGAAAATAAAAAGATTGATGATTGGATAAATTTATAGAATTGAAACTCAAAAATTACTTAATTAAAGCTCTATAAAATAATGATAAAGAGAATCATAATAAGAATTTTTTTAATTTTCTGACGAATTTCCCTTTTGAAGTATCCTAAAAAATATTGACTAGCTCAGTTTAGCAATTTCCAATTCGCTCGCTTTTGGTTTTAATTGAAACCCAATTTCATGGGGATTGCCATAATCCATAAAATAATAGGTTGCTCACAAACCGCCTTTCTACCACGCCTGTATTATTTTTTGGGTTAGAAGTGAGATAAACCTATTTTTAATCAACTTAGAGGAGTATTTAAGTAAGAGTATAAATCCATAAACTTTAACCAGGAGAACATTTGAAAAGACGAGATTTTATCCACATTTCCGGAATGGGCCTTGGCGCCCTGATCACACCGGGAGTATTGGCGATGGGAAATACTGTCACTGCGGAGCAGCTGACGATCCCAGGATTAGAAAACGCCGCCAAAAAGGCCCTTGCTGATGTGGCTTTAAACGCTGCAAAAGCCAAAGGAGCCAGCTATACTGATGTCAGAATTGGTCGGTACCTGCAGCAATTCCTATTCACCAGAGAAAAAAACGTTGAGAATATCACCAATGCGGAATCCTTTGGAGTCGGCATTCGGGTAATTGCTGACGGAACCTGGGGATTTGCGGCAACTTCGGATGTAACTCCGGATGGCATCAAGGCTTGTGCTGAAACAGCTGTTGCGATTGCAAAAGCAAATGCAAGATTGCAAAGCGAGCCGGTTATCCTAGCTCCGGTTCCCGGATATGGTGAGGTAACCTGGAATACTCCAATCCAAAAAAATGCTTTGGCAGTTCCGGTGAAAGAAAAGATAGACTTGCTTCTCAGCGTCAATAATTCTGCTTTGGATAACGGAGCAGCTTTTGTCAATTCCAACCTTTTCATGATCAATGAGCAGAAGTATTTCGCTTCTACAGACGGATCATACATCGATCAGGATATTCATAGAATTTGGCCGACGTTCAATGTGACTGCGGTGAACAAAGCTGAGGGTAATTTCAGATCCCGTCAGGCTTTGAGTGCTCCGATGGGAATGGGCTATGAATACATGGATGGATTGGCAAAAGATAAATTGGCTAATCCAGCCGGATTCAACAGCTATAAGAATTCTTACGACATGGTGGAAGATGCGATTGCAGCTGCCAAACATGCGAAGGAAAAACTTACGGCAAAATCGGTTTTACCCGGTAAATATGACTTGGTCCTTGATCCTGATCACTTGGGATTGACGATTCACGAATCAGTTGGTCACCCGCTTGAATTGGATCGTGTCCTTGGATATGAGGCGAATTATGCTGGAACCAGCTTCGCAACTTTGGACAAATGGAAAGCTGGCGATTTCAAATACGGTTCTGATAAAGTGAATATTGTCGCTGACAAAACTCAGCCTTTATCCCTTGGAAACACAGGTTACGATGACGAAGGAGTAAAGTGCAAGGAGTGGGATTTGATCAAAAATGGTGTTTTGGTAAACTATCAGGCAATCCGTGATCAGGCTAAAATCATTAACGAAGCAGAATCTCACGGTTGCTGCTTTGCGGATAACTGGAGCTCAGTTCAGTTTCAGAGAATGCCAAATGTCTCCCTGAAACCAGGAACCGAAAAGCTTAGCGCGCATGAAATGGTGAAAGGTGTCGAAAAAGGCGTTTACATCATCGGTCGTGGTTCTTATTCTATCGATCAGCAGCGTTACAATTTCCAGTTTGGAGGTCAGCTTTTCTACGAAATCAAAAACGGAGAAATCGTAGGCATGCTGGAAGATGTGGCATATCAGTCTAATACCCAGGAATTCTGGAATTCCTGTTCGCAAATCTGTGATAAGGATGATTACCGATTCTTCGGTTCTTTCTTCGACGGAAAAGGTCAGCCTTCGCAGTCTTCAGCCGTTTCTCACGGCAGTGCAACTACCCGTTTCGACGGAGTCAATGTCATTAACACGGGTAGAAAAATTTAACCATTAACTCCAGAAACATGGCCATTTTAACAAAAGAAGAAGCGAAACAAATCATAGATAAAGTCCTGTCGTATGCAAAAGCAGACGAGACGGCAGTTTCTATCTCCGGAGGCAGAACCGGAAATATACGATACGCAAGAAATACAGTAAACACGAGCGGAGAAACCAACGAAATCACGCTGAACATCACTTCGGTGTACGGCAAGAAATCAGGCTCTGCAAGTGTCAATGAATTGGATGAGGCATCTCTGAAAAGAGCTGTCTCTCGTGCAGAAGAAATTGCGCAACTGGCTCCGGAAAACCCAGAGTACATGCCGATGTTGGGTCCTCAGAACTATGTTGATTCTAATACTTTCGTAGAGGCAACTGACAAAATCAATCCGGATTATAGGGCTCAGGTTGCCTATGACAGTATCACTCCAAGCGGTGAAAAGAATCTGACTGCCGCCGGATATTTGGAAGATTTCTCGGGTTTTTCTGCAATGGGAAACAGCAAAGGAATGTTTGGCTACAACAAAAGTACGTCGGTTGATTTCTCCGTGACGGTGAGAACCTCCGATGGAACTGGCTCTGGCTATTCCAGCAGAGATTTCAACGATGCGAGTTTGCTCAATTCCAAAGAAGTGACGACTCTTGCGATGCAAAAAGCCCAGGCTTCTGTCAATGCTCAAGCGATTGAGCCGGGAAAATATACCGTTATCCTTGAGCCAACTGCAGCATTCGACTTAATGCGATTATTGACATTCGGAATGGATGCCAGAAGTGCAGATGAAGGCCGAAGTTTCCTGAGCAAAAAAGGCGGAGGAACCCGATTGGGAGAAAAGCTTTTCGACGAACGAGTCAATATCTATTCTGATCCCACTCATCCTGAAATCCCGACAGCTCCCTGGACAAACGAAGGTTTGCCAAGAGAAAAGACAGCCTGGGTTGAAAATGGTGTGGTGAAAAACATGTTCTATTCCCGCTACTGGGCAGCCAAGCAAGGTGTGACTCCGGTGGGAAGACCTGGTGGAGTGATCATCGAAGGTGGTGACCAATCATTGGCTGATATGATCAAGAGCACTGAAAGAGGCGTTTTGGTTACCCGTTTCTGGTATATCAGAGCAGTGGATCCTCAGACATTGCTTTACACAGGTCTAACACGAGACGGTACTTTCTACATCGAAAACGGTCAGATCAAATTTCCAGTGAAAAACTTCAGATTCAACGAAAGCCCGATCATAATGCTAAATAACATTGAAGCTTTGGGCAAACTTCAGCGAGTGGGAGGAAGTATGGTTCCGGCTATGAAAATCCGCGACTTTACCTTCACCAGTTTATCTGACGCGGTATAATTTGAGTAAAACAGGCTTTCTGACGTCATTGCGAGGGAGGAACGACCGAAGCAATCTGTATAATAATTAACAGATTGCTTCACTTCGTTCGCAATGACGAAAGATGTCTTTTCAGACAGCCTTACTATTCTCCATCATGCAGAAGTTCTTCTTTTCCAGAATCAAGTATAATTCCGGCAATTGGGATACAGATCAGCGCATGCCTTCCAATCTGTTACATTCGTTGGTAGAGTACACCACGATTCCGATTGATGAGAAGGAAAAAGTTGTGGAATTAAGCAGTACAGAAATCTTCAAAAGTCCCTTTTGCTACCTGAGCGGGCATAAGTTGGTTGAGTTCTCAACTCAGGAAAGGGCAAATTTCAAAACCTATGTGCAAAATGGAGGATTCGTCTTTGTCGATGATTGCAATCATGACATCGACGGCCTTTTTGCCAAATCATTTGAAGCCGAAATGGCTAAAACATTCGGGGCAGAAGCCCTGGAGAAAATCCCAAATAACCACCGAATTTATACATCCTTCTTTGAGTTTGAAGATGGTCCGCCGGCTACCTCTTTTGAGTTGAATGGCTGGGGAGATGATCTTATTCACGATTACCTGAAAGCAATCCTTGTCAACGGAAGAATAGGAGTGCTTTACAGCAACAAAGACTACGGCTGTGAGTGGGATTATGATTTTAGAAACAAACGATTTCTCAAAGAAGACAACACCAAATTCGGCGTTAATATCGTCGTTTACGCTTTAACTTAATTATTTTGGAAAATACAGAATCAGCAGTTTATCAGGCTCTTGTAGATAATATTTCGGTACTGAAAAAAGAGATTTCCAAAGTCATCATTGGTCAGGAAGAAGTGATTGACGAGGTCATTATCACACTTTTGGCAGGTGGTCATTGCCTGCTCGAAGGTGTTCCCGGTCTTGCAAAAACCCTGATGGTAAAATCGCTTTCAGAGGTGATGGAGCTCCAGTTTAAGCGGATTCAATTCACTCCAGATTTGATGCCCGGAGACATTCTGGGTACAGAGATTTTGGAAGAAGACCACGAGACGGGCAAGAAGTTTTTCCAATTCAATCGCGGGCCGATCTTCGCAAATATGGTTTTGGCGGATGAGATCAACCGAACGCCTCCCAAAACTCAGGCAGCTTTGCTCGAAGCCATGCAGGAGAAATCTGTGACTTATGGGGGCCAACATCACCCGCTTCCGGATCCATTTTTAATTATTGCTACGCAAAACCCAATTGAGCAAGCAGGAACTTATCCGCTTCCTGAGGCTCAGCTTGATCGGTTTTTGCTTTATATCAAACTTGGATATCCTTCGGAAAGGGAGGAATTGGAGGTTTTGGAGAAAACTACCGGAACCTACAAAGCGGATCCTCAGGTTGTATTTTCAGCCAGAGACATCAAGCAACTTCAGACGCTGACACGACAAGTGCATATCGATTCGAGTCTTTTGCAATACATCAACAGAATCGTGCGTGCAAGCCGACCGGATACTTCTACTGTGCAGGCTGTCAAAGATTATGTCGAGTGGGGAGCAGGAACTCGGGCCGGACAGTCTTTGATTCTTTGCGCCAAAGCTCGTGCACTGGTCAAAGGCCGATATTCGGTAATTCCAGAGGACATCAAGACATTAGCTTTTCCGGTTCTCCGTCACAGGCTTTCGCTCCATTTCCGAGCTGAAGCCGAGAATATCATGCCTGATTCGATTATCTCTAAAATACTTGACGCTATCCCGGTCAATGCAAGCTAAGACGCTGGAAATCATCAAACTCAATAACCTTAGACTGGCTGCCAAAATCATCAGCGAAGAGCTGAAGCATGGCATTCACCTGGGGAAAAGAGTGGGAACGGGGAGCGAATTTGAGCAATATCGCTACTACGAACCCGGAGATGATCCTAAGCGGATCGACTGGAAATACTTTTCCAAATCGGGAAAACACATGATCAAAGAATCTCAGTCGGAAAGCCACCTCAATGTGAGCCTGATGCTGGACCTTTCGGGTTCGATGAATTATGAGGAAGATGGTGTGAGAAGGTTAGATTATGCCAAAAATCTCCTTGCATCTTTAGCTTATCTGGCTCACCAGCAGGGTGATTCGCTTTCATTTTTTACTTTTCAAAATGGGCTGCTTGAGAAAAAAGTAAATCCTTCTCCAAAATCATTTCAGAAAATCCTGTATCATCTCGAAACTGAAAAAGCTTCCGGTTCATGGCCGAAAACAAAACAATCATTTCCGGCTCTCAAAACCAGGCAAAAGGAACTGATCATCGTCGTTTCTGATTTTCTCCAGCAGGATAGTGAATGGCTCGATATTGTGGAACAGATGCGCCATCCAAATAAAGAAATCGTGCTTTTCCAGATTCTGGGCAAGCAGGAAGTGGAATTCGAAATGAAAGGGAGCTTCAGATTCAGGGATCTGGAAAGCGACAGGATCGTTACGTTGGACGGTGCAACAGTTCAAAAAACGTATAACGCAGCTATTCAAAGTTATTTATACGGACTCGAAGAGGCTTTGAGATTGCCTAAGGTTCATCTCTTTCGGGTGAATTTACAGGAGTCCATTTCCGAATTGATCAATCGATTTTTGTCACAACGGACGCTTTACTGATGGAATTTTTGCAACCCATATTGCTTTGGGGTTTGCTGGGTCTCAGCGTTCCGATTCTGATCCATTTGTGGAATGGAAAGAAAGGAAAACTGGTATCCTGGGCTGCGATGCATTGGCTACAAGAGCAGGATAATCAATCTTCCAAGTCGATCCGAATTGACCAATTGTTTTTGCTGTTTTTAAGAATGTTGATGATTTTATTGCTGGTATTGCTGCTGGCCCAACTCTTCGTAAAAGCATGGGATAAGAGTGAAGCTGGGACAGTAATTCATCTTGTTCAGCCGGATCCTGAGGTGATTTCAGACTTCAAATTTGAGCTGGAACAAGCCCTGGAAAAGGGTGAAAAAGTGATTCTGGCAGATAGTGCATTTACTGAGATTGAAAGTTTAGATGATTTAAATCAAACTACTCTAAATCAATATGATGAAATTCAGGAATCATTAGATCAATTACCTGGAAATACGAGTAAGTTAAACTTGTATTTGTCTAATTCTAACAGATTGATTTCATCCGAATTTCTGGATAGCCCGGTCAAACCAACTCTATTTCTTTCTGATAGTCCATCCAAAAACCAACCTGGAGAATTTCTCAAGGTTGGTCCGGAAAATTATGGATTTGTGAATGAGAATGGTCAGTTGGCTTTCTCTGATCATGTTTCAAATTCCGGTATGAATCCGGTTTGGGAAGGAGCTCAGATTTCTTATTACTTCGAAGGTATTTCTGAATCAGAACAAGCATATTTAGAAGCCTCCATCGCTGCGATTTCGGAGGTTTTTCCAATTGAATTTGATTTGGCTTTGAGCGATAATGAATCCAATCTGATTTTCACAAATCAATATCCGGATTCAATAGATTTGGCAAAGCTTTATTTTTTGATAAATCAACAAGCAAAATCCAGACATCAAAATGTTCTGATCTTGTCAGATTCGATCAATTCCGCTGAGTCAGAATTGGTACAAACAGGGAAATTACCTGAAATGATTTTGGAGAATCTGATTCTTCATTTGGGATTGAAAAGAAAGGAAATGCCAATAAGCAAAAACCAGCTTCAATCGAGGTTTCTGATTTCTGATCTTGAAAAAAGTGATGATAAAGGAAATATGTCCACCATTCTCTTAGGTCTTATGGTTTTGACATTTGTGGCAGAACGAATATTATCTCAACGGAGAGGAATTTGAACAAGCTGGAAAAACATATCGCCTTTGTTCAGCAGCAATTCAGGATAAATGGGTTGCTAAAAGCGGCCTTGATAGCTGCAATTCCAGCAGTAATTCTATTCGGTTTGGAAGTTTCTATTTGGGTGGTTTTGCTTGTCTTTTTCTTGGGTTTGGGGATTTCAGCTTATTTTCTTGAGGTTTTCAAAGACAACAGAAAACAGGCAATTCAGCATTTACATCTGAAGTTTCCGGGGTTGGAGTTTAGCCTTGAGTTGGCGGAAAAGAAGGAAAGAAACCTGATCGAGACGCTGCAATGGGAGCGGGTGAACTCCCAATTCAAGGGAGATCAAAACGTGATCTTTCACGAGAAACTTTTACCATTCTTCCTGGCTTTTCTGGTTTCTTTCAGTGTTTTCGGATTGAAAACGTTGGATTGGAAATCAGGTTCAATCCACCTGGAAAAGTCAGCTTTATCCGTGGCATCCGAGAGTGAATCTGAGGAAAAGCCAGTGATTCTTGCCCAAACAAAAGTCACGATCACAGCACCAAGCTATACTGGAATCAAACCTCAATCTCAATCAGAGCTTGAAATCAAATCGATCATCGGTTCGGCGATTAGCTGGGAATTGGAGTTTTCCAACGCTGAAAATCTTAACGTGCTTTTAGTCAATTCCGAAGGTGAAAGCCTTGATTTCAAATCAGAAGGCAATAAGTTTTCTCTAAAGGATATTCTGACCGGATCGGGAATTTATGCGATTCAGGCAAATCAAGATGGTAAAATAGTTTTTGATTCCGGATTTTTCCCATTGGAAGCTATTCCCGATCAATCGCCGGTGATTGCCCCAACCGAAAGGGAAGTCTACAAATTTCACGTTAAAAATGATCCTAAACTTCTAGAGATTTCAGCCAAAATATCGGATGACTTTCTGGTTTCTCAGGTCTATTTGGTAGCAACGTTAGCCCGTGGTTCGGGCGAAAATGTGAAGTTTCGCGAGAATAGAATTCCAATTGACAAGCGTAATTTTCAGAGTTCTGAACTTCGGTCAGTTTTGGATTTGAAGGCACTTGACTTTAAGCAAGGCGATGAGCTTTACTATTATTGGGCAGCGCTGGACAATAAATCACCCGAGGCTAATTTTTCCCGATCAGACACCTATTTCCTAAAATACGTGGACTCAACAGAAGTTTCAGAAGCGGAACTTGCAGGAATGGCAATTCATGTTTTGCCGGAGTATTTCCGAAGCCAACGCCAAATAATCATTGATACAGAGAAGTTGATTGCCCAGAAGAAAACAATGGGAGGACAAGTTTTTAATTCAAGCTCTAATGAGATCGGATACGACCAAAAGCTTCTCAGACTTCGCTATGGACAATATTTAGGTGAAGAATTTGAAAGTGGAGCCGGAGGAGGAAGTATAGAAACCGGAGAATCAGGGAATTTATTGGATGGTTTCATGCACAAGCATGATCAGGAAGGAGAGAATGAAGGAGGAGGAACAATTCAGTCCGGGGCAGTTTCTGAATCTGAACATGCGCATGAAGAGGAAGTAGGAAAAACTGGCGAAGATGATGGATTGGGAAGTATGCTTGATGCTTTTCTCCACAACCATGAATCGGAGGAGATGAATACTTTTTTTGAAGGCTCCACGAAAGGAATCTTAAAAATGGCATTGGAGCAAATGTGGCAATCTGAGCTTTATTTGAGGCTTTTCGAACCGGAAAAGGCCATTCCATTCCAATACAAGGCGCTGGAATATCTAAAATCAGTTCAGCAGAAATCGAGAGTGTATGTAAAGAGAACAGGTTTTGATCCGCCTCCGATTCGGGAAGAGGAAAAGCGGTTGACAGGTGAATTGAAAGATCTGGAGAAACAAATTCTGAAAGAGCAAGCTATGATTAATCAGCAATTGGCTCCTTTAGCGGCAAGGATTCTGGGGATTTTGCAACATGAAAGTCTTTCTGCTGCGGATCAGATTACAATTCAGAATTTCGGAAAGCTCTGGACACAACGCATGCAGTATTCCGGAATGGAAGATTGGTCAGTGCTTTTGCTCGTTCAGAAACTTGCTGCAGGGACGCTGAAAACTGAGGATGCGACTGAATTGAAGAAGAAATTATATCCCTATCTGACCAATTCTAAATCTTTGAATTCATCTTATTTGCCTCAGCAAGATTTGCAAAAAGCCTTTTGGAAAAACCTTAAATGATTCAATTTCAACCTGATATTTCGTGGATTTGGGCCTTTCTCTTTGCAGGAGTGATTCTCTGTTTACTGGGATATTTGAGTTTCAAAGCATGGAATACAAGTCTTTCGACCAATAGAAAGCTACTCAGAATCACGTTAAATGAGGTTTTGAGCTTTCTTCTGATCGGGTTGATTTTCCAGCCGGTTTGGGAAGTAAGCAAGACGACGGTGCCAAGTTTGGTCTTTCCGAAGGGAATGGAAAAAGCCCAAATTCAATTCTGGAAAGATTCATTGGGCATTGAAAATTCAGGAGAAATCGATCAACTCAAACCCGAGGCTAATCCGGTTTATTTGGTGGGAAATGATTATTCCATTGAGAACTTACATCAATTAAAAGACCGTCAGATTCAATGGATTCCAATCAGAAAATCGGGCGAATTTGAATTTTTGGAATGGAAAGGAATTCTGCGAAAAGGAGAAATTCAGAAGATTCGGGGAAATATTCAGGTTGACACTTTAACTGAAATATCAATCAAATTTGGAGAGGAGATTTTGGATCAAATCACCCTTGAGCCTGGAATGAGGGATTTTGAGTTAAGTTTCGCGGCAAAAATTGAAGGACGAAATCAGGTAAGTTTGATCTTGAATAAGGTTCAGAAAGTTGAAGTTCGGTTTTATACCAAGACAACACAACCCAAAAAGTACAGTTTAAATTTCAGCTTTCCGGACCTTGAAACACGATTTCTAAGTCAGTATCTGCGAAATCAGGGTGAGACAGTAAATGAGGAAATCCAGATTTCCAGAGATACAAAAATCCAAACTTCCGAAGTGGAGCAGGATACGCTGGAAGTGTTCATTACGGAGCCTTCCCAGGTTTCCGGCAGGAAAGTCAAAGAAGCAATTGAGAAAGGTTCACACATTCTTTTTATCCAATCCGGAGAACCAGAGAAATCTGTCCAGGCTATCAATAAGGCTTTAAAAACAGATTTTTCAATACTTCAATCCGGTAACGGAGAGAACAGAGTTTTAGAAAATGGGGCAGAAGCTTTGCCCTTTCGATTTGAATCCGGATTTGGCAAAAACTTGCTTTTGGAAGAATCCGTGGCTATTCAGCAAATTGGAAACAGCAAAATAGGGTTGAGTTTATTGGGTCAGACTTTTCCAATAGCATTAGCCGGAGACAGTGTTTTGTATGGAAAGATTTGGGATGAAATATTGGGAGCGATGTATCCTCCAGAAAAACAAAACTGGGATTTAGATGCTCCGGTGTTTGAAGGATTTCCGACCCAACTTCTTTTGAATCAAAAAGTAGATGAACCAAACTCTGTGACTCTGGGATCGGATACTCTTTTTTTGAGTCCGTCTTTAGTAAATTCACTGACTTCAACTGGAGAGTTTATTGCTTCAGAATCAGGTTGGATGCCTTTGGGAGATTCTTTGGAGGTTTTTGTATATCCTCAAGCTGAAATGAAGGAGATTTTTCAATCTCAAATAATTCATAATTTCTTGAAATCTGCCAATCAGAATAATTCCGGAATTGATACGATTACCAGAAAACAAAAAATTCCGGCCTGGATTTACCTGACCGGAATTCTGATTCTATTTACGTTGGTTTGGTTGGAACCGAGGTGGGATTGAAGAAAATTAATACCTGAGATCAGATCATAAAGTCTTCTTCCCAAAGTCTGAAACCTCCAATAAATGCATTCTGATTAGTTCCTAATCGGCAACCTTCCGGCAATTGAGTTAATAACTTGGAGTTTCCTCCTCCTAGTACGATATCTTCCGGCTGAAATGCATGAGAAAAGTTAGCGATGCATTCCATTACATTTTTCTCCCATTTGACAGAACCATACTTCTGAAGGAAGTCTTTGCTCAAGTGAGTTTCGAAAGTGCCTTTTTTGTAAGGAAGGTGAGCGGCTTCCATCGGGATGATCATCTTATTATAGACGAGAGCAGTTCCTAATCCTGTACCCAATCCAAGAAAAAGTAGATTTTTACCATCATAGCTTCCCAATGCCTGCATTGCAGCATCGTTGATTATTTTGATCGGACAGCCAAAAGCAGATGCAAAATCAAAACTTGTCCAGCCTGTTCCAAGATTTCTGGGCTCATTTACGATCTTGTTGTTTTTCACCACACCCGGGAAACCCATTGTGACTGCTTCATACTTCCAGTTTTTGGCATTTTCTTTTACGAGATTCACCATTTCTTCCGGTGTAAAATTGGCTCCTGACGGAATTTTAATTCTCTCAGGTTGTCCGGTTGCCAGGATTTTGATGTTTGAACCTCCGATATCTATTACTAATACATTCATAATTTCTTTTTCAAGTTGGTTTGCTTAATAAATACCAGAATTACTTCCCGATACAAAATATCCCATCTGGTTTTTAATCAAGTTATTGCGAGTTTTGGGCAACAAATGAGCAACAGAATTGACTCAACTAGAATCAAATAGAATCAAAGTCAGCGTTCCAAATGAGGTTCAAATTTACCAAAATTTAATCGGTTCCTTGAGAAAATCGGGAGGATAAGATCCCATTAAATCATCCTTATGGTCTGTGGTTGGATCAAGCCAGTTTGCCTTTTCCATTGCCCATGACACCCACGAAGCATCTAAGCCATTGTCCTTTTCTCGGTTGCTTGAAATAAATTCTCGAAGGATCTGAGCCTGCTTCCATTGGTTTGCTTGCTCCATCAATTTCACAAACTTTTGAAACTCAATTTTCTGTAAAGCAACAAGCTCATAACGCTTTCTCAGATTTTCTCTTTCAATCCTAGCCCTTTCTTCCGACTCTTTCTTCTCGATTTCAAGTTCATTTGCTTTCAATTCAAGGAATGCTATGATTTTTGGGATTTGAGAATCCAGACTCTCCTTTTGATCAGACCACTCTTTTTTATTCCACCCTTCGTATCTGAATAACAAAATTCCGGTTGGAATCATCCGTTGAGTATTCCATTGGCCATTCTTTTCTCTGATTATCTTCATCCGCTCTTTAAGGCCAATTTCCAATCTGATTGAACCAACTAGGAGGTCGGTTCCTCTTCTACCGTCTGTAATGATTTTGTGTCCTCTTGCTTCGCAAACAAAAAGTAATTTCTTAAGGAATCTAATTGCAGTGACCTGCCTTTTTTTTGAGAATCTAACATCCAATTCTGAAATAGAAGATTCCAAGACTCCTTCATATTTTCCGAATTCGGTTTCTTTTTTGGTTTTGAGATTTGCCTCAAGGCTCTTAATTAAAGGATGGATTTCCCCAAAAAAATCATTTTCAGTTAATAAGCTCTTGAATTTCTCTGAAACTTCGTTCATGATTTCATTCAGCTTGTGAGTTTTCACAGAAACAACCTGATCACCTGTATTCCTTTTTGCAAGTTGGATTTTCTCTGTCGAATTAAATTCTGGCAGAGCTGGTTTTTTGTAGGACTTGCCAAGCTTCAATCTTGCCCAATGACCTTGGTTGGGCAATGGGATTTTCAAACGAACGCAAATTTTTCGTAAACCAGAATCAGAAATTTGATATTCCTTGGCTAAATGGGAGAGCGGTTTCTCCCAAACAAGATTGTAAATGTCTTGTCTTGAAAATTCTAACTGATACATATTAAGCGTATTTAGTTTTTTAACTCTCAGTCAATTTCTGAAGAAAATCCAATGAATTCAATCAATACTAACTCCCTGACAACAGTTGTCTCTCTTTGAAATGGAACTGGCAAATCATTTTGAATCGTTGGTATTGGTCCAAAATTCCTGCATGATTTCCGTTCTGTTTTTCAGTGGTGAATTGCTTTCTTGAATCCAAGCTCAAGTCATCTGGTATATTCAATCAGCTTTGTCCATTGGGTAATAAAACCTCAGCCAATGGCAGAATTAAGAGAAAATCCTCTTTGATTTTCCTGAATGATCCATCAAGAATTTCTCAAAGGAATCGGGCACTTCTTGTCAATGAAACCCCCGGACCTAGTAAACTATTTTACGATTGTGTATATTATTGACATAAATTTGTTGATAATATAAACATAATGGAAATTTCCCAAGAGCAGTTGTCAAATCTGGAAGTGGAGCTGGAAAAGCTTAAAATCCTGGTTGGAAGAAAAATCAAACGGCTGAAAAACGAAATGGGATTGAGTGCAAAAAACGATGAAATTGACCCCCGGCTGACGATTTAAATTGACCCCTTCTTGACGATGGAAATTGACCCCCGTCTGGCGGAGCACATTGACCCCCGCCGGGATTATTTTTTGGGAATGGAATAGGAGGCTTTTAAGGCCTGTTGGTAGAGCGAACAACTTCGCAATTCCAATGGCCAATCGCCCTCTTACTATGAATAAGATCAAACAGATTTTACGCGGCCATTTTGAAGGCCACGGCAGTAAACAGCTCAGCAAGCTCACGGGAGTTTCCCGCAATACGATCAAATCCTATCTGAGACGTTTTCAGCAGACCGGGATGCACTTCGAGCAGTTAAACCAGCTCTCTGATGAGGCGTTGGCAGAACTGATTTTGGGGACGCCGGCTCCGTTACAGAAAAGTGATCGGCTGGAAGTATTACTTCCGTTGTTGCCGGGCTTTGCCAAAGAACTCCGCAAAAAAGGCATGACACGCCAACGGCTGTGGGAAAACTACAGGCTCAAACATCCGGAGGGCTTCCAGTGCAGCCAGTTCCGCAAGCATCTTCGTGATTATCTGGGCAGACAGAATCTGACGATGCATTTTGAGCACAGAGCAGGAGAAAAAGTATTCATCGACTATGCGGGAAAGAAACTCCATGTCACCGACCCGCACACCGGAGAATACTTTCCAGTAGAGGTTTTTGTGGCCACCTTGGGTTGTAGCCAGTACACCTACGCAGAGGCGAGCTTCAGCCAGAAAAAACCTGATTTTATAGACAGCTGCAGGCGGATGCTGGAGTTCTTTGGCGGTGTACCTCGGGCAATCGTCCCGGATAACCTCCGGTCTGCAGTCACCAAAGGCAGCAAGTATTTTCCTGTTCTCAACGAGACCTTCGAAACCTTTGCCGAACACTACAACACCACCATTCTTCCTGCCCGACCCCGTCAGCCGCGGGAAAAATCCCTGGTCGAAGGAGCGGTCAAACTGGTCTATCAGCGGATCTATACCGAGCTTCATGGAAAAGTCTTTCTGTCCCTGGAAAGCCTCAACCAGGCACTTGTACCGCTGGTCCGGAGCTACAATGAATACGCACTCAGGGGTGAGGAAAGCCGCAGGGAGCAGTTTGAGACCCTGGAGCGCAGCAGTCTTCTGGCACTTCCGGAACTTCCTTACCAGCTGATGAGCGTCAAGGTCTGCACCGTGATGAAAAATACCCATATCTGCCTGGGAGAGGACAAGCACTACTACAGCGTTCCCCATCAGTACATGGGAAAGAAAGTCAAAATCCTCTACAACGATGACCGGGTGGAGATCTTCTACCACTATCATCCGATAGCCAAACACAAGCGTGACAAAAGAAAACATAAGTACACCACCTTACGGGAGCATCTGGCAGGCAGCCAGCAGTATGTCTCGGATTGGAGCTATGAGTTCTTCGTCGGGGAAGGAAACAAAATCAGTGAGGAAGTCGGCTCATTCCTGGCCAGTCTGATGGAGTCCGTTCCCCACCCCGAGCAAGGCTACAGGTCCTGCTCGGGTATTCTCCATCTGGCACGGAAAGTAGGGACGCTTCGGATCTCAAGGGCCTGTAAAAGAGCTTCCGAATACGGCATCTACACCTATCCGCTGATCGAGCAGATCCTATCCAAGAACCTGGATACGGTCAGCTTCTCAGAGGAGCAACTGGATGAATCCTCCCGAATGCCAGCCCACCACAACATCCGCGGCAATAAATACTTCAGTTAATCAAACACCTAAACCATGATCGAACAGACACTTGAGAAAATGAAAAAAATGAAGCTGTATGGCATGCAGCGCAGCTTCCGGCATGCGACCCAAACGGATTCCCTTTCCACCCTGACCCCCGATGAACTCATTGGCCTGCTGGTGGACAACGAATGGGACGACCGCCAAAACCGCAGAATGGAAAGCAGTCTTCGTGGGGCACGGTTCCGCTACAAGGCCACCATCGAGGAGCTGGACTTTCGCCCAGGGCGGGAACTGGACAAAAACCAGCTCCTGCGTCTTGCCGACGGGGGTTACATTCCAAAGGGTGAGAACATCCTGTTGACAGGAAGTACAGGTACGGGCAAAAGTTACCTTGCCTGTGCCCTGGGCAACCAGGCCTGCAGCAAAGGATACAAAGTCCTGTATGCAAATACAACCCGATTGCTTACCCAGCTGAAAATGGCCAAGGCTGATGGTTCTTCCATCAAGGAGATGCTCAAACTGGAAAAACTGGATGTGCTGATCCTCGATGACTTCGGAATACAGCCCTTGGATGTCCAGAGTAGGATGTTGTTGATGGAGATCATCGAAGACAGGCATGGCAAAAAGTCCACCATCATCACATCTCAGTTACCGGTCAGTGCTTGGTATGAAATCATCGGGGACCAGACTCTTGCAGATGCTATTTTGGACCGGATCGTACATGATGCACACCGGATCGAACTAAAGGGAGAATCCCTGAGAAGAAAACGAACTATCAATCCCGAAAACCAATAACTTTAACCCGATGTAAGTCCTCTATTCCTGACCAAAAAAATCACTTAACCCTGGGGGGTCAATTTGCAGCGCTGACAGGGGGTCATTTTGATCGCTATATGCAGTAATGCTTAAAAACTCTTTTTTAGCAAACTGCTTTTCCGTTACTTCAGATTTGTTTGATAGTTCAAGTAAAGCCTTATTCTGTGGGTCAACATACGACTCAATTTTCCTTTCTCTAGCTAATTTTTTGTAGTGCGTATTGTTACAACTGTGAGAGCAATACCGGGTTTGAAGGGTTTTTGCCTCGAAGGTTGTGCCGCAGTTTTCACAAATTTTGTTGACCCGGATATTTGAGCTCAAATTACTTGATAGAAGAAAGTTCAATTTTTACGACTACAGCCGACTACACCTGCCAGTGACCGACTTGAACCGTCACGAACCGCCATAATTTCCCCTTTTTGTTGGCTGGCAACAAATATATAATAAGCTGGCAACAAATAGGCAACAAGTTTTGATCAAACAGATTCAAATAGAATCAAAAAAAAAGCCCTTTAAAGGGCTTAAATCAACTTAATTCAAACAAACTCAACCAACTTACTTCCCGATACAAAACTTGCTAAAAATATTGGCAAGCAAATCATCTGTTGTGATTTCTCCAGTAATTTCTCCTAAATAATGCAAAGACCTGCGAATATCCATCGCAACGAAGTCATTGGTAACCTGATTGTCCAGGCCGGTTAAAATATCGAGCAAGGATTCACGGGTTTTCACCAGGGAATCGTAATGCCGCACATTGGTTACAATTGTGTTTCCGGTTCTGAATTTGTCCAGATTGACAAGTTCCAGGACGCGTCCTTTGAGATCTTCGAGGTTTTCTTTTTTGCCTGCGGAAATGAAAATCGTATCCGGATGAATAGACTTTAACTCGTTGATAATATTTGGCTTAGCCTTATCCGTCTTATTCGCAACTTTCAGAAAAGGAACGCCCAGGTTTTCAAGTTTATTGATGTCCCGATTGATCTCTACCAGGTCTGTATCACTCAGGTCAAAGAGATATAAAATCAGGGAAGCTGTCTTCATTTTCTCCTGAGTTCGGCTGACTCCAATCGCTTCGATTACATCGGTAGTCTCACGCAATCCAGCTGTATCGATGAAGCGGAAAATCACTCCGCCGAGGTTGATTTCGTCTTCGATCAGGTCGCGGGTTGTGCCGGCTATTTCTGATACGATCGCTTTTTCTTCATTGAGCAAGGCGTTCAGAAGAGTTGACTTTCCGGCATTTGGCTTTCCGGCAATGACCGTTGGAACGCCGTTTTTGATCACATTTCCGAGATCGAAACTCATAGTCAATTCTTCGACAACTCGGAGCAGACGTTCAACCAACTTTCGCAGGTCATCTCTACTGGCGAATTCCACATCTTCCTCGGTGAAATCCAATTCCAACTCGATCATGGATGCAAAATGAATCAACTGAGTTCTCAACTCCTGAATCTCCGAACTGAAACCACCTCGCATTTGATTCAAAGCGGCTTGGTGACTGGATTCAGAATCTGCGTGAATCAAATCGGCAACGGCCTCAGCTTGCGCTAAATCAAACTGACCGTGGAGAAATGCACGCTGAGTGAATTCTCCGGGCTTTGCAGGACGGATGCCTTTGCGGATGAAAAGCTTAAGAACCTGATTGATGATATAAGAAGAACCGTGTGTGGAGATTTCCACGACGTTTTCTTTTGTAAAAGACTTGGGAGCAATGAAAATCGACACAAGCACTTCGTCGATGATTCGCTCACCATCACGAATGGTACCAAAATGAATGGTGTGGGATGGTTGGTTTTCGAGGTTTTTTCCGTGAAAAACGGAATTGGTCACCTTGATGGCTTCCGGACCGGAAAGTCTGATTACTGCAATTGCACCTACGCCCTGAGGAGTGGCCAAAGCAATAATTGTATCGTTTCGCTCTGCGAGATTAAAACTCATTTGCCCCTAAATCCTTTATCAACGAGTATGGTCAATCCTTCTAAAAATTGCGGTGCGGTACGGTACCCCGGAAGTTGGGTGATATTCTGAAGAGTCGGATCGATGATTACAAAATTGGGGTAGGAGTTCACTCTCATCGCAGCGGCCATTTCGGCTTCGGTATATTTCTTTCCCTTGAAATCAAAAGAACGGCTCATGTTTTCAGCATCAAGTTTCACTGCGTAAAATGTTTCATTTACGTATTTGATGACTTCCTGATTGGTGAAAGTTTCCTTGTCCATCTTTTTGCACCAGCCACACCAATCAGTGTAAACATCCACCAAAAGCATTTTTGGACTCATTTCTGAGGCGGCTACTGCATCTTCGAATTTCATCCACTCAATTTTTTCCTGCGCATTTACCGACAGGGAGAAAAAGAGAAACGTGACTATGATTCCGATTCTTTTCATAATTCTTATTAGATCAAATTTTAAACCAACCTTAAACTCCGGAAGTTCCAAGCTTAAGATTCGGCTTGAGGCTTTTGATAAATGCGCTTGCCAGAAAAACCACTCCTGAAACAGCCACTATCATTCCCGCAATCGAGCTATCCATCAAGTACGCAAGGTAATATCCAAGTACAGAAATAACCAGGCCAATAACGCAAGTCAACTGAATCAGCGATTTCAATTTCTTTGTCCAGAGGAAAGCCGTAGCAGGCGGGACAACTAAAAGAGCAACAACCAGGATTGCCCCGACTGCTTCGAAACTACTGACAGTCGTGTAGGAAACCATGCTCATAAGGGCAAGGTTTATTGCCCCAGCGGGAAGTCCAATTACGAGGCTAAAGCTTTCATCAAAGCTAGTGATGGTTAACTCTTTGTATAATAGTAGAATAAAAGTCAGCACAAGACCGAGATTCAATACCGCAAGCCACATGATTCTTGGGCCAAAATTGATTCCTGAATCGGAAATCCAAAGGTCGATTGGCAGATATGCAATCTCTCCGTACAAGACACATTCCTGATCCAAATCAACTTTATATGCTAATAGATTGATCAGGATAATGCCGATGGCAAATAGGAGGGTAAAGGTAATCCCGATCGAAGCATCCAATTGAACTCTTGCTTTTTTGCGAAGCCAATCAATAATAAGTGTTGCTAAAATCCCAAGAATCCCGGCTCCGATGATTACCTCCAATCCTCTCTGACTTCCGGAGATAAAGAATCCAATCACGATTCCCGGGAGTACCGCATGTGAAATCGCGTCTCCGGTCATGGACATTTTGCGAAGCATCATAAACACTCCCAGCAAACCGCAGGAAATCGCGATCAGGGTTGCGGTGAAAATGATGAGGAAGGCGTTTTGGTCAAATGTCATCTGTGTCTCTCGGTATGTTTTCCTGGTGTGGGTCGAGCTTGGGGAAATTCAAGCGCTTCTCAAGTAATGTTTCAAGTTCCGGAGTAAGCAAATGCTCCAGCTTTTCAGCCGAATCGTGGACGTGATCAGGCGCGATATTCATGTATTCATTCAGATACAATTCCCATAATCTATGAAGTCGGACAATTCGTTTTGCTTCTGATTTCCCTGACTCTGTCAGTATTATAACTCGTTCATTTTTAGTGATCAATCCTTTTCTGATTAATCTATAAATAGACTTCATGCTTTTGGAGGATTGTTGAGGAAAGGCCTGATAGATTTCTTCTATAGTGAGGAATTTCTTGCCTTCTTCCATGGCCTTGTAAAGCCTCTTCATCAGGTGATCCTGATGCGTCTTTTTCAGATAAGTATTGCGGGCAATGTATCTGGAAAGGACTCCTTTTTTCGGAGCAAAAAGAAACGAGATCAAAGCCAACAGCGAAAGGCAAACGACTACCCAAGGTCCGGTTGGCATCTGCGGCAATACGAAGGAAACGTATGTTCCCAGAATTCCTGAGACTGCGGAAAAGGCTCCGGAAATCAGCAAAAGGATTCCCAGCCGATCTGTCCAAAATCTCGCTGCTGCTCCGGGAGTAATTAACAAAGCCGCCATCAGGACAACTCCAATCGCCTGTATTCCGATCACGACAGCCAAAATCATTAGGACATTGAAGATCAGTCGGATCGATTCCATCGGATAACCAATTGCTTTTCCAAAGTCTGGATTGAAAACCAGTAAGCTGAATTCCTTTTGAAAAAGTGTCAGAATAAGAATGATCACTAAAGCTAATCCGCCATAGATGTATAAATCCTCTTCGAGAATGGCGATTGCGTTGCCGAAAATAAACTGATTCAAACCAGCCATTTCCGGATTTCCGGACTTCTGGATGACTGTCAAAAGCACGATGCCAAATCCGAAGAAGATTGAAAGGATGGAAGCGATTATGGCATCTTCACTCAGCTTGGTATTGGATCGAAGCCAGGAAATCAGAAAAGTGGCTAAAGCTCCTGATGCAAAAGCACCTGTCACAATGTAGATCGGGTTTTTTTCGCCAGCCAGAATAAATCCCAGACAAATCCCCGGAAGGACTGCATGTGAAATCGCATCACCAAGAAGTGCTTTTTTGTCCAAAAAGCTGTACGTGCCGACATAAGCTGATCCGATTCCCAACAGCGTGATTCCAATCACCACAAAGGCAATCGATGCATCCTGAAAAGTGAAGAAATACAGAAAGTCTTCCATATCAGCTTTTGAGTGGATTGAAGTCTTTTTGGCGGATCAGCTCAGTTACTTTTGTAAGAAGGTTTAGCTTACCTCCATAGGTTTTTCGAAGCAATTCCTCTGTCATTACCAGTTCGGTAGGGCCGGAACCCACCAAATGAAGATTTAGCATGATGATCCAATCGAAGTAATTCATGGCAGAATGGATGTCGTGGTGCACAACGATGATCGTTTTTCCTTTCGCAGTCATATCTTTCAAAAGCTGAAAAATGGCAGTCTCTGTTGCCATATCCACTCCGGCAAAAGGCTCATCCATCAGGTAAAAATCTGCTTCCTGTGCCAAAGCCCGGGCAATAAAAACCCGCTGTTGCTGACCGCCGGATAGTTCCGAAATCTGACGATTCACAAATGACATCATGCCAACCTGATCCAGGCAACCCAAAGCGATTTCTTTCTCTTTCTTTCCGGGTCTTTTGAAAAGTCCGAGCTTTCCATAGGTTCCCATCATGACTACATCGAGGACGGAAGCCGGGAAATTCCAGTCAACCGATTCCCGTTGGGGAACATAGCTGATTCGGCTTCTTACGTCCTGAAGTGTTTTGTCAAAAATCTTCACATATCCGCTAGTTGGTTTGACCAAGCCCATAATGGCTTTGATCAGAGTCGATTTGCCGGCACCGTTTGGACCAAGGATTCCGATCAATTTTCCGGAAGGAAGTGATAAATCCACATTCCAAAGTACGGGGGATTGATCGTAGCTGACCGTGAGATCGTGAACTTCTATAACGGGGGAGGTGACTTGATTGATCATGGTTTGAGATTTTCAAAAATGACTTGAACATTGGTTCGGACCATTCCTATGTACGTTCCTGCGGGAGTATCCGGCGCATCCAAACTGTCGGTATATAATGGTCCGGCCATCACGATTGTATGATTTTGATTTGCACATCCTGCGACAACTGCCTCGATAGCTTTAGGGGAAATAGTTTGCTCTGCGAAAACCGCTTTAATATTCCGATCAACGATAAATTGAACCAATCCCGTCAAATCCCGAAGGCCAGGTTCACTTAGCGTGGATAGTCCCTGCAAACCCTGAACCTCCAATTGATAGGCTTTTCCGAAATAAGCGAAAGCATCATGAGCAGTAATTAAGGCTTGATTTGCTGACCGGAGTTCATTGACTTTGGTTTGAATTTCTGCATTCAATTCCGCCAATTGAGCTTGATAATTCGTTGAATTCTCTTCAATGGCTGACTTCCATTCAGGTTTCCATTTGATGATTTCGATAGCAGTGTGTTCCATGGCTTTTGACCAAAGGTTTACATCAAACCAAATATGAGGATCGACGCTGTGAGCTTCGGGTCCGCTGCGGAGAAGAAGTTCGGCTGGCAATGTTTCGGAGGCGTTTATCAGACTTTGGTTGAAAGCAAGTTTTTCAAAAATCTCTGTCATTTTACCCTCCAGAAAGAGCCCGTGGTAAATGACCAAATCGGCATTTTGAAGTAAATCCAAATCCCGAACCGAAGCCTTGTATAGGTGCGGGTCAACTCCTGCCGGCATTAAGGCTACGACTTCTGCTTTGTCCCCAACAAGATTTCTGACACCGTCTGCAAGGATACTTGTCGTGGCTACGATCAACTGTTTATCCCGCTTCTCAGGGTTATCAAACTTGCAGGAAAAGAAGAAAAAGAAAGCCAATATCCAGAAGTTCCTCATGATTGCATTACGAGAATATTTCCTGCCACATCCTTTGACATAAATAAGGTCTTTTTCTGATCTACGAGGATTTCCAGCGACCCATCAAATTCCACTTTGTCCAGGACTTTTATCCTGGCGCCAATGTATGCCCCCATTTTGTCGAGGTGTTTTAAGAAGGCTGCAGAGCTGTCTTTCACGGCTACGATTTGACCGGTTTGGTCAACTTCCATTTCATTAAGAGCAACTCTTGGTCGTGCTTTCACATCTCCAAACTCATCCGGTATCGGATCTCCGTGGGGGTCAAACTTGGGATAATTTAGGTAAGCATCCAGTCTTTGGATGAGTAGGGGAGACTGAATATGCTCCAATTCCTCCGCTACTTCATGAACTTCATCCCAGGCGAAATTCAATTTTTCCACCAAAAAAACTTCCCAAAGCCTATGCTTTCGAATAGTCTGGAGGGCTAGTTTTTTACCCTCATCGGTGATGTGAACCCCGTAATATTTTCGGTATTCGATGACTTCTTTTTCACCCAGTTTTCGCAGCATATCGCTGACAGAAGCGGGCTTGGTTTTCATCTCAGCAGCCACATCATTTGTGGAGACACCTTTCTTTCCACCTTCGGAAAGGTGGTAGATGGCTTTTAAATAATTCTCTTCAGCAGTAGTGAGCGTCATGTGCTTTTTGTTGGACTGAGGCAAAGATAAAAATTAATTTAGAGTTAGCTAAATAAATAATCAACAGTGACTAAATCAGGTGTGGATAAGCCAAATCGGAATGTGTTATTGGTTTTAGTCTTGCCTAAAAAATAATTTACATAGTCTGAAAAATTAAATCAAGTATTTGAAATAGAGCAATTTGAATTCTTAAATATTGGATAAAATGAGTCTTATCTGCCAAAAATCAAATGGCAGACCGAGTTTCCGCTTCATGAAAATGAGTGTAAAAATCAAGGGTTGGGTGGATAAGTTTTCCACTTATCCACGGAGTTTATCTCAGGCAAGCAAACCTTCGATTGCTTTTAGAAAATCAGATTTTTGGGAATCCCAACTGATGGATTGGTCGGGTTGAGAGGCGAAGTATTCAAGTTTCATTGCTTGACTTAATTGCAAACCGGCTTCTTCAACTTTTGAAAAATCAACGGCAAATCCTCCGGAAAATGGCTTTAAAAAATCCTCCCATTTCTGATTCGGAGTGATCAATACTGGGATGCCTAAAGCCGCTGCTTCAAAAAGTTTGGTGGGCATCTTATCCTTGATTGCCGGATGGTTTTGATAGGGAAGCAAAGCGAAATCTGCTCCCGTCATCGCTTGAATGATTTGTTCGTGAGGAACAGGAGTTTCAGAAAGTGACAATTCAATCGCCGGGACATTTTGGTAAGCCACCGAAAGTTCTTTCTTAAATTCTGAAAGGGTCAGATGTCCGACAATATGAAGTGAGCTTTCCGGAAATTCTAATAAAACTGACTTGAACCAAAGTACCGCATCAAGGATCCCGAAGGCCGGAGTGATGGTTCCGGAGATTACAAATTTGTATCCCTTTCGCAGGGGAAACCGGATCGGCTTTACTGGTTTGATTGGCCCTGAATATTTGTTTTCCAAAACCAAAAAGGGTCTCTTTTCAGGCATTTCTTGGGCGTAGCATTTCTCTGCAAAAAGATAAAGATCGATGCTTTTTACCGACTCAGCATTTTGGATAATTCTCGTTGCCCGCAGTTTTGCTTTCGCAGTAAGATTGGGATTTAGGTTCAGATTGGCGACGTAATTTTCTTGCACATCGTAAACAAGTTTGAAGTTTATAAGCTTTTTGAAAAGTGCTGCAACTGGTAAATATTCATACGTGCAACAAATCAAAACTCGAGGTCTGATCTTCACAATAAGTCTGATAAATCTCAACTGGGAAATGACCCGTTTCCAAGTTGAGTCGAATGAACTTTGAGAGGAGAAAAAATTAACTCCGTCCTCTTGTTCGTGCATTTTACCTGAAAATCCTATGATGTTTAGGCTGTATGTATTTGTTTCGCGCAGTGAACGGCCAAGCTTTTCCCAAGCTCTTACATCTTTTACCGGCTTCAGACTGGAAGCTAAAAGGATAGGAATTGGTTTAGCCGGAATTTGACCCATAAACGAAACTACTTAAAATAATGGAACTGAAAACCATCATCGAAACGGCCTGGGAAAACCGGGAATTATTGAAAGAAGAGGCAACTCAAAAAGCAATCCGAGCTGTGATTGCTGAATTGGATCTGGGTCAGCTTCGCGTAGCAGAGCCAACTGAAGATGGAAACTGGAAAGTAAATGACTGGATAAAAAAGGCAGTGATCCTTTATTTCCCAATCCAAAAGATGGAAACAATCGAAGTTGGTCCTTTCGAATTTCACGATAAAATGGCTTTGAAAACCAACTACGCAAAACAAGGTGTTCGGGTGGTTCCTCACGCTGTAGCTCGATACGGAGCGTATTTGGCAAGTGGAGTAGTGATGATGCCAAGTTATGTTAATATCGGCGCTTACGTAGACAGTGGCACGATGGTTGACACGTGGGCTACAGTCGGTTCTTGTGCGCAGATCGGCAAAAATGTTCATTTGAGCGGCGGAGTGGGTATTGGAGGAGTGTTGGAGCCTGTTCAGGCAGCACCGGTTATCGTTGAAGACGGAGCTTTTATTGGTTCGAGAGCTATCATCGTAGAAGGTGTCCGAATCGGAAAAGAGGCAGTAATCGGAGCTGGAGTGACGCTGACAGCAAGTTCAAAGATTATTGATGTGACCGGTGCAGAACCTATAGAATACAAGGGATATGTTCCGCCAAGATCAGTTGTGATTCCGGGATCAATTTCAAAAGTATTCCCTTCCGGAACCTATCAAGTTCCCTGCGCCTTAATAATAGGCCAGAGAAAAGCTTCTACCGATCTCAAGACCTCGCTTAATGATGCGCTCAGAGATAATAGTGTAGCAGTTTAAAACAAACAAAAATGAAAAATTTATCGCTTGCCTTCCTCGTTCTGATTTTATCGGGAATATTTTGGTCTTGTTCCAAACCAGACCAAAATACCGGTGACAAATATTTTAAAGAAGGAGAATACACCAAGGCAGCGGAAGAATATACCGAGAAACTTAAGTTCAATCCGACTGATGTGCGAATGCTTTACAACCGTGGACGCGCGCATGAGGAGCAAAAGGAGTTTGAATTGGCAAAGGCGGATTATGAGAAAGCATTGGAACTTGATCCGAACAATTTCCAGGTTCTATTGAGCCTTGCCAATCTTCACCATGTGGAGAAGAACTATAACAATGCCATGCTTTTTGCAAGTCGTGCAGAGGAAATTCCAGGAGCTCCGGCAATGGCTTCTTTTATGAAAGCCAGAGCACTTCAACAAATGGGACTAGCAGAAGATGCATTGAAATCTTATGGAAATGCAATCAAGCTTGATAAGGATTTTGGTCAGGCCTATTTGAATCGTGGTTTCTTGAAAGTAGCAATGAAAAAGGAAAAAAGTGCCTGTGAGGATTTTAAACTTGCTCGAACTCTGGATTATCCCGGAGCAGAAGATGCTCTGGATAAATATTGTAAGTAAATAAAAAACCGGCTCAGGCCGGTTTTTTAATGCTCATGCGATTCTGCTTTGTGAAAGCAGAGATGTTCGGAAGTAAGCCGTCCCGATCCGGAACAGGTTTTACAAGCACTGACTTCTTTATTGGATCCTTTACAAATCGGACACGTTAGTCTGCCATTTCCAGAGCAGCGTTCGCACTCGTAGAATTCCGGAATGTTGAAAATATTGATTCTGGTGATCATTCCTGTGCCGGCGCATCTGCTACAGCCCACTACACCTTTTGCTTTGCAATAATTACAGTCTTGTTCGATTTGTTTGTTTCCATCGCAAGTGAAGCATTCCCGGTATCGATAGCCTCTTCGGTCACAAAGCTGGCAAACTTGAATTGCGTTCAAGGGTGCTTCCAATTTTTTCTGAAGCTCTTTTGCTCCATCATAATGATCTCCCGTGAAGCCACTCAATTCCAAATACTTGTTCAGAAAGTTTGCACTGTTGTCGTATTGACCCAACTCGTATAGTGTTTCTGCAAAAAAGTAAGGCATTTCCTGAGGTAAAGGAAATCCAGAATCGATCAGATTTCTAAAAAGTCCGTTGGCGGTTTCATAGTCTTTTCGTTCCATTGCAGCTTGGGCACCTTTCATCCAAGTATCAGTCTGGCCTAGGTTTGGTCCGAGCTGCGCAAAACCGGGAAAACTGATGAATATGCCTGAGAGGAATATTGAAAAGAGGAGGGAATTAAGAATCTTCTTCAAGTTGGTAATCAGTTCTGTTTGAATCGACAATAAAGTTAGAAGTAATTTTATCTAAAAGTTAAACTTTGCTAGCGGTTGATTTTCACCGATATTTTCTATGAAAGGAATTTCCCTATTCGAGATTAGTTCCTATTTTTAAAAGCTTTCCGAAAGTGTTCTTTAAACTGATTCTTTTAAAATTTTACAATTCTAACATTTACACAAAACCTAAAATAAAAGATTATGGCCCAACCAATCACAGACATCGAAAGTATCGGACCTGCTTATAAAGAGAAATTATCCGGCGCCGGTGTTACTTCAGTTGAATCCTTACTAGAAAAAGGAGCTTCCAAATCCGGCAGAAAAGCAATTTCAGACGCATCTGGCATTGATGAAGGTAAAATTTTAGACTGGGTCAATATGGCCGACTTATTCAGAATTAAAGGTGTAGCGAGTCAATTTGCAGAATTGCTAAAAGCAGCCGGAGTTGACACAGTCAAAGAATTAAGAACAAGAAATGCAGAAAATCTCCATGCAACTCTTACCAAGACTCATGAGGAAAAAGGGCTAACCAGAGTGGTTCCACCGCTTTCCAAAGTCGAAGACTTTATTGCTCAAGCAAAGGAATTAGAACCTATGGTGACCCATTAAATCATAATTTCAAATACCTTTAATTTCCGAAAAACCTTTTTGCCCCATGGCGATAAGGTTTTTTTTGTAGTTTGTCTAATCAACCTTTTTCACCATGAGCAATTCAGAGAAATTCAAATCACACCTCGCAGAGGGTCAAGTATTTAAGAAAGATTATATCATTCTCGGCACGGGAGTTTTGGATGGTGAACCTGTAGCGGGAGCACAAATCAAAATCCCTCTTAAAACTCTTAACCGACATGGTCTGATTGCAGGTGCAACCGGAACAGGGAAAACTAAAACTCTGCAAGTGATTGCTGAGCAGCTTTCGCTCAAAGGAATTCCTTCTGTTTTGATGGATTTGAAAGGTGATCTTTCCGGATTGGCGAAGCCTGGTGTAACGAATGATTTTATTCTCAATAGATCAGCTGTTATTGGAGTTGATTATAATCCTCAAGGATTGCCCGTTGAACTCATGTCAATATCGCATGAGAAAGGAGTAAGGCTAAAGGCTACTGTTTCGGAATTTGGTCCGGTGTTGATTTCTCAGATTTTGGAATTGAACGATACCCAGCAAGGAGTGATTGCGCTGATTTTCCGCTATTGCGATTTGTATCATCTTCCTCTCTTGGATTTGAAAGATCTCAAGCGCGTACTCCAATTTGTCAGCAATGAAGGGAAAGAGGCGATTGCAAAGGAATTTGGACAAGTTTCTTCCACTTCCGTCAGCACGATTATGCGGAAGATCATCGAACTGGAACAGCAAGGAGCTGAACTTTTCTTTGGGGAGAAGTCATTTGAGGTTGAGGATTTTTTGCGAACCAAGGATGGAAAAGGAGTGATTTCAGTCATTCGATTGACAGATATTCAGAGCACACCAAAATTGTTTTCAACCTTTATGTTGAGCCTGCTTTCAGAGATTTATGAGACTTTTCCCGAGCAGGGAGATGCTGATCAGCCAAAGCTTTGCTTATTTATCGATGAGGCACATTTGGTCTTTTCGACAGCATCAAAAGATCTGCTTGATAAAATTGAAGCGATCGTCAAGTTGATAAGATCAAAAGGGGTCGGCGTATATTTCTGTACGCAGACGCCGACCGATGTTCCGGAGAATATCCTGGGTCAGTTGGGTTTGAAAGTTCAGCATGCACTGCGGGCTTTCACCGCTAAGGATCGAAAAGCAATTACCAAAACAGCTGAAAACTATCCGGATTCGCCTTTTTACAAAACATCAGAAGTTTTGACTTCGATGGGAATCGGGGAAGCTTTGGTTACAGCTTTGAATGAAAAAGGGATTCCTACGCCGTTGGCACATACGCTGGTAAGAGCTCCGATTTCCAGAATGGATATTTTGACTGAATCCGAAATTGATGAGTTGGTAAGAGGATCTCAATTGGTTCATAAATACAATCAGGATCTGGACAGAGAAAGTGCTTTTGAACTCCTGGAAAGGAAAATGGACTTGGTCGAGAAGGAGCAGGAAAAGGCACAGTTACCCAGACCAAGTGCAACCACTTCAAGACCTCGGACAAAACCAGAGGAATCTTTCATCGAAGAACTCAGTAAAAACACGATGGTTCGTCAGGTGGGAAGAACTCTTTTTAGAGAATTGGCCAGAGGGATTTTAGGATCATTCACTCGTAAAAGCAGATAGATTTAAAATATTGAATATTAAACGATTATATTCTTGAAAATCGGAGTAATAGGCGGGGGAGCTTCCGGGTTTTTCGCAGCAATTCATGCAAGCGGACCAGGAAGAGAAGTAACTATTTTTGAAAAATCTCCCAAGCTTTTGTCAAAGGTGAAAGTCTCCGGAGGTGGAAGATGCAATGTGACACATCGGCCTTTGGAGATTTCAAAATTGGTCAAGAATTATCCGCGCGGAGAGAAGTTTCTGAAGAAAGTCTTTGCCCATTTCAAATCTGAAGACACCATCGAATGGTTTGAAAGTCGGGGAGTAGCTCTGAAAGTTGAGCCGGATGGAAGGATGTTTCCGACCACTGATGATTCCCAATCCATCGTTGACGCGTTGATGCGAGAGGCTCAAAAGCTAAAAATCAGCATTCTTACTTCGTTTGGAATCAAGTCGATTTACCCGATGGAAAAAGGGTTTATACTCGAAACAGATAAAGGTGAATTCCAATTTGATGCCTTGATTATAGCGAGTGGCGGTCATCCTAAAGCCGACGGTTATAATTTCTTAAGTAACCTCAAACACAGTATTTCAGCCCCGATTCCATCCTTATTTACTTTCAATACTCCGGGAGAGCCTTTGAGAGAATTAATGGGAATTTCTATGCCTGATGGTTTGGTCAAACTGGAAGGAACTAAACTCAATTACCGAGGTCCGATTTTGATTACGCATTGGGGATTGAGCGGACCGGCAGTGCTCAAGCTTTCGGCTTTCGGAGCAGAATGGCTTCATGATCATCAGTATCGGGCAAAGGCAATTATCAATTGGAATGCTGATTTGGGAGAAATCGACTATTCTGAGCAATTGATGAAATACAGTTTCAATCACCCTGCAAGAAAGGTTAAAGGCCATCCGCTATTTGGTATTCCGATCAGACTTTGGGAGCATTTGACAGATATTTCTGGCATAGAATCACAACAAACTTTCAATACATTGTCCAAAAAGCAAATCAATAAATTGGTGCAGAATCTTTTTTGCTATATTTTGACCGTAAATGGTAAAACGACATTTAAAGAAGAGTTCGTCACAGCAGGCGGAATTGCTCTAAATGAAGTCAATCCAGAGACAATGGAAAGTATTTATTATCCAAACTTATTCTTTGCAGGTGAAGTCTTAAACGTAGATGGCATCACAGGCGGGTTTAATTTCCAGGCGGCTTGGTCTACTGGATTTTTGGCAGGAAAATCAACTTTTAAAAGTGCTGTATGATACAAAGCTACCCGGAACTGAATCTAAGAATCCAGGAAATGTCGGAAGGAGATGAGGAGTTTCGAATCGAACTTACTAACGCCATCTACAATGGACTTCTGGAGCTGAAGGCTAAATATTACGAAGGAATAGAGAAAGAAAATGAACTTATCATTCAGCAAATCAGACATAAGCTAAAGCCGACTTTAAGCATGTTTGAGTTTGGGGATTTGATTGGAGAACTTCAAAACGGAAAGGAAATTCTTGAATCCAGAGGATTTGGACCAGAATTCATGCTTCATTTTGAAAGCTTAAATTCGATGCTTGAAGTGGCTGTAGAGAGAGTCTTTCAACTCACGCAATAGAAGCGACTCAGTACCAAGCTAGTCGTCTAAATCAATTTTTACAGACTTAGGTCTTGTTGTAAGAATAAGGCGATTCTAGTTGTTTTTTTGGATGGCATGAACTTCCCGTAAAGCTTTTTAATTTTGGGTTCTATGCCGATTATTTCTTCCACCTATCAGGGCCCGCCTGCCTATCTTTTCAATGGACATCTTGAAACTATCATTCCTAGCCTTTTCAGGAGAGTAATCGGCGTAACCTATCAAAGGGAAAAAATCAGTACTCCTGATCATGATTTTTTAAACCTTGACTGGTCCAAAGTAGGAGGTGATCGCTTGCTGATTATTTCTCATGGTTTGGAAGGTGACTCAAAACGGCATTATGCAATGGGTTTGGTCAAACTTTTCAATTCAAAAGGAATCGATGTATTGGTCTGGAACAATCGATCCTGCGGAGGAGAAATCAACCTGAATCCAATTCTCTATCACCATGGTGCCAGCTACGATCTTGACACGACCATCAAGCATGTCCAAAAGTCCCACGAATACAAAGAAATTTTTTTGGTTGGGATCAGCATGGGAGGAGCACAGACACTCAAGTATTTGGGTGAAAAAGGAAAGGACTTGCCCAAGGAAATCACTCGTGCGGCAGTTTATTCGACACCATGCAATCTTGGATCCAGCGCAGCAACTTTGAAGTTGAAGTCAAACACTTTTTATCGGAAGCGATTTTTGGATAAGTTGAAGAAGAAAATTGAAGCAAAAGCTGTCCAATTTCCTGATTTGATTGATTTGGACTTACTGAAAGAGGTGAATGATTTTGATACTTTCGATACCCTTTTCACTGCAAAACTTCATGGGTTCAAAGATGCAAATGACTTCTATAAGGGAGTAAGCGCTGATAATTGGATGGAGTTTATAGAGATTCCAACTCTTATTCTGAATGCGTTAAACGATCCGCTTCTCGGGCCAGAGTGCTATCCGATAAGCCTAGCCGAAAACAAAGCTGAAATTATTCTTGAAATGCCAAAGCGAGGAGGACACACAGGATTCGTGCTTCCTGGAAAGGAGTTTACGTGGGCGGAAAATCGATTCGCAGAGTTTTTACTTCAGGAATAAAAAAAAGGAAGCCAAAACGACTTCCTTCTTGGAGCAAATACTTTTTATTTCAATTAGAATCTCTTCAATGCCATTTCTGCTACTGTTCCTCCGATCGCTAGTGAACTTGTTGCAGCAGGAGAAGGTGCGTTTAGCACGTTGATGGCATATTCCGACTCGCGAATCGAAAAATCATCCAACAATCCGCCGGTTCGGTCACAAGCCTGGGCTCTGACTCCTGCTCCGCCTTCCACCAGGTCAGATTCCTGAATTTCAGGAATCAATTCCTGCAATGCTTTGGTAAATGCTGCTTTTGAAAAGGATCGATACATCTCGCCAAATCCTGTTTGCCAGTATTTGGCAGCTACTTTTTGGAATCCCGGCCAAGCCAGCGTTTCGGCAAGTTCTTTCAGGTTGATTTGAGATTTCTTGTATCCTTCCCTTCGGAAAGCTAAAACGGCGTTTGGTCCGGCTTCAACTCCTCCTTTTTTCATTCGGGTAAAATGAACTCCCAGAAAAGGAAAATTCGGATCAGGAACCGGGTAAATCAGGTTATTGACAAGGTATTCTTTTTCTTTTCGAAGCTTGAAATACTCACCTCTGAACGGGATAATTTTCACATCAATCGGATCTTCTTCACTCATTTGTGCGACTTTATCAGAATAGAGTCCGGCACAGTTGATCACCAACTTAGCTTCAAAATCCTTCTTGGAAGTTTCGATCCTGTTGGTCCCATTTTCATGATTGATTTTCAATACTTTATGATTCAAAAAAATCTCTCCACCATTTTGAATTATCTTTCTTGCGTAGGCTAAAGCAACATTGAAATAATCAACAATTCCTGTTTGAGGCACATGGATCGCAGCGACTCCGGCACAATATGGCTCGTATTCTTTGAGCTCATCCAGCGTGATCGATCTTGTTCCGGTCAACCCGTTTTGCAAACCTCTTTCCATAAGACCATTCAGAAGAGGGATTTGCTCTTTGCGGGTAGCTACTACAACCTTCCCTGTGATTTCGAATGGAATTTTTTCCTCTTCGCAAAACTGAATCAATTCATGATAACCTCCAATGCAATTGGTAGCCTTGAGAGATCCCGGTTTGTAGTAAAGTCCGGAGTGAATAACACCGCTGTTATTCGCAGTTTGATGTTTGGCTACTTGATCTTCCTTTTCCAAAATGGCTATTTTGAGGGCTGGATTTGCTTTTTGGATTTTTAATCCGGTTGCCAGACCGACTATTCCTCCTCCAACTATTACTATGTCGTATATCATGCTGATCAAATTTCGTAATCAAATATAAAGGGAGAAAAGTCAATTTTCCCTCAGCACAAATGAACCGATTTCAATCGAATTTTGAATTTTTAATGAAATCATTCAAAAAAAGCCTCAACAATGAATTTAATTTGCGGTTCCAATGGTTAGATGCCAAATACGCTTAGATGATTCGACTAGTCCTTTTTTTGATTTCCTTCTTATTTTTCACCCAGGCATTTGCTCAATTTACGGTAAAAGGAAAAGTAACTGACGCTCAAACCAGTGATCCCATTCCGTTTGCTTCGGTTTTATTGAAAGGTACCTCAACAGGTATTTCGACGGATTTTGAGGGAAATTACGTGATTCAAGCGAGGTCATTGCCTGATAGTATTGTGGTTAGCTATTTGGGATATATCAATGCTTCGAAAGCATTAGCCAGGGAAACAGAGCAAACGATCAACTTTCAGTTGAAGCCTTCGGATTTTGAACTGGAAGCATTTGTGTTTGAAGCTGGCGAAAATCCTGCGTTTGAAATTATTCGAAAGGCTTCGGAAAAAAGGAAGGAATTTGACAAAAGAACCCTCACTGCCTACGAGACTAAGAATTACACCAAGATTGAGATAGATATTGATAACCTTTCGGAGGATTTTAGAAATCGAAAGTCGGTAAGAGGTGTCACTGCTGTATTGGACAGCATCAAGGAGCTCACCAATGATGAAGGGGAAAAGATTCTCCCTGTATTTTTCTCCGAAACAATTTCGAAATATTACTACCGAAATAACCCCGAACTCAAAAAGGAAATCATCGAAAAAACCAAAGTGACAGGAGTGGGGATTACAGATGGTTCGACTACTTCTCAAATCACCGGATCAGTTTTTCAGGAATATAATTTTTATAAAAACTGGCTTCAGATTCTGAATAAGGACTTTATGTCTCCCATTTCAGAGGGTTGGAGAACTTTCTATGACTACGATTTGCTGGATTCAGTTTTGGTCGGAGAGGACTCATGCTACAGACTTCAGGTATATCCGAAGAGAGAGCAGGATCTGGCTTTTTCCGGTACAATCTGGATCAATACTGAAACCTATGCGCTGAAACAGGTGGATTTGACTATCCCCAAAACAGCTAACCTCAACTATGTGGAGCGGATCAAAATTCAGCAGGAATTGGCTCCAACTTCAGCCGGACCATTGATTCCCTCCAAAACCAGAGTATTAATCAAAATCGGGCAAATCAGTGCAAATTCTGCCGGACTGCTGGCAAAGTTTTACACTTCCACGGATAGTGTGATTGTTGACCAGCCTCAGGGAACCGCTTTCTTCAACCAAGCGGTTGAATTAAATCCTGATTTCAACATTCATGATCCTTCATTTTGGCAAACAAACAGACCTGATCCTTTGAGTTCTGATGAGTTGGCAGTTTTGCAAATGGTCGATACGTTGAAGAAAATCCCCATCATCCGGTTTTACTCAGAGGGATTGAAGTTTTTTGCTACGGGATATAAGCCAATCGGGAAAGTAGATATAGGGCCTTGGCCAGCCTTTTTCAATTACAATGATGTCGAAGGTGTAAGGCTGGGATTTGGTATGAGAACCAATTTCAAGTTCAGCAAAACCTGGGAAATTAAAGGATATGTGGGGTATGGTTTTACAGACCAAGAATTGAAATATACCGCTTCTGTAACCCGGATTTTGGACCGAGCTCGTTGGACTACCTTGAGTTTGACTACTCAGAGAGAAATTGATCAGGTAGGATTGGAGATTTCAAACTTGCAAAGCAATAGCATATTTCTGGCTGCCAGCCGATTTGGAACCTTGAGAAGTCCTTATTTCAGCACCAATCATCGGTTGAATTTCCAGCGGGAATTCTTCAAAGGATTTCTGTTTTCCGCAGGGATAAAATCAAGTCAATTTGATCCTTTGTTTGATTTCTACTATCTGGATAATGATACCCGGGAGTATATCACCAGTTACGAAACCACTGAAATTCAGGCTGGAATCAGATACGGCAGAGACGAAATTATCATCATCAATGACAATGAGCGCGCTTCTCTCGGGTCTTTAAAATGGCCGATTTTTGAGGTGAACTATGCAAAGGGAATGAAGTGGCTGAGTGGAGATATTGAATACAGCAAATTGAGTTTGTATGTCTATCAGCGAATCAATCTAGGGTTGTTGGGAGTAGGACGGTATGAATTGGATGCAGGAAAAGTATTTGGGGAGGTTCCGTATCCTATCATGAAAAATCACCTTGGAAACGAGACACTTTTTTACACAACTGCAGCATTTAACACGATGAACTTTACTGAATTTAGTTCTGACCAATACCTCAGTGTTCGCTACAGGCAGTCCTTTGAAGGATTTTTATTGAATTCCATTCCTTTGATCAAGAAACTGAAATGGAGATTTGTAGGAAATGCAAACGTACTTTGGGGCTCGGTTCAGGATTATAATATTGACAACGCACCTACAGTGGATCCCGATGGTAATCCGCTTGAAATCTTTGGCCGGTTGGACCCAAGTATTCCTTATGTTGAACTTGGCTACGGAGTCGAAAATATCTTCAAATTCTTCCGGGTGGATTTTTTCCACAGAATGACTTACCTGGATAATCCCGGTGCAAAACCATTTCATGTGAAAGTGAGTGCTCAGATTATACTTTGATTAAATCTTTTCAGCATTACCTTCTCTTAAATTTTTCCTTTGTTGAGGGGTTGTGCATATTTGCAGCTTAAACCAAATGCCTGTTTGTATGGGCAGAAACAATTTTAACACATGTCAAATCAAATCAACATTACACTTCCTGATGGCTCAGTGAAAGTGTTTGACAAAGGAACTACGGGACTACAGATTGCTCTAAGTATCAGCGAGGGTTTAGCACGGAATGTTCTTGCCGCCAAAGTAAATGGCCAGGTTTGGGATTCTTCCCGAGCGATCCATGAAGATTCCAGTGTTCAATTGCTGACCTGGAACGATCTGGAAGGCAAAAGTACTTTTTGGCACTCTTCTGCTCACTTAATGGCCGAAGCCCTGGAAGCACTCTATCCGGGAGTCAAGTTAGGTATCGGACCTCCGATCGAAACCGGTTTCTATTATGATGTTGATTTTGGAAATCACACTCTAGAAGGTTCGGAACTCGAGAGAATCGAGCAAAAAATGATTGAACTGGCGAAAGAGAAAAGTGAATACATCCGAAAAGATATTTCCAAAAAAGATGCAGTAGCCTTCTTCCAGGAAAAAGGAGATGAGTATAAATTGGATCTTTTGGAAGGACTTGAAGACGGTTCAATTACATTCTATGAGCAGGGAAACTTCACTGACCTTTGCCGCGGTCCACATATTCCCAATACCGGATTTATCAAAGCTGTTAAGCTGACCAATATTGCGGGTGCATACTGGAGAGGGGATGAGAAGCGCAAAATGCTTACCCGGATTTACGGTGTCACTTTTCCGAAAGCAAAAGAACTTCAGGATTATTTGACTCTTTTAGAGGAAGCTAAAAAGCGTGATCACAGAAAACTGGGCCGTGAACTTGAGCTTTTCATGTTCTCGGAGAAAGTCGGAATGGGTCTTCCGCTCTGGTTGCCAAAGGGAACTTTGCTACGTGAGCGACTGGTGAATTTCATGAAGAAAGCCCAGGATAAATCAGGCTATCAGCAAGTAACCACCCCTCATATTGGTCACAAAGTGCTTTATGAGACTTCCGGTCACTATGAGAAATACGGGAAAGATTCTTTCCAGCCGATTACTACTCCAAATGAAGGAGAGGAGTTTTTGCTGAAGCCAATGAATTGCCCTCATCACTGTGAGATTTATAAATACAAGCCGCGATCATACAAGGATCTTCCGATTCGCTACGCGGAATTCGGAACTGTTTATCGTTACGAGCAAAGCGGTGAATTGCATGGATTGACCCGCGTTCGAGGATTTACTCAAGACGATGCGCATATTTTCTGTCGCCCTGATCAGGTGAAAGAAGAGTTTATCAAGGTGATTGATTTGGTTTTGCATGTTTTCAAAGCACTTGGTTTTGAAAATTATACAGCACAAATCTCCCTCAGGGATCCTGCGAAAGCCGAAAAATACATTGGAACTGAAGAAGCTTGGCAAAAGGCAGAGTCTGCAATTATCGAGGCTTCCGCTGAAAAAGGACTTGAAACAGTTACTGTTTTGGGTGAAGCAGCTTTCTACGGACCAAAGCTTGACTTTATGGTTAAAGATGCGCTTGGTAGAAAATGGCAACTCGGAACGATCCAGGTCGATTATAATTTGCCTGAAAGATTCCAGTTGGAGTACATTGGATCAGACAATCAAAAGCACCGACCGGTAATGATCCACAGAGCTCCATTTGGGTCTTTGGAGCGGTTTGTTGCTGTATTGATAGAGCATTGCGCAGGAAATTTCCCACTTTGGCTTGCTCCCGAGCAAATCAATATCCTTCCTATTTCAGAGAAGTTTGTAGGTTATGCTGAAGAAATTAAAGCCATCTTGGATGAGCAAGGAAT
This sequence comes from uncultured Cytophagales bacterium, assembly GCA_942492775.1. Taxonomy (GTDB): domain Bacteria; phylum Bacteroidota; class Bacteroidia; order Cytophagales; family Cyclobacteriaceae; genus Algoriphagus. Next base: position 3,066,457 of record OW818636.1, on the reverse strand, counting down.
CACCGGATCCATTGACAATCGTGATGAAAAGATTGGAAGGAAAATCCGTGACTCAGAAGTTAAGAAAGTGCCTTTCATGCTGATAGTAGGCGAAAAAGAACAAGAAGATCGCAAACTTTCAGTAAGGAAACATGGAGAAGGCGACTTAGGAAGTTATTCTCCTGAGGAATTCATTAAGTATTTCCAGGGAATCATTTCTGAATCTCTGAGTAAGTAATAATTTAGGTAAAATAGAATTCTGCTTTTTTGAATTAGAAAAAATTCAGATATTTGCAGGCAATTTCACAAAAACAACCGAAAGCAAACTTGAGAGAAAGACAACCCTTCAGAGGAAGACAAGAAGAACCCTACAAGGTAAACCAAAAGATCAGAGCCCGTGAGGTGAGAGTAGTTGGTGATTTCGTAGAAGGCGGTAATGCCGTTTTAGCTACTGACAAAGCCATCCGACTTGCCCAAGAAAACGATCTGGATTTGGTGGAGATTTCTCCCAATGTAGATCCACCTGTTTGCAAGATTCTTGACTACGCTAAGTTCAAGTATGAGCAGAAAAAGAAGCAGAAGGAGATTAAATCCAATGCTGCCAAGGTCGTTTTAAAGGAAATTAGATTCGGACCTAATACCGATGATCATGATTTCAACTTTAAATTGAAGCATGCAATCAGCTTCTTAAAAGAAGGTGCAAAAGTAAAAGCTTACGTTCATTTCGTAGGTAGAAGTATTGTATTTAAAGAAAGAGGAGAAATGTTGCTGTTGAGGTTTGCCCAGGCTCTTGAGGATTACGGAGCTGTAGAGCAGCTTCCCAAATTGGAAGGAAAAAGAATGAACATCTTTATCGCTCCGAAAGCAGGAAAGAAATAATTTCAACTAAACTATAACAGCAAAATGCCAAAAGTAAAAACCAAATCCAGTGCAAAGAAGCGGTTCACTTTGACGGGAACCGGCAAAATCAAAAGGAAACATGCTTTCAAAAGCCATATCCTGACGAAAAAATCTACTAAAAGAAAGCACAACCTGACCAAAACCGGTCTTGTACACGTGTCTGACGAAGGTAGAGTAAGAGACATGTTGAAAATCTGATTTTCAGCTCCCTCTAAATTATTAAGGTTAATTAATTCACCAGATACTTTGGTATCAAAGATCCTGAGTAAATCGGGGCACCAAGTGTCAAAAATCAACAAACTATGCCTAGATCGGTAAACGCGGTAGCGTCCAGAGCAAGAAGAAAAAAAGTGCTAAAGGCCACAAGAGGTTACTTCGGAAGAGGTAAAAACGTATGGACTGTAGCGAAAAACAAGTATGAGAAAGGTCTTCAGTACGCATACAGAGACCGTAAAGCTAAGAAAAGAGAATTCAGAGCTTTGTGGATTCAGCGTATCAACGCCGGTGCAAGAATGCACGGTATTTCCTATTCTCAATTAATGGGTTTATTGAAGAAAGCTGAAATTGAGCTAAACCGTAAGGTATTGGCAGATTTGGCCATGAATCACCCAGTAGCATTCAAAGCTGTAGTTGAAAGAGTAAAATAAGGTGTGCACTGCCTTATCTTACAAAAGCCTTCCTTCGGGGAGGCTTTTTTGGTTTTAGGCGATAGAATGATTGGTTAATTGCTTCTGATACTAAAACAGTTTGAAAATACCATAAGCTGAAACTATAGCAATGGAAGCCACACTAAGCCAGAACATAATTTCAGAAACCGGACCTGAGGCTAACTTCAAAAATCTGTTTCTTGACCGGAAATGAATGGCTGCGAAAACAACGATCAACAATAAAACAGATCCAACCACTCCACCCGAAAGTATCATGAAAGTTGGCATCTCTATAAAAAGGTAGGTAATCACCCACAAACAAGGGAAAAGCCAGGCAAGAATTGCCACCCATTTTTTACGGTCTGTGCTACTTTCAGGATTTATCCATCCAAGTTGCCCGAAGATATCCGGAAATAGCCTTGACCAATAAGCCAGAGTAGCAAATACACTGGAGTATAAAGCAAAGAATGCTCCGGCCAAATATGCAAAACGAGCTTCATTTCCCAGAGATTGAGTGTATATAGCAGCCAAAGAATTTATCAATTCATTTCCTTCAGGAATAGCTTCCTGCCCATATAGAATTGAAGCGCCGAGAAGGTAAAATGCTGCAGTTACTACTGTGTAGATAATCATTGCTACAATCGCATCGAGTTGCATGATCTTAATCCAGCCATTCGCTCTGAATTTCCACTCTTCAGAACCATCATTTACTCCGGCATATCTTGCATATCCTTTTTCCAGGCACCAATAGGTGTAGGCAATGATTTCGTCGCTGGCAACTCCGGTGATTCCAAATGCACCGATGGCAATGAAAACAAGATCGGAGGGTAGCTCGAACTTCAATCCACTCATCACCTCAGCAAATGAAAACCCAAGAGGTGTAAAGGAAATCGCAACAACTGAAGCAAGAGTTAAAAATGTGAATCCAGCCACCATTACTATAGACGCTATTTCAATTACAGAGTAATAATTTTTGTAGATCAAAAAACTCGAAAGAATTCCTAAAGCCGGAGCCCAAATTAATACCGGGATTTGAGGAAATATCATTCCAATCGCAATCGCTGCTCCTCCAAGCATACCTCCTAATTGAAGAATCTTAAAAACGGTAAGTATAAATGTGGCCCAGACTGCCCAATTACCTTTTCTGAAAGTAGGGCCGGGAAGTTTGGAAAAGGAAAACATTAAAGTTTTGCCACTTATGATTGCGTTTTTCCCAAATTCCAACTGGATTGCAACTTTCACGAAGCAACTGACAAGGATCACCCAGAAGGTAATAAATCCACCTTTTGCCCCCAGGATGGTAGTTGCTATCAACTCTCCTGAGCCAACAATGGATGCTGAGAGGATAAAACCTGGCCCCAAAAACTTCAGTCTTGAGAAAAATGATTGAGGCGGTTCTTTGGTGGAAATTTGGGTCATTGATAAGACTATACATTTGAATATAGCGATTAATGACTTTGAAAGGCAAAGTGATAGGAGATTTCACTTGAAATGTAGATGGCTTAAAAAACAAAAAGGCTTCCATTTCTGAAAGCCTTTGTAGCGAGGACGAGAGTTGAACTCGTGTCCACCGCGGCGGATATGAATCCTTAACTCTTCTGATATGATTTTAAGACATTTGATTTTAACCAATCCCGGCCTTTTCCGGATTTTAGTTCTTTTTCCCTAAGTAATGAATCTGATTTCTTCGTAAAATATTCGATATGAACCACGATCCAAGGTCGAAATCGTACTGTAAAGCCCTTCGTTGATTTTAAATTATGAAAATGAAACCTAGTGAGAAGGTCACTTGTCATTCCGGTATAGGTTTTTCCAGACGAAGGTGAAAAAAGAACGTAAACAACAAACTCATCCATTGTATAAAAATAAGAAAGGCTTCCATTTCTGAAAGCCTTTGTAGCGAGGATGAGAGAGTTGAACCTTCGTGTCCGCCGCGGCGGATATGAATCCTACGCTCTAACTCCTCAAAAAGTCGATTTCAAATTTCTGTAATGAAAAAAGGCTTCCACTTCTGAAAGCCTTTGTAGCGAGGACGAGAGTTGAATCTTGGTGTCCGCCGCGGCGGATCTGAATCCTGTGCTCAAACTCCTCAAAAGTCGATTTCAAATTTCAGAAAAATAAAAAGGCTTCCATTTCTGAAAGCCTTTGTAGCGAGGACGAGAGTTGAATCTTGGTGTCCGCCGCGGCGGATATGAATCCTGTGCTCAAACTCCTCAAAAGTCGATTTCAAATTTCAGAAAAATAAAAAGGCTTCCATTTCTGAAAGCCTTTGTAGCGAGGACGAGAGTTGAACTCGTGACCTCAGGGTTATGAATCCTGCGCTCTAACCGACTGAGCTACCTCGCCAGGTATAATGTTTAATCTTTTTTCTAACTATCTAACTGAACTCGTGTCCGCCGCGGCGGATATGAATCCTGCTCCCGATTACCATCGGGATACCTTGCCAAGAAACCGATTTTTAGGGAGTGGAAATATCATCAAATGAATTTCTGGTATTGATTTTTGAAATTAATGCCTATATTAAAGCACCGTCTAAAATCAAAAATAGAAGAGCGAAAACCATCTGTTTTCTGAGCTAATATCCCTCCCTTGTAAATGGGAATGCAAATATGAGGTCTTGTACTGGGAAAAGCAAGTTGACGTAATCCAAAAAAGTGAATTTTTCATAAAGCAAAAGTAAAAATCATGGTCAAAAATAAATTTGTATCTGATTATCAAATCAATGCATCTAAAAAAATAGTATTTCATTATTTAAGTTCCGCAAGCGGGCTTGAGGAGTGGTTTGCCGACGAAGTTAAAATTGACGAAGACAAGAATTATATTTTCGATTTTGACAACGAGGAGCACTATGCGAAGCTGGCTTCGCTCAGACTTAATTCTCATGTCAAATTCGAGTTCTTTGATCCGAAAAACCCCGTTGATACAGATCATTCCTATATAGAATTCAAGTTGGAAGAAAATGATTTGACTCAAACCTTATTTCTCAAAGTCATTGATTATTCTGATGTCTATGACGAAGATGAGTCGGTATCTATTTGGGAAGGGTTGATTGGAAGGCTCAAAGAAATAATTGGTGGTTAATTTCAATCCAAATCACCAAATTTGAACTCTCTCCCTGATGAATCGTTATTCGCAGGGAGAGTTTTTTAAACCATGAAGAAATTAGACAAGCTTATACTTGGGTCTTTTTTAGGCCCATTTTTATTAACCTTTGTCGTGGTTGATTTCATCTTGTTGACTGTCAACATGCTGAAGTACTTCGATGAGATTTTTGGTAAAGGCCTGAGTTTTTGGATTTATATGGAGCTGATTGGATATTTTGTGATCAGCATTTCACCTATGGCCTTGCCTTTGGCAGTTTTGCTTTCCAGCCTTATGACTTTCGGAAACCTGGGTGAGCATTTTGAGCTGACAGCTATTAAAAGTAGTGGGATTTCTTTGCTAAGGGCTTTAAGACCAATTGGTGTTTTTGTAATTGTTTTAGCTTTCGCAGCCTATCTCTCCAATAATTATCTTGTTCCAAAAGTCAACCTGAAGACGTTTAGTTTGCTTTATGATATTCGAATGAAGTCTCCTGCTTTGGAAATAAAGGAGGGAGTCTTTTATAATGGAATTCCAGGATACAGCATTAAAGTAAATAGAAAGTTGGATGATGTGAGACTGAATGACATTATCATTTACAATCATTCTGATGGACAGGGGAATCTCAATGTAACCATGGCTGATTCTGGTCGGATGGAGCCATTTTTCAATGAGAATTATATGAAACTGACCTTGTATGAAGGTCAAAATTACAAAGAAGCCCGAGCCACCAGAGGAATCTCTGAAAAGCCGGTGGAGTTTAGCAGGACAAAATTTAAAGAGAATGTCATCATTTTTGACCTGGATGCATTCAAACTTAATCGAACTCCTGAAGACCTTTGGTCCACTAACAGATCGATCAAAAATATTTCTGAACTTAAGTCAGGACTTGACTCGATCAACACGCTGGTAAACGATCAGAAATATCAAAATTATCAAACTGCGGAAAGCATTTACCCATTTTTTACCCGGAAGAGAAAATTAACTCCTTTGGAGTTTATTCTGGAAAGGAGGGCTCAGGATGATACACTCAGGCAAATAAGAGCTCGAAAAGATAAGGCTTACAACGATTCGATCGGTTTGATAAATAAAGAGCTTGCATCGATTGATACCAATAATGTAAATGGGAAACCATTAGTAGTCACAACTCCCGAAAATGGAGTTATTGCCAGTGAAGCCACTAATCAAGCTCTTTCAGGCATAGACACAAATAATATAAGCCCCAAAAAAGAAACTTTGGCTATTCCCACTCAGGAGAGAAGAGTTATTGCAAGTAATTCTGAATTACCAAAAAGCGATTCAGTTTTTCGCAAAAAGAAAGTCTATAGGTCTATTGGGAATCAATCATTGGATGGGTTAAAAAAGGACTCATCTGCAATTGCATCGCGGGTTCTTGAAAAAAAAGGAGATAGTGCTGTTTCTAACCCATCCGGACTGATTACAACAATTGATACTTCCGGAGTAGGGGAATCCGCAACATTAATTAAACCAGAAAGAACGACTCCACTTACCGCCAGAGAAAGATTTGTGCTGGATTCAGTCGTTAGTGAGCGTGGTTTGAATTCAAATGCCTTGACAATGGCCTTGAATAATGCCAGAAACTTGAAAAACAATTTTAATGTGAAGAATGCTCAGGTTGATAGCTTCGATCGGGAATTTCGTCGATTTGAAATTGCATGGTATCAAAAATATACGCAAGCTTTCGCGTGTTTTGTTATGTTCATGATTGGAGCTCCGTTGGGTTCTATTATTAAAAAAGGTGGACTTGGTATGCCAGTTATTCTATCCATTACTTTTTTCATTCTTTTCTACATGCTTACAATTACCGGAGAAAAATGGGCAAAAGAAGGTGTAGTAGATCCCTTCCTTGGAACATGGTTTTCAAACATATGTCTCATCCCTTTCGGATTGTTTTTCTTAAGGCAAGCCAGAAAAGATGCACGACTATTTGAGCCTGATTTCTATCTTGAAACATGGAAATCGATTCAAAATCGATTGAAAGTTATTAAAGCAAAAGTGGTTTGACCTTTTATTATTATAAATAAAACCTTACTTTTGTGTCTGTTTTAACAAAAATTTGACTAAACATGTATTTAACACCAGAGACAAAACAAGAGTTGTTTAAGAATCATGGACGGTTGAAATCTGAAACTGACACAGGATCTCCTGAGTCTCAGATTGCACTCTTCACACACAGAATCAAGCATTTGACTGAGCATTTGAAGTCAAATAAGAAGGATCACTCTTCAAGATTAGGTTTGTTGAAGCTAGTAGGTAAGAGAAGAAGCCTATTAGATTACCTCCATCACAGAAACATTGAGCGATACAGAGCAATTCTTGCCGAGTTAGGACTCAGAAAATAACCCTCAGGTAAGGTTCTCTATATTGAGGACCTTACTTTTTTGTTTTTTTAGGTTATTAGTACAATTTTTAATCATCCGACGCTTTAATTCTAACACGTATTTATGTTACCAAATTTAATCACAAAGACCATCACCCTTGAAGATGGCAGAGAAATCATTATTGAAACCGGCGCTTTAGCCAAACAAGCAGATGGTGCTGTTGTAGTAAGAATGGGTAAAGCGATGCTTTTAGCAACTGCAATGTCCAAAAAGGAAGCTGGTGAAGGAGTAGATTTTTTACCAATGTCAGTTGATTACCAAGAGAAATTTGCTGCTTCCGGTAAAATCCCCGGAGGATTTTTGAAAAGAGAAGGTAGATTATCTGATTATGAAATTTTGATTAGCAGACTAGTTGACCGGGCGATTCGCCCAATTTTCCCGGACGATTACCATGCTGATACTCAAATATCTATTACTTTAATGTCATCGGATGATGAGGTGTTGCCAGATTGTTTAGCTGGTCTTGCAGCATCTGCTGCCTTGGCAGTTTCTGATATCCCATTCAATGGTCCAATCTCAGAAGTGAGAATTGCAAAAATTGATGGTAAGTATAAACTTAATCCAGGACCTAAAGAGCTTGAAAAAGCATCTTTGGAATTCATCGTAGCTGGATCAATCGATTACATCTTGATGGTAGAAGGCGAAGCCAACGAAATCGCAGAAGATGAAATGGTTGAGGCGATGCAATTAGCTCACGAAGAAATAAAGAGACATTGTCAGGCTCAGATCGAACTTACCAAGATGGTAGGCAAGGAGAAGAAAAGAGAATATTCGCATGAGAAATCTGATTCTGCTCTTTATGAGAGAATGAAGTCAGATACTTATGATAAATTATATGCTTCAGTAAGTAAGCAAATCCCTAATAAATCTGAGCGTTCTGCTTTGATTAAGGCGATTAAAGATGAGTTTGTAGCAGGTTTAGGGACAGAACATTCTTTCGAAACCAGCCTGATCAGTCCTTATTTCCATAAAATTCATAAAGAGGCGGCAAGAAACCTGACTCTGGATGAGAAGAAAAGACTTGACGGTAGAAAATTAAATGAGATCAGGCCTATTTGGTCTGTAGTTGATTATCTTCCATCTGCACACGGATCAGCAGTATTTACAAGAGGGGAAACTCAATCAATCACTACTTGTACGCTTGGAACCAAGATGGATGAGATGATGATTGACGGAGCCACATTCTCCGGTTACAATAAATTTTATCTCCATTATAACTTCCCTGGATTCTCAACTGGTGAAGTAAAAATAAACAGAGGTCCGGGAAGAAGAGAAATCGGACACGGTAATTTGGCTATGAGAGCTTTGAAAAAAGTGCTTCCTCCGGTTAACGAAAACCCATACACAATCAGAATCGTGTCTGATATTACAGAATCAAACGGTTCCTCTTCGATGGCAACTGTCTGTGCGGGAACTTTAGCATTGATGGACGCTGGAATTCAAATCAAAGCGCCGGTTACAGGTATTGCGATGGGTATGATTTCTGATCCAAAGACAGGTAAATATTCAATTCTTTCAGATATCCTTGGAGATGAAGATCACCTTGGTGACATGGATTTCAAAGTTACCGGTACTGCCAAAGGAATCACCGCATGTCAGATGGACCTGAAAGTTGAAGGTTTGGACTACTCTGTTTTGAAAGAGGCTCTTTATCAGGCGAAAGAAGGAAGACTTCATATTTTGGATGAAATCAACAAAACTCTGGCTACGCCAAGAGCTGAGTTGAAGCCTCATACTCCTAGATCATTCATGATGTTCATTCCAAAAGAATTGATCGGAGCGGTAATCGGACCTGGAGGAAAAGTAATTCAGGAGATCCAGAAAGACACTCTTTGTACTATTATTATTGAAGAAGTAGACAATCAAGGTAAAATAAATATCTTCTCTTCAAACCAGGATCACCTTGATGCAGCACTGAGACGTATTAAATCTATCGTTGCTCAACCGGAAATAGGAGAGACTTACACAGGTAAAGTAAAAAATATTCAACCATTTGGAGCATTTGTGGAATTTATGCCAGGTAAGGATGGTTTACTTCACATATCCGAGATCAAGTGGGAAAGACTTGATACCATGGATGGAGTATTGGAGCCTGGAGAAGAAATCGTCGTTAAACTAATTGATGTTGATAAGAAAACAGGCAAATTCAAACTTTCAAGAAAGGTTTTATTGCCTAAGCCTGAAAAACCTTCATCCGGAGAACAGGCTTAATCAATCATTTGATTACTTTGATACTTATTAAAAAATTCAATTTCACAAATCATAATTCTGAATGAGGCAGCTAAAAATTAGCAAACAGATTACCAACAGAGAAAGTCAATCCCTTGATAAATACCTTCAGGAAATTGGCAAAGTAGACCTGTTGACTGCAGATGAAGAGGTAGTTCTGGCCAAAAGAATCAGAGAAGGTGATCAATTGGCATTGGAAAAATTGACCAAAGCCAATCTTCGATTTGTTGTTTCGGTAGCGAAACAATATCAAAATCAAGGTCTGTCTCTTGGAGACTTGATCAATGAAGGAAATCTTGGCTTGATCAAAGCTGCACAAAGATTCGACGAAACCAGAGGTTTCAAGTTCATTTCTTACGCAGTTTGGTGGATCAGACAATCAATCCTACAGGCCTTGGCTGAGCAATCAAGAATTGTTCGTCTACCTTTGAACAGAGTTGGTTCACTTAATAAAATCAGTAAAACATTCAGCGAATTAGAGCAGAAGTTTGAGAGAGAGCCTTCGCCCGAAGAATTGGCTGAAGTACTTGAAGTGACTGCAAGCGAGGTAGTTGATACAATGAAGATCTCAGGTCGTCACGTATCTATGGATGCTCCATTTGTTCAAGGTGAAGAAAATAGCCTCTTGGATGTTTTGGAGAATGATGGAGATGAAAAACCAGATGATGGTTTGATGACCGACTCCCTTCGGAAAGAAGTTCAAAGAGCTTTGTCTACACTTACTCAAAGAGAAGCGGATGTGATTACCCTTTATTTCGGACTGAATGGCGAGCACGCTATGACCCTCGAAGAAATCGGCGAGAAGTTTAATCTGACCAGAGAGCGAGTAAGGCAGATAAAAGAAAAAGCTATACGTCGTTTGCGACATACATCCAGAAGTAAGACCCTAAAGCCTTACCTGGGATAAGAGAAAGAATAGAAAAAGGGGTCTCTGGACCCTTTTTTCGTTTTTAAGCAAACCGAATTTTTTCGCGTTTATAAGTTGCTGAAAGCTAACTTGAACTAGTCCGCTTTGGTAATTTTAACAAATGCTGGTTTTGTTTACCCATTAGAATTGATAAAATTTACTCGATTTAATATACCCTATTAATGAATCAAGAAACTGAAAAGGTCAAGGTTCTGATTATCGGTTCCGGTCCTGCAGGCTATACAGCAGCTATTTATGCATCCAGAGCAGGTTTGAACCCTGTTCTCTACACAGGTCCACAACCTGGCGGTCAGCTTACCATTACAAACGATGTTGAGAATTATCCTGGATATCCGGATGGAGTGGTTGGTCCTGCCATGATGGAAGATTTCCGTAAACAAGCCGAGAGATTTGGTACTCAAGTTCGCTATGGCTTGGTTACGAATGTTGATTTCAATTCCAAACCACACATGGTTACAGTGGATGACGAAATCAAGATTGAAGCTCAAACTGTGATTATTTCCACCGGAGCGTCTGCAAAATGGCTGGGAATAGAAAGTGAAGCCAGATTGAATGGAAAAGGCGTGTCTGCTTGTGCTGTTTGTGATGGTTTCTTTTTCAAAGGACAGGAAGTAGCGATCGTCGGTGCTGGAGATACAGCCTGTGAGGAAGCATCCTATCTTTCAAATATTTGTAGTAAAGTCTATATGCTCATTCGTAAGGATGAAATGAGGGCTTCCCAAATAATGCAAAAGCGAGTTGCAAATAATCCAAAGATTGAAATACTCTGGAACACAGAAACAGATGAAATCTTAGGAGATGACGAGGTGACCGGCGTCAGATTATTTAACAACAAAACTGGTGAAAAGCGCGAATTGGCAATTTCTGGCTTCTTTGTTGCTATTGGTCATCAACCTAACACAGATATTTTCAAAGGCTTTATTCACATGGATGAAGCTGGATATATCAAAACTATTCCGGGAAGTACCAGAACAAATATCGAAGGTGTCTTTGCCTGTGGTGATGCCCAAGATCATATCTACAGACAAGCTGTCACGGCTGCAGGAACTGGTTGTATGGCTGCATTGGATGCAGAGCGGCATTTAGCCGAAATAGAGAATCACTAAACCCAATTCATGAGGTCTTTCGTTCTACCAATTTTCATAGGAGTAATCCTGAGCATTTGTGCTTTTCAAGCCAATGCTCAGGTTTTTCCTAAGATCATTAAGAAAAACAATACCACAACTCCTGCAGGCCAGGAAAGAAGAAATATTGAGTTGAGGGGAATTGATCAGGATTCCTATCTCAGAACCCTATCCAGTACTACTGATTCAATCATTTTTGAAAACAACGTCAATCTAGCCCGAGTCAGATCGATTGTTAGTGAGGATCAAAATCCACTCATGTGGGCGCCGACCAATCAGCTCGTCAAAGTTTCAGAAGAAATTCAAATTGACAGTATCTGGATTACTGCCTTCGAACACTTTTCTACTTGGGATTCAAAAAAGATTAATATCTACGATTTTGATCCTAAGAAATTCCAGGATAGTGTAAATATCCGATTATACGACCAAAGGTTTGGATATGAGTGGAAACTTCCTTTAAATACAACACCCTTAACTTCACCATTTGGTCCCAGATGGAGAAGCATGCACTATGGTGTTGACCTTGATTTAGAAACCGGCGATCCTGTTTTCGCAGGTTTTGACGGAATTGTCCGAGTGGTGGGTTATGATCGATATGGTTATGGCTACTACATCGTAGTGAGACATAAAAACGGCCTAGAGACTCTGTATGGACACTTATCAAAAACTTTGGTTGATGTAGGGCAGGAGTTGAAAGCAGGGGATTTGATCGCCAAAGGAGGAAATACCGGGCGAAGTACAGGTTCTCATTTACATTATGAACTCCGTTTTCAAGGTTCTCCATTTGATCCGGAACGCGTTTATGATTTTAAAGAATCTAATATCAGGAATCAAACCTACCTGATTACAGCTTCTACTTTTTCACATGTAGCTGCTGCAGTTGCAAAAGCTAAAACAAGTGCTTACCATCGTGTCAGAAAAGGAGAGAATCTAGGTTCAATCGCAAGAAAATACGGTGTTACCGTCAGCACACTTACAAGGCTGAATGGAATTTCCACCAGGACTATTTTGAAAATCGGACAGAATCTCAAGGTAAAATAGAGATTAGTACCTAAGAAAAGGAAAATGACGAAACTGGATATTTTAGTAATTGCAGCGCATCCTGATGATGCCGAGCTTGGATGCTCAGGAACAATCGCATCTCAAGTTGCCAAAGGATATAAAGTTGGAATCGTTGACCTGACCCAAGGTGAAATGGGAACCCGCGGCACCCCAAAAATCAGACTTCAGGAATCAGCAGATGCTGCGAAAATTCTAAAATTATCTGCTCGTGAAAACCTGGGTTTCAAGGATATTTATTTCAAGGATGACGAAGAGCATCAACATAAATTGATTGAAATCATTCGGAAATACCAGCCAGAAATCGTTTTGGCTAACGCCATTACAGACAGGCACCCGGACCACGGAAAAGGTGCTAGCCTCGCTTCAAATGCTTGTTTTATGAGTGGTCTTCGAACCATTGAAACCAGTTTCGAAGGAAAGATTCAGGATCCCTGGAGACCCAAATTCGTTTACCATTACATTCAGAACAACTTCATTGAGCCTGATTTCATAGTCGACATCACTCCATTTTGGCAGACTAAGCTAGAAAGCATTCTGGCTTTCAGGTCCCAGTTTTATGATCCATCCAATTCGGAACCCCAGAGCTTTATTTCTGATCCTGAGTTTTTGCCATTTATCGAGGCAAGAGCAAGAGAATTGGGCCATAGAATTTTCACGAAGTATGGAGAAGGTTTCACCAAAGAGCGATTCCTTGGAGTTCATGACCTATTCGACCTAAAATAATCAAGGCGCCAATCGGGAAATTTTCCAGGAATTATCTTCCATTTTTTTGTAGAGAACTCTGTCGTGAAGGCGACTTTCTCGACCTTGCCAGAATTCTATTTGGATTGGCGAAAGCCTGTAACCTCCCCAATGCTCCGGTCTTTTCATCGTATCAAGATTAAATCTCCCTTCAATTTCTGATTGACGTTTATCCAATTCTTCTCTGGATTGAATCGGCTGGCTTTGAGGAGAAGTCCACGCACCTACCTGAGAGGCATAAGGTCTGGAAAAGAAATATGCATCAGACTCTTCAGTACTTATTTTCTCAATTACCCCTTTAATACGAATCTGGCGCTCTAATTCAGCCCAATAAAAAGTGAGAGCTCCCTTGCCCAAAGCTTCAATTTCTCTTCCTTTTTCACTTTGGTAGTTTGTAAAAAAGACAAAACCATGGTCCAACTCTTTTAGAAGTACGATTCTCCCGTTTGGGAAGCCATCCAAACCCAAAGTAGACAGAGACATTGCATTCACTTCCAACACTTCCGACCGAAGAGCCTCACCAAACCATTCTCTGAATTGAGTGATCGGACTTGGGCTTACATCTTTGATATCCAGCGATTTTAAAGTATATTCTTTACGGATTGAGGAGATATTCATTACTTATTTTTTTGATATTTTAATGGATAAAAGTACCATAGGCATTGCATTTAAAAAATTATGGTCTATATTTTTAAAGAATTAACCTAGCTACCATGTATGAAGGAGGGAGAAATAAAAAGTCCTGAGGCAGGTGATCTTTTGATCTCTGAGCCTTTTCTTCAGGACGAAAATTTTGTCAGATCTGTAGTCCTTCTTTGTGAGCATAACGCAGAAGGCAGTTTTGGTTTGGTTATCAACAAACCTTCGATTTTGAAACTGGGTGAATTGATTGAAGAACTGGCATTTTTAGAGAAGGAAGTCTTCGTGGGCGGACCTGTGGAGCAAAATACTCTTCATTTTATTTACATGGGAGACCATCAATTGGAAGGAAGTATTTCCCTTGGCAAAAACCTTTGGTGGGGTGGTGATTTTGATTCTTTGGTCGAAAAATTAAAAATCGGGCTATTGAATCCTGACTCTATCCGATTTTTTCTGGGTTACAGCGGTTGGGGTGAAGGTCAATTAATTGATGAACTGGAAGGAAAGACTTGGATTATTTGCAGATCAGAAATTGACTTGCATACGTTTGAATATACCCCGGAAGAACTTTGGAGAAACCTGCTTAAAAACATGGGAGGGGAGTTCAAGGTAATCGCAAATTATCCTCTTGACCCAAGATTAAATTAGGCAAAATCCCTATTTTTGCCCATATTGCCGCAAAATAGTACCTTTTTATGACCGAGAAAAGTAACGAATTGTCTGGAAAAGACAAGGTGACTCAAGCTTCTGAACAAGAAGACGCGAAGAGTATAAACAGCGAAATCAATGCTAAAGAAGGCGTAGATTCTGTCGATGAAGTTTCAGAAATGGAAGTTCAGGAAGAACTTGTTTCCGAAGCGGAATTAGAAATTGAACCTGAGCCAACAGAGTTGGCCGCGGAAGAGAATTCAGATTCAATCGCTGAAGAAGCTGTTCAAGCCAAAGATGCAGTCGCAGAAGAGATTGATGAGTCTTCACCGGAAACTATAACTTCCGAATCAGTAGCCGAAGCTCCTGAAATTCAAGAAGATCATTCCACAACTTCAGAAGAAGAGGAAGATCATTCTGAAGAGCAAATTGATCTTTCTGTTTTATCTAAACTCCAACTTGTAAACCTGCTGAAAGACAAAATCAGTCATGGAAACATCGTCAGGATAGATAAGCTTGTGCATGATATCAAAGCTGTCTTTGATGAATTAATCCACAAAGACAAAGACGAAGCCTTATCCAAATTCAAAGAAGATGGCGGATCTGAGGACGATTTCGAATACCGTCCAAGTGATGAAGAAAGAGAATTCAACAAGCATTACTACGAATACAGAAATCAGTTAGGCTCTCTTCGAAAAGAGGCTGAACGGCAAAAAGAGAAAAATCTTGCCGTGAAAACTGAACTCCTCAATAAACTTCGTGACTTGGTAGACGGTGAAGAGACGACTCTTAGCATGTCTTCAATCAAGGCAATTCAGGATCAGTGGAAATCGATTGGACCTGTTCCGGTATCTCAGACCAAAAGTCTTTGGGCAAGTTTCAATGCGCTGATGGATCGTTTTTATGATAATCGAAGCATTTACTTTGAACTCAAAGAACTTGACCGCAAGAAGAATCTGGAGCATAAAAATGAGCTTTGCGAAAAGGCTGAGGCACTCGTACATGTGAAAGATCTGAAGGATGCTATCAAGGCATTGAATGAACTTCACGATGAGTTCAAGCATATTGGTCCTGTCCCAAGAGATGCACAAGAGGCGCTTTGGAATAGATTCAAAACTGCCTCAGATATGATTTACGATCGTCGTAAGGAATTTTACGATGGCCAAAAAGAGGTTTTTAAAAAGAATCAGGACGAAAAAGAAGCTCTGATTGAGACTTTGAAAACTTTCATCGACTTCAAAGCAGATAGAATTAAGGATTGGAATACCAAGACTAAGGAGATTCTTGAGATTCAGAAGAATTGGGAAAAGATAGGTCCTGTACCAAGAGAAGCCGGCAAGGATATAAACAAAGCGTTTTGGGCTGCATTCAAGCAGTTTTTCCATAACAAAAACTTGTTCTTCAAAGAACTGGATGAAATCCGGGCAACAAATCAGGCAAATGCTGAGGCATTGATTGAGAAGGCTGAAGAGCTAAAGGATAGCACTGACTGGCAAAATGCTGCAAATGCATTTATGAAGTTGCAGCAAGACTGGAAAACTCTTGGTCCAACTCCTGAGAAGAGCAGAGATGCACTTTACAAAAAATTTAAGGCTGCTTGTGATGCTTTCTTCGAAAGCCGCAGAAGCACCAATAAAGCTTCCAATTCTGAGTTTGAGTCTAATCTTACCAAGAAGCAGGAAATCTGTAAGCGAATCGAAGAAGCTGCGGGAGTTGATTCTCCAAGCGAGGAGCATTTGACTCAGCTGATTGCAGAGTTCAATGAGGTAGGATTTGTGCCGAGAAAGAACATGAAGGATATGCAGGCTCAGTTCAAAGCTGCTGTAGATTCCTATCTTGAAAAACTCAATCCTGCCGGTTCTGATAAAGAAGACTTCTTGTTCCGATTGAATCTAAACAAAATTCAGGCAGATCCGAATTCGGTGAAGACCTTAAATAAGAAGGAGCACGGAATCAGAAAGCAAATTTCCGATCTGGAGAACAGTGTCACCCTTTGGAGAAATAACTTGGACTTCTTTGCAGCTTCCAAAACTGCCGATAAATTGAGAGATCAGTTTGACATCAAGATTCAGAAAGCAGAGGAAGAAATCGATAAATTGAAGAAGAAGCTTTCAATTTTGAAGGAGTTTTAAATTAATCTCGCTCAGAATAAGAGAGATAGCATATTTCTATTCTGAGCGTTTGGAGTGAATATCGAGAAGGTCTATATTTGCACCACCATAAAGAAAAAAGCCTCTTTAGCTCAGCTGGTAGAGCAACTGACTTGTAATCAGTAGGTCGCTGGTTCGATCCCGGCAAGGGGCTCTTTATTAATCAAACCACTTAGGAATCCTAAGTGGTTTTTTTGTTTCTAAGATTTTATTTAAATGAATCAATCCCAATTTTTTTAAGCAAAAAAATTGAGCTTCTCCGAAGTCGGAAAAGCTCAATTAAATGGAGAGAATAGGGGAGTGCGGGTTTTTTAAGATCGAGCTACTTCCAAAAGAGGTGTTTGTTAACTACAGAAATCCTTGATGGATTGTTCGGCTGTAGTGGATCCAAGTTCAAGAGCTTTTTTCAAATCTATACATCCGCTTTCATCTTGTTCCAGTTGAATTTTTAAAATCCCCCTTGCCTCGTAATATTCCGCACCCAATTCGTCGTCGGCTATCGCCTGGTCCAGGTCTTCCATTGCACCCTCATAGTCGGCTAGCTGAAACTTTGAAAGCGCTCTCCTATGATAGCTCATAGCAGTATTTGGCTTTTCGTTGAGTTCTATACTCTTGGTAAAATCAGCAATTGCTCCTTCATAATCGCCAATGTTATACAGTGCCGAACCCCTTGCGACATATACTAACTGATCATTGGGTTCAAGTGCGATTGCCTCGGTGTAGTCCGCAATCCCTCCTTCATAGTCCCCGTTGGTGATCTTCAAATCCCCATCAGCCTTATAATCTTCTACATTTTTTAAAGAGCAATAAAGATCTGCTTCATAGCCTAAGAGTATCGATTTCCCTAAATCAATGCATCCATCCATTTGACCGATCGTTACTTTAGAATATCCCATGTAGTAATATATATATCCCAATTTTTGATCATCCTCAGGTAGAAGATCAATGGCTCTGCTATAGTCTGAAATGGCGGCTTCGTAATTAGCGAGAGCTCTAAATACATCTCCTCTGTTTGCATAATCTCCCGGATCTGCTGCAAGCTCAATAGCCTTATTAAAGTCTTCTAATGCTCCCTCATTATCCTCAGAAACATATTTTGCGTTTCCTCGGCTGGAATAACCCAATGGATCATTGGGATCAAACTCTATAAACTTTGTAAAATCAGAGATAGCTGCGTCATAGTCTTCGAGAAAAGCCTCTGCTAACCCCCTCATGTAATAAGCGTACGGAAAATCAGGGTCAAGTTCCATCGCCTTGGTAAAGTCGGCAATAGCTCCAATCCAATCTCCTGCCGAACCTTTATCACTTCCAGTTTGCATATAATCTCTGGCCGTTTGACTGTAGCAGGTAGAGAAAAAGAAAAATGTTAGAACTAAAATGGATAACTTTTTCATTGGTGGATATTGATTTTTTTTGAAAAATTTTATTTTGTATTAGGGTTTGAAAAATAGGATTTACCCTATTTGGTTCAAACTATTTAAGCAAAAAATTCTATTTTATTCTGATTATTTTAATATTTAAAAAATTTCCTTT
This sequence comes from uncultured Cytophagales bacterium, assembly GCA_942492775.1. Lineage (GTDB taxonomy): Bacteria > Bacteroidota > Bacteroidia > Cytophagales > Cyclobacteriaceae > Algoriphagus. Next base: position 3,048,394 of record OW818636.1, on the reverse strand, counting down.
TGTTGGGGTCTAGAGGTTGTCGGGAGACACCCGGATTTTATAAGTTCAACCCCGTTCGGGGTTGGCGCCACCATCCCATTTTTCCTTTTACCCCCGGTCCCGATAGCTATCGCGGACACCGGGGGCTATTGAGAAGTTTGACGGCTTCACCGTCTGAATTCTCATGATGATTCGATTCCATATCAAAGACCCCGAAACACCTGTCCCGATGAGCGAAGCGATTTCGGGAGGGGTCAAACCTCTCAATACTTGTGCGCCGTGGCGTAGCCATGGGTAAAACCCATGGACATGGTACTTCATCCGTATCGATTTCGACCGACCCTGAGAGGGTCGAACTTATCTATCAACCCAAGTATGTTAGGATCCAAGCCTCCATTAATATGGCATTATTATTGGCCCTTGGCACTTATATCAACTATTTTCCTTAATTTTTCCCAACTATCTAATCCAAAACAACAATGAAAAAACCAGCTACACTTCTGTTTGCCCTGTTGATCGCAGTATCGACTACTTTGAGTTTGTCCAGCTTTACGGCAGTTTCTCCTGAGTACTTTGAAGGAAAATGGGCGGTAACCGTGATGGATACTCCACAAGGGGATGCGACTATCCCGATGCGTTTTGAAACAGTTGATGGAAAGACCACCGGTTATTTTATGGAGGATGCTTCAGGAAATGAGCTTAAAATGACTTCAGTGTCTATTGAGGGTGATATCCTGAATGCTGCATTCAATATTACCGGATATGATGTGACACTTTCCCTGAAAAAAGTGGAAGATGATTTCTCTTCCGGAAGCCTGATGGATATGTTTCCGGCTGAGGCGAAGAGGGTTAAAGAATAAAGGTTGTCAACGGACGACGGTCGACAGTCCATGGCAAGTTTATTTGGACTTCAAGCCTTCCTGCTTTTAGGTACTTGTACTTGAATTGGGCAAGGATTTGAATGAAAAATCCCCCTTGCCCCCTCCCGATAGCTATCGGGAATAAAGGGGGAGTCGCATCTTCGCAACTTTAGAACCTGAATGTTTCTGTCTGTCGCGTAGACATATAGATACTCTCATTAAAAAAAGAGGCTTTCTCAAAATTGGGAAAGCCTCTTTTTAGTTTATAACAATCCGCATTAATACCGCTCACCAATTAAAACAAGGTCTGAAGTTCAATTTATGGAGCTGTGGACTGATGACTGATGACTGTTATCTATCGTCTGTGGACCGTGGTCTGTTGACACTTCACTTCCTTAGCGTAAACTCCGGCAAATACTTTTTCTCTCCGCCGTTCATTGCTGATTCGTGGGCCAAAATCCCTACGCAGGTGATATTGGCTGATTGTCTTGCATCAGGATAAGGAGCTCTTTCTTCTGCCAAAGCATTTAGAAATTCATTGACCAAATGCGGATGCGATCCTCCATGACCTGAACCCTGGATAAAAGACAAATGCTGATTGTCATCGCCATCATACACGCCCGCAGTGGTAAACGAAGCAATCTCAGCAGGAAGCAAGTGCGCATAATCAGGAATCTTCACTTTGGAAGGAGTTTCTCCGGTATGAATGACGCTATCCTCATGCTCTACGAGTGTCCATTCGAAGGATTTCTTGGAGCCATAGACATCAAAGCTCTCTCTGTACTGACGAGCTGTATTAAACAGGGATCTTGTTACTTCTGCCGAAAGATCTGAATCTTTCAACTTGATATGGCAAGTTTCGATGGCGAAAGGGGAACCGTATTTAGGAATCAGTTCTTCGTCGATTCTACCCGAACCGAAGCAAGAAACGTACTCTGCCTGAGCTTTTGGCAAAGCCAAAACAGGTCCCACGCAATGCGTCGCATAGTGCATAGGAGGGAGGCCTTCCCAATAGCCCGGCCATCCGGCCATTTCCTGCTGATGCGAAGCTCTCAGAAACTGGATTTTGCCTAGTTCGCCTTTCTCATACATTTCCTTTACGAAGAGGAATTCACGGCTGTAGATCACCGTTTCCATCATCATGTAAGTGAGTCCGGTTCGTTCGGTTTCTTCCACGATGGCGCGACATTCTTCAACGGTGGTTGCCATCGGAACGGTACATGCCACATGCTTTCCTGCCCGAAGAGCTTTCAGGGATTGCTCAGCGTGGTTTTGAATCGGTGTATTGATGTGAACTGCATCGACATTGGGATCCTTTAGCAGTTCATCGTAGTCGGTGTAAACTTTCTCGATTCCGAAGGCCTTTCCGATTTCCTCGGCTTTCTCTTGGTTACGCTGACATATCGCGTACATGTTTGCCAAAGGGTGCTTTTTGTAGATTGGAATAAATTCCGCTCCAAATCCAAGTCCGACGATGGCTATGTTGAATGTTTTTTTGCTCATGGGTATTATGTATTAGGGGTTGAAAAAAGGGGATTAATGTTGGGACCGAAGACGGGAGACCGAAGTTGGATGACCGATGTTGGATGACCGATGACCGATAACTGGCAACCGATAACTGACAACTAGTTTTCCGCTGCCCATTTTCTAAGAAACTCCAATCCTTCTTTTGCGAAGCCATCCTGACTTGGAACTAATGGTTTCCAGATGCAAACTGCACCGGCTAGTTCTTTGATATCGGGAGTAAAGCTTTCGATCGAAATAGCACCTTGGTAGTTGATTGCTTCCAAACCTCGCTTGTATGCATCCCATCGGGTTTGCCCGGTGCCGGGAGTTCCGCGGTAATTCTCCGAAACCTGCACATGAATGAGTTTGTCTCCGGCCCGCTTGATTGCAGCTTCGATATCAGGCTCCTCAATATTCATGTGAAACCCATCCAAAATCACTTTCGCAGCCGGTTCATTGATATCTCCGATCAATCGCATGAGTTCTTCACAAGTATTGATCAGGTCAGTTTCAAACCGGTTTAGAGGTTCCAAAGCGATTTCCAATCCAAAACTGGAAGCTTGTTTACTTACAATTCTCAGGTTGGTGACAGCACGATCCCATTCGATTTTCTTTTGCTCAGGAGACACCAATCGGGCTTTCCCAACGGCAGAGTACATCGGACCGGCAACGAATTTGGCACCTAAACCAGAAGCAATCTCAAAGCAAGAATTGAGGTAATCAAAGCAAGTTTGGTGGAAAGCAGGATCTTCATTGGTCAGATCCCGGCTTGTACCGAAAGCTCCGCAGATAATGGGTTCTAGCCCATTATCTGCCAAAGCAAGCTTCACTTCCTTAATATCAATCAGGGATGGATCTTCGACAGGAATCTCCACCGCATCATACCCGTAGGATTTGATTTTGGGGAAAAGACGAAGTGTTTCTGAGTTGAAAGGGGAGGTCCACAGCCAGGTGCTTACTCCAAATTTAACATTCAACGCCATACCTACTCGACTTTCATGATTCCGTTCATGAGTCTCCAGTGACCCGGCACGGTACACACGAATGGATATTCGCCGGGGATATTTGGCACGGTGAAGACGATCGATTCTTTTCCGTTAGGATCTACCAATCGGGTAGCGATGATCACTTCAGGGATTTTAGGTACGTAATTCTGCTCGGCACCTTTAGGGTTTCTTGCCAGTTCGTCCGCAGCTTTTCCGATTATTTCCATTGTTCCCGGCTTTCCAACCACTAGGTTATGCTGCATGAAATCAGGATTTTCGAAGTCAATCGTCACCTGAGAACCAGCCTTCACGGTGAAAGTCGTTTTGTTGAATTTCATCTCGTGAGGAATCACACCAATTTTGATCACAGTAGTTCCAGCTGTAGATGTAGTGGTAGTGCCTGCAGCGGCCAGCATTTCTACATTTGCTCCTGGAGTTTTGAGGGCGAGCGTAGATTTGTTGCTGAGTCTTCCAGCAAACCACCAGTTTCCTTCGTATTTACCGATTACATTTTTGCTGTCGTTTCTTCCCACTCGTACACTTCGCGGCGTGAGTTCAGAAGTAAACAGGCCTTTTGTTTTGCCTTTGGCAACTTCTTCTCCATTGATTTTCAGACTCATGCTTCCATCCTCAATGAGCGTCGCATCAATTGTGAATTGCTCTTCAGGAAGATTTTTCTTCGAACTGATGATCTTCAATTGATCATCCTGAGCTACTGCAAAATGAAGTGCATCCTGATAGATATAAAGACTGTAGCCATTTGTGCTATTTCCCTGCGCAACCAATACTCCATCAAGAGGATTTTCAGCTTTGGAAATAATCATCTGAATTCCGATTTCTTTTCCGTTCACATCCGGCGGGAAAAGAATTGAATTTCGCTGATCCAGCGGATATTGCTCACTGACAAGGCTTCGGCTGATTCGGTCAGCCAGTGAAAATTCACTATCTCCTGAGCCCTGAAGCGCTTTTGTATTATCTCTTTTTGCAAATTCAGTCGGGTGAGACAAAACTGCTGCGAAAATTGCCTGAGGTAAATAGGCATCCTTTCCGTTTTCTTCCACATCTGCAGAAGCGAGAAGTTTGGAAGCTGCATCTTCAGAGAAAGGCATTTCTGAGACTGCGAGGAAAGCATATTTTCGGGTATGCAAATCCGGATCGTTCATCAAGTCAGCAGCTATAATTGCCTGCAAAGCTTCAGGAGTTCTTGGTAAAACGCGAAGAGCATTCTTGCGAACAGCTGCAGAAGGGTGTTTCAACGCTTTCTCTACGTTTGCAATTGCATCCTTATTTTCGCCAGACAATTCTCCCAAACCATGTAGCGTCCAAATAGCATTGACTGCAGGAGCATTCAATCCAATCTCATCTACTTTTTGATCTGCAATGATCTCAAACAAACCAGCCAAAACTTCTTTGTTTTTGGTTTCAACAATGATCCGCTGAGCGGTCAATCTCCAGAACATGTTTTCGCTTTTCAATGCTTCCAACAATGTGCCGGCATCAGCATCTTTCAAATCAAATGTCTTGGAAGGCTCGCCGCCTTTGTAAGTCATCTTGTAGATTCTTCCATGCTTGCTGTCGCGAAGTGGATTGATGTAGGCATTTCCAGCACCGTTTTCAAAACCGCGTGGAGTTGGGTTATGCTGAATGATGAAATCGTACCAATCAGCCACCCAAAGTGAACCATCCGGTCCGACTTCCGCATGAACAGGGGAGAACCATTCGTCTGAACTGGCGAGGATGTTGAATCCGTTTTTCTCTTTGTATCCCGATCCTTCAGGATTGATAATCGCATTGTGAAGAACTCTTCCGGTAGGCTCAGCTACGAAAGCAATTCTGTTCCAATAGTTTTTAGGAAAGCTTCTTGCAGTGTAGAAATTATGTCCTGCTGCTGCAGTATAGCTACCATGCCAATCCACCTGTCGTAAGTATGGAGTCAAATGCGGCATATCATAATGGCTGTCAATTCCATGAACCGTATTTGCTGAACCTTGGAAAACCGGTCTTTTCACATATTGATTTGACATTGAGAAATAGACGCTATGCTGTCCGTTTGCTGTGGAAATGAAGGTTTCGAAGTCTTCAGTGAAACCAAGTCCCCAGGTATTGTTACTCGTATTTCCAAGGTATTCCAGGTTTGTTCCGGCAGGATCAAAGCGGTAAACGCCCTGTCCAAAGTTGTGAGTTATTCCGCTCACTTCGCCGTTGAAACCAGCGTAGCCTAAAACGCCCCAGATTTTATTGTCAAATCCATATCTCAAATTGGATGGTCCGGCGTGGGTATCGCTTTTGCCCCAACCCGTCATAATTACTTCGCGGACGTCTGCTTTGTCGTCTCCATCAGTGTCTTTCAAAAAGATGAAATCAGGTGCCATGGAAATAAGTACACCTCCATTAGTCATTGTCAAACTTGTTGGGATATTCAGATTATCTGCAAAAACAGTCACTTTATCAGCTTTGCCATCTCCGTCTGTATCTTCCAAAATCTTGATTTTATCATTTCCTCCTTCAGTTCTCACTTCGTTAGGATAGTCAATCGTCTCGATTACAAACAGTCTTCCACGCTCATCCCATGCCATTGCCATCGGATTGATGATCATGGGTTCGGATGCGAAAAGCTCCAATTCGAATCCAACTGGAACCTGAATCAGCTTCATCGATTGCTCCGGTGTAAGTGGAAGCTGTAAACGTGGAGCCGGATCCCGCTTTTCGTAATTTGGAATATCGGCATCTTTAAATTCCGGAACCGGAATCTCATAAGCTGCCAAAAGCTTATTCACATCGTCACCGACAGCCCAAAGGATACCATTGGCCACCAATTGTTGGAACTCAGGTTTCTCCCAAGTCTTTTCATTATGTCCGAAAGCAGTATAAAAAACTCTGCCATCGCCTTCTTCTCTGACCCAAGTGTACGGTTCCTTTTTACCACCTTCCACTCGCTCCATCAAGACATGCATATCAGGATTTACTTTGGTGTGCACATAAGTTTCATCCCAAGTCTCAAATTCCTCAATTCCTGCCATGACCGGATGGGCTTTGTCTACGATGGTAGCAGTAAAGTCTCCGGTTTCATGCGTGCTAAACTGACCACCGACTGCTTCGATAAACCAATCGGAGTTTTGAAAGCAAAAAGAAGCCGAGTGAATCGGAATCAATGCTTTTCCACTTTGCACATAAGATTTGAGTGCAGATTCTTGTTCAGAAGAGATCGAATCATGATTTGCATAGATCATCAAACCGTCATAATTATTCAGTGTGACGGAGTTCAGATCATTCAGATCCGTGGTGTAGGTGAGGTTGATTCCCTTTTGGAAAAGGGGCGTCTGCAAATACATCATCAACTTTTCTGAGTTATGATGCTCACTTTCATGGCCTAAAACCAGAATTTCCACTCTTCGTGGGTCGGTGGATGAAAGGAAGTTTTGTTTGGAATTTTTGCCACATCCTGCGAGAAACGCCAGGATCAGAAGCGCAAAAACCCCTGACTTGAGTGTGAGGGACTTAAGAATTGACTTGAGCATGGTTAGGGTTTACATGTTATAAACGAAAGATAATATTCAACATTCTAACTGGCAAAATCTTACTGTATTCAGTTGATTTATGACTGTATTTTATCATTATTGCGGTGAAATAACTTTCAAAAGAGCATAAATCAGTGAAGAAACCATTTCAGAAGTCCAGAATTCCGGAAGGCAAGGCATTTGTAATCAGAGAATTGATTGCTCCCTGCTTTGATGTGAATTGGCATTTTCATTCAGAATACCAGCTTTTCACGGTGCTGAAGGGTAGGGGAACCCGGTTTATAGGAGATCATATGCAGACTTTCAAAGAGGGCGATATGGTTTTCACCGGACCAAATCTGCCACATCTCTGGAGAAGTGATAACTCTTATTTTGATTCGAAAAATGGGTTGGAGTCTCACGGAATCGTAATCTATTTTCCGGATGATTTCCTGGGAAATTCAGTTTTTGCAATGGATGAATTTGCAGAAATAGCTCAAGTCTTGCAGAAATCAGACAGAGGCATTGAGATCAATGGAAAAACAAATCAAGCCATTCGGCTGATGATGCAGGAGCTGATTAATTTGAAAGGAGGGCAGAGCATCATTCAGTTACTTCAAATCCTGAACAAGATGGTGGATTCAGCCGATTGCCAGCCGATCACGCAAGCCGGCTATATCAACTTGAATAAGGAATCGGAGACCGACCGAATGGGTCAGGTATATGAGTATGTGATGAAGAATTTTAAGGAAAAAATCACGCTGGAAGAAGTCTCTGAGATTGCCAATCTTTCCGTGAGTGCATTCAGCAGGTATTTTAAAACCCGGGTCAATAAGTCATTTTCGGATTTTCTGAGTGAAGTTCGGATCAGTCATGCATGCAAACTTCTGCATGAAGAAGAAATGAACATCAGCGAAATTTCATTTGAATGCGGATTTTTCACCCTTTCCAATTTCAACAAGCAGTTTAAAGAAAGGACAGGAAAAACTCCTTTGGCTTATAAGAAGGATTATTTGGCAACTTTTTGAAAGAGTTATGACGGATGTTGGATGAGGGATGACCGATGTTGGATGACCGATGTCGGATGTCGGATGAAAAAAGCCAACGGTAAACCTTCAAATTCCCGAAATCACACGGCCTAAATACCAAATCAAAATCCCCCTTGCCCCCTTTTTATAATTATTTCTATTTCATGGCAGCTTGCGAAATTTAAGGGGGAGTTGCTAAAACATCGGTCATCCCTCATCGGTCATCCAGCCATTTCCCTACTTCCCAATCCTCTCCATCACTTGATCCAGAAAAGTACTGCTGATCGGAACCACTCGCCCGCCGATATGGAGTTGGTGACGCTCGACCTTGGAAATTAAGTTAGAATTACCAAGAAAAGAACGATGAGTGCGGACAAAGAAGGAGGGAAGGAGCTTCTCCACCTCAGCAAAAGTCATTCTGCTTAGGTGCTTTTCGTCCTTCATCTGGAAGCTCACATAATTTCCTGTCGCTTCGCAATAGAGCAAATCTTCAAAATCAACCCGAACCTGGCCGTCTCCGGTTTTGATGAAAAGATAGTTCAATTCATCTTTTGGCTGAAGTTCAAACCATTCCTGAGCTTTTTGACAAGCTTTCAGAAAACGGCTCAGATTAAATGGTTTCAGTAAATAGTCCAGCGCATCCAACTCAAATCCTTTCACCGCATAATCAGAATAGGCTGTTGTGAAAATGACAAGTGTCTCTTTGGGCAACAAAGCCGCAACGTCGATTCCTGAGATATCCGGCATATTGATATCCAGGAAAATCACTTGAACGGGATTCGACTTCAGATATTCCAAGGCCTGAATTGCGTCGGTAAATGTTTCTCGGAGTTCCAAAAATGGGACTTTGGAAGCGTGAGACTTGATCACTTCTAAAGCCATGGATTCATCGTCGATTGCGATTGCGCTGAGCATTTTAGGTTAATTGAATCGAAAGATGCACAAAGAAATCAGAATCATTTTTGATGATGTTGAGCTGATGTTTGTTTGGATAGACAAGATCAAGACGCTTTTTGACATTATCCAGCCCGATACCGGATTCTTCATGGGAGTTTTCCAAAGGCTTTTCAGGATGAACACTGTTGACCAGATCGAGGTGAACCGAGCCTGCAATACATCTTAGATTGAGTTTGATCCAGGATTTTTCCTTCAGGCTGATTCCGTGTTTGAAAGCATTTTCCACATACGGAATCAACAGCATCGGAGCTATTTCACCCTGGCAAAACTCCTCGCTGATCTGAATATCCACTTCCAGTTTGGATTCTTTGCCAAATCGAAGCATTTGAAGATCGAGGTAATTTCTCAGGTAATTGATTTCGCGGGAAAGCGGAATTTTATCCTGTTGATTCTCATGAATCATGAAGCGCATCATGTCGCCCAACTTTTGAACTCCATCAGCAGTCTTTTCCGCATTTTCTATCAAGGCGCTGGCATAAAGCGTATTCAAAGCATTGAACAAAAAGTGCGGATTGATCTGAGAGCGCAAGAAATCGAGACTTGCCGAGCCTTGATCGACTTTATAAGTCAAAGTGCTTATTTGACCCAGATAAGAATCGTACTTATTGAAAATCAAGGTGGCTAAAGGGAATAAAATCACCATAAGAAAAACCGTGATTCCTAATCCAAAAATAAAGATTCTCTCTTCATTGTTTTCAACAGAAATAACCAAAAACACAAAGAGATTCACGGCTAAGAGTCCCCAATGGAATAACCTGGATTTTCTGACCTTTCCTGCAAGTTTGTTTTTGTAGACAAAATAGTAATGAAACAATCCCAGAATCAATATGCCGGGAATTACCATCCCAAAAACGACCAAAGTTCCTGGATTGGTTATCTGAAGTGTCTGAATTAGAAAAAGTAAGGTAAATGCATAAATCAAGATCAAACGCGCAATATTATAAAGCTGAAAGTCGCTGATTTTAGGAGGGGTAAGTGCCTGATTCAAAATAAACGCTCCAATCAGATAGCACACATAAATACCCACAACACCCAGATAAAAAGTCGGAAATGGTGAATTTGAAAGTTCAGAGTGGTAGGCAAGAATCGCTACTACAAAGAAAGAAGCCACACCTACTAAGGCTGTGAGCACGATCGCAATCCAAACTTTTTTATCCTGTTCATATTTGGGTATCAAGACAGAATGGACCAAATGAAAAGCGATGAATAAAGTCATTGGAATCACTAGCCGTGAGACAAATTTGAATATTTCGTGTCCGGATCCTTCGTGAAAATCCGGCCTGAAAAGGAATAGGTTGAACAAAAAGATCGACAAGAATGCGGAGGTGACGATCCACCATTCGATTTGTCTAAAATCAAGACTTTTAGATTTCATAATTTACTGTTAACAAGGTTTTTAAATCCATTTGACTCTCTTGAAAATTCAGCTGATTCTCTATCCATTTCTGCATGGGTATCAGGTTGTTTTTCCTTCGAAAACATCAAAAAGAGGTTGTAAACAATTGCCAGGATAATCAGCAAATAAAAGGCTTTTCGAGTCCGCATGGATCATTTTCAGTTGAGTAGGACAAGATTAATTCCCTCAGAAAGTCCTGACAAAAAAATGTGACGAAACAGGCAGTTTTTGGGGTGGAACGATTTGGAAGTGAGAAGTCAGAAAGCTGAAAGCTGAAAGATGTCAGAAATCCAGAATCTCAAATCAAATTTCTCAACTCAGAAATTCAAAAAGGATAGACCTCCAAGTCGATCCTGAATATTGGAATAAGGGCGAGAGTTAAAACTGGGTAATTTCTTTTCCCTTGGCGGAAAACTAGAGTGCTTTAATATAGAACATCGAATGCTGAAGTTTTTAGAAAGGATAAGATTCCAGATCTATTCCCCAAATAACAGGCAGCAGGTAGTAAACCATCAAAGTCACCAGAATAATTGAAATGATATTCAGCCAAAATCCTGCTTTGACCATATCCCTGATCTGAAGATAACCTGAAGCGAAAACCACCGCATTGGGAGGAGTGGCCACGGGAAGCATAAAAGCACAACTTGCTGCAAGCGTGGCTCCAACCATCAACCCAAACGGATGCAAATCAAGTTTCAAAGCTACTGAAGCTAAAATCGGGAGAATCATCGAGGCAGTCGCCACATTGGAAGTGACCTCAGTCAGGAAGTTGACGGCTGCTACTATTATAAGGAGTAAAACGAAGAAACTGATTCCTTCTATCAGCGTGAAGCCCTGACCAATCCATTCGGCTAGTCCGGTTACTTTGAAGCCTTCGGCTAAAGCCAAACCGCCACCAAACAAAATCAAAACTCCCCAGGGAATCTGCTCGGCGGTTTTCCAGTCCAAAATCCGCTCATCTGGCTTAGAAGAGGGGAGAACAAACATGACAACAACACCGATCAAAACAATAATGGTATCGTCAATTCCGGGAATTAATTTATCCAGGACAAAGCTTCGGATAATCCAGGCTACGCAGACCAAACCAAAAACAATCAGGACATTTTTCTCTTCGTAACTGATCTTTCCGAGAGACTTTAGTTGAACCCCGATGATGTTTTTTCCATCAGGAAGACTGAAGTTTTTGGGTAGTTTATTTCCAATATTGACCAGATAATACCAGCAAATCATGATCAGGATGATCACAAGTGGCAAACCAAACATCATCCATTCGTTGAATCCGATGGAATAGCCATAAAGTTCTTTCACAACCGCAGCGAGAATAGCATTGGTAGGCGTTCCGATCAACGTTGCCATACCGCCGATGGAAGCAGAATAAGCAATTCCCAGCATGATATTCTTTCCAAGATTATCAGCAATACCGTGATTTCCTGGTCCTAATTGAGTTTTAAATTGATTGACAACGGCCAAACCGATTGGAAGCATCATAAGTGCAGTCGCTGAATTGGAAATCCACATCGATAGAAAACCCGTGGCAAGGATAAATCCCAACACAATTTTCCGAAGGTCAGTCCCAAGCAGGTTAATAATATTCAAAGCGATCCTGCGGTGGAGATTCCATTTTTCAATTCCTGTGGCCAATAAAAATCCACCCATGTAGAGCATAACTGTGGGATGCATGTAATTGGAAGAAACGTCACCGATTTGGAGAATTCCCAGCAAGGGCATAAAGATCAGCGGGAGAAATGCTGTGGTCGCAATTGGCATTGCTTCAGAGATCCACCAGATAGCCATCCATGCAGTGAGCGCAAGCATCGCTTGAGCTTCGACACCCAAACCATCAGACTGGCCAAAAAAGTAAATCAGCAAAAACGCAATAGGTCCAAGGTATAGTCCCAGTCGGGGAATCATTTTGCTCATGCTAAATCCTTCAGATAAGGTTGGGGTGATTTGAGAAGGGAAGTTAAAAATAATCTTGGATTAGAGGTGTCAGAATATTCTATTTAACATAATATAAATTATATAACTTTATCAATAATAAACTCCTAATATTGAAAAACTACTGCTTAGCAGCTTGCTCTTTTTTGTATAGATCAGTCTGTTGTCTTAACAGAAAATGATGAATTGCTTCCACATCTTCCTCACTTAGGGAATTACTAAAGTTGGCCATCCCGTTTTGTGATAGGATTCCTTTCAATAGAATATCATTGAAAACCGAGTGCTTTGCACTGGTCATTTTTGAAAGGTCAGGATGCTGCGAAGCATGAAGATCGCCAAACTCCCCATGACAGGTTATGCAATAAAATTGGTAGAGCGAAGCTCCTTTGCTGATAAGTTCCTCCTTTATATCCATTACAGGTGGTTCCGGAGTTTCAATCTTCTTTTGCTTTGGAGGCAGTGGAGTTTCCCCTCCCCCTAGTTTAAATGCGATGATCCGGCCTTTGTTTTCATATTGAAAGAAAGCCGCATCGGGTAAATATCCGTAGGTTTCTGCTCCACCATAACCGGCCATCACTGCTACGTATTGTTCGCCATCGATGCTATAAGTGGTTGCAGCGGCCATAATTCCGGTGCCGGTGAATATTGATTTCAATTGCTTTCCCGTTCTGGCATCATGCACATTGAAGTATCCGGTGCGTGTTCCCTGAAAAACTAAATCAGGTGTTGACATCGTTCCGCCATCAGGTCCGCCATCTGGAAATTTCCAAACAACTTTTTGCGCCACAGGATCATAAGCCAATAAACTTTCGGACCGAATTGTGTCTTCTGCTGACTTTACCTGATCCAGTACATGTTCGCGAAACTTGTACATGTTGGCATAATCAAGATTGGTATTGTCCACATCAGGCAACCAGGTGTAGGTTTCAAAACTTTTAAACACTTGCGGCACGGCTCGCTCAGGGATATACACCAATCCTGTGACAGGATTGAAAGACATCGGTTGCCACACATGCCCGCCTCCTAGATACGGTATTACGAGTTTAGGTTTGTCTTTATACCATTGTCCATTTTCTGTTAACACCGGTCGTCCGGTTTTCAAATCAACATGACTGGCCCAATTGACTTTGGTATATTTTTCTGCAGAAATGAGTTCTCCTGTTGCTCGATCCAACACATAAAAAAATCCATTTTTAGGCGCCATCATTAAAACCTTTCTTGGCTTTGCCTCAATGTCAACATCAGCTAATACAATATTTTGCGTAGCGGTGTAATCCCAAATCTCAGCCGGTGTGGTTTGATAATGCCACACTAGTTTTCCATTGTCAGGATTGATCGCGAGAATCGATGAGAGAAATAAATTGTCACCACCGGCAGGGCTGCGAAACCAAATCGGATAAGGAGTTGAGTTGCCGGTTCCAACATAAAGCAAGTTTAATTCCGGATCGTAAGCCGATTCGCCCCACGCTGTTCCCCCCATACCGGATTCCCAATGGGAATTGGGATCCCAGGTTTTAGCGGCCATTTCCATTTCCTCACTTTCATGGCCTTTGGCCGGATCGCCTGGTACAATCCAGAATCGCCATTTCTCCTCTCCGGTTTTTAAATCGTAGGCAGTAATATAGCCCCGCACTCCATATTCTCCGCCGGAATTCCCGATCATCACAATGCTACCGGCCACTTGGGGAGGACTCGTGATAGTATAAGCTTTGGTGCGATCTGTAAACGTATCTTTACTCCAGAGTACAGAACCATTTTCACCATCGAGGCAAACCAAATAACCATCGAGCGTTCCCACATAGACTTTTCCTTCCCAAACGGCCAAGCCACGGTTCACTACATCACAGCAAGCCCTCCGCCCGTACGATGCGTCCACTTCCGGTTTGTAAATCCACAATTGCTTTCCTGTTTTTGCGTCGATCGCATAGACAGCTCCCCAAGCGCCGGACGTGTACATGATTCCATCCACCACAATCGGTGTAGCTTCCAATCCTCTGGGCACATTGCCAATGATCGTGCTGGCATCATACTCCCAAGCAAAGCCCAGTTCGGTCACATTCTCTTTGGTGATTTGATTGAGTGGAGAATAATGCTGCATCATGTGATCCCCTCCAAGCGTCAACCAGTCCTTTGCTTCGCGGTTAGCTAATCGCTCATAATCAATCCAGCCAAGAGGCTTTTTTTCTTCACAACTGATGATAGAAATGAAAAGTAAACCAGCACAAAATTTCTTAAGCATATGATTTGATTTTGAAGGTTGGAGCTTAAATGCAGATTAAAATGTTCTAATCAATTTAATCAGAACTTATGGAAAAGCATGAAGCATTCTTTCCCTTACCAATTCGGTACAATCAGTGGAGAACCATTGAAAATTCGTTCCCTTTGAATTAGCCAATAGTTATATCTTCGAAATAAATAATGCCATCTTGATGAAAAAATTCTTCAAAATTCTACTCTGGTCAATCGTTTCCATATTCGCTCTTGCTGCAGTTCTACTAGCCGGATTTGTGTACAAGGTTAAAAATGGTTTCCCCGTTTCTTTTGAAACAGAAGCTCCTGTTATCGATTTTCCGGTTGACCAAACCAGAGTCATGCTATTCTCCAAAACCACAGGTTTTCGACATGGAGAATCAATTGAGGCTGGAAAAAAGACTTTCGTTGAACTGGCGAAGAAAAACGATTGGTTTCTTTTTGACACTGAAGAAGGCGGAGTTTTCAACGAGGTGCAATTGTCTCAATTTGATGCGGTCATATTCAACAATTCCACTGGTCGGGTATTGAACGATGAGCAACAAATAGCTTTGGAGAAATATGTAGAGAATGGTGGAACACTTTTGGGAATTCATGGCGCCGGTGATGATTCCCATCATTGGGATTGGTATGTAGAAAACTTGTTGGGATCATCGTTTTCCCATCACCCTTTGGATCCCCAATTACAAGAAGCGGAAATTACAATGAATGACCAGACTGAAAGTTTACTTATTCAAGGGTTACCGACAACCTGGAAACATACGGATGAATGGTATGTGTTTTTTGAAAATCCAAGATCCAAGAGCTTCAGCATTCTCTATTCGATTGATGGTGAAAAGATTAATCCAAATGGGAATCTTCTCTGGATGAAAGATAAAAATTTTGGTATGGGTAAAGATCATCCGGTGGCGTGGTATCGGAACTCAGGAACGGGAAGAACATTTTATACTTCCATCGGTCATAATGCCGAGGCTTGGAAACAGCAACCCTTTGTGCAAATGCTGGAGAACGTAGTAATCGGGGCTGTAAAATAAAGAATTCAGTTTCGTTTTCAAGGAATAACTAAAGATTGAGGCTTTTTTGAAAAGGTTAAAAACTCCATTTGGTTCCAAAATTTTTTAAAAATAAAAACCCGCATCCAACAGAAGTAAGATGCGGGTCATGGTTTCGGAAAAAAATGTGATAATTACACTTATTTCCCTTTACCTCCTTTTCCTCCGCCTTTGTTACCTAAAATGACCACATCGATGTAGGTAAGGTTATTAATTGGATCAACAACAGCTTTTGATCCGCCTTCATCTTCAGCGGCAGGAATGATCTCTGCCCCCTCAATTATGGTTGCATCAGTAAAGAAAGTGTTTAATGCAGTAATAGGTCCTTCTTCATCAAAACTGAAGGTAATTCGGTAGACACCAACTCCATTATTGGCTTTATTAACATCCCAAGTGTAGCCATAAATGATTTTTCCTTTGATGTTAACTTCTGCATTATAAAATCCGGGTCCATCACCAACTTCCCACACAGGTCTACTAAACACAGGATCAAGAACAGTACCTGTCCACATGGAGTTTTCAGCGTCCCAGGTTAAGCTTGGAGTATCAGATGTAATCTTCTGAATTGTAAGTCTTGCATGTTCGGAATACACAGTAGCTTCGGTTCCAGGTCCATATACAATCTCATTATCCAAAGTAGTTTGTAAACCGTGTAATTCATCAGTTCCCCAACCAAATACGTGTCTCATTGCATATTGACGGAATGGTTCACCTTCAGGGGCGTTTTTATATAAGCCCACTTCAGTTCTCACCTTAGAAGTAAGATACCAATCCACCGATTCCAGGTTGTCACCCCAATCAATCACGTCTATATTTGCCGGTCCAATCGAATTAACAGCTGAGGCTTGCCAGAAGTTTTTGGAATCTTTCTGAACCCAAGCTTTGTAAACTTCTTCCCCAGCTGGATAACATGGGTCCGCTCCCGTAACAGGCAAACAACTGTTAATAGGATAACTTGGATCAATAGGATCTACTCCCCATACATACCACCATTCACCGGACAGTGAAGTACCATCAACTGGTACTCCCACTGGAAGTGTTCTTAAGTTGAGAGTAGTTCCTTCTGCCCAGATTACAGGGAAAGAAAGGTTACTTCCTACGGTAGATTCTTCTCCTCCTCCACCGCCACCTCCGCCACCTTTTCCATACCTCGCAGTTGACACATCATCCTGCGAGCCATTTAATTGCATCAAGCTATTCAGCTCACACGAGGCAAAGAACATCATGCTCGTTAAAACTAAGATTAAGCTTAAAATTGGTTTTGAATTTTTCATGATTAAATAATTTAAGGTTAAAAATTTTTTTTCTACACCATGAAATTCAATAAATAAAAAAATCTTGAGTGTGACTGGAGTCATTTTAATAACTGATTTTAGTCATATTTAAAGAAAATATATAAAATAATTTAAATTAAAATGATTGATCCTTTGAAGTCAATCTTAAGTAATCTGGTTCATCAAAAACTCCATTTAATCCTCAAAAATCCCCTCTGAACAACCCCTTCAAAAATATCATTCTGCTCTGCATAAAAAGATTGCCAAACCAAATCAAAATCCAGGTTTGTCGCCAAATTGTATTGGATGGATGGCAACAAGATTAGCAAGTTGGCACCCGGGGAATAAATGCTGGTGAAAGTTCCCGTAAATAATGGAGTGATTTGTTTGGAGACCGTAAAGACTGTATTCCACTTCGTTGGCATCAGGCTTTGTGGAGACAATTGAAAATTCAAAAGACTCCAATTTTCAACAGGTTCGCTGATTCCTTTGCTATTCAGCAAAAAACCAAGATTCAGATACCAACCATCTTTAAACACATAATCTGATTCAAGCGTGAGATTCACTTGCGAAGTTGTGTCCTGGTGTGGAGCGAAATACTGGATTTCGCATTTCAGTCCGGCATCTTTAATGCTTCCGGACCAACCTGCTCCAAGCGTAAAAATTTCATGATAAACCCCTCCGGAAAACTGGAAATCATAATTCCATTTATTGGTAAAATATTTTAGGGCTATTACTGATTTCTGACTTTGGTCAGTCGCTGCAGCAGCCACTTCGAGATAGGACATGTTTCCAAGATTCAGTCGGGCTTTTACGGCATCTCTGCCTGGTCTTTCCTCATAGTCAAAGTCTAAAAAGTTGTAGGTATTGAAAATATCATTCGGGTTCCAGATAGTGCTGATCCCCCAGTTGATCCTTTGCCTGCCAATTCTTGCGCTCCATTTATCCTCCTGATATTCCAACCAAAATCGATCAATGTAGGTCTGCATCAGCATGCTTTCGGTTTCAAACCAAGTGAAAGAAGCATCGATCAAATCTTGATTATAACTGATTCCGGATGAAAAATCTGGTGTATATTTTACTTCCTCACCCCAAAACAAACGAGTCCTAAACTCAGCCGCTCCCGATAATTTCGCGGTGGGCTTCCACCTCAGATTGATCCGGTTATGAATCATATTCCCCGTGATTAAGCTATCAAAATCCTTCGAAAACGTGAGTGATTGGAGGTCTTTGATATACCCCCTGACTTCCAGTTTCTTTATTTTCTCGGTTGCTTCATCGGTTTGAGCAAATAGCCCAACTTGAATCAACATCAAAATGGCGAGCGTGATAGATTTCTTTATGGGAAAGAATCTGTTCATGATTCATTCGTTTTCTTTCAGGTGATTCGTATCCACCTCGGCGGTATCAGAATGAATCTGACCATCCACCAAAGTGACCACACGTCTTGCCCGCTCAATCACCCGGACATCATGCGTTGAAAAAATGAAGGTTATGTTTTCCTCTTGGTTCAGCTTCGCCATGATGTCCAGTAAATTCCCTGCTGACTTTGAGTCAAGATTTGCTGTCGGTTCATCTGCAAGGACAAATTGAGGTTTGGAAGCAAGCGCTCTCGCCACAGCCACCCGTTGTTGTTGACCTCCGGAAAGTTGAGCTGGTCGGGTATCCATTTTATCTTCAAGTCCGATTTGGTGAAACAAAGCCTCTACCCTTTCATCGATTTCCTTCTTGCTTTTATGCTGAAGTTGCATGATCAATTCGACATTTTCTCTGGCTGTGAGTACAGGAATCAGGTTGAAGGATTGAAATACAAAACCAATATTGTTCAGTCTGAAATCGATCAGTGCATTTGCTGACAATTTTGTGATATCTACTCCATTGATCAGAATGCTGCCTTTATCTGGCTTGTCAAGGCCGCCCAGCAAATTCAATAAAGTCGTCTTTCCCGAACCAGATGGCCCGACCAAAGCAGTAAACTCTCCCCTTCTCAAATGCAGGTGAACATTGTTTACCGCCAAAACCGGAATTGTATCCGGATTAAAAGTTTTGCTGATCGTATGGGCATCGATGACAGTGTTCATAGGTCTATTATTTTATTGTCGCAATGCATCTGCAGGTTGAAGTTTGATTGCTTTCAAAGATGGAAATAGGGCCGAAACAAGCGCAGTGCTGGCCACAATAATCATGACCATTAACAAGCTTTCGAAAGGAAACTCAGGATAGATCATACTGGTAAATCCAAAACTGGACATTGCTTCCTCAGAAAATGAGGAAATGTCAATTCCGACTTTTGAAAAATATTGAATCGAAATCCAGCTCACCAGAATCCCAAGTGGCACCCCTATTAGGGTCAGAATCACTGTTTCTGAAAGAATAAGAACGAATACTTTCCTGCGGTTCATGCCCAAAGCCGTAAGCATGCCGATTTCCCGAGTGCGTTCGATGACTGACATCAGCATTGTATTGATAATCCCAAAAGCCAAGGCAATCATGATGATTCCGATGATGATGGTGGAATATTGGTTGATGGTACTTACCATCAAATCTGTTTCAGGAGAATTTTCCTTCCAGGTTTTGATCGAGTAGTCCGGAAATTGGTCCTGAAGAGATTTCTTGATATTTTCCAAATCCTCATCACTATTTAATAAAATAGCGACCTCATGGCCGGTATTTTCGATCTCCAGATAGGAATTTAAAGTAGTCCGATTCACATACACATTCCGCTCATCCAGAGGCGTGTTGATCGTTTGGTAGATTCCGGAAACCCGAAAAGCCCCTGCTGTGACGTTACTTTCTTTATCTGTGAAAGTGAGTACCAGTTTGGATCCCACCTTCAGCTTCATTTTGTCCGCCAGCTTTTTTCCGATTAGAATTCCATTCTTTTTCGTTGGATCCAGCTCCTCTCCTTCCTGAATTTTTCCTTTCAGAAGGGACACTACATTTTCTTCCTGAGGTTCTATTCCGTTGATCTGCACTCCCGAACTCCCCGTCGTAGTTGCCAGCATTCCTTGTGTAACGGACCGATTTGCTATCGCTTTAATTCCTTCTATTTGTTTCAAACCAAGTTTGATCCTGTTTTCATCCAGGGTAAAAATCGGATCATAATCCTCTTTGAATAGCGGGTGATGAATTTGTAAATGAGCCACTTCGGTATCAATCTCGGTCCTTACTCGTTCCCGCATCATTCCCTGATACAGACCCAGCACGAACAACCCGGCAAACAAACCTATCGCTACGGAAGCCATGATAATAAAGCTTCTCGTCTTGTTTCTCCAAACATTACGCCATGCCAGTCTTAGGTTCATAAGGTCATTTTTTCATCGCAGTGACCGGGTTTAGCCGAGCTATTTTTATAATCGGGTAAAGGGAAAGCACCAAAGCCAGGATGAGTACGATCAAACCCTGATTCAGAAAAATCTTTGGATCTGTTGAAGTAGGAAAGATGGCTTCGAAGCCAAATTCTTCATAGACTTCCGCCATTTCTCCCTTAAACCGAATCGGATATCGGTACAAATACAAGACGATCGGAATACTTGCCAAAATCCCCAAAATGCAACCGCTGAAAACTGTCAGAATGGATTCAATCATCAATAATTGCATCAATTTGACTTTTTTCATTCCAATGGCGACCAGCATTCCCATTTCGTATTTCCGCTCCACCATCATCATGAGCAGAGTTCCTATGATCCCAAAACCTATCAGCATATACAAGACTCCCTGAATTATCGCCATGCTTCCCTTGTCAGTCTTGATATGCTGAATCACTTCAGGCATCATTTCCTCCCAGGTCATTGCTTCATAGTTTTCTCCCAAAGTACTTCGAAGTCTCGCTGCAGTTGGGTCAAGAATATCCGGGTTTTCCAGGTCGATGACGTAGGAAGTCAGCATATTCTCAGCGCTGTATAATTCTTGTGCTGCCGGAAGAGAAAGGTAAAGCGATTGATCATTCAAATCAGGCGAGCCAAATTTCAAAATGCCTTTGATGTGATATTTTCCCACAGCCATTGCGCCGTGATAGCCTTGGCCTATTAATACGAGCGTATCCGCCAGATTGAGCTTAAGTCTTCTGGCAAGTCCCTCAGCCAATAAAACACCGGTATCATTTTCGGTCAGATACTCTCCTTTTATGACTTTATTTCCCAGATCAGTAATCGAATTTTCTTTCGCAGGATTAATCCCGATCACCATGCACCCTTTCGTCAGAGAGTCGGACGATGCCAAAGCAAAAGATTCCAGCCTTGGTGCTACCGCTTCAACATTGTTTTGTTGAAGGATTTGTGATTCAAGTTGGTCGGAGCCTTCAAAAGTATTGTCAAGGATTTGTTCGTCCCAATATCCATTTTTGTGCACCTGGATGTAGCCACTGTAGAAGCTGACCACATTTTTTATCAAATTATCAAAAACTCCTTCCTGAAGACTGTTTGTCAAAACCGAAAGAATAACTGCGAAAAAAACAGCAGCCATAGTGATGGTCGTCCGGTTTCGATTTCGCCACATATTCTTCCAGGCAAATTTGATCAGCCACATTTCAGTTCAGGTTTCGCATTTTGTCCATCGTGAAAAAATTGTCCTCAATGGGAATATTGAATTGGATTTTCTTGTAGATAATCTCGGTTTTCTGATTCTTTTTATCAGCAGGAATCATGACCAATCGAGTAGGAATCAGGCGTCCATCCATCTCTTTGATGTCGTAGCCATCCATCGTATTCACCAGAAATCCATCTTCATCATAGAATCTTGAATGAAGTTCTAAAAAATCTTTTTTGTCGATGCAGACAATCAGCTTTCCCCAAACCAGCGCTGCCTCGGGTTTGGGAATCATTTGGATGATGTAGCTCTCCCGATTGTTAATGATCGTGTCACCCACGATCGAGTGAGTGTAGTCATCCACTATGGAAGATTCTTTGACGAGGTCATCGTTGGTAAAATCTGTTCCCATCCAGCTTTGGCTCATCATCGACGGAGGAAGTTTGATCGAGCGCTCCACCGTTGGAAGCCAGTTCCAGACTTCCTTTTTCCGTTTGAGAAAGACCGTTCCTTTATCCTTTGCAGGCGCCTGGATCAGAATCATGGCATAGTCATTTCCTTTCATCCAGGTTTTGACGCTCATCTCACGTGTCCAGGTTGGGCGGGAAGTTTTGATGGTCATTTCTGCCTGGGAGGTTTTTCCACGCATTTTTTCATCAGCTCGCCTGACGATCTCGATGGCATCCTGGGCCAATACTGAGGTAATCATTGCCAATTGAAAAATAAGAAAAAGTATCAGGCTCTTACCGGCTTTCATCTGCTTTGGATTCTTACAGAAGATAATCAATTTCCATAAAAACTTCAACATTAGGAATCCAGTATTGCTCCACAAATCGCGTATGATCCGGGTGATTGGAATAGAAATCATACCCTTTCTGATCCTCAAATTCCATCGAAATTCCAAAGTCATAAGGGTTCCCTGAACTGATTTCCTTCATCACTTCGAATTTCATTACTCCGGGAATAGACTTCAGTTTCCACGCTTCTTCCAGGAATTTCACTTCTTCCAAAGAACCTGCTTTATGCTTAAGTTTTAATACTACTGAGTGGCGGATCATGTTTTTTTGCTTTTGTAAGTGAGTGTAATAAGTTCTTCAATTTAGATTTTTATTTGGGACGATGCCTTACCTCCATGCTTTCCTTCATAAGTCCCAAATTTCCGCCTTTGGACAAACTCCTGATAGATTCTTCTTAGGGAATTTGTACTTTCAAGTTCAACCCGGATTATGCATTGAGATTCGTAATGAGGATTGAAAATGCAATAAAATCAGGCTGTTTGGAAATTTCATCATAGCACCGCTATGGTGAAATTGAAAATAGCAACGAAGTGGCTGATTTTGCAGCAGTTTCAAGCCGTAATAGATTTTCTAATGCATATTTTGGGTTTCACCACCAACTCAACTTTATGAAGAAACATCGCTCAATTTTAACTCTGGCTTTTTTGGCCGGAGGGCTATTTTTGCCAGAGCAAACGCTTTTGGCACAAAGCCAAAAACCTGTCGTCGATCCCTCCTATTATGAGAGTTATTCCTGGAGAAACATCGGTCCCAATCGTGGCGGTCGTTCTCTTGGAAGCGCCGGAAGTCCGGGAAGACCCAATGAATACTATTTCGGAGCAACGGGCGGCGGACTCTGGAAAACTGTGGATGGAGGAAATGAATGGTTTCCCGTTACGGACGGGCAAATCAGTTCTTCAAGTATCGGCGCGGTAGCCGTAGCGGAAACTAATCCTGATATCGTCTATATCGGTGGCGGAGAAACCCAGCTGAGAGGAAGTATCACTCAGGGTGACGGAGTCTATAAAACCATCGATGGAGGAAAAACCTGGAGACATTTGGGTTTGAAAGAAACTCAGGCTATTTCCAGAATTCGTATTCACCCGACCAATCCAAATATTGTCTACGTGGCGGCTTTAGGTCATCCTTATGGCGAAAATGAAGAGCGAGGCGTCTTCCGATCAAAAGACGGTGGTAATACCTGGAAGAAAGTACTTTTCGTCAGTGACAAGGCCGGTGCCGCAGATCTGATAATCGACCGCACCAACCCAAATATTCTTTATGCTTCGACTTGGCAGGTCTACCGAAAAGCTTGGAAAATGTGGGGAGGCGGGCCTGATAGCAAGCTTTTCAAATCTTTGGACGGTGGAGATACCTGGATTGATCTGACCACAAATCCAGGAATGCCGGAAGGTCCTATTGGAAAGATCGGCGTGACGGTCTCCCCTGCTGATCCGAATAGAATCTGGGCGATCGTTGAGGCAAATGAAGGCGGGGTTTTCCGATCGGACGATGGCGGATGGACTTGGGAAAAAGTAAATGAAGAGCGGAAACTTAGGCAGCGAGCTTTCTACTATTCCCGCATTTATGCCGATCCTTTGGATAAAGAAACGGTGTATTGCCTGAATGTCGATTTCTTTAAATCCACTGATGGTGGAAAAACTTTTGACATAGAAATCACCGTGCCACACGGCGATAACCACGATCTCTGGATCGACCCAAATGATCCCATGCGCATGATCAGTTCCAATGATGGCGGCGGAGTCGTGAGTATCAATGGTGGAAAAACCTGGACGGAAGAGGACTATCCGACTACCCAGCTTTATCACGTCATGACGACAAGTGATGTGCCCTATCATGTTGCCGGTGCCCAGCAGGATAATACCACGATTGCTATGCCAAGTGACGGTTGGCAGCATAAGCTCGGAGATGGTCCGGGTCATGGCTGGCACTATGAAGTTGGTGGTGGAGAAAGCGGTTGGATCACTCAAAGCCCGGTTGATCCGGATGTGTTTTATTCCGGAAGCCAGGGAGCTTTATTGACCCGATACAATCGAAGAACAGGTCAGATCCGCGATATTCAGGTTTACCCTAGATTTTTCTCCGGCGAACCAGCCTCAGCTCTTCCGGAAAGATGGCAATGGACCTTCCCGATCATGTTTTCGCAATTGGATCCATCGATCATGTACACCACTTCCCAGCATGTCTGGAAAACTACCAATGATGGCCAAACCTGGGAAAAAATCAGTCCGGATCTGACAGTTGCAGACCCCGAGACGTTGGGAATCACTGGCGGTGAAATTACCAAAGACATGAATGGCCCGGAGATTTACGGGACTGTTTTTGCTTTGGCACCATCCAGTCATGATGTGAATACAATCTGGGCCGGATCAGATGACGGGAAAGTAAGCATCACCAGAAATGGAGGAAAAAGCTGGTCTGATATTACTCCGAAGGATTTGCCTCAATATTCCAGAATTGAAATTCTGGATGAAGGGAAATTCAAGCCTGGAACTGTGTACTTGGCAGCCAATCGATATCAGGTGGATGACCGTCAACCTTATGTCTTCAAGACAACGGATTATGGAAAGACCTGGACCAAAATCATAAATGGAATTTCAGACGGGCATTTTGCCAGAGCAGTTCGGGAAGATTTGGTGAAGCCGGGATTACTTTACCTGGCAACTGAGCATGGAGTTTATGTTTCCTTCAACGATGGTGAAGTGTGGCAGTCTCTACAGTTGAATCTGCCGGATACACCGATCAGGGATTTGGTTTTGAAAAATGACGATGTGGTCTTGGGCTCCCATGGAAGAGGTTTCTGGATTTTGGATGATATCCGACCATTGCGAGAAGCGATGGATGTCAATTCCAAAAATGAGGTTGCTTTGTTCAAACCTGCAAATCCGATTCGGGGCGTTTATAATGCTGCTATTCAGTACTATTTGCCAAATGAAGCGGATAGCGTGACAATAGAGATAAAAGATGCGAAAGGAAATCTGATCAATACTTATACTGGCAATAAAGGAAAAACTGCAAGGAATTCTCCTGCTACCAACGCGGGTCTGAATACTTTTACGTGGGACATGCGCTATCCGGGAGCTACCGTTTTTGACGGAATGATCATCTGGAGTGCAAGACCGCAAAGAGGTCCTTTGGCTCCACTTGGAGAGTATCAGGTGAGTCTCAAAACCGGCGGAGTAGAAAAAAGCACATCCTTCGAACTTGAGATGGATCCAAATCTTGAGGGGATCACAGCGGAAGATTTGCAAAAGCAATTTGATCTTGCCGTTCAAATCCGAAATAAGGTTTCTGAAGCCAATGAGGGGGTAATTCTAATTCGAAAAGTTCGTGAGCAGGCAGCCCAATTTGAAAATTCTGAGGATTCGAAGATCAGTGCAGAGCTTACTGCAATGCTGGAAAAGATGAAACTGATAGAGGAAGATTTGTATCAGGTTCAGAATCAAAGTCCGCAGGATCCTTTGAACTTCCCAATCAAGCTGAACAATCGTCTTGCTTCTTTGCAGCGAAGTGTTGAAAACGGACAGGCAAAACCAACGGATGCTGCTTATGTAGTATTTGAAGAATTGTCGAAGGAATTAGCCGGTCATTTGACCAAGCTTGATCAGATCATAAATGGAGATTTGAAAAGTCTGAATGAACGATTGCCACAAAAGATTTCGATCGAAAAGAAATGAAATTCATTCGACACTGAGTAAAAAAAGAGGTTTTCTTTTGCAGGAAAACCTCTTTTTGTTTCAATCTTTTTATGGTTTTCGGAGATTGAAGATGGATATGCTAACAGGTTTTAAAGATGAGGAAATGTAGCTCCCCCTTTCTAAAAGGGGGTAAGGGGGATTTTTCAACCCTGATAGCCAGCTGTTTTCAACGTTTCAGAAATATTCACAGACTCTCCTCCTTTGTATTTGCTGATTTCGGCAGCCTCCATGAAAGCATAGATTTCAAGTGTTTCCCGGTCATCGATTGGAGAAGTTTTGCTTTTGAAAAACTCTGCGATTTTCACAGCCAAAGGCTCATATCCGTCAAATTGTCCCAGAAATAAATTGCCTTCGGTTCCATAAGCTGTTCCGCCGTAATCATGCTTTCCGGTCCGCATTCCACGGAATGTACCCAATCTTCCATCTTTCCATTTCCCAACCACAATCTCGGAATCGGGTGTTGAAAAGCGGGTTACCGATTCGCATCCAGGACCCATTACAGTAAATAGAATTTCAACTCCGTGAATCCCATACCAAAACAAATCCGGATGGGTTGGTTCCAGTGTTGCCGGACTGAAAGTATCCGCACCAAGCACTTTTCCGATTTTATTCTCATGTCTCACCGCATGTGCATTTGCCATATAGCGAAGCGATGAAGCGGAAAACATGGGAACCTTTTTTTCCGCAGCTTCTTTATAAATAGCCACAGCATCCTTAAGTGAAGCCGCAACAGGTTTATCTATGAAAACAGGTTTTCCTGCTTTGAAAACAGCTCTTGCCTGTTCCAAATGCACTCTTCCATCATTTGTTTCCAGAAGCACAACATCCACTTTTTCCAAGAGTTGGTCAATCGAATCCACTACTTCCACTCCCAGTTCCTGTACCTGTTTGATATATCCGGGAATCCGATCTGCACTGGATTTGATGTCGGCACTTCCCTGCGGAAAAGCTGCCACCACCTTGAATCCTGCCAATTCCGGCTTGGGATTTTCAGCATTAAAAAGCTTGGTAAAAGCCGGAGCATGAGAAGTGTCCAAGCCGATAATTCCTATTTTGAATACGTCCTTCTGAGGATCTGCGAGCAATGAAAAAGGTAAAGTACTGAGACTTGCAGCGGCTCCAATTGCGGTGGTTTTCTTTATAAATGATCTTCTGGATGATTTCATAAATAATTGATTTTTAATATTTTGATTTCAATTAGTTAACTTTTGAATTTACTTCCAATTTGATTTTTTCTCAAACCACATTAGACTGCCAATTTTGGACTGTTGACCTATCTAAACTTTGAAAAATATCTTCTTCCGATACAGGAAATATAGAAATAGCCAAACCAGCAACAGTGCTCCCAAACTCTCCAAAACCGGGTGCCATTTTTCATCCAAAGGCATGTAAAGCCCTTCAAACAAAAGCCTGGAAGTATACCGGAAATTGACAAAGCGATAGACCATGTAGATCGTCAAACTGTTCATTCCAACTACGACAAAGAAAAAGGACCATTTCTTCCATTGATGCAGGTCAATGATCGCATAGAATCCAGCCATGAAAAGAAAGGCCATTCCTCCCGTCAAAAGGATAAATGAACTGCTCCACATCCGCTTTGCAATTGGAAAATGCAGACTCCAAACCAAGGCAATCGCAATGCAGATTGCACCCGTGATCAGCAATTGGTAAAACTTCTTTTTATCGTCTACAGCTTGATTTTGTAAGAGTTCACCCGCAAAAGCTCCGAGGATCGTGAGGCAAATCGCGGGAAGTGTTGTGATCAGTCCGAGTTCGTCGAAAGTGCCCTGAAGCAATCTTCCCGGAAGGAAAGTTCGGTCAATGTACCCGATTAAATTTCCTTCGAAAGTCAAATTGCCCGCTCCAAAACCCGGGACAGGAATCAGCATCATGGCTGCATAATAAAGCAAAAGAATGCTGCTAACTATCCACAATCGCTTGGCTGAATTGAAATTCAAACAAAGAATTACCGTGATAAACCCTGCGATTCCAATTCTTCCCAGCACACTTCCCAATCGGATCTGCTCCCAATCGAAGAAAGGAAACGGAGCGTTTTTATCGAGCATGCCGAGCCCTATCAGGATCAACATTCGGAAGAAAGCTTTCTTGTAAATCTCTCTTTTTGAAATTTCTTTCTCCAGCGCTTTGCCCAAAGAAAACGGGATTGAAACGCCTGAAATAAACAGGAAAAGAGGAAAAATGAAATCATAAAATGTAAACCCAATCCACTCGGGGTGCTCAAATTGTCTCGCTAGAGAATCCACCAAATACAAACTCGTCTTTCCCTCTAATTGACGGAAAAATGCATCTGCCCCGCAAATCATCAACATATCAAAACCCCGTAGGGCATCGATGGAAACCAGCCGTTTTGAAGTCAAAGTGGGAGAAATAGCCATGGCGAGTTTTTACAATTTTGGCTCCCACCCTTTTTCATATTCCCTGCTCCAAAGCTTCATCGCTTCTTTATCATTCATAATTCTTCCATTGGAATTATCAAGATCCAGCGCTCTGCCTGTTCGGTAAGAAATATTGCCCAAATGGCAAAGCATAACGCTTTTTACGATTTCCTGATACGGCGAAATCTGCTTCTCTCCTTTGGTAATTGCATTAGTGAAATTGGTGAAATGAGCAATATCCATGTCAAATCCGGCACCTCGCTGGTCTACAACTGTATTGCTGGTCGGGTCGGCGCTTTTCATAAGCTTATTTGCGTTGTCGTATATTTTATAGGAATTGTCGAGCAGTTCAAGTGTTCCATTTTCCCCGTGGAAAGAGACTCCGGAACCCATTTCGTTGATTCCTCTGCGGTTGCAGCTTCGGCCTTCCCAAAGTATGCTTTTGCCTTCTTCGAAATCAAAGGAAGCAATCTGCGTATCTGGTGTCTGCCAATCATCTTTGAAATGATACCGACCCCCGCTTGAATAGGCTTTTTTGGCATAGTCCACACCCAAACCCCATCGAGCCAAATCCAAGAAATGAACGCCGTTATTGACGATTTCGCCTGTGCCCCAGTTCCAGAACCAATGCCAATTGTAATGGATCAGATTGTCTTTGAATGCTGATCTGGGAGCAGGTCCCTGCCAAAGTTCGAAATCCAACCACTCCGGAACTGCGGCTTCTTTACCAAATCCAATCGATTGTCGGGTATTCGTGTACCAAGCCCTGGCGTAATATGCCTTGCCTATCACTCCACCGTGAAGTTCGGCGATCGCTTCCTGCACTCTTGGCCAACTTCTTCGCTGATTACCCATTTGGACTATTTTTCCATAGGAGGAAGTTGCCTTCGAAAGCAATTCTCCCTCTGCAGGATTATGACTTCCCGGCTTCTCAACATAGACATGTTTCCCTGCTTTCAATGCCATCAAAGCCATCGGAGTATGCCAATGGTCCGGCAAAGCGATGGAAATTGCATCTACATTTTTATCATCCAAAGCCCTTCGAAAATCAGAAATTCCTTGTGGTTTGTTGGTGACTCCTGACTTTTCTGCAAGAGCTAATCCATTGGTAACTGCCCTGGAATCAACATCGCAGATATAGGATATCTCCGCATTTGGGACTTTTGCAAAAGCCTGAACATGTTGGGAACCTCGCCCATTCACTCCCATGATGGCCACGCGAACTTTGTCCTGAACCGGATATTGGGACAAAATATTGAAAGAATGAGCGGAACTCATCACTCCCAAACCTAAACTTCCGGTCACTACGGTTTTGATGAAATTCCTTCGATTTACGTCCTTTTTCATAGTTGAGTGGGTTTTGGGTTAATGGTAAAGGTTTGATCAGGCGGAATAGACTTCCCTCCCATGTTTGATTGTTTTGAGAATCTGGAGTTCGCCATTTTCACCTTTTCTGCAAAGGATGAGATCGGCAATCGTTCCTTCTTCAAATAGAATATGACCTGGATTCACCAGTTTTTCGGGACGAACAGAAGCCATTTCCCAGGCTTCGGTTAGCGAGGCAAGTTTGTTTTGAATTATGAAAGAAACCCCTCTGCGTATATTGGAAGCAGAGCCAGCGAGGATGCTCGGATTCGATCTGAGATGCAATTTTCCTTCAGGAGTCAAAGTAACTTCTCCCCCGATATGAAGATCATAATCTCCTGCGGGCATTCCTGACGAAGAAACTGAGTCACTAACCAAGATCAGGTTATCCTTTTTCACCTTCTGAAAAACCTCAATCACTTCAGCAGGAAGATGAAAACCATCGGCAATTATCGAAGCTCCCAACTCATCCTGAGCCAACTGCGACCAGAGATAATTGGGATGCCGGGCGATAATCGGATGCATTCCATTTCCAAGATGTGTGGACAATCTTGCCCCGGCGCTCACCGCATCAAGAATTTGCTGGTGAGTTGCATTCGTATGACCAATGGAAACCAGAATATCGTAGTCGATGCATCTTTCGATGAAAGCACAGGAATTCTCCCATTCCGGCGAAAGAGTGATCATTTTGATCAAACCCTTGGATTCATTTTGCCATCTCTGAACCAAACTCCAATCCGGAGCACGAACAAATTCTTTCGGATGCGCACCTCGCGGTCCATCGATCGGCGAAATAAATGGCCCTTCGATATGCAAGCCTTCAATGCTCATTCTGGAAAACTGATCAGTTTTCCGAAGGGAAACAATCTGAAGAATCAACTGACTAATCTGCTCTGAATCGTTGGTAATGAGCGTTGGAAAATGCGTAGTAACTCCCTCCTGATACAAAAACCTGGAAATGCCGGCAAGTTTCATCGGATCAGATTGAATCTCATTGTAATCGATTCCTCCATATCCGTTGACCTGAATATCTGTAAATCCCGGCCCGACAAACAAATCATTTTCTACTAATTCATCGGTATATGAGATGCTGTCGATGATTCCTTCGGAAAAGGAAATCTCGATTGGTGATCCGTCCCGGTATGAGTGGCCTTGGATTTTCATGATGCGAAAGCCCATTTTCTGACCTTATGACCATAAACCGCATAATAAACCAGGTAGAGATAACAAGGAAAAAGTACCCAATAAGCTGAACGGACGTCGTACAAATCAGCCAAATAACCATAGATCAAAGGCATGATGGCATTGCCGCAAAGGCCCATAATCATGATCGAAGCACCAAGCTTGGTAAACCTTCCCAAACCATCTAATGCCAATGGCCAGATTCCCGCCCAAACCAATGAGTTTGCTAGTCCCAATAAGACCACAAACCAAATAGAGATATCAGCAGTGTGCCCCAGGAACTGAACTGAACCACTGGCGAAAATAATCAGGATGGTGAAAATAGTCCCGAGAGTCGTGCAGATTCTCAACATGTTGACTTGGGAGATGAATTTGGGAATCAGGGAAATTCCGATGATGTATCCTAAAATCGTAACAGCAAGCGTGTAGGATGGAAAAACCTTGGCTTCGATCAATCCGATATTCATGGAATTGGCGTAGCCGATAATCGTGTCAATCGCGATAATCTGCGTGCCTACGTGAAGAAAAATAGCAAACGCTCCCAATATCAAATGTGGAAATTGGAAAATACTGGACTTTCCTGAATTCGCCTCGGCTAGCTCGATGCTTTCATGCTCGGTGTCGATTTCCGGCAAAGGAGAAAATCGAACCATCAAACCCAACGCAAATAAAACTATCCCCACAACCGTGTAAGGCATAATCACCCGCCTTATCAACTCATCAAGAGCTGCATTTTTCTCAGCCTCTCCCATAGTGGCGAGTTGATTGAAAAGCTCGGTATCTCCTACTCTCAGGATTACTGCTGCGAAGATGATCGGTGCCAAAATCCCGGCACCTTTATTCGCTATTCCCATAATGCTGATTCGCTGAGCTGCTCTTTCCTTCGGTCCCAATACCGTGATATAGGGATTTGCTGCTGTTTGTAGAATTGCTAATCCTGTGCCTAGCGTAAACAAACCCAAAAGGAAAATCTCGTACGTTCTTCCCAGAGCTGCCGGAACGAATATGAAAGCTCCAAGAGACATCACCCAGAAACCAACCATCATTCCTCTCTTAAATCCGATCTTTCTCAATAAATAGGAAGAAGGCACGGACATCACCAGATAGGAAATGTAAAATGCAAAGGCAACCAGATACGATTCAAAATTGCTGAGTTCGCATGCAATCTTGAAGTAAGGAATCAGAATGGCGTTGATCCAGGAGACAAACCCGAAAATGAAAAACAGCATCCCAATGATCCCAATTGAGATCCAGGTATCGCGTTTGCTGAGGGAACTTGCCTGAATGGCAACTTGAGTTTTACTCATTTTTAGAACCGAATATTATTGAACTGAAGCCAAAACTCCGTTGAAATTCCCTACGCATTCCGCCACTCCCATTGCAGGATCTTTGTCCTGCTCGTATTCCAGGCTGCAGATTCCGGTGTAGCCTGACTTTTTCAAAGCTTTGACAAAAGCTACAAAATCGATTTTCCCGCGACCCATGATCACCGTTTTGCCGGATTGAATCGGTTCATTCACATCCTTGATATGCATGTCATAGATTCTCTCTTTGTATTTCAAAAGCATGGCAGCTGGATCATTTCCGCATCGGAATGAGTGACCGATGTCCAGGCAGATACCGATTAAAGGATCCAGATTTTTGATCTTTTCATAGACGGTATCGATGTCCGGGAAGAGTTTGTCTTCGGGGCCATGATTGTGAATTGCCACCCGGATATTGAAAGTTTTCGCTTGTTTTTCCAGGTATGGGAGAATCTCATAAGCGGGTGCAGCAATGATCATTTTCACGCCGGCAGTCTGAGCATAATTCATGGCATTATCCACTTCCTGCTCAGTTTTGAGGTAAATCACTCCCAATCCATAGACATTAATTCCTGCTGATTTGAATTTTCCGATCACTTCATCTGCCTGTGCTTTGGAGCTATCGTAAGGAAGCTGAAAGTTTTTGAGTGAGATATTTTTCACCCCAACTTGATTCATCACTTCGCAGATCTTATCGATGTTGTCTTTATAATAGAGGAATGTATAGCCGGCAATTCCGAGATTGAATCCTTCGACAGGCTTGGTTTCAGTTAATGAGTTTGCCTCATAGGCTGGCAAAGCTGAAGCGAGGGCTCCTATTCCTACAACTTTCACGAAAGATCTTCTTGTGAACATGGGGTGGTTTTTGGGTTTTTATTGGGTTTTGAAATCTTAATTCGAAGAAAGCAATGAGGCTGAATCGGTATCTAGGAAGCAGGTGCAATCGGGATGAAGTTGAAGTGCCGTTGCGGGAAATAGATTACTCACTGGATTCTCAATTGTGTCTTTTACAGCTTGAGCTTTTCTCAAATCCGGAACCGAGCAAATGATTGCTTTAGATTTTAAAATCTGCTTTACCGACATACTGATTGCTTTGGTGGGCACAGCTTCCAAACTTGGAAACCAACCTTCACCGAGTTGCTGCTTTCGGCAGGCTTCGTCCAGTTCGACTACGATGTAGGGTTTCTCTGTTTCAAAATCTGCAGGTGGATCATTGAAAGCCAGGTGACCATTTTCTCCGATTCCCACGAATGCCACATCTATCGGATGCGCCAAAATCAAAGCAGATAATCGATCGCATTCAGCAGCAGGATCGACTTCTCCATCAATCAGATTTACTTCTTTCAAACTCGGAACTTTTGAAATAAATCGCTCTTTCAGGTATTTTCTGAAACTTGCCGGGTGGGTAATCGGCAACCCGATGTATTCGTCCAAATGAAAAAGAGTGACTTTGCTCCAGTCAATTCCAGGCTCAGCAATCAGCTGATTCAACGTTTCAAATTGACTGGTGCCGGTAGCAAGAATTATATTAGCAATGCCATTTTGAGCAATCGCTTTTCGAATCAGTTCAGCGCCATCTATCCCTGCTGATTTGCCCAAATCCTGAGGATTTCTATTGACTCTAATTTCCATAATTACTTATCCTTCTGACGAAATTGACCTCCATCTTTGCTGCGTTGAAGACTCTCCATTCTTTTCCGTGGGGGGTGATTTAGAAAATTTTGAACAGTTTTTTAGCCGGTTGGTTACGCTTGCTTCAAATTAGTAAAAAAAGCTTAACGCGGAAATCGCTTTCTAAAACAAAAATAGAAAGTGCGGTTTATTGGTAGATAATTTGGATAAAGTCTGGTTACCCAAGAAAAAATATTTTCAAAAAGAGTTTATTGGAATTCCTCCATTTTCGCTTCATAATCCCACTTCAGATCTTCATGAAGGCCAGAAATGAGTTTTTTGGCTTTGCCTAGCTGAACCTGATAAAGATTTTCCACAATAGAATTTCGGAATCTGAGGTAGCCATATTCATTCAGCTTTTCGCAGAAAAATAAGATCAGGTCAATTTGATCCGTTTTGTTTTTGCTGAGTTTGAGACTTTTGTTGAGTTTGCGACGGATCGTTTGGGAGGATTTTTTGACGTAATAGCTATTACTTCGGTTAGCTTTTTCAAACTCTTCCTCTAATTCCTGCTGCACCATTTCAACAAAAAGTCCGGGATTGTCCCGGCCGTAAAGCTTGAAATAGAGATAAGCTTTATTCTCGCGGCTGAATTTGACAAGATCCAAAAGCAGTTCATTTACCTCTTTTTCATTGAGATAGCTTAGCTCCTTTTTGATTTCTGATAAACTCGGTATCTGCATTTTTTATGTTTTAAAGATTGTTTCTTTAAAATTGGCTTTAACTCAAACTCTCAATTTTGAAAATTCGGATCTGGAAAATCAATTTTGAAACAATTTCTAAAAGTAAATCATTTTCGAATGGAGAGAAGAGTTTTCCTATCCAAAAAGGATTGAAAACAATCCCATAAATAGGTAAGTTTAGAGCGATTATTGGAGACTTATGGAAGCGTACGGACAAATACTATTGATAGCAATGCCTGCCTTTTTTCTGCTCATTATGGTGGAAAAATTTTGGGGAGTATATAAAGGAAATGACACAGTTCCGATAAATGACATGATTTCGAGCTTGAGCTCAGGCATTACTAATGCGACAAAAGATGTGTTGGGATTGAGTATTGCGATCATTTCCTACGGCTGGCTTGTTGATCGGGTTTCGATTTTTGAAATCAGCTCTGGTTGGATCATGTTTGCGATCGCTTTTATAGTACTGGACTTCGCAGGATACTGGGTTCATAGAATCTCTCATGAGTACAATATTTTTTGGAACAATCACATCATACACCACAGCAGCGAAGAGTTTAATCTTGCTTGCGCGCTCCGTCAAAGCATCTCTTCTGTGGTCAGGATTTTTGCTATTTTCTTGTTGCCTGCCGCTATTTTGGGAGTTCCTCAGGAAGTGATCAGCGTAGTGGCACCACTCCATTTGTTTGCTCAGTTTTGGTATCATACGCGTCATATCAACAGAATGGGTTTCTTGGAGAAAATCATCGTCACCCCTTCTCATCACCGAGTACACCATGCTATTAATCCCATTTATCTGGATAAAAACTACGGTCAGATTTTCATCATTTGGGACAGGATTTTTGGAACCTACCAGGAAGAATTGGATAATGTGCAGGCAGTTTATGGAGTGACCCGACCTGTGCAAACCTGGAATCCGATCAAGATCAATTTCATGCATCTTTGGCTGCTGATTAAAGATGCCTGGAGAGCTCAGAATTTGGCAGACAAACTGAGAATCTGGTTTATGCCGTTGGGTTGGAGACCTGATGATGTCGCCTCAAAATATCCTGTGGAAAAGATTTCCGACGTGTATCATTTTGAAAAATACAGCCCTAAACTTTCGCAGGGATTACTCACTTGGAGTGTGATTCAGCTTGTGATCCTTCTATTAATAATTAGTTATTTGTTTGGAAATATTGCCGAAATCGGCGCTCCAGGCATGTTTATTTACGGCGGTTTTGTATTTCTGAGCGTCTATGCCATGACCGAATTGATGGACAAAAACCCAAATGCCTGGCTTTGGGAATTACTGAAAAGCGGATTTGGAATATTCGTAATTCTTTCGACAGGAGACTGGTTTGAATTGAATGAAAAAATCCCCGGACTTCTGCCAGTTTTGATCGTTTATTTGGTGGTTTCTGCCGGAGCCTCAGCTTGGTTTTCTTTCAAAGAAAATAGGCTAACACTAGCACAAAATTAAAACAGCCAAGGTAAAAATCAAATGAAAGAACTTCAGTCAATTATCGCGGCTTACGAAAAATCCAAGTCTCAAAATCAAAAAACAGCTTTAGCAACGGTGGTCAAAGTCGATGGTTCCGCCTATCGTAGACCAGGAGCGAGAATGTTGGTTACAGAAGAGGGCGAATTGACTGGCGCAATCAGCGGTGGATGCTTGGAGGGTGATGCTCTGAGAAAAGCTCAGGCAGTTATTTTCCAACAAAAGTCGATGTTGGTTACCTACGACACGACCGATGAAGATGATCAGAAATTTGGAATAGGTCTTGGCTGCAATGGAATAATTCAGGTTTTGATTGAGCCAATTGATTCAGAAGATTCATGCAATCCTGTTGAACTTTTGAAAATCGCCCTTGAAAATAGAATTCCCAGTGTGCTTGTTACCGTTTTTTCATTGAAACATTCGCGAGCTGAGCAAGTTGGAACCAAAGTCCTTTGGAAAGAAAATCGAGCCATTGGTAAACCTGAAAGTCTTGAATCTAACCTTTGGGAATCGATTCAATCCGAAATATCAGAACTGGATTTTACAAATAGCACCATCAAATCCTATCCGGAACTGGATGAGATCAGCGTCTTCTACGAATCGATCAAACCTGTCATTCGCGTTTTACTTTTTGGAGCAGGAAATGATACAATTCCCGTTGCAAAAATGGCGGACTTGCTGGGTTGGGAATTGGTTTTAATTGACGGCAGAAAGACTCATGCAACTGATCAGAGATTTCCAAAAGCAGGGAAAATTGTGATCGCTTCGGCTGAGGAAGCGGTTGGCCATTTGGAAGCAGATTCAAATACGGTTGCGCTTTTGATGACTCATAACTTCGAGTATGAGGTTGTAGTTTTGGAGCACCTTCTCCCCTTGCAATTACCCTATATCGGGATTTTGGGACCAAAGAAAAAAGGCCTTAAATTGATGGAGCGGTTGCAATTGAAGGGAATCCAGGTTCCAGCTTCTAATATTTATTCACCAATGGGTTTGGATATTGGTGCAGAAGGTTCTGAAGAAATAGCATTATCAGCTTTAGCTGAAATAAAAGCAGTTTTGAGCAAAAAACAGCCGATCTTTCTGCGGGAAAAGGAAGGTCCCATTCATTAATAAAATCCATGGACACGATAAATACAGGTTTGATAATCCTTGCCGCAGGAAGTTCATCACGAATGGGCGAACCCAAACAATTATTGCCTTTTGAAGGAAAAACATTTCTCCAATGCGCAATCGATGCTGCTTTAGGTTCTCAGGTAACCAGCAGAGTTGTGGTGCTTGGTGCCGATAAGGACGAAATTAAAAAGAGTTTTCGGGCAGATACGATCCCGGTGATCCATAATCAGGATTGGGAAAAAGGAATGTCTTCCACCATGCAAAAAGGGTTGAACTATCTGACCAAATACAAAGTGCCTGATCAGGTGATTATTTTACTTTGTGACCAGCCCTTCGTTCATTCAGGGATTTTGGATGCTTTAATTGAAACTCAAAAAGCCACAGGCAAAGGAATTGTTGCTTGCAAATATTCCGAAACCTTAGGTGTTCCAGTGCTTTTCACCAAGAAATACTTCCCGGAAATGCTTGCTTTGAAAGGTAGTGAAGGAGCAAAAAAGTTGATTTATGCCCATTTGGATGACGTGGCAGAAGTTGATTTTCCAAAAGGTGCCGTTGATATTGATACCTATGAGGATTATGAATTATTGGTATCCAAGCTACCGAAAAAGAAAGAGTAAGATTACTCAATATCCAAGAAAAACTCCTCTAGATCCAACGTAAATCCCTCTACAGCAATTGATTTCACTACATCACCTGAAGTCAATAATGGAGAGGGCGAGTATTTCCCATCGATTAGTGTATAGATTAGAATATCCTGATTTTCCGGGTGAATTACCCAGTATTCCTTTACTCCGTTTGATTCATACAGTTCAAACTTGTGCTTGAGTTCAGTCTTACTATTTCCTGGAGAAAGGATTTCCACAATCAAATCCGGGGCGCCGATACAACCTCTATCGTCTAATTTCTCAGGATCGCAAATCACACAGATATCCGGCTGAACGACATCGTGAATTTTATCATCATCCTTAGATTCTTTTGGGAATCGCACATCAAATGGGGCATCATAAACTTGACATTGCTTGCCTTCCAAATATGTATAAAGCTTAGAGGCTATCTTGATTGAAACTCGCTGATGAATGCGCTTGGGAGCTGCGGCTGCTTTTTTGAAAATCTTACCCTTGATAAGTTCTACCACTTCGTCAAACTGCCAATTCAAATAGTCCGCATAGGAATAATAGCCGTATTCGGTATCGGGTTCATTTACATTCTGCTGCTTATCAGTTTCCATCATGAAATATACTGATTAGTTTATAAGACACTTGATTTTAAATACTTACACCTAATTTCCTACAATTTTCTCAACTCCTCAACGACTTTCTTCACCCATTTAATGGTGAAATCAATATCGGAATCGGTGGTTTGTTCACCCAGAGAAAATCGGACCGAAGCTCTTCCCAAATCAGAATCCAAACCCATCGCCTGAAGTACGTGACTTGGTTTGGGTGAAATGGAAGTACAGGCGGAACCAGAACTTACCGCAACTTTCTGATTAATCTTTCGAAGCAACTCCACTCCTTCCACTCCGCCGAAAGCAATGTTGGTCACATGAGGCAAACGGTCGTTCTGACTTCCGTTCAAAGAAGTGTCGGGTAATTTTAAAAGCTCTGATTCCAGCTTATTTCTTAGGATTTCAAGTCTCCTTCCCTCCGATTCCATCTCTTTTAATTTAAGTTCTGCCGCCTTTCCAAAACCAACAATTCCTGGCACATTGAGTGTTCCGCTGCGAAAACCTTTCTCATGTCCGCCCCCATCGATTTGTGCAAGTGGCTTTGGAAGAGGATGATTGTGTCGAATGTAAAGTGCACCTACCCCTTTTGGCCCGTAAAGTTTGTGCGCAGAAATAGCCATCATATGAATTCCTTTGGCTGAAATCGGGATTTTCCCAGCAGCCTGAACGGCATCTGTGAAAAGAATAATGTCGTGTTCCTCAGCTATTTTCTTGATTTCTTCCATCGGATGAATTACTCCGGTTTCATTGTTTGCCCACATCAGCGCAATCATTTTGGTATAAGGCAGAATAGCAGATCGGAGTTGGTCAAGATCGATTTTTCCTTCTTTGTTTACATGTAAATAAGTCACCTCTGCCCCTTCTGAATAGATGGATTTGAAGGTGTCTAGAATTGCTTTATGCTCAGTTTTGCAAGTAATGAAATGCTGCTTTTCTGCTTTCTTCAAGTCAAAAATCCCCTTTATCGCCAGATTGATGGCCTCGGTCGCACCTGAGGTAAAAATGATTTCCTTCGATTGGGCTCCAATCAAATTTGCAATCTGCTCCCTAGCTGTTTCTACTGCATTTTCAGCCACCCAGCCATAAGGATGGCTTTTGCTCGCGGCATTGCCAAAGTGAACTCCAAAGTATGGAAGCATCGCTTCGATCACTTCGGATGCGCAAGGCGTGGTTGCGTTATAATCAAGGTAAACTGGGTAATTCATAGGGTTCAATCTAGAATTGAAAAATACTGCCTTTTGAACTGCTAAGCCATAAAACGAGAAAATTCAGTTCGAATTTTTACTTTCGTCTATGCAGGAAATATGGAATTTTGAAGTTGGCCAATCCAAAGACTTGAACTCTGAGAAAGTAATCAAGGATTTGATTCTATCGAAGGCGAAAGATCTGGGAATTTTCCTCTCCTATTATTTCAAAAAAGAAGGCGCGATTGCTGAAAAAGTGACTTTGGGTTCTGAAATCTCATTTTTGACAGATCAGACGGGAAAGTTCAAGCTTGAATTTGATTTGGTTCACTTTAATGCCTGTTTGGCCATAAACGAGCAAAAGCGTGACCTCATAGAAATCAGTTTTGAATTTGATTCAGATTTTAAAAACCTTACTCTGATAGGTCCATATTGGCCGGAGCGAGGAATGGATGAAATTTAGATTTTTGATCCAAGATGCACGATTTGCAATAAAGGGATAGTATAGCTCATTGCATTTGGGTTGCAATTTCTTTCAATTGAAGTATTTTTGGGCCACTATTAAGTCTTATGAAAGAATCTGCAGAATCTCTGAATTTTATTGAGCATATCATCGAAGAAGACCTAACCAATGGCTTTCCTTCAGATAAGCTCAGGTTTCGTTTTCCACCCGAACCAAACGGTTACCTTCATATCGGTCATGCAGCGTCTATTTGCCTGAATTTTGGCTTAGGTGAAAAGTACAATGCACCTGTCAATCTGCGATTCGATGACACTAATCCAGCCAAAGAGGAGCAAGAATACGTGGACGCCATCAAGCGGGATATCGCGTGGTTAGGCTTCAAG
Organism: uncultured Cytophagales bacterium; assembly: GCA_942492775.1. GTDB lineage: Bacteria > Bacteroidota > Bacteroidia > Cytophagales > Cyclobacteriaceae > Algoriphagus. Next base: position 3,008,197 of record OW818636.1, on the reverse strand, counting down.
TGGGCAAATGAGTGCTATTCTTCGGATTATTTTCAGCAACTCTATGATTGGGCGGTGATGTTGATCAAGGAAGGAAAAGCTTATGTAGATCAGCAAACCTCCGAACAAATTGCCGAGCAAAAAGGAACTCCTGCCACTTCAGGTACACCCAGTCCATTTCGGGAAAGGCCAATTGATGAAAATCTCGAACTTTTCGAAAAAATGAAAAACGGAGAATTTCCAGCCGGATCCTACCTGTTGCGCGCGAAGATCGACATGGCCTCTCCAAATATGCACATGCGGGATCCTATTCTTTATAGGATTATCAATGCAGCTCACCACCGAACTGGAACGAATTGGTGCATCTATCCAATGTATGATTGGGCGCACGGTGAGTCAGATTACATTGAGCAGGTCTCCCACTCGTTTTGTACACTAGAATTTAAAGCCCATCGTGAGCTTTATGATTGGTATTTGGATCAAGTTTATGACTCTAATCTGCTGCGGCCAAAACAGCGTGAGTTCGCCCGTCGAAATTTGAGTTACACGGTGATGAGTAAGCGGAAGCTACTTGAATTGGTGCAAAATAAAGTAGTGGTTGGTTGGGACGATCCTCGTATGCCAACCATTTCCGGTTTGAGAAGAAGAGGCTATACTTCTGGCTCGATTCGCAAATTCAGTGATTTGGCTGGTATAGCCAAGCGGGATAATGTAACCGATGTTTCTTTGCTGGAATTTTGTATCCGTGAAGTTTTGAATAAAATCGCTACCCGCGTGATGGCGGTTTTGAATCCTGTCAAATTGGTCATTACCAACTTTCCGGAAGGAAAAGTGGAATTCCTTGAAATGGAAAACAATCCTGAGCAACCAGATTCAGGAACACATGGGGTGCCTTTTTCCAGAGAATTATTTATCGAGCGGGAGGATTTCAAAGAAGATGGAGGTAAAAATTTCTTCCGCCTTTCTTTAGGAAATGAAGTTCGACTGAAAAGCGCTTACTTCATCAAAGCAGAGTCTGTTGTGAAGGATGATGCTGGAAATATTCTTGAAATTCACTGCACTTACGACCCTGAATCCCGATCCGGAAGCGGATCAGAGGCCAGTCAACGTAAGGTCAAAGGAACCCTTCATTGGGTTTCCATTTCCCATGCTATCAAGGCTGAGGTTCGGGAATACGATCGCTTGTTTTTGGAAGAAGCACCTGATTCTCATGAGGAGAAGAACTTCATGGAATTCTTGAATCCCAACTCTCTGACAATTATAAAAGAAGCCTATCTCGAGCCTTTTTTGGCTAATGCGATTTTGGATGATAAATACCAGTTCCAGCGATTGGGTTACTTTACACTTGATCAGGACTCTACGAAAAGTAATTTGGTATTTAACAAAACTGTGGGTTTGAAAGACACTTGGGCCAAGCAAAACACGGAGGCTCAGGTCCAAAGTCAACCTAAGCCTCAATCACTAGCGCAACCTCAAGGGCAGCGAAAAGCCTTGAACGAAATTCAACAGATCGGTAAAAAGCTTACGAATCTTTCCGGTGAAAAATTGGAAACAGCCTTGAATTCAATCAGGGAATATGCTGAAGATGTGACTTTCGAAGAATTGGAACCTCTTTTTGGAACTGCTGCAAAAAAGACAGGAACTCGAATCGGAGTAATCCTGACCTTGAGTGTGATGTTGAAAAATGGGCAAGTGAAAAATCAAGCTGTGCTAGATTTCATTCAATCTTGCTTGACTGATGAAAATGATATTCTTCGATCCGAAGCGGAAAAGTTAGCTTAAAGCCAGATTAGGCAATGGAGGAAATAATCAAGCCTGTCAAGTTTCAAATACTTGGCAGGTTTTATTTTTTTATCATTTCAAAAAAATCTGATTTTGGAAAATTCTACCTTTTTAGTGAACGTAACAGGTAGATTTCTTCCGCAAAATTCAACTTCATTTCTCCAAGTTGGAAATATAAAAACATCGAAAAAAAAACGCCAATGCGTGATACATTGGCGGTTTTTGGATTATGAAATTTGGTTATCCTCTCCTGATCTCAAGTTTAATATCAGAAAACTCTTTCTGCTCAATAAAAGGCTGACTTCTTAACCTTCTGCCAGTGGCGGAGAAGATCGCATTTGCAATAGCACCTCCTGTTGGAGGTAAAGCCGGTTCTCCCAATCCAGTCGGATCAAAGCCACTGTCAAGGAAATGAGCATCGATCTCAGGAACTTCTTTCATTCTGATCAAACGATAGGAATCGAAGTTTTTCTGCTTTGGAACACCGTTTTCGAATGTTAGATTTCCATACATCGCATGGCCCATTCCGTCTACAATTCCACCTCTTACCTGATGGTTCGCCCCTGTTGGGTTCACTACCATTCCGCAGTCAGTTACCGCAGTTATCTTTTTCAAAACAGGACTTCCGCCTTCCATCGCTATATCAGCAACCTGGGCAACATAAGATCTGTGAGAGAAATACACGCTGAAGCCTTGTTTCACATCAGGGTTTTTACCCCAATTTGACTTTTCAGCAGCGGTTTTTACGACTCCGATCATTCGATCTGCATCATATCCTAATTCTCCTCCAACCGGTGAAGTTTTAGCTTTTTGCAAGAGTTCAAGTCGGAATTGTACCGGATCTTTCTTTGCTGCCAAAGCCACTTCATCCAAAAACGATTGTTCTGCATACGCAAGGAAATTGGTGATCGGAGCCCTCCATGCGTTTGTTGTGATGGTTGATTTATGCTCGATTGATTCAATCAGGACGTTTTCCACTGCTCCTGCCGGAAAGTTGTTTTCACGAGTACAGTTTCCTGCATTCATTCCAACACCGCGAAGTTTGTAACCAACCATATTTCCGGTTGCATCCAGAGCTGCTTCAAATCGATATCGAACTGCCGGTCTGTAAGCTCCGCCGGTCAATTCATCTTCTCTGCTCCACGTTACTTTCACAGGAGCATTCATTGCTCTCGATACTTCAACAGCTTCTACCACGTAATCGGCACGAAGTCTTCTTCCAAAGCCACCACCCAATCGGGTGATTTCTACGGTGACATTTTCCGGAGGAATTCCCAAAAGAGTTGCAGTTTCTTGTCTTGCCCGATCCGGAGTTTGTGTTGGGCCGATCAATTCAACTTTATCTCCTTTCACGTGAGCAAAGAAGTTTTCCGGTTCCATTGGTGAGTGCGCCAAGAATGGACACTGATATTCTGCGGAAACTACTTGCGCTGCATTTTTAAAAGCTGCTTCAACATCTCCATTTTCTCTTTTGATTTCAGCCTTGCCAGTAGCAAGCAATTCTTTAAAAATACGGTCGTGATCTGCCGAGCTTTCTACTGCTCCTTCAGGCTCATATTCTACTCGGATCAATTTTTTAGCTTTCAACAAAGGCCAAGTTGATGTTCCAACCACGGCTACGCTTGTACCAAAAGTGATTACATCCTTCACTCCTGTTACTCCACGGGCTGCACTGTCATCCACTGATTTGATTTTCATTCCAAAAGGTGCTCTCTGAATCATTGCATGAAGCATTCCTTCCCGGTAAAAATCCAGACCATACATCGGTTGACCAGTGTACATCTCCTTGGAATCAACATTTTTTACAGGAGTTCCGATGATTTTGAAATCCTTTTTGTCTTTCAAAGTCACTTCTTCAGGAGCAGTCATGGTGGATGCCTCAGCGACAAATTCACCAAAATGACCTTTTTTGCTGGAACCCTCATGTGAAATGATCCCTTTTTCTACTTTGATTTCGCTAGCTGGCACATTCCAGGTTTTAGCCGCTGCTGCCACCAAAACAAACTTGGCAGTTGCTCCGGCTTTTCTAAGTCTTTCCCAGCTATGGGGCATTGCTCCTGATCCACCGGTCAATTGACGATCGTATTTGGCAGGATCCAGGTTTGCCTGTACGACCCGTACTTTTTCCCAGTCTGCTTCAAGCTCTTCAGCTACCACCATCGGGAATGAAGTCTTGATATTTTGGCCCAATTCAGGATTTGGTGAGTAGATCACCACATCTCCGGTTGGAGAAATTGATAGGTAACTGTTGAATGATTTTGCCTGTGAAAGGATCTCTTCAGTGCTGAGAACTTCCACTTTTGGGGAATCACAGCTGAACCAGTTGAACCCGATAAACAAACCTCCGGCGGTTGTGCTGGCGATTTTCAGAAAGTCTCTTCTGCTAGCTTTAGTCAGTGTGCTCATGGTTATTTGGTTTTAGCTGCAAGCGCAACGGCTTCGCGGATTTTGTGATAAGTACCACAGCGACAAATATTTCTGTTCATCGCGTTATCAATCTCCTCCATTGTTGGATTGGAGTTTTCATTCAAAAATGCTGCAGCATTCATGATCTGACCTGCCTGGCAATAGCCACATTGTGCTACGTCCACTTCTGCCCAAGCCTTTTGCACAGGATGATCTCCGTCCTCAGAAAGACCTTCAATAGTGGTGACTTCAGCATTTCCTACACTGGAAACCGGTGTCACGCAAGAGAAAGTTGAATTTCCGTTCAAATGAACAGTGCAAGCACCGCATTGGGCGATACCACATGAAAACTTGGTACCTACAAGTCCCAAATGATCCCGAAGAACCCACAAAAGCGGGGTATCATCTTCGACATCAACAGTATGGATTTTGCCGTTGATTTTCAGGTTAAAGTTGGCCATGGATTTATTTTATGGTTTGATTCGAGGTTTAAGTTAAAGAAAAAGAGTGTTTTAACCGTTTTGAAAACTGAATTTTTGCCAGAATTTGATGAATTGCTATTAGGTCATTTGAATGAAACGGAAACTGGCAGAAATGACCTTGTGTTTTCTAAAAGTCATATTTTGGTATATCTTTAATTTCTGTTTTTAATAACCAATCTAACCTATTATGAAAAAAATCAATGCTGCAATCGTGGGCACCGGTTTTATCGGTCCGGCCCATTTAGAAGCACTTCGAAGAATCCCTAATGTAGAAGTAATTGCCCTTGTTGAAGTAAATCAGGCTTTAGCAGATGAAAAAGCCAGAATTCTGGGTATTCCAAATGCCTATACTTTTGATGAGATGCTCAAGCAGTCTGATATCGATGTAGTCCATATTTGTACTCCGAATTTCCTGCATTTTGCTCAGGCAAAAGCTGTTTTACTTGCCGGAAAGCATGTGATCTGTGAAAAACCTTTGGCAGTAAAAATCGACGAAGCTGAAGAATTGGTGAAAATAGCAGCTGAGAAAGGTCTGGTAAATGCGGTTCACTTTAATCTTCGCTACTATCCGATGGTCAGACAGATGAAGACCATGCGTGAAAAAGGAGAATTGGGAACAGTGTATTCTGTCATGGGTTCATATCTTCAGGATTGGCTGTTTTTGCAAACTGATTACAATTGGAGATTAGAGCCGGATAAATCTGGCGACAGCCGTGCGATTGCCGATATCGGATCTCACCTTTTGGACATCACTGAATATGTGACAGGATTGAAAATCACCGAAGTAATGGCTGATTTCTCCACCGTTCACAAGACCAGATTAAAGCCTTTGAAAGCAATCGAAACGTATTCAGGCAAAATGCTTGATATGTCAGATTATCAGGAGGTTCCGATCAATACAGAAGATCACGCAACAGTCCTTCTTCGCTTTGATAATGGATCAAAAGGTTCCATCACAGTTTCTCAGGTAAGTGCCGGAAGAAAGAATCGTTTGAACATTGAGATCTCCGGATCAAAATCAAATTTCGAATTCAATTCTGAGCGTCCGAACGAACTTTGGATTGGAAAAAGAGAAAAGGCTAATGAGTCTTTGATGAAAGATCCTTCTTTGCTTCATCCCGAAGCTTCTGCTTTGGTAAGTTTCCCGGGGGGACACAATGAAGGCTTCCCAGATACTTCCAAGCAGATGTTTAAGGAAGTTTATTCAGCTGTACTCGAAGGAAAGCAGCCAGAAAACCCTTCTTTCCCAACTTTTGCAAGTGGTTTGAGAGAGTTGATCATTGGCGAAAGAATCATCGAAAGTCATAAAAAACAGGGTTGGGTTAAAATTTAACAACCTTTAAGGAGAGTTGTCAGTTTTGAGACATTATAAAAGTCATACAAACCTTAAATTTCAAAAACAAAATCTTTAACGATGAAAACAATGAATTTGAAAAAAGCTCTGTTTGCATTTGCTTTGACGGCATTTGTAGGTTTTGCAGCTTTTGCGCAAGAAAAAGCGAGTCCAGCCATGAAGGCTGAAGGTACGGTAGCTGGTGCCAAGATTACGATCAATTACAGCAGTCCTGCAGTAAAAGGCAGAACGATCTGGGGAGATTTGGTTCCTATGGGCCAGGTTTGGAGAGCAGGTGCAGATGATGCAACTACCTTCACCACTTCGAAAGATGTCACAATCCAAGGACAGAAATTAGCGGCAGGTACTTACAGTTTCTTTATCATTCCCGGAGAGACTGAGTCAACGATGATTTTCAACAAGGTAGCCAAGCAGTGGGGTGCCTATACATATGATGCAAAAGAAGATGCATTGAGAGTAAGTGTTCCTTCTCAGCAGACTTCCACAATGGAAGAAAGATTGGTTTACGAAGTGAAGCCTGATGGCTTTGAGATTCGTTGGGAGTATGGAAAAGCTGCAGCCAAAATCGGAGCTTAATTAAGTAATTCCATTTTATTTGGAGCCACGGGGAATTATCCTCGTGGCTTTTTTAGTTTTGCATACGCATGCTTCAAGATTTCAATCCCTTTTCCTTTGATCTGCCCGTTGCGGAGATTATCCCTCAGGTCAAAAATCACTTCACCAACTCAAACTCACTCATTATACAGGCTCCTCCCGGCGCAGGAAAAAGCACCTTGCTTCCACTTGTTTTGCTAAACGAGCCTTGGCTCGCGGGAAAGAAAATCCTCATGCTGGAGCCAAGAAGATTAGCTACCAAAACAATCGCTCAAAGAATGGCTTCCATGACCGGAACAGAATTGGGGGATTTGATCGGTTACAGGATTCGATTTGAATCAGCAATTTCAAAGAATACAAGGCTGGAAGTCATCACAGAGGGTATTTTGACTCGAATGCTCCATTCTGATAATGCGTTGGAGAATGTGGGTTTGATCATTTTTGATGAATTCCATGAGCGAAACCTTCATGCAGAAGTAGCTTTGGCACTTACCAGAGAGGTGCAGCAAGTGCTAAGACCTGATTTAAGAATCCTGTTGATGTCTGCTACGATTGACTCAGCGGTTTTATCCGAATTACTTGGCGCCAAAGTAATCGAAAGCAAAGGCCGGCAATATCCGGTTGAGGTGAATTACTTACCCGAGGCAGATGAATACGCCATCGGTGAAGATACCGCTAGACAGATTATCCCGCTTACAAAGAAACATGAGGGTGATTTTCTGGTTTTTCTTCCCGGCCAGGGAGAAATCAAAAAGGCTGAAGAAATCCTGCGAAGAGCACTTCCGGAAGATATTATTGTCCCGCTTTTTGGCCAGCTATCACCCTCCGAACAAAACCGTGCAATAATGCCTCACCCTTCGGGAAGAAGGAAAATTGTCCTTTCCACGGATATCGCTGAGACGTCACTGACAATCGAAGGTGTAAAAGTTGTTGTGGATTCTGGCTTTGCCAAATCTTCGAAATTTGACCCGAGAACAGGACTTTCCAGACTGGTTCTACATAGAATCAGCAAAGACTCTGCCGACCAAAGAAGTGGTCGTGCCGGGAGATTGACCGCAGGTCATAGCTACAGACTTTGGAGTAAAGCAACTCAGGCTCATTTGAATGAATACCGTACTCCGGAATTGATGGAGGCGGATTTGACAGGTTTGGTGTTGGATATGAAAGCTTGGGGAAAGCAGGAGATTCGATTCATGACCTGGCTCACTCCTCCTCCTGCCGGCACATTGGCGTTGGCAGAGAAAACGCTGGAAACAATAGATGCCATCGTGGACGGACAACTTACAAGCCATGGAAAAGAGATCCATCAACTGCCTTGTCATCCGAGAATTGCACACATGCTGATTTTTGCTAAGAAGCTTAACCAACTAGGCTTGGGAACTGATATCGCTTCGATTTTGGAAGAACGGGATCCCCTTCCTGCAGATTCTGGAGTTGATTTGAATCTTCGAATTGAAGTTCTACGCTCCTTCAGAGATCGTGGAGCAAGCATCGCACGAATCAAAAAGATCGATAAAGTGGCATCGAGCTATCGAAGAATGTTTGATATCCAGCCAGAGAACACTCCAGCTGATCCTTGGCAAACCGGACTTTTATTGGCGTATGCATATCCGGAAAGAATAGCCGCAGCTCGTCCGGGCAACAATGCTCAATTCCAGCTTGCGAATGGAAAAATTGCCCAAATTGGTCATCGGGATGATTTGGCACATGAATCTTGGCTTGCCGTCGCCCACTTGGATGCCAGGGAAGGAATGGGTAAAATTTGGATGGCTGCTCCTTTGAATCCAAAAGATTTGGCACCTCTTCTGAAAATGAAAGAAGTTATAAAGTGGGATCGGAAGAAAGGAGGACTCTTGGCTCATACCGAGGTCCGAATCGGAGCGATAATATTGGGAACAAGACCCATTCAAAAAGTTGTTCAGGCGGATGCAAAATCTGCAATTTTGGAAGCTATCGTTGAGGAAGGAGATCTTTTACTTGATTTCAATGAAGAAGTTATCCAGTTGATTCATCGGGTTCAGTCTTTGAAAAAATGGAATCCTGATCAGAATTGGCCGGATTGGACGGTTGCACTTCTTTGCGAAACTCCGGAAAACTGGCTTGAACCTTATCTTCAAAACATCCAGAAAAATGAGGATTTGAAGAAATTAAATCTTGTTCAAATCCTTGAAAACAGCCTTGAATTTGACCAACAAAAGCTCTTGAATAACTTGGCGCCAAAGTTTTTGCAAGTTCCATCAGGAAGTCAAATCCAAATTGAATACAAACCTGATGGTGAAACTCCTCTCCTTTCGGTTCGACTCCAGGAACTTTTTGGATTGCTGGAAACACCCAGAGTCAATATTGGAAAAATCTCTGTTTTGATCGAACTCCTAAGTCCGGGATATAAACCTGTTCAATTGACTCAAGATCTGAAAAGCTTCTGGCAAAACGGGTATTTCGAAGTCCGAAAAGAATTGAAAAGACGATATCCAAAACACGAATGGCCGGATGATCCCATCGGTGCTGAGGCAGTCAGAGGTGTAAAAAGAAAATTCTGATTATACAGGGACTTTATCCAAGTGATTGAGGAATTGTAAATACGCAGCAATAGTGAACGGAGTCATATCTTTATCCTTTATTTTTTCCAGATAAAATTGACGGATCCATTGGTAATCTTTGGGGGAATAAAACCTCGTTAGAGCGGTTGCCCTGAACATGTTATAAACAAAGTTTTGAGTCTTATGAGGTCTATCCTTACGGGAAATAAATTCTTTTTCCAGATTATAGGGATCGATCATGGTGTCCAACCATGGGAAACCTTGGGTAATAAAAAATCTTTCTGCACCTTCCATCGCCATTTGCAGTTGGGCCTCTGTCTCAATAATGTACCGAACCGGAAGGTTTTTATTGATCTTATGTGGAGTTTGAAGTAACGTAACTGATCGATCTGAATGGTTCATCAGATTTGGCAAAAACTTTTGAATCAATTTCTCAACTGGATTAATCCTGATTCCAAGACTATATTCAAGGTAATTGATCTCTGAATATTCCGAAAAGTTTATAAAGATGATTTGTTTTCCAATTGGAAACTTTTTGGAAAAGAACTCTTCCACCAAGTTATATTGGAACCCAAAGTCCCTAAAAAAAACTTTATGAAGTTCGATTACATCAATCTTTAGCATGATTTTGAAACAGCTAAATACGGTGAATGTTGTTTACTCTTCTGAAAATAATTGCTTCATTTCCAAGAACATAGGTTCCACTTCAGATTTTTTCAAAATCAAACTTCCTTCATCTTCAGGATTGTGCAAATAATGATTCCAATGCTTTTCTGCCTTTCTAATAGTCCGGGGAGAAATATCAAACTCTACTTCGTCTAAATACGATTTTGCAAGAGTCGAAGCTTTAAAATTTCCAAAAAGATAGATCTTAAAAACATCTACAAATCGCTCACTCAGGTCGAATTCCTCCATGATCTGGACAAATGCTCCTTGGTGGGCTTTGTTCTTTTTATCAAAAATTGCTTCCAAAACGGCATCTAAACCATCTTCATTAAAAGGTGAGGCAGAAAGTGCTCGGCTTGCCAGGTATGCCACTTCCCATTTATCCCCCTTTACAAGTTCAATGAGTTTTTCTTTTACTTCTTCGTCAGCTGCTTTTCCAAGCTTATCAGCATAAAAATAGGCATTACTTTCCTCCGGATCACACATCCGATCCATTAACTTTTGGATTTCCTCCTCCATGATTTTTCAGTTTATTTGTACAAATATAAGCGATATCCGCCTCAGCTGATGAATATTCCCAATGCGAATGTGATTTCCCAATCTTTGACTGAAGGTCTAATAAGTCACAGTATTGCAAAGGGTTTGGAGGTCAATTATTTGAAAGAAAAGCATCAGATCCTTATCGAGGATTCTTCGGATTGGCTAGCCAAAATTTACCTTCCATGGAATCTGAAATTTGATTCTAAAGACGGATTTTCAATAAAAGATGATTTTCATTACGCCCTGGTTATGATTCGTGCAGGGCAAGCAGTGGTGGGATATTTTCACGATGGAAACCTCCTGGACCATAAAGTTTTTAGAGCCTATATGGTCAGACAGAAGCAAGGAAAAAGCCAAATTAAATATCTGAAAACCAAAGGAAAGTCACGTTCCGGTTCACGCATAAGATTGGGAGAAACAGAGCGATTTTTTGAAGAAATCAACGAGCGATTAAACGAGTATTCTTCAAACTTCCCGATAGATATCTGGGGAATAAGCTGTGGCAAAACACTTTGGCCATTCTACTTCGAAAGTGAGACTGCTCCTCCTTTTTCGCAGAATCAGGAAAACCTGATCAGTCTTCCTTATCATATTGCTCAAGCTTCTTTTGAGGCATTGGAGAATGTTCGGATTCAACTTGGCAAGTTTCATCTTTTACTCTCGGAAAAAGGGAAATCTACCTTTTCAGAACTCGGAAAATCTCAACTGGAATTAAAAATCAACTCCGACAACTGGTAAAATCGAAAACAAAAAAAGCCGGAATTTCTCCCGGCTTTGGTTCGTGTTAGTTTTAATCAGGACTGATTATTAGTTGCATTTGGGAAACTTGAAATCATCGCAAGCGTCTCATGCGCCATTTTGATGTTGTATTCGTATGCAAGGCTCTTGTAGTTGACCAAATCGACAATAGTACCGATGAAGCAAAGACCGAGTGTCAATATATAAAGGATACCAAGTCCGACCTGGCCGAGAATGAAGCGATGTAGTCCGGCAAAGCCAAAGAAACCAATCAAAGTCAGGATCAGAATCATCTGAGCGTCTTTTCTTCTTGCACGGTAAACTTGTGCGAATAGCGAAGCCTGATCTTCGTCCATATTTTTCATCAATCCCTGGATGTAGCCCAGTTCCATTCCTTCCAATTCAGGAAGGTGTCTTAATACATTAGCCATAATAGTGTGTTGTTTTGAGGTTTTTTATGAGTTGCCAGATTCTTGAGAAGATCACCACGTATGCGAGCATTGCCAGAGGATGCATTGACCAAGAAGCCTGAATTTCACCCCGCGCGAGGAGATTCATTGATCTTCCTAGTCCACATCCCGGACACCAATCAAATCCTAGCTGATCGAGCGGACAAAGACTCAAATGAGAACCGGCATTTACATCAAGCAGCAAAATCGCGATCAAGCTGCCAATCCAAAAAACCAGTTCCAAAGGGAATTGTCTAAGCATTCGGGTAATTTCCTTCATGCAGGGTAAAGTACGAAAAAGGTGCCATGTGCCAAATTCCTCGTTTTTAGCTCAATTAGGCTCTTATTCAAAAAATCATGCTTGAATAGCGTACAAAGAAGTGTACGGTTATGAACGATTAAATTCAGGAAGGCTGATTCGAAGTTCTTTTCCAAACTGCTCCACCTGACTGGTTTTCATCTGCCGGGCAAATCCGAAATATCCTTTAGCCGATCCGGAATTTCTCCATCCGGAAAGTTTGAAAAGCTGACCCAAAAGATCTCCCTGAATTGAGATGCCTGATTTAAGATCCAGTGCTTTTGAAGCTTCTTTCCCAAGGAAAAAAGAAAGAATGCTTTCTGTTTGAGAAGAAAGAATAGGATCCGGAATTGTGCTTTGGTAGTAATTCTTCAAAGCCCCTATCAATTTCCTTCCGGCTTCAGAACCCTTCAGATGTCTTTTTCGAATCAGTTTTTCCAGCTCAAAAGCTTCTTTTGAATTTTCCGGCCAAAAATCAGTGTTGATTCCCATCAATGCTCCCACCCATTTCCAATATTGCATAATCAGGGTTGTGTCTTCCTGCGAAACCCTGAAACCCAACTTTCGCCAGCCTCTGAGTACGATAAGGCTGAAAGCCAGATTTGTTCCTATCATATCCTCCTGATTGATGGGTTTACCAAAATCAGGGTTCCAGTCTTTACTGAATTTCTTGACGAAAAACCGGCTAAAGGCATGAATCAGACGAACTTTGGCACAAACCAAATATGCTTCCTGCGAAGTGGTAAATGCTCCGGGTTTGAAGATTTCCAGGACGAATGAACCTGTTTCTCCCAATCTCTCCCCGATTGAATCGAGGATTCTTTTAGAGCGAACCAGCACTTGCGCTCCATCTGCGAAAGCATAGCAATAAGGCAAAGAATAAAAACCAAGCATTGCCAAATACAAATCTCCTTTTTGATTGAAAAGCTCCTGGCCTTTCTTAAGGATTTCCACAGGGACTTTTTTACTTACTTCCTGATAGAACCCAAAAAAATGATGCAATTCAGAAGGGAAATCTTGTGGTAAACTGGCTGGGATTTCTGTCCAGGAATTTATCTGAGTGATCAAATCCGGATTTTGGATCAAAACACTAACAGCCTGATCAGCAGAATGGTCTTGAATCTGCCTCAGATCATCCAAATATGTATTCTGGTATAAGTGTAATTTGCTCACACGATTCTAACACGCATTTTGTATTTTGGTTGATTAATAATGCTCAGTAAATGAAAATAATTGCCCCTCTCCTTCTTTTATCAGGTTTTTTCTTCACGCTTCCCGCTCATTCTCAAACCGGATTTGACCTTTGGGTGGTGGAAACATCCGGAAAAGGCGGACAATTGAAAATACTTCCCGAAACATCGAAAGCACTTACAGACAGACCTGAGTATGACAATCAGCCCAGCTTTATCAATGAATACCAACTCGTATTCTCTGCGGCAGATGAAAATGGCAACCATGATATCATCGTCTATAATTTCAATTCACAGAAATTCACCAATCTCACCAAAACTCCGGATGTGAGCGAGTTTTCACCCAGTCTGACAGATTGCGGACTCTACGTCTCGGCAGTTGTGATGGAAGCAGATAAAAAGCAAAGAATCTGGCTTTACCCAACTAATTTCGGAGAACCCGAACTTCTGTATGATGACATCGAGCCGGTTGGATATTACGATTGGTACGACAACAAAGCGGCTATGTTTATCCTGGGCGAACCTAATAAACTGGTCTATGCAAATGGAAAAAATGATATTTTGGAAATCGATTCCAATATTGCCCGCTCAGTAAAAACACGTCCCAAGACTTCTGAAATCACTTATCTTTCACAAAACGATAAATTCAAAATCGGTGAAAAAGAAGCGCTACTTCTGAAATCCTATAATTTGGTCACCAAAGAATTCAATGAAATGGGATTTGGAGTAGAAGGCTCCCAGGACTTTATTTGGCTGGACAAAAACTACCTGATCATGGCCAAGGGAAATTCTGTTTACAGAAGAAAATATTCAGATAAGAACTGGGAAATCATTGGCACAATTATTTCAGAAACACATCAAAATATAACCAGAATGGCTTACAGTCCGGATTTGAATGTCCTGGTAGTAGCTATGGAAAGAAAATAATCAATAAACCCTATGCAATCAATCAAACATTACCTTTTACTCACGGCTATTTTAGTGTCGAATGTGGCACTGGCGCAAATTGAGGACAAAAAAGGAATAATAGCAAAAGATGCCGAGCTGGTGAAAGTTCAGGATGGTTTCAGTTTCACAGAAGGCCCTGCTGTAAATCGTTTTGGAGATGTCTATTTCACAGATCAACCCAATAACAGGATCCATGTTTGGAATGCTATTTCCAATACAGTTTCGGTTTTCAAAGAAAATGCCGGCAGGTCAAACGGAATGTATTTCATGCTTGACGGCACCTTGATTACATGTGCTGATGAGAAGAACGAACTTTGGTCAATTGCAAAAACAGGAGAGCAAACGGTTTTGATTACTGCTTTCAAAGGAAAAAAACTGAACGGTCCAAATGATGTTTGGCTTGTCCCAAAGGGAGGTTTGTATTTCACCGACCCTCTTTATCCAAGACTTTATTGGGAGGGAATCAGAAGTCCAGAAAAGCAACAGGACGGAGAGCATGTCTATTATCTATCTGCCGACAAAACTCAATTATTTCGGGTGGCTGAGGATTTGGTCAAACCAAATGGAATTGTAGGTACACCGGATGGAAAATACCTGTACGTAGCTGATATCGGAGCAAAAAAGACTTACAAGTACGAGATTCGTGAAGATGGATATCTGACCAATAAAACGGTTTTCTGCGAAATGGGATCAGACGGAATGACCATCGATGATCGTGGCAATCTGTATCTGACTGGTGACGGGGTGACAGTTTTCAGTAATAACGGTGAAAAAATTGCACACATTACCGTTCCGGCAAAATGGACTGCAAATGTGGTTTTTGGAGCATTGGACAGAAAAACCCTTTTCATCACAGCGATGGATGCTGTCTATACGATCAAGATGAAAGCAAGAGGAGTTTGGTAAAATCACCTCTTTTAAAACAGAAAAAGGCAGTGGTGACACTGCCTTTTTCTGTTTTATAGTGAGCTTGAATCAACAATCTCCATCAATCTCACAGGAATCAGTCGCATCGCCGACCATTTCCAATTGAGGGTTTTCCTTGGCAAATTCAGTCCAAGCCTTTTCCAAAGTTTGAGTAAAAACATCGTCAGGCTGAGCTCCCGAAATCCCAAACTTGCGATCTAACACAAAGAATGGAACACCTTTAACACCGATCAATCTGGATTCATAAATATCCTGATCTACAGCATCTTCGTACTTATTGGATTGAAGTAGGTTTTTAATACTTTCCTCCTCCAGACCAATCTCTTTTCCAAGTGAAATCAATGTCTCAGAATCATCGATATTCAGACCTTCGGTAAAGTATGCTTTGAGCAATCGCTCTTTCATTTCTCCGCCTTTTTTTACTGACTTTGCAAGATGAATCAGACGGTGAGCATTTTTGGTATTGGCAACCACTGCATTTTCGAAGTTGAAAGTCAGTCCTTCTGATTCAGCCATTCCCGCAACTTGAGAAGATATTTCGCGGGCTTGCTCCAATGACCATCCCTTGGATTCTGCCAAATATTCCAAAGTGCTGATGCTTGGATTGGTTTTCAGGTCAGGATTGAGTTGAAAGCTTTTCCATTCTATTTCGATCGCTTCTTTCTGAGGAAATTTTGCCAGTGCTTTTTCAAGTTTTCTTTTGCCGATGTAGCAAAAAGGGCAAACCACATCAGACCAGATTTCTATTTTCATCTGTTTATAATTTGTTTTTATATGGCAACATGGAATCTCGCATGAAGGATAATAACTCCAATGAGTGTCACACCTGCGATATGCTCGATTTCATCGCTTTTTTTGTTACTTATTTCAAAATCTGATTCAGCCTCAAAGAGTTCAATTCCTCCGATGAAAACTAAAGAATGTCCATCTTGCGCCATGGAAGTTGATGCAAAAGCGAAAGTGTGCCCGATTTGCCAATTCGAGTTTCCTCGCCGATCCCCATGGATTGGTTGGGTTGCCATTCTTTTGTTGTTAATATGGCTTTTGAGCTATATTTTTTGACGCTTCGCGGATTTCCATTAAATTCCAATCAAACCCCACCCACCCTATGAATAAGCGCACATTTATGAAGTCTTTGGCACTTCTTGGAATCAGCACAGGCTCTGTATTTTCTTCTAAAGCCAAAGCCGCTCCTTCCCTAAATGAAATCGATTTTAACTCAGAAGACCTTTGGGATCAGATCAGGGCGGGATATAAGCTGAAACCAGATTACATCAACCTTGAAAATGGGTATTACTGTTTTTTACCACAGGAAACTCTCGAAAAATACATTGACCATATTCGTGAAATTAATTATCAGGGCTCTTTCTACATGCGTGGGGTTCAGTTTCAAAACAAAGCAAAAAGTGCAGCCAAGCTTGCAGAATTTGTGGGTGCCTCGCAAGAAGAAGTTGTTTTAACTCGGAATGCCACTGAATCGCTAGACCTGATTATTTCCGGATATCCTTGGAAAGCCGGAGATGAAGCATTGGTTTCTAATCAGGATTATGGAAGCATGCTGACGATGTTTGATATGGCTGCGAAACGGTGGGGAATCAAAGTAAATCGGATCGATATCCCGATGCATCCCGAAAATGATGAGGAAGTGGTGGCTGCATATGAAAAAGCAATCACTCCAAAAACCCGTCTGATGATGGTTCCCCATATTGTTAATATTACCGGCCACATACTACCGGTTAGGAAAATTGCAGATATGGCACATTCGCATGGAGTGGAAATAATGCTCGATGGAGCTCATGCAATTGGCCAATTCGAATTTAAAATCAGCGAACTCGGCTGCGATTATTATGGATCAAGCTTGCATAAATGGCTCAGTGTACCTATTGGTGCTGGTTTGCTTTATGTGAAAAAGGACCGAATCAGCCAAATTGAACCTCTTTTGGCGCCGTTTGATATGAATCTAAAATCAATCGCATATCTCAACCATATCGGAACCCATCCGGCAGCAACAGATTTGGCGGTCTTGAATGCGATTGAATTCCACAATAAAATCGGAGGCAAACGCAAAGAAGATCGATTGCGCTATATCCAGCGGTATTGGTCAGATCAGGTTAGGGATCTTCCGGGAGTTGTGGTCAATACTCCAAAAGAAATCCAGCGATCATGTGGAATAGGCAATGTCGGTTTGGAAAAAACTAAGCCGGGAGACATGGGAACCATCCTGATGGACAAGTATAAAATCTTTACCGCTCCCATTGATGGTGCCGGTGTGAAAGGCTGCCGGATCTCTCCAAATGTCTATACTTCCGAAGGCGAACTGGACAAATTGGTAGCAGCAATCAAAGAAATGTCAGGGAATTCCTGATCAAAATTTTATTTGGTTTAAAAATTTAAACAAGAATTAACGCATGCTGACCTTGGTAACCCTTGACAAAAAGGCCGAAAGTTTAAATTTTTCATAAATTTTCTTGCAATTGAATCATACAGGTATAACATTTGCAGCCTCATTAGCATGACAACTGCAAATAACATAGCGCCAACCTTTCAGAACTCTACTTTGGTAGTATCTGCTAAGAGTGCATTGTCATTTTTTACTCCCATAAGGAGGTATAGATTTTTTTTCAGGGTTTAACCCTCTGACTATTCCTGTTTTCCTACGCGGAAAACTCCCTTGGCTAATTCCATCATCTATTTATCAAATGCCCGATAATTCTCGGGACTACGTTCATGCAAGCAAACATGGAAAATATTTCATTTCAGATCCTAGTGGCAGATGCCTCTCATAAATCTTATGCGGAGCAAATCACCGAGGAAATGGAAAATTCTGCCAAAGCAAGAGGAACCGGCATTGCGAAGCGAAGCCCTGCTTACATCGTAACTAAGATGGAGGAAGGTAAGGCTGTCATTGCGTTGACTTCTGATGGCAAATGGGCTGGCTTTTGCTACATCGAAGCTTGGGGACATGGGAAATATGTCGCCAATTCGGGACTAATTGTTGCACCTGACTTCCGTAAATATGGTCTTGCCCGAATGATCAAGCGTGAAATCTTCAAGCTCAGCAGAAAGAAATATCCTGAGTCGAAGATCTTTGGACTGACGACCGGAGCTGCTGTCATGAAAATCAACTCGGAATTGGGCTATATCCCGGTTGCTTATTCAGATTTGACAGATGACAACGAATTTTGGAAAGGCTGCCAAAGCTGCGTGAATTATGAGATTTTGATGAGTAAAAATCGTCAGAATTGTCTTTGCACGGCAATGCTTTATGATCCTCAAGCCAAGAAAAATCATACCGAAGATCTTGCGCTTAGGCAGGATTTCAAGAAAGAACTCAAGCTATTTGATCGCTGGGTAAGCTTGAAAAAATATGTCATGCTCAAATTGACCAAATCAAAGGATTCGGTCATGAGCATTTTCCTCTAATTATTCTATTCCCTCGGGATCTCAAACCAATTTAAACCGATGAAAAAAGTCGTTTTAGCCTATAGTGGAGGCTTAGATACCACATTTTGCGCTCTTCACCTGACCAAAGATTTGGGCTATGAAGTTCATGCTGTAATCGTGAATACCGGAGGTTTTTCGAAAGAAGAACTTTCTGCAATTGAGAACAGGGCAAAAACTCTGGGAGTTGCTTCTTTCACTATTTTGGAGGTTTTGGATACCTATTATGAAGAGGTGATTAAATACCTGGTTTTCGGCAACGTGCTGAAAAACCAGACTTATCCCCTATCAGTATCCGCTGAGCGTATTTTGCAGGCAAAATCTCTTGCTGAATATGCAAAATCAATCGGTGCCAAAGCTGTGGCTCATGGTTCGACCGGTGCAGGAAATGATCAGGTTCGGTTTGACATGATTTTCCAGACGATCGTTCCGGATATTGAGATCATCACTCCTATTCGTGATCTTAAGATTTCTCGTCAGGAAGAAATTGAATATCTCAAAAAGCATGGTGTTTCGATGAACTTCGAGAAAGCAGCTTACTCTATTAATAAAGGAATCTGGGGAACATCAGTAGGTGGAAAAGAAACCCTGACTTCCTCAGAATACCTTCCTGATTCTGCCTGGCCTACTCAGGTCACTGAGACTGAGCCCAAAGAAATCAAATTGACTTTTGTTCAAGGAGAATTGAAAGGCGTAAATGGCGAGGAATTTTCTAATCCTGTAGATGCTATTTTGAAAGTTCAGGGGTTGGCAGGTCCTTATGGAATCGGTCGTGATATCCACGTCGGTGACACCATCATCGGAATCAAAGGTCGAGTGGGATTTGAAGCTGCGGCGCCATTGATCATCATCAAAGGACATCAGTTATTGGAAAAACATACATTGACCAAATGGCAGTTATTCTGGAAAAATCAGATGGCTGAATTCTACGGCAATCACCTTCACGAAGGTCATTACCTGGATCCGGTGATGAGAAATATGGAAGCTTTCCTGGCTAGCACTCAAACGTATGTAAGCGGAGATGTTCGTGTACTACTTCAACCCTATCGCTTCACTTTACTTGGAATTATCTCAGATCATGATCTGATGTCGGCCAAGTTTGGAAGCTATGGTGAAATGAATAAAGGCTATACCGGTGAAGACGTGAAAGGGTTTACCCGCATTTTGGGTAATCAGACTGCCATATTCCACAAGGTTAACAGCGGAAATGACTAAGATCAAAACAGCAGTCATTGGAGCTGCCGGATACACAGGAGGAGAATTACTTCGAATCCTTGTTCACCATCCCGATTGTGAACTCGTCTGTGTGCACAGCAATAGCCAAAAAGGCAAAAAAGTCAGCGACGTTCATCCTGACTTGATTGGAGATTGCGAGCTTATTTTCACTGATCAGGTACAAACTAAAGGCATCGATGCAGTTTTCCTTGGATTACCTCATGGTGAGACCAAAGGTTTTCTGGAATCTAATCCCTTCCCTGCCGATACAGTCATTATTGACCTTTCGACAGATTTCAGGGACCAATCCAATGGCTTCATTTATGGCCTTCCTGAAGTAAATGCTGCGAAAATCAAAACTGCCAAAAGAATCGCAAATCCAGGCTGCTTCGCAACAGGAATCCAACTTGCTTTGGCACCAGCTATCGCAAAAGGTTGGGTGAAAGATGCTGTCCATATTTCAGGAATCACCGGAAGTACAGGAGCAGGAAAAAAGCTGGCTGAAACTTCACATTTCAGCTACCGAACCGGAAATATGTCGGTTTACAAGCTTTTCACACATCAGCATCTGAAAGAAATCAAGCAGACTTTCAGGCAAATCAACAGCGAATTCAATTCGGACTTGCTCTTCGTCCCTTATCGTGGAAATTTCTCCAGAGGGATTTGGGTAACGGCCTATTTTCCTTTCGAAGAAACTGAAGCAGAAGCTGTTGAAGCCTATAAAACCTTCTATCAGAACGCAGCATTTACGCATGTTTCTGATCAGGATATAGATATGAAACAGGCAGTAAATACTAATAAATGCATCCTTCATCTTCAAAAAGAAGGAGGACAATTGGTGATTTATTCTGCAATAGATAACCTGGTAAAAGGAGCATCCGGCCAGGCGGTTCAGAATTTCAACCTTGCTTTTGGGCTGGAAGAAAAATCTGGATTAAACTTAAAAAGCATTGCTTTTTAAGGCTCTAAAGCAAGATTTTAGACATTGAAGTTTCGAATGATTGCTCATTTGGACTTCGTAACTCATTATTGAAAATGAAATTATTTGACGTTTATCCCTTAATCCCCGTTACCCCGTTGCGTGCCGAAGGCGCCAAACTTTGGGATGATCAGGGTAAGGAATATTTAGATTTATATGGAGGGCATGCAGTGATTTCCATCGGGCATACCCATCCGCATTTTGTGAAGCGAATCAAAGATCAATTGGATCAAATCGCTTTTTACTCAAACTCCATTCATATCCCGATTCAGGGTCAGTTTGCTGAAAAGCTTGGGGAGGTTTCCGGATATCCGGATTACCAACTCTTTCTTTGCAATTCCGGAGCAGAAGCAAATGAAAATGCGATGAAATTGGCTTCGTTTGAAACTGGAAAATCTGGTTTTATCTCGTTTAAAGGAGCATTTCATGGGAGAACTTCCGGAGCAGTTGCTTTGACTGATAATCCTAAAATCGTAGCTCCTTGCAATGCTCGGGATGATTTTCATATTCTTCCTTTTGGAGATTTGAAAGCGACCAAGGAAATTTTGAAAAATCATGAAATCGCAGGTATCATCATCGAAGGAATTCAGGGAGTTGGAGGAATTCAGGTTCCATCAGAGGATTTCTTATATGGCTTGTCCCAACTCGCAAAAGAATATAAAGCTAAACTCATCCTTGACGAGGTGCAATCTGGATATGGTCGGACCGGGAAGTTTTTCGCTCATCAATGGGTGAGTGGAATCAAGCCGGATTTGATCAGTATGGCAAAAGGAATGGGCAATGGTTTCCCAATTGGAGGCATTCTTATTTCACCAGATTTCAAAGCTAGTTACGGAGTTTTAGGCACTACCTTCGGAGGCAATCATCTTGCTTGCGCAGCTGGAATGGCTGTTTTGGAAGTAATCGAAGCTGAAAACCTGATGCAAAACGCTGAAGAATTGGGAGAGAAATTGATGGACGAATTGAATGATATTCCCGGCATAATCGATGTGAGAGGAAAAGGCCTAATGATTGGAATTGACCTCGATCGGGATGCAGGACCTGTTCGTAATGAGCTCGTAAAAAAGTACCATATTTTCACAGGAAGCGCTGCTGGAAAGCAAACGATTCGGCTTTTGCCTCCATTAAATATCGACTGGAATCAGCTAAATTCGTTCGTAGTAAGTCTTAAAGAAATTCTTAGCCAATCTCCTGCTGCTTAAGCCATGACCAAAAATTCATCAATCAGGCATTTCATCAAATTTGAAAGTCAAAAGCTGGGTCAGCAATTGATTGATCAGGCTTTGATTTACAAATCTGATCCTAGATTAGATTTGGCAAAGGGTGTTGGAAAGCGAATTGGATGCATTTTTTTAAATCCTTCTCTTCGAACGAGAGTTAGTACTCAGATTGCTGCTCTGAATCTTGGCATGGAGCCAATTGTCCTGAATATGGACAAGGAAGGATGGGCTCTGGAAATGAAAGAAGGAGCAATCATGAATAAAGGAACTGTCGAGCATATTAAAGATGCGGCAGCAGTTTTGGGTTCCTATTTTGATGTTTTGGCGATCAGGGCATTTCCATCTTTGACCAATCGTGATGAGGATGTTAGTGATTTTGTCTTTGGGCAGTTTGTAAAATACTGCGGGAAACCCGTAATAAGTCTGGAATCCGCCATCCGTCACCCTCTTCAAAGTTTGGCAGATCAGATTACAATTCAGGAAAACTGGAAAGGAAAATCCAAACCTAAAGTGGTATTATCCTGGGGTCCGCACATCAAGGCTATTCCTCATGCTGTAGCAAACAGCTTCTCAGAATGGACGCTTGGAATGGGTCATGATCTAACGATCACGCATCCGGAAGGATATGATTTGGATAAGGAATTTACCAAAGGTGCAACCATCGAATACAATCAAAGTAAAGCATTGGAAGATGCTGATTTCGTGTATGTTAAGAACTGGTCTTCTTTCAATGATTATGGTAAAATCCTGAGCACTGATCATTCCTGGATGCTCACTGAAAAGCATTTGAAACATGCCAAAAAAGCTCATGTGATGCATTGCCTGCCAGTTCGCAGAAACCTCGAATTATCAGATGAAATCCTGGACGGCAAGCGATCTTTGGTGCAAGAACAAGCTAACAACCGAATCTACGCAGCTCAGTCTGTGATCAGCCATATTCTTGATGTCTGAGAAAAACCTACCCAAACCTATGAAGATCAGTATCATCAAAATCGGAGGAAATGTTATCGACTTCCCGGAGAAGTTAGATGAGTTTCTGACACTTTTTTCAAAATTCCCCGGATTCAAAATTCTGGTTCATGGCGGAGGAATCATGGCTTCGCGGTTTGGTGAGTCGATGGGTGTAATGCCCGAAATGGTCGACGGAAGAAGAATCACAGATAAAGACACGCTTGACATAGTCACCATGGTCTATGCAGGTCTGATCAACAAAAACATGGTAGCCAAACTACAGGCTCTCAAAGTGAATGCCATTGGAATGTGCGGTGCTGATGGAAACCTGATCAGATCAACCAAAAGACCTGTGAAAGGAATTGATTACGGGTATGTGGGGGATGTGCAGGAAGTCAATACCACACTGGCTTCACAATTTTTGGAAGGAGGTCTAATTCCTGTTGTCAACGCGATTACTCACGATCGTAAAGGTCAACTTCTCAATACCAACGCTGATAGCATTGCTTCAGCTTTGGCCACAAGCCTGGCAAAAGATTATCAGGTCAATTTGTATTTCTGCTTCAATAAAAAAGGAGTTTTGATTGATGAGAAAAATGAAAATTCTATTATTCCGCTCATCAACGAAGACATTTACAAGGAGCTTAAAAAAGAGAATGTGATCCATTCTGGGATGATTCCCAAGTTGGACAATGCATTTGAAGCACTTCACAAAGGTGTAAATCATGTCTGGATCGGGAAAGCTGAAAACCTTCTTTTGGCAGCAAAAGGGAAACTTTCAGGAACTACGATTGAGAGACAACGCTACGATTTGTACTGATGATAGAGCACAACCAATTGGCTCAGGAGGCAATCCAATTACTTAAAAAACTGATTGAAACTCCTTCCTTTTCAAAAGATGAAACCGGAACTGCACTTTTGATTGAAGTTTTTTTAAAGTCAAAAGGAATTGAAACCCACCGATCGGGAAATAATATATGGGCTTTTGCAAATCCATTCAATGAAGAACTTCCAACGATTTGGCTGAATTCACACCATGATACCGTCAAGCCAAATTCAGGTTATACCAAAGATCCATTTACTGCAATTGAGGAAGATGGAAAGCTTTTTGGCCTAGGAAGCAATGATGCCGGCGGGCCACTTGTAAGTCTCATTGCAGCATTTTTACATTTCGCAGGAAAGTCACTTCCATACAATTTATTGCTGATAGCCTCGGCAGAAGAAGAAATCTCAGGTCAAGGAGGAATTTCATCCATCATTTCCCAACTCCCGGAATGTGAACTTGCAATTGTGGGTGAACCGACTCTAATGCAAGTTGCCGTTGCCGAAAAAGGTCTTCTGGTGATCGATGCCAAAGTCAAAGGAAAATCCGGTCATGCGGCTCGTGAAGAAGGAATCAATGCCATTTATTTGGCTCTGGACGATTTGGATGAGATTCGGAATTTTGAATTTCGAAAGACTTCCCCCTTTCTGGGCAGAACAAAAGTAACTGCTACGATTATTCATGCCGGCACGCAGCACAATGTCGTGCCTGATCTTTGCGAATATACCCTTGATGTTCGGGTGACAGATGCTTATACATTGGAAGAAGCTTTTGAGGAACTGAAGTCTTCGCTACATGCCGAACTCACGCCACGATCGATGCGCCTGCAATCTTCACATTTGCCGGGTGATCATTTGATGAACCGCGTGATTGAAGATTTAGATTTGGAAACTTATGGGAGTCCTACCCTATCTGATCAGGCTTTAATTCCATATCCATCTGTAAAAATCGGTCCCGGTGATTCCGCTCGTTCTCATACCGCAGATGAATTCATTTATTTGAACGAGATTCAGAAAGGGATTACGGGATACATTAGGATCCTCGAAACCTATTCAAAACTACTTATCCAAACCAACACCCTATGAAACTTTGGCAAAAAGCTACAGGCAATAAGAAAGAAGTTGAGCAGTTCACAATCGGAAGAGACCCTGAATTTGACCTGATTTTAGCGCCTTTTGATGTGCTTGCTTCAATGGCTCACGCAGCCATGCTTGCCACAATCGGTTTGCTTACTGAGGAAGAAAATCAAACTCTTCAAAAAGGCCTGAAAGAAATCTATTACGAAATCGAGCAGGGAAAATTCAGTATTGCCGCCGGAGTTGAAGATGTGCATTCTCAGGTGGAATTTTTGTTGACAGAGCGTTTTGGTGAGGTTGGAAAAAAATTACACAGCGGAAGAAGCCGAAACGATCAGGTTTTAGTGGATTTGAAACTCTATTATCGAGCAGCAATCAGAGAGGTAGTGGAAGAAGCTTCTACCCTATTTGATTTGCTTCTGCAGCTTTCAGAAAAGCATAAGGGTGATTTGATGCCAGGCTATACTCATACCCAACTTGCGATGCCATCTTCGTTTGGATTATGGTTCAGCTCCTTTGCCGAAGGCTTGAGTGAAGATTTGGGAATGCTCAAAGCCGCTTTTGATTTAAGCAATAAAAACCCATTGGGCTCTGCCGCTGGATACGGTTCAAGTTTTCCGCTTAATCGGACGATGACGACCCAACTTTTGGGCTTTGCAGATCTTCATCACAATGTGATCAATGCGCAAAATAGCAGAGGAAAAACTGAGAAAACACTGGCTTTTGCAATGGCTGGTATCTCCGGAACATTGAACAGATTAGCAGCTGATGTATGCTTATTTATGAATCAGCATTTTGGCTTTATCAGTTTTCCGGATGATTTGACCACAGGAAGCAGCATCATGCCTCATAAAAAAAATCCGGATGTTTTTGAATTGATACGTGCGAAAACCAATCAGATTTCGGCAGTTCCAAATACCGTGAGTTTGCTTTTGGCAAATACCACAACTGGATATCATCGAGACTTGCAATTGCTGAAAGAAGAGATTTTTCCTGCATTGGCTTCTTTGAAAGATTGCCTTGCCATGTGCACTTTCATGCTTAAATCGATCAAGGTGAAAAAGGAAATATTGCTTGATCCATTCTTCAAGCACGTATTCTCAGTTGAAGTTGTGAATGAATTGGTTTTGAAAGGAGTACCATTTAGAGATGCTTATAAGCAAGTTGGGTTGGATATCGAATCAGACAAATTTTCTCCTGATCAAAATAAGATTAACCACACTCATGAAGGAAGCATTGGAAACCTGAATCTTGATCTAATTAGGAATAAAATGGAAAAGGCAATTGATTCTTTTGATTTTAAGGCAATTGATGATGCATTTGTTTCGCTTTTAAAATAAAGCCAACCGTTATTTTTATTTTTACAATACAATCCCAGTCAAAATTCTATTTTAGATGTAATATTTTTTGTGAATCAAATCATCAAAGAGAATCAAGGAATGAACACGCTTTTAAAAGATGATATTAAGTATGATTTAAAGGCCAGTTTGGTGGTCTTTTTGGTTGCTCTCCCACTTTGTTTGGGAATTGCAATAGCAAGTGGAGCTCCTCCCATGGCAGGATTAATTGCCGGAATAGTAGGAGGAATTGTCATTGGCGCTTTATCCGGATCCCACGTCAGCGTAAGCGGGCCGGCAGCGGGTCTGACAGTCATCGTCCTTGATTCCATTTCCAGTTTGGGCACTTTTGAGCTTTTTCTTGGTGCTTTGGTTATTGCCGGTATTATACAACTCGGATTTGGATTACTGAAAGCCGGTGTTTTGGGCTACTATTTTCCTCATGCCGTGATCAAAGGAATGTTGACTGCCATCGGTCTGATTTTGATACTTAAGCAGATTCCTCATGCCCTCGGATACGATAAGGATACCATGGGAGATGAGACTTTCCTGCAGGCAGATCAACATAATACTTTCTCTGAAATCTGGTATGCCCTTCAATACTTTAGCCCGGGTGCAATTCCTATTGTTATGGTGTCTTTGGCTATTTTGATAATTTTTGAGCAACCGTCAGTAAAAAACCATAAAATCTTCGGCATAGTCCCGGGAGCACTTTGGGCTGTTATTTCAGGCATCGTATTGAATCAGGCATATGGAAAGTGGATTCCTTCATGGCAATTAAATAATGAACATTTGGTAAACATTCCTGTCCTGAATAATCTCGGGGAGATCGGAAGTTTACTGACTTTTCCGGATTTTGGAATGATCGGTGAAAGTACATTTTGGGTCGTGGCAGCTACCATCGCTATCATTGGAAGTATTGAAACCCTTCTTAGCATTGACGCCGCCGATAAAATGGATCCTTACAAAAGGCTAACTCCTACCAGCAAAGAACTTGTGGCTCAAGGAGTAGGGAATACAATTTCAGGTTTAATTGGTGGTTTACCTGTTACCGCTGTAATTGTAAGAAGCTCAGCAAATATCACTGCAGGAAACAGAACCAAACTCTCAGCAATTTTCCATGGATTTTTGCTGATGATTTTGACTTTGTCAATTCCAGGAGTTCTAAATATGATTCCACTAAGTGGTCTCGCGGCTGTGCTATTTTTAGTAGGATATAAGCTTGCAAAGCCTTCTATTTTCATTCAAAGCTACGAAAAGGGACCTGATCAGTTTGTTCCATTTATCGTGACCGTTGTTGCAATCCTATTTACGGATTTGTTGGTAGGAATCGGAATTGGGATGGTTTTCGGGTTGTTTTTTGTGATGAAAACCAACTATCAAAGATCCATCGTAGTGACTGAACTTAACGGAAATTATCTTGTGAAGCTTCAAAAGGACGTGTCCTTTCTCAATAAAGCACCTTTGATGAAGCAACTTGCAGATATCCCCAATGGCAGCCAAGTGGTAATAAATGCACATAGGGCTCAATTCATTGATCACGATATTCGGGAAGTCTTGAATGATTTTATAGAATCTTCCCACGATAAAAAAATAGATGTCAGCATTGAAGGCTATAAATACAATCTGAAGGAAACTGTATGAACCCATACGAGAAACTATTACTCCAAAACAAAGCCTGGTCCGAAGAAAAGATTGAGTTAGACAAGGACTACTTCAATCGGTTAGCACATCAGCAGCGACCAAAATTCCTTTGGATTGGTTGCTCAGATAGCCGGGTTCCGGCAAATGAAATTACAGGGACTGATCCGGGCGAAGTTTTCGTTCACAGGAATATCGCCAACATGGTGGTTCATACCGATCTGAATCTTTTAAGTGTGCTTCAGTATGCTGTTGAGGTTCTGAAAGTTGAGCATATCATCGTATGTGGACATTATGGCTGCGGAGGAATAGAAGCTGCTATCTCCAAGAAAAATTTCGGATTAATCAATAAGTGGCTTCGAAATATCAAAGAAGTCTACAAAATGTATCAAAAAGAGGTTGATGCTATTGAAAATCATACTGACAAAGTCAACAAATTGGTTGAGTTCAATGTAATCGAACAATGCCAGGATTTAATCAAAACTTCCATTGTTCAAAAGGCGTGGAAAAGCCGAAAAGGCCCTGAAATTCATGGTTGGGTTTACGGTTTGAACAATGGCCTCGTAACGGAATTGGTAAATATCGATGCAAATCTTGATAATGTGCATCCTATTTTCCGCTATAATGATGGTGAGTTATAAAGTACTTTAAATTATTTTCATCGGGAATCGACATTGAATTTTGATTTGTCGTTTCCCGGTTTTTTATTTGCAGCGTCCTTTCACTTTTCCAGTGGCAGGATTTATAAAGAAGAGGCGAGAGACAGGCTCTAAGACCCTCTGGCAACCTGGAAAATCCAAGGTGCCAATTCCTGCCAAGTGAGATGTTCTCATTTGGAAATATAAATTCTTTGCAAGATGAATTCAGGACTTCCTTTCTCCTACTTCCGATTTTCAAATTCAATTGATTTCCAGCAAGTTAATACTTGCTGTTGTATTTCATTGTTCAAGCCAGATTAATGGTTTCTCTGCGGCATTTCATTTTTCATCAGTCATAATTAATCTTTAAACCACAAAACTATGAGCGCAAACTATCATTTCGAAACACTCCAACTTCATGCAGGACAGGTTCCTGATCCGACTACCAATTCACGAGCGGTTCCTATCTACCAGACTACTTCATATGTTTTTAATTCAGCAGAACATGGAGCCAATTTGTTTGGATTGAAAGAATTCGGAAACATCTACACCCGAATCATGAACCCAACCACCGACGTCCTGGAAAAAAGGCTTGCCTCTCTCGAAGGTGGTGTTGCAGGTGTTGCAACAGCCTCAGGTCAAGCCGCTCAGTTTCTGGCTTTAAACAACATCCTTCAGGCAGGTGATAATTTTGTCTCAACAACTTTTCTTTATGGAGGAACTTACAATCAATTCAAAGTTGCTTTCAAGCGATTGGGCATAGAGGCTCGATTTGCAAAAGGCCATAATCCGGAAGCTTTTGAGGCATTAATTGATTCCAAAACGAAGGCAATCTATCTGGAAACAATCGGAAACCCGGAATTTAATATTCCTGATTTTGACGCTATTGCAGCTTTAGCAAAGAAATATGATCTCCCTTTGGTTGTTGATAATACTTTCGGAGCAGGAGGTTATTTGTTCAGACCTATAGAGCATGGTGCTGCGATTGTCACGGCTTCCGCTACTAAATGGATCGGTGGTCATGGAACTTCAATCGGTGGAATCATCATTGACTCGGGTAATTTCAATTGGGGAAATGGCAAATTCCCTCAGTTTTCTGAGCCTTCAGAAGGATATCATGGATTGAATTTCTGGCAAGTTTTCGGAGATAACAATCCTTTGGGACTTCCAAATATTGCTTTTGCTATCAGGGCAAGAGTGGAAGGCCTTCGTGATTTCGGTCCGGCAATTAGCCCATTCAATTCATTCCAATTGCTTCAGGGAATAGAAACTTTATCTCTAAGAGTTCAGAGAACAGTGGATAATGCACTTGAAATTGCCAAATGGCTGGAGTCTCATCCAAAGGTTCAAAAGGTGAATTATCCGGGCCTTGCTTCCTCACCTTACCATACCTTGGCTAAAAAATATCTGCGAAATGGTTTTGGTGGGGTTTTGAGCTTCGAAATCAAAGGAGATAAAGCCCAGACTTCCTCGGTAATCAATAACCTGAAACTTATTTCTCACCTGGCAAATGTGGGAGATGCCAAAACGCTGATCATACAGCCATCTGCCACCACTCATCAGCAACTTTCGGATGAAGAACAAAAAGCTGCAGGAGTGACGCCAAACCTACTTCGCTTGTCTCTCGGAATCGAGCATATCGATGATATCAAGGCCGATATACAGCAAGCATTCGATCAAATCTAATTCAGTTAATGAATCTCAAAAGTCAATACGCTTCGATTATCATGTCCCAGGAATTATTTCATTCATGCAATCCATTGGTCTTGGAATCAGGAGAAATTCTGCCTGAATTTGATCTTGCTTACACCACTTATGGCCGGTTAAATGCTGAAAGAAACAATGTAGTCTGGGTCATTCATGCCCTTACGGGTGATTCAAATGCCTCAGAATGGTGGAATGGTCTGATCGGCGAAGATAAATTCTTCGATCCGGCAGATCATTTCATTATCTGTGCAAACCTGCTTGGATCCTGCTATGGATCCACCAATCCTTTCAGCGAGAATCCTGCAACCGGGCTGCCCTATTTCTATGATTTCCCACAGGTGACAACCAGAGACCTTGCCGAAAGCCTTGACCGACTTCGTCAACATTTGAAAATCGAAGAAATTCATACTCTGATTGGAGGATCTCTTGGTGGTCAGGTCGTCCTGGAGTGGGCGTTTACTTTGGGGAAAAAACTCAAGAATGCTGTGGTTTTGGCATCCACTTCCAAAACTTCACCTTGGGTGATTGGCTTCAATGAAACCCAACGAATGGCGATCGAATCAGATTGCACTTGGGGGGATTTGGATCCAAAAGCCGGTTCTAAAGGACTTGAAACGGCACGGGCAATTGCGATGCTAAGCTACCGACATCCGGATGATTTGAAGAGAAAACAGTCTGATCTGGACGAAAAACTGGATGGATTCAGATCTTCATCTTACCTGAGATATCAGGGTCAAAAACTTGCCAAGCGCTTCAATGCGCTCTCCTATTGGACGCTGAGCAAAGCAATGGACAGTCATGATTTGGGAAGAAAAAGAGGAGGATCAGAACAGGCTTTGGCCTCGATCTCTGCAAAAGTTCTTTCCGTCGGAGTTGATAAGGATTTACTTTTCTTTCCAAGTGAATCACAATTCATCAGTCAGAAAGTACAGCGAGGCACCTACAAGGAAATCGTCTCCACTGCCGGACATGATGCCTTTTTGATTGAATTTGAACAGTTGGCTTCCTTCCTGCAATCTTTCTATCTGGAACAAAAATAAGGCGGGGCCAACCCGCTTTATTTTTTCAAATCATTCCGAGTTTCCATTTTCAAAGTCTTTGAAAGATTTTCTCTCTTTTATCAAGAAAGTACTGCAAATAGATCGGAAGCTGATTGTCAAGTTTTCACTAGAAAGAATGTTTAGAAAAGGTAGAATCAGGATAGATTTGAAAATGAATTCCTGCAGAATTTCCAACTCATGAGTTTTAGCTATCACCCGATTCAGTTTTCAGGTTTTGAACTTCACCTTCTGAAAGAAAAAGCGATTTGGAGTCCTGAATTAAAAAGTCTTTTCCTTTCAGATTTGCACTTTGGGAAAGCTGCTCATTTCAGAAAATCCGGAATTCCGATTCCCGAACCGATCCACGATGAGGACCTTTTGAAAATCGAACAGCTAATTTCCAACTACCAGCCAGAACATTTCTACTTCCTGGGGGATTTGTTTCACAGTGACTGGAATGATCAGTGGGAATCGTTAAACAGTTTTTTAAGAAACTTTAAAGAGACAGTTTTTCACCTGGTCAAAGGGAACCACGACATCCTGGATCTTGGCTCCTACTCTTCCTCAAATTTTGAGATTCACCCTCATCCAATCCAATTGGGGAAGCTTTTCCTTTCACATGAACCACAAAAAGAAATTCCTGCAGGACTTATTAATCTCTGTGGTCATATCCATCCGGGAGTTCGACTAGTTGGAAAAGGACGGCAATCTCTCCGACTTCCTTGTTTCTATCTTCATGATAACCAGTTGATTCTTCCTGCATTTGGAAATTTCACTGGGTTGGCTAGGATTAAGGCATTGCCAGGTGATCGGATTTTTGGAGTGACCAAAGAAAAAGTGATTCCAATCCTTTCCTGAGATTAGATTGGCAAAATCCTTGGGGTTGCGTAGTTTTGAAAAGAATTTTGTTCCTATGGCGAATTATCCCCGCGAGAAAAAAGTACTTGGTCATTTCAAATTTGGAAGTGTCCTCTTTAGCACCACACTCTCCCTTTTTATAGTTGGTCTATTCGGAGTCATCCTGATCCAGGCAAAAACCCTGACCAGCATGATCCGCGAGAATATAGAAGTTCAGGTTTTCTTGGAGAAAAACCTCGATGAAACTCAATTGAAAGCAATTCGGGATGACCTCGCAGGTCGCTCCTTCATTTTGAAAAAAGATGATTCTCTCAGTCTGAGATTTGTCTCTGACGAAGAAGCTGCAGCGACTTTCATCGAAAGCACTGGAGAAGACTTTACCAAATTTCTTGAAGACAATCCTCTCAGAGACAGTTATGTAATTGCAATTGCAGAAGAGTTTCAGACTTCGGATCAACTTGCTTCCATTGTGAAAGAATTAGAAGCAATTCCTGGAGTTTTTGAGGTTTCTTACATGACAGATCTGGTGGATTCGATCAATAAAAATCTGCTGAAAGTAAGTTTGGTGCTGGGTGGATTTATCCTCATTCTGATCATTACTGTGGTCATGCTGATCAATAACACCATCCGACTGGCTTTATTTTCCCAGCGTTTCCTGATTCGCTCTATGCAGCTTGTCGGAGCCACTAGAGGATTTATCCGAAAGCCGTTTCTTGCCAGAGCATTTATGTTTGGAATGCTGGCAGGAGCCATTGCCTCAGTTGTACTATTTGCTTTGGTCAAATATACTCAGGCGAATATCGAGGGATTTGCTTTGCTTCAAAACCAACAACTTTTAATCGCCCTTTTTGCCATTCTGATTATCGTTGGCGGAGTTCTCTCAGTCTTGAGTACCTTGAGAGCTGTAAACAAATATTTAAACATGTCCCTGGACGAACTATACTAACATGAGCAAATCATCTTTTCCTTTTACTAAAAAGAATTATCAGCTGATGTTTGTAGGCATTGGTCTGATCGTCCTGGGCTTTGTGATCATTGGTTTGGATGGAGAGCCACATGGCAACGGTTTTCTGGGTTTGACTTTGGGTCCGATTGTGACCTTGGCAGGCTTTATTTTTGAGTTTTACGCCATTTTTGCAAAAGGAGAAAAAAATTAAAACTGCTCCTCCCCTTTCTATTTTCGATTGGGGATATGGCTGGTGACCCAATTCAACTATGCAAAATGAACCCTTCGGTGAGGTTTTCCTGGTCGACAAACCTTTGGAATGGACATCTTTTGATGTCGTGAAAAAAATCCGAAATGCCCTTCGAATCAAAAAAGTTGGTCATGCCGGTACGTTGGATCCATTGGCCACAGGACTTTTGATAGTTTGCGCAGGAAAGCAAACCAAACAAATCGACTCTTACATGGGTCAGGAAAAGGAATACACCGGAACTTTTGTAATCGGTTCTACCACTGAATCATTTGATTTGGAAAAACCGATCATCCCGGTTGCTGATCCATCGGGTATTACTCTGGAGCAGGTAAAATCTGCGGCAGCACAACTTACAGGAGATATTTTGCAAGTGCCTCCCATGCACTCTGCGATCAAAGTGGATGGCAAAAGAGTCTATGAATCTGCACGTCAAGGCATCGAAGTAAAAATGGAAGCTCGACCTGTTCAGGTTCGGGAATTTGAGATTACTGGCTTTGAAAACAATGTAGTTCAATTTCGAATTTCCTGCTCAAAGGGAACCTACATCCGAAGCTTAGCAAGAGATCTGGGAGAAATCCTCGGAGTTGGTGCTTATATGAGTTCTCTTTGCAGAACTCGAATCGGGAATTTTAAACTTTCGGAAGCCAAAGAATTGTTGTCTCTGGTAGAAGAAATCAAAGCTCGTCCGCCACATGAAAATCTATGAAGGCCTGAGTGATCTTCCGAATATCCCAAATCCCGTCGTTACCAGCGGGACATTTGACGGGGTACATCTTGGCCATCAAAAAATCCTCAACAGAATCCGGGAAAGCGCCCGAGCTATTCAAGGGGAAACTGTTTTAATTACTTTTTGGCCACATCCCCGATTGGTCCTGTATCCCAAAGAGCATAATCTGAGATTACTCAGCACTTTCGAAGAGAAAACAAAACTCCTTCGCCAATTCGGAATCGATCATCTTATCACGATTCCATTTACACATGAATTTTCCCAAATGACCTCCAAGGAGTTTATTGAGAAGGTTTTGGTAGAAAAGATAAAAACTAAAAAGCTTGTAATCGGGTATGATCACCGATTCGGAAAAAACCGGGAGGGAAGTTTTGAATATCTCCAAGCCCATAGCGCCGAATATGGATTTGATTTGGAAGAGATTTCCAGACAAGATGTGGATGAAATCGGTGTATCAAGCACCAAAATCAGGAAGGCTTTGGAAGAAGGAGACGTTCCAACAGCTATCAGTTACCTCGGTCGCCCTTATGAATTAAACGGTTTGGTGATCAAAGGTCAGCAGATTGGACGGTCTATCGGGTTTCCTACTGCTAATATTCACATTCCGAATGATTATAAACTGATTCCAAAAGACGGCGTATATGCTGTAGAAGCCTGTGTTGATGGCAATCTGTATAAAGCAATGCTGAATATCGGGAATCGACCAACTGTGGATGGAAGCAAAAAAACAGTGGAAGCACATCTTTTTGATTTTCAGGGAGATCTTTACGACAAGCAGATTACAGTTTACATTAGAGCCTATCTGCGCGAAGAACATAAATTTGAAAACCTGGAGGCTTTGAAACATCAATTGGTTTTGGATCAGGCCAAAGCCAAATCTTTGCTATAAACCCAAATACTTATGATCAACAAAACAGTTAAAAATGCAAAGGAGGCAGTTGCGGATATTCCAAGCAATTGCACCCTAATGATGGGAGGTTTCGGACTCAGCGGAATTCCTGAGAATTGCATTTCTGCCCTGCTCGAAAGAGATATAAATGGCCTGACCATCATTTCAAACAATGCCGGAGTCGATGATTTTGGAATCGGGCTTTTGCTCAAAAAGCGAATGGTCAAAAAGATGATTTCGAGCTACGTGGGAGAAAATGCGGAATTTGAGCGTCAACTTTTATCCGGAGAACTTGAGGTTGATTTAATTCCTCAGGGAACACTTGCCGAGCGAGTACGAGCTGGCGGAGCTGGAATTCCTGCTTTTTTCACTCCTGCAGGTGTGGGAACAGAAGTAGCGGAAGGAAAAGAAACCCGTGAGTTTGACGGAAAAACCTACCTGATGGAGCGATGGCTGAAAGCTGATTTCTCAATCGTAAAAGCCTGGAAGGGCGATACTGCAGGTAATTTGATTTTCAAAGGAACCGCCCGGAATTTCAATCCTATCATGGCTACCGCAGGAAATATGTGTATCGCAGAGGTGGAAGAATTGGTGGAAGCCGGAGAACTGGATCCCAATCAGATTCACACACCGGGAATTTACGTGCAGCGTATTTTCCAGGGGAAAGATTACGAAAAGAGAATAGAGCAGAGAACCGTGACTGTCTGATGACAGATGCGGGATGACGGATGTTTTTCATCGGTCATCGGTCTTCTAACATCCAACAAATTGAATCCAAAATGCTGACTAAAGATCAAATAGCCCAACGAATCTCCAAAGAGGTGAAAACCGGGCAGTACATAAATCTGGGAATTGGAATACCAACACTGGTCGCCAATTACATTCCCTCAAATCTGGATGTGGTTTTGCAATCTGAAAACGGATTGCTTGGAATCGGTCCCTTCCCCACTGAAGATAAAGTAGATCCGGACCTTATCAATGCCGGCAAGCAAACCATCACTATGACCAAAGGCTCGGCGCTTTTCAACTCAGCCGATTCTTTCGCAATGATCCGGGGAGGACATGTCCATCTTACGATTCTGGGAGCAATGGAGGTTTCTGAAAACGGAGATATCGCCAACTGGAAGATTCCCGGAAAAATGGTGAAAGGAATGGGCGGAGCGATGGATTTGGTAGCTTCTGCCGAAAACATCATCGTGGCAATGCAGCATTGCTCCAAGGAAGGGCAATCGAAATTACTTCCCGAATGCAGTCTTCCAATCACAGGGATTCGATGCGTGAAAAAAATAGTTTCGGATTTGGCAGTAATGGAGATTGCACCTGAAGGCGGATTTATTTTGCTCGAAAGAGCACCCGGAGTAAGTGTGGAAGAAATCAAGGCAAAAACTGCCGGCAAATTGATCATCAAAGGGGAAGTTCCAGAGATGGTTTTTGAATAATTAAAACAAGAAGGAACTCCCCCAATTCGGTTTGGGTTTACTTCAAAAATTTGGCAAAATGAAAAAATCTGAAATTAACATTCAAGTAGAATTAGATATCAACAACCTTCCGAAGAATATCAAATGGGATGCAACTGACAAAGATGGTGATGGGATGGAATCCACCAAAAGCCTTAGTCTGAACATTTGGGACAACCTAAATCATAGCACTCTCAGGATTGACTTGTGGACTGATGATATGTCGGTAGTGGAAATGAAAAGATTCTACATCGATATCATCGGTGGAATGGCTCAGACAGTCCTTACCAGCACAGGAGATGAATATATGGCTGAAGAAATGAAAGAACTTTGTGACAGATTGGTAAAACATGTCAATGAAGAAAACAATAAAAAATAAATATTGATACCTTTAAAACTATTAAGCCTGACTAAAATCAGGCTTTTTTGGTTTTAGGAATTTATACTTTTTGAAAAACGATTTTTAGGATTTTACAATAAAATTCAATTCCTGTTTATTAATCGTTAATGATCTTACCTAATTTTTTTTGATTTCAAGAAAATACCGCTCAGTTTCCATATTTGCCCAATTTGGGCAAGTATAAAATGTTAAGATTTTTTAAATCAGGATCATTGTTTATTGGCTTTTTACTATAAATTTCGATCCTAACGAGTTATATCTTAGTCAAAAACAATTACCCTAAAACTAAATCTTCAACAGCCTATGAGCAATTTTACGAGCAAAATTTTGGGCACAGTATTTACCCTCTTGATTCTGGTTTCCCTCGGAACCGGAAAAGTGTTTGCACAAACGACCATCTCTGGTACCGTGATTGACGCTGATTCCAAGGAAACCTTGGTTGGGGTAAATATTATTGTCAAAGGAAAAGTGATCGGAACTATCTCCGACCTTTCCGGAAAGTTTAACCTGAGTGTCAATCAGGAACCGCCTTTTACTTTGGTATTTTCCATGGTGGGCTTTACTACTCAGGAAGTAGAAGTAACCGGAGGAATAAGCGATATTAAAATTGAACTTGCAGAAAGTACAATCCTTGGTCAGGAAGTTGTTATTTCAGCTTCAAGAGTTGAGGAAAGTCTGATGCAATCTCCGGTTTCCATTGAGAAAATGGACATCATCGCGATTCGGGACGCACCTCAGCCGAGTTTCTATGACGCTTTGAACAATATGAAAGGCGTGGAAATGAGTACTCAGTCGCTTACTTTCAAATCATTCAATACCCGTGGCTTCAATGCCAATGGTAACGTACGAACAGTACAGATGATTGACGGAATGGATAATCAGGCTCCAGGCTTGAATTTCTCCGTAGGTAACATTGTAGGTATTTCAGAACTAGACCTTGAAAGTGTTGAACTCCTTCCCGGAGCATCTTCGGCACTTTACGGACCAAATGCCATCAATGGTATTTTGTTGATGAATTCAAAGAATCCTTTCCAGTATCAGGGACTTTCTGCAAGTGTGAAGACTGGAATTATGGATGAGTCAAACAGAACAAATCCAACTACAGGTTTCTATGATTTCAGTGCCCGATATGCAAAAGCTATCAATGACAAAGTAGCTTTCAAAGTAAACGTTCAGTATTTGAAGGCGGATGACTGGCAGGCAAATGACTTCAGAGATCAATCTCTCTTGAACGGTTCAACCATTGAATCTGGAAATGCAACAAATAATCCAGCTTTCAACGGTGTCAATATTTACGGAGATGAAACCAATGTAAATATGAACAGCATTGCTCAGTCAATGGTCGCTGCCGGTGTTTTCCCTGCTGCAGCTTTAGGTTTGATTCCAAATACTTTTGTTTCAAGAACTGGATATCGTGAGAGCGATTTAGCTGATTATGGCACAAAGTCTTTAAAATTGAATGGAGCATTACACTGGAGAATAAACGACCGTGTTGAAGCAATTCTTCAAGGTAATTATGGTTTTGGTACTACGGTTTACACCGGTGCTGACAGATACTCTATTGCCAACTTCAAGTTGGGTCAGTACAAAGCAGAACTTAGAGGAGCCAATTGGTATGTAAGAGCCTATACTACTCAGGAAAGATCAGGTGATGCATTTGCAGTAGGAATAGCAGCGCAAGGAGTAAACGAAGCATGGAAGCCAAGTACACTTTGGTTTCCTCAGTATGTAGGTGCTTACGCTCAAGCTATCCAAAGTGGACTACCTGCAGCTCAGGCGCACTTGGCAGCTCGTGGTTTTGCTGATCAGGGAAGACTTGTGCCAGGCTCAACAGAGTTTAACAATGCTTTAGCTGCTGTTAATTCAAGACCTATACCTGGAAATGCAAGTGGCGTGGGATCTAAATTTGTAGACAAAACCAACCTTTATCATGTGGAAGGATCCTACAACTTCTCCGAACAAATCAAATTCGCAGAATTCATTATTGGAGCTAATTACAGAGTTTATGATTTGAATTCTGAAGGAACCTTGTTCGCACTTGATGAGAATGGTGAGGAATTTAACATTACAGAATATGGCGGTTACATTCAAGCCTCCAAAAAACTGTTCAATGATAAATTCAAATTGACAGCGTCTGCGAGATATGATAAAAACGAAAACTTTGAAGGCCAATGGTCTCCAAGAGTATCGGGAGTATATACTGCCGGAAATCACAACTTCAGAGCCTCTTATCAAACTGGTTTCAGACTTCCTACCACTCAGGATCAATACATTAACTTGATGACTCCACAGGCAAGATTGTTAGGTGGTCTTCCCCTATTCAGAGATCAGTACAACTTCAGTACAAATCCTGTTTACACACTTGCTACAGTAACCAACTTTGGTGGAGCAGTGGTTGCCTCGGCGGGAACTCCTGCGATCCAACAACAAGCAGTAGCTTTAGCTACATCACTTGTTCTTCAGCAAGTTCAAGCAGGCTTGATTCCAAATAACCCTGCTGCAATTCAGGCAGCCGTGGCTGCTTTGGCACCTCAGTTGGTACCTGTAGTTGCTGCTCAGGCTAATCAGGATAAATTACAAGCTGCAGAATTAACAACGTTCCAACCAGAAAGAGTGAAGTCTTTCGAAGTTGGTTATAAGGGAGTTTGGGCAAACAGATTGCTAGTGGATGCTTATGCTTACTTCAACAGATTCGAAAACTTCATCGGAGGGCAGGTTTTAGTTCAGGATAAAAACTATGTACCCGGGGATCCAAGATCTGATTTAGGTTTAAATCTGCTGAGCTCCAATACAAGAAATGTTTACTCTATTCCAACCAACCGTAGTGAAATTATAGAATCATGGGGCTGGGCTGTAGGTTTGGATTATAAACTTCCAAAAAATTACAGCATTGGTGGTAACGTTTCCTACAACACTCTTTCAAATCTGGAAGAACTAACCGCAACTGGTTTCCAGCCAAGTTTCAATACTCCTGAATACCGTTATGTTTTGAACTTTGCAAACAGAGAAGTAGTGAAAAACCTGGGTTTTGCAGTGGCTTACAGATGGCAGGGTGAATTTGCATGGCAGTCATCCTTCGTAGCTCCTCAAGTATCTAGTCAACAACTTTCTGTTATTCCTGCTTATGGAGCATTTGATGCTCAGGTTAGCTATAAGTTGAAAAGCATGAAATCAATCCTGAAAGTAGGTGGATCAAATCTCTTCAACAGTGGATATACTCAGGCTTGGGGTAACCCGACAGTTGGAACGATGTACTTCGTGAGCTTGACTTTCGACGAGTTCTTGAATTAATTATCAAACTATCTAAGAATGAAAAAGCCGCCTGAAAAGGTGGCTTTTTCTATTTCACTTCGTGAAAATATTCCCGGTCAAAGATCCTCGAATAGATCCAGGCAGGGACTCGGTCGTGATATGGCATCAGATCTTTTAGTACAGCTTGTTGTGTCTGATGAGCTTTCATTACTTCCAAAACTCTATGAAAATATGGCTGGGTAGAGACAGAAAAATCAGGTGTTGGAAGTCCTTGACTTAGATCCTTTGGGTAGTTTCTTTGAAACCCGGATGAAAGCTTCAATGCTA
This sequence comes from uncultured Cytophagales bacterium, assembly GCA_942492775.1. Classification (GTDB taxonomy): domain Bacteria; phylum Bacteroidota; class Bacteroidia; order Cytophagales; family Cyclobacteriaceae; genus Algoriphagus. Next base: position 2,968,130 of record OW818636.1, on the reverse strand, counting down.
TCTGAATTTGTTTTGGAGAAAGTGTGACTTGAAAAAGCTGAGTCGGGGAAAAATCTTGTTTTCCCGAATTTTCAAGAAAAACCTGCTCAACTGCAATTCCACTCAATTTGTGATCAGAGTGACCATAAAGACCCACTTTTGAATCATATGAAATGAGAACATCCGGTTGAATTTGATTTATCCAATCAAGGGCAATTCCCTTGATGCTATCCAATCCCATTTCATCTAATCCTCCATCCGGATAATCCAGAAGATGGAGTTTTGCAACCCCAATTATTTCTGCGGATCGTTGCATTTCCAACGTTCTAAGATCAGCCAATTCTTGTCTGGTGTAATCTTCTCCGGCGTTTCCAGCTTCGCCTTTAGTAAGGCAAATTAAGTACACTTCATTGCCTTGATTGATCAGTTTCATGAGAGTTCCGGAGACGGTAACCTCATCATCCGGATGAGGGAAAAAAGCCATTATCCGAATTTTGGAAGTTGATTCTACCAAGCTCTCTTTTTGAGGGATATCAGAATCATGCAACTGACTCCTTCCGATCAGGATCAGTACAAAAGGAAATAGCAGGAGAATCAGTATGATCACTCCTGCTATTCTTAAAAAGGTTTTTCTCATTCTTCCGTTGTGAGCGTCGTCAAGAAGGTAACAAGGTCTCTAAGCTCTCGCTTTGTCAGAATTGTACCCATTGGTGGCATACTTGAAGCTGCCATTTTGGAAGTCTTGATTTCTGATTTTGCGATCAGCTTTTCAGGTTCAGCACCCACTTTAACTGTTATCCCGGCTTTCGATTCAGAAATCATTGTTCCTGTCAGCTTTTCCCCATTATTCAGTTCGATAGTGACCATTCCAAATCCCGGTGACAATCTTGCACTCGGATCCACCAACGCAATGAGAAGTTCCTCCCTGCTTAATTTATTTCCAACACCGTTAATTCTTGGACCTGCATTTCCCCCCATGTCATCGTAGGCATGGCAACGAATACACTGGGCAGTTTGGTTTTGGAAAAAGATATTTCTTCCGGTTCGGACGCTTCCTTCTGCCAAAGCTCCTGAATACTTCTTCCATTCCACTCCACCTGCTTTTTCGTCAAGTAACGTGGTGAATTTTGTTTTGAGCTCAGGTGAATTGGTAGCTGTGATAGCTTCTTCCAGTTCAATCCAGGTTCCTTCCGGAAGTTTACCTTTCTGGAAATCCGCCAAAATCAAATCCCACTCTTTCAAGCTTTTGCTATCCGGAAGTCCGCCTAACGTGATCAAGGCTGTTTGCTTTTCAGCAATTGTTCTTTTCTGAATGATATCTGTCAATAGCTTCACTTTTTGCTCATTTGGCAAAGAAGTTTCAGAAAGCATGGAAAGACCGGCAACTCTCAAGCCTTCTGTGTTGTCACTCATAGCAAATGTGATTGCCTCGGACAACAATGTTGAATTCATGGTATTTAAAGACATCAAAGCCTGAACTTTCACTGCTTCGGATGGGTCGGTTTTCAGTTTTGCAAGAAGTTCTTTTTCAGTTCCGATGAAAGTTAACTTTCCCATTGCTTTCGCAGATTCCACTCTGATCTCTTCTTCAGAAGAATTGAGCTGGGCGAGTAAGGCGTCTTTTGAAACTTCCCGGACAATTCCAGGATCACGCTCTACCACTCCTCTATATCTGCCATCAACACGATCAACGAGCGAAGGCTTTGCCCAAGTTCCGATCGCAGCTATCGCTTCTTTTTTCAAAGGCAATTGGATATCAGTTTTACCGGAATAAGCCAATAAGTTATTCAGGTTTTTCACTTCGCCTACTCTCTGATTCGCACTGATTACTCTACGCATCAATGCTTCGTTTTGGAAGGGTGTGCTAGTCGCCAAATCTGCCAAAGCTGGCAAAGCAGCCGGAACAGAAAAATCATCATGAATGGCACGAGCAGCTTCCGTCACAATCAGTTCATCTGAATCCTGAAGAAACTTAGCCAATTCAGGAGATTCCAGTCTTCTGAGAGCAATTACGGCTCCCATTCTCACTGCCTTTGATGGATGAGAGGAAAGTGCAGCCAAAGGGGCTACCTGACCAATTCTTGAAAGTGCTAATGTTGCTGCATGTCTCAAATATGCATCGACATCGTTATTTGATTCCAAAAGAGCAATCAAAGGCTGAACAGCTTCCTGATTTGACGTTCTTCCCAATGCCTCAGCGCTAAAGAAACGAACACGAGGCTCAGTGTCTTTCAAGCCTGCAATCAATTCTTTCCCAGCTTTTGGATATCGAATATCACCCAGCCATTTAGCTGCCTGAGCTTTGATCTCAGGATCAGAATCGCTTAATAATTTGACGATTCCGTCTGCATAAGACATGTCTTCCATCCTTGCCAATTGGCTCAAACCTATAATTGCATGGATTCTCGCATACTGGTTTGATTTGTCGGCAATTACTTCTTCGAAAATCTCAGCACCATCATCTTCACGCTTTACCAATTCAAACTGAGCTTTGCGGCGAACTCTCAAGTCTTCATGGTACAGTCTGGTTTTCAATTCTTTTTCATCCAATTTCTTGAAATCTGACTTCAATTGGTTTTCGGTATCTTTTTGAAGTTCCCAGCCTTTGGCACTTTCATCCTCAAGCTTCCAAATTCTTCCATAGTTTTTGGTACCCCAGCCATCAATCCAGTCAGCCACATAAAGAGCTCCATCCGGTCCAAAATCTAATCCTGTTGGTAATACTCCTGAAAGAATTCTCTCTGTAGAAGTCATTTCAAAGCTTGCTCCTTTTGGCTGAAGTTTGAATGCGTGGATTCCGGATCGAGCCGGGCTTCCCACAAACTCCACTACAAAAAAGCTATCCTTCCACTTTGGTCCTAGGCCAGCTCCAGGATTGAAAACCATACCCGTTGGGCCACTGACATAGTTTTGAATACAAGGAGTAATGAAAGCTGCCTGACCTTCCCAACGAGGTAAATAGAGCTTCTCGTCCATCCAGACTTTATAAGGATTGTTATCCGGATCACGGTATTTACCGAATTGCCAGTTGATTCTCCAGCCTGAATCCGAACCATTGGTCAGGTAAACCAAACGCTCTTTTTCTCCGGCGTGATCACCATCATTGTCTACCGAAATCAGGTTATTGTAAGCATCAAAGACAAACTCGTGAGTATTTCTCACGCCCATTGCAAAAATCTCAAAATCACTTCCATCCGGGTTTGATCTGGCTATGACACCACGGTTTGGGTATTTCCATTCTGTCCCATCAGGACCTTTTCCATTGAATCCAATATCTCCGATTCCCCAATAAACACGACCATCCGGGCCCATCTCCAAACCAGACATTCCGTGTGCCCCAAAACCAATGTGAATACCGTAACCATGAGAGATGGAGGTTTTTTCGTCCATGATTCCATCCTCATTTTTGTCAACTAATCTCCAAACATCCGGACCTACTCCGACATACAGAGCATCTTCGCCCATCATCACGGCACCGGCGACGTCTGTTACCTCATCGTTGAAGTCCTCAACAGCCATTTGAGACCAATCAGCCAGACCATCTCCATCTGTGTCTCTCAACTTATAAATTTGCTCTTTTTGAACAGTTAAATCTTTCCAATCATGGGAACCATCACCGTTCAAATCTGTAAGCCATTCATTTTCGGCAGAGCGTTCAGGGGAAAGTTCAGAATGTAGAAATGCTCTTTTGTCTTCAATCGTCTGGAGACTGATTGATCGGATTTCCCAATCCTGATGACCTCGAATGTCAAATTCGGAGTCTTTTTGTCTATTGGTTCGGGAATAATATAAATCACCATTATCAGTGATTTGGATTGCAATCGGATCATAAACCAACGAATCCATGGCCCAAAGGGATAATTTCAAACCAGGGCTTAGAATTGGATTTACCTGGGCTTCTATTGCCTGCACCATCGGAGTAATCTGCTCTTTGGTAAAAGTTTTGATCCTGAGATCTACGGGTTCTTCTTTTTTGCAGGAAAAAATTAAGGGCAAAGCAACCAATCCTATCAGGACTGTGCTTTTGAAATGAGTTTTGGATTTAGGCATGCTTGGGTTTGAGTTGGATTCAAACTCCAAATTAATCAAAAAGTGATTCGAGAAAAGGCCATTAATATAAAGCTGCTATAAAAACAAAAATCCCGATCAAGGATCGGGATTTTGTGCACTTTAACCACTAACAACCATAAAACAAAAATGGAATAAGAATTTTAAAGTTTAAACTTCAAAGTCTCAGTAGTCGGTACGGGAATCGAACCCGTGTTTCATCCGTGAAAGGGACGTGTCCTAACCCCTAGACGAACCGACCTTGGGTTAAATAATTTCAATAATACAGCTAAGGCCCTGATAATAAGCTGTTTGTAGTCGGTACGGGAATCGAACCCGTGTTTCATCCGTGAAAGGGACGTGTCCTAACCCCTAGACGAACCGACCTTCTAAAACCATGAAAAACGTGCTTTTTCAAATGGTTGTGCAAATATAGAAGCTTAACCTTAAAATAACAAAGTGGCCTCAGAAATTTATTTGGTTTGAAAGCTAAAAACCTGAACCAAAGGAATAAAATTTTCTTTTGAAGGAATGTAAGTCTTTTATCTAATTTCGTCTTTTACAGATCACATATTACCCATGATTCCCGGAGAAAAAATAAAGGTTGCCATCAATGGTTTTGGTAGAATCGGTCGCTACACCAGTAAGATTTTGCTGGGAAAACCTGATTTTGAGCTTGTAGCTATCAATGATTTAGCTGAGCCTAAGGCAATTGCCCATCTCCTTAAATACGACTCTATTCACGGGAAAACTGATGGTGAAATCAGACTTGATGGAGATCTATTGATCGTCGGTAATCATAAAATCCAGCTTTTTGGCCAAGCTAATCCTGAAAATCTGGCATGGGGAAAATTAGGAATTGACCTCGTAATTGAATGTACGGGCAGATTTACTGACCGATTGCAGGCTGAAAAACATTTAAAAGCTGGTGCAAAAAAAGTGTTGATCTCCGCTCCTTCTATGGATTCAAGCATTCCAATGATCGTCCTGGGAGTCAATGATTCAATTCTGACAGGAGAAGAAACGATCGTTTCCAACGCTTCCTGCACCACCAATTGTCTGGCTCCAATGGTCAGTGTTTTGGAAGATCAATTTGGAATCATCAAAGGATTTGCATCAACAGTTCATTCCTATACTAACGATCAAAACTTGCATGATGCTCCTCATCGTGACCTTAGAAGAGCTCGGGCTGCAGCCTATTCCATCATTCCAACCACCACGAATGCTGGAAAAGCTTTGGACAAAGTCCTTCCAAAACTTGCAGGGAAAATAGAAGCTTCTGCCATGAGAGTGCCTGTACCTGATGGATCGTTGACGGACTTGATCGTTGAGTTGAAATCTGAGACGACAGTTGAAGCCATAAATAAGGCGTACAAAAATGCCTCTCAAACATATTTGAAAGGCATTTTGGAAGTTGAAGAGAATCCGATTGTGTCCATCGACATCATTGGAAATTCTCACAGCTGCATCATTGACGCTGAGCTTACTTCAGCCAAAGGAAATCTGGTGAAAGTGGTAGGTTGGTATGACAACGAAGCCGGGTACGCTAACCGATTAGTGGATCTTGCAAAATTCCTTTTTGTAAAATCCAATTAACTCAGGTGCTGACCCGGTTCAGTGAAAGTAATTTTACAAATAAGTTTGAGAGTGGACCGGTGCTTTTTCGCTTTTTTAGATTCAAAAACCAACCCCATTTTTCGAGGATAGGGATCTTAAAGGTTTCCACCATTTCTATAAGAGTACCGTCAGGATCCTCGATGTAGGCAAATCTTCCGGCGGCAGCTCCCATGTCAAATTCATTCTGACTGTCAACTGTCATCGGATAACCCGATTTCCTAAGATTTTCCTTCAATGAATCCATGTGATTTACATCAAAGCAAACATGGATAAATCCGAGATCCCCCCAATTCCTGTTTTCAAAGATTTTGATACCCTTCGAATCTTTAGATTCAACCAGTTCAATCGTATTTTGGCAAAAAAGCTTGCTAAATGCGCCGGCTGGGATATCTGAACTTTGGAGAATAACCCTGTGAAAAGCTCCCGTACCATCAGGTAAAGCTTTAAAATCATCCCATTTACCAGTTTTATCAATCAGGATTTTAGAATGATGAAAGTTTTTTTGATAGACAGGCAATGCTTTTTCAATGGAAGAAACTCCAATCACAACTCCTGATACTCCACCCGTCAAATCTTTGTTTTTGCTAAACCAGGATAGGTTTTCCTCGATTTCAAACAGGTTATCAAAAGGATCTTTCATATAAAAATGCCAAACTCCGATTGGGTTTAAGCTTGGCTTTCCAAGAAGTTTAGCGCCAACTTCCTGAAGATGCTTGTGCGTTTTTTGAATATCACGACAGCGAATTTTCACAGCCAAAATTCCCAAATCGTTCCAATGGACATGTTTTTCCGGAGAGGTAGGGATTTTAGAAGTGTATTGCCAAATCTCAAAACCGCCTCCTCCTTGCATATTCAAAGCAAGAATTGCATGACGGCTTTCCACCTTCCCGGCAGTGTATTTGGTCATTAATTTGGCCTCGGCGCTGTCCTGGAATATCGGGACATCCATTTTAAAGGCTTTTCGGTACCAATCCCAGGCTAACCTGGAATCCTTCACTCCTATTCCTACTTGTTGAATTCCGTTGATAGTGGGTTGGGTCATACCGGACGGCTTAATTTTAGCGATGATTCAATAGCCTGCAATAAAGGTTTTTTATTTTAGATGGCTGTTTATTCGACAAAAAATAGATGAAAACTGCCAAGTTTGCTAATTGAACCCTTAGCCAGCTATTTTGTTCGTACTTCCTTGCGGAGACTATTATTGATTTTGGTATAATCCGAAACTTAGTTTTTTCACGGATTCGCCTCACCAAATCAAAATCTTCCATGATGATGAATTTATCGTCAAAGCCATTTAGATCATCGAAAAGAGTCTTCTTGATAAAAAGTGTCTGATCTCCTCCTCCGGAAAAAAGTCCGTCAAATCGTGTAAACCAGGAGTTTACTTTCAATAAATAATCATCAGAATCAAACTGATATCGATAACAGCCAGCCAAATGTCCTTTTGAAATACATTCCCTGATGTCTTCGACAAAACTTGAAATTGGCCGGGTATCAGCATGCACAAAATAGAGAATTTCTCCCCTTGCAATTTCGGCCCCAGCATTCATTTGCGCAGCCCGGGATTTTATTGAGCACGAAACGTATTTGGCCCCAAGTTGCCCAGAAACTGATTGCGTCTGATCATTGCTATTCGCATCAGCTACAATCACTTCAATCAACTCCTTGTTACCATTTGAAAAAAGTAAAGGAATCAGATTCTTAAGATTTTCCGCTTCATTCAAAGTCGGAATGATTACAGAAATGCTTAAAGTTGAACTCACTTAATGCGCTGAACTACAAAGTTTTTGACAGGATTTTGAACTACTATTTTGTCCAACTTCCCATTTTTATAATAATATTGATTTCGGTTTCCATTGATTTCAACTTCATAGACTCCTTCCGATTTCTTAGTCACTCTACTTACCAGACCATAAGTTTCAGAAACCATTCTGTCGCCGTCTTTTGGTTCATGAAAGTAAAATTTGCCTGAACTATGGTAAATCGGATTAGGGATCGGTTCTTTGTTTTCAAATTTATAGGTTGCAGATTTTACATCGTAATGATTGCCTTTCCAAGTGATGATCGACTGAAAGTCTCCCCTGTTTGTATTCGAATTTGACTTAGAATCTATCAAATGATCTTTTTGGTAAACATTTCGAATGGTGAAGCCAAGTTCAATTTTTCCGAAAAACCAAAAGCTCGCTTTGCTATTTACATGATATTCTATCGTTTCTCCTTTTTTGATTTCCTCCGCAGTCACCTGGCCGATGTTAAACCCTGCTACTAAAATCTCAAACTTCTGGATTGAAGATTGAGCATTAGTTTCCGCAGGAAAAAGACTGCACACTAAAGTCAAACAAAGCGCTGCAATGGCCAGTTTTGATTTGATCAGCAACATCCTCCTCCATCATAAAAATAGGTGGAATCCGAAATATAGATATCACTCCTTCCAAGCATATTCAGAGCAGAAGCAGTTTTATCGCAAACAGATAGTGGTTGATTTGGCATCAGGATGTGACCTTGGTTATCATCGAAATAGCTTTCATTTCCATAATAAATTGCAGCTTTTCCGGTGAAAATACAAGGTCCATCTGCCGGCATCGGATCTTTGATGGCGCAAACTTCCACAGATTCGAGGAGAATATTTTCGGGTGTCTCATATTGACCGGGAGCCAAAATCCGATATGGTCGCTTTGCACGGATTTCAACTGTTCCAAAACCAGCATCTGTGATCATTTTGAGATATTCAGCCAAAGGCAAAGAACCACTCAGACAAAGAGCTCTTAGTCTGGAATCATTTCTCAATGCTTCAGGCATTGGGTTTTCCGTAATCGGATCACTCAAAACCAATCGACCATGAGGCTTCAAAACCCGATACATTTCTGCCAATGCCTTTTTCAGGTCTTCGTAAGTGAAAATATTGAATAGGCAATTTTGAGCTGCGATATCTATTGAATTATCTTCAACAGGAAGATTCAAAGCGGTTCCTTTTTTTAATTCAACAAAACTTCTGTCAAACCAAGAGTTTTCATTTTCTGCTTTTTCAAGGTTATCCGCACAGGCAATCAACATCTCATCCACCACATCCACTCCTATGACTCCGGCTATTTGTCTTGAGAAATATGCAAACTGCAAGACTTCCATTCCGCCACCAACTCCCACGTAAAGGATCTTTGGTTGATTCACCAAATCACGAGGATGCACTGTACTTCCACAGCCATAATTCATCTCCTGCATGATCTTAGGAATTGTCAACTCAGGAAGTTGCCAAATCGGAGTAGTCGTGCAGCAAAGTCCAACATCTGGTGTCAGGGCAGCTTTGGTGTACACATCAATCGTTATGTCCAGGTAATTATTCATGATTTTACTTTCAGTTTTTCTTTTAATTTTTTCCAGTCTTCTATCCGATCCACGTCGGACAGAATTTCAAGTAACTCGTAGGAGATTTTCTGATTTTCCAGCTTTTCCATAGTTAGGAAAAGAACCTTTTCAGTACTCCATGGAATTTCCTCAAACAAGCCTGCATTCATTTTATTCATTCCCAGCATGTAATATCCTCCATCTCTTGCTGGTCCGATTACAACTTCATTATGATCAAGTAATTCAAATGCATTTATTACGATTTCACTTTCCAGCTCTCCGCAATCGGTTCCCAAAATGATGATTTTTCCGTAGCCTTTTGTGAAAAGTCTCTGAAAAGCATTCCTCATTCTTGAACCCAAGTCAGTTCCGGACTGAACTTCAAACTGATAATCCTGACCAAATTCTGAAACATCATCCGGAATGAAATCTGAATAAAAAAGGAATTTTTGAACAGGCACACTTCCGCATACCATGTGTGTATGTCTGACAAGTTGCTGGTAAATCTCCATTGCCACTTCATCACCCACATCAACAGAAAGTCTTGTCTTTACTTTTCCCAAGACTGCATTCTTTTGAAATATGATCAATGCACTTTTTCCCATCAGACTGTAGTTCCTCCGCAACTTGATCCAGAGCCAGCTGTGCAACCAAAACAATGGTTTTTCACGACTATTTCCCGCTGGGAAAGAGTCGCATAATTCCAATCCGAGATGTGTTGACTTCCGGGAGTATTCACTTTTAATTCAAGCATCTGATTGAAGTCACAATCGTATAAATACCCATCCCAGCCAACAGAAATTGTGTTTCGGCACATTACACCTTCTGCTGCAGTCGGATTGAAATTTTCGATAAGTTTCTCCATATAAGATTCGTAATTATCGCTTCGAATCAAATATTCAAGAAATCGACTGATCGGAATGTTGGTAATTGCAAAAAGAGAATTGAACTGAATTTGAAATTTCTCTTTCAGTTTCTTTTTGAATTCAAGCTCCAATCCTTCCTGGGAACCTGGCAAAAATGCTCCCGAGGGATTATAGACAAGGTTCAGAATCAATCCTGATCCCGGAACTCCATAACCTTGTTTGTTTAGTAATTGAAGTGCTCTGATGGACTTGTCAAAAACTCCATCACCTCTTTGAGAATCAGTCTTCAGTGCGGTGAAATAGGGCAAAGAAGACACGACTTCAATCCTGTTTTCTTCAAAGAATTCCGGCAAATCATTGTATTTATGATTCGCCAAGATAATCGTCAGATTACACCTAACGATGATAGTAGCTGTCGGACTAATTGCCCGAATTGATTCTACAAACCACCTGAAATCAGGATTCATCTCAGGTGCTCCACCAGTCAGATCAATGGTTTTAATCGAATGTGTTTTGATCACTTCGAGACAATATTCCATTGTTTCCCGAAGCATAATTTCCTTTCGATCCGGACCTGCATCGACATGACAATGCTTACAAACCTGGTTGCACATCTTGCCCAGGTTGATTTGCAAAATATCAATAGAAGTTGACTGTAGGGGGAAAAGTCCAATCTCCGTCAATTTCTGTTTAAAACTTGAATTAGAATCGATTGGAAAGCTTTTCTCCAATAAATCTAACCCAAATGAAGGTTCTGAAATGGGGTGAAGTTGTGCTTTGAGTGACTTCATTTACATGGAAATTTCCTTGATTTTATTAATCATTTGAGTAGAATGCACCAAAGATGCTCCACCTCTTATAGCTGCTGCTACGTGAACTGCTTCCATCATTTGCTCTTCATCACAACCTTTCTCCATTGTATCAGTGGTATATGCGTCAATGCAATAAGGGCATTGGATCGCGTGGGCAACCGCCAAGGCTATCAATGACTTTTCCCTTGCGGTGAGAGCTCCTTCTTTGAACACTTCACCATAATAAGAGAAAAATTTGTCTCCCATTGGTTTTTGCAATTCTGTAATTGAACCAAACTTTTTGAGATCGTCAGGATTGTAATAAGTTTTCATTTTATGGTTTTTTATAGATACGATAATTCATACTAACACGGATTTGCGAAAATGATCACTGATTTTGATTTTTTTTAAAAAATAAAAATTTTCAAATCTTCCTCATCTCGTTTTCGTAAATTAGTCTATATGTTTTATAGGTTTAAATAATAAGATTATGGGTTTAAGACTTGGTGATATAGCTCCAAACTTCGTGGCAGAGACCAGCGAAGGAAAAATTGACTTTTATGAATATCTCGGAGATGGTTGGGGAGTTTTGTTTTCCCATCCCGGAGATTACACTCCTGTTTGCACCACAGAACTTGGAGCGGTGGCAAAGCTCAGGAGTGAATTCGAAAAGAGAAACACCAAAGTAATGGCTTTGAGTGTGGATGGACTGGAAAATCATAAAGGCTGGATTTCAGATATCAACGAAACTCAGCACACGGTGGTAAACTTTCCAATAATTGCAGATCCGGATCGAAAAGTATCGGAACTTTACGATATGATCCATCCTAATGCAAATGAGAATCTGACAGTACGATCTGTCTTTGTGATCGGACCGGATAAGAAGATTAAATTGATGATTACCTATCCGGCAAGCACGGGAAGAAACTTCGAAGAACTGATTCGCGTGATTGACTCACTTCAATTGACCGCCAAATATTCGGTAGCTACTCCTGCTGATTGGAAGAAAGGTGAAGATGTAGTAGTGGCTCTTTCGATCAAAACCGAGGATATTCCTGCGAAATTTCCAAAGGGACATAAGGTGATCAAACCTTACCTGAGAATGACTCCTCAGCCGGATTTATAATCCATTGATTTACAATAAAAAAGGGCTTCTGATCAGAAGCCCTTTTTTATTTATTTTCCAGCCTTTATTTGTTGAATCAATCCCACAACCGTACTGATTGTTTCCTTCATTTCATTGAATGCGCCCATGCTAATCAGATCTTTTCGGAACAACTGAGAGCCCATTCCCACACATAATACTCCCACATCAAACCAGGATTTGATGCTTTCTGCGGTCGGTTCTACCCCTCCCGTTGGAATGATTTCAATCCCTGGTAAAACAGCGTGAACAGCCGGCACAAACTGCGGAGTCAGAATATTTGCAGGGTAGATTTTCACCAGCTCTGCTCCTAATTCCTGCGCAAAGAAAATCTCGGAAACTGTTCCGCAACCAGGAATCCAAGGTACATCCATGAGTTTGCAGTATTCTCCAAGTTTGGGATTCATGACCGGAGCCACAATGAATTCAGCTCCCATATCCAAAAACTCCTCGGCTTGATGAGGATGATAAATGGTACCTACACCCAGACTCAATCCGGGCATCTGATCTGCAAGCTTTCGGAGAGCCGGATAAATTCCCGGAGCTTCTTTGCCTCGATTAACCATTTCGATTACTCTGATTCCGCCTTCATAGGCTGTTTCAAGCAGTTTCAGACATGTTTTTTCATCAGGATGAAAGAAAATGGGCATGATACCTGCCGCATTCATGGTGCGAATAAATGGTGTTGGGTTTCTCATTATCGTTTGATTTTTCCGGTTTTACCGGCTAACAATTCTTCAATTTCTGTTTTGGAGCAAAGCAGAATATCTCCGGGAACGCTGTGTTTGATTGCCCCGGCTGCAATAGCAAATTCTAAGGCTTCCTGAGGTTTCAAATGGAGCAAACCATAGATCAAACCTCCGGCAAAAGCATCCCCGGTTCCCACCCGATCCACTATATGGGTAAGTTCATAAGACTTGGAACCATAGTTTTTTTTCGCTGAATAGAGATTTCCGGAAATTGTGTTGTGTGAAGAGCTATGGGAAATCCGATCCGTTTTGGTGATGAATTTCAAGTTTTTGAAATTTTTAAAAGCAAACTCTTTTGCTTCTTTAAAGCCTTCAAAATCCAATCCTAGGCATTGATTAAAGTCCCTCGAACCTGCGATCATCACATTTGTGTATTCCATCAAAGCAGGCATTACTTCGTGTGGTTTCTTCCCAAACTGCCAAAGATTGCTTCTGTAATTGAGATCTCCGCTGATCATAAGTCCCTTTTCAGTTGCTTTTTGAACAGCCATAAGCGCTAAATCAGCACATTCCTGAGACAATGCCGGGGTAATTCCTGACCAATGCAACCAATCTGCTCCTTCAAAAATCTCATCCCATGGTAACCCCTTTCCATCAAATTTTGAAAATGAGGAATCTGCCCGATCGTAGATGATTTGAGAACTCCTTTGCATAGCTCCATGCTCCAAAAAATAAACACCCATCCTTCCGGGAATATGTCTGACATAGCTTGTATTGATGCCATTTCTCCTCAAAGTTCCAGTTGCAGCCCACCCGATTTCATGGTCAGGAAATGCAGTAATATGGGCAACATCCATCCCCCAGTAAGCTAAGGCTGCTCCCACATTCGCTTCCGATCCACCAAACTCGATATCGAGGGAATTAGCCTGAAAAAACCGCTCGTTACCCGGTGGTGAAAGCCTGAGCATTACCTCGCCCAGTGTTATAATTTTTTTCATCGATCAATTAATTTTTCTAATTTCAATTCCTTTAAACCTAAGATATATAAAGTAAACCTATGATCAATAAAGCCCTGAGCTTAGATCCTTCAGATAATGTCGGCGTTGCACTTACTGACTTGGAGTCCGGCCAATCGGTTTCGGTTAATGGTCAGAAAATTGACCTGATCGAAGCTATAGCTGCAAAACATAAATTTGCTTTGAAACAGTTTTTGCAAGGTGACGACATCCTGATGTATGGCACGATCGTAGGCGAAGCCACTCGCACCATTCCAAAAGGAGCAGCAATTACCCTTCAAAACATCCGTCATAAGACTAAGCATTATCACAAATCCCCAGGCACTTACAAGTGGAATCCCCCGTCTGTGGAGCATTGGAAAGACCGCACTTTTTTAGGATATGGTCGATCTGATGGTCAGGTTGGTACCGCAAATTACTGGTTGGTTTTACCTCTGGTTTTCTGCGAAAACACCAACATTAAACTTCTTCAGGAAGCCTTTGAAAATGCTTTGGGTTTTTCCGTTCCCAATCCTTATGAGGTTAAAATTAGAGATTTGATTGCGGGATTTCAGTCCCAAGGAAGTAAAGAAAATACGGAAACGGTTTCGGAAGTAATTGTCTCTGGAAAAAGCAAGATCTTTGAAAACATTGATGGGATTCGATTTTTGACTCATAGCGGCGGATGTGGCGGCACAAGACAAGATTCAGATTCTTTATGCGCATTACTTGCCGGATACATCAACCATCCTAACGTTGCGGGAGCCACAGTTTTGAGTTTAGGATGCCAAAATGCAGAAGCAAGTATCCTGCAGAAAAGCCTCAAAAAGATCCAAAAAGGGCAACCAAAGCCTGTGGTTATTTGTGATCAGCAGCAAGAAGGAACTACCGAGCATTTGATCCAAAAGGCAATCCGCGAGACTTTTGACGGTTTGGTCCAAGCTAATAAATTTGAACGTGAGCCTTTTCCAATTTCCAAGCTTGTGATTGGTTTGGAATGCGGAGGATCGGATGGTTTTTCAGGGATTTCTGCAAACCCAGCTCTCGGGCATGTTTCAGATATTATGGCGGAAGTAGGAGGATCTGCTATTTTATCTGAGTTTCCTGAACTTTGCGGAGCTGAACAAAATCTCATAAATCGCTGCAAAACAGATGCAATCTCAGATAAGTTTATTCATTTGATGGAAGCATATGCATCTGCAGCAGCGAGAGTTGGAAGTGGTTTTGATATGAATCCAAGTCCAGGAAACATCAAGGACGGTTTACTTACGGATGCGATCAAGTCCTGCGGAGCTGCCAAAAAAGGTGGAACGGCTCCTGTCTCCGGAGTTTTAGATTACACAGAATACATCTCTGAACCCGGGTTAAACCTCCTCTGCACTCCCGGAAATGATGTGGAAAGCACGACCGGACTTGCCGGAAGCGGTGCAAACATCATTCTGTTCACAACGGGGCTTGGCACACCAACAGGAAATCCGATTTGTCCTGTGATCAAAGTATCCACAAATGATAAACTTGCAAATCGAATGCCCGATATTATAGATTTCAATGCAGGTGGAGTCATTAATGGAGAAGAAACAATTGAATCCTGCGGAGAGAAATTAATGGAATTTGTGCTCCAAGTTGCAGGTGGACATATTCAAACCAAAGCAGATCAAAAGAAAAACTACGATTTCATCCCCTGGAAAAGAGGGGTTTCTTTATAAACAAAAAGAGCGGCCAAAAGCCGCTCTTTTCATTAAAAGAAGTAGTTATTAATATTTAATATCTGCTCTTACAGTGGATGAACCTACCCCATTGAGTGGATTGTAGCTACCCTCAACTTTTCCTTTGCCAGTGACTCCAAGAAATTTTCCTGTCCCACCCACGACAATAAGATCTGCTGAAAACTCTGTTTTGGTTTCAGAAACCACTACAGCGGAATTAACACCACTTTCGAAAAAGATCGCATTTCCTTTTCCATCTGTAGTCAATGAGTTTACATTATCAGGTATATCTGTCAACCCGAGAGCCGCTAAATCCTCTGAATAATATTTAGTAACAGGAGCACCGATGGTAGTTGTTGGTCCAACTGCTAATTGGTTAATAAAAGAATATGACTTGCCAATAAAAGTAGCGTTTCCAACTCCTGTTCCTGGCAAATAAACTATTGGACCAAATCCACTTTCACCTTCATATTTTGGGGTGATTTGATTCGAAAACTTCTCTAAATAATTAAACTCTGGAGATTTCCTCAGATTCTCATCACCAGTATTCTCTTCTGAAAGAGCAACTGATTTCTCTACCTGTTCGGATAGAATGGGAGATTCTGGTTCTGAAATACAGGATGTTACAAAAAATCCTGCAGTCAATCCAAATACAATCTTGGCAACTAGGTAACTTTTTTTCATTTGAACAATTTTTAAAGGTGGTTGAATTTTTCTATTGAGTATAGGTTAGTAGGCGATTGTTGATTCATAATTAACAGTATCAATAATGCTTTTTACACCAATAAAAATGCCAATTATTCAAACTTCAATAATAAAAAATTTTGCAGTTGATGCTTTTAGCCTAATTGCCTTCGCATCTTGGTACTCCTTTGAATAATACCATTCCTCTGCTGTTTTTTTATCAGGAAATTCCAGCATCACCAAACGATCATGATTCCACTCTCCTTCCATGACTTGAACAGGGTTTCCTCTGATGATGAATTTTCCTCCGTAAGCCTCAACAGTTGCGGGTGTTAATTTTTTGTAGGCTTCGTATTCTTTGGGATCGTTGATGTCAACTTCCACTAAAACATATGCAGGCATAAGGTCATTTATTTAGGTTCCTGAAAATGCAGAAAATGAAAATGACTTACAACACTTCAGATTTTAATCAAACCCTAAACCTGCTGCATACCTTGCTTTCGCAAAAGCAATTTTACTTTTGGAGACAAGTTCATTGAGCGTAAGCCTGGAATCAAAGACCGTAACTTCACGTGCATTGACCAAGAAAAGGCTACTTTCTCCGATGTCAAATCTCCTTACTTCACCTTGCAAAAGAGCCTCCAGGCTTTGTACATTTTTCTCAAAAGTGTTAATCTGAACCTTCAAGTTTGAGAGCGTATTTAATTCACTTTCAAGTTTTGTTCTAAGCTGAAGCTCTTTCAATTCCCTTGAGTTTTGCTTGAAATCAATTTTGGCTTTTGTCAGCCCAAGAGCCCCTCTTGACTTTCTCCAAAGCAAAGGTGTGTAAACTGAAACCCCCCACTTATAATCATTCTCAAAAAATTGGGATTGGCTAAAGTCACCCAGTTCTTCTGTAAGGAAATTATACTTCAATTTCACAACCGGAATAATTTGTTGTGCTTTCAACCTTCGCTCCACATCCAAACCTGCCAATTCATAATCGGCAATCTTAAGATCAGGATGATTGGGTATGATTTCGCGTAGTTCAGTTTCTTCAAGAATAGTAAGTTGATCGTCAGTAAGCTTTTGGGGAATGATTTCATTCTGCAAAACCATCGGGTTTCCCTCTTCATCCCAAAGAAAATTATTCAACTCCTGAGTGACTGTGAAATAAGAATTCTGAGCACTTTGATATCGATATTCGCGATTCAGTAATTGAGAAAAAGCTTCCACTGTGTCGATGGCAGCAAGATCTCCTTGCCTATAACTGCCTTTAACAGCCTCAAAACGGGCCTTTGCAAGATTTACACCTTCCTTCAAAACTTCCTGGTTAGAAAATGCCAAAGCCCATCTCCAATACACATCAGTTGCCTCAACATACAATTGATTCAATAGCTGCATCCGTTGCGACTCTGTCGATTGTAGGTAGATTTGAGCTTGTCGCAATGCTGCTCTTCTTTCATCGAGGATCAATCCTTGTCCCAAATTTACCGAAGCACCCGCCGCGAAAAGGCCATTTGAGGGCACGTTATTTTCAGGATTAAGATATTGACCTGTATTCTGTTCAAACGTACCTGATAACTCCACTCCTGCCCAAGTTGGAATATTCACTCCGGCTTCCCGCTTGTCGTAATATGTACTCTCTTTGAATTCCTTGTTGTCAAGATTTCCAAATAACAAAGGATCAAATGCACCTCTTGCCTGCCTCACTTCCATTTGGCCCATTCTGAGGTTTATTTCAGCCTGAGCTGCAATAGGATGATCAAGTCTCACCCAATTCATAAATGATTCAAAATCAAGTGTATCAGAATCCTGAGCTAAAGCCGGAAACAGAGTGAAATAGAATAGAATAATTAAGATCAGATTCTTCATCATTTCTTTTCAGCTGATGCTTCTTTTTCTGTATTGGTGTAATAATCGGCTGGGAATCCATTAAGTTGACGCCAGACTTCATACCAAACAGGCACGTCATTGAGCAAGGCAATCCCGTCTGCTCCCGAGCCAATTCTTAATAAGTAGGGCCAGGAATCTTCCTCAGGGTCTTCAATTACTAACACCCGATACTGATTATTTGGACCGGCAAACTGATCTATCGCCACTACAATTCCTCCAAAAGTTCCGTTGGAAAGTTGAGGCCATCCTGAGAAAACAATCGCAGGCCAACCATCAAAGATGAATCGGACCTTATTCCCCTTTTCGATCAAGGGTAAATCGACAGGCTGCACGTACATTTCTACCGCCAATTCAGCTTCAGCAGGTACAATATTCAGGATTTGGTCTCCTTCTTTGATGGTTTCTCCAATACCAACCTGAATTGCTTTGGCCAGATATCCGTCTTGCGGAGCCAGGATATAGCGAAATTTTGATCTCGCTTCGTAGTTGGAATACGTGTTTTCAAGCTTGGAAGCTGTTGCTTCAGCATCGTATTGCGAAGACATAGCGGTGAATTTCTCTGACTCGGCTTTTGCAAGTTTGTCTTTGAAATCATTATCAACCGCATTCAATTCGATCCTAGCTGCCAAAAGCTCATTTCTACTGCTTAATAGGCTGTTTTCGGAAGCGATCATTCCTGCCTGTACTTCCTGAAATCTTAATCTTCTTGTTTCCAGATCGGTTAATGACCTCAAGCCTTCTTTGTAGAGTTGTTCTGCTCGATCCAATTGTTGCTTACCGATTTGAAAATTGATTTTAGCCTGCTCAAATCTGATACTATCCGATTTGACTTTCAATTCAGACATTTTCAGTTTGTTCTGAGCCTGCTGCACTCTGAGAATACTATTTTCAGCCAAAGCATCGATTTGGTCATCCAGAGCAGAGACTTTCCCTTTGTAGGATAAAGCAGAGAGGTTTTTTGCATCAACCTGAAGCTGCGTTCTTGGTAATAGTAAAGAGTCGAAATACTCATCTTTTACTTCAGAAATCTGAAGAATCGTATCACCTTTACTTACAAAGGAACCTTCTGCTACATACCATTTTTCAATTCTTCCGGCTATTACAGAATGAATCGTTTGCGGACGCTGATCAGGTCTTAAAGCCGTCACGTATCCTTTGGATCGAATATTTTGAGTCCAAGGCACGAAAAGCATAATAAAGAAGGCAAACATCAGCCCTAAAAGAATTCTAACTCTTTGCCTCGCTTCCTTCACCGGCAAAGTCATGACTAAGCTCTTTGCACCGCTAAAAGGAATTGATTCTTTGATTTTAACTTCCGAGATATTCAGCATGGCTTTAGGAATTCTTGTTTAAATAAGCTTGATATCCTTCATAGCTGCCTTGAAAAGCAACCTTTCCATTATCCATCAGCAATATTTGACTTGCTTTTGAAAAAATTGATTCATCGTTGGACACTAAAAGTAGCGTCCAGTTTCCCTGAAACAGGAAGTCAGCAACGCGATTTTTGACATCTTCGTCCACATGGAGAAGAGCATTTTCCATAACCATTGCTTTTGGCTCTCCTACGCAAGCTCTTGCTAATAATATGCTTTGAACCAGCTTCCTGGAAAGTCCTCTGCCTTCCGGTTGAAGCATGGTATTGAAATCTTCCGGCAGTTGATAAATGTAATCTCTAAGTCCAACCAGTTTTAAAATGTAATCCAGCTGATCCTGATCGAAATCACGACCTACGAGGATATTTTCTTTAATTGTGCCATGAAAAATCTGCATTGCTTCCAGGCAATCGCCCACTATAGATCGGTATTTTTCTAAATGAATCATATCGATGGAAAGATCATTGACTTTGACTTTCCCTTCAAATTCTTCGTATAGACCAGAGAATAAAGCTAAAAGCGCACTTTTTCCACTTCCGCTTTTCCCCGTCACTACGACCTTTTCTCCAGGCTCAATCGTAAGGTTCATTCCTTTCAATAAAGGAGTATCGGCATCCAACGGTTGGAAGACCACATTTTCCATACTGAATTTCAATCCTTCTGGTTTGGAGGTAATGACTTTCTCAGAACCTGTGCTATTCTCCAGTTCAAGGTCCATTACATGTCCCAATTTTTCTACAGCCACTAAGGTATCATAAACAGTTTCGAGGGATAAGATCAGCTTTTCTACGGAGTTGATCACCAATACAATGATGACTTCCGCTGCCACAAACTGACCTATACTTATTTGCTCATTGATCAAAAGAAGACTTCCTGCAATCAATAAACTTGTCACAATCAGCACTTTGAATGCGATCATGATTTTGTATTGGAAAATCAAAACCGAAAAGTGCTTATTCCGAAATTCAACGTAATGCTGCAAAAGTTTATCCGCCCGGAGTATTGGTAGGCGGGAATTTCCAACCAATTTAAACGTAGTCATTGCTCTTCCTACTTCTTCCAGCCAATATGCAGTTTCGTATTTGGCGGTCGACTCTTTAAGGGCTGTTTCCATTCCCTTTGGACTTGTGAAATAGAAAATCAAAGCCAAAATAGTCACTAGGACAAACCCAAAAATGATAAACGTCGGATGGTAAATAGACAAGAGCAACAATCCAAAAACCACTTGCAACAAAGCCGTGGAGAAATCAATCAGGATTTTAGAGAGTCCTTTTTGAAGATTGATTGTGTCAAAAAAGCGGTTTACAATCTCAGGGGCATATTCACCATGTAGAATTTCCGCTTTCACTCTTGGCAGTCGGTACGCAATCGAAAGTCCTGACTTGGAAAAAATCCGCTGTTGCAATTTCTCCATGATCTGAAGCTGCGATATCTGAAGAAAACCTCCAAATGCTACACCAACAGCTACAATAATTACCAGGATCACCCATGAAGTCGAAATCCTCCCTCCAAGGATGTAATTTAAAATTGCCTGAATTCCCAAAGGGAGAGATAGCGTTACTATCCCATTCAGAATCGCATAGAAGTAAATAGAATAAACTTGACTCTTTTCTTCTTTCAATAAACTGAAAAACCGCTTGAGAGGCGTGATTCCTTGTTTACTATTCATGAGTAATTGCATTTATAACTAAATGATGAAAAAACTTGTACCTGCTTTCAGAATCAAAACTGATTTCAGTCATGCCGGGCAGATGTATAGAATTGAAAGACTGCAAAAGGCTCGATTCCATGACTGTAGAAACAAGGGTTTTGGGAAAACCATATGTCGGATTAATTTCAAGAATGATCTCTGATATTCGCTCCCCAAACTTATAGACTTGAGCAAAAATTCCATTTTCGTGCTCGAAATCGACTGTTTTGGTCAGGAAGCCTTTGATGGATTCATTTACAACAATGTTTCTAAGTTGAAGAGGATCCAAGTATTCATTTTGCTTAAAAATAGGTCCTTCTACCATTAAGCGAATTGCTACACCAAGTTTTTCTCGTGGATCAAACTGATTTGCTGTGGAATACACAAGATTATGCTCCATCCAACCCCAATACCAAGCTGATAAATAGAGAAGTAGCTTGTGTTTATTTTCGAAATACCTGTAGATCGCTGCCTCAGTACTTCCGATTTTTTGGGCCAACTTCTTAAAAGTAAAATGCTCCATTCCCAATTCCTGAATTAATTGCATCCCGTCTTTTACAATCAAAATGCCTAATTCTGAACTGAATGGCTCTTTCAGGTACAAGTTCTTGTTGACCTCAACTTTGGTTCTTCTAAGAATAGTTTCCATCTCAAATTTTTGAATTCTGGAGTAGGAACGAGAGTTACTCTCAAAATGTTTAGTAAACCTCTGATTTTTGTTAGTAATATTTACAAAAATCAGAGTTTATCTAATTCAGGACTTTTCTGCAAACTGAATCAAGATCGAAAGAGGAATAAATTTCAAAGTAGCCTCGTTTGTTGCTTCGAGCTTAATCCTTGGTGCAACTCCGGCATGATAAGCTTCCTTCCATCGCAATGCACAAAGGCACCAATGATCTCCTTCTTTCAAACCAGGGAAACCATAAGCCGGAATTGGAGTCATCAGATCATTTCCTCTGCTTTTTGAAAACTCTAAAAACTCATTTGTGAGTAATGCACAAACTGTATGGGTTCCGGAGTCTTCATCCCCGGTCTGGCAACATCCATCTCGGTAAAATCCAGTCATCGGATTGGTGCTGCAAGTCAATAGCCTTTCGCCAAAAACATTCAATGATTCCATTTCTTAGTCTTTAGTGTAAATCCAGGCCCAAGCCAATAAAAGTGGATGAATGACAACTAATCTAAGCCATCCCACCCACTCAGGAGTACAAATTCCTCCCTCGACACAAGATCCAATCTGGATGAAATAGACATGTGAAGGGATGAAAGCAATCAACATTAAGACAACTCCCCAAGCGGAAATTTTTCTTGTCTTTGGAAAAAGTAAACCAATGCCCAAAATAATCTCTGCAATTCCTGCCAAAATATTGATCAAATCATGACTCGGTAAGTAATCGGGAATGATGGGCAAGTAGGATTCGGGGGATAAAAAATGATTGACTCCTGCCAGCAGATAGAGAAATGCCATGAGGAAGAGACTAATTCTTTTCAGTTTTGATAAATTCATAAAAGGGATTGAAGGATAAAAATTAAGACTGCTTTCAAAAATATAAGCTATAGGGTCAAAAACCCATTTATCAAAAAATATTCTCTATTGTCAGGAACCCTGGTATTTTAATTTTCCTGCCAGATACAAGTAGAGCACTTTCGAGTAGCGAAGCATCAAAGGCATCAACACAATATTTCCAATAACAATCGTCGTCAGATACATCCAAAGCTCCGGCTTAGTCACTAATACATTGATTGCAGTAAGTACAGTAATGATCAGGGCAACAGAAAATGCATAACTGATATACATTGCACCATAAAAAAAGTCCGGCTCCGGGCTAAAAACTGCCCCGCAAACACTACACTTCTTATTGACATCACTCAGTTTTCGATAACTCATCACTGAAACCGGAAACAATTTTCCTTCACGACACTGAGGGCATTTTGCTCCGAAAAGTGCCTTTACTCCACTTTTATTACTCATCAGATTATAAATATTTCATAAAATTAAATTCCTTTTCTCTTATCCTTTGTGCCAATCATCACCAAAGAAAAAGGGGCTCTTCGCCCCCTATTGTTCTATTTCATCAAGATCGTAGTCTTTTCCTTTACCCCATTGAAGCAGTTCCGCAATCGTATAATGCTCAAGGGTATCAAGATCTTTTACTTTGAAATTGTCACCATATAGCCTGGCGATGATTTCCAATTTGCGGACTTCTCCTTGATTCACCAACACATATCTCCTACCCACTCGCAGGTTGTCCAACGCTATCGCCATATCAGGCTTTTTCCTTTATCACAACTCCCACCGCCTCAAAGGTAATTTCCTTTTTGGGTTCCGTGATCGCAGCTACTTCTTCCTTACTTTTTCCCTGATCTTCTGCGAAATGTCGTAGTGTCTCAACATCAGTTTCAGTTAAAGTCGCCACTCCTTCCAAAACAATCGGAAATCCATTCGAAGTAGTTGGGACGAAGAAACCATAATCTTTAAAAGTCACGCGCATACTCTCACCTGAAGGTAGGTCAATTGTGAGCCAGCAACCTTTTTTGACACAGACTTCTTTGATTTCGCCGGCAATTTTTCCTTCAAATGTTCCTTTTTCCATCACTTCAGTCACCAATTGGGTGGTCGTCAATACTTCTGATTCATTGACTGATGCGCCATAGTTGCCTGGAATGGATTCTGAAACCACTTCTGATTTTGCTTCATTTTCAACCTCTTTCTCTGACTTTTCACAAGCAGTTGTAAAAGCAAAGACTAAAGCAAGGAGGAGTAAATTTGATTTTTTCATTGGATTCAGGTTTAGAACTTCAAAAATAGGTTTTTGATTCATGGAGAAAAAACAAAAAGAGGAAGATTTGAAAGAAATTTCAAATTCAGAAAATTCTGAAAAAGCCTGTTTTTTTGAAATAAAATCGATTGAGAAAAAGAAATCAAACAATTTCTTCAATATATCTTCAGATTTTTTAACAATCCTGTAATTTTACACACCATTCCGAATTATTGACCCTGCACATGTCTCAAACCATAAAGTTCATCATTGACTTTGACAGTACCTTTACACAAGTAGAAGCTTTGGATATTTTGGGGGAAATCAGCTTATCGCAAGATCCCGATCGCGATGTGAAACTTCAGGCCATCAAAGACATCACAGATAAAGGAATGGACGGTTCGATTACATTCCGCGAAAGCCTCGAGCAACGATTGGAAATTCTTAAAGCTAACAAATCACAAATCTCAGATTTGATTGCGGCACTTAAAAAGAGAGTCTCCAAATCCTTCGATAGAAACAAAGAATTCCTACTCGAAAACGCGCAGGACATCTACATTATTTCCAATGGATTCAAAGATTTTATCATCCCGATTGTGGCTGATTTTGGTATCCAAAAGGAGAATGTTTTCGCAAATGAATTTGTGTATGATGAGCAAGGAAACATCGTGGATTTCAACAGAGAAAATCCCCTTTCCAAAAACAACGGTAAAGCCGAAACCATCAGAAGGGTAAATCTGGAAGGTGATATCTATGTGATTGGGGATGGCTACACTGATTATGAAATCAAAGCCTCGGGGCTTGCCAATAAGTTTTATGCATTTACAGAAAATGTGTCGCGAGCCAGAGTCATGAAGGAGGCGGACCACATTGCTCCCAGTTTAGACGAAATCCTATATATCAATAACTTGAATACGAAATTCTCCTACCCAAAAAGCCGAATTAAAGTTTTGCTTTTGGAAAATGTGCATCCTATCGGAATCGAACTTTTCACAGAAGAAGGTTACCAGGTAGAAGTAGTCAGCTCCGCAATGAGTGAAGAGGAGCTCTGCGAAAAAATCAAAAACGTTTCGATTTTGGGTATTAGATCCAAAACGAACGTCACCAAAAAGGTCCTCGAAAATGCAAACAGATTGATTGCAATCGGAGCTTTCTGCATTGGCACCAATCAAATCGATCTGGAAACTTGCCAGGAAAAAGGAATCGCTGTTTTCAATGCTCCTTTCAGCAATACCCGATCTGTGGTAGAGATGGCGATCGCAGAGATCATATTCCTGATGAGAAATTTCGCTGATAAAAGCGCAGGAATGCACGTAGGAAAATGGGACAAGTCAGCGACGGGAAGTTTCGAAATTCGTGGTAAAAAACTTGGAATCGTAGGTTACGGCAATATTGGAGCTCAGCTTTCTGTTCTTGCAGAAAATATGGGCATGAATGTGTTCTACTACGATGTGATCGAAAAACTTGCCCTTGGAAATGCTACTAAGCTAAATTCACTCGAAGAACTTTTGAAAACGTGTGACATCGTTTCCCTTCATGTAGATGGACGAAAAGACAACAAATGCCTTCTTGACCGGGACAAAATTGGAATGATGAAACACGGCGCTATTCTGGTAAATCTGAGTCGCGGGCATGTAGTGGATATTCCTGCACTTCGTGATGCGATTTTGTCCGGCCAATTGGCAGGATGCGCAGTGGACGTTTTTCCGGAGGAGCCAAAAAATAACAAAGAAATGTTTGAGTCAGAACTTCGCGGTCTGCCAAATACTATCCTTACTCCGCATATTGGCGGAAGCACACTTGAAGCTCAGGAAAATATCGCACGATTTGTTCCGGGTAAAATCATGGAATACGTGAATACGGGCAATACGTATAATTCTGTGAATTTCCCGAATATTCAACTTCCGTTCCTGAAAGATGCTCACCGACTAATTCACATTCACCTAAATGAACCTGGCGTATTGGCAAAAATCAATCAGATTTTGGCAAACTACAACATCAATATTGTGGGCCAATATCTCAAGACGAATGAAAAGATCGGCTATGTGATCACGGATATCGATAAGGCCTATTCCAAGGATGCAATTGAAGCGATGAAGCTCATACCGGGAACGATCCGATTCAGGATGCTCTATTAAAAAATTTAGCCTCGAAGACATTCGGGGCTTTTTTACGATTTAAGGATTCTCAATTGACCGATAATAATCATGCTGACGAAGAACGTCCATATCACGATCGGATAAATCAAATAGGAAAGGTTTGCCGAAAATTTGGAGATTTCGATCCCAACCCAAAGTGCCGTTAATATGACAAGAATGTTGCCGCCGAGGCCAAATTTCAATGCAGAGATTCGAGTCAATTTTTCGAGGCCAAGTGTATAATAAGGATAGGAAGCACAGATAAAAGCAAGAATCAAAATCATCGTTGCTAGGTCATGCTCATTGCCTAAGACAAGTTTGTGGCGAAGGTATGCCAGCATCAAAAACAAAAACACCCAGACAATTGGGATGACGAATCCCGGAGGCTCAAACCAAAGCCTTTTTTTCGGTGCATTTCCTTCGAATTTCAGTCCCAAAAAGTAAGCGGGGACATTGGTCAGAAACAACATTCCCCAAAGCAGACCTATGTTGAAAAGAAGGCTTGAATTCATAGATTCCAAACATACGCATGAATGAAAGCTTTACCAACCTGCCAGAATTAATTCCCCGGAAAATCATTTACCCTGAAATCAAATGTCAATTAATCTTCTGTGGTAATTGATTTGGCCCAGATGATAGTTAAAATGTCCGTAAAGATGAGTGAGGAAATAGCCGTAAGTCATGGGCTTTCCGAAAACCTGAAGCGGGTAAATCCTTGGCCAAAGGCTATCGTCCATACCCTCAAGACTTTTGGAGACAATATCTTTTGCAAACAATATCTCATTGAGAAGTTCTTCTCTGGCAACACCTTTTACTGAAAATTCTCGTTCCCGATTTCTCTCGTAATCAAACCCTCCTATTTCCTTTCCTACAAAAGATTGAAGATTTCCCAAGAGGTGGAGACAAAGATTCCCAGCTGAATTTGAGATTACACCTTCGGTTTTCCATAGAGTTTCCTCAGTTGAAAAAGAATTAATTTCTGTAAAAAGCTTGTCAAAATCCCGCTCAAAGAGTTCTTTGAATTCATTAATTATCATTTATAAAAAATTTACCGTGAATACTTATTATAAGCTTTTGCCAGTTTCTCGTCATACTTATTTTGGGCAAAAGCCGGACCATTGTAACATTTCGCAAATTTTGCCCAGTCCTTCTTTTTCAAATGCACCAGACATCCAAAGGTAGAAATATACTTCCCAAATGCTTCCAGTTGATTTCTTTCATGCTTTTTCATTTCCTCAACAAATTGGACTACAGAAGGATAACCAAGTTTGGTTGCATGAAACCCCATTATCTGGTAACTGCCCCAGGAAG
The DNA here is from genome assembly GCA_942492775.1 of uncultured Cytophagales bacterium. Lineage (GTDB taxonomy): Bacteria > Bacteroidota > Bacteroidia > Cytophagales > Cyclobacteriaceae > Algoriphagus. The sequence goes on along the minus strand of OW818636.1, from coordinate 2,941,124 downwards.
CCGAAGCTAACGCTGCTTCCCTTACCCTTGGATCGGAGCTGATTGTGGCAGCTTTTTCCAAACGATCGTATTCCTTTGCTCCACTCAGGTAATGAGCACGGGTCCAGTTTTTATATAATACATCTCCATTGGAAGCATTTTCCAGATTTCTTGGATCTATTCCACGGGCAATCAATTCTTTCCAAAAAATATGACCTTCAAATAGAATTTTAGGCCTTCCATCTATCAAAAACCCTTTTCCGCTGCTTTCGACTTCATTTACAGCTTTTATAGCGGCGAGTTCTACACCATATCGGTTTGCAAAATCCTGAAGGTCATGCTCACTCAAAAACTTTTCTCCCATGGTATCGGCGGGATGAGCCTGACCCATCAAGAGAGTCCAGGTTTTGATACCGACTTCCCCATCTACTACCAGATTATTTTTTTGCTGAAAGCTCCTGACAGCAGAGTCTGTCAAATCTCCAAAATATCCCGTTGCTGGAAGATTATACCCTAACTTGGATAACAATTCTTGTAAAAAAGAGACCATTGGGCCTCTGGATTTTAGTTTTAAATATTGCATAGCGATAGGCTTAAAAATAAAAAGTACTTCAATTTACTTGAAGTACTTTTAAATTACAACCTATAAACCAGGCTTTTTAAGGCTCTATTACATTTTTTCTCTGGCCATATTTGCTTGGAGTTTGTGGCTTTTCTTCAGCTGGTTTTTGAGAAGCTTGAGCAGGTTTAGCTTCAGCAGGTTTGGATTGATTTTCTGCCGGTTTATGTGCAGGCTTGGCTTCTTGTCTCGGAGGATGTCCTCCGCTTTTTGACTGGTTTTTGTTTTTGTTGGAAGAGGAACTTTTCGGTTTGAATTTCGACTCGGATGAAGATTTAGCTGCTTCGCCCTTATACTCAGGCCCTGCATCTAATCCCTCTGGAAGTGGATTCTGAGTGATTTTCATTCCGATCAATTGCTCAATTCGCGCAAACTTGGGTTGATCTTTTGGATTGACAAATGTGATAGCCTCGCCTTTTTTATCAGCTCTGGCCGTCCGTCCTACTCTGTGCACATAATCTTCAGGATCGCCCGGAGTATCGTAATTCAAAACTAATTCGATTCCGACGACATCTATTCCTCTGGAAATAATGTCAGTGCCAATCAGAACTTTCACAGCTTTGTTTTTGAAAGCAGACATGATTTTTTCACGCTCCGTTTGCTCCAAGTCTGAGTGGAATGCTTCAATGTCAAATTGCTTTCGCAGTACTTTATGGAGAGCCTTTACTTTGTCTTTGGTTGAGGCAAAAATGATAACCGCATCCCGGCCTTTTTGAGAAAGGATATGACGAACCAATTCTTCTTTTTGACCATCATAAACCGAATACATCGACTGGCTCACACCTTCTGCTGTCTTGCCAAGTGCGATCGAAATCTCTTCAGGCTTATTAAGGATTTTCATGCTGAACTGCCGAATTTTCGGAGGCATGGTAGCAGAGAAAAGTACGGTCTGGCGATTGACAGGCAGGTAATTTACGATCTTGAGGATATCATCTGAAAATCCCATATCCATCATTCGATCTGCTTCGTCAAGAATCAGATGCTCTAATGAACTCAAGTCAATTTTTCCTCCGGCAAGTAAAGCAATCAATCTTCCCGGCGTGGCAACAACGATTTCAGCACCTGTTTCCAGCGCCTTTTTTTGTTGCTCCCAAACGATCCCGTCTCCACCTCCATATATCGGAATGGAACTGATCCCTAAAAAGTAGGCGAAACCTTGAATCTGCTGATCGATTTGAATTGCAAGTTCCCTGGTGGGAGCAAGAATCAATGTATTTAGCTTGCCTGAAGGCTTTTTTGTGAGTTTGTTAAGAATCGGAAGAATAAATGCAGCAGTTTTCCCGGTACCTGTCTGTGCGCAAGCAATGAGATCTTTATTATCTAAAATAACTGGGATAGCCCTTTCCTGGATTGGAGTAGGCTGGTTAAAACCCATTGCATCCAATCCTTCCTGAAGTGAAGGTTCGAAATTAAATGATGAGAAATCCAACGTGTAGGTGATTAGTAAAGGTAAAAAGCAGTCGGAAATTCAGACTGTTCAAACAAATATAGCCCCGAAAAGCTCAGAAAGCCAAATACTTCCGCTTTTGATTATAACCTTTCAAGTCTTGAAACGACCAATCCTTCATCTGCTATGGTTTCAATGCTTCATTTGACTTATATTTCAACTTGTTCAAAATAAGCGTTGGGATCAGATGGGAGCAGAAATAAGTAAGACAAAAATTCATTTACTCTTGATTTTATGGTGTGCATTTTCACTGGAATCTCTTGGACAGACTTTCCAGTTGAAAGGCAGAGTATTGGATTCTGATACTCAACAACCCCTAAGTGGTATATCTATCACACTGAGAGAAACTTCTTATGGGGAATTCTCAGATCAGGCAGGAAACTTCATTTTGCAGAATGTCGTGGGCGACAAATATTCGATTTCCTTTACCGCAGAGGGATATAATCGATACGAGCAAATAGTGAAACTTGATAAAGACCTTGACCTCGGTCCTATTTATTTGGTAAAATTTGGAGCTGAAGGTTCAGGTGCGGCTTTGCAAAAAACCATCCGGTCAAATAACATCATCAACTTATTGAATGCCCGCCCAAATTTCATTGGGGGAAATATGGTCTATGGTATTCCTCCTGAGCCGAAAAAACTGGAAGGAAATACGTATCTCGATCTCAAATGGAACTTAGCCACTATTCTTCTTTACAGGGATCAACAGCTTTTGGAAGGATATCGGGCGAGGTATAATATTCTCTCAAATATGTTTGAGCTGATGGAGCCAACCAATAATCAGATTTCTTCGATGCCCGGATTAAGAATCCAAAACATCGTTTGGATGGATTCATCTTTCAACGTACCGCGATTCTTCGTCAACGGAATGGATTTCAAAGACGAGGGCGCTCCTATTTCGGGTTTCTTCGAAGTTTTGGTTGATGGTCAAATGCCACTCATGAGACGGACGATGGCTATTTTCAAAGAATCCAATTACAATACCGCTTTGATGGTAGGAAATCGAAACGATCAATTCATTAAAAGAAATATCTATTATTATCTCGAAGGAGTTGATGTAAAAGAGATGCCAACAAACCGAAAAAAGCTCTTCGCTATTTTCGGAGATAAAGCCGAATTCATGGAGGAATTTGCAAACTCCAATTCATTGAATATCCGGGAGCCCAGCTCAATTTTTCAACTGTTTACCCATTACAATTCACAGTTTGAAGGGTTTCGGCCAATTATGAGCCAGCTACGAGATGAGAATTAGAATAAAACAACCACCAATTATATGAGAAAATTATACTTAGCGCTTTTGGTAGCTCTGCCTTTTTCAGGCTTTGCGCAGCAAACCCAAAAGCCTGTGCTTCATGGGAAAAACTGGATGGCCATCACAGGTAAGCCACTTGCTGCAACCGCCGGAGCCCAGATTTTCAGCCAAGGAGGAAATGCTGTTGACGCAGCCTGTGCAATGCTTGCTGCTACGGCAACGATGTGGGATATGCTATCCTGGGGTGGAGAAACTCAGGCTTTGATCTACAATCCGAATACCAAAAAAGTCATCGCGATCAATGCAATGGGCTATGCTCCTACAGGTGCGACTGTTGAATTCTTCAAATCTCAGGGAATGGCAAATCCTCCTGAATTTGGGCCATTAGCTGCCACCACTCCCGGAACACCCGGCGGATTGATGACCATGCTGGCTGAATATGGCACGATGAGCCTGGAACAAGTTTTGGCACCGGCCATGCAACTCGCTAAGGGCTATCCAATCGAGGCACATACTGCCAATATGATCGAAGCAAACAAGGCCAAAATCAAAGATTGGCCCTATTCTCAAGATGTTTTTCTTCCTCATTTGGGAGAAAAAAGAGAAGCACCTGAAGCTGGAGAAATCTTCGTTCAAGAAGATTTATATCAGACATTGGCTAAGTTGGTCGAGACTGAGAAAGCTGCCTTGAAAGCTAAGAAAGGCCGAAAAGAAGCTATTTACGCTGCCAATGAGAGGTTTTACAAGGGAGATATTGCCAAGGAAATCGTACGGGGCACGCGTGAGCAAGGCGGACTTTTCACAGAAGCTGATTTAGCTAAATGGAAAGTGAAAATCGAAGAACCTCTTTATGTCAATTACAAAGGAATTGATGTCTATAAAATGCAGGAATGGACACAGGGTCCGGCTTTGCTTCAGTCATTGAATATCTTGGAGAATTTTGACTTGAAAAGCATGGGGTATAATTCAGCGAATTACATCAACACAGTTTATCAGGCGATGAGTCTGGCTTTTGCTGACCGGGATTTTTACTATGGAGATCCGGCTTTCGACCCAAAATCACCCATCAAAGGTTTGCTTTCGAAGGAATATGCAAAAGAAAGAGCAAAACTTATCGGTGATAAAAATGACCCCAAAATTGGTCCTGGTGACCCTTATCCTTTCGAAGGAGGAACAAATCCTTTCAAAAAATTGCTCGAAACCAATTCTGAAGCACTAGCTATCAATAATCCCGGTCTTCCGATTCAGGGCTTGGATGATCCTTTTCTGGAGCAATTTCAAAGAGGAACAACTTCCGTGGAAGCTGCAGATGCAGAAGGTTGGGTTGTTTCGATTACGCCAAGTGGTGGTTGGGTTCCTGCCGTGGTTGCAGGAAATACGGGAGTTGGACTGAGTCAGCGAATGCAGAGTTTTGTACTCGATGAAAAGCTAAATCCCTACAATCTTCCTGAGCCCGGCAAGCGACCAAGAGTTACTTTGACTCCAAGTTTGGCGCTGAAAGATGGAAAGCCATTCCTTGCTTTTGCAGTTCAGGGCGGAGATTCTCAGGATCAAAATCTCTTGCAGTTTTTCCTCAATGTGGTGGAATTCGATATGAACGTACAGGAAGCTTCCGAAGCTGCCAACTTCAACAGTTATCAAATGCAGAGTTCCTTTGGAGCGCATGAAATCAAACCGGGAGCAATTACTCTTCGGGAAGACACCCCAAGTTGGATCCGAAGCGAACTTAAGAAAAAGGGTTATTTGATGGATTTCTGGCCAAGAACTTCCGGCCCGATCAACGCGATTTGGTTTGACTGGAAGCACGGAACCTTCTGGGGTGGATCAAGTAATTATGGAGAAGATTATGGAATCAGTTGGTAAAAAATAAATATTATAACTCAATGAAATTAAAACACATAGCCTTATCCATTTTGTTAAGTGGATCAGCTGTCTACCCTTCTTTTTCGCAGAAAAAAGAAAAACCAAATCCTCTCAAAACTCAAGTGACCACAAGCGTGGATCAGCGCTATGCTAACCTGACAAATCTGAGCGATAAAATCTGGTCTTTTGAAGAAATTGCTTTCCGCGAAAGTCAATCAGCTGCTGCCCTTTCTGCTTATGCGGAAGAATTAGGCTTCAAAGTAACACGCGGTGTTGCTGAAATTCCTACTGCATTCGTCGCTGAATATGGAAGCGGCTTGCCGATCATCGGAATCATGGGTGAGTTTGATGCTCTTCCTGGCCTTTCTCAAAACAAGGTTCCATTCAAAGATCCGCTTCATGCAGGAGCACCGGGTCATGGTTGTGGGCATAACCTTTTCGGAGTGGCTTCTCTTGGAGCTGCTGCTGCAATTAAGGATTTGATAGCTGAGGGTAAAATCAAAGGCACAATCCGATTTTACGGTACACCCGCTGAGGAGAAATTTTTTGGCAAACTCTGGATGATCCGAGCAGGTCTGTTTGATGATGTAGATATCATGATGGACTGGCATCCCGGCGATGAGACCAAAGTGAACGCACAAAAAGGACTGGCATTGGTTGATTTCATTGTGGAGTTCAAAGGTCAGGCAGCGCATGCTTCTGCAGATCCATGGAACGGCCGAAGCGCCGGTGATGCGTTGGAGCTTTATGCGAATGGAATTAACTATTTCAGAGAGCATGTGAAACCGACTGTAAGAATCCATTACCATATTCAAGATGCCGGTGAAGTTGTCAACGTAGTACCTGATTATAGCAGAATCTGGGTTCGCGTCCGTGATTCTAGTCGCTCTGGATTAGAGCCTGTTTGGAAACAAGTCGAGAAAATGGCGGAAGGTGCAGCCATCATGGCAAACGTAACACATGAAGTAAGCCTAGTTTCAGGTGTTCACGAAATGCTGATCAACAGAAAGGGCTCTGAAGTTTTGCAAAAAAACCTGGAGCTATTGGGACCGATTTCCTACACAGATGAAGAGCAGGTTTTTGCGAAAAAGATTCAGGAAAGCACTTTCAAACCACAAATTGGATTGGTTTCTCAAATCAAACCTCTGGAAGAAACCTTGGAACACTCCATGGGCGGATCTACTGACGTCGGCGATGTGAGTTACAATGTACCAACCATCAGTTTGAGTGCGACTACTGCGCCTAACGGAACACCTTGGCATTCATGGGCTGTCGTTGCTTCAGGAGGAATGTCCATTGGTCACAAAGGAATGGGCTATGCTGCAAAAGCATTGGCCATGACGATGGTGGATCTCTACCAAAACGAAGCCTTAAGAACTGAGATCAAAGCTGAGTTCAAAGAGAAAAAAGGGGATTACGTTTATAAAGGAATCATTCCTCCGGGACCACCTCCTATCAATTCCAAACTTCAATAAATGAAAATGGGAAGCGATTGCTTCCCATTTTTTATTTCTTCCCAAATAACTTCTCCAGAATCTTGTAGGTAATCAAGTAAGTTGGCCTCACTCCCTCCATGCCAAGCGCACCCGAAGCAAGTGTACTTCCTGATTCAAGCGGGTTATCTGATGCATAATAAGCATAAAGCACTTTCACATTGGAGCGGATGCTTCTTCTGATTTTTGAAGCGGATTGTATTGCTTTTTGGTAATGAGCTCCTTCCATTTCCAGTCCGACAGCATTCCAGGAAGACTTCATAAAATAGGTCAGGATATCCTTGTTTTGAAGAGAAGTTCCCAAAACAGTAATCATGGAACCCTGGTAAACTCCCAATCCATACCCTTCAAAATCTGATTTTTTCAATTCGTTTTTGAAAGGATAATTGTCAGCTGTCCCTTCAAAAACATGGGAATTTGGAATCATGATGTCTCCTTTGCCTCCGTAAAGAATTCCGGCTTTTCCCATGATAGAAGTCGAAATTACATTAAGGGGAATATCCTTTCCATCCTTCTGATAAGCTTTTAGCAATTCATCAAAGCACTCGTAAGCTTGCTCTCCGAATGCATAATCCATTACAACAATTACTGGACTTTCTTCGCCTTTCTCCACCAATTTCACTCCCGGGATTATTTCATCCTTTTCGAAAAGTGCGGTGTCAATGATCTGAGCGCCGATATTGGTACCGGAAGTATCTGGGATATCTATGAAGCCATGCTTGCTAGCATATTCCAGGATGGCTTTACCCTGATGGGTTTTTGATTTCACACTGATATCCATCGCCACTTTTTCGATCTCCTCGTAGGTTTTCAAGCCTAAAGCCTGTGGACCATATACGGTATTGAGGACACTGTGAAGATTTGCAGAAATGATATGAATTGGGCGCTTTAGCAAACCATGTTCATCAAGCGTTTCTTTGATTTTCTGGGCCCAAAGTTCTCCATAGACGTGATGACCGATTCGCTCTCGCAAAGTAGCTGAGAATGATATTTCTCGATCAAGACCTTTGGTAGATTCGTCAAAAGCCAATCGTCCCATGTGGTAAATGATGGAAAAAAGGCTATTTGAGTTAGGGCTTTTCTCAAATTTCTCCACTGCATCTACTGTTTCCTCGAAAGTTCTTCCGATCAAATGACTCAGGTAAGCACTTGCCGCTTCCTTATCAAACTCCTCACCAGCTGCCTCCTTTTTCACAAATTCCTCAAGCATTGTCCAGTTCAGGGAAATCCTTCCTTTAGGGTCTGATGCATTTCGAAGAATCTTTCTGGATTCAACGTAGAGAAAAGTAAGGTGAGTCAGAATATCATAAATATCAGAGCGGCCTCTAGTCATCTCCACATACATGATCTGAGGATCGAGTCTGTAGCAATTCCTTTTTCTTCTGGCAGGTATTATCGGTGTTAAGTGAGATGTTTCATAGCCTTCTCTGCTAATCAATCTCACATATCTGCACTCTTCGATTCCTCTTGGGAGTCGCTCCATTACGTAGAGTAATCCATCCAATTCCAGCTTTTCGGGATCAGTAACAGAACCGTAAATCTCCGGACTTAGAACCATCAAAGAGTTAACAAGCGTCTCTCCCGAGATTCCCAGCGGCTTATAACTTCCGCGGGTAAAAAGATGGCGCATCGTAATATAAAGTCTCTCTATTGCTCCTCTGGATTCCTGGGCTCTGGTTCTTTTCATCTGTTTATAATTTTTTCTTTAAGGCCACATGGAATCTTCGCATGATGAATAATCATCTCACTGTGTGAGATTCTTCGGCTTGCTCGATTTCATATGATTATAATTTTTTTTCAAAGGCCATATGGAATCTTCGCATGATGAATAATCATCTCACGGTGTGAGGTTCTTCGGCTTGCTCGATTTCATATTGCAAGGTGGTTTTGCTAGGTAAAAGTAAGGATTACGACTTTAATCTATCGCTAAAAAATTTCTTGAGTTTATCGACTTTAGGTTTTACTACAAACTGGCAATAAGGCTGCGAACCATTGAGATTGAAATAATCCTGATGATAATTCTCTGCCATATAGAAGTTTGTAAATGCGGTAACTTCAGTAACAATTGGTTTATCGAAAACCTTTGAAGTATTCAACTGAGATTTTAGCTCATTTGCGATTTTTTGTTGTTCGGGTGTATGATAGAATATTGCGGATCTGTATTGCGGACCCATATCTGCACCTTGTCTGTTCAAAGTAGTAGGATCATGAGTGCCCCAGAAAATCTCAAGTAGTTGAGTCAGAGTGATTTTTTTCGGATCAAAGTAAACCTGAATCACTTCAGCATGTCCGGTAGTTCCCTCGCAAATCGCCCTGTAAGTAGGTTCAACCACAAATCCTCCCGAATAACCTGACACTACTTTTTCGACTCCCTCAACTCTTTGGAAAACTGCCTCTGTACACCAAAAACAACCCGCACCCAAAGTAATTACTTCCTGTCCTTCCGGTACAATTACTTGGGTTACCGGCAAACTCATTTCATTTTCCATAGGTTTTTCAGATTTTTATCAAGTGAAGAACAGCTCAACGCCTGCTTTGGTTTGGAATTAGGCTTATCCTGAACTCTCCGATAGGCTGAGAATCTGGATCGATAGGTTTTTCATTTTGGGTGATTAGAATCAATCCTTCCCGATTCATTTCCAGGGCAACCGATTTGACTTCTTGGAGAAATTGCTCCCAATCTTCGGGAAACATCCTTTTCACAACTTCGGATGAACAAAAAGAATTGTTTTTATTTTGCCTGCACATTTCCAAAATTGCTGTTCTCAGGACTTCCATTTCACTATTTTATCTGCAGACCATCACAAAAGCCGGAGGTAAATTCTTCAATGTGAAACTTAAATTCACCTTGTCGAAGTACTTTTTGAACAGATTCTTCAAAAGATAAGAATAGCAAATCTGGATAAATGCCCCGGTGGGTGTTAACGAATTTTTGCTTTGAATCATGATTTCATTCGTAGCTTCTTTTGAAATCAGGCTGAAAGGCAGTGATGAAAAAATGTAGTCTACTTTTTTCCCATGAAGGTATTTATCAAGATTCTCAGCCGAATCATTAATGATTTTCACATTTGGCTGAGGAAATTGCTTTTTCATCGATTCACAAAATGACTTGTTGATTTCAAAAACCAACAGCTCCGCATTTTCCTCCAATCTTTCAATAATACCTTGAGTAATACTGCCATCTCCGCCTCCCATTTCCACCACAATTTTGGCATGGGAGAGATCAGATTTTGAAAGCATTTTATTTACAAGGGCTTTGGAGCTGAAAGTCAATGCTCCTGTTGTTGTCAGGTTGGAAGAAAGCTCCAGCCACAAATCTGATTTGCTCATATCATTAAAATCACGCCTTGAAGATACCCGATTTTGCTCTATCTTTTCAACGTTGATGAAAAATCATGTTAGTCAACCGAGGAATTGACGACTCAAATTGGTCAAACCAATTTTTTTAAATAAATGCCATTTTGAATGATTTTTGATCTAAAACTCAGATTTTTTGGATGTTAAGGCTAGTTTGATTTTTCCTTCTCGGGCGTGCAATATTGAAGGTAAAATCGATTTATCAAAGTTGTTAGCTATTATCAAAATCTTTTTAAATAATAAATGCCAGAGCTTTTTTAAATAAGAATTTTTAACCCAAAAAGAAATACCACAGACCATCCAAATAAACTCTGTCATCCAATACGGATTTAAGAAATCCCTTCTTAGCGGTTTAATCTTCATTGGATGCCATTGATCAAAAAAAATCTTTGGTTCAAAAAATCAAAATGGATTCTGAAAAGGCTTTTAGTAGCTTGCTTGCTAAAGATAAACCATCAATTGACATGAAATCGATGAGTTGATTGCTTTTTTCGCGAGGGAAATTTCAGTCAATTTTTTCTTTTCATGCAGGCTTAAAAAACATCTATACACATGAAAAAAACACTTCTGAAAGCAGGTGTGATTGGCTTATTGGTATCAGGGTGGGTTTCTTCCAATCTTGTTTTGGGTCAAAGTGATCCCAGCGGAAAGAAACGCATAACTGATACGTATGCCATCACCAACGCAACTGTTTTCACTGCTCCCGGAAAAGCCGGGACAAAAGCAACAGTTCTCATCCAGGATGGAATTATCCTGGGAGTCGGCACCAACCTGAGCCTTCCAAAAGAAGCCAGATTAATCGCCGGAGATTCACTTTTTATTTACCCCGGATTTATTGATGGAGCCAGCGATGCAGGTATCACCAAGCCAAAGGATCTGGAAAGACCTGAGGGTTTCGTATCGTCCAATCCCTCTGACGAAATCGCTGGTATCACACCTTGGAGATCTGCGAAAGATCAGTTCTCAATCAGCGGAGATAAAGTGGATGATCTTCGAAAAAATGGTTTCACCTTGATTCATTCCGTTCCCAGCGGTGGAATGCTCTCAGGCAAAACTTCTATTATTGTTTTGGGCTCACCTTCTTCCACCAATCTTCTGAAAGAAAATGCAGCTTTGGCAGCAAGTTTCCAAGGTTCGAGAGGAATGTATCCGGGAACGCCTGCCGGGGTAATGGCAAAATTCAGAGATGTTTACGAAAATGCAGAACTCACTCAGCAAAGAGGACAGCAATATGCATCTGTTGCCGGAGTGAAGCGTCCTGAGATCACGCAGACATACAGCGCTATGGCCGATGTAATCAATGGTCAAACTCCTGTTTTGTTTACAGCTCCTACCGAACTGGAAATCAGAAGAGCCATCAATCTTCAAAAAGAATTGGGCTTCAATCTGATCCTGACAGGTTTGGAGGATTATGAAGGAGTAATTGAGGTAATCAAAGCATCAAATGCTAAAGTCCTGATCAAACTTGAAACTCCTTCTGACAAATCGATCAAATCTCAGAAAGAAGATGCAACTGAAGCGACTAAGGCTCAATATGCAAGAGTGAAGGATGCGTACGCAAAAGCAATTGCTCAAGCTGGAAAGTTGGAAAAAGCGGGAATTCCTTTTGCATTTTCCACCGTTGGCACCAAGCCTGCAGATCTGATGAAAAGCCTTAAAGTAATGATGGAAAACGGTCTGACTGAGCAAGGCGCGATGGCAGCTTTGACTACCAATCCTGCGAATATCCTTGGAATCAGCAGATTTGCTGGAACCATTGAAAAAGGCAAAATGGCCAACATGGTTTTGATCACTGATTCTCTGTTTAAAGAGGATTCTCAAATCAAGCATGTAGTCGTGGATGGTTTTGTATATGACTACGAACTCGCTGCTAAGAAAAAGGCAGAAACCAACGGAGAAAAGAAAGACAGCCTGAAAGTGGAAGGAAACTGGGACTATAAAACTGAAACTCCGCAAGGAAGCTCTGGTGGTATTTTAGCTCTCGCAAAGGAAGGCGATACTTACACCGGAACAATCACCTACGATGATCCGTCAGGATCCGGAAAAACCAGCGCATCTATTCGCGACGTAACGGTAGATGGTAACAAGCTTACTTTCTTTTTTGACGTCGTTGCAAGCGGAATGACCATTGCGGTTGAAATCTCAGGTGAAATCACTGGGTCTTCAATGGACGGTACTATGTCAGTAGCTCAGTTTGGATCATTTCCTTTCGAGGCAACACTCTCCCCAACTCTAATCACAAACAACTAATCACATGAAAAAACAATCTTATTTTCTTGCTGCTTTGTTGGGACTGAGTATCCAAATCGCAACTGCCCAAGTCAAAAAAGGCAGTGTTTTGATTAAGAATGCCACTGTCATCACAGCTACAAAAGGCACTCTCGAAAATTCCGACTTGCTCGTTCAGGATGGAATCATCAAACAAATCGGAAAAAATCTAAGCGCTCCATCAGGAGTGCAGACGATAGATGCTACCGGCAAATTTCTTATGCCGGGAATCATCGATGCCCACTCGCACGTTGGTCTTGATGTGGTCAATGAAGCTACCGCTCCTATCACTTCAGAAGTCCGAATGAAGGATATGGTCAATCCATTTGAAGTTGGGATTTACAGAGCACTTGCCGGTGGAGTTACGGTTTCACATGCGATGCACGGTTCAGCAAACGTAATAGGCGGACAAAACGCAACTTTGAAACACCGTTGGGGATCAACCAATCCGGAAGACATCATCATGCAGGATGCTCCGCGTACCATCAAATTTGCTTTGGGAGAAAACCCAACCCGCGTTCACGGACGAGGCGCTGGCATCCAGCCAAGATCAAGAATGGGTGTGGAAGCTGTAATCCGCAATGGATTCAACGAAGCACTGCAGTACAAGAAAGCATGGGCCGATTACAATGCAAAAGCATCTGGAAAAGGCAATACTACGGTAGCCCCTGAATATGACGAGCGCCTACAAACACTGGTAGATATTTTGGATGGGAAAATCATCATCCATTGTCACTCCTACCGTGCTGACGAAATCTATATGCTGATCAACGTGGCAAAGGATTTCAACATCACCAAGCTTGTTTTCCAGCACACAAACGAAGGTTTCAAAGTAGCTCCGGAAATCGCCAAGTACACCATGGGTGCTTCTGTTTTTGCAGACTGGTGGGCTTACAAAATGGAGGTTTACTACTCCACAGCTTTCAACGCTGCTATCCTGACTGCAAACGGTGCAATCACTTCTATCAATTCCGATGATGCCGAACTGATCCGTCACCTCTATCATGAAGCTGCAAAAACTCAGCGTTACGGGGGAATGACAGATGACCAGGCAATTGCTTTGATCACGATCAATCCTGCAAAACAGCTTGGAATTGATGATAAAGTCGGTTCGCTCGAAGTAGGTAAGCAAGCTGATATGGTGATTTTCGACAATCATCCGCTTTCAGTTTATGCAGTGCCGTTGATGACATTTGTTGATGGAGTGAAGTACTTTGATATCAAAGAAAATGCTGATGACCAACGACTAAAAATCAGTGCAACTGAAATGGTAGAACCGATCTTCCTCAGTGGAGAAGCACATAGATGCATGCAGGATACAGAATTCCTGTTTGAGACTACCGAGTCATTATTTAATCAAAAGCATTAATTCATTAGAAGACATGAAAAGACTAAATAAAACCATTTTCGCCTTCCTGCTGGCCTTCTTGCCTTTCATGGCAATGGCTCAGATCGACGGGGAATTTGTGAAGCCAAGAACAGGAAAATTCCTTTTGAAAAATGCAACAGTAGTGACTGTGACCAAAGGAACTTTGAATAATACTTCCGTGCTGATTGAGAATGGAAAAATCCTTGAAATAGGAACCTCCATCGCCGAAGCCGGAACTGAAGTGATTGATTGTACAGGATTGTTCATCTATCCCGGCATGATCGATAGCGGAACCCGATTAGGAATGGTAGAAGTAAGCTCAGTTGCTGAAACTGTCGATTATGCAGATTTGGGAAGTTTCACTCCAAACATGCAGGCATTGACAACTGTCAATCCAAACTCTGAAGCTATTCCCGTGACCCGCGTTTCTGGTGTTACTACAGTTTTGACAGTTCCTACAGGAGGCTTATTTCCTGGTACGGCAGCTTTGATCAACCTGAATGGCTACACGCCGGATCAGATGTATGCAGGATTCAAAGCAGTTGTGATGAATTTCCCAAGTTCTGCGAGAAGAGGAAGATTCGACAGGAGATCCGATGAGGATATCAAAAAGGACAATGAAAAAGCATTGAAAGAAGCAAATGATCTTTGGGAAAATGCAGTGAGCTACAATCAAATGAAAAAGAACGGAGCTGAATTGAATTACTACCCTGAAATGGATCAGTTGTCCAAAGTTGTTTCCCGTGAATTGCCGCTTTTGATTGAAGTAAATGCTGCTTCTGATATTCAGAATGCGATCAAATGGGTGGAAGGCAAAAACGCAAGAGTGATCTTTGCCGGTGTTGCTGAAGGATGGAGAGTTGCTGACGAAATCGCAAAAGCCGGAATCCCGGTTTTGACCGGACCTGTTCAGGAACTCCCAACTCGTCAATCTGATCGCTATGATATTCCTTATGCCAATGCCGGTAAAATGGCAAAAGCAGGAGTGAAACTTGCCATCCGAACCAATGAAGAAGAAAACGTGAGAAATCTCCCTTTCCATGCAGGATTTGCTGCAGCTTATGGATTGGGAAAAGAAGAAGCGTTGAAAGCTGTCACCATCAATGCTGCTGAAATCTTCGGTCTTGCCGATCAGTTGGGTTCAGTGGAAGTTGGCAAAGTAGCCAACCTGATCGTATCCACAGGTGATCCTTTTGAGACTCGTACTCAGATCATGCATGTATTCATCAGCGGGTATAGAATTCCGCTATCCAACAGACATATCAGATTGTATCAGGAATTCCTGGAAAGATCTCCAGGATTGAACGCTAATTAAGTACCCAATCACAATTTCAAGCCACAAGGAAACTTTCTTTTCGAAATGGATTTCTTGTGGCTTCTTTCATTCAAGAATTCACTTCAACCCAACCCCAATGAAGATTCAAAAATCAATCATCAGTTTGGTGGCAGCTGCAGGCTTTTGCTTGCCGGTTTCTGCCCAGCAACTGGATGGATTTTTTGCCAAGGATTTAGCCAATCAAAAATCTCTGGAAGAAACCTACCTCAAAGCAGTTAATTTTGACCGGTTCAAAGTCCATCTGAAGGAACTTACCAAAGCTCCTCATATCGCCGGAACTCCCGAAAACGAAGCTGTAAAAGATTACATGGTCAAGGTAATGTCCGACGCGGGCATGACAGTAAAAGTCCACCCATACGATGTTTATCTTCCTAATGATCCGGGTGAATCTTTGCTTCAAATCATCACTCCTGTGACCATGACGCTGTCTCAACAGGAAGGAGCATTAGATAGCGATCCTTACTCAGCAGATGCAAGACTTCACAAAGGATTCAATGCTTTCTCAGGAAGCGGTGATGTGACCGCAGAGGTCGTCTATGCCAACTATGGGACAAAAGCTGATTTTGAAAAACTGGCTGAAATGGGAATTGACATGAAAGGCAAAGTTGTAATTGCCCGATACGGAGGAAATTTTCGCGGTTTCAAAGCAAAATTTGCTGAACAATACGGTGCCGCTGCTTTGATCATATACACGGATCCAAAGGATTCAGGTTCCGGGAAAGGCGCTGTCTATCCGGATGGACCCTATTTTAATGAAACCACTATTCAAAGAGGATCTTTGCTGACGCTGGATTACACAGGAGATCCATTGACTCCAAATGAGCCTGCACTGCCAAGAGACGGGAAAGAGCAAGCAAATCGTCTGGATCCAAAAGACGTGGCTTTTCACACGATTCCCGTAAGCCCGATTGGCTATGGCGCTGCCAAAGAAATATTGAGCAGAATGAAAGGTGATGCCGTGCCGGAAGAATGGCAAGGCGGTCTTCCTTTTGAATATAAAATCCAGGGTGGCAACGAGCTGAAAGTTCGGGTAATGGTTGATCAGCCGATTGACTTCATCAGGGCAAATAACGTAGTCGGAACTTTCGAAGGATCTGAATATCCTGACGAATGGCTGATACTTGGAAGTCATTACGATGCCTGGAGTTTTGGTGCAACTGATCCCAATTCAGGAACTGCAATGATGCTCACACTCGCTGAGGCTGTAGGAGAAATGACCAAAAATGGTCAGCGACCTTCCCGATCTATTATGATCGGACATTGGGATGCGGAAGAGCAAGGAGTGATTGGTTCTACCGAGTGGGTGGAGCATTACCGGAATGAATTGGGTGCCAAAGCCGTGACTTACATGAATTTTGACGGAGGAGTTTCCGGAAGGAATTTCGGAGTAAGCTCCGCTCCTACGTTGAAAAAACTGATCATCGATGCTTCCAAAGAAGTAAGCTATCCGGATTCTGCAAAGTCAGTTTTTGAGGTTTGGGCCGGGTCAAAACCAGAGCCCGGAATCGGAAATCTGGGCGGGGGATCTGATCATATCGCTTTCTACATGCACGTGGGTGTTCCAAGTTTAAGCGGTGGAACCGGCGGGCCAAGCGCTTACCATTCCAACTATGACAACTTCAATTATTACAGCAAATTCGTGGATCCAACCTTCAAAATGGGTGGAGCTGTAGCTCAGTTGATTGGAGTCCTGACACTCAGAATGGCCAATGCAACCATCATTCCCTACGATGTACCTCGCTACGCAAAAGATCTGAGAGGACATTTCACTCAAGCGGTGAAAAATGTGAAAACTATCAAACCTGATTTCGCAACGTTCGATCAGGTAGATGCCGCCATCGGGAAACTTGAAACCTCTTCAGCTGCTTACCAATTGGCTTTAACCAAATCAATGGCAGGAAATAAGCTGAAGGCAAAGAAAATTAAGAAAATCAATGCAGGCCTGATTGACCTGGAAAAAAGCTGGATTGATCCCAAAGGAATGTATTATGGAGATTGGTACAAGTCGCTTTACGTAAGCAATGATCCGTTCAGCGGGTATGCTTCCTGGATTCTTCCGGGCATTCAATATGAAGTGGAAATCAAGTCTACCGAGCGATTGGAGGAATGGGATTCCCGCTACGCAAGTTCAATTTTAAATCTGAGTCAAAAGATCGATAAGTTGACTAAATCGCTTTAATCAAAATAACTTTCAAAGTAAAAAACCACCTTCGGAATGATTTTCGGAGGTGGTTTTTTGTTTAGGAATGGGTTTGGTTAAAAGATTAAAAGTTTAATGTTTAGCCTAGGGAAAAATCATTTTATAAAAAATGTCTGAGTTAGCGGGCAGCTTTCGGTGAATTGAAATGTTTCGGGTTAGGTAATGCCCTAGGGAATTTATGGTTTTAAAACAGCAGATCGAGCCGCTAAGAAAATGGGTTAGTTCCCGAAGTGAAACGAGGGAAATCCACCCATTTTTAGGGTTGATCAATGTTTTAAAATCAAATAGCCATGAAAGCTTCTTTCTGCACTATTTCTTACCTATTTGAAATGAATTACCAGGCATTAAGGTTTTTGGTTACTTTTTGGCTTCAAAAAGTGACAAGGAAAAAATCCGCGGATTAGGGTTGAATTGTAGAAAAGCATCAAGCCTTACCGAAAGATTTTTCCCCAAATTATTGCCGGAGTGAAGGCACTTCCGGCGGTATCAAAAAATCTGCGAATAGGCATTAATGAAAAGAGACTTATACACTTTAAAAAAAATCTTCAAAAATTCGATCGCTGCAATTGCTCATTCAAATACGCTTTCATCTCCTCTCCTTCTTCAACTTTAATCTCACCCGGCAAACCCAAAATAAACCTTCCCAATCCGGGTAATTGAGGGATTTCACCATTGAAGTAATACTGATTCCTGTTCTTGATAAACATGTAGGGACGGGCATTCGGATGCTCTTCCATCATCAACTGATAGGCCTTTTTACTCAATTTGAGCTTAACTGTAAACCGATTTTTACCTGTAAATCCAAATAGTTGTTGCTCGGGAAGTTTGTGTTTATTCTCATTTTGCCAGCCATCCTGACTTACCACTACTTCCCCGATTCGCTCGATCTTGAAGATTTTCATGCTTTTGCTTTCCGGTTCAAAGCAATGAATCGCCTCGTAATTACTCGTGAAAGCCACAGGCTCCACCAATCGATCGCTCGTGGTATCCGAACTGAGCGAATAATAATCCTTCAGCCAAATCAATCTTTTGGACTGAATCCCCTGTCCTATCTCATCCACCAATCTGCCCAGATTTGCTCTGAAGAGCTGTTCCGTTCCCTTTTTCACTTCTGACCTCACTTCAATTTTCTGAAGAAGTGAGTCCCGGAGCAAATTTGCGTTTCCCTGGCTTTCGATGAGTTTATGAAGGTATTGACTTTCTTCCTGCGAAAAAGAACCATAATTCATGGAATGCTCCATTCCGGGTTTTTCCTGAATCTTGTACTTGCTGAATTCCTTCACCACTTCAAACCCAAGTGCTTCCAGTAATTTGAAATATCTGTAGATCGTCCGTTCATCTGTCCCAAGCAACTCAGCCAACCGATGAACCGGCTTTCCGATATTGCCCTGTAGCAGGTTGATCATTTTGAAGATCCTCAGGATTTTCTGCTGTTCGATGGAGCTGCTTTCGGCCATAAGTTTTTGGTTTAGAATTCTATCAGAAAAGTAAGAAAACTACCGTCAATCTAATCTTCTATTGACGCATATTGTCATGAAAAAATTCATTATTCTCAATCACCACCAAAACAAAAAAACTTACCACAAAAGAAACAAAGTCCACAAAGTTTGAAACCTAGGTCTATTTCATCACGGACATTTTAAATTCATTTTTTCTTTTGTTGTCTTTTGTTCCTTTGTGGTAAAAAATACCCAACCAATCACAAATTTGCACATTCATCAAATTCCGAGGTATTTTCAACCAATGATTCCCCAAACCCGTCAGAACTTCTTTCAAAACCATTCAGCCATTTTAGCGGGTTCGCTCTTTCTGATCGGATATTGGATTTTTGGATTCGACGGAATAACATTCAGCGACGATGTCTATTATCTACTTGCCGGAAAAAACTTCTGGGAAGGCACGATGGAAATCAATGAATATCATTTTTCCACCCGTTGGGGAGCTTACGTTCCTTCCGGATTGATAGGATATTTTCTGGGATTTGAACCACATCGGATTTCCCTGATATCCCTTCTCAGTTATCTGGGTTCGCTGTTTTTACTTTACAAGATTCTTCCCAATTCCTTCCCCGCATGGGTTCTGGTTCTCTGGTTTTGCACGCATGTTTACTTCATGCATTTCCTGACCAAGGTCTATCCTGACAGCTCATTGGTGTTTTGGACTTGCCTTGTTCCGGTTGCTGCCATTTACCGTAACTCCAAACCTTATCTATCTGCCTTTCTATTCATTTTCGCTTTGTTTGCGGGTTTTCTGACGAAAGAAACAATTGTATTTCTGGCACCTCTGCCTTTTCTTCTAATAGTCTTTGATTGGAAATCAAGCGCAATTTCAAAAGCATTTTATCTGAGTTTAGTATCCATTTGTCTTCTGTTTGGACTTGGTTACCTAGGCTATTTCTGGATTGAGTTCGGTGATCCATTCTATCGGGTCAGTTCCATTCAGGCCGGTCATTACATTTCAGAATTCACCTATGCAGACAAAGGAATCTGGTCAATTCTGAGGCGATTGACCTATTTGCCGATTGTCACCTTTGTGGAAAGAGCCTACTGGCCTTGGCTGATCTTCTCTATTCCAGGAATTGCCTTGACTTGGAAGAATCGCACTTCACCGGCGGTTGAGTTTTCGCTAGCATTACTCTCCCTTTTTGGTTGCTTTTGGTTCATGAGTACCAATCTGAAATTCTACAATCCGCTCTATTTGAATCCCAGACATCTGATCGTACTGATTCCGATTCTTGCCTTTTTGATAGCAGCAGGCTGGAAAGAATGGCAAACCAATTGGCGATTGAAAAGAGTGATGATCGGACTTCTAGTTTTGGGAATTGCGATTAGTCTTTTCCAGTTGGACTGGAAAATGGCGGCTTTTCAAGCGGGACTAACTGGCTTAGTTTTCTTAAGGGAAAGCCTGATTAGGAACCTCGGATTTGTCCTTGTTCTTGCAATTCCGACTATTGTTTCCATCCCTTATCAAAGGAATCTCAAGCAGTATTCTTCTTTAATTGAAGTTTTGGAACAAGAAACTTCATCATCAGAAAATCAGTCACTTATAATTATCAATAACTTCATTTATTTCAGTGAGAAAGTCCTTTTCCCAGGGAATGAAAAAGCTCAAAACTCACTTTTCCCGATTGAAAAAATCGAGGAATTGAAGAGTAATCCTCCGGAGCAAATTCGGGTTTTGATTTACAACTATTACCAACATGCCTATCCAAAAGAGCAGGTTGATGTGGATGCTTTGGAGATTTGGCTGGAAGAAAAGTATGAGTTGAAGAGTGAGAACGAAAGTGGAAATGTATCGATCAGGAATTTTCGATTAATAGGCTTTTCAAAGTAAAAAAGGAAACCTCAAAAATGCTTTGGCTTCAAAATTTCACTTACGATCAACGCCTCCCGGAAAGTCTTAGGATTCTTCAAAACAGCAGCATATTGATTCACTTTTTTGGAAGCTTCATACTGATCTGCTTTCAGAAAACTTCCTTCATATGTAACATCCGTGATTTTAGTCGCGTTTTGATTGGAAGAATTATAAGCCCCCTGATAAAATCTAGCTTCGTCATCCAAAACTTCAACTGCCTCTGATCTTCGAACAGCAATCGGCTTAGCTCTGAGTTTTTCCTGCGGAACAACGACTTCCTGAAACACTGGTTTTGGTTCCGGAGTCTGGCGCTTTGGCTTTTGAGCCTCACGAATTTCTTTCAGCAGATCTTCAAAACTTACTGGCTTTGGACCGCTTTCTTCCTCAGGCTGATTCGTTTCAGCAAGCTCTTTCTCTTTCTTGCCCTGAATGGCCCGATAGATAAAATAGCCTATGACAGCAACTACGTAAACAATATTTCCTAAATCCACACGGGTAAGTTAAGCCATTCCGGGGAGTTTCAGGAAGGATTCACCTCAATTTTTTCCTTTCCAAAACTTAATTGCTTTTTCCCACTTTCTGACTGGCCTATTCCTTGGCAAATCTGCCAAATGATCTTATTTTGTTTGATTAATTCAGAAAAAATAATCGAATGCTGCTCAGTAAACTGGAGATCAAGGGGTTCAAGAGTTTTGGCGATAAGATGGTCATCCATTTTGACAAGGGAATCACCGGTGTGGTCGGTCCAAACGGTTGCGGCAAATCCAATGTCGTCGATGCAATCCGTTGGGTGCTCGGGGAGCAAAAAACCCGAATGCTCCGATCTGACAAGATGGAGAATGTGATCTTCAACGGAACCAAAAACCGCAAACCTGTCAATCTTGCTGAGGTTTCTCTGACTTTTGAAAATACCAAAAACCTCCTCCCCACTGAATACACGCACGTCACGATTACCCGACGATACTACCGAACCGGTGAAAGTGAATATCAAATTAACGGAATCACCTGCCGCCTGAAGGACATCACAAACCTCTTCATGGACACGGGAATCAACTCGAATAGCTACGCGATCATTGAGTTGAAGATGATCGACGAACTGCTGAATGATAAGAATAACTCCCGAAGAGAGCTTTTCGAAGAAGCTGCCGGAATCTCCAAATTCAAAAACCGGAAGCGGGAAACCCTGAGGAAATTGGAAGACACGGACGGAGATCTTTCCCGCGTGGAAGACTTGCTTTTTGAGATCGACAAAAACCTGAAAAGCCTAGAAAAGCAAGCGAAGCAGGCAGCAAGATACTTCGAAATCAAAGCTGAATATCGGGTAGCCTCGATCAATCTGGCGAAGAAAAGCATTGAGAAATACACCAAATCCCTGGTAGAAACGCATCGAAAAATCCAAGAGGAAAGCGACCGGAAACTTCTATATCAAACTCAGATCGCAGATTCAGAAGCGCTGTTGAGTCAATTGAAGGCAGATCTGATCCTGAAGGAAAAGCTGCTAGCCAGCCGTCAGAAGACACTTAATGAGCATGTCAATAAAATCCGACAGTTCGAATCGGAAAAGAAGATCAAATACGAGCGACTGAAATTTCTCGAAGACCGGTCTCAGCAACTTCGGGCCCAGATCGATTCTGACCGAAAGTCAAACGACAGGGCGGGATTCAGCATTCGCTCCCTTCAGCAGGAGAAAGAATCAGCAGAGAAAATGCTTGCCGAAAAGGAATTGTTCGTATCCGAATTGCGGGAAGCGTATGATTCTCAAAAGCTCATTCAGACGGAAAAGCAACAATCCCAAAAAGAACTCAGCCAAAGTTTTGAGAAGCTGAAAGAAAAAGTCTATCAGCTGACCAAAGAGGTGGAAATCAAGCAAATCCAGCTTTCCACGCTGAAGCAGGAACTCGAGCGCACTTCCAGCGATGACTCCAATCAGGAAGCGAGTTTGGTGGATTTCGAAGAAAAGCTGATCGAACTACGGGCCGAACTCGAAGTCTCCAACAAAACTTATTCTGACCTCAAAATCAAGCAGGAAGACCTGGATCAGAAAATCGAGGACACCAACCGCGTGATCGAAATGATCCGCGAGGAACTCACCCAATCTTCCCGTAAACTCGATTCCAAAACCAACGAATATAACCTCACCAAATCCTTGGTGGAGAATCTGGAAGGCTTCCCTGAGGCGATCAAATTCCTGAAGAAAAACACCTCTTGGGGCAAAGATATTCCGCTCCTCTCCGACCTCCTGACCACGGATGAGAAATACCGGGTCACGATCGAAAACTACCTCGAGGCCTACATGAATTATTATGTGGTCGATACCGAATCTCAGGCGATCGCTGCGATTCAATTGCTGAGTGATACCGCCCGCGGAAAGGCAAATTTCTTCGTCCTCGAGCATTTTGAGCGGTTTAAACCGAGTCAAAGCAAGCTATTCGCCAATGCGATTGCGGCAACTGAAATCATCGAATTCGATGTGAAATACAGCCGCCTGATCAATTTCATCCTGGACAATGCCTACATCGTGCAGGGAGAACTCAACCATTTTCCGCAGGATACAGATGCGATTTTCATCTCCGAAAATGGTAAATATACCAAGCGTAAATTCAGCCTTTCGGGTGGTTCTGTGGGTCTTTTTGAAGGAAAAAGAATCGGCCGAGCCAAGAATCTCGAGAAGCTCGACAAGGAAATCAAAGACCTGAACAAGAAAGTAAGCACAACCCGCTCCAATCTGGATCAGAAGCTTTCTGACCTGATGAAACTGAAGGAAGTCAACTACAAAAAGACGCTGGAAGAATGGCAGAATAAGATCAGCGAACTCAATCAGAATTTTGTCTCTGTCCGCACCAAAAAGGAACAATTGGCAGAACTGCTCAGCAGCAATGCCAATAAGCGTGAAGATATTCTGGACCGAATTGCAAGTCTGCAGGAAAGTTTGACCGAGATTCAGCCGCAACTTTTCGAAGAAAAAGCAGAGTTCCAATCTGCTCACGAAGACCTCGAATCGCTGACCGAACTGCTGGAAAAGGAATCCACCCGTCTTGCCGAAAAGTCTCAGGCTTTCAACGCGGAAAACATCCAATACCATCAGCAACTCAACCGGGTGGGCAGTTTGGATCAGGAAATAGAATTCAAACAAAGTGCCTACGAAGGCTCCAAAGAGCGGATCGAAAAGTCACAGTCCGAGCTTTCGCAGCTGGATGGAGAGATCAAATCGCTGCTCGAAAACAACGAAGTGAAGGACGATGAGCTGATCGAACTCTATTCGGAGAAAGAAGGAATCGAAGGCGGCGTGCAGGAAGCCGAACGCGATTATTACGGTTCACGCGGGCTGATCGACGAGACCGATCAGAAGATTCGCAGCATTCAGAAATCGAAGGAAATCCACGACCAGCTTTTGCAGGAACTCCAAAACGGGATCAATGAGATCAAACTCAAAATGACCGCAATGAAGGAGCGACTCAGCGTGGAGTTTGAACTGGACTTGGATCAGTTGATGGAGGAAAATCCTGAACTCGATGCAGATTTCAGGGATTTTGCAGAGGCTCAACTTCGCGAACTTGTATCCAAGCAGAAGGAAAAACTCGAGAAAATCGGCCCGATCAACCCGATGGCGATGGAAGCGTACGACGAAATCAAAGTTCGATATGACTTCATCACCAGCCAGAAAGAAGATCTGATCAAAGCCAAAGAATCGCTCCTCTCCACTATCAAAGAAATCGATCAGGTTGCAAAAGACACTTTCCTCGATGCCTTTGGGAAAATCAAAGAAAACTTCATTAAGGTGTTCCGGTCCCTCTTTACTGAGCAGGATGACTGCGATCTGATCCTGATCGATCCGGAAAATCCGCTGGAATCGCCGATAGAAATCATTGCCAAACCAAAAGGCAAACGACCTCTAACAATCAACCAACTTTCAGGAGGGGAAAAAACGCTTACCGCGACTTCCCTCCTCTTTTCAATCTACCTACTGAAGCCTGCCCCATTCTGTATTTTCGACGAAGTGGACGCGCCACTAGATGACGCCAATATTGACAAGTTCAACCAGATCATCCAGAAGTTTAGCAAGGAAAGCCAGTTTATCATCGTCACCCACAACAAGCGCACGATGGCCAGCACCGATATTATCTACGGCATCACGATGATCGAAGCAGGAGTTTCAAGAGTCGTTCCGGTGGATTTGCGGGAGTTGGCGTAACCGTCATTGCGAGGAGCGCAGCGACGAAGCAATCTCATTAGGGATTAGAGAATAGGAGATTGGGGATTAGGGATTAGGACACGTCATTGCGAGGGTTTATTCCTATATCCAAGGTTACAAGGATCATTCAAACCCGAAGCAATCTGCATATTCTGAAATACCCCCAGTAAACCTCCCCTGTTTTTGGCGACAGATTTTTGATCGATTGACGGGCACACGGCCAAAAAACAAAATCGTTTTTACAAATCTGACCCCCGGTTAAAACCGGGGGCTACCAATCCCACGCTACAGCCTGGCCCCTTGCTAAAAATGTCCCCTGGACATTTTCTTAACGCTCGTTCCTCCGATGGGACAACTATCGGCCAGACATCGTGCCATCGGCACAGTTGGTTGGTAGAACAAATAGAATCAATTTGGAGAAGGTTCGTTCTGTAGGAACGATTGGTGAAAAATTCAATCTTGATTAAATCTCAAATGTTATTAAAAAATGAAAAGCTTTAGGATCCTTCATTCCACTGCACTCTTCCTCGAATATCCACCAGACCAAAGCTACCAATCCAAACCTTTCTCTCATCCTTTTTTGGGTATTGCTGGATTTTCAATGAATTATTCAGGAAATTATAGTGAAGTAACCAAACGATCCCCGCCATGATACCCAATCACAACCCCTACAGAGCTTCCATTTTAGAAACAATCCATTCCTTGTCGACTATGGAAGCGGAGGTGATATCCAAAACCCTCAGCATATTAATGGCAGGAGAATGGAAAGAAATGCATGAGACCTTTGAGGAAGGAAAGAAATTTGGGTTTACCCTAACCCAATTGGGAACCTCAACGGATCAGAATGTGGTATCGATGGTCAAACTCATCAAGAATCTGAGAAAAACGATCAACAAGCTCCAAACCCAAAACAATATCCCGGATGAAGAAGTGGAGTTTTGAGTTTTCAAAAAGAGGTGATTGAACTCATTGACTACCCTATCCTATGCTTCCCCTGCTTTTGCAACTTCCATTCCTAAGCGCTATCACCTGTAAGAAAAATTGCTTTATCTTGAAAGGAAAAATTGTCTGCTATGCGTACACTTTTCCCTGCCGTTATCTTTTTTGTTTTGCTCCTCACAGGTTGCGAAAAATCAAGTGAAACTTCCAGTCTCCTGGATGATGATACCCAAGCTTGGTGGGAAACCACCACCGAACTTTCCAGCGATGAAATGGAGGGCAGGGATACGGGTTCTCCAGGCTATGCCCGTGCTGCGGATGTGGTTGCGAAGCGATTCGCTGCTGCAGGGCTCAAGCCAATGGGCGACGAGGGAAGCTGGTTTCAGGATGTAGCGATGGAGGAAACTGAAATTACGCAGGCCTCGATCACGGTTGGCGGTCGGGAGTTGAAGTTTCTGCACGACATTTATGCCTCTCCGGGAAGCGTGACTGAGTCAATCGAAGCGCCAATTGTTTACTGTGGCTATTGCGACTCTACTTCCATCACCAAGGTAAAAGACAAGTTGGTGATCTGCCACGGCACTCGACGAGAAGGCCTACCCGGTGATGCCGATCGGGTAAAAATCCTTACTGAAGCAGGTGCTTTGGGAATGATCCTTATTGCAGATCCGGGTTTTACGGTTGAGCCCCCGCGATGGCCATTTGCTTACAGCCGAAGCGTGCGGCTGGCCGGTTCTACCTCTACTGCACCTGCTATCCTTAATTTCAGACTCAATGCGGATGCATTGACCAAAGTAATCGAAGGCAGTGGGCAAAACGCAAAAGAATTGATCGATTTGGGCAGTCAGGGAAAACCCCTTCCCTCATTTGAGCTTCCTGATGAATTCAAGGCAAGTTTCACCACCTCTCAGCGGACTTTAAATTCCCCAAACATCCTTGGTCTCTTGCCGGGCACTGATCCAGCGCTGGCAGATCAGGCGATTGTGCTGACTGCCCACCTGGATGGCTATGGGTATGGTGAGCCGGTGGATGGGGACAGTTTGTATAACGGCACCCTGGATGATGCGGCTTATGTGGCACTTTTGATCCAATTGGCAGAAAGACTGGGTGGAACCGGATATAAAAGGCCTTTGATTTTTGCGATAGTGACAGGTGAAGAGAAAGGATTGCTGGGTACTCGGTATCTCATCCAAAATCTTCCAGTTCCTCTGGAATCCATCGCAGCTAATATCAACTTGGATCAACTCCGTCCGCTGTTTCCACTCGAGTTGCTTACTGTTCATGCCCTTGATGAAACTACGCTTGGGGATGACGCCGCTGCTGTGGCCACGAGTATGCAGATTAAAGTTCGGAATGACCCAGAACCCGAACGGGGACTAATCCGACGCTCAGACCATTGGGTTTTTATTCAGGCGGGGATTCCGGCAATCAATTTTGTCTTTGGTTTTGAGCCGGGCAGTGAGAGCGAACGAATATACAGGGAGTGGTACCGTGTAGGGTATCACACGCCCAAGGATGATCTCGAGCAAAAAATGGACTGGGTTGCAGCAGCCAAGTTCAACCAGTTTTTTTACGGATTGGTAGAAAAAGTTGCTGATGGGGCATCAGCACCGGCATGGAAACCCGAAAGTAAATTAAGACCTGAAAATCGGTAGAATTTAGGAAAAGGGAATCGCTAAGAATTTAGAAAAACTGAATCATCCGCAGCTGCACTTTTTTACAGGCTGGATCTAGTAATCCAAGTTCTCTGAATACCCTAAAGATCGATTCAATTTTGACTTTCCAGAATCACCAGAAGGATCATGCAAGAGAATATAAAAACAAAAAAAGCCCGTTAGGTAAAATCTAACGGGCTTTTCTGTTTTAGTTCGTGCTGGCTGAAGATTCTTCTTTGTCCTTTTCCTTGGTAAACTGTTTTTCATAAAAGTCAAAGATTAGCTTACAGTGATCATGGAAATCAGTTTCATTGCTTGCCGCACTTGCGCCATGACCACCATTTAAGTCTCTCACAGACCTTTCATTTTTTAAAAAATCCCAAACAAAAACCCTGAATTATAATCTGTCATATTATTCCAGGGGTTATCCGCGATAGTTATCGGGACCCCTGGATTTAAAAAGGCGCTCATTCAGAGCTTTTCCTCACCATTTCAATATGCTCGATCCCGTCTTCGTCATAGGTATCTCCATCAGCGACAAAACCCAAGGAAGCATAAAAACCCTGCGCATAGGTCTGTGCACCAAGTCGAATATCCCCAGCACCAAAAAGTTTCCGGCAATAGTCAATGGACAATTCCATCAGGATTTTACCCAGCCCTTTTTTTCTTGCCGAAGGCGAAGTGATCACGCGTCCAATCGCCATCTCAGTATAGGACAAACCTGCGGGAACTAACCTGCTGTAGCCAATCAGTTGATCATCTGAGTAAAGCATCAGATGGTAGCACTTCTGATCCTTGTCATCCTGATCCAGGAAGACACAGTTTTGCTCCACGACAAATACCTCACTCCTTAATTTCAAAATCTCGTAGAGTTCGTCTACTGTAAGTTCCTGGAAAGCCTTGATCGAATGTGTCAAATTCATAGAAATGGTGTTGGAAGCAGCGTTGATGGATAGCGATTGTGATTCAAATATGCCTGAGATTTAGTGTTGG
Organism: uncultured Cytophagales bacterium; assembly: GCA_942492775.1. Classification (GTDB taxonomy): domain Bacteria; phylum Bacteroidota; class Bacteroidia; order Cytophagales; family Cyclobacteriaceae; genus Algoriphagus. The sequence goes on along the minus strand of OW818636.1, from coordinate 2,912,808 downwards.
TGAGTAACTTCGTGAAATTATTTTTTCAATATTATATATCTGAATTCCACTCATTATCTGCTAGATTTTTGTCCGGGAATCGACCGTGAGGATCAAGGGTTATCTTCTTAATTTTGCGGGTGCCAAAATTCAGAACCGCATCAAAAGTCCGATTCCCATCAAACCAAACAGTCACCGGCCAAGTCACTTCCGCACTCAAAGGATCTGTCATCGTGGCATTTGGCATTGGAGTAATTGCCGGACCTTCTGCTTCAAATTCTACTTTCAACACAATCGGTGAAGGCATTTCACCGGCTTGCTTTACCGTGACAACTGTATTGCCATTTTCGGCTTTTACTTCTTGAATCGAACCTTCGACAGATTCAGTAGTGAACAACCAATAATTCCAGAACCACTCCAGATTTTGTCCCAACTCATTGTTCATAAAGAACATGTAATCCCAAGGCGAAGGATGCTTGTACGCCCAAGTGGTGGTGTACTTTTTCATGGCATTGATCACGGCTTCATCACCTACGATTCCTCCGAGCATAGAAAGCATCAAAGGAGTTTTCTGGTAAGTTTGAAATCCATAGCCACTTCCTGCATCATTTGCACTCCACATCAAAGGAGCTTCATCTTCACTCCCGCTGATCCGACCGTAGCTTTGACCCAACCCATCCAGGTTGTAAGGTTTTCCTTCGGCATCCGCATCAGAAAGGATGTTCATGTATTGATTGAAACCTTCATCCATCCAACCGTATCTGGTTTCATTAGTTCCCAAAACCATCGGCCACCACTGGTGCGCGGTCTCATGATCGGCAGCTCCCTGATTGGAATTGATGACCATCGGATACTCCATTCCGGCACTTGGACCATCTTGCAGGGTAAGTTGAGGGAAAGGATAGGGTGCCCAAAGTTTGGAATAAAACTCCAAGGCATGTCGTGTGATCTTGCCTGCATTTTCAAAATATTTGGCTCGCTCAGGAAGAAAAACCATGTGAATCGGCACTGGTCCCTTTCCCGGAATAGTAGCACGAGTCGCTTTCCAGATAAAGGAATTGGAAGTGGCCCAAGCAAAATCGTTTACTTTATCAGCTAAAAAGTGCCAGGTTAGCTTCTCTCCTGCTGCTGTTGCTTTGCCTGCCACTAGCTCATCAGCTCCGACGATCGTCACTTCGGTATCAGAGTCTAAAACAGTAGCGAGGCGCTGAACCGCTGTTGGAGTTAAGACCTCATTGGGATTTTGCAATACACCGGTGCCGCTCACAATCCAACCGCCAGGAACGGTAATCGAAACATCAAATCGACCAAAGTTATTGTAGAATTCGGATGGGCCGAGGTAAGGACTGGTCTCCCACCCTCTTAAGTCGTCGTACTTTGCCAACCTGGGAAACCATTGCGTAGGTTGAAATAATGTACTATCAAACCGTTGGGTCATGCGATGTCCGCGGCCATCTGTACCTCCGGGCAACTTGGTATTCCAGGATATTTCCAATTCCGCTGTTGTTCCTGCTTTGATCGGCTGAACCAAAAATATGGTAGCAACTGTTCGGTTCAATCCAGTTACACGAAGTGATGCCGGAGCATTACGTCCTGCCGGAGGAGCATTGAGATCAACTGATTCACCGGCAACTTTGATCCCTGTGACAATCATTCCATCGGTCTGCTCGGCAGGAGTTGATGACCCACGTGGGACATCCGCCCTGAAGATGTTGTGATCCAGACGGAGGACAATTCTATCCAAATCGTCTTTGCTATTGTTGTGAACCAATATTTTTTCAGTTCCGGTTATGGTTTGAGTGTCAGGATCGAGACTTGCATTGATAGTAAAATCGGTTTCCAATTGCCAGTAATTGGGTCCCGGCTTACCTGAGAAATCACGAGTTCCTTCCTCAATTGCTCTGCGAATGGAATTTGTCAAGGGGATATCCTGTCGGATTGCGCGGTCGTTTGTTTCGATAGAAGAACGTTGCGGTTTGGTAAAGTTTTCTTGGCCAAAAGCAACAGAGGTGGTCAAGAGCATTAAAAAGAGTACAATTCGCATATGCATTGATGGTTTTATATTCAGAAGTAAAACTTAGAAAAATATCCGATCATTAACATCAAGAATGGAGATGAATGGGAATTGTTTTTTAAGGAGGAGATTATTCTGGCTCTGGGCAAGATTTGACAATGCCGGAATCTTTGTTGTAGAAAAGTGAGGGGGGTTCGGGTCTTGGGCGGTGGAAGCTTTGCTGCGGATTAGATCTACCCGCAATTCGGATCTTAGCTAAAACATCCCACCGGGCTGTTTTATGACACTAGGCCCTCCATTTGGTTCAAGCTAATAGAAAATATAAAAGAAATATCGACCTAGATACTCGATAGGAAGGAGGATTTATTTCAGTATTTGAAAATAAAATTCCCCATCCAAACCTCCTGTTTTTGGCGAGACATTTAAACTCGATCAACATGGAAATGGCCAAAAAAACGGAATTATAATCCATCATTTTAATCCAGGGGTTGAAACCCCCGGCTATTACAAAGCGCTCCTTTAGAGCTTTCACAAAATCTCTCTGTGAATCTCTGTGACTCCTCGGCGTGACTCAGTGCCATTTTTTTAAACCTGCCTCACCATTATAAAAAAAAAAGGTGGTCCGTTGCCAGACCACCTTTTTACTGTATTAGATATTTGACTGAAATCAAGCCAGATCGTAGCGACCTAAATTCATCACCTTGTCCCAAACTGCCACAAAGTCCTTCACGAATTTCCCTTTTGCATCTTCACAAGCATACACTTCAGAGATAGCTCTCAGTTCTGAGTTAGAACCGAAGATCAGATCCGCACGTGATGCAGTCCATTTTGGTTCGCCAGTCACGCGGTCACTTCCCACAAACAGGTTCTGAGCATCTGAAGTTGCTCTCCATGTTGTACCCATTTCAAGCAAGTTGACGAAGAAGTCATTGGTAAGAGCCTCAGGATTGTTGGTAAACATACCATGTCTTGATTTGTCAAAGTTGGTGTTCAACACACGCATTCCACCCACAAGAGCAGTCATTTCAGGTGCAGTCAATGTCATCAACTGAGCTTTGTCCACCAGCATTTCTTCTGCAGGTACAGGGTATTTAGGATTCATATAGTTGCGGAAACCATCTGCATTTGGCTCAAGCACTGCGAAAGATTCCACGTCGGTTTGCTCTTGCGAAGCATCGTTTCGACCCGGAGTAAATGGCACAGTCACACTCTGACCTGCATTTTGCGCAGCTTTCTCAATACCTGCACAACCTCCCAAAACGATCAAGTCAGCAAGGGAAACACGGGTATTGCCTGATTGATTACTATTGAATTCTTTTTGAATTCCTTCAAGTGTTCCCAGTACTTTGGCCAGCTGAGCAGGATTGTTTACTGCCCAATCTTTTTGCGGAGCAAGACGAACTCGGGCACCATTGGAACCACCGCGCTTGTCGGAACCACGGAAAGTGGATGCCGAAGCCCAAGCAGTAGAAACCAGTTCAGAAACTGAAAGTCCAGATGCAAGAATCCAACTTTTAAGTGAAGATATATCGCTTTCATTAATCAGTTCATAATTCACTGCAGGAACAGGATCTTGCCAAATAAGCTCTTCTGAAGGCACATCCTTACCCAGATAACGAGCAATTGGGCCCATATCACGGTGAGTCAGTTTGAACCATGCTCTTGCAAAAGCATCAGCAAACTCATCAGGATTCTCGTGGAAGTGTCTTGAAACTTTCTCATATGCAGGATCCACTTTCAAAGCAAGATCAGTCGTAAACATGATTGGCGTATGACGCTTCTCAGGGTTGTGGGCATCAGGAACAGTTCCTGCTCCCATTCCATGTTTTGGAATCCACTGATGAGCACCAGCCGGGCTTTTTGTCAGTTCCCAATCGTATCCGAACAGGTTCCAGAAATAATTATTACTCCATTTTGTAGGAGTAGTAGTCCAAGCACCCTCAAGTCCAGACCCGATTGTAAATTCACCGTTACCGGTTCCAAAGGTATTTTTCCAACCTAAACCTTGTTCCTCGATACTGGCTCCAGCGGGCTCACGACCTACATATACGCTTGGATCTGCTGCACCGTGGGTTTTACCGAATGTATGTCCACCTGCAATCAAAGCAACTGTTTCATAATCATCCATTGCCATACGGCCAAAAGTCTCGCGAATGTCACGGGCTGCCAAAAGAGGATCAGGATTACCGTTAGGTCCTTCAGGATTCACATAGATCAAACCCATCTGAACTGCTCCCAGAGGATTTTCAAGGTTGCGGTCACCTGAATATCTCTTGTCACCAAGCCACTCAGTTTCAGAACCCCAATAGATATCTTCTTCAGGCTCCCAAACGTCTTCACGTCCGCCACCGAAACCGAAGGTCTTCAAGCCCATTGAATCAAGCGCACAGTTACCTGCGAGGATCATCAAGTCAGCCCATGAAAGTTTCTTGCCGTATTTCTTTTTGATTGGCCAAAGCAGCAGTCGGGCTTTGTCAAGGTTTACGTTGTCCGGCCAGCTATTAAGCGGGGCAAAACGCTGAGTTCCTGAACCAGCACCACCACGTCCGTCGTGGATTCTGTAAGTACCTGCACTATGCCATGCCATACGAATAAAGAATGGTCCATAATGACCATAATCAGCCGGCCACCAGTCCTGAGAAGTGGTCATCAGGGCATTGATGTCATTCTTTACTGCATCCAGATCGAGAGATTTGAACTCTTCTGCATAGTTGAAATTCTCGCCCATCGGATTGGACAAAGAAGAATTCTGTCTCAGGATGTTCAGTTTCAACATGTTTGGCCACCAGTCACGGTTTGTCGAGCCACCACCAGCGACTTGCTTCACAGCAGCTCCATATCCGAAAGGACATTTGGCACCCTCACTGTTAACATTGTAGCTTGATTCACTCCCTGATTTGTTAGTATCCATAGTTTGATTGTTTGTTTATATTTTGGACTTAATTAATGCGAATTTACCAAAAGGATTGTTTATATAAATATTATTCTCATTGATAAAAACTATGAGAGTTCCTGAAATTCGATATGCCCAAACTACAGAAACGAGGGGATTTTAGAAAGTAAATTGAAGACTCAGATAGCTGATATTTGGCATGAAAATTCAGGTTTAACCCTTCTTCAGGCTTTCAACCGATTTAGAAAAAAACTTTAATTCTAAACAGAACAAGAAAAATCCTCTGTGCTCCAAACGACTATGGAGTTTTCAAGTATCTCCGGGTCGATTTCTCCTTTCCCCTCTCCAATAGATCCAATTTGTTTGCCATCACAATTGTAAACCGGGGGAGGCAGAGTCGCACAGTTTGCACAGCAGTTTAGAACAATGAAAACTGTTTTGAGTCTGTACTTTGCTTGAGATATGTAAAAAACGTCCCTTGTCCCAGAATTATCTAATTCTTCTGCAATGTCTGCTAACCAATCCAAGTCACGCACAGGGTTTTCTACCTTACAAGCTGGCCCCGGAACGACTTCTTCCTGACAGGAAAAACTCAACGCTATCAAAAACACCAGAGGGAAAGCAATTCTTTTGATTGTCATTCTTTTAGAGTTAGGATAAAGAAAAGGGAAAAGTTAGTTAAAACAATATGGGTTAATAATTCAAATTGAAAAAAAGTAAAACCCGTATCCTCACCGAATACGGGTTTTGATAATTACTGAGCTAGGTATCCCCCATCGACAGGATAATAAGAACCTGTGACGAATGATGATTTTTGCGAAGCGAGCCAAAGAATCAATTCAGCAACTTCTTCAGATTCTCCCAGTCTTCCGACGGGATGTAATCCAACCAAAAATCCCCTGGTGGCTTCATCGAGTGCATTCATCACCAAAGGTGTATTGATATAGCCCGGTCCAACTGAATTGACCCGAATATTCTTAGCTGCATATTCCAATGCTACGGCTTTGGTAAGTCCAACCACTCCATGCTTGGCTGCAACATATGCCGGAGAGTTGCGGGTGCCTGCCATTCCGAGGATTGAGGCGATATTGACAATGCTTCCCCCTCCGTTTTTTTCCATTGCAGGCAATTGGTAATGCATACCGTAGAATACTCCGGAAAGATTGATATCGATTACTTTCTTCCAGCCGTCAAGCGGATATTCTCCTGTCGGCGCGATCGGTCCGCCTATTCCGGCATTATTCACTGCTATATCTAGTTTGCCATATTTCTCAAGAGTACCTTTTACCAATGCTTCATTGTCTTCAGGCTTTGAAGAGTCTGCTTTGATGAAAAAGGCTTCTCCCCCGTTTTTGATGATTTCAGCTACAACCTGTTTTCCATGCTCTTCCTGAATATCTGATACAACTACTTTGGCACCTTCTTTTGCAAACAGAACCGCAGCTGCTTTTCCGATTCCGGAACCTGACCCGGTGATAATGGCTACTTTATTTTCGAGTGCATTCATATTAAATAGTGATTTATAATGAGAACAATTCAGATGGATTTCTTCCTTCCTTACTTTAGTACCAACGGATAAAAAGGTTAAAAAGCCGCCATTTGATTGGTTTTATTCCATGGTCTGACTTAAATCATGATTTTGGAACAGACTTAAACTTGATCTGTTTGATTTTTTGCTACTCCAAATTCTCGAGTCCTTTGACCTTGAATCAGAAAGTGGATTTTGGAAAATTGACAAGCTAACCTTCCTCCTGATCAAAAATTTAAGTATATTCAATCACAAAATTTTACCTCAGTTTATAGGCAAATCGAACTCCCAACCAAAGGGATCTGTGCGTTTTTAAATCGACTTACGAGTTTGTAAGTATATCTCAAAAAAAATATTTTCTAAACCAATTTAACCCAAAATGCTATGGCAATTGTAAAAGTAATTGAAGTGATCGCGTCTTCTGAAAAAGGAATTGAGGATGCTATTCAACAATGTGTAACTGAGGTTTCAAAAACCATTCGGAATATTGATTCTGTTTATGTGAAAGACACCAAAGTTCATGTGAAAGATGGGAAAATAGTTTCTTTCGGAGTGATTTGTAAGGTTTCATTCCGCGTTTCAGAAGCTTAATCCGAAACCAGTTTTCATTTTACCTTAATAGGGAACAGATCAAATCTGCTCCCTATTTTTATAAATCTTTAATTTCAGCTACTTCACTATAATTTTTTGAATTGTGGGCACATAATAAAAATTGCTCGAACTGGAGTTCAAATAGAATTGCTCACCGGGTTGGATTGTACAGTTCCTGCACTTCCTGATAACCTTCGTTTGCTGGTGAATTTGCCCAATTTCAATATCGGTTTCTTTTTGAGAATTGGGAAATCAGCCTCTTGGGCTTATCTTAAACCGCAGGAAACCCAAAATTCTCCATGAATCCTCACGACAGTTTATTCCGATATTTAAAGTCCAAAGCTCCCATTTCCGAGAAAGAATTTTCCCAGTTTAAAGATTTGTTCACCTACCAAAAGGTAAAGGCAAATGAGTTTCTCCTCCGGCAAGGGGATGTTTGCATGTATAACTACTTTGTACTCAAAGGTTCATTTCGCTTCTATCATGTCAATCCCGAAGGTCAGGAGCTTACTCGATATTTTGCTTTTGAAAATAAGTTTGGCACCAATCTCTCGAGTCTGATCGAAGGCACGCCTTCTCTTGAATATATTCAGGCAGTAGAACATTCGGAAATTCTTAAAATCCGCTCTTCCGACTTTTTTCGTCTCGTTGAGACCGTCCCACAAATCAACCTCGTGTACATCAACATCCTGCAGAATGCTTATATCACCTCCCAAAAAAGGATCTACGATCTTCAGGGAATGTCTGCACTTGACCGACTAAAATGGCTTCTTAATCACCAACCCGGAATACTTTCAAGAATTCCCAGCCGACTTGTTGCTTCCTATTTAGGTATTACTCCTTTTACCCTGAGCCGGCTAAAGGCTGAACTCTAAGCCTAAAGTCTTGCTTTAGAGCAATTTTCAGAAAATACCACCGGGCTACCTTTGGATCGAATTAACAAAAGATCCCAATGCAGATTTCCCCAAAAACTTCCAGGCACCAATTTGTACTTCTTTCCTTCATCCTGGTCTTGGTTTTTTCCTTTTCTGGACTAGCGCAGGAACAACAGGTCAGCACTCTTACCAAACCTCTCAGTTCAGGTCCTCCCATTCCTTTAGAGATTTTCTTTGGACATGAGCAGCTCAATTTCCAGTTGATCGTCAAGAAAAAATTCACTCCAACCAGTAAGTTTGACCTGCTGGCGATTTCAGTTTTTTCAGAAAATTGGGACAAGGACAACAAATTCGGAAACTCAGTGGTGATCCCTTTCCAAGTCAACTACAACATCGGAAAAAAAGGATTTGCAGTGGCCGTCGGTGGTGAAGGCAATTCTGTAAGTGGATTCAGTCCTTTGGTGGGAATGGAGCACAGCTTTGCCAATAGAAAAGTGTTGGCAATCACGGTCCTCAATTATCTAATCAATGAAGGCCAAGATTTGAAGCTTTTTGGACTTTATGAATTTAAGCCACCTTTGAACGAAAAATGGTCTTTGTACACCAGATTGCAAGTTGTGTACAATTTCAGTTTGGAGGAAAGCAATCATAACAGGAGCTTTCTTTACCTCAGAGCAGGATTAAAAAAAGGGCCTCTTGGGTTTGGATTGGGAGCCAACTGGGATCAATATGGTCCTGATAAAATTGCCAAGGATAATTATGGGGTGTTTACGCGTTGGGAGTTTTGAAAATTATCGCTAGCCACGATGGAGTTTCTTATTTACCAGAATCCAAACTTTAAAAAATCATTCCTGATAGAGTTCCTCAATTCTGGAGAAATCTGGATTAGTCTCTTGAGATGATAAAATTTTGATTTTTCCATTATTCAATGGATATTTCTTATGAATGAACCCAACCTCCGATCTTGACTCGATAAGCCTCAACTTCTCCTCGGATGATTTACTTTTGCTCAATCTTGCGCTGGCACTGATCATGTATGGAGTAGCGCTGGATCTGAGATTTGAAGATTTCAAGTATCTGGTAAAGAATCCTAAAGGTTTTTTCCTGGGGATATTTTCCCAATTCATTCTCCTTCCTTTTCTTACGTGGTGTTTGATTTCAGTCATTCAGCCACCACCCAGCGTAGCATTGGGAATGTTTTTAGTTGCCGCTTGTCCCGGCGGAAATGTATCCAATTTCCTGACTAATTATGCGAAAGGAAATACCGCCCTTTCTGTAAGCCTTACAGGCTTTTCAACAGTTTTGGCAATCATCACGACACCGTTGAATTTTGCATTATGGGCTGGTTTATATAGTCCTACAGCGTCAATGCTCAAGGAAATAAGTCTTGATTATCAAGATGTATTCTTTACGGTTTCGTTGATTTTAGGGATACCCTTGATCCTCGGAATTCTTACTCATCAATATGCAACCGGGTTTGCGGAAAAGGCCTCGAAAGTCCTAAAGCCACTCAGCCTGGTAATTTTCGCAGCCTTTGTGATCGTGGCATTTATTGGAAATCTGGATCTCTTTCTAAAGTACATTTCCATGATTTTCCTTTGGGTTTTGGCCCACAACACGGTTGGATTATCTGCGGGATATTTCACTGGAAAAGTATTTCGATTACCCTTCGCGGATGTAAAAACGCTCACCATCGAAACAGGAATTCAAAATAGCGGCTTGGGGCTGGTGCTTATTTTTACTTATTTTGACGGACTTGGGGGCATGGCCATTATTACTGCCTGGTGGGGAATCTGGCATCTGATCTCAGGGATTACGATCGCCTCAATTTGGAAAAACACGAATGAAAGACCTGATTAATTTTATCCTCCGATTTTTAATAAAAGTTGCTCTTCACGGTTATTTCCACAAAATCAAAGTAATTGGCAAAGAAAACATCCCAAAAGAAAAGCCGATTATTCTGGTCTCAAACCACCAAAATGCGCTGATTGACCCGCTCCTTTTGGCCACTCACACTCGGCTGAATCCTTACTTTCTCACAAGAGCTTCAGTTTTTCAAAATTCATTTGCAGCCAAATTGCTGAACTACATCCGAATGCTCCCGGTGTATCGGGTGAGAGATGGATATGCAACCCTGCAGCAAAATCAAAATACGTTTGATCAGACTTTTGAGGTGCTTTGCAAAAATGGAACTGTGATCATTTTCGCCGAAGGAAGCCATAGTCATGTGAGAAATGTAAGGCCTCTCATGAAAGGATTTATTCGGATGGCTTTTGGCCTGAAGGAGAAATATCCGGATTGTGAGCCTGTAATTTTGCCCGTCGGGTTTGACTACAGCGCTCATATGAAGTCGGGAAGCAAGGTCTTGATCTCCTTCGGAAAACCGATTCCGGTAGATATGCCTAATTCCCAGTCTGGAAAACTCAACAAATCAGTCGAAAAAGCGCTGAAAGATCTGACAGTTGATATTCCTGAGGAAGGATATGAAGAAGCACTTCAATCGCTACTTAAAAATAATGTAGACATCACATCCAAGAAAGAGGTCGATGAGTTTTTGGCCACAGGCAAAGTTTCAAATCCTGTTCCTGAGATTTCCGGATTGAGCAATAAATTGATGAAGATCTTTCATTTTCCGCTTTACTGGCTTTGGCTTTTGAAAAAGCCAAGCGTGAAAGACCCTGTTTTCACTGCTACCTGGAAGTTCCTGATTGGCTTAACTTTAGCGATTGCCTGGTACTTTATTTTGCTCTGGCTGGCGATGGATACCCCTGTTGGAAGCTGGGGGTTGACCTTTTTGATTTTAGCTTGGATCACTCTTTGGAACAATAAAAATCCTCAGGAATAAGATAACCGATTGCCAAATATTATTTGGGAGAATTTTCTAGCTTTGTTCAAAGAATAATAACCCAAATCTGACTAAACCATGACTGAAGACTTCCTTCCTTTAAAGGGGACTGATTACATTGAACTATATGTTGGCAACGCCAAGCAGTCCTCACTTTTTTATCAATATGCCTTTGGATTTGAATTAATCGCCTATTCCGGACCTGAAACTGGCGTCAAGGATCGGGCATCTTACGTACTCAAGCAGAATAAAATCCGCTTGGTTTTGACTTCACCTTTGAACTCAAATTCATCAATTGCGGATCATATCCAAAGACATGGAGACGGAGTAAAAGTACTCGCACTTTGGGTGGACGATGCTGAGAAATCTTGGCTTGAAACCACCAAAAGAGGCGCTGAATCTGCCGGAGAACCAAAGATTCTTACGGATCAATTCGGTGAGGTAAAAGTCGCTTCCATCAAAACTTACGGAGATACGATTCACACATTCGTTGAGCGAACAAACTACTCAGGAGTATTTCTTCCTGGCTTCGTCCCTCGCAAGAGCACGTACAAAGCCGAGCCAATTGGCTTGAAATACGTTGATCATTGCGTTGGTAATGTGGAATTGGGCGAGATGGATCATTGGGTTGAGTTCTACGAAAAAGTAATGGGTTTCAAGCTCCTGCTCACTTTTGATGACAAAGACATATCGACCGAGTATTCAGCTTTGATGAGTAAAGTAGTTTCGAACGGAAATGGCTACATCAAATTCCCAATCAACGAACCTGCCGAAGGCAAAAAGAAATCTCAGATTGAGGAATACCTGGACTTTTACGGAGGTCCTGGTGTTCAGCATATGGCGATTGCAACGGATAATATTGTGCAAACCGTTTCTGAATTAAGACGCAGAGGAGTCGAGTTTCTGGAAGTTCCGGCATCTTATTACGATGATTTGCTGGATCGGGTCGGAAAGATCGATGAAGAACTGGAGCCTTTGAAAAACATGAATATTCTGGTCGACCGGGATGAAGAAGGATATCTCCTTCAGATTTTCACCAAACCTGTACAAGATCGGCCCACATTGTTTTTCGAGATCATTCAAAGAAAAGGAGCCAAGTCCTTCGGAAAAGGAAACTTCAAAGCGCTTTTCGAAGCAATCGAGCGAGAGCAGGAATTGAGAGGTAATCTCTAAAGTTACAGCCGGTGATGAGCCGGCTTTTTTGTTCCATTTTCAGTCACGATTCGGGAAATAAAATGGTCAATTCGGGATCAAGAATCTTTCAAAATTGAAATTGAAGAGTGTCATCAGAATTGAATCCCAAGTTTTTAAATGTAAACAGTTAATGAAATAATCTTGGCAATTTGAGTTTGATTTCTGAATCAGAATTTTTATTTCGATCCACTTGAATTGTTCGTCATTTCGCTCAAAAGAGATATTTCTGAGCTTTGATCAGATTTTTACCAAAACTCAGTTTCCCAAACTTGAAACAAAAGAATTTTCCCCTCTTCAAAAAAGGATCAAGTTTATTCAAGAGAATGATCTTTTCAACTAACAGAATCTTCCAATTCCTGCCATTCCTAAAACAAAAAGCTTTTTGAAATTGAATTCTAAAAGCACGGTATCATTTTTTCATTCACACAGGTTGATTAAAAATTCAAATGAGCAGTTAAATCCTGTTCTGAAATTTCCTCAAACTCACAAATTCAAAATGGAAATAGTACCTACAAGATTTAAAATATCCGATCTCCCTGCATTACTTGTTGTCACATACAAAAGGTGGAACGAGGAAGATCCGTTTCGTATGAGTGCCATTGTAGCCTATTACGCGGTTCTATCCCTTCCTGCGCTGTTGATAATCCTGATTAATACAGTTGGGGCGATATGGGGAGTAGACATCGTAACCGGAAAACTTACCGGTCAAATCTCGGCTGCACTTGGCGCTGATACTGCCGAATACCTTCGCCAAATCATCATCAATACTCAATACAGTGGAAAATCCACGATTTCCACCATTTTGGGAATCGCAACTTTACTTTTTGGAGCTACAGGAGTTTTCTATCATTTGAAAATCTCTATCAATTCTATTTGGGAATTGAAACTGACGGATGAATTGACTTGGAAAATGCTTATCAAGGATCGCCTGATCAGTTTCAGTTTCGTTTTGGTTTTGGGATTCCTCTTGTTGATCAGTTTCGTAGTCACTACAGCTTTGGCGGTTTTGAGCGATTTGATCTTGCGATCATTCCCCAACATTATCCTTCTAGTAGCATATTTGATAGATTTCGTCATTTCCTTTGGAGCAGTTACAGTCCTTTTCGCAGTCATTTTCAAATATCTGCCGGATGCCCATATCAGATGGAAATCAGTTTGGTTAGGCGCATTATTGACTGCATTGCTCTTCGTAATAGGGAAGTTTTTGATGGGAATTTATTTCGGGGCTACCGATCCGGGTTCCACTTATGGAGCTGCGGGTTCAATTGTCCTGGTATTGATTTGGGTGTCTTATTCTTGCTTGATATTTTTCTTTGGTGCAGAATTCACCAAAGTAATCTCCATCCGATATGGATATGGAATCAGCCCAAAATCAAATTACTCCAGGGTAAAACAAAAAGAAGTGATAGTCGATGAGGCTACCACTTCTTCAAATATTAAATAAGCTTTTACTTCTTGTAAAGCACCTGGTGGATCTGGAAAAGTGTCTCAACAGGTAGCTTTATGACTTCCCGATCATAGGTCATTAGCCCGTTGGTCTCGACTTCTACGTCTGTGGTTTGCGTGTAAATGGCAGCAGCCAATCCTTTTGGAATCAACTTATGCAAATCCTCAATCAGGCTTCTGTATCTAGCTTCAAGTTCTTCTTTTGTTTTAAAACTCTGATAGCCCCAATTGTCTTTTTGTTGCCAGGTATGACCTTCCAAAGGCAATCCCAATCCTCCGTACTCTCCCAAAACCAAGATGCTTTTATCTCCGAAAATCGCAGGATCAGGCATGACAGGATCAGGATAATTATGCAAATCCATGATGTCTCCGACAACTTTAGGGCCTTCCATTTCAAAATTTCCCCCGCTTGCACTGTTAATTAATCGGCTTGGATCGAGTGATCTTGTCAAATCAGTAATTTCTTTGGTTTTGAACTGTCCCCAAGCTTCATTGAAAGGAACCCAAACCACAATTGAAGGAAAAAACTTGAACTCATTCATGATTTCCTTCCACTCAGTTTTGAAGATTTCCTCGCTTTCTGGCGTCCTTACTTTGTTCACTCCCTCACGGATCACACCCGGACGGATCTCCCATCGATTGCCCATATCACCGCTTGGCATGTCTTGCCAAACGAGCATTCCCAAACGATCCGCATGGTAATACCATCGAGCAGGCTCCACTTTCACATGTTTCCGGATCATATTGAATCCCATTTCTTGAGTTTTCTCAATGTCAAAAAGCAAAGCTTCCTCAGTCGGAGCGGTGTATAATCCATCAGGCCACCAACCCTGATCAAGCGGACCGTATTGGAAAAGAACTTTACCATTCAGCATCATTCGCTGATGTCCTTGCGCATCTTCACCCATTCGGATATCGCGATAAGCTGCGTAAGACCTCACTTCATCCAATAGTTTTTTCCCCTGGAAAAGCTTCACGCTGACCTGATACAAAAACGGAGAATCCGGAGACCAAGGCTTTGGGTTTTCCAGGCGAATCGGAACTGCATCTCCAGACCTAGATTTTCGGGAAGCCACTACCCCATTTTCATCCGAAAGGCTTACTTCCACTTCAAGGCCTTCCACTGAAGAACTCACTTCAGGATAGAAAGCCTGAACACTATTTTCCCAATCCGTCATCGAATAAACCGAACTGAAATGGCTCATCGGAACAGTTTCAATCCAGACTGTCTGCCAGATTCCTGTTACCGGAGTATACCATATTCCCTTTGGATCTTTTACTTGCTTTCCGCGAGGTTGTGGTCCTGAGTCGGAAGGATCCCAAACCCGAACTCTGATTGTCTGGCTTTTTCCTTTCTCTAAATGGTCTGTGATATCCAGGCTGAAACCATCAAATCCTCCCTGATGCATTCCGGCTTTCTTTCCATTCACCCAAACTTCTGCTTCCCAATCCACAGCTCCAAAATGAAGTAAAGTCCTTTTGTTTTTGCGATCAAGAGTCAGTTCGATTTCTCGCTCATACCAAAGTTCATTATCCGGGCCCACGGTCTTTTGAACACCGGAAAGAAGAGATTCGACTGCGAAAGGGACAGTGATTTTTCCCTGAAAACCAGCTTCCGGAATGCTGCCTTTTGAAAGTATTGCGTAATTCCATTGCCCGTTTAGGTTTTGCCAGGAGCCTCTCACCATTTGAGGTCTCGGATATTCGTTGAGTGGCAATTCAGGATTTACCTGATCAGCCCATTGGGTTTTCAAAGTTTGGGATTGAACCGAGTTCAGAATTAAAAAACCTAGAAATACTGCAATCAGGAGATGTTTCATAGTGAATGAATTTTGGGAGATTGTTAGGAATGAAAACTAAATCAAAATGTAAGAAGTAATATGAATATCAAATAAAACAAAGTCCAAATCTTGGGCTATTGGAATATCAAAATATGTCTAATCCAAAGCTAAAAAAACCCGCTAATCAAATCATTGGAAAATTCAGTCATAGAACCATGAATAACCCTTATAAAATCACTTCAAAGCTGGATCAATTTTCGATTTAGAATGGCATTTTTTCACATTTTCTATATCTTAGAACCACACTGAAATTTTTAACCCAAATGAGTTCGATAGACCCTTCAATTCTTATTAAAGCCCAAAGCTGGCTTGACGGAAACATAGACCAGGATACAAAAGCAAGCATCAAAAAGCTGATATCCGAAAACCCCACCGAATTGGTTGATTCTTTTTACCAGGACCTGGAATTTGGAACAGGCGGATTACGAGGTTTGATGGGTGTCGGCACCAATCGCATGAATGTCTATACGATCGGAATGGCGACCCAAGGCCTTGCAAATTACCTGCTGAAATGCTTTCCCGGAGAAGAAATCAGCGTTGCGATCACGCATGATTGCCGGATAAATAACACGTTGTTTGCCACCACCACAGCTAATGTGTTTACAGCAAACGGAATCAAAGTATATTACTTCCGGGACATGAGACCTACTCCAATGCTTTCTTTCGCAGTGAGACATTTTGGTTGCAAAAGCGGCGTAATGATCACCGCTTCCCACAATCCGAAAGAATACAATGGCTACAAAGCTTATTGGGACGATGGAGCTCAAGTAGTCGCTCCTCACGATACCAACATCATCAAGGAAGTGCAAAAGATCACTTCGTTTGATCAGGTGAATTGGAATAAAAACGATTCATTGTTCCATTACATTGAGGAAAATTTTGATGCGATTTACTTGGAAAAGGTGAAAGCACTCAGTCTTTCTCCGGCTGCAATTCAAGCGAATAAAAGCATGCCGATC
The DNA here is from genome assembly GCA_942492775.1 of uncultured Cytophagales bacterium. GTDB lineage: Bacteria > Bacteroidota > Bacteroidia > Cytophagales > Cyclobacteriaceae > Algoriphagus. Next base: position 2,896,643 of record OW818636.1, on the reverse strand, counting down.
GTCTTCTCTCCGATTCATGGTGCCTCCGGAAAAATGGTCCCTGCAGGTTTGAAAGCATTTGGATTCGAAAACATAAACATTGTAAAAGAGCAAGCCGAACCAGATGGTAATTTTCCAACTGTGATTTACCCAAATCCTGAGGAAGCTGAAGCTTTGACACTCTCTTTGAAACTTGGAAAAGAAGTTGGGGCTGAATTGGTATTAGCTTGTGATCCGGATGGAGATCGATATGCCGCTGCTGTACCAAACGGCTCTGGTGAATTTGAGCTTTTGAACGGAAACCAAACCGGGACACTCCTCACCTATTATCTGCTAAGCAGATGGAAAGAATCCGGAAAACTAGACGGAAAGCAATTCATGGTTAATACTATCGTGACTACTGAATTGATTGATGAAATCGCGAAAGGATTTGGAGTGAAATGTTTCTCAGTACTTACAGGATTCAAAAACATCGCTGCAATCATCCGTGATTTGGAAGGAAAAGAAACTTTCATAGCTGGAGGCGAGGAATCTTATGGCTATCTGATCGGAGATTTTGTTCGAGATAAAGACGGAGTAAGTGCCTGTGCAATGGTGGCGGAATTGGTTGCTTATTATAAAACCCAGGGTAAAACAGTTTTTGATGTGTTGGCTGAGATTTACGGAAAGTTTGAATTTTACAAAGAATCTCTGATCTCAGTGACCAAAAAAGGAAAAGACGGTGCAGAGCAGATCCAGGCTTTGATGATGGACTTCAGATTAAATCCTCCAAAATCCATGAATGGCGTGGAAGTAGAAAAAATCGTGGACGTAAAAGAAAGTACGATCACTTATCCTGCTACTGGCAAGACGGAAAAGCTCAAGATGGATAAGTCAAACGTGATGCAATTCTACCTTGCTGATGGAAGTAAAATCTCCGCAAGACCCTCCGGCACAGAACCTAAAATCAAATATTATTTCTCGGTTCATACCCCGCTTTCAAACCCTGCAGATTACCGAAGAACTGAAAACGAACTGATGGAAAAATTGGAAGGATTGAAGCGATATTTTAGCTAAAAATTAAATTTTAAAATGAGAAAGCACCGGCATAAAACCGGTGCTTTTTTGATTTTGGGCTATTGGGATTTTAATGATTCTATTCCTTACCGATATGAACCAACGCATCTCCCACGTTGATGACGGGAAGATTATTGATTCCTATCACATGACCGTTGGTTGGCGATTTCACTTCAATTTTCACTTGTCCGTAGGGATCCGAGATTTCGGCCATGATTTGACCTTTTTTGACAGACTCACCAAGTTTTACGCTTGAGTTGAAAATCCCGGAGGCTTTGGCACGAACCCAATTGCTTTCTTTGAGAATGGTACTTTCAATTGCCTTGGTACTGTTTCCCAACATTCCGAGGCTGTGAAGCAATCGCTTTGTTCCCTGCACACCTTCTTCAATCGCAAAATCATCCACTCTCATGGATTCACCTCCTTCGTATACAAGGATATGTTTTCTGGCTTTGAAAGCTGTCTTTCTGAAAGATTTTTCAATGTGTTTTGAATTAACGATAAAGTGAGTCCCGAAAGATTTTGCCAAATCCAGCCCAACTTTATCCTTAAAATCCACGCGAACCTGTGGATGATTGGAGAGCATCCTTCCACCCGTGTGAAAGTCAATTCCATAATCAATTTGCGGGATGATTTCTTCGTTTATAATGAAAGCGATTCTTGATGCAAGCGATCCTTTTTTACTTCCGGGAAAGCTCCTATTGAGATCTCTTCCATCCGGGAAGGTGCGACTGTTGGAAAGAAACCCATAAATATTCATGAGTGGGATAAAAATCAAAGTGCCACGAAGCAAGCTCCAACCTTGATCCATTTCTTCCAAAAGTCGTCTTGCTGTGACAATTCCGTTGATTTCGTCACCGTGGACTCCCCCGCTGATCAATACAACCGGACCTTCTTCTTGGGATCTGCGTATAAAAATAGGAAGATCAATAAGGGTGTGTGATGGCAATTTGGCAATTGGAATTTCTATGTTGACTGATTGCCCGGGTCGCACCCGAACGCCATTGATTGACAATTCTCTCATGAAGGAAATTGAATTCTATTTCAGAATGGGATAAAATCTTGCTTATTTCGTATTTCAAGCCACTGTTCATGAATATACAAGAAAACATTTCACTCAAGCCTTACAACACATTTGGAATTGATAAAAAAGCCAGATTTTTTGTTGTGGTAAAGAGTTCATCTGAGCTTATTGAGGCACTTCAATGGGGAAATGAGCAAGATCTGATAATTCTGATTTTGGGTGGCGGAAGCAACATCTTATTAACTCAGGATCTTGATGCACTTGTCATCAAAATCGAAATCAAAGGAATAAATCCGGACTGGGAATCAAATGAGCACGTCTGGGTGGAAGTAGGTGCCGGAGAACAATGGCATGATTTGGTTCTTTTCGCTATTGAAAATAATTGGGCTGGATTAGAAAATCTATCCTTAATCCCGGGAACAGTCGGAGCATCTCCCATGCAAAATATTGGCGCATACGGAGTCGAGATCAAAGATGTCTTCCATAGCCTGAAGGCACTTAATCGGTTGACTTATGAAATTGAAGAGTTTGAAGCCAATCAATGCAGATTTGGATATCGTGAGAGCGTGTTTAAAAATGAGCTAAAAGGCTTGTACATCATTCTTTGTGTGACTTTTAAACTTGATAAGGTGCCAAAGTTAAAATTGGAATATGGAGCGATTAAAGAAACCCTGGCCAAGCATAACATTGAAACACCCACTATAAAATCGGTAAGTGAGGCTGTCATTGAAATCCGGCAATCCAAGCTTCCAGATCCCAAACAAATCGGGAACGCAGGGTCATTCTTTAAAAATCCGACAATTTCGATCGAAGAGTTCGAAAGGCTAAAAACTGAATTTCCTGGTATTCCGGGTTACCCAAATGAAGAAGGAGTAAAAGTGCCCGCCGCTTGGCTAATCGAGCAATGCGGCTGGAAAGGGAAAAGGTTTGGTGAAGTGGGCGTGCATGAAAATCAGCCGCTCGTACTAGTCAATTATGGAAATGGTGACGGAGCTGCAATTCGAGATTTGTCTATAAAAATTCAACGATCAGTATTTGACAAGTTTGAGATAAACCTGCATCCAGAGGTCAATTTCCTTTAAATCAAGGCATCTTTCACCTCTATTAATTTTTCATATTTATCTACTCGTACTCCAAACTTCCTGAGGAAATCAACTCCCTCATCCGATCCGATTCCTTTGTATTCGGCATAGGAAAAGAGGAAAACGACCTTTGAGATACCCATTGAAAAGATGATTCTGGCGCATGCAAGACAAGGTGCCAACGTCACATAAAGAGTCGAACCATCAACCGAGGTATTATTTTTTACAGCGTAAAGAATCGCATTTTGTTCTGCATGCAGCGCCAAAGAACAACTTCCCTTACTATCGCGGGCACAACCATGCTCCGGAAATTCCACATCACAATTATGAGTTCCGGCTGGAGGTCCATTATATCCGATTGAGATTATTCTTGTGTCTTTAGTCAAAACTGCACCTACATGTTTTTTTATGCAATGAGATCTTTTGGCCAAATTAACTGCCAACTCCATGTAGATATCATCAAAATCCGGTTTGCTCATTTTTTAAATTTTGCCCAAAAATAGCATTTGAAACTCAAGGTGGTCACGCATTCTTGAATAATCCTTTCTATTTTTTCGTTTACACTTTAAATTTTTAACTTTTCGAAGAAGGTATCGTTCGGAAGAGACCAAACAAATCATTTCAAAAATTATGAAAGTTAGAATACCCAAAATTCTCATTGCCTTCACACTACTGATTCAATTCTCTTGCAGTTCAATTGAGATTTTTAAAGAAAACACCGAAATCTCATCTTCAAAAACTTATAAGTCTTTCGTGATCATTAATCAGGAAATTGGAATGCAAGGCTTTTCATCCCAGTTTTTGGATCAACAAGTTCAAATTCATATTCAAGAAGCTTTGGAAGCACAAGGATTTGTTTATGATAAAACTGCACCTGACTTAGTAATTCGGTATACTTCCAATGAAGATTTACGTGAGAGAAAAGTGAGTAATAACCTGAACACATATCCGCTTTGGGGATATAGAGTTTGGGATCCATGGGTTTATAATCCGTATGGCCCATATCAAAGAAATTCCTCCAATACTAGCAGCTATGAATTGGTCCAGGTAATTATAGATTTCATTGATCCGATTGAGGACAAAATGATTATGACACTTACGGGAGTTACCGAAGTAACTAGTGAAAAAACAAAAGGAAAAATAGTCCTTAAAACTACAGACAAAATTTTATCCAGATTTCTGGAAGATGTTTACAAAACACTCTAACTAAACCCAAAATGGAAAAGCGATATCAAACTCTAAAAGAATTTTATCCTTATTATCTCAAAGAGCATCAGAATCCGACTTGCAGAGTACTTCATTTCATCGGCACAGGACTATTGTTCATTATTCTTTTTGCTTCAATTTGGCTTTCGAATTATTGGCTTTTGATTTCCATCCCTTTTGTGGGATATGGATTTGCTTGGGTGGGCCATTACTTTTTTGAAAAAAACAAGCCTGCAACCTTTCAATATCCCCTTTTCAGTTTGGCTTCGGATTTCCTGATGTTCTTCGATTTACTTTCAGGAAAAGAGAAGTTTCGCCCTCTTTTTTAATATTTTTTGAAATCAAAATCAAACTTGGCCGAAAATTTGTCTTTTGATTCATAACCGTTACTTTTGTAACAGTATTAATGTATTTCAGGCGCATAATATTGCATTTTGATGTTAACAATAGTTCTTATAGATGATGACCCAATCAGTACTTTTGTAACTGAAAAGCTTATATCTAAAAATGTGAAAGAACCCTGTAAGTTTTTTAAGTACCAAAGCGCCAAAATTGCTTTACAGGAAATCTATGACATCAAGCCTAATTACTTGTTTTTGGACCTGAATATGCCTGAAATGACAGGTTGGGATTTTCTGGATCTTTTTGATACAGCAAAGAATGAGGCAGAAATCTACATATTGTCCAGTTCAGTGGATGAAAGGGACATTTCAAAAGCAAGTAAATATCAGATTGTAAAGGAATATTTGTCAAAGCCCCTTATTAAAAAATATATTCAAAGCATTTTCCACTAATCAAGAATTCAGATTAGATTTTTTAAAACCATTTTTTTCCAAACTCTTGATTCCGAAATTAGTTCTCAATTGAAATTGAAAAACTAATGGCAAGACCAAATCCTGAATTGATCGCTGCAATAGAAAATACTATTGTAAAACTCTCCAAAGGCGCACCTTACCAATGGGGGCACATGGGAGCATGTAATTGTGGAAACCTAGCCCAAGAACTGACCAAATTAAGCAAAGCAGAAATTCACAGCTATGCCATGCAACGATCTGGAGATTGGAATGACCAAATTCTTGAGTTTTGTCCGACAAGTGGATACCCCATGGATTTGATGATTCAGAAAATGATGGACTTTGGACTAACTCTCCAGGATTTATCCCATTTAGAAAGACTTTCTGATCCGGAAATTTTAGCCACTATTCCAAAAGAATATCGAGATAAACTATCCAAAAATTCCAAGGAAGATGTAATGCTTTATATGCAAAATTGGGCTAAATTATTGAGAGATAATTGGCTAAGTCTAAATCCGGAAATCAGTTATCCAACTGAAGAAAAAAAATTAGAGGTAGCTGTATTTAGCTAATTGTTTTTTTCTTTATTTCGTGAAGTACAATCATTAAAAACCCCTATCAAATACTACCATGGAGGATTTTGAAGAAGATTTCGAAGAAATTGACGACATCGAAGAAGAGGATGATTTCGGAGCCGAGTTTGAGGATGAGTATGATCTTGAAGAAGACAGCGAGCTCATAGACGAAGGTATCCTGGATTTTGACGAGGATGATCTCGACGATCTTGATGATGATATTGTTGACGATTTAGATTAAAGTCTGGTAAAAGCATAGCTCGAAGTGAAAGCTTCTTGGTATTCTGATGCTTTGATTTTATCTTCGGGCACTATTTTGAATCACAACCTTATTCATATGATACTATTAGATGTTTTCACTTCACCTTTAGCTCCTGGAGCACAAACCTTCCTTTTGATAGTTTGTATCGTAGTTGGTTTGGTAGCAGGACTTTCGGCAATAAATGCGAGATCCACTTTCAAAAAGAAGAAAGCTGAACATTGATATTTTCAATAATTTAAAAGGGAGGTAAAACCTCCTTTTTTTTTTGTCCATAACTTCATGAAAACACAGAATTTTAAAAATCACGCCCGTTATTTTCCTTTTCACCATTTCATAGTAACTCCATTAACACTAATTTTTCTCGGTTGGACTGTTAATATTTCAAACTTCGAATCAAGCGAATCCACTTCAGAAAGCATTTATTTCTTGATTCTTGCATTGATTATCGTGCTCTTGCCCCTATTGGGAAGGACTTATGCACTGAAGAATCAAAATCGGATTATCCTGATGGAAATGCGCCAACGATATTTTCACCTTACCGGAAAATCATTTTATGAGAAAGAGAAGGATTTAAGAGCCAGCCAAATAATTGCTTTACGATTTGCTGGAGATGATGAACTATTGACTTTGATGGATCAAGCCATCAGCAAAAAGCTTAGCAATAAAGAAATCAAAATGAGTATCAAAAATTGGAAAGGCGATTACTCAAGAGTTTAGTCTTTTTCATTCAAAATCGCTTTTAATTCCGATTTCAGAAGCCCGAGAAGATTTTCCCGGGCTTTTGCTTTGTATTCAGAATCAGAAAAATCAAGATCTGGTAAAACAAATACCTCATCAAATCCAGCTTGAAATGCTTCTTTCCCTGACGTAATTAAAATAGACTTTTTTTGCTGATTTCTAGCAAGTTGCAATAACTCAAAGCAGGCTTTACCTTCATTCGATTGTGAGTCATATCTCCCCTCCCCAGTAATCACTATATCAGCCCAATTAACCTCTTTTTGAAGGTTTATTTTATCGAAAAAATAAGAAGCTCCAAATTCAATTTCCAATGGAAAAAAAGAGGAAAGTCCAAGTGCAATCCCTCCTGCCGCGCCAAACCCAGCTTGGTCTACGAAAGTCATTTTCACTTTGGAGAAAATCATTTTGATTAATCGCTCGCATGTTATTTCATACAAATCGAATTCTGATTCTTTCAATCCTTTCTGAGGACCAAAGACCGGAATGGCTCCATTTCTTCCCAAAAAAGTATTTCTCACATCGCAAAGACAAGTAAATCTGATTTTTGGAAGCTTTGGAGGGCGTTGAATATGGCGGATTCGACTCAGGTAATCTGGTGTAAAAAGAGTTAGCTCCCGACCTTTCTCATCTAAAAAAATGATCCCTAAGGCAGCAAGAATACCAATTCCCAAATCAATCGTAGCACTTCCTCCAAGACCTAGAATGATTTCCTCTGCACCTTCTTCAACTGCTTTTTTTATCAAAAGCCCCGTTCCAAAAGTTGAAGCTACAAAGGGATCTTTTTCTTCATTTCCGATCAATCCAATTCCTGAAGCTGTTGACACATCAATAAAAGCTTTTTTTGAGCTGATATCCCAGCCAAACGTCCCTAGAACAGGTCTGCCAAAAGGATCTAAAGTCCAGGTAGAGATTTGCTTTAAACCAAGGGCTTTGGCCAGCAATTCACACGTGCCATCTCCCCCATCAGCAATCGGGATCATTTTCGTCTGAAATTCAGGAAAAGATTCTTTTAGAAAACTTTCAATGATTTCGCCGGCTTCAGTTGCACTCATTGTTCCTTTAAATGCATTGGGAGAAATCAGAATCTTCATCATTTATGCATTTTTCATTCTGGCAAAGTAATCCTTGGAAGCAACTCTCACTTTGGATGAAAGATAGAGTGTTGAGAAAATCGTTGGAATCGCCATGATTGCATACATCGCATCCACAAAGCTGATAACAACCTCCAATGAAGCGACTGCACCAAGTACAATTGTGATCAAATAGAAATAGTTGTAATAATTAGCTTTATCGGCACCAAACAAATAATTGGTGCACTTATGACCATAATAGGAATAAGTGAAAATAGTAGAAAGTGCAAATACCAATACTGAAAGCATAAGTAGGTATTTTCCATAAAAAGGAATTGCCATCTCAAATGCTTCAAGAGTAAGCTTCACTCCATCATTTTGGGAGTTTTGCCAAACCCCGGTCAATAAGATTACCAACGCCGTCAAAGTACAAACGACTATTGTATCTATAAATGGACCCAACATCGCAATCAAACCTTCCCTGATTGGTTCATTATTTTTAGATGCTCCATGAACCATGGGTGCTGTACCAATGCCTGCTTCATTGGAAAAAGCAGCTCTTCTAGCCCCAGTAATAATCACGGCTCCGACAGCGCCTCCCATCACAGCATTTCCTGTAAATGCATCTACAACAATTGTCATTAGCATTTCAGGAACTTGCCCGATGTATTTGAAAACAATGTACATGACCGTGGCAAAGTAAATTGCAACCATAAACGGAACCATCTTAGAAGCGACAGAAGCGATCCTCTGAATACCACCCAAAATCACAACAGATGTGACAAGCATAATCCCAATACCTATTATCCAGCGATTTCTTATATCCTCTGCATCTGTCTCCGGCTGAATCATTACTTCCTGAATCACAGCTGTAAGCTGATTTGCTGTGAATATTGCCAGCAAACCCAAGATTCCAGCCACACAAAAAAGGATTGAAAGGAACTTCCATTTCTTCCCCATCCCATATTCAATCACATACATGGGGCCTCCCTGGATTTCACCCGAACTGTCCTTTCCCCGATACATAATAGCCAAACTGCAGGTATAAAACTTGGTTGCCATTCCGACAAAAGCTGCTACCCACATCCAGAATATAGCCCCTGGACCACCCATATTTATTGCAATGGCAACTCCTGAAATATTCCCCAAACCAACCGTTGCCGCAATCGCGGCCATCAGCGCCTGAACGGAAGAAATCTGCCCGGGAACCATACTATCATCGTATTTCCCTCTTAGCAATTTAATCGCGTGCCCAATTTTAGTGACCGGTACAAACCTCGAATGAATCAAAAAATAGGTTCCGCCTCCCAGCAATAAAACCAAAATCGGCGGACCCCAAATCCAATTGCTAAAAGCAATAATAACATCTCCCATGAGTCAATTTCAATATAGAATTTACCTGAGTTCAGGCTTCAATTAATCTCCGATAATAGGTCCATTTTATCCAAAATCAAAGTTTGGATTTTCAATAAAAAACAAAAAGCCCGGACAGTGTTTAGGCTATCCGAGCTTGAATTAAATTAATTAAGGATTACCAGTCTACTTTTGGTGATTTATAGAATCCTATTCCATTGATATCCCAACGCTTACCATGCTGGGCAATTCTCTTTCTAAAGCTTTCCCAATCTTTTCTATCAGTCTTGGTCCAGGCAACTTCAGCAATAGCCGGAAGTCGAGGAAAAGTCAGGTACTCGATATCAGCTCTATTGGTAACAGTTTCTGTCCAAAGAGGAGCCTCAACACCAAGGATATCGGCTTTTCCCACACCGGGAGCATAGGATTCAGGATTCCAAAGGTAAGCTGAGTCTAATTCGACATACGCAGCCCAATGCTGACCGATTCTTGAAGTCGAATCGTATTGCATGTCCAAATAGGCTTTTTTTGCCGGAGACATCAATACTTTATTTCCTTGGTCTTTGGCTAGTTTGGCATTTTCTTCAACCGCCCAGAATTGAGCAATTGAACCTGGAAGTAATTTGGCGGTAGCCACTTCATCCCAGCCAACATTTGTCTTTCCGTATTTTACTACGATGTCTTGTACGCGCTCGATGAAATAGATGTAGTCATCTTTTTCAGTCACATGAGATTCGTCTCCACCGATGTGGAAATATGGACCAGGTGTGATCTCAGAAATCTCTCTTACGACATCATCAACAAACTGATAGGTAAGTTCTAATTCTGTCGAGAAAGTGCTAAATCCAACTTCAATTCCTGTGTAAAGCTCTGCAGCCTGAGGATTGGTTGTAGGCATCTTATAATCCAAGGGTGCCTTGTTTAGAGAATCAGTTTTTCCATTTGGAAGGTTTACTCCCGGATTGAGCTCTGCATATGAAGCCAAAACAGCATTGGTGTGACCAGGCATATCGACTTCCGGTACAATTGTGATATAATTCTGGGCTGCGTAAGCCACGATATCTTTGTATTGCTCTTGAGTGTAAAAACCCCCTTCTCCGCCACCAACTGCAGTGCTTCCACCGATCTCAGTCAGTTTTGGCCAGGATTTTATCTCAATTCTCCAGCCCTGATCGTCTGTGAGGTGCAAATGCAAGTAGTTTAATTTCAAACCTGCCATCTGATCGATGTAATGTTTAACATCTTCCACTGAAATAAAATGTCTGGCTACATCGAGCATCGAACCTCTATATTCGTATTCGGGTATATCCAAAATTTTACCCTGAGGTATTCTCCAAGACATATCTACCAAAGATTCATTTTCGATTTCCACAGGAAAAATCTGAACCAATGTCTGAATACCGTAAAACAACCCGGATCCTGAAGATGCAGTAATTTTTACTCCGTTTTCGGAAATCTCCAATTCATATGAATCAGGAGCACCACCACTCGTCATTTCAAGGTTAATATCTCCAGACTCTCTTGATACAGGCAAAACAAAACCTGTTGCAGGACGAAGTTTGGTAGCCAGATATTCTCCTAAAGTTTCAAGTTCTTCACCCTCACCGGTCACTTTTATTCCAGATTCGGATTGGAGAGTAAAACTTCCGCTTCCTGCTTCCAAAGAGGCTGGAAAAGGTATTATTCCCGCTTCATCAAGACTAGGAACAGGGGCTTGACAAGAGCCTAGAGCAAGAGCTGAAACTAATGCAATTGACCAAAATGATTTTTTCATAGGTTATGAATTTGGGATAAACTTAATGTAAATTTTTAACAATCTGTTTTCATCTAATCTATTTTATCGTTAAACTGAGAATTGAACAAAGAACAACGGGTTCAACCATAAAAACATCGGTTAAAACTGCTGAATACTTCAATGCCTGTCTGTCAATTTTTCAGCTTACCTGACCAAAGTCTAATCTGATTTTAATAATTTGAACCGAATTAGTTAATCAACCTGAAACAACATGAAAAGAAAAGATTCCAATTCAGGAAACTCCCGAAGAAATTTTATTAAGTCCTCCGCACTGGTAGCATCCGGCTTTTTTATAGTTCCAAGACATGTCCTGGGCGGTCCGGGATTTATAGCTCCTAGTGATAAACTGAGAGTTGCAGGAATTGGTGTGGGAGGTATGGGATATAGTGATGTGAGCGGAGTATTCCGAAGTGGAAAAGTAGATATGGTTGCACTTTGCGATGTAGATGATACCCGTGCAAAAAAGAGCCGTGACGAGCATCCAAATGCAAAATACTACAAAGATTTCAGGGTCATGCTGGAGAAAGAAGCAGGAAATATCGATGCTGTGACAGTTTCTACGCCGGATCATCAGCATGCAGTAGCAGCCATGATGGCAATGAAAATGGGAAAGCATGTCTATGTTCAAAAGCCTCTTTCTCATGATATTTACGAGGCGAGAATGCTCACTGAAGCTGCAGAAAAATACAAAGTAGTGACTCAAATGGGTAATCAGGGATCATCAGGAGATGGGGTTCGCCAAATGATTGAATGGTATCAGGCAGGATTGATTGGAGATGCAACAAAAGTTTACACTTGGACAAATCGCCCGGTTTGGCCACAGGGAATCGAATGGCCCAAAACCCCTATAGCTCCGCCAGCTGATTTGGATTGGGACCTTTGGCTGGGTACAGCTCCTCAAAAAGATTACGTGGGAAATCTTGTTCCATTCAATTGGAGAGGTTGGTGGGATTATGGCACAGGCGCGCTTGGGGATATGGCTTGTCATATTATGGAGCCTCCTTTCCGGGTTTTGGAACTTGGATATCCTAAATCAGCCGAATGCTCAGTTGGATCTGTTTATGTTGGTGAGTTTAGCCGTGGATATTTCCCTGAAAGCTGCCCTCCTTCATCTCACATCACGTTGAGATTCGACAGGCCTGGCAAAGAAGACCTAGAGTTTCATTGGATGGATGGCGGGATTCAGCCGACACGTCCTGAAGAACTTGAACCAAATGAGATTATGGGAGACGGAGGAAACGGAGTCATCATCGAAGGCACCAAAGGGAAAATCATGTGCTCCACTTACGGTGTAAACCCGCAATTGCTTCCAACTTCAAGAACAAAAGATATTACAGTACCCCAGACTCTTTATCGCGTACCTGGTGGAGATCGTGGACATTACAACAACTGGGTGGAAGCTTGTATTGCCGGACATGGATCACCAGAATTTAAGAATCTAAGTTCACCATTCTCTGTTGCCGGTCCATTGACCGAATCAGTCTTGATGGGCAATCTCGCAATACGAAGCTATGATTACAGGATCCCGAGAGAAGGCGGAAACAACCAATATGATTATCCGGGAAGAGGAATCAAATTGGTTTGGGATGGACCAAACATGAAAGTGACCAACTTTGACCCGGCAAACCAATTCGTGAAGCGGGAATACAGAGGAAACTATTCCCTCTAAAAGTAAAAAGGGCTTTGAAATCACTCAAAGCCCTTTTTTTATTTCTCTACTTGAATCTCAACCCTTCGATTTTTGATTCTTCCTTCCTCAGTTGAATTAGAGGCTATGGGTTTGGTTCCTCCCCATCCTGATGTTCGGAGATTATCTGCGGGCACACCTTGCTCGATGAGGAATTTTCGGATACTTCCTGCCCTTTGAAGAGAAAGTGCTTTGTTGAGTCCGGGGTCTCCGGCGTTATCTGTATGGCCGCTGATTCGAATTTTTACAGTTGGATTCTCTTTCAGAAAAGCTGCTAATTCAATCAGACTGGCTTTGGATTGTTCCCCTTCAAGCTCTGCAGTTCCTCTTGCGAAAGCTACATTATCCAACAAAACAGAACTTCCCGGTTCAGCCTTAACCATCAAAACTTCTGTTGATTCTGTTCTATTTATTTCATTGACAGACAAAACTTTAGGGAAATATCCTTGAGATAAAACTTTAATCTCCTGAACTCCTGATTTGGTTAAATCAGAAAGCAAAACTAGCTGATCAGAACCGGACTCGATCTGATTACCTGAAGCTTCCCAGATGAGACTATACTCAATTCCAACTTTGGTCTTTGAATCTATCACGATCCAAGAAATAGGCTTTTCTGCTTCAATGACTTCCTCTTTTGGGAAGCTAATTTCAGGTTTCCCAATCGAAACCATAGGATAGATTGGCTTTGGTTCCGATATCTGTTGGGTAGGTTTTTCAACTACAGGTACTACAGGAGCAAGAACTACAGGAGCAGGAACTACAGGTGCAGCAACGGGTTGAGTAGGAACAAATTCCTGTGGAATAATCAAAGGCGTGACTACTGCAAAAGTGAGCAGATCCGCATATCCATCGCTATTTTGAGTACTTGTCCAAACAACATTATCCTTATCCAAAAATGTCAGGGATACATCTGATCCTGCGGAACTAATTTGCTCCCATTTTACAGGAAGACTCCAAGAGTTCCAGTCATCACCCATTTTCTTGCTAATGAAAATGTCTTTTCCGTTTGCCCCTACTTGCATGTTGGAAGAAAAATATAATTGCTGGGTAATTACATCGTAATAAGGACCCATTTCCTGGCCTTTGGTATTGATGGCGGCTCCGAGGTTTGCGGGAGTTGACCAATCCAGCGTTCCTGATTTTTCGCTCAAGTAAATATCTTCATTCCCAATGGTGCCTTTTCCCTTTCCCGAAAGGAAAATCAACTTACCTCCTGATGCTACTCTACCAGTGACAGGACCTTCAAAACCTTCCAATCCAGGCATATTGATTGGGCGCAAAAAGTTCCAATCGTTTCCAAACTTAGAATACTGGTAAATCCCAACTTTGCCGATTTCCTTGTGGTATACCAAAAGAGTGAGTCCATCTTCAAGGCCCAGTACAAAATCGTATCCTTTTGTACTCAAATCCGGTCTGTGCACTGCTGCCTCCCATTCACCGGATTCTGATTTTTTGGTCATCCAAATATCACCTGAATCCATGGCTCCTCCTTCATTCGAAGGGTGAAAAGCTCTTGTGAATAAAAGTGTATTATTCCCGATCCAGACAGGATTTGTATCGTCTTGCGGACTATTTGCTCCGGAAAGCGATTTGAGATTTTGAGCCTGAGCGCTCAGAAAAAAAGAAAGAGCAAACAGCATAACGCTGCTTGCTCCAAAACTCATGATTCTTATTTTTTTCATAATTATTGATCCAACACAATGGCGAAAATCAGCGGCGCCACTATTGTTGCATCAGACTCTATTATATATTTCGGAGTGTTTATTCCCAATTTGCCCCAAGTGATTTTTTCATTTGGAACTGCTCCGGAATAAGACCCATAAGAAGTAGTAGAATCAGAAATTTGACAGAAGTATCCCCAAAGAGGAACATTTGTTCTTTGCAAATCCTGGTGCAACATCGGTACGACGCAGATAGGGAAGTCACCTGCAATTCCCCCGCCAATTTGAAAAAATCCTACAGTACTTTCTACCGTAGCATTTTGAGTGTACCATTCTGCAAGGAAAATCATGTACTCAATTCCGCTTCTTACCGTGTGAACATTCTTCACATCGCCAGAAATCACATGACCTGAATACATATTGCCCAAAGTGGAATCTTCCCAACCCGGAACGATGATCGGAAGGTTTCTTTTTGCAGCTTCCATCAACCAGCTATCCTTTGGATCGATTTGGAATGAGGCATCTAACTTGCCCGAAAGCAAGATTTTGTAAAAAAACTGATGCGGGAAAAACGCCTCTCCAGCCTGATCTGCTCTTACCCACTCCTCAAGAATCACATCTTCGATCCGACGCATTGCTTCCATTTCAGGAATACATGTGTCAGTGACCCGATTCATATGTCTTTCCAGAAGATCTTGCTCCTGAGCCGGCGTCAAGTCACGGTAATTAGGAATTCGCTCATAATAATCATGCGCAACCAGGTTAAAAACATCCTCTTCAAGATTGGCACCGGTACAAGTGATGATCTGTACTTTATCCTGACGGATCATTTCAGCAAGCGAAATACCCAATTCGGCAGTGGACATGGCACCGGCCAAAGTGACCATCATTTTACCATTATTATCCAAATGTGCCTTGTATCCTTCAGCAGCATCAATTAATGCCGCAGCATTGAAGTGACGATAGTTGTGTTTTAAAAATTCAGTGATTTTCATTGGTTCGTTAGTTTCTAGGGGCGCAAAATTACCCAATTTTTTTCCACAAAAAAACCCGGAGTAAATCCGGGTTTCAATACTTAGAAATCATTAAAGAGATTATTTTTTTGTTGCTGTATCTGCCGGAGCAGCGTTGAATTGCTTGTTCAATCCATCGATCACAGAAGCTGTCACATCAATCGCATCCGTTGCGTACCAAACTGCACCCCCACGTGTATAGCTAAGTATTACATCCAGATTATTTGTCGTTGCATAGTCTTTCATATAATTCTGAACCTGATCGTAAACCTCACTGTATAAACCAGACTCATCAGCTGAAAGCTCTCTCATCAAATTATCTCGATAGGTAACCAGGTTCTGCTCCTTTTTCACCAATTCTTCTTGTTTGGCTCTTGCTTGGTTCATTGTCATAGTAGAGGAAGACTGTTCGAAGTTTGCAACTTCCTGCTCAAACCCTCTTGCTCTGCTTTGAAGGTCACCTTCAAATTTTTTCCCTTTTTCGGTGATTTCTGCTGACTTCTTTTTGAAATACTCAAATTTATTGATCACACTGTCGGTGTAAACAAATGCAATCTTAAGTTCACCGTCTTGAGCAAGTACAGTGGAAGTTTCACCTTCAGAAGTGGCAGCGGTTTTTTTATCACAGCCATAGAAAAGTACTGTAGCAAGGCCAAGTACACCGATTAGTTTAAGTCCTTTTTTCACTTTTTATGATGTTATAGATGACAAGGGCGCAAATATAAAGAAAGTATTGAATCTGCAAGGCAGCCTCTAATATGGTCTGGTTAAATTGAGTTAAAGATTTCAAAAATACATTTCCTGCGCCAATCTGAACACTTGAGCATGCGCTTCCACGATTTGACTTACCCGCTTTGAATACCCTCCCCCCATGCAACACATGATCGGGATTTTAAGATTTTGAGCAAGATTTAGAACAGTTTTATCTCTTTCCTTAATTCCCTGAATAGTCATACTCAACCTTCCAAGTTGGTCAGATTCAAGGACATCAACCCCACATTGATAAAGGATGAAATCCGGCTCAAATTGACCGAGGATTTGATCCAGACTTACTCTAAGTTTATTGATGTATTCATCATCGCCAGTATTATCTGGCAATGCACAGTCCAGATGAGATCGCTCTTTTCGATGCGGATAATTCTTTTCCCCATGCATACTGAAGGTGAATATGTCTTGACTCTTTCCTAAAATGGCTGCAGTTCCATTTCCCTGATGCACATCCAAGTCGATCACCAATACTTTTTTGGCCAATCGATTTTCCAATAAATAATTAGCAGTGATAGCAAGATCATTAAGTAAGCAAAACCCCTCTCCCCGATCTGCAAATGCATGATGGGTACCTCCGGCAATATTCATCGCAATCCCAAATTCTCTTGCAAAAAGAGCGGCTTCCACCGATCCACTCAAAATATTGATTTCTCTTTCGACCAAAACCTGGCTAAGTGGAAATCCTGTGGCCCGAATCTCTGATTTGTTAAGCTGAAGCGTTTTCAGTTTCTCCAGGTATTCCCGGGTGTGAGTATTTAAAATCCATCGTTCTTCGATCATTCCGGGAACGAAAAAATTTTCCTCTTTTACCGTTCCTTCGTAAAGAAGTTGTTCTGGCAGGAGTTCATATTTTTCCATGGGAAATCTATGACCTGCAGGCAAAGAATGAGAATAGAGCGAGGAAAAGGCAATTTTGAGCATAAAAAAACGCTTGTATTTTAACAAGCGTCGAATGGTATTGTTAGAAAAACTCTTGATTAATCTTCCTCTTCCACGTCTTCTTCTTCGGATTGAAAGGCATACATCGTGTCATCCAGAACCAAGGTGTCATCATTGAATTCCTTGATAAACTTCGAAACGACTTTTTCATCAATAGAATCAATATTCAAGGCTGCATCTAAGCCAATGCCATAATCATGATTGGTATCAAGGTCCACAAACTCCTGAACCTTCACAGATTCATCTTCCTCGATATCCATGATGATCTCGGTAATAAACCAGCCGATCTCTTCTTCCTCACTCGTCAAAGGCTTCATATTTCCTTCTTCGTCTTCTTCGTAAGTGATTCCTTTGAAGTTGGGGAATTTCTTGGCTGCCTCATGCTCGGCAAGCTCATAAACCTCACTTGAATGGTGAAGTCTCAACGTATAGAGAGCGGCATCATAAATAACCTCTCTGCCTTCAAACATTCCAATGAAATAAAAATTGACAAATTCATCAGAATTCTCCTCATCAGGAATGATCTTAAAGGGTTTTCCCAGTTTCTTCAGTTCCCTTTTTAGCTCTTCGATATTTTTGGGATCAAATCCTGGATTGGGGATTGACATGACTCAAAAGTTTTAGTGATGTATGAAAGTAATAGAAATGATATTCAATGTTGCTAAATGAAATATTAATATAGTACCAAATTCTCAACGAATAAAATGAAATCTAAAAAGTTTGATGAAGATTTTGTAAAATTTTTGATCAACTCAAAAGAAAGTAAAGCGCTGGATTTCAAGCAGAAAGTAACTTCAAAGGAAAAAATTGCCCGTACTTTGGCTGCTATGGCAAATACTGATGGAGGTATTATTTTAATAGGACTTTCTGATCAAAAAAAAATAACCGGAATTGACCCTGAGGAGGAAAAATACATGGTCGAGTCTGCAAATGAGATTTATTGCGTTCCAAGGGTATCACTTTCTTGTGAACCCTTCCAAATGCCGAATCCTGATGAGGAAAAGAAAAATATGGATGAAAAATTTCTACTCATCGTGGAAATAAAAAAGTCTGCGGGCCCCAAAATTTACACCTCAGATAAATCGGGAAACCGAAAACTTTATATCAGGGTTGATGATCAGACTCGACTAATTCCCTGAATCCATCCGATTGCCGAACATCGAATTGATTATACTCAGCACGATTGCAAATAAAATGGCCCACCAAAATCCATCCACGCTAAATCCATCAATAAAATGGTCTGCCAACAAGATCATTAGCGCGTTGATTACAAGTAAGAACAGCCCGAAAGTCATCAGGGTAAGTGGAAGAGTCAGAAGGATTAAAATCGGCTTGAGCGTCAGATTGATCAAAATGATAACAGCGGCCAAAATAAATCCTGTTTGGAAATCATCTATATGAACTCCCGGCAGCAAAAAACCAGCGATGAGAACTGAAATTCCTCCCAAGAGAATTTTGATTAAAAAACTTTGTGCTTTTCCCATAGCTTCAAATTTGAAATTGATTTGAAATAAACAATTTTCATTTAAAGTCTGATAAAAATCAGTTTCAATTTTCCATTCTTCGTTGGTAAAATCAGGCATTTAAATTAGAGTTCACCTTATATTTGTAACATCACCCTTACCTAACTCTCAAGTGATTATTATTGCTCTGTTTCTATTGCACTGGTATTTCTCCCTGTTCTGCCAGAGTTTCTTCCTTCATCGGTATTCTGCCCATCAAATGTTTTCCATGACAAAGTTCTGGGAGCGTTTTTTCTATGTGTTTACTTGGTTGTGGCAAGGAAGTTCGTATTTGTCGCCACGAGCTTATGCGATTCTTCACAGAATGCACCATGCCTACAGCGATACTCCTCTTGATCCGCATAGCCCGCATCACACCGAGAATCTTTTTACGATGATGTGGAAGACCAAAAATATCTACAACGATTATTTCTCATTCAAGCTAAAGCCAGAAGATCGGTTTTCTAAAGACATTCCTGATTGGAACAAGTTTGACCGATTTGCAGACACTATGTTAGTAAGAGTGACTTGGGGAGTTGTCTATATCTTGATTTATGTCTTGAGTATTTCTGTTTTCGAATTAGCAGGTACGCATTGGTGGATGTATTTCTTGCTCCCAATTCACTTTATGATGGGTCCTGTTCACGGTGCCATCGTCAATTGGAGTGGACACAAGTATGGATATTCCAATTTTGATAACAATGATCACTCAAAGAACAGCTTGCTATTGGATGTATTGATGCTTGGTGAGTTATTCCAAAACAACCACCATAAGCTTCCCAACAGACCCAATTTCGCTGTGAAATGGTATGAGTTTGATCCAACATATCCGATCGTAAAACTCCTCCATGCTACGGGAATCATCAAAATGAGAACAACCTAAATAGCAGAAAAATACAAAGCCTCCCCTCGGAGGCTTTTTTTTATTCTATTGTAAATCAATGATTTAATTATTTTTTAACTAAATATTAATACTATTCTTAGATTTTTATTGCAGAATAGAAACTAAATGAATAATTTGTTATCGATTTAAAACTTAACAACTTACTTATGAAACCATTAACCAGAGCAGAAGAGGAGATCATGCAAATCCTTTGGGATATCGAGCGCGGATTCGTGAAAGATATCTTGTTACCAATGACTGAGCCAAAACCAGCTTACAACACAGTATCAACAATTGTAAGAATTCTTGAAAGAAAGGGTTTTGTGAGCCACAAGTCTTACGGCAAAAGCCATGAGTACTTTCCGATCGTTTCAAAAGACGAATACAGAACATTTATCATTAAGAGAATGCTAGAAGGTTACTTCGAGAGTTCTTTTGGTAAACTTTCTTCATTCTTCAAAAACGATGAGACCCTGAACACAAAATCTTACCAGTAATTTTTGGTAGGCTCTTAAACAAAAAAAACCTGGCAGAAAATGCCAGGTTTTTTTTTGCTACCACTGTGTAATTTTTATTTCACATCCTTCAAAAGTTCTTCTACAGCTTTTTCAAGTTGCTTGTCGATTCCTTTGTCAATTTCGCCCGGCATATTTTTTACCTGAAACTGAGGCTTAGTTTCGTTGTTTTCCAACCACTCCCCCGCCATATTCTTAGCAGAGATCGGCACGGCACCCCATCTTGATCCATCAGGCAAAGCTTCCCAACCTGCAAAAGAACAGGTTCCCGGAGTTGGCATCCCGACTGTCTTTCCGATTTTCAAATCGGTATATCCGCAGGCAAAGCAATGTCCATCAGAATAATTCGCCTCATTGAACATTGCCAAAGTAGGCTTTATCCACCGAGCAGTTGGCTCATAGCCCACCACTTTTGCCTCTGTGGCATAAGTCAAAAACTGCTCACCTGTAAAGAACATCGCTAAATCTGCAACCAGATCCCCTCCTCCATTGAAACGAGTATCTACAATCACCCCTTTAGTGTCATGGTATTTTCCCATCATTTCTTCATAGACATTTCTGTAAGGTCCGTCACTCATTCCAGGGATGTGTACATATCCTAATTTACCTCCGCTCAGGCTATCAACTTCATGTTGATTCTTTTTCACCCATCGCTTGTAGAGCAATTGGTTTTCCTGAGCTATAGTGATTGGTTTGATTGTAACCTGCTTTCGGGTTGAAGTCTTTGGGTCCAAAACTTCCAGCAACGTAAACTTATCCGCTTTACGATTGAGGAATTTTGAGAAATCAAGGTCTTCCGTTACCAGTTCACCGTCAATTCGCTCGATGATCATTCCGGCTTTGATACCCAAATCTGCTTTGTCCAAAGGACCACCGGCAATAATCTCTGTCACTTTGATTCCGTTTCCTGTATGCTTGAAATCATAGAAAACACCAAGCGAAGCAGTCGCATCAGCCATAGGAACAGTTCTGGAATAGCGAGCACCCGCATGTGAAACATTCAATTCACCGATCATCTCAGATAGCATTTCTGCAAACTCATAGCTATTTCCAATATGTGGAAGATATTTCTGGTAGCCTACTTTGGAAGCATTCCAATCAACTCCATGCATGGTCGGTGTGTAGAAAATCCCTTTGGTGCGAAGCCAGACATGCTCAAACATGTAGGCCATCTCAGCCTCTTTATCAAAAGTCATTTCACCGGCAATCTTGATGGCTTCCTTCTTCATCGTTTCAGGATTGATCTTTGATATACTTCCATCACTCACGAGGAATAGATTCTTTTTTTCCTTATCCCACATCAACCTTCCGGAATTTGCAGCCAGACTTATTTCCTGTTTAGTTTCTTTTGTTCGCAGATTTGTGCTCCAGAGATTTAAGCCCTTCTCAAAGCTCGTGAGGTAAAAAAGCTTCTCCCCGTCTTTGGACAAAACTGCATCACCCAAGCCGGATGAGTGAATGGTCAATCTTGCCTTGCGATCCTCGATCCCGTCCCAATCAAAAACAATCGGTTTGATTTCTTTTTCCGCAGGCTTCTTATCAGATGCTTTATCATCCTTCTTTTCCACGTCCTTTTTCTGAGTTTTTTCGATTTCAGTCAACAAGTCAAAGTCTTCTTTGGAAAGTCTGAACTTATCCCAGGCAGCTTTGTCGAAGAATAGAGTATAAACGTCTTCCTGGCTTTGGCCGCTTGTCGCATAGCTGCGAAGTCCGTCTCGGTTGGAAAACCAAAGGATTTGCTTGCCATCATTGACCCAAGTTGCCCGATCGTCACCGTAACCACTATTGGTGATTTTTCGCATTTTTTCTTTCCCGGAAGCATCTAACAAGACCACTTCAGAATTTGCCATTGTAGGTCTGAAAGTAGCAAGCAACCACTTGCTATCCGGACTCCAAGTGAAATATTGGTCTCCGTCGCTCATGTGAAACAATTGCTCAGGAGTCAGCAAAGTAACTGTCTCCTTTGTTGTCAAATCAAGAATCTTCAACGTTCGGCGGCCTTCAATGTAGGCAAGCTTTTTTCCGTCAGGAGAAAACTTAGATAAATACGCATCCTCTGTGACGCTCACCAGCGGCTTTTCTTCCAAAAGTGTGGAAGCAAAGAAAAATGGCTCCTCCGAGCGGGTTTTTGAAGATTGGAAAATTTGCCATTTTCCGTTTCGCTCGCTTGAATACACAACTGATTTTCCGTCAGGCGCAAACTCCACAAATCGCTCTTGCTCCGGCGTATTTGTGATTCGCTTGGTAAGTGATCCATCAACTGAAGTGACAAAAACCTCACCTCTGGCGATAAAGGCTATTTCTTTTCCGTCAGGTGAAATTGACATTTCTCTTACACCTCCATTAATCGCGATGTAATTATCCGGATTACTGATAGATTGAGTTTGAAGTGAAACCGCAAGTTTCTTTGGCTGCTCGCCTTTTCTCATAGTATAAATCTCACCATCAAACCCGAAGCTCAAAAGTCCATCCGTCGAGCTACTTAAGAATCGAACCGGAAAATCTTTGAAGGTAGTCAACGCCTCAGGCTGAGCCGGATTGGCAAGGTTCATTGCAAACACATTAAAACTTCCATTTGCTTCGCTGAGATAATAAATCTCCTTTTCATCCGGAGAAAAGACAGGATTTCTGTCCTCACCATAGAAAGATGTGAGCATTTTATGAGAATTGGAAGGGGCATCATAGATCCAGATATCTCTCGTGATTCCTGATTGGTGGCGTTTTCTCCATTCATTTTCACCCCCTTTTTTGTCGTGATAGATCATCTTTGTTCCCGACTTGCTTGACTGCACATATTCTGCAGGAAGTGTCCAGATCTGATCCACGCGTCCGCCTTTCTTTGGCACAGAATATAACTCAGGCTGCGAAGCTGTAGGATATTGTCTATGCTCAGCAAGATCCATACGCCCGGAACCAAAGATCACTTTTTGATCATCAGAAGTGAAATCATACGGCACCTCATCATTGGAATGATACGTCAATCGGCTGGCCGGACCACCGGCAGCATCCATCAGAAAGATATCAAAATTGCCATATCGGTCGGAAGCAAAAGCGAGTTGCTTTCCATCCCGACTCCAAACTGCTTTGTAATCATGGGCTTCATGAAACGTGATTTGTCTGGCATCTCCTCCTTTACTAGGCACCAGAAATAAATCGCCTTTGTAGGTAAAGACGATCTGACTTCCATCCGGGGAAATCGCAGGATATCTCATCCATTGCGGAGCACTTTGGCCAAAGGCCGAACTTGCAAAAAAACAGCTAAGCGCTGCTAGTGTTAACCTTATATTCATGTGTTTAAATTTTGTTTTTCAAAGGTCACATGGAATCTCGCAGGATTAATAATCATCCCAGTGTGTAACGCTTGAGTCATGCTCGATTTCATCTGAATTGGAATTATGCCTGAAAGTAAGGAAAAAATTGAAACGCAAATTTGTTGCAAAGGCTGAGCGGAAATCGAGGCTGATAGAAAGATAAAATAAGGAGAATCGCTTTAAGGATTCCTTCATTCCTTAAACTGATCAGCCTATATTTGCCCCTTTAAAAATCAAAACCATGAATTCATTTATTGAAGAATTACGCTGGAGAGGAATGCTCCAGGACATGACCCCGGAAATCGAAGAACATCTGACAAAAGGAATGGCTTCGGCGTACCTGGGATTTGATCCTACAGCTGATTCTCTTCATATAGGTCATTTGGTTGGAGTAATGACACTTTTGCATTTTCAAAGAGCAGGACATAAGCCTTTCGCTTTGGTAGGTGGTGCCACAGGAATGATCGGTGATCCTTCTTTCAAATCTGCTGAAAGAAACCTTTTGGATAAACCAACTTTAGATCATAACGTAGCTTGCATTCAAGCGCAGCTTTCTAAGTTTTTGAACTTCAGCGGAGATACTCCCAACAAGGCTAGAATGGTCAACAACTATGACTGGATGTCTCAATTCAGCTTTTTGGAATTTATAAGAGACGTGGGAAAGCACATCACAGTAAACTACATGATGTCGAAAGACAGTGTAAAACGTCGACTGGAAGATGGCCACGGGCTTTCTTTTACAGAGTTCAGCTATCAATTAATTCAGGGATATGACTTTTTTCACCTTTGGAAAAATGAGAATTGCACCATCCAACTCGGTGGTTCTGACCAATGGGGAAATATTGTCACCGGAACCGAATTGATTCGGAAAATGGGCGGCGGAAGCGCTTACGCATTGACTGTGCCTCTGATCACCAAGGCGGACGGAACTAAGTTTGGAAAAACTGAAGGCGGGTCTGTTTGGCTCGATCCTGAGAAAACTTCTCCTTATGCATTCTACCAATTCTGGCTAAATGTATCCGACGAGGATGCCTCCAAATACATCCGAATCTTTACCACTCTAGATCAGCAAACGATCGAAAGCTTGGAAGAAGAACATGTAAAATCTCCTCATTTGAGAGCTTTGCAAAAAGAAATTGCAAGACAGGTAACCCAGATGGTTCATAGCGAGGCGGATTTACAAATGGCGGAAAAAGCTTCAGAAATTCTCTTTGGCAAATCCTCAACAGAAGATCTTGCATCTCTTGACGAACGCACTTTCTTGTCAGTATTCGACGGTGTGCCGCAAGTTCAAGTGAAGCGTGAGGAATACAATGCTTTGAATGATGTCCTTGATCTTTTTGGAGACATTACCCAGCAAGTGATCTTTCCTTCCAAAGGCGAAGCACGCAAAATGATTCAGGGAGGAGGAGTAAGTATAAACAAGGTGAAAGTAGATAACCCTAATCAACTTCTTTATTACTCTTTGCTTCAGGAGAAATACCTTTTGATTCAAAAAGGAAAGAAAAATTACTACATCGTCGAGGTGATTTAAATATGTGACTCTTAGCGTAAAAAGGGCTTGATTAAAGAGATCAGGCCCTATTTTATGCCTATTTTTCAAAAGTTTCAAAAAATTAATCAGATTTTTTTGACCCAAGTTTAATACCTTTGAGTTCATTTTTAGGATACACCGAACTCATCATGGCAGGCGAAAAAAATAAAGAAAAACTAATACTAGACTCAGCAGTAGCACTTTTTACAAGCAACGGATTTCAGGCTACCCGAATGGAAGATGTGGCCAAAAAGGCAGGAATCAGCAAAGGTCTGACCTACTTTTATTATAAAAACAAAGAAGATCTTTTCATGGCTTTGACCAAGAAAGCCTTTGATCAGTTCAAAGATGAATTCCGGGATGTCTATCGCTCCAAAGGAAAATCAGGGCTGGATATGATCAACGATTTGGTTATCAGGATTCCCGAGTATGCCCGCAAAAATCAAGTGTATTACGATGCAATTCTGAATTTTCTGGATCTGATGAAAAAATACAACGATCCAAAGCAAAGAGCTTTAATAAGTCCGTTGATTTTGGAAAGTGTTCATTTTCAGAAACTCCTTGAAATCCACCACGAACCTGCGAAAATAGGTGTAATGATGGTCAGTCAGGGAATCAAAGACGGAAGCATCAGACCTGAACTTCAGCCGGAAATTACATTCTACACGATCTGGAGTATGATTATCGGCTATGAAAAGATGAGCGGACCAATCGAATACGAAGGAAAAGAGACCAAAATCAATCCTGAAAACTGGCAACCGGGATTTTTGAAACTCCTGCAGGATATGCTAAAAGGAACTATCCAGGCAACGAGACCAAATACGGTTCAAACCAGTCTTTTCTAAGATGAAAGTCAAAAACATTGTTTTTTTGGTAGGCCTTTTAATCGGTTGCCAGGAAAAATCTAGTGTTGATCTTTTAATTAAAAATGTCAACATCGTAGATATTGAAGCCGATTCAATTCTGAATTCTCAATATGTACTCATCCGTCAAGACACCATTTTTGCAATTGGAGATGAGACTTTGGCAGATCAATACAATCCTGCTGAAACTATCGAAGGAGAAGGAAAATATTTAATGCCCGGACTCTGGGACAATCATGTGCATTTTGGCGGTGCAGAATACATTGATGAAAACGAGCAATTACTTCCTCTTTACTTGGCATTTGGCGTGACTACCGTGCGAGACGCAGCCGGAGACATCAGTCTGGAAGTGCTGAAATGGCGGGATGAAATCAATGAAGGAAAACGAATCGGTCCAAAGATTTTGACTTCAGGTCCAAAAATCGAAGGAATTGAATCTATCTGGCAGGGAGATCTGGAAGTCGGGACGAGCGAGGAGCTTGATTTGGCGTTAGATTCATTAGAGAAATTGAAAGTTGATTTCGTGAAAATCACAGATAATACCATGAAGCCCGAGCTTTTTCTGGAAGCAATCGAAAAAGCAACTGCTCGCGGTTGGAGCGTTTCTGGTCATATTCCGGCTGCTTTGACTTTGGACCAGGCCTCAAAAGCCGGCCAAAAAACCGTGGAGCATCTTGGCTATATGCTTCGGGCAAGCACTCCGAAAGAATCAGAAATAAGCGCTGGCAGAGCTTCAGGAAAATTGTCAGCTCAAAAGGCCAATGCCCTTCAAATGGAGACTTTGGATGATTCAGTGGCAATGCCAAATTTTCGCCAACTGGCCGCTCAGGGAACCGGCGTGGTTCCTACCCTTTTGATCAGTTATAACATTGCCTACCTGGACGAAAACGAATTTGAAAAGGACACCATCCTCAATTATCTGGGACCAAAGCTCAAGGAAAGCTATCAATGGAGGATTCAGCGAATGGCAAGCGACACGCCTGAAGACAAGCAGAATCGAAAAGACGGATTTGAAGCGACTGCCAGATTATTGCCGATGATTCAAAAGTCCGGAATGAAAATCATTGCAGGAACCGATGCCGGTTACTTGAATACATACGATTACCCGGGATTAGCCATTCACCTCGAACTTCAAAAATTCGTGGAATATGGTCTTACTCCGAGAGAAGCCTTGATCGCTTCTGTCATTAATGGCCCCGGATATTTTGGATTGGAAAAAGAATATGGAGCGGTGAAAGTTGGAAAGAGCGCAAATCTGCTTTTGCTAAACTCAAATCCTTTGGAATCAATTGAATCCACCTTAGACATAAATGGAGTTATCAAGGATGGAGTTTATTATTCCAGATCTACTCTGGATCAAATGCTTGCCGAAATCAAAAAATGGGTTGCTGACAAAGAAGCCAACTAACAAAAAAGACCCGGTGTAAGCCGGGTCTTTTTTTGTGAATATTTCTTTTTAATGGACGTTGCCCATCATCTTTTTAATAATCGGACTGAGTACAAAAAGTAAAGCAGCCGAACCAACAACAGTATATACGATCATCAGGAATTGATCAGGCATTGCTGCCAATCCTTCTTCCGTCCCACCACTCGCCTCACCGGCAATCAAACCAGCAAATAAGTTTCCGAGGGCAATGGACATAAACCAGATTCCCATCATTTGACCTGCATAAGCTCTTGGTGCCAATTTGGTCACTAAGCTCAAGCCAACAGGCGAAAGACTCAATTCACCAAATGTGTGAATCATGAAAGTCATGATCAACCAGGTTGGGGCAGCGAGTTCCCCTGATGCAGCGATTTTGGTTGCGAAATACATCACAAAGAAACCGACTCCTAGGAGCAATAAGCCAAAAGTGAATTTCAGAGGTGAACTTGGTTCCAAATTTTTTCTACCCAACCAAACCCAAAGTGCACCGAAGAAAGGAGCGAAAATGATGACAAATAGAGAATTGATCGATTGAAAATAACTGGTTGGAATTTCCCATCCTAAAATGGTTCTGTCCATAAATCGCTCTGCGAAAAGATTCAAAGTCGAACCTGCCTGCTCGAATCCAGACCAAAACATGGCTGAAAACAAAAACAAAATTGCAATTACGCCTACCTTGTTTTTATCTGCCTTGGATAGTCCACCAAATGTGATCACATAGCCCAAATACCCAAAAGCTACCAATGCGATAACTGTTCCTGAAGCACTTGCAATTGCTGAGGCATTTACCGGGATCACTCCCATCAACAAAATTCCGACTAAAGCAATCAGGACCAATACAACACCTGAAACGATTGACTTAAGTTTCTTTTGACTCTTCTTTTCTACCTCAGTGGTGATTAGAGGCGGCTCCCCATATCCATCCAAGACAGCACCGGAAAGTTTGTATTGAATCAAACCAAATACCATTCCCAACCCGGCTAGTCCAAATCCCAAATGCATATCATAGGTTGCCATAGTACCGCAAGCCAGAGGAGCGATAAAACCTCCAATGTTGATGCCCATGTAAAAAATGGAAAAACCTGCATCCCTTTTTGAGCTTCCGTCCGGATAAAGCTGACCTACGATCGAGCTGATATTTGGCTTTAATAAGCCTGTTCCGACCACGATTAAAATGAGTCCTAAGAAAAATGAAGCTGTATCAATAGGGGTTAATTCAACTTTATCTCCGGTTGAGCCATTAAGCAAAGCCACAATTCCGGGCATCGCCATCATGAAGTGCCCGAGGGCAATGATGATACCTCCGTACCAGACTGACTTCTTCAATCCAAAAAGCCGATCAGCCAGCCAACCTCCAGGAAGTGCAAGCAGGTAAACACCCATTGTGTAAAGCCCGTAAATCGCTCCGGCAGTTTTGTCATCAAATCCCAAACCTCCATCGATTATTGCTTTTGTCATGAAGAGAATGAGGAGAGCTCTCATTCCGTAGTAACTAAATCGCTCCCACATTTCAGTGAAAAAGAGAGTCATCAAACCTTTAGGGTGACCAAAAATTGTTGGTCCTTCAAATTCAGGAGTAAGTTGTTTTTCCAAGGATTGTTTTATTTGGGTGAATTCATTTTTACAATGATACAAGTTTTTACCACTTTTTTCCAAAGTTCATTTAACCGCAAATCTGACCTGTTTCCAAATTAAACCTCCCTTTTTCAAGTCATTCTTGTGAATTTTCAAGTGTATAAAAATTCGAAACAAATAAAATTTTGATTTTA
Source organism: uncultured Cytophagales bacterium (assembly GCA_942492775.1). GTDB lineage: Bacteria > Bacteroidota > Bacteroidia > Cytophagales > Cyclobacteriaceae > Algoriphagus. Next base: position 2,867,838 of record OW818636.1, on the reverse strand, counting down.
CTTCGTAATCGATTGTAAAGCTAAAAATTGAGGTTTTTTGATTTTATTTTTGACAGTTTTCATTAATTTTGGGGAGACAATTTTCAGTTTGTAAACCCCAAATAATATGCAGGACTTAGTTCTGGATTCCCGAATCTCTTCTACAGCTTTTCTTGATTTTCAAACCATGGGAAGCGAATTCTACAACCTATCGGCAGCAGAATTGATTGAGCATGCCTTATCACGAAAGGAAGGCTTTCTGACTTCCACAGGAGCCTTTATGGCTGACACTGGTAAGTTCACCGGAAGGTCCCCATTGGATCGTTTTATTGTTTTAGATGACAAAACCCGTAATTCAGTATGGTGGGGAGACATCAACATCCCTTTTGATTCTGAGAAATTTGAAAGTTTGCTTTCCAAGATGAAATCATATCTGAGCGGAAAAGACCTTTTTGTCAGAGATGCTTTTGCAGGAGCAGATCCCAATTACCGAATGAATATCCGAGTGATCAACACTTTAGCTTGGCACAATCTATTTTGCCAAAACATGTTCCTCCGGCCAACTGATACAGAACTGGAAAATTTTCAGCATGATTTTACCATAATATGTGCTCCGGATTTCCACGCAGATCCTGAAAATGACGGAACCAAAAATCCAAATTTTGCAATTCTGGATCTCACCAGAAGGATTATTTTGATTGGTGGAACTGGCTATGCAGGCGAGATGAAAAAAGGGATTTTTTCAGTTCTCAATTTCCTGCTTCCTACCGAGCAAAATGTGCTTTCTATGCACTGCTCAGCGAATATTGGAAAAGAAGGTGATACTGCTATTTTCTTTGGATTATCAGGAACAGGAAAGACTACCCTTTCTGCAGATCCAAATCGTTTTTTGATTGGGGATGATGAGCATGGATGGGCCGAGGAAGGTGTGTTCAATTTTGAAGGCGGTTGCTATGCGAAAGTCATCAACCTAAGCCGTACCAATGAACCGGAGATCTGGGATGCAATCCGATTTGGGGCAATTGTAGAAAACACCCGTTTCAAACCAGGAACCCGTGAAGTAGATTATTCCAACAAATCAGTCACCGAAAACACAAGAACTGCCTATCCTATTCACCATATTCCCAATTCGGTCGAGCCATCAGTTGGAGGAATTCCTAAAAACATTTTCTTCCTTACCGCCGATGCTTTTGGAGTAATCCCTCCTATTTCCAGATTAAACAAAAGCCAGGCGATGTATCATTTTATTTCTGGCTATACTGCAAAAGTTGCTGGAACAGAAATGGGTGTTACGGAGCCTAAATTAACCTTTTCAGCATGTTTTGGAGCTGCCTTCTTTCCTCTCCATCCAGCGAAATACGCAACTCTTTTGGGCGAAAAGATGGAAAAGAATGAAGTAAATGTCTGGCTGATTAATACAGGATGGACCGGAGGACCTTATGGAATTGGTTCCAGAATGAAACTTTCTTATACAAGAGCGATGATCACAGCAGCATTGGAAGGAAGTTTGGATAGTATTGAATTCTCAAAGCATCCAATTTTTGGCTTTGACGTTCCAGACTCATGTCCAAACGTACCTTCTACGGTTCTCAATCCGAGAAATACCTGGAGTAATCCGGAAGCTTATGATTTACAAGCAAAAGAATTAGCTGTTGCCTTTCAGAAGAATTTTGAAAAATTCAAAGAGTATGCTTCAGAGGATATTTTAAAAGGTTCACCGACCATTTAAAAAAGAGAGGAGTGTTATTTCACTCCTTTTTTTATCATTGATCAAAAATTATCCAAGTCAAACCCTATTTTTGCCATTCTATTTTGATGTCTGGCGAATAAACAAAGCAGGAAAACCTGAAACCTTAATTTAAACGAATGAAAACAGCAGAAATTATCACCGCAAAAGGAACAATGAAAGTGGAGTTTTACGAAAAAGATGCTCCTAACACTGTTCAGAATTTTGTGGATTTGGCCAATAAAGGCTTTTATGACGGTCTTACTTTTCACCGTGTAATTCCAAACTTCGTTATTCAAGGTGGATGTCCTGTCGGAAACGGATCTGGGGGACCAGGATACAAAATCAAATGTGAACTTGATGGAGAAAATCAATACCATGATCGCGGTGTACTTTCGATGGCTCATGCCGGAAGAAATACGGGAGGATCTCAGTTTTTCATTTGCCATAGCCGAGATAATACTTCTCACCTGGACAGAAACCACACCTGCTTTGGTAAAGTGGTAGAAGGTCTCGATGTGATCGACGCGATCAAACCCGGTGACAAAATCGAAAAAATCGTAGTAAGCGAATCCTAAAAAAATCCCCCGGATCATTTCGGGGGATTTTTGCATTAATACCTATTTACTTTTTTATCAAAAAATCAAAGCACAAGTCTGGTATTTCACTTTTTCATTTCTATCAAATCTGCAAATCAACAGATAGCTTCTTTGAACTGAATCAAAGTGTTTGAAAAATTCCCTCTCCTTTTCATATAATTAAAGTCATTTTACAAGTTCCGCGAGTGAATTCCTAAGCTTGGAATAGTTATTGAATATGAGTCATTCCTTTACAACTCCTATGGAAAAACGACTCTTAACCCTCACATTAATTCTGTTTTGTCTTTCTAATTTTCAAGTTCAAGCTCAGCGATATGGTACAGCAGCTGGATTGAGATTTGGAAACAACAGCCTTGGAAGGACGGTAGGAATCACAGCGCAGCAAAGAATTACCGATCGATTGACTCTTGAGGGAATTTTACAATCCGATTTTAGTAGGAATTCAAACTTGAGTCTTTTGATTGAAAAGCATCATCCGATGATTTCAAAGAGGTTCAATTACTACTACGGTGCTGGAATTTCCTTTGGAAAAGAAGAAAGCTTTGAAAAAGTGGAAGACAGCAAGCAAATCATCCAAACATATGGAAATGCAACTACTGGAGTGGACTTGGTCACTGGAATCGAGATGACTTTATTGAACACCGTGCTTTCCCTGGATTACAAACCAAACATCAATATTGCAGGCAGAGAGGATTTTTACCGAGGTCAGGTGGGCATTTCAGCCAGGATGGTTTTGGTGAAAAGCAAAGAGCAAAAGAAAAAGCAGAGACAGCGGGAAAAGGCTAAAAACTCAAAACAAAAGAGCTCTAATCCTTCAGGGCTTGGATCTATTTTCAAAAAGAAATAGCCTCAAAATGGCTATTTCACTACTTTCTGATATACTTTTTCGTGCAAGTCTGAGTTTTTGACGACAGATCTGTACCACTTCAATCGGAGTTCTCGTATCTCTTCAATCGAAAGATAAAAATCCGGATGCTGGTATTTGCCTGCTTTTTGGATTAAGTCAAACAACATGATAGAGGCTGCAACGGAGATATTGAAGCTTTCGGTAAAACCCATCATTGGAATGTGAACCAATCCGTCGCAATTCGATTTTACCTCTTCGCTTATTCCTTCGTGCTCATTTCCAAAAACCAAAGCCAGCTTCTCACTTGGTTCTAAATCATAAATGGAAACTGATTGAGGCGCGGGACTGGTACCGTAGATTTTATAGCCTTTTTGCCTTAGATTCTGAAAGCAAGCCTGAACAGAACTTCCCTCCTCCTGATAGTATTTATGCAGATCTACCCATTGGGAAGCGCCACGCGTGACGTATGGATTGACTTTGAATGAATTGACTTTCTCAATCAGATGAATGTCCTGAATCCCAAAACAATCGCAAGTTCGAAGGACAGCGCTGGCATTATGAGGTTTAAAAATGTCTTCTAAAACCACTGTGATGAAGCGGGTTCGCTCAGATAAAACCCGGTCCATCACTGATTTCTTGTGTTCTGTAATGAATTGACCTAAATATTCCAGAAGGCCTTGATCGTATTCATTTCCTCTTTCACTCATTCTCCTGACCGATTTCTAGAACAATCCTAATTGCTCGTCATCCTCTTTTTTAACAGAAAGGTCAATGGTCGTTCCAATTTCCAATTCATCGTCCGCATCAGTTTCAGAAGAATCATCCGAGTCTTCAGATTGCTCAGGTTCGGAAGCTTTTTTGGATTCGATTAATGCCAAATCTTTTACCGGATAAGTGCTCAATTTATTGCCAATGGCCTTCCAGCCTTTCACATCAATGAGCATATCCAAATCGTATTCCATCAACTCTTCCTCTTTTCCTTTCAACAAAGTCACCGAAATCTGAGGTTGCTTATCTGTAGAAACAAGCTTCAGATAGGATTGCTTGTGATCTGTGATAAAGTTGAATTTCTTATTTATCGTTGTAGTCTCAATCTGGAATCGTTTTACAAAAAACGTCTTGGTACCTCCGTCGTAATAAACAGCAGAAACAATGCTTTGTGGATTGAATTTTTCAATCAAAACCACTTCAGCAGCCTCAAAACGATTCGTCAGCTCAAAGGTCGTTAATTCGTAATCTCCACTTTTATAGCAAACAAGGATTCTATCCTCACCCAAGAAATTGCCAATTAATCTGCCTCGCTGATCAGTGTTTAGCCTGCCGATGACAGCATCGTAGTAAATATTCAAGCCTCCAAGAGTGGAAACTCCCTCCATTTTCAATTGAATTTTTCGCACGGGGTAGCGGGTCAGGATATTTCCCTGAGCACTTCTTCCTTTGATCTCAATCGTTGCAAAATCAAAGTCAAAAACTTTAACTCTTGCTTTGGCACCCTGAGTCAGAAATACGGTAATAATCTCTGCTTCACCATTTGGATTGGCTGTGAAATACATGACTTTGGACCCTTTGTTCCCTTTCGTGAGGTCATATTCTTTGTCACGGGTAATCCCCAAAACCTGAAAACGCTTCACCATTGCTTTTCCCGATCCTCCATCAAGGTAAATCAGATTGTAAACCATGCGTTCGTCTCCCTTCCGGAAAACTCCCACGTGAAGAATATCCTTACCCATGAAGACTTTTTCCGCAATCTTGGAAACCATGCATACTCCATCCCGACGGATCACAATGATGTCGTCCAAATCGGAACAATCGCAAATGAATTCATCCTTTTTGAGTCCAAAACCCACAAATCCGTCGGCTCTGTTTACATATAGTTTGGCATTATTAGCAGCAACTGTTGTTGCCTGAATGGTATCAAAGGCACGAATTTCAGTCTTTCGCTCGCGGCCCTTTCCGTATTTATCCAGCAGATTCTGGTAATAGTTGATCGCGTATTCTGTCAAGTGGCGAAGATGGTGATTGACTTCCTTCAGTTCTTCCTGAAGCCTTTTCATCAACTCATCTGCCTTGAACGTATCGAATTTTGAAATCCTCTTGATCTTGATTTCGGTCAGCCGAAGCAAATCATCCTGGGTGATTTCCCGGTAGAATTCCGGTTTATAAGGATCCAAGCCTTTATCAATCGCTACCAAAACTGCTTCCCAGGTTGTACACTCCTCGATGTCGCGATAGATTCGGTTTTCAATGAAGATTTTCTCCAGGGAAGAGAAAAGCAATTTCTCCATCAACTCACTTTTCCGAATCTCCAGTTCTCGCTTTAGCAGCGCCTTGGTTTGCTTGGTATTGTATTCCAGAATATCATTGACCGTCAGGAATACCGGCCTGTCCTCGATGATCACACAAGCATTCGGAGAAATCGAAATCTCGCAATCCGTAAATGCATACAGCGCATCAATCGTCATATCCGGAGAAACTCCCGGTGCCAATTGGATCTGAATCTCAACATCTTTGGCTGTATTATCCACCACTTTTTTGATCTTGATTTTGCCTTTATCGTTGGCTTTCAAAATCGAATCGATCAAAGAATCAGTCGTGGTTCCGTAAGGTATCTCCTTGATCAAAAGAGTTTTACTATCCTCTTCTTCAATTCTTGCTCTCACTTTTACACGGCTTCCTCGCAAGCCTTCATGGTATTCAGAAAAGTCTGCGAAACCACCGGTAATAAAGTCAGGAAGAATATTTGTCTTGTGTCCGTTTAGAATTGCAATCGATCCTTCGATCAGTTCCCGGAAATTGTGTGGAAGAATTTTAGTCGAAAGTCCAACGGCTATACCTTCTACTCCCTGAGCCAAAAGCAATGGGAATTTTACCGGCAAAGTCACAGGCTCTCGCTTTCGTCCATCATAGGAAAGCTGCCATTCTGTTGTCTGAGCATTAAAAACAACTTCCAAGGCAAACTTGGAAAGTCTTGCTTCGATGTAACGGGAAGCAGCAGCACCATCACCAGTCCTCACATCTCCCCAGTTTCCCTGAGTCTCGATCAGTAATTCTTTTTGGCCAATGTTGACAATCGCATCTCCAATCGAAGCATCTCCGTGAGGATGGTACTGCATGGATTGACCGATGATGTTTGCGACTTTATTGAATCGGCCATCATCCATTTCCTTCATAGCATGAAGGATTCTACGTTGTACCGGCTTCAGTCCATCCTCAATCGCCGGAACAGCTCGCTCCAAAATCACATAAGAAGCATAGTCGAGAAACCAATCTTTGTACATGCCGGTAATCGGCACTGAGGTATGAAGACTCTGGTCTCCGTCTGGTTTCAAATTCTTTTCTTCACTCATCTAATAAGTTCTTTTATACAATCGTGAGTTCGAGTGAACCTGGTATTTTATTTTCTCTGATCGTGCAGAATTAAGCTGCCTCAGTTTTCTCCTCAGTAATAGCTTCGGCTGGATTATCCAAAGCCAAATCTTTTTCAATCTTGAGATTATCTATGATGAAATTCTGACGATCTGGAGTGTTTTTCCCCATGTAGAAAGTCAACAAATCAGAAATTTTTGTCTCCTTGTTCAGAATGATTGGTTCCAATCGAATATCCTCTCCGATGAAAGTCCCGAACTCTTCCGGAGAAATCTCCCCCAAACCCTTGAATCGGGTGATTTCAGGCTTCGATCCCAGCTTATGAATGGCTCTTTGGCGCTCTTCGTCTGAGTAACAATAAATCGTCTCTTTCTTATTTCTCACCCGGAAAAGCGGAGTATCGAGAATGTATAAGTGACCATTTTTCACCAGATCAGGGAAAAATTGAAGGAAATAAGTCATGATCAAAAGACGAATGTGCATCCCATCGACATCGGCATCAGTCGCAATTACAATCTTTCGATACCGGAGATTTTCTATGCCGTCCTCTATATTCAAAGCGTGCTGAAGAAGGTTGAATTCCTCATTTTCATACACGACTTTCTTTGTCATTCCGAAGCAGTTCAAAGGCTTTCCACGAAGTGAAAAAACTGCCTGAGTCTGTACATCCCTTGATTTGGTAATAGAACCTGAAGCTGAATCACCTTCCGTCAGGAAAAGCATCGTGTTGTTTTTCGCCTCTTCATTTGCCTTTGGGTCATCGTAGTGAACCCGACAATCTCTTAGCTTTTTGTTGTGAAGATTCGCTTTTTTGGCTCGATCATTTGCAAGTTTTTTGATCCCGGAAATTTCCTTTCGCTCGCGCTCAGACTGCAAAATCCTCTTGAGCAAAGCATCAGCAGTTGCAGGATTCTTGTGCAGGTAATTATCAAGCTCAGTTTTGATGAAGTCATTGACAAAAGTCCTCAAGGTCGGCCCATCGGGACCGATAGACTGGGAACCAAGTTTTGTCTTTGTCTGAGACTCAAAAACAGGCTCCTGAACGCGCACAGCAATAGCTGCAACTACACTTTGTCTTATATCAGATGCGTCAAAATCCTTTTTATAGAATTCACGGATAGTCTTCACTATTGCCTCGCGGAATGCCGCAAGGTGAGTTCCTCCCTGAGTTGTATATTGACCATTGACGAAAGAATAATACTCTTCCCCGTACTGTCCGGTATGAGTAATCGCACATTCGATATCTGTTCCTTTCAGGTGAATTATCGGATAGCGAGCGCTTTCATCATCGACCTTATTAGAAAGTAGGTCGTAAAGGCCTCTTTCAGAGAAATATTTCTTCCCGTTGTAATTGATCGTAAGTCCTGAATTCAGATAGGCATAATTCCAAATCTGATTTTCGAGGTATTCAGGGATGAAATGGTAGTTTTTGAATATTCCTGAATCAGGGGAGAAAACCACTTTTGTTCCGTTTCGGTCGTTGGATTTCTCAATGGCTTTGTCAGAGACAAGAAGCCCCTTTTCAAATTCAGCAACTTTGGTTTCTCCTTCGCGGAATGCTTGAACTCTGAAAAAATCTGAAAGTGCGTTTACTGCTTTGGTACCTACTCCATTCAAACCTACCGATTTCTGGAATGCTCCGGAATCGTATTTTCCACCAGTATTAATTTTAGACACACAGTCAATGACTTTTCCCAAAGGGATACCTCGTCCATAATCACGGACTTCGACTTTATGTTCAGTTATTTTGACGTCAATCGTCCTTCCATAGCCCATCATATGCTCATCGATGGAGTTGTCCAGGATTTCTTTCACCATCACATAGATTCCGTCATCGTGGGCACTGCCATCTCCCAGCTTACCAATGTACATCCCGGGACGGAGACGAATATGTTCACGCCAATCCAGGGACCTGATACTGTCTTCCGTATATTTTACTTCTTCAGCCATTTTTTTTGAATCTCAATACTTCAGGATTTGCTCTGAACTTGTTTGAATTTACCCATCAATATCAAAAATAATCCCACAATCCAAACCAGGAAAAGGACAGGAATCATGTAGAAGAAAATGTTGAATTCACTCGAAGCTATCTCGCTCTGTCTATTGATTGAGTGGGTATAAAAAACCATTATTCCCAAACTCATATTCAAAATAGCACCAAAGGAATAAAACCAGCCCAGAAAGTAATCTCTGTAAGAATCTCCTGCCGGAAATATTCTTCTGAGTCCTGTGTGACTTTTGGTTTCCAAAAGCTTTGGTGGCAAAAGAACCAACCCGTTGCAAAGGACAAACATCGCAATCATGATGTAAAAGAATGACCCTTTTTCAAGATCAGCTATTGAGTTTCCTGCCTCATCCATCTGATACGAAACGCTCTCAGGAAGAGCAGAATAGAAGTAAAGAAGGGCAAATACGAATAATAAGACACTAACGAAATAGATGGCTTTTCCGAACCGATAAAACATAAATGAAGGGGAATTGGATGCGCTAATATAAAGGATTTGATAAACAGATTGGACCCGTCCGTTGTTCCTTTAATCATTATCTTTGACAACTTGTTTCCGGGAATCGCCCAAATTAATGACCCTCAGGGTACAAGACTTTGAATCCTACCAACTCATGCTAAAAATCTTCAAGCTATTCATCCCGGTTTTCTTTGTCGCACTGGTTTCATGCAGTGCAAAATTGGATACCGGAAACATAAATATGGAAAATTGGAAAGCTGATCGATACGGATGCAAAGGTCTCAGGATTCAGGATTTGGATGAAATCCAAAAAATCAAAAACACATTCCTCGGCGCTGATAACCAAGCCATCATCAGAACATTTGGCCGACCTGACCGGGTAGAGTTGGTCGATAAAAGCCAGAGTTTTTTCTTCTATTTCCTGGAGCCAAGCAATGGATGCGAAAGCGTGGAAATAGAAAAAGAACCCCTCAGGGTTCTTTTTCGAATGAATGCTGTCAGTAAAGTTTCTGAAGTGAATATTACAACCCAGAACCCATAAAACAAAGAGCTGCTGCTCCCAAGGTTCCGGCATTATTTTCCAAAGTTGCCTTCTTCAATTTCAAATCTTTGACATAGTAAGAAGTCAAGTATTGGCGAATAGTGTGATCCATTGATGGCATCATGAATTCAAGACCTGCGGAAATTCCCCCTCCGAAATAAACGTCTGTCACATCCAAAATCCGTATAGTAGATACTATTGCCTCACCGAGGATGGTTCCGACTTCTTCAAAAACCATCAAAGAAACTTCATTTCCGGCTTTGGCGGTATCAACCAATAAGTGTGTCCCAAGTTCTGCTCCAACTAATATTCCGGCTTTCTCAGGATATGCCGCGATCATTCGCTCCATAATCCTCAAGATTCCGGCTCTTCCTATCAAAGTTTCCAAACCGGAGTTTCCACGGGCGAGCATATGACCCATTTCGAGTGCATTTCCTCTTGATCCTTTGAAAACCGTTCCGTCCAGGACTAATGCACTTCCAATTCCCGTTCCCATTGTGATGAAAAGGAAGTTATCGGAAGGATCATCTTTTCCAAAATAGAATTCTCCGATGGCCGCTGCGGCTGCGTCGTTTTCTAAAGAAAATTCGTAATCAGGATATTTGGCTTCCAATCCGGCTTTCAGATTGAAACCATTCAATGCAGGAATTGCAGGTATTTCAAGAGGTGTAGTTCTGTCTTTGGAAATCAATCCAGGTAAGCCGATTCCGACTTTGCCAACCTTCGGAAATTTCTTTAGGTATTTGCCAAGTCCATCAATAAAGCATGGACCAAATCCAGCAGGATTGTCTCGATAAGGAGTTGTGTCCTCTTTTTCAAATTCTAAAATAGTGCCCGCTCTGTCGACGAGGCCAATCTTAAGGTGAGTTCCACCCACATCCACTCCTAAAAAGTGTGAGTCCTGATCCTGCATAATGTTGCCCATAGGTTTGAATTTCAAAAAAGCAAAAGAATTGGTTTACTTCCTAAAATCCTTGCCAATCTGCTGGAAAATTTTGAAAACTGCAGGACAAACGAGTGTATTTTTTAGAGAAAGTTCTAAAATTCCGTGCATTTTCTTCCGATTCGTGTGCGGGTACTCTCTGCAGGCTTTGGGCCGATCTTCATAAACCAAACATTTATTGTCTTCACCCAGAAAAGGACAAGGAGATGAATTTAAGACAAAGTCCCCTTCCTCATCGCGATGCAAATACGAATCAATAAAACCGCTTGATTTCATTCTAAAGACTTTTGCAAGGCGGTCGATATCTGTCTGCAAAAAAATCGGACTTGTAGTCTTGCAGCAATTGGCACATTCCAGACAATCAAGTTTTTCAAACACTTCATCGTGAAGCTCTTCAAACTTCTCATCCAGCTCCTTCGGTTTGATTTTCCTAAGTCTGGTCTTTAATTTCTGATTTGAGGGATAATCAGATTTACTTTCTCTTCGAAAATTTTCAAGATCTATTTTCAAAACCGAATGAAGATTAACGATTGAATTAACATTATTTTTTAAAAATACTTTTTCATAAACGCTAGATTTTCAGTATATTAAGAATAACCTAAGCCCTAAAACCATGAAAACTCATCCTTCTGAACTCTATCTGTATCACAACTCTTCTCAGCTGAGCGTTAAGCAAACATTAGCCTATGCAAAGTCTATTTCAAGATTTGTAAATGAAATTGATGTGGTGAAAGAAAAGATCACAACTACCCAATGGAATAGCCTTTTGCTCAAACTTAACCTCCGGGCAAAAGACTTGCTTAACAGAGCTCATCCGGACTATCAAAGACTTATCGCTGGAAAGAGCTGGGATGACGATAGCTGGCTACAGATTCTGGTTAGATATCCTTATCTGATCAAGTCTCCAATTGCCATCTTTCGGGACAAAGCAATTCTTTGCAATACTCCGACAGATATTCTCAAGCTAAATTAGTCCTCACTCATCGAAATCCCATCCTCCTGAATTTGAATCATCCGGGCTTTGTAGAGTTGACCCACGCATTGCTTGAAATGCTTCTTACTCATGCCCAACAAACGCTGGATATCCTCAGGGGAAGATTTATCATGCAAAGGCAAAAATCCTTTTTGCTCCAAAATTGTAAGGATCAGTTCTGAGCCCTCGTCATATTTCACTCGTCCGGGTGCCAAAAGCTGCAAATCTAACTTCCCGTCTTCTCTTCTTTTCTTGACAAAAAGCTTTCGCTTCTCTCCTATTACAAGTGGTTGAAAAACCTCATTTGCAAAAAGCAATCCTTCGTAAAGCCCATCAATCAATACTTTATATCCCAGATTTGTCTTTTCAAAAATCAACCCTTCCACCTCATCTCCGGGCTGAAGTGATTCGGGGGCGGGATCAATGAAATCTTTGTATTTGGTCACTCCAATCAATCGATCCGTGCGATAATCAACACAAACTTTGACGAGGTATTTATCTCCAACCACCATGTTTTTACCCATTTCAGCTTTGGGCACAAAAAGGTCTTTAGGCAATCCCCAATCCATAAAAGCTCCAAAGGAAGTCACTTCCTTGGCCTCCAGCACGGCAAATTCATCCAGCAATGCCAACGGTTTTTGGGTGACCGCAACAGGGCGATCTTCACTGTCGGTGTAGATAAAAACCTCAACGATATCGCCTTCCTTTTCCTCTCCGAGCAAATATCCTTTGGGCAACAATAATTCTTCCCCTGAGCTAAGCGCCAGATAAGCTCCAAAATCAGTAAATCGGTTAATAGGCAGTTTACTAATCAGACCAAGTTCTTTCATGTACCAAAGGTAGGCATTAATCCTATTTTGCTCAGAAAGTTTTGCGACAAACAAAGTCTGGAAAGCAAGATTAAAAAATTGGAAAAGGGGACAGAGCGAAGTAGCTTTGAAGCATTCAAAACAAGGGAAAGCCTTTCCCAAACCCAAATAAACTCGTTTTTGATCTAATCTCACTTTATGAAAAATATCTCTGTAATCGGTTCAGGCACCATGGGAAATGGCATTGCGCATGTTTTTGCGCAGCATGGTTATGAAGTTTCTTTGATTGACATCCAGAAAGAATTTCTTGAAAAAGCTTTGGCAACAATCGGAAAAAATCTGGATCGCCAGGTAAGCAAAGGCACTCTTACAGAAGAAGATAAAACTGCAACTTTGAAAAGGATTAAAACCTTTACAGAACTGGAAGTTGGTGTCAAAAACGCGGATTTAGTAGTGGAAGCAGCCACAGAAAACCTTTCGCTCAAACTTGATATTTTTCGACAAATCGATCAATTCAGTCCTCCGGAAGCTATTTTGGCTTCCAATACTTCTTCGATTTCTATCACCAAAATAGCTGCAGTTACCAACCGGCCAAGTCAGGTAATCGGAATGCACTTTATGAATCCTGTTCCTGTTATGAAACTGGTTGAAGTGATTCGCGGTTATGCGACTTTGGATGAAGTGACGAATCGGATCATGGAGCTTTCGAAGAAATTGTCGAAAGACCCTTTGGAAGTCAATGATTACCCCGGATTCGTAGCAAACAGAATCCTGATGCCGATGATCAATGAGGCTATTTACAGTTTGTATGAAGGTGTAGCTGGAGTTTATGAAATTGATACCGTGATGAAACTGGGAATGGCGCATCCCATGGGACCTCTTCAACTCGCAGATTTCATTGGTTTGGATGTTTGCTTATCCATTTTGCGAGTTCTTCAGGATGGATTCGGAAATCCAAAATACGCTCCTTGCCCGCTTTTGGTGAATATGGTGGAAGCAGGTTTCAAAGGAGTGAAAACGGGTGAGGGATTCTATCAGTACATAGTAGGAAGCAAAGATTTGGTGGTTGCACCACGATTTAAGAAATAATCTAAAAAGTAAATTCAAATGCATTTAGCAGTATCCGGAAATATAGGAAGCGGAAAAACCACGCTCACAGAGAAGCTTTCCAAACATTACGGTTGGAAGGCTGAGTTTGAAGCGGTGGACAATAATCCATACTTACCGGACTTCTACGAAGACATGAAGCGATGGGCATTCCATCTTCAGGTATATTTCCTCAATTCTCGATTCAATCAGATTAAAAAGATCCAGGAAAGCTCCCATCCTACCGTTCAGGATCGGACCATTTACGAGGATGCTTACATTTTCGCAGCAAATCTTTACAAAAGCAATTTGCTCAGCGAGCGGGATTATACGAATTACAAAAGTCTTTTTGATTCGATGATCACACATGTGAAAGCTCCGGATCTTTTGATTTATCTGAAAGCAGACATTCCAAAGCTGGTTGGCCAGATCGAAAAGCGCGGCAGAACTTATGAAACCGCCATGCGAATTGATTATCTCAAAAACCTCAATCAGCATTATGAAGACTGGATCGGCGGATATCAGGAAGGCAAACTACTGATTGTAGATGTCAACAATCTTGATTTTGTGGAGCGGCCGGAGGATTTTTCAATGATTGTTCAAAAGATAGACCGTGAGATTTTTGGGCTTTTCGCCTAATCTTTAAAAATGAAAAAGACCATCCTTGACTAGATGGTCTTTTTCAGTTTGGTACATCAGACACTCAAATCCAATCTGAAATCATATCTCAGAAATCCCAAATCGCGCCTCAACCAATCTTCCTGAGCAACCAATTGAAAATTACTTTTCGCTGCTCTTCTTTTGGATTGATGAGAAGTTGATCCAATCGCTTCAGCGATCCGCCGGTCATAATTGTTTCGTAAGGAGTCAACCTTATCAATTTGTATCCGTGAATCCTGGTTTGCAGATCGTACTGAATATCATTGTAGGCAAGCAATTTCCATCCTGTTGGTCCATTTCCTGAGAAATCACCCTGTTCATTTGCTTTCCCAAAGCATTGCTTTGCAATTGGTGAACCATTCCAAACCCGCTCTTGATACCCAACTTTCAGGCATTCTTTTTCAAACGTCCGACACAATCTTTTGTAGGATTCTGTGAAAGGAAAATTCAGATCGCTGTAGAGTTCAGATTTCAAAGTAGAAAGTCTGTATCGATTGAAATGCAACTCATCATCATAGAGGAAAAGATTTCGATTGATTTTAAAATCAAACTTCAACTTTTCGAGAAAGACCAATTTTCCATTTCCCCCCAATTCTGAAAAGGATTCTTCCAACCAGCTTTTCCCTTTTTGATCTAAAAAACCGGGATTGATCTCGAGTTCAAATTCACGATCAAATTCCGCTTCACCTTCCTTCAGGATCAGGTGCAGCTGACGGGTCATGAGATTGTCCATTTGCTTACGTGTTTTCCCGAAGGATATCCCAGGTATGATCGGCAAGGAGTTTTATCTCTGCAATGAATTCAGCAAAATCCTTTTTCCTCCCCCATTCCTCAGGCGCGATCATACTCATGAAGTCTGTTCCATCGGATTTTTGATATAAAAAATAATGGTGGTTGATCAAAGGTTCGAATGCAATTGAAGCCTGATAGATGCGCTCAGAAACTTCAATTCTGGCTTGGATTTTTTTTGCCTGATCCGCCAAAAGCTGCATTTGTTGGTAAATCTGTGACATCTGCATATCTGTCTGACTATGCATTGCCGCCACGGCTCGACCGGTAATTTTCCCTTTATCCTCAGGCTTGATGATCGCACTTCCGGAGTGATGCGCATAAGGTAAAATCCCGGGATTCTCCGTGGTTTTCTCCTTCATTCGCTCCAGATCGAGCCTTTCTACATCTATCTTTTTACCAATCATGTTTCAATTTTCAGTTTTATCAGTGCTGATTCGCTCTTTCAAATTTCCCTTGGAACCGGGAAATGTCGTTCGTCTGGAGATATCGTAACCGATCCAGAACATGATAAGCATGAAAATCACAAAAATGATTAGAAAGATTTTTTTATTTTTTTGCATAATTGATCTAAATCTCCTGCATTTGGAATGCAAAATTAACGAAACCGAGCTATTGAGTGGACTTTAATTTGCTGTTTATTCCTCCTGTCTTTGTAGATAATGAGGCTTTTTCAAAATTGTTTTTAATTTTATCGGAAAGGTATGCAAGCCGATTTTTTATTTGAGAAAAAGATCCCTTACCAAAACCATGTATCAACTCATAAATGAAAAAACCATTTTGCAATATTTCGGGGATGATGATCCTGTAATGCTCAGAGAAATGGTTCAAATTATCATTGATATCAACCTCAAAGAATTGAAAGAACTTGACCAGTTTTACCTTATTTCGGATTTTTCCACCATCAAAAAGCGCTGTCATAAGTCCAAACCAAGCATGAGTTACATAGGTGCATTGAAGACGAGGAAAATTTTGGAAGATATAGAATCAGACATCGAAAACTCACTTGAGCTCAATGAAACCCTCCAAAGTCAACTTTTGGTCATTGAGGCTGAGTTGATCAAGTTCATGAATGCCACTAATTGAAAACCCCAAAGATTAAAAATAATGATGCAGCGAAAATTTCTATTTCTGCCTTTGCTTTTTATTGCCCTATTCGAAGCAAATGCCCAATCTCCTCTCAGCGTAGAATACATCATGCGGGATCCCAAGTGGATGGGAACTTTCCCTTCTTCGGCTTCTTGGGGTGACGACGGAAAACAGCTATTTTTTCAATATAACAAGGATCAGGATCCAGCAGATTCACTCTACAAAATCAACCTCGCCAATCCGACTCAAATCCAGAAAGTTCATTGGCCTGAGGCAAAAGCGTTGACAAAATCAAATGCATCTTTCAATCGTGACAAAAGTCTTCGACTTTTTCGGGAAGGAAATAACCTGATGATGGATTCACCGACTTTGGGAAATCCTGTGGTGTTACTTGAGTGGTTTGAGGAATTCAACAACCCGAAGTTTCTGGCCAATGAGAGTGAGATTTCCTTTGTTTCATCCGGAAATATTTTCGTTTTCAATCGCACTTCTAAAAGCATCACCAAGGCAACCAATATTCTACCTGGCACAAAACCATTAGCTCGAAGCCCGCTTACTGATAAAAAGCCGGGGTTTCTTGAAGCAGAAAATCTAAACTTGCTCCAGGAAGTAAGGGAGCGGGAAGAAGCAAAAAAACTATCGCGTGCTTATCGTGAGTCAATTGCAAACCAAAAAGATAAGGCATTTGCTTATTATACAGAGGGAAAAAACATTTCAAACCTTCAGCTTTCTCCGGACAAAAGCTTTGCGACATTCTCGGTTTTCACCGCCCCGACTACCAACAAAAACACGAAAGTTCCAGACTATACCGCAGCATCAGGATTTACCGAAGATCTGAATTCAAGGACAAAAGTCGGAAACGCTCCAACAAAAACAGAGATTGGAATCTATGATCTCACCCGAGACACAGTTTATTTCGTCAGTACAGCCAATCTACCCGGAATCAAAGATTTGCCCGATTATGTGAAAGATTATCCAGAGAAAACTTGGGAAGAAAAAGAAAGAGATCTGACTTTATCCAGCCCCTATTTTTCTCCTGACGGAAAACGAGCAATTATCCAGGTTCGTGCTTTTGACAATAAAGACCGGTGGATCACAGAAGTAAATCTTCAAACCGGTGAATTGAAAACCCTGGATCGTCAACGTGATGAAGCATGGGTTGGCGGTCCAGGAATCGGAGGTTCATTCGGCGGAGGAGTATTGGGCTGGCTTCCGGACAATCAGCATATTTATTTCCAGTCTGAGGCTACCGGTTATTCTCATCTCTATTTGCTGAATGCAAGTACTGGTGAGAAAAAAGCCCTCACATCCGGTAAATACGAAGTTTTTGATCCCTTTATTTCAAAAGATAAAAAGTACTGGTACCTCACCACATCCGAAGTTGATCCGGGTGAAAGGCATTTTTACCGGATGCCTCTGATGGGTGGAAAAATGGAAAAACTGACTTCTATGACCGGAAATAATGAGGTCACACTCTCTCCCGACGAAAAGAAACTAGCGATTCTCTACTCCTACAGCAATCAGCCAACCGAACTTTTCATTCAGGATGCTAAAGTTAGTGCAAAGGCTACTCAATTGACAACCGGTCAAAGTGCAGAATTCAAAGCTTACTCTTGGAAAGATCCGCAAATCGTAAGATTCACAGCCGAAGATGGAGCTCAAGTTCCTGCTCGACTTTATTTGCCTGACCCTACGAAAAAGAATGGGGCCGCAGTGATTTTCGTCCATGGCGCGGGCTATCTCCAAAACGTCCATAAATGGTGGAGCACCTATTTCCGGGAGTATATGTTCCACAATCTTTTGACAGATTTAGGATACACCGTATTGGACATCGATTACCGGGCTTCATCCGGATATGGCAGAGACTGGAGAACAGGAATCTATCGTCACATGGGCGGGAAAGACCTTTCCGATCAGGTTGACGGAGCCAAATTCCTGGTAAATTCTCATGGAGTAGATGCCGGAAGAGTCGGAATTTACGGAGGAAGCTATGGTGGATTCATCACGTTGATGGGACTATTCAACGCTCCTGAAGTATTCAAATCCGGAGCTGCACTTCGCTCAGTGACGGATTGGGCACATTACAATCATGGTTATACTTCCAATATTCTTAACACTCCCGAGGAAGATCCGATTGCTTACCGTCGCTCCTCACCGATATATTTTGCCGAAGGCCTGAAAGGAAATCTGCTCATGGCTCACGGAATGGTAGATGTGAATGTGCATTTCCAGGATGTGGTGAGGCTTTCGCAGCGATTGATCGAACTCAAAAAAGACAACTGGGAAATGGCAATCTATCCGGTTGAGGACCACGGTTTTGTGGAGCCAAGTTCTTGGACTGACGAATACAAACGAATCCTCAAACTCTTCAATTCCACTCTTCTCATTCCTCAACCATGATTAATTTCCGATCAAGCGGAAGCTTTCTTGTTCTGATAGCTTTCAGCATTGCCAGTTTTTCCTGCGGAAAGAAAGAACCCGAACCAGAAAAAATTCAAGGACAGATTGCTGAAAAAGCAATGGTTGTCTCCGCACGAGAAGAAGCTTCTGCGATAGGATTGGAGATAATTCAAAAAGGCGGAAATGCTTTTGATGCAATGATGGCAACCGAAATGGCATTGGCTGTGACCTATCCTTTCGCAGGAAATCTTGGAGGAGGAGGATTCATGGTTTACCGGATGGCAGATGGTACTGTTGGTTCGCTTGATTACCGTGAAAAGGCACCAGCTGCCGCTTCAAGAGATATGTACCTGGATGAAAATGGCGAAGTAATTCCCGGCTTGAGTACGCAGGGAGCTATGGCTTCAGGGGTACCAGGCACCATCGCAGGAATCTTCGAGGCCCAGGAAAAATTTGGAAAACTGACTCCTGCTGAGATCCTTCTGCCAGTCATCGAATTGGCAAAAAGAGGATTTGTCATTACCGAAAAACAAGCAGAACGACTTCAAAGAGCCCGTCAAACCTTTATCGAGGTAAATGGTCCGGAGACTTTTTTTGGAAAAGAACTGAAAGCGGGAGACACGTTGAAAATTCCCGTTTTGGCAGAGACGCTGAGCCGGATCGCGGCAAACGGCAGAGATGAATTTTATAAGGGTGAGACAGCCAAAATACTTGCTAAGCATATGAGAGATAAAGGCGGAATCATCACAGAAGAAGATCTTGCGGGATACGAAGCAGCCTGGAGAGACCCGATAGTATTTCCTTATAAGAATTTGAAAATTATATCCATGGCTCCTCCAAGTTCAGGTGGAATCACACTCGCTCAAATCATGAAAATGGTCGAGCCTTATGATTTGAAATCCTACGGACACCATTCGCCAGAGCATATTCAACTCCTGGTTGAAGCAGAAAGAAGAGCCTATGCCGATCGGAATTTCTATCTGGGCGATCCTGATTTTGTGAAAATCCCGGTGAATGAATTGCTGAATTCGGATTATCTGAAATCAAGAATGTCTAGCTTCAGTTTTGATCTGGCTTCCAAGTCTTCCGATATCAAAGAAGGAGAAATTGCTTTCGCAGAAAGTATGGAAACAACTCATTATTCCATCGTAGATGCGGAGGGAAATGCCGTTTCTGTCACTACTACTTTGAATGGCGCTTATGGCTCCAAAGTTTTTATTGACGAGCTTGGCTTTTTCATGAACAATGAAATGGACGATTTCAGCTCTAAAGCCGGAGTTCCAAATATGTTTGGTTTAGTCGGTGCTGAAGCAAACAGCATCGCTCCCGGAAAAAGAATGCTCAGCTCCATGACTCCTACCCTGGTCGAAAAAGACGGGAAACTTTGGATGGTCGTAGGAACTCCGGGCGGATCGACAATCATCACTTCAGTCTTGCAGACGATTTTGAATGTCTATGAATTTGGGATGGGAATGCAGGAAGCCGTTAATGCTCCTCGATTTCATCACCAATGGTTGCCGGATTTGGTGAGTTTTGAACCAGCTTCATTTGACTCAGCTTTGATCTACAAATTGAAATTGAAAGGCTACATCATTCAGGAAAATAATAATCCCATCATCGGAAAAGTAGATGCTATCCTTGTACTTCCAACTGGAAAACTGGAAGGGGGAGCCGATCCAAGAGGTGATGATAAAGCTGTTGGATTCTAAGTAATCAAGGATTTGATGGGTCTTAATCTTAACTTAAAGAATTAGATTTTAAAGCTTGAATAAAAATGATAATAGACGTTCGATGCAGATTTACAGGAGGTAAATCTGCTTTTTATTATAGAGAACAATTAAAAAAAAGCGGAAGACTTCCCTTGATCAAATCACTAGAAGAAGGGACAGAGGAGTCATTTTTCAAAGAAATAGAAGACGCAGGAATTACCACCGCTGTATCTGCATCAGGTTTTAATCCGGGAGCAAACTTGGGAAAATATAAGTTTGCAGATAGAACAACTATTAACGATGACCTGGCTGAAATTCAGAAGAAATATCCATCCAAATTTATCGCCTGTGGTGGCTTGGATGTGAGCAACACTTTTCATAATTGTCTGGAAGAAATCCAACGCTGTTATTATGAACTCGGAATTAAGGTTTTTGGGATTGAACCAGGTCGTGCCCCGGGATGCTATCCTTCAGATCCAATCTTAGATGATGTCTATAGACTTTTGCAAGAGTTGGATTGCACTGTAATCATCCAAACTTCCGGACTTAAAGGCGGTATGTATTTGGATTATGCCAATCCCTATCATATTGAAATTGTGGCGCAAAAATTTCCTAATCTCAGGATTATTTGTGCCCATGGTTGCTATCCTTTTGTGAGAGAAGCAATCGTAACTGCGATGCGTCGTGATAATATTTGGCTAAGTCCTGAAGGATATTTATGGCACTTGGGTCACGAAGATTGGTTACGAGCGATTAACAAAAATTTTGAAGGATTTTCGAATAAATTTCTTTTTGGATCAGCTTTTCCGCTTACTCCAATCAAGCCTTTTGTGGACAATTTTAAAAAGCTTCCATTTGATGATGAAGTTTTACCCAAACTACTTTACAAAAATGCACTGAATGCTCTCAATCTAACTAAAAGTGAACATTTCAAAGAAATGCAATTCCATTAAACGCTCAATTTTTAAGCCTTTAAATCACCTTATATTTTCAACTTCCAATAGAACCAATGGTAACTCACAGTATCCACACAGAACCAAATAGTATAAATAAGGAAATAAAAACGAAGATTTTACTGCTTTCCGGAGGAAGTCTGGTTGGTCGAAATATTCTAGATTCAATTGTGAATAGTAGGAAAAGCTTGTATTTGATCGCTTTAAACAGCGTATCCAGAGAGCCAAGTATATATGAATATGACAAGGTGTACTTATCCCCATCATTGATAGATCAGCAACCAGAATTTCAATTGCTTTTTGATAAGGTAATAGCAGAGGAATCTCCTGATCTGATTATTCCGTGCCGGGATGAGGATGTAGCTTTCCTTTCAAAAATAAGGTTTGAGAATAAAAATCTTGCTTCTAAAATTGTATGTGGGATTCCCTCTATTGCGAACTCACTGTTAGACAAGTGGCTTAGTTGGGAGTTTTCAGAAAGATTAGGATTGCCATTTGCCCCTACTATTTTGGCTGATTCTACTTTGCCCCAGGTTTATAGATTTATCGAAGAAAATGGATTGCCACTGATTGCAAAACCAAAGAAAGGGTTTGGGTCTCTGGGAGTTTTCATGGTAACTCATGAAATACAACTTGACAATATCATAGGTCGTAGTGATTACATCTTTCAAAAATATTTAGGAAATCAAGAGAAGGTTTTCAGCTACATCAGCCAAATAGAGAAGCAAGGAGTTCCTCTATTCCATTCGTTTGAAGAAATTAAAATATCAATTCAGGGTAGTATCAGACCAGATGGAGAATTGGCTGGCGTCATCGTTACAGAGCACGCGATGAAACAAGGAATCAGCTCAAAAGTAGACTTGTGCGAGGACACTGAAATAAATCAGATTGCTTTAGAATGGGTTCAGAAAATAGCATCTAATGGTTGGGTTGGCCCAATTAACATACAATGTCAAAAAGACCAAGACGGAAATATATTTATTTATGAATATAATGGACGATTTACAGGAGCCACTTCTGCCAGGTTTCACTTGGGTTTTGATGAAGTTGGACTTGTATTAAAGTCATGGTTAGGATTAGAAATTCATTCTTCAAATAAAATCATTCCTCATAAATCTGTAATTCGTATCCCGGGAAGCAAAGCCCTTGATATTGAAAAAGAAAATCAACTGAAAGAAAATGGATATTGGTCTTTGAATTAATCCTGAATTCCATCAAATCAGATTACTATATATTCGGAAACAAAGCAGCTCCTGTTTGTATTTTCCAGATTTTCAAACTTTAAAGTCAGATAGGTTGCTTCAAAATGGAGCTTTAATTTTGCCAGCCTAAGAACCAATTCGCTTTGAATAGGTGTTCTCGCAATACTTGTAACCTAATGGACCTTGAATCCATTAATTATTACGCCAAATGAAAACAAAACCAAGAGTAGTCGTCGGCCTTTCAGGCGGCGTCGATAGTTCGGTAGCAGCTCACCTCCTCCTCGAGCAAGGCTACGAAGTCATCGGAATGTTCATGAAGAACTGGCACGATGAGTCCGTCACCATTTCCAATGATTGCCCATGGATGGAAGATTCCACGGATGCAATGCTGGTAGCTCAGAAACTCGGAATCCCCTTTCAAGCCATTGATCTCAGCGAAGACTATCGTGAAAGAATCGTCGATTACATGTTTTCGGAATACGAAGCCGGACGCACTCCCAATCCGGATATCCTTTGCAACCGCGAAATCAAGTTTGATATTTTTCTGAAAGCTGCCCAAAAACTCAAAGCTGACTTTGTAGCTACAGGTCATTATTGTCAAAAAGGAGAATTGGAAGTAGACGGAAAGCCGGTTTACCAGCTACTTGCAGGTGCCGATCCAAACAAGGATCAGAGTTATTTCCTTTGCCAATTGAATCAGGAACAGCTTGCGAAAGCACTTTTCCCCATCGGACATTTGCAAAAATCCGAGGTGAGGAAAATCGCGAAGGAACTCGATTTGGTCACTGCGGATAAGAAAGATTCACAAGGTTTATGCTTCATTGGGAAAGTTCGCTTACCGGATTTTCTTCAGCAACAACTGAAACCAAAAAAAGGAAAAATTATCCAGATACCAGAAAACCTTGAGGTTTACCAAAAGCATCAAATCCCAGCAGGAATTGCTCCAGAAGATTGGGATGAGGAAGTTTTGGATGCAGTTTCTTTACCGATTCACTATTCACAAAATCAGGGAAAAGTACTTGGAGAACACACAGGCGCCCATTATTTCACAGTTGGACAGCGAAAAGGATTACATGTTGGGGGAACTGGCAAACCATTGTTTGTGATTTCTACAGATACCAAGGAGAATGTTATTTACACAGGTTTGGGAGAGGATCATCCGGGTTTGCTTCGAAATGGCTTGTTTGTTAAAACCGATCAAATCCACTGGATAAGAGAAGATTTAGCCCTGAAGCCGGGAGAATCCGCCAGATATCAGGCAAGAATCAGATATCGTCAGCCACTCAGCGGGGCCACTTTAATCCAAAAAGAAAATGGCCTCTATGTGATCTTTGATCAGCCTCAAAAAGGAGTCGCATCCGGACAGTTTGTTGCCTGGTACGAAGGCGAGGAATGTATTGGTTCTGGGACTATCTACTAATAAATTCAGAAATAAGATTTACGAAATACGGGGTTAATGATATTCGCAAGTTTAATCCGAGATTATTAACCTCTTGTTAATATTCAGCAATTCTAAATTTTCAATTCACTCATTTTAAATTCATTTTGCCTCTAAATATTCTTTTTGAAGACGAATACCTGGTCATCATCGACAAGCCTGCCGGATTGTTGGTTCACCGTACGCGACTTGCTTTCGGCGAAGAAGAAAACGCATTAATCCAACTCCGGGATCAGATTGATTCCTGGGTTTCGCCGGTTCATCGATTGGATCGAGCGACCAGCGGAACCTTGCTTTTTGCAAAAAACAGCGAAATACTTCCTCTTCTGAAAGCACAATTTATGGATCGTTCAGTTGAAAAAACTTACTTAACGATTGTTCGTGGTATTCCTGCGGAGAAAGAAAATCTTATTGATCATCCTCTGACCAGTGAGCGCTCGGGAAAACTTCAGGAGGCACAGACCAGATACAAAGTAATTGCTGAATCCGAAATTCCTTTTAATTCAACCGGACGCTACCCCACCAGTCGGTATAGTTTTCTGGAGTTAGACCTGATGACAGGTAGAACCCACCAAATCAGAAGACATTTGGCTCATATTCGGCATTATATTATTGGAGATAAAAAGCATGGAGACAACAAACAGAACATCTTCTTTCAGAAGCAATTTGGGTTGGAAAACTTACTTCTTCATGCTTTTGAATTGAAATTCAAACATCCTGTAACTCAACAAGAAATACAACTTCAGGCTCCTATTCCCGTACATTTTCGGACAATTATGAAGGAACTGGGCTGGAATCCTGATCAAATACTCTCTTCTATTAATTGAAATCCCGATTTTGAATTACTTTACGCGAGCAAAAAATCCCTCTATGCAAAAAACTATTTTAGGTCTTGGATTGCTCCTTGCGAGCTCCCAAATTTCATTGGCACAAAAGGCCGATATCGATCAGAAATTTGATCAAAAAGAATCCGTTTCACATTTTACTTACCTAGCCTCGGACGAGTTGATGGGAAGAGATCCTGCCCGTCCGGAGATCAAGCTGGCCTATACTTTCATCGCGGATCAACTGAAAAAGTATGGAGCAATGCCAGTTCCCGGTGCCGACGGATATTACCAAAACATTCCTTTTCGGCTTTCCTCCCCACCTGCCAAAGGTCAAATTTCAATGGGTGATTCAATTTTCACTCAGGGGAAATCTCTACTTGTACTGGATGGAAAATCCCTTTCGGGTGATTTTGAACTGGTTGAAGTGGGCTTTGGAATGGAATCAGATTACGAAGGAAAAGATGTGACCGGAAAAGTAGTAGTCACTAATATTGGCGCACCCAATCGAATGACTCCTGCGGATCTTTTTTCACTTGGTAGAGAAAAAGTAGCTTTGGCACAAGCTAAAGGAGCTATTGGTTTGGTCGAGATGTACAATATCCCTTCTATTCCATGGCAGTTGATTGTAAATAATCTGAACAGAACCCAGAT
Organism: uncultured Cytophagales bacterium; assembly: GCA_942492775.1. Classification (GTDB taxonomy): domain Bacteria; phylum Bacteroidota; class Bacteroidia; order Cytophagales; family Cyclobacteriaceae; genus Algoriphagus. The sequence continues at coordinate 2,842,786 of OW818636.1, read as the reverse complement.
GGGAATTGACCAGGGAGCCTCTTCCTCGTTGCCCTATATTTGGATCAAAGACTTAACTAACGAAACGAAAAATTCTATAGCTACGAGTAAAGTAACCAAAGCAAGTTTTTCAATTGAGGGTAAAATCAATAAGTCAGTTGAAGGCAAAAATGTATTGGCTTGGATCGAAGGAACAGATCCTGAGTTGAAAAATGAGTTTGTCATGCTTTCGGCTCATTATGATCACGTGGGAGTTGGCAAGCCGGATGCTGAGGGAGATTCAATCTTCAACGGAGCCAGAGATAATGCAGTAGGTACTGTAGCAGTCTTGAATGCCGCCAGATATTTCGCAGCAAATCCTCCAAAACGGTCTGTTCTTTTAGCTCTTTGGACAGCGGAAGAAAAAGGCTTGCTGGGAAGTGGATACTTTGCCAACAATCCTTTGATACCATTGAATCAGATTGTTTTCAACCTGAATATAGACAATGCAGGCTATAACGATACTTCGATCATTACTGTAATCGGTCTGGGAAGAACAACCGGTGACTTTCATATCACAGATGCCGTGGCTGAATATGGCCTAAAGGCAACCGCTGATCCATCTCCCGAGCAAGGACTTTATGACCGATCAGACAACGTGAATTTTGCAAGAAAAGGAATTCCGGCTCCAAGCTTCACCTTAGGCTTTACGGCTTTCGATGATACTATTAACCAATACTATCACAAAGCTGCGGATGAAACAGAATCATTTGACATGGACTATGCCACTCTTTATTGGAAGTCTTATATCCTCGCTGCGCAAAAGATCGCAGAGTCTTACGAAAAGCCTATCTGGCAAGCTGGCGATAAATACGAAAGTGTAGGAAAAGCACTTTACGGAAATCAACAATAAATTTAAGACGTAAGATTTGAGACGTTAGACATTAGATTTAAGAACCAAGAAACCCCGGTTAAATCCTCCAATGGAAGAATTAATCGGGGTTTCTCTTTTTTTCAATATGAATTCATAAATCCGAAATCGTCCTTGTGTCTAGCATCTTGATTCTTGTCTCTTCTAATATAGCATCCCTGCAATTGTCGCGGTCATCAGGCATGCAAGTGAAGCTGCCATCAGAGCTTTTAGGCCTAATCTGCTCAAATTACCTTGTTGGTTTGGTGCAATGATGGTGATTCCTCCCAATTGAATCGCAATGGAACTGAAATTTGAAAAACCACAAAGAGCATAGGTTGCAATTACAATCGACTTTGCAGAAAGTGTTCCTGCTTCTTTCATATCTGCAAGGCTCAAATAAGCGACAAATTCATTGATTACTGTCTTCTGGCCCAAAAGGCTTCCAACCTGAAGCGTATCAGACCAATCAACTCCGATTACCCAAGCAAAAACTCGAAAGACTTGTCCGAAAAGATATTCCAAAGAAAATCCCTGAAACTGACCACCAGTAGAACTGACTACCATGGCATTTAAACCAGTGTATTCGCCAATCATTCCCGTCAGGACATAATTCAAAGCAGCAATCACAGCAATAAAAGCTAAGAGCATTGCTCCTACATTCAGTGCAAGTTTCAAACCTTCAGAAGCTCCAATCGACATCGCATCGATCAGATTGACACCCATGCTTTCTTTGTTCACTTCCAGCTTTTCCTGAATCTTATCTTTTTCAAGTTCAGGAATAAAAATCTTTGACATCACAATCGCTGCAGGAGCATTCATAATGCTGGCTCCAAGTAAATAAGCCGCAAATCTACTTTGCTCTTCCATGCTGTCACCACCCAGAAAAGCGACATATCCTGCTAACACTCCCCCGGCAATAGTAGCCATGCCTCCAGTCATCAGACACATCAATTCAGATTTGGTCATGTGAGGGATAAAAGGCCGAACCAAAAGGGGAGCTTCAGTCTGACCAAGGAAAATATTACCTGCAGCAGATAAACTCTCAGGACCAGAAAGTCTCATCGTACGGGCCATCACCCAGGCAATTCCAAATACTACTTTCTGTAAAGCACCCAAGTAGTATAAACCAGCAGAAACAGTTGAAAAGAAAATGATTGTAGGTAATACTTGAAAAGCAAAAATAAACCCGAATCCATCTCCTGCAAGATCACCAAATATGAAGGCTGCACCGTCACGACTAAAGCTCAGAAACTTGACAAAAGCCTCACTCAATAGGGCAAATCCCTGAGCAACTATTGGAACTTTGGTAATCAAAATACCAAAAACCAGCTGAAGTGATATTCCAATTCCTACCAGCCTCCAATCGACTTTTCTCTTGCTGCTTGAAAAAATAAATGCAACCAAAACAAGGACTGCCAAACCAAAGACTCCTCTCAAATAATCCATTTAGTATTTTTTACAAAACCGAAGGCCAAAAATAGGTAAGTCAGGGTCATAAAAAAAGCCTGGTTTTTGCCAGGCTTCCAATTGTATTAGTTTCTCTTATTTATTTCGTCTCTTATTCTTGCAGCTCGCTCATAATCCTCATCTGTGATCGCTTTTTCCAGCATTTGATTGAGTTTGTCCAAGCTAAAATCCTTCAGAGAGCTTTCTTTTTTTGACGTGCTTTTTGGAGTCTGCGTTTTAGTATCAGATTTTTCAGACTTTTTTTCAACCTCATAATGCTCGACAGCACCTTCCGACATGGCTTTTTCGGAGCAAAAAACGGGGCATCCAAATCGAATAGCTATTGCAATTGCATCGGATGGACGAGCGTCGATCTCAACTTCAGCCTGACTGCTTTTGCATTGGATTTTTGCATAAAACACACCTTCCTTCATGTCTGTAATTACAATCCTGTCAACCCCAAAATTGAATCCAGCTGCAAATGATTTAAACAAATCATGAGTCATCGGACGGTTAGGAATTATTTTTTCGATTTCCAGAGCAATTGCTTGAGCTTCAAACATCCCAATCACAATCGGCAATCTCCTTTTTCCACCCACTTCTCCCAGTACCAGAGTAAATGACCCTGACTGCGAATGGTTGGACGAAAGTCCCAGAATCTCAAGTTCTATGAGTTTTTCCACAAAAATTTATAGTTCAGCTTTTAGTGCTTCAGTCAATTTAGGAACTATTTCAAAAGCATCTCCAACAATTCCATAATCCGCAGCTTTGAAAAAAGGAGCCTCAGGATCTTTGTTAATTACAACAATATTCTTCGAAGAATTAACGCCTGCAAGATGTTGAATCGCCCCTGAAATTCCAACAGCAATATATAAACTCGGAGCTACTTTTACGCCAGTTTGTCCTACGTGCTCATGGTGGGGTCTCCATCCGATATCTGAAACTGGTTTGGAACATCCTGTTGCAGCACCCAGAACTTTGGCTAGTTCTTCAAGCATTCCCCAGTTTTCCGGACCTTTCATCCCCCTACCTCCAGACACAACAATATCAGCCTCAGGCAAAAGAACCTCGCCTGTAGCTCTTTCTGTTGATAAAATTTTGGAAGCAAAATCTGAAGCATCCAAAGAAACTTCAAATGTCTCAACAGTAGCCGGAGCACCATCAGTTTTCAAATCAATGGCATTCTTTTTCACTGCAAGAATTTTATTTTCTGTAGAAACAGAAGCCTCGGCAAATGCTTTTCCGGTGAAAATACTCCTCTTCACCAAATATCCTGAACTAGTATTTGGCAACTCGACTACATTGCTGACCAAACCTGCTTCCAATTTGATGGATAATCTTGCAGCGACTGCATCACCCAAAGATGATTTTGCCAAGACCAAAGTCTTAGCTCCCACTTTTTTGAATGCTTGCGCCAAAGCTGTTGCATGAGCTTGAATGACTCCTTCGTTCAGTCTAGGATCTGCCACATGAAGCACTTTCGCTGCACCGGCAGTACCAACTCCTGCTAATTCCCCTGAATCCAAAGTACCCAAAGCAACTGCAACAACATCTCCTTCACCAGTCTTGGCAGCAAGTGCATTTGCAAAAGAGACCGCCTCTAAACTGGTCTTCTTTACTTTGCCTTCTGATTGTTCTATATAAACTAATATTGACATAAAATCTTGATTTTAAATAGGTTGTAAAATTTCATTTAAAGCACTTTTGCTTCATTTTTGAGAAGTCTTACCAACTCCTTCACATTGTCCTTATCGATGAGTTTGACCGCACCTTTAGCTGGTGGCAATTGGTAGCTCGTTGCTTCTGCCTGCGTTTCCTGCGAAACTGGTTCCACCACATTCAACGGCTTGGTACGAGCAGACATGATTCCTCTCATATTCGGGATTTTCCATTCAGCAATCGGTTCCTGACAACCTGCAATCAAAGGCAAACTTGCTTCCACAATTTCTTTTCCTCCCTCGATCTCTCGAGCCATTTTCACAGTGTTTCCTTCCAAATCCAGCTTCATTACCGGAGAGAAAGACGGCATTCCAAGAAGTTCACCTACCATTCCATGCACCATTCCGCCATTGAAGTCGATAGATTCCCGACCCATCAAAATCAAATCATAGCCACCTGCTTTTGCATAATGAGCGATTTGATTTGCAACGAAAAATGAATCTTTTGGAGCAGAATTGACACGAATCGCATCATCAGCACCAATCGCAAGCGCTTTTCTTAAAGTTGGTTCAGTCTCAGCTTCCCCGACATTCAGAGCAGTCAAAGTCCCGCCGGTCTGATCTCTAAGCTCCACTGCACGTGCCAAAGCATAATCATCGTAGGGCCCAATGATAAATTGAACTCCCGTCGTATCAAACTTGGTATTGTTAGCAGTAAACTGAATCTTGGAGGTAGTATCGGGTACGTGGGTGATACAAACAAGAATCTTCATTGGTTTAGGTTTATATTATTTTAGATTTATTTCGCGTGAAAATAACAGTCACTGGTTAATTAAAAAAACTATTCATGGGCAATTTGGGCAGGTTACAACTTCTTATTCAATTCACCAAGGAAGAACCAGAAAACCCATTCAATTGGTATGCATTAGCCTTGGAATATATAAACTCTGATAGGGAAGAAACGGCTGTAATTTTTAACCAACTTTTGAAATTTCACCCGGATTATCTCCCAACCTATTACACTTCCTCCCAGTTTTTCGCTGAGCAAAATCAGCTGGAAAAAGCTAAAGAAATATTTGAAAAGGGAATTGAGCTTGCCGGAAGATTGAAAGAGGAGAAAGCGTTGAAGGAGTTGAAAAATGCCTACCAAAACTTCCTCTTCGAAAATGATCTTGATTAGCCCGCATTTTTGATGACCTGCGGAAAATGCAATTCTTTCACTTCCTAAGCTCCGGCAAAATACCCCGGTATCCGTTTTCCTTTTATTTCGCAACCATCAAGAGTAAGGATTCCTTTTGGGCCTTTTGAATCTAATTTCTCTGTCAACGTTTCAATAAAATGTAAGTTTCCGGCAGAGTTTGAAAAAGATTTTATGCCATTTTAGTAAATTGAATCTCAGCCCTTTCACTTTGAAAACGATTTTTATTATGATCTCTCAACAAGAAATTCTAGGCCATTTTTTACCCGTAATAGAAAAATATGGCAACCGCTATAAAAAAATCACTTCGGTCAAAGCTAAAAAAGCTGACCCGGGAACCTGGATAATAACCAAGACTTCCGACGGTATTGAAACCAAAAATCAAGCAAAACCAGGTGATATGCTGGTAGAAAATCAAACCAGTTCATTGGAGCAATATCTGGTGAAAGAGGATGTTTTTTCCAAAAAATATGAAATCGAACACAGCTTGGAACAAGGTTGGGCCACTTACAAGCCTATTGGTGAAATACTAGCTTACCGCGTTTCAAATGTTGATTTTGAGTTTTTCGGAGTCCTTGATATTCTGGAATTTGAAGCTCCATGGGGAGAATCTATGATCGTAAAACCCGGTGATTATCTCGTTACTCCTCCCGAAAAAAATGAAATTTACCGAATCGCTCAAAAGGAATTTGAGGAAACCTACAAGCAGATTTAAGGCTTCAAAATAATCTTACCCATTTGCTCCCCAGCTCTCATTCGATCAAACGCATCAATCGCCTGATCCAAAGGAAAAACTTTGTCAATCACCGGATGGATCTCTCTTCGCTCTACCAACTGCAGCATTTTTCTAAAATCCTTGTCTGAACCCATCGTGCTTCCGATGATTTTTAACTGATTCCAAAAAATTCTTCTTGCCTCTAATTTTCCCGGATTGCCTCTGGTGGCACCATAGAATACAACTCTTCCACCAGGCTTACAAACCTGAGTTAACTGTCCAAAAGAATCTCCCGCCGCTCCATCGATAATAAGATCAAACCCTCCTTGTGAATCCACTATCGCCTGATCAACCCATTTTGGATTGGTATAATCGTATCCAAAAGAAGCTCCCATTTTGAGGCCTTTTTTGATTTTATCAGAACTGCTGCTGCTGATCGAAACTTTGGCACCAAGAGCCAATGCAAACTGAGCAGCAAACTGAGCGACTCCACCTCCAAAACCAGTAACAAGGACATTTTCATCTTCTTCCAACTGACCCTGATAAGTCAATGCCCGGTATGCAGTAAGACCAGCCAAAGGCAAAGCTGCAGATTCTTCCCAGGAAAGATGATCTGGTTTTTGGTGTAACCGATCCGCTGGTACAACCACACTTTCTGCGAAAGTGCCGTTTCGGGGCATTCCCAAAATCTCAAAATTCTTGCCTTGAAATTTTTGATTATCACCCCAATTTATTGAGGCATTGATGATTACTTCTTTGCGAAGCCAAAAAGAATCTACTCCCTTCCCAATCTCAGAAACTATTCCTGCACCATCAGAACCGAGAATTACTCCGGTTTTCAGGTTTGGATACAAGCCTTGTCTGCTCCACTCATCACGATGATTTAGCGCCGCAGCTTTGATTTTTACTCTTACCTCACCCGGACCCAAAATCGATTCCTGAACATCAGTCAGTCTTATTTTCTCTTTCGAATCCAGGTTTAGGATAATGGCTTTCATCTTTTAAGAAATTAGAATTGTGTTGGTTTGGAGCCTTTGTTCATCAGATCATCCGTGTCGTCTTCGTTGGCTCGGCTTTGAAGTTTGATCGTGTTTCCGGCATCAAACTGAGAGATTCCGCTGGATTGGCTGACGAAGTTTTGACCATACATCGGCTCTTTCGAACCCATATTCTGTCCTCCGAAATTATCGAGATCTGTGAATTTGGTGAATCGACCAATGAATCGAAGTTTGACTGTATCAAGTGATCCATTTCTATGTTTGGCGATAATTACCTCACCGACTCCTTGAGTGGAATTATGATCTTCATCTTCCGTAATACCATAATATTCAGGACGATAAAGGAACATAACCATATCAGCATCCTGCTCGATAGCTCCTGATTCTCTCAAATCCGATAGCTGCGGACGCTTATCTCCTCCTCTTGTTTCCACTGCTCTGGAAAGCTGCGAAAGCGCAATAACCGGTACGCTGAGTTCCTTGGCGATCTTTTTGAGCGCCCTGGAAATACTGGCAATTTCCTGTTCACGATTACCTCCAAAATTTCCTCCTTTGGAATCACCCGACATCAACTGCAAGTAGTCAATTACGATCATTTGAATGTCGTGCTGAGCTTTCAGCTTCCTACATTTTGCCCGTAATTCCAGAATGGAAAGTGCCGGAGTATCATCCACGAAAAGTGGAGCTTTTGAAAGTTTTGCTGTCTTGTGAACCAACTGAGCCCACTCGTGATCAGCAAGTTGGCCCTTTTTGATTTTTTCTGAATCAAGTTCAGCTTCTGCTGCTATCAGACGATTGACCAATTGGATGGAGGACATTTCCAATGAAAAAATAGCCACAGGACGATTGTGATCCACCGCGGCATTTCTTAAAACTGAAAGAACAAAGGCCGTTTTACCCATAGCAGGACGAGCGGCAATGATCACCAAGTCAGATTTTTGCCAACCTGAAGTTACCCGATCCAAAGCTGTAAATCCTGAAGGAACACCCGTCAAACCATCTTTTTGATGCTTTCTGATTTCCATCTCAGCGATGGCTTCCCGCATGATTGTCTTCATGTCGGAATAATTCTTCCGGATATTTTTCTCAGAGATTTGAAAAAGACTCTGCTCCATCTTGTCCAAAAGCTCAAAAACGTCTGTCGTCTCTTCGTAAGCATCGCGTTGGATTTCCGAAGAAATACGGATCATTTCCCGTTTGATTGCTTGCTCAGTGATGATTCTTGCGTGGTATTCAATATTGGCAGCAGAAGCAACTTTCGAAGTCAATTCTGTGATGTAAAAAGCTCCGCCGGCAATCTCTAACGTTCCTGTTTTCCTCAACTGAGTAGTCACAGTAAGCAAATCGATCGGCTGAGTATCGGTGAAAAGATCCAAAATCGCCTGAAAAATCACCTGATGCGAATCCTTGTAAAAGCTCTCCACTTTCAGAATGTCAATGACGTTAGTCAAGGCATCTTTCTCGAGCATCAATGCTCCCAAAACTGCCTCTTCCAAGTCTGTGGCCTGTGGTGGCACTTTTCCAAGCATGCTCGTATTTTCGTAAGAAGGCTTTTTTCGGGTAATCAGTGGATTGGGTCTTTTCTCGTTCATGGTAACAAATGTATAGGTCTTGAGTCAGGAGTTTTAAACAACTTTTACCCAAGTTATCAACAAGGGAAAGCCTCAAAAATCAAGCCTCTCAAGATTTTCGGTTATTTATAATAGACTCCGTTTCGGTAGCCTCTGAACATGCTGCAAAGCATAGCCCAGGTGAAGTGCCAAAGCATCTCAGAAAGCGGAATATTCAACAATTTATAGCCCAAAACAGGCTTGTCGAGCATTCCATATTTATCCCAAAAATGCGGAAAAAGCAGGTTGAAATTAACGTAATAGATTGCTAAAGAAATCGCGAGCGTTGCAAAAGCCGAGATAATCGAGAGCCTGATCAAGTCCGGTCTTTGAAACCAGATATAAACTGAAAGAAGGAAAAATGTGAGGAAGGTGACGTAGCCGGAATGAATTCCTAAAACCACACTAAACAAAGTCAAACTTCCGCAGCCGATCAGGAAAAGAATAAAGAAATCTCTGTTTTTCGCTCGGGTTTGGTTTTCGAAGTCTATCTCTTTCCTGGTAAAGGAAGAATGGATATACCCTCCTACTCCGAAAAGCGCAAATCCGATGATGTAATCTTCAATCCCAACGATCCCCTCACCAAACAAAGTAGGAGGTCTCCAATAATCGCGGAAATACCAATATTCAGCAACAATACCCATGATTCCGCCAACTAATCCAACTCTTACCATTCCGCGTTTCCATGGGTTTTTCAAATAAATGATTGCCCAGACTAGCATGTATAGAAGAGAAAGAGTTAGGTAAGCGTATTTATCGGGAAGCATTAAAAGGAAATTTTGGCCCGAAAATAAAGAAAAACCTGACCCCGAAAAAAATCTTCGGTTTAGGAAAGCTAAGCTCGCCTGCTCCGGAGTTTTATATTTAAGTTTGAAAAAGAAAGTAAAAACTGATTATACCCAACCATGAAAAAATATCATTTCATCGCAATCGGAGGCGCCGTAATGCATAATCTGGCTTTGGCACTGGTAAGCAAAGGCTATCAAGTCAGCGGTTCCGATGATGAAATCTATGAACCTTCCCGAACCCGATTGGAGAAAGCAGGGATTTTGCCTGCCGCTTACGGTTGGTATCCGGAAAAAATCACGTCCGACCTAGATGGAATTATCCTTGGAATGCACGCCCGGATTGATAATCTTGAACTGATCAAAGCTCAGGAATTGGGGATTCCGGTTTTCTCATTTCCGGAATTCATTTACAACCAAAGTATTGACAAAAAGCGGGTTGTCATCGCTGGGTCTCATGGAAAGACATCGATTACTTCGATCATACTGCATGTCCTGAAAGACCAAAAGGTGGATTTTGATTATCTCGTGGGTGCTCAGATCGAAGGATTTGATTTGATGGTTCGCCTATCAGATGCGCCCTTAATCATTATCGAGGGAGACGAATATTTGACTTCCCCACTGGATAGAACTCCAAAATTTTTCCATTACAAACACGACATCGCTTTGGTTTCCGGCATCGCTTGGGATCACTTCAATGTTTTTCCGGACTTCGAGGAATACAAAGCTCAGTTCAGTGAACTGATGAGCCGAACTCCGGATTCTGGAGAACTCATATATTGCGAAGCGGATCCACTCGTGAAGGAAGCCGCTGAGAAAGTCAGCATAAAAGCTAAAAAAACTCCCTACAAAGCTCATCCTGCTCAGATTAAGAACGGCAAGACTTTTCTGGAAACATCTTCAGGCTTGATTCAAATTGAGATTTTCGGAGAACATAATCTCCAAAATCTTCAGGGAGCGATGAATATTTGCAGATCGTTGGGACTTTCAGATGATCAGTTTTACACTTCAATTCAGAATTTCAAAGGTGCTGCCAAGCGCCAGGAATTGTTGGCAAAAGGTGAGAATTCCAGTTTGTTCCGGGATTTTGCACATGCTCCTTCCAAACTTCAGGCTACCGTCAATGCTGTCAAAGCACAGTTTCCAGAAAGAAAATTAGTCGCCGTCCAAGAACTTCACACCTATTCCTCGCTAAACAAGGCCTTTTTGCCTAACTATGCGGGATCGATGAAATCTGCGGATATTGCCATCATCTATTTGAATCCTCATGCCGTGGCTTTGAAAAAACTCGAATTGATGGATGAGGATACTTTGCGAACCGGTTTTAGACGGTCCGATCTGAAACTATTTACGGATAGTGGTGAACTGAAAGAATATCTTTTGGCTCAGGACTATTCTGATTCTAACTTACTTTTGATGAGTTCCGGTAACTATGACAACATGGAATTGGAAGAAATCAAAGCAAAATTTAACTAACCATGCGTTTAAACTTAAGAAATTCAATAGCATTTTTTGATCTGGAAGCTACCGGAATTAATGTTTCTACAGACAGAATTGTAGAAATTTCCATTGTAAAACTCCATCCCGACGGAGGTCAGGAAATTCTCACCAAACGTGTGAACCCGGGAATTCCGATTCCTTTGGAGGCCTCGCTTATTCATGGGATTTACGATAAGGATGTCAAAAACGAACCAACCTTCAAGGAATTGGCGAAGGAGCTCCAACTGTTTTTTGGTCAAGCTGACCTGGCAGGATTCAATGTTCTGAAGTATGATATCCCACTTTTGGTGGAAGAATTTCTTCGCGCAGGAATTGATTTTGACCTCGAAAAAAGGAATTTGCTGGATGCGCAAAAGATTTTCTTCCTGATGGAAAAGCGAAATCTGACAGCGGCTTATCAGTTTTATTGTGGTCGGAAACTTGAAAATGCTCACAGTGCGGAAGCGGATACACTTGCAACTTTAGATGTGTTCAAAGCTCAAATCGAACGATACTTGGGTGAAGAAGTCGAAGACCTTCAGGGAAATAAAGTGGGAGTCTTTGAAAATGACATGAAAAAAATCCACGAACTCGTCAATGAGAAGATGGTGGATCTTGCAGGGAGATTCGTTTTCAACAATGATGGTCAGGAAATCTTCAACTTTGGCAAGCACAAGGGAAAAACCATCGAGCAAGTCTTCAAGGAAGAACCTGGGTATTACGATTGGATGATGCGGGGAGATTTTCCTCTGGATACGAAAAGGAAACTGACTCAAGTCAAACTCAGAGGATTTACTAACAGATAAAGTGGCTGGAAGACGGAAGACCGAGGACGGAAGAAATCCGGAATTCAGCCATTCAGTCATTCCTCTTTGTTCGATTTAGTGGCAGAGTAGCGGATATTCAGATTATACTATATGCAAAAAGAAAAACCCGGAAGCGATTCCGGGTTTTTCATTTGTCAATCTAATGACTTTGTACTTAATACTTTATCAATCAAGGCTTATAATATTTCAATGCTTCCGCCATTTGAGAGTTCAACTTTTCAATTCGGTTCGCTGGCCCGGGGTGAGTAGACAAAAATTCAGGCGGAGCTTGTCCACCTGCGGCTGCCATTCTTTCCCAAAAAATCGGAGCTTGACGGGGATCATACCCTGCCATTGCCATGAAGATCAAACCCATTTCGTCTGCTTCCAACTCATGTTTTCTTGAAAAGCTTAGCATTCCCAATTCACTTCCGATTCCTACAGATTGCAATAATATATTTTGTGTCAAGGAAGGATTCTGACCAATCGCGGTAGAAAGCACCCCTGCACCAAAGTTGGTAACCAATCCGGTTGACATTCTTTCTCTTGCATGAGCGGCTAAAGCGTGCGCAATTTCATGACCCATTACTACGGCTACACCAGCTTCATCTTTCGCCACAGGCATGATCCCTGTATAAAAAGCAACTTTACCACCCGGCATACACCAAGCGTTTACATCGGCGCTTTCCACCAGATTAAACTCCCAATTAAACTCTTTTACGAGGTCAGTATATCCCTCAGAAATCAGGTATGATTCCACTGCTTTGGCCATTTTGTTCCCCACTTTGAGAACTCTCTGACCGTCACTTGTTCCATTTACAACTTTGCTTTCCTTTATTACTTTAGAATATTCCTCATTGACAAGTGGCTGTATTTCTCCACTTGAAACAAGAGAGAGTTGGCTTCTTCCCGTCAGTGGAACTGTAGCGCAAGCATACGCCGAAAGCCCTACGACGAAAATTAATAGTATCTTTTTCATTGGTAGTTTGATTAATCTAAAAGTGAAATTTCAAAAAGAGTACCAAGGTTCAGCCATCAAGTAAATTTTAGTATTTTCATTAAAATTATTCTTAGATGCAAAAATCAATTCCAGCTTCAAACCTCACTCCGGCAGCTAAAAACTACCTTGGGAAAATGACAAGCCCTTTTATTTTTTGGTGGGCAATGCTTTTTAAACTTCCATCTGCAGTTTTTTGGAGACTGAAAATGAAAAGCCTCAGCCCCGAAAAGTGCGAGGTAACCATTCCTTATTTTTGGAGAAGTCAAAATCCGTTTAAGTCAATCTATTTTGCAGCATTGGCCGGAGCTGCGGAACTGAGCACCGGAGCACTATGTCAGTTAGCCATCGCAGGAAAAGGTCAATTCAGCATGTTGGTAGTAGATTTCAAAGCAGAATACCATAAGAAGGCTAATCAGAAAATAACCTTTACATGCGATCAGGGATCAGAGCTTTTTGAATTGATCGATGGGATGAAACCGGGAGAAACAGGCCAATTGATGATGGTTTCTACTGGAAAAAGCCCATCAGGCGAAATTGTAGCAAAATTCTTTGTGACCTGGTCTTTCAAGCGCAAAGTCTAATTGACCCAGTCTTTTTCCTGAACAATAAACTCGCTCAATCTGGCGTAAACTTTTTCCTTTGACCAGTCTAAAAACTGATGGTGAATATGGGCCTGATTGAATCTGACGATGATTTTATCCCAAGTATTTCTGTCAATTTGATAATCATCCATCAAAACCGACCGGACGGAATCCGAGTCTACTACCGCTAAATATCCCTGTCTCCGCCTCATGGTTTCCAGCTTTTCCTGGTATTGACGCTCTTGTCGCGCCTTTTTGGTGAAGTAAGAAATCGGCCCATAGATGGTCAATCCTCCGCCCATCGATGTACCGGCACCAACCGTTACTTCACCTTTTTTCGACGGTTCAGATTTTTCATTTGGATCAATAAGGGTCAGCTTTCCATCCCGAAACCGAAATGCATAAGGCTCACCTTTCACTTCGAAAGTGGGAAGCAATCTTGCCCGATCCTGAATTTGAACCAATAAAAATCGATCCGCGGTGAGCTTGATTTTCTGATCAATGAACCCGGGAAATCTGAAAATCAGCGTATCCCCAACCGAAGCTTTTATAGAAAAATAACCTCTCGAATTGGTGGAAGTAATTCCCTCTTTTGCAACAAGTGATACCTCCACTCCTTCAATGTATCGCTTATCAGTCGCATCGAGCACATTTCCTGAATAGGATGCCTGAGCAAAAATTACCGGTGAAAAAAGGATCAGAACTCCTGTGAGTAAAAGAAGAAAAGTTGACTTCAGATTCATTTGAGCCAAAATTACTCTGGTTTTATCAGGGCAGGAAAAATATTGAGTTAAAGAAACTTAAGGCCGAATGGAAACTTGGATAAAATGAAACTCACCAAGATCACTTGATTTGCAGAAGTTTATCAGTCCCCAAAAACTCCGGTGTCTCAGTTCTGTACCAAGTTCGGTTTGCAGGGATTTTCATTCCTTCAAATTCCTTTTCCCCTTCCAGATAAACGATCTCACCTTTTCCTGCCGGTTCGTCCTGATAAAACTTGTAAGCCGCCAACCTGTACGTTTCGGGTTCAATGTAGAAGTACCAAATATCCTTTTCATAGGGCACGCGGACGACATGATAGGTTTTCCCATTCAATTCTTCCAAACTCACTTTTTCTTCAATTCTGGTTTTCGGATCAGTCAGTTTCATAGGCAATCCCCAGAGATAGGTATAATAATTTCTCATCCGAAGAGCCCTCTCATTCTCCACTTCTCCTTCGAAAACCTTAACCGAATCGTTCCAAACGATGTAATTCAATCCTTGAATCCGATAAACCATTTTGGATTGGGAATTATCAAGGCTGAATTCGTAAAAGCGAGATTCCTTTCCTGCCGGCAAGCTGTCTTGAATGACAAAACTCGCTTTCAACGTTGACCAAATCCCATTAGGGTCATGATAGCGAATAGATCGCTCGATGATTTCAGGTCCAGTCAAAAGCGTTTCTGAGGATTGTTGGGTGCACCCGATTGAAAAAAGAAGTAAAAGGATCAGCGTTACAGAATTTCTCATGTTCGGTTTTTTTATGAATCTAGCTAATTTCACCGAATGGAATTCAACCTCACAAGAATAGCGCCTACCCCAAGTGGATTTTTACACTTGGGAAATCTCTATTCATTTTTGATTACAAAAGCTCTTGCCGAAAAACATGGAGCTAAAATCTTACTCAGAATCGATGACCTGGATCGGGAAAGATTCAGAACCGAATACGTTCAGGACATTTTTGACACCTTGGATTTCATGGAAATCAGCTTTGATCTTGGCCCAAAAAACATGGAGGAGTTTGACTCTGAATGGTCGCAGAATCATCGATTGAGCCTGTATGAGGAAGGTTTGGAAAAGCTGAGAGCTCAGAATGTACTATTTGCATGTGACTGCTCTCGCAAAAAAATCCAGCAAATGGATTCTTCAGGCTATTATTTAGGCCATTGCCAGGACCGCAGGATTCCGCTTGATCGGGAAGATGTGGCTTGGAGATACAATACATTTACAGCAGACTTCATCAAAATCAAGGAATATCCGGACCAATTCAAATCCTACACTCTTCCAGAGGATACTGCCTTTTTTGTAGTGAGAAAAAAGGATCGATTACCGGCTTATCAGCTCACTTCTGTGATTGATGATTTGCATTATGGAGTAGACTTGATCATAAGAGGAACGGATTTATTTGGATCCACACTTGCTCAACAATTAGTCGCGGAGTCATTGGGAGATCAAACTTTTAAAGAAGTTACTTTCCTCCACCACAAACTTCTCCGAGGTCCAAACAAGGAAAAGCTTTCGAAGTCTGAAGGATCCACTTCTATTCAATTCCTTCGGAAAGCAGGAAAAAAACCAACCGATGTTTATCGGATTTTGGGAGAAATCTCGGGTTCAAAAGAACCAATTGTTGATTTTGAAAGCTTCAAAAGTTACATGAGCTTCAAATAAAATAGGCCGAAGAAATCAATCTTCGGCCTTTTCATTTCCTTAATATTTTAGACTTAACGTATTTCCTTATTTTTTTACCACATAAAAGATTAAGCATCAAAGGATTTAGTAAACTTTATCATTTGAGCCACTTCGGTCATCCGTCATCGGTCTTACAGCCTTTTATCAATTGTATCTCGCAGGCATGTTTGGTGCCACTTTTGACTTTTCGATGAACTTGCGGATGTCCTCATTCGATGTAGCCAAATCCTCAGCTCTCAAATACATCATGTGACCGCTTCGATAGCCTTTGAAGTCAATTCTGCTCTTCATTTTTCCGGCAGGATCGATTTGCCAAAGGCTATATTTTGCGTTGAAGAAATCTGTTCCTCCGTCGAAGTAACCCGACTGAACCATCAGGTGCAGATAAGGATTTTGGCGCATTGCAGTTCCCAAATCGTATCCGGTGGTTTCATTTGACCGATCCCAAGGATTCACCGGACCAAAAAGATTGTAAGTCAAATCTGTGTTGAATTTCAGGACGTTCTTGGCGTAAATATTGAATGCCGGCGCAAAAGCATGATTCCAGCTGGTCAAAGCCGGATCAAAATCATATCTGTCACCAGCACCCTGACGGTCAAATCCTTTGTAGCGACTATCCAATCGGCCAATGGTCATTCCCTGATCTCTCAGCAATTCCTTCCAGAAGAAGTTGGTAGGCACAGCTAGATTGTGGTCCAAAATAGACTGTTTGCTCAATCCTGAGTATCTGGCCATTTGAGTAGCGATTGCATCACGTTCTGCTTCTGGCAAGTTTCCGCCTTTTACCATTGCAGGAAGAACCTGATTCAAGGTGTACGGCTCCACTTCAGCCAAAAGCTCATCCAAGTCTTTGCTTTGCAAATCAGCCGGAAGTGCTTTGTGATACCATGCAGTCGCTGCATAATAAGGCAGGTAGTTTGCCATTTTCACCGGTCCGCCACGCTCAATTCCCATATCAGTAGGAGAAACCAAAATCACACCGTTGAAATACATCCAATGGGAGTTTTGAAGCTGGGCAACTAAGCCGGCTACTCGAGTTGTACCGTAGCTTTCACCGATCAGGTATTTTGGCGAAGCCCAGCGATTTGATCTTGTCACAAACGTATTGACCCAATCAGCCAGGTATTTGATATCTGAATTGATCCCGAAGAAAGTCTCTCTTGGAGTTTCCGGATCGGTCTGTCTCGAATATCCAGTATTCACCGGATCGATGTACACGATATCTGCCACATCCAAAATTGAGTGCGGATTGGCACGAGTTCCATACGGCTGAACAGGGTAGCCTTCGTTATCGATATTCAACAAAACCGGTCCTGTATAGGCCAAATGCATCCAGATAGAAGCTGAACCCGGCCCTCCGTTAAAGGAAATCACCAATGGGCGATTTGCTTTGTCGCTCACATCAGATCTCTCATAATACGTATAGAAAAGTGAGGCAATCGGCTTTCCTTTCTCATTCCAAACAGGCTGAGTTCCGGCAGTTGCCTTGTAGGGAACACGCTTGCCTTTGATAGTCACTTCACTTGTGGATTCCACTTTGGATTCCACCTCGATTTGCCGCTCGGTTTGGGCAAAACTTATCCCGAAGCAAAACAGCATCAGGAAAGCTAAACTTACTTTTTTCATAAAGTCAGATGGTCTTTTATTTTGATAACAAACTAGTAAATGGGCATTCATTTCGGGCAAATTATTACATCAATGGAATGTCTAAGCCTATTTATTTTTTCCCACTAATCAATTTAGAGATTACTACCGCAGGGTATAATACCCCGATTGTAGATAAAAAAACGGAAAGCATTTTGGCCATGACTTGTGTGGGAACGAAGTCCCCGAATCCAACAGTAGTCAAAGAAACGAGACTGAAATAAATGTAATAGACAAAATCCTTATCCTGGCCAGTCAATGCCTCATCCCCACTGATTGAATGACCAGTTGTAATCTGGATGATTTCAAGTAAAATGGCTCCTAGAATAGCAACTGACAAATAGACATTAATTGCGCCAATTATCCGGTAAAAATTCACCTCATCATCTCGAAACAAAAGCCTGATATTCAGATATATGAATACAATCATATTAGCTACACCTACAATCCTCTCTTGTAAATAAAATTCAACAGGAATATCACTGAATCTTATTATCCTGAGACCTAATTGTATAAAGAAAAGTAAGGTGGTAAGTATGATCAGACCTTTTTGCCTCGAAGACCAGATTCCTGTGAAAAACAAAAAAAGGAATACTGTATTGACAAAAATAGTTTCAACTTTTCCATAGTCAATCAAGATAGGAAGAATGAAAACCGTAAAAATCAGAATCACCAGCAACAGGCTAAAACTGGCATCTGTTAGCCAATAATCAGTGAATTTGGAAAAGGCTTTTTTAACAGGCCGACTTGATGATTGGGAGGTAGATTGATCCATATTGGAGGAAAATCAAAATTCAAAAGATCCATTTAGGACACTCACTGCATGACCACGCAAAATAACCCGGTCGTCATGTTTTTCGAGATGAAGAATTCCCCCTCTCCTGCTAGCCTGGTATGCTTTGAGTTCAAACTTGCCTGTTCTCTGATACCAATAATCCATCAAAGCACAATGTGCAAAGCCTGTAACAGGATCTTCAGGCACTCCGACATTTGGCCCAAAAAAACGGCTGTAAATATCAAATGGTTCTTTTCCCGGTGCAGTGATGATGATCCCTTCTTCGCTATGGGCAGCAATCAACCCAAAATCCGGAATCAATCCTTCGACATCCAGCCAATTCTCCAATTCAAAAATCCAGTTTCTGCGCAATTGGGAAGAATGAACGATTTTATATCCTAAAAACTCATCCCCAAAAAACGGATGCTTCTCGGCATAAGTCGGAATCAAAGGAAAATCCATTTCCAACCAATCTCCATCACTTTTTACTCGGAGTTCCCCGCTTCGGGTCTGGAAACGAATCGTTTCACCAGGATTTGCCCAGCCTGATTTCAGCATCCAAAATGCCGAAGCCAGCGTGGCATGACCACAAAGATCAATCTCCAGCGTAGGCGTAAACCATCGCAATCCAAAATTCCCATGCTCGGAAGTCCTTTCCACAAAAGCTGTCTCACTGAGATTCATTTCCATGGCGATGGATTGCATTTGCTCAGCAGACAACTTGTTTTCCAATAAGCAAACTGCCGCTGGATTTCCTGAGAAAGCCTTGTCGGCAAATGCATCCACAGTTGCGATGTTCAATTTCATCTGTTTATAATTTGTTTTTTAGCGGCCAGATAGCCTGTCCCGAACTTGTTTCGAGAGAATCTCGCATGGCTTATTATCATTCCAGTGTTTATCATACTCGTTGTACTCGATTTCATGAGTTAGTATCTTTCTTTCAGAATGTTCAAATGATGAATAAAATGGCCCGGGATGATCCAAAACAAAGCTCTTGGAGTAATAGGGTTTCCGCTGGCTGTTCCGACATTATCCAGTGAACTTTCGGGAAGTGTGCGAATCAAAGTTCGAAGTGCTTTCCTTTGAGCTTCAAAATCCTCCATCAAAATCTCAATTGGCACGTGTCCAAATCGCGCATTGAGCACATAAGGATCCTGATCAAAGCCGGGCAAAGCAGACTTTTCTCCTCTGGCAAAACACAAAGCCCTGAACGTCATTATTCGCTCCGTGTCGATCACATGACCGATTACTTCCTTTGGCGTCCACTTCCCTTCCTCGTAAGGTACTGAATCCCATCCTCCCGGCTTTGCGCCAATGAGAGTTTTAAGATCTTCGATTTGACTTGTGATAAGATCTGAAATATTTTGATTGACTACCTGCGAAAGGTACTTATCGAAATATGCCGCGTATTCGCCTTTGTTGGGAGGGAGAAATGTGTTCATGTAAAATTTAATTTGTTTCGAAGCTAATAGGATAAATTTAGGGCATAGCTTAAAACCAATCTTCACATGTATAAAATTTTATTTACCCTGATGCTGGGAATTGCCTCCCAGAGTTTAATTGCACAAACCACGATTGTCAGAAATCCGATCATTGAAAAATATGTCAGTGAGGTTTCTTCAGATTCCTTGGAAAGCTACATCAAGGCAATGGCAGCATTTCAATCCCGTCACACACTGAATACCAATGCAAAAAATGGAATGCCTGCCGCACAGAAATATGTACTGGACAAATTCAAATCGTTTGAAAAAGACTCCAAAGGAAGAATGAGTTCTGAAATCGAAGAATACATCATACCGGCTGACGCAAGGAGAATCCTGAAAGACTCCCCTGCTGCCAATGTCGTGGCTACTCTGAAAGGTACCGATCCGGCTGACAAACGAATCTTCATAATCTCCGGACATTTGGATTCCAGAAACAAGGACGTGATGGATACCGAAGGTTTTGCTCCGGGTGCCAATGACGATGGAAGTGGTGTCGCAGCAGTAATCGAGGCAGCCAGAATATTAGCGAAAGGCGATTTTTCCGCAACAATCATGTTCGTTGCTTTTGCAGGTGAAGAAGAGGGATTGAAAGGCGCAACTTACATGGCAGACAAAGCAAAAGCTGAAGGCTGGAATATTGCGGCAGTTTTGAACAATGACATCGTGGGTAACAGCAATTCATCGGAAACTAATATCAGCGACAATACCAAAGTTCGAATCTTCTCAGAAAGCATTCCCTTGGCAGAAACAGAACAAACCGCTCAAATCCGACGCTCCATCAATGCTGAAAACGACAGTAAATCCAGACAACTAGCTCGATATATCAAAGAAGTCGGTGAGCGCTACGTAGATCAAATGGAAGTAAAATTGATTTACAGATCGGATAGATTCTTAAGAGGCGGTGATCAAACTCCCTTCATGAGAAATGGATTTACGGCTACCAGAATGTCTGAAATGAATGAAAACTTCTATCACCAACATGAAAATGTCCGAGTGGAAAATGGAATTCAATATGGTGACTTGCCGGAATTCATGGACTTTGAATACCTGAGAAAAGTATCAGCTATTAACCTGGCTTCTCTTGCTTCCCTGGCAAACAGCCCGGATGTGCCGCAGGAAGTGAAAATCGATGTGAGAGGACTTAGCAACAAATCAATCTTGCTTTGGACAGCTCCGCAGATCGGAAAAGCAAAAGGCTATTATGTACTAATGAGAGAGACTTCATCCGCTGTTTGGGAGAAGAAATTCTTCACAACGGAAACTACTTTGACTCTTCCATACTCAAAGGACAACTACTTCTTTGCCGTTCAGGCGGTCTCTGAAACAGGTGAAGAAAGTCTTGCGGTAATTCCTGTTCCATTAAGCAGATAGCAGGTTTTCCGAATGTTGGAATTTATTAAAATCTATTCTAAATTCATCTGGGGTAGAATTTAAGTAAACACAAAAGCTCATTTTTCGTTAATTTGAGGCATAAACACAACAGATATGAAACAAAAAGAAATCGTAACGCTAAAGCGTTCGCTACTTCAGGATACAGAAACTTTGCTCAATGATCAGATTGCAATGGAAGGCAAATCTTCGGCTTATTACTTGTCGATGGCATCTTGGTGCCATATGATGGGATATATGAACGCTGCGAAATATCTCTATACACATTCGGATGAGGAGCGCATGCATATGATGAAGATCTTCCAATATGTGAATGAAGCTGGCGGACATTCTATTCAGCCGGAAATCACCGGAATCAGACATCAATTCAATTCTCTCAGAGAAGTATTCGAACTGATTCTGGAGCATGAAATCAAAGTAACAAAGTCAATCAATACCATTGTCGATCATGCATTCAATGCAAAGGATTTTGCGACTTTTAGCTTTATGCAATGGTATGTGACTGAGCAAAGAGAAGAAGAAACGATGTCGAGAAGAGCTCTTGAGTTATTTGACATCATCGGAGAAGAAGGAATCGGACTTTGGACGATTGATCAGGAACTCGGCAAGCTTCACGCTCAAGCCGCATCCGGCGAATGATTCAAAAAAGCGGCTCAGGCCGTTTTTTTTTGTAATAACCCGAAAGAATCTTCGGGTTATTTTTTTTGCAAAAAATCATAATAACCAGTCTTCCTGAATCGTCATTTGCAATAGTTACTTTTTATTAACTCTGAGAAAAACTGATTCTGGAATAAAACTGAAAATTGAATCAGAGCCAAGTGTAACCAATTACTCCTGGCCAGGTAGATGGGATAATTTCAATAAAAAAACCCATCCCCATGAAGACAATCACAAACAACCCGACCAGATCTATCGCGCTTTGTTTCTTGAACACAGCCGCTATAATGTATTGCCTGTTTCTTTTAGCCTACAGCCTGAGAAATACTGCCGGATATTTTTTCATTCTATTAGTTGCAGGATGGCTCAGTTGGACTTTCGTTGAGTATATCGTTCACCGATTTCTAATGCATGAGTTGATAGTTCCCGGAAAAAAGGACACCCTATTCAACCATCAAGAACACCATCAAAATCCAAAGAATATGCGAGTCTCATTCTTTCATCGATTGATTATTTTCATTGTTGGGGTTGGGCTCATTTGGGTTGCGTGGGAATTGAATAACCTCTTCACTGTTTTTGCAGGATTTTTCACCGGCTTCATCACTTATAACTTCATTCACTTTATCCTGCACCAACCATACGGAAAGTACTTTCTGCCCAGAATCCAGGAAGCCCATATACTCCATCATACCCGATATCCCAACTGTGGCTACAGCTTCAGCACTATTCTCTGGGATTGGATGTATGACACTCTTCCTCCAAAAAAAGCTCAGGTAACTGAACAAATGAGGATTAACTATTTTAAAAAAATTCATGAAAACCCAAGTAGCTCAACTACCAATTGAACACTCAATAAAGAAAGTTTAAAGCCTGAATTAGGTTAAAATCTAAAAAAACCTCATTTAATCAATATTCTAAAAATTTAATTTTGACAAACCTTATGACTAATATTTAACACATTCGCAAAATATAATTCCGTTAAACGCCAATCATTCGATACTTAGTGATTATATTAATTCTTAGAAATTAAAGGATTGATAAAACTGAATGATATGGAGATTTCTAATTCGCAGGCTCAATTTTTTCTAAATCTAAAGAACTCCATTCCAGCATATTCATCTCTGGTGGATGAAATATCCGAAGTTCTGAATATCAGCACAGACAGTGCTTATCGCAGGATCCGCGGAGAAAAACTCCTTGATTTTGCAGAAATAGAATTGCTCTGCAAACGCTTCAATGTATCCATCGACAAGTATTTCAGCACTAATACAAACACGATCCTCTTTCAGGGAAAACAAAATACCTACAAAGAAGACAGCTTCATGGAATGGATGCAGGATGTGCTTGCGCAGCTGAATCTGGTTAATAGTTTTAGCAAGAAACATATCTACTATTTATGCAAAGACATGCCGCCTTTCTATCATTATTACCACAATGAATTAGCAGCTTTCAAATTCTTTTTCTGGATCAAGTCTATCCTTTTCAGTGATCATTTAAATGAGGCAAAATTCTCCATCTCAGACAATCTTTTTGGCCAATACGCAGAAATCACACGGAATATCATTAAGACTTACAATAAATGCCCTACAACTGAAATCTGGAATGAGGAAGGAATCAACACCACTCTCAGGCAGATCGAACTCTATCATGAAATGGGAATTATAGAGAATCCCAAGGATACCCTTTTCCTCTATAATTGTGTCAAAGAAGTAGTCGATCACTTGGAGAAAATGGCAGAAGCAGGGAAGAAATTTATGCTAAATCAAGCCCCAACTGATGAAAGTCCTGAGTACAGATTCTTTGTCAATGAGTTTGTCCTCGGAGACAATACCTTTTTCGTGGAGCTCGACGGCAACAGGATAACCTACCTCAATTACGGCGTTATTTATTTCCTAGGAACAGCTGACCAAAAATTCAATGAGGGAATGTTTCGAAATCTGGAAAACCTGATGAAAAAATCGACTCAGATTAGTTCAGTTGGAGAAAAGGAGCGCAAACAATTTTTTAATAAGCTCCGTAAAAAAATTCAGGCAAAGATTGATCTAATCTAGGTTCAATTCACCTCTCTGCATTCTGATCAATAGAATCCGGAAATTAAATTTCCTTTAACTTCGTGAAGAACAATCGAATCAATATGAACTTTCCTGTTTCAAAAATATTTGCGTTGGCAGCCATTTTATCAATTGCCCTAGCCTGCAATTCAACTAAATCGGAGAATCAATCTTCGGATGAAGAAGCGCTGACTCTTTCAAATTCTGAAGAACCCACGGAAAAAGAACCGGGGATGGCTTGGATTCCCGGAGGAGAGTTTACTATGGGAACCAATGAAGAGGATGCATACGATGCCGAAAAACCAGCAGTTGATCTGAAAGTTGCAGGATTCTGGATGGATACGCACGAAGTGACCAATGCAGAATACACCGCTTTTACCGAGGCAACAGGTTATGTCACGATTGCCGAGCGAAAGCCGGACTGGGAAGAACTCAAACTTCAGGTTCCTCCCGGAACTCCAAAACCACATGACTCTCTATTGGTAGCTGGATCTATGGTTTTCACCCCGCCGGCTATCGCAGTTCCGACCGATGATATTTCTCGTTGGTGGTCTTGGGTGATCGGTGCAAACTGGAGACATCCGGAAGGACCAAAAAGTGATCTGACCGGGCGGGAAAATCATCCTGTCGTCCACATAGCCTATGATGATGCCAAAGCCTATGCAGAATGGGCAGGAAAGCGACTACCAACCGAAATAGAATGGGAATTTGCAGCGCGAGGCGGAGTAAACGGAAAGCGATTTGCCTGGGGCGATGAACTTCATCCCAATGGACAATTCCTTGCAAATACATTTCAGGGAAATTTCCCAAATGAAAATCTCGGAACTGATGGGTTCGTCGGAACCTCTCCTGTAAAGACTTTTGCCCCAAATACTTTTGGATTGTATGATATGATCGGGAATGTCTGGGAACTGACAGATGATTGGTATGATGCCCTCAAATATGCAAGATTGGCTGGTCAGGCTCCAAAACTGGATGCATCCATGAACCCTTGCTACAATCCCAACAATCCATTTGCTCAAGAACGAGTGATCAAAGGTGGTTCCTACCTTTGCGCAGCCAACTACTGCGTCAATTATCGGCCATCCGCCCGTCAAGGACATTCTTTTGACTCCGGAACTTCAAATGTTGGTTTCAGATGTGTCAAATCTCCGGCAACCAAAAGCCTGAGCTTAAACCAATAAGTGGATTTCAGTCGTTTTCCGGATCTGAAAGAGAAAACCTCCCGGCATCATCTGCTACAGCCATTTCCAATTCTTCTCAAAAAACAGTATCATGATTAAGCAGTTGGATAGCCTCGGATGATTCGCTGGATGTACTTTCCGATGATGTCAAACTCGAGATTTACCAAGTCCCCTACTTTCAGTTGATGAAAATTGGTGAATTCATACGTGTATGGAATGATCGCAACAGAGAATCTTCCCGGACCGGAATTGAAGCAGGTTAAGCTGGTTCCGTTGATAGTGATAGATCCTTTCTCCACAGTGACATTTCCGGAAGCTGAATCGAATTCAAAGTCAAAAACCCAGGAACCGTCCTGATCGGAAATCTTTTTCACTTGCCCAGTCTGATCCACATGTCCCTGCACAATATGTCCGTCAAAACGACCATTTGCAGGCATGCAGCGCTCGAGGTTTACTTTCTTCCCTGCTTTCCATTCGGCAAGATTAGTCTTGGAGATTGTCTCTTGAATCGCCGTCACCCGATACCTTTTATCATCGGTTTTTACAACAGTCAGGCAAACTCCATCATGAGCCAAACTCTGATCAATTTTCAATTCAGAGGCTAATTCTGACTCGATATCAAAGTGAACATTACTGCCTTCTTTGGTGATTTTCTGGATGGTGCCAAACGCCTCAATTATTCCTGTAAACATGGGTCAATTTTAACTTTCGAAGTATCAATGGTTAAGCATTATTTGCTCAATTCGGTTTCAAATTAAGCCAAATATTCTTTTATCTTCGATCCCTTATCCATAATTACTCATGCCCCTTCTCAAACTCGAAGATACCTACCTGCACAAAGGAAAACGCAAAGCATTGGTAGCTTTACTCCGGGAAAAAGGCATCAAAAGCGAGCGGGTTTTGGATGCAATCAACAAACTTCCCAGACATTTTTTCTTTGACTCGGCGCTGGTTTCCCATGCTTACGAAGACAAGGCTTTCCCGATCGGTGAAGGCCAAACCATTTCGCAACCCTATACAGTCGCTTTTCAGACTGAATTGCTCAATATAAAGCCCGGAGACAAAGTGCTGGAGATCGGAACAGGTTCAGGATATCAGGGAAGTATTTTGCATTTGCTGGGAGCTGAAGTTTATACCATTGAATATCAAAAGAAGCTTTATGAAGGAACCAAGCGGTTTTTGGCCCGATTGGGAATTGAGATGAAACTCTTTTATGGAGATGGCACGGGAGGATTGCCGGAGCATGCTCCTTTTGACAAAATCATTGTCACCGCCGGTGCACCGGTTGTGCCGGAGTCATTGGTACAGCAACTCAAAATCGGAGGAATTTTAGTCATTCCCGTAGGATCCCGCGGAAAGCAAACCATGCTCAAAATCACCAAAAAATCAGCTAAAGAAGTGGATCGTGAAGAATTCGAAGGATTTGCATTTGTCCCGCTCCTGGGAAAAGAAGGTTGGAATTGATAAGTTTTAATCTTGAATACCGATTTGATTTTTTTTTTAGCCATAAACTCGGATATCGAAACAATTCCAAATTTTATTCCGTTATCAAGATTCAAAATTAGAACTGCCAAATAATATTTCTATTTTTGGTCAAAATTAACCCTATGAGTACGAAGAAATTTGCCAAAGACTCAGTGACCATCATGACGGAGATGGTCCTTCCAAATGACACGAACACGCTCAACAATCTCATGGGTGGCAAACTCATGCATTGGATGGACGTAGTGGCCGCAATCGCTGCCCAGAAACATTCAAACCGAATAGTCGTGACAGCTTCAGCTGATAGCATTTCTTTCAAAGAGCCGATCAATCTTGGGAACGTGGTAACTCTTCGCTCCCAGGTGACCCGGGCTTTCAACTCCTCTATGGAAGTATTTATCGAAGTGACCGCTGAAGATATTCCAGCAAGCAAAAAGATCATGACTCACCGTGCATTTTTCACATTTGTAGCAGTGGATCATAATAGCAAGCCAGTTAGAATTCCTGATTTGGAACCTGAAACTGAGGAGGAAATTGAGCTTTTCGAAGGAGCTCTGAGAAGACGACAACTTCGACTTGTGCTGGCGAAAAGAATGAAGCCGGAAGATGCAGTAGAATTGAAATCGATTTTCAACCTGGATATCACCAAGTAAGCTGAAAAATACAAAGGGGACACGAGATAATGTCCCCTCTTTTTTTGTGGTCAGGGGATTTTTCCTCAATTTCCGATATGGAAAATATCAGCATCCATCACCTCCAGCATTTCATCACCGAAGACTTGTATCTTCTGAAAGAAGACATGGGATTACCGCAGGAAGTGAAAGAACCAGTTTTGAAATACACGCCAAAAGCTCCGATTCCGGCAGAAATTCCGGAGGAAAAAGCAGTAGTTGCAGCTATTAAAGCCGAACCAATTCAGGTTCGTGGCAACTTCGAAAAAGGAGTTTTGATCCTTCATGAAGAGGAATCGCTGAAACCTGAAGTAATGGACATGCTGGTCAAAATGATCAATGCCGTTGGCCATTCAATGAATGAGGTTGGGCTGCTTAATTCGGTTTCACTCGAAGGCAGGACAATGGAAGAATTCAAAAATCTGAATGCCCATACCGTTTTGAAATTTGGCCGAATTAAACATCCGGTCAATTCCGTTCTCACTTCGATGTATGAAGTTTACTCTGAGGACGAAACCGAATACCTTTCCGCAGATGCACTTTCCGTGATTTCAGAAGACAAAAACCTTAAAAAGAAACTCTGGACAGCGCTTCAGATTCTTTTCAATATTTCCAAATAACATGACATTAACAGCAGACCAAGCCCTTTGGGCAAAACGATTTCGTTGGATTAGTTTGATCGAAGGAATTTCCTTTTTAGTGTTGCTGGGCATCGCAATGCCCTTAAAATACATGCTTGATATGCCGCTTGCGGTGACCTATGTTGGCTGGGCTCATGGCTTGTTATTCATCATCTACATTTACATGGTCTTCCCGACAGCGCATAAACTCAAGTGGAATTTTAGCCGAACGCTTTTTGCGTTGGTTGCTTCCATTCTGCCTTTTGGACCCTATATCTTCGATCGAAATCTAAGAAAAGACCAGCACGTTCATTTATAAATCATGGCCCTGATCAGCAAAAAGAAAATCATCTATCCCATCAGTGCGGGATTGCGTCGATTTCTGATCAAGTACTCCAGGGAAGTGAATATCCCGATACATTACCACGAACTTCTTCGCTATACAAGTTCAGTTGCACTATTTGATTCCAAAGATCAGGATACGCTTTGGGAGACCGTTTTTTACGATCAATCTGATCGGGAAGAAATCCATCATAACGTCAAGAAAATCTATGCCCTGCTGAAAGCCGGCGGAGACATGAGCGTGATGGATCACTTGTACGTCGATCGAATAGACCTCTGCATCTATGGAAATACCCAGCCATTTCGTATCCGGATCGTGAATCGGATCAACGATAACTTCGATTATTTCTACATCAAAAATGCTGATGCCTCCCGGGTTTATGGGCTGGAACTTGAGCATCTCCTCTCCCCTAACAGAATCAGTTATTTCGTCCATAAGACTACCCTGATCGAGGAACACATTGCAGGAATTCCCGGGGAAATGTTCATGAAAAATTACATGGATGATCCCAATCTGAATCCCATCCGAATTGCAAAAGAGTTTGTAAAATTCAACGAACGTTGTTTTGTGCGTTTGCTGGGCGATATGCATTCTTCGAATTTCGTGATTGATGTGACACCGGATTTTGAGGAAACACATTACCGAATTCGCGCGATAGATTTTGACCAGCAATCCTTCGAGGGGAAAAAATCAATCTATTTGCCTCAGTATTTCAAGGAAAACAATGCTTTGATTCAACTCGGGATGAAATACATCACGCCTGAATCGATGAAGCAATACCAAAGTGAAGAGCGTGCCCTGATTGCCAATCGACTCAAATCCTCCCAAAAGGAAATCGAGGATATCCTGAGTACGATGGAAGATGATGTAATCTCAACTCCGGAAAACACCGAGTCCCTCAAAAAAGAACTTGCCAAGCATTATCACAACGATCAATTCCTGGAATGCCAAAACATGGGACAAATCCTTCGGGTGAGCCTGGGATTGATGTGGAACAAGGAAAAATCAGACTTGGAAGCGAAAATTCCGGATATTCCCTCATTTCCTTGACGGCCAAAAAATGAATAAAAAAAAAGAGGAACTATGATTCCTCTTTTTTTAAAGCCAAAATCAAAAACTGATTAGCTGTTCTTCTTGCTGTCTTTCTTAGCAGCTTTTGCAGCTCTTTTTTCTTTCAAAGTCTTGGTAGCCTTTGATTTGTCATCTTTCATTTTTCCTTCTGGTTGCTTTGCCATAGTTGTGTTTTTTAAGAATGGTTTTGACTTTTTTCTACTCTAACGAAAGTTAATCAATTGGGTGACCAGATTTTTCAAAATTTTTGTCCTGAAAACTCGATTCACAAGATTTTTTTTCTACCAAAGCCACTTTGAATTGGTAAGCCAGGAAAGAAATGATTTTAAGATTCTGAGGAAGGTAATTTTACACGGATAGCAAATGGCTATTAATTGATTTAAGGTATATTCTGGCTTGATTGAAAATACCACCATCCAATCCCTTATTTATCATGAAAACAAGATTTTTAAATGGGCTCATCGCAAGCTTTTTGATAAGCTTTCCGGTCGTTGCCCAAAACCTTGACACCACCTACAATTCCAAAATAAAGGAATACACCACCGATCCCAGGTTCCTGCCCGGTTCGGTCATGGGGGTCGTTGATCATCCGGAAATACCTTCGCCTTTGGATCATTTTGGTCAGGTAATCGGTGCACCGGGGATCATGCATTCGACAAAAGAGATCTTTGGCTATTACCAACTTTTGGCAGAAAAATCTCCTCATCTCAGCATCAAGCAAGTGGAAACTACTGAGGAGGGCCGACCGATCTACATGGTCATCATCGGAAACGATGAAAGCATGGAGAATCTTGACACCTACAAAAATCATCTTTCCAGACTTGCAGATCCAAGAATCACTACGGCTGATGAGGCGGAAAAAATCCTGGAAACCGCAAAGCCAGTCTATTATCTAAACGGAGGTATGCACTCCACCGAAATGGGTTCTCCGGAAATGCTAATGGAACTTGCCTATCGCCTCGTCACAAGCGAGGACAAAACCATTCGCCAAATCCGGGATAATGTGATCGTGCTGATCAATCCGGTTTCCGAGCCGGATGGTCGAGACAAACTGGTGGATTGGTACTATCGATATACCAAAGCCAGAACAGAATGGGATGATGGATTCCCTCGATCTGCACCTTATTGGGGAAAATACATCTTCCACGACAACAACCGGGATGGACTTCAGGTATCTCAGGCAATCACCAGGGGCATATTTTCCATCTTTTTCGAATGGCATCCAACTGTCATGCTCGACCTTCATGAGTCTGTTCCTTTGCTTTACATTTCCACAGGAACTGGACCATACAACGAGCAAGTTGATCCTGTCACGATCGGAGAATGGCAAGTAATGGCCAATCACGATATCACCACTTTGGCAACTCAGGGAATGCCGGGCGCATTTACATGGGCTTTTTATGACGGTTGGTGGCCGGGATACGGGATTTGGGTGGCAAACAATCACAACTCAAACGGTCGATTCTATGAGACCTTCGGAAATGCCGGTGCCAATACGTACATGCGTGACCTTTCCAACCAGAAATATGCAGGCGATCCTGCAACCACGAGAGAATGGTACAGACCTGATCCTCCTACGGAAAAAGTGTACTGGTCTGCCCGAAACAACGTGAATTACATGCAAGCCGGCGTCATCGCTTCGCTCACGTATGCTGCGCAAAATAGCGAGCAACTCCTCCGCAACTTTTACCAAAAGGGAGTAAACTCAATCCGAAAAGGAAAAGAAGACAGCCCGAAAGCATTTTTGATCCCGACCGAGCAGCGGGATCCTGCAATGGCGGCTTACTTGGTAAACCAACTTCGGGCTCAGGCAATCGAAGTTCATCAATCTGACTCAGGAGAATATGTGGTCTTGCTCGATCAGCCTTATCGCAACCTTGCAGTCACGTTGCTGACAGAGCAGAAATATCCAAAAGAAGCCAAGTTCCCTCCTTACGATGACATTGCCTGGACTCTTGGCTATCTCTATGGAGTTAAGGTGGAGCAAACCGACAGCATCAAACACGATGTCTCCAAATTGAAAAAGATAGAAGCCGATGTGATCTATGCCGGTAAAATGAAAGGCGACGGAAACATCTATTTCATCCATTATCAGGCTCAAAACACGGTTTTACCAGCTTTGTATTGGATAAAAGAAAATCAGAAAAACGCTGAGATCAGAGTAATCAAATCTTCATTTGCAGTAGATAAGGATACGTTGGCGGTTGGTTCAATTTTTATTAAAGGCATTTCTGCTTCTCAGGCAGATGAGTTAGGAAAGAAATTTAGCCTTGATTTGATCAGAGGTTCGAAGCAACCTGAAGCTGACCAAACCCACTTGGTTCAACTTCCAAAAGTCGCGATCTATCATACCTGGTTTAATACTCAGGATGAAGGCTGGTCACGCTATACTTTTGAGCAAAGAGGAATTCCCTACACTTCAATCGACAAGGACGATTTGAAAGCCGGAAACCTGAAAGCCAGATTTGATGTGATTTTGGTTCCCAGAGCAAGAGGAACGGGAGCTGATTTCATTCATGGTATTGATTCCAGATTTGGGCCGATGCCTTACACCAAAACAGACCAATATCCATCCCATGGAGTTCCGGATTCTACCCCGGATATGACCGGAGGTCCTGGTTTCGCAGGAATTGAAAATCTAAAGCAATTTGTGGAAGCAAGCGGAGTTGTCATCACGCTGGACAATTCAACCAATATGGTGGCGGAAACAGGAATTACCCGTGATCTTGAATCCTATTCAGGTGCGGGACTTTTCCATCCGGGTTCAGTGGTGACCGTAAAATCACGAAATACAGGAAATCCGGTTCTTTATGGCTATCCTGAAACCTTCTCAATCTTCAGAGGTAACGGCCCGCTTTATCAGGTTGAATTAGCCAAAAGAGATATGATGCTACTTCAATATGGCACAAAGCCACTGAAAGACGAAGTAGCCTATACAGGTCCGATCATGGGAATGCCTGATCAAGTAACCAAAAAAGAAGAGAAAGCCGAGCCGGGGAAAGAACCACCTTACGTTCGCTCAGGAATGGTGAGAAATGATCAGACAATCATCGGTCACGGCGGTATTTTCAACGTTCCTGTTGGGAAAGGAAGAATCATTGCTTTCACATTCGATCCGCTTCATCGCTATCTGAATCACCACGACGCTCCATTGGTTTGGAATACGTTGATCAACTGGAATGATTTGGGTAATTAAGAAAAATCTAATCTGAATTTATTTTAAGCCGGGAGTGAATTCACTTCCGGCTTTTTTGTTTCAATACCCTTCCGAAATATTTCAAACAATCGAAACCAAACCCCAAAAATCACGTCCTTAGATTTCGATTTTAAAACCAATTCTTTGCTAAAAGATATCTCCGATCCGGTCAATTTCCCGGGAATCAAACTATTTGAAACGAACCTGATCCTGAAAGGAAGCGCAATCTGCTTGCCGGGAATCGGTATTTTCATTCATTTGGGGATAAAAGGAAAAGCCCAAAATCGGGTTTTACAGCATGAATACGGTCATTACCTCGATTATAAAACAAGCCAGGATCTGAGAAGGAAGCGAACCTTAAAATCCCCGATTCTGGGATTTTATTTGGGAATTGGCCTTCCCAGTATTTTAAATACAATTCCTTTTTTGAATAAAATCCCGGGACTTCGCGGAAGTCACCGGGATTATTGGACTGAGATTCGTGCCAATCGATTGGCCTCTGATTGGTTTGGAGATAGATTAGCTTCTGATTTCAGCAAATTTCATCCTTCGGAAAAGGCCTGAGTTTAATTCAAATATTTTTTCGAAATCTGAAGCCTACTTTAAGACGTGAATGGCAAGGATTTTTTGAACTTCATACACATTCACCGACTTACTGAATTGCTTTCGGATGCTTGGCTCCTGCTCGCTCGAAACCCAGATTTTCAGCTCAGCATCCAGATCAAATGTCCCGGAACTCTCCACGCTGAATCGGGAAATGCTTTTGTAGGAGATGGATTTATATTCCGTTTTACTAGCAGTTATTCCTTGCTTATCGATCAGAATTAAGCGCTTTGTGGTAAAAATAAACGTGTCTCGAATCAACTTAAACCCAACTTCGATTTCCTCTCCGTCAATTAGAAGCTTGCCATAATCCTTCTGCAAATCCTCTTTTTTCACTTCTCCGGCATTGCCGATTAACCCGCTGAATAGTCCCATATTGTTGATGATTTTTTGAATGTCCCTTTTCGGGATTTAGTTTTCGATGGTCAAACTAGCCGAAAAAACCAGTACTGACAACACGAAAATTCTTATTGTCTGGAAAACCTTCAGAGCAGCCCAAATCACAGAGAAAAAGTCTCAATTGGATACTATCTCTAAGGCTTTTTCCATCACCGGATCTTTCCCATTCAGGATATCTTTTGCTGATGGAATCAATTCCAGATCAGGTAAAATCCCACTATTCATAGGTTGCACAGGATTTAAATCAGCCATATTGAATCCAAGTCGCGGTACTCCAAGGTCAATCTTTGAATTGGGTAAAGTAATAATCGTGAAGAACCCGCTGGAGTTTAGCGCATAGCCTCCGGCAGTTTCCTGACCGATGAAATATCCGCGCTGATCAGACTTCACCCTCGCTGCAAATTCCGTTGTCACCGAGAAACTTTGTCCATCTATCAAAACAATAAGCTCGCCTTCAAAAGCATTTTTCACCGGCTTATGGCTTTTCAAACCCATTGATTTGGTAAAACGATTACCTAATTCAGATTTTTTACTGAACCCATTTAAAACCCTGAAAATCTTTGAAGTATGGCTTTCATAATCGGTTTTCAGATTGGTCTTTACTGAGATGAAATCATAATAGTCAAACTCGCTTTTCGCCAGATACTGATAAAGCCAAACACCATATTTTTCTATTCCTCCTTCATTTCCCCTCAAATCCAAAATCAGGTTTTGAATCCCTTTTTCGTCGATGGAACTGAATGAATTTTTCAAAAATTTCTTGAAATCGGGTTCCTTTGGGTAGATATAAAATCTATTTATGTTCAGGATTGCAATAGTTCCATTTACCAAATTGAAGCTAAAAGGCTCTGATGAATCTTCATTTTCATTCTCAATTTGAGCTTTTGAAAGTCCCGAACCTTTCCATTGAAACTTTTTTCCATCCTGAACCAAGTCAATCTCATATTCCTCTTTCACCCCAAAAAACGTCGCAAAAACCGCCGGAAAATGATTATTGAGCTGGTAGTATTTTCCTCCCAGGCTTTCGCCATCCCCGAAGCTTAATTTGGACAAAAGTGAATTGATAATTTCTTCTGTTTCTATTCCATCAATACTTTCAACTTCAGCCAATTCCGGAACAGATTCTTCGGCAAAGTGCCTAATCACAAATGCCTTTTTCCCTTCGAAATAGAGTTGAAGAGGAAATAGATCTTCTTCGTAAAAAGGATAATACTGATCCTTTCCCTGAACAATCCACTTCGTATGACCATCTTTCAAAGCAACAATAAGCGGATTCATTTCCTTATAAAACAGCTCCTGACTCATTGGTTGGCTTATTTTCTTTTCGACCTGAGCAAAAAGTTTTTCGAAAGTATCTGCATCAGTATAGCGATACATTTCAGGATGAAACGATTCCAATCCGGATCTAAAAATCCTCAGATCTTCGCTCAATTGATCCGGAGTTAAAGTTTGGCTTTGGGTTCCTTCAAGAAAAAGGAAAAAAAACAGTGAGATGGTTAGTAATTTTTTCATTGCATGATACTTCATATTATTTCTGTCAAAAAAATATTGCTTACATCTCCTAGATGATTTTCTCATTTAAAAAGTTGCTTGGTATTTTAAAAATTCAACCAAAATATAAAACCCAAGAATTTGGATTAGGCAATAAACTCTACTAACAAAATGAATTTAAGCAAGACTTTTTACTCATTCAAACTTGAGATAATTCTCAGGCAGAAGGTTTTTCTTCATTTCTCATGAGGTATATTCAGGCTTGCAAACAGAAAAAATGATGCTGAAGAATTTCTTATCGGTTGGGTTTTTAACTCTGATTTTATCCTGCCAGTCCAGCCCTGAGGTAGTATTCACTCCTTCCGAATCGGAGCAATTCCGACCTGATTATCACTTCACTCCACCTGCAGGATGGATGAATGATCCGAATGGATTGGTCTATCTGGATGGAGAATATCACCTTTTTTACCAGCACTATCCTGATTCCACTGTTTGGGGGCCTATGCATTGGGGACATGCAGTTTCCAAAGATTTGGTAAGCTGGGAGCATCTTCCGATTGCAATTGAACCCGATAGTCTGGGTTATATTTTCTCGGGTAGCGCGGTTTATGATGCGGAAAATACCAGCGGTTTGGGCACTGCCGAGAATCCTCCATTAGTTGCTATTTACACCTATCATTACATTGTCGGAGAGAAAGCAGGAAAAACAGATTTTCAAACTCAGGGAATTGCTTCCTCAATTGATAAGGGACGAACGTGGATCAAATATCAAGGAAACCCGGTTTTGCCAAATCAAGGAATCCGGGATTTCAGAGATCCGAAAGTTTCGCAGATAACACAGACCGATGGAAGTAAAACTTGGGTAATGACTTTGGCAGCTCAGGACAGAATTCAATTTTTCAATTCTCCCGATCTGAAAAACTGGACAATGATGAGCGAGTTTGGTCAGGGAATCGGAGCTCATGGCGGCGTCTGGGAATGTCCAGATTTGCTTCCTTTCAAGACGCCTTCCGGTGAAGATAAGTTTGTCCTGCTGGTGAGCATCAATCCTGGTGGACCTCAAAAAGGCTCTGCGACTCAGTATTTCATCGGAAACTTTGAAAACGGAACCTTTACTCCGGACGGTACCATGATACGCTGGATCGATTACGGTCCTGATAATTATGCAGGTGTGACTTGGTCTAATCTGCCTAATGAACAAGATCGCACGCTCTTCATCGGATGGATGAGCAACTGGCTATACGCTCAAGTAGTACCGACTAAAACCTGGAGATCTGCGTTGACAATTCCCCGAGAATTGAGTCTTTTCGAAGTGAATGGCACCTTATTGCTAAAATCTGCACCTGCGCCTGAATTGGAAAAAATTCGCGGAGAGGTCATTGAAATTGAAAATGGCAACTCAAATCTCCCTTCTCAGGCGGTCGAGATTCTGGCAAAATTGGATGGGTCTGATTCCTTTTCTGTGTTGCTCTCCAATGAAGACGGTGAGAAACTACTTATCATGAAGGATCAGGGATTGGTTTCGATCGATCGGACCTTAGCCGGGAAAAGCGATTTTAATGAAGATTTTGCGACGGTTCACTCCGCACCTATGAGTTGGGAAGCAAAAGAAATTCGCATATTCCTGGATGCCCATTCGGTAGAACTTTTCGTAAATGATGGGGAATTGGTCATGACTTCGATTCTCTTCCCCAACCGTCCATGGAAAACTGTGGAAGTTTCTGAAGGTATTTCGGATCCAAAAATCTATCCCTTGAAAATTAAATAACAGCAAGTTTGATTACTGGGATAATTAGATTCTAATTTGCCAATCATTTCTATTTAGATGAAAAACCGGTTGCC
This sequence comes from uncultured Cytophagales bacterium, assembly GCA_942492775.1. Taxonomy (GTDB): domain Bacteria; phylum Bacteroidota; class Bacteroidia; order Cytophagales; family Cyclobacteriaceae; genus Algoriphagus. The sequence continues at coordinate 2,806,289 of OW818636.1, read as the reverse complement.
ATTTGTAATGCTTTCTTTGAGTTGGCTGACAGGCTTTATAGCTGCGTTTTTCTTTTCGGCAGTTGATGTAAAGGCTTCTGATAATTCAGAGAGGGCTTCCGTTTTACAGGAAATCTCAAGTCCGGATTTCCATTCCATCACACTTAATGAAAAAGTCGAAATTCCTTCTTTGGAAATCGATTGGAAGCTTTCCTGGAATCTGAATTCTGATTGGATTCCTTCCTTTATTACCCCATTTACTTTTTACTTTGCTCCGTCATTTTTTCAAAAATCTCGAGCTCTTTTCGATGTAAAGTCACTTTTCATGCATTTTTTCCACACTTGGTAGGTTGAATTGACCTTCGCTCTCGTCAGAGAATTCTTAAAATCAATTCATCAAATCAAAACCTATACACATCATGTTCGACATCGATGCTTCGACACTATTTGTGTCTATTTTATTTGTATTTGCTATTATTGCACCCTTCGTTTACCATGGGTTAAAAAATAAAAAACTTCAAAAAACCCAGATGGAGCACTTTCAAAATTTTGCAAAATCAATCGGAGTAATACCTGCCAAAATTGAGAATTGGAGAAATCAATATTTATTGGGATTAGACCCGGAATCGAAAATTCTTATTTATTTCAGGAGTGGTTCCAATCCGGAGCAAACATTTATTAACCTTGAGGAAGTCGTTAAAATCAATATTTACGAAAAATCCCGCCTCGTAGAATTGGGAGTAGAAAAACGAAATGTATTAGATTACCTTGGCATTCAATTTAATTTTAAGGATCATTACAAGCCGGAAAAATTAATTGAAATTTATGATGCTGAATTATTCTCCGGACAAGATGGAGAAATTGTCCTGGCAAAAAAGTGGGTTGAACTATTAAAAAGTCAATTAAATAATTAATTCTTTTGGGTAGCCTCCGGGCTACCCAATTTAACTAACACGCATTATCTGATGAGTAAACAAAAAGAATCCTGGGGCTCAAGGGTGGGTCTGATTTTGGCAATGGCTGGAAATGCCGTTGGACTTGGAAATTTCCTGAGATTTCCTGTACAAGCAGTACAAAATGGCGGTGGCGCTTTTATCCTCCCCTATTTAATTTGTTTTCTTTTGATGGGTATTCCTCTCCTTTTTGTAGAATGGTCATTGGGCCGCTATGGAGGTAAATTGGGTAACCACAGTACTCCTTACATCCTGGATTCGATTGCAAAAAAAGCTGTCTGGAAATACGTAGGAGTATTTGGAATCTTCACCAACATCGCCGTAGTAGCCTATTATACCTACATCGAATCCTGGACTTTTGTCTACGTCTTCCATACGATATTTGGCACATTCACCGGAATGAACCAAGCCGAAATCAGTATGTATTTCAATGACTATGTAGGGCTGACAGGCAATCTTTTTGGAATTGAATACATGCCGGCATTAGTTTATATTGGGATTTTAGGACTCAATGTTTACATCCTTTCCACAGGATTGGGAGGAATAGAAAAAGTGGCAAAAGTAGGTATGCCTCTTCTTGTTTTATTCGGAATTGTCCTTGCTTACAGAGGATGGACGATGGGTGCTGACTTTGCCTCAGATGCTTTCCCTGATGCTGACGCATGGGATGGTATCAATTTCCTCTGGACTCCTCAATACTCTTCACTTGCCGATCCAAAGGTTTGGCTGGCAGCGGCAGGTCAGATATTCTTTACACTTTCCGTAGGAATGGGCTCAATCCAATGCTACGCTTCTTACATGAAAGAAAACGAAGACATTGCCCTGAACTCAATCACAGCAGGTTTTACGAACGAGTTTGTAGAGATTATTTTGGGTAGCGCGATTGTAATCCCTATTGCAGCCGGTTTCCTTGGTTTAGATTGGGTGATGGAAAATGCTGGTTTCGGAATGGCTTTCCAGACGATGCCTTTCCTCTTTCAGCAATGGGGCGCTGTATTTGGAGTAATTGCCGGAGTATGCTGGTTTGGACTCTTGTTCTTTGCAGGTATCACATCTTCTCTTGCAATGGGTACCCCTTGGATGGGCTTCATGCACGATGAGTTTGGCTGGGGAAAAGTAAAAGGCGCACTTTCCTTTGGCGGACTTGCTCTGATCATGGGACTCCCTACTGTACTTTTCTTTCAATACGGCTATTTTGATGAATATGATTATTGGGCAGGAACGGTAAGTTTGGTCGTATTTGCTTTACTGGAAATCGTCCTCTTTGCTTGGGTATTTGGAATGACAAAAGGCTGGGAAGAAATCACGAGGGGAGCAGATATCAGAATTCCTTTGATCTATAAGTTCATCATCAAATACATTACACCTGTTTTACTTTTGATGGTTTTCATCGGAGCATTATTCACTCCACTTGGAAATGATTGGGCAGGAGCACTATCCGGTTTATTTGAAGGAAATGGGTGGAAGCTGGATAATAGCTCTCTAATTGCAAAGGTTTCACTTGAGGATTTAAAGGCTCAAATGGCTTTGAATCCTGATGATTCTGTTTTCATCGAGAACAAAATGTTCTTCACCCAAATGGCTCGTATTCAATTGGTACTCCTATTTGTATTTATTTCAATTATAGTTTGGTTCTCTACCAAAAAACGTAAACTCGAAGGTCGACTATGAATACTTCCGCATTAATTCTGGCATTGATCACTCAGACATTGGTTTTAAGTGTGACCCTGTATTGCTTTTATCTGGTTTTGAGAAAGCCTAAAGTCAAATAGGCTTCTTAGAAAAATCAAAAAATCCTGTGCCTGTAAACCGGTGCAGGATTTTTTTTGCCTCAAACACCAAATTTCCTAGTCCAACAGGCACTTAAATGACAGCTTTTTGGTATACTAGAGAGGCGATGAAAATGGCCAAATTTGATCAATTTTAAGGTTAAGTCTAAAATTCCATGCGGAAAATCCTGGTTCTCTTTGCTCATCCAAAATATGAGCACTCCGATGCCAATCAAGCTCTGATTAAGTCCATTGAAAATCTGGAGAATGTGCAGATCAGGGATCTTTATGAATTATATCCGGATTTCAATGTGAACATTCAGGAGGAACAAGAGCAACTTTTTGAATACGATGTCATTGTCTGGCAGCATCCATTTTATTGGTATTCTTGCCCTCCCTTGCTGAAACAATGGTTGGATCTGGTACTTGAATATGGCTGGGCGTATGGTCCGGGAGGAGTATATCTCAAAGGAAAATACATCTTCAATGCCATCACTACCGGAGGTTCTCCCGAAGTCTATTCGCAGGAAGGAAGAAATAGATTCACCATTTCTGAGTTTCTCCGGCCATTTGAGCAAACAGCCAAATTATGCGGCATGCATTATTTACCCTATTTCCATTTGGGTGGGACGCACCGAATTTCCGAACAGGATTTGTTGAAAAAAGCAGACGATTATCGTGAATTGATCCTTCACCTTCGGGATTCGGAGTTGATCTCACTGGAACCTGATCATCTAAATCACTAAGCCATGGATGGATTTTTACTCAATGCAATCATCTACATTCTGGCAGCAATTGTCTGTGTGCCTATCGCCAAACGATTGGGAATGGGGGCTGTTTTGGGTTATTTATTAGCCGGAATATTAATCGGTCCCTATGTTCTTGGATTTATTTCCAACGAAGGTGAAGGACATGACATCATGCACAATGCGGAATTTGGTGTCGTGATGATGCTGTTTTTGATTGGACTTGAACTGGAGCCACAGAATCTTTGGAAAATGAAAAGCCTGATCATCACCGTTGGTCTGACTCAGGTTTTGGTGACGGCCGCTTCGATTTCGGGCATTGGAATCGCCCTGGGATTTGATTGGAGACTATGTCTAGCTGCAGGACTATCCATGGCTCTTTCTTCTACAGCGATTGTGATTCAAAATCTGAAGGAGAAAAACGAAATGGGAAGTCCCGGAGGGAAAATGTCATTTGGGGTTTTATTGATGCAGGATATTGCGGTGATTCCAATTCTGGCCCTTTTGCCTCTCCTGGCAGTAGCTGCAGTTGGGATTCAGGGAGATTCCGGATCTCATGGAATCTTGGAAAATCAACCGGGCTGGATTCAAACCCTGATGATTTTCGGAGCAATCGGTATTGTAGTATTGCTTGGAAGATTTGGATTTGGACCTTTGCTTAATTGGGTTTCGAAGACCAAACTCCGGGAATTGTTCACCGCTTCAGCTTTGCTAATTGTGGTGGGAATCGCCTTCCTGATGGAACTTGTAGGTCTCAGCCCTGCTCTCGGTACTTTTCTCGCAGGAGTAATCCTTGCCAACTCCCCTTATAAACATGCGCTCGAATCTGACCTTGATCCATTCAAAGGTTTACTTTTGGGGCTTTTCTTCATGGCTGTGGGTGCCACAATCAATTTTTCGCTGGTAGCAAATGAAGCATCGTCAATCATTTCTATTACGCTGGGAATTATCCTCTTGAAAACTATCATTCTGCTGGTAATCGGGAAATTCAAAAAACTCAAGCTTTCTGAAAACCTGAATTTTGCTCTCGGACTTTCCCAGGTCGGTGAATTCTCCTTTGTGACGTATGCATTCGCACTTCAACTTGGGATTTTGACGCAGGCTAATTCCGACTTGCTGATGGCTGTCACAGCTCTGACCATGACGGCAACTCCCCTATTGATGGTTGTTTTAGATAAATTTATTCAGCCAAAACTCATGAAATCTTCTTCCGGGAATGAGCGAAAAATGGATGAAAATATTGATGGAAAAAATAAAGTAATCCTGATCGGTTTCGGTCATTTTGGGTCCACTCTTGGAAGGTTCATGCGGGCAAATGGTGTCGAGGCAACTATCCTGGATGCAGATCCCGATCAGGTGGATTTCCTGCGGAAAATGGGATTCAAAGTATTTTATGGTGACGGAACAAGGCTGGAGTTATTACATTCCGCAGGTGCTGAACAAGCCGAGATCCTGATTTCCGCGATCGATAACACCGAACACAGCTTGAAATTGGTCAAACTCTGCAAAGAGCATTTCCCCCATCTGGAAGTAATGATCCGCGCCAAAAACAGGTACGATGCTTATGAAATGATGGAAATGGGAGTCAAAAACGTCTATCGTGAGCACCTCGATACTTCCATCCGAATGGGCGAAGATGTCTTGCGAAAGCTGGGATTCAGGGCACATACGACCCACCGACTTGCGAAACAATTCAAAGCATACGACGAGGAAGCTCTCAAGGTGCTAGTTGAATACAAAGGCAATCAGGATGAATACATCTCCAAAGTCAAAAAGCAGATTGAAATGCAGGAATCGCTTCTTTCGGGTGAGTTGATGCGCAAATTCTCAATGAACGACCATGCTTGGGACAGCGAAGTCATGAAAGAAGCCCAAAAAAAATCCTAGGATGGAGGGATTTTCATTCTCAACAGAAAAGAAGTTGGAATTATTATCAACCAATAAAACTGTCCTGAAAACAAACCTGCCAGGACTCTCTCAATAAAAGGCCAATTTTAACTGGATCATAAACTGAGACTATTTTTAAGAGAGAATGTCTAGAATTCTTAATTAACTGTTTAAGCTAAAGTGATCCTTGTCACCGTCTCCCTCTTTTTGATTGAATTACTTTTGCAGCCCTGAATCTAAGAAATCACTTGCATCGTAGGTTCTAACAATCCACTGAGAATAGTAGTTATAATGATAGTTCTTTTGATTTCGGGGTCCTCATTACCTCGTCAATCAATTAATAATCAGATCGCTTTTGATAAGAAGTGAATTTAAAATTTCTTAATCCTTCATGATTCTACCGACCAGTTTTTGAAATAAGAAAACCTTTGAATCCGGCAATTCGTGAAGGAGTAAAAATCAGGTTTTACCGATTGAGTTAATCTAAAGTTGGATCAACTCCGACTTTTTCTCAAGATTCGTCACTCAGTTGATGTTCAATATATTACCACAAAAACTTTGAAACCTATGAACCAGCAAATTTCAAAAATCAAAAAAGCCATTGAGGTTTTCAACACGTATGGCATCACTCTGACAGGACAGAGAAAAAACGACCATTTTGTCAAACAACTGAATATGGATCCGGTTTTTGTAAATGGTCTGATCTTCGAATTGGAATTCAATCTTCAAGTTTTCATCCAGGAAGAAAAGCTAAAAGGAGCATGTACTCCCCGACAGTTGATCGGATTGCTGATGGAGATTCCTCAACACAATTAGGATCTTTTTATTAAATGAGTAAATACAGAAAATTGAAGATATCGGCCGGACTTAGTTCGGCTGTATTTTTTAGCTGGATTACCATTTCAAACTATACAAATCATCCTCTTGAAATGTCTTATACTTTCAATCCAAAACTAGAATACGCAAAAGTTCCTTCCGATTGGAAAGGAACTCCTAAACTAAGTGATGGCACTTTTCAAAATCTCCACTACCCTTTTGAATCAAAGTTCTCTGATGTTCTGAAGTGGAAGATGGGTAAAAACCCACAGGCAGAGGTGAAAAAAACAGACACCAGAAAGCTTCAAACTGAGTTTATCGAGACTTTTAGCCCTTCGGGAAAAGATGAATTGATTTGGCTTGGACATGCCAGCTACCTGATTCATCTGGATGGAGTCACAATTCTGACAGATCCGGTTTGGTTAGACAATTGGGTGTTGAAGCGCCAAAGCCAATTGCCGATCGATCCGGTGTTGTTACGGGATGTGGATTATATTTTGATTTCTCATGATCATCGAGATCATTGCGATGAAAATACCTTAAAGCTTTTGGGTTCACTTTTGCCGGAAGTCAAAATCCTGACCGGGTTAAACATGAAGCCATTAATCGAATCCTGGACTCCCAAAACGCTGATTCAGGAAGCAGGTTGGTTTCAAAATTATAATTTGACAGATTCACTTCAGATCACTTTTGTGCCATCACGCCATTGGTCTAGACGCGGTCTGATGGATCAAAACGAGCGACTTTGGGGCGGGTTTTACATTCAGTCGGGAGACAAAAGCATCTATTTCATGGGAGATTCCGGCTACGGACCACATTTTCAAATGATCTCAGAAGCGCTTGGAGCTCCTGATTATGCACTCATGGGAGTTGGCGCTTTCAAACCGGAATGGTTTATGAATGCGGCACATACAAGTCCGATGGATGCTGCGAAAGTGTTCAGAGAAATGGAAGCAAAACACTTCATCCCGATGCATTTTGGCACATTTGATCTTTCGGATGAACCTCTTTTGGAACCCTTGGATTGGTTGCTCGCCAATCCAGATTCAGTCAACAAGAGTTTGATTGTGCCGGTCCTGGGAAGGAATTTGTTTAAGGATTAGAATTTTCCAACTACTTTTCACTCATCATTTGCTTTTTGAAGCTGAGGATCAGCCAATGATTCTCTTCTTTTCTATTAGGTATGAGGAAAAGCATTCCATGAAATGAAAGAAGGCTGGATCAACTCCAACCTTCTTTTGAAATTTTAAAACGAAACGCTCTTCACGCCTGAATTTTCCTTATCAATCATCCTCATTTTCAAGGGATGGAACCAGGGTAGATCTCAACCAAATAAATCCGATTCCTCCGGCAATAAAAGAAGCAACCAGAATTGCGATTTTTGAAGAGTTCACCAAAGAATCACTATCAAAAGCCAGTAGGGTTACGAAAATGGACATGGTAAAACCAATACCTCCCAAAAATCCCACTCCAATAATATTGTTCCATTTCAGGTCAGATGGCAAAGAACAGAGCTTGAGGCTCACCCCAATTAAGGAGAAAAGCCAAATGCCCAAGGGTTTGCCAATCACCAAACCTACGATGATTCCCAAACTACTCACTTGAACCAATCCTGCCTCCCATCCACTATTAATTGCGATACCTGTGTTTGCAACTGCAAAAATAGGCAGGACGACAAAGGCAACAAGTCTGTGCAAATGATGCTGTAGAATATAAGATGGAGACTCTTCATCGCCAGTGGCAAAAGGAATTGCAAAAGCCAGCAAAACTCCTGTGATGGTGGCGTGAACACCTGAATTAAGCATAAAATACCACATCACGACTCCACCAATCAGGTAAGGTATCAAGTTGTGAACTTTCAGTCTGTTGAGGACTAGAAGGACTCCAAAAATCCCTAATGCAATAAATAGATTAGAAAAAAGAATCGATTCAGTATAAAAAATCGCAATCACGAAAATTGCCCCAAGGTCGTCCATAACAGCCAATGCTGTCAGAAATATCTTCAACGAAGCCGGTACTCTATTTCCTAAAAGAGATAAGATCCCAATTGCGAAAGCAATATCTGTTGCCATTGGAATCCCTGCGCCGGATTGGGTGTCCGTTCCAAAATTTAGCATCATGAAAATGCCTGCGGGGATAAGCATACCTCCTAAAGCCCCAAAAATAGGCAGTGCAGCTTTTTTAAGATCAGAGAGTTCTCCATGATAAATTTCTCTTTCAAGCTCCAAACCTATCAAGAGAAAGAAAATAGTCATCAACCCGTCGTTTATCCATTGCACTAGCGTATGACTGCCTAGATTGATGTTCCAAAGATTGATGTAATCCGTTGCCCAAGGGGAGTTTGCCTGAGCCAATGAAAAGATTGTAACAAAAACCAAAATCAAACCACCGGCTTTTTCGCTGTTAAAAAATTCTTTAAAGAGTTTAGTCAATTTCATGAGTATCGGTGATTAAAATTCATAAATGATTATTCCCCGCTTTAGCTGGAAAGCAGGTTTTTCAAAATAGATTTTGGGTTGGTATCTGTGGCTGTAGTAATTGTAACTCTAAAAATCCAACATGATGGAAATAGAGTTTTTGAGCCTGTTTCTATGAATTAGAAGAGCAGTAAGATAAATACCTCCCAGTTACCGACGGTTACTTTTTCTGTTAAAAGTTAAATTTTTAAGGTCAATCGGCTGATAAACCTGTTAAATTGGTTTTCAAATCCTATGACTTTAAAGGCTGATTTTCATTATCCAATTCTAAGGGTATGCACTTTTCATGGATTTTCTTACGCCTCACTAGACCTGAATAGTCTTCCATTTTCCTTTTCGGAAAAAGTAAAAAGAAACCAAAGCATGAAAAGAATGGCTAAATCCAATTGCAATAAAAACACCTAAATGGGCCAAACCAAACGGGAAAGCCAACACATACGCCAGCGGAATTTCCAGAAACCAAAGCACACCAATATTGATCCAAGCCGGAGTCCGGGTATCTCCTGCCCCATTGAACGCCTGTGTCACCACCATCCCCAAAGCGAAAAAAACATATCCTATTACGATTACCCAAAGTCCCTGAGCTGCAATATTTTGAACAGCAGGTATTGAAGTGAAGAACCCTGCCATCTCTTTCGAAAACAACAAATAAATCCCGGTCACCGAAGCCATGAAAATCACGGTATACCGAGCAGTGAGCCAAACAGCCTGTTCTGCACGTTCGGGTTGTTTTGCCCCAAGATTTTGTCCAACCAATGTAGCAGCAGCTCCGGAAAGTCCCCAAGCAGGCAAAATCGTGAAGATCAGAATCCTTGAGCAAATCGTATATCCAGCCAAAGAAGTTGAACCGAACTCAGCCACCATTCTGGTCAATGCAATCCAGGAAACTGAATCTATCAGAAACTGACCCATTCCGCCAAGGGCGATGTCCATGATTTTTTTGATGATTTCCCAGTTGATATGGAGGTTTTCCCGGAGGATTTTCAGCTTATGCTTTCCGTTAAAAAGATGATACAACTGGTATACAACCCCGAAGCTCCGTCCCATTGTGGTCGCAATTGCAGCTCCTTCCAGACCATAACCATCCCAGGATCCAATTCCAAAAATCAACAACGGGTCGAGCACAATATTGAATCCATTTGCGATCCAAAGCGTTCGCATCGCATGATGCGCTTGTCCTGCCCCGCGAAAAGCTCCATTCAATAAAAAGAGCAACATGATCGCGGTATTTCCTGCGAAAATAATCCGGGTATAGCTTACTCCGGTTTCGATTACCTCGGGTTCAGCTCCCATCAAAGCCAAAATATCAGGTGCTGAAAACCAACCAATTATTCCCAAAAAGATTGAAATCACTCCTCCAACAACCAACAACTGGAAAGCTGCTGCACCTGCTTCTTTGTATTCCTTTTCACCAAATCTTCTTGAAATCAAAGCCGTCGCAGCCATGCTGATTCCAAATCCCATCGCATAGACCAACACGATCACAGACTCTGTCAATCCCACTGTGGCGATCGCATGCTCACCCAATCTCGCTACAAAGAAGATATCGACGACAGCAAAAAGTGATTCCATCATCATCTCCAAAATCATTGGGATTGCCAGGACGAAAATGGCTGTTTTCAGAGGAAGGCTCGTGAAATCCTGCTCCTTACCTACTATGGCGTCTTTGATGAGTTGCCAGGTCATTGATTGAAATTTAAAATTTGTGGAATGAAAGTCTGGAAAATTGCCTGACTTGTAAAAATAGGATTTTTAAGACGAAGAAAAGCCTGCTCAAATTAACCTGAGACAAGCTTTTATCCGTTCCTGAAGCAATTGGGTTTTTCTACTGTTTTTCAGTCAAAACCGTTTCATCAATAATCAGATCCACATTTGGATGAAGCCAAAGCATCGAAGCTGGAAATTGAGTGGTGATTTCCCGGGTCAGCAATTGCTCAAGCGCCTGTTTTTTTCCTTTTCCGGAAATGAACAAAATGATTCTATTTGAATCCATGATGTTTCCGATTCCCAGCGTCATCCCAAAAGTTGGAAGATGAGACAGAGTTTTGATCATTCCATGGTTCAAAGTGGTTGGGGCAAGTTCCGCCACATGACAATCCAACTGGAGTTTTTCCGCAGGTTCATTCAGCGCAATATGCCCATTAACTCCGATTCCAAGTATGCAAATGTCAATCGGTCCGTTTTCATTCAGTTCTTTTTGCACTCGCAGGCATTCTTCTATAGGATTTTCAGCCATCGGATCGATGGTGATGTATCGGTCATCGCCGATTTCTAATGGTTTGATAAACTTCTCCTGAACATCATATTCAGAAGAAAATGTAGATCCCTCGTCCAAACCACCCCATTCATCCAATTTGATTACCCTCAATTCGCTGAAAAAGTCCGCATTGAACCTGAAGCTTTTCACCATTTCCTGGTATAGCCCGGTTGGTGATCCTCCACTTGCTACGCAAAAAAGCAAGTCAGATTTTCGTTCGATTTCTCTCATGACAATCTCGGCGCCTTGCTGACTCATCGCCTCGTAGTTTTCGCAGTAATGGATATTCATGGTTGTTAGGATTTGGCTACAAAGTAGCAAAAAGGAAAACTTAAGAAAACCTTACTTCCACTAGCACGCACAAAATGATTCGGGAATGGTAATTGTAAATTTCCCTGGGGAGAGAATTGAAAAAATTCAATTTTTCAAGTTGAGTTGAAGTTACCCAAAATCACCTTGACGCATAAAACGACAAATCCGATTCAAGCTATGGAAGAGAAACAAAAGATCGAAATATTCAACTGGGAACGGTTACTCATGGGCGAAGAACTTCCCTATTCTTTCCTACTGGAAGTCATGTTCAGATCCGTGACCATGTTCATGGTGTTGCTTTTTGTGCTTCGACTTTCAGGAAAGAGGGGAATCAAGCAACTTTCAATTTTCGAGTTGGCCATCATTATCAGTTTGGGATCTGCTGCAGGTGACCCGATGTTTTACCATGAGATTGGTTTGTTGCCGGCTATTGCCGTGTTTTTGGTTGTGATCACGCTATACAAAGCCATTACTTACATCTCCGGAAGGGTGGAAAAAGTAGAGGAATTTATCGAAGGAAAGCCGTTGAAACTTTTGGAAGATGGAGTTATCGTTTATGAGAATTTCAAAAATGAGTCTTTGGCTTATGATGAATTATTTTCGGAATTGAGACTCAATAACGTGGATCAACTGGGTCAGGTGAAAAAGGCATTTTTGGAAACCTCAGGTGAGTTAAGTGTATTTTTCTTTCCCGATGAAGAAGTGAAATGGGGCTTGCCCATTCTGCCGGATGTTTTTAATCAAACAGAAAAAGTGATCTTAAAAGCCGGAGTGTATGCCTGTTGCCATTGCGGATTAGTAAAAACAATCACATCAAGCGAATTAATTTGCCCAACCTGTTCGAAAAAATCCTGGATTGAGGCTTGGAAGAACAAGCGGGTTGTCTAGAAATCAAATATCAAATTTCTCTTTAAAATCAAGTTTTGCTTTGATGAGGATAAAATGAAAATGGCTCTCTAACAATAGTTGGAGAGCCATTTTCATTCAATGACTTTAAAAAAAATTCGATCAATACCAGGCAGATTGACCCGACTTCAAATCCAGACAACCCTCATATGAACCCGGAATTGGGTCGTATCGAAGAGCTTTTGTGGCACCGACTTCAGACGTAAAATATCCCCAAATGGTCAGTTGCTTCAACATCGTAAAATAATGCGGAGGATCATTTTCAGATTTTGCTTTTGCCACCTCATCCAATCCAGTCAAAATCTCCAATCGCTGTGAGCCAGAAAGCTTGAGAAAGGAGTTTTTGAATTGTTGATCGGCTTTTTCCTCCACCTCAATTAAACCGGATTTAAAAATCTCTTGCTCCTCCGCCGAATAGCAATCACGAACGATCTTTTGCATGAAATCTGCGATTTTAGCGGCTTTTGCTCCCGAAGATTTGGAAGTTTCCGGCAGGATTGTTTCACCGATTTCATCGAGGAGATTCATTTCCTCTGACGAAAAAAAGGTGATTTCAGAATTACTGGTACATCCGGCCAAAAAGGCTTCGGCACCAATCAGCGTTCCGCCAAAAAGGGACGCCACCCATTTGATTGCTTCTCTTCTTTCCATAATCTTCCTGCTCGGGTTTAGCTTAGAGCTTTCCTTCTTTCACTTGTTCCACTGCGAAATTTGCAGCCCTGGCGGTAAGTGCCATGTACAGAATCGAAGGGCTTTGATTTCCGGTACTTGTCATACAAGCTCCATCTGTCACAAATACATTTTTGCAGAGATGAAGCTGGTTGAATTCATTCAAAAGTGAGTTTTCAGGTGACTTTCCCATTCTCACTCCTCCCATTTCATGAATATCCAAACCGGGCGCCTGCTTGTTGTCCCAGGATTCTATGTCTGTACAGCCGAATTTCTCGAGCATGGCTTCTGCTTCCTTTCTGAAATCCACTACCATTTTTTCATCATTTTCGGTATAGCCGACATTCGTCACCAGCAAGGGAATTCCCCATTGATCTTTCTCAGTTTCACTCAAATAAACCTGATTGGATTCCTGAGGAACTGTCTCCCCTTGCATGTACATGTTGATACGCCAATCTCCGGGTTCGCTCAGCTTATCTTTAAATTCCCCTCCCAAAGTCGGCGTTCCTTCCGGAACCGTACTCGCCCTCTCCCTATAAGCGCTGGTGAAAATGGTATATCCTCCAAAAAAGTCCATTTCCTGTTTGTAGAGATTTCTAAAATTGGCAATGATGGGTTCGGACGGGTTGCGCCCTTTAAAGTATTTATTTTCAAATCCGGATATTTTTCCATTCGCGCCGGATCGGTAAATATGGAAGCAAATGTACTTTCCAAGTAATCCATTGTCATTCCCCAATCCATTTAGAAATCGATCTGATTTGGAATTTAAAAGAATCAGGTTGCTATTCAAAGCGGAAGCATTCAGAAAGATGATTTTCGCAGAGAATACAAACTCTTCCTTGGTAAGCGCATCGATCACTTTCACTCCGGAAGCTTTGCCTGTAGTCTCATCATACAAAATCGAATGAACCACAGAATTGGGTCTTATCGTGAGATTTCCGGTTTTTTCAGCCCAAGGCAACGTAGATGAATTGGAAGAAAAATAACCACCAAACGGACAACCTCGCATGCAGAGGTTTCTTGCCTGGCATTTTCCACGACCCTGTTGCAGATGGATCTCTCTCGGCTCCGTAATCTGAGCCCATCTTCCCTGCACCAAATGACGATCCCCAAATTCGTTTTTGAGTGTGTCTTGCATGTGTTGCTCCACACAATTCAGTTGAAATGGCGGGAGAAAATCCCCGTCGGGCATGGCTTCTATTCCGTCTTCATTTCCGCAAACGCCAATGAAATTTTCCACATGGGAATACCAGGGAGCGACATCTTCGTAACCAATTGGCCACTCAATCCCATATCCGTTTTTTGCAGGTGATTTGAATTCTGAATCAGACCATCGCTGACAAGCCCTGCCCCAAGTGAGAGATTTGCCCCCAACCTGATAGCCTCGAATCCATTCAAATGGTTTTTGCTGGACGTAAGGATGGTCTTTGTCTTCTATGAAAAAATGAGCTGTGTCTGCACCAAAACCGGCTGCTTTGGAAATGAGCGGGTTTTCATCGATAAAACTTTTCGGCATTCTTCCCCGATATTCAAAATCCCAGGGATTCATCGTCGCAGTTGGGTAATCTTTGAGATGAGTTACATTTCTGCCCCGCTCCAAAACAAGGGTTTTCATCCCTTTTTCGCAGAGTTCTTTTGCAGCCCATCCACCGGATATACCGAAACCGATCACGATTGCGTCAAATTGTTCTTCCATTTTTTGGGTCTATTATTCTCTTAATCTCTAATCTCCTATTCTCTATAAACTCATCCCAGTTTCTTCGTAAAAACATTCCCAAACCGATCCTTTGCTTCCACCACCAAATTCTCTGTGGACTTTGGCGCAAAGAAGAACATATGGTCGTTCAGTTGAGGCTCAACCCATTGACGTCTTGCAGGCAAATCCGGTCCGGTGTGGAGCTCGACACTCCATGGATCAAGGGCAACGATTTTCTCAGGACTACCTGCTTTTACTCCATTTTCGTACCAGGACAATTCCCAAGCCGGATCATAATTCCAGCAGTTGAGTGATATATGATCCGGATGATCTTTGTGGTAGCCTTTGTCATAAACTCTGAATTGCTCCTCAAGCGGGGTTTCAGAACCTTTGTATTTCCATTTCAATTCACTTCCTCTTGCTTCGTAAATGGCGTAACCGTTTGGAGTTCCATCAAAGCAAATCGGTCCTGACCACCACGCTCCGCAGACTGTGCCGTGACAATGCTCATACACATTTCCCGAAATCATATTGTCATTGAAATGAGTGTGACCGGAAAGCAAATGCGCATTGTATCCTTCGAGCAATTTGTAGAGATGCTCGCGATTGCTGACCGTTCCGCCAAGTGTATCTCGCTGCGGATAGCGCGTGACTGCTCCGGTGAATGATGGTATATGAAGTGAAACGACCACCGTTTTACCCTTTTCCACCAATTTCAAATCCTGCTCAAGCCAGGCTAATTGCTCCTCGCTGATGTAGCCGATGTATTTGTTCGTGTTGCCCAGGTAAAACACATCATCCAAGACGACATAGTGAATTTCTCCCCGGTTCCAGGAATAATAAGTTGGACCAAAGAGGCTATTAAACGTCTGATTACTCCACGCATCGGATCGTACTCCAAAGTCCATGTCATGGTTTCCTATCACCTGAAAGAAAGGAATCCCGGTACTTTGAACCCCCTGATTGTATTCTTTGAAAAGAGCGAGATCATCAAAAACCAAATCCCCGCAACCTATTCCAAACAAATTTGGATCGCCGATGGATTTGATTGTTTTCTGAACGTCCGGAAAAGCGACGGTCAGCATCAAATTGGCCTCATAATCATTTTGAATCTGAGTATCCGAAAGTAATAGGAAATGATGGTTCTCATCGCTTTGGACCGTGCGAGTAAGTTCGAATGATATGTTCTGCTCAGCTTTTGTTTTATCAATCAACTGGAAAAAATCAGCCGAGCCATTCGCTTGTTTTTTAAACTCAAAACCTGAAGGAGTTGAGACAAAAACAAACTGTCTGTCAGTCGCTGTATGTAATTCAAATTCGCCTGAAGAATTGGTTTGCACGACGGTTCTTCCGTCTGAAACAGCGGCCCGAAATACACCTTGTCCGCCGACATGAACTCTGCCCCGTATCTTGATCGGGCTGAAAACGGTGGGCAAAGTCTGAAAAGGTTTTCCATGGATATCCGCTAAAACTGAATCTCCTAATCCAAGGAATCCCGCGGAGGTGAGTCCAAGTGCTTTGATAAATTCTCTTCTTTTAAACATATCGGTTGGGGGTTTTTGGGTTGTCTATTGTTGGGTCAAAGCTTATTTCAAAGACTGAAAGGAACGACCTGAGTGGCGAGGATGACTCCGTTTTCTCCTTTGATTTGGAAGGTTACTTCCTGTTTCTTCCAGTCGATTAATGCAAGTCCATAATTGAGTTTGGCAATCAATTGCCCAATTCTGAATTGGTTTGGTTCCGGTGAGATTTCACTCCAGGTATGCGTCAGCCCGCTGGAAGTGATCTCGTAGAGACCATTCGGAAATCGCGAATCCGTCAATTTCATCACTTCAGCAATATGTCTGTCACCGCTTAGCAGGACGGGAGTTTTAGCTCCTGATTTGGCGATCATATCCAATAATCTTTCTCTTTCCTTCGGAAAATTTGCCCATTTCTCATAGGCATGCTCGGTAGGCAAAATCTGGACACCGCTTGAGATCAGATTGATTTTTGCCGGGCTATTTTTCAATTCCTTTTCCAGCCATTTCCATTGGGCTTCTCCCAAAACTTCACCGTTTTGATTAATCTGATAAACCCGGTCAATTCGCTCAAGCGTATCCCGGAAATATCTGGCATCGAGCAAAATTACTTTGACCAGATTATCCCCGCTCCCAATCAAATGGCTGGAATAAGCTCCTTCTCTTTTCCGCTCAGGAGCATTTGCAGGCACTCCCAAAAAGTCAAAAATGAGATCTCTCGATTCCTTCTTTTGGGCATATTGCTTTCCTCCGTCGTTGATTCCGTAATCATGATCATCCCAAACTCCGATTATTGGTGTTTTCGCTTTCAAAGCCTGATAATCCGGAACCTGATTTTGCAATTCGTATTTCGCACGCAGAGTATCCATATTGGGCGTGTCCCCATAGATATTATCCCCCATCCAGATCCAAAGGTCCGGCTGATCAGAAATTATGGGTTGCCAAAGTGGCTGCGGTCTATTTTGTCGGTTGCAGGATCCAAAAGCAATGACGTCAACTGATTCACCGGAAACAGAAACTGATTTTTCCGCATGCTTACAGGAAAAAAAGGATGCAAGAATCAGGGAAGTAAAAAGCGCGAAGCGTTTGAATTTCATGGCTGGGTGGATTTTCTATTAAAAATGGAAATAAACTGCAAAAGACACCTTCCCTTTGATCAAAATTCTCAATTTCTTAACCTCAGAATCGTATCCTTAAACTTTGAATCATGGCTTATCCAAGTGGCCATCAAATCAATTCTCTTTGGACTTAAAGAACTTTTAACCATTTTTGGCGCCATTTTGGATTAATGCTAAATCCAAATCGGTTTTCAAATCTCGACAATTTCCTAAGCCCTAAAAAACAAATACTTCCGAATGAAATCTCTCTTAATCATCTGGGCATTGTGCATGCCTTTTCTTGCCTTTTCACAACAGGACAAAGGCTTTCAGCAATCCCCAACCGGTTTGAAATACCAATTCTTCAAAGATGAGCCCGGAAGACTTACAGTAGTAGACGACGTCATCAAAATTAATTTTAAGATGATGACTGCCACGGATTCAGTACTCAGAGATACTTGGAACGAAGAAGGAGCAAAAATTTCACAGGCGCCGGAGCCAATTTTCTTAGGAAGCCCGGAAGAAGCTTTCCTGATGATGTCTGCAGGGGATAGCGCTGCTTTTCTGATCAGCGCTGATTCTTTATTTGAAAAAGCCATTCAGCAACCTATGCCTGATTACATCGCAAAAGGAAGCTTTTTGAAATTCATCATAAAGATGGAAGGATTGTACACCATGGAAGAATTTGAAGCAGAGATGAATAAAGAGGCTGCCGCAATTGTGGAAAAAGAAGATGCCACTATTCAGGAATATCTGACTTCAAATAACATGAAAGGTGTGAAACAGCCTTCCGGATTGTACTATGTCCAACTGACTCCCGGAACAGGATTAAAGGCTGAGCCTGGCAAAACAGTTTCAGTTCATTACACGGGCAAGTTATTAGACGGATTCGAATTTGACAGCTCTCTGGATAGAGGACCATTTGACTTTAATTTGGGACAAGGTCAGGTCATTGCAGGTTGGGATGAAGGTGTAGCAATGATGAGCGTAGGAGAAAAAGGATTTTTCATTCTCCCTTCCGGTTTGGCTTACGGTGCCAGAGGAGCCGGCAGAGATATTCCACCATATGCTATTCTGATTTTTGAAATTGAATTGCTTGATGTGAAATAAAAATATTGATCTGAGTTTTCTAACCAGATGGACAATTCTCCTGATGGACACGGCTTGAATGTCGTTGATGGATTACTGAAGAAATCTAAAATCCTTCGTTCTCAAATGATCTCACCATATAAAATATTTCTGGCCGGATTGTGGAGTTTCAAAATAAGAAATAACATTTTCCACCTTACTGCCTTTAAGAATTAATCAAATAAAGTTGAGCCGGAGAAAAGTCATAATACGAAGGTCAACCTAACATAGAAAGCCTTAGGAACTTCATAAATAATTCTATTGGGTTATTAGTAAAAATTCTTACTAAATTGTTGGTAAACAAACCCAATTTTATGAAAATCAAACACTTATTCTCAATTGTCCTTTTGCTTGCAATCGGAACATTTTCATCATGTGACCTTATTGAAAAGGCAGACGACGTATCTTTTGAAACAGATTTACCACTCGAATTTCAAATCAACGAAACGGCTGTTAGCCCGACAGGCAAAGATTATTCCGCATCCAAAATGCTAAGTGCGAGTTCAGATCCTGACGTAGCGAAATATGCCAGCAAGATCAAAGAATTCAAAATAAACAGAATCACTTACACAATATCTCCTGGAGCAAATCCCAACACAGTAACTTTTACCAATGGTACTCTTAAAGCAGGTACAAAAACTCTTGCAACTATAACTTCAGCGAGCCTGTCCAACACATCAGAAATCGACCTTACATCCGATCCCGCAGGTTTCACTGAGTTAGCCACTAAACTTCAGGGAGATTTACAAGAAGAAATTACGCTTACTGGAAGGCTATCTCAAACTCCGGTCGCATTTGTAGTCACGTTTAAATTTTATGTGACTGTTACAGCAAACGCGCTATAAGTTTTTGAAATAATTTATAAAAGTGCCCTTAAAATCAAAGCTCCAAAAAATTAAAGAAGGGGAAGAAAGGCTTAGAATACTGCCTTTTCTTCCCTTTTTTAGTTTGAATTTTTTCAAGTGTTGACTGATCTGAACTTGGTTAATACTTTTGTTATTAATCCAATATTTTTTGAACTTATGGTAAGTATTTGGCCTGTTTCCATATAATGCCATCGGTCCTGTCTGCTTTTCTGCAGGAAAAAGTTCTAATCCTCTTTTTAAAATCTTTTTTCTCAAAACCCTTAAATCCAATGGTTTCACATACAATCCTCACCAACCGAGTGGTGAATCCGCGCAAAAGCGTAAGATCAATTTCTCCCAATGAAAATGAATGCATAAAAATGGACGTGACTTATAAAGAATGTCAGCCATGAAAAGGAAATTTTCAGATCTGCACTGCCACAATCACATGAGGGTTCATTTCCACATGCAGGCGAAAGAAAAGAAATTCACCAGAAAAGGAGAATTCAGCCCATGGACAGTCATTGCTTCCAACTCCAAGAATCAGGAAAAGGGGAAAATGGGTGCCAGTTACAGTCAGATTGATCTGGTCAAATGCTGGAATTCTAATCTTCGACTTACGTTCAATTCCCTCTATCCACTTGAGCGACAGTTTGTAAAAGGCATGGACCCAAAAATCAAGGAAGACAAATGGTACCACTTTGTGGCCAAAGGAATTCTGGGAGAAGCAGGTTTGAAAAGAGACCTTTTGCAGACAGTCTACATGAAGATTCCGGATAAAGTGGTTGACTTTTTTCAGTCGGATGGATATGATTATTGGGAATCACTGAATAATGAAAAAGACTTTGTTCTGATTGAGTCGGGCAAACGGATCAAAAAAAATAAGATCCACGTTCCTTCTGCACTTTTTGGTGATGAAAAAGCCGCTGCAAAACGGGCCAAGGAGCATCCTGAATCTTACGTCGCAGAAAATGCCTGCTATCGAGTTCCAAAAAACAAAACCGAACTCAATAAATCCTTGGCAGATGACACTGAAATCACCATGATCTTGACGATCGAAGGAGCTCACTCCCTTGGAACAGACCGCTGCAAAACTGTCGAGGAAATCTCCAACCGGATCAAATTCATCAAAGAAAAATGGGAAGTTCCGGTCTTCTTCATCACGTTTTCTCACCACTTTGACAATCATCTTTGCGGTCACGCACATTCAATTCCCGGAATGGGAAAAGTGCTGATGAAACAGAGACCCCACATGAATGAGGGTTTTCGAAGAAATGGACATCGGATAATCAGAGAAACCCTGGGATTGTCCTTGGATCTTGAACGGGATCCATCTCTTGGCTATAGAATCCTGATCGATGTCAAGCATATGGCTGCCCGATCAAGAGTTGAATATTATGATTTGGTAAAAACTTGTCAGGCCAAAGGTGATCACATCCCGGTTCTTGCTTCGCACTGTGGCTATTCCGGGCTCAAAAAACTTCAGGACCATATCGACCGTGAAAAAGAAGAAAAAGACGACCACTGCGATCCAAGCGGAAAATTCAACGCATGGAACATCAATATGTGCGATGAAGACATTGAGATGATTGTAAAAACTCAGGGACTTTTCGGACTTTCATTCGATCAGCGGATCTTGGGAATCACTAAAAAGGACAAGGATACAAAGCGAAATGGCATTCAGTTAATTTGGGAAAATATCGAGGCAATTGTGAAAAGCGCTTATTCAAATCCCAATCTGACTGACGTTCAGAAACCTCAAATCTGGAAGTCCATTACCATCGGAACCGACTTCGAAGGGCTAATCGATCCGGTCAATCCCTACCCCACTGCTTTGGAATTTGAGTTGATGGCAAACAATCTTGTCTTCGAAATTGATCAGGCAAGAAAAGATCCAAGTGCCAAACACCTCGCTCATCTCAAATCAAGGGAGGATGTCGAAAAAGCGGTGGATGACTTTTGCTACAACAATGCTGAGGCGTTTGTGAAGGCCAATTATCCGGTTTGATAAGATATTAGACATAAGATTTAAGACATAAGATTTTAATATGAGTGACGATGCCTGATTTTGATTTACTAATCGGTCAAGCTATTTCAGGACTTGACATTTATCTCTCTTTATCTCTTTTCTCCTATCTTTTTTTATGTCTTAAATTAAATCTACCGTCTTACTTTCAAAATCTCCAAATACAACTCATTCAACACCTTTTCTGCTTTCGTATGAATTGGGCTTCCGGTGACGGTGGCAAGATTGATTGCGAGGAAAATGTAGGTTTCCTGCTCTGGAAAATAATAAAGCTGACTTCCCGCGCCCAATCCTCCTCCGCTATGTCCGATCGCTTCTTTTCCCCCAAGAGTAGTAAGATCCAAACCCAAACCGTATTGGGGAATGGATTTAGCATCTTTTACCCAAGTTTTCATTTCCGCGAGGGTTTCTTTTTTGATCAGTTCCCCTTTCATCAAGCCTTCCAAAAACCGAATTCCATCGAAAGCAGTCGTGACGATTCCGTCATCTCCCACCATTTTCTTCACATTCTGAACTTGCAGATAGCTGGAGTTTTCAACGATTCCATTGCTGTACCGATCCCAATATCCATCCACCAAAGCAGGATTATCCAGATAATTAAGACTGTTTCGATAGAAAGTATTTTGCAATCCGAGTTTTCCCAGGATGTTTTCACGGATGAATTTAGCGTGATCTCCTGTCAGGTGATCCATCATCAGGGCCAACAGTACAAATCCTGAGTTCCGATAAGAATACCTCGAACCAGGTTCAAAATCCAATTCCTTTCCTTTGATCAATTTCATGTAATCAATCGGCTCGAAGGGATAATCCGGATTCTGCAAAAGCACCGTGATGTACTCAGGCAAGTAATTGTATTCGGGAATTCCGGAGGTATGATTTAGTAGCATCCGAACGGTTATTTGATCGGACTTCGAAATCCAGGAAGCTAATTCCACGGGTAAATAAGTTGCCACAGGAGCATCCAGATCCAGTTTTCCCTGCTCATATAATTGCAAAATGCTGACCGCCAGATAGGTCTTCGAAATACTCTGAAGGTATTGGAGATTGCAAACGTTCATCGGAGTTTTCGTCTCGATTTTTGAAAGTCCGGCAGCTGAATACCAAGAATCCTCTGGAGTTTTGACACCCGCTACGATCCCTGGAATTCCCAGATTTACCAACTCATTCATCTTTGCCTGAACTTTCCCGAATTTCTCATTGGCCGAAGCTGAGTTTGAAAAGTCACAAGGCATTTGATTCCTTGTCTGGGCAAAACTCATTTCACCGAATCCTATCATCAAAAGCAGAAATGTGATCAACCCGAGGAACTTCGATTTTGAATTAGTCTTCATTGCTCTGAGATTTAAAGTGAGTTCGGGTGCCAAACTGAAACAGAGTCTCAGGCACGATCGGAATATCCTGATTAAACCCTTTCAGCAGGATGAATTGATAATTTACAAACGGACTGGTGTAGACATTTTCGGAATAATCATGAACGCCCATTCCGATTCCAACAGGAATAGCAAGCATCCCTTTTCCTTTTTTTCCTGCGGAAATCCAATCTCCGTTTTTCTGGATAAATGACTCAGCAGGTCTGTATGCAATTTTATATCCGATACCAGCCTTGATTTCACCAAAAAATGGGTTCCCCAGATAAGGTCTCCAGGCAGTTTGCGTCAGGAAATAAAGACCATTTCCCATTGCCTTATTTCTCAGCCACATGACAGAAAATTCCTGAACCCAGTCATGGTCCCCATTATGGCTTACCTCAGTACCGATCCCGATTCCCATATTTTTGAAATTCTCCCCCATATTTTTTAAGGGAAGGGAAAAAGATTGGAATTGAAGTGTGATGACAACAGGGAAATTCCGGTAGTCTTTTGTGTTCGCGTCCTGCGCTTGCAAAGTTGAGGAAGCAAACAGGCAGAGTAAAAAAAAGAGTACGATTTGCTTTTTCATGTGTTTAAAATTTTTCTTTAAGGCCACATGGAATCTTCGCATGGCTGATAATCATTCCTCTGTGTCACACCTACAGGGTCATGCTCGATTTCATCTGTTTATAATTTGCTTTTGGCCAGATGGAATCTCGCATGGCCCAAAATCATTCCTGCGTGTGGCGGTTGTCTCATGCTTGATTTCATAGCTGTTGATTTCTGAGGCAATGTTACCCTGAAATCGGGTCATGAGTTGAAAAAATCAGCTTTGATTCCCTGAACCGACCCAAAAAAGCCCTTGAAATGTCAGGGTTTTGGCATAAACCAGGCGCGAAATGAAGGTGCCTTTGCACGGCTGATTCCAAGTTCGAGGTCAAAAGAGGAATTTGGAATGAGTTCCGCCTCCAATTTCCCATGGTCCTGTTT
This sequence comes from uncultured Cytophagales bacterium, assembly GCA_942492775.1. Taxonomy (GTDB): domain Bacteria; phylum Bacteroidota; class Bacteroidia; order Cytophagales; family Cyclobacteriaceae; genus Algoriphagus. The sequence goes on along the minus strand of OW818636.1, from coordinate 2,782,867 downwards.
CCTGAAGCCGAGAAGAATTTGACGATGAATGATGGTCTGACGGTTTAACCGATAAAACTCAAAAGCGGGTAGGTTTTTCTCCCAATAATCGAGGCTTTCATCCAGGAAATACTTTTTTCCTTTCACTGTAAAAAGCAAAACATATTCTTCATCAATCTTCAAAGCAGCCACTTCAATTGCCGGAATGAGCAATTCTTGGTTTCCGCTTTTTACCATAAAACCCGGAAATCCCTCAATTGAAACCGGCTTCTCCTTCTGAATCTCAGAAAGGGTATGCTGGTAATGAAGTGCGATGTAAATGCCATTAATCACCAGAAACCAAATGCTGATGATGAAGACATCCATCGTGTAAAATTCCGGAATTGCCGGCCTTCCTTTTGCAATCCAACTCACCAATTCAGTCGTGAGAATGATAAAGCTAATTCCGGCCATCGTGGTCAAAATCACCTGAATCAGAATCCTTTTCGCAGGCTTCGGCCCAAAAGGCAAAACCCTATCTAGCCAAAAGATCAGGCGCCTGACAATCAGCCAAGCGAGATAACCCTGAGCCGTATCGATGGAAAATGTTAGAAGCAAAAACCCATTCCACTGAATATTGGAATACGTCAGATAGTAATTGAATGCACTGATCAGCGGAATCAGAATGAGGAAAATCAGGACATCCGGACTATACTTTTTGGAAATGAAAAAGTCAGAATCCCGTCGCATATACCTTTAACCTTTCTGAATTTCCTCTCCGAAAATCTCCTTAACGACCCAACCTTTGCCCCACTCCTCTTTCTCATGCTCGGTCCAGAGTTCAGGGAAAAATATAACCTTTTGAAAACGCGGAGGCAGGTATTTCTGCCAGTTGGTACCGCCGGTCGCTGCGATATCAACCGGGTCTCTCTGAAGGTATCGAACCGCAGATTTGTAATGAGCCAAAGGCCAGAAAACATTGGCTTTCAGGTCAAATTGCTTCATGAGTTCAATCAAATCCTTACTCGGATTATCTACCTCCATGAACTTTTGCCAGATGTTTTTTCTTCGGTAAGCGTCAATCAACTCTTTCAGCATTTTCCCATACTTAGCTTCAAAGTTTTTCAGAGTCAAAGTTTTGTTTCCAGAAGACAGCTCGATTGCTCCCTGCTGCCAATAGAGGTTTTCAAAAATCACATCTGAAGGAGTGTGAAAATCCGGCTCGGTTCTTTTCGACAAAGCCACCAGATTAAAAGCATCTGTTGCCATCAATTCTATTTCTCTGTACTGTGCGCTTTGAAATCCACTGGAAGGCAAAAGTGACATTCTGAACTTCAGAAATTGCTCCCGCTCCATTCCCTTCCACATCATCGCAAATGAACTGATCAAATGATCGAGATACATCAGAATTCTCTCTAGTCGCTGCTTGAAAAACTCTTCAGAAACAGGATCCTGATCAGCGATTTGCTCCATTTCTGAGATGATCAGCTTGAAATAAAGCTCCGTGATCTGATGGTAAATGATAAAAATCTTCTCGTCTTTGAAAGACGTTTTGGGCTGCTGAAGATTGAGCAAGACATCAAGATTGATGTATTCCCAGTAAGTCAGGTAATCGGCATAAAGCAAACCCTCCAGATAAGAAAGCATATCCTGTCCGGAAGCTTTGAATTTCTCTTCTAATTGATGAATTTTTTCTAAAATCTTTGGATCAAATTGGGATTCGTGCATGGGGATTTTAATCAAAAAGGTAGTTTTTTAGGGGCCGATCTATTTATTTAGTGTCGGCTGCCGGGGCTTTTCTTCCCGACAAAAATCACTCATTCAATTTAATAAACCAAAAATATCATGGAGGCTGTTGGAATTCAAAAATCCCTGAAGAAGGATTTGTTCGAAGGTGTAGATTTTCTTGATGTCGATGATCTCCTTACCGAGGAGCATAAGCTTATCCGGAGTTCTATCCGGGATTTTGTGAAGCGTGAGATTTCCCCTTACATAGAGGATTGGGCTCAAAAGGCTTATTTTCCTTACGAGATTGTAAAGAAATTTGGCGATGTGGGTGCTTTTGGACCGCAGATTCCTGAGGAATATGGAGGAGGCGGATTGGATTACATCGCTTACGGCATCATCATGCAGGAGATTGAGCGAGGTGATTCAGGAATGAGATCGACAGCATCTGTTCAGGGTTCGTTGGTGATGTACCCGATTTATAAGTTTGGATCCGAGGAGCAGCGAAAGAAATATTTGCCCAAACTAGCTTCAGGTGAATTTCTGGGCTGCTTTGGTCTGACTGAACCTGATCACGGTTCCAACCCAAGCGGGATGGTGACCAACTTCAAGGACATGGACGATCATTATTTATTGAATGGTGCCAAAATGTGGATTTCCAATTCACCAAAAGCTGATATCGCTGTGGTATGGGCCAAAAATGAAGAAGGCAGAATTCACGGTTTGATCGTGGAGCGCGGAATGGAAGGATTTACCACCCCGGAAACCCATGGCAAATGGTCGCTTCGGGCTTCCTGCACTGGTGAACTCGTTTTTGACAATGTAAAAGTTCCAAAGGAAAATCTGCTTCCGGGAAAATCCGGTTTGGGAGCTCCGATGATGTGTCTGGACTCTGCCCGATTCGGAATTGCCTGGGGAGCGATCGGCGCCGCGATGGATTGCTATGAATCTGCCAGAAGATATGCTGCGGAAAGAATCCAGTTTGGAAAGCCTATAGCAGGTTTCCAGCTGACCCAAAAGAAACTGGCAGAGATGCTAACTGAAATCACGAAAGCTCAGCTTTTGGCCTGGAAAGTCGGAAAGATGATGAATGAAGGAAAAGCGAAGACTGTCCATATCTCAATGGCCAAGCGAAACAATGTGGAAATGGCTCTGAACATCGCCCGAGAAGCCCGTCAAATCCATGGAGGAATGGGAATCACAGGAGAATATCCGATCATGCGACATATGATGAACCTGGAATCTGTGCTCACTTACGAGGGAACTCATGATATTCATTTGCTGATCCTGGGTCAGGAGATTACGGGATTGCAGGCGTTTAAATGATTGAGATTGGAAGATTAAAAAATTTGAAAATTGGAAGATTGGGGTAAAACTCAAGCGATGTAATAGAAAGAGAAACAGGTGAAAGGATTCATTCATAAAAATGGCTGCTTCAAAACTGGAGCAGCCATTTTTCATATAGATCCCTTTCCTATTTTCTATCTGGCGAAAAGAGTCAATTTCTTCATCGCCCAAGGCTGTTCACCTTTTTCGGATGTTTGAATCCGTACAAACTTACCTTTTGACTGAGCCGCCAATCGAGCTGTATTGATTCCTTTTACACCTGTTCCGTTTCCTGCTTCCACCCACTTGGAACCATCTGCCGAAACGGAGACTGTATATTTCACCGGGTACTGCTCATCTCCGGAGTCAAACTGTATTTCCGCCAGGTTTTGCTCTTTTGGAAGTTCTACCTGAAACCACATTCCTGATTCCTGATGTGTTTCTGTTTTCCATCCTTTGAAGCCAAATGCATACGAAGGATCTTTTGTAGAACCCACGCCTTGCAACGCAGTGCTGCTGGCAGTGACTTTCCAGGTATCCTGAGGAAGAAGCGCTTTCGGGATTTCCGAGATCAGTTCATCATACCCGTAGTTAGCCTTTCTGGTTTCTGTTTCTTTACGGATTTGGGCTACGAATTCGGCATCTATAAAACTTCCTTTGTTACCAAATTCATTGCGGATATAAGATACTACCGAAGCAATCCACTGGTCATCATTGGTATTCATCGCTATCATAACTCCCTCATATTCTTTACCTTCAATTGAACCGGTTAAACCATGAAGCAAGGTTTTTACAGCATATTCTGGATGACCCAAAATCCGGGGTGAACCTGAGAATGCAGGTGCCAAAAGTTCCCCGCTTCCGGTAGGAGTTCCCAGGCCTTTTACACCGTGGCAGGTAGAGCAATAGCTGTCAAAAATGGTTTTGCCCTTGGCAAAAAGCACTTGCTCTTCAGGCGAATATTGGGTAGAAGCCAATTTTTTCGACTCCTCCATTTTCTCCAGAATTTGGCTTGCAACTAGTTGAACTCCCTTTGTCTTATTGGTTTGAAGGCTGGATTGAAGGAGTTTTTCTGAATCATCCACTTTCAGAATATAGGCACTTTGCAACGCTTGGATAGCAACGCTCGGGTCAGGATCATTTGCCATAGCCCGGTAATCATCTACCAATCCTTTTTCTCCATACTTATAAAGCGTTTCGCTGGCTCTGAGCGCATGAATTCGGATAGCAGGACTTGTATCCTTCATCAATTTTCTGACGATCTCCACTTTCAAAGCTCCCAAACCTTCCAGAGTCCATAAGGCATGAATTCTTGCCAATTCATTGGTTGAAGTGTTTACCATATTCTCCAAATCCTTGGCCACGGATTTATCTTGCCTCAAGATGATGTTTTGCTGAGCCTGATCTCTCCACCAGCCATTCGGATTTTCAAGATGTCGAACCAGTTCGGCAGTTGTCTCATCATACATCCGGGGTTTCTCTTTGTTTCTCGGCATCCCGTCATAAGTCACTCTCCAGATCCGGCCGTTTCCGACGATGTCATCCATTTGATATTGCTGGATTTTGGTCCGCAAATAGCTGCCTTCCTGTGTCCAGTTTCCTTCCTGAATAATTCCCCGATACATATCCACAATATACATGGTACCGTCAGGTGCTGTGGCGATGTCAACAGGTCTGAAGAGTGGATCCGTGGACTGGATAAACTCGGATTCCGAATCAATGTATTCGTTTTGGATATAGGTCAGACCTTCTTCCTTTTCGGATTTCACCTGCCGGATAATTCGGCCTACAGGTTCACCATAAAAATACTGTCCGATCAATTCCTTTGGAAGACGATCCCCTCGAAATACATCATTCCCGGCTGATCCGGTTACATTGTTCAGCGAACCATCAGCCTTGGTTTCTTTCATACCGGGCTCAAAATCCGCTAGTTTCACCAAGCTATATGGCACTCGAAAACCTTCGCGAAACTGACCTTCAACTTTGAAATTGCCATAAACGATGGGGAACTGAAAATTCTGCGGAACTCCCCCTGCACCATCTTGAAACCAAACCTGACCGTAATTATCCTGTGCGACACCCCATTGTCCATACGGATTTCCGGTTGGTTCTTGAATTACTCCTTCAGGCGTCCATCGGATTCGTCGGGCATTGTAGGTGCTGTACATCCAGTTGTCCATAGTCCACGTCAAAAAGCTGGTTTGGTGTTCCACATTTCCGGATCGGCCGAGACCTGTCGCAAACAGTTCTTTTTTGTCTGATTTGCCATCGTTGTTAGTATCAGTGTATTTATACACGTGATCCTCATTTGACTCCATGGACAAAATGGTATTTGGCCCAAAAGGAACTATAAATCTTGGAAACACGAGGCTGTCCAAAAACACAACACCTGTTTCATAGATGCCGTCATTATCCTCATCCTCCCATCTGGAAATACGGGAAGTCGCAAACAATTCACCGTTAGCATCAATATCCTGCATGTAACTTCGAAGTTCGAGGACATACATTCTCCCGTTTCCATCAAACTGGATGGCTGCAGGCTCTCTAATTTGAGGCTCAGAAAGAATCGGCTCTATTTTGTAGCCCGGCTCCAGGACGAAGGTTTTCATTTCCTCGTTTGCAGACAAAGGAACCACCGGTGGCTTAGGAGACAAGTCTATTCCTTTCCATCGGGGTGATTCCATATCCGTACTGTCGGGAATCTGAATACTTGGAAAAGGAGCTTCTATCCGCTTGGGATCCAGACTTTCCGCAGGAGAAACGTCAAAAGGCGATCTTTCCTGTTTGCAACTTGAAAAAATAGCAATCGAAATACCGAAAGAGACAAGGAGTTTTACTGATGAATGCATTCTAAATAGGTTTTTGGGGGATTTGATTTGGCATAATATCAAAAAAAAATGACAGGACCATCCGGCTGACAAAGTGGTCATAATCAAAAGTAATTTGTATAGCCTACAGTAAGTTTTTATGCAGGAGCAAATGAGACTTCCAGAAAAGCTGAATAAAGCTATAATGGTGGATTAGCTATTTCTTTGGAAAATTTGGAAGATGGTGAATTCAAATAATTGCGGAACAATTAAATCCACATTGGTAAGCTTTCAAGTTATTTCAAAACTCACAAGTTTGAATGCAAAAAGCCCCGGGAAATGTCCTCGAGGCTTTTTGATTTTGGTTTTTCAATTCCTATTCATTCTTGATAAACCTTCCAAAGAAGGATTTCTGTTCATCTCCCTCCAGGTAAACCAGATAAGGTGCATTTGCAAGTTTAGTAATATCGAAGGTGAAAGCATTTGATCCACTCTTGGTAATAATGACTGCGGAAGTAACATCTTTCCCGTCCATTCCATAAACCCGAATAGAACTAAATGAAATATTCTGATCTGAAATGATCTCAACCTCAAGGTAATTTGTCGCCGGGTTCGGGAAAATCTTCAACTCTTCAGCGTCAACAACCCGGTTAATTCCCAACCCAGAAATGGTCATTTCTACAGCTTTCAATTTCGCTTTGCAACCCGCTTCACTTGTCAATTCAACGGCATACTCTCCCATCTGATGGACAACCAATTCTCTGGAATTTGCTCCAGAGATCAATTCCCCGTTTCTAAACCAATGGTAAATAAAGCTTCCTGCTGGAGCAGTCAGAATATTTCCTTTTACTTCGATTTCACCTTTTGGAAGTGGATTTCTTTCAACCACAAAGAGACCAGTCTCGGATAAACAGCCTCCGGCGTAGCGAATGACTGCATGGTAGCTTCCTCCTAGCTCAATCTCCAGCGTCTTTCCTTTCTGTCCCTCGATTTCCACTCCATCTCTTCTCCACCGGATGACTTCAAATTGAGCTTCAGACGTTAAAGTCAAAAGGCCTTTTTCGCCTTCACAGAATTCCGCATCACCCGAAATCGTTACTTTTTTGGTTTCAATTCTGTTTAAAGTCAGAATAGCCACCGCTTCCACCACATTACCTGAAGCATCGACAGCCCGGATTGCAACGGGAATCTCTTTTCCTAAATCATCACAAGTGGCAGTAGTTTTATTGATAGTAAATTCTTTTACTCCGCAATTGTCCGTCAATTCAGCGATAAAGTCTGCGGGCTTAAGCGCCAATGTTCCAACTGTGACATCAAAATCAGCATTGAAGTTTTTAGGAATTAAAACAGGCTTGAGATTGTCCTGAACTTTTACAATCGTCTTTTCCACCCAGGTTTGTCCAGTCTGATTTTTGATCGTAATCGTAATTTCCTTTTCTCCAATATCTGTACATGTGAATTCAGATTGACTGAGTTGGATATCCAGATTTGGATCTGATGGAGGCCAGGAAACGAATACATTTTCAGGCTTGAGAGTAGCTTTCCCTAACTCATTGAGTGGTAATTCTATTATGTCTTTTACTTCCCCATAAGGAAGGTCAGCAAAAGAAATCGTTACTTCTTCGGTAAGGACACTGCATCCGCCATCAGGAAGAATTCTTGCCCAATAGGTACCAGGTTCATTTACCAAAATGGCTTTCCCCTTCTCGCCAACTATCGGCACACCATCTTTAAGCCAACTTTCCAAATAAAATCCAAACTCCTCACCTAATCTGATTTCAACAGGTTCTCCAGAAAATGCTTGGAAACTCCCTGAAGGGTTAATTGAAATCTTTTGGGACTCAAATGACGAAACAGAAATGGTAAAAAGCTCTGATGTGATGTTTCCGGATTGATCTTTCGCAGTCAAGATCAACTCAATTGGCAAATCATAATCAGCACAAGTAATCCTGGTTTTATTCAGATACAAATCTGTGACACCACAATTGTCAGTGAGTGAAGCCACAAAGTCCTCAGGCTTAAGCTCTAAAACCCCTTTGACCAAATCAAAAGCTAAACTTGGGATTTTGGTAGTTAAAATTGGAGCCTGCTCATCCTTAACAATCACCTTTATCCAATCCTCGTAGGTTACATTATTGCGAATTTCACTTCCTTCATATCGAAACGATTGAGTTACTTTGAGGTCATTTGATCCCAAATCTTCGCAGGTAAATTTGGTTTTACTCAGTGTCATTTTACTCAGAGTCTCTGGCAAATCGCTAATCAAAACATCTTCTGGAGAAAGCTCAGCATTTCCTGATTCATCCAGATACAAAACGATATCCTGTTCGTAATCACCAGCTAACTCACCAAAAGCAAAATTCTCAGAGTAAACGATGCAACCAGTTGAAAGTAATAATTTCGCTTTGTACCCTCCAGTTTGGGAAATAGTTGCTTCATTTCCCGATTGACTAATTATTTTAAAATCAGGCTCCCAGCTTACAACCGAATATTCTAATTCATCTCCTAATACAAGTTGGGTTGTACCACCTGCTACCAAAGGTCCGGTGGAGGAAATTGAAACCTTCTTTGACTCTATGACATTTCCGATTATTACTTTGACTGTTTTGGAATAGGAATTTCCTGATGGATCTGTAGATGTAAGAACTACAGGAAATTCCCAAACCGGTGCCTCCGGATTCTGATAAATATCTGCACAAGTCACCTCAAATCTGTTCTGAGTGATATTCCAATTTTGTGCACAATTGTCTTTAAAATCTACTATATCAAAATCAGCTATGGAAATTGAAACTTTCCCCACTACCGGATCAAAAAGATAGGTTGCATTGGCAGCATCAAAATAGGGAGGGATAGTATCAAAGACCCAAACCACCGTTTGGTCAACTTTCTCTTCTCCTGTTCTGGTGTTTTTTAAAGTGATTGAGATCGGAGTGGAACCAATATTTGAACAAGAAAACTCAAATCCTTCGGAAGAAACATAAGTAAAAGGTTCTGCAGGTTGATCAACCAAAAAGTCTTCTGAGGTAAGAAATGCTTTTCCCTCAGTATTTAAATAGAGAGAAACTGAATCTTTTACTTCCGGGAAAACTACCGGCACAACTTCTCCTTTATCAAAAACAAGTAGAAAAGTCCCGAAAGTCAAATCTGTATGAACCGGTTGAAAAGGCATATTGCCTTTTGGCTGAAGTGATTTTGTCCAGTTCATCGGGAACCTGATCGAGGTTCCACCAAAGGTACCCACAACTTTTTGGGAAGGATCAAAAGGATTTTGCAAATCACTGATTTCATAATCTACATCCTTGAATTCAGCAAAATCAGAGAAATCAAGTTCAATCAGCTCAGAATCGGTGAAACTCAAAATAGTAACATTGAATCGGTAAGGATCATACTTGTTTTGTGTGATCAAAACTTCTCTGATACTGGAAGGACTAATGGAATAGCTACTTGTGACGTCGAAAGGATAATATTCGCTTTGCCAATCAGAAAAAGTTAAGCCTTGAAATGGCTTAGAAGTATTAGCAATATTGCTATAAACATTCGAATCCCAGGTGGAATTTGGGAAAGAAGAAGCATTACCCAAAAAAGCAAAAAAGGACCCATGAACGTTCAAAAGCTTATTTCTTTGAAAACTTAATCCATCCAAAGGTTGGAATTCTACTTGATTTCGCCCGCCAAATAAAATGTTATCATTAAATAATATATCCCGATTTGGGGTATAGGTTCGTCCCAGAGTTACATTGCTAACATCGTTTGTGCCCAGTCTTCCGCCCTGTAAATCCGTATAGAAAAAGTTGGAGGAAACCTCCATATCTGAACTTACATTGTTTTGAGATCCAATGCTCAAATTATGGGGCGGTCTGAATAAAAAAGGATCGAACGTTGCAATTACTCCAGTATTGAAGGAAACATTTCGTTTGGAAATAATCCCACTATTTGCCGGATCAGTGGTATAGATATTTATGCCCTGCGAAGCGTTTTGGAAAACGAAATTATTTTCGATCACCTTGGGTTGAGAGGGTTGCTCATGCTGAATATACATACCATGACCTGTTCCCCTAGACACATCCTGTGATCCATTATTAAAAATAACCGAGCCATAAACTTCCAGATTCAGACCTGATCTCCAGAGTTCCAGTCCACCTCCAACTACATCATAGATCCAGCAATTGATGATCTTATTATTGTCTCCAAAAACACTTATTCCTGACTCATAGGGAATGGGCGCAAATCCATTTGATGCATCAGATTTTCTGATCAGGGAAGAAGAAGTCACGTGTATCCCTACAAACCATGTATTGGAACCATTGATTGTAAGTCCCGTCCCGGAAGTTCTCTGCTTACCAACATCAATGATCGCTTTCCCTTCATTCTGAGGGAGAATTACAATTGGGTTATCTGCAGTTCCATTAATAGTACTTATGAAATTGCCCTCAAAAATCCCGTCTGTTAAAACCAGTGAATCACCCGGAACCAATGGAGATGTATTTCCCAATGCAAAAGCTAAAGTCCAGGCTTGTTCTGGTGAATTACCAGTGTTGTCTGCGGATCCGTTTGGTGAAGCAAACTTTTTTGATGCTTGGCCTTCACCTGCCCAGAACAAAACGAAAAAAAGAACTAAAAATCTTTTCATAGCTGGTTAACTTAGAAATCTATATAAATTAACTTAAAATCTCTTAAGGATAAAAGTCTTTTCACCTATCACTTTTTCAAAGACCTAATATTTAAAAAGTAAGACTTTCGCAAAAATTGGACACATTCCAAAAACCTTTATTCCACCCTGCTTTTTACCACTACCAACTGCACGGAATTGACAGGATCATTGCTGAATATATATATGTTGCGCTGATCGATTCCGAATCTTCCTTTGGGGTCAAAAGTGATTTTCATTTCAAGCGTCTCGCCCGGATTGATGGAAGTCCGGACCATTTCAAGTTTCAGACATTCACAGTTTCCCTGGATCTTTCGAATCTCCAAAACTTGCTGCCCTTTATTGGTCATATTCACAATTCTGGTTTGGATCGTATTCGGACTGATTGAGCCCAAGTTGACTTCCTTGTTTTCTATGAAAAGCTGTGGCACTGTATTCAGATTTTCTTTGGCAAAAGGCGCAAAGTATTCGAACACATCCGCAAGTATATCCAATTCGATTTTCTGCTTTTCTCCCCAAGAAATCACTGTTCTATCTTCAAAAAAGCCCAAATCATTTTTCGCTTTTCCATCATAAGAAATCAGCAAAAGCCCTCTTTCTTGCGATCGAATGGAATCCTGCACCTGAGAAATTTTGATATAAGGAGGGCCCTGAAAAATCAATTCGGATTTGTCCAGCGTCGATTTGCTGAAATTGAAAAACTCCACCTGCTTGAACTTTGGTTCATTGGTAAATACTTCACCCATGTTCACCTTTGAAAGCCTGAATCCCAAATCAGCCTTTTTCACTCCGTAAATTGCATCAGGATTTTCAGGATAAGGAACAGCCGTACCTTCGATAAACAACGTGTCCTGGGTTCCAGCCAGATTCCCTTTCACCACGATCATTCTCGAAAAGAATCCTGCTCCGGATGCCGGATCAAAAGAGACTTTTACGGTTCCTGTTTCCCCGACTTTTAAAGTGTCTTTTGTGTAATCTGCTGTTGTGCAGCCACAGTCTGTCCAGACATTTTTGATAAAAAACAGGGAATCCTGCGTGTGGGTAAAACTAAACTCTGCGAATTTTGGACCTTCTTCCTCCAGCAAGGTTCCCAAATCCACTTTATTGACTTTCCATACCAACTTGGAAGTTGGGGCTTGCTGAGCCTGAGCAGTTTGGCTCAAAATCGCTAAAAAAACGAATGAAAAAAGGGTGTGATAGATTCTGTTCATGCCTGCAATTAACGCATATTTTCAAACGTATTGTAGGTCGTTTTACTTAATTTGCGCCAAAATTCAACCAATGGCAAGAGTACTGACAGGCATTCAAAGTAGTGGAAGACCGCATCTGGGAAATATCCTCGGGGCGATCATGCCGGCAATCGAGCTCATCAATCAGAATCAGGAAGAGTCTTATATTTTTATCGCAGACCTTCATTCGCTGACTACTTCGAAAGACGGAGAACTTCGAAAGCAAAACACACTTGCCGTGGCCGCAGCTTGGTTGGCCTTTGGTTTGGACATCAATAAAACAACTTTTTACAGACAATCTCGAAGACCGGAAGTCACCGAATTGACCTGGTATCTAAACTGCTTCACTCCTTTCCCGATGCTGGCAAATGCACATAGCTTCAAGGATAAGGCCGAGCGATTGGCAGATGTGAATGCCGGACTTTTCACCTATCCGGTCTTGATGGCGTCGGATATTTTACTCTATTCTGCCAATTTAGTTCCTGTCGGAAAAGATCAGCTTCAGCATCTGGAAATGGCTCGTGATATCGCTTCAGCTTTCAATCATCAGGTTGGCGAAGAAGTTTTGGTACTTCCAGAACCACGAATCAGCGAAGCAGTGAAAATAATTCCCGGCATCGATGGTCAGAAGATGAGCAAGTCTTACAACAACTTCATTGATATATTCCTACCGGAAAAAGAACTCAAGAAAATCGTTGGAAGCATTGTCACAGACAGTACTCCGCTGGAAGACCCCAAAGATCCAGACACTTGTAATGTCTTTAAGCTTTACAGTCTGATGGGAACTGAGGACCAAATCCAAACCTTGCGGGCAAATTACCTGGGCGGAAATTATGGCTATGGTCATGCTAAAAAAGCTTTGCTGGAATTGATTCTGGAAAAGTTTGCGAAGGAGAGAATTGCTTTTGATTCCTTCATGAGCAATCCTGCGGAAATCGAAAAGAATTTGGCTGCAGGCGAAGAAAAGGCGAAAGCTGTGGCTATGGAACTTTTAAATCGAGTAAGAGAGAAACTGGGGTTTTTATAAAGCCATCCAGCTTCAATAATTAAAGTTTTCCTGCTTCTCCTGAAGCAGGATTTTTCATTTAATCCAAGGGACTCATTTTCCAAATTTCTCAATGAATCACTGCCAAATTGATTACTTGAGTTTCACCATCTTCGTCAAATGAGATCGTAAATATCCGCTGAACTTCATTTGAGAAAAGTGGATCCTGGCTTGCATATCGACCCAAAAATGAACCCAGAGCCCGAACATAAAATGATTGGGAAAGAAATGCATTAATCTTTGAATAGTTTCTATCAAAATGATCCCCAACAGGAGAGTTTGAATTGATGCAAGTTGCAAGTCCATGAATGCCGGATAGACAAGAAACTAAATCATTATAGAGATTTGGGTGAGAAAAAATCACATCTGCAAAATAAATCCCTTGATTATTGCTCCCGGCTTTCTTTTCAAATTGAGGTAGTGAACCTGCATTTGGTATTTTCCGAAGGTGATCATACGCTTTTTTAGATAATCCAATACACGGCTGATTTGGAGTTTTTAGAAAATCAAACCACAACGGCCAATAAACACTTTCTCTTTCTGAAACGGAATTTCTAAGATCAAAATCATCCACAAAAGCCATTGAAGCTGCGAAAGAATGGGCCAACAACTTCCTATTCACATCATTCAATCCGTGGTGCCCAACTTGAGCAAAGATTGTTTTTGTGACTGTTTCAGAGAAAATGAGTTTTGATTCAAAAGTGACAGCCTTATTCTTTAAGGCGTGAAAGTATTTATCAACGATTGATTCCACTTCCTCCTGCAAAATGGATCCCCAAAGAACTCCCATATCCAGTTGCTTTTTGAGTTCTCCTTCCTTTTTCAGTTTGCCATAACTGACTATCAAATTGAGATAAAAACTCAAATCTATTTCGGAAAAAGTAGGTTCCTTGGCTAAGGAAAACGACTCCATCGTTGCATTGACTTCTGTCAGCCACTTCCCTTCTTCCTTGTTTCCAATTTTCCAATTATATCCTGTTGCCCTGCGAAAAGACACTTGTTTGTGCTTTTGTAAATCAATCCTTTGAGTATCCTCTTTGATTTCGAAATCCCTTCCTTTCAGAAATTCCTTACCCATCAAGTTGAGCCCAAAACCCCAACTCTTTTCAATCTTTAGGGAAGACTGATTGATATAGCTGATCAATGTTGCATCACTTACTTTCTCATCACCCAGGTCATCAACCAAGTTGGATAAGTTGAAACCTAAAAGTTGGGAATGGTATGGTGCCAATGAGGAATCCGGCAATTCGATCGCCAGCAATTCACTTCCCTCTTTAATCCTTTTGTATTCATAACTGAATGACAATTCCACATTGGTTTTGGCAATCTTCGAGATGTTGGTTTTAAAATCTCCCTTCAGTTTTTCCCAACGATTATGCAAAAGATCTAAGTATTCCGAAGAATTTAAGTTTTCCAAAGGATTTGGTAAACCCAATAAATCAGCGACTTCAACCAGTGATCCCAGCTCATCTGTAGAAGCAATTTTTTTTGAAACAGCCTCAATAGCTGATTCAACTATCGAGGTTCCTTTTTTCAAAAGAGATTCGGAAACCTTATCAAAAATCGAATTCAAGGCAATTTCTATTTCTTCAGGCTTGGAAAACGCAACCCCAACCTTTGCCCCAACACCTCCTGTTGAAAGTGAATTTTTTATTTTTCGGACCGAAACAGAGAGCCGATTTTCATCCTTCCTTTTAATAAAGTAAGAAAACTGGTCTGTGATATTAACTGAAAAATTTGCCGTCAGCTGAGGTGAAAGGTTGATGTCAAGCGTAACTGGTTTTGGTAAATTTGTAGAAAGGGAACCCAGGCTTTGAGCCAAAATATTGGACCAACTGATCTTCAAAGCTGAATTCAGCTTTCCTTCAACATTGAAACAAAGCGCATCCCCTATCTCCAGTCGAAGCACGTCCCCCCATTTAAAAATTGTCAGAAAATTTTTAATGTCACTTGAAAATGCTTCTTGAATCGTAGTGGTATTTTCATGGCCTTTGTAGAAAACAGCTTTTACTCCGGCAGAAATCTCAAAACCAAACCCGATTTCTTTCAGAGAAAAAGCTCCCTTTGCTTTTGGGAAAATCGCAGTTTCATATTTCAAAAAAGCATCCGTTGCAGGATCAAAGGATATTGGAGAAGTGGGCAAAGAAGACAAGAGCTCATTTTCATCTTTGTCATTTTCATCATTGAAAAGCTGGACAGAAAGCGAAGACTGAGCTCCTAAAGAAAAATTTACATTTTCATGATCTATGATGTAAGATTCCCCCGCTTGCACAAACACGGGCTCCACCATCAAATCTTTCTCTTTCAACAGCTTGCCTGTAACCAATTCACCAACAGGCTCAAAAATTTCGGTTAATTTTTCCATTCAATAAGTTAAAAAAGTTAAGCCTTAAATTAAAAATTCTGCTCTTGGATTTAAATTGATGATTTCTCGAATCTTCCAAAATTATAGTTTTTGGTGAGGTTCATCTACTTGCTAAAAATCCGATTTCAAACCCAAAACAAAAAAACCCGGCAGAACCGGGCTTTCATTAGTGATATTTCTCTTATCTGCTTTTCCATAGATCCTTCAGCGGCTTTCCGTTGATGATCATCAAGATTCTGACCGGATTGGGAACCAGCACCAATCTCACATCTTGTCTATCAAACTGATCTGACTCGATGGGAACTCCTTCCCTACCTGTTACTTCGTAAGTTACGACACCATTAGCGTCAGGAAGTACCGGCTTGTATTTATTGGCGATATAGGCTGTAGGAAGCAGGATATCTGTATCTGATTTAAGACGAGTGTAGATCTTCTCAAACTCCTTCTCCAAAACTCCCTCGTAGTTTTCATTGAAATCATCCTCCAAGTCATGAATTGCTTCTTCGAGGTCATCATACTTTTCGTCGCTGTAGTCCATCGCACTCAGCTGATTCTTCTTTTCTACAATTTCCGTTAGCTCCTTATCCAGCTTTTCCCAATTCATTTCTTGATTCCGTTTTTGGTTCGTGATGCAAAGATGCGATTCCCGTTTTTTATGACCTATATAATTTTGAGAAATTAACTCACCAACAGGATTTTTCCGTTCCTTCCGGGAGTTTCATAAGCTGCGATTGCTTCTTTGAACTGTTCCAAAGGGAATTTCGCAGCTACGTCAACTTGCTCTGAATGCTGAATCAAAAATCCAAAAACTGTCTTAATCGCCTTTCCTTTCTCAGAATCTGACAAAGAATCCATCCAACTTGAAAGCCAGAATCCTTCAACTTTCAAATCCTTGAAGATCAGCAAACCGCTGTTCAGCGGGATATTTTCCAGGCTGAGCAAACCAAAAACCATCATTTTTCCTCCCGGTTTTAGTGATGCCAAAGCTTTGGCACCCAATACTCCACCCACTGCATCAAATACGACCGAAACTCCTTCACCAGTTTGCTCAGCAATTACTTTCTGAAGTTTTTCTTTTTCTGTGTTGATCACCAAATCTGCTCCCAGCTTTTGCAAAAGCTCTTTTTGAGCTTCGTGTCTGACAGTTGCTGCTACTTTGATCCCTTTGGCTTTGGCCATCTGAATCGCAAACTTTCCGAAGGCAGAAGCCCCGGCAGTAATCAACAACCAATCGCCGGCCTTCAAACCAGATTTTTCGATCATTCCGTAAGCTGTGATCGGGTTGACAAAAGCCTGACAAGCCACCTCATCGCTCATCGCATCCGGAACGGGAATCACGAGTCCAGCAGGCACACAAAGAAACTCTCTCCAAGTCCCAATCGCCGTGAACATTACTCGAGTTCCAACCGGAACTTTGCCTGCTTCATCAGATATGGTCACAACTCCACTTGCTTCAAAACCTGCACTGCTTGGTAGTTTAGGTGTGATTCCATACATCCCTCTCACAAACATGATATCGGACGGATTGATATTTCTGGCTGTCACTCGGACCTGAACCTCATGCGGTTTCGGTTCCGGCATAGCCGATTCTTTCAATTGCAAAACCTCCTGGGGCAAACCAGTTACTTCAAAAATTACTTCTTTCATATTTGGATCTATGTTAAAATGGATTGGGATATCTGAGTTTAAGTAAAGATAATGATATGTCTTTAGGTTAGGCTTAGGACTTTGAATGTCAAATCCAGGGCGAACTACTTCCCAAACACCAAACATTCTTCGTCCGGAAGGAAGGAAATCCTCCTTAAAACTACGTCGATGCCCTTT
This sequence comes from uncultured Cytophagales bacterium, assembly GCA_942492775.1. Classification (GTDB taxonomy): domain Bacteria; phylum Bacteroidota; class Bacteroidia; order Cytophagales; family Cyclobacteriaceae; genus Algoriphagus. The sequence continues at coordinate 2,765,940 of OW818636.1, read as the reverse complement.
TTTTCTTATCTTAATACGAAAGAAATAAACCCTCAAATTATGGACTTATCATCAGTTTTTTCATTGGACAGCAAAGTCGCTCTTGTCACCGGGGCAAGTAAAGGAATAGGTTTTGAAATTGCAGAGATTTTTGCCGCGGCCGGAGCAAAAGTGGTCCTAAGCAGCCGAAAGCAGGAAGCTGTGGATGAAATGGCAAATAAACTTCGTTGTCAGGGGTACGAAGCCACCGGAATCGCCTGTAATGTTGGGCATATGGAGGAGCTTCCTCTCTTAGTGGAAAAGACTGTAGCCCTTTATGGACAAATCGATATTCTTGTCAATAATGCCGCTGTGAATCCGGTCTTTGGACCTGTTCATGAGACAAGTCTGGAAGTTTTTGACAAAATCATGGATGTCAATGTGAAAGCTGCATTTGAGCTTTGCAGACTTTGCTATCCGCATCTTCGAAAATCAAACGGCGCGTCCGTTATCAATATTAGTTCGATTGGAGGTTTATCCCCCGAACCCGGATTGGGAATCTACAGCATCAGCAAAGCAGCCCTGATTTCATTGACAAAAGTTTTTGCAAAAGAATGGGGAGATTCCAAAATCCGCGTAAATGCCATCTGCCCGGGATTGATCAAAACAAAATTCTCTGAGGCACTTTGGTCAAATGATAAAATCATGGAAGTGATCCTCAAACAACTGGCAATCAAACGTGCCGGAACCAGTGAAGAAATCGGTGCAATGGCGCTTTTCCTTGCATCTGGAGCTTCCTCCTACACCACCGGAGCAGTGCTTACAGCTGACGGCGGATTTACTATTTAACAGAACTCATGCAAGAATCCCAAAATTTCCCGGCATCCGAACTCCAGTTGCTGCTTGAAAAGTATCGCTCTTTTGTCAAAACCCATTTATTCCCGATTGACCTGGAAGTCGTGATCGGTCCCTTCAAGAAATATTTGCCCCTCCTATCGGATCTACGTCAAAAGGCTAAATCCGAAGGTTTATTTGCCCCTCACCTTTCTCGGGAAGAAGGCGGACTTGGATTGACACTCGTTCAGTTTGCTCAAGTTTCTGAGATTTTGGGACAAAGCCCTCTAGGGCATTACGTGTTCAATTGCAACGCACCGGACATCGGGAATATGGAATTGCTCCATCTTTTCGGTTCGGACTATCAAAAGAGAACGTTCCTGGAACCTCTTCAGCGAGGAGAAATTAGAAGTTGCTTTGCTATGACCGAACCCAAATTGGCAGGAAGTAATCCTGTAAATCTGGCTACTATGGCTGTGAAAGAAGGCAATCACTATCGCATCAACGGACATAAATGGTTTACCACCGCTGCCGACGGAGCTCAGTTCACGATCGTGATGGCAGTGACAAATCCGGAATCAGAATCGCCCTACCAAAAAGCAAGCATGATCATCGTGCCTTTAGATACCCCCGGTTACAAACTGATCAGAAATATTCCTGTAATGGGAGAAGCCGGAGAAGATTATTTATCACATGGGGAAGTGGTTTTTGAAGATTGCCTCGTCCCTATCGAAAACCTGATCGGAAACGAAGGACAGGGATTTGCCTTGGCACAAGAAAGACTCGGTCCTGGCAGAATTCACCATTGCATGCGATGGATTGGGATCTGTGAGCGGGTTTTTGATCTAATGTGTCGAAGAGCAATTTCAAGAGAACTGGATTACGGGAAGCCTCTTGCGGAAAAACAGACCATCCAAAACTGGATAGCCGAAAGCCGTGCTGAGATTAAGGCGAGCAGATTGATGGTGATGGACACTGCTGAAAAAATGCAGCAGTTCGGTGCCAAGGCAGTTCGTGAAGATATTTCAACCATCAAATTCTTTGTTGCTGATATCTTAATGAAAGTGATCGATCGGGCTATTCAGATTCATGGAGCTTTGGGAATTACCGATGATACGCTGTTATCTTTTTGGTATCGCCACGAGCGCGGAGCCAGAATCTATGACGGTCCCGACGAAGTGCATAAATCAGCTTTGGCGAGAAGTATTTTAAAAAGTTATGCCGCTGCAAATGTCAAATGAACTTGATTTCACCAGGCTCAAAAAGCATCTGGAAGAGAAACTTTTTGGTGATGCGGAGAAAATTGAGAATTCTAAAATTTCCGGAGGCTATTCCAATCTTACCTACCTAATCCAATCTCCAAAGGGAAAATTTGCTCTTCGAAGACCTCCTTTTGGTGAGAAAATAAGCAAGGCTCACGACATGGAGCGTGAGTTTAATGTTCTGAGTTCTTTGAATAACGCAGGCTACTCCAAATCTCCTAAGCCTGTTTTCTATTGTGAGGACCCGGATATTTTCGGTGCGCCATTCTTTGTGATGGAGTTCGTGGAAGGATTGATCCTGCGGAATAAGATTCCAAAGGGAATTGAATTCACTCCCGCAGACTTCCGGATACTATCTGAAAAGACACTTGATTGCCTGCTGGAACTTCATTCTCTGGAATTGAATGATTCCGGTTTGATCCAACTTGGAAAGCCGGAAGGCTATGTGACCAGACAAGTCACGGGTTGGATCGACCGATATTTCAAAGCCAAAACAAATGAGCTTCCCGAGATGGGAAAAGTGGCTGATTGGCTGAAATCCAATACCCCTTCGGTAGAAAATATCGGCTTCATCCACAATGATTACAAATACGATAACCTTGTCCTTGATCCTGAAAATGTCTCCGATATCAAATCAGTACTTGATTGGGAAATGGCGACTGTCGGAGATCCTTTGATGGATTTGGGAACCTCCCTCGCCTATTGGGCGGAAGCTAATGATCCGGAGATTCTCAAAATGTTTAACCTCACCTATCTTCCAGGCAATCTGACCCGGAAGGAAGTAATCGGGTATTACGGTCTGAAAAGTCAACTCGACCTGAGTAACATTCTCTTTTATTACATCTTTGGCCTGTTCAAAGTAGCGGTCATTGCCCAGCAGATTTACAAGCGATTTACCCAAGGCCACACTAATGATCCGCGGTTTTCGGCTTTGATTCATGTGGTGGAAGCTGCCGGAAAGCGAGCCAATGAAAGTATTCTTACAGGAAAAATCTAATCCATGAACATTCAAAATATAACCATCCTCGGCGCTGGAACTCTTGGTTCAAGAATCGGCCTTCAGTCAGCGATTTCGGGTTATCAAGTCACAGTCTATGACATTAGGCAAGAAGCGCTGGATTTTTCGCTGAATACAATGAAGAAAATTCTTCACCAGTTGCATAAATCCGGACAAATCAGTCAGGGACAGGATCATGTGATTTTAGCCAGAATTAAGTTCACCCTCGATCCGGCTGAGGCAGTAAAAGACGCTGATTTCATCAACGAAAGTGTGACCGAAGATCTGCGCTTGAAGAAGAAAGTTTGGCAGCAGTTTGCAGCTTTGGCACCTGAGAAAACCATTTTCACCACCAATACTTCCTACATGCTGGCATCCATGTTTGCTGAGGATTCCGGTAGGCCTGAGAAGTTTTGTGCTTTTCACTTCCACGATGTATTCTATTCACGAGTAGTTGACATCATGCCTCATCCCGGCACCGATCCTGCAATTGTCTCTATGCTTGAAGAACTTGGGCGAAATCTAAATCAGGTTCCAGTAATCGTCAAAAAAGAGAACCCAGGCTACATCTTCAACTCGATGTTGCTTGCCCTGATCGGCTCAGCTGGCAAATTACTGACTGGTGAAGTTGCGGAAGTGGAGGCAATCGATAAATCATGGATGGTCAATTTCCACATGCCAATGGGACCGTTTGGGATTTTGGACAATGTCGGACTTGATACAGCCTGGCATATTACCCGAAGCAAATCAGATCCTGCAAGTGAAGCTTTCGCAGCACTCTTGAAAACCTACTTAGATAAAGGGAAACTGGGTGAAAAATCTGGAGAAGGTTTCTACAAATACCCAAATCCTGCTTATAAAGACCCTGAGTTTGTGAAATAAAAACGATCAAAATGATTTGAAATTCTTAAAATATTTAGCCCTTTGCACTCAAGTATTCAACTTGATGTTAGGTCTGATTAGCCTTTCGATCCAGAAAAAAACAAACCAATATTTTATGAAAACGGAACCTGAAAATCGTCACCATTTTCACCCAAAGGCACTTTTAATCTTGATTTTTTGGGTAATTCTGTTTCCTTTCCCAACTTTTGCTCAGGCTCTAAAAGAATCAATTGAGACACCGAAAGAAAGTTTTTTTGGAATTGCGATCGGGCTTAGACCACAAAGTATCAGAGACCAATTGGTAACTGAAATGAAGTACAGCGGAACGCCTTTTTATCTCAATCTCAACCATATCAAAACAAAGAGGCAAACAATCCGGAGCTTCAATTTTGAATCTTCCATCGGCTCTCTGAAAACCAGCTCATTTGAAATCGGAAAATCAAATTCCAGATTTGTTCAGCCGAGCCTCGATCAATATTGGAATGAAATAAGTTACTCGCATCTGTTTCAGATCCATTCCGGAAAAGCTGGAAAATTATATCTGGGTCCAGTCATTTCCCATACTATGAATCTTCGTCTCTCTACACGCTGGGACAATAGTCAGATCAATTATGATATTTCTGGCTTGTTGCTGGGAGAAGTCGCTTATCAGCGAGAGTTTAATTTTTGGAAGAAGTCGATGAAGTTTCAGGTAAGTCTAAGGCTTCCATTAATTGGTTATTTACTTCGACCGCCCTATTCCGGAGTGCCGGATTTCCTGGATCATGAAAAAGATTTATTAACCGATATTTTCTCCAATAATTATGTGGTCTGGATGGGAGATTTTCCCAAAACTCAGATTCGATCCCTGGTGGAATTCCCGATTGCAAGCGGAAATAAAATGCAAATCGTCTACAACTGGGAGTATTATTCTTTCCAAAGTCCAAACAATGTGCAGTCAGGAGCTCATACCCTTGCCGTCAACTTCTTATTGAAAGCCAAATGAGAAAGCTAAATCAATCCATCGCAATTCTTCTGATTTCCTTCTTTCTTTGGTCCTGCGAAAGCATATTTATTGACAGTGATCCAAAGTCTGATAATGAGGAGAATTTCAATGTGCTTTGGAAAACAATGAACGAGCGATATTCATTTTTCGCTTTTAAAAAAATAAACTGGGACAGCGTCGGGGCTGTTTACCGCCCTTTGGCGATTCAGGCCCAGTCTGAAAAAGAACTTTTTGATGTAATGGCGGCAATGCTGAACACACTAAAAGATGGTCATGTCAACCTTAGAACACCTTTTGATATTTCCCGATATTCTCCATACTTGGAAGCAGCTCCCAATTATAGTTTTGATGTTTTGGAGAGAAATTACTTGGGAAAATATCGAATCACCGGCTATCTCCTCAACCAGGAAATTCAGGGAGTGGGATATATCCACTATAAAAGTTTTGTGAATCCAATCCTGGACTCCGAACTTGATGAAGTGATCAATCGCTTCAAAGGCTTGCGAGGCGTGATCATTGACATCAGAAACAACGGAGGAGGAAACCCAGCAAACGGACTGAAAATGGCTGCCCGGATGATCAATGAAAGAACAAAAATTTACTCCTACCAATTGAAAAATGGACCTGGGGAAACTGACTTTTCGGAAGAAAAAGAAGTCTTCCTTGATCCGGCAAAAGATCTTCCAATGTTCCCGGGAAGGATTGTCGTGCTGACCAATCGTGCGGTTTACAGTGCAGGAAGTTACTTTTCGGCTTATATCAAAGGGATTCCTTCTGCAGTCCTGATGGGAGATATCACCGGTGGTGGCAGCGGAGTTCCTGCTGGTTTTGACTTACCAAATAGCTGGTATTTCAACTTCAGCTCGACAATTGGCTACACGGTGGATGGAATCAATTTTGAATCCGGAGTTCCGGTAGATATTGTCGCCAACATGACAAGCGCGGATATCGCTGCAGGAAAAGACCCAATTTTAGAGCGGGCTATTCAATACATCAAAACAGGGAATTGAAACTGGCTTTCAGGACTTACACCTGAATTTCAGATATTTGATCTTCTCGCCTTTGTCCGAAAACATCTTTTCATACTTGGTCTTGATTCCAACTATATCACTATTTAAGTGAATCAACATATTCAATCATCAGAATCAAAGAAAATCGAAGCTGTCAAAGTGAATATTACTCTTTCATCAAATACCTGAATCTGATTTTAAATCATTTTCGTAATTAGGGTTGTTATCACCCAGATAATTCACCCTGCATGAGATTCCTATTTATTTTTCTTTGGATGATTGTGACCAATTATTCAATTGGTCAGGTCGTACTTACCGAAGAAACAAAGTTCCCCTTATCCATTTACCAGCAAGCTGAAATCACAGATTTGGGTTTGGAGAAAATCAATATCGACCAGATTCTAGCCAAAGAGAGCCAGTTAGGATTCAATCCGCTTCCCAGTCCTGTTACCAATCTTGGATTTACGAACAGGAATTATTGGGTTAGGTTTAGTTTATCCAATGAGACCGGATTTGCCAAAACATATTACTTGGAAACGGGCAGACCAATCACTGATATTGTTGATTTATATCAGATCCAGAATGATAAGGCAGTCAAAACTGCAAAAAATGGCGATTTGGTGGCTTTTAAGGATCGACCGTTTAAACATCGAAAAGTAATTTTCCCTATTGAAATTGCGGGGAATACTCAAGCATCATTTTACATTAATTATCAAAGCGACGGGGAAGTGATCAATGTCCCTTTGATATTGAATGACACCAACTCTTTGGTCGAATCTTCTTATTTTGACCAGTTGGTATTTGGTTTTTTCTACGGAATTTTATTTTTAGCGGCAGTCACATATCTGTTTTTCTATTTCGGAATCAGAGAGAAAAGTATTCTGCTTTACACCAGCTATGTGCTTTCGATTGCCTTGCTTCACCTTTCTCTTGACGGGTTTATCTTCCAATTTATTTTCAGCGAACCGACTTGGTTTGCCAGTCGGTCACTCTTGATTTTTGCTGCTTTTTCTGCGTTTGCTTTTGGCAGATATTCTCAGGTTTACATTCGGGTAGCTGAGTTTGCGCCAATGCTGAATAAGGTTTACAATTTCTTTTTGGCAGCTTGTATTTTTCTTACGGTTTTCATTTTGGGAGTTGATGCTGGAAGGCATTTATATTACCCGATCGTAAATGTTTTTGCTTTTGCATTATTGATTCTTTCCATCGTAGCAATTATCAAAAGTTACATCGCAAAAATTCCAATCGATCGCTTCTTTTCCATTGGTATTGCCTTTTTGACTTTAGGATTCGTGATTTTCATTCTGAATAATTTTTCGCTTATACCCAATTCTTTCCTGACTGAAAATGCTTCTAAAATCGGAACCGGAATCGAAATAATCTTCCTTTCACTTTCGATGGCCAATCGGATCAGACTTCTCAAATCCGAAAAAGAGCAAATGCAGGAAATAGCTTTGCAGAGATCCGAAGAGTCGAATGAGATCAAGTCTTACTTTTTATCCAACATGAGCCATGAATTACGGACTCCTTTGAATGCGATTCTGGGACTTTCGAAGTCAATCTTGTCAGAAACAAATGATCCTAAAATCAAAAATGACCTCGAAGTAATTCAGTATTCTTCTTTATCTCTTTTGACTTCGATCAACGATATTCTTGACTATTCAAAAATTGAAAAAGGCGAATTGAAACTTGCCCAAGTGGAATTTGACTTTCATAAATTGATTCAAGAACTCAAAGCTGTCACCAATCAACAAGCAAGGGATAAATCCATTGGCTTTATTTACGAGGAAAGAAATGCTCTTCCAAAGAAACTAATCGGAGACTCGACTCGATTCAAACAGATTTTTACCAATGTTCTGGGAAATGCCCTCAAGTTTACAACCCAAGGTCAGATCAAACTTACTATTCATACCGAGGAACTGGAAGGTGAAAAAATTGGAATAACTGCAATCATAGAGGATACAGGGGTGGGAATCGTCAAAGAAAAACTGGATCGGATATTCGAATCGTTTGTTCAGGAAGAATTAAACGACAAGCGAAAATATGGTGGATTTGGTTTGGGACTTTGTATAGTCAAGGCTCTGGTAGAACTTCACGAAGGATCAGTAGATATCCAAAGCAATCAGGGATCAGGCACGGTTGTTACTTTGAAAATGAAACTCAACAAAGGTCAGACAGAAAATAGGACAAGCGATGAACTGATCCTAAACCAAGCAGAAGAACTTCTGAAAGGGAAGCATTTTCTTGTTGTGGAAGACAACATGGTCAACCAATTGGTCATCAAGTCAATCTTACGGAAATGGAAAGGAATTACGTTTGATTTTGCAAATCATGGACTGGAAGCTTTGCAGGCTATGGAAGTAAAGAATTACGATCTGATTTTGATGGATTTACAAATGCCGGAAATGGACGGATACGAAGCCACTCAAATAATTCGATCAGGAAAGTCAGGAATCAATAATCCGGGTATTCCGATCCTTGCCGTAACGGCCGATACAACAGAAAAAACCAAAGCAAGAGTTTTTGAAATCGGAATGGATGAATATATCACCAAGCCTATCGATCAGGAATTGCTTTACAATTGTGTTCTAAAGGCACTTTATCTGGAGAAAGTAAAAATCAACTTGGTTGATTAAACAAACCTGAATTTCAAATATTTGATCTTCTCTCCTTTGTCTGAGAACATCTTTTCATACTTGGTCTTGATTCCGAAGTGGTCGTCTTTCCATTCGCTTTGGTAGAAATCACTCGTGAATCCAATCACATCGATGTCTTCTCTGGATTGAACCAACTCAAGTGAGTAATTGAAAAGGTCGGTATTGTCTGTTTTAAAATGGACGATTCCTCCAGATTTTAGCATCGTCTTATACATCTCCAGAAACCTGGGTGAAGTCAATCTTCTCTTCTCATCTCCCTCTCTTGGAAAAGGATCAGGAAAAGTAATCCAGAGTTCGGAGATTTCTCCTTCGGAAAAAAACTGCTCCAATTGCTGAATCTGAGTTCGAAGAAAAGCTACATTTTCAATTCCTTCTTCCGTTGCAGTTGAGCTTCCTTTCCAGATTCGGCTTCCTTTGATATCTACACCTATGAAGTTTTGATCTGTGAAAACCCGGCCTAGACCAACTGTAAACTCCCCTCTTCCACAGGCCAATTCAACTACAATCGGGTTCTGATTTTCGAATTGCTTCTCATTCCAGTTGCCTTTTATTTCTTCAAAAATGGGTTTTCCAAACTGAATTACGTTGGGATTCTGTTCGTTTTCGGCAAACCGAACCAGCTTTCTTCTGCTCATTTATAGGTCTTCAATTTCTGCGACCACAAAAGTACTCCCTCCGACAAATATCAAGTCATCCTGCCCTGCATTTTTTCGGGCAAAGTTGTAAGCCTCATTCACGCTTGGAATCACTTTGCCTTTCAGGCCGGCTTCAGATGCCTTTTCGGCAAGTTGATCTGCTGCCAAAGCTCTTGGGATTTGCGCCTGGCAAAAAATATAGTTGGCGTCCTTTGGAAGTAAAGCCAAAATCTTGGAAATATCTTTATCCTGAACCATTCCGATCACCATCCAAAGTTGCTTGAAAGAATAGGTTTTCAGCTGATCCAAAATCTCTTTGATTCCAGGTTCATTGTGGCCCGTATCACAGATTGTCATTGGCTTTTCGGCAAGAATCTGCCATCTCCCTTTCAATCCGGTCAATGAAGTCACTTCTGCTAATCCGGTTTTAAGGTTTTCATCGGATATTTTCCAGCCTTGTTTTCGAAGTTGACTTACCCCTTCCAAAATCCCGGGAAGATTAAATCGCTGATAATCCCCCAAAAGCCCAAATCTGATTTCTTGAATGGATCCATCTTTCTCTATTTGAAAAACTACAGATCTATCTTGGTTCTTATTTCTAGTCTCTTCGTTATTATTTATCCCGTCTTCTGTCTCCTGTCTTCTGTCTTCCGTCTTCTGTCTTCCGTCTACCGTCTTCCGTTTCCCGTCTCTTTTTTCAACCTTCCAAATCTGATCCGCAAAAACAATCGGCGCCTGCATCTCTGCAGCTTTTTCCTTGAAAACTGAACTTGTCTCTTCTTGAGTTTGGGAAATGATTACCGGAACATGATACTTGATGATCCCAGCTTTCTCGCCTGCGATTAGCGGAAGCGTGTCACCTAGAAACTGGACATGATCCCAACCGATATTGGTAATAATACAAAGTTCGGGCGTGACGAGATTTGTGCTATCGAACTTACCCCCCATCCCAACTTCAATCACAGCGATATCGACTTTCTCCTGCACAAAATACCAGAAGGCCATTCCCACCGTCATTTCAAAAAAGCTGGGTTTCAGTTCATCCAGAAACTCTTTATTCTCTTCGACAAATTGAATGACAGCTTCTTCGGAGATTTCCTTGCCGTCAATTCGAATGCGCTCTGTGAAAGACTTAAGATGGGGAGAAGTATAAAGGCCGGTTTTATAGCCAGCGGATTGTAGCACAGCAGCAAGCGTATGAGAAGTGCTTCCCTTCCCGTTGGTGCCTGCAATATGGATTGATTTGAACTTTGTCTCGGGATTGCCCAAGTGATTGCAAAGCTCGATTGTATTATGAAGGTCCTTTTTGAACGCTGAAGCTCCTACCCGCTGAAACATGGGCAAGGCATGAAAAAGATAATCCAGTGTCTCCTGGTAATTCATGGGTTAATCTACCTTGATGACAAAGGTTATTTTTCCGGTGGAAAACTCCGCAGCCGTTCCTCCCTGCTGAGTTTTGAAAGAAATCTGATTGACAACCTGACGGTAATAAGCCAAGACATCATTGGAAACGTTGTATTCGAGCGGGACAGCCTGAACGACTCGTCCATTATCATCGACGGTAATTTTAAAAACTATCCGGCCATTTCGGGTAGATACTTTGTCATTGATCGCCGGTCTTGATGCAAAATCCCAACCCGCCAAATCCAAACTATAGCCTGCGCCTGAGTTAGTTCCTTTTCCACTTCCTGTCCCCATGATTGCTCTGCCATCGACGGTTCCTTTTGGATCGCCTTCATCACCTTTCGCAGTAGAACTTCCCTGAGCTCCACCTGAGGCAGGCTGAGTTCCTTTTCCGGCAGTTCCACCGGCTCCCATCACAGCTCTCTGATCTACTTTTGGTTTTTCAGGAGCTTTTTGAGTGGTAGTCGACGCTTCGGATTTTGCCGGAGCAGTTACTGTTTTAGTCGGTTCAGTTTTAGCCGGTTCTGGCTTTTTTGTTGATTCGGAAGCTTTCTCAACCCCTTTGATCGGGGATGGCTTTGAAGTTACGGCCTGATTTGCAGCTGGCTTAGTGGCAGCTTTCGGCTTTGCAGTTTCTGTTTTTGGACTTGGAGCTGGTGTTGCAGGTTGTGTTACGGCTTGCGCAATTTCCCCCGGAGCTGCTGCTTCAGTTACCGGAGTTTGGGTTTCCGAAGGAGCATTTGGACTGTTTCGATCACCGGAACCGGTCGGGGTAAAACCAAGATTCAGCTCCAAACCAAAAGTTGGAAGCGGTGGAATCGGTTGTTTCCAAACCACAATAAAATAGAACGCCACAAGCAGAAGCACATTAAAAGCAATCGTGATAATCCACGACATCTTTTTGCTTTGTCTTTCTTCTTTATCTGCGTCCCAATATTCCATGACTTAGTACGGTTTTGTAGCGATTGAAACGTTTGCTCCCAAACCAGCGGCTATTCCCCCTATTTCTACAAGGTATTCTACAGGAACTTCCTTATCAATGTGCAGGACAACCTGACCTTTTTTTCCTTCCAAAAGTGGGGCTAACTCTCCTTTGATTTGCTCTCTGGAGACAACTCTGTCATTGACAGAAAACCGTAAATCCTTCGTCACGGTGACCGTTACTTCCTGCATAATAATATCTGTGGTCTCGCTTGAAGGAAGATTCACAGGAAGTCCTGAAGGTGTGATGAACGAGGAAGTCAGCATGAAAAAGATCAACAACAGAAAAATAATATCTGTCATGGAGGACATGCTGAATGCCGAATCAACTTTATTTTTTGATTGAAGTGCCATGATTATTTGTCTTGAAGCAAATCAATAAACTCGATGGAAGAGTATTCCATATTGTGAACCAATTTGGAAACCTGAGTTACCAAATAATTGTACCCCAAATAGGCTACAATACCAACCACCAATCCTGCTGCCGTCGTGATCATGGCCTCATAGATACCTGAAGAAAGGAGTTTTGGTGACACCATACCTTCTTCCTGTGCTATCGCAATGAACGCTTGAATCATACCCGTTACAGTTCCAAGGAATCCGATCATCGGAGCAGCACCTGAAACAGTCGCAAGCAGGTTTAGATTTTTCTCGAGTTTATATATTTCGACTTTACCGACATTTTCAATCGAAACTTCGATGTTTTTCAAAGGAGAACCAATCCGCTCAATTCCTTTTGCAATCATATTGGCGACCGGAGTTTTTTCACCCGCACAAATGATTTTTGCTTTTTCGATTTGACCGCTTTGAACCAGAATTTTCACCTGATCCATCAAATGAGAAGAAGTGCTTGAAGCCTTCCTAAGGGTAATCAATCGCTCAAAAAAGATGAAAATCGCTAATACAAAAAGCAGGTAAAGCGGAATCATCATGTAACCTCCAGTGATCAAAAGATCCAGAAGTCCAATGGGTTCTTTTGTAGGCGCAGCAGCTGCGAGTCCTTCTATGTTGGTGAGAGAGTCTGTACTAAGGGTTTGTAGTAGCGTCATATTAGTATTTCAAAATCCATAAGGCTTCTGTATAGAGCCCCTTGGCGCGCTCCAGTTCAGCAGTCGCTGAATTGAAACTTCCGAAAGCCCCAATCGCCAAACGATAGTTTGTCACATCGTCGTATGGATAGATCAGGAAAAGAGTCGGCGCCCGATCGTAATACAGGGCAGCTTCCTTGACAGCCAGTGCTTCACTTGGTAGACTTCCTACCACGATGAAATACTGAGGTCTTTCTTTTTTGCTTTCGATTCGCACCAAAGTTCCTGACTGCTTACTCTCAATAGTTGTACCAGTTTGAGGAGTTTGCGCAGGTTGGATTTGAATACTGGTTGAATCTGCAATAGATTGTTGATTTTCAGGACTTTGAATTTCCTGAGCTGGGGTATTTTTTAATTCTTCAACTGCCTGATTTTGATTATTTTCGACAATTGTGGACTCGGTTTCGGAGCCATTTTCTGCGGTATCAGCAGGGCTTCCTTTTTGGATCTGGTAAATGATCACACCCACTATTATGAAAGCCAAAAATGCTGCTATCCAAACCCATAAAATTGAGCTTTTCTTTTCCGGAAGTTCTTTTACTTCCCTTGGAATTGGCGCATATTTTTCCGGTTTGGCTTCCAATTCCGGGGCAACTTCAGCGACAACGGGCTCAGTTTCCTGAACAACTATCGGTTCCAGAAGTTCTCGCTTTTGAACAACTTCTTCTTTTACAGGCTCTTCCTTTTTCTCTTTCAGAATTGGCTCCGGATGTAGTGGAGTAATTTCAACAAACGGAAGCCCGTAATCTTTGGGATCGGTCCATTGCGAGTTATCAGAAGTTTTTGAGGCCATGCGTGTAAAGGAAAGCTACGAAACTAAACCAAATGAAGGTAAACCCCAACCCCGGCCTGCAAACAATCTTAGAATTTGAAAGAAGCTCCCCCAATCAGCTGAATCCCTCGAACGGGATAATTCAGCCAACGTGTGTTTTTGCCATTCAGAATGTTATTTCCTTCTGCGAAAATCGAGATTCGATCCGTGATTTTATAATCCGCTTTCAGTTGAAGATCTGCAATGGTCTTAAGGTTAACAACGGGGAATGAATCAGGAATACCAAAATCTGAATCCAAAATTCCTCTTGCTTTTATGCCTCCCATGAAATTCACATTCGCCTGAATCAGCAATTGGTCAACCGGTTTGATTTGGTTGTTCACACGCAATTCCCAAGTTGGTCTATGCCATGCTTCCTGTTGCAAATTCAAATCATATTGAAACAAATCCAATCGGCTTCCAAGCGTGTAGATCTCAGAAATCCTGAATCCCAACTCAGCATTTATATTGAAAACTGTTGACTTGTCATCGTAAACCACTTCAAATCGAGATGAGTCGGAAGCCGAATTCACGAAGAAATGCATCTGATTGTATCGGCTTACATCGATACCGGCTTTGTAATGGAAGGACTCTTGAAACTGACCTTCTATCCCACCCTTGATTTTGTAATTGTTTACGGTATTCAGCAATTGCTCACTTGGACCCAGAAATGGATTTTCCTTCACAAAGCTGAAATAAGTATTTCGATTCACATCACCAGAAAACTCACCATAGAATCCGAATTCCTCAGCAAACTGATAGCTTGCTTTTAAGACCGGGAATATTCTGAAATCGCTTGATTTATCAGCGATGGAGTCATTTTCTGAGACGATATTCAGTCCTGCGGAAAATCGAAAAGCATCATATTGGTAGGAAACTTCCGGTCTGATCGCGAAGTAATTTCTGTTGACAGAATAGTCTAAATCTTCCGGATTGGTGGTGAAATATGAAATCCCCACCTTTCCGGTCCAGTCATCACTCGGTCTGAATTTCGCCGCTGCCTTGATTCCAATTTCGTTTTCAGTGACCAAATAGCTGTCATTGAAATTGCGAAAGCTAAGTTCTCCTTCGTATGTAAACGGACCAGTCTTCTCGATTTCACGGATACCGGCTTTGAATTGGATGGTATTTAGAACGTTGTCCGGAGTTTCGTAAGTCGGATCTTCGAAAACAGAAGGATTTACTCCGTAGAAAGAATATTTATCCTGATTCCATTTCAGTCCTCCATAGACTTCGAAAAGTCCTGCGAAATAACTGGCATCTGCGCCGAAATTAGTATGGGAATCTGCTGATTGCTCACCTTTTATCGGACCTTTTCCAAAGCTCTGATGATTGAGCTGCAACGCATAATTGAAGTCGGCAACTTTCGTGGCCATGTATCGCATCTCCAAAAGTGGCGAAGCAAAATTACCATAGCCGGCACGAACAAATCCCGGATATAAATTCAGTGTTGGTGGAGCGTACTTTTTCTCCAAAGGAGTAGCTTCCAGCGTCAGCCTCGGCAAACTCAGATCAATCGGAGTGATAGAATAGTTGAAGTCACTCAGACCTTTTGGCTGAGGCAAAACGGGTAATTTCTCGTAAATCCGCGGCTGTGTCGGCACAGTCAGAACGCGGTCCTTTCGGATCACAAATTCCTGATCTGTCACCTCGCCTTTGGTTTTTGTTTGGGCAACTGCCTCACCGGAAATCCAACAAACTGCTCCGGTCAAAAGAAAAGATATCGCTAGCTTTTTCATGGTTTAGTTTAGGGTTTGGAGTTTAGCTTGAGCCGTGGTTTTGATTTCTGCATTCGTAGAGTTTTCCACGATGGATTGAAGCGTGGCTTTCGCCTGAAACTCCTCCCCTGTTTTTAGATAGTTGTCGGCCAGCAGCAGGAAGATCCTGCCATACCAATAATCGTAATCTGCAAATGGAGCAGACAGATCAAAAATCGTATTGTTCGATTGAGTGAAATCACCTTTCTCCTGGAATGAAAATGCCAGCCAGTATAAGCCTTCAGCTCCTTGAATCGTTTTGTAATCATTCACCAAACTCTTCAAAGTAAGTTCGGCCTGAGCTTTCTGATTGATTTCCCGTTGTGCTTTTGCTTTCGTCAGTAAAGCCGTCGGCGTAGATTCCGGAACTACTCCATCCAAAGTCAGTAATCGATCTGCATTTGCAATTGCCTGATTATACTTTTTGATTTCAAAGTTGGCAATCATCAAACCTTTCAGTGCATCTACTTCTTCCACCTTGTTTCTGGCGTTATCTGCTGCCATTTGGAGATATGGAATCGCTGCTGCATAATTCCCTCTTTCGAGTTCAATAGCACCGATTCTCTGCATCGCTCTCAATCGCTGAGGGGAAGCAGGTTCTTTTTCCAAGGATTTGAATTGAGCCAAAGCCTTATCCTGGTCGCCCGACTGGAAATAACTGTCGCCAAGGAAGTAAACCGCATCAGCACGTTGGGCTGACTGAGGATAGCTTCTCAGGTAATTTTCAAAAGCGCGGATCGCCTGGGTAAAGTTCTTGTCGAAATACAAGCTTTTTGCAGCTTCATATTCGAGTGCCTGCACACTTCCACTTGATGGATTGGAGCCTTTGTAGCCTTCCAGGTAATCTCCAAACTCAGCCGATCTGCCTTGAAGCGCGAGCGTTTCCTGAAGTCCTTTCAAAGCCGTTTCAGAATTCTGAGCATTCGGATGATTGTCCAAAATATTCTTGTAGTCACTTATTGTCTGGTCGTAATTCTGCAAAGAGAAATTCGCAACAGCTCTTCCTTCCAATGCAAAAGGCACAAACGGACTGTTCGGTCTTCCCGAAATCAACTCTGTAAAACCTCTTGAAGCCTCGGTGTATTGAGTCTCTTCCATCAGAATCTGCCCTCTTTGAAAAAGCGCATCTTCGATGTAAAGGCTGTTTGGATAGTTAGAAATCAACGTATTCAGCTGACTGATGGCTTGCTGATTTTGAGACTGGAAGTTGTAAACCACCGCAGATCTGTAATAAGCATAATCAGCGCCTGAGTTGGATTCTGAAATCGCCCGCTGGAAAGTTGCAGCAGACTCTGCAAATCGCTTTTGCACATACTGGCAATCGCCCAATCTCAGCAAGGCATCTTCGTAATTCTCTTTGTTTTCTTTGCTTCTGAGGCGATCTGTGTAGGATTTGAAATGCTCCTCAGCTTTTGGGTATTGCTGCGAATTGAAATAGGCATATCCCAAACCATACAAGCTCTTAGTCAGATAAGCGCTTGAAGTTGTTTTTGCTGAAGCCAAAGCTGTTTCGTAAGCCTTGATCGCTTTTGGCAAATCTCCGGAAGCTGAATAGATTTCTCCTTTCCAAAAGTTAGATTCCAAAACCATTTCCCGATCTACCGGGTAAGTCAAGGATTTGTCAAGGAAACTGATAGCCTGATTCCATTTCTGGTCCCTGTAATAAACCATCGCCTGATAGTATGCTACTTTCTGATAAGCTGCCTGGATTCTCGGAGATTTTGTCTTAATTCTATCCATCTGATCAATTGCTCTCAGATAATCATTTGTATTGATCAATGCTTCGGAAAGCAAAGTTTCAGCTTCTGATCT
Organism: uncultured Cytophagales bacterium; assembly: GCA_942492775.1. Taxonomy (GTDB): domain Bacteria; phylum Bacteroidota; class Bacteroidia; order Cytophagales; family Cyclobacteriaceae; genus Algoriphagus. Next base: position 2,748,867 of record OW818636.1, on the reverse strand, counting down.
GTGAGTTCCGGACGGATAAGTTTCCATATATTCATCCAAAGCCGAAATTCCTGCCTGAAAACTTCCCTTTTGGAGGTTAGTCTTTGCAAAGTTGAAAAGTGCTTCTTCCTTGATTTTAGGATTGAAGTTGGCTTTTGCAGCTTCGTTAAAACTGGTGCTGGCAAACTGGAAATTTCCCAACTTCAAATAAGAATGACCCAAATAATAACTGGAAGCCTGCCCGATTTCATCTGCGGCGGAAGCTGAGTTTTTAAGGTAATCGGTTGCTCTTTGATATTTACCGATTTCAAATTGCGAAATACCTGCTTTGTAGATTTCTTCTCGGGAGAGATTTCCCTTTCTGGAATCAATGTATGCATCATAATTGACCGCAGCTTTCGCAAAATCCTTCTTGGCGAAATACGCCTCTGCCAGATATAGATGAATAACTTCTTTTCGATCCAGTGTTTGCTTAGAAGCCAGAATAGGCTCAGCGTACGCAATCAGCTGATCATAGCTTTGCTCTTTGTAATAAAGTGCTGCAAGCAAATACGGGACTTTTCCTGCATAAAAAGAAGATCTCGATGCCTCCTGAAGATCCGCGATTGCCTTTTGGGAATTTCCGCCTTCCATCGCAATAAAACCACTGTAGTAGTAAGCATCCGGGCTGATTGGCTGGTTGAGAGTTTTCGCCAGGTCAAAGAAAGGAGCCGCCTGACCGTAGTTTTTCAACTGGAAATGAGAGTAACCTTGCTTGAATAAGATATCAGCTTTGCGGTCATCTGGTAGATTTTCAGAATTTACCAACTGATATCCTTCCAGCGCTTCCTTGTAATTTTTCTTGTAGAAAAAATGATCCCCCATGTAAAGACCTGCAGTGGTTACACTCGGGTGAGTGCCATTGTCAAGGATGTAAGATTTCATCAAACCGGGACCATCAGGGCTTTCGATCTGCAATGCAGCCATGGCGCGATGAAGATCTACAGACTTTGCTTGCTCAGAGTTGAGGTTTTTGTCCAGCAGTTGGGTGTTGTCAAATAAGCTGGCCGAAAAGAGTTGTTTGTCAAAAAGCTCCAGATTGTGATCCAGAGGAAATTGTGGACTGGTTTGATAGAGGGTAGACTGGGAAAAAGCCTCCATACTCAGCCCAAGGCCCACAAGGAGCGTCAGGTAATATCTCATAGTTTGGCTTAGGTAATCAGTGCAAAATCTTATAAACGAGCTCGCGGAGGTTTTCTGCTTCAGTCATGCTTCCGGAGTCAACTCCTTTGAAACGTAGATCTGCCTCTTTGATGTATCGGAACACATCAATTACCTTGCCCAATTTATAGTTTCGCGCCGCCTCAGAGTACTCCCTTACCACGAATGGCGGTACTCCAAGCAAGCCTGCAAGCTGTTGTTCCGATGCTCCTTTTGCCTGGTGAATGAGCGCTATTCGGGTAAAATAGCTGTACATCAGACTGAAAAGTGGAATCACCGGATGAGCCTTCGGATTCTGAATAAAATAGTGAATGATCTGATTGGCTTTGATCACATTTCGAAAGCCAATTGCCTTCATAAACTCAAAATTGTTGTAGTCTTTGTTGATCCCGATGAACTGGGAAATATGCTGGGGAGTGATCTTGGTCGGCCCCTGGAAATTGATCAGCATTTTCCCAACTTCATTGGTCAAGACTTCCAGGTTATTCCCGATGGAGTCAGCCAAAAGCTGAGCTGCTTTCGGCTCGATCCTATGCCCTAATTCCTTGATGTACTCGTCTATCCAGGCATTCAGCTTATACTCTGTTACCTTCTCAGAACGTACGTAAACAGCCTTTTTGTCCAGCTCTTTGGTGATAGCAAGACGTCCATCGAGTTTTTTGTATTTGTGAGCAAAAACCAGAATGGTGCTGGGAAGCGGATTTTGGACATAGCTGAGCAAAAGCTTTTGCGCATCCTCTTTTCCAAAATCAGAAATACTTTGCGCTTCCTTCACAATCACAACTTGCCGCTCCGCCATCATCGGGAATTTCCGGGCATTGTTGATGATCAGACCGATGGTACTGTCTTTCCCGTAAAGCACGATTTGATTGAATCCTTTCTCGTGCTCCGCAATCGCGTTCTTCTCAATGTAGTCGGAAATCTGATCGATAAAGAAAGGTTCGTCACCCTCCAAAAAGTAAATCGGTGCAAACTTTTTAGCTTTCAGTTCTTTGAGTACGGCTTGGGGTGTTTGAGGCATGGATGGGAAAATCTTACTGGGTTAAAGATAATAGCGAGAGCCGAAAGCCTGCAAAAAGCAATGAAAGATTATTTGGTAAACTATTCAGGGCTTACCTTTGTAGTATTAAGAAAAAAGGGAGATGAGCTTCGAAAAGGGAATTGAGTTATATAAAACGGGCGAATTTGAAGAGGCATTAAAATGCTTCAACGAACTGATAAACAGAAAGTCCGGGGACACAGAACTTCATCTTTATCGTGGACGGATTTTGTCCAGATTGGGGAAAACGGAATTAGCACTGGAAGATTTTGAGTTAATCTCAAGTTTGGAACCCTACAATACCGATTTCATAAGCGACCGGGCAGTTGTCCTGCATCTGCTGAAAAGAGACGAAGAAGCCCTGATAGAATTTGATCGGGCTGTCAATCTTGACCCAAGAAATCCTTATCGATACAGCAGCAGAGCATTTTTTAAAGATAGAATCGGGGATCTGAAAGGGTCAATTGAAGATTATGAGATCGCGATCGAATTGGATCCGGAAGATGCAGTAGCTTACAATAACAAGGGGATCGTAGAAGATAAGCTTGGCTATCAGGCAAAAGCAAAAAAGAGTTTTGAGGAGGCAGATAAGTTAGTCGGTTATTCTCCGTCGACACCCAATTCATCAGAGCAGCCGGTCGAAAATCCTGTTCCAAATTTCATTTCTGAAGACAAAGCAGAAAAGATGAATTTGAATCATTTTCTAAAAACCCTTTCTGCGGTATTCAGAGATCCCAAAGCCAGAGCAGAATTTACTGGATTTATCAAAGCTTTCTTTTACGGAAAGAAAAACTAGAAAGATTTGATTACCCAAAGCGGCTTGCTGATGAAGTAAGCCATTTTTTTGGAGAGGTTCTTCGAGAAAATAAGATCAAAAAATGATTTCTTCTTACTAAGCGTGATCAGCATATCACCTTTGGAAGTTTGTAGGTAATTCTCCAATCCCAGAGCCAAATCGTCTCTAAAAGATTTAAGTACAAAATTCACTTTTTCATATCTTATGAAAGGTGTAATCTCTTCGATCATCACTTGATGGAGTGTTTTATCGATTGCCTTGTGGGTGGAACTCACGTGAACGAGGTCAATCTCTGAATCAAAAAAACTGGCAAATTCTACTATTTTTTGAACAGCAAGTTTATCTTCTTCAAGGTAGTCGCTGGCATAAATAAGTTTTCTGGGAGTCTTAAAAAATACCTTTCTTGGAACTACCAATACATCAATTTTAGATTCCTGAACGATTTGGCTGGCTCTGGAACCAATGATGTTTTCCCGCAATTCATTCATCCCTTCCGTTCCTATCACGATCAGATCAGCTTTCTTAAGATCAGCGAATGCCAAGGTGGAGCCCACAATATTCCCATCCTGGAAAGCAATTTCACAAGACTTTAATCCTTTTGAAATGCTTTCGGATTCAACAGCTTTTTGAAGAGTTTGCATCTTCTCTCGCACAAATTCTTCCTGATGTTTTGCATTGACATCAAGAGGGGAAAGCTTCCGATAATCGTGAGTATTCAAAACATGAAAAAGAATCAAATCGGCTTGATATTTCTCACCGATTCGACTGGCATATTCGATCGCATTCAAAGAGCAGTCTGAAAAATCAATTGGGCAAAGAATCTTGAATGAGTTTTCCATTTCTAAAAATTTTAATATCCCCTGGATCGGTTAACGTAATTGATTAACGGACTATTAGACTTTATCCGATTAATATTTTCTAAAATCTGAGGTGCCGCCGCTCTGGGATTTGTCACACTTGCAATATGAGGCGTAAGCATGATTCTCCTGTCTTCCCAAAACGGATGTTCGGGGGATAAAGGTTCTTTTCGATAGACATCAAGCAATGCTCCTGAGAGATATCCTTTGTCCAGGGCCTGAGTTAAATCTTCCTCTACAAGGTGTTTTCCTCGCGCTACGTTTATCAAGTAAGTTCCCGGCTTGCATTGTTTGAAAAGGTCAAGATCCAGAATGCTTTCAGTTTCCGGCGTGAGAGGAAGCAGACAAACCAGAACGTTTACTTCGGACAAGAATTTCCCAAGCTGAGCTTTTGAATAATAAGGATATTGGAAGTTTTCCTTTTCCGAGAAACCAAAACCCACGACCGGAAATCCCATAAAACTGAGTTTTTCAAGTACATCGCCGCCTAAAGCTCCGACTCCCATCACTCCAATTTTAACCTCAATTTCAGGATGGGACATATCCCAGATTTTCTTTTCCTGGTTTTGCTGAAAATGAGTAAGTCGACGATGAAAATTCAACACGCCCATGACCACATAATTGGTCATCGAGAATGTCAGTTTATCATCCACAATCCGGACAATGGGAAGGTCTGCAGAGATTGATTTATCAGTTAAAATATGATCAACTCCTGCTCCCATAGAGCTGATTAATTTCAGATTTGGAAAGGTGGTGAGAATGCCTGGCGGATGCTGCCAAACCAAGGCAACTTCGACTTTTTCGGGATTATGGATTTCCGGATAAACCTGGATTTCAAGATCAGGATCCAATTCTCTAATTACTTTAATCCATGAATCAGGGTTTTTTCCGGGGCAGATGATTGCTAAACTCATTTGAAAAGAAAATTTTAAATTGAAGTAGCCTAAAAACTTCGAACAGTATATTTCCTTTTGAATAAAAAGGAACCTTTTGATTTACAAAAATGCATTAAAAAACCCCAAATTGCAGGCGGTTCCCGAACTATCACAGATTTTTTGGTACTGTAATTGATAATTTTATAAAAATAGAAAAATCCAAATGAAACAGAAATTCACATTTACACTGGCAATTTTATTGTTAGTCGGCATGAGTGCCTTTGCTCAGCAAATCCAAATGCCACAAGCTTCTCCTTCTGCAAAAATCGCACAAAAAGTAGGTTTAACTGACGTGACTGTTGACTACAGCAGACCAAGCACAAAAGGCAGAAAGATTTTTGGAGAGTTGGTTCCATACGGTGAAGTATGGAGAACAGGTGCCAATGGCGCGACAGTCATTTCTTTTTCTACTGATGTAGAGATTGACGGCAAGAAAGTCCCGCAAGGGCAGTATGCACTTTATTCAATCCCCGGAAAGACTGAATGGACGATCATCTTATCCAAAGACACCAAGCTTTGGGGAGCCATCGGATATGATCCGAAAAATGATTTGATAAGATTTCAGGTGGAGCCAAATAAGTTGAGCCGGGTATATGAAACCTTTGAAATCAGCTTTAATAATATGACTGATAATGGTGCGGATTTATCCATCAAATGGGATCAGACCCGGGTTGATTTCCGAATCGTAACTCAGGTGGATGCAATTGTGATGGCACAAATCAAGGAATTGGTTATTGATACAAATGCCACTGACCCTACTTTACTCTACTCGGCTGCCAGCTATTACTTCACAAACCAGAAGGACATTCCAATGGCCTATACATGGGTTACCAAGTCTGTGGAAAGTGATCCAAAATACTGGACAGTTCACTTGAAAGCTAAGATTGAATTGGCTCTTGGCATGAAAACAGAAGCTTTGGAATCTGCCATGAAATCAAAAGAATTGGCAATCGAAGCTAAAAATCCTGACTATGTCAGTTTGAACGATCGATTAATCAAGTCCATCAAGTAAAATGAAAAATGCCTCCCAATTGGGAGGCATTTTTTTTGAACTCTACTTTTGAATTCTCTTACTTTTTAAAGAACAACTGAAGGATTGCGCCCAAAGCCATCACGAACAAACATCCGATGGCATTGTACCAAAGGAATCCGATGTCCCACACAAATCCGAATAGTCCGACTCCGTTTTTCCAGTGGACAACCAGAATCAGGAGTTGGGACGCAAGGGCTGCAATGAATACTGCTCTTCCTTTCACCCATTTCATGAAGAATCCGACTAGGAAAATCCCGAGAATCGTGCCATAAAACAGCGATCCAAGCAAGTTTACAGCTTGAATCAAATTCTCAAAGAGCGAAGCATATGTTGCAAAAAGAATGGCACCTAGACCCCAGAAAGCTGTGAAAAACTTGGAAGAAAGTACGTAATGCTTTTCAGTTGCATTTTTGTTAATCGAGCGCTTGTAGAGATCTACAGTACTCGTGGATCCGAGGGCATTTAGTTCTGAAGAAGAAGAGGACATCGCAGCAGCGAAAATCACAGCAAAAAGCAATCCAATCACTCCTTCCGGCAAGTGATCCATCACAAATCGCATAAAGATGTAATCGGTGTCCCGAGTTTCTGCCAAAGGGTCATTCGTCACGATCAACTCTTTCACTTCATTTCTGATGGTTCCTTGTTCAGTTTTAAGGTCTTTCAGGTTTTCCCGAATAGAGATTTCCCGAGTTTCATCTTTTTGATCTATCGCTTCCAGTAATTGCAAATAGGAAGATTTACTCTCTTCGAAATTTCGGGTGTAATCTTTTTCCAGCAACTCATATTCTCCGGCATATTCACTTTGCTTGAGATTATCTGTATGAACCTTATTGAAAATTACCGGTGGTTGAAAAAACTGATAAAAGACAAAGACCATCACCCCGATAAACAGGATTACAAACTGCATCGGGATCTTCAAAAATCCATTCATGATAAGTCCCATCCTACTTTGGGTCAGAGTCTGACCGGAAAGATAGCGCTGTACCTGGCTTTGGTCAGTGCCAAAATAAGAAAGGAATAGAAACACAGCCGCTGTCATCCCCGACCAAACATTGTATCGGTCAGCCAGATCAAATTTGAAGCTTACAATATTCAGCTTATCCATTTTGCCAGCTACATGGAAAGCCTCCTGAAATGAAATCGGGAGCATTTGGATCACGATAATTCCTGCCAGCAACATCCCTCCCATCATCACACCCATTTGCTGCTTTTGAGTAATCGAAACCGCCTCCGTACCTCCCGAAACAGTGTAAGCAATCACGATCACACCAATGAAAATATTGGTCATGGTGAGATTCCATCCCAATAAAGTGGAGAGAATAATCGCAGGCGCATAAATCGTAATACCAGCCGCAAGTCCTCTTTGGATGATGAAAAGCAATGCAGCCAGCGTTCTGGTCTTCAAATCAAATCGATTCTCCAGAAACTCATACGCTGTGTAAACTTTCAGTTTGTAATAGATCGGGATGAATACAATCGAAATAATAATCATCGCCAAAGGCAAACCGAAATAGAATTGGATAAACCTCATTCCATCCTCATAGGCTTGTCCCGGAGTGCTCAGAAATGTAATAGCTGAAGCCTGAGTTGCCATGATCGACAGACCGATGGTCCACCAATTACTGGAATTGTTTCCTCTCAGATAGGAATCAAGGCTTTGCTGCCCCAATGTTTTGTAGATACCATAAACTGCAATGAGCAGCATAGTACCAAAAAGTACTACCCAATCCAGCGTACTCATGAGTATGCAACCATTAACCAGTAAAACAGGATAATCATCAGGACTAAACTACCGAGCAGTCCGGCATACAAATATTTCCAACGGATAGGTTTCTCTTCCAAAACTTATTGCTCGATCAGGTTTACAAATAATTTAATGGCTCCAGGGACACCTGCAGGAAGCTGTCTGAAAAAGGAAATTCCAGTGTAAACATACGATCCTTCCCCAAATTTCGCATAGATCAAGGCACCCTTGCTGGAAGGTTCTTCGGGATCCTGCATTTCCAATGGTGCAGAATATTGCTCTGCCACATCAGTGGCAAAGTACAATCCTCGCTCCTGAACCCAGCCATCGAAATCAGCATCAGTAATTTTATTTGGCGTTGATAAAACCGGGTGTGCCCAATCAGCTTTTACCGGAGAACTCTGAACGGTCACTCGATCTCTTCCGATTGTAAAAGGAAAAGGTCCCAATTGATTGGTCAAAAGCGGGGAATTGGTATTGTACTGCACGATCACGTTGCCTCCAGACCTTACGTACCCCATCAAACTCTGCTGATTTGAACTCAGATCCTGATTAGTGTTGTAAGCACGAATTCCTACTACCACTGCTTTGAACTGGCTCAAATATTCTACCGAATAATCATCAGGACCAATCAATGTAACCTTATATCCAAGTGCAGAAAGCACTGCGGGAACATCATCTCCTGCTCCAGGAATGTATCCGATTTTAGCTCCTGAAAGCTTCCAATCAGCCTGAATCAAATTAAATGAGGCTGGCGTGGAGTACGTGAGATTTGGGATATGCTTGTATGAAATCCGGTGAGTAATCAAATCAAAGCTTTTTCCGGAATCAATTGTATAGCGAGCGGTAACTACTTTTTTGCCTTCACCATTGGGTAAAAACTCAACTTGGAAAACTCTCTTTTTCTGGAAAGCATTATCCTCAATCATCAAAATTCGATATTGAGTGGAATCCAATCCTTCAAAATCCAGATTTCCATCCAGAATTTGATTTCTGAAATTAACAGTCACAGTCAAACTGGGTTCGGATCCGGAAATCAGGAATACATTCTCTTTTGAAACTGTGAGATCAATCTCAGGAACTATCGTGAATGGCTGCTTAATCTCGCCATCAACCTGATCATTGTATTTATAATTTAAGGCAAGAGGCAAGGTGAATTGCTGACCATCCAGGTCAAAAGAAAAATCTCCCTTTGGCTGATTGCTCTCAAAAGGTTTTCCGATATCCTCCTGATTTTTCACAGAATACAAAGAGCCATCAATCGGTTCACTCAGCCAATAAGGCTGCGAAATTGGAAATTCCTCCGGAATAGTAAACTTGATCGGAATTCTTACCGGTTTATTGCCTTTTATTTCAGCCACAGAAGAAGCAGATGTTGACCCAAAGAGATTCATGGATCCTGACTTCAAGGCGATTCCGGATGGATTGTTTACGATAAGTTCAGTTGTTATTTCCTGGCCGTTGAAACCCAATTCAGATTTCACATTCCACTCTGCCTCCAATCCCATTGCTAAGAATATCAGATTATCGATTCTATGGAGTTTTTCCTCAACCCAATTTTCGGTGGATTTCAGAGAAGTTAGGTTTTTCCTGATTTGCAGAAGATTTGGAACGTTTGCAGACGGGTTTTTGAAGTCAAATTCCTGAATGGCTTTTTCAATTGCTGTCTCAGTGGCTTTTCCTCCCTCTACTTCATTCCATCGATTTGGGACTCCTTCGAAAGGGTTCTCAGCATATTTTTCTCCTTTGATGAATTGGATATAATCCTTCGCTTCGCCGATACTTGCCGTGGAACCGAAACCTTGAGACTTGTGCATGGTGCGGCTATCCGCCGCTATTTGACTGTAGCTTTCACCCAAAACACCATCAAATTCTCCTACCGGAAAGACATGATACACCTTCCCTGCTTCAGGTGTAAACTCTCCTCCAAAATTATAGGCATTGAAGAAAATTCGCTTTGGTTGCCAGGTTTGGACCAATTTCAATTGCTCGGGAAAAGCCGCCGGATTGCCAGCCAAGTCAAATGCCTCCTCAGCCAAAATCGCAGAAGCTGTATGCTGTCCATGGGTCACTCCCGGGATTGTATTAAACCGAGTGATGATAATATCCGGTCTGAAACTTCGGATTACCCATACTACATCGGCAAGCACTTTTTCTTTGTCCCAGTTTTGAAATGTTTCAGTCGGATTTTTGGTGTACCCAAAGTCCATCGCTCTGGTAAAATACTGCCGTCCACCATCTGTTTCTCTGGCTTTGATCAGTTCCTGAGTTCTGATTTGACCAAGCTCAATTCCGAGCTCCTTTCCTATCAGATTTTGCCCGCCGTCTCCACGTGTCAAACTCAGATATGCAACCTGAGAATGCTCTCCATTGACTAAATAGGCTATCATTCGGGTGTTTTCATCATCCGGATGCGCCGCAACATAAAGGACTCTTTTGGTCTCTTTAAGCTGAAGAAGCTGATGATAAATCGTGGAAGACGGGATGGATTGTGCCTTTGAAAAAGCGCTTCCGAGGCAAAAGAAAACAAGGACTAAACTGCGTAGAAGTTTTGTTATTCTCATATTGAAATGAATGTGCATCCAAGCTAGAACAAGCTCTAGTCAAAAAAAAATAAATTGTGATTAATGGAGCAAATGCTTACGGATTACTGGTGTATCGGATTTTTCCGGGAAGGGTATAACCAACTGTAAACTCAAAGAAATCTGCTTTAGCTTTATGAGCTTTGATTTGAAGACCTGCGAAAAGGTTGGGATTTAATCGATACCTCACTCCCACTCGCTCATAAAACCAAGTAAATTCCCCATTCAATTCATTTCTTTTGAGGTATGCTCCAAAACCAATCGGTACATAAAGTCGATCATTGAGTTTCCATTCCCATGAACCAACTAAGGCAACAGAAACCTGATCAGAGAATTGAAATTCCTGATCCGGATATCTGCTTTCCATACCCGGAGCAAAAAAAACATCCATGCCCAGACCTAGCCGATATCTAAAATCAGCTTCCCAAAGATAATTCACCCCTACTCCTCCTCTGAAATATGCAGGATCTCCAATCTCATAATTTTTCATTCCGGTGTAAATCGCAACATTCAAAAACCATCGTTTATCCAGTGGAGGAAATTCCATTTCTTTTTGAAAATCAGGAACTGTCTTTCCCAAGTTTGTTCTAAGACCAATCGAAATCGGAGCCAGGTTAATTCCAGCGTTTGGCTTCTTGGTTGCTCCATTAGAATAATGCTTCAAACCAAAAGTGCTAAATGCCATCAATTTTGAAGTGATCTTGAAATTCGCCTTAAAACCAAGATGGATATAGGCATTCAATTCAGATCCGATGAATTGATTTACGGGATTTTTATCCGGATCGTACGGATTCAAATTGAACCCAACCCCGATCTGACCATAATAGCTGAAGTTAATTTTCCTTTCCAACCCTCTGTGGGTGAAAGGAAATTCACCAAAAGCATAGAAAGCTTGTGGTCTGCCTATTTCAGAATAATATGGCAAGGTGACTGAATAGCCTATTCCAAAAACCGGATAGCGATATAAAAATGAATAATGATTTTTTGAGAAATTTCTCCAGCCCAACCGGACATCGACGCCTTGGTAATTAATGACATTGTGTAATTCATCTGCCCAATCTTTCCCATTGCTGATCAAAGGGCCTCCCTCATAGGAAACTTCCAGCATCTTTTGATACTTGGATTGAGCTTTTAAACCAAAAGCCAAAAAACTTATAAGTAGAAAAAAAAGGATGACAAACGTCCTGCTCGGCATGAGAAATGTCTTATTCTTAAACCCTAAGGTAAAAATTTTTATAAAAGAAAGACCGGCTTTTTGAAAAAGACAGGCCTATTTTAATTGAAAGCTTTCAAATCAGAATATAAGCTTTTTGCTTTGGAAGTTCGATCCCTAATCAGAATTGATCTCATACAGCAAATCAATAAGGATCCCGATTGAAGGTATTGGATTTCGAAAATTAAAAGCACAAAAAAAGGCCAACCTGATCGGTTGGCCTTTGATATTTTAGTTTAGTTCGAATTAATTATCCATCCAGTTAGGACCTAATTTTTCGATCAGCATTTTATTCATTTTTTCAGCTTCAGCAGTGTTTTTCAAACGTGTGTGAACCTGGAAAAGAACTGCCATGATATCTGTATTATCAGGTCTGATTTCCAATGCTTTTGTGAAGTAAGGAACAGAGCTCTTGTAATAATCATCAGCTTTCTTTCCTAATTCAACAGACTGCTTTTCCCACTCTGTATCAGACAAACTATTCAGGTCAGCAAGAATTTTTCTTGAAGCTTCAAGCATCAAAGCACCTGTGTAATAGTTTCCTTCGAAGTAGTTTGGATCAGCTTCAACAGATTTCTTATAATCTGCCATAGCACCTTCCATGTCACCAGACTGCTCTTTCAAATATCCGGATCTCAACAGGATCGAAGGATTGTTTGGATCAGTTTTCAAAGCCTCATTAATTGAAGCCATTGCATCGTCCATTTTGTTCAATTGAAGTAGCAACTGGATTTCATATTCCGCAAGGATTTTATCCTCAGGATATTCTTCTCTTGCAGCCATCACGATATCGTAAGCGCCTTCAGGGTTTTTGTCTTCACCACTTAGGATCTGAACCATGAAGTAATAAGCATTCAGCTTATTGTACCCTGGGATATCAAGAAGGTATCCGAAGTGTCTTTTTGCATCTTCGAATTTACCAAGATCATTTGCAAGGAAACCTGCATTGTAATGGATCACCGAATCCTTCAAATCTACCTCACCGGCAAGATCAAAGAAAGAATAAGCCATCTCCAAATCCTCTTCATTGTATCTGTCAATCGCTTTGTCGAAAGCCACGTTTTTGAATGTGAAGATTGAGTAAGGTCTCAAGTTATCCGGAGCACCCAGGATATCTTCAGCATAAACTTCTTTTCCAACCTCGGAATCTTTACCACCAGCCATTTCTGCAGTCTGCAGATAAGTTGCCAAAGCAGTTTTACCTACTTCCAGGTTTTCAGCAGTGTTTGTTGAATCAGACCCAAACATCTTGGTCTGGATTTTTGCTTTCAATAAATAGGTAGCAGGATCGCCACTTGTTTCAGGATCTTTGGTTGCAGCCTCGATTTCAGTAAGGGCTGTTTCCAGATTACCTGATTTGAAGTTCTTTTCGGCAGCACGATACACCTTTTTTTGTCCAAAGGCCAGTGTCGTAAATCCGATCAGGGCCATTGATAGAATTAGCTTCTTCATTAGTTGAGTTATTTTCTTGTTGTTTGGTTAATCTGTTGTTTCTTCTGTTGATTCTGGTGCTTCGGGAGATTCAATTCCTGTTTCCGGAGTTTCTGTTGGTATGACCACTTCTTCTCTGGAGATCTTCTCGACTGATGATATCGCATCATCCTCGTTCAATCGAATCAACCTGACTCCTTGTGTCGCTCTTCCCATTACCCTAAGCTCATCTATTGAGATTCGGATTGTGATTCCTGACTTGTTGATGATCATCAGATCATCGGTTTCCAATACTTCTTTGATCGCAACTAATGCACCTGTTTTCTCGGTAACATTCATCGCTTTCACACCTTTTCCTCCACGATTCGTAATTCTGTATTCATCAAGGTTTGAACGCTTTCCGTAACCCTTTTCAGAGACTACAAGCAGGGTTGCGTTCTCCTCTGAGGCACAAACCATGCCAATGACATAATCATTAGCATCTGTTAACTTAATTGCTTTTACTCCGGTTGCTGTTCTGCCCATTGGCCTTACTGCAGCCTCAGGGAAGTGAATGGCTCTGCCGGATTTGGCAGCAATCACAATGTGGTGACTACCATTTGTCATGTCCACTTTTACGAGCTGGTCATCCTCTCTGATATTCAGGGCGATAATACCATTTGTTCTCGGTCTGGAGTATTGCTCAAGTGTTGTTTTCTTGATGATTCCCTGCTTGGTCACCATAATCAGGAAGTGATTATTGATGTAGTCAGGATCATTCAAATCGTTTACCTGGATGATTGAACGGATTTTATCATCCTGCTCAATATTTATCAGATTTTGGATCGGTCGACCTTTTGAAGTTTTGGCACCTTCCGGAATCGCATAGGTTTTCAGCCAGAAGAGTTTTCCTTTATCTGTGAAAATCAAGAGATAATTATGGGTCGAAGCCGTGAAAAGGTATTCCGTAAAGTCATCCTCTTTGGTGGTTACACCTCTTGATCCAACTCCACCTCTTCCCTGTGTTCTGTATTCTGTCAAAGCAGTACGCTTCACATATCCCTGATGGGAAACTGTGATCACCACTTCTTCATTCGGAATCATGTCTTCGTAACTGAAATCTTCAGCGTTGTGCTCGATAGTAGTGCGGCGCTCATCTGCGTACCTGTCTTTCATTTCTGTAAGCTCAGTTTTGATGATCTCCATTCTTTTCTCCTCGCTTGCAAGAATTTCCTTCAGCTCTTCGATCAAGGCCATCAATTCTTTGTATTCCTGAATGATCTTATCGCGCTCCATTCCGGTCAATCTCTGCAATCTCATATCGAGGATCGCACGAGCCTGAATCTCACTCAATTCAAATCGCTCCATTAAACCATTTCTGGCAGCCTCAGGATCTTGTGAACTTCTGATCAAAGCAATAACCTCATCCAGGTGATCCAAAGCGATCAGGTAACCCTGTAAAATATGTGCTCTCTTCTCCGCTTCTCTCAGTTCATATTCTGTACGTCTTACGACTACTTCATGTCTGTGACTTACATAGTGAACAATCATATCCTTCAGATTCAGCGTGTAAGGACGACCTTTCACCAAGGCCACGTTATTCACTGAGAAAGAAGTCTGAAGTCCGGTATGCTTGTAGAGATTATTTAAGACAACGCTTGAAATCGCATCTCGCTTCAATTCATAAACGATCCGCATACCCTGACGATCAGATTCGTCCCGGATCGCAGAAATACCGTCTATTTTCTTTTCGTTGATCAGCTGAGCAGTCTTCTCGACCATGTTGGCCTTATTGACCATGTAAGGAATCTCAGTGATGACAATCATCTCCTTGGTTCCTCCTTCTTTGATCTCAACTGCGGCTTTTCCACGTACGACCACTCGGCCTCGACCGGTTTCAAACGCAGCTTTTACGCCATTATATCCATAGATGATTCCACCCGTTGGGAAATCCGGAGCAATGATATGCTCCATCAATTCTGCTATGGTAATTTCTTTGTTTTCAATGTAGGCGATAATTCCGGAAATGACTTCTCCCAGGTTATGGGGAGCCATATTTGTCGCCATACCTACTGCGATACCGGAAGCTCCATTCAGGAGCAAAGCAGGTACTTTTGCAGGAAGGACAACTGGCTCTTTAAGGGAATCATCGAAGTTGAACTGAAAGTCAACTGTTTCCTTGTTGATATCAATCAACAATTCTTCAGCAATTCTCCTAAGTCGGGCTTCGGTATATCGCATTGCAGCCGGATTATCACCGTCGATCGAACCAAAGTTTCCTTGTCCATCAACTAGCGGATATCTCAGCGACCATGGCTGGGCCATACGAACCATCGTCTCGTACACGGCAGAATCTCCATGAGGGTGATATTTACCAAGTACCTCTCCAACGATTCTGGCTGATTTCTTATAAGGTTTGTTGTGTAAAACTCCAAGTTCCTGCATCCCGAAAAGGATCCTTCTGTGAACTGGCTTTAGTCCGTCTCGGACGTCTGGAAGTGCTCTTGAAACAATGACCGACATCGAATAATCGATGTAGGCACCACGCATTTCCTCTTCAATGTTAATTGGTATGATGTTCTCGTTTTCTCCTTGAGCCATATTATGCTATTCCTGAGGGTCGATTAGTCGCGCAAGATAGTAAAAACAGAGCGGTTTTGAAAAGGGAATCCAAAGAGCAAAAAGCACTTTATACCCTTAATACCACTGGCCGACTTTCCGGTTTTGGAATTGGAAAATAGAACTTCCGCGGTATTCGATCCCATTGTGCATATGCTTCATCACTACTCCACAACCCTGAATTTTGCACTTTTTGGTTCCGGGCAAAGTCATCGCCATGCCAACTTGAAGTGCGTAGACTGTTTGGTCCATGTTTTGGACTTCAGACAAATCAGAAGCAGCGTAGGTGAAATTCCTGAACTCAGCTCCACCTTTTACAAAAAACTTAGCATACTCCGAAAAATCCCGCTCGATTCGCAATCCAAACCCATAATACGGTTCATCGACTAAAGCAACTCTTGGATCAAAGGACTCTTTCAAATCCAGCTGACCATATTCTCCCTCAGCAATAAATCTCCAAGGGTAGTTTTGCCGAACTCTCTGACGAAGCTCGGACTGCATATACAAATTGTTGGATGCGTAGCTGCGATATTGCCATTTCAAAAATTTGGCTCTTTTCCGGGCATCCCACAGGATCAAACCGACAGTTCCATAAAGTTTGCTGACTTGATAAGAACTTCCCTCGAAAGTAAATTGATGATCCCCACCTTCGAGCGGAGAAATACTCCCCCACTCTCTTCCGTATCCTCCGCCAATTGTAATAGTGTTAAAAAGATTTACTCGAAGTCCGACATTCAACGGAAAAGCCCAATCATTTCCTTTCATATCCAAAGGAATTCCATCCTTCAATTCCAGTTGATTTTCAAAATTTTTGACCTGATAAAAAGGGTATAAACTTGGGGATTCCGTGTAAAAAGGCATTTTGGTTTGGTGATATGCTCCTCCTCCGGAAATTTCCAGGCTGAACATTTCAATCACATTTCGGGCAACATTCCCGACAGCCGATTCACTTTTTGGATTCTTTGCTTTATCCGAAATCCCAAAAATATCCTCATCCTGAGCGTTGGAGACAGTAATGATGAATAAAAAGAAGATTGGAAGAAGGAGTTTTTTGAATTTCATACTTTGGTAAACGACAACCTTTGATTGAAAGTGTGAAATTATAAAAAAAGCCTCCGGATTTGGAGGCTTTCTTTACTTGATTCGAAATATGTCACTCAGAAGCGGCTTAATTTCCGGCTCCGTCATCTTTTACTTTCAGGACATTGATCAGGCTATCCATTTTTTCTTTGGCAGCCGGATCTTCTTTAATAGCCTTATTGACTTTATTGTACGTGGCAATTCCCAGGATTGTATCATTTTTGATTAAGCCCGTTTTATATTCTACTACCACCTGTTTCATGGAAGTCATGAAATCAAGGATTCCCTGATAAGCTACTTTCTCTTCAGGAGTCACATTGATCGCAGTCATTTTTGCCTCATCACCCCAAGCGGCTTTGATTTCATTGTAACGAGCTCCGCCACCAAGCACTGCATTATTGGTGATCATATCGACAAGCTCTTTGTTCTTGCCTTCTACGAAGTCTGAAGTCATTACTTCAACTTTAGCAAATTTTGTCATTTCCTCCTCAGTAACTGCCTCTTCAACAACTACTTCCTGTGCGTAAGCGGAAAGCCCAAGAAACGCAAATAGCGCCCCAAACAAGATTAATTTTTTCATAATAGATTATAGTATGGTTGATTTCTAAAAATCAATTAAGAACCCTAAGTCTTAGAAAACAAGAAAAAAATGTTCTTTTAGGATTTTTTATGATAAATGGTAATGACTAAAAAAATTTCAGAAAGGGTTAATACTGAATCGATTTCAATTCCTCGATTGTGGCGATCGGATTGGCAGAACTGAATACAAAACTGCCGGCTACCAATACATCTGCACCCGCTGCCATCAGTTTCGGAGCATTTAGAAGATTCACTCCCCCGTCTATTTCAATCAGGGTTTTTGCTCCTTTGGAAAGGATCAGATCTTTCAATCGGGAAACTTTATCGTAGGTATTTTCAATGAATTTTTGTCCTCCAAAACCCGGATTGACCGACATCACACAGACCAAATCGATATCCTGGATGACATCTGCCAGGAGATTAATGGAAGTATGCGGATTGATTGCTACACCGGCCTTCGCTCCCAAATTTCGGATCGCCTGAAGAGATCGATGAAGATGATTGCAAGCTTCGTAGTGAACTGAAATAATTTCGGCACCTGCGTTTCTGAAAGCCTGCAGGTAATTATCCGGATTCACGATCATCAGATGGACATCAAGAGGTTTGGTCGCATGCTTGTGAATCGCCTCGGTAACGGGTATCCCAAAAGAAATATTTGGAACAAAAACCCCGTCCATGATATCCACGTGGATGTAATCAGCCTTGGATGCATTGAGCATTTCAACTTCTTTCTGAAGGTTTGCGAAATCAGCAGCGAGAATAGAGGGGGCGATTTGTGGGGACATGGGGGCTTTTAAATTCCTACAAAGCAAATAAAATTTTGCTCAGCCCCCAAATTCTTATTGTCTGAAAAGTTTGGCACGCTTGATCAGCTGCCCTTCAACCATCTGAACGATGTAGAATCCGGGTCTAACTCCATGAAGAGAAATTCTGAAAGGTTCTTTCACTGAATTTCGAATCAAACCGACTTCCTGGACAATTTTCCCGCTCTTATCGATCAGGGTAAAATCTGCAGTTAGCCCAGTTCCAAAATGAATCGAAAGCTCTTCCGTTGCCATTGGATTTGGATAGACTTTCCATGAAATCGATTCCGGGGTTCCTTCCACAGACAGGATTTCTCCATAGAAGGCATCAAAGAAATTTGGGACACCAAACCCAATCAAATTATCCGGCTTATCTGCCTGTGATCCGCTTCTGAGAAGATTCAGAATCAATTGATCTTTTGTCCATTCTGGTCTTCCTTCCCAGAGTCCTGCGGCTAAAGCTGAAATTTGCGGAGCAGAAAAAGAGGTTCCGTTGGAAAATCCTACAGTTCCATTTGATCTGACAAGGGCTGTTCCACCTCCCATTGCTGCAAGCTCAGGCTTAATTCTCCCGTCACCTGTCGGACCTCTGGAACTGAAACCTGAAACTGTCAGGTCTTTGTTTACCGAACCTATTGCCAAAATACCCATAGCATCTGCCGGAGCAACCAAACTAGAAACACCAGATCCATAATTTCCCGCACTATTCACAACCAAAATCCCTTTTTCGGCAGCAAGCGTCGCTCCTTTAGTAATGATCGTGGTTTCGCCGTCCAGGTCTGCAACCGTATAATTCATCGTCGGATCATCAAAATCCCAATATCCGACCGAACTGCTGATGATATCCACTCCAAGGCTGTCAGCGTACTCCGCACCGCGCACCCAGTTGTATTCTTCCACCCAATATTCCGTCGCCACTTCTTCCGTCATGACCAGGATATAATTAGCATCCGGTGCACCTGAGAGCATTTTTCCGGGCTCATTGGAAGCGATCAAGGAAAGTACATTCGTTCCATGTTGATTGTCAGTGTACACATCGGTATTCCAAGGCCTGACGAAATCTCTGGTCGATACAATTTGTTTATTGGTTTGCAAATGAATGAGTGGTGAAGCTGTATTTGCTCCGGGAAAACCAGCATCAAAAACTGCTATCGTAATTCCCTTTCCTCTAAAACCTTCCTCGTGCATTTCAGGAATTCCAATCAGCTGATTTTGAAAATCGTAGGTGTTTTCATTCAATTGTAAGTCGCGGCTGGAAACTGGTTCCTCCTTGCGCTTTTTTTGCTCTTTGGGCAAATAGGGCGGATTGTTCAATCTTAAATTTGGATTGTCCAGATACCCGATTCCCACCAATTCAACTTTGGCCACAAATGGAAGAGCTTTGATTTCATCAACCTTAGATTCAGTTGTCACCAAAACAGCTGCGTTAAGCCATTTACTTTCATAGAGCAGATATTCAGCTTTAGCTTTCACCGCGTCCAGGTATTTCTTTGAAACCGGCAAGTCAGTACTGTCTGCCTGAATTCCCTCTCTTGTTCTTCTTTCGATCGCTTTTTGCGTCAAAAACTCCTGAGGCTTGTTCAGTGCAAAACTTGTTTGAGGCTTAAATTTGAAATAAACAGCATACCGATCTTGCGCTGAAACGCTGCCAATCAAACCCGTCAACAGGATAAAAACTGCTAAAAACTTATTGCTTACCATTTTCAACCAACTTCATATAAACCACACTTCCAGAATCAATCAATTTATCTCCCAGACAATCATTTCGGGAGCAATAAGTCAAAACCTCATCGTACTTTTCTATCATCCCTACTCCCTTTTCAAAAACCTCAAACCGAATATCTCTGTACGTAATCTCGTCATCGGAGTCCTCCTGATTTACGCGAATAATATTGGCAGAACTCGCATCTCCCAGCATATTGTTCCCGACTGAGTCAATCTCAAACTCGTCTTCACTCTTATCCTGGTAGATATTTCCATCCCAGACTTTGCCCAGATCCGGAGGGAAAACCAAATTGACGAGAGTTTGATTTTCGATTGTACGCAAAAGTCTAAATTCCTTTCGCAAAAGCGTGTATTCAAATTGAGTCGTCCAATTTGATCTGTCGGTGGATTTTGCCCTGTTGATCACAAAAACCTGGTCTTTTTCCTCATTCAGGTAGAATGTTCTGACTAAGTCACGGTAAAAAAATTGATCATCTTCGAAATCATTTTCTCCAAAATAGGTCCTCTGGTCAACTTCGTAAATCCAAAAAAGACCGATTTCCAATGGCTGATAATCAAACCCAAAATCAGTTGGGACTTCTTCTAACTCAGTTTCGCAGGAGGCAAAAATCAGAAGAATCATAAAACACCAAACTGGTAAAACTGCTCTCATAGATGGAATTTGATGACTAAAAATACATGGAAATTCTAAATAATGACCAAGTTTGAAAAGGAGCTTTCCCGAATTTGATTTCACCAAGCCAATCTTCGTGATTAACTTGCGGCCTAATTTACCAACCTAATGGCCTTAAAAACTTTTGTGAAAATTGGAGGAATCACCAATTTGAGCGATGCCAGATATTGTTCAGGAATGTATGTGAACCTCCTTGGCTTTTCAGTTGAGCAGGCTTCTGATAAATTCGTTTCTCCCGCCCAGTTTTCAGAAATCACCGGTTGGCTTTCCGGACTTGAATTTGTCGGAGAATTTCAGGATGCAAATGCGGAACAAGTTCTGGAAACTCTCAAAAACTATCCGGCAATTTCCTGGGTAGAGCATCAGGTTCTTGATACGCTGATTGATCTAAAAGATTCAGGTCTTTCCCTGATTTTTAAAGCAGATTTGGAAGCAGTCAGAGATCTTGAATATCAAGTGGGAACAACCCTTTCCGAAGCAGGAGTTATTTTTCACCTCACTTCAGACCATGAGATATTAACAGCTGAAGATCTGGAAGTTATAAACCTTCTTTCTGAAAGATGTGAGATAATCCTGGGGGCAGGACTTTCTTCGGAAAATGTCCTTGATCTTCTCTCAGAACACACACTGAAAGGTATCGCACTTACCGGAGGAACGGAGATAAAACCGGGGCTGAAAGACTTTGACGAACTCGCTGATATCCTCGAAAAACTCGAAATAGAAGAGTAACAAAAAACCCGGTTTAGGCCGGGTTTTTTGTTTAAATGACTATCATGTATCTAACTCTTTTCTCAAGAAAATCAAGGTTTGAAGTCCAAGAGCAGAAGCCGTGGACAGTCGACCGTGGTCTGTGGTCGATTTCAATTATCAATTATCCCAAAGATCAGAAAGCTTGTAAGGACTGTAAGTCGGTGTGAAAAATGACCCATCCACAAACCGATGTTTGATTCCGATATTCTTCAAATCTTCCAGATCCTGAGCATCCAAGTGAACATCCTTTGCCTGCAGGTTTTGGATGATTCTTTCCTGATGAACAGACTTAGGAAGAACCGGAATATCTCTCGAGACAGACCAAGCAATCAAAACCTGACCAATTGTAGCGTTGTGCTTTTCAGCAATTTTTGCAACTACAGGATTTTCCAAAAGCTTCGGATCGTCTTTGTGCTTTTCCGCTCGGGAATCCGGCGAACCCAAAGGAGAGTAAGCGGTAACCAGAATTCCATTTTCCTTGCAGAATGCCACCAATCCGTCCTGCGGAAGGAATGGATGCATTTCGATTTGATTCATTTCAGGTCCCTGACCACCTACAGCCATGATTTCTTTCAGCTTTGCTTGATTGAAATTGGAAACTCCGATATGCTTGGTCAATCCCAAAGCTTTCATCTCCTGCATTGCTTCCCAAGTTTGAGACAAAGGCACATCCTGATAGGTATAGAATTCTTCTCTGTTTTTTGCAAAACCAACTCCCTGCTTGAATGCAATCGGCCAATGAATCAGATACAAATCCAGGTAGTCTAATCTCAGATCACTCAGCGTCTTTTCCAAAGCCACATGAACATCTTCGTGTCTGTGGGAATTATTCCATAGCTTGGAAGTGACGAAAAGATCTTCTCTTTTGACAAGACCTGCGGCCAATGCATCGGCGATCCCCTGTCCTACTTCTCTTTCGTTTTGATATATGGCTGCGCAATCAATATGGCGATATCCAGCCTCAATGGCCCAAAAAACAGCTTTCCTTACTTGTCCCGGCTCACTTTTCCATGTGCCCAAGCCTATGATTGGAAGCAAATCTCCGTTTTTAAAACTTAAGTTTTTCATAATATATTCAGGTCAATATCCTCTTTTTCAAAATTAATTTACGTTGCAATTCATCAAATTTCCTTCAATCAATCGCCTCTTTTTTCAAGATACTTTCTGAAGCTATTCATTACCCAAAGGTGCAATTTTGCTTGCGTATTCACATACAAAAGCCAAGGCAATGTTGGCACAAATTCATGAATCCCGGAAATAATATACCGGCTGTTCAACACCTCTCTAAATTCGAGCCAACCGTAATCAAACCTTTTTACCAGCCATCCGCCGGTGATGTATAAGAGTTGGCGCTCATGATCGCTTCGGTCTGCAATCAGCGTCAATTGCAGCATTGGCTTCTTTCCCCAGAGCAAATAGAACCCCAAATCTCCCCTCTCATTCGTCTTTCCATTGATCAGAAATCGCAAGAAACTTGGTAGCCAAATAATATACCGATTGGCGACCCAAAGGGCAGAATGCCGATTTTTATTGGGCATTCTTTGGATACTTCTTACGGTATTCTTGATGCCTTTTACCCGATGAAAGCTCGGTAAAACCGGTTTTTCTTTCGAATGAAGCGCCTCGTCAACTGATTCTTCGTAGTTGAGGTAGTCGATCTCCTTTTCCCGGAATCTAAGTTCGGGAGAAACCGTGAGTGTATGCTTCAAACTTTCCACAAGCGGTGAAACCAACTGTGGCGGACTATCTCCAAACAGGCCCACCCAAAACTTGGAAAGCCCGAGGGAAAAGACCGGAACTGAAAAGACCAGGCGTTTTTTCCCCATTACTTTCGCAGTTCTCTCCAGCATCGCCCGATAGGACATTACTTCAGGGCTTCCTATTTCAATGGCTTTCCCATAGACATTCGGATTGCCAATGCACGTATCAATTATATCAAGTGTATCTCTGAGCGAGATTGGCTGAGTCATGGATTCGGTCCACTTCGGACACATCAAAACCGGTAGTCTCTTGACCAGATTTTTGATCATGTCAAAAGAAGATCCTCCAGGACCCACAATGATCGACGCCCTCAAAGCTGTAAGTTTCGCCTTTCTGGAGCCCAACGTCTGCTCTACTTCCAGTCTGCTTTTAAGATGTCGGGAAAGCTTTTCTTCCGGTTCATCCGGTAAAAGTCCCCCCAGATAAATGATCTGCTTGACATCATTGATCGCCGCTGCCCGACTGAAATTATCTGCCAAAAGCAAATCCGTATCCTCAAAACTCCCCTGATTCAATCGGGTCGAGGCATTCATGGAGTGAACCAGATAAATGGCGACATCAATTCCTTTCAAAGCATCGATCGTACTCGTGATCGAGTAAAGCTCCACCTGTCTCCAAGTCACTGCCGGATTTGGATTTTCCTTGACTTGCTGCCGGCTCAGGGCAACGATATTATACTTGTCGCTGAATTTATGGATGAACCATCGACCGATATATCCTCCCGCGCCCGCGATGGCAACAGTTAGTTTCTTTTCGGAAGTGGTTTGGGAGGGCTGGGTCATTTCTAAAAATTGATTTCCTTCTCAACAAGGTATGCTCCCATGCTGTTCATCTTATCTGGATTTAATTATCCTTGTTGTCCTGGTTCTACGGAAGCTGGACTTTTTTTTAACCACAAAGTCAACTCAGAAATACCAAAATTGCTTCTTAAGGCTAAACCCTTTTAAAGCTCCCGCAAAGGCGCAGAGGCGCAGCTAAAAAGCCTGAAGGGCTGACCTTGTAATAGCCTGGGGTGTAGCTTGCGGAACCCCAGGTAAAATGAATGACAATACGAATATTTTTTGGCCGATTCAATTTCAAAATCCAATTTCAGGTGTCGCCAAAAACAGGAAATGTTGATTTTTTAACCACAAGGAGCACAAAGAAAATGCTCGACACGCAACGAATTAAAGCTCCCGCAGAGGCGCAAAATCGCAGAAGTGTTTATTGAATCAATAAGTTGGCTTTTTCTAAAATCTAATGTCCTAAATCATACCTCTTAAATCTTGTGTCTTGACCCTTGCCTCTAGCCTCTTGTTTCTTCTAGAATTTCTAACTTCAATTTTTCGTAAGAAAATCCCCCTCGCCCCCTTTGAATTTGATTTCTATTCCAGTTAAATATTCGAGTCTAAGGGGGAGTTTGCTTAAGTCCTAAATCTTGTGTCTTGATTCTGGGCTCTAGTTTCTTCCGTCTTCCGTCTTCGGTCTTCCAGCTCATTTCCCCGCCATCTCCACCGCCTTCGTAGTCGTGTAATATTTCACGATCATGTTTGGCACTTCCCAGGCAGGCATATTTCCGGCTTTGAAATATTCGAGGAATTTCTCCGTCACCTGACCAAAATGAGCCTCGTGTCCATTGTGATATGAATCCGGAACCATCACCTGAAATTCACCATTGGGCATTTTCTTCAGATCAATTCCCGGATACTTTGACTGCAGGCTTTCTTTGATCGCTTTGGTCAGCTCCTTTTCGTCAGATCCCAACAGCTTCACGTAAAGTGCCGGCTTGTAATTTTCCTCTTTTCCCTGACGAATGATCAGATTTGCTTTGGTGCCGCGCATCATGCTGTAATGGGTATCCGCCGTTCCCTCAGGTGCCTGATACTTCCAAATCACACTCACTTTCGCATGCTTTCCTTTGAGCGTGTAGTTCATTTCTCCATTGCCGAAAACTTCCAATTTCCCATCTTTCAGATCTTTCTGCAGGAAATCAGGGAATTCAGTTTTCCCGGTCACTCCCTGAAACTGCTCCAGCGTTAGCGGGGTTGACCAAAGTTTAGCGGCTCCCATCACCACATCAGTCGTGTCCAAAACTTGGCCTGGAAAAGCTTCCCACTGCACCAAATCCACCAAATGCGTGGTCACATCCACTAAGCCATTTCCCTCAATCGCTGTATCAAAGAACCAATCCGGGCGAATCAGCGGTTGACCCGAAACGTATTTGAAAAAATGGTGAACGCTCTCTTTTGTAATGGCCGGATTCTCGGGCGTACCATCTTCCAACACTCCGAATATTTCCGGGATCATCGAAAGCTCCTTTTGCAAAAGCGTTGTGATCTCAAATCGCTCCGTCATGATGTCAAAGACCAGAAGGTTTTTGGATTCGGCTTCGCCAAAAGCTTTCACCAATTCCTTAAAACCAGCTGAATTGATCACCAAAGGTTTGTCGGCATAGACATGAATTCCGTTGGAAATGGCCTGCCGGATGTAGTCGATTTTCTGATCGTTCTTTCCTGCCACGACCATTACATTTCCGGGCTTTTGAGAGATCATCTTTTGCAAATAATCGGCTCCGGTGTAGACTTCAATATTCCAAGCCGTCGGAGATTCCGTACGATTGTTGTAGCCTGCCAGGCGATTCATGTAGTCCTTCAACTCAGGACCCTCTGGCGCAAAAACATGAATAGTGGAATCAACCCCCGGATACATGCTTTTATGAATCAATCCCGCATGAAAATGCCCGGGATCAAGAGTCATGATTCTGATTTCTGAATCTGATTCAGAAGTTTCGTTTTTCATTTCTGGGCTGGAACAGGAAACTGAAAATAGTGCGGAAATGGTTAAGATGATGATGTTTTTAAGTTGCATTTTTTGGAAAGACGGAAGACGGGAGACGGAAGACGGAAGTATTTGAATCATTCAATTCCCCCTTCAGGGGGTTAGGGGGTAAAGACGGAAGAAATAAGACACAAGAGGCAAGATGGAAACGTCATTGCGAGTGGAGGAACGGAACGAAGCAATCTCATTTGGTGGAACAGAAAAAGAGACAGAAGACCGGAGACCGGAGACGGAAGAAATAAGACACAAGATTTAAAACACAAGATTTAAGACATAAGATTTTAGATTTCTAAGACTTCCCACTTCTAACTGCGGTTGATCCATATAGCTCGAGACTGAAAATGGATACTGAGACTGCCAACTGCTCACTGCCAACTGACTCCTCACCACTTACTTTTCACTACTTACTATTTCAGACTTCTGACTTCACCTTTCTGACTTCATCCTTCGGTCTTCGGTCTACCGTCTTCCGTCTCTTAAACCTTCACATAATCCGTCCCATAAGGCGCTCTTTGCGGTCTGCTCAAATGCGAATTGGCTTCAGCATCATTGACGAATTGCTCTTTGGCAGCATCCCATTCCAGTTTGCGCCCAATTTTCATCGCCACATGACTGACCAGGCAAACGGAACAAGCACGATGTCCGATTTCCGCAGGAGAAAGCAATTCTCCTTTTCCTTGAATAGCATCGAGCCAATTGCCGTGATGCTCTGCACTTCGGATTAATTTGATCTCATCGTCGCCGATGACTGATTTCAGGATCTTTGGATCGGAGGCATCAAGGGCTTTGGCACTGTTTCCCAAAGCCACAGGATCGCTGGAGGAAGCCACGTAATTTCCGCGGGAAACCCAGATCCAACCTTCTGAACCCTCGTATCGGATTCCGTTTGGATAGCCTCCGCTGGTAAACATGTTCACGCCGTTCTCATATTCGGCTTTGACCATGAAGTCGCCATGCACATTCCAAAGTCCGGATCTTGGAAACTCTGCCACCGCTTCAATAAATCTCGGGCCGGTCAACTCAGTATCCATGCCCCAAGCCGCTGAGTCAAAATGATGCTGACCCCAACCGGTAATCATACCTGCGCCAAATTGCTCCAATCTCAGCCATCCCGGTCTCCCATATCCTTCCTGCGGGTGAACGCCAATCTCCGTGTAAGGAACCTCCGGAGTGGAACCCAACCACATATCGTAATTCAGGTTTTTCGGGATCGGCATTGCCGGTGCGGGTGGACCGGATGGATCTCCGGGAAGTCCGATTCTCACGGTATGAAGTTTGCCGATTCGGCCATTTCTCACCAGTTCAGCCGCAATTCGGAATTGCTCGCTTGATCGCTGCTGCGTGCCAAGCTGGAGAATGATTCCTGTTTTCTTGACCACATTGACCAACTGACGGCCTTCCTTAATAGTCAGCGAAGTTGGCTTCTGCACATAAACATGCTTTCCCGCAAGGGCCGCTTCCATCGCAGGTTGCGAGTGCCAATGATCGGGCGTGCTGATGATGACTGCGTCAATATCTTTATTGAGAAGCATTTCCTTGTAGTCGCCGTATTGCTTGACATCGAGGTATGGGCTTCCCATTTTCTTGGTGTAATAATTCTCGACATGCTGCTTTCCTTCCAGCATTCGCTTGCTGTCCACATCCGAAACCGCCACGATCCGCGCCACGTCATGCTGCCAGGTTCCGGGAAGATCATGATCCCTAGCTATCCGACCGCAACCGATCTGACCGATGTTGATTTTATTGCTTGGGGCATTTTTGCCAAAAACCGAAGCAGGAACAATCGTCGGAAAACCAAAAGCCGCTGTGGCCAAAGTCGTGGTCTTTATAAAGTTTCTTCTTTTCATGGTTAGAAGGTTAATGGGTTATTGGGTTATTGAGTTAAATGTATCTGCCTAAAGGCGAATTATCTGTTGTGGCTGGATGACCGATGACTGATGTCGGATGACCGATGTATTAGAATTATTCAATTCCCCCTTCAGGGGGTTAGGGGGTAAAGACCGAAGACGCCTGCCTGCCGGCAGGCAGGGAAGACCGAAGAAATCCAAAATCAAACGCTTTCTGGATTAATTGGACTAACTGCTATGGACTAAAACTCTTTGGACTTTGGACTATCGTCAATTAACTATTTCCTAATAACTAATTCCTATGGACTATCGTCTATGGACAATAACCTATCAGCTGTGGACCGTCGACCGTGGTCCGTTGACTAATCTACTTCACAAACGCCTTCCAATACGCCTCCGCTTCCTCAGCAGTCAAGTCACCATCGAAGACAATCATTCGATATTTCAGGGTATTTCGCTCATTGGGTTGAATCTCCCAGGATTCATGTCGGATCGGGCAAAACTCGATAAACACATTTCCCTCCCCTTTGTATTGACCCAACGGCCATACACGAAGCGGTTCGGGATGGGATTTATTGGTATTATGGCTCAGGAAAAGAATCCCGCTTTGGCCGGAAACATCCGCTGTCTTTCCTTTCACGATGACCCATTTTGCATTGGATCCATCGGCATCTTTTCGGTCTTTCCCTTCCGAAGTCAGGATCGTGCTGTTTGCATCTCCCCAAACTTCCGTCGCACGAAAACCAATTCCTCCTCCATATCGGTAATCGTCCAGCAGGATTCCGCCGGGAATTTTGGTGGAAATTGTCGTCGTGTAATCAACCATGTAGCGACCTTTATCTGCAGGTTTGACTTTGATTCGAAGGTCCTCTTCTATGGCCAATTGCTGGTTTTCTGGAGCTTTGAGATCCATATGATTTTGGCGAACATTCAACTCAGCCGCTCCGCCAGCCTGCTTCTTGGAAAGCACATGTGAGTAATCCACCCGGCCTTTCTCATCCCCCAGATTCCAAAAATCAACCTCTCTCCCATTGATGGTGGCGCGGGTCCAGGGACCCCAAATCCCGAAGTGATGGTAATGATCCGGGGGCTGAATTCTCGTCAGCACCTGACCCGAAGGCGAGGTCAACGGATGGATAAAACCTGATTTTTTGAAGGCTGCTTTCACTCCCGGAGGCACATCTGCCGTGGCTGTTTGGTAGGTTAAAACCCTCTGATTTTCAAGCAGAAAATCTATTCCTGTGGGAGTCTGTTTGAGTTGGACTTTCTGGGAGAAGGAAGGTGCGCTTAGGAAAAGGAGTAAAAAGAGTAAGTGCGCTGCCTTCGCTATTTTGCTGGATGACCGATGACGGATTACCGATGGATACGAATCATTCATTTCCCCCTTCAGGGGGCTAGGGGGTGATGACCGATGACCGATGACCGATGGATACGAATCATTCATTTCCCCCTTCAGGGGGTTAGGGGGTGATAACCGATAACCGGTAACCGATGACCGAAAACCGATAACTGAAATGCGTGGACTAATATTATTTTTGAATATCATGGAAAATTCAGGTTATTGGGTTACGGATTTCTAAGTTATCGAAATCTAAAACAAAGCCTAAAACTTTTACCCCCATAACCTATGAAGCGCAGTATTTTCTACGCAATCGTTTTCTTTGCCAGTTTTGGAATGGCCCTTGGCCAAAGCCTGCCGGAAGTAACACTGGATGAAGCCTGGAAGGCAAAAATCAAATCTTTGGCACCGGAGAAACCTACCTTCCCAACCACCAAAAAGAAAAACATTCTGGTCTTTTCCCTTCACACTGGTTTCAACCATTGGGTGATTCCGCATACGGAAGAGATGGTGAAAATCATCGGTGAAAAGAGCGAAGCCTTTACCGTCACCGGAAGCAAAGACATCAGCATGTTTGAGATGAAGAATCTTAAGAAATACGATGCAGTGGTGCTGAATAACACCTGCTCCAAAGGCGATCACCGCAATCTTTTCTGGGATAAACTCCGGGCAGATTCCGATGGGGACAGCACTCCTCTGATGAAACAAGCGCTTCAACTGGAAGCCAATCTTCTGGAATATGTCGAAAAAGGCGGAGGACTTCTACTCCTTCACGGAGCGGTGACTACCCAAAACAATTCCCCTGCTTTCAGCAAACTGGTGGGCGGAAGCTTCGATTACCATCCGGTTCAGCAGGCATTTCAGGTGCGCTTGGTGGATGTCAATCACCCGCTTGTGCAGGCATTTCCGGCTGCCGGTTTCAACCATGTGGATGAGCCTTATTTTTATAAAAACGCGTACGCCGATCTCGATTTCAAGCCTTTGCTGTACTTCAACAATGCAGAGATCAAGAGTCAGCGCAAAGGACAGGAACTCGTCGACGGCAAAACCTATGTCGCCTGGATCAGAGCGCAGGGCAAAGGCAAGGTCATGTACGCCTCCCCTTCCCACAATGCCCAAAGCTTCGAAAACCCCGACCTGCTTCAGTTCTTCCTCGACGGAATGCAGTATGTAGTCGGTGATGTGGAGTGTGATGAGAGGGCGATTGGGAGGTAGGGAATTGAAGGATTCTCACATCAGCCAAAACAAAAATAAAGAACCATCGACCAAATTTTTAAATAAAAGTTTCCAAATATCAATATAGATCCAAAATCAACAAATAGATTTACTAAAGCTTAATAAACAAGTTGTAGGCAAACTTAAAAAAACCAGAGAATCAACCTAAAAAGTGGACAAGAACAAAACTCAAATAATAAATAGACGAATTAATAAGAGATTTTTAAAGCGAATTAGACGTGAAAGAAAATTACGTTCATTTATTAAGGACTTTAACAAATTTAAAGCTGATGTAAAGACACGATATCCCGAAGCGGACTTTAAAGGAGTTGCTATTCATCACTTCCGGCAAAGAAACTTTTTAAAACCAAAACCAGAGTATAGTGAGCTTATACAATATTTAGCAAATAAAAAAAACTCATTCTCAGACAAAAACTTAGAATTTGATAGTAACATATTCGTAATCCCTGAACCATTTTCTTTAATTGATAATTATACTGAAACATCAAAATTCCTGAAAAAACTGTTTAATGCATTATATTTTCAATCTTTTGAACACATTTACATTGACTACAAAAACTGCACATATATAGACGTTGGAGCCTCAATGTGTATGGATATTATTCTTGCTGATTTTATTAAGTATTACAAAAAATCTGTTGCTACAAGACACAATATCAAAGTAAATGAAATAACGCCTATAAATTTTGAAAAGGAAAATATAAAAGAGGTTTTACTATCTATTGGGGCTTTCAAGACCTTAAAGGAATTTAATGTAAAATTCAATAACATATTGGCATTTCCAATTATTACAGCCAGCAAGAAAGATTCAAACTTACCTTGTCAACGAGAAATTGACATCACAAAAACAGTTGATTACATTATCGAATGTTTAGCTAACTTAAATAAAACATTGACGGGTCTAGCAGAAACAAATTTGTACAAGGTAATTGGCGAAGTGATTCAAAATGCAGATGAACATTCAGACACGACAAACAGATATTCAATTGGTTATTTTCAGAAAAACATTTCTGAAAATGAAACTTATGGCATATTCAACCTTGCAATATTAAATTTTGGTAATACGTTTTATGAAACATTCAAAAGCCCAAATTGTGAGAATTTTGAAGTTGTAACACAGATGAAGGACCTAAGCACAAAATATACCACTAGAAATCTATTCTTACAAAAGGAATTCGAAGAGGAAACACTTTGGACTTTATATGCCCTTCAAGATGGAGTTACAAGAATTGCTGATTGGGACAGAGGTAATGGAGCTATTCGTTTTATTGAGAACTTTTATGCGCTTAAAGGTAATAGCGACAGTGATAATATTTCAAAAATGGTAATCACATCAGGGAATACGAGAATTATATTTGATGGAAAGTATGAAATTGTTGAAAGAGCGAGAGGTAAACTAAACAAAATGTACAAAATGATGACATTTAATAAAGAGGGGGATATAGAAATTAAGCCCGACCCTGAATACGTGCGATATGAAAAAAACTACTTTCCAGGCACGTTAATTTCAGTAAAAATTCGCATTGATTATGAAAATACAGAAAACATTTGAAGTATGGAAAAAATAATAGATTTAGAAAATTTTAGAACAAAAGGCTCTAAAGTTTTTACCGGTAGAGACAGGGGAATATCCGTAAGAACCGAATCGAAAATTGATGAAATATCTCAAGGAGATGGAAAAATAAAAATCCTAATCCCAAAAGATATAATGTCTATAAACCCATCGTTTCTTGAAGAATTTCTCTCTAATGTAGTTTTAAAACTAGGCAAAGATGGTTTCCATAATAAAATCTCTTTTTCTAGTGACAGTACTCGATATGATATAGCACTAGACTTAGATGAAGCTATTGAAAGAATCCTTCGTACAGAAAACGCATTATCCAAAAAACAGTAGTTATGCAAAAAATATTTCTTTGTTGTTCTTCATCTATTCCACCTGAAACTGATTGGCTTTCAATTATTGAAAGTATAGCAAGCATAATAATCGCATCGCTTACTTTTGTTTTAGGTTGGTATGTATTTGTCTACCAAAGAGAAAAAGACAATGAAAATAAAATTGAAACTCAACAATTACATAGAAAGAATATCAAACTCCAATGGTTCAAAGAAATAATTATTCAACCTAAGGTACACATGTTGTTTGAATTCTATGAATCACTTCAGGAGTTAAAATCAATGTTAAATAAATCGGATATAGTTGAAGAAGAAAAAATTGAAATAATTAACTTTATTAAACTTGAGCAATCCAACCTCAGAAAAGGCTTTCTTGACCTAATTCAACATGTAGATATAGAACTGCACAAAAATATGGCAATTAACATTGATAATCTAACAGACCATTTGACGAACTGTGTTTCAAATGATGAATTCAAGTTAAACAATATTAAAACTTATGAAAGAGAAATTAACTCTAAAATATTGAATTCTTACAATGATGTTTTATCTAAAATATTTAATTTTTGTGGCTAAAAGGTCAGCCCATAACAGGCTTTTGGCTCTAAAGCGGGTTAAGTGCTTCTATGAAAGTTAATACAAGGTTCAAGATTTGTGCTTCTAATGAACATTTGTGCTAAAAATACTCCACTGCGCCAAACCGTTAAAAAAATTACTGAAATCACAAATATTACTATAGTTAGTAAGCAATTTATTGACTTAGGTTTGACTCAATCCTGTAATCCAAGTCAACAATTTTTCTTTAAATATTCCCCTCAATCCGTCCGTATATAAGAATGAATTACCGCTTCCACAGCGATTCTGCCGGAAGTCATGGCTGCGTTGATGGAACCGTTCAGCAGGTAATCTCCCGCCAGATAGACATGATCCGTGATCTTGCACTCGGTTGAGGCGATGCTGTATTTCAGGTCGTCCACTCGGCATGGTTCGACATGCTCACCAACCGAGCTCACCAATCGAGCTCAGAACAAGATGACCATTCCTGTTTTTTTTTTAAAGGTTCAGATTTGCCGATACCTGACTTTGATCCATTATCTTAAGAATCTCTTTAACCTATCCAAAGACCATGATCCATCCTCGATCTAAATACTCTTCTTCCTCCTTGATCCTTGTTCTGCTTTGTGCACTGCCCTTGTTCACGATGGCGCAGCAGGCAAATGTCAATCTTGATTACAATCCTCAGAAAAACACCGAAGGGTTGATTCCTTTTAGTGCTCCGCTTAATTCTCCAGAAGCACATGACGACCGAACGGTGACTTTCAGGTTAAAAGCTCCAAATGCTCAGGAGGTAAAATTGGCCGGTGGAGCATTGCTTATCGCGTTGGGAAAAGGAAACGAGCAAGTGCCTTTTACCAAAGGAGAAGATGGAATTTGGACGCTGACAGTTGGGCCGCTCAGACCGAATATGTATGCCTATCATCTGAATGTCGACGGTGTTCAGGTCGCCGATCCCAACAATTCTCAAGCGGCATTTACAGCCATGCCACCTTACAGTCAGTTGATTGTGAATGGAGATGGACCAGCTTATTACGATGCCAAAAATGTCCCTCACGGAAATGTAACCCGCCATGTCTATCATTCGGATGTGACTCAGGGTGAGCGTGAAATGTATGTCTATACGCCGCCTGGGTATGATTCCAATCAGAAATATCCTGTTTTGTACCTTTTGGGTGGAAGCGGTGAATTGCCCTCCAACTGGATCTATGACGGTCGGGTGAATTTCATCTTGGACAACTTATTAGCCGAAGGCAAAGCTAAACCCATGATCATTGCCATTCCCAACAATCAGGTCATTCACCGAAATCATCCCCAACACACTGAATTGACTTTTGACCTTTTCGAAAAAGAACTCAGAAATCATGTCATTCCGCTGGTGGAT
The DNA here is from genome assembly GCA_942492775.1 of uncultured Cytophagales bacterium. GTDB lineage: Bacteria > Bacteroidota > Bacteroidia > Cytophagales > Cyclobacteriaceae > Algoriphagus. Next base: position 2,715,018 of record OW818636.1, on the reverse strand, counting down.
GAAAACTACAGCACCATCCAAACTCCAAAAGGAAGAGCCATTTCAGGACTCTCCATGGGAGGCCGTCACAGTATGTTTGTTGGGTTTCGATCATTGGATTTGTTTGCCAATTTCGGCATTCTCAGTGCCAGTGACAGCGAGGCAGAAACTACTTTGTCTGCCTTTCTCAATGATCCTAATGTAAACGATAAAGTAGATTACCTATTTGTGGGTCAGGGAACGGAAGAAGAAAAGGGAAATTTTGGGACACGGGTCAAAGGACTGACCGATGCGCTTGACAATCACAAAATTGACTACGAATATTATAGCGGTGGATATGGCGGACACGACTGGTCTACCTGGAGAGTTTTGCTGCACGAAAAGTTTCTTCCAAATCTTTGGAAAAAGTAAATGAAAATAAGATGATTATCCGCTTCTGTGCCAGTATTGCTAAAATAGAGCTTTGAGAAGCGGATAATCTGGTCAACAGACGACAGTCGACTGTCCACTTCACTTAAAATAAAAGCAGAATATGAAAACAACAAATAAAGACTTGATGACTCTTGAGGAGTTTAAAGAAAAGAATTACGGTGTGCGTGGAACCAAAGAACGTGATGAGCTTGAAGCTGGATATGAAGCTTTCAAGATTGGTGCGCTCATTCATGATACTCGTTTAGAATTAGGGATGACGCAAGAACAGCTTGCAGAGAAAGTTGGAACAACAAAATCATACATTTCTAAAATTGAAAATAACATTAAAGAAGCTCGAATATCCACATTACAAAAGATCGTTGAACTTGGATTTGGGGGACGCTTAGAATTGAAAATAAAAATATAGGTAAGAAAGTTACTGGAAAAAAGTTACTGAGGTCAATCGAACAATCATTTCTAATTCCTCATTCTTAATTCCTCATTTCTAATTCCCCATTTTAAACTTTAAATTCCCTCAATGCGTCCGCATATACGAATGAATCACCGCCTCAGCCGCGATTCTGCCGGAAGTCATGGCTGCGTTGATGGAGCCGTTCAGCAAGTAATCCCCCGCCAGATAGACATGATCTGTGATCTTGCACTCGGTTGAGGCGATGCTGTATTTCAGGTCGTCCACTGCCGGCAAGGCATAGTTGATGTAGTAGGATTTGAGGAACTTGAAATAATCCGCCTTCACTCCTGATATCAGTTCCAGTTCTAATTGCACCGCCTTGATCAGTTCTTTCTCGCTCAGTGTAGTCTCCAAAACCGTCACGGAAAGTAAGGATCTGTCGGTTGGTGAATAGGCGTCCGACACGTCGTCCATAAAGACCAGGTTATTGACCAAATATCCCTCTCCGGCAAGTAAGCCGATCATCGGCCGCGCCATGAAACTTCTCTGCAGTGAAAAATATAAGTTGATGACTTTCTGTGCCGGTGGAAATTGTCCCTGCAGCTGAGGCATCACATGATCCGGCTGAGTTGCGATGATGATCCGGTCCGCCTCGATAATATCTCCGTTGGCCAGATGAATACTTTTTCCCACGACTTGCTTCACGAGAGAGTTGAAGAAAATCTGGGTTTTGCTATGCTGGGACCGGAGCATTTTGGGGATCTCCCCCATTCCTTTGGCAGGCACAGCTGCATTTCCCAAGGAGAACATTTTGAAGATAAACTCAAACATTCGGGAAGAGGTATTCAGGTGCTTTTCCAGAAAAATCCCGCGGAAAAATGGCTTGAAAAAATTGGTGATCACCAAATCCGAAAACCCGTAATTCTTTAAATACTGAAGAGTTGGGACGGAAGGTTCTTTGAAAATCTCCTCGTTTGACTTCTTCTTCAGTTCTTGGGTAAGGGTAAACATTTTCACTTTATCCAAAAAAGTCCCAACCTTAGAAAACGCCATTCCGACGATTTTCAGGGGATTTCTCAGGGGATCTGTGATGATGTAGGATTCTGTTTTGTCAAAAATCACTGCTCCGGGATCGAAGTTTTTCAGGTGAAGTTGTCCAAAGTCCAGGTATTTTTTAGCTTCTGGATAGGCTGTATTGAGAACCTGAAAACCATGGTCAAGCAGGAATCCATCGACGCTGTCTGTTTTCATGCGGCCGCCTATTTCGCCAGAACTCTCCAGAATCACGGGAGTGAAACCTGCTTTCTCGAGTTCGATTGCAGCCACAAGTCCGGATATGCCGGCGCCGATGATGTATATTTTCTGATCTTCCATAGTCAAGATTTAAGACGTAAGATTTTAGACATGAGATTTAAGACCTAAATATAAATCAACCTCATGCTCTCCAATTTTCTTTGTGAACTTTGTTTCTGGCTTTAAGTTCAACATTACCTGTTTTTGGCGATACCTGAAATAGGTTTTGACATTGAATTGGCCAAAAAAATATCGAATTATTAATCTTTTTACCTGGGGTTCCGCAAGCTCCACCCCAGGCTACTTCAATGTCAGCCCTTCAGGCTTTTTTCTCTGCGCCTTTGCGGTTATATTTTTTTGACCACAAAGGCACAAGAGATAACAAAAGAAGAGAGGGTCATTTTAAAATCAGATTGTTTTCTCTGCGGCTCCTGCGCCTTTGCGGGAGCAATTTATAGTAGCGACTTTGCGCCGTTGCGAGGGATGGGCTTTAGGTTACTCGGAGATACACAGAGGAAGACACGGAGTTACACGGAGAAAAGATTTAAGTCACAGAATTTAAGAACAAGCCAACCTCCTGACTACCAAATGAGACTCCTGCACCTCTGCGCCTTTGCGGGAGTTATTAGTCCTGGCACCTTTGCGGGAGCTATAATTCCATACGCAGTAACGAGCAATGTTCTGATGGAAAAAATGCGTAAAATCGCAGTAAACTCACCCATCCATGAAAAACCCGATTTTCAGCTTGCTGCTCCTTTTCTTCCTTTCCTTCAACTTGACGGCGCAGACCTATTTCCCGGAAAAGAATAACTGGGAAACCAAAACTCCATCCGCTCTCGGGATGGATGAAGCGAAAGTGAAGCAGGCAATTGAGTTTGCAATCGCGCATGAAAGCAAAGAGAATCGAAACCTGAAAATCGCGCATTATGAAAGTGCTTTCGGTCGGGAACCTTTTGGATATCCTGTTGGCCCGTCCAAAACCCGCGGTCCGGCTTCCGGTTTGATTATCTACAAAGGCTATGTCGTCGGTCAATGGGGAGAACCTGAGCGTGTGGATCTGACTTTCAGCGTTGCAAAAAGTCTTCTTTCCACCACAGCGGGTTTGGCTGTGGAAGCGGGTTTGATCAAGAGTGAAAAAGACCTGGTTTATCCTTACATGGCGCCGATTTATCCTTTTGATCCGGTGCGTGCGATGATGAACAAGGCGGATCATTTGATGGAAGATGATGTGTTTGAGCTTTTTGACACGCCTCATAATCGAACCATCCGTTGGGATGATTTGCTTCGACAGACCTCTGATTGGGAAGGAAGCCTTTGGGGCAAACCTGACTGGGCGGATCGTCCAAGCGGTGAAACCAAAGAATGGAGATCCAGACCAAGAAATGCTCCGGGCACGGCTTATGAATACAATGATACTCGGGTAAACGTACTTGCTTTGGCGCTTTTGAATGTTTGGAGAAAGCCATTGCCGCATGTCCTGAAAGAAAAAATCATGGATCCGATCGGGGCAAGCGATACCTGGAGATGGACAGGTTATGAAAACTCATTTGTAATCCTAGACGGACAAATCATCCAATCCGTCAGCGGAGGTTCGCACTGGGGAGGCGGAATGATGCTTTCTGCTTGGGATCAGGCGCGCTTCGGGTATCTGACTCTGCGAAATGGAAACTGGAATGGAAAGCAATTGATCCCGACAAGTTGGATCGAAAAGTCCCGCACTCCTACCCCTGCACAACCGGGTTATGGATATATGAATTATTTCCTGAATAACGACCTGAAGGAAGTTCCTGCAGCTCCGAAAACGGCTTTTTTGCATATCGGAGCCGGAACCAACATGATCTATGTGGATCAGGAAAATGACCTGGTGATTGTGTCCCGCTGGATTCCAAATGGTGATAAGGCGGAGTTGGTGAGGTTGGTGTTGGAGAGTTTACCACGGTAAGTTACACGGAGTGACACAGAGGAGGCACAGAGTCGCACGGAGAAAGGATTTAGGACGTAAGATTTAAGACATAAGATTGAAGAAAAAGCGGAAAACCTGATTCCAATAAAACTTCTGCGCCTCTGCGCCTTTGCGGGAGCCTTTAGTCGTAGCGACTTTGCGCCGTGGTGAGCAATTTTCTTTGTAACCTTTGTTTCTTTTGTGGTTATATTTTTTTTTACCACAAAGGAACAAAAGACAACAAAAGAGAGGATGGTCATTTTAAAATCAGGTGTTTTTCTCTGCGGCTCACCGCCTTTGCGGGAGTTTTGAACCGTAGCGACTTTGCGCCGTTGCGAGGCATTTCATTTTAGACTTTGCATGTGGTTAAAAAATCAACATTACCTGTTTTTGGCCACACCTGAAATTGGATTTTGAAATTGAATCGGCCAAAAAACATTCGAATTGCTATTCTTTTTACCTGGGGTTCCGCAAGCTCCACCCCAGGCTATTACAATGTCAGCCCTTCAGGCTGATATCACCGAATCTGCGCCTCTGCGCCTCTGCGGGGGCTTTAAGTTGTGGCGACTTTGCGCCGTTGCGAGAAATGTTCCTGCTGGAAGCAGGATAACTATTCAGGCAATTGCAAGACAACCCGGTACGCCCCGATAGCCCCGGATTGAAATCCCTCTGCACTTCCCCATAAATAAAGCTGGAATGTCCGATAAAGGGCTTTCCCCCATCTCTGCTCAATGGCTTCCCTGTTTTCATCCAGGCGCTTGGCCCATTCCCGGCAAGTGAGGTAATAATTGTGTCGATCATCCCAAACTCCTCTGAGTAAAAAGGGCGTCTTCGCTGCTTTCGCCAGGTAATCATGTAAGACCATCAGATGGCCATTTCCCTCAAAAACATACTTATTCATAAAAGTCCCGTGGGAATTTTTGACCTTATCTGCACTCGCATCCAGGTATAAATATCCGCCCGGTTTCAAAAGTCTCTGGTATTGTTTCAGCGAACCTGCATAATCCGGAAGGTGCTCGGTAACTCCGCAATTGACAATGGCATCGTACCTGAAACCCGGATCATGCTGTTGGAAATGCTCCAGCAGGACTTTGCAGGGCAGGCTTTGCTCGTCGATGATATTTTGGACATAGTTTTTGGAACGGTTGGAAATGGTCAATGAGGTGACGTGAATCCCTTTTTTACCGGCAAATTCGACAAATGAGCCCCAACCCGCACCGATTTCTAAAATCCTGTCACCGGGTTTTGCCTTGACGGCTTCGAGTGCAAATTCAAACTTCCGCGTTTCGGCGTCTTCCAGAGCTTCATCATCATGGGCAAAAACCGCCTGGGAATAGGCCCGGTGTTTTTTGTCGAGAAAGTGCAGGAAAAAATCTTCTTCGATATCATAATGCTTCGAGATCCATTTCTTATCACTTTTCACTTGACCAAAAAGAAATGGCTGGATGAACCGCCAAATGAAATTGAATCCCTTCTTATCTGAGAATAAATCCCGAAGCGCAAGAACTTTCATAATATCGCCTTCCACTTCAATATCATCAAGCAAGTAAGCTCTCGCAATCAGATCCTGATCCATGGTACTCAGAGCGGCAATTCCCTGGTCATTTTTTAAGACCAAAGTAAATTCAGGCACATTGCCTCCAAAAACTCTCTCGTTCCCATTTGGGTTTCTCAAGGAAAAAGGGATATCCCGGTGATTTTGGGTGATGGCTTCATACTGTCGCTGAAGCAGATTTGCCAGACGGTCAAACTTGATTTTCATATGCTGCTTTTTAAAAATATATCAAGTAAAAATGCTGATTCAAAAACCCTCGTTCTCAGCTACTGAATTTATTGGTTTTGGGAGATTTTTCAAAAGAGTGAATTGGGGTTTGCATTTAAAAAAAACATTTTGATTTGGAGGTCTTTCCCTACCATTTCCAAAAAAAAAGGGAAACTTTTTAGCTTCCCTATTTATAAATAAAACCAATTCAACTTTCTGATGCCGCCGGAAGTGTCTTCACTTCGGTAACTTTTGAAAGTAAAATCAAATTCAGGATTAAGCCTTTTCTTTAATTCAATCCCAGATTTATTTTTTTTTCGTCGTCACTTTTTGAAGGCAAAAAGTAACCCAAAACCTTAATGCCTGGTAATTTATTTCAAATAGGCGAAGTTTTGAATTGAAAGGGACATTCGAGGCTATTTGATTTTCAAACCTTGATCAAACCTAAAAATGGGTGGATTTCCCTCGTTGCACTTCGGGAACTAACCCATTTTCTTAACGGCTTGATCGGCTGTTTTAAAACCATAAATTCCCCAAGGCATTACCCTAACCAGAAACATCTCAACTCGCCGAATGCTGCCGGCTAATTCCACCATTTTTTATAAGATTTTCTCATTGGAGAAATGCGAGGAACTTGAATAATAAATTGGGGAGTTGTGAAACAAACCTATGTTTATCCCTTTGTGAACTTTGTGCTCTTTGTGGTAAAATATTTATTACTTGGCCCTTTTCACTGCGCTTTTGCGGGAGCTATTAATCGTGGCACTGTCGCGACGTGGCGAGCCATGTTCTTTTTGAATTTTGTGCCTTTTGTGGTTATAAAAACATTTTGAAGAATTTTTCATAAAAAAAAAGGAAGCCACCTGACTTCCTTTTTATAAAAAAACCAATTCAACCTTCTATTTTTTTACTAAAGTCATTTTGCCGCTTACGTCCAGGTTTTCGGCGATTTTGGTCACTACAAGTGAAGGAACCTCTACTTTATAATCTTCAGGTTTTACCTGAAATTTGAAATCCAGCTTAAGCTGATTTCCGGAGGACATGACCGTTCCTTTGATTGAAACGGGCTTAGTCACACCGTGAATAGTCATACTTCCATCAGCCGTAACAGGGTATGTCCCTTCAACTTGAAGGTCAACTTGTTCTTTGAATTTTCCCTTGAATACGGCCGTTGGGTATTTCTCACTTTCAAGGTAATTTTCATTGAAATGCTCCTGCATGAGCTTGTTGGGGAAGTTGAAATCGGTGATTCTCATCTGAACAGCAAGCTCTCCGGAGGTAGCATTGATGATGCATCCCGTCTTTTTGTTGACTGCTTCAATATTTTCCAAAGGTGTTTCTGAGAAGAATGAAACTTCACCAGTAGCCGTGGAAAACAAGGTTTGTCCCTGAGAATATCCAGAGAATAACAGAAACCCTGCAACAAGTATTAACCATTGAATTTTCATGTGTTTATAATTTTTCTTTAAGGCCACATGGAATCTCGCATTACTGATAATCATCCCAGTGTGTGACGTTTTAGTCATGCTCGATTTCATTTGTCTTTGTGTTTGGCCGTGTTGTCAAAGCTGAAGGTTCTCGCAATGTTGAATCCATAGTAGATGTCACCATCTTCCCATGAACCGACCGTCTGCCCGATGAAATGCTTTTCGATCATTCCTCTGGAATTGGTGAAGTGCAATTGAAATACGTGTCCGCCTGTCTCAATATCAACTCCGATGGAGATGGCATCGTGGTAGGGATATTCATTTCCTGTTGCAGCCTCATACGCTCCTGGATCAGAAAATGCCTTGTAATACTCTCCGGAAATGGTAAATCTTTTTGTGATTTTGTACCTGCCTCCCACTCCCAAAGCCAACAAATTATTGTCAATAGAGGAATGCTCCACTTTGTTGTAGTGAATTAAAGTTGGCATCAATTGAAGAGAAAGATTTTCATTAAACTTCCTGGCTATCAACGCTTGCCCCCAATAACCGAACCGCTCCAGGTTATCGTTGAATCGCATTTCCGCACCGGATTCCATTACATAACCTGTTTCCATCGTATTGATACTCCAGCCTGCCAATCCGGTAAGCGTTATCGGAAACTTGTTGGATTGCCTCAGTAGCTTGTACTTGGTGTAGAAGTCATAGGTCTTTTCCAACGAGCTTCTCCCCGCTCCGATCAGCCATTTATCTGTGATTCCATACTCCAATCCAAGCCTGATTTTTGCCTCATCCAAGCCGAAGAAATTGGCAATGAATCCGCTGTTGACTGCCCCAAATCGGTGAGAAATCCAGAAGTTGAGATGCTTTTTTGAGATTGTCTCGATGGTCTGACCATTGATCAATCTGGTAGCTTTGAAAGTCGCAAGAGTGTAAATCGGTTCTTTCGATTGATCCTCTTCGAGCATTGCCAGCAAGTCATCCTGCGCCATAGACTTGGGAATCCAAAGCATCCCGATCAGACCGGCCAGTAAAATTGCCAACAGGATCTTTTTAATATTCGGGCTCATGATCAGGAAAATACTCTGAGAGATGTGCCTGTCAACTCGGTTTTGTAGGTTTTGAGACCCTTGGAGCCTTTTGAGTTCAGCCCTTTCCCGTCAGTATCAAATCTCGCCCCATGCTCTGGGCAATAAAATTCTCCCGAGGTAAAATTGACTTTCCTTTTTCCTTCATGGGAACATACCTGAGTGACAGCTGCAAATTCTGTGGTTGAAATTCTGGCAATTACGATCCCATTCTGAACTACATAATTTCCCACTGTATTCAACTTCGAAAAAGTCGGATCGCTGAGGTCCAGAGCAAAGTCAATAACTAAAGGAGCAGAATCCATACTTTCATTGATACAGCTGCTGAGTGCAGGTATGGCGCAATAGACTGCCAAAAGTGATGCGCCTTTGAAACCAAGAGATTTCAGAAATTCCATTCGGTTTATTTTCTCATTCATACAATCGATTTTTAGGGTGATTAATTAAAGGTAGCCGCCTGTTTCTTTGCCCATTCTTAGGAGTATCTTAAGATTGACTTAAACAGATTTATTTAAAGTAAAGACCTTTTAGAATGGCTTTAAACCCAAAGTAAATCAGCTACATAAGAAAATAACCCCGAGAGAAACTCCCGGGGATATCAGCTATTCAAAAAGCAAATTGGTATTGCAACACAAGCATTCCTTTTCTGGAATCTGAGGCATTTGCAACTAATTTTTCATGTTCCCCTTCTGCCAAAATTGGCCGACTTTGGTAGTCAAGAGAAAGCTTGGATCTATGTGACATTTGAAGCCAGTTGATTCCGATATCATAAACTGCAAATGGATTTTCAACACGTTCGTAATCAGAGATGATCAGTTGCGCGTAAGGCTGAAGGGTACCGAGCTTTCCGAGCAAATCATTTTTCATCAGATATCCGAATTGGGTGTAGTAGACGTTACCTGTTCCGATCAGGGGGAAATTATTTCCGGGACCGTTGAAAGTTCCCTGAGAATTTACCCCGTTTGCAGGATTGATTGCACCGCCATTTCGCAGGTAGTTTGGTCCAAAATCATAATCGATATAAGCCGCATAGGCAGTCAGAGCTGTTCCTTTTTCGGAATTGATCGGAGCATCATAGAACACATCCAATCCAAACTGCTTGCTTGCTTGTTGGATTTTTGGCCCTTGGGAGGATTCCCGATACTCCATCGCATGATCTTGTGTCGCAAATCCTCCTCCGATATTCAGGACTTTCTTTTTGCCTAAATAAGTACCGACCATGTAGGGAATCTGGTTACTTTCTTTATCCCAAAACTGCCACATCAGGTAGCCCTGATAATTCACAGCTGGTGCAGCAGTACTGTAATAGGCAGTATTTGATACTCCTTCCGGTAATGTTGGAACTGGTGTCAAAGCAGTTTGGACTGGGAAAGGATTGGAAACCGAAAACCGATAATCCAAGCCACCGAGTTGGCCTTTGGCATAAACACCCAATTTTCTCACAAATTGATCGGTGACATCATTGGTGGATTCTTCGATAAACGGCAGATCCAGCCCCAGAATACTTCCGACAGAAGAAGAAGAATAGCGAACGGTCCCATTCCAGCCATGAAGTCCTGCTCCGATTGTTAGCTTCTTGGGAACAACCGCATATTCAGCGGTGACATCATGCAGGAAAAGTCCCGGCTTTCGACCGGAAAGTGATCCAAAACTATTGATCCCAAACTGGGTGTATACGAATATATGATCCGTCACCTGACCCATGACCTGGTAGCGAACTCTTCTCAATCCAACATCAAACCCATTTTCTTTGGCTGTACCAAAGACTGTAGAACCCGGGTTGAAATCCGTATATCTCACCCAGATCTGTGCCAGTCCTGTGCCTTTGATGTACCGTGTTTTTTCTTCGTTGAGGAACACTTTCAGTTCCGCGTCTCCTTGTGCGGAAACTTGTCCGACTTTACCCATCACCAGAATTAATCCAATGAGGAGGTATTTTAAGTAGCTTTTCATGACTTTTTCGTTCCGGAAAACCAACAAGACTCCGGGGCACCTCAAAGAGAGCCCGGAGCAGGTTATTCAGGTTTGAAATAGAGAATGATTTATTTTGAAGTAGCTGCTACTTTTCTGGCAGCCAGATGATGGTCCGAAACCGGCGTGTGTTTATCCAGTCCGATGATCTTGACATGACCTCCGAGTTCTTCGTATTCATGTTTAAAATGATGAATATTCTCCATGACGGAGTGATCCACCACCTTGGTATTTTTCAAGTCGATCGTCACATTGAAACCTGCAGGAATTGCTTCAAGCTTGGTCTTAATTCCCAGGAAATTAGAGAAGATCGCAGCTTTGTCGATTTCTACCAGGTATTCATTTCCCTCAAATGAAACGAGCGTTGGAGCTTTAAAGAGAGAACTGATGGGAGCACCATGAAACAAGTGGATTACAATTTTCAGAATTATACCTGCGGCAATACCGATGAGCAAATCTTCGAAAATCGTGAAAGCAATCGTCACGAGGAAGATGGCAAGCTGCTCTTTTCCGATCCGGAACGTATTTACAAACTCTTTTGGATGTGCTAATTTGATACCCACGGTGATTAGCATCGCGGCAAGTGCAGCATTAGGAATCATCTCAATCACGGGAGTTGCAACCAAAACGAAAACCAGGATGAAGAAACCATGGAAGAAGTTTGCCCAACGGGTTTTTGCTCCGCTGTTCACATTCGCAGAGCTACGAGCAACTTCAGAAATCATAGGCATACCACCTAAAAGGGCTGCAAACGTATTTCCAACACCGACAGCAATCAGATCCTTGTCGTTATTAGACTTTCTTCTGAAAGGATCCACCATGTCGATTGCTTTTACAGTCAGCAAAGATTCAAGAGTTCCCACCAAAGCAAACATGATCACGTATTTGATGAAAGTTCCTGTTTGAGAAATTCCTGAGAAATCAGCGTTGAAATTCACATTTTCGACAAGATTCCCAATGTGAAGCAAGGCGTAAGGAGGCTCTGTATGAGCAAAATCCATCGCGAGTTCGGAAGGAATAGCCACAATCAAAACCATAAGTGGAGCTGGGATTTTTCCCAATTTGAAATCTTTCAGATATGGCCAACCCAACATGATCGCAAGGCTATACAAGCCAATCATAGTAGCACGAGGATCAAAATTTGCAATAAACTTTGGAATCGAAGTGATCATCTCTGCAATGCTCAGCCCTTTGTACAAATCAGGATTTACGTCCAGTAGAATCGGGATTTGCTTCGCAATAATGATAATACCAATCGCCGCCAACATGCCGTGAATGGCAGAAAGAGGAAAGATATCGGCCAGTTTACCCAACTTGAAAACCCCGAAAAGGATCTGAACCAAACCGGCTACTACCATGGCACCAAGCGCCAGCTTCCAGCCAGCCTCTCCACCACCGAAATCAGCAACAGAACCTGCCACCACTACAATCAAACCAGCAGCAGGGCCTTTGATTGTCAACCTTGAACCTGAAATTAAACTGACCAGAATACCACCAATGATCGCAGTCAGAAGACCCATGATCGGAGGAAAATCAGATGCTTTTGCAATACCCAAACTTAGTGGCATCGCCAATAGAAATACAACAAATCCCGCTGAGGCATCTGAGGTGAAATTTTGCTTTAACCCTGCCCAACCGTCTTTTGGTATTTGGAGTTTTGGAGTGTGTTTCATTTTTAGAATATTTTTAGAAGGAAAAGGAATTACCCTTTTACACAGTTGATTGATTAATTGAGTTGATCTTTGGAAGACGATATCCTTCCATTGGTTGAAATAGAACTAATTGAAAAACTTCGCTTTTCAGAGTTCTTTGTTTCGAAATGAAGCGTTGGCTTTTTACTTCCCATAAATAGCCGTGCGAAGATTCTCATAGTCACAATCCCTTCCATGACAAATGCGATTGCGGCAAACAAGGCCAGCAAAAACTGATCGTCACCGATGTGCGAATAGAGAAGATCCTCGCCCAGAAACGTAGGAGAAATAGGAAAGCCCATCAGTCCCAATGCGCTGATCAGGAATAGGAATGACAATACAGGATAGTGCTTTACATAGCCTTGATATTCGAAGAGACCCGATTGTCCTGTCTCACGCTTGAGATAGGTAATAATCAACAAGCCACTCAGACCAAATACTACTACTCCACTCATGTAGATTGCTATCTCGTCCCAGGCGAAGAGCTCATTCTCTGCGATCGCCAATACCATCCATAAATGGTTCATGATCAGCAAAGTCCAGCTCAATCTCGCAGACCTTCTTTCCGAAAATGCCTTCAATACCATCAATAATGCGATGAATGAAAAGATGAAAGGAAGGTATGTATGGATACTTGTAGGAATCTTATAGCCAATAATTAAAAGGCCGATACCAATCAAATAACTCGGGAGGAAATAGTACAGAACAGTCTTGTAAGTCAGGAAATCAAGCTTATGACCGATGTTTTTGAATGGCCTGAACACCATTCTATTGATCAATTTGTCCAGATTCCATTCTTTCAGACTCCAGATGTAGAAGGAAAGCTTGAGCTTGGAAGTGAATCCCGTCTTTGCGTCTTTAGCCTTTGGCACAAATCCATAAAACTGCTCTCTGATCAGGTAGCTGACAATCGATGGAGAAACCAGCAATTGATAGGTTCTGAGGAAAGCGTTTCCCATGAAGTGAATCAAAGCCAACAATTCCAATCCAGCTGCCACCTCGATGAACATAATGCCGATCTGTGTCAGAGAAGCGTAACCAATCTGAGTTTTGACGGAAGTCTGCACCCGGGCAATCATGGTGGAGAGGATCGCTGTAGTCAAACCTATCAAAGCAATGATTACTCTTACGACGATTTGATTTTCCCAGAAAGGAAAAGTTCTCAACAACAAGAAAACACCTAAGTGAACCGAAAGAGAACCGTAGAAAATCGCCGAAGATGGAGTGGGTCCTTCCATCGCTCGTGGAAGCCAGGAACTAAATGGAAACTGTGCGGATTTGGCAGCAGCTGCCAAAAGCAACATTACCGAAATGAAAAGCCCCACGCCCGAATGTCCCATCAAATGCTCATGCACCAATTCAGCATTGCTCAGTTTGAGGAAAGTCACATTCTCGTGCCAAAGGTGATGGCTCGCCCACATGGCCAGAATAACTCCCACATCACCGATTCGATAGATGGAGAAAACCTTGATTGCGTTTCGGGTTGGAAGGTAATTTTCACGATAGAAAGCCACCAAGAGAAATGAGGAAAGCCCCAAAATCTCCCACCCCACGAAAAGCGTCTCAAAGTTTCCGGCCAAAACCGTGATGTTGTATCCCAAATAGAAGAACAACACGGTATTGAAAAACCGCTTGTATCCGCCCTCACGGTGCAGGTAATATCGGCTGTAGAACGTAATCAGAAACGTCAAAAGCGCACCCATAACCACATATACAGCACCTATCCGGTCGAAGAAGAAGTCAATCAGAAACTCAAAATCGTCCGTTTTATACAAGGTAAACTCTTTCAGATTGAGTGTTTCAAATCCTTGGATTCCCCAAAAAATGAGGAACACAAAAACGCTGAGCAGATTCAAACCGGCAGTATAGAAGGCAACCCGGGAAAGCAAATGCTCTTTTTGCTCAGGCACCAACAAGCTTATCACAAAACCCACGAGAGGTATCCCAATCATGAATTGAATCCAGGCTGATAGTTCCATCAAAGTGAGTCGATTAGGTAAACAGGAAGATTCTCATCAGAGCTCATCAGGGTATCCTTCAAATGTTCGATTTGAGAGATTTTAGCTTTTGGATTGTACTTCACAAAGCCGCCATCGCGATAATAATTAAATGCTTTAGTCCTTGGGTCCAGCACCACGAAATGAACCCAGTAATTTTTGATCCATTCGTACGTAGCAGGATTTTTCAAAAGCACATTCATCACCACCTCAGGCTCATGCTCTACTATGAGCATCAATCGGATTGGATCGTGGATCTCCACCATTTGGTAGGGTAAACCAGTCCTCAAATCACCGTCTGCTCCATTTGCCACACCGATCAGGCCCATGACATTGTGTGGGAGTTTGGTGCCGGCTCCGAGCTTTTCATTGTCCATTTTGGAGAAATAATACTCCAGATTGATCCCGCCACAGACCGGCGCTGCTGCACCCAGAATCCTGGTCAAAGCAATTCCTTCCGGGTCTTTTCGGTAATCGTATGAATTGAGGAATGCTCTCCTGTCAAGGAAAAGCCCTTTTATCGTCGATTTTCTGGAAACAATGCAAAGACTATTCGTCGCGTGATTGTATTCCGGTCGAGGTTCGAAAAGAGAAAAAGCTCTCTTTTTTACCTTTTCATGAAGTGAATCGAGGGATTTGGATTTTGAAATGGTCGCAAATCTTCTGGATCGCTCCATTGCGTTCACATCCAGAGATTGTGCAAATAGCTCCTGATTTATGCGGTGTAACATCGCGTTGGAATCACTCAGGATCTCGGTATCATAAAACATGATTTCATCCTTAGTCGTATCATGCAATCCTCCCAGAAACTGGGTGGATTCATGAATTAAAATTCCTCTTGAAGCTAAGATTTCACGAACTCTAGGATCATTTCCCATGTGTGCAATCACCCGGGCGTTGACCGAACCGGGGCGACCTGAGCAAGCTCCACAGTCATATCCTGCATAATGGGTGTTATTGATACTGGAAGCACCGTGACCAATCATGTATATGATCGGTGAAAACTTATCCAACAGACCGATACTTTTCAGCAATCCTTCTACCCGATCAGCCATTTCGGTGATCTTAAATCCTACTTGAAGTCCACCTTCCTCAACTCCTTCATATTCGATGGTAAGAGTTCCATTGGGATCCATATGCTTGAAAGAAGAAACTTCCAGGGCAGATGAGGATGGACGGAATATGTTGCTCACCAACTTCAAGGCTGACCAGAACCCTAAAGTCTGGGCACTTACCCAGCCTCGGATTAGTGAGTGACTCGTCTGATTGAAATGAGCGTCCGTTGCAAGTTTTTTATGATCTGCAGTTTCTTTGATCAGGTACTTCGGAGTCATCGGGGCAGGACAAACTTTCGTGTGAAACTTGCCAAACTCAGGCTGGAAGTAGAATTCCACATTGAAGAAACCAGGCGTACCGTACGTAGCACAGGCAGGATCCAGCAATTCTAAATGTCTACGGATCGAACATTCGCGATCATCGATGCAAAACATCGCCTGAAAACTAGGAGTATCCGGTGATTGCACCATCGGCTTCACGTAACTGATGCCAGCCAAAACTTCATCGTAATAGCTCCACTCATACGCTTCTTGCCACATTTGAAGCATCAGATCTTGCTGCTCAAAAGGACTGGTGATGAATAAATCCTGAGTTTTCACAGGAAATCTGATCCCTATTGGAATCCAGTTTTCACCAAATTTCTGATCCAATGCATCTATTTCCAAAAGACATTCGAAAAGGATCAAGTCCTGAAGTGTAATCGTTTTGGAATCAAGCAATGACTCCGGTTGACTTTCCAGCACCGAAACCATCCCCGACCAACCCGGATGAGCAAATTGCTGATCAAACAGGTACCAACCGTATCCATTCGGATTTCCGACCAGGATTTCCAACACCTTTTCAAGGCTTAATTCAGGATCAAAAAGGAGATTTTTTGCACGGGTGGTTTTCAGAATTGAAGAGTAGCTTTCTTTCTGAATAGCCCGAATCGCATTCAAAAATCCATCTGAATTCCCGGGGAAAGACCAGATGGAAATTCCCTGATCCAAGTAGGCAGATAGGATTCTGAATAGAAAGGGGTGTGTAACCTTATCAAGATTGAAATGATAGTCGGACCTCCAGTGACCTCTGAAAGATCCCACTTTTGAGGAAACCTCAGGAGTTGATTTTTGGTCGAGAAGCTTAATGATCCAGTCATTAGCCTCTCTTTCTCCAAAATGATCTATGAGTACGTTTTGGAGTATTTCTCCTCTTATTTTTCCAGCCCTGTAGAGAGCCCGATATTCCTCAAGTGGCAAATAGCCTTTATATCCAAATTGAGTTCCTGCTTGCTTCAGAGCCTGATGAAAGGGCATATGCTGAAATGCATGCAGCGTATTATGGTGGACAAAGTCCTTAAGCGGTGCCTGGGCGGGGAGAAAATGCTTGAGTTCATGCAAAATCTCCTCAATGCCATTGGCACGAGCATCCTTGGTATGTTTCATGAAAATTTAATCTGAGTGTATAATGAATCCTCCCAGCAATAAGTATTGCAGTGGTTTTTTTCGGCAATAGCCGAAAATTCATTGCCCGATCGGGCTAAAAATCAACTCAGATGCGTCTTCCAGGAATGGAAGAGATCGTACAAATGGGGCTTATTGCGGGTCTTCCTATAGTCAAAATAGAATAAGGAAGTGTCAGCAACGTAATAAAATGAAGTAGTTTGGAAACTACTGTCAATGAACAGATCGAGAAATTCAATCTCTTTCTCCTCAGTCTCTAGCTTCCTTGCTAGTTGAGGGAAACTTGGTTCTGAGGAAAAAAGATGAAGATTATCTGAATCCTTGTTTACATCCCCGGAAAAAGCAATTAAATCCGTTTGGGAAATCTCAAAAGCCTCCACAGCAGGACCTTGGAAGACCAAAGTCAGCCGAAGTAAAAATGGAAGAAGGCTAAGTAAGAGTTGCATTTTGATTGAAACAAAATCAAAGGTAGAAATAATTCCAAAATTCCAACTTAAGGCTAAAATATTTATTGAATCATCTAAAAATCTATCATTTCTTCACGAAAAATGAAATACTCAAGATATAATTTGCCCTTCAGAACAAAATCAAGGCATACATCCTGTCAGAATTAAAGTTTGATTGGAAGTTTTTTCACAAAAAAATACCTCGATTTAAGCTAAAATCGAGGTCTGTAGGTGAGGGAAACAACTTTTCATTCATTCCTTATTTAGTATTGCAATTGCTGTCAATACTCTTAGCGGCATAAGGAAAACCGTTATTTTTCTTTTTCCTGCATTCTTCGAATCACTTATGATGAAGGTGCCAGTGGATAGTTTGAGAGTCTAATAAATCAAAAAGATAAAGCTTGAAGTCTTATTAAAATTACTCTGCATGCATACAAAAGTAAGACGATATTATTTTACATCCTTAACCCCTTCAATTTTATTGACTTATATCAAAATTCCATTCTCAATTACGAAGAAAGGTTCGGCCTTTTTGTAAATCTTGAAAGAAAAAACAATCATTAATAAATGAAAAACCCTGACTGAATCAGTCAGGGTTTTTTCGTTCTGGTTAAATTCAGATCAATTTTTAATCACAATATTTCCGCTGGACACTATTCCGATGATCGTGTATGGTGCACCATTATTGATTTTCAGTGAACCTGAGGACACACTTTCTCCGACTGTCACCTTGCCACTTCCTGCCTTTAAGTCATAATTAAATCCGGTCAAAATAGACGCCGTCTGAATGCTTACATTCCCGGATGAGGACTCAAAACCAGTAAATTGGCTTAGGCCGGAATTTACAGCATCAATGTTACCGGAAGAAATTTCCAATTGTCCCAGTTCGCGAACTGAATTGAAAACCATATTTCCCGAGCTTAATTTGGCGTTGACAAGACCATCTACGTCCGTGAGTGTGAGTTTCCCGCTGGAACCAACAGCATTAATATTCCCCAATAAATTGGAAAGTGTAGTGTTGCCTGAAGAAACCTCCAATGATAGATTTCCAACCAGACTATTCCCAGTGATGGCACCTGAACCGACTTTAAGGACTATAGCGGGTGAAGAAATATTTGCTAAATCAACTGACCCTGAACCTGTGTTAATCTCAAAATTTGAAGCCTGAATATTTTTAATGACTGTCTCCCCAGCACCAACTTCGACATTCATAACCATGAATTCTGGACCGGTCAGATTCAGATAACCGCGATTATTTCCGCCCCCATTAGATCCTGTTTGTTCCAGATCGATGATGAGTTTGTTTTCTTCTACCCGGTATTCAATGATGAACCTGCCGGGGTTATTTGATTCCATGAGCGCATCAAGGGTCACCATAGTTGCGTTTGGGTTACCCTGATAATTGACGTCAAGAAATCCTGATTCAATCTCGATCGATTCGATTTCAGGAAATTCCTCATTGATCACCTGAACAACTTCCATTTCTCCTTCGCATGAGCTCAACAATATTATCCCTGAAAGCAAGGAAGCAAAGACCCAACTGAGTCTTTTGAAATTATTACTTTTCATAGCTGGTTTGATTTTCATTTCTCTTAATTGTCTTTTCAAACTCGTATTTCTACAATTTATACGCCTTTCAGAAAGCTGAGATTGATTCCGGAAGATTTCTTGACTTTTGTCAAACCCTGGAAAAATGATTAAAAAAATCGTTCAGCAATTATGAAAACAAGTAATTACCTTCAATCCCTAATTTGAAATGAATATGAAGCATTTGGGAATTTTTATTTTTGAAGATGTCGAAGTCCTTGACTTTGCCGGACCTTTTGAAGTTTTTTCTGTCGCCTCCCAACTTTCCAATTACCAAAAATTGAAAGTGTTCACTTTCGGAGCAGAGGCAAGTCTGATTCGGACAGTGAATGGTCTTCAGGTGCTTCCTGATTATGGATTGGAAAATCTACCAAATTGTGATTTTTTGGTAATTCCCGGTGGTGTTGGAAGTATAAAAGTCATTCAACAGCCACCTGTTTTGGACCTTCTCAAATCCCGCATTGCTCAAACAGAATGGACCATGAGCGTTTGTTCCGGATCCAGGATTTTAGGGAAACTAGGCCTTCTGGATGATAGACCTTTTTGCACACATCGAAGTACTTTCGAAAGCATGAAGGATGTCTCACCTTCAGGCATTCCCAAGCCTGAATTGAGATTCGTCCAAAGCTCTGAATGTATTTACACATCAGCTGGAATATCTCCGGGAATTGATCTTTCCCTATTTCTGGTTGAACAAACTTTTGGATTAGATCTGGCCAGACAAACCGCAGATTGGATGGAATATTTGCCTTATCTGAATCAATCATGATAGCCCGCACTCCTGCCCCTCCTTATTACGCCGTGATTTTCTCCAACCTCAGAACAGAAATTGAGGAAGGATACGGAGAAATGGCAGAAGAAATGGTGCGACTCGCCGAACTTCAACCTGGCTATTTAGGACATGAAAGCGTTCGCGATGGATTGGGAATAACGGTAAGCTATTGGGCAAATTTGGATGCAATCCGAAACTGGAAGCAGCAAACCGACCATCTTCTGGCTCAGCGACTGGGCCGGGAGAAATGGTATGCGGCTTACAAAACCAGGATTTGCCTCGTTGAAAGAGATTACGGGTTTGAAATCTGAGCTTTCGTCAATTCACTCTTTAATTCAGATTTTTTGAACAGGATCAAAAAGCATATCCAAATCCAATTCCTGCATAAAGCGGCCAAAAACCATTGTTGTTGAAAATTGGGTTGAGGTTCACTTTCCAGGTAAATCCTCCATCAACCGGAACTCGACGGTAGCCAAAATTCAGCGTACCCATGATACTGGGAGATCCATCTACCGGAAGGATAAACTGGTAATTATCTGATTCATATTCAGTGCAGATATATTCTCCGGTAACTGGATCGTTGTATCCATTTACACAATAGTTATAACTTTCGTCAGAAAAGGTAAAAAAAGTTGCTCCAAAACCTAATTCAAAATAGTGAGGACCTTTTCCGTACAGTTTATTGACCATCACCGGAATTGAGAAAAAAGATTCCCCGTCACTGACCGAGTATCCTCCGGCTCCTACTCTCATACCCCAGGAATCCATTTTGGTCTTATCAAACCTGAAATCATAATTGAAGCTGTAGGGCAAACCAGCGCCTCCAAGTTCAACAAAAACAGATTGAGTCGGTAAAGGCTCAGTCTCCTGAGCATGGAGGAATTGAACAGAAAAAAGGATCAAAACGAGAGTTAGTAGTTTTTTCATACGTTGGAAAAGGGTCAGATTCGTTGGTTTACGAAATTCAGGCCAGAAAGATTGAAATCTAATCGCCATTTTCCCAACTCAATCACCATTTATTAGTTAAATTTATTAGAAGTCAGATTCGGAAGAGATTTAATCAACGGCAATGAAAAATCTATTCACTAAAAAGGTTTTTAAAATGACTCTGGTCGTTTCATTGGTCCATTTACTTTTGCTGGTTTTGGTTTCTTGTCTTGATGAGACTTCGATCGAAAATCCTTTCGGGGAGTGTCCTGCTCCCAGATCTGCCAATGCAATTGGGTTAAAGAATCAATTTTTCCCTTACAAAAACTCCAGCTATTCGATTGAAACAGACACTGTTTTGTATAAGGAGTTTGCAATCGTATTGGAACTTACTCCGGAATTACTGAGCGACAATCAAGTTGGGAAATTTCCCGGACAAGCATTTGCATTGTCCTGCGCCCCGGCTTATGATTTTAGAAATATCTCCAACATCGCAATCATCCTGACTGCACCTTTTGCAGGACTTCAAAACGGAACCGATATTTCATATTTATTAGAGCTTCCTGATAATACCAAACTTTCGGAGTTGAGAGATTTTCAAAACACCTCAAACTTTTTTCTTTTAACCCTAAAGAAGGAACCTGCAAATTTTGAGCGACTCAAAACGAAAACAATCTTATTTTTGCGAAACGGAACTCAAATCACCTTTGACTCCATCTCACCCGCTATTGAAACACGCTGATCATTATGCTTAAAAAAATATTCCTTGGAGTTTTCGCTCTTGCGATGATCCTGGTAATCGTCTACATGCTCGGCCCAAAAATGGATCGAGAGCCTATCACAATTAATTTTCCTGAAGTCCCTACCAACCCGGCTGAACTTGAAGACTACCTAGCTCAAAGGGAAGATACTGTCAAAGGCCTCAAGCCAGGAAATGAAGCCTACATCCAATGGGCAGATACCTTGAATAAGACTAAAACTCCCTTTTCGATTATTTACATCCATGGATTTGGGGCTAGCCCGATGGAAGGCGATCCTGTTCATCGATTTTTAGCCGAACATTTCGGTGCTAATCTTTTCGTCACCCGACTTCCCGAGCATGGAATCCGAAGAGAAAACGGGATGGCTTACATGACACCCCAGTCTCTGGCAGATGCTGCAGGAGAAGCATTCCAAATCGGAAAAAGCCTCGGTGATTCAGTGATCGTGGTTGGTACTTCAATGGGCGGAGCGCTAAGTTTACTTCTTGCCAGTCAGCAGCCGGAAGTTCATAGTGTGGTTGTGTATTCTCCGGCTATCCGTGATAATGGAGAAAAGTTGGAAGCATTTTTCCAGCCATGGACCAAGAAAGTGATGGAAATGACAATGATGGAAAATAAGATGATTCATCAGAAACGAGAAGGTGAAAAAGCTGCCTACTGGTCCGAAGATTACCATATCAATGGGTACAGCAGTTTGGCGGGATTGCTTTATAGTGAAATGAACGAAGCAACTTTTAAAAAAATCACCCAGCCTGTTTTCCTTGGTTATTATTACAAAAGCTCAAAAGAGCAGGATTTTGTCGTGTCAGTGCCTAGGATGCAAGAGATGTTTACCCAATTGGGTACACCTGAAAACCTGAAAAAGGAAATGGCTTTCCCCAATGCAGGAGACCACGTGATCGCAAGTTCGATTACTTCCAAAGATTGGGAAGGAGTCATGTTTGCGACGATCAGTTTTTTAGAAAATGTGGCTAAAGTACCTGCGAAAGCCGAATATCTGGAAATGGTGGATGAAATGGTGGAAGCAAAAGCAATCATTGAAAAAGTGAAATAATATTTCTGTGATATGCTTTTCTACCAGCTGGTAAATTTTCTTTAGGCAAAGAGTTGGATGACCGATGCTTTGATAATCTCAGCACAAGTGAGGGAAGAGACTAACCAACCCTCGTATTCCATTCTTTTTACTCGTTCAAATATTTATTGGTAGACTTGCGGCTATACTAATAAATGAAAAGCCCGGATCATGAGATCCGGGCTTTTTTATGATGTTTTTGATACGATATTTAAAAGCTAAATCTGAATGGAGCGGCTGGCAAGCTAATGCTATTTACAAGGTTTACTTCAGGATTATCAGCCCATGCATATCGAATTTCAGAGGATTCCATTCCTTTTGGAAGGACAATCTTTACCTGATCAGTCCCTAAAATTTCACCTTCAATTGCATGAAATTTACCTTTTTGGTCTGCAATAATAAAGCCTTTTACTTTATCACCAGCTGTAAGTTTTAATCCTTCTCCCACCTCCGAAAAGCCAATCAGAATTTCCTCCCCGGTTTTGGTAGAAGTTTTGAAAACAGGTCCTGAGGCCAGGAGATCTTCTCCAAAAGCAACTTTCCTTGCCTGAAGCCAAAGCCTCTCTCCTACATCTTTCTTGTTTTTGGGATGGATATCTTCTGCTTCTCCCACGTCGATAATGACAGCCATTCCTGTTGCCGGCAACTCAAGGGTTTGAGCTTGCGCCTCCCTCAGAAAGGCCCAATCACTATCCGGCTGCACTTCCTGTCTTGCCATGAAATTGGCAAGCTGCACAAATAGAAATGGAAAGTCCCCGATTCCCCAAGCAGTTCGCCAATTGGTGATCATCGCCGAAAACAGCTCTTTATATTCCTCGTGTCTACCTGCATTGCTTTCACCTTGGTACCAGATCACGCCCTTAATCGGAAATTTGGTAAGGGGAGCAATCATCGCATTATACATCATGCCTGGTCGCCAGTTGTTTCGCTTCACATCCGGAAGCATTGGCTCGACTAGATCGGTAGAGTAAGACCATTTTCCTTCGATGGAAATCTTTTTACCATTCTGGAGAAAATACATTTCTGCCGGCTTCCCAACTTGTGGTTGGTTGTTCCAGGTATTGACAACACGAATGGTCAGGACATTTTTTCCTTTAAAAAGTAACTCAGGTGCAATCTCCAAATCCGGCAATCCATTTCCATAATTTTTGAAATAGACCTGTTTTCCATTGATATAGAGGTAAGCCATCTGATCAATATGGGGTAAATGAAGCGTAACATCCGCAGTCAAAGCCAACTCAAATTTCTTCCTAACCCAGGCTATATGCTGCAAAGGATTTGATTTTGGCAAGTCAATGGATCTCCAATTGGAGTCGTCATACCCCAAACCTGAAACCTGAACTGCAGTAAGTGAGTCGGGTTTCTTGACAAGTAAATCGCGCATTTCTCGATTCTTCTCATTTTCAAGATTTTCCTTTTCCCACTTTTCCTGATTCTCAAGGATCTCTTTAGCTTCCTCAGAATAGGACTTACCCATTTCTGCCAAAACCTTAGGATCAGTCCATCCTTCAGCCGGAGTGCCTCCCCAGTTTGACTCGATGATTCCTACCGGCACTTCTTTCTCAAGATGATTTCGCTTCGCAAAAAACCAGGCTATCGCGGAGAATTCAGGCAAATTCACTGAATCAGCTACTTTCCACTCTCCTCCTTTCACATCGTTTTGAGGAAATGCACTGTAGGAATTTGGTACTTTGAAAAACCGAATCTCCGGAAATCCTCCTTCTGCAAACTCAGCTTCAGCTCCTATGACCTGGGAATTCAACTTCATTTCCATGTTGGATTGGCCACCGGCAACCCAAACATCTCCTAAGTAAACATCCTCTACGGCAACGTTATTGGCTTTAAGTATATGGGGTCCTCCAGCCACCAATGACGGAAGTTTGATAGACCAGGTACTGTCCGGCTCGACTTCAGTACTTGCAATTATTTCAGCCAGGCTGACCCGGACTTTTTCACCCGGAATTCCTTTTCCCCAAACCGAAATTTGCTGGTCTCGTTGGATTACCATTCCTTTTGAAAACAGATTTGGCAATACAACATTGGATTCAAACTTGTCTGATTCGCAGGCCAACAGACCCACGAAAACCAACAGGAGCCATAGATTTTTCATAGAAGTAATTTCGAAAAAAAATGAGACCCGAAGGTCTCATTTTGATTTTAGATGTATCGGTTAAGCATATTCTCGAATAATTCCTGTTTGCCGCTGATCTGGGCAGGTTCGCCGGTAGCAATTGCATGGTTTCTAAGATCCTCAAGAGTTAAATCACCTTTCTCAAAAGCTTTGCCTTTGCCGGAATCAAAGCTTTCGTAGCGGGCTTTTCTTCTTGCCAGATAATCAGACTTTTCAAGGATATCCTGAGCAATCAACATTCCTCTGGCAAAAGCATCCATACTTCCGATATGAGCGAGAAAAAGATCATCTGCATCTGTTGAGTTTCTTCTCACCTTGGCATCGAAGTTAACTCCACCGCCTTTGATACCGCCTGAAGTCAATATTACCAACATTGCCTCGGTCATTTCCTGCAAGTTCATCGCAAACTGATCCGTATCCCAACCGTTCTGATAGTCGCCACGGTTCGCATCGATGCTTCCAAGCATGTCTGCATCTGCAGCAACCTGAAGCTCGTGCTGGAAGGTATGTCCCGCAAGAGTTGCGTGATTTACCTCAAGGTTCAATTTGAAATCTTTGTCCAAACCATGATGTCTCAGGAAGCCAACAACTGTGGCTGCATCGAAATCATACTGATGTTTGGTCGGCTCCATCGGCTTAGGCTCGATGAAGAAAGTACCTTTGAATCCATTTTTGCGTGCATAATCACGAGCCATGGTTAGGAATTTCGCCAGGTGTTCTGTCTCACGTTTCATATCAGTATTGAGCAAAGACATGTAGCCTTCACGACCTCCCCAGAACACGTAGTTTTCTCCACCCAAAGAAATCGTAGCATCGATCGCATTTTTCACCTGAGTTCCTGCCCATGAAACGACATTGAAATCAGGGTTGGTGGAAGCTCCATTCATGTAGCGAGGATTACTAAACACATTCGCAGTACCCCAAAGTAATTTGATCCCGGATTCAGCCTGCTTTTGCTTAGCATATTCCGTGATGATTTGCATACGCTTTTCGTAGTCTGCCAGACTTGGTCCTTCGTCGATCAGATCGATGTCGTGGAAGCAATAATAAGGAGCGCCGATCTTAGTGATAAATTCAAAAGCAGCGTCCATTTTATCCTTTGCTCTTTGAATCGGATCCGCAGAAGCATCCCAAGGATGATTGATCGTACCCGGTCCGAATGGATCTCCACCTGTGCCACAGAAGGAATGCCAGTAAGCTATCGAAAACTTAAAGTGCTCCTTCATAGTCTTTCCGGCGATTAGTCGATTCTCATCATAGAATCTAAATGCCAATGGATTATCACTTTCTTTTCCTTCGAAAGGAATCTTGCCGATGTTGGGGAAATAGTTTTTAGACATAATATGGGGAAGTTATTTTTGGTTAATAGGTTTATACTTATTGATAAATTTTTGAATGACAAAGACTTAAAGCCCGGACTTCAATAAGGTCGAAAGATTTGAGTTCCAGTTTTGATACGCTTCTTCATACGGTTCGAAGAAAGCCTCATTTGGCTCCAGTGTTTCCAGCAAAGTCAGCCCCTTAAAGGCTTCCGATTCGGTTGCGAATAATCCAAGTCCTATTCCTGCACCTCTAGCTGCTCCCTGTGCTCCGTCTGTATCGTACAATTCGAGACTGACTCGATTCATATGAACGAAGGTTTTTCTGAAAAGCGGACTTAGAAACATGTTTGCATTTCCTGCTTTCACGGTTTTCAGATTCATACCCATGTCCTGCATGATTCTGAATCCATAAGTCAAAGCGGAAACGATCCCTTCCTGAGCTGCTCTTACTACATGATGTTTGTCGTGCTTAAGCAAATCAAGACCCAGCATATGTGCTCCGATAGGTTTGTTTTGCATGATTCGCTCAGTTCCGTTTCCAAATGGAATGAAGACAAGACCTTCAGCTCCGATTTGCGCAGAACTTCCGATTGTATTCATTTCATTGTATGTAATCCGATTGCCACCCATGACTTTTTTGAGCCAGCTATTCAGAATTCCAGTGCCATTTACACAAAGTAAAACACCATAGGAAGGACTTTTCTTTGAATGGTTCACATGGACAAAAGTATTTACTCTGGAAAGCGGATCGTAAAGAGGTTTTTCGCTTACACCGTAGACTGTTCCTGATGTTCCAGCGGTAGTAGCAAGTTCTCCCGGTTTCAAAACCTGAAGGGAAAAAGCATTGTTCGGTTGATCTCCGGCTCTGTAGCAAACAGGAACTCCAGCTTCAATTCCTGTTGCTTCGGAAACATCCCCTTTTACTTTTCCCTGAACAGAGAAAGAAGGAACAGCTTCAGGAATCCAGGAATTAGGAATTTGGTACTGATCCAGCACTTTCTGACTCAATCCATTTTCTTTGAAATCCCAAAAGATCCCTTCGGAAAGTCCCGTCTCGGAAGTCAAAACTTCACCCGTCAACTTCATGGCAATGAAATCTCCGGGAAGCATGATTTTATCAATTTTGGCTGCTACTTCCGGTTGGTTTTCAATTACCCATCTCAATTTTGAGGCGGTGAAATTACCGGGAGAATTGAGCAAATGAGGAAGACAATAATCTTCTCCAAGTGATTCAAAGGCTTTTTGACCGATACTTACAGCGCGGCTGTCACACCAGATAATGGAGGGTCTGAGGACTTTTTGATTTTTATCCACCACCACCAAGCCATGCATCTGATAAGCGATTCCGATTGCCTGGAGTTCGCCTTTTTTAACTTCCGCTTGGTTGAGAACATGTTTGCTTACCTGCTGCACATATTTCCACCACATCTCAGGATCTTGCTCAGCCCACCCTTTCTCAGGTGAACTCATAGGCATTTCTTCTTCAGGAAAAGCCTTAGATGCGATAGATTTCCCGGTATCGGCATCCAACAAAGAAGCTTTGACAGAGGAACTTCCTAAGTCCAAGCCTAATAATAACTTACGCATAAGATTTTACCAGAATAAAATGTAAAGAGCTGCAATGATACCGGTAATGATAAATGCTCCGACCTTGAATCCGGTGCTGGTTTTGAACAATTCCGCATCGATTTCAATAGCTTTTGGATGATCTTTGCCTTTTCCTTCGACCAAACTGATGGTAATCATCAAGGCAGCCAAAATCAAAAACACATAACCCATTCTGTCAATGAAAGGAAGCAAAGGCAAGGCAACTTTAAGCACAACAGAAAGCGGGATACTTAGGGCTGCACCAACCAAAGCTGCATTGGAAGTAGTTTTCTTCCAGAAAACTCCAAAAAAGAAAATCGCAAATACTCCCGGGCTGATAAATCCGGTGTATTCCTGAATGAACTGAAACGCCTGATCCAATTGACCTAATGCCGGTGCAACGATGGATGCAATAATGAAGGCAACCACGGCAGTAATTCTTCCAACCGTAACTTGCTTAGATTCAGAAGCATCTCTTCCGAAATACTTTTTGTAAATATCCATCGTAAAGATGGTCGAAGTGCTGTTTGCCATAGAAGCCAAGGAAGATACAATAGCAGCTGTCAATGCTGCGAATGCCAAACCTTTTAAGCCAGCCGGCAATAATTGAAGCAAAGTTGGGTAAGCTCTGTCAGATTTTACCAAACCTGTAACAGGATCTTTCATCGATTCGATGAAGCCTGTATCGATGCCATTATTCACAATCACCAAAGCAGCAATTCCGGGAATAACCACGATCAAAGGCATAAGCAACTTCAGGAAACCTGCAAAAATCATCCCTTTCTGGGCTTCGTCCAGACTCTTTGCTGCTAATGCTCTTTGGGTAATATACTGATTGAATCCCCAATAACTAAGGTTAGTGATCCACATACCTCCTACCAATACACTGATTCCCGGAAGGTCCAAATACGCATCTCTTGTACCGCCTTTTCCGTCAGGAATCATCATTTCACCTTTAGAAAGAATCATGGAAAAATGGCCAGGCACTTCATTTCTCAAAACCGTCAATCCGTCCCATGCACTTCCTTCTCCTACCATTTGCAAAGAGATATAAGTCGTTGCTAATCCACCGGCAATCAGGAAAACCACTTGTACAACATCCGTCCAGGCTACTGCTTTCAAACCTCCATAAATGGAATAAACCATAGCAAAAAGAGCCAAACCTATGATTGAATACATCATCGGAATACCCAAAATTGTGTTAATACTCAAGGCTCCGAGGTATAATACTGAAGTCAGGTTGACGAAAACATAAAGAAGCAGCCAGAAAATTGCCATGGTAGTTCTTACTCGCGTATCATATCTGTCTAGCAAGAAGCCAGGCATGGTATAAATGCCCTTCTTCATATAGACAGGAAGGAAGAAAATCGCAACCACTAACAGCGTCGCTGCGGCCATCCACTCATAAGTAGAAATGGCAAGACCAAGTGCAAATCCGGAACCTGACATCCCGATAAACTGCTCAGCAGAAATATTGGAAGCAATCAAAGAAGCTCCTACAGCCCACCAGGGTAAAGCCTTGGAAGCCAGGAAATAATCAGAGGAATTTTTGACGTGACCTTTCTTTTCCTGAGAAACAAAAAGGCCCATCCCTATAATCAAAAGGCAATAGCCAATGAAAACTATAAGGTCTAAAGGTTCTAAGAGCATAAATAGGAGTTATTTGGATTGGTGGGCTATGGTTTTTGTTGATTGACTAATCCTAAAAGAATAAGCCGTTAAATATAAGGTTTTCGCACAAACGTGTCTATAATATTTAGCCGGATTGATGTTTCACTCGAAAAAATTTTGAAAAATCGAAACTGGCTGTGTAGAATATTCTTTTTGGTCAATTAGGGCTAAATAACTGATTCCGGTCACATTACTCACCCAAACCTGGTCTGCATTCTTTAATTCCTCCGGTAAAAAATCTCCAACCTGAATCGGAAGTTCAAGCTTAATTAATTCCTCTAAAATCACTTTTCGGGCTACTCCATTCAAACAGGAGCAATCAAGAGAGGGAGTGAAATACTCCTCTCCCTTTCGCCAGAAAAGATTGGAAGATCCTGCCTCAGAAAGGAAACCACGGTAATCCAATAAAATCACTTCATCCATTTTAGCTTCTGCCCTCTCCTGGTTTGCCAGGACATATGGTAAAGCATTCAAAGTTTTACAACCACTCCAAACTGTTGGGAAAAGCCTGATTTTATCAGAAATGTAAGCCGCTTTCTTTACTTGAGGCGCTGAAATGAAAGTAGAAATTTGAAGAGTTTGGTTGGTCAGTGAACTCTGTGGTGTATATTTTCCGGATCCGGATCTGAACACATTCCACCGAACTCGTAATTTTTGTCCTGGGAAATTCAGATACAGAAAAGACTCCAAGCTTTCGAAATCAATATTGTTTCCATCCAACTTTAAAACTTCCAAGCCATGATAAAGGCGGGCGAGATGATGATTAGAAAAGCGAATATGATCCTGATCGAAGATCATCGTTTCGAATAATCCGTCTCCAAAATTCATTGCCCGATTGGGTACGTGAAATCTAGTAATCTGAGTCCAATCCGACTCCTGTCCGGATTTTGAAAAAACTGTTTCAATTTCGCTCATAAAAATGTTCGTATTCGGTCAGGTTATGAAAGTGTCTTATCTCGATTGTGTTAAAATTAGCAAACAAACCACCGCTCATTCGCTAATTAACCTAAATATTAAGATTTTTAGAACTAATTGTAACGAGAGAATTACCTTAGCACCAAAATTGGTTAAATAGAGCCTATGGCAAATAAAAGCAGTGTTTTTGATATGATAGGACCTATTATGATAGGCCCTTCATCTTCGCATACTGCCGGGGTAGTGAAAATAGCCCGAGCTGCCATTCGAGTTTTGGGCGGAATACCTGATGAAGCCTCCATTACTTTTTACAATTCATTTGCACGGACTTACGAAGGACATGGAAGTGACCGGGCGATTATAGGTGGATTGATGGATTTTCAGACGGACGATGCCCGAATCAAAAATTCTCTGGATATAGCCCGGGATCGTGGTATGATTTTCAATTTCAAATCCATCGGGAACTCATCCATTCATCATCCCAATACCATTAAGATAGTGATTCGGAAAGGATCAAAATCTGTTGAGGTGGAAGGGGAAAGCCTTGGAGGAGGCGTAATCAACATCTCTGAAGTGGATGGATTTACGGCAAATTTCTCTGCAAAAGATCATACACTTATTATTAAGGCCGATGATGTCTCTGGAGCAATTGCTTTTATTTCCAGTGTCATTGCCCAGGAAAAAACCAACATCGCTACCATGTCTGTATCCCGAAAAGGAAAAAATGACGTAGCGTGTCACGTCATTGAAATGGATTCAGGAATAAGAGAAATCACTATTGAATACCTCAAATCATTGCCTTGGGTCAAAGAGCTCATTTATATTCAAGACATTGATCGATGAGTTTTTAAATTTGCCAATACGAAAAAACCTTTCTACCACAATTTGAACACTATAATTTAACTAAATCAACCACCTATGAAGAAATACTTTTTGAGCTTTCTATTAATCTCAGGACTTACTTTCTCCGGCTACGCACAGCAATCTTCTTCGGTTTATGACCTGGAAACTGCGGTAACAGTAGCATTGGAAAATAATCTGAGCTTAAAGCGGAGCGAACTAAATCAACTGACTATTGAAGCCAACTTGCTTCAGGACAAAGGTGCAAGATACCCTACCCTTACTACTGGTTCGAGTGCAGGTTACCGTTGGGGTCGATCCATCAACCCTGTAACCAACTTGTTCCAAACTTCCAGAATTGGAAACATCAATTTATCTGCTTCCTCCAATGCTACAATTTACGCTGGAAGCAGGCTGTCCAATTCGGTTAAGCAATCTAAAACTGATTATGAAGCAGGTATGTTTAATATTGAAGCTGCGCAGAATGACATCACATTGAATATCATCAACTTGTTTATCAATGTGGTTTTCAACAGAGAACAAGTTAAAATAGCCGAGAATCAACTGAGCACGACTAAGGAGCAGTTTGAAAGAACTACTAAACTTGTCAATGCAGGTTCACTTCCATTCTCTGATCAACTTGACCTTCAGGCACAAAATGCAACCAATCAATTGGAAGTAATCAATTCTAAAAACAACCTTAGAATTGCAAAATTGAATCTTGCTCAGGCGATGCAAATCCCTTTCACAGAAGATTTTGATGTGATCGAACCGGAATTTGAAATCAATGAACTTTTGATGGCAACAGAATCACCTGAAAAAATTTACGACACGGCATTGGGCATTATGCCTGAGATCAAAGCTGCTGCTGCAAATGTAGAAAGTGCTGATTACAGCGTGAAAGTGGCTAAAGGAGCCTATTTGCCTACTTTTGGAATCGGAGCTAACGTCTTCTCCAACTACGTAGATCAGGTATTTGGAAATACTGACAGACCATCTTTTGGAACTCAGATTGATAATAACTTATCTCAAGCTGTCAACCTTCAGTTGAGCATTCCAATTTTCACTCAGTTTAATAACAAAGCAAATTTGCAAAGAGCACGAGTGCAAAAGCAAATTTCGGAAGTGACCGAATTGGAAGCTAAAAACCAACTTCGCCAGGACATTGAATCTTCGTTCAACGCAGCAATTTCTGCAGAGCAATCTTATGAAGCTTCTTTGATTAGGGTTTCAAGTTTGCAGGAATCTTTCCGAATCGCTCAGCAGCGTTTTGATTTGGGAGCGATCAATTCAGTCGATTTTCAGGTTGCTCAAAACAACCTCTTCAACGCTCAAGCTGATCTGTTGAATGCTAAATACACTTATATTTTCAGAGTAAAAGTGCTTGATTTTTACCTGGGTAATCCAATTAACTTAAACTAAATCATGGCTACAAAGAAGTCAAACAAGCTGTTATATTACCTTCTGGGTGCAGTAGGAGTAATTATCGTTTTCGCAGTTATTGCCCGATCAGCAGGTTGGGTTGGCGGAGAAAAAGAAGTTGAGGTCGAGCTGGCAAAAGTAAAGCGTGCTCCGATTATTGAAAAAGTAAGTGCTTCAGGAGAAATTCAGCCAGAAGTTGAAGTTAAGCTCAGCCCCGATGTTGCCGGTGAAATCATCGAGCTCAATGTACAGGAAGGTGACTCTGTAGCACAAGGATTCCTACTTGTGAAGATTCGACCTGATAATTTTATTTCTGCTCTAGACAGAACCCGGGCAAACCTCAATCAGCAAATGGCTAACCTGTCTCAGGCAAAAGCAAGCCTGCAAAGAGCAGAAGCTCAATTCACTCAAGCAGATCTGAATTTTAAAAGACAGAAGACTCTATTCGAGCAGAAAGCAATTTCCGAGGCTGATTATGAAGTAGCTCAAGCTAACTTCACTTCTTCTCAAAAAGATTTGGAAGCTGCCAAGCAAAATGTAGTCGCATCTGAATTTATAGTTAAAAGCTCACAAGCTACAGTAAATGAAGCTTCTGAAAATCTTCGATTGACCAATGTATATTCCCCTGTAAGCGGAATTGTCTCCAATTTGCTAGTTGAGCAAGGTGAACGAGTTGTTGGTACTCAGCAAATGGCAGGTACTCAAATGCTCACCATCGCTGATCTTTCCAAAATGGAAGTCAGAGTGGACGTAAACGAAAATGACATTGTGCGACTGAGCATGGGAGACACTACTATTATAGATGTTGATTCCTACTCTTCCACAGGCAAAAAATTTAAAGGAATCGTAACAAGTATCGCTAACACTGCAAACACGAAGGCCTCAGTGGATGCTGTGACAGAATTTAAGGTGAAAATCAGAATCTTGAACAGTTCTTATGCTGACTTGGTGCAGGAAGGCAAGAAGTATCCTTTCCGTCCGGGAATGACCGCTTCAGTTGAGATTCTTACCAATTCAAAACAAGATGCGCTGTCAGTTCCTCTTTCGGCAGTTACTACTCGTGAAGATCAGCTTGACACCTTGGAAGGAGGTACTACCAAGTCAAGAGAACTTGTATTTATCAACGATAATGGAGTTGCCAAACTTAAAGTAATCAAAACCGGACTTTCTGATTTCCAGAATATTGAAATATTAGAAGGCCTGGCTGAAGGCGAAGAAATTATTTCGGGTCCATATTTCGTAGTCAGCAAGGAACTTAAAGAAGGCGATAAGGTCAAATTGATGGAAGTCAAGAAACCTGAAGTCAAAAAAGAGGAAGAAGAAGATTAACCCAAACAAAAAAGCTCCGATATTTTCGGAGCTTTTTTGTTTACCACTTTTTCAATTGCTCATATACCAGGTGAAGAGGAAAACCCATTACATTGAAGTAGGATCCTTCAATTCTGGAAACACCAATAAAACCAATCCATTCCTGAATTCCGTAAGCTCCGGCTTTATCAAAAGGCTTGTACTTTCTGATATAATGCCAGATTTCATCCTCATGCAAAAATCGAAAAGTAACCTTTGTCTCGTCTTCAAGGGTAATCCTTCTGTTGCGATCCATCATCGTAACGGCGGTCATGACAATGTGAGTTGCCCCTGACAAACTTTTGATCATGTCGAAAGCCTCTTGCTCATTCGCCGGCTTTCCCAATACATGACCATTTTCAATGACGACAGTATCTGAAGTTATCAGGATCTCATTTTCAGCTAATTCATCCGGGTAAGCTTCCGCTTTCAACTTTGAGAGAAAAGCTGCTACATATTCCGCAGGAAGATCCGCTGGGATTTTCTCTTCTACCGGATTTACTTTCACTTCAAACTCCATCTCCAAACCCTTCATGAGCTCTTGCCTTCTGGGTGAATTTGAAGAGAGAATCAGTTTTTTATCTTTCAGTTTGCTCAAAAAAGGCTCCATAGTCGAATTCAAATTCCTTCTGATTAATACTTCCAAAAAGTAATCCTCCCAAAGCTTTGGGATAAAAATAGGTAGATTTCTGAGGGAGCACCTCCCCTGTTCTGCAGACTTCCAACACTTGCGAAAGTTCCAATTCCCGTGTGATCACAGCAAAGCTAGCTTTTCCGTTTCTCACTTCTTGAATACATCTTGAGAAATTTCGCTCGTAAGTGATTTGGTCTGAATTCCGTTGATTTTGCCCGGGAATTCCGATTATTTTATCAAAAACGACGTCATGCAAAATCACCAAATCAAGTTGCCTCACAACTTCCGGAAGATCATTTCGAACCTCCGTAAACTTCTCTTCTTTCAATTTAATCACAAAGCTTTCATCTTCCAAGACAAGGCCGAAAGACCATTTCCGCTGAAATGAATACGAGCCTAACTCTTCCGAATCATCAAACTTCCGAATGGTAAACCAGTCCCCTAGTTTTGCTAAAAACTCTTCTTTTGGCGGTTGAAGTCCATAAAATAACCGATGCGTGGGAAGAATTTTAAGGTGATTTCCTTGAGTATTAGTCAGGTACATGAGATGATAATCACTCCCTTTCCATTTGGCATCAGGAAACTTATTGGCAGCTTCCTTTCGGTATTCAATCGCTCCTTCAAGCCGGTGATGTCCATCTGCCAGAATAACTTGCTTTTGGCTCAAGACCTTCAAAAATTTTCCAATTACTGATGGATCTTGAATTACCGCCAAAACTTCACGGACTCCCTGATAATCATCCAACTCATACAGTGGTGATTCCATCGCTGAATCCATGTAGGACTCCAATTGATTTTCCTCATCCACATACAGCCCATGCGTGGGGCTCACTTGGATTTCGGTGGCGCGAAGCAAATCAATCCGATCATTTACTGCAGACACGATTGTATTCTCATGTCTGAGAATCATCTTCTCAGACCAATCATACGCTTTGATCTGAGCAATAAAACCCTTGCGGCAACTCTCATCTCGCTCTCCGGGAAGCCGGAAGTATTGATAATAAACATAAATCCCGGGGATTGAATCCTGATGGATAGTACCCTTTTCTTTCCAGGATTTAAGAATGGAAGCAGCATTTTCGGCAGGATGGGGACCTTGAGGAACAGAAAGATGAATGCTGTTGAGAGGATTGGTGTAAAGCTTTTGTCGCTGTCGCTCCGAGACCACATCAAAGAGCGGTGAAGTCAGATCTTCCAATTGAGGTGTCAATTCCTCAGAATATCTCCAGGCTTTTATGGGTAATATTTCAGCCATGCTTATTTGAGTCTGTTTCTCCAGGAAGTGGAAATTGCATCAACTACTTTACTTTCTGAAGTTGATTTAGGAGAAGCCTTTGAAAAAAATTCTATTGCCAAAGCCGCAAGCAATTTAGATTCTTCATCAGAAAATTGCTCTTCCAAGACAGCCGGACTGAAATATTGCTCAACGAATTTCGTGTCGAAATTTCCGCTTACGAAAGCTTCATGCTTTAGAGCAAATTTGCAAAAGGCAAGTGTGGTCTGTATTCCGGTGATCTTAAAATCATCAATCGCCCGGATCATTTTATCAATGGCAGCTTTTCTGTTTTCGCCATGCGTCACCAGCTTCGCAATCATCGGATCATAATAAATCGGAATATCCATCCCCTCTTCAAAACCATCGTCAACCCGGATTCCGGGGCCCTGAGGTCTTCGATAGGTGATGAGTTTTCCGATATCAGGCAAAAAGTTGTTTTTCGGATCTTCGGCGTAGACTCTCACTTCCACCGCATGGCCGTTTATTTTCAGATCTTCTTGCAGAAAGCTCAAAGGTTTCTCCTCAGCCACCCAAATCTGCTCGCGGACAAGATCTTTGCCGGTGATCATCTCAGTAACCGGATGCTCGACCTGAAGTCGGGTATTCATCTCGAGAAAATAGAAATTCAATTTCTCATCCACGATAAACTCCACTGTGCCGGCGCCATAATAATTGCAGGCTTTGGCCACTCCAACTGCGGCCTCTCCCATCGCTTTCCGCATTTTCGGAGTAACTACTGCTGAAGGCGCTTCTTCAATTACTTTTTGATGTCTCCGCTGGATCGAGCATTCACGCTCAAAAAGATAAACGGTGTTTCCATGCTGATCACCCAATACCTGAATCTCAATATGACGGGGTGAGGTGATAAATTTCTCAATAAAAACCGCTCCGTCTCCAAAGGCAGATTGAGCCTCTGATACAGCGCGCTGCATTTGTTCTTCAAATTCAACCTCGTTTTCTACGATTCGCATTCCCTTTCCACCACCACCTGCACTGGCCTTGATCAGGATGGGATAGCCGATTTCTGCTGCTTTAACTTTCGCAGCAGGGATATCAGTAATCGCTTCATCTGTTCCTGGAACTAACGGAATATCATATTTGCCAACGGCTTGTTTTGCAGCAAGTTTGCTACCCATTACTTCGATGGATTCCGGTGAAGGACCTACAAAAATCAACCCGGCTTCTCTTACTTTTCTGGCGAATTCGGCATTTTCTGAAAGGAATCCATATCCGGGATGGATAGCGTCCACTCCGAGATTTTTACATTCCTGAATGATTTTATCCCCCAGTAAATAGGATTGGGAAGAGGCAGGAGGCCCAAGGCAAACTGCTTCGTCTGCAAACATCACATGTGGTGAAAGTCGGTCAGCCTCGCTGTAGACCGCCACTGTTTTGATGCCCATTTCTCTGGCAGTTCGCATGATTCTCAGACTGATCTCGCCTCTGTTGGCGACTAAAAGTTTTTTTATTTCAGGCATATTCTCATGAGTTTATTTGGGAATGGCTTCACAGCACGGAGCGAAATAAGGAAATTTAAGCGAGGATTTTAAAGAAAGCTTTGATTCGGAAATGCTTTTTTGCTTGGTAGGTATTTAAGTTTTATTTTTGCCAAATTTTAATGAAAACATCATTAAGGCTAAAACACTAAAATTCAATCTGCTTTGGATCTATTTGCAAAATTAAAAACGAATATGGGCCCTTTGGGCAAACACTCTGAGTTTGCAGACGGCTACTTCTCATTCCCTAAACTGGAAGGTGAAATACAGCCTCGGATGAAATTTCAGGGTAAAGATGTACTTACCTGGAGCTTAAATAATTACCTGGGTCTGGCAAATCATCCTGAAGTAAGAAAGGCAGATACAGATGCTGCTGCCAAATGGGGTGCTGCTTATCCGATGGGTGCAAGAATGATGTCTGGTCAGACAGATCTTCACGAGCAGTTGGAGAATGAATTGGCAGAATTTGTAGGTAAAGAAAAATCTTATTTGTTGAACTACGGATACCAAGGTATCATGTCTGTCATCGATTCTATTCTTGACAGAAAAGACGTAGTAGTGTACGATTCAGAATGTCACGCTTGTATCATCGATGCCTTGAGAATGCACCTTGGCAAGAGATACGTATTTCCTCACAATGATATTGAGAGCTGCGAAAAGCAACTTGAAAGAGCAACCAAACTAGCTGCTGAAACAGGAGGAGGAATCCTAGTGATCACAGAAGGTGTATTCGGTATGACCGGAGATCAGGGCAAGTTGAAGGAAATCGTTGAGCTTAAAAGCAAATTCGATTTCAGACTTTTAGTAGATGATGCGCATGGCTTTGGCACAATGGGTGAAACCGGTGCAGGTACAGGTGAGGCTCAAGGAGTACAGGATCAAATCGATTTATACTTCTCTACTTTTGCAAAATCCATGGCAAGTATTGGTGCATTTATCGCCGGTGATGCTGATGTGATTCTATTCCTGAGATATAACATGAGATCTCAAATCTTTGCCAAATCACTTCCAATGATCATGGTGGAAGGTGCTTTGAAGAGACTGGAATTGCTCCGTACACAGCCTGAGTTGAAAGACAACTTATGGAAAATCGTGAATGCGCTTCGCAAAGGGCTCCATGAAAATGGATTCAGTACCGGTAAATCAAATTCTCCTGTGACCCCTGTTGTCTTGAATGGCACTGTAGGCGAAGCAGCGGCACTTACCCGGGATTTGAGGGAAAATTACGGGATCTTTTGTTCAGTAGTCATTTACCCTGTGATACCTAAAGGCATGATTATCTTAAGGTTGATCCCTACAGCTGTTCACACAATTGAGGACGTGGAAGAAACTATCAAAGCCTTTGCAGCTATCAAGGATAAATTGACCAGCGGAGTTTATAAGAATAGCGAATATGCTATTTCTGTAGGCGAGTAAAAAAAAAAGTAAAAAAAATGGCCTCTGGGTTGAATTAGCAAGTATTTGGCCTATATTGGTTCTCAATAAACTTATCATCAACCTTAAAAACACACTTTTACTATGAGCAGATTTAGTGAAGTTAGAGACCTTGTAATGAGCCTTGAAGGCGATTTCGAAAAATTCTATGAGAAGGGCAATCAAGCAGCCGGCACTCGAGTAAGAAAAGGTATGCAAGACCTGAAAAACTTGTCTCAGGACATCCGTAAGGAAGTTCAGGATAAGAAAAACGCAGAGTGATCTTAGCAATAAAAAAAGGTGACTGAAAAGCCACCTTTTTTTATGCTTAAAATAAAGTGGAGCCTCAAAACTCCACTTTATTGTTTTCAGGCTGAAGGTCCGCCATTCTCTTGGATGGATCAATTTCCACAGACTTGATCGAATTGATATTTTTCTGAATAATAAACGTCTTCGTCAGATTTGTCCATGGCCAAGCCTCTGTTAATACTCTTTCAGGCATTCCTTTTTCCAATGGCTTCTCTCCCCTCATGATTACCATTGGCAGATATACTTGCTCTGAAGAGCCATCTTCATAGGTGATTACAACATCCAAAGGCATCGGCATCAATCCAATTCTTTCCAGTGTCACCTCAGTCTGGTCACCCATTGGCTTGACTGACTTGATCCCATAGTCGATGGTTTTGGTCGTGTGCACAAAATATTCCTTGTACCAATCCAACTCCAGGCCACTTTCCTTTTCCATCACGCGAATCAGGTCATTTACATTTGGATGCTTGAATTTCCAGGTATTGAAATACCTCAACATTCCACGGTCTCGGGTCTCTGCTCCGATCACATATCCTAATTGCTCCAAGAAAACTGCACCTTTAGAATACGCAGCGGCGCTGTAAGCAGAATTTGTATTGTAATGATCAGAATGTGTGGACATTGGTTCTTCCTGACCTGATTTGGCTAGTCTAAAATAACCCGCATACGATCCGGTGTGTGGATTGCCCGCGGTTTTGAAAATAGAAGCCCTTGCCAGACTTGAGGCATAGCTAGTAAATCCTTCGTCCATCCAAGGGTAGAGCGATTCGTTTGAAGCCAAAACTCCATGGAACCAGCTATGGGCAAGTTCATGAATCATCACTCCGGACAAACTTGAAATACTTCTCTCCCCTGTGATGAAAGTGGACATGGCATATTCCATTCCTCCATCTCCCCCTTGGACAACTGAGAATTGCTTGTATGGATATTGTCCAAAATGCTCTGAAAAAAAGCTGATAGCCTTTGGTGTGTATTCTTTTAGCTTTTCCCAATTTTCACTTGTTTCCGGACCCGGGATAAAGAAATGGTGGACTGTGATTCCATTTTCCATTTGAATCTTATCATGCTGATAATTTGGATCAGCTCCCCACATGAAGTCATGAACTTGCGGCGCTACAAAATGCCAAGTCAGCGTATTTCCTTTTGCTTCAGGCACTTTCACTCCGGCATCTTCATATCCATGACCGATCTCATTTGGGTTTTGCAAATAACCCGTTCCGCCCAAAACATAGGTTTTGTCAATGGTAATTTTCACATCAAAATCACCCCAAATCCCATAAAACTCCCGCGCTATGTATGGGTTTGCATGCCAACCTTGTTCATCGTAATTGGCCATCTTTGGATACCATTGGGACATGGAATATCGAACGCCTTCTTCACTATCTCTTCCGGATCTGCGAATTTGAAGTGGTACTTGCCCTGCAAACTCCAGTTCGAATGTCACTTCTGAATTTGGAAGAATCGGCTCCGAAAGCTTCACTTCAAGAATCGTTTCCACCTCTTTGAATTCGATTTCTTTGCCGTTCATTTTAAGGTTACTTACATGGATGTAGCCAATTTCATCGGGCTTGAGCTTTGCAATGCGGTCTGCCACTCTTCTGTCCGGATCAGCGATTGTCCTCGATCTCACATCCATCATACTTCCCGGTTGGAAAGCATTGTAATACAGATGATAAAATACGCGATCCAACGTCTCCGGAGAATTATTGGTGTATTTCAGCACCTGAGTTCCGATGTATTGATTTTTTTGGACGTCCATCTTCACATCCATTTTGTAATCAACAGCCTGTTGAAATCTCCCCGTCTGGGCAAAAATCAAATGGCTGGTTAGCAAAAGAAAAAGCCCAAAAAGAGGCTTTACCATTCTGTTTATCATGACAAATATTTTTTTTCCAAAGGAAAAGAAAACTCCTTCCCTACCCAAACCAGCTATCAAAATCCAAGGAATTGACTTCTTTTCAAATTCTCTTTCCATTGGAATAAAAAACGACCTCAAACCGGAAGGTTTTAACTTAATTCAACCAAGAATTTAAACCATCAACAACGTATGAGAAAAATCTACCTTTTGATTGTGGCGGCTTTGTTCAGTCTGGGAGTCCAGGCTCAGCAAGTCAACATGGACCAATTCAAATCCATGAAAGCCAGAAGCATCGGACCAGGAGCAATGAGTGGCCGAATTACCGCCATTGATGCCGTGGATGAAAATCCGAGCATCATGTATGCAGGTTCGGCATCCGGCGGACTTTGGAAATCTACTTCCGGAGGCATTACCTGGGAACCGATTTTTGACAAAGAGAAAGTGCATTCGATTGGTGCAATTTCCATCTATCAGAAAAACCCAAACATTATTTGGATTGGAACAGGAGAAGGCAATCCAAGAAACTCCCTCAACCTGGGCTACGGTGTGTACCGTTCGCTCGATGCCGGAAAGACCTGGCAGCTGATGGGCTTGGAAAAAACCCGCGCCATCCATAGAATCATCGTTCATCCTGACGATCCCAACACTGTTTTCGTGGGAGCGATCGGATCTCCATGGGGCGAGCAGGAAGATCGTGGTGTCTACAAAACTACTGACGGCGGTAAAACTTGGTCAAAAATCCTTTATGTCGATACCAAAACAGGTGTTGGCGAAATGATCATGGATCCAAATAATCCAAACAAGCTGTTCGTCAACATGTGGCAACACAGACGTTATCCATGGTTTTTTGAATCAGGAGGAGAATCTTCCGGTCTTTATGTCACGCATGATGCTGGCGAAAACTGGAAAAAACTAGACGAAAAAAATGGTCTTCCAAAGGGTAAATTGGGAAGAATGGGCTTGGCAATGTCTGCCAATAACAGCAGCAAAGTGTATGCTTTGATCGAGTCTTCGAAAAATGCGCTTTATGCTTCTGAAGATGGCGGAGAGAAATTTACCATGATCAATGACAAAGAGGATATCGGAGATCGTCCTTTCTATTACTTCGAAATCTACGCTGATCCAAAGAATGAAAACCGAATCTACACGCTGTATTCCCGAGTGGGAATGAGTGAAGATGGAGGTAAATCATTCCGTCAATTACTTGAATACGATGGAGTTCACCCGGATCACCATGCATTCTACATCAATCCAAATGATCCAAGCTTGCTGATCGATGGAAATGACGGAGGATTGAATATTTCCCGTGATATGGGCAAGACCTGGTATTTCGCAGAAGGAATCACGGTTGGCCAATTTTACCATATCAATGTGGACAATGAAATCCCTTACAATATATATGGAGGAATGCAGGACAATGGTTCATGGACCGGTCCAGCTTACATCTGGAGAGTGGATGGTATTCGAAATACCTATTGGCAGGAAGTTTCATTCGGTGACGGATTTGACGTAGTCTCTCATCCTACCGATTCCCGATATGGCTACACCATGTCGCAGGGAGGTAATGTCACTAGATTTGACAAAGAAACCGGTCATAACAGAACTATCCGTCCGACGCATCCTGACAAAGATGTATTCCTGAGATTCAACTGGAATGCTGCAATCGCACAGGATCCTCATGATGCTAACACAGTTTACTACGCTTCTCAGTTCCTGCACAAGTCTACCAATTCAGGAGAAACCTGGGAAATTATTTCTCCGGATCTGACTACTAACGACACCACCAAGCAGCGCCAGCAAATGACCGGTGGTTTGACTTTTGATATCACAGGAGCGGAAAACCACACCACGATCATCACAATCGCACCAAGTCCGGTGGACAAAAATGTGATCTATGTCGGTACGGATGATGGCAATGTACAAGTCACTCAGGATGGTGGAAAGACCTGGACAAATGTTGCAGCAAAACTTTCAGGCTTGCCAAAAGCTTCCTGGATTCCTCAGATTCAGGCTTCTAAATACAGCGCCGGTGAATTCTGGGTAATCGCAAACAATTACAGAAACAATGATTTCGCCGCTTACGCATTCCACAGCTCTGATTTCGGTAAATCATTTACCAGAATCGCTGATGACAACAAAGTTTGGGGCTATACCCTTTCGATCAAGCAGGACACGGAAGAACCTAATCTAGTATTCCTTGGAACTGAATTCGGTCTGTACGTTTCATTTGACAAAGCCAAAAATTGGAACAAATGGGAGCACGGATATCCAAAGGCTGTTTCCACCTATGACATGACCATTCAGGAAAGAGAAGCTGATTTGGTAATCGGTACGTTTGGACGTGCGATTTATGTGTTGGATGATATCCGTCCATTAAGAGCTTTTGCCAAAAATGGTGGAAAAGCTCCTGTCGGAAAAGTTGCTGCTTTCCCTGCTCCTGATGCTTATCAGGCGGTGATTCAGAGAGCTCATGGAGAGCGTTTCATGGCTAGCGGCAAATACGCCGGTGAAAACCGTGAAACCGGCGGAAGACTTAGTTACTTCATCAATGATGACAAGGAAAAGCTTGATTCTGTTACCGTGAAAATTTCAAATGCTTCCGGAGAACAAATCAGAACATTGAAAGCGCTTCCTGAAAAAGGTGTAAACAGAATCATTTGGAACCTGGATCGCAAATCTACAGCAGAAATGACCGGTGGATTTGGTGGCGGTGGCCAAGGTGGTGGCGGCGGACGCAGAACTGGTTTCTTCGAACCAAGCGGAGGTCCTGCCCTACCGGGAACTTACAAAGTGGTTTTTGAATATGGAGGAGAATCTGCAGAAACTTCCATCGTGGTAAATTCTGATCCAAGAATCGAAACTAAATTGACAGATTTGCAGGCAAAAGATGCTTTCATGAAGAAAGTGGAAGCGCTATCAACAGAGGTAAGTGCGTCGACCAAGCAACTGGACGAAGCTCAAAAAACCATTGATAAAGTGAACGCACTGACGAAAGATATTACTACTCCCGAAGCAAAAGCTTTGGCTGAAGCAGCTAAGGAAATCAAGAAGAAATTGGATACAACTCGTGAGGCTTTCAACGGTCCAAAAAGAGAAGGACAGGGAATCGTAAGAAACCTTTACCCAACCACAATGACTCGACAGTTTGCTCCTAGAAGCTATGCAA
The DNA here is from genome assembly GCA_942492775.1 of uncultured Cytophagales bacterium. GTDB lineage: Bacteria > Bacteroidota > Bacteroidia > Cytophagales > Cyclobacteriaceae > Algoriphagus. Next base: position 2,671,598 of record OW818636.1, on the reverse strand, counting down.
GTTCATCTTTTGCAGCTCCCGGTCCGACTGAAGAAAGACTTTACACGCAGGCAAAAGAATCAGCTGACGAAGCAATTGCCAAAGTGAATGAGTTCATCAACGGCGACTGGAAAGCTTTCGAAGAGAAAGTAAAAAGTACTCCGATTGACCTATTTGAGAAGTTTAAGGATTAATTGAAACTCGTTTGATAAATAACAAAAGCATCTGTGGAAACGCAGATGCTTTTTTCGTTTTACAGCAAATCAATAACTGAATCCTTATCTTAGAGTAAACTCTTGAAATCATGATCACAGAAGCTGCAAAAAAGGAACTTATTGATTGGATATCAACTCTTGAAAATAAATCGATGCTTGATCATTTGATGGAACTTAAAAAATCCAGCGAAACTGAGAAAATTTATCAGGTTTCGGATTTGGAGAGAGAAGCAATTGATGTTGCATTAAAATCAATTGAGGAAGGGAAAGGTGTTTCACATGAAGAAGTGACTGAAAAATTCAGAAAAAAATATCCCAAAATTTTTAAGCACTGAAATGAAGACAATTTGGTCTCCTGAAGCTATTGATGATTTTGAGTTAATAGTTGATTATTTAATCCAGGATTGGTCAGAAAGGTCAGCTGAAAAATTTTCAGATTTGGTTTTTGAGAAGATCAAATTAATAAAAAAACAGTCTGAAATTTTTGAATCGTCATTTCATAAACATGTTAGAAAAGCACTCATTACAAACCATATAACTCTTTTTTATAAAATACGAGATACAGAGTTGTTATTACTTCGCTTCTGGAGCAATGCCCAAAACCCTGAAAACTTATCGCTTTAAGTTTGGCTACCTCAAAAATTAACTGGAAAACCGCCGCCGGACTCGTCATCGCCAATATGATCGGGACGGGCGTATTCACGAGTTTGGGCTTTCAGCTGATTGAAGTTCAGAATACCTGGTCGATTCTTTTGCTTTGGATTTTGGGTGGCGCAATGGCTTTGATCGGGGCATTGGTGTATGCGGAGTTGGGAACTCATTTCCATAAATCAGGCGGTGATTATATTTTTCTCTCCGAATCGATCCATCCTTCCGTTGGCTACTTGTATGCCTGGGTTTCCCTGAACGTTGGTTTTTCGGCGCCAATTGCGATTGCCGCCATGGCGATGAATCAATACCTCAAACCACTTCTCGGAGAAACCCTTATTCCGGGATTATTCTTTTTGCTTGCAGTTCCGATTTCCCATATGTTCAGCGTAAAGCGCTCCGGAGCAGTTCAGGATATACTCACGGCTGTGAAAATTGCTTTTGTTTTGATCCTGATCGGACTTGGGCTTTATAATGCACCGGCGATGGAAATGCCGGCATTCGACTTTTCTTCTTCCTGGCAAAATGAGGTGATCATGCCCGGTTTTGCAGTTTCTCTTATTTATGTTTTCTATGCCTATACAGGCTGGAATTCAGCAGCGTACATCGTGGAGGAAGTCGATCAACCCGGTAAAAATCTGCCAAAAGCGTTGATTTCCGCTACTGCTTTTGTAATGGTCATCTATGTTTTACTTCAACTCGTTTTTCTGAAGCATGCGAGTTTCACCCAACTGGAAGGAAAAGTGGAAGTCGCCGATATTGCATTTGGTAATCTGTTTGGACCCAGCGGAGCTCTCTGGGTGAGCTTCTTCATTGCAGTGCAATTGATCGCTACGATCAGCGGCTATGCATGGGTTGGGCCAAGAATCACCCATGCAATGGCTCGGGATTTCGGACTTTGGAAGCCGCTGGCAAAAGTGAATCAAAACGGAATTCCAATCCGTGCAATTGTACTGAACACAGGGATCAGCTTCGGATTATTTCTCACCGGATCATTTGAGCAGGTAATGCTTTATGCAGGATTTGTACTCCAGCTGATGGGAACTATCACCGTCTACTCTTCTCTGAAAATCAAGAAAGTCAGTGGCTTCAAAAGCCCTTGGAAACCCTGGATTCAATGGATCTACATCTTTTTCAGTTCGGGAGTGATGATTTACCTTATATGGGACAGACCTTGGGAAAGTATTGCAGGTTTAGGGATTTTAGCTGTCGGAATGATTCTGTTCTTGCTTGACAAAAAAGTAGTATCGCATTAAAAAACCCTGATTGATGTAATCAGGGTTTTTTGTTTATCTGTCAGCGTAATGCTCAGCATAGTAAGCTTGGTAGGCGCCCGAAGTCACATGCTCCAGCCAATCCTGATTATTCAAATACCAGTCGATTGTAAGTGAAATACCTTCATCAAACTGCAAGCTTGGCTCCCAGCCCAATTCATTCTGGATTTTAGTAGCATCGATTGCGTAGCGAAGATCATGTCCTGCACGATCTGTCACATAAGTAATCAGCTTCTCTGAAGTTCCAGCTTCCCGGCCTAATTTCTCGTCCATTTTGGCACAAAGCAGCTTCACGATGTCAATGTTTTTCCATTCGTTGAAGCCTCCGATATTGTAAGTCTCTCCTGTTTTTCCTTTGTGAAAAACGACATCAATTGCTCTGGCGTGATCCAGCACATAAAGCCAATCCCGCACGTTTTCACCTTTTCCATAAACTGGAAGAGGCTTGTTATTCTTGATATTGTGAATGCAAAGAGGGATCAGCTTTTCCGGAAATTGATTTGGTCCGTAGTTATTGGAGCAATTCGAAATCACCGTTTTCATTTTATACGTGTTGGCATAAGCTCTTACAAAATGATCTGAAGAAGCTTTTGAAGCGGAATACGGAGACTGAGGATCGTATGGAGTGGTCTCCAAAAAGAAACCTCCATCATGAAGAGAACCGTAAACTTCGTCGGTAGAAACATGGTAAAACAAGTGATCGCTCAATTCGCCAGACCAGTACTTTTTGGCTGAGTTCAGGAGGTTTACCGTTCCAATCACATTGGTCAACACGAAAGCAAAAGGATCGGAAATCGATCTGTCCACGTGAGATTCCGCTGCCAAATGAATGACATCAGTTATTTGATGCTTCGCAAAAACCTCATCCAACGCGTCAGGATCAAGGATATTTACCTTTTCAAAAATGTAATTTTTTGCGCCTTCTACTGACTTTAGGTTTTCCAGATTTCCCGCATAAGTCAAGGCATCCAGATTTACAATCTTGTATTCAGGATACTTTTCTACAAAAAGTTGCACCACATGGCATCCGATAAATCCGGCACCGCCCGTGATCAGGATAGATTTATTCATAATCATTTTAGTTGTTTTTCTTATAATAATCCAGATACCAATCCGTGAAGGCTTTTACACCGTCTTCAATCGGGGTTTCCGGTTTGTATCCGGTATCTCGTACCAAGTCAGTGACATCTGCATGAGAAGCAGGCACATCGCCCGGCTGAAGCGGAAGCAAATCCATTTTAGCTTCCTTACCCAATCCCTTCTCTACGGCCTTGATGTAATCCATCAAAAGTACCGGGGATGAATTTCCAATATTATAGATCTTATAGGGCGCTTTTGAACTTCCCGGATCAGGGTTTTGAGGGTCGAAATCAGGATTCGGTTTCGCAGGTCTGTCTGCTACTTTCATCACTCCCGCCACGATATCATCCACAAACGTGAAATCTCGCTTCATCTTTCCATAATTGAAAACCTGGATAGGTTCCCCTTTCAGAATAGCCTCTGTGAAAAGGAACAAAGCCATATCGGGTCTTCCCCAAGGTCCGTAAACCGTAAAGAACCGAAGTCCGGTTGTTGGAATTCCAAAAAGATGACTGTACGTATGGGCCATCAATTCATTAGACTTTTTGGAAGCTGCATACAAGCTGATCGGATGATCTACGGTATCTGAAGTAGAGAAAGGAAGCTTTTCATTTGCTCCATAAACAGAGCTTGAACTGGCATAAACCAAATGCTTAACCGGATGATAGCGGCAACCTTCCAAGATATTGAGGAAAGCAAGAATATTACTTTGAATGTAAACTTCCGGGTTGGATAAGGAATATCTCACTCCAGCTTGTGCTGCCAAATGGATTACCACATCAAATTTTTCTTCTGCAAAAAGAGCCATCACCGGATCCTTTTCAGACAATTCCATCTGAACGAAACGGTAACCTGGGTAGGTAGATGATTGAACTAATTTATTTCTCTCAATTTCTGATTTGGAAATCCCCATATGCTCCAATCGGGCATACTTAAGATTGATATCGTAGTAATCGTTGATAATGTCAAGCCCTACTACTTCCTCACCTCTTTCCAGTAACTTTTTGGCAAGATGAAATCCAATAAATCCGGCAGTTCCGGTAACCAAATATCGCATAGAGGGTGAATAGACAGGTTTAAATCGCTTCCAAATATAGTTATTCTGTGTGAGCAACTGCTCGCAACTTTTGGTGATAAGTCTCTAAAATTTCTTGATGGATGTCTTCTCTGGAATAGTTTTCCAAAACCTCCAGGTAAAGATTTGCCGCTAATTGGGCCATTTTATCCCGCTTTACAAAAGCAAATTCAAGTGCTTCTTTCAATACACCAGTATCTTTGACAGGGAAAATCAATCCTGTTTTTTGCTGGGTGATGATGTCTGTATTACCGATGATATCAGAGCAAATCACCGGCAGTTGCATCGCTCCAGCTTCCAAAAGCACATTCGGGAAACCTTCCCTGTGAGAAGGATGAACCAATACATCCGACAGCGCCATGTAATGAGCCACATGATCAGTCCAATCGATCTGCACGATTCGCGGATTGTCACGGATCATCTGAATAGTTTCCATTGAAAGTGGATTCAATTCCTGCTCAAAACTACCCAACAAAACCAGCTTGGACATTCCGGCGATTTTGGAACTCAGGAAAGCCTGGACTAATTCTTCAATCCCTTTGTCTCGCACCAGTCTGCCGACAGAAAGTATGATAAAATCATCCTCTCCTGGTAAAATCCGCATTGTCGCGGCAACAAGATGATTTTCTTTGAGCGCGTCGCGATTGAATTTAGAAAAGTCTATTCCATTGGATGAGCCTTTTCGGATGATGTGAAGCTTTTCCGCAGGACAAAGTTGATTATCGATTACAAAAGTCTTTAAACCCTGGGAATTAGGCCAAACTTCAGTGGCAAAATCATAGGTGAGTTTTTCAACTCTTTCAAGGACACTTTTCATTCCGCCCTCTGCGGCCATAAATGGAATACCGGCAAGAGTATGAATCCGAACCTTCACTCCGGCGAGTTTGGCAGCTATCATCCCCAGCAAACCAGCTTTCGGTGTATGAGTATGGACAATATCAGGCTGTTCACGCTTGATCAGGGAATAAAGCTGCCAAAGGCATACTAAATCCTGAATCGGAGTAATTTTTCGGGTAAATGGGATGATTTCATGTCTGCAATCTTCCGCTTTCAATACTTGAGGGATTTCTCTCCCATCTGCACTTACCATGACCACATCCCATCCATTTTCCTTCATGAATTTCATTTGCCCGGCAAGCAAAAGTTTGAGTGAAATAGGTACGGTAGTGATTCGAAGTAACTTGGGCATCAAAAGAGAATTCTAAAAAGGCAAAGATAAGATTTTATAACGTTTTGGAAGGCTGATTTATGCAATTAGCATTCCATTAAGATCATTAAAAATCAATCCTCTTCCTCCAGTTCGAAAATCTCCTCCAGACCAACTCCAAAGATCCGGGCGATTTTCAATGCCAGAACCGTCGATGGCACATATTTCCCAGCTTCGATGCTGTTGATTGTTTGGCGCGAGACGCTGACTTTCTCAGCAAGATCCTGCTGGGTCATGTCTTTTTTCGCCCGCTCTACTTTTATAGAATTTTTCATAGCCTGATCAGAAAGCAAGCAAACTTTTCTGCTGCTTATACAGCACCCACTTGAACCTCGCGATGAAAATCACCTGAATCGTAAACATGTTGTACCCCATAAATTCAAGGTATCCAAAACCATAAAAAAGCAAAGTTCCAATGATCAGAATAAAAGTATTTACATAGCAGGCCAATAGTAACGAATCGAGACGGAGCTTTTGAATGTATTCATCTTCCTCTTTTTCTCGGGAGAAAGCAATCAGAAACAACGAGATAAATACTCCAATCAAAGCAAGTTCGTTTGTAAAGTTTTCTTTCGAATTTCCAAAAAAGCCGTCCTCTCGGGCAAATTCAAGTTCCAGCCAGGAAAAGTCAAAACTCAGATAGTTTTCTGCGAATAAAAGGGTAGCAAACGGAAGAAAAAGAATCCATCCGATTAACTGATACCAATGCGGAAGTAAGATTTTGGTAAGCATGGAAATAGTTGGTTTAGTTTAATTTTTTGAAGCAATATATTTCTGATACTGAAATGCCGCATATACATAGGCGTTCAGAAGAAAGAGCACCAAATAGGAAGAAAAAATCTCTGATGTCAGTCTTCCGAATCGCAAGTAATTCACCATCATCAGCGCTGCTATCCCCCATATCAACCAGTAAAATCCAGTTTGAAATGCCTGAAGGCGAAATGATTTGACCATCTCGTCCTCTTCTTTTTCGCGGGTCAGATTCAGGATTCCAAATCCGATAGCCCAAAAACCATAAATCAGCTGGGAGGATTCATCTGGCTCAAAGTCAGGATAGACAAATGCCAACCCAATCACCAACAAAACAGGTAAAGGGAAAAACACAAAAGCTAACTTCTTCCATCCAAACGGAAGAAGTGGCACATTTAAGATTGATTTATCTTTCATAGGACAATTTTGTTTTACCAAATGTAAAACAAACTTTACTTTATGTCAAAATATTTTTCCATAATTATTTTTTAACATAGTTGGAAATACATCTTGATAGCTTCCTGGAAATTAAGTTTTATTCAAAAAAACAGGGCATTTGTTTACCTTTAATCAACATTTACCGTCAAAAATTAAAATTTCCATGATCTCCAAAATGAAAATAGCCATCATCGGATGTGGCAACCTAGGAACTTCCATCGCAAATGGTCTTTTGATGCGTGAAGATTTTGACCCGAAAAATCTTACTCTCACCAAAAGAAACACTGTTAGCCTGGCAGAATTTGAAGCAAGAGGTGTCCATGTTCATTCGGACAATCAAACTGCCGCTCAATATGCTGATATCATCCTTTTGGGGGTGAAGCCTTATAACGTGGCTCCTATTCTTCAGGAAATCAAACCCGGGTTGGATCCAAAGAAGCAAATCATCATTTCCCTTGCTACTGGAGTGACGCTGGAGGAAATGTATCAAATCATCGATCCTTCAACTGTGACTTTTCGTGCAATGCCAAACATCGCAGCCGATATCCAAGAATCTATCACGTGTATCTGCGAGCAGCAAGCCAATCCGGTTCAGGTTGAACTAGTCAAAGAACTATTCGACGCTATTGGATTCACGATTCCTATTGATGAGAAATTGATGGAGGCAGCTACCGTGTTGGGAGCATGCGGGATCGCCTATGTATTGAGATTTATGCGAGCAATGATTCAGGGAGGAATCCAAATCGGATTTGATTCAGTGACGGCAAGTAGAATCGTTTTTCAAACAGTAAAAGGTGCATCGGAACTCATGATACAGCGAAACATGCACCCTGAAGAAGCTATCGACAAAGTAACAACCCCTAAAGGCTGTACAATTGTCGGTTTAAATGAAATGGAGCATCAGGGCTTCAGTTCAGCAATGGTAAGAGGAGTGATTGCCAGCTACGAAAAAATTGAAAAGTAAAAACTAACTCAGATTCTTCTAAAACCACTTTTCAAAGAAAAGTTAATATTTATCACGATATATTAACATAAGTCTTAAAAAAAATAATTTAAGGTTTGTTTTTCTTTTGAATGTTTTCATTAGATTTGTCTCGGGTGATAAACAACTTTTACTATTCATTTTTTAAATGAATCGATTTTTGAGAGGAGGGACTGTTTGGTACTTTTTCTTCCTTCCTTTAACTTCAAAAAAATGCCCTCCGAAAAATATTCAGAGGGCATTTTTTGTATGTATCGATTTGAAATCCTTATTCGAACAGCTTAGCGAGTTTTGCTTCCAGTGCAGGTCCTCTGAGATCTTTTGCAATGATCTTTCCGTCAGGATCAAGCAAATAAGTAGCTGGGATTGCTTCGATCTGATACAATTCCGCTGCTAAAGAATTGAAATATTTCAAATCTGAAACTTGAGGCCAGGTAAGACCATCGTCCTCGATAGCCTTTAACCAATCTTCTTTGGTTCTATCGAGGGAAACTCCAAAAACCTCAAATCCTTTGTCTTTATATTGAGTGTAAAGCCTGACAACATTTGGATTCTCGGCTCGGCATGGTTTGCACCAAGCTGCCCAGAAATCAATCATCACGTATTTACCTCTTAAACTGGAAAGCTTTACCATTTCCCCCTGAGGATTTGGAAGCTCAAAATCCGGTGCAACCTGACCCACAGACAAAGGTCTCATCTCATCTAACTGAACTTTCATCGTAAGAATCGAAGCTGTATTCGGATAATTTTCATTCAATCGGGCTACCAACTCATCGATGAAAGGAAAATCATTCTTTGGGTTTAAAAGTCCGATAGCAGCTAAGGAAGCAAAACTATCTCCCATGCTTTCGATTACTTTCTTCACTTCTTCAGCTTGATTGCCTTCGAGGTTCATCGCATCTGCCTGAATTTGCTTAATTGCTTCTGTGTCATTTTTGCTCATGGCTTCGTAATAAGCCTCATTAAGCTTATTTACATTGGCTTGATATTTCTCCATCATAGCCTCGATTTTCACCATTTCTTTGCTATCCTGAGATCCTTCTATCGCCAAACTGGTAGAATCCGCTAAATCATATGAAACTTCAACATCGTCCTTAAACAGAGCAAGTCTGACAGACTTCTTTCCGTAAAGATTCAATTCATAAAAAGTCGGGGTATCCACAGCCAAATCATATGTGAATTCGCCGGATTTACTTACTTCAAGGGTGTCCAGTACTTTTGGACGACTGTCTGTAAACTGCGAAAGAATCACCAATCCCTCAGGGGCATTGGATAATTTTCCGGAAACTTTAACCATGCCATCTGTTTTGGATTCACTTTCACCGCAAGAGAAAAGTGCCATCAGGGCAACTACAATAATTCCACTCATAGGGTACTTCATATTGGTTAGTTTTCTAATAGTTCTGTCAATAATTTGGTAGCGACTTTTGGATCTGCTTTGCCTTGGGATTTTTTCATCACCATGCCCATAAACATCGCCATAAGTCCTTTTTTGCCAGCTCGATATTCTTCCACTTTTGCAGCATTCTCAGCCAAGACGCTTTCAACAATTGGTTTCAGAGATGTCTCATCACTTTGTTGAATCAAGTTCAGTTGCAGGGCGATTGCCAAAGGACTCGCCTTTCCACCCTTCAGCATCTCAGGATATACTTTTTGAGAGGCTACAGAGAAACTCACTTTTCCGTCATCTACCAGCTTGATCAGCTCAGCCAATGCATCCGATTTGATCGGAAAGTCATCTATATGCAGTGTCAACTCATTCAGATAGGACTTTACAGGACCCATTGTCCAGTTTGACGCAGCTTTGTAATTATTCGTTTTGGTACACAACTCATCGAAAAACAAAGCAATTTCTTTTGATTCAGATAGAACCCCTGCATCATAATCCGGCAATCCATACACCTTGACAAACTTCTCGTGCAATTCTCTTGGCAATGCCGGCATAGTGACTTTCACACTATTCAGCCATTCTTCAGAGATGACAATCGGGCTCAAATCCGGCTCCGGGAAATATCTGTAATCGTTCAGATCTTCTTTGGTTCGCATGCTTGCCGTTGTTCCGGTACCTGCGTCAAAAGTCCTTGTTTCGGAAATGATCTCCACTCCCTGCTCAAGTAATTCTATCTGTCGCTCCACCTCATGCTCGATTGCGCGAGTCACATTTCGAAAAGAGTTCATGTTTTTCACTTCTACCTTTTTGCCGTATTCAGCCGCGCCTTTCAGCATAATCGATACGTTGGCATCGCAACGAAGGGAACCTTCTTCCATGTTTCCATCGCAGATATCGAGGTATTTGACCAGTTTCTTGATTTCCGTCAGGAAAGCGTAAGCCTCCTCTGAAGTCCTCATGTCAGGTTCGGACACGATCTCAATCAACGGGGTTCCGGCACGGTTAAAATCTACCAAGGTATCGGCCTCCCCTGCTAAGTGCATGGATTTGCCGGCATCCTCTTCCATATGGATTCGGGTCAGCTGCACATTTTTGGTCGTTCCGTCAGGCATTGTGATCGGTACGATTCCTCCTACGCAAACCGGATTCTTATCCTGGGTAATCTGATAGCCTTTTGGCAAATCGGGATAGAAATAGTTCTTTCTTGCGAAAATATTGAATCTCGTGATTTCAGAATGACAGGCAAGTCCCATTCGGATGGCAAATTCCACAGCCTTTTTGTTGACTTTGGGAAGTGTGCCGGGATGACCGAGTGTGATCACTGAAATCTGGGTATTGGGTAGGTTACCGTACTCCGTGGAATCAGAAGCGTACATTTTACTTTCGGTCAATAGCTGCGCGTGCACTTCAAGACCTACTACCAACTGATATTTATTTCTTATTTCTTCGCTAAGCATTATAGCTTGATTTTTCTTCTTTTTAAAGGTACAATTCCCGGGCCTTCGCTACTACTCTTTCCAGACCAGCGATGTCTTTTCCTCCTGCAGTGGCAAAAAACGGCTGTCCGCCGCCTCCCCCTTGAATTTCTTTCGCCAGTTCTCTCACGATCAAACCTGCATTCAGGTTTTTGGATTCGATCAGACTTTCGTCCAGAATCACAGCAATCTGAGGCTTATCCTCGATCTGAGCTGCCAAAACCACAAAGGCAAAAGGAACCTCATTTTTCAACTCGTATGACAATTTTTTTAAAGCTTCGGCATTCGGCAATTCCACCTGAGCGATCAGGGTATTGATGCCCTCTCCTATTACAAACTGCTTCAACAATTCAATTTTCAGGTTCGCTGATTTCTCCAAATACAGGGCCTCGATATCTTTCTTCAGTTCGTTTCGCTCATGAATCAGGTTTTCAACAGCCTTTTTCAAGTCTGTTGGATTTTTAAGAAGTTCACCGATTTCTTTCAGAAGATTTTCCTGCTCACGCAAATGAGCCTCTGCTGCTTTCGAAGTAATCGCCTCAATACGACGAACTCCTGAAGAAATCGATCCTTCTGATACAATCTTGAACAAACCAATCTGACTTGTATACGGCACGTGGGTACCTCCGCAAAGCTCAACCGAAAACTTTGGATCAAATGTGATCATACGCACAAAGTCGCCGTATTTTTCTCCGAAAAGCGCGGTTGCACCTTTCTTCTTTGCTTCCTCAATCGGCACATTGCGAAGCTCAACCAACGGGATATTTTCGCGGATTTTTGTGTTCACGATTTCCTCCACCTTTGAGATTTCTTCTTCTGTCAATTTGCTGAAATGGGAAAAATCGAAGCGAAGCAAGTTCTCATTCACCAGCGATCCTCTCTGCTGAATATGACCTCCTAATACTTCTTTCAATGCTGACTGAAGCAAGTGTGTCGCGGAGTGATTGTTCTCGGTCAATTTACGCTTGGTGCTATCTACTTCTGCAGAAAACCTCAATTCAGGTTTTGCAGGAAGCTTTTCCACAAAATGAACGATCAGGTCATTTTCCTTTTTGGTGTCAATCACACGGATCTTCTCCACATCTGAGATCAGCCAACCTGTATCACCAACCTGTCCTCCGCTTTCCGCATAGAAAGGTGTTTTGTCTAAAACCAATTGGTATCTGTCGCCTTTCTTGTCGGTGATTACACGGTATTTGATGATTTGAGAATAAGCATCCAAAAAGTCGTATCCGATAAATTCCACTCCTGAATCTTCATGAACCAACATCCAGTCTCCTGTTTCTTGCTCAGAAGCGGCTCTCGATCTTGCTTTTTGCTTTTCCATCTCTTCTGCAAAGCCTTTCTCGTCCAATGAAAAACCGCTCTCACGGGCAATCAAAGAAGTCAAGTCCAGCGGGAAGCCAAATGTATCGTACAGTTCAAAGGCTGTTTTCCCCGGGATTACCCGTTCGAATTTATCTTCCAATTCTGCCTTGATTTGATCAAGAATTTTCAATCCATTGTCCAGGGTATGCAGGAAAGAAATCTCTTCCTCCTGAATCACTCTTGAAATAAACTCCTGCTGCTGTCTTACTTCAGGGAAAATATCTCCAAAATTCTCAGCAATCAGAGGAGTCAACTCATGTAAAAATGGTTCACGGTAGCCGAGGAAGGTATACCCGTATCGAACAGCTCTTCTCAGGATTCTGCGAATCACATAACCTGCTTTGTTGTTGGATGGTAATTGCCCATCGGCAATCGTGAAGGAAATCGCACGAATATGGTCTACGATTACTCGGAAAGCGATATCTGTAGCCTCATCAATTCCATAGGTTTTTCCTGATTTCTTAGCCAGAGCATCGAGGAAAGGTGTGAATAAATCGGTGTCGTAATTGGAAGATTTGAACTGAATGGCTCTCACCAAACGCTCAAAACCCATCCCGGTATCCACATGCTTTGCAGGCAATTCTTTCAGACTTCCGTCAGCGATTCGGTTGAATTGCATGAACACAAGGTTCCAAATTTCAATCACCTGAGGATGGTCATTGTTGACCAATTCACGTCCCGGAGTTTTTGCAATTTCTGCTTCTGATCTCAAGTCAACGTGGATCTCGGAGCAAGGTCCGCAAGGTCCTGTATCTCCCATTTCCCAGAAGTTGTCCTTCTTCGAACCCATGATGATTCGATCAGTCGGCACGATTTTGCTCCAAAGCTCATAGGCTTCTGAGTCCATTTCAAGTTTGTCTCCTGCATCTCCTGCGAAAACAGAAACATACAGGCGGTCCTTTGGAAGTTTGTACACTTCGGTCAATAATTCCCAGGCCCACTCAATTGCTTCTTTCTTGAAATAATCCCCAAACGACCAGTTGCCCAGCATCTCAAACATGGTGTGGTGATAGGTATCAACTCCCACTTCTTCGAGATCATTGTGCTTTCCGCTCACGCGAAGGCATTTTTGGCTATTGGCTACACGTGGATATTTGGCGATTTCATTGCCGAGGAATGCGTCTTTAAACTGATTCATCCCTGCGTTTGTAAACATCAGGGTTGGGTCGTTCTTGACCACAATCGGGGACGAAGGAACGTAATGGTGCTGTTTGGATTGGAAAAACTCGATGAAAGTACTCCGGATTTTCTTTGCTTCCATGAAAGGTATATCGTGCAAGAGTTGAATTTTGAACCTCCCAAATCGTTTCGGGAAGCCGTTTTTTTCTGGTTGGCAAAATTAGCAGAAAATAAGCCTCCCGCAAAGGCGCAAGGGAACAGAGCCAATTTTACAACTGATTGTTGTATAAAATCCAGAAGATCCAGAGAGTTCTAAAAAAAAACCAGTTGTTCTTTCAAAATCTAGTCTATTGTAACCTTATGTTCCTTTGTGGTAAAAAAGTAAAACCACAAAAGAAACAAAGTTCACAAAGGATTACTTGAAACTTCGAAAACCACACCAGTTTAAATGCTCACGCAAAGGCGCCAAATCTCAGAGAAAATTTGACTCCCTTATTACTTGATCCTAGAAATTCAAAGGTTTACACTATTCTGAAAAATTTCTACTCTTGTCAAAGAATACCTAATTCTGGCTTTTCTCCGCTTTTTTCTGAGCCTTTTCCTGATCCTTGTAATACTTTCTAAAAAGGAAGTTTGTCTTCATCGCTTCCATATTCTCATTCAATTTGTATGTAGCGCTCTCTATATTTTCCAGCGTTAGCACCAGTTGCTCTCGGAAAGCAGAGTCAGTTAGGATCAATCCGGCTGTACTTTCTCCCTTTTGGATGTTTTGCATCAAGGTCTTCATGCTGACCATCATTTCTGCAGCATCAGCGCTTGTTTGTTCCAGTTGCACCAAAGACTTTTCGAAATTATCATTCATCAGCGTGTCGGTAAACAAGCTATTGATAAGTCCGTCACCTTGTTCAAGATTGGTGACCAGATCTTTTCCCGCCTTTGCCATCGCAGAGGCATTGGCTCCGGCTAACCTGAATTCCCTTACTGCACCTTTCAAATCAGCTGCTAAATGAGGATCAGAGAGCACCTCCCAAATCGCCTCACTCTCATTCAGTTTCTCAGTGATTTCAGCCAGATTAATCAAAGTCAATTCCAGATAATTACCAGAAGAATTAAGCTTATCGAGCATTTCATCCGTATCGATTTGCTTCGCAGGATAGAGTATATCGCCTTCTTCTACAGTTTCCGCATATTCTTCCTGAGGAAGAATCTGAATGATTTTATTCCCCATCAATCCATCCGTATTGATCGCCGTCAAAGCATTTTTTTTAATAAAGGATTGCATCGACTTGTGTATCAAAAGCGTGATATGGATCGTAGTGTCCCCGAGCATTTCAACGGATTTGACTGTTCCTACATCCATTCCCTGAAACCGTACATTATTGCCCGGAACCAATCCATTCACGTTTTCCACAACGGCGATAATGGAAAATGACCTGCCAAAAATATTCTGGTTTTTACCGATCATATAGAGGGCGAAAACCAGGAACATCAAACTGGCAATGACAATCAGTCCCAATTTTGCGTTAGCTATTCTTTTGTCGTCTTTCATAATTAATCAAAAAACTCCCTGACTTTAGGATCAGTTATTTTCATTAAGTTTTCATACGTTCCCGATGCGTAATTCTTTCCTTCAATCAACATGATCACCCGATTTGAAGTCATCTTGATACAATTCATATCGTGCGATATGATGATGGAAGAGGCTTTGTATTTCTTCTGAACGGCAATCATCAAATGACTGATCTCCCTCGCTGTGATAGGATCCAGTCCGGTTGTCGGTTCGTCATAGAGGATCACTTTTGGTTTCAAAATCAGAGTTCTTGCCAGCGCGATTCTCTTTCTCATTCCTCCGGAAAGTTCGGAAGGCATCATATCTACAGTATGGGACAATCCAACATCCTCTAATGCTTCCAAAACTGCTTCTTCAGCATTGAACTTCCTTTCCTCTTTCGTCCAATGTCTTCGAAGCGGAAATTCAAGATTTTGCCTGACAGTCATCGAATCATACAAAGCATTGCTTTGAAAGAGAAACCCAACATCAGCTCTCAGGATATCCATTTCATCCGCATCCAATTCACTTATATTTTTATTGATAACAATAATTTCCCCTGAATTGGGAATCAGCAATCTGATGATGCATTTGATCAATACAGATTTCCCGGAACCGGATTTTCCCAGAATCGCAAGATTTTCACCGGGAATAAGATCCAGAGAAAAATCCCTCAAGACATGATTTTTCCCGAATGAGATATTCACGTTTTTCACTTCAATAATTGGTGCGATCTCAGTCATCATTACGTCAGTCCCAGTAAGTCTGTAATCTGAACAGCTATCAAGTCAATGATGAAAACCAATAGAGAAGCCACAATCACCGCCGTAGTGGCAGATCTTCCGACTCCTTCTGTGCCTTTTTCTGAAGTATAGCCTTTGTAGCAACCAATAATGCCTATGGCAAACCCGAAAAAGTAAGTCTTGATAAGTGATGGAATAAAATCCCCAAACTTCAAAATATTGAATGATTGAGACCAGTACAAAGTCCAGCTTACATTGCCCCGGATATTCACACCCAGATATCCACCGTACATCGAGATTGCGATTGCCAAACAAGTAAGCAACGGCACCATCAGCGTGGACGCCATGACCCGCGTCACTACCAGATATTTGAAAGGATTGGTACCGGAAACTTCCATTGCATCGATCTGTTCGGTCACCCGCATTGAGCCAAGCTCAGCTCCGATTCCAGATCCTATCTTCCCTGCGCAAATCAGCGCTGTAATCACAGGCGTAATCTCCCTTACCAGGGAAACCGAAACCATCGACGGCAGCAATGAGACCGCACCAAACTCCACCAAAGTTGGTCGAGACTGAATCGTCAAAACCAACCCCATAATAAAACCGGTGATCCCAACCAAGGTTAGCGACTTGTAACCTATCCAATAACACTGGTTTACAAACTCCTCAAACTCCTGCTTTGGCTTGAGGATTTCCCTGAAAAACCGGGCTGTGAAGCGGGAAATATCTCCAACTTCTGTAAAAAATGGACTGTCGAAAATTTTCAAGCGATTCGGATTTAATTGCTGTCTCTAAAATCGAAATTGTACTACTAAAATTTACAAAAGTAAATCACTTGTTTCAATGATCTTGGTCATAAAATGGATGAAAGTCAGGTATTGCAGAATCTTAAACTATAACAATCATCCTAAAATCTCCAGATAATCCAGTCTTTTTAATCAGTCTAAGAAAATTAAGCCTCCGGCAAAGGACAGGGAAAAACGAAAAGGCTAATTCGAGATTTTAGTAATCTAAGTGAAAATGAACTTAGCAATTTGGCTTTCGGAATTGCTATGGTTGTTCACACTCGACTTGGACCTACTACTCGAGAATGTTTACTAAAAAGTGCTCTACTTTAAACCTACCAAAGATGGAATTTTTGCAGAAATGGAAAAACCAATTGCTATTCATAAGAAGGGATAGCCTTGGATTTGGGATATAAAATTGATTTGCTAGTTGAAGATAAACCTATTATCGAACTCAAATTAGTAAAAGAGATTACTTATATCCATGTTGCTCAAACTCTCAACTATCTAAAATTGGGAAACTTCAAACTTCGGATAATCCTTAATTTTAATGTTGCACAATTGAAATCTGGTATAAAACGAGTTATTAAGTCAACAGGTCCGAGGCAATTTTAAAAAATTTCTTTGCGTACCTTCGCGACCTTTGCGGTTAGAAAATTATACCTCTCCAATATCTTTGCAGATTCCGTGGTCAATCAAGAAATGAATATTCAAGAATCAATCGCCTCTGGCATTCAACAAGCTTTTAAGGCTTGCTTTTCCTATGATTTACCTCTGGGGGAAATTAGCCTTGCTCCCACCCGAAAGGAATTTGCGGGCACCTATACTTTTGTTGTCTTTTCCTATCTGAAGGTTTCCAAACTTTCACCTGAAGCAACAGGAAACAAAATCGGAGATTTTCTGAAAGAAAATGTAGATGAGGTCACTGACTACAATGTCGTCAAAGGATTTCTAAACCTCGTCTTGAATCAGACCGTTTGGGTCGATCTTTTCCAGAAGCTTATCGCCAACCCAAACATTGGCCAATTGCCTGCAAATGGTAAAAAAGTGATGGTCGAGTACTCCTCTCCCAATACCAACAAACCGCTTCATTTGGGCCATTTAAGAAATAACTTTCTCGGATATTCGGTAGCTGAGATCCTCAAAGCAAATGGCTACGACGTGATCAAAGCCAATCTGGTAAATGACCGCGGTATTCATATTTGCAAATCCATGGTGGCTTATCAGCACTTTGGAAACGGCGAAACTCCTGAATCTTCCGGACTGAAAGGTGATCACCTGGCTGGAAAGTACTATGTTCTTTTTGACCAAGAATACAAGAAACAAATAGAAGCACTCAAGGCAGAAGGACAAACGGAAGATGAGGCCAAGAAAAATGCTCCTTTTATTCTTGAAGCTCAGGAAATGCTTCGCAAATGGGAAGCAAATGACGAAGCCGTAGTTTCCCTTTGGAAGAAAATGAATACATGGGTTTATGCAGGTTTTGCAGATACCTACAAGAGAATGGGAGTCAACTTTGACAAGTTCTATTACGAATCAGACACCTATTTGCTGGGCAAAGACATTGTGGAAGAGGGCTTGTCCAAAGGCGTTTTCTTCAAAAAAGAAGATGGCTCTGTTTGGGTGGATCTGACTGACGAAGGCCTGGATCAGAAGCTTGTTCAGCGAGGCGATGGGACATCGGTGTACATTACTCAGGATCTTGGGACTGCTGACTTGAAATACAAAGATTTCAAGATCGACAAGTCTGTTTATGTTGTTGGAAATGAGCAGGATTATCACTTTGAAGTATTGTTTAAGATCATGCGAAAACTCGGCAGATCTTACGGTTCCGGCCTCTATCATTTGTCTTACGGGATGGTGGATTTGCCTTCCGGAAAAATGAAATCAAGAGAAGGAACGGTCGTGGATGCTGATGACTTGATGCAGGAGATGATCGACACCGCTGAGCAGCATACAAAAGAATTGGGAAAAATTGATGGCTTCAGCAATGATCAAGCAACCAGCCTCTATGAAATGCTGGGAATGGGTGCTTTGAAATATTTCTTACTGAAAGTGGATCCCAAGAAGCGCATGCTTTTCAATCCTCAGGAGTCTATCGAATTTCAGGGAAACACAGGTCCTTTCATCCAGTATTCACACGCACGAATCGCTTCTATTTTAAGAAAAGCAGAGCAAATCGGAGTGAATTATAAAACCACTGTTTTCTCAGGAATCAACCATCTGGAGGATTCTGAGACAGATTTGATTTATTTATTAAATGATTTCGAACGAAAAATCGAAATTTCCGGAGAAGAATTTTCACCTTCTGTTTTGGCTCAATATCTCTTTGACTTGGCAAAAGAATACAACAGGTTTTATGCAGATGTTCCTATCTTTCTCGAGAACGATCCGACAGTTCTAGCCTTCCGGGTTGCTCTTTCTTCACAAACCGCCAAAACAATCAAAAAAGGCATGAGTTTATTAGGCATCACCGTACCAGACCGTATGTAACTATGAAAAATCTACTCATTTTATTTTCTCTTATCCTCATTGCTTGCCAGAGCCCGATCGAAAGACCAAAGGTGCTGGAAGCCGGATTTATGACCACTTCAAAAAATATGGAAAGCAGTTTTTACGATTTCAAGATGAAGGACCTTGACGGAAAAGAGGTTGATTTCTCCCAATACAAAGGCAAAAAAGTCATGATTGTAAATGTGGCTTCCAAATGTGGCTACACTAAGCAATATGCTGCCCTTCAGGAATTGAATGAGAAATATGGTGACAAAATCGTGGTTTTGGCCTTTCCTGCTAACAATTTCGGGGGTCAGGAACCGGGATCAAACGAGGAAATTAAAGAATTTTGCACCGCCAATTACGGAGTAACTTTTCCGGTTTTCGAGAAAGTTTCTGTTAAAGGTTTCGACAAGCATCCGCTATATCGCTGGCTCACTGATCCAAAGATGAATGGCTGGAATGACGAAGAGCCAAGCTGGAATTTTTGCAAATACATCGTGGACGAAAAAGGCGAATTGCTAAAATTTCTTCCTTCTTCCGTCACTCCTTTGGATGAGGAAATTCTAAGCTTAATTGAAGGCTGATCAGAACAATCTCTGAGTGAAAAAATCTATTGAAACAAAAAAAGAAGCCTGGCTCCACGCAGTCAGGCTTCGTACTTTACCCTTGGCGCTTGCCAGTATTTTTGCGGGTTCTTTTTTGGCAGCCAATGCTCAGGTTTTCCGCTGGGAAATATTAATACTCGCTTCACTCACCACCATTTTCCTCCAGATTCTCTCCAATCTTTCAAATGATTACGGAGATACCGTTCACGGAGCTGATCATGCAGACCGTCAGGGTCCGATTCGTGCCGTTCAATCCGGGTTGATTTCCCTTCCGGAAATGAAGAAAGCCATGTACTTGTTTGCAGGTTTGGCATTGGTTTCTGGTCTTACCCTAGTATTTCTGGCTGTTCAGGATTGGTTGCTATTTGCCATATTCCTTGGACTTGGTTTGGCGGCAATATGGGCAGCAATCACCTATACTTCAGGAAGCAATCCTTATGGCTATGCCGGATTCGGGGACATTTCTGTTTTCGTGTTCTTCGGCCTTTTGGGAGTTTTGGGAACTTACTATTTACACAGCCTTCAGTTTGATTCAATTACCATTCTGCTGGGAGTTGCACTTGGTTGCTTCAGCGCGACGGTCTTAAACATCAATAATATTCGGGATATCGAATCCGATTCACTAGCCGGAAAGAAATCTATCCCAGTTCGTATTGGAAAAAAATCAGCGATAATTTATAACTGGGCATTAATCCTCGGAGGAAATCTGGCCCTTTTGATTTTTTGTTTTACAACACAAAACTTGGGAGGTCTTTTGGCGCTTCTTTCACTTCCGCTTATGCTGAAAGTAGGTTTTGGCGTACAATCCGGAAAAGATTCGCAATCGATAGATCCTTACTTGAAGAAAATGGCCCTGAGCACCTTGCTTTGGGTTCTACTTTTTGGAATCGGACTGCTTTTTTTAGGTAAAAGCTGATCAAAGTCCTTTTCTGCTTCCATTTTTGTGCTAATTTGGCATAAACAATCTCCCAAAAACGCAATGACAAAAGTCCTCGTTCCATTTGATTTTTCTGAGCAAGCTCAGAATGCATTAGATTTTTCCACTGGCCTTGCAGAGAAATTTGACAATGTTCTTGTAGAAGTTCTGCATGTGATAGAAATCCCCGTTTCCTCCGGCTACGGTGGTTCTATGGGTGGCGGAGAGATGATGCCTGAAGTTGAAAGTCAGATTTTTTTCATCGAGTTGATGAAACGCCGAAAAGAACAAATGGCTGATCTTGAGGCTGAATATGCCGGAAGGAAATTTAATTTCACGACCAAGATCAAACTTGGAAACGCCTACAAAAACATCTCTGATTCGATCCTGGAAGAAAGTCCTGACTTGGTGGTGATGGGATCCAAAGGTATCGGCGGACTTGAAGAAATCGTAGTCGGAAGTAACACCGAAAAAGTAGTCAGAAACGCTCAATGTCCTGTCTTGACGATCAAGGGAAAATCTGATCCGAATAGTTTCAAAAAGATCGTTTTCGCAAGTGATTTTAAAGAAGGAGATTCAGAAGTGGCTGCAAGAGTGAAGAGGCTACAGAATTTATTCGAAGCAGAGCTTTATTTTGTTGTAGTAAATACTCCCGGAAATTTCGAGTCAACCCGAGAATCCATCAACAGGATCAAGACGTTTGTGAAGACTTATGGGTTCGAAAATGTGAAAGCTGAAATCTACAACTCAGCCTCTGAGGAATTGGGAATCATCGATTTTGCAGATGACATCAATGCAGATTTGATTGCAATGGCAACACATGGAAGAACGGGCTTCATTCATCTGATCACAGGAAGCATCGCAGAAGATGTGGTCAATCATTCAAGCCGTCCGGTTTGGACGTTCAAAGCAAAATAACTCACTATTTATTAGGAAAGCCTGCTCTAAAATGGGCAGGCTTTTTTTGTTGACTATGGCTAAAAAAAGCAACGATTGGAAAAAGCGAGATGGGGTAGTTTATTCCACGAGCGATGATTTTGAATTTAATCAGGGAACTGAGGATTCCTCCGAGACTCTCCCTCCTGCCCAACAAAACCTCAAAGTATTGCTGGATAAAAAATCCCGTGCCGGAAAGCAAGTGACTTTGGTCGAAGGATTTATCGGGTCAGATGATGATTTGAAAGAGTTGGGCAAAATGCTCAAAAACAAATGTGGCGTCGGCGGCTCGGCCAAAGACGGAGAAATCCTGATTCAGGGAGATCACAGGGACAAAGTTCTTCAAGTGCTTATACAGGCAGGATACAAAGCCAAGAAATCCGGTGGGTAAAATACTCTCGGCATATGCAGTATTTCAGGCAAAGCTTTATCCGGTTTTGCCTTTTTTGATCTATCAGGCCTATAAAGTCAAGAAGCTTAGGCCAACTCCAAAAGCTCAAAGTGAATTTATCAAGCTGG
This sequence comes from uncultured Cytophagales bacterium, assembly GCA_942492775.1. Classification (GTDB taxonomy): domain Bacteria; phylum Bacteroidota; class Bacteroidia; order Cytophagales; family Cyclobacteriaceae; genus Algoriphagus. The sequence continues at coordinate 2,650,049 of OW818636.1, read as the reverse complement.
GAAATGGCTCTCAAAAACTTTTAATTTTGGGAGAATCTACTGCAGCAGGCGTGGGTGCAAGTTCGGTGGAATCCACCTTAGCCGGAAATATTTACAGGCTCTTTGGAGAAAATTCAACGGTCACCAATCTTGGAAAGAATGGTATTAGGGCCGACCAGATATTGCCAATTTTCGCAGAAACCCTGAAAACTGAGAAAGCTCAGATGGATGGAATATTCCTCTTTTTGGGAGCAAATGATTGCTTCCAGCTTACAAATCCATCCGACTTCAATCGGTCTTTGCTAAACCTGATTCACACGCTCGAATCCGATTTTAACCCTGATTGGATCTATTTGGCGGATATTCCTCCGGTTCATCTGTTTCCCGCTTTTCCTGCAATGCTTCAGTCTTATTTGAAATCCCAGCGTGAGTTTCTGCGGGAAGAAATAAAGCAACTGGCCAGGGAAAACCCGAAAATCGTGTTTGATGAATTGATCCTGAATTTACTACCCGGCTTTTTCTGTGAAGATTTGGTTCACCCCTCGGATATAGGTTACCGGGCAATTGCAGAGTTTGCATGTGAAGGTATAAGATTAAAGAATAATTAATCTGAAAGTTGTGCTTCTTATTAAGTATTGTGCATCGAAATTTTCTTCTTCCCCTGCTCAAATACTTTAAAGTAATTGGACTGATGAAATTCTTTCCTCGCTATTTTTCAACACAAGTACATGTCCAACGATTATCGGGATTGGTCGGGAACACAAGGAAAAACTTATTTGGCCGATCAATTTTTTCTGCCTGTCCTTTGTCCAGGTAGCCACCGGAGAATGATAAATTTCCAACTTTATCAATGCTAAATTTTCCATTGCTGGGTTTTTCGAAGCCCAAATAAGAATAGGTACCGCTTTTAGCTATTGTAAACGATCCACGTGGTAAATACTCGTAAGATCCGTTTCTATACTTACTTGCTGTACAATTATACTTCCCATACTTAAGAGTCCAATTCGTATCCTGAGTTGACACTACCAGAGACGATAGACAAATTAGCAATGAGATAATAAGCATCGATAGGTTTAATTTTTTCATAATGCGTTTAAATTTTTAATTCACATGAAACTACATTACAATGTCCAGTAAACATAAAAGCAAATTCGTATTCATTTAATTAATTTAAATTTAGTGACATAAAAGCAGAGCAAGCGGCAATCAGTGAACCGATATTAAATATTTGCCTTTACTCATTCCCTCAATTTCCCCTCGAAAAAACACTTTCCCGGATTTGCATGTTTTCAATCCGTCCTTATCTTTGCCAACGAAAATGGAAAGCACCAATAGAAATATTGAATTTTTAGCAAATGCAGCGCATGGCCACATGCTGCATCATTTCCATCATTCCTCCTGAGGAAGACATTTATACACCCACCCGGTGATGCTGATGACAGGGATTCGGCCGTTCACCAAAATTTATTACAAGCCTTTTACTTCTTAGCGTAACTTGCCATCATGGAACAAATAATCCGTATTGCCGTGCAGAAAAGCGGCAGACTTTCCGAGGATTCACTCAGCTTAATCAAAGAGTGCGGAATCAAATTTTACAATGGAACGGGCAAACTCAAGTCCACTTCCACCAATTTCCCGATTGAATTCCTTTTCCTTCGCGACGACGATATCCCGGGGTATGTTTCTGACGGCGTTGCCGACTTGGGCATTGTCGGGGAAAATGAACTGGTCGAAAAAGACAAGGAAGTTATCACCCTGAAGAAACTTGGTTTCTCTAAGTGCCGCCTTTCTCTCGCCATTCCAAAGGGCGAAGAATACCCCGGAATTGAGTATTTCCAGGGGAAAAATATCGCCACCTCCTACCCTAAAATCTTGGGCGATTATTTGAATCTCAAGAAAATCGAGGCTTCAATTCACGAAATCAGCGGTTCGGTAGAAATCGCTCCAAGCATCGGACTGGCGGAAGGGATCTGCGATATCGTAAGCTCCGGCTCCACGCTGATGATGAACGGACTGAAGGAAGTCGAAGAAATCTTCAAATCCGAAGCTGTTCTGATCGCCAACAGTCATCTCGCAGATTGGAAAAAAGTCATCGTTGACAAACTCCTTTTCCGCATGAATGCGGTCCAAAAAGGCAGAAGCAGCAAGTACGTCCTGCTAAACGCCCCCAACGAATCGCTTGATAAAATCATCAGCCTGATTCCCGGAATGCGAAGCCCGACTATTTTGCCACTTGCTCAACCGGGTTGGTCATCCGTTCACTCAGTATTGAGTGAGGATCAGTTTTGGGAGAATATCGAGGAACTCAGAGCTGCCGGAGCAGAGGGTATTCTGGTTGTTCCCATCGAAAAAATGGTCATTTAATCAATCTTACGCACCTTTTTAACAAGAGCACAAATGAAATTCCTACTCAATCCCGAAGCGGACATTTGGCAGAAAGAACTGGCTCGTCCGGTTCAAAAAACAAAGGCGATCAATAAAATAGTAAAGCCAATCCTGCGCAAAGTTCAAAGAAGCGGAGACAAAGCGTTACTGAAATTTGCACTCGAATACGACCATGTTCAGTTGGATAGCCTCTTCGTAACTGATAAAGAAATAAATGCTGCCAAGGAAGCTGTTTCGCAGGAATTGAAAACTGCGATTCAGGTTGCCAAAGCTAATATTGAGCGATTCCATTCGGCACAGGCCACTCCCGAACTGATTGAAGAAGTAATGCCTGGCGTGGTGTGCCGAAGAAAAAGCGTCCCAATTCAGAAAGTTGGTCTCTACATACCAGGCGGAACTGCTCCCCTTTTCAGCACCGTTTTGATGCTGGGTGTTCCTGCAAAAATCGCTGGTTGCACAGAAATCGTGCTTTGTACTCCTCCAAACCGCGAAGGCAAAATCCACCCTGCGATTTTGTATACAGCGGATTTGATTGGGATTCGCAAGATTCTGAAAGTCGGCGGAGCTCAAGCAATTGGTGCCCTCACTTTCGGAACTGAAAGTATTCCGCAGGTGGATAAAATCTTTGGACCGGGAAATCAATACGTAACGGCTGCAAAGCAATTAGCAACTAAATACGGCGTAGCGATCGACATGCCTGCCGGACCTTCTGAGGTTTTGGTGTATGCGGATGAGACTGCGATCCCGGCTTTCGTAGCATCAGATTTACTTTCGCAGGCAGAGCATGGAGTAGACAGTCAAGTTGTGCTGGTGACTCCTTCGGAAAAGTTTGCCAAAAAAGTATTGAAGGAAATCAACGAGCAGGTGGAAGAATTGCCTCGAAAGGACATCGCCAAAAAAGCGCTTGAAAATTCCCAAATCGTAGTGATGAAAGATCAAAAACAAGCCTTGGCTTTGATCAATCAATATGCTCCTGAGCACCTCATCATCGCTGTGGAAAATGAAGAGGAAGTGGTCGATGCGATCTATAATGCAGGCTCGATATTCATCGGAAATTTCACACCTGAATCAGCAGGCGATTACGCTTCCGGCACCAATCACACTTTGCCAACTTACGGCTACGCCAAAAACTACAGCGGCGTTTCTTTGGATAGTTTTCTGAAGAAAATGACCTACCAGAAAATTAGCCCGGAAGGACTGAAAAACATTGGTCCAACGGTGGAAATTATGGCTGCCAATGAACTTTTGGAGGCTCACAAAAACGCGGTAACGATTCGTCTTAATTACCTGAAAAGCAATAAGAAATGAGCTTTGATCTGAATTCATTACTTAGGCCACATATTGCCAAATTGCAGCCTTATACTTCTGCGCGAGACGAGTACACCGGTACCGAGGGAGTATTTCTGGATGCGAATGAAAATCCATTTGGATCGATCACAGATCAGGATTTCAATCGATATCCGGACCCGTATCAGTCTGCATTGAAAGCTGAAATTTCGCAGATTAAGCAAGTTCGGCCAACTCAGATTTTCCTGGGAAACGGTTCGGATGAAGCGATCGATTTGCTGTACCGAGCATTTTGCAATCCCGGAAAAGACAACGTGATTTTGCTTCCGCCGACATACGGAATGTACGAGGTGAGCGCTTCCATCAACGACGTGGAAATCCGCAAAGTCCCATTGACTGAAGACTTCCAATTGCAACCGGAAAAGATCCTGGCGAAGGCTGACGAAAACTCCAAAATCCTTTTCATTTGCTCTCCCAACAACCCTTCTGCTAACAAGGTGAAGCGGGAAGACATTCTGTTCTTACTTGACAATTTCAAAGGATTAGTGGTGGTGGATGAAGCATATATTGACTTCAGCGATGAGCCGAGCTTTACGACTCATCTGGATGAATTCCCAAATCTGCTGGTCATGCAAACTTTCTCCAAAGCCTGGGGATTGGCTTCTTTGCGGCTTGGAATGGCTTTCGCCTCTGAGGAAATCATCCGGATTCTCAATAAAATCAAACCTCCCTATAATATCTCCGGACTAACTCAGGAGACGGTTTTAGCAGCAATCCAAAACAAAGAAAAGGTTCAAAATATGATTCGGGAGATTCTGGAAGAGCGTGAGTTTCTTCAGACTGAATTGGAAAAACTTCCTTTCATCCAGAAGATTCATCCTTCACATGCAAACTTCCTCCTAGTTAAAATCCCGAATGCAGGACAAGTTTACGATGACCTGATTGAGGAAAAAGTGATTGTAAGAAACCGCTCCAAAGTTCTTCTTTGCGAGGATTGCCTCAGGATTACTGTGGGAACAAGGGCTGAAAATGAGGCTTTTCTTGCTGCTTTGAAAAAGGTTGAAAAGTTGGAAAGTTGAAAAGTTGTAAGGTTGCCTGCACTTCGATGTTCAATATTCGATGTTCGACATTCGATATTAAAGAAGTTAGAAAGTTGAAAAGTGGGAAGGTTGGAAAGTGGGAAGGTTAACCAAACTTCGATGTTCAATATTCGATTTTCGACATTCGGTATTGGGGAAGTTGGTAGCTTAAATAGTTAAAGGTAAAATGATTAAAGGTTCTCGACTGTGGTCCGTGGACTGTTGACAGTTGACAAAAAAAATTACTCCATGAAAAAACGAGTACTCTTCATAGATCGGGATGGCACAATTATCAAAGAGCCGCCAACTGACTTTCAGGTGGATAGCCTGGAGAAACTGGAATTCATTCCTAAAGCAATCTCTAACCTGCGGAAAATCTCCGAAGAACTGGATTATGAGCTTGTAATGGTCACAAATCAGGACGGTTTGGGAACAGATTCCTTCCCTGAAAAGGATTTTTGGCCGGCACAATACAAGATGCTGAAGACGCTTGAGCAGGAAAATGTCTTTTTCAAAGCGATTCACGTGGATAAGTCTTTCCCTCATGAGAATGCTCCAACCCGAAAGCCTGGAATTGCAATGCTTACCCAATATTTCACAGAGGAATATGATTTGGCTAACAGCTACGTGATAGGAGACCGATTGACGGATGTTCAGCTTGCGCAAAATATGGGTGCAAAAACCATCTTTTTCGGAGATCCTCAGCCTGATTCTGCTTTCAGTTCAACCGATTGGGATGATATCTTTTCCTTCCTTCAAATGCCTCCGCGCGCTGCTGAGGTCATTCGCAAAACTTCTGAGACAGAGATTTACATCAAACTGAATCTGGATGGAAGCGGGCAATGCAAGATTTCAACTGGCCTTCATTTCTTCGATCATATGCTCGAGCAATTGGGCAAGCATGGCAGTACAGATCTGGAGATCAAAGTAAACGGAGATTTGCATATCGATGAGCACCACACGATTGAGGATACTGCTTTGGCACTCGGAGAAGCTTATTTGAAAGCGCTGGGAGACAAAAAAGGGATTTATCGCTATGGCTTCCTTTTGCCGATGGACGATGTGCTGGCACAAGTTGCTATTGACTTCGGAGGTCGGCCATGGATCGTTTGGGAAGCAGACTTCAAGCGTGAAAAAGTGGGCGATATGCCAACTGAAATGTTTTACCATTTCTTCAAGTCCTTCTCAGACACTTCCAAATGCAACCTCAATATCAAAGCTGAAGGCGCAAATGAACATCACAAGATTGAAGCAATCTTCAAAGCTTTGGCTCGTGCCATCAAAATGGCAGTGATTCGAGACGCTAGAAATATTAATCAGTTACCAAGTACGAAGGGGGTTTTGTAATGTGGGATGTCGGATGACCGATGACGGATGTTTGATCACTGATCCAGGCTGTCCAATGCGGTTGGATCAATCCAAAAATAAAAAAATGCTGCTTCTTCCAAGGCAGCATTTTTTATTTTATGAAAATCACTTTCCTTTTTAGCAACCAAACAGAATAAGGTCTGAAGCTCATAACAACTTGCTATCGACTGTGGTCTGTTGACAATTGATCTAGAACAACCTCTCCCTCAGCGCCTTCTTGTAATTCGGAATCGCCTGATCAGCCAATCCAAGGAACAAATAGGGCTCAATTAATTCCAGTTCCATCAAATGGAAAACTCCGTCAATTTCCACTCCGTCAACCCTGGCGTACAAACTCGTTGGTGCAAACTCATTTATTAAAGCCTGACAGGATTTGAGCATTTCCGCCGAGGGATCAATCGTTTGGATCGTGCCTCCAAAATAATGCTGCACTCTGAAATCAGCTTTGGCAGGAGTTTTCAAAACCGCGTGGGAGAACTTTTGATTGAAAAAAATCAAGGAATACTCTCCTACAGATTGAACTTCCTGAATAAAAGGCTGAACCAAAAAATCTTCTTCCCTGACCAAATCGCGAACCTGATCTGCGTAATTTTCCCAATCGGAGGCTTTGATTTTCAAGGTGTTTTTTGCACCACCGCTCACCAATGGCTTTACTACCCAGGTTTCACTTTTGATCTTTAGGCTGATCTTATTTGGATCAATCTCCTCTCCTTTTTTCAGGATTAAACCTGAAATCACAGGAAAGCCTTTCTCTTCAATTTCGAGGAGGTAATTTTTAGCTGAGTTCCAAAGTATCGTATCCAAGTCATTCAAAACTGGCATTCCCAGTTTCTTTATTTTTTGAATCCAGTTTAAAAACTCCGGATAGAAGTCAAAATAATCCCAGGTAGACTTGATAAGAAGCGTGGTAAACTTACTCCAATCTGCCTCAGGATCGGACCAAGCCACTATTTCATGAGAAATCTCCAATTCCTTCAAAATCGAAGCCAGGAGTTTGTCCTCATCAATGGTATTGGTATCATAGGCTCCGGTGGAGAAATAACTGACTATGGCGATGTGCTGAGACATGGATTGAATTTTGCGCAAAACTAGCGCTTAAACAAAATTTACAAGGACCATTCTTCAAAAATCGGCCTTAAATAGTACTTTTGATCTTTGCCCACCCTATGAATTCAAAAAAGTTAGTCATCATTCCCACGTATAACGAGATCGAAAATATCGCGGAGATGATTGAAACGGTGATGGGATTGGCAGGAAATTTCAAACTTTTGATAATCGACGATGGCTCGCCGGACGGTACAGCTCAGGCAGTCAAAAGCAAGCAGGAAATCTATCCGGAGCAACTTTTTCTAATCCAGCGAAAGGGAAAACTAGGTCTGGGAACAGCTTATATAACCGGTTTCAAATGGGCCTTGGAGCGGGAATATGACTTTATTTTTGAGATGGACTGTGATTTCTCCCATGATCCCAGAGACCTGATCAAACTCTATGAAGCATGCGCTGACCGCACTTATGACATGGCTATAGGCTCCAGATATATTACTGGGGTAAATGTAGTAAACTGGCCAATTGGAAGAGTTTTGATGTCCTATTTTGCGAGTGTGTATGTCAAATTCATCACAGGTTTACCGGTCAAAGACGCAACCGCAGGTTTCAAATGCTACCACAGAAGTGTGTTAGAAGGAATCCATTTAGATGCGATTAAGTTTATCGGTTACGCCTTCCAGATCGAAATGAAATTCACGGCATGGAAGCTTGGATTTAAAGTCATTGAAATCCCAATTATCTTCACAGACCGGACAAAAGGAACATCAAAAATGAGCAAAGGGATCTTCAAGGAAGCTGTCCTTGGAGTAATTTGGATGAAAATCAAGAGTATTATTTCGCCTTACAAGCTCAATCAAATTTGATTGATTTGATCGGATCCAATCTGGAAATCACCAACACCGGAATCCAAAGTACCATCGCTGTTAATAATGCAATCCCAAAATTGATTGCTATAAAAACCGGCCAATTCCAGTCAATCGGGACATAATTCATGTAGTAACTGGCAGCGTCGAGGGGAATCAATTTGAACTGATCCTGCAGAAAGCCAAAACCCAATCCGATCACATTCCCGATCAGGAGCCCTCGCCCAAGGATATTCATTCCATTCCAGAAAAAGATACTTCTGATCTGCTTATTCCTGGCTCCAAGTGCTTTGAGTAAACCGATCATTTGGGTCCGCTCCATGATCAGGATAAAGAGAATTGCACCCATATTGAAGATCGCTACAAAACCAATCAGACCAATGAAAACATAGACATTGGTATCGAGTAAAGTCAGCCAATCGAAGATTTCCAGAAACTTATCTCTGCTATCAATCAGCTTCAGATCAAAGTCCATAGAATTCTCTATATCAGGAAGGTAAGAAGATACTTTTTTGTAGTCATCCACAAATATTTCAAGGCCTCCGACCTGATCTTCCGTCCAGCCGTTCAGGTTTCGGATAGTCTGAAGTTCCCCGATTACGATCTTGTCGTCAAAGTTTTCCAGATACGTTTCGAAGATTCCAACCAACTCGACCCGGCGGAATCTTGGAGGATCCTGGACAAAATAGAGCGTCATTTTATCCCCGACTTTCAGCAGAAGTTTGTTTGCAATCACGCGGCTAATCATGACTTGATTGCTTGTGCCCGAATCAGGAATAGTAATCATCCGTCCCTCGACGATGTATTTTTGAAAAGCCAACGTGTCAAAATCCTTCCCGATTCCTTTCATCAGGATTCCTTCCACTTCACTTTCTCCCTTGATCAATGCGGCTTTGTGAGCGAATGACTGGAGCTTTTCGATGTAAGGAAGTTTGGAATAGTTCTGAGCAAAATCACTGTTGAGGGAAAACGGTGCTTCCTCAAAAGCATTGCTCATCGTAAACCGTTGCACCTGGAAATGCCCGGTAAATCCGTACACTTTCTCGGAAACATTTCGCTGGAATCCACCCAACACCATAAATGCCAAAAGCGAAACAGCCAATCCCATCGCAAGACTTCCTACAGCAATCCGATGGATTGTGGTAGAAAAACCGCCTGCTCGTTTAAAACTGATTCTTTTGGCAATGAAATAGGAAAGGTTCAAGGGACTGCTTTAATTTGTTTGAATAGACCGCAAAATAGCATGAACAGAACGAAACTTTCATCCTTATCCTACATTTTGGCCATTATCCTGTGCTTTTTCTCAGGAATCATTTCAGCCCAGGCTTTTCAAAATGATGTATTAACTGGATCTGAGCGACCTGAGCTCTATTTGGATCAGTTGCAGGCTAAAAGAGTGGGCGTCGTTTCCAATCAAACAAGCATCCTGATGAATAGCGAAAATATCCATGTGGTCGATTTCCTGCTATCAAAAGGGATTCAAGTCAAAAAGGTATTCGTGCCGGAACATGGTTTCAGAGGAACGGCCGATGCCGGTGAAAAAGTTGACAGCAGCATTGATTCTAAAACCGGTCTTCCGATCGTCTCGCTTTATGGTAACAATAAAAAGCCATCAGCAGAGCAAATCAAAGATTTGGATGTGGTGATCTTTGATCTTCAGGACGTGGGAATTCGCTTCTTTACCTACATCAGCACCATGCATTACATCATGGAAGCATGCGCTGAAAATGGCAAGAAGGTCATCATTTTCGACAGACCCAATCCGAACGGCAACTACATCGATGGCCCGGTATTGAAACCCGGCTACGAAAGCTTTGTGGGAATGCATCCGATTCCTGTTGTCCACGGATTGACAGTTGGCGAACTGGCAAAAATGATCAACGGAGAAAAATGGCTTAAAACCGATCTTCAAGTCGATCTTGAAGTGATTCCTGTCGGAAATTGGGATCATTCCAAATCTTACAACTTACCAGTAAAACCCTCTCCGAATCTTCCAAACGACCTTTCGATCCGACTCTATCCAAGCACTTGCTTCTTTGAAGGTACGGTTGTGTCTTTGGGACGTGGCACTCTTTTTCCATTCCAAGTTTATGGCTATCCTGATCCGAAATTTGGTGAGTTTACCTTTACCCCGGTGAGCATCGACGGAATGTCCAAAACTCCTCCCCTTCAGGACAAACTTTGCTACGGTCGTGACCTGAGAAATGAGCCAATGACTCATCAGTTTACACTTCAATATTTGATCGAAGCCTACAACAAATCAGGTATGAAAGAGAAGTTTTTCAACAACTATTTCAATACCCTTGCCGGCACAGATCAGTTGAAAAAGATGATTATGGAGGGAAAAAACGAAGCCGAAATCAAAGCTTCCTGGAGTGCAGATTTGGATGCGTATAAAGTCAAAAGAGAAAAATACCTGATTTACAAATAATTGATTTTCATTCGAAGTAAGAAAATGTCGAATACCGAACATCGAATGAAGAATACTGAAGAAATGAAAAAGGATTTGAGAATTGTGTACATGGGAACGCCGGAGTTTGCGGTGCCTTCTTTGGAAATATTGGTTGAAAATGGCTGGAATGTAGTTGGCGTCATCACTGCACCGGACAAACCAAAAGGCCGTGGCCAAAATCTTCTTCCTTCTCCGGTGAAAGAAGCGGCATTGAAGCATGGATTGAATGTTCTCCAGCCCACCAATCTCAAATCGCTTGAGTTTCTGGAAGAATTGAGAAGCTTAAAAGCAGATTTACAAATTGTTGTTGCCTTTCGTATGCTTCCTGAATTAGTCTGGAATATGCCTCCATTGGGCACATTCAATCTTCACGCTTCCCTTCTTCCGGATTATCGCGGCGCCGCACCGATCAATTGGGCAGTGATCAATGGCGAAAAAGAAACGGGAGTCACCACATTTTTCCTGAAGCATGAGATTGATACCGGGAGTATCATTTTCCAGGAGAAAATTGAGATTCTGGAAGAAGATGACTTAGGTTCAATTTATGAAAAACTGATGAATTTGGGTTCTGAATTGGTCTTGAAAACTGTTGAGGCAATCGCCAAATATGAAGTGAAGCCGAGTGTTCAGGATGAATCCAAAGCGCTTCATCATGCCCCTAAAATCTTCAAAGAAACCTGCGAGATCGATTGGAATAAATCCGCCGAATCCATTCATAACCTGGTCCGCGGTCTATCTCCATATCCGGCTGCCTGGACGACTCTGGATGGGAAAACCTGTAAGATTTTCAAAACCAAAATTTCGTCCGGACATCTCCACGAAAAGTCAATCGGGGAATTTGAAACCGATGGCAAAACCTATCTAAAATTTCAGACTGGTGACGGAGTCCTTAAAATCCTTGAGCTTCAACTTGAAGGAAAGAAAAAGTTGAAAATCGATGAGTTTCTTCGGGGTTACAAAGTCTAATTTCAAATTTTTTGATTGTGATATCGATATCTCTTACTCATAAACTCAACCGGGAATAAGCGAAATTTGAGATAGTCTTAGATTCTGTCTCTTGATTTTCAGTTACCCCACCGACAAGAAGAGCTTGGTAATAAGGCAAGTAATGCTTTTGTATTTCTTTATTTTTTCGGAAATTAATGCTTCCATTTTTACCAAAGAGTAATTTTTAAATCGACCGACTCATGAAATTTCTGAACTGGAAAATCTCCCTTTTTCTTGTTTTCTGCTTCCTCAGTTTTTCTGTTGAAGCCCAATTCATCAACAAAATCAAAAAAGCTGCTGAAAAAGGAATTCAAAACGCCGTTGCGGACAAAGCAGAAGAGGAAGCTTACAAAGCGATGCAAAGGCAGCTTGAAAAACAGCTTTCCGGACTTTCCGGAGAGAATGCCGAAGCAAGTCCTGTCAAACTGGACATGGAAAAAATCATGGCCGGATTGGGTGAAAATGTACCTACCGAATCTCAATATGATTTCGCAGGATACGGGGTAATGGAAATGAACTACGTGGACGAAAAGGGTAAAACCCAGGATCCTGTAAACCTTAAAGCCTATATGGCAACAGGAACAGGATACACTGCAATGGAATTCTCAGATCCAAAAGAGCCTGCAAGTATCACTACCATGATTTTTGATATGAAAAATGAAGCAACCATCCTGCTCATGGACAATGAGGGCACTAAAAATAGTCTTGCTTACAAACTCGATTTTGACGATATCCAGGAATCCACAACGGACTCAGTTTCACTGGAACCAAAAGATTTTACGATAGAAAAAACAGGCAAAACCAAAACGATTCTTGGGTATTCTTGTGAAGAATATTTTATAAAGACAGAGGATGGCGAAGGATTCTATTGGGTGACCAAAGAACCAATAGGTGGATACATCTCTTTTTGGAGTCAAAACAGTCCATTTACCTCATCCCAAACTCAGGAAAAGTATTCCAAACAATTCAAAAATGCTCCCGAAGGAAATTTTATGGAAATGTACTGGACAGCGACCGATGGCAGCAAAATGGACATGAAAGTGATTGAAATTGAAGCTACAAAAGCTAAAACCTTTCAAATGGCAGATTATCCAAACATCATGCAGACAAGCGCTGAAAAATGATCTGACTCTTTTTTATTTTTTCCCATAGGAAAGCCTGCTATCTTCAAGGCATTCAATTTTGGCTTCATGAAGATTTCTCTCATTGCTGCAAAAGCCCGAAACAACGTCATTGGCAAAGGAAATGACATGGTTTGGAGGCTTCCTGCGGATTTCCGACGATTTAAAAACCTCACCACCGGAAACTACATTTTAATGGGTCGAAAGACCTTTGAATCCCTTGGCAAACCTCTGCCAAACCGAACCCATCTAGTAATCTCCAGAAATCAGAATTTTGAAGTTCCGGAAGGTCACTACGTTTTTGAAACGGTAGAAAAGGCTTTTATTTTTTGTAACAAGATTGGGGTGGAAAAGCTTTTCATTATCGGAGGCGGGGAGATTTACAGTCAGACAATAGGTATCGCCGATGAATTGCTCATCACAGAAGTCGACGCTGAACCTGAAGGAGATACGTTTTTCCCCGAGATCGATGAATCTATTTGGAAAGAAAACTATCGCGAATTCCATGCTGCCGATGAAAACCATCCATACGGATATTCATTCGTCAATTACGAAAAAATTAAATCTTAACTCATGTCCAAACCTGTTATTTGGGTAACCGGCGCTTCCTCCGGAATTGGCGAGGCAACTGCGCTTAAATTTGCGCAAGAAGGCTATCGAGTGATCCTTTCTGCACGAAACAAGGCAGCATTAGAAGCTGTAAAATCGAAATCTCAAAATCCTGAGTTCTGCGCTGTTTTGCCATTGGATTTGGCGGAGTCAGATCACTTTGAAGAAAAAGTAAATCAAGCAATTTCCATTTTTGGACAGGTGGATATCATGCTTCACAATGGAGGAATCAGCCAACGGTCACTCGTGCGGGAAACAGCCCTTGAGGTAGATCGGAAACTTATGGAAGTGAATTTCTTTGGCACTGTGGCATTGACCAAAGCGCTGCTTCCCCACTTCCTCGAGCGAAAATCAGGTCATTTTGCAGTCATTACTTCCTTGGTTGGAAAGTTTGGTTCACCATACCGATCTGCTTACGCTGCTTCCAAGCATGCTTTGCACGGATTTTTCGACTCGCTCAGAGCAGAGCAATTCAAGGAGAATATTGCGGTAACCATGATTTGTCCGGGCTTCATCCGAACTCAGGTTTCAGTGAATGCCATCACAGGTGACGGCACAACTCTGAACTTAATGGATGACGCTCAGGCAAACGGAATGAGTGCGGAAAAATGCGCAGATAAAATCTTTTCCGCTTTGCGAAAGCAAAAAGAAGAAGTCTACATTGGAGGAAAGGAAATACTAGCAGTTTACATCAAGCGTTTTTTCCCAACTGTCTTTTCAAGAATCCTTCGAAAAGTAAAAGTCAGATAGTAAACCCGATAATCAACGAATCGATGAAAGTCGTAAAAGCAGAAATCATAGCCATTGGAGACGAATTGCTCTATGGTCAAATCGTAGATACAAATAGCCATTGGATCAGTCAGGAACTCGACCTTTTGGGTGTGCGAGTGGTCCGGAAAACAACCGTTGGTGACAACCGAGAGGATATATTGACATCTTTCGCAGAAGCGGAAAAAAGAGCAGATCTGATCCTGATCACAGGAGGTCTCGGGCCAACTCAGGATGATCTGACCAAACCGCTTTTGGCGGAGTTTTTCAATTGCCCAATCGTGGAAGTGCCGGAAGCCGTGGAGGCAGTCAGTTCATTTTTCAGACGAAGAGGAAGAGAAATGACTCCTTTGAATATTCTTCAGGGACATTTACCGGCATGCTGCACCTATATCCCAAATGAAGTGGGAACAGCGCCGGGAATGTGGTTTGAGCGAAACGGAACTTATTGGATGTCTATGCCGGGCGTGCCTCACGAGATGAAAAAGCTCATGAAGGACTACGTGCTTCCCAAGGTTCCCCAGATTTTTGACCTTCCTGTAATTGTCCATCAAGTCATCAAAACCGTTGGAATCGGTGAAAGTTGGCTGGCAGATTTGATCAAGGATTGGGAAAATGCACTTCCCTCCCATATCAAACTGGCATATTTACCTTCTCTTGGCCATGTAAAGTTGAGATTGACAGGATTTGGAGATTCAAAAGAAAAGATCGAGTCAGAAATTCAAACTCAGATCCAATCGATCCTTCCGACGATCGAAAAATATGTTTACGGCTACAATGAAGAGACGCTGGAGACGGCGATTGCCAAACTTTTGAAGAAAGCTGATAAAACCATAGCTTTGGCTGAGAGCTGTTCGGGCGGATATGTATCGCATTTAATTACGACCGTTCCCGGGAGCAGCACTTATTTCCAGGGTGCAGTTATTCCCTATCAGAATCAATTCAAAAGTGAATTACTGGGAGTAAAAGCTGAAACATTAGCGACAGTCGGAGCGGTAAGTGAAGAAACAGTTCTGCAGATGGCCATCGGAGTGAAAGAACGCTTTCATTCAGATTTTGGATTAGCTAGCAGCGGAATTGCGGGTCCGGAGGGAGGTTCAGAAGAAAAACCTGTCGGAACTATTTGGATTGCTTGTGTGGGAGATGGCTTTGCGAAAGCAAAAAAACTTCAACTAACTCAGGACCGAATGCTGAATATTCAGCTCACAGCCGTTGCAGTTTTGAATTTGCTTCGAATCAGCATTTTGGGAAAAGAAGAATAATATTTTATCACAAAGGTTTGGGATAGAGTTTGATAAAATTTAATTTTAAAAATCGAATATATACCCAATATAATTAACGAATCAAGTATGGCAATTGTAGAAATGCTGATGCCCAAAATGGGTGAAAGTATCACGGAGGGAACAATTCTTACCTGGCTTAAAAAAGAAGGAGACAGCATCGATCAGGATGAGTCTGTTTTGGAAGTAGCCACTGATAAGGTCGATACCGAGGTACCAGCCACGCATGGAGGAATCCTCAAAAAGATCCTGGCGAAAGAGGGAGATGTAGTGGCAGTTGGAGCAACTATTGCAATAATTGAGACGGAAGGTGATTCCGGAGATTCAGCCACCAAACCAGCAGAAACAGCAAGAGAAAATGAATCCTTGATAGCAGTATCGGCAGAAAATTCCTCTACTCTGATTCCCATAAATGCAAACCGAGAAGAAACTCCTTCAGAGGATGGACGCTTCTATTCTCCATTGGTTCTAAGCATTTCCAAAGAAGAAGGAATATCAAAATCAGAACTTTCTAAAATTTCCGGAACCGGGAAGGAAGGCCGTGTAACCAAGCAGGACATGCTTAATTACCTCAAAGTAAGAGGTGAAAAAATTCAGACTTCTGCATCCCCTTCTATTTCTGCTCCTAAAGTCCATGTAAGCGTATCGGCGTCTGATGAAATCATTGAGATGGATCGAATGCGGAAAATGATCGCGCAGAGAATGATCGAATCCAGAAGGATTTCTGCCCACGTCACCTCTTTTGTAGAAGCTGATATGACGAATATTGTGCTATGGAGAGAGAAAAACAAGGAAGCATTTAGAGCGAAGCATGGCGAAGGAATCACTTATACTCCTTTCTTTATCGAAGCTGTTGCAAAAGCTATTCGTGATTTCCCGATGATTAATATCTCGGTGGATGGAGATAGGATAATCCGCAAAAAAGACATTAACGTGGGTATGGCTGTCGCATTGCCTTCAGGAAATCTTATCGTGCCTGTAATCCGAAATGCAGACCAACTAAATATTGTAGGAATTTCCAAAAAAGTAAATGAACTGGCAAACAAGGCCAGAAACAATAAATTAACTGCAGACGATGTAAGTGGTGGCACTTACACCGTGTCAAATGTTGGTTCCTTTGGAAACGTGATGGGAACTCCCATCATTCCTCAACCACAAGTTGCAATCATGGCTGTAGGAGCTATCGTGAAGAAGCCTGCCGTAGTAGAAACCCCAACAGGAGATGTGATTGCGATCCGTCATAAAATGTTCTTGTCTCATTCCTATGACCATCGGGTTGTCGATGGATCCCTGGGCGGTATGTTTGTCCGAAGAGTGGCAGATTATCTGGAAGCTTTTGATTTGCATACCACACTATAAAAGAAAAAACGGGTTTAAGGCCCGTTTTTTTTATGCTTTTTGGTGAGACTTATGGTAAAACTGCTCCAGTTTTTTGGCCAATATCATCGTACGGATTGGCTTTGTCAGGTAATCATCCATCCCACTTTCGATTGCTTTCTTTTGATCTTCATCAAATACGTTGGCAGAAAGGCCGATAATCCACAGGTCTGAATTTGATCGTAATTTTCTGATTTCTCTGGTCGCTTCCAGTCCATTCATGATTGGCATTTGAACATCCATTAGGATGAGATCAAACGTATGATCTTTTACCTTTTCCAATACTTCCCTTCCATTCCTTGCAATTTCCATATCGTATCCGAGCTGATCCAGCATCAAGGTCATGAGTTGAAGATTGAGATCATTATCTTCTGCCAGAAGAATTTTCATCGGATATTCTTTTGCCATACCTACCCAATCTTTCCTTTCTTCTATTTCCGGAGGAAAAACAGGCATGGGAAGTTCCTTCGATCTTTTCACTAAGACAGAAAAAGAAAACTCAGACCCAATTCCATGTTCGCTTTTTATAGTAAGCTCGCCTCCCAGCAACTCCACTATCTTTTTTGCAATCGCCAGACCTAATCCAGTACCCTGAAAGGACCGGGAGTTTGAGCTTTCTACTTGAAAGAAAGGTTCAGTCAATTGAAACAAGAAATCTTTTTGAATACCTATCCCGGTATCCTTCACCTTACAATGAAGATACATAAGGTTATGATCCAAAGTTTCTACATCAAGGAAAATGGAGACTTCGCCTCCATCGGGAGTGAATTTGACAGCATTTCCAACCAAATTCAAAATTACCTGGTTGATTTTTTCTTTGTCTCCTTCTACAAAATCATGTGCATTTTCCCCATGGTGAGTTGTGATTCGAAGGTTTTTTTTCCTCCCCAGACCTATAAAAATCTGAATCTGTTTATCCAGTTCTTCTGCAGGTCTAAATACTTCTTCGTTGATTTGAATCTTGCCAGATTCAATCTTAGAGTAATCCAGGATGTCCTTAATAATGCTCAGAAGTGAATTTCCGGAATTCTTAATAATCTCTACATACAATTTCTGCTCGGTATTGAGATCGGTCTTCTCAAGCATTTCAATGATACCAAGTAAGCCATTCATAGGAGTTCTGATTTCATGACTCATATTGGCAAGGAATTCGGATTTCGCTCGACTGGCTTGATCGGCTGCATTCATAGCTTCCAATAGGCCTCTTTCCCAAATCTTCTGGCTAGTAATTTCTTTTGCCAAAGACATGATTTGATTATTATCCAGAGGGAAATATCTTGTCTCAAAATATTTTGTACCTGAAGCTGTTTTGAGTTTTAATTCAGCGGTTTGAATCACCCCGGTTTTTCTTGCTAATTCAAAAGCTCCAAGAACCTGAATTCTCTGACTTTTCGGAGTCACATCTGCCAAGCTCTTCCCAATCAGGGAATCACTTACTTCAAATAGATTGGATTGATCCTTCATATGAAGGTCCAGGATTTTCCCCTGATTATCATAAATCATGATAATATCCGGGATGTTATTGATCACAGACCTTAGCCTATTTTCACTTCTTACTAATTCTGTCCGATCCTGAAATTGCTCTGAAACGTCAGTACATATTCCTGTACCTCCCAAAAATATTCCCTCTTTATCGAAAATGAATTTTTCAAAAAATCTAAGTCTGATTTGTTTTCCATCTGGTCTGGTGTAATCGTATTCAAAATCTATTACAGAGAGGTTTTTTTCAATCGAATTGATGACCTTGGATCGAAGCCAATTGACATCCTGCTGATCATTTCTCTTTTCAAAAGCCTCTAAAATTGCTTTTTTCGGATAGCCCAGGATTTCTTCAACCTCATCGCTCAATTGGGTAATTTTGCCTTTTTGGTCGTGAAAGAATACGAAACCATGTAGCTCACTCAACAAAAGACTTTGCTGCTCAAACAGGTCGGATATTTCTTCATTTTTTCCCTGCAAAATGCGTTGTGACTCCAAGTTGTTTTTGATCGATCGAATGAAAATGATGACCGTACTGATCAAAAGAATCACCAATCCCACAAAAAGCAAAAAATAGGTACTGTAGACTCCCGAAGTCAAATCTTCAGATTCTACATAAAAAACTAAAGAAACATCTTCTTCTATCTCCCCAAAATCAAAAGGATATTGAACCAAAATGCTCTTTACTTCACTTTGATTATTAATCCTTTCGACCTCGTATACACCTTTCACTCCAATTTCAACGTCATTACGAATAGCCTCAAAAGCTTCCCCTTCTATAAAAATATTCTCCTCATCTTCATTTTGCCTAATGTCCCAAAGCTGATTTTTCAGAAACAAAAACTTCCCTCCATTCGGATTCAGGTAATAATTTGCAACTAAATACTTTGAATAATTTACCAGATTGAGGGCAAACAGCACTTTAAATCCAGTATCTCCCTGAATGAAAAATGTCTGATCCTTTTTCTTTTTCTCCTCCAAATCCCCTTCGAATGAACTTCTTATGAAATTATTTCGGGGAGTCATGGTGAACGAAACTAAAGAATCATTGAGATCGACCCAGGCAGAATCAATCAAACCTGGATAAGTATTGAAAACCCTTCTTACGGTAGTGGTAAACTCATTTCTGAAATCTTCCGGATCCAAATCATCCTCTTCCAGATAATAAATCAAGAATTGGGCATCCTCTTCAAAACGATCAATGTCGATCTCAAGGCTATGCGCCGCCAACTCAGTTTGCTTAATTAAAAAATCTTTCCTCGATTCAAGCTGAGTATTCAAAATCGCACTAAAAAAACTTATCCCCAAAGCAATTACCAAAACGACCATCAAACCTCCCACAAAAAGTGTCAGCCAGAAGTCATCGTTGTATTTTATTTTTGGAGTCATGTATCAATTTAATTCCAAAAGATACCAATCCAGTATTTTAAATGGAACTACCTGAGCTTTTGTTAATCCTTTTTCATTGGTGAAAGTGAATTGTTCTGCTTTTTCGAACAAAATCGACTGAGCCATTTGCCTGACTTCTTTGCTTTTGCTATTAAAAAGGTTGAAGTCCGAGATTCTGAAATTATCCATTTTGATAGTTTCGCGATACACATGATTTTTCAAAGGCGGCATGCTTAGCGACTCGATTGCAGAAGATTTTCCTCCAACAATATCTCCGTCTTCATTGATTATCAATAATTTACCTGGTTCATCTTCAAGATAATGGTAAATGAAATCATCTGCCAAAAAATCAATCCCAAGAACTGCAAATAGCTCATTTTCCTCATAAACCGGCTGAATCAAAGAAAGAATCCAGCCACTTCCGGCAGGATCCACATAAGGTTCTGGTATCCAAATTGGGCCTTTATCTGGATTATTGTCCAAATCTGCCTGATAATAAAAATTGAATTTTGTGATATCTACATCAGGCTCGATAAGATTTTGAGCATCGTAAGTGGGATATACCCTGGAGACATTAGTGGCAGAATTTGAATAAACCTGTGCAATCAGGTCATACTTGTGAAATAGTCTTGAAAAAACAGAATCCAGACCATTTGTTAAAGCAACTTCTTCCTTGGCTTTTTCAACATCCCGATTGATTGTAGAAATAAAAATTGTGCTCAGAGAAGAATCTGTTTCCGGAGGATTTGTGGAATATCGGCCTGAGAAATTGTATTTATTTTTATCCACCAGAGGCCGGAGGCTTTCTCGTTTGGCGATCAGAAAATCATAATGTCGTTTCAGTATTCCTATTTCTTTATTAAATTCCAAAAACTCATTTTCCATCGAAGAAATGATGTTTTTTAACTTCGACAAATCCTCATTTTGGTTCTCTTTGTTAGTTGAGCAGGATACCGAAATGAAGATCAGTGCGAAAAATATCAGCGTATATTTTGACATAAAGCAGAAAGAATCTCCTCAAATTATAAATTTTCGAGTTGGGCGCGTAGCGATTTTCCCATTTCTTCAAATCTAAGTTTTACTTTTTCAAAAAAATCTCCGGAGAAAAAACTTTCCAGGTCCTGTTCTTCTAAAATATCAGTTTCGCTGACCTTGAAAGTCTGCTCCATCGGACCCAATTCAAATTTAACGATGTATTTATTGTTCCAGGAGAAAATACTGACACGTATTTCCTCCCGGACAAATTCATTGATAACCCGCATCAAGATTTTCTGACTTCTGAGGAGAAAGTTACTTTAGACTTCAGCGAAGAAGAAACAGAGCAGTATTTCTCAACCGACAATGCTACGACTTTTGCAAACTCCTCATTGGTCGCATCCGGAGAAATCAAGGTGAATTTCAAGTGAATTTCTGTATAGAAAGCCGGTACACCGTTATTTCGCTGTCCTTCCAGTTCCACAAAGAAATCCACAATTTCTCTGCGCTTCTTCTTCATCATCAATACTGCATCCACAGAAGCACAACCACCCAAAGCAGAAAGCAACAAATCCATCGGAGATTGAGCTTTCTTGTTTGGAGCATCATACATATCTATTTGGACAATGTTGCCCTGCGCATTGCTAGCCTCGTATTCGTAGTCCGCTTTCATTCGGACGGTTACATTTCTTTTTGACATTTTATTAGCTGATAGTCCATAGACCATAGTCCATGGTTGTATATAGGTTTATGAGTTATTTCCTGTTAAAGTCAAGTTTCATAGACAATCCGAGCAGTGGTGTTGTTTCTGAAGCCGCAAAACTTTCGGTCTTCGGTCTCCTGTCGCTCGTCTTTTTACATATTTCGGCGGTACTGTCCTCCCACTTCGTAAAGTGCGTGGGTGATTTCTCCCAATGAACAATATTTTACAGCTTCCATAAGTTCCGCAAAGATGTTTTCATTATTGATAGAAGCCTTTTTCAAAGCTGCCAAATGTGCTTTAACCTTTTCCGGATTGAAAGCATGAAGATTTCGGAGAGTCTGGATTTGAGCTTCCTTCTCTTCTTCAGTTGCGCGGATGACTTCGCCGGGGATGATCGTCGGCGAACCATCTGAGGAAAGGAAAGTATTCACGCCAATTATCGGATATTCTCCGGTATGCTTTTGCATCTCGTACTGAAGGCTTTCTTCCTGGATTTTTCCGCGCTGGTACATCGTCTCCATCGCTCCCAATACTCCGCCTCGCTCAGTGATCCGATCAAATTCAAGATAAACAGCTTCCTCCACCAAATCAGTCAGATCTTCGATGATGAATGCTCCCTGAAGAGGATTCTCATTTTTCGCCAGTCCCAATTCCTTGTTAATGATGAGCTGAATCGCCATCGCACGTCTTACCGAACCTTCAGTCGGGGTCGTGATCGCCTCGTCGTATGCGTTGGTATGGAGAGAATTGCAATTATCGTAGATCGCGTAAAGCGCCTGAAGCGTCGTCCGGATATCGTTGAAATCAATCTCCTGCGCGTGAAGTGATCTTCCGGAAGTCTGGATATGGTACTTCAGCATTTGTGATCTTTCATTTGCACCATATTTCAATTTCATGGCTTTTGCCCAGATTCTCCTTGCTACCCGACCTATCACCGCATACTCAGGATCTATTCCGTTGGAAAAGAAGAAAGATAAGTTCGGCGCAAAGTCGTTGATATTCATGCCCCTGGAGACATAATATTCCACGTAAGTGAAACCGTTGGAAAGAGTCAAAGCCAATTGGGTAATCGGATTCGCTCCTGCCTCTGCAATATGATAGCCCGAAATAGAAACTGAGTAGAAGTTTCTCACTTTCTGATCGATGAAATATTGCTGCACATCGCCCATCAATCGAAGAGAAAACTCAGTGGAGAAAATGCAAGTATTCTGAGCTTGATCTTCTTTCAGAATATCCGCCTGAACAGTTCCTCGCACTTTGGAAAGAGTATCTGCTTTGATTTTTTCATAAACTTCAGCTGACAAAACCTGATCTCCGGTTACGCCTAAAAGCATTAAGCCCAAACCTTCATTTCCTTCCGGAATTGCAGAATTGTATGTTGGAACGGGAAGTTTTTTAGACTGGTAGATTGCCTCTATTTTCTGTTTTACCTCTACTTCCAATCCATTGGCTTTGATGTAAATCTCACATTGCTGATCGATTGCCGCATTCATAAAAAATGCCGTCATGGTCGCTGCCGGACCATTGATAGTCATAGAAACCGAAGTCATTGCATCCACGAGATTGAAGCCTGAATACAACTTCTTCGCATCGTCCAGGCAGCAAACATTTACTCCTGAGTTTCCGATTTTACCATAAATATCCGGTCTGTAATCCGGGTCTTCCCCATACAAAGTCACCGAGTCAAAAGCTGTAGAAAGTCGCTTTGCGGGCATTCCCTTTGACACATAATGAAAGCGTTTGTTAGTTCGCTCAGGCCCGCCTTCTCCCGCAAACATCCGTGTTGGGTCCTCTCCTTCTCTTTTGAAAGGAAAAACTCCTGCCGTGTATGGGAAATAGCCTGGCAAGTTCTCTCTCAATCCCCATTTCAGTAATTCACCCCAAGCCTCGTATTTCGGCATGGAAACTTTTGGAATTCTGGAATTTGAAAGAGAGGAATGATAGGTTTTCACCTTCAATTCCTTGTCCCTAACTTTGAACGTATAGTAATCCTCTCCGTAACGGGCAGCTTCAGCCGGCCATTCTTCAAGCCATTTTTTGTTTTTCGGATCGAGGTTAAGTTCTACCTGCTCATAGACTTCCTGGAGTTCTTTGATAAGCCTGTCTTTGTCCTCAATTTTAGTGTTGCCGATCGCTTCGATGGATTTTTGGATGCTGTAGAGTTGCTGCGCAATTTCTTTCTGCTCCTCCACCCATCGGTCGTAGCTTCTATTATTTTCTGTGATTTCGCTCAGGTAGCGAGTTCGGGCCGGTGGAATGATGTAAATCTTCTCCGAAGTGCCTGCAGTGAGTTCGAATGTACTTTCCCAACCGGTATACTTTTCATTAATCTTATGGATCAATGCCCGGTAAAGTTGGTTCATTCCCGGGTCGTTAAACTGGGAAGCGATAGTGCCAAAAACCGGAATATCCTCATCGGAAATATCCCAAAGGTTATGGTTTCGCTTGAATTGCTTTTTCACATCCCGGATCGCATCCAATGCTCCGCGCTTGTCAAACTTGTTCAGCGCAATAACATTTGCAAAGTCCAGCATGTCGATTTTCTCCAGCTGAGAAGCCGCTCCATACTCCGGGGTCATCACATAAAGTGAAATATCCGAGTGTTCGATGATCTCAGTATCAGACTGCCCGATTCCGGAAGTCTCCAAAATCACCATGTCAAAACCCGCAGCTTTCACCGTATCGACTGCATCCTGCACATATTTAGAAAGCGCCAAATTGGACTGACGAGTAGCCAAAGAACGCATGAAAACCCGAGGATGATGGATCGCATTCATCCGGATTCTATCACCTAAAAGAGCTCCACCAGTTTTTCGCTTGGATGGATCTACAGAAATGATTGCCAGTGTTTTATCCTCAAAATCCATCAGGAATCTGCGAACCAATTCATCCACCAATGAAGATTTACCTGAACCGCCCGTTCCGGTGATTCCCAGCACTGGTGTAGTCAATTCTTTACTTTTCTTTCTTATTTGATCGAGCACTTCCTTTGAGTTTTCCGGGAAGTTTTCAAAAGCTGAAATCGCTCTCGCTACAAATTCCTTTCGCTCCTTCACCAACGTAAATTCCTTTGGCAATTCATCTCCGATTGGGAAATCGCACTGCATCACCAAGTCGTTGATCATCCCTTGCAAGCCCATCGCTCTTCCATTATCGGGAGAGTAAATTTTGGAAATGCCATATTCATGGAGTTCTCGGATTTCTTCCGGATGGATTGTCCCTCCACCTCCACCAAAAATCTTAACATGACCCGCTCCTTTTTCACGAAGGAGATCATACATGTATTTGAAAAATTCGACGTGCCCACCCTGATAAGAAGTGATGGCAATTGCCTGTACATCTTCTTGAATTGCACAATCGACGATTTCCTGGACGGACCTGTTATGACCCAAATGGATTACTTCGCAACCTGTGGATTGAATAATCCGGCGCATAATATTGATAGCGGCATCGTGGCCGTCAAAAAGTGAGGCCGCCGTGACGATCCGGATATGATTCTTTGGTTTATAAACCTCCTGAGAAATAGACATGTGTTTGGGTTTAATACTTTGTTGACTTAGTTGATTGCCATTTTTAGCAACGAAATCAAGGATGAAAAGGGACTGCGAATATAACAAAAATCAAAGGGTCTTGATTTTCCCATTGTCCAAAACAGAATATTATTTGGTAAAAATTGATGAGATTCCTCCTTCTTCCTGATTTTTATCAACTTAATTGAAGTGAACAAACCTTAATATTAGGCCAAATTACACAAGCTTTAGAGCGATGATCAGTTATACAACCCCGGAAAACGCAGTAAGTCTAATTCAAAGCAATCAGCGAGTTTTCATTCATGGAAGCGCGGCTACTCCTACAACGCTTCTTTTTGCTTTGGCAAGTAGAAAGCACGAACTCCGAAATGTCGAATTGGTTGCAATTTCCACCCTTGGTCCGATGCCGTTGGTCGAACCTGACTGCAGAGACAGCTTTTTCATGAATTCTCTTTTCGTTTCTGAAAATGTACGGTCAGCAGTTAATTCTGATCAGGGAGGTTATGTCCCTATTTTCCTGAGTGAAATCGGGCATCTTTTCAGGCAAAATATTCTCAAAATTGACGTGGCATTGATCCATGTTTCAGAACCTGATATCCATGGTTATTGCTCTTTGGGAACTTCCATCGACATCGCCAAACCGGCTGTGGATACTGCAAGAATCATCATCGCTCAGGTCAATAAGCAAATGCCGAGAACTCACGGTGACGGACATATCCATTTCTCGAAGTTTGCTGCAGCCATCTATGTAGATGAACCTCTTTTCGAAGTGAATTATGCTGAAAAAATCACCGAGACAGAGCGTCAAATCGGGAGCCATATTGCTAACCTGATCGAAGATCGGGCAACCCTTCAAATGGGAATCGGAGCGATCCCCGATGCGGTTCTTAATTCCCTTCATAGCCATAAAGACCTTGGAATTCATACTGAAATGTTTTCCGACGGAATACTTGGACTGATGAAATCCGGAGCGGTGACGAATGCTTACAAGAAAAAACATCCTGGAAAAGTGGTTTCCTCTTTCACTGTAGGATCAGCCGCACTTTACAAAGAAATCCATGACAATCCTGAGTATTCATTTCACGAGGCTGCTTATGTGAATGATACAGCAGTCATCCGAAAAAACCCAAAAGTGGTTTCCATCAACAGTTGCCTGGAAATGGATCTGACTGGTCAGGTTTGTGCAGATTCTATCGGAAGCTATCATTACTCAGGGGTAGGCGGACAAATGGATTTTATGCGTGGCGCATCGCTATCAGATGGAGGAAAACCTATAATGGCCATGACTGCCTGCACCAAAAAAGGAACTTCCAAAATCGTCCCATTCCTGAAGCAGGGGGCCGGAGTAGTGACGACCAGAGCGCATTTGCAGTATGTCGTCACTGAGTTCGGAGTGGCCAATTTATATGGAAAAAACCTTCGACAGCGAGCTCATGAACTGATGAGAATTTCCCATCCGAGTCACCATGAAGAATTAGAAAAAGCGATAATGGAGAGATTTGGAAGCTTTGTTTACCCTTTCAGATAATCTGACAGGAAAAGAGCTTGATAAGTTTTGATTTATTCGGGTTCTATTTAGTTTAGTGAAATCTAATAAGCCCAATTCATCCATGTCTTCAAAGAGCTACGCATTTTTCCTTTCCATCACAGCCGCTTTGGGCGGCTTTTTATTTGGCTTTGATACAGCAGTAATATCCGGTGCTGAGAGGGCAATTCAGGAAGTCTGGAAACTAAGTGATCTGGCCCATGGGCTTGCCATTGCCTCGGCACTTTATGGAACAGTTATCGGGGCTCTGTTTGGAGGAATCCCAGCAGACAAACTTGGAAGGAAGAAAAGCCTTTTGTGGATCGGGGTCTTTTACTTCGTTTCTGCTTTGGGTTCAGGTATTGCGTGGGATGTGGAATCTTTCACATTCTTCCGATTTCTTGGTGGACTGGGAGTAGGTGCATCTTCAGTAGTCGCGCCAATGTATATCTCCGAAATTGCTCCCGCAAAAAACAGAGGTTTATTGGTCGCTCTTTACCAATTCAACATCGTTTTCGGAATCCTGATGGCTTATTTATCCAATTACTTGATCGGAACAGCAGGAATTCCGGAAGAATGGAGATGGATGATGGGCGTAGAAGCAATTCCGGCAATTATTTATACAGTGATGATTTTCCTGATTCCGGAAAGTCCAAGATGGATCCTTACCAAATTCAATGATGAGCCAAGGGCAAGAGCGATTCTCACCAGAACAGATCCTGAAGGTGTAGACGAAGCGATTCGTCTTGCCATAGAAGAGGAAAAGATGCTAAAGCAAAGAGGAAGTTTCTCAGCTCTCTTTACGAAAGCTTTCATTTCCACTACGATGCTGGCGATTTTCATTGCTTTCTTTAACCAGGTTTCCGGGATCAATGCAATAATTTATTTTGCTCCAAGAGTATTCGAAATGGCTGGAATTTCTACTGAGAATGCGCTGATTTCCACGATTGGAATCGGTGTGGTCAACCTGATAGGAACATTTCTTGGTCTCTATCTCATAGATCGACTGGGAAGGAAAAAACTGATGTACATCGGTTCTTTCGGATATATAATCTCACTTTCCCTGATGGCATATAATTTCCTGGTCGGGGGAATTGATTCCTTCTGGCTTCCAATCTTTGTGTTCGGTTTCATCACCTCCCACGCCATCGGACAAGGCTCGGTAATTTGGGTGTTTATTTCCGAGGTATTCCCAAATGAGCTTCGCGCTTACGGACAATCCATCGGTTGCTTTACTCACTGGATTCTGGCTGCCTTAGTCGCCAACGTCTTCCCTTTCTTTGCCAACCAATTCGGTCCCGGATATATCTTTGCATTCTTTGCTTTGATGATGGTCTGGCAGCTTTGGTGGGTGAGATACAAAATGCCTGAAACCAAAGGCCGATCATTGGAAGAAATTCAACAAGACTTACATAAAAAACATGCCGCATAAAGTTGTCATTTTCGGGGAAATGCTATGGGACTGTCTGCCTTCCGGACCAGTTGCCGGTGGTGCACCCATGAACGTAGCACTCAATCTTCATCAGTTGGGACTGAACTCAAGACTTATTTCTGCAATTGGAAATGATACTGATGGCAGAAATCTCCTGGAATTTCTGAATAGTTTTGAAATTCCGACAGACTTGATTCAAACTAACCTTGAGCATGAAACCTCCAGAGTATTGGTTGATAATTCCGATCCGGAAAACATCAAATACACCATTGTCTCTCCTGTTGCCTGGGACTTTATCCAATGGAATGAAGAAATGGATCAGGCAGTAGAAGACGCTGATGCTTTTGTCTTTGGGACACTTGGAGTGAGAAATACAGAAAGCTTAAAAACCCTTCTTCACCTTTTGCATCATCCTGTTTTGCGTATTTTCGATGCGAATCTTCGTCCACCATTTTATGATTTCGAAGTGATTGAAACACTTCTTGGTTATGCTGATGTTCTGAAAATCAACGAAGACGAGTTGGAGATTTTTGCCGACTATTTCAAAACAGAACCTACCGTAGATAGCCTTTGTGCATATCTTGATCAGCACTTTCCGATGGAAATAATCTGCGTGACTCGCGGATCAAAAGGTGCTTTGATTTACCAAAAAGGAGTAATCATTGAGCATCCCGGATACAAAGTAAAAGTGGAAGACAGCATTGGAGCTGGGGATGCTTTTTTGAGCGGGTTTGTCAAAACCTATTTGGACGATAAAAGCCCGGAAGAAATCCTTGATTATGCTTGCAAGCTTGGGGCATTCGTAGCGACTCAAAAAGGAGGAACGCCGAGATATTCTGCAGAGAGGTTTGATTGAAAGGAAGTTATTCAGTTGTCAGTTTTCTAACTGAACACTAATCACTGAGACTGTTTACTGCGACAGATCACAGAGACTATTCACTAAAACCTGATCGGATCGCATCCGCCGTTTCCGCCATTTCTTCAGGAGTCAATTTCAACTTGGGTCTGGTGAAATTAATATCGTCCATCGTGCGAAGAGGAACTAAATGAACATGCACATGGGGAACTTCCAAACCAATTACAGCCACTCCAATTCGGGTACATTTGATAGTTTTGTCCATGGCTTTCGCCACTTTTTGGGCAAAAAGATGTAAGCCTGCTAATGCCTCAGGCTCCAAGTCAAAAATATAACTCAATTCCTGCTTTGGCACTACCAGAACATGGCCCTTGACCAAAGGCATGATGTCCAGGAATGCAATGTAATTCTCATCCTCAGCTACAATTTGAGCGGGAATTTCTCTATTGATGATTTTGGTGAAAATAGATGCCATAGCTTTTTGTATAAAAAAACCCGGACGAGCCGGGCAGATATTAATAATTGATTTCCAGAATCTCGAATTGCAATTGACCGGCAGGAGCGTTGATCTCTGCGATATCTCCCAATGATTTTCCGACCAATCCTTTTCCGAAAGGAGAGGCAAGGGAAATCTTTCCTGCTTTCAAATCAGCTTCCTCTTCAGATACCAACGTGTAGCTCACGGTCATTCCGCTCTTTACGTTTTTGATTTTCACGGTGCAAAGAATCCCTACTTTGGAAGTATCCATTTGAGAATTGTCCAGGATTCTGGCATTGCCTACGACAGCTTCCAACTTAGCGATTTTCAGCTCAAGGTGTCCTTGCGCATCTTTCGCAGCATCATACTCTGCATTTTCACTCAAGTCACCTTTGTCTCTCGCTTCAGCAATTTGCTTGGCGATATCCATTCTTCCCTTGCCCTTCAACTCCTGAAGCTCATCTTTCAGTCTTTTAAGGCCTTCTTCGGTGTAATATTGTATTGTTCCCATAGTTTTTTAATCTCTTCAAAAGGCATAAAAAACAAAGTAACGGTCGCGTGAGAGGGACCGTTACTTTGTTACTAGCCTTTTATTTAACGTTCAAAGATAGCAAACCTTCCATACAAAGCAAAGAAAGCTGCTTTTCAAAAAGGTCTGAATATTCACAGGAAATTACTTAAAAGCTTTCCTGATCTTCTTTACGAGCACTTTATTTATTTTCTCATACGACTCAAAAGTCCATCCGGCTACATGCGGACTGAAAAGGACATTGGTTCGAGCTGCAAGTTTTTCAAATTCCGTTTTTTGCTCAGGTGTAAACTTTTGGAATTTTTCATTTTCCAGAACATCCAAGACTGCACCGCGAAGAATTCCCCTGTCCAGCCCATCATTCAGTGTCTTGAAAGTAATGACTTCTCCTCTTGCAGTATTTACAAACCAAAATGGTTTGGTGAAACTTTCCAGTTCCTCTATTGTGAAAAAATTCCGAGTTTCCGGAGTCAAGGGAACATGAATACTCAGAATATCTGATTCTGCTTTGAGCATTTCCCAAGTTACTTCCTGAACGAACTCATCGCCAAATCCCAGTTTGAATTTATCATAGGCAAGCACCTTTACTTTAAATCCCTGAAGGCGCTTCGCAAAGGCTTTTCCCATATTTCCATAGCCCATGATTCCTACAGTTTTACCTGCAAGCTCGTGGCCGCGGTTTCCCTCGCGGTCCCAAATCCCTTTCCTCACTTCCTGATCTGCTTTTGGCAATTGGTTAAACAAAGCTAAAATCATCCCCAAAGCATGCTCGGCTACGGCGTCTCTGTTTCCTTTTGCTGCATGGAAAAGCTTGATTCCACGAGTCACTAAATATTCAAGGTCAATCTGATCGAGCCCTGCTCCTGCTCTTCCAATAAATTTCAGGTTGGTTGCTCTCTCCAGAAGTTCGCGATCCATCGGAGTTTTGGAGCGAATGATCAGGCCATCATATTCTTCCACCTGACCTAGAATTTCTGCTCTTGTTATCTTGGGAGAATAAGTGACTACATGCCTGTCCTTTTTCAGCATTGGGACAATGCTTGGATGCATTTCGTCTATAATCAGGATCTTCATTTTGGGGAATTCTTAAATATTCAACAGTGACATTGCTACCAAAAAGTAGACTGCCAATCCTATCAAATCATTGGCAGTGGTGATAAATGGACCCGATGCCAAAGCGGGATTGATGCCAAACCTATCCAGGACAATCGGAGTGAAAGTACCCATAAATGATGAAAGCAAAACCACTGAAAAGAGTGCGATAGAAACCACAAGAGCGAACGCAACTTCAGTTTTATAAAATAAAACTACCACCCCAAAGACAAAGGTCGCCAGGATCAAACCATTTATAATCGCGACAATCAATCCTTTGACAAATCTGGCCCAAAGAGAATCGTCAAACGCCGATTTATTTGCAAGAGACTGCACTACAAGTGAAGATGATTGGATTCCTACATTTCCGCCGGTCGCAGTAATGAGAGGAATAAAAAATGCAAGGGCAGTTACTTTACTCAATCCCTCTTCAAAAAAACCAATAAATCCCGCTCCCAGCAATCCTCCGACAATTCCGATCATCAACCAGGGAAGCCTCGCTTTTGTAAGTTTGATGACACTGTCATATTCGTCAACCGTATCGGAAATACCGGACATAGCCTGAATATCTTCTTCGGCTTCTTCACGGATTACATCCAAAATATCATCGACAGTGATCCGACCAACAAGTTTGTTCTTTGTATTTACAACCGGAACTGATTCCAAGTCATACTTTCGCATGATCTCAGCTACATGTTCCTGATCCATATGAGTCGGAACTGAAACTACCTCATCGTCATAAATATCTTCGATCCTGGTGTCTTCGGCAGCAAGGACAATTTTCTTCAGAGAAACTCTTCCCAGTAATTGCTGTCTATTATTGACTACATAGATCGAGTAGATTTTCTCAACGTTTTCGGCTTGTCTTCGGATCTCATTAATGGTCTGGACAACATTCCAGCTTTTATTAGCCCGAATAAATTCTTTGGCCATGATACCACCCGCGGTATCCTCTTCGTAGCGAAGGAGTTCGAGGATCTGATCCGACTTGACTTGATCCTTGAAATGACTGATGACATCTTCACGTTCTCTTTCCGGAAGGAGATTTAAAATATCTGCGCCGTCATCGGAGTCCATCATTTCGATAAAAGAAGAGATCTCCTCCTCTTTCATTTCCTTCAGAACCCTGAAAAGAGTGGTATCATCCAGCTCTATTAAGATATCCGCTGAAAGTTGACCCGGAAGAATTCGAAGGACATAGATCGACTCATCCAAAGAAAGCTCATCCAGAATCGCAGCCACGTCGGCGACGTTCACACCGTCGAGCGACTCGCGGATAAACTCCAGATCTTCCGCTTCAATTCCTTGACGCAGACTCTCCAGATACTCTTTCGAAAGTTCGAATTGCTTAATGGTTTCCACGGGAAGCCTCGATTTGTTGGGTTAGAAACACAAAATCAGCTACGTCCAATTGCTCAGCACGTTTGTCCATGATGGGATTAACCTTTAATTCCTCCGGAAGTTGGAAAGATTTCAAGCAATTCCTCAGAGTTTTTCTTCGGGTAGCAAATCCCGCTTTTACAACCTGGAAAAAAAGCCTTTCGCTGCAATCAAGCTTTTCAGTTTGATTACGAGAAAGTCTGATTACACCGGAATTGACTTTTGGAGGCGGATCAAATACTTCCGGCGGCACGGAGAATAAGTATTCAATATCGTAGAATGCCTGGAGCAAAACCGACAGGATTCCGTAGTCTTTATTTCCTTTTGGGGAAGCGATCCGCTTTGCCACTTCTTTTTGAAGCATGCAGACGACCTCGGTTACTTTGTCCTTTTCTTCCAGGACTTTGAATAATATCTGGGAGGAAATGTTGTAGGGAAAGTTTCCGATGATGGCATATTTCTCCTCAAACGTCTTCCTGAGATCCAGTCTCAGAAAATCTCCCTGAATAATTTTATCTCCAAGCTCAGGATATTTCTTGTGCAGATAGGCAATTGACTCTTTGTCTATATCGATTAAATACAGTTCCAGAGGACCCTTAAGCAGATAATCTGTCAGTACCCCCATTCCCGGACCAATTTCCAGGACTTTGGTGACACCTCCATGCCCTTTGACCGCCTGAGCGATTTGCTCAGCAATACTCAAATCGGTCAAAAAGTGCTGTCCAAGGTGTTTTTTGGCTTTGACTTTTTCCATCGGTTAGCTCTGATAAAATTTTATAAATTGCAGGCCTAAAATTAAGAGAATATTCCTAAAGGTCTAAAGTAAGATCGCCGCATCGAGGCACCGGACTTTCAAAACCGAATCATATGAACGCAAAAAAGTCAAGACCCATTATTGGGATTAGCATAGGTGATATCAATGGAATCGGACCTGAGGTCACGATGAAAGCGATTATTGACAATCGAACGCACAAGTCTTTCACTCCATTGATCTATGCTCATGGCAAAGTCCTGACTTTTTACAGAAAGCTTCTGAATATGGAGGATTTCAATTTTGTGCAGATAAGGAGCATTGAGGAAATCCAGCATAAGAAAATCAATGTCATTAATGTGACTGAGGAATGTCCGGAAGTGATCCCGGGCGTGGAAACACAAGAAGCAGGAAAATTTGCATTGGAGGTTTTGAAAGCTGCAGTGAATGATCTGAAAGCAGGGAAAATCCAAGCTTTGGTCACTGCTCCTTTGAATAAAAACAACGTCAATTCGGAAGAGCTTCCATTCATAGGACATACAGAATTCATCACGGAAGCAGTCGGTTCAACTTCAAGCCTGATGCTAATGGTGGCAGAGCAACTTAGAGTGGGATTGGTGACGGGTCATGTGCCTTTGGCAAAAGTCTCCGAAACAATCACAAAAGAGCGAATCATCCAAAAGGCAAATCTTCTTTTGAAAAGCCTGGAAAATGATTTTGGAATCAATAAGCCAAAAATTGCAGTATTAGGACTGAACCCACATGCAGGTGAAGAAGGACTGCTGGGCGAAGAGGAAGAAAAAATAATCAAGCCTGCGATTCGCGAATTAAAAGACCATAACAAATATGTTTTTGGACCTTATCCGGCAGATGGTTTTTTTGGAATGATGCACCAAACCAAGTTTGACGGAATCCTAGCGATGTACCACGACCAAGGATTGATTCCTTTCAAATCCATCGCATTCAGTACGGGAGTGAACTTTACCGCAGGTCTTCCTGTCATCCGAACATCACCGGATCATGGAACTGCCTATAACATTGCGGGGAAAAATATGGCAGATGAAGGATCTATGCGAGCGGCAATTTTGCTTGCTTCAGACATCATCGCACTGCATCATCCTGAGGAGATTTTGGACTAAAGAATCCAAAAAGTATACTTATAAATGAAGGAGCCAAAGAATATTTTAAATTCTGTTTCAAACTTTTTAAAATATTCCCTAAATTTGCGCTCTTAAATCGAGCTAAGTAATCGTGAAATTCTTTAAAACCTTTGATATTGAAGTAATTAAGTTCAAAGAGGGAAGGCACGAAATTGACTTCCAGATTGGAGATTCGTTCTTCCAGCATTTTGAAGACAATGAAATAGTGAAACAAGGCCAGCTAACCGTACGGGTTATCATGGACAAAGGAGCAAATCTGATAGACATTTCTTTTCACATCAAAGGCTCCGTGAGGCTGACCTGCGACAGAAGTTTGGAGGAGTTTGATCATCCTCTCGATTTTACAGAAAAGATCATCTACAAGTATGGCTCTGAGGAACAGGAAATCAACGAAGATGTGATCATGATTACCAGAGACACTCCGGTTGTCAATG
Organism: uncultured Cytophagales bacterium; assembly: GCA_942492775.1. GTDB lineage: Bacteria > Bacteroidota > Bacteroidia > Cytophagales > Cyclobacteriaceae > Algoriphagus. Next base: position 2,615,734 of record OW818636.1, on the reverse strand, counting down.
TTGCTCAGTTGATTTACGAGTTTATCTTATTGGCTTTGCCACTTAAGAAAATTCACCCGGACTACAGAAATGAATTGGATAATGAAGACTATGAAGGTGAAGGCGGATATGCTTACATCGACAAGTCGGCAACTGAAAAGTCCGACGAGGATTCAGAATCCGGTGAAGAAGAAAATGAACCAATCGATCCCAGATGGGAATTATTGAAAAAGTTAAAAAACAAGGAATAATTAAAAACCACGCATAAAATGGCACATCCTAAACGAAAAATTTCGAAAACCAGAAGAGATAAGAGAAGAACTCATTACAAGTTGGAAGCTCCAGGATTGGCTAAATGCCAGACTACCGGTGAGATGCACTTGCCACACAGAGCTTACTGGTTGGACGGTAAATTGTACTTCAAAGGACAAGTTATCATTGAGAAAGAAATCACGGCTTAATTAGCCTTCTATCATTTATTGAAAATCCATTCGTCTTGGCGAGTGGATTTTTTGGTTTATACCCAATACAAAACCACTGTTCATCAAAGTGTTAGCACTTAGCATTAGGATTTGTTTTGGTGGTGACTGACAATTGTAATATTTTTGCACTTCTCTTACAGAAGCCATTGCAAACACCAACCCAGCAAGAAGCTCATCCAAGACTAAGAGCTTCAATTTAAAATCAGAAAAATGACCAAACTCAGAGCCATGATAACCGGGATTCAGGGATATGTTCCTGAATACAGACTTACCAATAAAGAACTGGAAAAACTGGTTGAAACAAACGATGAGTGGATCGTTTCGAGAACAGGAATCAAAGAACGCAGAATCTTAAAAGGTGAAAACCAAGGCACATCTGTAATGGCTATTGAGGCTGTAAAAGGCCTTTTGGAAAAAACCGGTACAGATCCGATGGATATCGAATTGATCATCTGTGCTACAGTAACTCCTGACATGCCTTTTCCGGCAACGGCAAATATTATTGCAGATAAAGTAGGGGCTAAGAAAAGTTTCAGCTTTGACATTTCGGCTGCCTGCTCAGGATTTTTATACGCCCTTCAAATGGGAAGTCAGTTCATCCAGGCCGGAACACATAAAAAAGTAATCGTCGTAGGTGCTGATAAGATGTCAGCAATCGTTGATTATACAGATCGAACCACCTGCATTCTTTTTGGTGATGGTGCTGGTGCGGTTTTGTTGGAAGCTACAACCGAAGAATACGGAGTAATGGATGCAATTCTGAAGGCAGATGGCTCAGGAGAGCATTATCTTCACATGAAAGCAGGAGGAAGTAGAAAGCCTGCAACCCTTGAAACTTTGGCAGCAAGGGAGCATTATGCATTTCAGGAAGGATCTACAGTTTACAAATTCGCAGTAACAAACATGGCTGAGGTAAGTGCTGAAGTCATGGAAAGAAATGGATTGAAAGGTGAAGACGTAGCATGGCTCGTGCCGCATCAAGCTAATAAGCGAATCATTGATGCTACTGCCAACAGAATGGGAATCGGCCAGGATAAAGTGATGATGAACATTGAAAATTATGGCAACACCACTGCTGCTACAATTCCTCTTTGCCTCTGGGACTATGAAAGCCAACTCAAAAAAGGTGACAATCTTATCCTTGCAGCTTTTGGCGGAGGATTCACCTGGGGTTCCATTTATTTGAAATGGGCTTACGATCCCAAATAATTTCTAGAGAATAATTAATAATAACCAAATATGGCAAGTACTGCAGATTTTAAGAATGGACTCTGTCTGGTTTTGAACAATGATATTTATTCCATTACGGAATTTCAGCATGTGAAACCAGGAAAAGGGCCAGCATTTGTAAGAACAAAGTTTAAAAGTCTTACAAGTGGTAAAACTTTAGATAAGACCTTCAACGCTGGTGAAAAAGTGACCACGGCACGAGTTGAGAAAAGACCTCATCAATTCCTCTATGCGGATGAAATGGGTTACAACTTCATGGATACTTCTACTTTCGAGCAAATTTCCATTCAGGAAAAACTTATTGAAAGACCAAAGCTTCTCAAGGATGGTCAGATGGTAGATATCATGGTTCATGATGAAACCGAAACTCCATTGGCGGTTGAATTGCCACCTTTTGTAGAATTGATGATTACTTATACAGAACCGGGAATCAAAGGAGATACTGCAACAAATGCTCAAAAGCCTGCAACGTTGGAAACCGGAGCAATCGTGATGGTTCCGCTTTTTGTGGAGCAAGACACGATGATCCGAGTAGATACCCGAGATGGATCTTACTCCGAAAGAGTAAAATAAGTTAACTTTAGCTGTGTGACTTGAATAAATTCACGCAGCTTTATTGTTTTAAAACCCAACACAAGATGTCTGAAAACATCCCTCAAAAAAAGAGACCTATGAAAGCAAAAGAGATTCAGGAATTGATCGATTATATCTCAAATTCCGGTTTGGCTGAAGTAAAGATCAAAACAGAAGAATTTGAACTTTCTATAAAAAAATACGCAGATCCAGGTCAGGTTAGAATGGTAGAAAGTGCTCCTGCTGTCATTCATGCCCCTGCCCCTGCTACAGCTCCCCATATTCCTGCACAAGTTGCAGTTCAGCCTCCGGTTGTGATTCCTTCCAACTTGCTGGAGATCAAATCTCCAATGATCGGTACTTTCTATTTGACTCCAAATCCTGACTCACCTTCATTTGTGACTGAAGGTGATTCAATCAAAGCAGGTCAGACCGTTTGCATCATTGAGGCGATGAAACTTTTCAACGAAATTGAATCTGAGATTTCAGGTAAAATCGTGAAAATCCTGGTTTCAAATGCTTCTCCTGTGGAATACGATCAGCCATTATTTCTGGTAGACCCAGCCGGTTAATTTTTTTTACCCCCAAAGAAAAAAACCTGTGTTCAAAAAAATATTAATAGCCAACCGAGGCGAAATCGCACTGAGAATCATCCGTACCTGCAAAGAGATGGGGATCAAAACAGTAGCAGTTTACTCCACGGTAGACAAGGATAGTTTGCATGTAAGATTTGCAGACGAAGCAGTTTGTATAGGACCGGCGCCAAGCCGAGAATCCTACCTGAATATCCCGAGAATCATTGCGGCAGCTGAAATCACCAATGCCGACGCAATTCATCCCGGATATGGATTCCTTTCAGAAAATGCTGAGTTTTCCAGAATTTGTGAGGAATACAATATCAAATTTATCGGTGCAAGCCCGGATATGATCGCCAAAATGGGCGATAAAGCAACTGCAAAAGCAACTATGAAGGAGGCCGGAGTTCCAACAATTCCGGGTTCTGTAGGTCTGATTGATTCCATTGAGCAAGGTTTGGTCATCGCGAATGAAATTGGATACCCTGTCATTCTGAAAGCAACTGCCGGTGGTGGTGGCCGCGGAATGAGGATTGTCAAAGAAGATAAGGATTTCAAAAAGGCTTGGGATGACGCAAGAATGGAATCAAGCGCTGCCTTCGGAAACGATGGCTTGTACTTGGAGAAATTCGTGGAAGAACCTCGTCACATTGAGATTCAAATCGTAGGAGACCGAACAGGAAAAGCTTGTCACCTTTCTGAGCGTGATTGCTCTATTCAGAGAAGACATCAGAAATTGGTGGAAGAGACACCATCTCCTTTTATCACTGAAGAACTTCGTGAAGCAATGGGCAAAGCTGCTATCAAAGGAGCTGAAGCTATCAAATACGAAGGAGCCGGTACGATCGAATTCCTGGTGGACAAGCATCGCAACTTCTACTTCATGGAGATGAACACCCGTATTCAGGTGGAGCATCCAATCACAGAGGAAGTGACTGATTTTGATCTGATCAAAGAACAAATCAAAGTAGCAGCCGGCGAAACTATCAGCGGAAGAAATTATTTCCCTAAGCTATTTGCAATGGAGTGTCGAATCAATGCTGAAGATGTAGCTCATGGTTTCAGACCTAGTCCGGGAAAAATCCTGAATCTTCATATTCCGGGTGGAAGAGGCGTTAGAGTTGACTCGCACGTGTATGCCGGTTATGTCATTCCTCCAAATTACGATTCCATGATTGCCAAGCTGATTGTCAGTGGTCAGTCGAGAGAAGAAGTGATTGTAAGAATGAAAAGAGCCTTGGAAGAATTTGTAATCGATGGTATCAAAACCACGATTCCATTCCACATCGCATTGCTAAGTGATCCGAAATTCATCGAAGGTGACTTCACTACGAAGTTTCTGGAAACTTTTGATTTCTCTGTATTCAAATAATTTGAAAGCCGGCTCTAATTCAGCCGGCTTTTTTTTGATTTGTTTTTTCTAAAAAAGCCAGAAACTCTTGCCTGCTTTTCTAATTTTTTCCCATAACTTATTTGGGAATTAATTAAGAAACCCAAAATGCCAATTACCTTCTCCAAGAGAATTTGGGCACTTTTTTTCTCAGTTTTATTTTGCTGGGGCTGCCAAAATTCTACTAAACCAGATTTCAAGCTTACCGATAATGAAGCCGTAAGCTACAACTTCCATATTCGACCTATCCTGTCAGACAAATGCTTTGCATGTCATGGCCCTGATGCTAATAAGCGAGAAGCAGATCTGAGATTGGACACAGAGGAAGGAGCTTTCGCAGCTTTGAAAGAAAGTCCGGGTAAGTTTGCTTTGGTGGCAGGAAATATCGAACAATCTGAAGTCTACCATCGAATCACTTCTGCGGATCCGACGGAACTCATGCCTCCGCCGGAATCCAATCTTTCACTCACTGAGAAAGAAATAGAATTGATCAAAGCATGGATCAAACAAGGCGCAAAATATGAGCCTCACTGGGCTTTTGTAAAAGCAGAAAAACCAACACTTCCGGAAAAAACCGAATGGGCAACGAATGAAATTGATCTTTTTGCCCTTCGGAAAATGGAGGAAATCGGGCTTGAACCCAACCCTGAAGCTAAACCTCATGAGTTGATCAAACGGGCAAGTCTGGATCTGACAGGCCTCCCTCCCAGCCCGGAAATTCTGGATAAATTCGGGGACTTTTCAGGAGAAAATACCTACGAGGATTTGCTTGATGGACTTTTGGCAGATAATGCTTTTGGAGAAAAGCTCGCAATTCTTTGGTTGGATATTGCTAGATATTCTGATAGCTATGGATATCAGGATGATAATATCAGATCTCAATGGCCATACCGAGATTGGCTGATTCATGCTTTCAACAAGAATCTTCCCTACGATCAGTTTCTCACCTGGCAGCTGGCCGGAGACCTGATGCCCGATGCCACCAAAGAACAGATCCTCGCTACAGCTTTCAACCGAAATCATAAATACACAGAAGAAGGCGGCGTAATTCATGAAGAATATCGGATAGAATATGTTTTGGACAAGACCAATACATTTTCCAAAGGAATTCTCGGGATCACCATGGAATGCGCTCAATGCCATGACCACAAGTATGATCCCATTTCGCAGAAAGATTATTACCAAATGTTCGCATTCTTCAACAATTCCCTTGAAAAAGGATTTGAAGGAGATGTAAGTACTTCGAAACCTGCGAAAACCCCTATTCTTTGGGTCGAGCAGGAAGATCTTTCGGGAATCCTGAACTTTGTTAATCACAAAGACACTACTCGATTGAGCATCTCCGTGATGGGCGAACTCGAAGGTGAGGAAATGAGGACCACTTATATTTTAGACCGGGGAGTTTACGATGCGCCTACTATTCCGGTCGAAGCTTCTACCCCACTTTCAATTCTTAAATTCCCCGAAAACGCAGAGAAAAACAGGCTTGGCTTAGCCAAATGGGCAACCAATCGGGATAATCCATTAACTGCCCGTGTCTTCGTCAATCTTATTTGGCAGGAAATCTTCGGTCGAGGAATCGTAAAATCAGCCGGAGACTTTGGGATGCAAGGAGACCTGCCAAGCCATCCGGAATTGTTAGATTGGTTGGCGGTAGATTTCATGGAAAATGGCTGGGATATCAAGCGCTTGTTTAAGCAAATTCTGAGTTCGTCGACCTACAAACAATCTGCAGCGATTACCAAAAAGCATCTTCAAATCGACCCGGATAATATTTACTTGGCCCGTGCTTCTCGCCTCAGATTACCTGCGGAAAATATCCAGGATTTGGTTTGGGCAAGTAGCGGAATGCTTCATGAAAAACTAGGCGGGCCGAGTGTCAAGCCGTATCAGCCGCCTGGAATCTGGGAATCTGCGACTTCAGGCAGAGGAGTCCTGGCTACTTATATTCAGGACAAAGGAGAAGATCTCTACCGACGAGGAATTTACAATTTCATCAAACTTACCGTCCCGCCACCAAAGGCAATCATCTTTGACTCTAGCAATCGGGATCGATGTGAGGTCGGGAGAGGACGGACAAATACGCCTCTTCAGGCTTTGGTGATGATGAACGATCCGATGGTATTGGAGGCTTCGCGGGTATTGGCAAGCACTCTTTTGAATGAAAACCCGGACAGTGAGAAAGCTGTAGAAATGGCATTCAAACGAATCCTTTGCCGCGAAATGAGCGACAAAGAGAAATCAATCCTATCCGGATATTATAAAGATCAGCTGAACAGATTCAAAGAAAATCCTGATCAAGTGAAGCCAACTCTCGAAGTGGGTGAGTATCCTTTGGATGAAAAAAACATCAAACCTGAAACGGCTGCCTTGATGCAGGTAATTGTAAGCATGTATAATCTGGAAGAAACGATAACTAAGTCCTGATATGGAAAAGGAGATTTTAGAACAGGGACTTAATCTGAACAGACGGAAATTCCTTTCCCGCCTTAGTTTGGGAGTGGGAAGTGCAGCTTTGGGTTCACTTTTGATTCCCGATTTATTCAAAGGCGGAAGTCCTTCGGAAGACGCCATCATGGATGCACTCCCCCACTTTGCCCCAAAGGCTAAGCGGGTAATTTATCTTTTTCAGAATGGAGCTCCAAGTCAGTTGGAGACGTTTGATTATAAGCCACTTTTGAATAAAAATATGGGTCAGGAGCTTCCGGAATCCATCCGAGCAGGTCAGCGATTGACGGGAATGACAGCCGGGCAAAGTTCTTTTCCCCTAGTTGGCTCCTATTTCCCTTTTCAACAATATGGTGAAAGCCGCGCCTGGATCTCCTCTATTTTCCCGCATACTGCCAAAGTCGTAGATGATATCTGCATCGTGAAGTCAATGCATACAGAAGCGATCAACCATGATCCGGCTTTGACATTCTTCCAAACCGGAGCCCAAGTGGGGAATCGCCCTAGTTTTGGTTCCTGGCTGAGTTATGGACTAGGGAGCGAAAACAGCAATCTACCTGCTTTCTGCGTGCTTTTAAGCCGGGGAAAAGGAAACGGACAGGGAGTATATTCCAAACTTTGGAGCAACGGCTTCCTCGATGCCACGCATCAAGGAGTTCAGTTTTCCAATTCCGAAGATCCCGTGCTTTACCTCAAGGACCCAAAGTCCATGAATCGGGATGAGCGTCGAAAAATGATCGATCAGATCGCTGCGATGAATGATCTGAGCTTTAAGGAATTCAACGATCCTCAGATTTCTGCGAAAGTTCAGCAGTATGAAATGGCTTACAGAATGCAGACGGCCGTGCCGGAGATGACGGACATGTCCAAAGAACCGGATAGTGTGATTAAAATGTACGGACCGGATTGTCTCGTACCCGGCACTTATGCTGCAAATTGTCTTTTGGCAAGGAAGCTTTCAGAAAGTGGAGTTCGATTTGTGCAGCTTTACCATCAGGGTTGGGATGCGCATGACAATCTTCCCAATCAAATGATCGGACAAGCCAAAGATGTGGATCAGTCTTCTGCTGCTTTGATTACAGATTTGAAACAAAGAGGCTTACTGGACGAAACACTCGTGATTTGGGGTGGTGAATTCGGAAGGACGAATTATTGCCAGGGAAAAATCCTGCCGGAAAACTACGGTCGTGATCACCATCCTCGCGCTTTTTCAATTTGGATGGCAGGCGGCGGAGTGAAGCCAGGAATTGTCTATGGCGAGACAGATGAGTTTGGATACAACATCGTGGAAAATCCTGTTCATGTCCATGACTTTCAGGCTACCATCCTCAATTTGATGGGAATCGACCATGAACGACTGACATTCAAGCATTTGGGAAGAAGATATCGGCTAACAGATGTTTCCGGAAAAGTGATCAACGATCTTATCGCTTAACCCGACCGTATGCTCAAGATAAGTAAGATTATTTCCCTTCTCGAAAACGCCTTGTTTGCATGGCTTGGATTGGCTTTGATTTTCACCATTGCCGGATCAGGAATTGTACTTCCGGATTGGCTGCAGTTGGTAGGCAGAACCCATCCTCTCTTACTTCATTTCCCGATTGTTCTCTTGCTTTTAGGATTGATTTTCTATTGGATTCCGGGGATCCGGGACAAAAAAGAAATCCGAGAAATCGGTGATCTGAGCTTTCTGTCAGGGATTAATTTCGCAGGGCTTACCGTTGTCGCCGGATTGATATTGGCACAGGAAGAATACGAAGGCGATGCACTTTTTTGGCATCAATGGGTTGGAATCGGGATTTTTGTCTTGTCCATTCTCATCTATTTCTTGCGAGACAAATCCATCAAAGCACTCAAACCGCTTACCCTGGTATTGGTGGCCGGGATTTTCATCACCGGACATTTGGGTGCAAATCTCACCCATGGCGAGGATTTTCTTTTGGCACCAATCAAATCTGATGAAGTTGAATTGGTGGCGATGTCGGAAGCGGAGATTTTTCGGGATATGGTCCAGCCAATTCTTGAGGCTAAGTGCCAAAGCTGCCATAAGGAAGGCAAAATCAAAGGCGAGCTTCGGATGGATCATCTCGAAGGCCTGAAAAAAGGCGGAAAATCTGGTCCGTTTGTGGTGGCTGCAGATTTCGAAAACTCGCTGCTGATCCAACGAATCAATCTTCCGGGAGATGATAAGAAGCACATGCCTCCCAAGAATAAGCCTCAACTGACCGATGAGGAAATTGAGATTTTGATGGAATGGGTGGCTTCCGGGGCAAGCTTCGAGCAGAAAGTAGAAGAAGCTGATCCGAAAAGCGAACTCTTCCAACTTGCTTCTTTGAAATTCAATTCGGCAAAAGCTTACACTTTTGATTCGGCGGATCCTGATGATGTGGAAGAACTCAGTAATTTCTTCCGAAAAGTTCAGCCCATCCACCCTGAATCTCCCGCTTTGGTGGTTTCCTATTTTGGAATTTCAGCCTTTGATCCGGCTTCGTTGAATGATCTTAAAAAGGTGAAAAACCAGGTTGTAAAACTGAATCTTAATAAAATGCCTCTTGCCGGAGTTGACCTGAAATTCCTTTCCGAATTATCAAACTTGGAAGATCTTCAACTCAACTTCACTGATTTTGATTCAAAGCAGATTAAAAATCTCCTTCCTCTGGAAAACCTGAGGAGCTTGGCACTTTCCGGAAATCAGCTGGATGCTGAAAGCCTGGAAGATTTGGCGAAAATAAAAAACCTTCAAAAACTTTACCTATGGCAAAGCGGATTGGATGATGCCGAGAAGGAAAAGCTGGAAAAGGCTTTACCTCAAACCAAAATTGATTTTGGATATGACGGCAGAGGGGTGATTTATGCGCTCAATTCTCCGAAAATCGAATTGGAAAAAGTTCTCTTCAAAGACAGCATCGAACTGATTATATCCCATCCGATCAAGACCGCCGAAATCCGATACACGCTCGACGGATCCGAACCGGACAGCATATCAAGTCTTGTTTTCAAGGAACCTATTTGGATGAAAAAGACAGAGAAAATCAAGGCTAAATCCTTTGCTCCGGATTGGAAAAGCAGTGCAAATGCAGAAGCCGTGGTCATGAAATCGAGCATTGTTCCAACTGACTTTATTCTGAAAACTCAACCAAGCGAGAAGTACAAAGCTCAGGGTGCCGCGACACTTTTTGATCAGGTCAAAGGAAAAAATAATCACACTTCCGGAGAATGGCTCGGTTATCAGGATCAGCCGTTAGACCTGGAGTTTAGTATCGAAAAAGGAAAAGTGCCCCAAGACCTTGCTTTGAGCTTTTTCTACAATGAAGGTTCACATATTTTTCCACCGGCAAAAGTCGAAATTTGGACTTTTTCTGAAGGAAAATGGTCAGCTGTAATTAATGAGATTCCGACTCAGTCGGAAAAAGCGAAAGAATCCCGACCGGAAGTTCTTGAGTATTCCTTGGGAGTGAATCCTATGGAAAAAGTCAGAGTCAGAATTTCTCCAGTCTCCAAGCTTCCGAAGTGGCATCCGAGTGCTGGATCAAAAGGCTGGATTTTCATAGACGAAATCTTGCTCAATTGATCCCATGGCTCCCAAAGCTTTTATCCAATACAAAGACTTGATTTTCCTGAAGCTTACCAAAGCTTTTGCGCAGGAGAATAAAATCGAACAAGCCGCTCAAATGATCGCTGAAAGTCTGGGCAAAGGAGGTTGGATTTACATCAGTGGAACAGGGCACTCCCACATGTTTGCCGAGGAAATTTTCTATCGGGCAGGTGGATTTGCGAGAGTAATCCCGATTTTTGATCCAGCATTGATGCTTCATGAAAGTGCTTCAAAAAGCACCGAAATCGAGAGGAAAGAAGGCTACGCTGCAGGAATCATGAAGTCTTACGCACTGACTGAAAATGATATATTCATAATTGCCTCTAACTCGGGGAGAAATGCAGTCAGCATCGAGCTTGCTCACTTTGCACGTTCGAAAGGATCAAAAACGATTTGCATTACAAATTTGGCCCACAGCCAAAGCGTGGTTTCCCGCCATTCTTCGGACAAAAAACTTTTCGAATTAGCAGATCTTTTCCTGGACAATTTTGGGGAAATCGGAGATGCTGCCATTTCATTACCTGGACTTTCTTCGAAAGTCGGAGCAACATCAACCGTGATTGGAACCGCTATCCTTCAGTCGATCATGGTTCAAGCCGCTTCTATTTTGGTAGAAAAAGGAATCAAGCCGGAGATTTTCAACAGCTCAAACTCCGATAAAGGTGAAGCAGAAAACGATGCTTTGATCGCCAAATACAAGCCTTTGGTAAAAATCCTATGAGTTCTAATTAATCTGAGGTTCAATCTTTTGCTGGTTTAAGTGGAGATTTACCAGACTGCAGAGATATCGGAAAAATATACTGGCAGCAAAGAAAAGTCCAACACCGAAACAAGCAGGACTTTTATCCAAACTCAAAAATCCCTAGCTTAACCACACTAATTAGGGGTTCAAAATTCGAGTTAGTCTTACCTTTTTTATGAGCCAGGAACTAAACCGTAAACTATCTGTAGTCTATTTTTCTGATATAGTTGGCTACACCCGATTGATGGGTCGAGACGAGGATGCTGCTTTTGGGTTGATGAAAAAAAATCTGGCTGCTCATTCGGAGATCTTCGGGAAGTATCGTGGCCAAATAATTAAAGAACTTGGCGATGGAATTTTAGCAGTATTCGAGACTGTGAGTGAAGCACTTTCAGCCGCCTTAGAAATTCAGCAATTTTGTAAAAACAACGGGGAATTTGAACTTCGAATTGGATTGCACTACGGAGAGGTCATTTTTGACCACGGCGATGTTTTTGGAGATGCTGTTAATCTTGCTTCAAGAATTCAAAGTGTAGGTACTCCGTCTAGTATCCTGATTTCAGAAAAAGTATTTCAAAACATTCCGGTTGGCCAGGATTTCCAAGCCGTTAAACTTGGCGCATTCAGTCTCAAAAATGTTGAAACCGAAATAGAACTTTACGCCCTGACAAATCCTCCGCTAGCAATTCCGAAAAGAAATGATGTGCTCCAAAACATCAAATTTCAAGGTAGGAATCAATGGAAATACTGGGTTGGAATTACAGCAGTTTTCATTTTAGCTGCCTACCTGATCTTTTCAATTTTCGGGCAAAGCCAGGACTGGGACAGAGAAAAATCAGTAGCCGTACTGCCTTTTGAAAACCTCAGCGAAAATGTGAATCAAGAGTTTTTCTCAGACGGATTGACGGCGGATGTAATTTCTCAGATATCGAAGGTTAATTCTTTGAAAGTTATTTCAAAGGATGCAGTTCGGGAATATAAAAAAGACAGACCTTCTCTGGACAAGATCGCTGAAACGCTGAATGTGACCACTATTTTGATTGGTTCAGTCGAATGGAATGAAGAGAAAATAAGGATCAATGTCAGGTTGGTAGATGTGAGCAAGAATGAAGACCTATGGGAAGAAACCTTCGATCGAGACTCCAAAGACATTTTTCTAGTACAAACAGAAATAGCACGCGAAATCGCGAAAGCTTTGGACGCAAACCTAAGTGTGGAAGAACAAAACCAAATCGGAAAAGCGCAAACCTCCAGCTTCTCAGCTTATGAAATGTATTTGAAAGGTCGAGATCAATATTATAAATACGACTCAGCTACCAATTTGCTCGCGGCAGAAACCTTCAAAAAAGCCATTTCTATTGATCCGAATTATGCGATGGCCTATACCGGATTGGCTGATGCTTATGCCCAAATGAGTTATTTTGGATCGGGAATGGATTGGTTGGATTACAGCTTGGAAGCCAGCAGCAAAGCACTTGAAATTGACCCATATCTTTCTGAAGCGTTTAGTTCGCAAGGTTCGGCATATTATTACAAAGGCAGAAAAGACTTGTCCCAAGTTGCTTTTGAAAAAGCACTCGTACTCAATCCAAACCTGTCATCGGCAATTGGAAATCTGGCTACTGTCTATTTTTCCAACGGTCAATTGGACAAGTCACTCCCGCTTCAGTCAAAATCAGCTGCTATCAATCCAAAGAATTACATTCCTTTCCAGATTGCCGGTTGGATTTACCGAATTCTGGGAAATCAGGTTGAAGCGAGAAAATGGATGGATCAATCCTTATCGATTCAGAAAGACCCGGTGACTTACGAGCAGTATGCTTATTCTTATTTAAGTGATGATTCAACTGAGAAAGCTTTGGCACTTGTTTCTGAGATTTTCGCCCAAGGAACTGAGCATGGATCAAGACATTACGAGGCTGCGGGATTGATAGCTTTCTATTCGAAAAATCAGACTTTAGCACTGGAAAACTTTCAGCAATCGTTCAATCGAAATGAGGCTTATATTTCGGACCCCTATTTCCCGGTTCCTATGTTCCTTGCGGCAATTATAGAAAATAGGAAAGAAGCTCAGAAGTTAATTGACACGGCCATCCGAATTCGGATTGAAGCGATCGAAAGCGGGGATAAAGATTATAATTTACCTCTGTACATTGCCATGGGTTACATGCTCAATAATCAGGAAACCGAGGCTATAAACAGCCTAAAGCTGGCTTATGAACTTGGCTGGAGAGATTATTTTATGGTAGAAAATAACATAGTCTTTGATTCAATTAGAAAAAATTCTGAATACCAAAAACTAATGACTGGCATTAAGAAGGATATCGATCAAATGAATCAAAATCTGGCTACTAGCGCCCCGGGATCTGATAAGAAGCTCTTCCGCAATCTATAGACCCTATGGAATTAGGAGCTCCGTTTCTTGCATGAATGATTCCAGCAACCAAGGCTGCTGACATGGAAGAGCCTGACATTACCTGGTAAGAATTTCCGGGGAAAGTTGAGAAAATGTAATTTCCGGGAGCCACCCAATCTACCGGAGCACCAAAATTCGAATAGCTCGAACATCCGCTGATTCCATCCTGACAATTTGAATCAAGGGAACCAACCGTAAATACATTCGGACCATTGACACAGCCTGGAAGGTTATTTTCAGCATAGCCTGAGTCATTGCCTGCTGACATCACTACAAAAATCCCCAGGCTTCCGATTTCCTGAATCAACTCTCCAAGGACTGGAGTCTCACTTGAGCAACCGTTGACATTAGCTCCCAAGCTCATTAAAATCACATCTCCCCTCTTGCCAAACTTGATCACATGATCAAGCGCAAGGACAAGGCCTGACCAACTTCCTTCACCGTTGCGATCAAGTACTTTCACAGAAATAATATCAGCTCCTGAGGAAACTCCGGTTACCCCCGGATTTCCGGAGCCTGTTCCCCCGATAATTCCGGCACAATGCGTTCCATGTCCAATAAAATCATCGAAAGGACTTTCGCCCTCTATGAAGGATTTAGAAAAAGCACGGCTCTTATTAACTCTAAGGTCTGAATGGTTTTGGTCCACCCCAGAATCCACTATCCATACTGAAGTGCTTCTGGATCCTGATGCAGATGATCCGCCAATCAAGTCAATAGCGCAGCTTGCTTTGGTGCTTTCATTGTAATTCCAGCTTTGCATGATTGGCCTCGTTCCCTGAATGATTGGAGTTCCGGATTGCATCCGAGGTCTGCTTTGCATTTTGAAATCCCTGTAAACTCCCTGTACCCTGGGGTCGGTTTTAAGATTTTCTCTTTCTGAATCATTTAGCTGTGCAACAAAACCCACTCTTCCATCCACAAATTTTTTCTCCTGACCCACATTGATTCTTTTTTCATCTATAAATGAATCCACCTGTTTCAACTTTTGATTTCTTTTATTGACGTTTTTCTGTGATTGATTTTGGCGGTCATTATCTCCTTCCATCTCCCGGACAACGGGACTTTCATTTAGAATTACGACATAACTTTCCTGAGAAAACCCAAAGAAATAGCTTGAGAAAAGTGTAAGAGTAAAAATCAGTTTTTTCATGGTTCAAAAATTTCGTTTCATCAATGTTACTTTTTGGAGGATTATTTAAAATTTAATACAATTATATTCTCTCTAAACACAAAAAAGCCCTTCTTGAAAAATTCTAGAAGGGCTTTATTTGAAATAAAAATTAACGCCATTTAGCAACATTATAGTAAGGTCCAACCCCTCCCCGTTGAATAGTTGTAATTACTAATGGGGCTGATCCTTTCCCATAAAGAATCCCCGAAACCATGGCAGCTGACATTGATGTCCCAGAAACTAACATGTACTTATCATCAAGGTAAGTAGTAAAAACATACTCACCTGTTGCCAACCAATCAATGGGAGGTGTCCCATAATTGGAGAAACTTGAATACGTAAAATTTGGAGTTGGTTCTCCTAAAACAGACAATGCTGATCCCACTGTAAATAGGAATTCACCTTCCAAACATCCTGGGAAATTATTTACTGAATCTTCAGCTCTATTTCCTGCAGACATAACCACAAACACTCTTTTCGATGTTGAGAGCCTAGTTATAATTAAGTTATCCAAATTTCCCCAATTACAACTGTTACCATTTTGAACCCTACCCAAACTCATGTTAACCACATCGCCCACTCTTGTTTGAGAGTTTAAGGCAATATATTCAAGGCCATCATAAAGAGTTTTCCTTTTCCCTTTTCCATCAGAATCTAACACTTTTACAGAGACCATTTTGGCTCCCGGGTAGACTCCATTTATTCCGATATTTCTAGGATTTCCAGCAGTTGAGGTTTGGTTAAAGGCCTTTGCGCCGATTATACCAGCTATCATGGTTCCATGCCCATTGCCATCAAAATAAGCATCTTCATTCGTTATAGCTGAAAATCCAAGATTTCTTTCTTCTTGAGAAATAATAATATCTCTATGATTGATGTCAATTCCAGAATCAACAATCCAAACTCTTGTATTCTTCGATCCAACAGCGGGATCTCCTCCCCCGACTTGTAAAACATAGCCACTTGAATACCTAGCTGAATCATATCTCCAATCCTCTTGCATCATTGGCTTTCTACTTTGAATGATCGGCTCGCTTTGCATCATAGGCTTTCTACTTTCAATATCAAGGTTGGCCTGAATTGTAAATAAAGTGGAATTACTGCTCAATGATTGAAGTTGTAGGGTTGTGATTTTTGGTAAATAGAATCCCGAAAACAATCCCACATAATATTTCTCTGGCTGAACATCTAACTTTTGGTCCTTTATAAAACCCTTAATTGCTGCTTCTTTTTCTTCAACAAGCTTTTGAATAGTTGCCGAGTCAAATTCAAAAAATTGATCTGATTCTTTAAAAATGGGAGCAAACTGTTCCTCGTTCAAAAGAATGATCGCCCCATTTGCCAAGCTGTCAGGAAGCATACTTATTTCCTCAGAACCAACTGGCTTTTTACATCCAATAGTTGAAATACAACTAAAAACGAATAACCCTAAAATCCATACATATCTCATGTCCAAAAATTTATATTGTTAAAAATCAATTATTTAAATACTACCTAAATTAAAAAAAGTCAAGTCAACTCAAAAATAATCACATCAATTTATCAGATTAATTGAAAATTAAAATGGTTTTAAATGGGGATTTAATAAACACTGATTGGTATATTTTTTATTCAACCTCTTCATCATTTCCGCTAACTCTAATTGTATCGAGCAAAAGTTTTTTACATCCATTAGGGTGAAATTTGACAGAGGAAAGACATAAAACAAGATTATATTTTATCTTCAAGCTTAGAGTTTTTCATCCCAGTTTACCCAATAAACCCACCAATCAATCCACTCACTATGGCTCAAATCCCTATTACAACAGGTTTAGGAAACCGCTATCTCGCGCTCGATGTGCTTCGAGGGCTTACCATTGCTTTCATGATTATAGTCAATACGCCGGGAAGCTGGAGTAATCTTTATGCTCCGCTAGCACACGCTGATTGGCATGGATTTACCCCGACGGATCTTGTATTTCCCACCTTCCTCTTCGTGGTAGGCAATGCGATGAGTTTTGCCATGAAAAAGCTTCAGGAAATGCCCAGAAGCGAGTTTTTCAAGAAAGTTGGAAAGAGAACCCTCCTCATTTTTGTGATCGGCTGGTTGCTAAATGCTTTTCCTTTCTTTGACATTAACGAAGCCGGAGAAAGGGTTTTTATTTCTTTATCTGAAGTTAGATTCTTTGGGGTCTTACAGCGCATTGCCCTTTCTTACTTTTTCGCAGCCTTGATCTTATACTTTGGAGGAGTGAAACTTGGTTGGATTTTCAGCGGTTTGGCTTTGCTCCTTTATTGGCCGATTATGTATTTCTTCGGAGATGCCGGAGACCCTTATGGTCTTGCCGGAAATGCTGCGATCAAACTGGATTTATTGGTCGTGGGCGCAGAGAGAATGTATATGGGAGAAGGAATTCCCTTTGACCCGGAAGGAATTCTCAGCACTCTGACCTCGATTGTAAATGTGATTGCCGGCTACCTCGTGGGTAAAATGATTCAGGCAAAAGGAAATACCGGAACCACGGTGAGAAATCTTTTGGCAATCGGAGTTGTACTGATTTTATTCAGTTATGCCTGGGATTTACTTTTTCCAATCAACAAAAAAATCTGGACAAGCCCCTATGTCTTGGTGACTGTTGGATGGGATTTGATCATTCTGGCTGGATTGATATTCGTGATCGAAGTGCAAAAAATCACCAACTGGACGTATTTCTTCCAGGTTTTTGGCAGAAACCCATTGATTCTTTATGTATTATCCGGAATAGTTATTTCCCTCATTTCTATGATTCCCGTTGGTGATGGCAATCTGAGAGGTTTGATCTATGAGACTGCCTTTACAAGTTGGCTTGGGCCTAAAAATGCCTCCTTCCTTTTTGCCATCAGTTACATGCTTTTGATCTGGCTGATCGGATTATGGATGGACAAAAAGCGCATTTACGTCAAAGTTTAAGATGATTTTCGCTACTTTCTAAAAACTCTATTAATCAATTATTTACCTTAGATAGGTACTTCTTTAATCTGAATTTTTTATGAAAGCAAAAATCGCAGTTTACAATATGGAGTGGATGAGGGATCTGTTTGAAGAAGACGGATCCCTCAAAACCACAGGAAAAGATGGCAAGAGAAGTCAGCAGCTTGCAGAGATAGTTCAGGCAATGGATCCGGATTTTCTCGGGATTGCAGAAGGGCCAAATACGCTGGTGAATGGAAGCAAAACCGCCACAATTCAGCTGGAAACTTGGGTTCAACATTTTCTGCCCGGTTCACCACTGAAAGGAATCCATGGATTCCCTTCCTCCGGACAGCAGGAACTATGTGCACTTTACAACCCCAATAAACTCAAAGTCCTCTTCACTCCGGAAACTAAACCAGGACAAAGATTCGATGAACCATTTCTGACAGACACCACCAACCGACTAATCAAAGAGCAGTACGAGCACTATCGACCGCCGTTGGAATTGAGTATTCTTGGGCTGGATGACCGGCTTTTCAGTCGAGTCATCATCGCTCACACCAAGTCCAAGGGGATTTTTGACATGGTGGATTACGCCAGATTTGAGCAAATATCTCAGAGGGACAGGCTTAAGCTTTTCGCAGAATGTCTTTCTATCCGCGAGCGATGTGATGATTATCTTGAAAAAGGACAGCAGGTCATCGTGATGGGAGATATCAACGATGGATTTGATCTCGATTTCTATGAAAACAAGTTCAGCAAAAGTGCAGTGGAAATCTTGCTTGGTGATCTTTGGAAGCCTGAGTTTGTGCTAAAATCCACTTTACCAAAGCCCAAATTGAATTCCTACGGCTGGACTCCCTATTCCAGCAGATATAAAGATCGCATCACGGGAGACCAATTAAACGTGCTGATTGATCATATTTTGGTCAGTCAGGGCTTGAAGGTAATTCAAGGAAAAGTCTGGAATCCAAATCTGGAAAAAGATGATACTCTTATCCAATCTATCAGAACCCAGCTGATTCAAGGCTCTGACCACTTCCCAGTTTTAGTAGAATTAGAAAATTAAAACCCATAATACCATGGATGCCGGCACCCAAACAATGATCGAAAATCTTCAGAAAAATACGGGCAGAAGTCTGGAGGAATGGATTGCTTTAGTTCAATCTGAAAAGCTGATTAAGCATGGAGAAATCCTGAAACTGCTCAAAGAAAAGTATGGTTTTTCACACGGGTTTGCCAATTTGGTTGCACACAAAGCTCTGAAAACAGATGCCGGCTCGGCCGAAGATCAGGATGAGCTTGTGAAAAAACAGTACCAGGGAAAAGAGAATTTTTGGCCTATTTATTTAAAGCTCTTGGGTGCAATTGAGGCTTTTGGAAGTGACATCGAATTCTCTCCTAAAAATGCCTACGTGAGCGTCAAACGCAAAAAGCAATTCGCCATGCTGATTCCTGCAACCAAAACCAGGTATGAAATCGGGATTAATTTGAAGGGCCAGCCAGCAGTAGGAATTCTGGAAGCAGAAACAAAATCCAACGCCATGTGCAGCCATAAAATCTCAGCAACTCATGAATCTGAAATAACAGATGAAGTGATCGATTGGCTGAAAAAAGCTTACGAGGCTGCAGGGTAATTAATTAACCTTCAATCTCCTCAAGCAAATCAGCATACCACGCTTCTCCATATTTTCTCACCAAAGCATCCTTTAAAAATTTGTAAAGAGGAACCTGAAGGCTTTTTCCCAATTGACAGGCAGGATCGCAAATATGCCATCTATCGTAATTAAGCGCATCGAATTGGTCATATTTAGTAACCCGAATTGGGTAAAGATGACAGGAAATTGGCTTCTTGAAATCAGTCTTGCCTGCGAGATATGCTTGTTCTATTCCGCATTTGAGGATTCCTCGCTCATCGTATAATGCATAGGCACATTCCCGATTGTCGCCAATGGTTGGAGTTCCTTTGTCGCCGTCTTTGTCTATCACCCAAACGCCCTGTCTTTCGATTGCTTGGCGTCCTTCTTCCGTAATGTAGTCTTTTACGATGGGATAGATATCTTCCAAAATCTGCGTTTCTGAATCTTCCAAAGGCGCTCCGGCATCTCCTTCCACGCAACAAGCTCCCTTGCAAGCTTCCAAATCACAGACGAAAAAGTTTTCTTTAATATCATCGGACAGCACTGCATTTCCCACTAAAATCATGTCTCTTTCAATTTACGGCTCAAAGGTAATCATTCAAATGGATTGGGGATTCAGGATTTTTACTGTGTAAAGTCTTTCATCCAGACTGCATTCTTTCTTTTATAAACAAAAAAGTCAATCAGAAATGGGTAAAAAAAAGAACCGCCCCTTTCGGAGCGGCTCAACCCAGCACTATGAAGAAAAGCATTAACTGCTTTACTTATTGATAACAGGCAGGATGATGAAAGGTTTTCAGGTTTTTGAAAATATTTTAGAAAAATAAATTCAAGCCACTTTTTCCGGTCATGGCAAAACCACACTCATCCAATTATGACATATAATCGGGAGTTTATCTGTCCAAAAAAGAACTAAATCAAACATGGCCAATTTTCGACCAAAACCGAATTGTAGAAATTGACGTACTTTGCAACGTGCAAGTCGTCTTGTCGCTGTTCTGCAAAGGAGAGAGGAAAGTCCGGGCAACGCAGAGCGCCATACTTCTTAACGGGAAGGGTGCTGACTGGAGACGGTCAGTATACAGCTAGTGCCACAGAGAATATACCGTCCGACCCGATTTCTATCGGGATGGATAAGGGTGAAAAGGTGGGGTAAGAGCCCACCGGGCTGATGGTGACATCAGTTGCATGGCAAACCTTATGGGTTGAAAGATCAAATAGGCCCCGGACGAAGAGCTGCTCGTTCGATTCCGATTCGTCGGAAATCCGGGGCGGGTAGATCGATGGAGCCTGCGCGTGAGTTCAGGCCTAGATAAATGACAAGAATCCCGAAAGGGAAACAGAACCCGGCTTACAGACTTGCACTTTTTTACTTTATATTGGACCCATGTCGAAAATCTTGATTATCGATGACGAAAAAGTCATCCGCTCTACCCTACGGGAAATTCTTGAGTACGAAAAATTCGAAGTATCTGAAGCAAAAGACGGCGAAGAAGGCCTGGCCAAACTCCGTGAAGAGGAATTTGACCTCGTGCTTTGCGATGTGAAAATGCCCAAAATGGATGGAATAGAAGTGCTCGATCAGGCTAAGGCTTTGGATCGTTCGCCCCAGTTCATCATGATTTCGGCTCATGGCAGCATCGAAACCGCAGTAGAAGCAACCAAAAAAGGGGCTTTTGATTTTATCCCTAAGCCTCCCGATTTGAACAGACTTCTGTTGACTGTAAGAAATGCGCTGGACAAAAAGAATCTGGTGACGGAAACGAAAGTTCTGAAAAAGAAGCTTTCCAAAAAGCTCGACATGGTCGGCGAATCTGCTGCAATCTTACATGTCAAGCAAACTATTGAAAAGGTCGCTCCCACTGATGCGAGAGTTTTGATTACCGGACCAAACGGAACAGGAAAAGAACTAGTCGCACATTGGATTCACCAAAAAAGCCATCGTGCAGCCGAGCCTTTTGTCGCTGTAAACTGTGCTGCAATCCCTTCAGAATTGATTGAAAGTGAGCTTTTCGGTCACGAAAAAGGTGCTTTCACCTCAGCACATAAACTCCGACAGGGTAAATTTGAGCAAGCTCAGGGAGGAACGCTGTTTCTGGATGAAATCGGTGACATGTCTCTTTCTGCCCAATCTAAAGTACTTCGAGCTCTTCAGGAGAACTTGATCAACCGTGTTGGAAGTGACCGGGATATCAAAGTGGATGTCCGCGTGTTGGCGGCGACTAATAAAGATTTGAAAAAGGAAATAGAGCAGAATAGATTCAGAGAGGATCTCTATCACAGATTAAGTGTGATTTTGATTCAGGTGCCTTCGCTGAAAGACAGAAAAGACGACATTCCTATTCTGGTAAATAAATTTCTCGAAGATATAGCTCAAGAAAGCGGGGACGCGAAAAAAGAAATCTCACCGGATGCATTGAAAAAACTTCAAGAATTCCCGTGGACAGGAAATATCCGTGAACTTCGAAATGTGGTGGAAAGGCTGGTGATTCTTGGAGAACCAACCATAAGTCTGGAGGATATTAAAAAATATGCTGACTATTAACAGTCAGCATATTTTTTTAGCTGTTTGCTTTCTGAGAAACCGGAGCTTTTGCGTAAGCAGGACAAGGTTTGCTGGATGCACAAGCTCCTAAAGCTAAAACTCCAACCAATAATGCAATCGTTGCTAATTTTTTCATACGTAATTTTTTAGGCAGGTCAAATATGTCTATTAATTTTTAAGATAGCAATTACTGAACCAACAAGTTACAGCCCCTGATTTCACTGTTGTCAAATCTTCCCAATACCTCCAGATAACCTTTTTCATCAATCCTTCCCAAATCCTGCGTTTCAATAAAAGCGCAAGAATGAAAGTTTGCGAGGTCTATAATATTTATCCCTCCCTGTGAGCGATTAGCCCAGCTGAGCGGATCATTCACATCCCGAAGCATAACGCGCATAGAGTTCGGAACCGTATATTTCCCATCCCCTTTCGAATAGGCCTGAGACATCAATTCGGTCATTCCGTATTCTGAATGTATATTTTGAACTCCGAAATACGGTTTCAAAATTTCATGAACTTCCTCCCTGATCATCTCCTTCCTGCGGCCTTTCATTCCTCCGGTCTCCATCACAATCAAATTTTCAGGAGGCGAAAAAGCTTTACCTGATTCTGCCAGATCCAACAAAGCAAACGTCACCCCAAGAAGGAGGATTTTTCTTTTTCCTCCGGAAAGAGATTCAAGCTTTTCCAGAAGTTCGTCTTGATTGTACAGATAAAACCCGGAATGCTCAGATTGACTTTCCCTGATAAAGTGATCCGCCATACTTACCAAGCTGCTTCCCGGTCGCTCCAAATAGGCCGGAAGTAATGCTAAAACATGGAAGCCACGGAGTGAGCCATAAAGTGATTCAAAAATATTTCTGGCATGATTCAAATACCAGCTTTCTGACCAGATGTAATGCCGACTCGTGATCATCCCTGTAGTGCCACTGCTCGAATAAAAATCTTCAAAGTCAGAAGTGGCACCACTGACTACCTTAAAGTCTTTGAAAAAACGAATCGGCAGAAAAGGGATTTGCTCCAGGCTTTTCACCGACTCGACATTCACATTTCTGGCTTCCAGATATGATTTGTAAACTTCATTGGCTTTTGCCTGAAATCGAAACAGTTCCAATGCACGAGATTCGAAGTCTTTAGGAGATATATTTGTAAGCCCTTCTGAAAAACTTTTAAAATCCTGCATCGTTTTATAATTTGCATCAACCCAATCAAAGGATCAGATTAACTTTGGTTGTAAATTTACTTCCGACCTATGCGTTTCAAAAGCCAATTAGGATTATTCTTTTTACTTGTTGCTTCATTTGCCTGCGTAAACCCTCCGGAAAATTTCCCGACTGTTCCTCAGATTACTTTTGAATCGCTCGAATACGTGACCACTGCTGGTCCTGATTCCTTAATTGTAGATGTTAAATTTCAAGATGCCGAAGGAGATTTAGGCCTTTCTGCCACGGAAATCAATCCTCCCTTCAATGCAGTAGATTATCAAAGAGATGCCGCCGGAAATCTGATTACCTATGCAAACCGACCACCTGAGGCTCCTTCTTACAATCCTGTCGATTGGGTGATTGATCCGATCATCAACAATCAAGTCGTAAAAGACACCATTTGGGTGGTTCAGAACCCCAATCAATACAATATTTTCGTTCGGTTCTACATTAAGAGAAACGGAAAATTCACCGAATTCAAATGGTCAGATCCTCCATTCTATACTACTTTCAATGGTCGATTCCCAAGAATCCTGACTACGGAGGAAGGTCAGGCAGTCGAAGGAAATATACGCTACGGCATGCTTTCTTCAGGATGGCAATCAATTTTTAGAACCGATACGATTCGCGTCGATGTAGAAATCCAAGACAGAGATCTCAATCGAAGCAATCAAGTGTCAAGTCCCGAAGTGACTTTAAAACAAATCACAAGGATCACTCCTTAACAAAAAAGCTCCCGAAATCGGGAGCTTTTTTGTTAGATAGTTGGATACTTTTTGGGATCCGTTTCATTCATCACTGAATAAACTTTTTCTACAACGTCCTCCGTACTCGGCTTGGAGAAATAATCCCCATCAGAAGAATAAGCCGTTCTATGAGGTTTAGCAGCCAATGTTTGTGGCTCTGAATCCAGATATTTGAACACGTCCTGATTTTCTATTACCTGCTGCATCATAAATGCAGAAGCCGCTCCCGGCACATCTTCATCCGCAAAAATAACACGGTTGGTTTTCTTAACAGACTCCCCGATCACCCCAAAAATATCAAATGGCAAAAGCGTCTGTACGTCAATCACTTCAACTTCAATTCCTATTTCAGCAAGTTCGGCGGCGGCTTCCATCACGATTCTGCACATAGAACCATACGTAACAACAGTGATATCAGACCCTTCTCTTAATATCTCAGGCTTGCCCATTGGAACAGTATACTGACCGAGATTTGTAGGCATTTTTTCTTTCAATCGATAGCCATTCAGACATTCGATCACGATTCCTGGTTCGTCGGATTGTAACAAAGTATTGTACATTCCTGCAGCCTGTGTCATATCTCTTGGCACACATACAATCATCCCACGCAAAGAAGAAAGGATCATTCCCATAGGAGAACCTGCATGCCAAACTCCTTCAAGTCTGTGTCCGCGTGTCCTTACGATGAGTGGTGCTTTTTGACCTCCTTTGGTTCTGTATTGCAGACAAGCCAGGTCATCAGAAAGCATTTGCAATCCATATAACAAATAGTCCAGATATTGAATCTCTGCAACAGGTCTCAATCCTCTGAGTGCTGCACCGATTCCCTGACCAATTATGGTTGATTCACGGATTCCGGTATCGATTACACGGGATTCCCCATGCTTAGCCTGTAGTCCTGCGAAAGCCTGATTTACATCTCCGATTTTCCCGACGTCTTCACCAAAAGCAAAGAATCTTGGATCATGCTCAAGTGTATAATCGAAAAATGCCTGCAGAACCTCTCTCCCGTCCACCATTGGTGATTTCTCATCATAGCTAGCCGGGATTTCTTTACAATTCAGAACATTCCATTCTGAGGCAGAATATAGATGACTGTTATACCGATCGTGATTTAATGTTTCTTGATTTTCAAACCAGCTTTTCAACTCGGCTTTGCTCGTTTCTGAGTCAAATCGTAGCGTGAACAGGCTTTTTCTTACAGCGCTGATCACATCCTTTCGAATTGGGTTGATGGTTTTGGACAGTTCATCAGCCAATTGATTCAGGACAATTTTTCTGGTACTGTGTGCAGCCGAGCTTCGGATGAGCGTAACAGCTTCCTTTAATTCAGTTTTAATTTCTCCTGAAAACTCAGCCCAAGCTGCTTCTTTTTGTTCTTTAACGATTGCTTTGGCTTCCGTTTCGATTTTGTCCAAAGCATCAGCAGTAGCTATCTCGTTGGTCAAAATATAATCTCTGAATTTGGACAGGCAGTCCCACTCTCTTTCCCATCCAAGTCTTTCTGCAGATTTGTATCGCTCATGGGAACCTGAGGTGGAGTGACCTTGTG
Source organism: uncultured Cytophagales bacterium (assembly GCA_942492775.1). Classification (GTDB taxonomy): domain Bacteria; phylum Bacteroidota; class Bacteroidia; order Cytophagales; family Cyclobacteriaceae; genus Algoriphagus. The sequence continues at coordinate 2,590,510 of OW818636.1, read as the reverse complement.
GCTGAGTCATTTCATCCACATGAATCAAAACCGGCACATGACCTTCACGGGCAATTTCGCCAGCCTGAATATAAGCTTGAACCAAGCTTTCATAATCCCAACCTTTTACCTTAAAAATCTCGAATCCTTTTTGATTTTCTGTTCGCTGAAATCCACTCAAGACTTCAGAAATACTGCCTTTTGTGGTGTGAAATTCCTGCGGAACTGAAATACCATAGCCATCATCCCAAACTGAGATAACCATTGGAACCTGCATGACTCCGGCAGCATTGATTGCTTCGAAAAAGATCCCTTCTGAAGTGGAAGCATTTCCTATAGTTCCCCAGGCAACTTCATTTCCATTTACAGAAAATCCCTGTAAGTGTTTTAACCCTTTGTTTTCTCTGAATAGTTTGGAGGCAAAAGCCAATCCAAGCAATTTGGGCATTTGAGCAGCAGTCGGGGAAATGTCAGCAGCAGAATTATACATTTTGGTCAGCTCTTTCCAGCTTCCATCTTCATTCAGTGATCGCGTGGCAAAGTGACCATTCATCAGTCGCCCGGCAGATGCAGGCTCTGCTTCAACATTTGTATGAGCATACAGCTGAGCGAAATATTGCTGAACTGAAAGCTCGCCCAAAGCCATCATAAAAGTCTGATCTCTGTAATATCCAGATCGAAAATCTCCAAGCTGAAAAGCCCGGGCCATTGCTACTTGAGCAAGTTCTTTTCCGTCACCAAAAATCCCAAACTTTGCTTTCCCCATGAACACCTCTTTTCTACCCACCAAGGAAGCATGCCTGCTGATCATGCATACTTTGAAATCGCTTAGGATTTCCTCCCGGGTTAAGGAAGGACTTTGACGCGTTTTGAGATTCTGGTTTACCACAGCCATAGATCAGAGTTTTCTAAAGATATTTTGGGTTTGGGACCGGTAAGGGTTACAACCTTCAAAAATAGGGAAATATCAATTTCAAGCAAATTTAGCCAATTTTATTTTACCATCTAAAATTTGGAAGTAATTGCAATTAATTCAATGAAAAAGAATTTTATTCTGACAATTCGAATTTTTCAGTCAAATTAATTGATAATTCAGTAAATTCAATTTACTCATTTGAAGGCTTCAAAACCAAAATATATTTTCAAAATTATCAATGTTTAAAATTTAAATTTTGAAATAATCTGCATTTACAGACAAAAAAAAGAAATAATCTATGGAAAAACAGATTTTTTCGAAATCAGACCAAATACTATTTTCCGCAGCACTTTTCTGTTTGTCTTTGCTTAGTATCTTTGCAACTATATTGTAACAACCCAAATAGAGAAATCATGATTATAGGTGTTCCTAAGGAAATTAAAAACAATGAAAATCGTGTAGCGCTAACGCCTGCCGGTGCTAAAGAATTGATCAAAAGAGGCCATTCCGTATACGTGCAGCATTCTGCAGGCGTAGGAAGTGGATTTTCTGATGCATTATATGAAGCTGCAGGAGCCCAAATCCTTCCAACTATCGAGGCAACTTACGAGATAGCTGAGATGATCATGAAAGTAAAAGAGCCTATCGAATCTGAATACAAGCTGATCAAAGCAAATCAATTGTTGTTTACCTATTTTCACTTTGCTTCTTACGAGCCTCTTACCAAAGCGATGGTTGCAAGCAAGGCGGTTTGCTTGGCTTATGAAACTGTAGAAAAAGCTGACAGAAGTCTTCCACTTTTAATCCCTATGTCTGAAGTAGCCGGAAGAATGGCGATCCAAAAAGGAGCAAACTACCTCGAAAAACCACTTGGCGGAAGAGGAGTACTTTTGGGTGGCGTACCGGGTGTGCTTCCTGCGAAAGTATTGATCCTCGGCGGAGGTATCGTAGGAACTCAAGCTGCCTGGATGGCTGCGGGTTTGGGTGCAGATGTGACAATCATGGATGTTTCACTTCCCAGAATGAGACAACTGGCCGACATTATGCCAGCTAACGTGAAGACTATGATGTCTAACGAATACAATATCCGCGAAATGATCAAGCATTCTGATTTGATCGTTGGAGCAGTGTTGATCCCGGGAGCAAAAGCTCCTCACCTGATCACTCGTGATATGCTGAAGGAAATGAAGCCGGGAACTGTACTAGTTGACGTAGCGGTGGATCAGGGCGGTTGTATCGAAACTTGCCGACCAACTACACACGAAAATCCTACTTACGTGATTGATGAGGTTGTTCACTATTGCGTAGCAAACATGCCAGGTGCAGTTCCTTATACTTCTACTTTAGCTTTGACCAATGCAACTCTTCCTTACGCGATGCAACTTGCAGACAAAGGTTGGAAGAAAGCAGCTCAGCAAAACGAAGATTTGGTTTCAGGCTTGAATGTGATCAACGGAGATATCGTTTACGAAGCAGTAGCACAGGCTTTTGGAATGCCTTACACACCTGTAGAAAAATACCTGGCTGATTAATTTCTGATTGGCTTCAAAAAATAAATCCCTCCGGCTTTCACTTTCACCGGAGGGATTTTTTATGTTTAAATCTTACTTTTTGATTCTTGTTTCCAAACTCTTAGCTCTAAAAACTGAATACTGAAAACTGCCTACTGAATTTATGCTTTTCTCACAAACTCTGACTTCAAAGCCATCGATCCGAAGCCTTCGATTTTGCAATCAATATTATGATCGCCTTCCACAAGACGGATATTTTTCACTTTTGTACCGGCTTTGATGGATTTTGGAGCACCTTTTACCGGAAGATCTTTTGCAATAACGACTGAATCGCCGTTGGCTAAAATCACCCCGTTGGCATCTTTCACAACCAAGCCGGTTTCTACTTCAACTTCATTTTCCGAAGGATCCCATTCATATCCGCAGTCAGGACAAACCATCAGGTTGTCCATTTGATAAGTGAATTCTGATTTGCATTTTGGGCAAGGTGCTAGATTTTCCATGTGGCAAAAATAGCCTCTTATCTACAAAAAAAATCATGACACCTTGAAATCTAATTTCTAACCATTGTTCTCGATCTTGGGTATTGAGCCGAGAACCTTTGAAATCAATAAGTCAGTACAGAAATTTTGAATTCTATTATAAACTTGCTACCAACTCATCCAAGGCAATATCCAAATCCTCATAATTCAAACTATTAGATCCCTGGATAATTCCTGTTCCGACTCCCATCCATGCGATTTCATTGGTTTTAGCATCCTGAATCAAAAAAATCACCTTTCCGATCATCCCTCGATTAACTGCAAATCCATTTGTGCCGCCACTGGGAAGGTTATTGCCTGAATTGTTTGAATTGTAAAAAGGTCTCGGAATAGAAGAATAATGACCAAGTTCCTGAATGAATTTGCGGGTAACTACCACTCCCTGAACCAAAAAATCAGGGCTTTCTGAAGATTCTTCAAATCCAAATTCTACCAATTTCTCTTTAAAAGCAAGATTGATTCGTTCATTTCTTTTGTCAGAATAGTCTTCTTCTATTAGTTGAAATGTCTGATATCCTTTCAGCTTTTCAGTATTGGAGACGGAGTCAACTGTGATAGAATCGGTAACCTTGCAGCCCCACAAAAAGGAAAGTAGTACGAGAAATGGAAGGATGTTTTTCATAAACCAAAAGTTAATTGATCGTTGACAAAAAATACGATTAATTAAACCCAAAGTTTTTTAAACATCTTCGATTCTTCAATTCAGCGGAATCACCATCGAAAACCCCGTCGGTCCCAAGCTGACATTTTGCAAAATTTCCTGAAGCTCTTTCGAATGAGTCTGGTGAAAACCATACATCACGGCATCAAACGCCAGTAAAAATCCTCCCTGCAGAATTACCGATTTCCCAAAACCGATCAACTGATCTTTCTCATTTCGCAATCCTCTTTCCTTTAGGTAAAATCCTCCGGCGATATAAGCCAAATCAAGACCTGCATTGAACAGTAAGATTTTCTCGATTTTCTGCTGAGCTTCCATCGTCGCCCAGAAATCTGTTCCCGGTGTTTCCTTCGTAGCCTGCCAATATCCAAATCCAGCGATGATCAGGTTCACCGAATTCCAGTAGAGATTCATCTGGTGAAAAGCCTTGGTCTGACCGGAAGTTTGAGAAGCTCCTATCCCACCCCAAACCATATTTCCAACTGCCCAACTTCCAAGGATGATCATTCCCTTTTTATTGTAATCAATTCTTGTCTGGTTGAAATCCCGAAGCTGAGGAATATCCTGCGCAAAAACTTCCGCCGGAAAGAAAAAGACAACGACTAAGGCAAGAGTAAAAAATATCGGAGTGTTAGAATTTTGCATAAGTTGAAAACGCTGGGTATGAACAATAGTTTAAATAAGAGTTACGACCAGGTGGTCCAAATCATCCTGAGTCCAAAACCAATAATGATCAATCCGACAAGCTTGTTTAAAATCCACATCACTCTTGGTGTCACCCATCGGGCCATTTGTTTGGCAACCAGGGCTTTCAGTAAATCAACTGCGAAAACGGTCAGCAAAATTCCCACATAATAAAGCGCGATATCTCTGCTTTGAAAACTCTCTTTCTGCTGAACAATCCCAACGATTGAAATCCAGAAAAGCATCACAAAAGGGTTGATTCCATTGATTCCAAATCCTTTGGCAAATGCGGATCGCTTTCTGGCTTTTGGCAAAGTAATACCGCCTGTACTGATCCGATCGACGCTGTTCTTTAGAAGGGATTTTATCCCAAAGCCTATCAAAATCAACCCACCGAGGTATCCCAAAATCATTTCAAAAAAATCTGTCTCCGAAAATAACTGCAACCCGAAATAGGTGACTACCACATACAGCGAATCACTCACCAAAACCCCAAAAGCCAACGCAGCCGAATATCTGAAACCATGCTGAAGGCTTCCCTGAACGAGACTGAAAAATACCGGGCCGATCATCGCTGACAACACCAATCCCATACTGATCCCTTCTAAAATAGACTGCTGCATCCCCAAAAGTAGGCAACCTCTGTCTATCTTTGTCTGAGCTCTTAAGCAAAATTTGAAGTAATATGGGAATCAAAGCCAATCTTGAATCAGTAAAAAGCACCTTCCGAAATCCGAATTGCTTATTGGTGGCAGTGAGCAAAACCAAGCCTATTGAAGATCTTCGGGAAGCTTATGATGCCGGGATACGTGACTTCGGGGAAAATAAAGTTCAGGAAATCCAGGAAAAGCAACCCTTGCTTCCCTCCGATGTTCGATGGCATATGATCGGCCATTTGCAAAGTAACAAAGTCAAATACATCGCTCCTTTCGTCCATTTGATTCATGGTGTAGATTCATTTAAGCTTTTGCAGGAAATCAATAAACAAGGCAAAAAGATCAATCGGGTGATTCCGTGTTTGCTTCAAATCCATATTGCTGAGGAAGAAACCAAGTTCGGTTTTGATAAAGCTGAACTGGATGAAATGCTAAATTCAATGGAGTTTCAAGAGCTTACCCACGTGCGAATTGTAGGGCTGATGGGAATGGCAACTTTCACGGAAAATCAAGATCAGGTCAGAAAAGAATTCAGAGGTTTAAAGCAGCTTTTCGAAGAATTAAAAACCAAAACACTTCCGGGTTTTGTGCAATTGAAAGAGATCTCGATGGGAATGAGCGGAGATTATCTCATCGCTCAGGAAGAGGGAAGCACGATGGTGAGGATCGGTTCGGCGATATTTGGAAAGAGAAATGTGGGATGACTGATGCTCGATGACTGATCACAGATGTCGGAACCCCAAAAACCAATAACTCAAAAACAAATAACCACTTCATGACTGGGAAGCAAATCATACAATCAGCAGCAATTTTCGGAACCTTAGCCGTTGGCATCGGAGCTTTTGGCGCACATGGATTAAAGGATATTTTGGAAGAAACCGGAAGGATCGAAACCTTCGAAACAGCAGTCAAATATCATTTCTACCATTCTCTGGCCTTGTTCCTGATCGGAATTCTGGCTTTGGTCAAGCCGGATTGGAAGGGCTACAACTTCGCAGCAATCAGCATGATTATCGGAATTCTGATTTTCTCAGGTTCCCTGTACTTCCTCTCTTTGACTGGAATCACCTGGCTGGGAGCGATCACTCCTTTGGGTGGTGTGGCTTTTATTTTAGGTTGGCTGAGGATCTTCTGGACAGCTGCAAAAAACTAATTCCGGATGCGTCGAGCTTTTCTCCTTTTCTCTTTTCTACTGTTTTCTTACACGCTTTCTGCCCAAATCTCCCGGGATCAATATATAAAGCTGGAATCTACCCTCGGGCCAACCAGTTTTTTCAGCGGGCATTTGACAGGTTTCGTACTGTATGATTTGGATTCACAGTTGGTGATGTTTGAGAAAAATAGCCAGATTAACTTCGTCCCTGCATCTACTACCAAGCTGTTTACCCTATTCGCCAGCATAGTCGTATTGGGAGACAGCACGCAAACGTTGCGATATGTCACCGAAGGAAAGACGATCAAAATCTGGGGAAGCGGCGATCCAAGCTGGAAATACAAAGAGCTATTCCAGCCTGATTTTCAGGCATTTTTAGCTGGTTTTGATGAAGTGATTTTCTCGGATTCAAATGTAAAATCTCCACCTCTCGGATATGGCTGGCAATGGGATGATTACTATTACGACTATTCAGCAGAACGAACCTCCCTCCCGATTTATGGGAATTTGGTTCAGGTTAGGAAAGTTGGAAATCGGCCACAGGTATTTCCGGAACGATTCCAAACTTCAATCCAGACGACTTACCAGCCTATCAAGGAACTCGAGCGTGACTTTCATTCCAACTCATTTTACTACAATCCCGAGACTTTTTTGGGAAGAGAGGATCATATCCCATTCCTGACTTCCCCGGAGCTTTTTGTTCAACTGGCCTCAAATGCAACAGGCAAAAAATGGATTTACCGTCCCGACAGCCTCCCTGAAATTCACAAGGAATGGAGAGGCGCTCCGCTTTTTCCTATGCTGAAAGAAGCGATGCTCGAAAGCGATAATTTCCTGGCGGAACAGCTCCTTTTTATGGTTTCTGACAAGCTTTTCAAAGAAATCGATACGGAACGAGCAGTTGATTACGTCTTGAAAACCTACCTAAACGACTTACCCGATAAACCAAAATGGGTGGACGGAAGCGGGCTTAGCAGACATAATTTATTTACCCCCAGGTCGATGGTCGCACTTTTCGAAAAGCTCTATCGATTGGTTCCCGATGAGGAATTGTATGAGCTTCTTCCAACTGGTGGAAAAACAGGAACGTTGAAAAACAGCTATCAGGCAGTTCAGCCCTATGTTTTTGCAAAAACCGGAACCATGAGTAATAACCTCAGCCTGGTCGGTTTGATCAAAACCAAAAGCGGAAAACTCTATTGCTTTGCCTTCATGAATTCCAATTATCCTTATTCCGCATCCGCTGTTCGCAGGGAAATGGAAAAAGTGATGGTGATGGTGAGGGATATGCTGTAGAATGCTGGATGACTGATGCTGGATGACCGATGATGAGGTTGGAAGTAGGGAAGTTGGAAGTTGGAGGAAAAAACCCATGATGGAGCAGTTAGAAAAATAACTCATCGAATCAAGAAATTAAATCAAGCCCTGCCAATTGGCAGGGTTTTTCTTTGATCTCTTTCGAAAAAAGAATCTAATTTCACTGCAAATCAATTCTTCATGCAAAAACGCGCTTTCCTCAAATCTCTGGGCCTTTTGGCAGGTTCAATCCCATTTGTTTCTTTGGATGCTGCCGCAAAAAATCAGGTTCCAACAACCATATTTCCGAAGGCAATCCAAAAAGGAGATACAGTTGGACTGATAAGCCCATCCGCTGCCACAGCAGATCGGATGCAGTTTACATTTGCAAAAGAGGCATTGGAGGCCTTGGGATTCAGTGTCAAACTGGGAGAAAATCTAGATAATCGCTACGGACATCTGGCAGGAACGGACATGGAAAGAGCGAATGACCTGAACCAAATGTTTGCTGATCCTGAAGTGAAAGCTGTGATCTGTATCCGCGGAGGTTCGGGAGCTTCACGGATTCTGCCTATACTCGATTACGCGATGATCGCCAAAAACCCAAAACCGATTTTGGGATATTCGGACATCACAGCGATCCATTGTGCGATTTATTCGCAGACGGGGATGGTTTGTTTCCATGGTCCAAATGGATCAGGAAGTTGGAACAGTTTCAATGTGAAGCAGTTTGAGCAGATGTTTTTTGAGCAGGAATTGGTGACTTTCAAAAACGAGCAACCAAAGGGAGATGACTTGGTGGTGAAAGCAAACCGGATTCAAACCCTGCGAGCAGGAAGAGTGGAAGGAAATATTTTGGGAGGAAATTTAACTGTGTTGGCAGCTTTATCCGGTACAGCCTATTATCCTGATTTTCAAGATTCTATTTTGTTTATCGAAGACATCGGAGAGGATCCCTACCGCATCGATCGGATGATGAGTACGCTCATGTTGAATGGCACTTTGGGCAAGATCAAAGGCTTTATTTTTGGTCAATGCTCGGATTGTGTTCCAGGAGGAGGTTACGGTTCGCTCAGTGTAGATCAGGTAATCGATGATTATATTTTGCCACTTGGAATTCCGGCTTACACCGGCGCCATGATTGGCCACTTGCCCAAGCAATTCATCGTTCCGGTAGGTGCCAAAGTTCAAATGGACGCAACGGCCGGTACTTTTACCCTTTTAGAATCAGTATTCTCATCTTAAAATTTCCAAATGAAAATCACGCTGATTGGCTTTAGCATTCTAGCCATGCTATCACTTTTGAACTCAAATCAAAAAACCATCCCAACTCAAGAAATGAGCGATAGAAAACTAACATATCTGGCACTCGGTGATAGCTACACCATCGGCGAAGGAGTGGATGAATCTGATCGATATCCAAACCAATTGGTCAAAAGGCTGAGCAAGGAAACATTTTTCAATTGGAAGGATCCGAAAATCATCGCGAAAACCGGTTGGACAGTTGATGAATTGAATGAAGGAATCAACAATACGGACCTGAGCGATCAACCTTTTGATTTGGTAACGCTATTGATTGGAGTGAATAATCAGTATCGCGGAAGGCCCGTGAATGTCTACAAAACCGAATTTGAAGCGATGCTGAAAAGAGCAATTTCATTTGCGGGAGACAAACCTGATCATGTGGTCGTGCTTTCAATTCCTGACTGGGGTGTCACTCCTTTCGCGACAAGTCGAGGAACAGATAAAGCAAAAGTTGCAGGAGAAATCGATGCATACAATCAAGCCAAAAAAGAGGTTTGTGAAAATTACGGTGTGGCTTTCATAGACATTACAGAAGATTATCGAGAAATCGGAGCAAAGCCGGAAATGGTCGTCGAAGATAATCTTCACCCGAGCGGACTCGTCTATACCCGTTGGACAGAAAAATTATTCAAAAAGGTCTCGACTTTGACTTTTTGAAACAAGAAATACCTGAGCATTTGACTTATAATTAAAAATATGTTCTCAATTAAATCACCAACATATAATCATGGATTTAAAATTATCAGGTAAAAAAGCCTTGATTTCCGGTTCTACTGCAGGAATCGGTTTTGCCATTGCAGAACGTTTTTTGGCGGAAGGAGCCAGCGTAATCATCAATGGCCGTTCTGAGGAAAGTGTGAATGCAGCGATATCAGACCTTAAGGCAACCTATCCAAATGGTGACATAATTGGTGTTGCTGCTGACTTTTCAAAAGTCGATGACGTAAACAGACTGTTATCAGAAGTACCTGAAATTGATATTTTGATCAACAATGCAGGTATTTTTGAACCAAAACCCTTTATGAACATTCCTGATGAAGACTGGTTCAGACTATTTGAAATCAATGTCATGAGCGGAATACGCCTTTCCAGATTCTATTTTCCAAAAATGATTGAAAAAAACTGGGGTAGAATTATCTTCATTTCCAGTGAATCGGGAGTATTCATCCCCGAGGAAATGATCCATTATGGTATGACCAAGACAGCACAGTTGGCAGTAAGCCGCGGCTTGGCGGAGTTAACAAAAGGAACTGCCGTAACAGTGAATTCGATCCTTCCCGGTCCCACTATGTCTAAGGCAGTAGGAGAATTCATTGAAAATTTAAGTAGATCTGGTAGAAAAACCGCCGATGAGGTAGAGAAAGAGTTTTTCCAAGATATGAGGCCAACTTCTCTCATTCAGCGATTTGCTTCTGTTGAAGAAGTTGCTGACACAGTGGTTTACTATTCCAGTCCACTTGCATCCGCGACCAACGGAGCGGCAATCAGAGTAGAAGGCGGACTGATCAGATCAATTATTTAATTCCCTAAATGAATTGAATGCCTCGTATCCTGTTTTGAAATTTTAGAAGTCAAATTTTCATCAAAATTTCTTTGATGAAGCAATAAGACTTAATTTCACGAACTCAAATAGCGCTTAGATCCTGCGCCTGATTCCAGTCGAACAAACCTATCCTTCATGAAAATCATCTGCATTGGCCGGAATTATGTGGCCCATATCGAAGAACTCAAAAACGAGAAACCCAGCAATCCTGTCGTATTTTTAAAGCCTGATACGGCTCTTCTAAAACCAGGAGCACCTTTCTTCTACCCTGATTTTTCGCAGAATATTCATCACGAAGCAGAGCTTGTTTTGAAGATTTCGAAAGAAGGAAAAAACATCCAAAAACAGTTTGCAAATCGCTATTTTGAGGAAATCGGTCTGGGAATTGACTTCACCGCAAGAGACCTTCAAGATCAGTGCAAAGCCAAAGGCCTTCCATGGGAAATTGCAAAAGCATTTAACGGATCAGCTCCAATCGGGGAATTCAAGCCGGTTGCTGATTTTTCCGATTTGGGAGATATCGACTTCCATCTGACCATCAATGGCGAACTTCGCCAAAAGGGAAATACCAGTCTGATGTTGTTTGATTTCGGCACGATCATCGCATACGTTTCCCGGTTTTTCACGTTGAAAAAAGGAGATCTTATCTATACCGGAACCCCAGCCGGAGTTGGACCTGTAAAAGTCGGCGACAGATTAGAAGGATTCATTGGAACTCAAAAAATGCTTGATTTTGAAGTTAAATAAGTTTTTACCCCTTACCCTGATTTTCTCAATTTGCCTGACCCAGTTCATTTCCGCTCAGGAAGTAGACAAAGGCTATTTCCGCTCACCTGTAAAACCTGGGGGCAGAAATTTTCTTGCCGGAAATTTCGCAGAACTCAGACCCAATCACTTTCACACCGGACTGGATTATAAGTTTGGCGGAACTGAGGGCGAACCGATTTTAGCGGCAGCGGATGGGTGGATTCACCGAATCAAGATTTCTTCTTTCGGCTACGGAAATGTGATTTACATCAAGCATCCAAATGGAAAAATCACACTTTACGGTCACCTGAGAAACTTTAATCCAAAGATCACTCAGTTCATGCGCAAGAAAATGTACGAGGCGCAGCTGAATGAATTGGAAGTCGCGCTGAATCCAGGCGAGCTTCCTGTAAAAAAAGGTGAGCAAATTGCCAATGGCGGAAATACGGGAAATTCCGGTGGCCCCCACTTGCACTTTGAAATTCGGGACAGCCTGGATCGGGCAATGGATCCGCTGCTTTTTGGTTTCCCGGAAATCCTGGACAACATCGCTCCTACTCCCCAAAAAATTGCCATCGTTCCACTTGACATCGATTCCAGAGTAAACGGAAAATTCCAGCGAGTGGAAGTCACTCCTGTAGCTTCCGGAGGAAGTTATAGATTACCATCGACTATTCAGATCACAGGAAGAGTCGGGATCGAAATCCAAAGTTTCGATCAGCTTGACGGTGCAGATAATAGAAATGGATTCCCGAATTTTGAGCTTTCGGATGAAGCCGGGAGCATTTTCTCCTTGACCGTGGATAAGGTTGATTTCAACTTTACCCGTCAGTTTTTGCTTTACACACATCAGAACAGATTCACCAAACTCTACCATCAGGACCATCTTAAGTTTGATTTTTTCCAGCCAAAACAAGTTGGCGTCGGACATTTGGAATTGGATCCGGGAGTGAAGAAAAACTACCAGCTCAAACTTCGCGATGCGTATGGAAATCAGCGATTGGTGACCATTCCTCTTCAAGGACAAGATCTTGAGCATAATGTGGTAGATGGAGCTGCTCCTGCAAGAGCAACTGTGAATTACATTGGAAACATTCTGAAAATCAGAGCTCCTATTTCTCCAAACGGAGGTTTGGCGAAGTTTTATGTAGGAGCCAATACGTTCGAAATGCTTCCGGCATATCAGGATAAACTAAGCAGAACCTATTTATGGGATATGCATTTTGGAATTCCGGAGGAAATTGACATTTGCTCGGAAGTGGTTTTGCTGAATATCAAAACGATGATTCCGGCGGGAAAAGATCAACTTTTCGCAGATAATCAAGTTCAGATTTCTTTCGCGGAAAACACGGTTTTGGATGATGTATTCTTGCGACTCAAGCATTCCGGAACTCCCTCCTCTCCCAAACTGGAGCTTCACGATCCGGCAGATTACCTTTGGAATCCAATGGATGTAGTTTGGGATGTATCGGGCTTCACCGGTAACAAAGAGCGCTACAGGGTGTATCAACAATCTTCCAACGGGGGAAAGTCTTTCGTGGGCGGAACTTGGGAAGGTGGTACAATTAGATTTAAAACCAGAAATTTTGGTACTTTTATCCTTGCCGAGGATAACGTAAAACCGACTATCACTCCGATTCGGGTCAACTCGTCGGAAATGCGATTTACAATCAAAGATAACCTGTCGGGAATCAAGACTTTCGAAGCAAAAATCAACGATAAATGGGTCATGATGCGCTACGAGCACAAGCAGGCGGTCATTTGGTCAGATAAATTGGATGAACAACCATTTCGTGGTTCGGTTGTACTTAGGGTAACCGACCAGACAGGAAATGTAGCTGAATGGAAGGGAACCATCGGTTAAAATTGTTCCATTCAAACAACACTAGTATGAAATTAGAAGCAGGCCAGAAGGCACCTCAGTTCGAAGCAAAAAATGAAAAAGGAGAACTCATCAAACTCTCCGATTACCTGGGCAAAAAGGTAGTTCTCTACTTTTATCCGAAAGACGCCACTCCCGGATGCACCGCTCAGGCGTGCGATCTTCGCGACAATTACGATGCCTTGCTCAAAGCCGGTTATATCGTATTGGGAGTGAGCTCAGACGACGAAAAATCCCACAAAAAATTTATCGAGAAGCAATCTCTTCCTTTTCCCCTGCTTGCAGATACCGACTTAAAAGTCCACGAGGCTTACGGTACTTGGGTAGAAAAATCCATGTATGGCCGTAAATATATGGGCACAGCCCGTACGACTTTTGTGATTGACGAGAAGGGAATAATTGCTGAAATAATAGAGAAAGTAGATACCAAGAATCACACAGCACAAATCCTCAAATAAATCCTCCGTAATGGAAAAACAATCAATCGAACAACTCCAAAATATCTGTACTCAGCTCAGAAGGGACGTTTTGAGAATGGTTCATGCCGTTCAGTCAGGTCACCCCGGTGCCCCGCTCGGATGCGCAGAATTTTTCGTCGCCCTTTATTTTGATCAGCTTCACCACAATCCTGATTTCAAGATGAATGGAAAAGGTGAAGATCTTTTCTTTCTTTCCAACGGTCACCTTTCTGCAGGTTGGTATTCTGTGCTTTCCAGAAGCGGATATTTTCCTGTTTCTGAACTGAAAACCTTCCGAAAACTCGATTCTAGACTTCAGGGTCATCCGGCTACACATGAGCATTTGCCAGGTATTCGCATTGCATCCGGATCTTTGGGTCAGGGACTTTCTGTAGCACTTGGAGTAGCTCAGGCTAAAAAAATCGACAAGGACGACAAGTTGGTTTATGTCTTGATGGGTGATGGTGAATTGCAGGAAGGACAGGTTTGGGAAGCGGCAATGTATGCAGCTCACCATGGAGTCGACAATTTGATTGCAACGGTAGATTACAACGGTCAGCAGATCGACGGACCTACCGAAAAAATAATGGACCTGAAAAATCTCAAGGCAAAATGGGAAGCATTTGGCTGGGAAGTGATCGAAACCAAGGAAGGAAATGACATGAAATCGGTCATTGAAGGATTGGAAAAAGCAAAATCCCTGACGGGAAAAGGCAAGCCGGTTTTGAATCTGCTTTACACAGAAATGGGCTATGGAGTTGACTTCATGGTTGGCACGCACAAGTGGCATGGCTCACCTCCAAACGATGAGCAACTGGCAAAAGCACTTGGCCAGCTTGAAGAAACCCTCGGTGATTATTAATCCATCCTTCCAAAAGATTTTACCATGAGCTTAGATTTAAAATTTACATATACCGAGAAAAAAGACACCCGCTCCGGTTTTGGTGATGGTTTCCTGGAAGCAGGAAGAAGAAACCCAAATGTGGTCGGACTTTGTGCTGATTTAATTGGTTCGCTGAAAATGGGTGATTTCCAGAAGGAATTCCCTGAGCGTTTTTTCCAAACAGGAATTGCTGAAGCAAACATGATCGGTATTTCCGCTGGTCTTGCCATCGGAGGCAAAATTCCTTTCGCAGGCACATTTGCCAATTTTGCTACCGGACGCGTCTATGATCAAATCCGCCAGTCAGTTGCTTATTCTGAGAAAAACGTAAAAATCTGTGCTTCACACGCAGGTTTGACTTTGGGTGAAGACGGTGCCACGCACCAAATCCTGGAAGATTTGGGCATGATGAAAATGCTGCCTCACATGACAGTGATCAACCCTTGCGATTACAATCAGACCAAGGCTGCCACTTTAGCAATTGCTGAATTTGAAGGTCCGGTTTACCTGAGATTTGGTCGTCCAAGCTGGCCGGTTTTCACTCCTGCTGATCAGAAGTTTGAAATCGGAAAAGCATGGAAAATGATCGACGGAAAAGACGTCACCATCTTCGCAACCGGCCATTTGGTTTGGGAAGCGGTAGTGGCGGAAGCGATGCTTAGAGCAGAAGGAATCTCTGCCGAGGTGATCAATATTCATACGATCAAGCCTTTGGACGAGGAAGCGATTCTGGAATCCGTGAAGAAAACAGGTTGTGCAGTTTCTGCAGAAGAGCATCAATTAAACGGTGGCTTGGGAGACAGCATTGCGCAGTGCCTGATCAGAAATAATCCGGCTCCATTGGAATATGTGGGCGTGAATGACAGCTTTGGCGAGTCAGGAACTCCAACCCAATTGCTGGAGAAATACGGACTGAATGCTGAAAATATTGTGAAGGCTGCAAAAAGAGCTCTTGCGAGGAAATAAATAAACCTTTGAGGTTTTCAAAACCTCGAAGGTTTATTTATACTAAGACCTTCGTTGTTTTTAATAACCTAAAAATCAAAACCACAGCTTTGAAAGAGGCTGTGGTTTTTTGTTTTAAAAAATTTAACCAAATCCATTCTCCAACAAACTGAAAATCAGCCTCAAAATCGTTAAATTCAAAAGAACTAAACCTCTGAAACCATGGACAACTACGAAACCACTCTGGTCGAGACACTCGAGAAACTTAGGAAGGAAGGTTATGTGGAAGATTTCAATGCGAAGCATGACTTTCTGGAATGCAGAAATGGAGAATTTCAAATATCACACAATGACTTTCAAGTTGATAAAACTTTCAGATTTGAAGGGGAAACAAATCCCGCTGACGAGGCAGTTTTGTATGCCATTTCTTCTGAAAAACATGATTTGAAAGGTGTATTGGTCAATGCTTTTGGGATCTATTCTGATGATTTAGCAGATGAGATTATTTCTAAGCTTTCCGAATAAAATCAAAAACTGAGATTCAACTTTTACCACAGCATTGAAAGGGGCTGTGGTTTTTTTATTCCCTGATTTGAAAATTTAAGATTTCTCAATCACCTTTGGAAAGCATGCAGATCAATCCTGAAATTCAGCTTTCCCCTATCCAATCCACAGACCAACCCAAACTTTTTTCCCTGATGGAAAGGGTCTATTTACCCGCCTACCATCATATCTGGAAAGACGGTGGAAAGTGGTTTTTGGAGCGGAATTACAATCCGGAAAATCTCGAAAAAGAGCTCAAAGATCTTCGCAGCAACTATTTTTTCATCCTTTCCGAAGGTCAGAAAATCGGGATCGTCAAGTACACCATTCCTTCTTCCCCGAAGCAGTTTCCAATCCCGAATGCTGCCAAACTCCATCGACTCTATTTGCACGCCGACTTTCATGGCAAGGGGATTGCAGGTGCAGTCATGGAGTGGGTCGAAACTGATTCGAAAAACAAAGGGATGGAAGCTGTCTGGCTCGAAGCGATGGATTTCAAGGATCAGGCAAAACGGTTTTATGAAAAATCAGGGTTTGAGTTTGCTACATCTTACGTGATCGATTTTGAAGTGATGCTTCCGGAGTTCCGCCGGATTCAAATCATGAAGAAAAGTTTGATTTGATCAAATCCAAGCAACTCCGGTTCGGGATTTTGGTTTGTAAAGGGTATTTTTATTAAAAGCTTTTCCTATGAAACGATCTGTTCTTTTTTTGATTTTAGGCATTTCAATCCTTGCCTTTCCTTCCTGCGAAACAAAACTAAACCAGGCAAATAACGTCCAGGTTGCTGGCATCGCAAGTTTCCAAACTCCTGCCCCGACTATTCAAGCAGAAGATGATGAACTGGTGGGAGTTTATTTCATGCCTTCCTGGAATACTTCCTCTGATCCGGCAGTTGATCGGGACAGTTTCTGGTCTTGCATCACCGGTCGGGAAAATTGCTCCAACCTGCAAAATCCAGGAATCTGGGGTCCTCGGGGGAGAATCTACAACGCACGATATCCTTATGAAGGACCTTACCTAGACCGCAAGCCTATCGCCGAGCTTAAGGGTTTTTACAAAAGGGATGACCCGGAAGTAATCCGAATGCAGCTTCAGTTTATGAAGCAAAGCGGGATTGACTTCTTTGCTTACAACTGGTTTTATGGAAGGCATTATTACTATCACTTGTACTTTGGCCCTCAGTCCAAAATCTACTATCCGGAAGGCTGGCAAATCGACCCCAATCGCGATGGTCGGGTAGCAGTTCCGGGTTTGGAAGAATGGGGAGATCAACTCAAAGTCATGCTGGAAGTCAATGCCACTTTGCCTGAAAATGAGCAAATGAAATGGGCGATCAACTGGTGCGACGACAGTCATGAGCGATGGATGCTTTGGCTGAAAATAGGTTCTCCGGAAACCATCAATGCCAAAGCCAATTACTCAGGCGAAAAGCCCGACAAAGCACTTTATCTGAAAGTTCATGAGAAAATCACCCGTCAATGGACCGATACCTATTTCAAAAGAGGTGATTATTTGAAAACCGCTGACGGAAGACCTATCGTCTATTTTTACTTTCCGCAGGATGCAGAATCGAGAGCGGCCTATTATGGATTGACGCTGAAAGATCTGCTTGATCTATCACAGGAAACGGCGAAGAAAGCAGGTTTTCCAGGAATCAAATTCATCGCTGTAACTGCCGGGCCGATGCAGCAAAACGAACGCGCTTATGGACTTCCAACTGTCTGGAAAGCAAAAAACTCGAACCGTCCGTGGGAAGGAGGCGACTATCAGAAGCGACAGCTTTTGCAGGAATATGTACCTCGGCTCAAAGCAATGGGCTTTGAAGGAATGACCGGATATGTCTATCACAACTTTATGGAAAAGGACAATAAATCCTTCGCAGATATGCGCGAAACCTATCGGGGACATTGGAATATGTGGAGCGAAAAATTCAAAAACGATCCCAACTTCGAATATCAGGTTCCGGTTGCGATGGGCTGGGATATGCGACCTGCCGGCGGAACATGGCCTCAACAAAGCGGATTCCCAAGTGAACCAGAAAAAGATCGAGTTCACAGTGATAAAGCATCTTTCACAGCAAAGCTCAGAGAAGCCCAGCAAGTTTCAAGGAAATACCGTCCAACCAATGGAAACACTGTGATGATTTGCTGCTGGAATGAATACCTGGAGGGCAATTACATTGAACCAACCGAAGGACATGGGTTTGATTATCTGGAAGCGATCAAGGAGGTATTTGGTAATTGATTTCACCTTAAAAAATGCTTTTCTACAAGTAAGCGGGTTCTCCTCTTTAGGTTATGGGATGGAAGACCGATGGCCGAAGACCGAAGAAAGCCTAAATCAAACAGACCTCTGGATTTTCAATTGTTTAAATCAACTGTTGGCAAGATTCCGGAAATACATCTTAATTTCTGGCATTTTATTTCGAAGGAAAAAGGAAAAAGAAATATACCCAACTGGACCAATGAATGTGTGAAATCTTGTTACTCCCCGATCTGAATCTATCCTTATCTTCGTTCACCAACTGAAATGTCTGAAACCAGATCATGAAATCAACCCGCCGGCAATTCCTCAAAGCTTCCACCCTTGCTGCGATTAGCTTTGCCATACCAAAGGAAGCATTATCATTTGCGAATAGCCTGAAATCAAAAGTTTCCCTGGGAGTAATTTCGGATTTGCATAATGATCTGATTCCTGACGGAAAAGACAGATTGAATGATTTTCTGGGTGAAGTGGCCAAAAGAAAACCTCAGGCAATCATTCAGATGGGAGATTTTGCTTTCCCTTCGGAAAGAAATCAGGAGCTAGTCAATCTCTTTAATGAAGCGCATCCTCACTCATTTCATGTCCTGGGAAATCACGATATGGATGAAGGATTTACCAAAGAAAATTGCCTTAAATCCTGGGGGATACCTTCCTCCTATTACACAAAAGAAGTTTCCGGACTCAAGATGATCGTGCTTGATGGAAATGATCCGGGTTCACCAACTCACAAAGGCGGGTACGCTTCTTACATCGGACCGGGGCAGCAGGAATGGCTAAAATCAGAATTGGAGGCTTCGTCGCTTCCGGTTGTCATCATTTCCCACCAACCGCTTGCCGGCGTTTATCCGATTGACAATACCGGAGAAATTCAATCGATACTTTCCACTTTTTCCCAAAAAATCATCCTCGCAATTAACGGTCACGCCCACGTCACCCAACATCTGGAAGTTGGCGGTGTGAATTATGTCCATATCAATTCCGCAGCTTATTATTGGGTTGGCGCAAAATTCAAACATAAAAGCTATCCGGATTCTGTGCACGAAAATTATCCATCGCTCGAATTTGCCTGTCCTTACGAAAGCAGTCTTTTCGCATTTTTAACAATAGACCCGGTATCAATGCAAGTCACGGTAAAAGGGAAGAAAACAAAATGGATCGGACCAAATCCTGCTGAATTGGGCTATGATATCGTGACTCCGGAAGATCTAAAAAATCATGTTAAGCCTGAGATTGAGAGTAGGAGGTTTTAAAAGTCAGCTGTCGGTTATCGGTTGTCAGTTTTGGAACCGTCACTGCGATGAGGTACGAAGAAGCAGTCTCTTGATCGGTTGTCAGTTCTCGGTTGTCAGTATTCCGTTTTTAAGCTATGATCGAGATATTAATCCTACAAGGCGTTTTTGTTTCCTCGCAAAGGCGATCCACCATTCCTCATATTTTTTACCATTGGTTAGTAAACTGATATCCACACTCTTATTTTTATGACTATCAGCTTTCTTACCAACAGCTAAATAAAACAAGGTCTGAAGTCCAAATTCAAAGGCAGTGGACTGTTGACCGTCATCTGTGGTCGATTATTCGCTTCTCAAAACTCTATTTTAGCCCTAGTGTATAAGAAGCGGATATTCTTATTTATTTTTAATTCAAATCAGTTTCACCAATCTTTATGAAAAGAATATTTACCCTAATCTTAGCTTCGGGGTTTGGCTTTTCGGCGTTTGGGCAAGGCACCCAATTGCTCCGCCAACCCACTCTCAGCCAATCAGAAATCGTCTTCGTCTATGCCAATGACCTTTGGAAAGTGGACAAATCCGGAGGTTCGGCAATCCGTCTCACCAGCAATGAAGGTGAAGAAACGCTTCCCCATTTTTCCCCTGACGGAAAGCAAATCGCCTTTACCGCCGAATACGACGGTAACACGGATGTTTACCTGATCCCTTCGGAAGGCGGTGATCCGCAAAGACTCACTTGGCATCCGGGTGCGGATTTGGTCACAGGTTGGACTCCGGACGGAAACCATATCACCTTCACCTCCGGCCGTGAAGGCTTTGCAACGCAGGAATCCAAATTCTTTAAAATCGGCAAAACCGGTGGAATGCCCGAGCCAATGGCTATTCCAAGAGCCGTGAACGGCGAAATCTCCCCTGACGGAAAACACATCGCTTACCAGCAAATCTCCTTCTGGGATCCTGAGTGGAGAAACCACCGCGGCGGTCAAGCCAAACCAATCTGGATTGTGGACCTGAAAGATTACGCTCTCAAGATGACACCTCAAACGGATAATGAGCGCCATACGGATCCGATCTGGATGGGAAGCAAAGTTTTCTACATCTCTGAGCGAGATTTTCTGGCGAATATCTGGTCATTTGACCCGGCAACAAATCAGGAAAAACAGGAGACTTTCCTGAAAGATTTTGACATCAAGAGTTTGGATGGAAACGGGACCGAAATCGTCTACGAACAAGGCGGCTACCTCCATTTGTTGAATCCTGCTTCCGGCCAAAGCCAAAAATTAAACATCACCGTAGCCGGAGATTTCCACTGGGCTCGTGAGCGCTGGGTGAATGTCTCCGCAGGTCAACTCCAAAACCCGCAACTCTCTCCTACCGGTCAGCGCGCAATCTTTGAATTCCGCGGGGAAATCATCACCGTTCCCAAAGAAAACGGAGCCGGAAGAAATATTTCCAACACTTCCCTCTCTGCAGAAAGAGCTCCGGTTTGGTCTCCTGACGGAAAGCAAATCGCCTATTTCTCAGATGCCAAAGGGGAATACGAACTCGTAATCGCCGATCAGGATGGAGGAATTCAAAAGAAAATCAACCTGCCCGATCCGAGCTTTTTCTTCAAACCTGAATGGTCGCCGGACGGAGCTCATCTGGCTTTCACCGACACAGACTACAATATCTGGGTGGTAAATATTGCTTCCGGAAATGCAAAAATCGCCGATACCGAGCGATTCGCCCATCCTACCAGAAGTATGAATCCTGTTTGGTCCCCTGACGGAAAATGGATCGCTTATGCCCGACTGAACGACAATCAGTTTAAATCGATTTTTGTCTATCAGGTAGAATCAGGCAAAAAAATCCAGATCAGCGATGATATGGCAGATGCGATTTCTCCGGTTTGGGACGAAAGCGGAAAATACCTTTACTTCCTTGCCAGCACTGATTTTGGTTTGAATACAGGCTGGCTCGACATGAGCAGCTACGATCATCCGATCACAAGAAGTCTGTATCTGACAGTGCTGAATTCAACCGATTCCTCTCCTCTTTTGACTCAGTCCGATGAGGAAACTGAAAAAGCTACTGAGAAAAAAGACGATAAAGCTCCCGTAACAGTGAAGATTGACGAGGCAGGAATCCAGCAAAGAATCGTTGCGATTGATGCTCCGGCGAGAAACTACACCGGAATGGCTGCAGCTCCTGAAGGGTTTGTGTTCTACATGGAAGTGGTTCCAAATGAAGGAACTGTCCTTCACAAGTATGACCTGAAAAAGCGTAAGTCGGAGGTTTTCCTTCCGAAAGTGGATCAAGTGGTAATTTCAAAAGACCGAAAATCACTTCTCTATCAAAGTAATTCCACTTGGGGAATTCTTGAAACTTCCGCAACAGGCAAAAAAGCTGGCGATGGAGCTTTGAAAGCCCTTGCCGGAATGAAAGTGAAAGTAAATCCAATGGACGAATGGCAGCAGATCTACCGCGAAGGCTGGAGATATCAGCGAGATTTTCTCTATGTGGACAATGTGCACGGAGCGCCTTGGGATGAGATTTACGAATGGTACAAGCCTTGGGTGGCCCATGTGCGCCATCGCTCGGATATGAATTACATCATAGACATCATCGGTGGCGAAGTGGCGGTTGGCCATAGCTACACCCGTGGCGGAGATTTTCCGGAAGTCAATTCCGTGCCGATTGGTTTGCTGGGTGCTGATTACGAAGTCGTAAACGGAAACTTCCGAATCAAGAAAATCCTAACCGGTGAAAGCTGGAACCCAACCCTGAAAGCTCCTTTGGCTCAGCCGGGTGCTGTCGCAAAAGTGGGTGAATACGTAGTCGGAGTGAATGGAAAAGCCATCGAAACCGGTGCTAACTTTTTCAAACATTTCGAAGGAACAGCCAATCAGCCAACCAAAATTCACCTGAATTCAAAACCGGGTTTGGATGGTGCAAGAGTGATTTTGGTGACTCCTGTGGCGAGTGAAAACCAACTCCGAAGTGTGGATTGGGTGGAAGGAAACCGCAGAAAAGTCGACGAGCTTTCCGCAGGAAAACTTGCATACGTCTACATCCCGAATACCGGTCAACCTGGCTACACTTCTTTCAATCGCTATTATTTTGCGCAGCAAGATAAAAAAGGAGCGGTCATCGATGAGCGAAACAATGGCGGAGGTTCGGCGGCTGATTACATGGTGGACATCATGGCGCGCAAACTTCTCGGATATTTTAATTCCAGAGCAAACGATCACAGGCCTTTCACCACACCGATGTCCGGCATCTGGGGACCAAAAGTCATGCTGATCAACGAGCGTGCAGGTTCGGGTGGAGATTTGCTTCCTTACCTTTTCAACAAGATGGAAATCGGTCCGCTCGTCGGCACCAAAACCTGGGGCGGATTGGTTGGAACCTGGGATACGCCTCCTTTCGTGGACAATGGCCGAATGGTCGCGCCGCGCGGAGGTTTCTATGATGCCAATGGAGAATGGGCCGTGGAAGGTGTCGGAATCTCTCCGGACATCGCTATAGAGCAAACTCCAAAAGACGTGATCGAAGGCCGCGACCCACAACTCGAACGAGCGGTGAAGGAAGCTCTGAAACTTTTGGAAACAGAAGGAATAGAACTGAAACCTGAGCCAAAAGCACCGATTAGATATTTCAGACCGAGTGGAAAGTGATCAGTCAGCAGTATTCAGGCGGCAGCGATCAGTCGCAGAGTAGTCATCTCGAACGAAGTGAGAGATCTGTTAATCTTGAAAAATAAAAATTATAGCAAGAGATCTGCCTAATTTGAAAACCAAACGATGATTGCGAGGTCTGCTTAATTTGTAAACCTTATACTATTCTCAGTTAAAAGTAAAATCCCGGGTCAAAGGCTCGGGATTTTATTTTATTGATGGATGAAAACGACTGAATTTTATTTGGCGACGAAACACATTTGCTAAAGTTTTCGTCCTAAGAATAGTACTTCTTAAACCAATTTACTTCATGAGAAAAAAACTATACTTGTTTCTGACATTGATTTTGGTTACTACTTTTATTTCATGTGATTCCCTCAGAGGTGATGACCCCTCTGTCAGTTACCTTGGAAAATGGAATCTTACTGAGTACCAAAGCGCATGGTTTCCCGGCGCGACTCCGGTATCTGATTTGGGTTACTCCGAGTTCTATGAATTCCGATCCAATGGTACTTTCACAAAATCCAACTCCGAACTTGACCGAGTTCTCACAGGAACTTATGTGGTAACTCCCGCTCAGGAAGAGTTTGAAGACACTTTTCATTCTGAACTTACGCTCAAATACAACTCCTCAGATCTCGAAGGTCTGCCAACCGGAAACGACGGGTTGATTTATACAAATGGTGAACCCTTCTTTTGGATAATTTATGGGAGGGAAGAAACAGAAGTTGTATGGCTTCGTCAAAACGGAACACTTACCAACGCAGGTTATGGATGGGCTGATGGAGGCGAATATATTTATAGAAAATAAGCACTAACTCAACTAATTAAAAGCACGCTAAGTCTGCTCAATCTTAGCCTCATTGTGAAAATCAATGAGGCTTTTTTTTAAGCTTTTTTGATGAAAACCCGAAGAGAAAATTTACCATAAACAGGATTCAAAATCCTATGATATGGGTTCGGAATTACAAATTTCGAACAGCGGATTTCAAGCCGATAGCTTTCGAAACTAGAACAGCATGTGCCCAACTTCAGAATTGCTTCAAAGGTTTGTCCTAGATTTTGTCAGATTTCAGACATTCTCCATTCCACAATCGTACACTGACTTGATCAGAACAGACGCTCAAATGAAAATACTTCTCGTAGAGGACAATCCCGAACTGACACAAAATGTGGTCAATTACCTCTCCGCTGAGGGTATTATCTGCGAAACAGCCTCGAATCTCTTTGATGCGCAGGACAAGATCCTGTCCTTCGATTACGACTGTATCTTGCTCGACCTCATGCTGCCTGACGGAAATGGATTGGAACTACTGGAGATCATCAAATCAAAAAAAATCAGTTCGAATGTCCTCATTATTTCTGCCAAGGATTCATTGGATGACAAATTGAAAGGTTTGGATAAAGGTGCCGACGACTACCTTCCCAAACCATTTCACCTTTCCGAACTACTTGCGCGGCTTCGGGCTATTTTCCGCAGGTCAAAGTTGGGTGGATTTGATGAAATGGTTTTCAATGAAATCACGATCGAAATTCACCAGCTTTTGGCAAAAGTGAAGGATCAGGTTTTGGACCTGACCAAAAAGGAATTTGATCTCCTTCTCTTTTTTATCACCAATAAAAACAGGGTTTTGGGCAAGCAGGCGATTGCGCAGCATCTCTGGGGAGACTATACAGATGATATGGCCAATTTTGACTTTGTCTATCAGCATGTCAAAAACCTGCGAAAGAAAATTACGGCTGCGGGAGGCAAAGATTACATCACCACAGTCTATGGAATCGGCTACAAATTTGATCCCCTGGCTCAATGAAACTTGTAAACATCATCACCCTTTGGTATTTGGGGATCACTCTTGCGGCTCTTCTCGTGGGCGGTTTTTCCATTTACAATAAAATTGAGTCAGAGATCGATTTTGAACTCGGCATGGAGCTTACCAAACAGATAGATGCATACGCAGCCCGGATCGAAAATGGTGTTTCGCCAGATGAGCTTCAATATGATAAACTGCAAATCCAGGAAATCCCCTTTAACCTTCCTATTGAAGAACTCAAACTGAGAGATACACTGGCCTATCACGATCCCATGAACCGGAATGAGGTGCAGTTGAAGGCGAGTAAATCTTATAAAATCAACGGTAAACACTATCGGATTTCCTATTTCAACCTGGTGGTAGAAGCTGATGACATTACCGAAACGGTCGTGATCACGATGCTCACTGTCTTTGCAATTCAGCTTGTCTTTATCGGGTTTTTCTTCAGGATTATTTCCAAAAAAATCCTTAGGCCTTTTCACGAGAGTTTGGCTGCTGTTCAGGCATTTAACTTTCAAAATAATGAACCGCTGGAATTCCAAAAAAATGGAATCACAGAGTTTGAAAAGCTTAATAAATTTCTGGAGAGAATGTCCAAAAAGCTCTTGAAAGACTACCGTCAGATCAAGGAATTTTCTGAAAATATTTCTCACGAAATCCAGACACCATCCGCTGTGGTCCGTGGAAAACTGGAACTTCTGATAAATGAAGAAATCTCAGAAACTCAGTCGAAATTAATCATGTCGGCCTATCAGAACAACGAGCGGATCAATCGCATCGTCCGGTCTCTGAGCATGCTGGCAAAACTTGAAAATGAAGAATTTCAAGCGCCTGAAACGCTCAACCTGAGCGTATTTATGGAAAAAATCCTTGACGGGCTAGACGAACTGATTGAAATGAGATCCATCAAACTCACTTCCAAAATCGATCCAATGGTGTGGCTGGAAATCCATCCATTTGTGGCGGAAGTGCTGTTGAATAATTTGATCGGAAATGCGATCAAACACAATGTCGATCAGGGCTTGATCAATATTGAGCTCAACTCAGAATTTTTGAAAATTGAGAATACAGGTCTCCCTCCACAATCGGATCCGGAAGAATATTTGGAAAGGTTCAAAAAAGGCAGTGACCATCAGGAGTCTGTGGGGCTCGGATTGGCTATCGTGAATCAGATCTGCAAAAAATACGGTTTCAAACTTTACTATTATTTTGAAAACAATTTGCATGTAATTCGAATTCTATTTGGGTAGCCAACTTCAAATTTGATACAAAGTTGAAAGTTATACTTGTATCAAAACCAACTATCTGCCCGATGAAAAGTACCAAATCTTATCTTTTTATATTCTTCTTTTTAGCCTTTCCCACAGTGGTTTGGGCTCAGACTTTTACCGTTTCAGGTACGCTTAAAGACGACCAACGCAAAGAGGTTTTGGGATTCGTACAGGTTGCACTTTTTGCCGGAGGCGACCAAATCAATCCGGTATCCTATTCTGATTCGGATGAATCCGGGAATTTTACACTTGAAATCCCCAAGGGAACTTACACTTTCAAAGCTTTTTTTCTGGGATTTGAGGATCAAATTATCGCTGATGTAAAAGTCTCCGAAAATGTGAATTTGGGAGATATCCTGATGAAAAGTGAAGGCGGAAACTTGGAAGAAGTAGTTGTCCAAACTTCCAAAATGCCCGTCAGATCCGGCTTGGAAGGTATCATCATCACTCCTGAAAATAACATCGCAAATGCCGGAGGCACCCTTCTGGATATTTTAAGAAACACCCCTTCCATCTCTGTGGCAGAAGACGGAACGATCGCTCTCAGAGGAAGTACCGGCACCAATATTTTGATCAATGGCCGAAACTCTTCCCTAACCCAAAATCTGGATCAATTGCCAGCAAGTGCCGTGGAGGAAGTTAGAGTGATCAATAATCCCAATGCAAGATTTGACGCAGAAGCGGAAGGCGGAGTGATCGATATTATTTTGAAAAAAGGTCAGGATCTGGGCACCCATGGTGGTGTAGAAGGAACCTACGGAACGAGAAACCGATCCAATGTCGGCGCCAGATTAAATCACAGAGGCACCAATTTCAATGTTTTTGGAGGGTATAATTACCGGGACTGGAAAGATGTAGGAACCCGAAATTCAACCAGAGTGATTTTTGAAGATCAGGAAACCTTGTCCCAAAACACCGACAACAACAGCCGTGACACAGGTCATAACATGAACTATGGGGCCGACTACTATTTTGGGAATAATATCCTCAGCTATGAAGGCGTCTATCAAAACGGCCAGAACTTTCAAACAAATACGCTTTATGCGGAATTGGATCGAATGAGTGAATCAGGTGAGGGTGAATCTTTCGACTATGTTCGCAGAAACACAGAAGATGAAACTGATACAGGCGTTGACAACGCGCTGATCTTTGAGCATAATTTCGAAGACAAAGGACATTTGCTGCGATTTACTGCCAGTCATTCTTACCGAAACCAGTACAAAACCCAACGAATTGAAATCTTCGGTAACACCTTAGATCCCACCCCGGAAAATCTAACCGGCCAGGAGAGAGCTTTTACGGATGAGGTGAGAAACATTTCAGTGTTTCAATTTGACTACATCAAACCTTTGAAAAACGGGAAGTTTGAGACAGGTTTGAAGTCCAACATCCGAAAGTTTGACAATGATTACATCTATCAGAGATTGGATGAGAGCTCGCAGGAGTTTGTAGAAGATGCGGCCGTGAGTAATCGATTTGTGTACAAAGATCAGATTCACGCAGGTTACGTGGTGTATTCTTCCACCCGGTCCAAGTTTGAATATGCTCTTGGAGTGAGAGGAGAGTTTACGCAGGTGGATACTTATTTGGAAAACACAGAAGAAGAAAATCGTCAGGATTATTTTAATCTTTTCCCAAGCCTGCAGACGATGTACAAGCTCAATGAAAAGCATTCCCTGAAATTTACTTATAGCCGAAGAATCGATCGACCAACTGCCTGGAGATTGAACCCTTTCCCGGACATTACCGACTCACTGAATATCCGGAGGGGAAATCCAAACCTTCAGCCCGAGATGATCAATTCCTTTGAATTTGGTCACCTGGCCAACTTCGAAAAATCAAGCCTGACAACGAATCTGTTTTACCGAAAAGTGAATGGGCAGCTGGATTTTATCACGTTTGTGGAGGATGGAATCTCCTACTCTCAGCCTGAGAATTTGCTTTCATCGAGTTCGTATGGTTTGGAATTTATCGGAACCAGTGAAGTCAACGATTGGTACTCGCTCAACGGTGGCGTGACGGTCTTTCGGATCGAGGTCGATGGATCCAATATCAGCGAGGAGTTTACCAATTCGGGATATTCCTGGAATGCAAAGCTGACTCAGGATTTTAAGCTTCCTTATGGAATCAATTTCCAATTGGCTGCAAACTACGATTCCCCAGAAGTAGAAGCTCAGGGAAGGGATCTTGCGCAGTATTATTTGGATGCGAGTGTTCAAAGGTCCTTTTTTAATGACAAAGGAAATTTGTCTTTGAGTTTAAGAGACGTTTTCGATACCCGGAGATTTGCAGGAAATGCATTGACAAATTCCTTTTCTCAGGATTTCTATGCAAAACGAGAAACCCGGATTTTCTTGATGACAGCTAGGTTTAACTTTTGATTTGAAAGAAGAATTATAGAAAAGTTGAATTCCTGATTCTTAAAAAATATAACCACGAAGGACGCGAAGGTTTGCAAAGAATTGCTTTATAAGTTAGTCCTTTTTATAACCATATTCTCTTGTGGAACGGCGGGGAGGAAGACGCAGCCGCGGGGCGTGTGTATGGCATGTGCGGTGGAAGCTTAGCTGCGTCTTGAATTTTTGTTTCTTTTGGTTCAAGCCAAAAGAAAAGAAAGAAAAATAATAATCGAGACTCTTGAAGATGTACTTCGGTAATTGGCATCCATCAATTGGTGGATTGGATTATGGCTCTATTCACTTTTTTCGTACCTCACTTCTTCTTGTATTTATGGTCCTTCCATTTGTTGGTGCCCGATTCACTGTCAGCAATCAGTTCGAGAAGTCTTTTCAGTCTAGTTGCTTCTTGTTTGGCACTCATCACCCAATTGGAAGAGGGTTTTCTGTAAGTAGGAGCAAGAGATTGAAAGTACTCCCAAGCCGGTTTGTTTGCCTTAAACAAAGCTTCAAGTTCTGGTGGAAACAATACTTCCTCCTTTTCAAAAGCGTAGATTTTGGATTTGCTTTCAGTTCGATTTTTAAAGCTTTCAAGCCCTGCTGATTTCATGAGACCTTGCTCAATCAGATTTTCAACCTTTCTGATATTCACTGCACTCCAAATACTTGTCTTTTTCCGGGGCGTAAACCGGATTTTATAACTTTCTATATCAATCGAGTATTTCACTCCGTCTATCCAACCGAAGCATAGTGCCTGGTCAACAGATTCTGACCAAGTCATGGAAGGTTTGCCCGAATTCACTTTGTAAAAGCCAACGAAAAGCTCTGTCTCGGTAAGGTGGTTTGCTTCCAACCACTCTCTGAATACATTTTGAGTTTGGAAAAAAGTTGGGGTCATGGATTTTTTTTGGAAGTGGAATTCAATATTGATTTGATGTCAATAATATAATGAAGGAGATTGTTATGGCATTTTTGTGAAAGTAAAATTTAACGGTTCATTCATTGTCGACTTTTAGGCAGAATTTGCTAAAACCAATTTTCCGCATTTGCCCTTTCCACAATTTTGGTGAGTTCGGATTCTCTTTGAGTTCCGATTACAAATCTCTTTCCGTTCCTGAGTTCGATAGCCAAGCCCTTATTTCCTTTGATGTTATAGACAGTTCCATATTTGAACGAAAGTCGGATTCCCCACCCACCTACAAAACCGTAATTCACAACTTCTGCTTCCTTGATTTCAGTCCATTTTATTCTCTTTTTCACAAAAGGAATAAAGCTCATTCGGATTTCGGTTTGGTCAATTTCAGTCTTCAATCGCATAATTACAAACAGACCAAGTAATGCAAAGATAAATACTGCGAAGAGAATCAGTCCGAGGTCAGACATGGGGTTGTCTCCAAACTCCTCCCCAAGTATCACTTGTTGGACGATTCCCACAACAGGTAAAATCCCAATTGGAATCAATATCAGCCAAAGCCACCATTGGGTAAAGCGTTGTTCTTCTTTGAAGTGAGTGGTCATGATGGGGCTATTAAAGGTTAGCGCTGATTTTAGTAGAATAGAGATAATGTGCTTTCAACTATCTGAAACAAATCAGTATTGATTTAATGCTTTCTGATAAACTTTTTTAAGCTGATCTACCAAAGTTTTTGGTTCAATCACCTTCAAATATTCCCCGAAAGAAAGTAATTCCATCAAAAAATCATGAGTTAGGCATAACCTGAGTTTGATCCTTATTTCTTCAGAATTGTCTATCAAAATTAACTGTGAGTCATGCAACGGCAATGTTTTGATATACTTTCCCTGAAAAGGGTCAAATGCTAAAATAATATCTTGGGGTGATTCTCCATTTGGACTTATGATTCCAAAACAATAGCGATAATTTTCTTCAACGCTGTAGCTCTTGGGATATACAAAAGTCTGCTTTGAAATTTCAAGCTGCGTCAAACGGTCCAAAGCAAAACTTTTGATGTTATTGTCCTTGCAGTCTTTAGCAATTATGTACCATCGGTTTTTGAATTCCTTCAAAGCATAGGGTTCCACCATTCGCTGACTCAGCTCGTCATCCCAAAACTTCTGATATGTAAATTCAATTTTTAACCTATTCTTGATACTATGAAGGAGTCCGTATAGATTTTCTGTTCCCTGTGGCCTGCGTTTTTCCAAGTGAATAAAAGGAGTTAAATCTTGAGCCAGATTCAAAGAATTAAACATATCAAATGCCTCCATCATTCTTTGGAAATTCATGTTTTCATTCTCGTTTTGGCTGATAAAATAGCCTTTCTTGTATTTTGAAAATTCGATGTCAATCCCAAAAACGTTTCTAATTTCCTTGATATCTCTTTGAAGCGTCCGCTTCGAAAAGCCAATATTCAAAGTATCATCCTGCATCTGCAGGTAGTCAAATTGATTTTCTATATAAGCTTGCAATTCCTCGTAAGTTGAATAAGGTTTTACTTTCAACTTTTTTAGAATGAGCAGGTAGCGGGAGAAGTATCCACGTTTGGACATTTAGCTTTTTAGAATATTTAGATTTTTTAAATATTCGATTAACATTTCTTGAGTGTCAAATTTCATCAATATATTCTGCTTTGCTTCATCAAACTCATAATCTGGGGACAAAATATACTGGCCTGATAATCCCAAATGTGCATCAAATGCTATGTAGTATCTTTTAACATCTTGTCCGAATCCAAAATATTTCCAATAATTAACAGAACGCTCACTAGAATAATCCCCATCTTTGAGTTTAAGAGTTTCTTTTAGTTTTAGGAAGAGTGAATAGGAATAGTATTCTTTATGATATCCACTCGTGGTAGTTGAGTTCAAAATAAGAATGTCCTTTTCCGAATAAAATCTGATTAGTCTACTTTTTCCATATTCACCAATGATGACAGGCTGTTTAATGAAGTGATACCTCCAATCCTCAGAATCAATAAAATTGTCAACGACCTCCTTCAAGTCTTCTACTAGTGATGATATTGAAATTCTATCGATTAATTGTTTCAAAATTGTTCTCTTATCGTTATTATCCCGAAGTAATCTTTTCCAACTTATGTCACGATCATTATCAATAAGAAAGCTGTAGTTTTGACCTTTTTTCAATAAATAATCACCAGTTGCTAACAAAGCTCTTTCAAATAAAAAATTTTCAAATTCATTTAATCCATCATTTCTAAATATGGCTTTTGCTTTTTCTGCATATTCTTTGAATTTATCGATATTGTGTTTTCCATTTTCGTCTTTGCACCAATCTAAAATAAAGCCGATTTGTCCATTGAAATATCCGTAATTTTCAATTTCAATGATTGCGTTTTTCCAATCATCATTTTGCAAAATAAGATTCGCTTTTGTTTTTTCTTCTTCAATTATGAATTTTGGAAAACCTTTATCTTCTGGATTAATGGTATTTTGAAAATATTCAACTATGTTGTTTCTATTTGGTATGAGTTTAGAGAAAAACAATAATGAATCTGCAAATGTGTTTGCATTGTCATAATACAATCTGTGTGCTTCTACAAGATTTCGGACTATTCTCATCCAATTTTGTAGATTCCCTTTATCAATATCATTTTCAGTAGCCAAATATTGGTAATATGCAAATAATTTCAATAGTTCAGCATAACCTAAATTATTCTGTATGGCTCCATTAAATATCTCTTTCTCGTTTGCATAAGTTGTATCAGAAAGAAATGTTTTCAATCCATTTTTATCAGATAATTTATTCAAAACGGATTTCAACGTTTTAAAATAATCCTCATCATAACAGCCTAAATCCAAATATTGATTGAAAGAAACAGTTTGAACCCCTCTCAATAAATCTAAGTTTCTTCTGAATTTATCGTCTTTTTTTGCTTTGATTGTGTAGTTTATTATAGCCATTGTTCTAAAAAAATTCAAAAGCTCTACGTCAAAGACATTATCGGTTTTATCACGATAAATCCAAAACAAATCAGTCCAAATTGTATCTATTTGATGTGAAAATGTTTCGGTTGCTTCTATATTGTTTTCCCAATTCTCTTTGTTTATATGTTGCTCAAACTTTGCTTTAAAATTTTCAAAATCAGTAAGAGGTTTACCTCTTGCATTCATTTTGATATACAAATCATCAGAAAGACCGAAGTTTTGCAATTCTATGTAATGAAAACTTATGTTATTAAGTTTGCTCCAAACTTCGGATCTGTTTTGAAAAGTTTGCTGGATATCATCTAGCATTGTAAGCATTGATTTTATTGTCGGATCTCTTTTCCAAGAAAGAAAAAACCAAGAACTATCAATGATTTGTTCTGAAATATTTTGCTTGTCATTGTAAACAATTCCTTTGTTGATTAAGTCAAAGCAAAACTCACTTGAACTGGTTCGTGTTTCGTAAGTGAATTTGGTCAAGAGTACCTTCAATTCATCATCTAATTGGTTTTCTTTGATTGCAACAAACCAATTTAACAAAAACAAAGTTGTTAATCTTTGTTGTCCATCAAGCGGTTGTAAAACGCTGTTTTTCAAACTTCCATAAACAAAATCTAATTCTAATTTTTTGTCACTGACAACTTCAAGTATTGCGTTCAAAAAATTAGTTCTAATGTCTGCTTTTCCTTCTCTACCTTGTGCATAATCACGTTGAATAATGGGAATTTCAATTTTATGCTTATTTACTAACTCACGGAAAGTTAACTTTTCTGATGTTGGATTATTGTTCATTCTCTACAAATTCTGTTTGTGGTAAATATCGGCAAATTACTGCTTGTATTCTATCGAAATATGATATCCTGTCACTTTCATTCCATACTTCCAAATCTTTTACATTGGTGGAATAATATTTCATAAAAACATTCTTTGTACAAATTGGGATAAAAGTTCCCTCCGTTTCTCTTTCAATTATTTTTTCTCTTTTTAATTTGAAAGAATCGTTCTTGTATGAACGGTTTGTTCCTCTATCCAGTAAACAAAGGTTATGCAAGCCGTTATCTTCTTCGCCCAAAACATAATCAATGATGTAATCAAATTCAGTTTCATCAATTGAATTTCCTGATTTGATGATTTGCTCAATCTGACTATTTTTATTTAAATCTTTATGATTTGGGGTTTTGATAAAATTATTTTTCAGCCATTCAACTTGATTTTCCTTTTTAACTTTTACTTCTGTTGCAATAGCGTGAATATGTTCAACGTCCCAAAATTCCTTTTTATAGCGCTCAAAAGGGAAACGATTTGTTTCATTTTGATTGTTGAGCATTGTTTGTATGTTATGAAGCAATAGAATTTCACGTACATATGCACCGTTATATTCAACTTCCTCCAAATTCATTTTTTTAAATTTGGAATCTATTTCTTGCTTTATCCAATTCAAGAAACCTGTTTTTGACTTTTCTTTTTTTGCTGTCAGAATATCCTTGATTTTTGTTCCAACAGCAATCAGATAGCCGACTTTGTGATACAATTCTCTGTCGTTGAACCATTCTTCAAGTGTTTGAAAATATTTTTTGATTTCCTGCCAATTATCAGTTATTTCTTTTTCCGATTTGGTTTTAAACTTTTCATTAAAGAAATGAAAGGTTGAATACTTATCATTGCTTGATTGGTCTGACATCAAATTGAAAATAAACTCAATTCTAGTAGCCAAATTGCTTTCATTTTTATTGATGAAGTACCAAAAGGAATCATCTTGTAAAGCGTATTCGATTCTGTCCCACTCTGAGGCAATTTCTAATTGTTTTAAACGTACTTTTTCGCTATCTGCTTTTACAAAATTTGAACTGTTTAAAAACAATGCCTTAATCAACTCAGCATTTGTTAACGGAATTTTCCCGCTATTGATTCTTGTGAAAATATCAATTGAATCATCATTTGTTGAAGTTTCATACCAAATAACTTTTGTAGAAAAGTTGAATTTTGATTCAAAAGTATTTACATCAAAATACTCGCCTTTGGTCCTAAACCAATCACAAATTGTTTTGTAGGCGGAAGAAATGAAGAAATAATCAATGTTTGTATTATTTATAATTTCTCCGTTTAATTCATTTTGCAAATAGTCAGCAGAATTTTCTCTGGTTTCGTATTTCAAACTAAATAGTTTTTTTCTACGATTCTCAACGTAACCTTGATTCAAGTGGTGTAAGATTAAAAACATTGTTGTGAGCCTTTGTTGTCCGTCAATTACATCCCATACGGTATCATTTTTTTTCTTTACTACAATTGGCTGTAAGCAATACCAAGTTTTTTCATTTGAATTTTCAATTTCTTTTGGTGAAAATTCATTGATGTCATTCAATAACTCTGTTACTTGTTGTTCTGTCCAACGATAACCTCTTTGATATGATGGAATAAAAAAATTGCATTTCAGCAAATCGTTTATTGTTCTTATCGATATTTTGTTATTCTCCATTTTGATTATTTTTTTTCAAATTTTTTAAAAACAATTCCGCACAAGCCATTGCGTCACTCAGAGCATCATGGTGGTTTAGGTGAATTCCATGGTACTTACAAAGGAAAGCTAAGTTAACTCCAAAAATGCGGTAGGTACAATGCCCGGTATATTCAGGATTTGAAATGCCATAGTACGCCAAAGTCTGTTTTAAGCATTGAAAATCAAAGCCAAACCCATTGTGGGCTACTACATTTTGGTTTGTAATAAATGGCTCAATTTGATCCCAAATTAAATCAAACGTTGGTAATTCCGCAGTTTGTTCAGGAGTAATTCCATGTATATCAATAAATTTATTCCAGTAGTAATTATTTGGTGGCTGAACCAGAATTGATATTTTCTCTGTAATAATTCGATTCTCCACCCGAACCAATCCGACCTGGCAGATGCTCCATCGATAACCCTGTGCTGTTTCAAAATCTATCGCGGTAAAAGAATCCATATTCTATAAAGCTGGAGCGTGTTTTCCTTTATTAGGGCCGATTGGATGCCTCATGCAAAGGCCGCTTGTCAAGGAGGTAAGGGATGAATATTTGGTGCCACAATATTTACAAACGTATTGTGGTTTTTCGCTTCCTTCATACAGTTTGTGCTTGCCTTTATTTGGTCCGTTGGGATGTTTCATACATTGGCCACTCGTCAGACTTGACACACTGGAATACTTTGTTCCACAATATTCGCAATAATAATTTGCCATTTTTTTTTGTGATTTACCTTTAATGCCTACTCTAAACAATTTTCGGCTTGCCTGTTTTTGCTTAAGAGTTGAAAACCTACAGGATTACTCATTTTTGCTTGTTGAAAATCTCTCTCTTCTTGATTATAAATTGATGCCAATGTCATAGGAATTTTGATGTTTGTTTTAAAGCCTAACTTATTTGATAGCTTTTGAGCTTTTTCAACCTCCAATTCTTCAAACTTATATTTTGCAATCATTCTTCCTTTTCGCATTAGTGCACTATCTATTTTAGAAATGTCAGTGTTGAAGGAACAAATTATTTGAACATTTAAACAGTCTCCAAGTAAGCCGTCAGAGATATTCAATAATGCTGAAACCGGAGAACTGCCATCCTTTTCCCTGTCAACAACAATATTTTCAGCATCTTCAATTACAAAAATAGAATTTGGATTGTTTATAAGAATTGTGATTAGGCTTGGGTTAGTAATTTCACTTGCCATATTGGGTGGTAAAAAAATAACATTCTTTTTCAGTGAGGCAATTAAGTAACGGATGTAGGATGTCTTTCCTGTTCCTGGTTTACCATGAAGCAATACCAGGCCTTTTTCATTTTTTCGAGAAAGTCTCTTTAAAATTGTTCGATGAATTTCTTTAAAGTCTTCATTATAATTATCATCAATACTTAATTTAGGTTTCGTGATCTGTAAAGATTTTGTTATTATGCCTGACTCGCTATTTACCAGTAATAATATTTCTGGCTTTTGCTTTAGCTTTCTTTTTTTGAATTTGTGTATTGCATTTATAATCTCCTCAACCTTGGAAAGGTCTGTTTTCCGATACAAAAAACGAACAGTTGAACAATTGGTATCAAAGTCAACAATTAAATCATCATAGAGAAAATAAAAAATATCATCTATCTCAGCATTTTTATTTCCGTTGAAATATCGTTTGTCAAAATAAAAGTCTTTGATTTCTGATTTGAAATTTTCAAAAAACCAGTTGTTTGCTTTCTTGCAGTCAATGTCAACCTCATGAATAAAGTTGGGGATTGAATTGAAGTGAGCTACAAATAATGTAAACTCATTTAAGTACGATCCTTTTCTTTCTGCAAAAACCTCTGAAATAGTCATTTTGGAAGAGGTCTTGTCAAGCTCAAAAGGTTTGTCAGATGTTTGGCTTAGTGTTAAATTATTTGTTTGCATACGATCTTTGCTTCTAACTTCTGGAGCAAAAGTAGAAGTAAGAAACGCCAAAGTATGTCGCTCTAAAAATTTCTTTCTGTGAGAGGAGAAATTTTGCTCTTTTGTTTTTCACTTCCATTTTTTCGTTGGTTTGCGGTACCACATACCTCAATCAGAGCTCAATTCACAACTCATAATTCTTTTATTCCTTTCGACAAAATGAGTTTACTGAAAAGGATAACTTGAAAACCCGGCATAGATCTCAGTGAATATTTTCAAAAACCATTCATTAATTATGAAATTCAAATTTTCTGGGCTTTTTCCTAGTAGCTTCCTCTTTCATGACCTAAAGATTTTTGAATAAACGCATTTCTTTTTCTCTTTCCAAAGCATTAGTTTCATAAAGTTGAGGAAATGAATAAAGCATAGAATCCTGCTTCCGGAGAAGCAGAAATATGGCTTTGGCACGCGCGACACGCGCGCGCCAGCAGAGAACTGGATGACCAACCTTCCTTTCCACCGGGCAGGCACAACAGGTTGCAATTCCCAATCAGCCGATTTACCTTAAAAAGGTTTTAATGCGATTTTAAATTTTCCACCGGCTATAGAAAGAAATGGATCAATCAATCAAATACAATCAAACTTACATCTGGCTGATCAGCATGACTGCTGCGCTCGGTGGTTTCCTTTTCGGTTACGACTGGGTGGTAATTGGCGGCGCCAAACCTTTTTATGAACCTTTCTTCAACATTACTTCGCCAAGCGATCAAGGTTGGGGGACGAGTTCGGCACTGGTGGGATGCATGGCCGGAGCGATTTTATGCATTGGCCTATCCGATAAACTGGGAAGGAAAAGGCTCCTGATTTTCTCAGGTTTGCTCTTTTCAGTTTCTGCGATCGGAACCGCTGTGGCTGATACTTTTTGGTGGTTCAATTTTTACCGGATAGTCGGAGGCGTTGCAATGGGAATCGCGCTCAATCTTTCTCCTCTTTACATCTCCGAACTTGCACCTCCGGAAAAGCGTGGTCGATTAGTAACCATCAATCAGTTTCTGGTCATGTTGGGAGTTCTTTTAGCCCAGATTGCCAATTGGCAGATTTCTCTACTCGATACTGATTTGGCCGAAAATGCGGATTTCGCAGCCATCGCCGCTAGTTGGAGCGGACAAGAAGGTTGGAGATGGATGTTTGGAGCTGAGACGATCCCGGCTATGCTGTTCTTTATCCTGATGTTTTTTGTACCTGAAAGTACCCGATGGCTGATCAAAAACAATCAGCAGGAAAAGGCATATCGGGTTCTGACCAAAATTGGAGGAGAAACCTATGCAAAAGCCTCCATATCAGAAACCCTTTCCACACTTTCCGAGGGAGATCTTGGCGAGGTCAACTTTCGGAAACTTCTGAAAAAAAATGTAGTCAAACTACTTGCCCTCGGAATATTCCTGGCATTTCTTCAACAGTGGAGCGGAATAAATGTCGTGATTTATTATGCGGCAGATATTTTCCAAGCGGCAGGCTTTACCCTCAAGCAGATGATGCTCAATATCGTGGTGATCGGCGGAGTGATGGTTGCTTCCATTTTTGTGACTTTTGCAACGGTGGACAAGTATGGCCGAAAGTCCATTTTATTGGTATGTCTGGCTGCAATGACCATGCTTTATGCAGGACTGGGTTATTCCTTTTATGCCGATCTTGGCGGTACGCCGGTGGTGGTTTTGGTATTGCTCAACGTGATGTTTTACTCCATTTCCCTGGCACCATTGCTTTGGGTAGTGCTTTCCGAGATCTTCCCAACCCGTGTGCGTGGTGCAGCTATTTCCATCGGAGCTTTGGCACATTGGATCGGCAACTTCACCCTCACCTACTCCTTCCCTGCTATCAAAGAAAATCTGGGTTGGGCCAATAATTTTTGGTTATATGGAGTGATCTGTGGGGTTGGATTTCTGGTGATCTGGTGGATTCTGCCAGAGACAAAAGAAAAATCACTGGAAGAGATTGAAAGGGAGTTGGGTGGGAAAGGGTGAGGAAAAGATTTAGGATTTATGCATTATGATTTTTTTTCCAACAACTAAGTGCGCAAAGGTTCGCAAAGGATGTTGTCGGAGGATTCAATTTTGAAAATAGGTTGGCAAAACTCCTTCGTTTAATAATCTGATAGTGATTTGTGGGTTTTGTTGTTTTCCTTTCAATCATTCAGAAGGATGCAGCTTTCACGGATATTCGTGGAAAATTTCTGAAAGAGCCTTGACATGCCTTAAATAATCAATCCCCCTTTCCATTAGCCGGAAAGAGGGATGATTAAAGTATGAAAGAGAATTAAACTTAGTTTTTGATCAGTCTCTTGGTCATGAACATATTTCCAACCTTAAGCTGAACCGTGTACATCCCCGGAGCCAATCCATCCAATTTGAGATTAAGGTTCGATTCCAAAATAGCTGCAAACCTCCTCATAATTATTGAAATCGACCGGATATTTGACTCTCCCGGCTACTCCTCCGGGGATAATAATATACCTGGTTTGGGAATCTGGTCTGAAAGTCTCTATCCCTTCTCCATTTGGCGCTTTAGAAGCACCATGAAAAACAGTTAGTTTTCCTACCTCTGCAGAGGAATCAATTGTAAAAATCAGTTCACCATTGAGGTAAAAGGCCGAAGGCAACATCTTAATAAAATTGGAATCCGCTGATTCTTTGAAATAAACCAGGACAACTCCTTTATCCAATATTTCCTGGGTAATTTTTGGAGCTTCTATATCATCCGCAATAAATTTAGTGTTGCTTATTTTCTCCCAAACATTTGTGATCCAGGGACTATAGATCACATTCGCCGATCCAATGGGTCCGGCGGGTCCTTGCGCTCCTGTTGCGCCTTGTACTCCTTGAGCACCTTCCAATCCATCTGATCCGGCCGGACCCTCAGGTCCCTCACATGAAACAAGAGAAAGTAACATGGTCAAGATGACCATTGTGTTAGAAAGTTTTGATTTCAAAAATTGTTTCATTTGACTTTTTGGTTTGTATTGGTTGGTTAATTATTAAGAAGCATACTTGATTTTTAAAATTCCATTCTATTGAGCTTATACTAAATCAATCCTTTAATTACAATCGAAATAGATGATAGCCCATACTCAAAAAAAGCTCTTGGATAAAAGCCTTGACGATATGCTTATTAATCATATTGTAACGGTATTTCTTCTGATCCTCTGAAAGACCACTTTTAATTCAGATTCTATCTCTTCATCAATCAAAACAGGTAGTTCTACTTTTTTCTTGTTAAAACAATTGAGTCAAAACACATTCTTGAATTTTGTGTATTCACCAAAATGGGTTCAGGAAGGTATAATCAAATATTAAGTTTAATATAATGTGTTCTCTTGAATTGCAAATTATTAATACTAAAAAGGGTGTAGTTACAAACCACAGCTTATCAAGAATTCCAACAGGGATTTAGAAAAGCGATTAAGTGGCGCTGACTCGCCTTAAAAAATCAATCCCTCTTTCCATTAGCCGGAAAGAGGGATGATTATAGTTTGAAAGGAATTTTAATTTAGTTTTTGATCAGTCTCTTGGTCATGACCATATTTCCAACCTTAAGCTGTACCGTGTACATGCCAGGTGCCAATCCCTCCAATTTGAGGATTTGGGTGAAGCTTCCTTCTTTGTAGGCTTCATCCTGGATGACCAATCTGCCAATTGCATCATAGACTTCGAAAGCCACAGTGGCACTTTGATCCAAATCCAACATCACATTGGTTTCATTCACAGCCGGGTTCGGATACAGGAAGAATTCTCCCGGTTTCAGTTCTCTGCTGAGCTTGATCTCTTTGCTGATGGTCTGACCTGCACGATCGGTGCTGAAGATAATCACAGTCATCTCTGCAGCAGGTATATTTGTTCCTTTCCAGATCAGTTGATTGCCCAGAATATCCAGATCCGGATGCGCGTCCATGCTGTAAGTATGGATATCGTCTGCAGGATCAAGGGTGCTGAGCGTTCCAATGACAGTTCCGTTTGCAATATTTTTGGCAATAACATTTCCGCTTAGTTTAATATCAAGCGCTTTTGATTTGTCTTTTACCAATACCTGAATAGCAATCGGTTCATCCAATTCGAAGAACTCATTCTCCACCAAATCAGCCTTCAGCTCATAGAAACCCGGAGTCAATGGATCGTAAGTACCTGCATCCAGAGTAAGAGCGAGTTTTCTGCTTTCAAACCAGGTTGCACTCATCAGATCAACTTTTTTCTTGATGGTTTCCACAGGAGTGTTCCAATCAACAGTGATGAGTTCAGCGCTTACACGCTTGGTGCCTTTCCCTTTTGCTTCATGAATTACAATCGAACCTCCACCGAGGGTTGTTGCAACTTCAGAATTATCTGCTGCGCCAAATCCATTGTCATAGATCACTCCCGCATCTCCCCAGATCTTAATTCTGAACTGATCAGGCAATGTTCCTCCGTTCCAATTTCCATCTATCGCGGTAATCGTAAATCTAAATCCGGAAACCCCATTTATTGTCCCATCTCCTCTATAGGTAGCTTTCTTACCAGAGATCACCAATGTTCCTGCTTCATGGAGCGTGGATTTAAAGTTTAGATTTCCTGCCTTAAACTGGAATTCTGTATTTCCATCCACCTGATTTGAACCCTTCTTGTATTTGGAGACAAAACCAAAACTCGCTTTTCCAACCAAAGAAGGATCATCAGTATAAGCCCCCGCCGGAGAATTAATCCAGCCTCCACCGGTTACAAAGCTTCCATTCGGATCATAAACCGGCAAGTATGCGATGGATTCCGAACATCCATTTCCAACTTCTGCTGTCACTTTGTAGACATTCAATTGCAATCCCGGAACACTCAAAGTCGCAATTCCTGAAGAATTTGTCACCGCGCTTCCTTTTAATAATCCGTCGAGATAGAAGTTCACTGTAACTCCTCCAACATTTGGCGTTACTATAGCGCTCAAAGTAGCAGTTGAACCTATTTGAACCGGTGTCCCGCTTGCGGATGCATCGATCTCAAGTCCTGCGATAGTAATTACCTGAGTGAATTCCTCAGAAATATTGGAATTGCCATCCGTTGCTATCCAGGTATTTGTGAATGTACCTGCACCATTTGTTCCGGTTGGCACAAAAACTCCGGTTGTCTTTTGCAATGTCAAGTTTCCACAGTTATCATTTCCTGCTGGAGCTAGAAGTTGAGCTTGTGCCAAAAGATTGTCTTGTCCACAATACAGAGTTCGATCAAGGCTTCCTGCAATTGTATTCCAGCCAGGATTTGTTTCATCATTCACGATTACAGTTTGCTCCTGAGTTACAGTATTTCCATTTCCATCGTCATAAGTCCAAGTGATCAGGTAAGTTCCCTGCTCGCTGTAGCTTGTCGGATCGGTGGTCGTTCCCGTGATCAGTCCTTCGCAGGTATCAGTTGCTGTTGGAGCAATGACTTCTACTGCACACTGCCCACTGGCAACTGCCAACTGTGTTAAGGTCGGAACCGGAGCTGTCGTGTCATCCACATTTACAGTTTGCTCCTGAGTGGTGATGTTTCCATTTCCGTCATCGTAAGTCCAGGTGATCAGGTAAGTTCCCTGCTCGCTGTAGCTTGTTGGATCGGAAGTCGTTCCTAAGATTACGCCTTCACAATTATCATCGGCGGTCGGCGATGTAACTTCTACTGAACACTGCCAACTGACAACTGCCAACTGTGTTACGGTCGGAACCGGAGCCGTCGTGTCATCCACTATTACAGTTTGCTCCTGAGTTACGCTGTTTCCATTTCCGTCATCGTAAGTCCAAGTAATCAGATATGTTCCTTGCTCGCTGTAGCTTGTTGGATCGGTAGTAGTTCCCAAGATTACGCCTTGACAATTATCATCGGCAGTCGGCGATGTAACTTCTACTGAACACTGCCCACTGGCAACTGCCAACTGTGTTACAATCGGAACCGGAGCGGTGGTGTCATCCACAATTACAGTTTGCTCCTGAGTCGTGGTATTTCCATTGCCGTCATCGTAAGTCCAAGAAATCAAATATGTTCCCTGTTCGCTGTATTCGATCGGATCTTCAGTCGTTCCGGTAATCGTTCCTTCACAAGTATCAGTTGCTGTTGGTGCAGTGACTGTCGCAGAACACTGACCAGAAATAACCGGCAACTCGGCCAAAGTTGGAACTGGAGCAGTCGTGTCATCCACAATTACAGTTTGCTCCTGAGTCGTGGTATTTCCATTGCCGTCATCGTAAGTCCAGGTAATGAAATATGTTCCCTGCTCAGAATAGCTAGTCGGATCTTCAGTCGTTCCGGTAATCGTTCCTTCACAAGTATCAGTTGCTGTTGGCGCACTAACCGTTGCTGAACACTGACCAGAAATAACCGGCAACTCGGCCAAAGTTGGAACTGGAGCAGTCGTGTCATCCACGATTACAGTTTGATCCTGAGTCGTAATGTTTCCATTTCCATCATCGAAAATCCAGGTGATCAGGTAAGTTCCCTGCTCGCTGTAGCTAGTTGGATCGGTAGTAGTTCCTAAGATTACGCCTTCACAAGTATCATTGGCAGTCGGCGATGTAACTTCTACTGAACACTGCCCACTGACAACTGCCAACTGTGTTACGGTTGGAACCGGAGCGGTTGTGTCATCCACGATTACGGTTTGCTCCTGAGTTGAAATATTTCCATTTCCGTCGTCATAAGTCCAGGTGATTTGGTAAGTCCCTTGTTCGCTGTAGCTTGTTGGATCGGTAGTAGTTCCTAAGATTACGCCTTCACAATTATCATTGGCAGTTGGCGATATAACTTCTACTGCACACTGCCCAGTGACAACTGGCAACTCAGCCAAAGTCGGATCCGGAGCGGTGGTATCATCCACGATTACAGTTTGCTCCTGAGTCGCAATGTTTCCATTACCGTCGTCGAAAGTCCATGTGATTGTGAAAGTTCCCTGCTCGCTGTATTCAAGAGGATCAGAAGTCGTTCCTGTGATTGTTCCTTCGCAAGAATCAGCTGCTTTTGGTGCAGTTACTGTCGCTGAACATTCCCCAGTGATCGTTGGTAGGGTTGCCACGGTCGGAACAGGTGCAGTGGTATCATCCACGATGACTGTTTGTTCCTGAGTTGTAGTGTTTCCATTCCCGTCATCGTAAGTCCAAGTGATCAGGTAAGTACCCTGCTCGCTGTAGCTTGTCGGATCGGTAGTCGTTCCCGTGATCGTTCCCTCACAAGTATCATTGGCAGTCGGCGAAGTAACTTCTACTGAACACTGCCCACTGTCAATTGCCAACTGTGTTAAGGTCGGAACCGGAGCAGATGTGTCATCCACGATTACAGTTTGTTCCTGAGTGGTGGTATTTCCATTTCCGTCATCGAAAGTCCAAGTGATCAAATAGGTTCCCTGCTTACTGTATTCAATCGGATCTTCAGTTGTTCCGGTGATTGTTCCTTCGCAAGTATCAGTTGCGGTTGGTGCTGTAACTGTCGCTGAACACTGCCCACTGACAACTGCCAACTGTGTTACGGTTGGAACCGGAGCGATTGTGTCATCCACGATTACGGTTTGCTCCTGAGTCGCCGTGTTTCCATTACCGTCATCGTAAGTCCAGGTAATGAAATATGTTCCCTGCTCAGAATAGCTAGTCGGATCTTCAGTCGTTCCGGTAATCGTTCCTTCACAAGTATCAGTTGCTGTTGGCGCACTAACCGTTGCTGAACACTGACCAGAAAT
The DNA here is from genome assembly GCA_942492775.1 of uncultured Cytophagales bacterium. Lineage (GTDB taxonomy): Bacteria > Bacteroidota > Bacteroidia > Cytophagales > Cyclobacteriaceae > Algoriphagus. The sequence continues at coordinate 2,546,175 of OW818636.1, read as the reverse complement.
AACCGGCAACTCGGCCAAAGTTGGAACTGGAGCAGTCGTGTCATCCACAATCACCGTCTGTTCTTGAGTTGCAATGTTTCCATTACCATCATCGTAAGTCCAAGTAATCAAATAGGTTCCCTGCTCGCTGTAGCTTGTTGGATCGGTAGTAGTTCCCAAGATTACGCCTTCACAATTATCATTGGCAGTCGGCGAAGTAACTTCTACTGAACACTGCCCACTGACAACTGCCAACTGTGTTACAATCGGAACCGGAGCAGATGTGTCATCCACGATTACAGTTTGTTCCTGAGTGGTGGTATTTCCATTTCCGTCATCGAAAGTCCAAGTGATCAAATAGGTTCCCTGCTTACTGTATTCAAGCGGATCTTCGGTTGTTCCGATGATCGTACCTTCACAAGTATCAGTTGCAGTTGGAGCCGTAACTGTCGCTGAGCACTGCCCAGAAATTACCGGCAGCTCGGCCAAAGTTGGAACTGGAGCAGTCGTGTCATCCACGATTACAGTTTGCTCCTGAGTTGTGGTGTTTCCATTGCCGTCATCGTAAGTCCAGGTAATCAAATAGGTTCCTTGCTCGCTGTATTCAAGCGGATCTTCAGTCGTTCCGGTGATTGTTCCTTCGCAAGTATCAGTTGCAGTCGGGAAAGTAACTTCTACTGCACACTGCCCAATGACAACTGCCAACTGGGTTAAGGTTGGAACCGGAGCTGTCGTGTCATCCACAATTACAGTTTGTTCCTGAGTCGCGATGTTTCCATTACCATCATCGTATGTCCAGAGAATCGTATAAGTTCCCTGCTCGCTGTAGCTGGTTGGATCGGTAGTAGTCCCTAAGATTACGCCTTCACAATTATCATTGGCGGTCGGCGATGTAACTTCTACTGAACACTGCCCACTGACAACTGCCAACTGTGTTACAATCGGAACCGGAGCAGATGTGTCATCCACGATTACAGTTTGTTCCTGAGTGGTGGTATTTCCATTTCCGTCATCGAAAGTCCAAGTGATCAAATAGGTTCCCTGCTTACTGTATTCAATCGGATCTTCAGTTGTTCCGGTGATTGTTCCTTCGCAAGTATCAGTTGCGGTTGGTGCTGTAACTGTCGCTGAACACTGCCCACTGACAACTGCCAACTGTGTTAAGGTTGGAACCGGAGCATTTGTATCATCGACTATTACAGTTTGCTGCTGATTTGTGGTATTTCCATTGCCGTCATCAAAAGTCCAGGAAATGGTATAAGTTCCCTGCTCGCTGTAGCTCGTTGGATCATCGGTAGTTCCGGTAATTGTGCCTTCGCAAGTATCCGCAGCCGTTGGTGCAGTAACTGTCGCTGAGCACTGACCACTGGCAACTGGCAACTGTGTTAAGGTAGGAACCGGAGCTGTCGTATCATCCACAATTACCGTTTGCTCCTGAGTCGTCGTGTTTCCATTTCCGTCATCGTAAGTCCAAGTTATCAGGTAAGTTCCCTGCTCGCTATATTCAAGAGGATCAGAAGTAGTTCCGGTTATCGTTCCTTCGCAAGTATCAGTTGCTGTTGGCGCGGCTACTGTCGCTGAACACTGACCAGAAATTACCGGCAACTCAGCTAAAGTTGGAGCCGGGGCGGTCGTGTCATCCACTATAACCGTTTGCTCCTGAGTTGTGGTATTTCCATTTCCGTCGTCGAAAGTCCAGGTAATCAAATAAGTTCCCTGCTCGCTGTAGCTGGTTGGATCGGTAGTAGTTCCTAAGATTACGCCTTCACAATTATCATTGGCAGTCGGCGATGTAACTTCTATTGAACACTGACCATTGGCAACTGGCAACTCAACCAAAGTCGGAATTGGAGCGGTCGTGTCATCCACGATAACCGTTTGCTCCTGAGTTGTGGTGTTTCCATTGCTGTCATCGTAAGTCCAGGTAATCAGATATGTTCCCTGCTCGCTGTAGCTGGTTGGATCGGTAGTAGTTCCTAAAATTACGCCTTCACAATTATCATCTGCAGTTGGAGCAGTAACCTCTACTGAACACTGCCCAATGACAACTGGTAACTGTGTTACGGTCGGAACCGGAGCTGTCGTGTCATCCACGATTACAGTTTGCTCCTGAGTTGTGGTGTTTCCATTGCCGTCATCGTAAGTCCAGGTAATCAAATAGGTTCCTTGCTCGCTGTATTCAAGCGGATCTTCAGTCGTTCCGGTGATTGTTCCTTCGCAAGTATCAGTTGCAGTCGGGAAAGTAACTTCTACTGCACATTGCCCAATGACAACTGCCAACTGGGTTAAGGTTGGAACCGGAGCTGTCGTGTCATCCACAATTACAGTTTGTTCCTGAGTCGCGATGTTTCCATTACCATCATCGTATGTCCAGAGAATCGTATAAGTTCCCTGCTCGCTGTAGCTGGTTGGATCGGTAGTAGTTCCTAAGATTACGCCTTCACAATTATCATTGGCAGTTGGCGAATTAACTTCTACTGAACACTGCCCAGTGACAACTGGCAACTCAGCCAAAGTCGGAACCGGTGCAGTTGTGTCATCCACGATAACAGTTTGCTCCTGGGTTACGCTATTTCCGTTGCCATCGTCAAAAGTCCAGGCAATGAAATATGTTCCCTGCTCGCTGTATTCAAGAGGATCAGAAGTCGTTCCTGTGATTGTTCCTTCGCAGGTATCGGTTGCGGTTGGAGCAGTAACTTCTACTGAACACTGCCCAGTGACAACTGCCAACTGTGTTAAGGCTGGAACAGGTGCAGTCGTGTCATCCACGATTATATCCTGCGTCTGGGAACTTTCATTCCCGGCCTCATCAATGTAAGTCCAGGTGATCGTTGTGGTACCTTGAGTGGTAATTGGAAAAATACTCTGATCGGTTGTTCCCTGAATGGCACCATCTACCAGATCGGTTGCTGTCGGGATGGTTAAGTCATCGAAGTTGACTTGGCATTGGGCGTTTAGGGGATCTAGGGTTTCGAGATCGAGAACAGGTGATTCTTCGTCTAGTGCTTCCCCGCCTCCGTAGATTCGAGTGATTCTGACGCGGCTAACTCCGTTGAATTCGGTAAAATCTCCTCCGATTAAAATCTTTCCATCGGATTGAATAGTCATTGCCCTTATTGTAGATGCTGCACCTACACCTGGATCAAAAGTGGTATCCAAATTCCCGTTTGAATTTAGACGGGAGACCCGATTTCTGGACATGCCATTGAAGCTGGTAAATTGTCCTCCAATAAGAATCTTGCCATCTGATTGAAGACGAATTATCTCCACAGAATTGTTGGCTCCGGATTCGGGATCAAAAGAGCTGTCAATACTTCCATCAGCATTGAGGCGCGCGATTCTGTTTCTTGAAACCCCATTGTAGGAGGTAAAAAATCCCCCTATAAGAATTTTTCCGTCAGATTGAAGAATTGAATTGTAAATCAAATCATTAGCTCCTGAACTAGTATTAAAACTATTATCGATAGTTCCATTATCATTTAGTCGGATAATTCGATTTCTACCATAATAATTGGAAAAATTCCCACCAACCAAAATCTTGCCATCAGGTTGAAAACCAATTGAATATACCTGTGAGTTTAATCCAGCTCCTTTTATAAATGATGGATCTACTGTCCCATTCGGATTCAATCTCATATAATTAACGGGACTACTACCATAATTTTCCCGAAAATCGCCTCCAATTAATATTTTACCATCTGACTGAAGTGCCATTGAATAAATGCCACTATTTAAGCTTATGGCATATCCATAAAAGGACAAATCCAAACTGCCATCTATATTCAATCGAGCTATACTATTACTGGCAGTTCCATTAAAACTAGAAAAACCACCTGCAATTAAGATTTTACCATCTGGTTGGATCAATAATCTATAGATTACCCCATTTGCTCCTAAACCTGGATTAAAAGAAGAATCTAAGCTACCATCAGGATTTAATCGAGCAATTCGGTTTCTGCTTATTCCATTATAAGAAGTGAAGTTTCCAGCGATTAAGACTTTTCCATCAGATTGTTGACTTGTCATCCACACGGAACCGTTTGCCCCAGCTCCCATAACCTCATAGCTTCCATCTGCATTTAGCTGTGCTAAATAATTTCTTGCATTTCCATTAATGCTTGTAAACTCACCTCCAATAAATGCCTTAGCGTCAGGTAATGAAATAACATTCCACAAAGGGGCATTTGTATTTGCATTAAAGGAATTATCTAGACTTCCATTACTATTAAGTCTTGCCACATTTTGTCTTTGTGTTTGGAAATTCCCAGCAATTAAAATTTTCCCGTCGCTTTGAGGAGAAATTGAAAGGATGTAATTATTAATAACTACTCCCGAAAAAAAGAATGAAGTATCAATCGTACCATTTGGATTAATTCTAACTAGATCGGATCTGCTTCCTGTTGCTGATCCTAAAAAAAACCTTCCTCCAACAAGAAGCTTGTCATCATTTTGTACAAAAAGGCTGAAGACTTGTCCAGAAATATTACATTGACACCAACCGTTAATCAGATTTCCAGAAGAAGTTAATTTTACTATATTAAAATTAGGTCCTCCGGCTAAGTAGATACTTCCATCTGAAGTGGAAACAATTGACCTTACACCTGGAGATTGAAATGCAGGAAAATAAGATAAGTCAAGTACACCAGTACTTTCTAATCTTAACGAAAATGGCCTTTGGACTCCGTTAAATATACTAAAGTCCCCACCGACCAATATCTTCTCATTGACTTGAATAAAAATTGAAAAAACTCTACCATTAAAACCACTTCCAATAGCAAAATTGGAATCTACACTACCATCTGAGTTAAGTCTGGCTATTCGATTTCTTGATACCCCATTAAAAAAGGTAAAATCTCCTCCAATCAAAATTTTTCCATCTGACTGCAATACAACTGTCCAAATTGTTGCATTCGCACCTGTTCCAATATTAAAAGATGAATCCAAAGTACCATCCGGATTTAATCTAATAATTCGATTTTTCGCTATACCATTATATGTTGTAAAATTTCCAACTGAAATAATTTTACCATCAGGCTGTCTTACACTGGAATGAACAAATTGATTTGTCCCTACTCCTGAATTGACACCGACAGGATTAAAACTCAAATCAAGTTCACCTGGATTTTGGGCTTGGAGGGATGAAATGCTTAAAAGCAGTCCTGCCAGAAGTAGTAGAAGTCGTTTCATGGTTCCGTGGTTTTTGGTTTAAAAAAAGCAGGAACCTGGGTCTGAAAAACAAAAAAGTGCCTGCAATGTGAAGATGCAGGCACTTATTGTATTGTAAGAGAGGAAAATAGAATTCGGTAGGATTGGGGGAGAATTTGGTAGGTTTGGTCTTTAGTCTATTCTTCCTTGCTTTTTGCTTTACCAAGGTTATAAGTGAAAGAGAAGTAATGGCCGAAATCGAATTTTTGGACAGTAGGAACAGTTCCGTCAGAGCCTAAATCGAAGGTGTCATTCAAATTAACTTTGCTCGAAAGAACCGATATTTCCCCCATAACTACTCCAAAGCTAAAAATAACTCTTTCCATTTTTCCCAGTATCAATGTAGGGCCAGCTATTAATCTAAATTTTTGATCAGAGGTAACATATCCACCAACACTACCACCAAAGCTTGTAAAGCTTGCATTTCGAAAATTGAAATTAACAGTAGACCCAATTCCAAATTCGTACTTTCCCTGATCTTCCTTTATAATTTTATATAGATTATCACCTTCATTTTCGGTGGACTCCTGTTTTATTGTTACAAAAGTTCGGTCACGTAATGATGAAAGGAATATTCCAGCGCTAAAATCAATTTTCCAACCTCCCTTGATCCATACTTTATAATCATAATTTTTCATCTTGTTGACAGGTTTGGCCTTTTCGTCAATTGGCACTATTTCTAAAGAAACTTTTATAAAGTCTATATTCTCTCCATGATAATCAAGAGGTAGAGTTTGTATTGAATCCTGTAAAGAGTTTACGAGATCGACCTTTTTCTTAATTTCTTTAAAATTGTTTTCAATACCTTCTTTTGATTTATATATAGGAACGTCTTCAGGATAAAGATAATTTTCAAGCATGTCTTTGTAACTTTTCAAATTTTGCTCGCTGATTGAATGGTAATTACCAATTGTTACTAGTAAACTTTCCAAGTTTAGAATATCTTGACTTCTAGCCCTGTCAATTTCAATTTCCATGTTAGTTTTAATTGACTCGGATCTTTGAAGAATTAGCTTATATGCATTTCTAGAGTTTATTAGATTTGAATTTTCCCCTTCAATCAATTTGACGTTAAGAATCACAGCTTCTTCATTGTACTCTGCCAAAATATTTCGAAAGAAGTTTATTTCTTCGTTTTCTAAATTTTCTAGTTTATATTTTATCATTACAACCTCATCTTCCAACAATTTAATTTCTTTATCCAAAATTGATTTTTGACTTTTATTGGCATTTTGAGAAGCAGTTTTTTTAGCGGCTATCGAATCACTCAAAGTTTCTAATTGACCTTCAAAATCTCTTTTTAAAGAATCCGCATTAGCATTATCTGTACCTATTTTACCATTTGATAAAGAGGCCATATCAACTGAGTTTTCAGAAAACAGATTTACAAATTGGTGATTAAGTGCATAAGTGTATTTCAAGGGATTAATCCCAGTAAATTTGATAATTATCGGACTGCCTTTGATTACTTTAAGCTTGGGTAAATCAACGCTTTCATTTGGAGAAAGAGGTATTTTAATTATTTCTTGACCCAAAAGTGTGAATGAGAAAAACAGACAGAAAACAAAAAGGCTTAAAAGAGTAAAGTGCTTTTTCATAAGATCTTCATTTAAGTTTAAAATTTAATGAAGATCAATTCTGATAAGAGTATTTACCAGATGGATTTAGATTTTGGTTACAAATAGTGAGAATTCGGAGAATCTCTCCCTTTTCAATTATCAATCTTCAAACTCAATGTTCAATTTTCAAGTATCCAAATCTTTGTAAATTGGTAATTATCCTTTGTCCATTGCTTATTGAGCATTGTTCATTTTTACTATCCCCACCACAAAAAATCCATACTGGATTACATTCACCACATTGCGAATTCTCCATATTTCACCCACAAAATCAACATAGGAAAAAATGTCGATGAAAAATGTCCCGAAAGAATAGAAAAATATTCCTGAAAGAATCCAAAACCAGGAGAAACTCAACAAATCTTCTCTTTCTTCAGCCATATGAAGGAGCGCAAATGCTGAAAGAAATGAAGCAATGATCAAAAAAGCAGAATCCACTACTGAAATAATTATAGCTGAATTGTAAGGATCAATTTCGTTGAAAAACAAAATCCAGGCCCGAATCAGAAACAAAATCATGACAAGGCTATTAAATATCTTTCTGATCAGTAAAGCATTATTCCACTTTAGAAAACCCGTGCAAAGCCATACAAAAAACAAGGCTTCATAAAGAAGGTAGAGAAACTGAAAAATACTGTGCAACAAAGAATCTCCACTTGTCCAAAAAGTAAACCAGCCTAAACCATCCACTCCTGCTCCAAAAAGCAGGAAAAGGAAAAACAGGCGAAATTTAAGATCGCCTGTTTTTAGTTTTATTGCGGCAAGGAATATAGGAATCCAGATTGCAATAGATGACACCTCTCGAAAGGGGAACTGCGAAAAGTCCATTTTATTTATAGAATTGGGGGTGGTGGCCAGGATTTTTGAAGGAGTGATGTTCCTGTTAAGGAATTTTTCTTATCAATGTTCTTTCCTCCCTCACCAACCGGAACAAGAATTACCCTTAATGGATAATGATTCGGTTCGGTGTCATATCCAATATAGTATCGGATGTATTTAACTTCATCCTGTCTGAAGAAATGATCAAATAAATCCACATTTAGATCTGGACCTTCTCCAAAAATAGAAAAATAACTAAAGGGAGCTTGATGCCAATTATTGAGTTCAGTTTTTACTAAAAAATTTTTTATATATAAATTGATTAATTCAGATCCAATCGGGTTATCAGTGAGCTCTTTTTCCAGTTTATGATTCTTTAAGAACTTTACTTTATCCCTAACCTTATAAATGTTTTCCCCAAATCTTTGACCGGGAACAAACAATTCATTCAAATTTTCAGGTCTCCATTCTCTTAAATTGGGTTTTTGATTGATTACATAATCGTAGTCAAAACCAAATTTAGGCTCAACAACTAGAAAAAACTGAGGTGTTAATGGATGATCAAGATTTAAACAAAACCAAAACATCAAACCTGAAAATTTTTTGCTATCCCTAATTTCCTTTTTCCAATCTTTTACTTTTTGAGCATCAAAGGTGCCTCCTGTATGGATAGAAAAAAAAGATTGTAAAAAGGGATTGGAAAGATGATCCAAGTATGCTGAGGCTTTTTTGTAATCAATGTCTTCAGATGCAAATTTTCTTTTTGCCATTTTATAATCATTTATTGTTGTTCATTTTTAATTTTAAATTCTTTCAAAACACCGACGCAAAAAATCCCGACCGATTCTTTTGCTTAATCACCCCTGATTAAAAGTCTTTTCCGGTTGGTTCGTCGGTTGGGATTAGCCCGATGATCACCCCTGCTCATCTGCTTTTGCCAAAAAACATAAATGAAGATGGACACTTCATCAAATATTACTTAGCTAAAACCAGATTTCGGAAAGAAAGACTTTGATTTCGGTTCCGTATGAACCGATTGTGGCGAGTCAAATTCAATAATCAATTATCAAATTCAATTTTCAAGTAGCCTAATCTTTGAACATTGAAATTATCCATTGGTAATTGATCATTGTCCATTGCTCATTGGTCATTGTCCATTGCTCATTGTTAATTGGTCATTGATAATTGTCCATTGTCCATTGTTCATTGCACCAGGCTTTTTCTTGCGCTGGTAATGATTCTGCCAAAAATCGCACAAAGCTCCTCGCATTCTTTGAGTAACTGAGATCTTCCCAGGGAATCGCCCAACTCTGAATAAACCAAAATCTTCAAAGTAGATCGTGACTCTTTCAGTTCTTTCAAGACAATCCCATTTTTATGAATAAAATCCTTTTTGCTTTCAGCTCCTTGGGCCTCACCGTAATTTAAACAAGCCCCTGTTGCCGATCGAATCAATTGACCCTTCAGGTGGTTTTCAGCAAAGCTGCTCCCAAGAGTACTACAGAACTTGATACATTCTCCTGCAAATCGAACCAATCGCTCTTCTAAGTCATATTTCTTTTCCATTTCAAATAAATTTTCAATGATCAATTTTCAAACTCAATGATCAAACTCAATGATCAATTTTCAAACTCAATGATCAATTTTCAAACTCAATGATCAATTGTCAAACTCAATGATCAATTGTCAAACTCAATGATCAATTGTCAAACTCAATGATCAATTGTCAAACTCAATGATCAATTGTCAAACTCAATGATCAATTGTCAAACTCAATGATCAATTGTCAAGTTTTTCTGACTTGTGGGTATTGGTACTTGAACATTGTCCATTGGTCATTGCTAATTGATAATTGCCCATTGAGTTTGGTCATTGATCATTGATCATTGTCCATTGATCTCATCTCCTCAACAAATTCAAAAACTCCTCCTTCCTCCTTCTCGATACATCCACGATGGAGTTATCAACCATTTTCACCTGACCTCCTTCTCCCTTGAAGTATTCGCTCACAAAGTCCAGGTTGATCAAGTGGGAATTATGCACACGAAAGAATCGATATTCTTCCAGCATCTGCTCCACATCCTTCAGCGTTCGGGAGACCAGGATTTTCCGTTTGTCCGTCGTGAAAAAGGTCGTATACGTATTGTCTGATTCACAGCGAATGATATTCCTGATCTCGACAAAAAGATATCCTGTCAGGGTTGGCAAGGCAATTTTTGCATGTTCAGTCGGTAAGTTCAGATTTCGAAGCAGTTGATTTACCAGTTCTCTGGAGTGTCCTTTCTTCTCTCTGAATCTCTCTACTGCCTGCTCAAAATCCGAATTTGAAATCGGTTTGATCAGGTAGTCAATCGCCGAAAGCCGGAAAGCCTTCACTGCAAACTCTTCAAATGAAGTGGTGAAAATGAGTTCAAAAGGTATAGAATCCAGTTTCGCCAGCCAGTCAAAAGAGGTCTGAGGGGGAAGCATCACATCACAAAACACCAAGTCAGGGTTCAAGCTTTTGCAAAGCGAATCAGCCTCTTCCACGGTGGCAGCTATGCCCACGACTTCCAGATCGCTTTCCTGAGAGATCAATCGCTTGAGGTTTTCCTGTGCGTGAGGTTCGTCTTCTACAATTATTACTTTATATCTCTTCTTCATTCTTCTTCAAATGGTATGATTAGCCTCACTTTTGTTCCAACTCCCGGCTCTTGATCGATTTCAAAAGATGCGTGGGTTCCCCGCAAATCATTTAGGTTTTTGAATTTATCTTCCATCAACTGCAATCCCATGCTGCTTTTTTTCACCATTCTGGAAAGATCGATTTCAGATTTCTCAGCTTTTATTGCTCCGTTATCTGAAATTAAAATTCGTAGATGTGTCGCATCATTTCGGGAAATCTGCAACCCAATTGTTCCCTTCGCATTGACTCCATGCCAGACTGCATTCTCCAAAAATGGTTGGATCAGCATTGGAGGAATACAGCAATTATTCGCAGAAATCCCCTCCTCCACCCGGAATTCAAATAAAAAATCTTCCTGCCTTCTGAGTTTTTCAAGGTCCAAATAGTTCTTATTTGCTTCCAATTCCTCTTCCAGACTTACCCAGTTTTTGGCAGAACTCTCCAGCACATATCGGATCAGTTGCGAAAATTTGATCAAATACTCACCGGCTTGTTTGGGTTCCTGTGACTGGATAAAATGGTGAATCGAATTCAGGCAATTGAAGATGAAATGGGGATTGATCTGGGCTCTCAAAGCCTTCAACTCGCCTTCTGCTTTGCTGAGTTTGAGTTCGGTCTCTCTCCTGCGGAAATCAGATTCCCGCCGGGAGCGATAGATCACGAAAATGATAAAGGAAAATGCCAGAATGACCGGAAGAAGACCAACCAGAATGGCCAGTTCCACATCGGGTTGGGTATTGCCGGCTACCTGACCAAGGATCAGATTTCCAGGATTAAAAGAAATCCATGCAAAAATTTTCTGGGGCATAAAAAATTCAAAATTGCTTTTGGGGTAAAAAACAACATTAAGCCTTTAATATATAACTTTTCTAATGCCTTATACAACTACCGGAAGAAAAGTATTAAAATATTAATACAGAAGGAAAATAGTTTTGATAAGCAGTCACTCTTTTTTAAAACCAAAATCAGAACGCGGGCTCTTTCTTGTCCACTCTTTCCTTTTTCCCATTCATATTCTTTGTTTCAAATTTTGATGAATCTAACAGGTTGCACAATACCTAGAAATAGGTATTTTTCACCCGAATGAATCAGGGAAAACCAAGTTGGACAGGACTATTTTGATGGGAATACACTTGCTCTTTTCAATCCGGCAGGGATTAGTCCTGGTTTTGATCTTATTGGCCACTGCTTGCAGCCTTCCCAAAGGGAAATCCACTCCCATCTTTGTAGAAAGGAACACAGGACAATCTGGCTCTGCTGCCTGGTCCATTGATTCACTTTACTTTGCAAACGGCGTCTTCAATCCCGGACTTACCAAAGATACCTGGTGGATGAAAACTACCATTTACAACCAATATCCTGTTTCAACAAAGCTTTTTCTTTTGTTAAACAATCCCCATATCAACCGGATGGATGTTTTTTTGGATGGAAATACCAAGCCGGTTTTCACCGCCGGTGATCGCTTCCCGTTTTCAGAAAGGCCTGTTCTGGATCGGGACATGATTATCCCACTTGATATCGGCCCGCAAGACAGTGTGGAAGTTTTGATTTTGGTGGATAAAGCAGGTGAGACGCTAACCATCGAAACAGAGTTGCTGACTGAAGCTCATCTTTCAAAAAAACGACAGGGGGAAAACATGATTATTGGCCTTGTGATCGGTTGGATGTCATTGATCTTAGTCTTTGCCTGTTTTTTTTGGTGGAGATTAAAGCTTTCGAGTGCGCTGTTTTATGCAGCATTTATCCTTTCCAATTTACTTTGGCTGATTTGCCATTGGGGAATAGGGTTTCAATACCTCTGGCCCGAAAGTATCGAGTGGGTGGGCAAATCCAGACCCATCTTTAATCTCGCCACCCTTATTTTATTCATGCTGGTGGTGCTGCAATTCTTTCCTCCGCTTCAAAAAAGTCGTTGGATTGCCCAAATCATTTGGGGGAATATCATCATCATGACGATTCTCTGCATCGCCTTTATTGTGATTCCGGAAGATCAGACGAGTATTTTTGCCAAAATAACTGCCCTTCAATTCTCTTTTGGATTGACCATTCTATCGATTCTGGCAGTTCTGGTCTTTCTGATTTTACAATGGAATGCAAACGTTCCCTTTGCAGGTTTTTACCTGATTGGAATTGGATTTCTCATGGTATTCGGGGTTTTGATTTTATTCGATCAACATGGCTTCGAACTAGGTCAGACCTTCGGTTTATTAAAATTCAGCACCGCCTTCGGTATGATGGGAGAAACCGCATTTATCGCAGCTGCTTTTACCCGCAAGGCTGCGGCATATAAATTTGAAAAGGAACACCTGGCTTTTGAAATCCTGCAAAAAGAAAAAGAAGTGGCGGAGCATATTATTGAAGTGCAGGAAGAGGAACGAAACAGGCTGGGAAGAGATCTTCACGATAGCATCGGTGGCATGCTGGCCAGTATCAACATTCAGGCTGAGCAGATTTTTCACCAATATCCGGAAGCGGCTGTCGGTAAGTTGAAGGAACTGGTATCGCAAAGTATCCGGGAAGCAAGAAGTCTGAGCCATAATCTTACACCTCCTCACTTGGATGAGTTTGGCTTGGAAAAAGTGCTTCAAAACCATATTACCCTACTTTCTGAGCAACACCATTTGGACATTAATTTTTACTTTCAGGTAAAAACGCCTTTGTCCAAACCCTTGGAAATATCGCTCTATCGGATCTGTAACGAACTGCTCTATAACATAGTGAAGCATGCAAATGCCACAGAAGCCATGCTCAACCTGATCGAAGAAAATGGAAATCTGGAGCTGATCGTGGAAGACAACGGCAAAGGGATAGACCCCACTAAAAAATCAGAAGGCATCGGTCTCAGAAATATTCGTGAGCGGGTTACCTATTTGAAAGGAGAACTTTCCATAGATTCGAACTCCTCCGGGACGACCACCATCATTAAAATTCCGATTCATGTCTAATTTCTTCGAAATCAAACTTGTACACATCGATGATCATCAGCTCTTTGTTCAGGGGGTTTCGGCACTGATTGAGAATGAAACTTTTATAGAAAAGTATGCTTGTGGAAGTACTTTAGCCGAAGGACTTGAAATATGCCGCACGCTAAACCCTGATTTGGTGCTTTTGGATTATTTCCTACCCGATGCCAATGGATTGAAATCGATCCCCGAAATCCTGAAAATTAACCCGGAAATTAAAATCCTCCTGTTGACGATGGAAGACAGTCTTGACATTATCGAAAAGTGCAAGCGTGCCGGAGCGTTTGGATTTCTTTCAAAATCCTTAACCAAAAAGGATTTAGTGACGGCAATCAAAAATGCAAGTGAAGGAATTAAGAGCTTTCCGCAAGTGGTAAATCAAAAACCTTCGGGCACCAATTCTTCTGAAACTACTGGTTCATTGAGCAAAAAAGAAAAAGAGATCACATTACTGGTAGCCGAAGGGATGACGGATTCCCAGATAGCTGTAAAACTGAACCTGAGTGAATTGACAGTAAAAACTCATCACCGGATTCTCATTCAAAAACTGGAATCAAAAAATAATGCTGAATAAGTAAAACTCCTCTTTGAAAACCGATTTACTTGACACAAACCCGAATTCGCTTACTTCATATTGATGATCACCTTCTGTTTTTGCAAGGGGTTTACTCGCTTCTTTTGGATGAGGAAGCGGTACAATGGATGGGAAGTGCCTCTACGGTAGAAGAAGGAATCAAACTTTGCAGAGTTGAAAAACCGGATATTGTTCTGCTCGATTATTTTCTACCTGACGGAAATGGACTCGAAGCAACCCAAAGGATTCTCGCCGACAACCCATACACTCGAATCCTCATTCTCACCATGGAAGACAGCCTTGCTGTCATGGAACAATGCAAAGAAGCCGGAGCCATGGGATTTTTACCAAAATCGATTGGACGTGATGAATTGGTAAAAGCCTTGCTGGCCGCTTCCAAAGGAGAATCTACTTTTCCAAAACTTGGAGAAATGAAATCACTTCAAAAGCCAATTTCAAGTAAATTGGATCTGCTAAGCAGGCGGGAAAAAGAAATAGCTTTCATGGTCGCTCAGGGATTATCCTCCACAGAAATTGCTGAAAAACTTTTTTTAAGCCTCCTGACTGTCAACACGCATCGCAGAAATATGTTGGCTAAACTTGATGTCAAAAACATAGCTCAATTAGCTTTGTTGATCAACGGATCCGGGAATTGAAATCCATCTGAATCACACGCTTCGGTGCTTCCTGAAAAACCAGACTTTCAGCAAATCTGCTGTCAAAATGTATCCGCCCAAAATCAATCCGATCGCCATCATATTGACCAATGGCAGAGGTGTCAAACCAATTTCTGAGGCAAATGGCATATACGGAAGTCCCACGGTGAGGATCAAGGCAAGAATGCTGAATATAAAAAGGTATTTGCCCGGTCTGCTTTTGTAAAAGCTTTTGTGCGTCCGGATGATGAACAGGATAAAAAGCTCGGAAAGCACCGATTCGATAAACCACCCGGTTTGAAACTCTGATTCATTTGCTTTCAGCAAGAAGAGTAAAGTAAGAAAACTGATCAGGTCAAAGAAGGCGCTGTGAAACCCGAAAATCATCATGTAATTCCGGATGATCTTAAGGTTCCATTTCCCGGGTTTCCGTAATTGCTCCTCATCGACACTATCTGAAGCGATCATGATAAATGGAAAATCCGACAGGAAATTGGTGAGGAGGATTTGCTTGGGAAGCATGGGCAAAAAAGGTAAAACCAGCGAAGCAGCTGCCACACTGCACATATTACCAAAGGTGGAACCTGTACTGATATAGATGTATTTCAGCGTGTTTGCAAATGTTTTCCTCCCTTCTTTGATAGCATCCACCAGCACCATCAGGTCTTTTTCCATGAGGACAAAGTCAGCTGCTTCTCTGGCCACATCCACCGCATTCTCTACCGAAATCCCTACATCCGCCGCATTGATGGCAGATACATCGTTGATCCCGTCGCCCATATAGGCCACTGTGTAGCTATTTTTCAAGGCGAGGATGATTCGCTCTTTTTGCTGAGGTTCGACTTCTGAGAAAATATGGGTTTTTCGGACCAAATGCTTCAGCGCTTCCGGGCTTATTTTATTCAAATCTTTGCCAGTCATCATCACGGGATTATCTATTCCCATAGCTTTAGCAATGGAGCGGGCCACGTTTCGGTTGTCCCCGGTGATGATTTTCAGGCCAACTTTCAACTTCTGCAATTCGCTGATCGTCTCCCTAATCCCTGCTTTCACCGGGTCATGAAGCAGGATGAATCCGGCAAAAATCATCTCTGATTCGAGTTCTTTGGAGATTTTCTCAGAATCAATCTCCTTGTAACAAATCGCAATCACTCTTTCTCCATGCTCGCCAAAGTCCTCAAATCTTTTTTCTAATTCTTTCTTGTGAAGATCAATTCGGTCGATGGTTCCATCCGAAAGTTTGATATGAGCGCAGATGCTCAAAATTGGTTCAAAAGCTCCTTTGCTGATCAGCAGATTTTCGCTTTCAGTTCGGACCGCAATACTCAATCGCTTTCGGATAAAATCATAAGGCACCTCTCCAAGTTTCTCCGGGAGAAAGTTCGACTTTGGTTGCAAAAGCTTCAAAGCCTCATCGATGGGATTGGAGTAGCCGGTTTCAAAAGTTGCATTCCAAAAAGCGTATTGCTTCACCAACTCATTTTCTTTCCCAAACGGATCGACCAAACCGGAAACCAGAATACTTCCTTCCGTGATTGTTCCCGTTTTATCTGTGCAAAGCAGGTTGATTTCTCCCAGGTTTTGGATGGCTGAAAGTTTCTTGACGATCACCTTTTTTTCAAAAAGTCGATTGGCACCCTGACTCATGGCAATTGTGGTAATTGCCGGCAGCAACTCAGGAGCCATGCCCACCGCCAAAGCCAAGGCAAAAAGGGCAGAATCCATCACCGCCTCGTGATTCAGAAGGTTTACCACCAAAATAAAGAAGGACAAAACCAGTGTAATCTTCATCAGGAAAAAGCCAAATTCCTTGATTCCTTTCTCGAAAGCAGTTTCAGCCACACAGGTTGCACTCCTGGCTATCGCACCGAATAAAGTATGATCTCCCGTCTGTATTACCAGGGCTTTTCCGGTTCCGCTTACAATGTTGGTTCCCTCCCATAAGCAGTTTATCCTTTTGGACAGCTCGGCATCTTTATCCACTAAAGCAACTTCCTTCCTTGTGGGAAAGGATTCTCCGGTCAGGCTTGATTCATTAGCGTGGAGCTCGTCAGCCTCGATCAAAATACAATCAGCAGGAATCATATCTCCTGCATTCAAAATAATGACATCCCCAGGGACGATTGTTTTGGATACAATCTCCTGCGGAATCCCGTCCCGCAACACAGTGCTTTTGATCGAGAGCAAGGACTTCAGCTTTTCTACGACTCTTCCTGCATTTCTTTCCTGATAGAAACTCAGCGTACCAGACGAGAGGACAATCGCGAGGATAATCATCACATCGGAGGTTTCACCCAAAAAAGCCGAAAGCGCCACTGCCCCGATCATCAGCAGCATGATGGGACTTTTGAATTGCTTGATAAAAAGGATTAAGTCTTTTTTGAAAGTGGACTGACTTTTGGGATGAAGCCCTTTCTGAATAAGAATCTTGTTTGCCGTTGCCTGAGATAGTCCAGCGGCTGAACTGCCCAACTTTAGAAACCAGAACTTGGAATCAAACTGCCAAAAAATAGTTTCGGAGGCGTCCTGCATAGAATCTAATTTACAAAAATCAGGTATCCAAAAGATTAGAAATTTCCTCAGGGTTCAGATAAAATAATCACAAGAATTCAGCGTCTAAAGATCAATCAATCCTGAATTCACCCAAAGCTCTGATTGCCTTGAGACCAAGTTTCCTGATCCTCCTTCTTCTGTTTTCTTTTCAGTCGGGTTTTGCTCAAAACTGGACTTTCGCAGACTACAAGCGATATGATACCAACTCGTTTATGAAATTGCCAGCAATCAACCTGCCGATCGATTTCAAATATATTGACAGACCGCTTCTGCATGCGGCTATGTTTTACGTGACCAATCAGGAGCGGATCAAGTATGGATTGAAGCCGCTTAAGCATCACGATCGGATGGAAAAAGTGGCTGCAGATCATGCCAGCGATATGGTGAAATATAATTTTTACTCCCACGTCAGCCGAGTCAAAGGAAAATCAACGATCGTGGACAGGTTTAAACTGGAAGGCTTAAATCTCATGAGTATTGCAGAAAATATCAGTTCCAGCCATGGACTTCAATACCAAAATGGCCGCAAAGTAAATCCACCCCGAAGCGGACTTTTTACCTATGCGAGTGCCAAACGTGAAGTCATCGTTCCCCATACTTACCTTTCTTACGCAAGGGAAGTTGTAAGGCTTTGGATGGAGTCGCCTAGTCACAGAAAGAGTATATTGAATCCCCACCATGAATATTTAGGTTGCGGCGCGATGGTCTACGGCGAAAAATCCTTTTACAATATGCCGTATTTCATGGGAGTGCAATGCTTTGGAAGCGGGAAGTGAGAGTCGGTTGTGAGTTGTCGGTTTTTACCCCCTAACCCCCTGAAGGGGGAAAGTAATTCTGCTACCTGTCGACTTCGGTCATATGAGGAAGTTGCCCCATCTTAATTCTTGGCTCTTGATTCTTGCCTCTCATTTTTTCATACTTCAGCTTTCAAACTCTTATTTCAAAAATCCCTCTTTGACTTCCCCTTGGTTTTCCAGAACTTTAATCAAATCAAACTTTTAAAATTATGCTGGATAAATTATTAAAAATGGCGGACGGTCCTTTGAAGGATCTCCTCGCCGGAGTAGATCCCGGGAAAGCTTCTCAGGCTACCAATATCGTAGAGGAAAGCGTGCTTAGCTCTTTGAAAAATCAAGTTGCCTCGGGTGATTTGAGTGCTGTCAGAGAGATGTTTTCCGGTAAGGACACCGATCCTTCCAGTCCTGTGATTAACAATCTGAAAGGAGATGTCTCTCAAAATCTGATGGAAAAACTGGGAATTGATTCCCAAACGGCCATGACGATGGCAGCGGCTGCACTTCCGATGCTGATGAATATGTTCAATAAAAAGGTAAATGATGCTCCTCAGGCAAACGAGGATATCATGTCTTCGGTTGTGGATTCAATCAAAGGTGGAGGCGGAAGCGGAGTTGGTGATATTCTGGGTTCCCTTTTGGGTGGAGGAAAAGAAGGAAAAGGAGGCATGGATCTCGGGGGACTGATCGACATGGGAAAAGGCTTTTTCAATAAATAAAAAGCCTGTTTTGGGAAGATTGATCAAAAAATAGCAAAGTCTGCAGAGACTCAGGATTCGCTTTTTTAAGGTCGTTCATTATTTCCCTAACTTTTCCTTGACTTATTTAACAACTGTCTATGAAAACACAAAAATTTCTTTTCGCACTTCTGGTGCTTCTTTTTGCAGGATTTACAGCCCATGCACAGATTCCAAAGCTGCCCACTGCTGATCTTTCCAAACAGGTTTTGGGGATTTTGGACAACACAAACGGACTGACTTTGAACGCGGATCAAAAATCAAAGCTTGGCGCAAACAACAAAAGCTTTGTAGATCAGCTATTTAAAATCACCGGTGGAAGTGATTCTGAAGACACAAAAAAGGCAGGTATCCTTGATCTTAAAAACTCCAGAACCAAGTTTCTAACAGACCTTTTGGGAAGCGACTTATTTAACAAATACTCTGGAAATGTCCTGAAAGCTATCAATCCGCTGAAATCAAAATTAGGCTTGGCTGCGCTTGCATTCTGAAAATTTTAAAATGAATTTCAAGCCCTGGAAATATTTCCAGGGCTTTTTCTTTCCCCAAAATGAAGAAACTTCTATCCGCCTCTCTCCTTCTTATCTCCCTGGCTTGCGCAAAGAAAACAGAGCTTCCTGTCGAACTTTGGCTCACTGATCCTGCTGCAGGAGTACTCCTTCAAAAACAACCAACCCCAATCCTTTCAACTGAAGAAAATCTCCCTGAAATTCTCATTGATAGGGAAACAAATTACCAGACAATGGATGGTTTTGGGTTTACACTTTCGCAGGGAAGCGCAGTTCATTTACTTCAAATGAGTGAAGCCGCCAGAAAAAACTTACTGAATGAGCTCTTTGGAAAAGGCGAAGGTCAGATTGGAATCTCCTACCTGAGACTGAGTGTGGCTGCTTCCGACCTGAATGAAACTCCATTTTCTTACGATGATATTACCGATACATTAGCAAATGGACAAATAGACACCACGCTTACAGATCCCGAACTTTTGAAATTTGATTTGGGACCGGACAGAAACGATGTCATTCCGATTTTGAAAGAGATCCTTGCAATCAGTCCTGAGATCAAATTGATGGCTTCACCTTGGTCACCTCCGGCCTGGATGAAGGACAATAAAGATACAAGAGGAGGATCTTTGCTACCCGAGTTTGAAGATGCCTATGCCCGATACTTGGTCAAATACATTCAGGAAATGGAGAAAGAGGGCATCAAAATCGATGCGCTAACGATCCAAAATGAGCCTTTGCATCCCGGAAACAACCCTTCCCTACTTATGCTTCCTGAGCAACAGGCGAGATTTATAGGGGTAAACCTAGGTCCTGCTTTCCGCGACGCGGAGATCAAAACCAAGATCATCGTCTATGATCACAATGCCGACAGACCTGATTATCCAATTGCGGTTTTGAATGACTCGCTGGCAAATCCTTTTATCGACGGATCGGCTTTTCACTTGTATGGAGGCAAAATCGAAGCGTTGATGGAAGTGCATCAGGCGCATCCTGACAAGAATCTATACTTCACCGAGCAATGGATCGGTGCTCCCGGAAATCTCGCAGGAGATCTTCCATGGCATATCAAGAATCTGGTAATCGGCGCCAGCCGCAACTGGGCGAAAACTGTTCTGGAATGGAATCTGACTTCCAATCCAACTCTTACGCCGCATACCGATCGTGGCGGTTGCGACAAATGTCTCGGTGCAGTGACAATTGACGCAGACTCTGTCGTAAGGAATCCAGCCTATTACATTATCGGTCATGCCAGCAAGTTTGTCGAGCCAAATTCCCTGAGAATCGACAGTAATCTAATTGACGGATTACCCAATGTGGCATTTCTGAGACTTGACGGAAAGAAGGTTTTGATCGTCTTGAATGAATCAGAAGCTGCGAAATCATTTACCGTAAAAGATAAAGAATTTGGATTCACCGGCAGTTTGAATCCCGGTGCTGTCGGAACCTGGGTTTGGTAGTAAAGAAACCTTTGAGGTTTTCAAAACCTCGAAGGTTTCTGACTAATAAAATGCCCTCTGAGGCATTATTCTCCCGGCGAAAATAACTGACACTGAGGGTGTTAAATTTTAATAGCCATGGGTGAAACCAATGGATCGAAGTTGATTTTGGTTTTTTGGCCGTTTTCAAGGCAATTCATAATAAATGTGTTGCCAATAACAGGTTAGCTCAATGGTGGATAAATAGTATAATAGCCAAGTCTTCAATCTCATTTTATAGACTTATAAAAAATCTAAGTCTTCACAATCTTTCACGGATCAAAAATCATTTTGGGTGACACAAAGAGCATACCTACTTAACTTAAGAAGTTGAAGCTCCTTTGTAATTCAATCCTTGCTCGCATTCTTATTCTCTCGTCACTTTTTGAAGGCAAAAAGTAACCAAAAACCTTAATGCCTGGTTATTTACTTCAAATAGGCAGTGATATGGAAATAAAGAAACATCCTTGGCTATTTGATTTTAATCCTTGCTCAATCCTAAAAATGGGTGGATTTCTCTCGTTCCACTTCGAGAACTAACCCATTTTCTTAACGGCTTGAACTGCGTCTTAAAACCGCAAATTCCCTAGGGCATTACCCTAATCCGAAACATTTCAAATCCCCTGAAACACTACCGAATTCAAAATTTCTTTTAAGATCATCATTAAGAAAAATCCTTTTGCCTCAGATAAGAAAATCCCAATTCCCTCATTCACCTCCTCCGCAAAAACGTATAAAAGGATAAGTCCGGAATCGGAAAAAACATCAACCTTTTTTAAATCAATCATAATCCATGGAACTCATCCTTACTGAAAAGGAAATTCAATTTTTGATCGATAACTACTCCAAACAGGATATTAAGATCAATATCACAGGAATCAACCGGTTTACGATCATCACCCCGAAAGCAGACATTCCTTGTGAAATAATCGGCGTGAGCAAAAAATCAATCGATATCCAATACGAAATGGGATTTGTGAAACATCTCCTGGCAAAGTCCTTTATCAAACTCGACATTCCCGGTCTGAACTGGAATCAGGATATCAAACAAATAGAAATCAGGCCTTTTGAATTGATAGACTTTTTGAAAAAGCCGGAGTTTAGGAACTTCAGCCTTAACGGGTTTTCCGTCACACCGGAAAGAATCAGGCTTGAGTTGGGGATTTTGCCTGAGACTACTTGAAAAGATCTTTGAAATTTCCTTAGGAATGAATTCTTAGAGATATCTCTCCGACTTATTGGGTTAATATCCTATATCTCTGTAAGTAAAAATCATTTGCCAAGATGCACGGCTGTTGTCGGTTTTTTGCATTTAACTACAATTATTAGACACTGGTACAATATCCAAGGATTTCAAAGGATATTTCCCGACTTTGAGCCTTATTCGGTACATATGATTAAAGTTATTCTTGTTGACGATGAGCGTCACGCCCTCGAATCCCTCAAAATGCTCCTGGAAAGATTGTTCCCGGAAAAATTTGAATTTTTAGCCTTGTGCAATTCCGTTGATCAGGCGATTCCCGCAATCCAAAAGTTCAGCCCTGACCTGGTATTTTTGGACATTCAAATGCCTCAAAAGAATGGATTCGCTTTGTTGGAAGTTATGCCACAGCGGGATTTTGAAGTGATTTTTACCACCGCTTATCAAGATCATGCCATCAACGCTTTTAAACATTCCGCTTTTGATTACCTCCTGAAGCCTATTGACTCGCTGGAACTTCAGAAAACCATCATCCGATATTTGGATTCCAAAAAGGCTGATCCTGTTCTATCCAAGTTAGAAAGCCTGGCTAGCCAGCTTGACGGGTTGGAGATCGTTGCTTTTTCGACCATGGAAGGACTGGAATTCGTCCATTTCAATGAAATTCTTTACCTCAAGGCCGACCGAAACTACACTACGGTGGTATTGGAGGGAGGTAGACCGCTCCTGATTTCCAAAGCAATCGGACAAGTGGAAGCCAAATTACCGACTAACCTTTTTATCCGTGTACATCAATCCTACACCGTCAATGTGTCCAAAATCCAGCGTTATGATAAAGTAGACAACTTCTTGGTTTTGAAATCCGGAGAAAAACTTTCCGTTTCGGTCCGTAAAAACACCAACCTGACCAAGCGCTTTGTTTAAAAAAATCTTCAGACTGGTATTCATTTTTTTCCTCTCGGTTCAGTGGGGATATTCCCAGCAACTCCCATTCCGGCAATACACCACCGCTGATGGATTGCCCAATAATGCGATCCGTTCCCTCCTGCTTGACTCCCGCGGAATCCTCTGGGTCGGAACCGAAAATGGAGTTTCCAAATTGGAAAACGGGTTTTTTCAAAACTTCTACGAAACTGACGGCCTCGCTTTCAACAGCTGTTGGGCAATGGCTGAGGATAAAAACAATCACTTGTGGTTTGGAAGCTATGGAGGAGGTGTCAGCTTTTTTGATGGCAATACTTTCAAGATTATCCGGGAGGAAGATGGATTAGGAGACAACCGAATCCGCCATTTTTATCCATTTGGTGACTTCATGCTCATCGGGACCGAAGACGGAATCAGTATGATTCATCTGGAAACTTTGGAAATCACCACCATCGCTTCCTCCATCAGGAATACCGATCTCAACTACACCACTGGATTTTGGGAGGCTGAAGGAAGACTTTTTTACTCGACTTACCGCAGCGGATCTTTTGAGATTTTTTGGGAAAACGGAATTCCCAAAACCCGAAAAATCAACGATTGGTTGCCGATTTACGCAGTTTTCCAGGAAGGAGAAAACTTGCTTCTTTCCGATAAAGGGAGTTTAAAATCCATTTCCACCTCGGATTTCCTGGCCGGGAAAACCCCGGAAGTATCCTTTGGACAGTCTATTATTTGGAATAAAATCCCCGGACCAAATCATGAAACCTACCTCTTGGCAGCGGGACTATTTTCAAAAGATGGAGGAATTTTCCAGTTGGAAAAAAGCGGCTTGATAGATCAAACAGATCGATTCGGGATCGATTCGAAGTTTATTCAGACGGGTGTTCTAGATTCCCAAAGAGGTTTGATTTACCTCGGCACTTTAGACAAGGGACTCTACAAAGTTCGGGTAGATGGATCTTTGGTCTATGAAGAGTTTGGAGAAAAAGAAGTCAAAGGAATCGCCGGTAAAGATTCACTCTTGGGGCTTTTGCATTCCCAAGGTCTGGAAATAAGAAATTTGAATTCCTTCAAAAACAGACAGATTTCCCTCGATCAATTCAAGCAAGTTCAGGTAGATTTTTACAAGAGATTTCCCCAGAAAATCCCAAAGCACATGGATGGATTCTTCGAATTGGATCCAACAATCCCGGCAGCAGAACTGGAATTTTATGAGCTTCACTTACAGCCAACCGGATTTTGGATCAATTCAAATCTGGGCATTTTCCAATTGAACATGGATGGAAAAATCACCAATTATCTCCCGGTTCACAGTTATAGTATGGGTTTTACACCGGACGGTAAACTTCTGGAAACCAACCCATACGCCGGAGTGAGGATGTATGAAAATCCTTCGGAATTCAACTACACCTATTTTCCTCCCGAGGATTCTTCCACTCCGCTTCAAATTGCCAAAGTGGTCCCGGGAAAAGACCAAACCTACCTGGCATCCGTATTTCATGGTTTTTATCATTGGGACGGAAACCGATTCTTTTCCTATCTCAAGGAAGGAATCTGGGACGAAGCCAAATTCAAATCCCTTCATGTCCTGGAAAACGGTGAGGTCCTGGTCGGAACCGAGTTTGGAGAGCTATATCAAATCCGCCCTTACCCGAACTTTGAGATTCTGCGAAAGTGGGACAAAGCGGAACTTCAAGGCACTTCGATCCTGGCGATCGAATCCTATCAGGATGCTATTTTGGTCGTGACCGAAAAGGGAATCCATATTCTTCAGGGAGAGAAAAACAGGTTTCGCGACGAAGAACAAGGCTTTTATGAAAAGGTGTTTTTGAGCGCCAAGCGTATCGGAGATTTACTGTACTTGGGTACAACCAAAGGATTTTATACAGTCAATCTGCCCGAATTTATCCAAAACCAATCTGATCCGATTGGACTCGCGATCACAGAATTGAAAATCAACCATCAGCCAATTTCCAGAGAATATTTCGACTGGTTCGCTTTTCAGCCTAGACACTTGGAACTCGGTTCCGGCCAGAATACTCTATCTCTCCGGTTCAAACCGACCGGTCAACTTGGTTCGGACAAGATTCGCTACCGATATCGGTTGAAGCCAGAGGCAGACTGGACGGAATATTTCAGCGATCCGGTTTTGGAACTGCCATTTTTGCCAGCGGGTAAGTATCAGTTGGAAGTTGAGGTTTGGGATTTTCATTCAGGATCCTTGAGTCAGATTCCCCTTTTGGACTTCCGAATAGATAAGCCATTTTACCTCCAGCTATGGTTTATTTTGCTCGTAGTTTTGGGTCTGGCGGGATTGTTTTTCCTTGTTTATAGAATTCGAAGCGAGCAATTCAAAGCAAAATCCCTGATTAATCAGCGCCTGACGGAAATCAAACTGGAAGCCCTTCGCTCCCAGATGAACCCGCATTTCACCTTTAATGCCATCAACAGCATTCAATATTACATTCTCAAAAACGACACCCAGCAGGCACTCTCCTACTTAAGCAAGTTCAGTTCCCTGATCCGAAGCACCCTGGATCAAAGCACCAAATCTCAGATCTCCCTTGCGGAAGAAGTAGAGTATCTTACCAAGTACATCGAGGTAGAAAATATGCGAATGGACAACCGCGTGAACTGGGAAATCACAGGAGATGCGCTCGATCGAAGTAACGAGATATTCATTTCCCCTATGCTGATCCAGCCGTTGGTGGAGAATGTGTTTGTGCATGCCTTTTCTTCCGAGCACCCAAATCCCAGATTGAGGATCGATTACAACCTGATTTCAGAGACTCAGATCAAATGTCAGGTCAAAGACAATGGAGACGGCAGCATCCTATCCACCCAACCCAATCACGATTCAAAAGGAATCAACCTGATCCGCAAAAAACTGAGTCTACTTCCGGGATATTCAGAAGACAATCTAACTATCCAACAAAGCGAAGATGGATATTCGGTCACTCTAATAATTCCATATTCCCAACGGATGTAGCAGGGAAAGTTCAGCTATACATTCATTCAAAACAGTTGTACGGTTCGGCTGACCCCATGCCAAATAGATTGTAATATTGAAGCATAACGCTGTGGGAGGAAACTTCAACAAGTTTTAAATCAAAATTTTTAGAATACCGGAACTGTTTCAGGAGTGGAGGAGGTCCGGTTTTTTTTTGTGTAAGCTGACAGGGAATCAGGATAAAAAAAAATAGAAATTTAGGTTGTCGACCTAAAATTAATTCACATAATAATGAATTTACAATTGTACCTCATAATCCTACACTTATACATTTAAGTCATTAATCTTTTTCAATTCTGCATATTCAAATAAAAAACGCTAGGGGATTTCTAAATACTGACTGCCGTGAATTTGGCTACGATTCGTCTTTTCACAATTGTCTATGCTTTGAATGCCATTAAAATAATTTAAGTAGAAAAAAAGGCTTACTATGACAAAAGTTTTTCAAAATAAACTTATTAAATGACCCCGAAGAACCAATTATTTTAAGCCCTCAAAAAAAATCTCTTTAATTATAATTAGATACAAGAAAACATTAATAAAAAAAATATATGAGATTTTATGGATTAATAGACGAATTTAAGAATGATCAACCTCATGGAATTTATTCTATTATTAAAACAAAGAAAAATTTTGATTATTCAAAAAATATTTCAGATACATTAAATAAAAACAAAAAATTGCTTTGGCTTACTCCTATTGCATCAATTGGAGTTGCTACTTTTATTGGTTTCGAAATTTACAAATCTATCACAGAATCTAATGATTTTGAACTTAAGGTGACCTCCTTAGGTAGTAATGATGATACAAAAAAAATTGTTTTTACAAAAGATACCGTAAAAGGAAATTATGCAATCATAAACTCAGCTCCAGATCTTTTTTATGGCCTTTTTGATGATTTTTTGCTAAAGGAAATCAGTTTTAAAAAAATACTTGAATCAAAAGGTGGATCAGAATTTATAATAATAGAAAAGAAATCCTTGCCTGAAAATAGCCATTATGGAGGAATCCATGGTAAGTTCACTACTGGTTTGTATTGTGAACATCCAAAAGATCCTCAGAAATTGGTTCCCCTATCAAATTTTAGTGAGTTAATAAAATCATCAATTTTAGAAGAAGCTATTAATTCTTTCCAACTTCTAGGCGCAAAAAGTATAATGATTGAAGATATTAAGAAAACTGAAGGAATCATAGGGGGTGACATACCGCTAAAAGGAAAGGGAAATATATCAGTTAAGTACGAGCGTGAAACGTTAAGGAAAAAAGAATATAATAAAGGTTCCTTTCAACCAGCTCTATGTTTGAAAAGATTGGAATTTTTACCTGACTACCCAAGCTTAATGAATGTGATTGATGGAAGAATAAATGGAAATCAAACTTTAGAAGAATTCGCTGAAACCATAGATCTCAGTGCTAATATTGATTTAAAAGTATTAAACCTATTTGAATCTCAAGCAGGTTTCAATTTCAAAAGGAAGTGGAGTTTCAAAGTTGAGTTTTTTGACAAAAATGAATTGCAAGTTGGATAATCTAACCAATAACCCCCACCGCCCCTACTCCCGTTTTAAAATTGACCGTGTCTTTAACCAAGTCAAAGCCACCATGCATCAGGCAGCTGTCAAAAGAGGCAATGGAAATGCTTTGTTTAAAGATTGCTATACAGGCAAGATCCTAAATGGTGGTGAACTTTATGACTACGAACATATCTATGGTTCGGAGTGGGTTTTTACCACTTTTAAACATCTACTGACTGACGTGCAGATTGCACAAGTAGTTAATTGTCCAGATAATGTCGGAGTCACTCTCCGAAGGATTAATCAATCCAAAGGCAAGATTAACCCGGAAATCTGGTTGACTCAATCTATCCATATCCAAAACAATCAAATAGACTTGAATTGGGCATTGGCTAATGTTCAAAAAGCAAAAAGTGGAATTGACCAATTGGTGAAGAAATTTACATCTATGTGAAACCAACCTGATCAATTAAACCCAAAAATTCTCCCTAAAGGTTAAATCAATATGCCAAACTACTACTGCGAATATTGCGGAACCAAACACTCCTCGGTAAACAACCTTACAAGCATCCCTTGTTCCCGGCATCCCGATGGACCAAACAAAGGCCGGCATAAACTCTACGAAGGAACTGAAAAGTCTCGCTACACCTGCAAGTATTGCGGGACGACAAACAGCTCTATCGCCAACCTGACATCTGTTCCCTGTTCGCGCCATCCTCTCGGGAGTAATAAAGGCAAACACGCTCCTGCTCTTTAGTTTCGAAGAGCAAACGGATATTCAATCAGATGCCACGTTTGTTCATTGAAATCATTCTGTGCAGGATACAAGTGTAATATTGAGACGGGTTAAGTCCCGGTGTTGAGAAATTTTTAGAAACCGGTCTTTCTTCAGGGGTGATAGAAAGACCGATTTTTTTATTTCGGGAGGAGACGATAAATCAAAAAAAAGCCCTCCAAATCTCTCCGGAGGGCTCATATTTTTTATTTCTGACTTCTGATTTCCAATGAGATTGCTTCGGTCGTTCCTCCCTCGCAATGACGGTTACCGCTCGCAGACGTTACACCGTAGGCAACTTCCATCCATTATGATAATGCGCCTTCATTAACTGGTTAGCTTCTGAGTCGGTGAACTGATTTTTGGCAGCATCCCAATAAACTTTCTTACCGGTTTTGTAAGCGATATTTCCCATCTGAGCATTGATCGCAGCGACGGATCCGGTTTGGATTGCGCACTTCAGCAGCTTTGGATCATTTGCAGTGACAGCCTCCACGAAGTTGACCGCATGAAGATCCAGCGCACTTCCGTTTGGTTTGATCAAAGCCACTTCAGCTACTTTTGGAGTGCGTTTTCCCTCAATCGTTTCATTCTCAGGAATCACTCTCCAACCTCCTCTGTTTACTACAAGAGTTGCATTGTTTCCGATGAATGCGATTCCTTCGGTTGTGCCGTAGTTACCGCCATCGATTCCGGTGGCATGTTCCCAAAGCATATTGAATCCTTCGTATTCGTACACAGTTTGTAGGGTATCCGGAGTTTCGGATGCGTCATCGGGATAGGCAAATTTTCCACCGGAAGCCATCACTGATTTTGGCGCAGAAACTCCCATAGCAAAGAGGGCGATATCTATCTCGTGAACTCCCCAATCTGTCATCAAACCACCTGCATAATCCCAGAACCAACGGAAATTGAAGTGAAAACGGTTCGCGTTGAATTCTCTTTTCGGAGCCGGACCGAGCCACATATCATAGTCCACACCTGCAGGAGGCGCGCTGTTGGCTACCACCGGAACCGGCTTCATCCAACCCTGATACGCCCAGCATTTTACCAAACGAATCTGGCCGAGTTTGCCTGATTTTACATAATCAATCGCCTCAGCATACTGGGAACCTGAACGCTGCCATTGTCCCACTTGCACTACTTTGCCATAGCGCTCCTGAGCTTTTACCATGATCTGGCACTCTTCGATAGTATTAGCAATCGGCTTCTCCACGTAGACATGCTTTCCTGCAGAAACTGCATCCACCATATTCAGGCAATGCCAATGATCCGGAGTTCCGATGATGACGATATCGATATTCGGATCCTCGAGCATTTTTCTATAATCCTTGTATTGCTTTGGTCGGGTTCCGCGAAGCTTAAATACATCTTCTGTTCGCTGATCCAACACGCTTTGATCCACATCTGCCAAAGCCACACAGTTTACCTGGGGCATTTTCAAGTGGGCGTTCATATTGGACCAACCCATTCCTTTGCAGCCAATCAGGCCGTAATTGATTTGGTCATTGGGTCCGATTTTACGGGTGAAAGTCCCGAAATCTGCAGCTGTTACGAACTGGGGCAAACTCATCCCTGCCCCGATCAGCATGGTGTTCTGTATAAATTTTCTTCTTGAGTTCATGTTATTGGGTTATTGGTTAATGGTTAATTGAAAAAGTTGCCAGTGTCCAGTAGGCAGTTTGCAGGGCTACTGCCTACTGAAAACTGATCACTGCAAACTGATTAAAGCGGTCTCACCCAGATATTTCTAAATCTAACCGGATTCCCGTGATCCTGAAGTTTGATAGGCAATTGCTCAGCGTGCGCCTTGTAGTTAGGAATTCCGATGTATTCGGTTGGGCCTTTCAGGATGACATTGTTCTGCACCAATACTCCATTGTGCATCACGGTAACTGTAGCCGGAGAAGTCAAAACGCCATTTTTGTCAAATCTTGGAGCTTTGAAAATGATATCGTAGTAGTTCCACTCTCCCGGAGGACGAGTTGCATTGACCAACGGAGGATGCTGCTTGTAGATACTTCCTGCCTGACCATTGGTGTAGGTCTTGCTTTCGTAGCTGTCCAAAACCTGCACTTCGTAAATTCCCATCAGGAAGAAACCTGAGTTTCCTCTACCTTGACCTTCCCCTACGATAGTGGTGGGTGCGGACCATTCAACGTGAAACTGCGCATCGCCAAAAGGAAGTTTGGACTGGAGATCTCCTTTGCCTTTCACGACAACCAATTCTCCGTTTTCAATCAGCCATTCTGCCGGGCTGCTTCCGTCTTTTGCACTTACAAATCCATTCAAACTTGTTCCGTCAAAAATGACAATCGCATCCGATGGAGGATTTGTATTGTGCGTTCCTGCGGTAACTTTTGGAGGAACGGGCGTGTAAAATTCAGTTGCCTGAGGAGGCAATGGCGGTGGAGTGGTTTGTTGTGCCAAAGCCAAAGAGCTCATGCTCAATGCGAAGCCTGTAATAGCAAAGGATAGTAATTTCACTTTCATACTGTAGATTATTTAGGGGTAAGAACTAAAAGCAATAAATTAACCCAAAAACCCCCAATCAAAAAACCATTGATGGATTTTTGATTGCAGCAGACGATTCGTTTCTTAATTTTCAGAAAATATGCTTACATGAAATCGAGCATGACGAAGGTCGTAACACACTGTGAAGATTATTTGCTATGCGAGATTCCATCTGACCATAAAAAAACAATAATAAACAGATGAAATCAAGCATGATGCATCCAACTCACAGAAGGATGGATAAAAATGCGAGATTCCATTAGGCCATAAAAAATCAACTTATTATCATATGAAAAAACCACTACTCAGCCTTTTTTTAGGTTTGATCTTATCGGTTTCAGCGGTTGCCCAGGAGGAATATTATTTCCCCGGGGAAAAGTTTGATCCGGCGATCCCTTCTCCTTCCCAGTTTCTGGGTTACCCGATCGGTGACTGGCATACGCGCTATGATTTGATCATCAAGTACTTCGAAAAGCTGGACGCAATCAGCGAAATGGCCGAGTTGAAGACAATCGGCTACACTCACGAGCGAAGACCGAAAGTAATTCTGACCATTTCCTCCCCTGCCAACATGGGAAATCTGGAGGGAATCCGAAAAACCCAGCTTCAGCTTGCTGATCCGAGTCAGGCAAAACCCGATGTAAATTCCATGCCTTCCATCATCCACCAGGGATATGGGGTTCACGGAAATGAACCGTCTTCTGCAGAGGCAGCAATGCTGACTGCGTATTGGTTGATGGCTTCGCAATCTGATCTGGCGAAAAACCTGCGGGCAAATGCTGTGGTCCATATTGACCCAACTCTCAATCCGGATGGTCGTGACCGCCACAGCCATTGGGCAAACTCAAACAAAGGTTTTCCTCCGGTAGCTGACCCGCTCGACCGTGAGCATAACGAAGCCTGGCCAGCCGGAAGAACCAATCATTATTGGTTCGATTTGAACAGAGACTGGTTGCCTCTCGCCCATCCTGAATCTCAGGTGAAAGTGGCCTGGTATCATACCTGGCTGCCAAATGTGACAACAGACTTCCATGAAATGGGTCCAAACAGCACGCATTTCTTTGAGCCAACAAAACCATTTGGAAGTGAAAATCCGGTTGTACCCCGTAAAAACTACGACGATATCAACGTTCGATTCGCAGCCTATTTTGCCAAATACCTCGATAAAATCGGAAGCTTATATTGGTCCAAAGAGGTCTTTGACAACAGCTATCCTGGCTACGGATCTACGTATCCGGACATTCATGGCGGATTGGGATTGGTATTCGAGCAGGCAAGCAGCCGCGGGCATGTTCAGGCAACCCAGCGCGGAGATATGACTTTTGCGTTCACCATCCGAAACCATGTTTCAAGTTCTTTGGCTACGATGGAAGCAGCTTTGGATAATCGAGTTTACATGCACGATTATCTTCGAGAATTCTTTGAGACAGCCGTTGCTGAAGGATCGAAAGATGCTGCGAAAAACTACGTGTTCGGAGATGAATTTGACGAAAGCAGAAACCGACTTTTTGTAAAATTTCTGCTCGATCATCAGATCAAGGTTTATGAAAACTCAGCGGATATCAACGCTGGCGGTTACTCATTCAAAAAAGGTAAATCTTGGGTAGTTCCTACCGCGCAACCTCAATATAGAATGGTCCGCACCATGTTTGAGGAAGTGAAGGAATTTGCAGATTCTGTATTCTACGATGCGTCGGCTTGGACAATGGCTCATGCGTATGGAATGCCTTATTCAAAATCTGCCACAACGAAATCCGGAAATCAAGTGACGGAAGTTGTTGCCCCTGCCCATGTTTTTCCTTCCGGAAAAGCTTATGCGTACCTGATCGATTGGTCGGATTACTATGCGCCGAAGATGCTTTTTGAATTGCAGAAGGCCGGTGTACATGTGGAAACAATCAACAGAGCTTTTGCTTCACAAACCCAGGATGGCAGAAAGGATTTTCCGGCAGGAACGCTGATGATTCCTATGGGTTTCCAGAAACAGGAGGCTGAAAAAGTGACAAGCACGATTCAGGCTTTGGCAGTAACCAATAATCAGAAAGTTTTCGCAACTACAACCGGATTGAATCTGGCTGGAATCGATTTGGGTTCCAACCTTGTCGGTGCTGTGACCGAACCGAAAGTTCTGATGATCCTCGGCACCGGAATCCAAGCAAATGAAGCCGGCGAAATCTGGTATTTGATGGACAGCCAAGTGGGAATGCCTATCACCAAAGTAAGCACCGAGCAAATCGGTCGGATTAATTTGTATGATTTCAACACGCTGATCATGCCTTCCGGAAATTACAATTCACTTTCCGAAGGCGTTGTGAATCATCTGAAAGACTGGGTAAACCGTGGCGGAACCGTGATCTCCATGAAAAGTGCGAGCCTTTGGCTGAATCAAAAAGGAATCACCAAGGAGGCTTTGGTGGAAGAAGGAGAAAATACCGATCCGGATTCTCTACCATTCTCAACCCGAAATGATTTCGAAGGTGCCAAAGAAGTGGGCGGAAGTATCTACATGGCAGAGCTCGATCTGACACATCCAATCGCTTACGGTTATCATCGCAAGAATCTTCCTGTTTACAGAAACACGAACATCTTCGTGAAACCAAGCCAAGATAAATACCTTACTCCTGTGAAATACACTGCAAATCCATTACTTGGAGGATACATTTCCAAGTCAAATCTGGAATTGGTGAAGCAAAGTGCAGGCGTGGTGATTTCTTCTGTCGGTCAGGGAAGAGTGATCCATTTCTTCGACAGTCCTAACTTCCGCGGAACCTGGTTCGGAACGAATAAGCTGTTCCTTAATGCTGTGTTCTTTGGGGATAAGATGAATTAAGGAAGTTGGAGGTTTGGAGGTGGGAAGTTGGAAGTTGGAAGTAGAGGCAACTCCCCCTTTATTACCAGGCACTAACTTGGAAGACAAATCATCTTCAAAGGGGGCAAGGGGGATTTGATATCAAAATTTGTTAAGCCACCATCTAAAAAAAGCCGGCAGTGAAGACACTTCCGGCGGCGGAGAAGCAAAGTGCAGGCGTGGTGATCTCCTCTGTAGGTCAGGGAAGAGTGATCCATTTCTTCGATAGTCCTAATTTCCGCGGAACCTGGTTCGGAACGAATAAGCTATTTCTGAATGCTGTGTTCTTTGGGGATAAGATGGATTAAGGAATGATGGATGCCAGCTGACCAATGTTTGGAGGTAGGAAGTTGGAAGATTGGAAGGTGTGGAGTTTTGAGTTATGATTTCAGATTTCCTTCCTCTCGCTTCTTGTTTCTTGCATCTTTAAGAGGCCAGAAGTGAAGACACTTCCGGCGGCGGATATTTCTGATTTTCTATCCCCTATCTCCTATCTCTCATCTTCTATCTATAATTTAAAAAAGCCGCTGGAATCCATGGATTCCAGCGGCTTTTTTAAATTAGTTGGTTTAGCTTTCAGCTCAATTTGAAATTGATCGGCAAAGTCATTCGGGTATTAACAGCCTTCCCTGCGATTTTGCCAGGTGTCCATTTCGGAGAGATTTCTACGACTCTTTTGCCTTCTTCATCGCAACCTGCACCGATTCCTCTCAGGATTTCTACGTCACTTACAGAGCCATCTTCCTTCACGATAAAAGTCAAAACAACCATTCCTTCTATTTTCGCATCTCGGGCAGCTTGTGGGTATTTCAGGTTTTCGGTCATATGCTTGATCCAACCGTCCATTCCTCCGGGAGGCACAGGCATTTCGTCGACTTTTTCATGGACTTCCTGCGCGATCACCTCTGAAGGAATTGCCATCCAGGCAAACAGAAACATGAAGACTAGCATAAACTTTGGCAAAGATTGATTTTTCATAGTTTGTTGATTTTAGTTTTTGTTGATTTTTTAGCACGATCTTTCACCGGTTAAATGAAGTTTCATTTCCAACCGGCATACTCGAATTTTGAAAGTTTTTAAGTTGAAGAGATTGTTTTTGCTACTTGTTTGAATTCTGCTTTCTGTTCCAATTTGAAATGAATCGGCAGTCTCATTCTGACATTTACTTCTTTCCCACCTTGTTGACCAGGTTCCCAATCCTGAGAATTCTTAATTACTCTCAAAGCCTCTTCGTCACATCCACCGCCGATTCCCTTGAGGATTTTTGCATTCGTTATTTTACCTTCTTTGTTGACCACAATACCTACAACTACGGTTCCTTCAATCCCTTTTTCTCTTGCCGAAACCGGATATCTGATACTTGAAGCCAGGTATTGGTTCCATCCTTCCACTCCTCCTGTTGGCAATGGTGGGTTTTCTACGATGTCATACACATCGTCGGCTGTTGAAATCCTCGGAGTCTTTCGGAAATCATCTACAAGTGGCGGATTCGGGTGAGGAATTTGATTCAAAGGAAATTGGGCAATTTCTTCCTTCACGGAACTCTTTAACCGCTGGGAACTTTCTTTCTTACTTTCGCAGGAAAAGACAAGTAACTCCATCATCATTAAAGACAAAACCAGCAGGAACCTTGAATTTTGGATAGTCTTTAAGTTATGTCTAGTCATCAGAATAAGGAGTTTCTAATTTTTTGCCAAAGGAGAATACATTCTAATTTTGGATTACCGCAATGATGCTCTCGGTTGGTAGCCAACTACCATGAGATAATTTTTACCGTACTGGTCGGCGATGCTTTTCTCAAATAATTGATTGTAAGAGGTAACACCATCTTCTTTTTTCAAAACAAAATGAATAGGAAGACTCATTCTGGTTTTCACTGCTTCACCACCAATCATTCCCGGCTGCCAAGCAGGACCTGCAGCCATCACTCGAACTACTTCTTCGTCACATTCGCCGCCTAATCCTCTTAGAATTTCGAAATTTTGGAGGGAGCCATCTTCATGGACTTCAAAACCTACGATGACTGTACCTTGAATATCCGAAGCCCGGTCATTTGTAGGATATTTCATGTTCTTTGCCAAAAATTCGTTCCATCCATCATCCCCCTCTTTCGGTCTTGGCATTACTTCCACCTTGTCAAAAACTCCTGAAATTTCCTTACCGGATTTGATGGATCTTTCTTCTGTTTTTAATGTGATTTCAAAATTGCTCTTTCCATCAATGGACACTTCCTTGGTTTGATACCCTACGAAGCTTACCACCAATACACCATTTTTTGAAGGGACAGTAAGTTTAAAATTTCCTTCCAAATCCGAGGCTGTCCCTGAAGTTGTGCCTTTGATCAAGATAGAAGCACCTTTAATTATCTGGTCATTTTCACCGATTACACGACCCTTTACTTTGTGGCTTTCGGTTTCTTTTTGAGCGAAAGAAGCAATGGATAAAAACATGCAGGCAATCATCGATAAGTAAATGAAGCCCGAATTTCTAGATGAGTAATTATTCATAGGGTAAAAATTTAAGTGAAAGGATAGATTCATAATTACTTTCAGAATGAATCTTGGAAGTTTAGAAAAAAGCAACTGACTGAATCTGTTGCTTTTATGAATTTAAACCATAATTAAATATTAACCTAGTTTGAATCGGATTGGCAGTCTCATTCTTGAATTGACCACTTTGCCTCTTTGCTCTGCTGGTTTCCAGTCTGGAGAGTTTTGAACCACTCTCAATGCCTCTTCGTCGCATCCTCCCCCAATTCCTCTTAATATTTCCGCATTGGAAATTGATCCGTCTGAATTGATCACGAAGACAAGAATCACGGTTCCTTCGATCCCCATTTCCCTGGCTTCAGCAGGATATTTCAGGTTGCTTGCCAGATACTGATTCCAGCCTTCCATTCCTCCGGGAGGAATAGGTTGCACTTCCGTCACATCAAAAATTTCATTTCCATCCTTAGCTTTATCATCATATACGGAGAGTAAATCAGATGGTCCGACTTTATTTTTTGAAGCCTCTACCTGAGTTGGTCCTTCGATTTCAGCTTGGTCAGTCATTTCGCAGGAAAAGACAAATAAAAACACCGCCAGCAGAGGCAATACCAGCAGGAATCTGGCTTTTTGGATAGTTTTTGAGTTGGTTTTTGTCATCATGATAATGCGTTTTTTGGTTTGGAATTGGTTGAAACTATTGACAAACTGCCAGCTGCTTTGCTTGGTAAGCAACCGAAGCAAGAGTCTGGAATATGCGATTTGAGAATAGGATTTGGTCACACCCTGATCCGCCTGGAACTCGTGAACTTCCCGCACCGAGCGCTCGTAGAGAAAAATAAGCGGGTTGAACCAAAAAATAGCTTTGGCAAACTGGAGCAATAGCAAATCCCAGGTATGTTTTTTCTCCACATGAACTGATTCATGCAGAAGAATCTGATCCAGATCGGGATTCTCCGGATCAAAATTGGGCAGCAAGATGTAATTGAAAAACGACGCAGGCTCAAAGCTTGGATGCACCGCTATTTTCATCCCCTGGTAAGTAAATTTCTCCACCATCTGGAGTTGGAAAATCGGCTTGATCAATCCCAAAGTCAATCTTCCAACCGCCACGATCAATCCCAAAACATAAACTCCGAAAAGGGTTTCTTGCCAAGTCAAAGACCAAATCCAAAACCCCGAGTCTTCCTGAATTTGTTCTCCTACCCAGAAAACCGGAAGATTGAATTCCTGAATTCCTGTCTGATTCGGTGCCAAATCAAAAGAAAGCAAAGGAATCACCAATGCGGAAACCAGCATAAATAAGAGAATGGCCCGATTCCAGTTGAAAAAGGTGAGTTTCTCAAGAAAAGCCTTGTAAAAAACAAAGGCGAGGGCAAGGCAAAGACTTCCTTCCCAAAGATAGTTCAGGGATTCGTTGATCATTTTCCGGAGTTTTCGTAGTCGTCAATAAGCTTCTGCAAATCCTGAATTTCCTTGTCGGATATGTTCTTTTCTTTGACCATAAATGAAAGGAAATTACCCACCGATCCTTCGAAAAATTGATTCACCATTCGATTGATGCTCTTTTTGCTGTATTCTCCCTGAGTTATCAGCGGAAAATATTCGTTGACCGTACCGTAAAGTCTATGTCCCAGATAGCCTTTTTTCTCCATCAATTTGATGTTGGAAGCTAGGGTGGTATAAGGAGGTTTGGGATCGGGAAGTTGCTCTAGAACATCTCTGACCAGAGCTCGCTCCATTTTCCAAAAGATCCGCATGATACTCTCTTCGTGTTGTGATAATTCGTTCATGAAACCAAGGTATAATTCTGGTTCTACTATTCCTACGATTTTTTCGTAATTCTACGATATTTTTTTAGATCCTGCGAAATGCAACCTTTTTCTTCAATAAATCATCTGTTTAATATTGATTGAAATTCTTTATTGAATCCTAAAAATGAACCTGTTAACTACTGATCAAAAAAATTCAATCCTACTTTATATCCTGATGCTGGGCATCAGCGGATTTGGAATTTGGTTTGCAAATAACCTTGTGGAACCATACTCAATGCTCAGAATTTGGGATTGGAGTAATGTTCTGATCTTGATAATTGGGCTGCCTTTTATCTTCCTGTTTGAAAAAGCTAAAATCCCTCAATTCCTGGATCCACAGGTAAATTCTAAAAATAGGTTTCTGATTCCAATGCTTATCGGTTTGTTTTTTGGGATCCTTGACGTTTTGATTGTTAAGTTTATCCTGCATCCTGAACCATATTCGGAGCTTCCACCATTTCTCCAGCCGTTCCCCTACTCGATCTTTCTTTACTTTTCAGGAGCTTTCGAAATAGAGGTTTTTTATCGTTTGATTCCGATTACGCTGGGTTTGTTTATCGCTTCCAAAATCAAAAATGGAAAATACCTGAATCAGACTTTTTGGATACTGGCAGTATTATCATCTCTTCGCGAACCTTTGGAACAATTTCCTTCAGGGGAAATCTGGTTTGTTATTTATGCCTTGTTTTCAGGCTTTGCGATGAACTTTCTACAGGCCGTTTTTTTCAAAAAAGCAGGATTTTTGGCTTCCCTCAGTATCCGACTTTGCCATTACCTGTTATGGCATATTTTGTTGGGGGTGTATGTGGAAATGGTGGAGCTAAGTTAAACCCAAGCAATAGACCTTCGACTATTGTCTATTTACACCTTTATGGTAATACTTCTCTCTCCATCGGAAAGCCACTCGGACCAACAAAATCAAAGCCGGAACCTCCACCAAAGGACCAATCACGCCAGTAAAAGCCTGTCCGGAATTCAATCCGAATACGGCAATCGCAACTGCAATCGCCAGCTCGAAATTATTCCCGGCAGCGGTAAAAGAAATCGCAGCATTCTGATCGTAAGGTGCACCCATCGCCTTGCTGAAGAAAAACCCAAGTCCAAACATGATCATAAAATAGACTAGCAACGGAAGCGCAATCCTTAACACATCCATCGGAATCGTCACGATCAATTCACCTTTCAAAGAGAACATCACGACGATAGTGAAAAGCAAAGCAATCAAAGTGATCGGACCAATTTTGGGCAAAAAGACATTTTTGTACCAGTCCTCCCCTTTCCATTTTGGAAGGAAAATCCGGCTAAGCAATCCAGCCAGAAATGGAATCCCGAGGTAAATCGAGACGCTTTCTGCAATGGTCCAAATAGAAATATCAACAATGGCACCTTCGAAACCGAAATATGGAGGAAGAATGGTAATGAAAAGCCAGGCATAAAAACTATATCCGAATACCTGAAAAATGCTGTTGAGCGCAACCAATCCCGCGCCATATTCGCTGCTTCCCTCAGCCAAATCATTCCAAACCAAAACCATCGCGATACATCTTGCCAATCCGATCAGAATCAAACCCACCATGTATTCCGGGTAATCCCGGAGGAAAGTGATAGCCAGAAAAAACATCAAAAATGGCCCCACAATCCAATTCAAAATCAGGGAAATGCTCAGGACCTTAACGTTTTTGAAAACTTTTGGAAGTAGTCTGTAATCAACTTTTGCCAAGGGCGGATACATCATCAGGATCAGGCCGATTGCGATCGGAATATTGGTCGTCCCCGAACTCATCGAGTCAATCCACTTACTTCCGGCGGGAAAGAAATAGCCCAATCCTACTCCGATCAACATTGCCAAAAAGATCCAAATTGTCAGATTTCGATCCAGAAAGCTCAGTTTCTTTGGCTGAGCAATCATAGCTTTTCTTTCACTTTTTGGAATATCAGAAACAACTCCGCTCCGATCTGATGCGATCGCTCGGTGTACATTTTCTCTTCCAACTCAGTCCCATCAAAGGCTTTCGGGTCTTCAAATCTCAGCGGAATTCTCGCCTCCGTGCCTGGGATAAAAGGACAATTCTCATCGGCATGGTCACAAGTCATCACCGCGGCAAAGCCTTTTTGGGCATTGATCGGATCATCGTAAACTTTCGAAAAAGTCACGATCGGTTCTGAATCTTCCCCATGAAAAACAAAGTAAACCGGGTTTCCCTCGCCTTTCTGTACGACTTTGAATCCGTCTCTCTTGATCGCTGCAACTGCCCGCTCATTGAATGCAGTAACTTCTACTCCACCCGAATAGCAGACTGCAGGAATCCCGTAATAATCAGCTGCAGTCTGACCCCAGATCTGCGAAAACTGGCTTCTGCGGCTGTTATGAGTGCAGATGAAATTCAGGCGAACTTCCTCATTCGATTTGATTTTCGAAAGAATATAATCCGCCATGCTATCGATCACTTGCAAGCGCTCCGCCGGAATCTGATCCACAGGCAATTTGGAAATGGTGGCTTTCAATGCCGGAAAAAATGAGTTTCGCATAAAATTCAGTATTCTATTTTTAGCAACAGCTGGAACTCGGAGTACAACATCCTCCCTCATTTGCAGTCAATGCCGCAAGACTGAGTTTTGGTTTTTGGGAAGGAATTCCGCATTTGTCTTTCGCCAGGCAATCAGTCATTTTCGCAGTAAGATGAAATTCTCCTTCG
Organism: uncultured Cytophagales bacterium; assembly: GCA_942492775.1. GTDB lineage: Bacteria > Bacteroidota > Bacteroidia > Cytophagales > Cyclobacteriaceae > Algoriphagus. The sequence goes on along the minus strand of OW818636.1, from coordinate 2,505,848 downwards.
GAAAAATCCAGTCCGTACTTTCCAATCGTATCGCCCTGATATTCCACTTCCACATCAAGATCTTCCAATCCCAGAACTCTCTCAGAAAGCTGAATGATGTCCAGAAGTTTGGTTGCTCCAAGTCTGTGATCGTAATCGCCATCTTCCCAAAGCTGGAAATTGACAGCTTTCTCGTCGCGAAGAGTTCCTCCGCAATCGATGAATCGCTTGTTGATCTGCCCAACTTCAGTGATGTGAAAATGAGCCGGAACGGAAGTGCCGTCAGGAAGTCTGAAAGTCAATTGGCTGAGTTCCGTAAGTTTTGATTTGATTTCTGAAAGTTTCATCTGCTTATTATTTGTTTTTGAGCGGCCAGATGGAATCTCGCATGGCCCATAATCATTCCAGTGTGTGTCGCTTGGGTCATGCTCGATTTCATAGCTTTATTTGATTGCAATATTACGATAGATAAATTCAAATTTTTTTAACAACAGGTGTCGCCACAAGCAGCAGCGTACTGATCGAAGAGCCCGTTGAAAAGACCTTTCACTTTTTCCCAGTTTTCGGCATGAATGCAATAGTTGACAGACACACCTTCAATCGTTCCTTTGATGAGGCCGATGTCTTTGAGTTCTCGCAAATGCTGAGAAATCGTAGCCTGCGCAAGTCCAAGTTCCTGGACCAGGGTTCCGTTCACACAAGAATTGCTCGCAATCAAATACTGCAAAATCGCAATCCTGGCAGGATGAGCCATGGCTTTTGCCAATTGAGCGAGCTCATTTTGCTCAGCGGTGAATAAGTCTGTTTTTGTTACGCCCATAATTACATCGCAATATTACGATAAAAGAATTTTATTTTAAAATAATTTGCCGCTTTATTTTCCAAATTCTTTTCCGCTTGCATCGTATTTAGCCTGAATTAAAATCGTCCGTGTCAAAACCGGGGAGACTGAAAAATATCCCAAAACCTCAGGGTTCCCCTTCACTACCTTGATATTGGTGTCCGGATTTTGGGGAGGTGGACTGAAAAGTCCTCCGTCACTGAAGAGCAGGTTGACCAATTGATTGAGGTAATCAAATGCGTCGCGATTTAGCCGATAGAGCTCCAACCGTACTCGGTCATTTTCTTCGAATGCATAGTTTAATTCGAGTCCTTCTTCGAAAAAGGTCAATCCAAACGTGTCGTCGAAAAGCAGGTAATCCTCACGATTATTTTTCAGAGTATCATTTTCAATTACTCTTATCCGATAATTATTATCTTCTTCGAAAGGGATTTGACCATAAACTTTTATGTAAAAGCCTTCCTCGCGAAAAAGCCGCTCTTCCTCAAAACTCCACGTGACGCTATCTACAATCGGAGGCTCAAGCATCACTCCTTCTGATACATAGATGTTATCCTTCCATTTGACATGTAGTTGGTACTTTTCTCCCACTTCCGCACGATCCAGCGGATTTGCAGGGCGATAAATATTTGAATCCCAGATAAAAATGAAAGGGATGACTTTATTGGTTTCCGGTATGGTGATATAAACTTCCGCATCATTAATGACCTCCACATCCGTGGAATCATAGTAATCTTTGGAAAGCGTGATTTTCACCGTATTGTAAATCCCCAGATCCGTCCAGTGAGCCTCAATTGTCGGGACCAAGTTCTCTTTTTCACCCAAAGGCATTTCCACTTCTTCCTGACAAGACCAGGATAAAATCGCAATTAAAATTCCCGCCAGTCTTTTCATATGATTATGATTTGATTTTTTAAGGCCATCCCGATAGCTATCGGGAGGAATCTCGCTTCACGGATAATCATCCAAGTGTGTGTCGATTTCTTCAAGCTTGATTTCATCAGAATTGAAAATTATAGGTGATCGAAGGAAGAAAAGTAAAGAGATAAGTCATCACCACGCCAGGTTTTGAAGAAATCACTTCACCATCTGTACTTGGGTCAAAGTTGATATCTTCGTTGTAAATCTCCCGGAATTCATAGGCAAATGGATTTTTTCTTCCATAGAGATTGTAAATACTGAAGTTCCAGCTGCCTTTCCATTTCCTGCCTTTATCCGCATTTTTCCAGGTGACAGAGGCATCCATCCGATGATAATTAGGATAGCGATCTTCATTTCTGAAATTGGAATACAACGGCACTATCTGATTGTCTGACTCGTATGTTCCAACCGGAAATGAAACAGCCTGACCGGTGGTGTAGACAAAAGTCAAACCTGCCGACCAGCTTGGTGAAAATTCATGATTCAAAACCATCGTTACATCATTTGGTCTGTCATAGCGTGGATTGTAAGCCTGTCCATTACTTATTCCTTCTATTTTTCTCCAGGTTCTGGAATAGGTATATGCCAGCCAACCGGTCGTTTTTCCGATGTTCTTTCGAAGCAAAAACTCAGCTCCGTAAGCCCATCCATTACCGGCCAAAATCTCTGTTTCAACATTATCATTGAAAAGCACATTCGCACCATTTTTCAAGTCAATGATATTTCTGAAATCTTTGTAATATCCTTCGACTGAAAACTCCCATCGGTTTTCAGCAAAATTGTGAAACAACCCTACCGAAACCTGATCAGCTCGAATCGGCGGCACATACGTTCCAGCTAAAATCCATCGGTCAATCGGCAATCCTGCAGAACTATTGGAAGCAATCTGGACGTATTGGAAATTTCTGTTGTAGGCAGTTTTAATAGAGAATTGATCATTGATCAAATAACGGAAGGCGATTCTCGGCTCCAATCCCTGATAGAATTTGATGTTTTCAAGGGTATTGTAATTGACCGAATCGGTTATATCCTCGGAGCTTTCGGGTGACTCTGTTGAATAAAATGTAGTCTACACCTTTTCCCACCTGATTGTAAAAGCCCCATCGTAAACCGGCTTCGGTACTCAGTTTTGGACTTATCTCATACGTTATCCCCGCAAAGAGATTATTCAAGACTCCATTTTTTGGATTCGTCGATATTGGCTGGATATTACTATTGGCATCGGGCACCAACTCGATCGGCGCAAAATGGTAGTATTGGCTATGAAATCCCCAATAGGTTTCTAAGGATTCACCTCTCAGCAAAGTCCATTGGCCTTTTACTCCGGTCTCAGATAGCTTGTTTTTCCATTCAAATCCATTGTCGGGATCATTAAATTCCACCTGATAGTTGTACTTAGAATGATAGGCTTGCAAGTCAAAAAATGCATTGTCGGAAATATTTCTATTCCATTGAGCCGAACTCACCCAATTAGTCCAACCTAAACCAAACGATTCATCCAAGCCCAAAAAATCCGAACCTTGGTAAGTGGAAATAGTCAGCTTGTCTTTTTCATCCAGTAGAAATGCAAACTTTCCGCTCAGGTCGTGGAAGTTCAGTTTATTATTCTGAAGATTTTCATCGCTCGAAAGCTTCAAAAACACATCAGCATAAGTCCTCCTGGCAGAAACTACAAAGGTTGATTTATCTGAAAATAAAGGTCCATTTATCGTCAATCTCGATGAGATACTTCCGATTCCGCCTTCCCCATGGATCTGCTCATTGTTGCCTTCTTTGAGCGTGACATCGATTAAGGAAGAAAGTCGCCCCCCAAAAGAAGCGGGCATATTGCCTTTGTAAAGCTCCACCTGATCCAGAGCGTCCGGATTGAAAACCGAGAAAAACCCGAAAAAGTGAGAGGCATTGTACACAGGCGCTCCGTCGATTTGAATCAAATTCTGATCGTTAGAACCTCCTCTCACGAAAAGACCTGTGGTCCCCTCACCTGCTGTCTGTACCCCCGGAAGCAATTGCAAACTTCTCAGCAAGTCAACTTCGCCGAAAAGCGCCGGGATATTCCGAATGGTTTCCATGGGAATAGTGGCTTTCCCCGTTTCCAGGTTTTTCACCTGCTCATCGGGTCTGCGCTCCATGATGATGATTTCATCAAGCGACATTTCCTCGGACTTCAGGAAAAAGCGAATTGGTTTATTGAGATCGTTTTGAGTGATTGTACGGATTGATTTTTCAAATCCTAAATAAGACACCACCAATCTTGACGGAAGGGAAACTGCTTTAATCTGAAATTTTCCTTCCAAATCCGCCACAACTCCGGTAGAAACATCGTTTTCCCAATAAATATTAGCCCCCGGCAAAGGTTCGGAATTACTCACATCCAGTACCTCTCCTGAAAGAACTCCGGTTTCCTGCGCAATTACATTTCCAACTGATAGAAGAGTAATTGAGAAAAAACACGCTAAAAAAAATCGCACCTGTGACCGCATCAGAGAAATTTTGAGAATTTAAATACCAAAGCTAGACGATTGAGAAAGATTAATGTTTGTTAATTCTCCGAAAAGATTTGTCTGCGGTACTTCGGCAGGTACGAAAGGACTTTCAAAGTGATCTTTATTTTATAATTTCAGGCCATGATTTGGGCTTACCCGGACGTCAAACTCACCCTTTTGATCGCAGGCATTTTCGCCTTGCTCTATTTAATTTACCTATTCCGCTATTGGTCAATCAATAAGAAGCTGGAAGTGGTGAAGCGCAGACTATTTACCAAAATGGTTTTGCGGGGTTCTTATTTCACTTTGTTTCTGATTGCTTTTGCCGGACCATCGATCGGGGTTTTTACCAAAGAAATCCAGGAAGAAGGAAAAGATATTTTCATTGCGGTGGATCTTTCGCAGTCGATGAATGCAACAGATATCGGTCCAAGCAGACTTCAACGAGTAAAATTTGAGCTGAAAAATCTAACCAAAAGCTTTCCCTCGGATCGGATTGGTCTGATCATTTTCAGTTCTGAGGCATTTTTGCAATGCCCGCTCACATTCGATCAGAGCGTTTTACAACTCTATATAGATGGACTGAACACCGGGCTTGTCCCGAATCTTGGAACTGATTTAAATGCCCCGCTGCGAATCGCAATGGATCGATTCAAATCTGATGAATCTCAAGAGGTCACTTCCAAGTCGGTCATTTTGATTTCTGATGGCGAAAATTTCGGAGATGATCTGGAAGGAATTGGTTCTGAAATGAACGAACTCGGTATCAAGGTTTTTTCCCTTGGAATCGGAACTGAAGCAGGAAGTACTATTCCGAGAGGAAATGGTGTGGTCATCGATCCTGAAACCGGTAAGCCGGCAAAAACCATTTTAAATAAAACTCCGCTGCAGCAAATCGCCGCAGAGACCGATGGACAATACTTCGAAATATCTGATGAAATATCTGAAATCGGAGATCTGACCGGAGCTCTTGAGCGATTGGAAGGCGGAGTTACAGGTTCGCGAGTTGTAGAAGCATCAGCCAATAAGTATTTTTACTTCCTGTTGGTTGCATTGGCGCTGGCGCTGCTGGATATGATTTTACCACTCAAAACGATCAAGTTATAAGATGAGCTGGAGCAAAGTTTTTATGGCTGTTTTTCTTCTGATTCCCGGTTCATGGACGAGAGTCTCTAGGTTGAATTTTGCCATCGACACTGCCGCTGATAGTTATGCTGAGGCTAAATATGATGAGTCGGTAAAAAACCATCTTTTCCTGATTGAGGAGTTTCAATACAGTTCTCCGGAATTGGATTTCAACCTAGGACTAAGCTATCACCATTCCGAAAAGCCAGATGAAGCAGCAGGATATTATGATAAAACCTCGGTGACACCGAATAAGCTTCTCGCATCATTCGCCTATAATCAAGGCGGTGTCATCATCGGCGACAAGCAGGAATACGAAGCCGCTTTGAGTAAATTTCAATCTGCTCTGATTCAGGATCCAATGAATGAAGTGGCGAGATACAATTACGAAATGCTTGCCAGATGGCTGCAAAGAGACGAGGAACGCAAAAACCAAGATCCAAATAAGCCCGAGCCTTCGGAATTTGCGAAGCGCAAAAAAGCGGAAGCAGACCGATTAGTGGAGCAGTTCCGATTTAAGGATGCGCTAAATTTATTGAACGAGGCATTGCAGCAGGATGAAACTGTATCGGCTTACCAGGAGTTTATTACTAGTCTGACAGAAATCGTAGAAATTGATGAGAAATAGAATAGCCTTAATTCTGGGAATATTTGTTTGCTTGGGTTTGAACTCACTTCAGGCACAGACTGCCGGTGATTTTTTCAATCGGGCTGCGAGATCTTATGTCAAAACTGATAAAGATCAAGCTTTACAATCTGTCAATGAAGGTTTGGGGAAATTTCCCGGTGATGCAAAGCTTCAAGCGTTGAAAGAAAAGCTCGAAAAGGAAAAAGAAGAAGAGGAAGATCAGGAAAATAAAGAACAGCAGGATAAGCAAAATCAGGAACAGCAGGACCAGAAGCAAGACCAGAAAAGTCAGGGCGAAGAAGGTGAGCAAGACGAGCAGCAGAAAGACGGAGAGAAAACCGAAGAGGATAAAGCAAAAGAATCTCAGTCCGGCAATCCGACTGAAAAAAGCGAAGAACCTGCAGAAGAAGGTGCCAATGACCAGATGGATGCGGATCTGGCCGACAAGCAAAAAGCAATGGAAGCTTTCAAAGAAAAGCTGAAAGCCATGAACCTGACTCCGGAGCAAGCTTCCCAGATCTTGGAAAGTATGAATGCTGCCGAGCTTCGATACATCCAGCAAAATAAAAAGAAACCGACCGAGAAACCGAAAAGGGGATTACCGGATTGGTAAAAAAGACGGAAGACCGGAGACGGGAGACGGAAGAAAAAAAGACGGGAGACGGAAGAAAAGATAAAGGGAAGTTGGAAGTCGGGATGTTGGAAGTCGCTGTTGCTATTTTGATCCTCAATTGTTGGAGAGTAATCTATTGAAGGATTCCAGTCATTTCGAACGAAGAGAAAAATCTCGATTGGGCTATAGCTAATCTTCCAAAAAACGATTTCCTCTCAATTCGGGAAGATCCGGATTCCACTAACTCTTTTTGAATAACATAATTACTAATAAACTGACCCAACAAACCCAAATAGAGCCATGAGCAAAGAAGTCTACATCCTTTCTGCAGTTCGCACACCCCTGGGAAGTTTTGGAGGTAAATTCTCCGGATTGACAGCAATTGAACTTGGAAGCATCGCCATCAAAGGAGCACTCAGCAAAGCCGGTGTAAAGGAAGAAGAAGTGCAGGAAGTGTTCATGGGAAATGTGTTGTCCGCAAATCTTGGACAAGCGCCAGCCCGACAAGCTTCCATCGGAGCAGGAGTCGGATACAATGTCCCTTGTACCACAATCAATAAAGTCTGCGCATCCGGTATGAAAGCCGTCATGTTTGGCGCTCAATCCATTATGCTTGGAATCAACGACGTAGTCGTGGCAGGCGGAATGGAAAGTATGTCAAATGTGCCTTTTTATGTACCTAAAGCAAGATTTGGATACAAATATGGAAACGCAGAATTGGTTGACGGATTGGTGAAAGATGGTCTTTTCGAAGCCTATTATAAATTCCCGATGGGAAACTGCGCTGATAACACCGCCAGAGAAATGAATATCACTCGCGAGGAGCAAGATGCTTACGCGATTCAATCCTATCAGCGATCTGCAGAATCCTGGGCAAAAGGTTACTTCAAAGACGAAGTAATTCCTGTTGAATTGCAGGGAAGAAAGGGCGAGACAATCTTGATCGAGGAGGATGAAGAATTCAAACAAGTGATGTTTGACAAGATTCCTTCTTTAAAACCTGTCTTTGAAAAAGACGGAACAGTCACTGCTGCAAATGCTTCCACTATGAATGACGGAGCATCAGCTTTGGTGTTGATGAGTAAAGAAAAAATGGAAGAGCTTGGATTAAAGCCTTTGGCAAAAATCAGAGGATTTGCTGATGCAGCCACCGATCCGCTTTGGTTTACAACTGCTCCTGCTTTGGCTATTCCGAAGGCAATCAAGCATGCCGGCCTGACTGAAGCAGACATCGACTATTACGAAATCAATGAGGCTTTCGCTGCTGTGGCATTGGCCAATCAAAGACAACTCAACTTGGACAATGACAAACTCAATGTCTTCGGCGGAGCAGTTTCTTTGGGTCACCCACTCGGAGCTTCCGGAGCCAGAATCATCACGACGCTAAATTCTGTCCTTCATCAAAAATCCGGAAAAATCGGTGTTGCAGCCATTTGTAATGGCGGCGGCGGAGCTTCGGCTTTGGTCATCGAAAAACTCTAACTCTCAAAAATAAATCCTCAAGATTGAAAGGTCTTGAGGATTCTTATTCCAACCAATGAAACTCCTGACAACCTTCTTCTGTCTCTTATTTTTTGCAAAAGCAGGAATAGCTCAGGATACCATTCGGACTTATTACGATGATGAATCCAGGCTTTTGAAAGAAATTTACGTTCGTGTGAATGGAAAAGCAGAAGGAATCATCAAGCGATTTGACGAGGAAGGAAAACTCACCCAAATAGGAATGCTGGCAAATAACCAACGGAATGGATTGTTTGTCGATCTTGATCCCGAAACCGGAGACACAGTTCGCATTATTCCTTTTGTCAATAATGAGCGATCGGGAGTATCCAAAAGCTTTTTCCCCGGAGGAGCTTTGCAGCAGAAATCTACTTTTATCAATAATGAACTTCAGGGAGAAGTGATCACGTATTTTCCCTCAGGACAGGTCAGCGACCGAACCAATTTTCAAAACAATAAGCCGGATGGGCTGAGTCAAACCTATTATGAATCCGGCAAACTGAAATCAAAAGTGAATTTCTCTGCAGGCAGATACAATGGGCTTTTTGAGGAATTTGCCGAGAATGGACAGCTTACCTACTCGGTCAATTATAAAAACGGAGTTCTTGAAGGTCGCGAAACCCGGTATTTTCAGGTTGGAACTGTCCAGTCCGTTCGAGACTATTCCGAAGGTATTCTAGATGGAGTTTATGAATTGAATTACCCGAACGGGAAACCGGAAAGAAGGGGAAAATACATCAATGGACTTCCGGAAGGAGAACGATTTGAGTATTTTTCCAGTGGTGAGATTCGTGAAAAAGCAGTTTACAAAAAAGGAATTCCAATACAGCCTACGGAAAGATTCTTTTCCAGCGGAGCGATTCGGCAAAGAGTAATCTATGATTCGAAGGGGATTCTGCTTTCAGAGATCAATTTTCATGAAAATGGTCAGGTCAATTTCGAAGTGAAATATCTTAATGATGTCCCGGAAGGTGAAGTTCGGATTTTCAGAGAAAATGGTACACTCGAAGAAGTGTTTACCTATGTAAAAGGGAAAATGGATGGAATCAGACAGTATTTCGATGAAGCCGGAAACCTGACCCGAACCGAGACTTACGAAAAGGGCAACAAAACCAATAAATAAACCACCAGCAAAAGGCAGAAAGGGAAAGCTTTTTCTATTTTTGCCAAAACTCTTTAAGAATGAGCAAAGCGATCAAGGAAACCCATTTCCAATTCCCCGGTCAAGCGGGATTTTACAAAGGAAAAGTGCGGGATGTTTATATTTTCGAAAAAGAACTGGTAGTGGTCGCTTCCGATAGGATTTCAGCTTTCGACGTAGTCCTTCCCCGACCTATTCCTTACAAGGGTCAGGTTCTGAATCAGATTGCTGCCAAATTCCTAAAAGCAACTTCAGACATTGTTCCCAACTGGGTGACTTCAATTCCCGATCCCAATGTCACAATTGGACATCGCTGCGAACCTTTCAAAGTAGAAATGGTCATCCGAGGCTATATGGCGGGCCATGCTGCAAGAGAATATTCCGCAGGAAAAAGAAGGCTGTGCGGAGTGGCAATGCCGGAAAACATGAGAGAAAATGATGCTTTTCCCGAGCCTATCATCACCCCAACCACCAAAGCTGGTGAAGGACATGACGAGGATATTTCCAAAGAAGAAATTCTCGCGCAGGGAATCGTAAGTGCCGTAGATTACGCAGTTCTCGAAAAATATACACGGGCACTTTTCAAAAGAGGCCAGGAAATGGCTGCTGAAATGGGCTTGATCCTGGTGGATACGAAATATGAGTTTGGAAAATTTGGTGACGAAATTTTACTGATCGACGAAATTCACACGCCGGATTCTTCGCGATATTTCTATGCGGATGGATACGATGAGAATCAAAACAAAGGATTGCCACAAAAGCAGCTTTCGAAGGAATTTGTAAGACAATGGCTGATCGCGAATGGATTTCAGGGAAAGGAAGGACAAACTGTGCCGGAAATGACTGACGAAATTGTAGAAAGCATCTCCGATCGCTATATTGAGCTCTTCGAAAAAATCACCGGAGAAAAATTCCAAAAGGCAAATACAGAAGAAATTGAAGCTCGGATTGAAAAATCAATTCTTGCTCATTTAGGATAAAAAAATCAATAAAACCGACTATGAAATACTCAATCGATAAAAAAGAACAGTACGTTATTTTCACCCCTCTTGAAGAGAAATTAGATTCTCTATTGGCTCCCAAATTGAAATCTGAGTTGTTGACCATCCACGCTGAAGGTTTTGGAAACCTCGTTTTGGACATGGCTCAGGTGAAATATGTGGATTCAAGCGGTTTGAGTGCTTTGCTTGTAGGTGACAGGGAATTCAGCAGAATTGGCGGAATTTTCGTGATTTCCGGCGTTCAGGATCACGTCATGAAGCTTTTGAAAATCTCTATGCTTGACAAAAAGCTGAACCTTGTGGCTACTCTTGAAGAAGCAGGTGAAGCTATTTTCATGCATGCTATTAATGGTGGGGTGGAAGGAGAAAGTGAAGGTTGAATCTCGAATTTGAAGTAACAATTCTGGGAAACACCTCATCTATTCCGGTCCACGGAAGAAATCATACCTCACAGGTGATCCGCTATGGCCAGGAGCTTTTGCTCCTGGATTGCGGAGAGGGAACGCAGATTCAGCTCAGAAAATACAAAGTCAAGTCGTCCCGAATTACTCATATTTTTATCAGTCATCTCCACGGAGATCATTACCTGGGCTTAGTCGGCTTGCTGTCGAGTTACAACCTGGCGAAGCGCACAAAGCCTTTGACCATTTTTGGTCCTCAGGGTCTGGACGATATAATCACTACAAACTTTCGTTGGAGCAATACCAAACTTGGTTATCCCTTAACTTTTGTAAAAACTAATCCTGAGGCTTTCAACTTATTGCTGAATCTGCCTGGAATCGATGTTTTCAGCTTCCCGATGAAGCATCGATTACCCACTACAGGATTCCTGATCAAAGAAAAACCGGGATACCGAAGCTTGATAAAAGAAAAACTCAGAGCAACTCCCATCCCACTCGAAGCAATTCAGAGCCTTCGAAAAGGTGAAAATTACAAAGATCTATCAGGCAAAACTTATTCGCTTGAGGAGTACACCTTTCCCCTTCCGCCGATGCGGTCTTATGCTTTTTGCTCAGACACGATCTTTGATCCTGAGCTTGCGAAATACATTGAAGGAGTTGATTTGCTTTATCACGAATCAACTTTCATGGATTCCGATGAGAAAAGAGCCGCCGATACTTTTCACAGTACAGGATCTCAAGCTGGAAAAATTGCCAAAATGAGTAACGTGAAAAAATTACTATTGGGACATTTCTCATCACGATATGTGCATCTGGAGCCAATGCTTGCCGAGGCGCAAGTATTTTTCCCGGATACAATCCTAAGTGAAGAAGGCCAAACGTATGCTCTATGATGAATAAAACTCAAAATTCGCGCAAGACAAACCTGTTCATCATCTTGGGAAGCATTTTCCTGACCAATGCCATTCTTGCAGAAATCATTGGGGTAAAAATCTTCTCAGCCGAAAAAACCTTTGGTTTTGATCCGGTCAACTGGTCTTTTTTTGGAGAATACATTCTCGATTTCAACTTGACCGCAGGGGCTGTGATATGGCCGATCGTATTTATCACGACTGATATTATCAATGAGTACTTCGGTAAAAAAGGCGTGAAGAAAATCAGCTTTCTGACAGCCGGACTCATAACCTATGCTTTTTTGATCATCAGCTTAGTGACTGTTTTGACACCTGCAGACTTCTGGCTGGAAGTGAATTCCACTACTCCGGATGGAAGCAAATTTGATATCAGTTATGCATTCAATACAATTTTCCGACAGGGATTGGGAATCATTCTTGGTTCTTTGACCGCATTCTTACTTGGTCAATTGATAGATGTTTTTGTATTTCAAAAGCTCAGATCAGTCACCGGGCCCAAAATGATCTGGCTTCGGGCAACGGGCTCAACATTGGTTTCCCAGTTTTTTGACTCCTTCGTTGTCTTGGGAATCGCTTTCTATGTTTTTGGCAACTGGAGCATCAGTCAGATTGTGGCAGTTGGTCTGATCAATTATGTCTATAAATTCTCAGTAGCCATTCTTTTAACTCCGCTTTTGTATCTGGCTCACGGATTAATTGATAAGTATCTAGGCCAGGAATTGGCAGAAGAAATGAGTAATGAAGCTACGACGGATCGGTCCTTTTTATGATTGGAAAATTTGAAAAATTGAAAGATTGGAAGATTTCCCAATTCGCAATTTATCACTTCAAGAGTCTAAAGTTCAAATTCTTAACTGAATAAAACTTAACTTTAGCTTATGAAAACACTTGCTCTGAATATTTCTTTAGAGGACTTGCTCAAATCATTAAGCAAGCTTCCCAGACACGAAAAAAAAGCAATTCACTCATTTTTAGAATCTGAACTTTCAAAGGAAGAAGTAAATGAATCAGTTGAAACATACTTGCTTTCCGAAAAAACCCTGGCTAAGGATTGGTTGAAAAAACAAGAAGATGAGGCATGGAAGGATTTGTGAAAGGAGATATTGTAGTAGTAAATTTCCCTTTTTCAGACCTTAGTTCTTCAAAACGAAGACCTGCATTAGTACTTGCTTATGCCGAAAATGGTGACTATTTACTTTGTCAAATTACTTCCAAAAACATAAAAGATAGCTGGGCATTGCAATTGCCACAGGAAGAAATCATTGAAGGTGAATTATTTAAATCAAGCAACATTAGACCAAACAGGCTCTTTACTGCTGATCAGTCAATCATACTTTACAAGGCAGGTCAGATCACTTACTTAATGAGAAACAAAGTGGTAGAGTCTATTATTGCTTTAATTTCTTAAATTTAAATTTCAATTTTTTGCAGAACAAAGTCGAGTTCGAGAGCCCCGGAATCGGATGAAACCAAATTTATTTTGTTTTTATACCTCTAATTTTTAAGAATATTCTAAAAAGATTGGATCATCGTTTGGATAACAAAATAACTTTGCCTACTTTTGCACCCGTCAATAAGACGTAGAACATTTTTCTTGCCGTGAATTTCCTTACTGTCGCTTGTCTGGGATATTCATTGGGAGACATGGCCAGAAAAGTAAGGAAACATCATGGATCAAATACAAAAATTCTCAGACCTGGGGATTTCGGAAGAAATCGTACGGGCAGTGGAAGAAATGGGTTACACCCAACCTTCCCCAATTCAATCACAAGCTATTCCTTTCCTGTTACAAGGTAGAGATGTCATCGGACAGGCTCAAACCGGTACTGGTAAGACTGCAGCTTTCGCTATTCCTATTATTGATCTGGTAGATCCGGACTTCAATAGACCACAAGCGATCATCCTTTGCCCAACCCGCGAACTTGCTGTTCAGGTAGAAGGAGAAATTCAAAAACTAGCTAAGTATCACAGAGCGATCAACTCAGTAGCAATCTACGGTGGTGAATCAATCGACAGACAAATCAGAGTCTTGAAAAAAGGCGTGCAGATTGTCGTAGGTACTCCGGGTCGTGTGCAAGATCACATGAGCAGAGGTACTTTGAAGTTGGACAACGTCGGAATCATCGTTTTGGATGAGGCAGACGAAATGCTGGACATGGGTTTCAGAGACGATATCGAAGCGATTCTTCAGGAGATGCCGGAAGAAAGACAGACTGTCTTCTTCTCTGCCACCATGGCTAAGCCAATCCTGGACTTGACCAGAAAATATCAGAAAAATCCTGAGATTCTGAAAGTTGCTAAAAACGAATTGACAGTTTCAAACATCGAGCAGGTTTACTACGAAGTAAAGCCTTCTTTGAAAATGGAATTGATGACTCGTTTGATGAACGTAAATCAATATCAATTGAGTGTGGTATTCTGTAATACCAAGAGAATGACAGACGAAGTGACTGAGCAGTTAGGCGCTAGAGGCGTTCTTGCAGAAGCTCTTCACGGAGATCTTTCTCAGGCTCAAAGAGATAAAGTAATGGGCAAATTCCGTAAAGGTTTGTGCTCCGTATTGGTTGCAACTGACGTGGCAGCTCGTGGTATCGACGTAGATAATGTAGAGGCAGTATTCAATTTCGACCTTCCTTTGGACGAAGAATACTACGTACACAGAATCGGTCGTACCGGTCGTGCTGGTAAATCTGGAACTGCAATCAGCTTTGTAACCGGAAGAAGAGAAACAATGAAGCTTAGAGATCTTGAGAGATACACGAAAGCGACTATTGCAAAAATGACTCCTCCTTCAGTATCTGAACTTCTTGACTTGAAAAAGACTCAATTGGTGAAAGATGTTTACAGAGTATTGGCTAAGGAAGAAGACAACGCATTTTTCGAAGGAACAATCGGACAGATGCTTGCTGAAGGTTTGACAATGGATCAAATCGCACTTGGCCTGATCAAAATGAACATGGGCGATGCAGTGAAGGAAATGAGAGATCAGGACTTCGGTATCGATCAATATGCAAGCCGTGAAGGTGGAAGAAGAGAAGGCGGAAGCAGCTACGGAGGCCGTGATGGCGGACGTGGTGGCGAAAGAGGCAGTGATCGTTTCGGACGCGGTGGCGAAAGAGGCGGAGACCGTTTCGGACGTAGCGAAAGAAGCAGTGACCGTGGTGGTGAAAGAGCTCCAAGAAGAGAATTCGGAAGCAGAGACGGTGGAGCTGCACCAAGAGAATTTGGAAGCAGAGATGCCAGTGGCGCTCCAAGACCATATGTAAGCAGAGAAGCTGGAAGCAGCAGATTCGGTGATAGCAGAGATGGCGGTAACAGAGAATTCGGAGGAAATAAGACCGAAAGAGAACGCGAACCAAACATGACTCGTCTATTCCTGAACTTAGGTAAAAAAGACAGAATCAGACCAAATGATATCGTGGGAGCGATTGCCGGCGAAACTGGTGTACCAGGACGCAGCATCGGAGGAATCGATATCTATGACAACTTCTCTTTTGTGGATGTACCTTCTAAAGATGCAGATCAAGTGATCCGTGTCATGAAGACCAACACCATCAAAGGTAAGGCAGTCAACATGGAAATCTCCAAAGGTTAATTGTAATAAGGTTTATACTATTTAAGGCACATTTCTTTCGGGAAATGTGCTTTTTTTGTGCCTAAGAGTTTTAGCTATGCAACTTTTCTTTCAGGAAAAAATCACCCCTCCCCTAGTTACCCTTGATCCGGATGAGTCAAAGCATCTTACACGTGTGCTTCGCAAAAAGCAAGGCGATCTGATCTCACTGACCAATGGACAAGGGAAACTTTTTGAGTGCGTAATCCTTGAAGCAAATCCCGCAAAGACCACTTTGAAAGTAGTAAAGACACTTGAAGTCGCTGAAGAAGAATTTTACATCCATCTTGCCATTGCCCCGACCAAAAGTCCGGACCGGATGGAATGGATGGTCGAAAAAATAACCGAAATAGGATTCCATGAATTGACACTTTTGGAAACCATGAATTCGGAAAGAAGCTATCTGAAAACAGATCGACTGGAAAAGAAAATTATTTCAGCTTGTAAGCAAAGCTTGAAATTTAGAATTCCAACAGTAAATCCAATCAGTCAGCTTAATTCAATTTTGGAGTCAAAGAATTTCGAAGGATATCAGAAATTCATTGCTTATGTGGATGAACACCACGATCATCATTTATTTGACATCGCCAAGTCAAAAGGAAAATACCTTATTCTGATTGGTCCTGAGGGAGATTTTGATCCTTCGGAAATCAAAAAAGCACTTGCCAAAGGATTCCAACCAGTCTCTTTAGGAAGGAGTCGACTAAGAACTGAAACTGCAGGATTGGCGGCAGTCGAAATGCTTCAGTTAATAAATCGTTGATTTTTTCGTTTTTATTCTGATTACCCAAAGTCTTATTTGAAGTTCAGCGGGTAATTTTGCTAAATTAGGGTCTAAGCCATTTTTGCTGTGCCATACAAAGAAAAAGAAATAGAGAAGAAATATCATTCCATCGGGGAAGTAGCCACGATGTTCAAAGTTGCGCCCTCCCTGATCCGCTATTGGGAAGGTGAATTTGATATTATTCATCCCAAAAAAGACAAAAAAGGAAATCGCCGCTACACCAAGGACGATATCCAGAAAATCCGCTACATCTACCATCTGGTCAAAGAAAAAGGCTACACGCTCCAAGGTGCCCAAGATGTGATCAAGCAGGGAAAAGAACAGGGATTCGATAAAGTGGCGGCTATTCAGAAACTCCAGGAACTCAAAGACTTTTTAATCAATATCCGGGACGAATTCAATGCACGATCCAACTCATGAGGAACTAAGGTATTTTTTAGCTCTTTCGCTCGCTCCTAAAGTCGGACCGGGAATTTTCAAAGCTATTCTGGCATATTCAGGTTCTCCCCAGCGATTTTTTCAAATCAGCAAAGGGAAAGCCTCTCAAATCCCAAAGGTGGGAGAGAAAATCCTGGAAATCCAGAAACAAGAATCTCAACTCCTCAGTCTTGCAGACGATCTGATTAATCAGTCTGAAAAGAAAGGATTTCAAATTTTCACTTCCTTAAATCCAAAATTCCCTCAAAGACTCAAAGCCCAAGATGATTCGCCTGTTGTTTTGTTTGCGCAGGGAGAATCCGATCTGAATTTTGAGCGAACAGTCGGGATCGTAGGAACAAGGAGTGCCACTACCTATGGAAAAGCTGCCACTCGAAAAATCATTGAAGATCTGGCGATTTACCAACCAGCCATCATTTCTGGTTTAGCTTATGGAATTGACATAGAAGCTCACCGAATGGCGCTTCAAGCCGGACTTCCAACAGTTGCAGTTATGGGTTCGCCAATCGATCAGATCTATCCGGCAACTCATAAAAAGACCGCTCAGCAAATCCAGGAAACAGGAGCATTGATCTCAGAATATCCTCCTGGAAGCAAAATGACTCCGGGAAATTTTCCAGCCAGAAATCGGATAATTGCAGGACTTTCTGATGCTCTGATCGTCGTGGAAGCAGCTGTGAAAGGCGGGGCGCTGATCACTGCAGAAATTGCCTTTTCTTATAATAAGGAAGTATTTGCAGTGCCGGGAAACTTACAATCCCAATTCAGTGAAGGGTGTAATCTGCTAATCAAGCGGATGAAGGCAAATATTTACACCGGCCCGGGAGATGTGGCTGAGGCACTTTTCTGGAGCAAACCCGGAGAAGTGAGTCAGAAAAAACCCACTTTGGATCTAAGCAATCGGGATGAAGAAGAATGCAAAATCCTGAATCTTTTGCTAGAAAAAGGGGAGTCTGAAATCGATCAAATGAGCTATCAATCTGAGATTCCTTTGGGCATGCTTTCCTCCAAACTTCTCGCACTGGAATTCGAGGGAATTGTAAAATCACTTCCTGGAAAGAAGTATAAGCTGATGGTGTAAGGGCAAGGTTACTTCCCTTTCAATCTCCGAATCACCTTCGGAAAATACCAAAGATAAAATCCACTCACACTCATGAAAATCAATCCCAAAGCGGTCAGTGTAGAATAAACCAATTTGGTTGCTTCGTCTCCGCCGAAGTAAAAATCCACGATGCTTCCGTCGTGCACTTTTTCAATCCAGTCCGAATGTCTGGTTCCAATAGACAAAACTTCACCGGAAAATCCATCCAATTGCACTTCCGTGAAATGAGTTTTGAAAGTCACTTTTGCGACACCTTTATCGGGTCTGATATCGATTCGATCTACCTCGGTTGACATCTCTAGGCTATCCATCTTCAGTTGGGCGATCTCTACCATTTCCGCAGGAGAAATCCAATCCTGAGCATTTTCAACCTTTGTTTCTAATGTTGAAGGCAGCAACTCAGCTTTCTTTTTCCAAGCAAGAAGAATAGAAGTAATCCCGATAATCAGAAAAAATATCACCAATGGAATTCCAAGCCAATGATGCAAAAACCTGAGCAATCTGAGTGATTTTACTTTACTCTGAATATTCTTATCAGACATTCTTCTTATGGATTAAAAACAAAATTGGCCAGTTTCATCGCTTCCAGAAACTCCGCTTTATTGAGTTTAAGGTCATATCCTGACTTTTCGAGTGATGCGATCATCACCTCAGTCGCCATATTTCCGACGAGTTTGTCTTCCGCCATCGGGCAACCTCCGAAGCCTTTCAAGGCTCCGTCAAATCTTCGGCAACCTCCTTTTAAGCCTGCGAGCACTTTCTCTTCTATTCCGTCCGGTCTGCTGTGAAGATGAGCGCCAAATTCTATTTGTGGAAATGCCTGGATCTGAATTTCAAATAAGGTTGAAATCAATTCTGTATCAGCTATTCCGATTGTATCAGATAAGGAGATCGTTTCAATTCCCAATAATGCCAATTTCTCCACAAACTCAGCGATTATCTCCGGGGAATAAGGATCTCCGTACGGATTACCGAAACCCATACTCAGGTAGACAACTTGCTTTTTCCCTCTTGCTTCGCAAAGGTTTTGGATGGTAGCTACTGTTTGCAAAGCTTCATAAATGGAAGCATTCGTATTTCGCTGTTGGAAAGTTTCGGAGACAGAAAGCGGAAAGCCTAAAAAATCGATTTCTTCAAAATGAAGTGCGTCCTCAGCGCCTCGTACATTCGCTACAATGGCCAAAAGCTTGCTTTTTGACTGATGCAAATCCAGCAAACTCAACACTTCAGCCGTATCTCTCATTTGGGGAATTGCCTTTGGACTTACAAAACTCCCAAAATCGATCGTATCAAAACCGACTTCCAGCAATTGGTTGATGTAAGCAGCTTTGATCGCTGTATCGATAAATTCCGGGATTCCCTGCATTGCATCCCGCGGACATTCGATCAATTTAATCATGTCTCAAGATACCAAAGATCGATTGAAGGAGATGTGAAAATATGGCTGAAAGCAAAAAATCAGGGTGGACGGGTCAGAATCCTCATTTTGGGAAAGGTTCGAATCAATTGCTTTTCAGATTCAATCGGAATAATTGAATTCAAAAATCAGGTTAAACCACCCTTCCTGAAATGGACTATTCGGGGATTATTTTCCAATATGTGCGAACCCATCTGCAGAAAATAAAGATTAAAAACTCCTTTAATTTCGTTCGAAAAGTGGTTTAGCATAAGCCTGAGCAACTTATTTTAGGTTCCTAATCAAAAGACTTTCATTGGCAGAGGCATTGCAGACTATCTGGTACACCATCTTAAAACCGGTATTACTATGAAAACTAAATTAACCCTTCTTGCAGGCGCTTCAATGCTCACAATTTTTTCTTGTGACAGCAATAAGTACAGCGAAGTAGATCAAGTGAAAGCAACATCAGATCTGGAGACTTTTGTAGACAGTGTAGAAACTGTCGCGCAAATGCGTCCATTACCAGATTGGAGCATCACTGACAAGAGATTCGGAGAATTAGAGTCAACTGCTAAAGAAATAAACAAAGATCTTGGAGTGGAAGACATTGCTGTCCTTTCATTAGAAGAGCGTTATCAGGATGCTGTAGCTGACGCAAAACAAGAGGCTGAAAACTTTGACAGAAGTGCTGACTTGCACATGAAAAATGTGGAAGCTTGGTGGGACAATAAAAGCAAAGAAATGAAAACAGGGACTAAAATTGCTTCTACAGAAATCGAAGCTTCTACTAAAGAAAGTTTGGATTGGTTGACTGCCAACTTTGAAAATCTGAGCGATGATGCTAAAGAAAAATTCACAAAAATCAGTACAGACGTTAGCCTGAACTAATTTTCAGAATTCATTTTTTTCTTAATTACAAAAAAAGAATCCCGGCAAGCCGGGATTCTTTTTGATTTTATAAGCAGCTACCAATTTTTAAAACACCTCTTTAGCAATCTTATAAGTCGTATCTGCTTTGCTCATCGTGTAGAAATGAAGAGACGGGACATTTGCTGCAATCAACTCTTTACATTGTTGGATTGACCATTCGATACCTACTTCTCTCACTTCAGTATTCGTCCTACATTTTTCGAGTTCGTCCATCAGATCATCAGGAAGATCAAGGAAGAATGTTCGAGGAAGCATCGTGATTTGACCCAAAGTCGTGATCGGTTTAATCCCAGGAATAATCGGAACAGTGATTCCTGCTTCTCTTACTTTCTCAACATATTCGAAGTACTTCTGATTGTCAAAAAACATCTGTGTCACGATGTATTCTGCCCCATTTTCTACCTTTTCTTTCAGGTATTTAAGGTCAAATTTCATGCTTGGTGCCTCAAAATGCTTCTCAGGATATCCGGCAACTCCAATACAAAAATCAGTTTGAAAGCCAGTTTCAGTCTCATCATGAAGGTAGCGACCGTGATTCATTCTGATTATTTGCTCCACCAATTCACTGGCATAGCTATGGCCATTATGTTCAGGGACGAACTTTCCTTCGGTTTTCGGCGCATCTCCCCGAAGTGCAAGGACATTTTCCACCCCGATGAAATTGAGATCAATCAGTGCATTCTCGGTTTCCTCTTTGCTAAATCCTCCGCAAAGCAAATGAGGCACAGCGTCAATATGGAATTTGTTCATGATTGCTGCGCAAATTCCAACTGTTCCGGGACGTTTTTTTGTGCTCACTTTTTC
Organism: uncultured Cytophagales bacterium; assembly: GCA_942492775.1. Taxonomy (GTDB): domain Bacteria; phylum Bacteroidota; class Bacteroidia; order Cytophagales; family Cyclobacteriaceae; genus Algoriphagus. The sequence continues at coordinate 2,485,228 of OW818636.1, read as the reverse complement.
CAAAAGACCATTCGGATGCTTCTTGTAAATAAACTCCTCCCGATGATAAGTCACATCCACAAAAGGCGGCTTAAATTCCATCAAAGGTTCAATACCAACCAGTAATTCTTTCAGACTTTGACCTTTCAAAGGAGGTAATATTTCGAATGAAAAAAGCGTTGATTTCGCGTTCTCCAGGTGTTCTGTTATTTTCATCTGTTTTTAATTGATTTTTTTATGGCCAGATGGAATCTCGCAGGGTTTATAATCATCCAAGTGTATTTAGGTTGCAAAGTGCTCGATTTCATGAAATTGGAATTGCAAGGGATAAATTAGGTTGATAGGCTAGATTTGGTGAAAGCAGACGCTCGGCATCTTTGAGAGAAACACCTTTTCGCTCCGCGTAACTTGCGACTTGATCCTCTCCTATTTTGCCCAAACCAAAGTATTTACTTTCAGGATTTCCGAAATAAAATCCAGAAACCGATGAAGTCGGATACATGGCATAACTGGACGTGAGTGATATTCCGACAGCATTTTCCATATCGAGTAAGCGGGCAATAGTTTCTTTTTCCGAGTGCTCAGGGCAGGCAGGATATCCGGGTGCAGGTCTGATTCCGGGATATTCCTCGCGAATCAGTGAATCGTTATCCAATGATTCCTCGGTCGAGTAGCCCCAATAATTGGTTCTTACCTGTTGGTGTAAATATTCCGCTCCGGCTTCAGCCAATCGATCTGCCAAAGCTTTCAGCATGATATCATTGTAGTCATCTCCATCCTTTTGAAATTCAGCTAATTTAGCTTCCATGCCAGTGCCGGCAGTCACAGCGAAGCAACCCATATAATCGGTTTGGTCAGGATGTAAATAATCAGCGAGAGAACGATTTGGAACACCTTTCCCTTTCTTGCCTTGCTGTCTCACAAAGTGAAATTTGCCAATTTCTTTTCCGGTTGGATCAAAAACCAATGCATCATCCGCAACTCTTTGAACCGGATAAAGTCCGAAAACAGCATTTGCACTCAGCCATTTTCCGGCGATCAATTGATCCAGCATTTCATTGGCATCTTTGAAAAGCTTCTTGGCTTCCTGGCCCACAATCGGATCTTCGAGGATTTTTGGATATTTCCCACTCAGCATCCATGTACTGAAGAAGGGAGTCCAGTCGATGTATTTTCGCAGAACTTCCAAATCCAGATTCTTCAATACAGTATTCCCAAGTTTTGCAGGTTTTACCGGAGGGAAAGCAGCCCAATCAATTACCACCGGATTTGCTTTGGCTTCCTCGTAAGTAACCAATTGCTTGAGTGACTGTTTGGATTCATGATCGATTCTGAGAAGGCGATACGTTTCCTTGATCTTCAGTCTGTATTCATCTTTCGTTTCTTCAGATATAGATTCACCCGCGATCGGCACAGATTTACTTGCGTCAGTCACATGGATCACTGTTCCTGAATAAACCGGATCAATCTTCACCGCGGTATGGATTCTTGAAGTAGTTGCCCCACCGATCAGCAAAGGAAGTTTGAGTCCTTGACGCTCCATCTCGGAAGCCACATTCACCATCTCGTCCAAAGAAGGTGTAATCAACCCGCTCAATCCAATGATATCAACTTTATTTTTGATTGCCTCGTCGATGATTTTCTGCGCATCCACCATCACACCGAGATCGATGATTTGGTAGCTATTGCAGGCCAAAACCACTCCTACTATGTTTTTTCCAATATCGTGAACGTCACCTTTGACAGTTGCAAGCAAGATTTTCTTCAGTGAAGATGCTTCCTGTCCCTCTTCTGGCAAGGGCATGAAAGGCTCCAGATACGCAACTGCTTTTTTCATTACCCGAGCGGATTTCACCACTTGAGGAAGGAACATTTTGCCTTCGCCAAAGAGATCTCCCACCACGTTCATCCCGTCCATCAGTGGACCTTCGATGACTTTCAGAGGATTGACCAGCTCCAATCTTGCAGCTTCAGTGTCCTCGACGATGTAATCCAAAATACCTTTTACGAGAGCGTGTTCGATTCTTTTCGAAACAGGATCTGTTCTCCAGGCTTCATTTGCAACTTCTTTCTTTCCGGAAGCTTTTACCGTCTCAGCAAACTCAAGCAATCGCTCGGTAGCATCTTCCTTTCTGTCGAAAAGCACATCTTCTACCCGATCGAGCAAGTCTTTGGGGATATCTGCATAGACCTCCAGCATAGTTGGATTCACAATTCCCATGTCCATTCCATGATGGATGGCATGGTAAAGGAAAGCTGCATGCATCGCTTCCCTCACCGGATCATTGCCACGGAAAGAGAAACTTACATTGCTCACGCCTCCGCTTACTTTAGCTCCGGGTAGGTTTTCTTTGATCCATTTGGTGGCCAAAAAGAAATCAAGAGCATTGCGTTTATGCTCATCCATGCCGGTTGCAACCGGGAAAATATTCGGATCAAAAATGATATCCTGAGGATTAAACTTTACCCGGTCCACCAGGATTCTATAGCTTCTTTCGCAGATTTCAATTCTTCTTTCGTAAGAATCTGCCTGACCTTTTTCGTCAAAAGCCATCACAACGACCGCAGCGCCAAACTTCTTAATTGTTTTGGCTTGATTGATAAATTCCTCTTCCCCGTTTTTCATGGAGATGGAATTCACAATTCCTTTGCCTTGCACGCATTTCAATCCGGCAAGGATAATACTCCATTTGGAGCTGTCGATCATGATTGGAATTCGGCTGATTTCGGGTTCGGATGCGATCAAATTCAAAAACTTAACCATTGCAAATTCGCCGTCGAGCATGCCTTCGTCCATGCAAACGTCAAGCACTTGTGCACCGCCTCTCACCTGATCGAGTGCTACTTCGAGCGCTTCGTCATAGTTTCCGTTCAGGATTAGTCGGGCAAATTTCTTCGATCCGGTGATATTGGTTCGCTCACCGATATTGACAAAATTGATTTCGGGTGTAAGGATCAAAGGCTCCAGACCCGATAGTTTCATATAATTATCCATCTCCTCAGTCCAGTGATTCTTCTATTTGTTCTACTTGTAATTTTCTTGGCTGGAAGTTTTCCGCCATATGTGCCAAAGCACGGATGTGGTCAGGAGTCGTACCGCAGCAGCCTCCCAGAATGTTTAACATTCCTTCTTTCAGGAAATCCCTAACCTGATCTGCCATTTCATTGGCACCCTGATCATATTGACCAAACTCATTTGGCAAACCTGCATTAGGATAAGCACTCACGAAAAAGGGAGCTTTTTGTGCCAACACTTTCAGATAGGGCCTCAACTCTTTGGCACCAAGAGCACAATTCAATCCAACGGATAACAACGGAACATGAGAAATTGATATCAGGAAAGCCTCAGTTGTCTGACCGGAAAGCGTACGGCCGGAAGCATCGGTAATAGTCCCCGAAACCATAATCGGAATCCCGCCATCTTTTGGATCCAGAGGAATGCCTCGCTGCTCATACACATCCTGAATAGCATAAAGTGCAGCTTTTGCATTCAGCGTATCAAAAATTGTCTCAACGAGAATGATATCTGAACCACCATCAAGCAATCCTCTAACTTGCTCTGAGTAAGCGGCTGCGAGTTGATCAAACGTGATGGCACGATAACCAGGATCATTTACATCAGGAGAAAGGGAAGCCGTTTTGTTAGTCGGTCCGATTGCTCCGGCTACGAATCGAGGTTTAGTTGGGTCTTTTGCGGTGAATTCATCAGCAACTTCCCGAGCCAGTTTTGCTGATTCAAAGTTGATCGCATAGGCCAGATGTGACAAACCGTAATCTTCCTGAGCAATGGAAGTTCCAGAGAAAGTATTGGTTTCAATGATATCCGCACCAGCTTCCAGGTATTCCCGGTGAATTTGCTTGATGATATCAGGTCTGCTAAGAGACAATAAATCATTATTCCCTTTGAGTGATTTTGGGTGATTCGCCAGATCGGGAGTCCGAAAATCCTCCTCGGTCAATCGATAGCGTTGAATCATGGTACCCATCGCTCCGTCGAGGATCAAAATTCTTTTAGAAAGTTGTTGAAGCAGGGTTTCCGTTCTGTTTTGCATGCTGTTATAGTTAATTCAAAAAGCTAATCGAGCAAAACACGGATAAAAGTAACGAGTACTATTCCGCTCATCTTTTTCCGGCATTTCCGAAATGGGAGTTAGCACCTTGATTCAGGTTGCTAAGACGTCGTAGGGCCCTTCCCTCGGTCTTTCTCGATAAGCAACCCAAATGTAAGCATTTTGACAAAAAGTAAGTCTAAATATTAAAAAAACGCCTGCAATTACTTGGATTTTTAACGAATCAAAAAATCATGGCCTTACTCCAATTCCAAAACTAACATACGGTCCTGCCATGTAATTGACCATGTCAAATTCACCCAATCGATAGCCTCCAACCGGAAGTTCGTAACCTGCGGCGGCAGTGAAAACAAGGTCAAAAAACTTTCTTTTGGTCATTGGCATGCCATACTCTGCAAATAGTTCAGGCTTCATCATTAAGCCGCTTTTTTTCAAATACCCATCGAAATCCCTTTGCTCAAACAACTCCGGAAAATCTGGTTTGCTGTTTTGAGTCAATGTGTACCGAACATTTCCAAAACCAAGTCCGGCCAGACCTCCAAGTCCAAAGTTTTTGAATTGCAGAATTTTTAAACCGCCATTTGCATACACCCGGAGGCTATTCAGTGTTTGAGTATACGTGTTATTGGCATCTCCGCTCTGGGATAGATTGTACACTTCAGCTCCGTAAAGCAATCTTTCGGTTTCTCCCAAAATTCTCAAACCAAAATTGGAAGGTGATCCTTCCAGCGGATTGTAGCCTGCAGCTACCAACTGCTCATTAAATTCAGTCGGCGTAGTGAAGTGGATGGCTTTGATCAAATGGATTCCAACAGATGCATCTTTATAAAAGAAATTGCGATCCGGAAGCGAAATTCCAGCTCCAACTCTCACAAAAGCTCCACTTTGTGTATTGTCAAATGACACACCTGCCATGTTCCATTTTCCTTCGAATGGGCTGAAAGAATATCCCATTTTGGCCAGGATCTGAACTGCTTCTTCCCTGCCCGGCAAATCGAAATCGTAGCTTAACTGAAATCCAATTTCTGTCAAGAAATTCCCATAGTTTGAGGTTCCTTTTTGAATATCTTTTTTCCGAAGGATAAATCCCTCTGCAGGATCAGCCAGGAAGTATTGCAAATTATCTTGCTGCTCATCCGGTAGCATTTGAAAATTCAAATATCCAACCCCAAGAGACATGTAATGAATGAGCTGAAAACGGGACTCTTCTGTAAAAGCGTAGCCAACATTTATCAAAGCCCTGCTAGTCCGGTAGCTCAGGTTATAATTATCAAACTCACTTTTCTTCCCTAGGTTTTGATACAATTCCATGCCCAGGACAAAGTCATTGATCCTAGCCTGATAGCCCAATCCGATCGTTTGGTATCGATTTCTGAGCCCTGACAATCCTCTCTCTGCCAGCATTTTGTCAAACTGGTTCAGTTTCGCACCGGAAGTACCTGCGACTACATAGAAAGTAGAACGTTTGGAAACCAGTTGCTGGGCGCTCAAAGAAATCGCAATCCCTTGAAAAAGGACAAGAAAAGCAATTCTTAAAAATATTGACATGAACAAAGAGTTTGGCTGATGGCTGGGGTAAGCTCTTCAGCCTATCGGCAAAATTAATGCTAAACAGAAAATTATTCCTGAACTTTTTGATTTAGGCAATTAATGAGCTTTTCGTAAAGAGCTTCCGGAGTAAATGGTTTTGGGATAAAATCATCGATCCCGGCATCTTCCATTTCTGCTTTGACTTCGTGTAAGGAGGAAGCTGTAAGTGCCAAGATAGGCACTTCTCTTTTCTCAGGATTCGGGTGATTCCGAATCGCTTTGGCAACTGAAAAGCCATCCAGCTTTGGCATCTGCAAATCCAGCAAAACGATGTTGAAATAGCCTGAATTAAACTGATCCAATGCTTGCTGACCATCAGAAGCAATCACAAGTTTTCCAGCATTCCATTTGGTGAGGAATTTTTGAATCAGAATTTGATTTACAACATTGTCTTCAGCGACTAGTATCGAAGCTTGCTGCAATGACTTCGGCAGGACAATCCCCTTCAATAGATTAGAATTTTTACTTTCTTCCACAAATTTGAATTCTAACGTAAATTCGAAAACACTACCTAACCCTTTGCCGGTATGGACTTTTATTTCTCCTCCGTGGAGTTCCACCAGCCGCTTCACAATCGCCAACCCTAATCCAGTACCTCCATATTTTCTGGTTGTAGAGGAGGAAGCCTGAGTAAAAGCTTCGAAAATTGTCTCTATTTTATCTTCAGGAATACCTATGCCTGTGTCTTCAAAAGCGAATTTGATAGCTGACTTTCCATCCTCCAAAATTGATTGCTCAAGGACAATTCGAACAGAACCCTTTTCGGTAAACTTAATTGCATTTGAAACCAGATTGTTAACAATTTGCCCCAATCTCACTGGATCCCCGATTAATTGCTCAGGAATACTTTCGTCTATCTCACAACTTATCCTGATTGACTTCTCATTAGCCTGAAAGCTATGAGAATGAACTAACCGATGAAGAAGATTTCGAAGGTCAAAAGGCACTTCCTCCAACTCTACTTTCCCTGATTCAATCTTATTGTAATCAAGAATATCATTGATCAATCCCATCAAATTCTCTGCGGAAAATTGCAGTGTTTTCAAATTCTCGAGTTGGTCGGGACGGGGATCTTCTTCCATTAGAAAATGAGCCAAGCCTATTACCGCATTCATCGGAGTGCGAATCTCATGACTCATGACCGAGAGGAATTGAGATTTGACCATGGAGGCTTGTTCAGCTTTCTCCTTGGCAAGGAAAAGTTCTTTTTGAGCCTCTTTGAGTTTAGAAATATCCCGGGCGATTCCTGTATAAAACCGCTTGCCTTCGTGCTTGTCTTCAATCATCCTACCATTAGAATTGAAGACTCGATACTCCCCGTCTTTGTGTCTCAGTCGAAATTCCAGGAATTGATTCTCTGCCAAAAAATCCTTTGATTCACCCAAAATGGATTGAAACACATCCAAATCTTCAGAATTTAAGAATTCAAAAATGCTCAACCCAAGAACTTTATCCGCCTCATAACCCAAAAACTGCTTGACATTTGGCGAGACATAATGCAAATGAAAAGTATCCGTGAGTGAGAAGATAATCTCAGTGGATTCCTCCACGAGGTTCCGATATTTTTCTTCAGACTTTTTAAGGTTTTCCTTGGCCTGATGCTCTTCATTGATATCACGAATAATACTCAGGGCAAACTCTACTTCCCCGTTTTCAATAATTGGCCGAAGGATCCGCTGGTAGTATCTGCCTTTGAAGAAAAATTCACTTTCATGGATTTCTCTACTTTCAAAAACCCGATTAAGAATTGAATTGATTTCTTCGAAATTGGTAATTGATATTTCCTGAAGGGATTTACCTTCAAAATCTTCCCGCTTCATTCCCCAATATTCAAAATTGGTTCCCTCAGCGAGGATATAATTTCTATTCTTATCAAGAAGGAAAATATTGCTTCCCGGGATATTAGAGGCAAGTAATCGGTATTGCTTATCCTTCTCTTCTTTGAAAAACTGAAGCTTTTTACGATCTGCAATATCCTGGAATAGGCCCTCATGAAGGATTACAATCCCATTTTCATCAAACACTTCTATGGTACGATCCTCCACCCAGAGGTAAGTTCCGTCTGCTTTTTTGATTCTGTATTCACCTGAAAATGCCGGAATACCGCTTTTCGTCCTTGTTTCTATTGAGTTTTGTAAAATCCAGTTTGCATCATCCGGATGAAGTAAATCCAAAAATGAAGCTTCATTTTGGATCAATTCTTTAGGCTCATAGCCAAAACGATTAATATTTTCGGAAATGTAAGTGATCTTATAATCCTTGTTAGGATCAACTATAAAAAGAACAGCCGGGCTATTTTCTACGATCAATTGCGCTCGTTTGGCTACCTGCTCATTCTCAAATTTTTCAGCCAGACTGTGAAGAATAAACGAATAACCTATTCCTTCTTTTCCGTCGGAATGAATAATTTGAGCAGATATTTCAAAAGGGGAGAATTGGGTATGCAATGTTTCAATAAAAGCAATTTTCTTCCAGGATTCACCCATTTTCAAATTTGAAGCAATGGATTCGAAAGAGAGCTCTTCTTGTGGATTCAGACTTATCAAGTTTCCGATTTTCCCCTTAAAAGTTCTTGCAGTCTCAGGACAGCAAACCTGAATTGCTGATTCGTTGAGGTAAATGACCTCCAAGTCAAGATTTGTGACCAAGATCGGATCACTTACCTGTGCCAAAATCTGGGATTGCAACTGGAGATAATTCTCAGCCTGCTTCTTATTTGTGATATCCTTACAAAAACCAAAAATCTCTATTCCTTGAGTCAAAAAGTCCTTTTTTGACTCGATCTCATAGCTGAGGTTCAGCGATTTTCCTTCTTTGCTGGTGATGATAAATTCGCCGGATGACTTGCCCGGACTATTGATCACTTTCTTTAGATTTTTCACAAACTCTTTGCGGAAGGGTTTGTCGATTCGATAGATCAAAGTTGTGAATTCAGCAGAAACCGGCTGATTTCCCATTCCGAATAAGCTGGATAAACCTCCAGACATGAAAAATCGATTTCGGAAAGTACTGAACGTCCAGGAACCAGATTTTGACAGGAGTTCTGTCGTTGTCAGAAGGTTTTCATTTCGCTCAATTCTCCTCGTCATTTGACTTCCCACATAGACTCCAGCCAAAATATCTCCAAGTTGTTTGAGGATTTGAAGTTCCTTTTCAGTAAACAGAAAATTCTCCGGGTCCACCTCAAAACTAATCACCCCTAAAATCCTCGAAGAGGAAATCATTGGAATCAAAATAATCCCGGAAATCTGGTTTGGCCCTACCTGATGCAAGAATTTTACTTTTCCTTCCTCCAAGATGGCTCTTTGATTCTTACAATGTTCCTGACATTCTTCAAGAGATAATACTGGAATTTCAGAACTTATTTTCCAGTCATTCAGCAATTCAAATTTTTGCTTTTCCTTATTTAATATTAAAATTTTTGAGTTTTTAGATTTGAGATATTCTGTGAAAAGCTTGAGTGATTGATTGAAATGATTCTCTAGGTCCTGAAGTCGGCTATTAATGAGCTTTGAGGATATCTGATTAATCAGGTTTTCTATTTCAAATCTCCTCTGGAGAGAAAGATCTGTCTCCACGTAATCGGTAATATCGCGGGCACTGAACAGGATCCCCTGAATTTGAGGATGGTCGAGAAGGTTTTTTGCAAAACTTTCGATGTAGATTTTTTTACCGTTTTTCTGATGAATCCAAAAGTCAATATTCACTTCCTTTCCTGTCTCAAAGACGTCCCGGAATTCCCCTTTAATAACTTCCAAGAGACCGCTTGCCGCAAAATCCTGGTAATTTTTTCCTACGATATCCTCGACCTGAAAGCCCAGTTTTTCGGTTATGGAAGGACTGATAAACTTGTATGTACCGCTTTCATCCAAAATCGCAATATAATCGTGACTGTTGCTGAGAATGCTCTGGATATAACCAAGTTCGTGGCTGACGATTGTCTTACTATTTACCAAATCACCATCTTGGAAATCAACAGAAAAGAATTTTATCCTGCTGCCTTTGACTACCAGAAATCGAGAATTGTAATCGGATGGGAGATGCATAAAACTCCATTCGTATTTTTGAAACTTCCCTGATTTATCCCTGATTGAATTGATGTAGTCGCCTTTGGGAAGATCTCCGGATTCAAAAAAATTCTCAAGAGTTTCAATGATTTTTTTCTCTTTAAAGAACTCACTCCAAGAATCATTGAGCAACTCAAAATTTTCTTTGAAAAACTTGTTGAAAAAGATGATTTCCTCTGAATCGATCAAAAAGAGCGGGTCCTGAATTGCATCAAAAAAATCAGAAATATCGAACTGTTTGAATTGATTCATAAATGGACTGGGTACTTTTTCTTAACTTTTTCCGGGTGAAAAATCTTGATTCAAGAACTAAAAATATATCTATTAACCATAGTTTCCAAGGGTTTTTGAAATAGAAAGAGCAAGATTAGTCATTATTCAAACAATTAATTCGCCTAATTTTCAATCAATTAAGAAGCCTCAAAAACAAAAGTTATCGGCTAATCGTCTGAATAAAAATCAAATCATATTTAATATTTACTAACTGCAGTTTTATGATTATTACCACAACCAACACGCTGGACGGGTACCAAATTGATCAGTATTTGGGGATTGTCTCTGGAGAAACAATTATCGGGGCAAACGTTTTCAAAGATTTTTTCGCCAGTATTACCGACATAGTGGGAGGAAGATCTTCCTCGTATGAGCAAGTTCTCAGGGAGGCCAAATCCATCGCAATGGCCGAGATGGAAGCACAAGCCAGAGCCTTCGGAGCGAATGCGATTATCGGGATTGACCTGGATTATGAGACGATCCGCGAAGGAATGCTGATGGTGACAGCATGCGGAACAGCTGTAAAAACAACCAAGTTATAAAGCGAAAGTCCTGAGAGATCAGGACTTTTTTAATTTATCCAGGACTTTTTCAGTCGAAGCTTTTTTGCAAAAATGATCCCCGACTATGACCACCGGAGCTGACTTGCACATATCCAGACATTTGGTTTTGATCAATTTCAAACTCCCTTTCAAAGGTCCTTGCTTACATTCTGCTTTGAGGTCTTTGAGGATTGATTTTCCTCCGCACTTTTTACAATCTGAGCCTGTGCAGATAAATATGAGTTCTCTGGTATGTTTCATAATCCTCCGGAAATAGCCTGCATCATCAATCCTGATAAATATGCTCCGTAAGTCCCAAGTGCATATCCCAACACAGCTAATAACACACCAACTGGAGCAAGAGACGGATCAAAAGCTGAAGCAACAATCGGCGCCGAGGCTGCTCCTCCCACATTGGCCTGAGATCCAACGGCCACATAGAAAAATGGAGCCTTGATCACATAAGCAACAATGGACATAATTAAAATATGAAAAAACATCCATAAAATTCCTATCAAAAACAAAATAGGATTATCAAAAACTGCCATCAAATCCATTTGCATCCCGATAGTAGCAACCAAAACATACAACAAGACGCTTCCAATTTTAGAGGCACCGGCACCTTCAAGCTTTCTGGCCTTAGTAAATGAAAGCAATAATCCAGCAGTAGTAGCGATCACCACAATCCAAAAGAAAACCGAGTCGAGCGAGTATTGCTTGAGTTGCGGATAATTTGTTCCAAAAAATGGCGCCAAAATATCCGCTGCCCAATGGGAAAATCCGGTAACTCCAAAACCAATCCCAAGAATGATCATGATATCAGTAAGACTGGGAATCTTGATAGTGCTTTCTCTCACCAGATTCATTTTGTCTCTCAGCTCATAGATTGCGCTGGTATCCGCTTTGAAGAATTTGTCGATTTTCTCTGGTTTGGCGGCCCAATACAATAAAAACGCCATCCAGAGATTGGCAACCAAAACATCCACAGCAATCATCTGAGCAAACAAAGTAGAACTTGCTCCAAACACTTCCAGCATCGCTGTCTGATTGGCACCGCCACCGATCCAGGAACCGGCAATCGTGGATAATCCGCGCCAAATCTCTTCCGGTCCGCTTCCCCCGAGCAATTCCGGTTTAATCATTCCAACAGTGAATAGTGCCAAAGGACCTCCAAATATGATCCCGACTGTTCCTGCCAAAAACATGGTAAGAGCTTTTGGTCCCAATTTCAAAATTGCTTTCAGGTCAATGCTTATAGTAAAAAGCACAAGAGAAGCGGGAAGTAAATACCTGCTTGCCACTTTGTATAATCCTGAAGATTCACCTGAAATCAAACCAAAAGAATTGAACAAGGCTGGGATGAAATAGCAAAGTAGGACAGTTGGAACCACTGAATAAAATTTCTTCCAGAAGGGTTTATTGCTCGCTGATGTAGCAAAAACCAATGCCAACGTAGTCATCAACAAACCAAATACTACAGCATCATTGCTGATCAGCGGGGTATTTTCTTCCATAATTCAGTGGGTGGAACCGATTACAACAATACCAACAAAAGGTCAGAAAGGCTAGAATTTACTGCTTTCCGTTTTCCAAAAGCTGGATGAGTTCGCTCAAAATCATCGCAGTCGCACCCCAGACCATCTCCTGATCCACTTCGAAATACGGGGTATCCAGCCGGAAATCATTGGTGAATTCCAGTACTTTTCTTTTTCTTAATTCAGGCAGGTAAAGTCCGCTGAGAGCAGTGGGAATAATTCGGGAGACTTCCCGCTCTTCCGGCACAAAATCAGGCCGTGATTCAGAAAAGCCCAAAATCGGACTCACTAAAAAATTGCTTGTTGGAATAAACAAATCACTCATTCGACCGATTAGCCGGACATTTTCAGGATAAATCCCAACTTCTTCTGAGGCTTCTCTCAGTGCAGTTTGGATTTCGTCCTTATCACCAGGCTCCATTTTTCCACCGGGAAAAGCAATCTGACCGCTGTGAAAACCGGGATACTCGGGTCTCTTTATCAAAGGGAAATAAGCCTTTTCATTTTCCGGATAAAACAAAATCAAAACAGCTCCTTTTCGATAGTCAGCCGGAAGTTTGGGATCAAATCTCCTTTTGTCCACCGGATTTGGCGACATCTGCAAATGTGCGTCCTTTCCTGGCAAAGGAAGTTGCATCCCTCGCTCCAGCAAACCCAAAACCTCTTTGAAATCCATTTTAACTCAAATCTACCAGTTTGATTTTTTGGTTAATGTAGGATTCAGAGTCATAATCAGGGGATGTTTTCTCCAACCGGAATTGCCTCAAAATATGATTCTCCAAATCAATCAGCCAAGCCATTGGTCTAAATCCGGAATCATCCTGGAAATATCCCAACACCAAAAATTCTTTCTCATTCAGCCACATCCCCTCTTCAAACATTCCAGAGGGACCCATGAAAAGTAAGCGCTCTTTCATCCCGTCTTCCCGATACCAGATTACTTCAGAATCAGGATTCAAAAAAGGCTGATCAATATTTTCAGAAACTTCTACCTTATAAGAATAGATATCCATGGTGCCATTTCCTGTCGGATGAAGAAGTTGGTAAGGGTAAAGTGGATCATCAATCAGGATCGGATTCTTCTCGGGCATTTCCATCGGATCGATCGAATCAGTCAAAAAAAGAGTGAAATCAGCTCCTTCAAAAGCACCAACTTTAGCTGACCAATGGGAGAACCAGGAAGAGTTTTGGGCCAAAGCCAAATCAAGATCAGCAATGTATTTGGTCATTTCTTCCTCCGAGGTTGACTCCACTGCTTCATTTTCACTTTTAGATTCCGTGCTTTCACAAGAAAAAAAAGTCACCATGCCCACAGACAATAGGGAAAACATTAACAACCTGGAAAGAGAAATCCTCATGGGAATTTTAATTTGGGAATGTTAAGCTAAGCGATGATGCTAAAAAAACAAAAAAGGTTGGAGTATTACCCCAACCTTTTCTAGCTCTCAAACCTATTAAACCTATTGTAGATATTCAATTCATGAATACCTTCGAAAAGTAGAAAATGTTTTCCTATCCTCCAAACAATCGATTGCGAAAGATTTTCAAAATTTTATTTCCCAATGATTCTTCTGCGTAAAACCTTAAAAATCAGGGAAATCAAAAAAGTGAAGGCTCTAAAAATTTTTAATTCCACATTTTTTACCTGATTTTACCCTGACTTTGATCTTCTGCAATGCCTGAATCCCTGAGTTTTACAATTGCATCCAAAATTTTGCATGGTTTTCTTACCTACAGGGAGCTTTTCAATACTTATACCCGACTGACTCCGGCCTATTTCAGCCAAAGAAACTGGCAAGCAATCCAAGTCAACCATCGTCAAAGGCTCAGGCTGTACAAAGACCTGCTTTTTCCATTGGCAAAAAACTGCATGGAAATCCTGGATGAAAAGAAATCAGATCGGGAAATTTGGAAAAGCATAAAAGCTGAATATTCGGAGTTGATCACTGAGAGATCTGACATCGAATTGGCAGAGACATTTTTCAATTCGATGATTAGAAAGACTTTCCCCGGCTTATCCATAGACGAGGAATTGATGTTTGTGATGGAAAGCTACAACTCGTGCAAAATCCAGAATAACGACCATCTGTTTCACTCCTATCCCGCTTCCTTAGGACTCAACCGAATCATCAGGCAAATTCTGGAGGATTATAATTTTGGTGCTCCTTACATGAATAAAGAACAGGATGTGAAGTTCCTGATTGATAGCGTCAAAAAAGTGATCCTCACCCGATATAAGATTGCTCCAGATACGACTACTCAAATCCTGAAATCAGTTTTTTACCGAAATAAGGCCGCTTATCTGATTGGAAGAACATACCTCGGGCATAAATGGATGCCTTTCCTCATTCCGGTGATGCATGGAGAAGACGGAGTATTTGTCGACACGCTGATATTTGATCCAAATCTTATGAGCGGGATGTTCAGTTTTACCCGGTCCTATTTTATGGTCGAGGCTGAGATTCCTTCTGAGATTGTGGGCTTTCTGAATTCTGTCATTCCTCAGAAAAAAATCCATGAAATCTACAATGCGCTCGGATTCAACAAACATGGAAAAACACTTTTTTACAGAGATTATTTACACCATCTGGACCAAAGCCAAGACGAATTTATCATAGCGCCAGGCATCAAAGGAATGGTCATGACGGTATTCACTTTGCCTTCCTTCAACATAGTAATCAAGTTGATCAAAGATCATTTTGAGCCCCCAAAAGAAATGACTCGTCAGGAAGTTCGGGAAAAATACAAGCTCGTTTCTCTGCACGATCGGGTTGGAAGAATGGCCGATACGCATGAGTTTGAATATTTCCGGATTCCTAAAAACCGGATCAATTCCGAACTTCTGAAGGAACTTCGAAATACCGCAAATTCACTTCTCGAATTCACAGATACACATCTGATTATTAAACATCTATACACTGAGAGAAAAATGATTCCTCTCAACCTTTATCTTGAAACTTGCACTACAGAACATGGTTTAAGTGTCTCAGAGGATTATGGAAGAGCTATTCTCCAATTGGCTCAGGCTAATATTTTCCCCGGTGATATGATGACCAAAAACTTTGGAGTAACAAGGCAAAAGCGAGTGATTTTCTACGATTACGATGAAATCGAATTTCTGACCGATATGAATTTCCGGGCAAAGCCTAAGGCAGAAACTTATGAGCAAATTTACGCACCAGAGCCTTGGTACAGCATCGCCAAAAACGACGTGTTTCCGGAAGATTTCAAGCGATGGATGATCGGCAGAAGTGATCTCAAAGATCATTTTCTTGAATATCACGCAGCTCTGTTTGATCCAAAACACTGGCAGGAAATCCAAGAGAAAATCAGAAACGGTGAACTGATCCATGCGTATCCATATCCGGAAGAAATACGGTTCAGACCCGGACAAATCATCTGAGATGATCGAAGTTTCTTCATTCTTATCATGGCAAAGCGTATTTTTGCATTTCCGGGTTACATACCCATCACCCCTTCCATGCAGTCAGAGATCAAACAACATATAAAACCTATCACCCGAACCAAGAAAATCATTCTCCAAACTCCGGAGGACGATGATCGCCCAGTTTATCTTGCTGGAAATTTCAACAATTGGGCGACGCAGGATTTCAAGTTTCTGATGCAAAAAATCGCTCAGGGCAAGTACGAGTATGAATTTCCTGAAGGTCCTGAGTTTGAACAAGAGCTTATTTACAAATTCACAAAGGGTGATTGGTCTGAAGTAGAAATTGACAAACATGGTCAGCGGACTCCAAACAGACATTGGAATGACGAAAAGTCTGTCAAAATAGAAAAGGTTGCGAAATGGAGAAAAAACTGGCTTCCCTACAGACCCAGCCAACTCCCGCAAATTCACCTGATTTCTGAGGAGTTTGAGATTCCTCAACTCAATAAAACCCGGAAAATCTGGGCACTGCTCCCCCACGATTACGATACCAGTACCGAGACCTATCCGGTTCTTTACCTTCAAGATGCTCAGAATCTTTTCAACGAAAACGCTGAATTTGGCAACTGGCAAATAGATAAAAAACTGGCTGTGATGTCAGATTACGGGATTGGCAAGATCATCATCATCGCCATCGAGCACGCAGAATCAGAGCGTCTGCAGGAATACAATGTGGGTCAAACTCTTCTTGGAACCGGACATGGAAAGAAATACATCCGCTTCATTACCGAAACTCTAAAACCGTTTATCGACATCACCTATCGGGCCAAAACCGATCGGGAAAATACCGGAATCGGAGGAAGCTCGATGGGTGCATTAGTGAGTATTTTCTCTGGTTTGATGTATCCTGAGATATTTGGGAAGTTGATGGTATTTTCACCTTCACTTTGGGTAATACCTAAAATCAAGCTTGGTTTTTTCGACTTTTTTGAGCCTTTGGAAACTCGCCTTTACCTCTATGCAGGTGGAGACGAAAGCAAAACTATGGTGAATCATGTCACCAAACTTCGGGATCGGTTGGTGAAAAAAGAAAGCCTGAAAGGCAAAATGAAAGTTAAATTAAGCATTAATTCCGAAGGAAAACACAATGAAACCTACTGGAGTGATGAGTTTCCAAAAGCGATCGAATGGTTGTTTTTCAGCGATAAAGAAGAGTAAATTCTAAAACAAAAATTTCATGCAATTCAAAATCAATCCCAAGTCAGTTTCCGAGAAAGCACTTCGGGTAATACCTGTTTTAGAAAAAGAAAGAAAAGCCATCCTGCTAGAAAAGCTTGGAGAAAACTCTCTTTCTGAATCACTATTTTCTGCGAAAAAGGACACTTCATACGCATTTTCTCATGGAGATCAATTAGTTCTTTTGATCGGCCTTGGCGAAAAACCTGAATACAAAAACGTTGAAATCTCCTACCGAAGAGTTTTATCAAAAAACGCCGCTTTGGTTGAAAAAGTAGCTGTTCTTGACTTTCCTGAAAATTTTCCGGAGGATTTTTTAGAGCCTGCTTTTGTTGGATTCAAGCTTGGGGCATATTCTTTGGGTTTTTACAAAAAAGAAAAAGACAAGAAATCAGATTTTGCTAAGCTGAAAGTAGAAGTCATTTCCAACCAGAAAAATGTAAAGGAAATCGCTGAAAGAGCGGAGAAAATTGCCAAGGCAAAAACTGATGCCTTCGAATTGGTCGACCTTCCTCCCAATGAAATCACTCCGGAATATTTAGCCGATTGGGCAAAAAAAGCCGGCAAAAAATCAGGCTTCGAGGTGACTGTTTTTGACCGCAAAAAATCCAAAACCGAAGGACTGGAAGCCTTTTTAGCTGTAGGAAGAGGAAGTGCAAAAACTCCGCAGTTCATCATCATGGAGTATCGACATCCGAAGGCAAAGTACCATTTGGGCCTTGTGGGCAAAGGAGTGACTTTCGATACAGGAGGACTCAATGTGAAAACTCAGGGAATGGTCCACATGAAGTCTGACATGGGCGGTGCGGCAGCGGTTCTTGCCACCACCAAACTCATCGCCGAACTTAATCTGCCAATCAACCTAACCTCCATCGTGCCGGCTGTCGAAAATGCAATTGATAAAGACGCCTACTTGCCAAGTGAAGTGATCGGAAGTCATGCAGGTCTCAGCATTGAGGTGATAGATACAGATGCGGAAGGCAGACTGATCTTAGCAGATGGACTTTCTTACCTGGTGAAAAATTATAAAACAGATCAGATCATCGACTTGGCGACTTTGACCGGAAGCAGTATTGGTACGTTTGGATACGAATGCGCCGCGCTATTTTCCAATGATGATAAATTAGCAGCGGCTTTGGCAAAAGCAGGATTGTCTGTTGGCGAGAAGGCTTGGGCACTTCCAATGTGGGAAAGTTATCGCTCAGAAATGGACAGCGAAGTAGCCGATATCAAAAACTACCATGGCAAACCTTTCGCCGGTGCGATCACTGCCGCGAAGTTTTTGGAAGCCTTTATTCACGAGCATCCTGAGTGGGCGCATCTGGATATTGCAGGCGTTGCTTTTGGTGACAGCGAATTTGCAAAAACCAAATCAGGAACTGGTTATGGTGTGAGTTTATTGCTTAATTTCATCGAAAACCACATATAAGTATGGATAACCCAGGAAAAACTTTCCTCTGCATTTCCAATTATTTTAAAGGAAATGCCTTTTTAATTGCCTTGAAAAAGCAAGGAAACAGAGTCTTTTTGATCACATCAGAAAATCTAAAAGAGAAGCCCTGGGCCTTCGAATACATCGATGAGGTTTTCTACATGCCGGGTCAAGATCTCGATTGGGATCTGAACCTTCTATTGAAAGGAGTAGGTGGCTTGATGAAGCATCATAAAATCGAATCGATCATTGCCCTGGACGATTACGATGTGGAGAAGGCAACTTTCCTCAGGGAAAGTCTTCGAATCCCGGGTATGGGACAGACTACGGGGAGATTTTTCCGAGACAAACTGGCGATGCGAATCAAAGCTCAGGAGGCAGGAATCAAGGTTCCTGCTTTTTCCCCTCTTTTCAATGATGAGCAAATCAATCAGTTTGCGGATCATGTAGCCGCACCATGGGTTTTGAAACCAAGATCTGAAGCTTCAGCTCACGGAATCATCAAAGTCTACGACAAAGAATCGCTTTGGAAACATATTCACGAACTCGGTGAAAACCGACTATACTATCTCGTAGAGCAGTTTAAACCCGGCGATGTGTATCATGCCGACGGGCTGATGGTGGATGGGAAAACGCTTTTTCTGACCGTTTCCCGATATCTGGATACGCCCATGGAAATCTCTCAGGGCGGTGGAATCTTCAGAAGCGCAAATTTGAAATACGGTTCGGATGATGACAAAGCAATCAAAAAAGTGAATGCCGACATCATGAAAGCCTTTGGAATGAAATCCGGAGCAACACATACCGAGTTTATCAAAAATCGAGAAGATGGAGAAATCTACTTCTTGGAGACCGCTTCAAGAGTTGGAGGAGCGCATCTTGCCGAAATGGTGGAAGCCGCAACTGATATCAATCTCTGGTCAGAATGGGCCAAAATCGAAGATTCGATAGTGAAAGGCCATAAATATGAGCTTCCAAAAGTGGCTAAAAACTACGCCGGAATCGTGCTTACTCTTTCCAAGTTTGAGCATCCTGATCTGAGCAGTTTCAACGATGATGAAATTTATTTCAGAGTTCCACTCGATTACCACGCCGGCATAATTGTGAAATCGAAGGATCAAAAACGTGTGAAGCAATTATTGGATGAATACACCGAGAGATTAGCAAGAGATTTCTCCACTGTAGCGGATGCGCCCGAAGTGAAGAAGTTTCATTGATTTATTTGGTCAACAGTCGACAGACTACAGTCCACTATTGATTTGAAAGAACCTCAATTCTTGGCACAGTCATTTGACATATATAGGTTAGAGTGAGTGAAAAGGGTATGAAATCGCAGGTACTGGCTGTCGACTGTTGACAGTTGTCCGTTGACTTAATATTTTTCCTCTATCCCCAGCCCAAAAAGCGCAAAATCATACTTGACAGGATCTTCGGGATCAAACTCCCGAAGCTTCTGCGTCAACTCCAAAGCGGTAAGCCAATCGGTTTGCTTTCGGGTAATCAATCCCAACTTTCTCCCCACCCGATCGACATGCAAGTCACAAGGACAGATCAATTGGGAAGAGTTAATTTTTTTCCAAAGACCAAAGTCCACTCCCTTATCATCCGATCTCACCATCCACCGCAAATACATGTTGATTCGCTTGCAAGCAGCTTTTCGGGCAGGTGTTGCTATGTGTTTTTTGGTTCGGCTAGGAGAATCTGGAAGACTGAAAAAGAATAGGTGAAATTGGGCTAAAATCGACTCCATGGAATCTACTTGATTGTTTTGACCCAATAAGAAAGCTTCTTCAAGCGAATCATGGTTTCTGTAAAACCAGGTTAGAAAGTGAATGAAATAAAGCGTATCGACGTCATTGAATGTTCGATGCTTGAATTTCAAAAAGGGTTTGAGGTCAGTTTCCTTATGATTCAGAAGAAAATCATGCGGTGAATTGTCCATCATTTGAAACAATTCAATGCATTTGTTGATGATAGTTTTTCGCTGTCCCCAAGCCAGAATTGCTGCGAAGAATCCTGAAATCTCGATGTCTTCTTTTTTGGAAAACATGTGCGGAATGGAAATCGGATCCAGCGTGATAAAGCCTGGCTGATTGTACTTCTCAACTTTTTCGTCTAAAAAATCCTTTAATCCCGTCATTAAAGACCGACTTTTACTTCTCCACCCTGAGTGCCATCAAACCATTTGAAGGAAAGTTCATTGTCCACTTTTTCGGAGACATGCCAGTCAAAGCACTTGATATTAGTCAGAGTTCGGAGCGAATCCTGATGCGGATTATAGAGGCAAATATCAAAATCCGGCAAATCTTTGGATTCGGTGCTATTCCATTTTTCCAGGATGAAGCCTTCCTCCATCACTCTGATTTTTTTTCCAAAAACATAATCACTCAAGACTGAAGGCACTCCATCTTTTCTGCGGAGTTTAAAACCTGACGGCCCAAACATAATCTGCTTAATCAATCTTCCTTCAAGCAAATCATTGGAATAAG
This sequence comes from uncultured Cytophagales bacterium, assembly GCA_942492775.1. Classification (GTDB taxonomy): domain Bacteria; phylum Bacteroidota; class Bacteroidia; order Cytophagales; family Cyclobacteriaceae; genus Algoriphagus. The sequence goes on along the minus strand of OW818636.1, from coordinate 2,464,627 downwards.
GTAAAGTTTCCCATTCTGTATCTTTCAAAACAATCGCTTTTCCCTCAGGTCTGAGCCTTGTCAAAAGTCTGGAAATCAATGAAAAAAGATAAGTAAGTCCGATGAACAACAACCCAAAACTCGCTAAAATCGGATAGGAAATGATGAAGATAGCGTTCCAGATAAATCTGAAAACATGATGAAATATGAGTTGTCCTTTATTCATGGCAGGAATGGGAATGCAATTTACCGTCCTTATCCCATAAAGCAAAAAAGCTGACGGGAAGCCAGCTTTTTGATATCGAATTTTGGAAAATTTAAGATTGAATCAGAATAAACCAGGTTATCGCAATTAGTTTTTCCAATGAAATCTCAATACATGATTTCAACCGGAAAACGCTGATTGACAGCTTTCAACTGGTCAAATGCTGCCTGAGAAAGCTTAATTACCAGTTTGCTATTGTCGCCGGTTTCAGGAAGTGTACCCACCACTCTTGCAAAAATGGTCACGTCGTTTTCCTCGTTTTTGATTCTCATGATAGTGCCCACAGGTGCATTTCTGTGCAAAACCAAATATTTTTTATGTCCTCCTGTACCTTCAATTCGCTCAGCCTGGCCAGTTTCACGGATGTTTTTATATCCACCAGTATTTTCTGCAGTTGGCTCAACATTCATTTCCTCCACATTGGTAACCACTCTGGGCGTGCCAACAATTGGAACTTTTGAAGCTTCAGCTGGTCCTCTCCCCACTTTTAGATTCTGACCTTCCCGAACATTATTAGATGTCAGAGCATTCCAGGTAATCAAGTCTTCCACTTTGGCACCGTATTGACTGGAAATTGAGAAAAGCGTTTCGCCTGCTTTCACCTGATGAGTCATGAATTCGCCGGGAACCATCGGCGCGGAAGTCGGAGCTTGAATTGGTGAAGATTTTGGTTGCTCAGTTTTAACAGGTTCAACTTCCTTTTGCTTCGGGGCAGGCTTTTCAACTTTTGCAGTAGTGGCTACAGCAACTTCTTTGGCAGGAGTATTTTGAACTACCGGTTTTGGCTGAGTTTGTACTGGAGAAACTGTCTGCGAAGGCGTAGTAGCCAGTCCGGCTCTTTCAATAATTAAAGATTGACCGACGCTTAAATCATTTCCTTTTAAACCATTGCTTAGCTTAACCTGATCCACAGTAACTCCGTAATTCTTGGATATGGAGAAAAGCGTTTCGCCCGGAGCGACTTTATGCAATACTGAACCGTTTGGCACGTCTGCCTTAAGAATGAAAGGAACTTTTATCGTTTGCCCGATTTTCAATCCTTGTTTCAAAGCTTCATTAGCACTCACAATATCATTTACGGGAGCTCCATATCTCCTGGAAATCCCGAAAAGTGTCTCTTTGGGATCGACCTGATGCAGAATGTATGACTTATCTCCCACGCGCTCAACCCCAATTGAATCGAGTTCAGAAGATCCGAAAGCCATTGAGAATGAGGAAGAAAAAGACAAGAAACTTAGTAAAAACCAGAAAGATCGAGATCTCAATATCATGGGAGGATTGTAATTTGAATTGCTATGGCCGAAATACAAGATTAATTTCAGAAGACAAAAAGAACAAGAATTATGCTAGAAATCGAGCATGACGCAAGCGAAGCACACCTTTATGATTATCAGCAATGCGAAGATTCCATAGGACCAATAAAAATCAAATTATTGTCATATGAAATCGAGCATGACCCAAGCGTCACACAGAAGGATGTTTATCAATCATGCGAGATTCCATGTGACCATTAAAAAACAATTATAAACACATGAAAAGAAACCGGAATTCCTGACTTCCAAAAGAGTCAATAAAATCTGATTCATTTAATAAAAACAGTTCTGAATCGGTTTTTGTATCTTTTACCAATCCAAAGCTTATCCTGAAATGAGACTTTCTTCTATCGCACTTATATTCATACTTCTGTTTTCATGCCAATTGGTTCAAGCTCAAACCAATGAGCAGACGACTAAGAAAATCTACACTTTCAAGATTGACAAGGACATCGATCCGGCTATGAATCGTAGAGTTGAGCTTGTTCTAAATAAAGCAAAAGAAGCAGAAGCTGATTTGATAATCATCGAAATGGATACTTACGGTGGCGCAGTGAATGACGCTGACGACATCAGAACTATGATTCTGGAATCAGAAATTCCGGTTTATGTATTTATAAACAAGGACGCAGCTTCCGCAGGTGCCTTGATTTCGATCGCCAGTGACAGCATTTACATGGCGCCCGGAGGAAGCATTGGCGCAGCTACCGTAGTAAACGGAACAGATGGAGCCGCAGCTCCTGACAAATACCAATCTTATATGCGCTCCATGATGCGAAGTACCGCAGAAGCAACTGGCCGCGATCCAAAAATCGCCGAGGCAATGGTCGATGAAAAAATCGTCGTTGAAGGGATTTCAGATTCTACTTCAGTCATCACATTTTCGGTTTCTGAAGCCATCAAATACGGTTTCTGCGAAGGAGAATACAATAGCATCGATGAAATCCTTGCTGCTCAAAATCTCCAATATGCAGAAATCACCGCCTACGAAGAAGACAGCATAGAGAAAATCATCGCATTTTTTCTGTCCCCTGCCATCAGCGGATTCCTGATTTTGATCATCATTGGAGGTATCTATTTCGAGTTACAAACGCCCGGAGTAGGATTCCCGCTTTTGGCTGCAATCATCGCCACCATTCTTTATTTTACTCCATACTATCTGAGCGGCCTCGCGGAAAATTGGGAGATTCTTGTCTTCATTATTGGAATCGTCCTGCTGGCAGTTGAGCTTTTTGTGATTCCGGGTTTTGGTATTTTCGGAATTCTTGGAATCATCGGAATTTTGACAGGATTAGTTTTGGGGATGATACCAAATCAGAATTTTGACTTCGAATTTGTGCCTGCAGCCGATCTATTTGGCGCATTGCTGACAGTAATTTTGGCAGCTTTGGGTTCAGTCATATTGATTTTTTGGCTCACGCCAAAGATCAACGAATGGGGAGCTTTCAAATCAGTCTCACTCGCAGATACTCAGCAAAGATCTGAAGGTTATACCTCCAGTTTTAATTCCAATTCAATGCTGGGAAAGACCGGAATCGTTCATTCCAGACTTCGACCAAGTGGAAAAGTGGAGATTGACGGAGAGATATACGATGCCTATTCAAGAGGCGAGTTCATGGATCAGGGCGAGAAAATAATCGTCATATCCACTGAAGGAACTTCCCTAAAAGTAAAACATTGGGAAAGCTGAAAGCTGCAGAAATCACTAAGTTTGCCCCATGAATCCATTTCAGTCGATTTATGAATTGGTCGGAGAAGATCAGATCAGGCAACTGACTCATCACTTCTATCTGGAGGTAGCAAAAAATCCGAAGCTCAGAAGTCTCTATCCTGAAGATCTTGCTCCTGCGGAAAACCGGTTGTTTTTGTTTTTACTTCAGGTATTCGGAGGACCACAAACCTACTCCGAGCAAAGAGGTCATCCAATGCTTAAGATGAGACATTTTGACTGGGAAATCGATGAGACCATGCGTGATCACTGGCTCAATTCTATGATAACAGCCATGGACAAACTCGATCTCGATCCAAATGTGCGCGAGTTGATGTTGGACTATTTTATCAAAGTGGCAAACCACATGATCAACCATGCGTAACCTGCTGCGAAGGGTTTACACCGTTTATGCAGGACTTCTTTTTGCGATTAGTTTCCTCCTCGTTTTTCCACTCTTACTTATTTGTATTTGGGTTCCGGGTTGGAAAAAATTTGGACGAAAAATGCAACGCTATTGGGCCAAAGTCTATTTTTCACTCATTTTTCTTCCAGTCAAAATTGAAAAGAGAGCAAAAATCGAGAAGGGTAAACCCTATATTTTTCTAGCAAATCACTTCTCCTATCTGGATATTCCCATGATGGGATTTGTGCCGGGAGATGTTCTTTTTGTTGGAAAAGCATCTATTCGGAAAGCCCCGCTTTTTGGGTATTATTTCAAAAATCTCCATATCGCTGTGGATCGGGACCGATTGAAAAGCCGCGCCGAGACGATGAGAAGAGCTGGAGAAAGTCTCGATGCAGGCAGCAGCGTGATTATTTTTCCTGAAGGGGGAATTTACACCAGCAATCCGCCTCATATGATTCCTTTCAAAAATGGAGCTTTCCGATTAGCAATCGAGAAACAAATCCCGATTATACCTGTCACTTTATCCTATAATCATCTAATTTTGCCCGACGACGGAAAAATGCTTTTGAGACGGAGACCGGCTAAAATGATTCTTCATGAAGCTTTGATCCCCTCCCCAACTGAAACCGAAGACACGCTGAAAGAGAAATGCTTTGGAATCATTCAGAAGCAACTCAATCTAGATGCAGACCAAATATGAAAATCGATAAGAATTCAATCAAAAAAATCGCTCACCTGGCAAGACTCGAATTTGACGAAAGCAGCTCTGAAAAAATGGCCAAAGACATGAGTCAAATCCTCGATTGGGTAGAGCAATTGAATGAGCTGAACACAGATAATATTGAACCATTAACTACCATGTCATCCGAAGTCAATGTGATGCGGGAAGACAAAGTAGGTTCACACCTTGACCATGAAGCAGGGTTGAAAAATGCTCCAAAAAGAGATTCTGACTATTTCCGCGTACCCAAGGTAATGGAATAATGTCCGTACAAAAAGACTATCAACTTCCATTAACAGCCTTAATTCCTGCCCTCCTATTGATCATTTCAGGAGGGCTTTTTGCGCTGTATTACCTGATTTTTAATCCCCGGCCATATTCTTTTATTGAGGCAGCGCAATTCCTGGATACTATTCCTGTTCCGTTTGACTGGGTTCAGATCGGCCCGATTTCATTTCCGATTACGGTTGATAATTTTCTGGTTTTTCAGGAATTCAAAGCACTTGCTCCGATCTTCAGAAGTACCGAAGCCTTGATTTTTGCAGGTATCGTTTGGCTGGTGGTTACCGCATCTTTGGCATTGATAAGTGAGTTCAAAAAAACCTATTTTCTGATCGCGGCAGTTGTCTGGATTGCGCTTTTGACTTTCAGCAATTTTAACGGATTAAATATCGGTGGTCCAAGCTCCAATTTCCCATTGATCATCCTTATTTGCGGCAGCTTGATCCCAATCGTTTATTTCCACATCTGGGGAGAGCGGTTTTCCTTTTGGATCAAATGGTTGGCCTCCTTACTTTCTTCAGGCGCTTCTTTGCTCGTCCTGATTAAATTCAGCACGATCATTTCACCAGAACTTTACATTGCTCACCACTCTACTGTTTTGGCAATTGGTCTTTCGATTGCCTGGATTTTCTGGAGCGGACATGCGATTCTTTCGGGTTCATACATTTTGCTCAGCCGGGCAAACAGGAACTTGGGAATGAAGATTTCAGTACAAATCGTCCTTATTTCCCTGCTTTACCTGATCCTGCTTTTTACTCTTTTCCTGGCTCTCACAGGGGAATCTATTCTCTATTTCCCAACCTTCAATCCCCTATATCTGCTGATTCCAATCGGGATCATGGGCTGGCTTCCTTTAAATGCCAAAATTGATCAGGTCAAAGATCTTGCTGCAGGTTCGATCGTTCTGAAAACCTTGTATTTATTGGGATTCGGATTGAGTCTTTGGCTGGCTTGGAAACTTAAAATCTCCGGAAATCAGCCTGCAGAGGAATTGTTAAAACATCTGCTTGTCTATTCCCAGATCGGCTTTTCGCTCTTTTTCCTGGTTTACATCCTCTCCAATTTCCTTTCGGTGATGGACCTGGGCAAATCAGTAGATCAGATCCTTTTTAAGCCTTACTCTCTTCCCTATTACCATCTCAGAATTGGCGGACTGATTACGATGCTGGTATTGACCACTTATTCGGAAGGAATTGTAGGTGTGCAGGTCAACTCGATGACCAACAATATTTTGGGGGATTACTATTACGAAACGGATCAAAAACTCGAGGCAAGCATCCTCTATGAAAATGCATGGGCTCGCTATCGAAATAATCCCAAGGCAAAGCATACGACTGCTCAATTATTATTTCAATTGAATCAGCCTACTTTGGCAAAGCAGCATCTGGAAGAAAGTTTTGCGGAAGCTCCACAGGTGGACAATATCATATTGATCAGCGACCGGCTTCATCTCGAAAACAAGATCTTCGAATCTGTCTATTATCTCGAAAGAGGGCTCAGAATCTTTCCAAATGACTCAAGGCTAACTAATAATCTTGCGCTCTTTTACACCAAAATAAATCGCTCAAAAGATGGACTGGCTTTACTTGAAGCCGCAGAAGGAAACGATCCGACTTTAAAATCAAATCTGAGCGCATTAAGGACGAAATCAGGTCAGCCCGTAGAATCAGAAGCTACAAGCAATGAACTATCAGCCCAACTAAACCAGCTTGCTTCCAGCAATGCTTTAGGGAATATTCCTTCCCAAGACTTAATCGAATCTATCAATCAGAAGTTAAAATCTCAGGTTTCGCCGATGCTTTTCCAGGCTGCGCTTCGAAACCTTTGGTCTCAGAAAAATAGAACGGATCCTCAGGCTGACTTGAATTTACTCGATAGTTTGGGTAAGCAAGAAGGAATGCAGGATTACATCATGAATCTTCAGGAAACTGCTGTGATCCGAAGTTTTGCTGCCGGAAGAGTAACCGAAGCAATCAAGAACCTGAATGGGTTGGCTTTCAGGAATCCAGGAGATGCGGGCTATTTCCTTCAGCTTTCCACTTCTATTTTGGCACAAAATCTTGATTTCAAAAAAGCCTCAATCGAGCTTCTGGCTGCAGAGGAAAAAGGATTTCAAGCTTTTCAGCCACATCATTTGGCAATTCTGAATCTTGGAGGAATGCCTGAAAAAGCTGAGGAAGTCCGCCAGAGATACGAAGTGATTTTTCCCATTTACCTGAATGAACAGGGAACCCAAACCTCCGAATATCTGAAACTGATTGCCCGATTCAACGAATCTTTGGGCTCAAGACTTTGGGAGTTCTGGATTACTTTTCCGAAAAATGAGCTAAAAACGGATCTGGCCATTCGGATGATTGCACAGAAATCTCACGACCTGAGCCTTGATCAATTGAAACAACTCGCAAAGCATATTTCGGATGAAATAGGTCCTCAGGCAAAACTGGACACCTTTATTGCTAACCCGGATGGAAAAAATCCTGAAAGTCTGAAAGCCTATTTGGAATGGTTGAATGCAAGCGAAGAGCTCAATTCAAATCCGTATCTGACTCCTTTGATTTTATTCGCAGAGGAGAAAACAGAAGATCCGCTTCTGAAGTACGAAATATTGAACACCGCTACCGAATTCAACAGGGATCCGATTCTTTGGATGAAGAAAATCAGAGCTGCAAGTAAAATTGGTTTGGATACGTATTCCTATGAAGCTTTTATGGAATTGAGAGGCTGGGTACCTGAGCAGGATCTGGAAAAATTGCAACGAGCGAACTTCTGATCTATTTTCACGTATTTTGACAAATTGAACCACTATTTTTAAAACCTAAATCCTATCTTAAGCAAAATTTTCTACCATGAGCAAAATCATTGAAACCCACGAAATCAACAAAACCTATAAAATGGGTTCTGAAATTATTGAGGCACTTAAGTCTGTAAGTATATCTATTGACCGTGGCGAATATGTGGCTTTCATGGGTCCATCAGGATCTGGTAAATCAACGCTCATGAACATTATCGGCTGTCTGGACACTCCGACTTCCGGAACTTACATTTTGAATAACAAGGATGTGAGTGACATGACAGAAAATGAGCTTGCAGGAATCAGAAACAAGGAAATTGGGTTCGTATTTCAAACTTTCAACCTTCTTCCAAGAGCATCTTGCCTGGAAAATGTTGCGTTGCCATTGGTTTACGCAGGATTGAGCAAAGCTGACAGAGAGGAAAAAGCATTTCAGGCACTTTCAAACGTAGGCCTTGGAGAGCGGACCAAGCATAGACCAAATGAACTTTCCGGAGGTCAGCGTCAGCGTGTGGCGATTGCCAGAGCACTTGTCAACAATCCGAGTATCATCCTTGCCGATGAGCCTACAGGTAACCTGGATTCTAAAACTTCTCACGATATAATGGAGCTTTTCCACGAACTCCATTCCAAAGGAAATACCATCATCATGGTAACACACGAAGATGATATCGCCCATTATGCACATAGAATCGTGAGATTGAGAGATGGATTGGTAGAAACTGATAAAATAAATCCAAATCCTTCCCGCGGAATGGCTGTTCACGCCCTTTGAGCACTTCTTATTTGAAATAGATTCTTATTTTTGTCGCTGGAGATATAAGAGGCGATGAAAATCTATACCAAGACAGGAGATCAGGGAATTACATCATTATTAGGGGGAATGCGGGTTCCCAAATCAGACCTCAGAATCGATGCCTACGGGACTATCGATGAGCTTAATTCCTATATTGGACTTTTGAGAGATCAGGAAGTAAATTCATTTCGCTCAGATTTACTTAAAGAAATCCAGGATCGCCTGTTTACATTGGGCGCAGATCTCGCTACAGTTCCCGGCAAAGACAAAGTGAAAAAGCCGGATCTTCATGCAGAAGATGTTCAGATGCTGGAAGACCAAATGGATCTCATGGATGCCGCGCTACCTCCCTTGACCGCTTTTATCCTTCCCGGAGGTCATCAATCCGTTTCTTTTTGTCATTTGGCGCGGACAGTTTGTCGACGTGCTGAGAGAATCACCGTGGAACTGGCTTCGTTTGAGCCGGTTTCAGACTTGGTCATCCAATACTTAAACAGGCTTTCAGATTTCCTTTTTGTTCTTGGCAGAAAAATGGCTCAGGACTTAGAAGTGGAAGAAGTGACCTGGAAACCCAGAATTTAATCATTTATCATAATCGACTCAGGTCGGAATAAAGGCAAAACCCATGAAGACTTCACTTGCCATACCGGTTGAAAAAATTAAAAAATCCAGATTAGCAGAAACTGACTTCTCCAATCTGGTTTTTGGAAAAACGATCAGTGATCACATGTTTGTGGCTGATTACAAAAATGGAGAATGGACTGATCTAAGAATCGAGCCTTATGCTCCGATGGAAATCCATCCTGCCAATGCTGCTTTGCATTACGGGCAGTCTATTTTCGAAGGAATGAAAGCCTACAAAGATGCTGCTGGTGAAGTCTTGATTTTCCGTGCAGATGCAAATTGGAGAAGATTTAATGAGTCTGCGGACAGGATGTGTATGCCTGAGCTTCCTGAGGAAATCTTTATGGAAGGCCTTGTTCAGTTGTTAGACCTGGACAGAGATTGGGTTCCTACGGCACACGGTGCATCACTTTATGTTCGCCCATTTATGTTTGCGATGGACAATTACATTGGAGTGAAGCCTTCGGAAAGCTATAGGTTTATGATTTTCACATGTCCTGTTGGAAATTATTACAGCAAGCCTGTCAGCGTGAAAGTGGAAACAACTTTCACCCGATCAATTGAAGGAGGAACAGGCGCAGCTAAAACTGCAGGAAACTATGCTGCTTCACTTTATCCGGCTTTGCAAGCTCAAAAGGCGGGCTATGATCAGCTACTTTGGACGGATGGCAAGAGCCACAGCAAAATCGAGGAAAGCGGCACCATGAACGTGATGTTCAAAATCAAAGGAACGATCATCACCGCGCCGGTTAACACAGGTACAATCCTCAAAGGAATCACCAGAGATTCTGTTATACAATTGGCAAAAGACTGGGGACAACCTTTGGAAGAGAGATTCCTGACAGTTTCCGAATTGCAGGAAGCGTTAGAAGCAGGAACTTTGGAAGAAGCCTTCGGAACAGGAACCGCAGCGACTATCGCTCATATTGAGCGAATCAATGTCAACGGAAAAGATTACAATCTCCCTCAACTTTCGGAAGAAGCATTTTCCAAGCGCATTCTTAACGAACTTGATGGAATCAAATACGGAGAAGTTGCTGATCCACATGGTTGGATTATCAAATTCTAAATTGAAGCGGGAAGACATCTTCCCGCTTTTTTTTTGTCAAAATATTGAAGCCAAATCAACTAAGTCGGCATTTTCTTTTTTACTTAGCTTCATGAAAAAGGCTTTAATTCTGATTTTTCTTTTTGGGAGTTACTTAAGCTCTTTTGGTCAATCAACCGACTTTCTTCTGCTGAAGCGAGGAGCAAATCAGAAAACTCAAATTCGATTTTATCCGGGGGAAGAAATCACCTACAAAAGTAAAAAGCTGGGCTATTTTGTCACAGATGCAATCGTAAGTCTGGATAATGATTTCATTTACCTGACAGAAAACATCCTTTCTCCGCAGGATATTCTGGAAATAGATATCCGACACAAAGACAAAAGAAATAGCACTCTAAAGAACCTGAATGCACTTTTTTTGGGAGCGGGATTAATTTTGATTTCAGTCGAAATGGTCAATAGTGTTTACCAAAATGGTGAATTGGAAGTAAGTGACGGGGTGGCTGTTACTTCAGGGATTCTCTTGGGAACTGGACTTGCCATGCTTCCGCTTCGTTACAAAACCTTCAAACATGAGAAGCGAAATAACATTCAGATTATCCTTATGCGAATGGAATAATCAAATGAGTATAGCATAAAAGGATTTTTTTTCGGACTTTTGCACCTCATTTTCAACCTAAACTCATGACTTCGGAACAACTGAAAGACTTGAAAGCTCGCACCTCGGCTTTAAGGAGGTATCTTTGACTACGATCGTAAGAAAGAAGAATTAGAAGATCTCGAGGCTATATCGACCCAACCAGAATTCTGGAACGATTCCGAAGAGGCAGAAAAAACAATGAAAGTAATCCAGGCCCGAAAAGGCTGGACAGGTTCTTTTGAAAGACTGGATCAACAGATTCAGGATCTCGATGTTCTGTATGAATTTTACAGTGCAGGAGAAGTTTCGGAAGAAGAACTCAAAGCTGAATTCATCAACGCAAAAACTGCTGTTGAGGAACTTGAACTGAAGAAAATGCTCTCCGGAGAAGAGGATCAGCTAAATGCTGTCCTTGAAATCAACCCGGGTGCAGGCGGAACAGAAAGTAACGACTGGGCTTCCATCCTGATGAGAATGTACATCATGTGGGGTGAGAAAAACGGTTACAAAGTTCGCGAAGTAGACGTTCAGCAAGGTGAAGTTGCAGGGATAAAATCTGCCACTCTGGAATTTGAAGGTCCTTTAGCTTATGGCTTTTTGAAATCAGAAACCGGAGTACATCGATTGGTGAGGATCTCTCCATTTGATTCCGGAGGAAGACGCCATACCTCTTTTGCATCCGTATACGCCTATCCTGAAGTAGATGATACGATCGAGATTGACATCAATCCGGCTGACATCGAATTGCATACTTCCCGTTCAGGTGGTGCAGGTGGTCAGAACGTGAACAAGGTAGAAACCAAAGTACAGCTGACTCACAAGCCTACAGGAATCGTGGTTGTCTGTCAGATCGAGCGTTCTCAGCTTGCAAACCGTGAAAAAGCCATGCAAATGCTTAAATCCAGACTATATCAAGTGGAGCTGGAAAAGCGAAATGCTGAAATAGCAAAAATCGAATCTTCCAAACTTCGAGTGGATTTTGGTTCCCAGATCCGAAACTACGTGCTTCACCCTTACAAGCTGGTAAAGGATGCAAGAACCGGGCATGAAACCTCTGATACCCAACACGTTTTGGACGGTGGACTAAACGAATTCATGAAAGCTTTCCTGCTCGCGCAAAGCGAAGAAGCAGCAAACAAAGATTAATTGCAACACCAGGAAAGGCCGGCTAACCACCGGCCTTTTGTATATTTTCGAGGAAAGAATATGAAACTCATCCCCTCTTTTTTTACACTTGATTTTTTTCTGCTTTGCCTGAGTTCCTTCCTTTTCTTCTCATCCTTCAACATGATTATTCCGGAGCTTCCCTCCTATTTATCTTCTATGGGTGGGGAAGATAACAAGGGATTGATCATTGCATTATTTACTCTTTCTGCTGGTCTTTCGAGACCTTTTAGCGGAAAGCTTGCCGACAAGATTGGAAGAATCCCGGTAATGATGGTCGGGGCCAGCGTTTGTTTTGTCGTTGGTTTGATGTATCCACTTTTAAGCTTTGTCGGAGGTTTTCTATTTCTTCGATTTGCCCATGGATTCTCTGCCGGATTTACTCCAACCGGTGCTTCGGCTTATGTTGCGGACATTGTTCCTTTCAACAAAAGAGGTGAAGCCATGGGAATTCAGTCCTTGTTCGGATCAATGGGAATGGCTGCAGGACCGGCGATCGGAGGCTGGATAGCGACATACTGGCCGATCGAAACGCTCTTTTATTGCGCCGCATTCACATCCATTTTTTCCATTTTGATCTTGACACGATTGAAGGAAACTTTGAAAGAAAAAGAACCACTCAGTTTGGGCCTATTCAAACTCAATCGACACGAAATCATCGAAAAACGAGTCTTGGTTCCTTCGGCGATTTTGTTCCTTGCCGTTTTTTCTTTCGGAGTTGTTTTGACGATTGTACCCGATTTTTCCAATTTCCTCGGGATAAAAAATAAGGGACTCTTTTTCGCAGTATTCACTCTTTCATCTCTCGGAATCAGATTGCTTGCCGGAAAAACTTCCGATCGCTATGGACGTGTTCCGGTGATGCGAGTCGCAAGTTTGATGCTGGTTTTGGCAATGGTTACCATTGCTTTTGCAGATAGCAAAGCCCTTTTACTGTGGTCAGGAGTTCTTTTCGGATCCGCAGTTGGAATGTATAGTCCCACAGCCTCCGCGTGGGTTGTGGATTTGTCTTTAGATAAATTCCGAGGAAGAGCCATCGCAACCATGTACATTTTCCTGGAAGCAGGAATCGGCATCGGAGCGATTGTTTCCGGATGGCTGTACAACAACAAGCCGGAAAATTTCAAACTCGTTTTCCTCACAAGCGGAAGTGTCGCAGCTTTGGCTTTTATCCTTTTACTATTTGTAAAAATGGACAAGAAACCTGTCCAGCCCATTTCCTCTTAGTTACCCAGGTAAGAACTTGCTCTTGGAATAGGTAAAATCGAGCGTTGGCGACCATTGTAATAAGTCACTTTTTGACCGTCAAAAAATGCTCCTTCCTCCAGCATAATCCGCACATCCTTGTTCCATTCCTTCACAAAGACAACTGCATTTAATTCAATCGCGTAGCCAGTATTGGCATGCAAAGGAAAATCTCCCGCTCCGGGAGTGTCTCCCTGATTGTCCCACATTCCTATGGTTGGACCTGCGGAATGTCCATAGAATCCCAAAGGATGCGAATAAATACTCCCTCTGATTCCTTCGGCATCCATCATTTTTCTGGCTTCTCGAAGGATTTGATTTCCAGTCCGGCCAGCAACAAAGTTTTGGGTCAGCAAATCCTGAACACGATTTCCTGATTTGAATGCTTCTTTTAAATAGGCTGGAACTTCAGTTTCGCCGGGCTTAAGAACATAAGCCAGTTCCTGAGTATCGGTATTCAATCTCAAATAGGTAATCCCAAAGTCGATATGAAGCAAATCTCCCGGCATGATCACCATTTCGGAAGGCCTTGATGCAAAAGATCTTGTGCTTTCATTTGATGCTGGATCTGGCCGCTGAATATCAACTGTCGGATGAAACCAAGTATCAAGTTTCAACGATTTGATTTTCTCACGATACCACCAAACCACATCTTCAGTCGTAGTAACTCCCGGAGTGATCACTCGCTCAGAAAGTCCTTCCTGAATAATATCATGAGCTAATTGCTGAATATGCCTGTAAGTGGCCATTTCTGCCGGAGTTCTTGTTTCCAACCAACGAACGGCCAGCGTTTGAGCAGAAACCACTTTTTCCGGATATCCTGCGGGAAGATTTTTTACCATCTCTTCGAAATCAAAATGCGTCAAACCATCGGCATGTCCATAGTCTTTGGCAAAGTTGAGTCCGATTTTCTTTGGGTTTTTGGAAGCTATCAAGTCTGAAAGAGCTTTCCATTGGTTCGGTTGAGCTTCTGGATCCCAAGCTCTTTTAAATGCTTTTCCCACATCATACCGGGCAACGGCATAAGTTTCCACGGGCGCATTTGCCGAAGACTGATACATGACCAAAATCGTCCGTCTTCTCGCCGCCATCCAGGTTGCAGGCAACATGGTCCGAATCACCGGATCTTCATTGTACTCCCTCGAAATCACCACCCACATATCGATGCCGGTCTCAGTCATCAACTGAGGTAAAAGATTGGTAATCCGCTCGTCCAGCCAGGAATCAATCACTTCTGCCTGCTCACGCTGAGACAAAACGGCAAGGTCTTGTGCCTGAATCCGGGTGAAAACTAATAAAAAAGCAAGGGTGTAAAAGAATCTGATCATCTCCTAAGAAGGGTTTAAGCCCTTAATATAAAGGAATCAAAATGAATCGGAATCAGATTTTACTTCAAGAATAGAATTCTCCGATTCAACCGGTAAACTCTTATCAATTCTCTTTTTGCTCAGTGCATGAAAACGGTAAAAAAGCAAAATTGCTGTGATACTCAGACCGATCAGCAAACCATACCAAATTCCTTTTTCCGCCATTCCAAGTTCAAAAGCAAGGAAATAACCCAAAGGCAAACCCAATACCCAATAGGCAAACAAGGTCACCAGAGTTGGGACTTTCACATCTTCCATTCCTCTAAGCACCCCCAGTCCAGCAACTTGCGCGCCATCTGACAATTGGAAAAGTGCTGCAATGATCAATAAAGACGCTGCCATGGAAACCACCTCAGGATCATCGATGTAAAGAGTTGGCAAAAACATCCGGAAAATCACAAAAATCATGGCCGCTGAAAACATGAAAATCAACACCATCCCGAAAACCACCATTCCTGCTTCTCGCATTCCTTTCAAATCTCCGCGGCCGATCAAGTTGCTGACACGGATCATACCAGCGGTAGAAAGTCCGGCTGCCATCATGTAGCTGATCGATGCAAGATTGAGTGCGATTTGATGCCCTGCAAGAGCATTCACCCCGATCCATCCCATCATAATTGCCGCAGCGCTAAATGCACTTACTTCAAAAATGTACTGGAAACCCGTCGGAATACCGATATTCAAAATTCTTGAAACCATCGGAATACTTAATTTTTTCAACCTGAGAGAAATTGAATAAATGCTGTATCTCTTCGATCTGAGGATGTAATATCCCATCATGATTGGCATCAGAATCCTTGAAATCAAAGTTGCCCAGCCTGCACCCATTAATCCCATTTCCGGAGCTCCAAACATTCCCCAAATCAAAACCCAGTTTAAAAACACATTCACCAGGTTGCAAAAGATCGTGATATACATCGCCTGCTTGGTCTGCGAAAGTCCTTCGGCAAACTGCTTGAACGTCTGGAAAATCATGAAAGGGAAAAGTGAGGCAGTGATGACAAAGAGATAAGGAATCGTCAACACAACAACTTCTTCCGGTTGGCCAAGGAAATGCAAGCCTTTAGAAAGACCCAAGACCACACCTGTCAAGGCTATGGCAGTAATAATATTGAGCCAAAGACTGTGTCCAAATAAATTGGAAATCCTCTTCGCCTTCCCTTTTCCTTCAGCGATGGAAACCAAAGGAGTAATCCCCATAGAAATCCCCATTCCAAACATTAGGATCACAAAGAAAATACTGTTGGCTAAAGAAGAGGCTGCAAGCGGCAAAGCTCCAAGTCTTCCCACCATCATACTATCAGCCACACCTACGGAAACTTGTCCGAGCTGACTTATCATCACCGGAAAAGCCAGCGCAAATGTTACTTTGAAGTGTTCTTTGATTGTCATCTCAATAGCCCAATATTCTGGCTGCTTTTAAAATTCCTGCAATACTGATTCCATCGGTGATTGAACCTTTCATGACCATTTCCAATACTTCGGCAAAAGGCAATTTACGAATCTGCAAAACTTCGGTGTCCTCAAATTCGGTTTCTCCCTGAGTCAAACCTTCTGCCAGGTATACGATTCCTTCTTCATCCGTCACGGAGTTTGAAGTATGGATTCTCATGATTTCAGTCCACTTCTCGGCAGTCAAACCAGTTTCTTCCTTGAGTTCTCTTTTTGCGCTTTGCAGAATATCTATTCCGATCAAGCCACCTCCCATTGGAAGTTCCCAGGAGTATTGGTTTAGCGGATATCTGAACTGACCTACCAGCCAGGTATTTCCATCCTGATCGATAGGAATGATTGCGATGGCTTTATTCTTAAAATGGACCGTACCGTAAATTCCATCTTTTCCGGCAGGATTGATGACATCGTGCTCCTCCACCTTGATCCAGGGATTCTGGTAGATTACAGTTGTATTTTTGGTGATCCAGGGATTATCGGTTTTCATTTCTTTTCAAAAAAAAAGGGTGACTTTCGCCACCCTCCATTTAATATCGATGTCCGGATTAAGCCGGAATAGGCATTACTTTGGAGTCTTTGAAAGTCGACAAAATTACCATGGATTGCATGGAATCTACTTCTTTGATCTCAGATACTTTTTCAAGCATTAATTTCTGATATGCCATGATGTCTTTAGCGATGATTTTAAGGATAAAATCACCTGTTCCTGTGATGTGGTGACACTCGATTACTTCAGGGATCAAATTGATTTCCTTCATGAAGGCATCAATATTTCCTTTGTTGTGTCCTACCAAACTTACCAAAACGAAAGTGCTTACACCCAATCCGATTTTCTCCGGATCAAGCTTCGCATGGTAACTTTTGATAATGCCGGATTGCTCCAATTTCTTTACTCGCTCCAAAGTCGGAGCTGGGGAAAGTCCTATATCTTTTGAAAGTTGTGCGTTCGTTATTTTGGCGTTAGCCTGAAGGATTTCGAGAATTCTGCGATCTATTTTATCGAATTTGATTCTTACGTTATTATCCATGATCTTTTGATATTGCAAAATTTTATGTGGTGCAAAGTTAATATAAATGATGAAAGTTTTTAACCACTCATCAGATTTTAGATTAGTAAATTCGAAATATTCTAAAGTAAACGAGGGCTTTTAGCAAACAATACTTTTAAAATCCTCAGCTCTACTTAATATATTCAAATTATCTCCTGTCTTAAGGAATTTACAACGTGAGAGTTTTGATTAAAGTTTATTCTTTTTGATAAAATCTCTGGCCTCCTGATGAGCAGGGTGTTTTCGCTTTGCATACTTCTTTACCTGATTGAAATATTTCTTGGCAAGTGGCTTATTTTTCTCAGCTGTTGCGATCTTTCCAAGCTGAATCAGAGAATGCAAATAGTATCCGCTCTCCTGAGATTCAGTTTCTTCCCCATAGGAAATCGTCTTCAGATAATAGCGTTTTGCCTCGGCCTTATCACCAATCCGATCGTAATATTGAGCGATAAAAAATGCTGCATACCTGCCACTATTGGATTCATAGCCGGGCATCTTGTTATCGATTCTGCTAAGAATTTCCAGCGATTCTTTCATCGATTCGGTCCATTTTCCTACTGCATACAAATGCCTTGCATAGGATCGATGGAAATAGGGATTATTAGGAAATTTATCATTCAAATACTCCGAAATCCTAAGAGCATCGTAAGGTCTCTTTTCTTCCGAAGCGTATAATCGGAACAGAAAATACTGTGCTTCAACTCTCGTATAGAAAGCATTTTCTGCCACTGTCTCCAATTGTTTCAGGCCTAATTCCTTACTTCCCTTCGGAAAAAGAGACATGACCGGTTTCATCAGTGGGTAGTTCTCCGGAATCCAAACCGAGAAGTAATTGAATAGCGCATCTCCCAAAAGCAATTCCGGATTGAATTCTGCTTCTCCTCTGCTCAAATTCATGTATTTCAAAGAATTTCTTCCAGCCCAAGCGGCCTTTGTCCAACTTTGTCGCTCGCTGTAAAGTCTACCCTGAAATCCATATCCAGCTGCCAAAAAGAATGCTGCCTCTTTATTTGTTTCATCCTCATCCCACATGTCCTCGGCCTTTTCGATAGCGCGATCCAAATATTGGATAAATAAGTCGTCGTAACGATCATTCGTTACATCCACTTCGATTCTCCACCAATAGCCGAGCGCCATCAAAAAGTCTGGCAAAGGATGATTTGGATATTGGTAGCCAAACACCGCAAAATCTCTCTCCGCAGTCGGGAAATCGAAATTATACATGCTATTGATCGACTTGGTGATTCGATATTGAAGCTCCTTATCCAGCAATAAATACTTGGTGGGAGCATTAACCATTGAAGCCGAAGATGGTCCTTGCGCCTCCACTCTGGCTATTCCGGTTAATCCACCCACAAAAACTAACATCAATGCTAATCGCTTATACATAACTTTTAACTCTTTAGGCTGCAAAATTAGGGGGATTTCAATACAATCTTTTAGATTTGACAGAGATTCATTATAAAATGGCCAAAACCCTTTCCCCTGAAGCAGAACGTTTGAAGGAGCTGATTGATTTCGACAAGAGGCTTTATTTTTTGATTTTAGTTGTGCTTTTCCTGGCTATCAGATACTTAACTAATATTCTGATCCTCGAAGCTATCCCTGATTATGAGAATCTGGAAGCCACAGGGAGTTTCATGATTTACCATATTTTCAATGCGCTGAATTACCTCTGGACTCCTTTTGCATTGCTTTGGAAGTTCACCGTCATCTCATTTCTTTTTTGGCTTGGAGCTTTTATGATTGGGTATAAAGTTCCTTACAAGGAGCTCTGGAGATTTGCCTTAGTCGCTGAAGTAATCTTTATTTTCCCTGAATTGATCCGTTTGGTAGTTTATCTAAATCCTGGTTCAGGAGTCACATACAAGGAAATCGATGAGTTCCGAGCTTTTTCAATGCTCTCTTTGATCGGCTCAGAAAATGTATCCCAGCAATATCATTATGCATTGGGCACCCTCAATGTTTTTGAAATCCTCTACGGAATTCTCTGGATGTATGGATTCCACATGATCAGCCGTCGAAGTTTGGGAGAATCAAGCCTAGTTGTACTTCTTAGCTATTTTTTCCCTTTGGCGATTTGGCTGAGCTTCTACGTGATGGTTTACAAAGGCTAGGATTACTTCCCCTTTTTTGAGTCACCTGCGCATCTTTTGGAGCAATACTTGACTTCATCCCAGTTCTTTTCCCATTTTTTCCGCCAGGAAAATGGCCGGTTGCAGACTACGCAAATCTTTTCAGGCAAATTCTCTTTTTTCATTTTCACGCCCATCGCGGGGAAATTGTATGTCTTTCTAAAATCCTTCCTGCATCTTTCACCACATCCGGGTCTTTCTGAGCCGCCCAGATTTTATCCCTAGCAAGGGCTCCGGATTTTTCCACATCCACCATCGGAAAAGGGTAATCTCTCCCCAACTCAAATCCCAATTCAGCTTGTTCTAACGGCATAAGATTCCATGGCTGATGAATCAGAGCTGATGGTAAATTAGCGAGTTCGGGAACCCATTTTCGGATGAAAATACCATCCGGATCATGATCGGTCGATTGCTTCACGGGATTGTAAATCCTGACGGTATTTATTCCTGTCACTCCTGCTTGCATCTGAAGTTGCGGATAATGGATTCCGGGCTCAAAGTCCAGAAAGACTCCTGCGAGATGATTGGAACCGGACTTCCAGTCTTCGCCAAGATGGTGAGTCAGAAAAGAAACTACCATAGCTCTCATTCGGAAATTGAGGTAACCTGTTGCTGTAAGACAGCGCATGCAAGCATCCACGATCGGGATTCCGGTATTCCCCTCCTTCCAGAGATTGATTTTTTCAGGATCAGCCTTCTTCCTGAATTTCAGAAAGCCTTTGTTGACAGGATCAAATTCCATCCTGCTTTCCATCTCAAATTTCTGGATAAAATGGCAATGCCAGCGAAGCCTCGATTGAAAATTAGCAATATCCCGAACGAAGAAGCCGGTAGCTTTTCGTTGCTCAGCGAATTGATAAACCTGCCGCACGGACAAACAGCCCCAAGCCAAATAAGGAGAAATCCTGCTACATCCTCTTCTGCTGAGCTCCGGCTTGCTAATATGCCTGCTGTAGTTTTTGACCCGATCCGCCAAGAAATTTTGTAAATATTTCATTCCAATCGTTTCCCCTCCTTTTTGCATGAGTGGATCGGGAAGTTGCCAGGAATCCGGAATTGAATTTTGAGGGATGTTTTCTTCAAGTTCTTTCGAAAGAGTTATGAATTTTGCGTGATTCAAATTGATTGGGATCAATTGACTTGACACATGGGCTTCCCAATAT
Source organism: uncultured Cytophagales bacterium (assembly GCA_942492775.1). Lineage (GTDB taxonomy): Bacteria > Bacteroidota > Bacteroidia > Cytophagales > Cyclobacteriaceae > Algoriphagus. Next base: position 2,444,476 of record OW818636.1, on the reverse strand, counting down.
TTTGTCCAGCCCTTCCTATTTTTGCGACCGCGCTGTACTCCCTGCTGAGCAAATTCTTCCCAAAGAATCCCTTTTTCAGAGAAGTACTTTTTCATTTTTTTATCCCTTCGGAAAGTCACTTCAATCCCCGTCTCCAGATGAGAGAATACATTTACAATCTCGTATTCTTTGGCAATTCTCTCAAAAGTAGGTTCAACTTCTGCATGGAAAATGGCGATTTTGGATTGAATAGGATCGAGCTTTCGTTGCATATCCAATAAGCTCTCCCAGACAAATCTCCAATGTCGCTCGTTGCTTTGAGGAGCCTCTATGAGCGATGGCTCAAAAAAATACAGCATCAAAACGGGAAGTCCGGATTCAATAGCTGCCGCCAGCGGAGCATGATCCTGCAGGCGCAGATCTCTTTTGAACCAGACTACTGAGATTTTTTGCACAAAGTCTAAACCTTCCTTCTCTGCCAAAGTTTGAAGAATATGGAAAATTTTGATCAGCTCACTGAAGAAGAACTCAATCGAATCATTGAGATGGCGTGGGAAGACCGGACGCCTTTTGATGCGATCCAGGCACAGTTTGGAATTGCGGAAGCAGAAGTAATCAAACTCATGCGAAGGAATATGAAGCTGAGTTCCTTCAAAATGTGGCGGGCAAGAGTCCAGGGAAGAAAAACCAAACACGCTCAAAAAGTCGTCGAAGAGGTTGACCGATTCAGGTCAAGGATGCAAAGGGGAATTGCGCTCAACAAAATTTCAAAAAGATAAAAGGAAGGCCGGTGATTGAATCACCGGCCTTCCTTTTTAATTAGGTTTAGAAACCAAGACCCAAAGCCATGGCAGTCGGTTTGAAATTTAAGGTAGAAACTTTTGTAGCTGCTCCTGTCATCAAATTGATCCTGTAAACTCCTGATCCGGCAGCGGTAGTTAATACTGCGAAAGCATTATTGGAAGTACCTCCGATATCGAAACCGTTGTCTTCCATGAAACTTACTCCCAGAGAACCGACCGGTACAAGTACACCGTCATTTGGCGGGGTCTGAGTGAAAAGCATTCCATTTCCGGAATCCAGCACAAAAAGTACCGTTGCAGTAGTTCCTGCGAAATTATTGGTATAGGCAGCTGAATTCACCTTTGGAGTTCCCGGTTTCAAAGTTCCGTCAACAAAGACTGCCGTTCCAAGATCCGGATGAAGTCTAAGATTTTGACCCTGATTAGTCACCAGTCGGATTCGATCCACTGTTGGATTAAAATCAAATCCGATAAAATCTCCCATAATCATTGGACTGAAACCTGTTCCAATTGGTGCCAAAGCTCCACTTGCCGTGTTGACACTGTATAATTTACTCATGTTCGAAACTGCTACTAATTGACCATTTGCAGGTCTGAAATCCAATCCAATGATCATTTCACCAGACATCAATCCTGTGAAATTCACGGAAGTTGGCTTTGGATCAGTTGGATTGAATCGATACAATTTGTTCGCCGCATCAGAAGCATAAGCAATCGCACTGGTTTTCACCGCCAAGCTTACAACTGATTCGGTAAAAGTGCCAATCCAGATTGCTTTCCCAGACATCAAGTTAATTGCGTATAGTCTTGATTCATCGATTTTTCGATTTACGGCAAGTGCAAACTTGTTGTCTTCCGTGATATCCATATCGCCCAACTCATCAAAATCAACTCTCAAATCTCCTACTTCTTGCAATCCACCTTCATTTGGAGGAACTTGCTTGTATAGTTTATCTTGCTCAAAATCTATATCAAACAATTCTGTGGTTGTGGCTCCGGAAAAACTATTTGTATATGCCACCGCCCCAATTCTTGGATTCATTCCTCCGTTGATATTTCCGTCTGTTGCTACCACAGTTCCCAATTCAGGATGCAGTCTCAGATTTTGACCTGATTCTGTCACTAATCTGATTCTGTCAACTGTCGGATTAAAGTCAATGGATGCATTATCTCCGGAAATTGCCGGACTAAATGGTCCAGCTCCCAAAGCCTTCGCAGCTCCTGAGTTTTCATTGATGATATATAATCTACTCATCGAGCTCAGGCCATAAAGCTGACCAGTTGCTGGTCTGTAATCAATTGAAATAATGCTTTCTCCTGAAGCCAAACCCGTAATCGCCATTGAAGAATTGCTGCTACTAAGCTCTCGTGCATCGTATGTCTGGATTTGTCCGTCCTCGGTGAGTGCAGTGAAACTTATTTCCGGTGCCATTTCTGGTAATTGGATGACCGGTCCCATTCCATCTTTGTCTTTACAGGAGATCAATGCGGTCATCAAGAGCGACGCTCCCAACAGCGCGGTAAATAATTTTGATGTTTTCATCGGTAGAGTTTTTGGTTAGTTCTCCACTTACGAAGTATCAATTCTCTCTGGATTTAGGAGACAAAAAAAAAGCGAACAACAATTGTTCGCTTTCCAATAATTCTAAAATCTATTTCTCAGACAGTTTCAAACGGCCATCTCATAATTCCACTTGATAGGTTTTTTAGGTTTTCGAAACCTAAATCAGCCATGATTTCACAAGCCTGACCGCTTCTGTTTCCGCTGCGACAGTAAATCAGATAAGTCTTGTCTTTAGGAAGGTTTTTTACCTGGTTTGCAAAATCTCTTGACATGATATCAATGTTTCGCGCTCCCCTGATTTTTCCGCCAGCAAATTCCCCTGCGGTTCTCACATCAAGGATGACCGTATTTGGCTTAAGCATCAATTCGTGGAATGTTCCGGCAGGAATGTCCTCGTAATTTTTTGGTGTTGTTTTGAAGAAGTTAAACATGGTTTGTTAGCTTTTTTGTTTCGATACAAAATTACTGGTCCAAATCCCTCCAAACAGTAATAAAAGTCACAGCCGGGTTAAACAGCTTGGGGTTTGAATTTTGCTTTCGCAGTAATAATGATGAGCCTCAACAGTAAAATCCAAGGGAAACCATGGAATAGAAAGTCTAACCAATCCATCAATTGCATGCCCACAGCTCCCCCTGCGACCCATTTTACTTTGCCCCAAACATGAGGCTCGGGGAAAAATGGCGCTAATCCAAGCGTCATACACATGAGTATAATTGGAGTCCATTGGTTCAATGGATTATTAAATTTTACAGGTTCTTTCTTGTCCATGGATAGGTGATTTGAGACCAAAAGGTCTTTGGAAATTCTTCGATATGATCAAATCCCAGCGGTTCGTCTTTGCCGGGATTTGGGATATAGGCGGTGCCAAACAAGTAATCCCAAATGCTCAAGGTAATTCCATAATTGACCCCATGACTGCCGGCAGGAAGATTTTTGGCATGGTGCCAGATATGCATGATCGGATTATTGAGCAGATATTTCAGCGGGCCATAGGTGATATTGACATTTGCATGATTCAAATGTCCGATTGCGATCGTGAAAATATGGAGGACAAAGAAATCGTCCAGGCCAAAACCGATCATCGCAAGCGGGATATATTGAATTGACTTGTAGACGATTGTCTCCATCCAATGGTATCTCAGGTGCGCCGCAAATCCCATTTGCTCAACTGAATGGTGGACTTTGTGAAACTCCCAAAGCCAAGGCACAAAGTGAAGCAGTCGATGAACATTCCATTGGATGAAATCGGCCACCACCAGCATCAGAAGAAACTGCCCCCAAACTGGCCAGGAATTAACCTGAATTGCTACCAGATTTTGAATTCCAAAAACTCCAAGGAATTCATTGAAAGCCTCCACAGCGACGTTGGAAACAGAATTGTAAACGATCAGCGAAAAGAGAAAAAAGTTGAAAAACATGTAGAATGCATCCAGCCAAAAATCCTTTCGGATCAATGGCTGGTTTTTTCTCCAAGGGAAAATCACTTCAAGCATCCAAACTATCAATGATAAGCCCAAAAGCCACCAGAAGTAATTATGCCAGGATGGATAGATGATTTCAGAGGTTAGATAGTTCCAATATCCATAGTATCCATCCAGGAATATTTTCAAATATTTTTCCACAGGAAGCAGAATTAAATAGATGTCAATTCTTTAGTGATGATGTAGATACCCATTGCAAGCACAAACCATCCGAAGCCTGTTTTAAGGATTTTTTCATTGATTTTCTTCGAAAGCGCACTTCCGATGAAAATACCGACAATCGAAAGTCCTGTGAAAATCAAAAGCATCTTCCAATCGATCGTCTGAGTAGAGACATCGCCCAGGAATCCGATAAGGGATTTGGCAGCAATAATCAAAAGGGAAGTGCCGACGGCCATTTTCATCGGAAGTCTGGCCAAAATCACCAATGCCGGAATGATCAAAAATCCACCTCCAGCACCCACAATTCCGGTAATGACACCGACTACAGAACCTTCCAAAGCAATCATTGGGAAGTTGAATCGGACAGGTTCGTTTTCGTCACAATCCTTGCATTTTTTACCAGTAATCATGGAAATCGAAGCCGCCAACATGATGATCGCGAAGAACACCATGATACCTACGTTCTTACTTATTTCAAGTCCGCTGACAGTGAAAAGCGGATCAGGTAAGGCAGGAACCAGAAATTTCCTGGTTAGGAAAACCGCAATAAACGAAGGGATTGCAAATACTAATGCTGTCTTATAATGAACGAGTTTCTTCTGCATGTAAGTGAAGGAGCCAACAAGCGAGGTGCTTCCCACAACAAACAAAGAATAAGCAGTAGCCAAAACAGGATCCACGTTTAGAATATACACAAGTACGGGAACTGTAAGAATTGAACCTCCACCACCAATCAATCCGAGGCTGATACCAATAATGATAGCTGCTGCAAAACCGATTATAACTATAATATCCATAAATTATTTTTTTTCTGATTTGATGCACAAAAGTAGATTCATCCAAAAGCCAAAGTGGTGACAAATGTTACATGGCACATTCTAATCACGTAATTCAAGATTTCTTGACTTTTAAGTTTTCTCAAAACAAAAATTTAAGTCGGTGATATTTGTCATGAATTTAAACAGTTCAAAACCATAAATTGGAATCATAATTCCAAACGTTATGAAAATTATACTTCCTCTCGATTTTTCCGAAAATTCTAAGAAGGCCTTAGAATTTGCGATTTTTCTTGCCAATAAAAAGCATGCTTCAATTACGTTGGTCCATGTCATTGAGCTGATTTATGACTTTGCATCCCAGGCAGCAATCATTTTGGACACGATGCATCGGGATGCTGAGGCAATGATGAAAAAGACAATTGAAGAACATCAATCTACCGGAATTCATTTTGATTATGTGATACAAGAGGGCACTGCCTCTATCACAATTGCACGAATAGCGGAGGAGTTAAAAGCTACTCTTATTGTGATGGGGACTCAAGGCGCAAGCGGAATCAGAAAGGCACTTGTAGGAAGCACAACCGTCAATACAATCAAAGAATCTAGAATCCCTGTGCTCGTCGTACCTGCGGAATCAAATGTAGCCCAAATCAAAAAAGTTACTTTGGCTCTAGAGTTTGCCAATCATGAAAAAGATTTCATCGATTGGGTGGTGATGATGAGTGAGAAATGGGGACTTGGACTTGAGTTTGTACACGTACAATCTGGTTCAGGATTCAAGGAAAACCTTTCAGTCTTGGGATTGGAATCTTACATCGTCAAAAAATATCCAAAACTTCCTGTAAGAATCCACACCTATTATGCTCCCACCGCAACCGAAGGGCTGGATCAGTTTCTAGAAGAGCACGAAAATGGAATTCTGGTCATGTGTCATCAACACAAAAACCTTTGGGATATGGTCCTTACCAAAAGCCAGTCTATCAAAATGGCTTATCACACACATGTTCCCTTGCTGATTATGATTTGATTATTTGCTAATCAATTCTTCGAAATCGTCACGGATGTAAATGATGTTTCTGCCAAGTTCGATCCATTTTTTCTTCTCCAGTTGCTTCAAAAGCCGGGAAATCACTTCTCTGGAAGTCCCCAGTTCATTGGCGATTTCCTGATGAGTAATATGGAGCTCATTTGCTTTGTGCTGCTTCATTTTGGTGACAATGTATCTCATCAGCCGCTCGTCCATCCGCTTAAATGCCACTGCATCTAGCGCAACCAACATTTCCTGAAACCTATTTTGATACGTATTTGCGACAAAATCCTTCCATTGTCTGAACTCATCCGAAAGCTGCTCATGAACAGCAACAGGAATCGCAATGATAGTGGCTTTTTCCTCTACCACCGCTTTGATTTCACTTGGCTTAGCGGCTGTGCAACAGGTAAGTGAAAGTGCACAAGTCTCACCAGCATCCAGGTAATAAAGAAAAAGCTCTTTCCCGTCTTCGTCCACTCTCATGATTTTGATCGAGCCTTCCAGTACGATAGGAACCATCTTAATGAATTGCCCAGGCTCCATCATGACCTTCCCTGGCTCCAGATTCATGATTTGTCCTTTGTCAAGAATCGCTTGAAGAAGCTTGGGGTCTGTGAAATTTGGTAAGGCTGCTTTGAGTTCTTCAGTAGTCATGTTTTTGTAAAAAGTTTCGAAATTAGAGTTCTGAAAGGGTGAAAATAGTGATTTAAATCACACACTCTAAACGAATCGGTTTTTCTCAGAATTCAAAATTTATTTTATCTGCTAAGGTGATAAAAGTCACTATTTTACAATTGTCATATTTTTACCTTCCCCTATCCAAATAATCCAAAAATGAAAAATTATCAAATTTTAATAATCGGAGGTGGCACTGCCGGAATAACCGTAGCTGCCCAATTTAAAAATAAGAACGCAAGCCTTAAAATGGCGATTATTGAGCCTTCTGAAAAGCACTACTATCAACCTGCCTGGACTCTGGTAGGTGCAGGAACTTTTGACTATAAAGATACTATCAGAAATGAGGCGGACTATATTCCCAAGGGAGTGGATTGGATCAAGGATAAAGCAACAGGTGTAAATCCCGCAACAAATACGGTCAGCACAGAGAAATCCGGTGATTTTACCTTCGATTACCTGGTTCTTGCACCAGGCTTGGTCATGGCCCCCGAACTTTTGCCAGGTTTATCTGAGGCGATGGACAAAGGCGTTGTTTGCAGCAACTACACCAATTCGGAGCATACTTGGGAAGTTTTACAAAATTTCAAAGGAGGTAATGCGGTTTTTACTCAAGCTGCCACACCGATCAAATGCGGTGGAGCTCCTCAAAAAATCATGTATCTGGCTGAAGAATATTTCCATAAATCCGGAGTTCGAAATAAGACCAATGTGATTTTTGCAACACCGGGTCCATCCATTTTCAGTGTTCCGGAATTTGCCAAAACACTCAATAAAATTCTGATTGACAGGGATATAATTTTTAAAGGCCATTATTCCCCTATCCGGATTGATGCGAAGAATCAGGAGATTTTTTTCAAATACAATAAGCCTGAAGCTACCACTTGTCCGGTGACTGATGCAAAAAGAATAGGGGAAGAATTAGTCGGTGATCTCGAGGTAAAAATGCATTTTGACATGCTCCACCTTGCTCCACCTCAGGCCGCTCCAAAATTCATCCGGGAATCAATTGTTTCGATGCAAGACGGACCTTCAAAAGGTTGGGTGGATGTAGACATCAATACGCTTCAGCACAAGAGATTTGCAAATATTTTTGCCCTGGGAGATGTTGCAGCCCTGCCAACCGGTAAAACCGGAGCCGCTGTGAGAAAACAAGCACCCGTCGTGGTAGGAAATATTCTTAACCTGATTAAAACCAATCAACTCGGTACCAATGTTTATTCTGGATATTCCTCTTGTCCGCTTGTAACGGGTTATGGCAGAATGGTCTTGGCAGAATTCAAGTACGATAACGTTCGCGACAGCGATCCGCTAATCTCCAAGTTTGTCGATACGACCAAAGAACAATACAGCATGTGGCTCCTAAAAAAATACGGACTACCATTCATGTATTGGAATCTAATGCTGAGAGGCAAAGCTTAATTCGAAAACCTGGTTAACGCCAGGTTTTTTCATTTTATGCCATTCAAACTTCCTATAATTCTTTTCATACAAAGAAGCCGATTAAGACTTTTGTAATCCTTTACCTTTAAAATATGGCTCAGGAAGAGATCAATCCGTTTTAAATACTCATGAGGTTTTTAACCATTTTTTTATGCCTGATGACTTTCGGAGTTCAATCTTTTGGACAGGCTGTCAAGATTCTGGACGGTGATTCCAAAATGGCTTTGCCCGGAGTCCTCATTTTTGGAACAGAGACCAATGAAAGTGAAGTTTCTGACAAGAATGGAAGTGCCAATCTCTCCAAATTTGAAAATCAGAAAACAATCCATTTTCAACTCCTCGGCTACCAAAGCCTGACTTTAAGTTGGGATGAAATCGGGAAAGCGGAATTCCTTCTGGAAATGCTACCCGGTATGATTCAGATGGATCAGGCAGTAGTCTCTGCCACCAAATGGCGCCAAAGCAGTCAGGATGTCCCGGGAAAAGTATCCGTGCTCTCTGCCTCGAATCTTCAAATCCGGAACCCTTCAAATTCGGCGGATTGGCTGGGAAGCAGCGGTGAAGTCTTCATTCAGAAAAGCCAACAAGGTGGCGGAAGTCCTATGATTCGCGGTTTCTCTGCAAACCGACTTTTGTATGCTGTGGATGGAGTCAGGATGAATACGGCGATTTTTCGCTCCGGAAATCTCCAGAATGTGATTTCTGTTGATCCATTCTCGATTCAAAATACCGAGGTTCTTTTCGGTCCTGGATCGGTCATGTATGGTAGCGATGCGATCGGAGGCGTGATGGCATTTGAAACATTGAAACCTGAATTTTCAAAAGATACTTCACTCCTCTCAGGCAATGTATTTTCAAGATTTGCTACCGCCAACAATGAATTAACACTTCACGCAGATGTGTCTTTTGGATTGGATAAATGGGCTTTTCTATCCAGTTTTTCAAATTTTCACTACAGGGATTTGAAAATGGGAAAATCCGGACCTGACGAATATTTACGGCCATTTTATGCAGGAATTGAAGAAGGAAAAGACATTTCGGTTCCGAATTCTGACCCAAGAGTTCAAACTCAAAGCGGCTATTCACAATTGAATCTCATGCAGAAAGTAAGGTTCAAGCCCAGCGAAAAAACAGAATTTGACTACGGATTTCACTTTAGCCGGACGGGAGATATCCCGAGATACGATCGATTGATTGAAGGAAATGGATCTGAGCTCAAATATGCAGAATGGTACTACGGCCCTCAGGTTTGGATGATGAATTCCCTCGGAATAAATCATCGCGGAGAATCCGTGATTTTCAACCAAATGAATGTCAAAATCGCTCATCAATACTTTGAGGAAAGTCGAAATGATCGAAGATTTGGAAAGAGCGATCTCTATCAAAGAACCGAAAAAGTAAACGCACTATCTCTGAATGCAGATTTTGTAAAACTGATCCGTAATGAAAGCTTTCTGACTTATGGAGCCGAATGGGTTTACAACAAAGTCGGTTCTACAGGAATTGTAGAAAATATCGAAACTGGAATCTCTTCTCCTGCCTCGGCCAGATATCCTGATTCAGACTGGAACTCGCTAGCCATCTACGGAACTTACCACGCTCATTTCTCCCAAAAATTAAAACTTCAGACAGGTCTGAGATACAATTACACAGATCTTCAGGCTGATTTCAGCAATAACGAATCGTTTTATCCGCTCCCATTTTCAGAATCTTCCAATTCATTTGGCTCCGTCACAGGAAGCCTTGGTTTGATTTACAATCCGGAACCAAGCCTGACTATTTCTCCCGTTTTGTCAACCGGTTTTCGCGCCCCGAATGTCGATGATCTGGGAAAAATCTTCGATTCAGAACCGGGAACAGTCCTGGTTCCAAATCCGGATTTGAATCCGGAATATGCTTACAATGCCGAATTGAACATCAATAAGCATTTCAGCCAAGTCCTCAAACTGGATATAAGCGGTTTTTATACATTGCTTGATAATGCCCTTGTCAGACGCCCATTTTCTTTGAATGGAGAAACAGAGATTGAATATGAAGGCCAGCCAAGTCAGGTATTGGCAATTCAAAATGCCGCATCTGCAACTGTTTACGGGATTCAGGCAGGACTTGGGTTTGCTGTGACCAAGCGGATACTTATCACCTCGAGATACAATTGGCAAAAAGGAACTGAAGAACTGGATGATAAAAGCACAAGTCCATCCCGACATGCAGCTCCTTCCTTTGGTCTCACCAGACTAAGCTATCTGAATAAAAAGCTCAGGGTCGAATTCACCAGCCAATACAGCGGGGAAGTTTCTTACGGAAGAATGCCTTTGGAAGAAAAAGGGAAGCCACATCTCTATGCAAAAGATGAATTGGACAGGCCATATTCCCCTTCCTGGCTGATTTTTAATTTTAACACCAGCTATCAGCTCGACCCGCATATCCTATTAATGGCCGGAGTCGAGAACATCGGAGATATTCGATATCGACCTTATAGCTCAGGAATCGTAGCTCCCGGGAGGAATTTCACCTTTTCGATCAGAGGAAGTTTTTGAGATCAGCTTCCTTCAAACTCCCAAAAAAGACTTCCGAACCCTCATTCATCATCGAAAAACCTGATAAAAATCTTGTTTATTTTTCTTTAGATTCATTCCAAATAATATTACTTTTGTATATGGATTTCACCCCATATTCATGACTGCTGAAAAGATGCCGCTTTCCCGATCTGCGATCATCAGGGAAATTTCCGATTCACCTCTGAAAATCAACTTAATGGAACTTGGCTTTCTGCCCGGTAAAAAAATCACGCTGGATCACACAGCTCCGGGAGGGGGACCAATGGCTTTCCGAATGGAAGACACCTTACTCGCTCTCCGAAAAAGCGAAGCAGCTTTGATACAGGTTCAATTACTCTGAATTTCATGACCGAGTCTCCTACTCACCCCTTAGTAAAAACTCCCAGAATAGCCATTATTGGAAATCCCAATGTGGGAAAGTCGACGATTTTCAACCAATTGACCGGTTTGAATCAGAAAATCGGGAATTATCCTGGCGTGACAGTGGACAAAAAAACCGGGATGATGAACTTCAAGGGCAATACCTATGAAATCGTCGATCTGCCGGGAACTTACAGTCTCTATCCAAATTCGGAAGATGAGATCATCGCTCACCGTGTCCTCAATCAGCTGAACACGAAAGAGAAACCTGACTATGTACTCATGGTCATTGATTCTCTTCAGCTTTCGAGAGGACTTTTTTTAGCGACGCAATTAATCGATATGGGGCTCAATCTTGCCCTGGTATTGAACATGGCAGATCTTGCCACCAAAAGAAATATCGAGATCAAGGGATTTGAAATCTTCAAAGCCTTGGGCGTGCCTATTCTCAGCACAGATGCCCGCGGAGAAAAGGGATTGGACCAAATCAGAGAACTCATTCACCAGAGAAATTTTGGGAATACCTCAGGATTTATTGCGATCGAGGAGATCGTAGACAAGTCTCTTTTGCAAAATGTGAAAGACCATTTTAAGCTACAGAATTTTTACCAAGCCTATCAATTGCTTCGTTTTGGCACCAAAGACAAAACTATTTCCGCAGATGAAAGATCCTGGATCAATCACCAATTAGAGGATCAGCATTTTGATCTGGAAGCAGCTCAGTTGGAGGAAACAAAGCTTCGATACAAAAAAATAACCGCGATTGTCGAAAAGACGGTTGTGAGAAAAGAGGTCAAATATCAGGCATCCTCAATTGATAAAATCCTGCTCCACCCAGTGTTTGGTTATGCGATTTTTGCTGCAATCCTGCTTTTGATTTTTCAGGCGATTTTCGCTTGGTCATCAGTTCCGATGGACTTCATTGATGGGACATTTGCCCAGTTTGCCGGAAAAATAAGTGAGCTTTTGCCTGGCGGTCCTTTAAGCAGTTTGATCACAGAAGGGATCATTCCCGGAATCGGCGGAGTGGTGATTTTTATCCCGCAAATCGCCATGCTCTTTGGGTTTTTGGCGATTTTGGAAGACACAGGATACATGTCCAGAGTTGTCTTTTTGATGGATCGCTGGATGCGCCCCTTTGGATTGCATGGCAAAAGCATTGTACCGCTTGTTTCCGGAGTTGCTTGCGCAATTCCCGGCGTAATGGCTGCCCGAAACATCGGAAACTGGAAAGAAAAAATGATCACGATCCTGGTTACTCCACTGATGAGTTGCTCGGCAAGATTACCGGTTTATGTGATTTTGATTGGCTTGGTCGTCCCTGACGAAACCATCGGATTTATTAATCTCCGCTCTTTTGCTCTTTTTGGATTGTATGTTTTGGGGGTTGTTGGAGTTTTAGGAACTGCATTTCTACTTAAGATCATCCTGAAAACGGAAGAAAAAAGCTATTTGATGGTAGAGCTTCCATCCTATCGCAAACCGCGTTGGAAAGATGTAGGCCTCACGATGTATAACAAATCAAAAACTTTCGTGACTGAAGCAGGTAAGGTAATCCTTGCAATCTCAGTCATCTTATGGGTGTTGGCAACTTACGGACCACCTTCCAAAATGGATGCAATCCGGACTGCAGGTCAAGAAAAACTTGCCCTTGCGCCTGAATCTGAGCATGAAGTAATTGAAGCTGAAACCTCCTCTCTTTTGCTTGAAAATTCATTTATAGGGATCATGGGACGTGGAATCGAACCTGTCATCCGGCCACTTGGATATGACTGGAAAATCGGGATTGCTCTGATCGCATCATTCGCAGCCCGGGAAGTTTTCGTTTCCACAATCGCAACTATCTACAGTATTGGAGGAGACCCAGAAGATGATTTGACAATCCGCCAAAAACTCGATCAGCAGATCAATCCGACCACCGGAGAAAAAGTATTCAATACTGCAACTGCATTTTCGCTAATGGTATTTTATGCCTTTGCCATGCAATGCATGAGTACGGTGGCCGTCGTCTATCGGGAAACTAAAGGTTGGAAATGGCCGTTAATCCAGACAACCTACATGACAGTCCTGGCTTATTTAGCAGCTTTCATTACTTATCAAATCTTATCCTGATATGTGGCAAGAAATCATAATCGGAGTTTTAATCGTTGCGGCTTTGGTCTACCTGGGAAGAAAATTCTCTGGGAAACCAAAAACTGAAGCCGGGTGCGATAAATGTGTGAAGCCCTGATTTTTAGTTGAAACTCTCAGGATTGCTGATTTTTTGATACTTTTAAACTCATGGGCAAAGTAGCCAGCCAGAGTATCCAAACCACCATATTTTCTTACCTCGGGGTAGTCATCGGCTATTTCAATGTTTTGTGGCTCTATCCCTATGCACTTGAAGCTTCCGAACTCGGCGCTTTTAGGACGATTCAGGACATTGCATTGCTTTTTGTACCATTTGCTCAGTTGGGACTTGGTCACGGAATTACACGATTTTTCCCTAAACTCGAATCCAATCAATCTGCTTTTTTGAGTTATAGTTTGCTTTTAGCAATGGCAGGATTCGCATTTGTGAGTCTGATTTTTCTTGGATTCAAAGATGAGATCATCAATCTTTTTGCGGTCAATTCACCGGAAGTAATCGATTTCTTAGGGGTTGTTTTGCTGATCACGCTCTTCGCTTTGCTCAACAGCATCCTGGATGCGTATAGTCGCTCTTTTCTGAAAGTGGCTATACCTACCTTTTTCCGTGAGGTTTTACTCCGGTTATTGACCGGAACCCTGGTAGGAATCTATCTTCTAGGATGGATAAGTTTCACAGGAGTGATGAAGGGACTAGTACTTGTTTATGGATTGGCAATGGCCGGAATGCTGGTGTATTTGCTTTGGCTGGGAGTTCTCAAGTTTGATTTCCGTTGGAATAGTTTTCCGAAGGGATTCAGAACTTCATTTATCCAGTTCAGCCTCGTCACATTTCTGGCTACGGCCGCCTCAACGCTGATCATGAAAATCGACAGCATCATGGTCAGTTCGATGGTTAGCCTAGAAGCGAATGCGATTTATGCGATTGCATTCAGCATGGCTTTGGTCATTGAGATGCCTCGACGCGCGATTTCTCAGGTAGTAATGCCGGTGATTGCAGATCATTTTGCAAAGGGAAATCATGCCGAAATCGATAAAATCTACAAGCAAGTCTCAAACCGGCAGTTATACATTTGCTTGTTGCTTTTCGCAGGAATCTGGTCAAATATTGACGCATTGTACGAGTTTATCCCAAATGGAGAAATCTATAAAGCCGGAAAGTTGGTTGTGTTTTACATCGGAATCGGGAAGCTAATGGATGTGGCTTTTTCGGTAAATAGTGAGATTTTGGTCTTTTCGAAGTACTACCGATTCAATCTAATTGCCACGATCGGGATGAGTATTTTGATCGTCGTCCTGAATTACTGGCTGATCCCGATTTATGGAATTGAAGGTGCTGCAATGGCCTCTGCCTTAGTCATGCTGCTTTATAATCTGACCAAATTCATCTTTCTGAAAATCAGATTGGGCTTCAGCCCATTTTCATACGAAACTCTAAAAATAATAGGGGTGGGTTTCTTTGCACTCTCACCAAGTCGATACAAAATCCTGGATCTGGAACCATTGCCTAGTCTGATTTTTACATCAATTATGGTCCTCGCCTTTTACCTGTTTTTCTCGATGTTGCTGAATGTCGGACAGGAAGAGTGGAAATGGCTAAAAGAAAAAATAAAAAAGTCCGGGTCTTAGAGTGTTACAAACCTCCTAGTAAACAAGATTTGAGCTGCCTTGGATCCGCAAACTTCCACTGTTATCCTGCTTTTTGAGCGAGGTCCTGACGGATCAGGATGAGGCCTGTTTTTGGAGGAGGCTTTACTCGGTAATTAAAATAAATTGTGAAGTTTGAACATGTCGACAACCCGGACACTTCAAATATACGATTTAAAACAAATGAGGTTGGTTAATCCAATGAATTTGAAGGTTTCCAACCTTCCTCAAATGGCTGATAAATGGCAGTGAATTTTAAAAAATCGAAATCCTGTTTCATTTTAAGATCAAAGAATCAATCCATTAGAAGCAATCGTTGGCATCCGGTGTGTAATTCGGAATTATATTTTTTTCCGAAGGAATCGAAAATCAAATGAATTGCCCTAAATTTTGAGAGAAGAAACCTCCGGCACACCATGTACCTGATCAAAAAATTGATCGTCTGTTTAGATCAAACCTCGCTTGACCAAACGCTGATCCAATACGCTGCATTTATTGCAAAGGTCAATCCAATCAAAAAGATTTACTTCGTCAACGTCATCAAGAACCTGAGCGTTCCCAAAGAGGTGCTTGAGGAATTCCCCAATCTAATCGAAAGCATGATCAATGAGCGGATTGAGGCGATGCAGTCCGAAGTGAAAAATCATTTTCCCGAAGTCAAAGGCATTTCTTTAAACTTCGTGGTGAAAGAAGGAACGCTTTCCAAGAAAATCCTGAAGCTGGCGGAAGAAAAATCATCCGATCTGATACTCATTGGAAGAAAAGTCCATCTTCCGGGAACAGGAGTAGCTTCTTCGAGACTTGCGCGAAGAGCAAGTTGCGCGTTGCTAATTGTGCCCGAAGGGGCAAAACCAAAAGTTTCCAAATTATTGGTTCCAAGTGATTTCTCTGATTATTCCAAAGATGCTTTGGAAGAAGCTATTCTGATTTCCAAAAATCAAGGCAAAGCGGAAATCGTCTGTCAAAATGTATTTTCTATTCCATCGGGGTATCATTTCACCGGAAAGACTTACGAAGAATTTAAAGAGATCATGCAAATGCATGCAGAAATCAATTTCAGGAAGTTTATCCGGAAAATAGATGCCAAGGGAATTAAAATAACCCCTGTTTACACACTCGATGATGACGATGATCCTGTACAAGAAATTGTGTCCAAGGCATTAGAAATTAAGGCTGATTTGATCATCATCGGTGCCAAAGGAAAAACAGCGGCAACGGCATTGTTCATAGGAAGCATTGCAGAGCGGTTGATTAAGTTCAATGACAGCCTACCACTTTTGGTCACCCGTCCAAAAGGTAAAAATGCCGGGATTCTGGATTACATTCTTGAGATCTGATTTGCCTCATTTCAGTGCTCACATTTCAGTTGTTAGTAGATTTCGGCAATTGAATTAATACTTACTACTTTTTTTATTTTACCCAATAAACCTTTGGGCTTGGGTTTGGTCTAATTCAAGACGCATGAAAACCAGTGATCAGGAAATCCTTACTCTCATTCAAAACCCTCTAAGCAGGGAGATGGGTTTTAGGCAACTGATCCAGACCTACCAAAAAAAGGTTTACCATGTAATCCGCCGAATGGTGCTGATCCATGAGGACGCGGATGACCTCACCCAAAACACCTTCATCAAAGCTTATCATCACATCGATCGATTTCAGGGACATTCCAGTTTATTCACCTGGCTGTATCGGATCGCAACAAATGAAGCATTGGGGTTTATAGAAAAAAAGAAAAAACGTTTCTTCTTTTCCCTTGACGATTACCAGGAAAAACTCGAATCCTATGTAGATCAGGCCGGAAGTCTCGATGGAGATCAGATTCAGATCAAGCTCCAGAAAGCACTTCTCACGCTTCCTGATAAGCAAAGGTTGGTTTTTCACCTTAAGTATCAGGAAGATCTGACTTATGATCAAATGTCTGAAATCACCGGAACAAGTGTGGGAGCCCTAAAAGCAAGCTACCACCATGCAGTAAAAAAAATTGAACTATCTCTCACAAGTGAGTAAACTATCAAGCCACCACCTAGTCTAACTGATACCATGAATAAAATACCGAAAATTCAGGAATTCAAAGCACCGGAAGGATACTTCGAAAATCTCCCGGATCAAATCATGTCCGGAATCCAACCAAAGGCAAACTTTGGCTGGACTAAATGGGCTGCAGCTGCAATTCTTGTTCTTGGTTTGGGCTTCTGGCAATTTGGGCTTTTTGAACCAAAACCTGCCGAACTTACCTTTGAAGAAGAATCAGAACTTTACATCGAAAGTCAATATTGGACTGAGGAAGAAGTACTTAGTATGAGCGAAGATCCCAATGCAATTTTGGATGAGATCCTTCAGGAAGAATTAGCTTTCACTGAGAATATATGGACAGAAGAAGAACAAACATGGTTTTAAACGAAATGAAAAAATACAGCCTACTAGCGATTCTGTTTTTCCTAATCATAGGAAAAAGCCTCGCACAAAGACCCGAACCAACTTACGATCCGGAAAAACTTCAGGCGGCAAGAGTGGCATTTATCACTTCCCGACTCGATTTGAAGCCTGAACAAGCAGAGAAATTTTGGCCAATTTTCAATCAATACACTGCGACAAGAGAGAAAAATCTAAAGCAGATCTCAGGATTGAACAGACGCCAGGAAGCTGAAATATCTGAGGCTGACGCAAAGCAGAGGATTGAGAAAAAATTTGAGCTACAGAGAAAAATGGTGGATGACGAGGAGAAATTCGTCAATGAAATGTCAAAAGTCATTACCTATTCCCAGCTTCTCGAATTGAACGATATCGCAAGGGATTTCACCCGGCAACTTTATCAACGTGGAAAACATAATGAATAAAAAAAGAGCGGCCTAGGCCGCTCTTTTTTTATTTCTTCTTCAGTAAGTCTCTGATTTCTTCCAGAAGCACTTCAGATTTTGAAGGTTCGGCAGGGGGAGCCGGAGCGGCCGGAGCCTCTTCCTCTTTTCTTTTCATTTTATTGATCCCTTTGATAGCAAGGAAAATCACGAATGCGATAATTGCAAAGTCAAAAACATTCTGGATAAACATCCCGTAATTCAAAGTCACTGCGGCAGTTGCCACTTCACCTGCATCATTTAAAACTTCTTCTTTAAGGAAAATTTTAAGTTCCTTAAAATCCACTCCTCCTAACAAAAGTCCAATTGGAGGCATGACCACGTCATTGACAAAAGACGCAACAATTTTTCCAAAAGCACCGCCGATAATCACACCGACAGCGAGATCGATTACATTGCCTTTCACGGCAAATTCTTTAAACTCTTTTAGCATTCCCATATGTGTGAGGTTTTTGGTTGTTAAGTATTAAATATTTCAATTAAAAAATTGGATTCCAAAGAGACCTTCAAAAAGCTGAACTTTTTCAACAGAAATCAGCCTTTATCAATGAATCTCTTCAAAAAAATCAAACCCATTAGCTCCTTGATTTTTTGATTAACATTGCACCTCAAAATCAGAATTAAGCATGAAAGCTCCTATTGCCCCTAAGAAACCAGAACTTTTAGAAATTCACGGACATCAAAGAACAGATCAGTTCTACTGGATGAAAGACCGTGAAAATCCGGAGGTAATCGAGTACTTGAATGCAGAAAATGACTATTTGAAAACTGCATTGAAGTCAACCGAGGAGTTTCAAAATCAGCTTTTCGAAGAAATGAAAGGCAGAATCAAAGAAGACGATCAGAGTGTCCCTTATTTCAAATCAGGATATTATTGGTATGTAAGACATGAGACCGGTGGCGAATATCCGATCTATTGCAGAAAGAAGGAATCGCTTGAGGCTACCGAAGAGATCATTCTGGATGTAAATCAACTTGCAGAAGGAAAAAGCTATTACCAAGTGGGAGGAACTTCCACCACTCCTGATCAGAAAATCCTGGCTTTCGCATCCGATGAAGTGGGGAGAAGGATCTACACCATCCATTTCAAAAATCTGGAAACAGGAGAGATTTATCCGCAAAGCATTCCTGAAACGACCGGGAATTTCTCCTGGGCTGCGGATAACAAAACCCTTTTCTTCTCCAAGCAAGATCCTGAGACGCTTCGAGCCAATCAGATTTTCAACTATACTCTCGGAAATGACCCAATAGAAAGTGAATTGATTTTTGAAGAAATGGACGAAGAATTCACCTGCCACGTCCACAAATCAAAATCGGAAGCTTACTTATTCATTCATTCCGAAAGCACCATTTCCTCCGAAATGAGATTTCTGGAAGCTAAAAATCCAACCGGTGAGTTTCAGATTTTACAACCCAGAATTCCCCATTTGGAATATGCTGCTGATCATTACCAGGATCATTTCTGGATCCGCACCAATCACGAAGCCCAAAACTTCAAACTCGTCAAAGCACCTGTTTCCAGCCCATCTTTAGAAAATTGGGAGGATGTCATTCCACATCGCAGCGAAGTTTTGCTGGAAGATTTTGATTTGTTTTCCCGCTTTTTGGTCACTCAGGAGAGAAGTAACGGACTGGTTCAAATCCTGATCAAAACTTGGGATAAATCTTCTGAGCACCAATTGGTATTCGACGATGAAACCTACACGGCCTGGATCAGCACCAATCCGGAATTCGACACCGAAGTCCTGAGATTTGGCTACAATTCCATGGTTTCTCCCTCAAGTGTTTTTGACTATCACATGGTCACCCGTGAAAAAACTCTTCTCAAGCAACAGGAAGTCGTGGGCGGATATGATGCCTCGGCTTATCATTCTGAGAGAATTTGGGCAAAAGCAGGAGATGGAGTGATAGTTCCTATTTCGCTTGTTTACAAAAAAGAACTGTTTACCGGAGATGGAAAAAATCCACTTCTACTCTATTCATACGGTTCATATGGTTTCAGTATGGATGCTTATTTCTCTAGCACCAGGCTCAGTCTGTTGGATCGGGGATTTGTGTTTGCGATCGCACATATCCGAGGCGGAGAGGATCTGGGTCGTCATTGGTATGAGGACGGGAAGATGCTGAAGAAAGTCAACACCTTCTCCGATTTTATTGCCTGCGCAGAGCATTTGATTCAGAATAATTACACCACTCCGGCTCATCTCTATGCGATGGGCGGAAGTGCAGGTGGATTATTAATGGGAGCTGTAATGAACATGCGTCCTGATTTGTTCCATGGAATAGTTGCGAATGTTCCTTTCGTGGACGTAGTCACAACTATGCTCGATGAAAGCATCCCGTTGACGACCGGGGAATTTCAGGAATGGGGAAATCCGAAAGACAAAGAATATTACGAGTACATGCTTTCTTATTCGCCCTATGACAATGTGGGTGCCAAAGAATATCCAAATCTTCTGGTGACTTCCGGCTTGCATGATAGTCAGGTTCAATATTGGGAACCCACCAAATGGGTGGCAAAACTCAGGGAATTGAAGACTGACTCAAATCTTTTGTTCCTTCATACAAACATGGAAGCCGGCCATGGAGGAGCTTCAGGGCGATTTAATTCGCTCAAAGAGCTCGCTTTGGAATACACGTTTCTATTCTATTTGGAGAATCTGATTCCAGTTTTAAAAAATTAATAATCGATTAATCTAAAAAACGCAGAATTTTAAAAAGCCCTGAAAGCAAAAAACCAAAGTAATGGGATAGAGAATTTTCCCTAACTTTGGCTTAACCTATCTAACTCTATTGATGAAAATTGCCCTGATTGCCCATGATGGTAAAAAAGCCGACATGGTTCACTTTTTAAGTGGATTCAAGGAAAAACTACATCGAGCAGACATCGATTTAGTAGCCACAGGAACTACCGGTACTCATATTGAAAGAGCCGGTTTCAAAGTCCAAAAAATGCTTTCCGGACCTATTGGAGGAGATGCCCAAATAGCAGCAATGGCGGCTCAAAAGGAATTGGCAATGGTCATTTTCTTCAGAGATCCATTGGATAAGCACCCACATGAACCCGATGTGCAAATGCTGATGAGAATTTGTGATGTTCACAATATTCCCTTAGCTACAAATCCTGCATCTGCAGACCTAATGTTTCAAGCCTTAATTTAAACCATTGATGGAACCTAAAACCATAAAAAAAATTGGAGTACTAACCTCAGGAGGAGATTGTCCTGGAATGAATGCTGCCATTCGTGCAGTAGTTCGTGCCGGATTTTACTACAACCTCGAGATGTATGGAATCTACCGAGGCTACGAGGGAATGATCCAAAATGATATCAAAAAACTTGATTCTAAACATATCACGCATGTACTTGAGCGTGGTGGGACTTTCCTGAAGTCAGCAAGAAGCGAGGAATTTCGCACAGCGGCCGGAAGACAAAAAGCTTATGACAATCTGAAATTCCACGGAATTGACGCATTGGTAGTCATCGGAGGGGATGGCTCTCTTACGGGTGCACACCTGTTCTTCCAAGAATACGGAATACCGGCAATTGGATTACCGGGCACGATTGATAATGATCTTTCCGGTACTGATTATACAATCGGTTTTGACACAGCTTGCAATACTGCTATCCAGGCAATCGACAAGATCCGCGATACTGCCACTTCTCACGATCGTTTGTTCTTCGTCGAAGTAATGGGGCGGGATGCAGGTTTCATCGCCATCAATGCAGGTATCGGAAGTGCTGCTGCAGCTATTTTGATCCCTGAGAAAAAAATGCTGATTGAAGAGTTGATAGAAAAACTCAAGATCAGAACCAAAGCAAAAAAATCTTCAAACATTGTAATAGTAGCTGAAGGCGGAAAAAGCGGAGGAGCAGGAGAAATCGCCGAGAAAGTGAAAAAATTCTTGCCTTACTACGATATCAAAGTGACAATCCTTGGTCACTTGCAGCGTGGCGGAGCCCCAACTTCTTTTGACAGATTACTTGCCTCCAAGCTTGGAGTTGCCGCAATCGAAGGATTGCTAGCTGGTAAATACGATGTAATGGCGGGTGTGATCAATCATAAAGTTGTCTTTACCCCCATCAAAAAAGCCATCATCGGTGATAAATCGGTAGATGAGGAAGATTTCAGAATAGCAAAAATTTTATCGACCTAAAATTAAAGACCCGCAGAACTAACCTGCGGGTCTATTTTTTGGAGTACACTCCTAACGTTGTTCCTGATTTCAATCATCCACCTATTTCATTCTTTAGCCTTTTTAAAGAATCTTTCAACCCTTTTCCATCTTCTGATTCGGAAAATTCCAATCCCTTGAGCAAAATCTCCAAATGCTCTTCCTCTGCTTTTTTGTCCGCAGGACTTCCAGCCCTTTTCCAGAGATCCAGGTAAGATTCTTGGAGGGATTTCCATTTCTTCTCGCTTGGTTTTTTTTCAAGAGTGAAAGCTGATAACATTAGATTGTTGTCGGTCACAAAATCCCAGTATCCTTTTTTCTCTTTTGGTTGGTCATTCAGGACATTCACCAAGTCTTCTAAAAGTTTTCGAAGTTTGATTTTCGGCTTTTCACCCAGTGAAAACTCCTCCCCTGACAGCAATTCATATATTCGGCCGAGTTGTACTGCATTGTTGATCGCATACGAGTCTTTGAGATTTTTGACTTTGGCTGCTTCAAAATAAACCTCTGATGAAAGTTTTAAAGTTTCCAGGAATTCCTGCTTATTATCAGGTTTCAACACCATCAATTTTCGCTTGTATGCACTTCCAAGCAAACTATATCGCTCGGCAGTAGTGCCCAGGGAAATCAGGCTCTTCAGTTGGTTGATCGCTCTGTCGATACCTTCAATTGATTTATCTCTTTTCTCAGGCGAATGTGAAAATTCCTCCACACAATATTTACAGGTGATATTGCAGTATTGCTCCATAGCCCGGAAGGAAAATCCAGCTTTTTCCAGTTTGATCAGTTTTTCATATAGTTCGATTGCTCTTCCATACTCTCCAAGCTTGTTATAAACTTCAGCTTTGTATTCTAAGATTTTATCACTGGAAAGATTAGATTTCTTCAGACCTGCCTCAAGCTCTTCAAGCCTTTTCTTTGCGTTTTCTTTAGATAAATTTTTAGACTCAAGGGAATAAATCATATTGAAAAGCTCCAATTCGATTTCTTCCAAAAGATAAAATCCCTGGCCTGATTTAGAAGAAATAGCCAATCCGTCAAGTTTATAGAATGGGTCTCCGTAGCATTGATAGGCTCCCCAAGTATTGGTGCGGCCTTTGTACCTCTCATAGATCAGCTTGCGCGCAGACTTGGTCGACTCCCCAAAAGGAATCCCGCTCAACAGACAACCATAAAATTTTTCGCAGAAATCATAAGCTGCTGCATCATCAATGGCCCAACCGGCAACAATGACCGCTTTGACACCGATTTCGATCAATTGAGTTCCAATATTTGCAGCAAGTCTGTTTCTAAACTGATTTTGCTCCTCGGCTTTGCTGTCAATTTGCCCCAAGTAGCAGCAATTGACAAAGACAAACTCCGGAACTTTGCTCATTTGGGCAATATCACTTGTGGTCAGGAAGTTACCATCTCCTATGACCATACCTGAAGGTTTGCTTTCATCAGCACTAAAAACTCCATGACCTGCCAAGTGAATGAGTTTATAATTTTGCGTGAAGAGCTTAAGAATAATCTCAGGGGTGGAACCTTTGATCAAACTCTCGGTCTCGAAGCCATTGTTTTTAAGTTTCTCTGCCACCAAAACTCCTTCTTTTTCAGCACCTTTTAGCTGAGGCATAAATCCTTTCAAGTCCGGATCGCCAACCACCAGAGCTCTTTTGTCGAGTACCGTAGCTACATTTTTTCTGAATTCCGTGGTAGCAAGCTGTCTGACCATTCCCGAATGAATGCATAATGGCACTCCGTTTAAGTCTTCCTGAAGCATTTCCCATGGGAAATTAGCCGTCCGCTTGTCAAGCACCCAAGTGATGTTGTTTTGTCGCTTGAGATCCTCTTTAAATTCAAAAGGGACCAAAAGCTCAAACATAGTCTTGGCAATTTCGGGTTCGTACTGATTTTTGCTCGTCATACCCTCAAGCAAAGTCTCGATATTTTTTACGTTTGTTCGCAGGGGAACTTCTTTTTCGCTTGCTCCGGTTGTGGCCATGGCCATGCGGATTTTCCTGCCAAAACCTTTATTTTCTCCTTCATTAGATTCCTCCGTTACTTTGATTCGAGTCCACCAATCTGCTGTGTTATCGTAAGGGATTCGTGAAAGTCTGCCAACTTTTTGGATCAAAGAAAGAGTCGGCACGCTGATATTAAACTCACGGCTTTCATCTTGCTCGATGTTTTTGACAGTTCGCAGGATGCCCAAAGCACGATCGTGAAAGAGCTCGATGACTTCGATCTCCTCAATTACCCGGACTTTACCATCGTATGTTTTTCGAATATTTCTATTCGCTTCCTGAATACCCAAAATGATAGACCGGATGGAAGAATCGCTTGAAAATCCTCCGTAAGAAGTGGCCAAAGCAATAATGGAAATACCCATTGTTTCCTTTTTTGCAGGTTCTGCACCTTCGGAAATGGTTTCTGAAGTAGCTTCTTCTTCTCTAACATTTCTTATGGTCAGGTAGCGGGCAATTCCCTTGGAAACGGTAACCATCAACTGATACGGTGTCAATTCCCCCGGGATTCCCATCCCTACTACAACAGTACCGGGAAACTGCTTGTCTGTGGTGACAATATCTTTCGTCAGAACAATCTGGTGAGTGCCAATTGGTCCCGGATACAACCCCAAACTCAGCAATCTGGAGAGTTCTCCGTCCAATTTCATATTGACAACCTTTTCGGTAGTCAAGATCGAGTCAAATTGAAAATGTCCTGCCAAAACCGGATAATTTGCATGGGTCAAATCTCCATGGCAAACCTTCACTTGCACGGGAGTTTCCTGGTCCCTCATTTCTCCTTCTTCTCCCAGACCGAGTAGCGTATTGAAAGTATTTTGCTCACTCAAGTCAAAAATCTCCTCTTCCCGAGCGTTGAAACTCTGCTCATCTCCACGGACAATTGGAAGTGTGTTTTGAAGCCTGCCGGTTTTCCCCTGATTCAAAATATCCTCAATCGCACCGAAAAGCTTCTTTTCCATGGATAAACCCCCATGGGTGACATTCGCATAGTAGAAATGATTGCGATCCCGGATTCCTTTTGGAATCCCACTTTCCCAAGTCACGCTTTCATCTCCCTGATTGGTAGCATGGAAAACGAGCTGCCCATCCTTGATTTCAAGGTCTGAAATGGTGGACTTTTTCTTTCTGCTTTGACCGGCGATATAAAAAATATTATCGTAGTTGATTTTCCCCTCCTGCTGCACCACCAAATCCTGGTACTTTCCAAAACCCTTCAAGTCAGTATCATTAGGAATCGGCCAGGATTCATCACCGGAGGCTTTGCGAAGCTTCTCCCAAAACGATCTATCCGAAAAATCATGCTTCCCGGTTTTATTGATAGGAAGCAAGGCAAGGATACCCGGGAAATTGACAAAAACACTCAGCAGTTCTTTGGATGAATTGGTGATGTCGATTTTTGCCAAAAGCTTGATGATTCCATCTTTGCCAAAAAGAACATAAGGAATCCGGTAAGAACCGCCCAAAGGCGAACCCAGAAACAAAATCCTGAAGCCAGAAAGTGCATTCAGGCGAAGATACGTATCGGGATGATAAAGCATAAAATCCCGGACCAAAACCCCTCCCATACTATGTCCCACCATTTTGATTGGCTGGCCGACTTTTAGGAGATCGAGGATTTTCTTGTTCAATAAGTCGGCATTTCTTTCCATACTGAGTCTCCAGTCAAATGGAAACGCAACCACATCGTAGTTTTTGCTCAGATATTCACCAAGATTTTTATAAGAAGTTTTGATCAGCGAATCTGCATCAACACCATCTTCATCCGATGGACGGAGATATCTCAAATCGCCCAACAAGAACCTTCCATAATTGATCCAAAGGAGATCTTTGGAATCTTTGAGATTGGAACCCATGATTCCAGGGAGCAAAATCAGAATCGGCTTTTTGCCGGTTACCTCTGTTCCAGTATATCTACCTCCTTCCAAAACTAGGCCTCCTCTTTCTCCCGAACGGAGGAAGGTGATGCCGTCTGTTCTGTTTTGGCCAATGAAATTTTCTGTCTTGCCCAGCAAGCCGGAGAGAATTGTCTTTCGGACAATCGGAGTTTTGAAGTATTTGATATGGTCGATTTTGCCGCTTTGCTCCATGTAGATATACACGTTGCCCTTCACTCTTTTGGCTCCAAACTCCATACTAGCGGTATCCACCACCAAGTCATTTTTCCCAAGAAAAAAGAACTTGCCAACCAACACGACCAAACTCTTGAAAGATAAGCTAAGCTCACTACTTCCGGCCACGACAATCAGGTGAGATTTTATCTCCATTTGAGTCCCCTGAAAATTAAGGACCTTGATAAATGGTGACTCAGGATTCATCGACTCCAAGCCCGGAAGCACTCCAACATCGTCCTTGGTCTCAATTGCAGCCATTACCAACTCTTTGAAAGCGATAAAAATAGGATTGGTCACGCTGCCGATAGTGGTACCCAAGAGATTGATAATCACATTGAGAAACATGTCCATGCGCTTGGAGGCCAGAGTCGTGCCATTGGCGGGGCAGGCCACACGGACCACCCGATCGACATTGATTGACTTCTTCCGAAGCAATGCCGCAATATCTTCGATAATCTTGAGGTCCCCTGTGCGCTCGCTTTTTTCCAAAACCTTCTTTTCTTCTAGTCCAAATCCTTCAGGATGAGAGGAAAATCTGGCAAATAAATCTGCCACAAGTCCACCTCGGGAATGGGTCAGCAAGTCAATGGTAATATTATCAGGAAGGGTTTGCAGCCCTGCAAGGACGTTTTCCAAAGGACTACAAGTCAACGTGCGATGTTGCAACGCCAGAATATTACTTTGGCCGTATCCATTGACCATTTCATTCCATTCATCCGAGCCCTTCATCTCCACAAAAGATCCCAAAGTGGAAGAGCCGGTACCGTGCACCAGCAATAAAAACTTTTTAGACAGATCGCATTTAGAAAAATCCGCCTTTCCCAAATCAAAGTCTTTGGAAACAGAAAGTACGACTGCTGCGCCTTCGTTATCAAAAGTCTGACCGGCAAACTTGAGGGCACTGTTTTCAGCCTTCGTGGCTAGTTGACGTATTCCGGGACGGATAACCTGATTTTTGACAAAAACTTTAGCTGCCTTGATAGCAACTTTTTGGACCATACTTCGGTCCTGATCATCGGTTTCGATATCTCCGGAAAGGTAAATCTCCTCCCCGTCCCCGCTACGTTTGAGTTCTTTTGAAAAAATCTGCTTGATCGAATCGGCATCACCCAGCCAAAACGAATTGTCCTCAAAGTTTAATTCCAGGATCTCCCCTTCTTTGAGTTCCAATACTTGCTCAGGCACATCGCTTCGGGTAGAACTTTCGACAGTAAAAGTCTTTTGGATATTGAAGTACCCCAAAGCCTGATCTTCTGCTTGGGATATTTCCTTAGGCAACTCCTGACCTCTTAATTTGATTTTGAATGTGGGCATGATTTAAAAGTTTTTAAAAAGGGTGGAAAAACCCCGACCTGTCAGCCAATTAAAAAAGATCTGAACTAACATGATCGCAGCTAAGTGAAAGATTCACAAACAATTAAAGCTAAAAAGTAATTTGCTTTGAAGCAAAAAATGAGACTATCGGATTTTCACCAAATTGGAGAAAAGTAAAAACAACCAGAAAGGGGAATCAGACTGGATTTAAATGCAAGTTTCCCACTGAAAAATCTTCTTCCCAAACAAATTTTATTTCCTTAACTAACCGGCTCTTTGCTCATCTCTTTCATTATCTCTGAAGTGATTTGGAAGGATTTCAACCTCGCTTCATGATCGTAGATATTGGTGGTGATCATCAGTTCATTGACTCCTGTTAACTTGATCAGTTCTTCCAATCCAGATGCAACTGTTTCTTTTGAACCTACGAAAGTGACCGCCATCATATTATGGATTGCAGCGGCTTCATGTTCCGTCCATATTTTGCTCATATCAGAGACAGGAGGCATGAGAGGATAAGATTTTCCCCGGATAATCCCTAAAGCCATCTGATAGAAAGAAGTAGCAAGAAAGTGACCTTCCTGATCCGTATCTGAAGCAATCACATTGACACAGGCCATCACATAGGGTACTTTTAATTGGTCGGATGGTTTGAAGTGGGTCTGATAATATTTCACAGCCTGAAGAAAATAAGTCGGGGCAAAATGACTTGCAAAGACATAGGGAAGCCCTTTTTCCGCAGCCAAAACTGCACTGCTCATACTCGAACCCAGAAGGTAAATTGGAACTTCAAGCCCTTCAGCAGGAAATGCCCTAACATCCGAGCGGGAATTTTCCAATGAAAAATACAGCTGCAGATCTTCCAGATCCTGCGGAAAATCATTGACAGTTTCCATTCTGCCTCGACGAAGTGCTGAGGCAGTTTTTTGATCAGTCCCGGGCGCTCTGCCCAACCCCAAATCTATTCTTCCGGGATAAAGTGTCTCTAAAGTTCCGATCTGCTCAGCTACCATCAAGGGACTATGATTAGGAAGCATGATTCCTCCGGAACCCACACGAATTTTCTTGGTTCCACCCGCGATATGTCCCATCAAAATTGTCGGAGCCGAACTTCCGACACTTGACATATTGTGGTGCTCCGCCAGCCAAAATCGCTTATAGCCCCAGTTTTCAGATTGCTGTGCCAAATCCAGACTTCTCTGATAAGCATCAGCTGCATCTGCATTCTTTCTGATAATGGCTAAATCCAATATGGAATAAGGAAAAATATCTTGCATGGTCTTCTTTGCTAAGCCACTTCAACTCTGATTTTTCAAAAATCGTTCGATGAAATCAAGGCTTTAAATTTCTTTTCCATGAAAAAAGGAGGCCTAAACCTCCTTTCATTTTCTAATCTTTCAGAAACACCAGACTCGAGTTCCCTTTCAAATTCAGCGTGCCGGAACTGTTCTTTCCTTCTCCCAAACTGAGAATCACTTCTTTGTACCCCTCAGGTAACTCGATTTCGACTTCTGCTTTTCCCACATTGTGCACCACAAAAATTTCCTGCTCTCCGGACTTTCTAAAATATGCCATTACAGATTTAGGGTATTCATTTTCCGCGAGTTCCAGCGAACCAATCGCCAAAGCCGGATAGGAATTCCTCAAGGCGATCAGTTTTTTTAATGGTTGAAATAGCTGTTGGGATCATCTTTTTGCTTTGCCAGCGGAGTCACAGTTTTCTCTGTCGTGTATTTCGGCTTAATCCAGGAAGTTCTCCCTTTGTCTTTTGATTTTACATCCCAAAGAAAGGGCTCCCGAATATTCTCATCCGGCTTCAATCCCAACATGCCGATTTCCTCTCCATAATAGAGGTAAGGAGCGCCCGGCATCGTCATCAGAATTAAACTCGCCTGTTTGTATTTCGCAGGATCAGAACCCAGTTCATTCAGTAATCTTGGCTGATCGTGATTGGAAGAAAATGTCGCATCAATGAAAGTTGGGGTGATGCCTTGGTAGAAGTCAATTATCTCTTTTTGCTTCTTGGCCAGAAGCATTCCTTCTTCTTTATTCAGAGCATCCAGCAAGGTGTAGTGAAAATCAAAATTGAATAAAGCAGGAAGGCCGGGCAGGTAAGGCGCTACGGTTTCTTTCTTGTCATAGACCTCTCCTACCAGATAGACATCTGGCTTGATGGCTTCCATTTTTGCACGAAATTCCTTCCAGAAAGCATGATTGTCCAGTGGTCGATCGTCCGGAAAGATATGCTTTGCAGCATCCAATCTGAATCCGTCCACTCCTACTTCCTCAAGCCAGAATCTGCCGATATCGTAGATTTCCTCTCTTAATTTCTGATTGTCAAAATTCAGATCGGGCATTCCTCCCCAGAAAAACCCATAATAAAAATCCTCTCCATTTTCCGGATCATGCCATTGACGAATATTATCACTATCCAAAGTGATGACTTTCTTATCCAGAAATGCTGCAATGGTATCCTTCTGAGCCCAGACATAGTAATCTCTGAAAGGGTTTTCTCGATCGGATTTTGCTTCCAAAAACCAGGGATGTTGGTTACTTGTATGATTGATAATCAGATCAATAACCACTTTGATATCACGCTTATGGGCTTCATCCAGCAATCGCTTGAAATCCTCCATCGTCCCGTAATCCGGATGGATCGCCCGATAATCGGTCACATCATATTTATGATAAGTCGGAGATGGCATAATGGGCATAAACCAAATGGCATTTGCTCCCAACTCTTTCACATAATCCAGTTTCTCTGTTACTCCGTTCAAATCCCCGATCCCATCTCCGTTTGAATCATTGAAGGATTGGACAAAAATCTCATACGTCACCCCTGAATTTGGCCAGTAATTTTTGACCTCAGGAGTTTCTTTTTGTTCACAAGCGGTGAAAATCGCAATGCCAGCGACCAAGACTTTTAATCGGGTGTTTCTCATTTTGGATATGGGGTGAAAAAGAAAAAGTCACTGCTCAGAGTGACTTTTTCAATGGATTCAGAGCTTCTATTAATTTCTGTTTACTGCATTCAGCATGTCAAATGCCAGTTCCAGACGCTTCACGAAGTTCTCTTCGCCTTTGCGAAGCCAAGCACGTGGATCGTAATATTTCTTGTTTGGACTATCCGGTCCTTCAGGATTGCCCAGTTGGCTCTGAAGATATCCTTCGTTTTTCTTGTAGTACATTAGGATACCTTCCCAGAATGCCCACTGCATATCTGTATCAATATTCATCTTGATAGATCCGTAGCTATTTGCTTCACGAATTTCCTGAACAGAAGAACCTGATCCGCCGTGGAACACAAAGTTCAAAGGCTTACCTGTAGTTCCGTATTTCTCATTGATGAAGTCCTGAGAGTTTTTCAAAATTATTGGCTTCAAGCTTACGTTTCCCGGCTTATAGACACCGTGAACGTTTCCAAAAGCTGCAGCAATCGTAAACAAATCATCAATCTGCTTCAGGTTTTCATAAGCATATGCCACTTCTGAAGGCTGAGTATAAAGTTTTGAAGAATCGATATCTGAATTATCAACACCGTCTTCCTCTCCGCCAGTTACACCCAATTCGATTTCAATTGCCATGTCCAGCTTTTTGAATTCGGTGAAGTATTTACAAGAGATTTCAACGTTTTCATGCAAAGGCTCTTCAGAAAGATCAAGCATGTGAGAACTGAAAAGTGGTCTTTTGTAGGCTGCATGATAGGCTTTTCCAGCTTCCAACAAACCGTCGATCCATGGAAGCAATTTTTTTGCAGCGTGATCAGTATGCAGAATTACCGGAACTCCGTATGCTTCTGCCATTTGATGAACGTGATGTGCACCTGAGATACCACCCGCGATGCTTCCTTGCTGCTTGTCATTTGCAAGACCTTTTCCTGCGAAAAATTGAGCTCCACCATTCGAAAACTGAATGATAACAGGGGAATTAACTTTCTTGGCTGTCTCCATCACCGCATTCACAGTATTCGTGTTGATGACGTTTACGGCTGGCATAGCGAACTCGCTCTCTTTTGCATATGCATAAAGATCTCTGAGTTCCTCACCATATTTTACTCCAGGTTTAAATTTCATGTCTGAGTTAGGTTTGGTTATTCTTTTATGAAGCGCTTTCGAAGCACTCGTTTGTGATCGTAAGCTTCAAAGATATAAATCCCTGCCTTAATATTGGTTACATCCAATTCTAAAATCTTGGCTCCGGGAGCGGAAGTACCTTCAAACAAGACTCTTCCTGCCATGTCTGCAATCCTGAATTTTGCTCCGCTCATTCCGGCTGGAAACTCAATCATCAATCTTGCCTTTGTCGGTACAGGATAGATTCGGATCTCGCTTTCCGGAATTATTTCCTGCGGAATGGCCGTCACAAAATCCTCCTGCACGATCCCCGATTCAGGTTTGGGAAGTGGATTGCTGGTAAACAGCAAAAACTCGCTGGACCGAAGGTTGAACTTGGCTGTAGTACTTGTCAGATTCAACTCCTCACCCGTGAAGTAATTGTACCATTTCCCAACTTTTGGGAAGCTCAAAGGAATATTTCCAACACTTGCCAAACCGAAATTACCATGGATTACCACATCCATATCCGGATGCTCCAGCGTGATTGATTTCAAAGTACTTTCCAATGAAAGGGAAGTTTTTGCAGGCGTATTGAAAGCACTATGATCGTCTTTCAACCGAATCATCTCCTGATATAAATTGAAAAGTCGCATCCTTTCAGGGTCGCTCAGATACTGCCATTTGGTAGGTTTGCTCCCCAGTCGATCGTTGTTGAGCTCGACGTCATAACCGAATTCACCAAACTGCCAGATCATTTTTGGACCGGGAATTCCCATGTAAAATGCCGTCAGCAATTGATTTCTGCTCACAGCATTTTCCAATTGCTTGAGGTTAATTGGCGAAATCGCACCAAAATTCAGCGTCTCCCACATGACCCGTTCTTCGTCGTGACTTTCCTTATAGGCTATCAGATTTGGGTTTTTCCAGCTGCGTGTACCATAATATGCCCAATCGAAATTCTTGTTTTGGCCTTTGGCCATTTCGCGGAAATCAAAATTCATATTTCCCCAAAACATCAACCCGTAATCTGCTAATTCTTTCTCCTCAGAATTTTCCGACAAATGCTCCAAAATCACATAAGAATCTGGATGAT
This sequence comes from uncultured Cytophagales bacterium, assembly GCA_942492775.1. Lineage (GTDB taxonomy): Bacteria > Bacteroidota > Bacteroidia > Cytophagales > Cyclobacteriaceae > Algoriphagus. Next base: position 2,412,253 of record OW818636.1, on the reverse strand, counting down.
TTGCCTTGATCCTATCGTAAATATGTTTCCAGATTTTGATTCGGCTGGGATCGTATTGACTCCAGGTTCCAACGTTTGTTCCTGATTCTACTTGCGTAAAACCTTTGCTGAGGTCAAATCTGAAACCATCGACTTTGTATTCAGTCAGCCAATAATTATTCACTGAATCGACAAAAGTCTGTGTGTATTTGCTCTCGTGATTGAAGTCGTATCCAACATTGAATGGATGCTTTGCCACCCTGTTGAACCAGGGATTATCAGGAGTGGGGGCTCCAAATTCAGCATCGTTGAACAGCCTCACCATCGGATTTTGGCCAAAAGCATGGTTGAGAACCATGTCTAGGATGACCACGATTCCTTTGCCATGTGCCTCATCAATGAGTCGCTTCAGGTCATTTTTTGGTCCGTAATATTTGTCCGGAGCAAAGTAAAAAGAAGGATTATAACCCCAGGAAAGATTACCTTCAAACTCTCCGATAGGCATCAACTCGATCGCATTGACTCCCAGATCTTTCAAATAATCCAACCGATCGATGACAGCCTGATAAGTTCTCTTCTCGTCAAAATCCCTTACCAACAACTCATAAATAACCAATTCTTCCGGCTTTGGCTTTTCGTACGCGATATTTTTCCAGATGTAAGAATCCTGACCAGTTTGAAGGTAAGTTGCTTGATAGGAAGTTTTGCCGGTGGGATAAGGCTTCAAACCGGGGTAGCGATTTTGGGTAATAATCTCCTGATCCGAATCAGGATCTGAGGTTTTGTCCGCATAAGGATCCCCGATTCGAATATTTCCATCCACCAAGTATTGGAAAATGTATTCCTGCTTCGGAACGAGATTTGAAATCCTGATCCAAAAAATCTCTCCATCGGAAGTTCTGTTCATCTGAAATTCAGGCAACACTTGCCAATCATTGAAATCCCCGATGACATGTGCGAGTTTTTTGCCAGGAGCTTGCAAAGCCAAAATAACCTCAGTATCAGAAATGTAATTGATCCCAAGTTTGGCTCCGACGGGTAATTCAGCAACTTCAGAAGGATTGAAAACTTCAATATCGATGGTCTGCGAATCTTCGTTTGTTCCGCTTTTTGCTTTGGCCACCAACTTGAAATTACCTGCCTGAGAAGCTGTGTAGGTGTAATCGAGACTTTGCACCCCGACGGCTTTCTTAACTTCAATCCCGTCGAGCTCAAATGAAATATCGGAAACTGAAGAAGCCGATGCTTTAAAATCGAATGCCTCCCCTGTCTCAAGTGAAACAGAAGAACTCAGTGGTGAGGTAAACAAAACCTGAAAACCCTGGACCAAGTCCACAAAAAAATCTCCGTTTGCAGAGGACTTTCCTTCTTTGGTTCCGTCTCCATTTCTGAAAACCATCCCCAATCGAAAAATGGTAAGCCCGTTCGGATTTGCAAAAAACTCATTTGGCACCAATTCGAAACTGTAAATATTCGTCTGACCGGCAACCTTGGTCATTTTTGCTTTGGTATCAATAGTTGCCCAAGTAAAGGGAACAATCGACCAAGTGTTGGAAGATGCGCTTTCCGTTACTGCTCCAATATGGATGTAGACATCGCAATTGCAATCCTTAAGAGCCGAAGTCCCTTTTGCAGCATCGTAAATTATTTTGACAGAATTGGAAGCCAGAGCGATCGCAGGCTCAGTCGTGACTTGCGCAAAAGCGCCTGATAAACAGGCAAAAAGAAGTAGTACTAAAAAAGAAATTCTGGTTTTCATAGGAAACGAAATGAACCTATCTTCTTTTTCGAAAAACCAGAAGCAAGGAATCATGAAATAGTGTACTTAAATCAAGTTGGTTTTGACGGGGAGCATTTTTAAAATGAAATCCAGCGACTGAGACTTGAAGAATAATCATCTGAAATCTCTCAAATATTATCAAAAGAGGGAGCCGGAACCAAACAACTCCAAGCCCAATCCGCTTAATTTTTCAATGCAATCGTTTGCGGTTTCGTTTGCAGTTCAAAAATATTTTCACCCACTAAACACATAAAGTATTTTTTTTGAATATTTCTACTCTATTTACTAAACTTTAAATCCTTGATATCAGGTTTCTTAAAGTAATTCACCCCCTGAAAAAGTATGATTTCATGAAAATAGGACAAGCCACTATCAAAGACATTGCGCTGGAATTGAACGTCTCTGCCTCCACTGTTTCTCGTGCGTTGAAAGACTATCCGGGGATAAGTGATGAGACCAAAAGGAAGGTGAAAGAAGTTGCCGATAAACTCAACTACAGACCAAATGCAATTGCCCTTTCACTTCGAAAAAGTCGCTCTTTTACGATTGGGGTGATCATCCCAGAGGTTGTCCATTTTTTCTTCTCAACAGTAATCAGCGGAATCGAAGAAGTTGCCTTTTCCAGAGGATACAATGTGATCCTGACTCAAACGAATGAAAAACTTGCCCGAGAAATGTCCAGTATCGAAACCATGCTTTCCAATCAGATTGATGGATTTTTGGTAAGTTTTTCGAAGGAAACAACTGATTTCGACCATTTCTCCAGGCTTTTGAATCAGGGTTATCCGATTGTGTTTTTTGATCGCGTTCCTGAGATCCCTCACGCAATCAGTGTAATGGTTGATGACTACAAAGGTGCTTTTGATGCAACTGATCACCTTTTTTCTCAGGGATATAGAAATATTGTCCATCTCTCTGGTCCAATGAATCTAAAAATCAGCAGAGAAAGAATCAGAGGATATCAGGATGCGCTTACCAAAAATGGAGTGGCTCTCAATCCAGACTACATTGTAGAGTGCCCGATCGGGACAGACGGTGAAAGCCAAAAAATCACAACCCATATTCTGAAATCATTTTCTGTAAGACCTGATGCATTTTTTGCCAGCAATGATATGGCAGCTGTAGGCGCGATGCTCGCTTGCAAAGCTGATGGGTTGAGAATTCCGGAAGATGTGGGAATTGTAGGTTTTAGCAATTGGCAGTTTTGCACGATGATAGACCCTTCTCTTTCTTCAGTATCCCAGCCCGGTTCAAAAATGGGTGCAAAGGCAACGGATATTCTTTTGGATATGATCGAAAAGAAACTTGATCCTGAAACTATAACAGGTCCGGTGGTCTTGGAAACAGAGCTTTTAATCCGAAAATCCTCGGTAAGACTGTAATGCATTAAAAAAAGTAATAATTTTTAGTGAAATGATGCAATCGATTGAATAGCCCCAAATGCATATCTGAGCCAACTTATGGCCTTAATCAGTTTAGAAATCCCAATTCGCATTCCGAAGGCCTTATTTTTATCATTCCCGATCGTTCCTAAATTAGCATGTCTCTAAAACTTAACCTTGGGGAATAAGCTATGAATACCCAATCCACTTTTCCCAAAAAAAACTCCTCCTCGGCCCGGTCAGAGGGATTGGGGAAAATTCTTTCCTGGCAAAAATCATCGACAGGTGTTGAGGGAGTTACCGAAACTGCCAAATTCAAAATCACTGTTTACAGTTCGGGAATAATCCGTGTACAGGCTGGCAAATTCAATGAATTTGATCCAAATCCTTATTCAGTCGTAGCAAAACCGAATCCCGGAACTTTCGCTTTGGCAGAAACTCTTGAAAACCTCACTCTCACAACCGATAAACTCAAGCTTGAACTAAATCTCAAAAGTTTTGCTCTGAGTTTTTTTGATTTAAATGGTAACCTTTTAAATGCGGACGATTCATTAGGCATTTCCTGGATTGGAACAGAAGTCGCGAATTACAAGCAAGTTCAGAAACATGAAAAGTTCATAGGACTGGGCGAAAAAACAGGAAATCTGGATCGATCAGGGAATGCTTACACCAACTGGAATACTGATTATTTTGCTTACGGCACGGGCGATGATCCTTTGTACATGAGCATTCCTTTTTATATAGGCGTGCATCCGAAGGGAGTATATGGGATTTTCATGGACAATACGCACAAGACGGTTTTCAACTTTGGCGCGTCAACCAATCGATTCATTTATTTCAGCGCCGAGGACGGCGACATGGATTATTATTTCATCCATGAGCCAACAGTTGCAGGTATTATATCGAGCTACACCGATCTGACCGGAAAAATGAACATGCCTCCAAAGTGGGCATTAGGTTTTCAGCAATGCCGCTATTCTTACTATCCTGATAAGGAGGTTTTGACGCTTGCAAATACATTCCGGGACAAAGACATGCCCGCTGATGTGATCTACCTGGACATTCATCACATGGAAGCCTACAAGGTTTTTACTTTTGACGGAGAAAAATTTCCCGATGCCAAAAGCATGATTTCCCGATTGAAGGAATTAGGCTTCAAAGTGGTAGTCATCATGGATCCAGGCATTAAAACAGACAAAGGATATTTCCCCTATGAAGAGGGAAAAGACAAAGACCTGTTTATAAAATATCCGGATGGAGTTGAATACGAAGCCCAGGTTTGGCCGGGTTGGTGCGCTTTTCCAGATTTCACCAAAGCCGAAACCAGAGAATGGTGGGCCGAAAAAATGGAATTTTACACCGAAGCCGGAGTGGATGGCTTCTGGACTGATATGAACGAACCCGCATCTTGGGGTCAGTTTACACCAAATTTGATCGAGTTTGATTTTGATGGAAATACCGCTTCTCATCGCAAAGCGCGGAATATCTACGGCATGCAAATGGCGAGAGCAGCGATGGAAGGTTCGATTCTCCAAAGAAATAATGAAAGGCCATTCGTGTTGACAAGATCAGGTTTTGCAGGAGTCCAGCGATATGCCGCAGCGTGGACAGGAGACAATGTCGCCAGCGAAGATCATATGATGGCCGGAATCCGACTCATCAATAGTTTGGGATTGAGTGGAGTGGCATTTTCAGGATATGATATCGGTGGATTTGCAGGCGAGGCCAGCAAGTCACTTTTTGCCCGATGGATGAGCATTGGCACCTTCTCACCTTTGTTCAGAGCACACTCGATGATCAATAGCAATGATGCTGAGCCTTGGGCTTTTGGAGAGGAAGTGGAAGAAATCTCCCGCAATTACATGAAGCTGCGGTACAAGATTCTGCCTACGATCTACAGCTCATTCTTCAGATCAACCCAAACCGGACTTCCAATCGTGGCGAGTTTGGCGATCGACTATCCGAACGATCAAAACGTTTACAAATCACTCTACCAAAACCAATACCTATTCTGCGATACTTTTCTGGTTGCTCCAGTGGAAAGCTACAAGGAAATCACAAAGGTTTATTTGCCGGAAGGCACTTGGTACAACCTGTATACTGACGGATTTCAACTTGGATTGAAAAGCATTTACGTTGATTGCCCGCTGAATTATCTTCCGGTTTTCGTAAAAGGAGGAAGCATTTTCACTACCCAATCCGAGATTGCGCATACAGGAGCAAAACATGACGGAGTTCTTCAAATTCATCTTTATGCCAGTGTCGAAGAATCCTCATTTATCCATTATGAAGATGACGGAAACAGTCTGGCGTATCAGAAGGATCAATTTTTGAAAAGGGAATTCAGCTATTTTCCTGAGGAAAAGAAATTCATTTTGGAAAAAGCAGAAGGTTCATTTAACAGTGAATACGAATCCCTCAGAATTTACCTTCATGGATTTCAAACTGAGTCAGTCAAAATAAAAGGGAAATCGATCCCACTGAAGAAAGAAAATTATGCCTTCCTTGGAAAGTTGACTGAGTTTGATCCGCTTCCGGAAGTCGAACATCCTTACTTATCTATCCCCGGACTCTCTTATTTTGAACATCCAAACAGTTCGGACACGATAGAAATCTCCGGGATTTATTGATGAGTCTTGCCCACCTTACCTTTTAAATTAACCCAAAATGACTTTAAAAAAGAAGGAATTGAGTTTCTGGCAAATCTGGAATATGAGTTTCGGATTTCTGGGGATTCAGTTCGGATTTGCTCTGCAAGGCGGTTTCATGTCCAGAATCTTTCAAACTCTTGGAGCTGATAAAGACGCCATTCCTTTCCTTTGGATTGCTGCTCCGCTTACCGGATTATTGATTCAGCCCATCGTCGGATATCTAAGCGATCGTACCTGGCATCCCAAATTCGGGAGAAGAAAACCCTTCTTTTTCATTGGAGCAGTTCTCAGCACGATCGCCTTATTCTTTGCCCCTTACTCTTCAGCACTATGGATGGCCGCCGGTTCACTTTGGATTTTGGATGCCTCGATCAACATTAGCATGGAGCCTTTTCGTGCGTTGGTTGCAGATAAACTCCCGGACTCCCAGCGCTCTTATGGTTTTGTTGTTCAGACTTTGATTATCGGCATCGGAACCTGGATAGCCTCTAATCTTCCCTGGCTCATGACTCAGATTGGGGTTCCAAATACAGCTCCAGATGGCGTAGTCCCAGATTCTGTTCGCTATGCTTTTGCGATCGGAGCGTTTGTTTTATTCTCTTCGATTCTTTACACCATTCTCAGAACTGAGGAATATCCTCCGGAAGATATGGAGGAATTTGAACGGGAAAAGGCAGCAAAAAAAGGCGCTTTCTCGGGCATGAGTGAGATTGCGAAAAATATCATTGGTATGCCGAAGGTGATGCAGCAATTGGGAGTTGTGCAGTTTTTCTCCTGGTTTGCTTTCTTCACGATGTGGAGTTTTGCCACGCCGGCGATCACTGAGCATGTTTTTGGGGCAACAGACACAAGTTCGCAAGCTTACAATGACGCGGCAGATAGCGTGGGAAATTATCTGGGTACTTATGGATTGGTCTCGATGGTCTATGCGCTGATTCTTGCATTTTTCACCAGCCGACTGAAGATCAATCGAAAACTCCTTCACATGGTCAGCTTAATTATCGGAGGAATTGGATTCATCATGATCTATTACATTGATCAGCCTTGGATGCTTCATATCTGTTTCTCATTGGTCGGAATCGCATGGGCAAGCATACTTTCCATGCCATACGCAATGCTTTCCAGTTCGGTGGAACCCAAGAAAATGGGCGTTTACATGGGGATTTTCAACATGTTTATTGTGATTCCCCAGATCGTCGCTGCCTTAGGTGGCGTCAATATCTTGTATAAATTCTTCTTCGGTGAGGAAGTCATCAATACCATGCTTTTAGCAGGAACACTCCTGATTCTGGCCGGATTAAGTAATCTTTTCATCACCGACAGAAAAGTCACCCACGATTAATTTTCTCCAAAAAAAAGCTAAGCCGGTTCCGATTGGGATCGGCTTTTCTATTTTTACACATCCAATTTCAATAATTTATGAAAACCCTTCGCATCACCGGAGTACCTGAGCACTTCAATCTTCCCTGGAAAAAAGTGGTGGCCTCACAGCCTTTCGCAGCAAAAGGAATTCAAATCATTTGGACAGATGAATCTCGAGGTTCGGGCCAAATGAACAAGGCGTTGAGGGACGATGAAACCGATCTTGCGATTGTGCTGACGGAAAGTTTTCTGAAGGATTTTGAAGAAGGAAACCCTTCCAGAATGATCGGATTCCACGTTAAATCGCCTTTGATTTGGGGAATTCATATTCCCGGAAATTCTCCGGTTGAAAGCCTTGATCAGATTGAAAATCCTAAATTTTTGATAAGCAGAATGGGTTCCGGGTCTCATCTTATGGCTTTTGTGCTGGCGCAAAGAGAGGGTTGGAATCCGGAAAATCTTGAATTCAAAATCGTCGGGAACTTAGACGGAGCATTAGAAGCAATGAATCCGGAAACTCCGGAAATGTTTCTTTGGGAGAAATACACGACCAAACCTTGGGTGATTTCCGGTGACTTCAAAAGAATCGGAGAAGTGCCAAGTCCTTGGCCTTGTTTTGTGATTGTGGCTACAGAAAAAGCGATTTCTGAGTTTGGTGACCTGGTTTTTGAATTGAGAGATTTGATTTATCAGGCTTCAAAAGAATTGCAAAACAGCCCGGAAACACCAATGAAAATTCACAAAACCTATGAGTTGGGACTAGAGGATGTCAAAGCCTGGCTTTCGCAGACAACTTGGGAAACCGAGGCAACAATTTCTGAATCCGACTTAGTTCAAGCGATGGAAAAAATGAAAAGTTTGGGAATTATTAAAAGCAAACTAAGCCTTGATCGATTTCTCAGTTTGGATCATGTGCAAATCATTTGAGACACCAGCTGGGATTTTCATACACACCGTAGATCCTACCTTCAGTTTACTCTTGATTACCAATTCGCCTTCATGCATTCGGACAAATTCCTTACAAACCTGCAAGCCCAATCCGGATCCTTTTTCCTGATTGGTTCCTCGCTTGGAACCTGTGATTACGTAGTCTTCTGCCAGAATTTTATTGATCTGTTCGGTGCTCATTCCCATCCCCTGATCGACTACACACCATAATACCTGGTTGTCAGTATGTTCAGAAGTGATTTTGATGGTGTCTCCCGGCTCTGAAAACTTCACTGCATTATTCAAGATATTTCTCACTACAATCTCTATCAGATCTGCATCTGCAAATACTTGAACTTTTGGAGCCATCAGGTTTTCCAGCTTCAATGATTTTTCAGTGAATTGGGTTTCGAGTAACTCAAGAGAAGAATCTACCAATTCTGTCAGGTTCAAAGACAACTTATTCAGCTTGAAGCCCTCCATTTGGGACATTGACCAGTTGAGCGTATTATTTAAAGTCAGATAAACAGAATCTACATCCTTCTTCAAAGCTTTGAGCAATTCATTGAATTCTTGCTGATTCAAATGACCAGAAATTGCCATGTCCACGATTGATTTCACCTGACCAACCGGTCCGCGCATGTCATGTCCCAGAATGGAGAAAAGCTTATTTTTTGTTCGGTTGATTTCCTCCAATTGTTTTGACTTATGCTCCAAATCGATATTCTGATCATTAATCTTTTGCTGTTGCGAAATCAGATCGGAGTTGGTCTTCTTCACATTTCGATTGAGGAAGAAAAGCCAAATAACCAATCCACTGATCAAGATCCCGGCAAATCCGATAACCAAATTTAAATTTCTTGAAAAATTTAACCGGTTCGCCTGATTTTCATTTTGGGCTTTCAGAAGTTTCAGTTCCGATTGCGCAAGATTATCTTGAAACATTCCCTGCAAAAGAGCCATTCTATCCTGATTGGACTTATTGACCAATGAGTCGTACAGCTCCAAAAAAATCGTTTGATGTTTATAAGCGAGTGGAATGTTGCCTTGTCGATCATAGACCTGGGCAAGGAATTTATGGCTTTTTGAAAGCTCGTCCAGAAAGCTGTTTTCCTGCGAAAGAGTCACACCTTCAGTAAGAACTGCTTTTGCCTCCTCTATTTTTCCCTGAAGCAAATAGGTCTGCCCAAGTCTATGCAATACGCTGGCTTCAAAGGACTTTACCCCTTGAATTTTCGCCATCTGCAATGCTCTTTCAAAAACCGCTTCGGCTGAATCTAATTGGTTTCTTTTGAAATAAACGTCCCCAATCACCCGATTTGCAAAACCTGTGAGATAAGGCGAACCCGACTGAATATTAAGCTGGATAGATTTCTCAGCATAATACATCGCCGAATCCAACTCGCCTAATTGACTATAATTAAAAGCCACATTGTTTAGACTTCTCAACTGGGTGTAGAGATCATCGCCTTTGATACTGATTTCATAGGCTTTTTTGAACTGCTCGATTGCCATCAAGAAATTATTCTGTTCAAAATATAACGCACCCATACTATTCAACACTCTGGCGGCTTGCTGAAAATCATTTGCAGCAATGGCCAAATCATAGGCATCCTTGGAATAATCGAATGTCTTTTGCCATTGACCTCTCCGATAATAGATCCAACCAATGTTTTCTTTGGCTTTTGCCTCGGCCGATTTATCACCCAATTCCTTGGCAATTTTTTCCGCCTCTGTTGAATAATCAAAAGCTTCCGAAGGAGAAATTTCCCGAAGATTCGTTCCCAATTCGTTTAGAATTAAAAGACGCTCCTTTCCCTTTGCCAGAGAAAGTTCACTTTTCAGGCTGTCGACATTGATTTGTTGCCCGGTGGAAGTCCCCACAAAAAGGACTACTCCAATCAATACTGAAAAAAGAAAAATTATTGACTTCACTTAAGTTGAAATGGATAGGGAAACTAAAAATACAAAGAAACATTAAATATCAGTCCATGATCGAGGATGATTTAACGAGTCTTTCATTAATCAAAGATCAAATTTAACGATTCTTCCCTGCTTAAACTTTCGATCAAATTTAATTTCAAAATAAAAAAAAGGGCAGATTGCCCTTTCTTATTTCAAGTTTTCCCAGTCCCAGTCTTTGTTGATCTGGGAGATCGCATGGTGCGCCGTAAGATCATATTGGCATGGAACTATCGCGACATAATTATTGGCAATTGCCCATTCATCGTTGTCTTCACCATGGTCGAAATTCACAAAATTGCCTGCCATCCAGAAATATTTTCGGCCAGTGGGATCGTATCGTTCGGTGAATTCCTCTTGCCATTTGGCATCTGCCTGCCTGCAAACTTTGATTCCCTGAATGGGCTCATTTCGCTTGGGAGGGAAGTTTACATTCAAAGCAATTCCTTTTGGTATTCCTCTTTCCAGGACTTGGCGGGCAATTTTCTCCACCCACTCCTCCACATGAGAAAATTCAGCTTTCGAAGAATAATCACATAAACTGAACCCAATCGAAGGCAATCCTTCCAAAGCGCCCTCAATGGCTGCAGACATTGTACCGGAATAAAGCACCGAAATGGAAGTGTTCGAACCATGATTGATTCCACTTACCACCAAATCCGGAGTTCGATCTTTCAGCACATAATGCTTTGCTAGCTTGACGCAATCTGCAGGTGTTCCGCTGGATTTGTATGCGACAACATCTTCAAAAATATCCTCTTCATAAAGTCTAAGCGTCTCACCGATTGTGATGGCGTGACCCATTCCGGACTGAGGGCTATCGGGGGCTACTACCACCACTTCACCCAGTTTTTTCATGACAGAGATGAGTACACGAATCCCTTTCGAAGTGATTCCATCGTCATTGGAGACGAGAATAAGAGGCTTGGACATTAGTTACTGTTCAGTTGATTGTAATAGGCTGTGATTCTGAGCAAATCACCTCTTTGGTCATGTTCAAGTCGATTCTTTCTCATGAAAAGATCGATTTCGTCGTCATGACCTGAAAGCATATCAAAAAGATCCTTTTTCTTCAGGCTATATTTTTGAATTTTTCCATTTTTGAAAAAATAATAATTGAAGGCTAATCTATAACCTGTCATGGTCTGAGGACCCCAAAATGGATTCATTCCCATCGGTCCGTAAGCACCCATACTTCTCGAATCTGTGGCAATGTATTCTCTGCAAAGCAGCGCGATATCATCTCCTTCGGTCAAGACTTCGAAGAAAATCGGAGTTTCGTATTCTGAATTGAGGGCATAAGGTAAGCTGTAAAACTTACGAACGCCTCCCATGATTTCGTCAAAAATCTCAAAATAGGTTACGTTTGACGCTGTGAAGGTATTGATGTTTGTCTCCTGAAGTTGGACCAGATTATTATCCAGGTCATATTTTACAAGACCTGAAAACGACTGTCCGTCAGAGCCATAGATATTGCCTTTATGCCAAATCATGGATGGAAAATCTTTCTGCGCCATTGCCGAGGCAAAGCTCAAAAAGATCAAACTGAGGGTGAAAATCGCTTTTTTCATGGTAATTATCATGCCTGAGTTAACGGTATTACACCTGATCGGGTTGAAAATTTCCGATGGGATTGTTGATGAATTTTAATTTACTAAAATTCTATTTCTTTAAAATCGAATGACCCATTTTATCTCTCTTGGTTGTCAGGTATTTCAAATTGTGTGGATTTGGAGTGATTTCAATTGGAATTTGCTCTACGATCTCCAGTCCATAACCCAACAGACCAACCCGCTTTTGAGGATTATTTGAGATCAGGCGGATTTTGCCAACTCCCAAATCTCTCAAAATCTGAGCACCCACTCCATAATCACGGCTATCCATAGGAAAACCTAATGCAATATTAGCCTGGACGGTATCCATGCCCTGCTCCTGAAGTTTGTACGCTTTCATTTTATTGATCAGACCAATACCCCGGCCTTCCTGATTCATATAAAGTACAACTCCTTTTCCTTCTTTCTCGACCATTTCCATGGCAGCATGAAGCTGAGGTCCACAATCACATCTGCACGAACCGAATATATCTCCAGTCACGCAAGATGAGTGAACGCGAACCAGAATCGGTTCGTCGGCTTCCCAACTTCCTTTCAGCAAAGCAAGATGAATCTCATCCGTATTCGTTTGGCGAAAAGCGATCAAATCGAAATTTCCCCAATTAGTCGGAAGGTCTACTCCTATTTCCCTTTTGATAAGAGACTCAGTACGAAGACGATAAGCAATCATGTCTTTGATCGAAATGAGCTTCAATTTGAACCGCTCAGCAACTTTAACCAGATCAGGAAGACGCGCCATAGTCCCATCTTCATTCATGATTTCCACCAAAACTCCAGCAGGTTTAAAACCTGACATTCGGGCCAAATCAATGGCAGCTTCTGTATGACCTGAGCGACGAAGGACTCCGCCTCGTTTTGCTTTCAATGGAAAAATATGACCAGGCTTGCCTAATTCACTCGGGTGAATGGAATCATCGATCAAGGCTTTGATTGTTTTGGCACGATCAGACGCGGATATTCCAGTAGTACAACCATGACCGACTAAATCCACGGAAACCGTAAATGGAGTTTCAAAAGCAGCTGTATTTTGTCCCACCATGAGTTCGAGACCCAATTCCTCGCATCTGTCTTCGATCAATGGAGCGCAGATCAATCCACGTCCGTGAGTTGCCATGAAATTGATGATTTCAGGAGTGACTTTCTCAGCTGCGCAAATGAAATCACCCTCATTCTCACGATCCTCATCGTCTACTACGATTATTACTTCACCATTTCTGATTGCTTCGATTGCATCCTCAATAGGATCAAGCTGAAAATTTTCCACAAGACTTGGGGTTGGATTGTTTTTAGGATGGCAAATTTACACCCTTTCACACTTAAAACAGGATGATGCCAAAGAAAGTTTGGCTTAGCCGATAACTATCCCGAGTTCTTTGTCAATCTCGAGTTGGACTTTTTTCAGCTCTGAGTAAATCACCTGAAGCTCATAGACTTTGTCATCCGAAAGTTTCTCAAGTTCAGCATTTTTGATTTTTGACATTGCCTCGTTCATCAGGCGCAGAACCATTTTTTTCTTGAGGCGCAAAATTGATTTGTACCCGGTTTGGGTCAAGTCGTCAGTTTCGGTGGTGATCGTTATCTGATGCTTTTCATGCCAGTGAGTGGAAACTTCATGACGCTGAGTCACCAGATCGATGACCTCTTTCTGAACTTCCAAATCCCTCGAACTCAAAAAATGATCAGGACCGGGCAAGTTTCCTTTTTCCAATTCCTCTCTGTAAAGAAATAAAATCTTGGAGTAAACAGGCGTCTCAAATTGGAGCTCCTGAGTCTCAGAAAGCAAATATTGACATAAGTGCATTCCCTCCTCGCCTATCTGCTGCCAACCGTAATTGATAAGAAGACGAACCATTTCTCGTTCCTGAATTCGGAGGACTTCCGTGATGGAAACCTGAGTTTTGGTAGGAATGAGCTCCTCCAACGCTTCCTCGGCTGCTGCTTCCTCCTTCTGTTTATTGAATGTATCCTTCTGAGATTTCAGAACAGATTTATTCAATTCTGCCAGAATGATGTCCTCTTCGATTCCAAGTAAGACGGAGGCTTCTTTGGTATAAACTGATCGGATAATCGGATCAGGAATTTTGCCAATACTTTGGACGACTTCCCGGATCACTTCTGCTTTTCGGATAGGGTCCCTGGCAAATTCATCCTGGTACAAGCCAATCTTAAAGCCAATGAAATCCCGACTGTTCTCTTTCAAGTAATCCTGGAAAGCCTGAGTTCCGACCTTTCGAGAATAGCTATCAGGATCTTCTCCGTCCGGAAAAACAACGGCTTTTACATTCAAGCCCCCTTCGAGAAGCAAGTCGATTCCGCGGAGAGAGGCCTTGATCCCGGCCGCATCACCATCGTAAAGCACAGTGACCTGATCTGTAAATCGTTTGATCAGTTTGATTTGGCCTTCGGTAAGTGAGGTTCCGGAGGAGGAAACCACATTTTCGATTCCCGACAAATGCATGGATATCACATCCGTGTATCCTTCCACCAGATAGCAATTGTCTTTATCCCGGATTGCTTTCTTGGCCTGAAACATCCCGTAGAGTACGTCACTCTTATGGTAAACCTCAGTTTCGGGAGAGTTAATGTATTTGGGCTGATTCTTGTCTTTGGTCAGGATTCTGGCTCCGAATCCAATCGGCTTTCCGCTGATATTATGAATCGGGAAAATTACACGGCCTCTGAAGCGATCGTAAATCCGGGTTGGATCACCTTCTTTCTGAAGAACCAAACCTGCTTTTAATAAAATATCTTCCTGAAAACCAGCAGCTTTCGCAGCTTTTAGCAAATGATCCCAACCATCTGAGGCATAGCCGAGATCAAACTTTTCGATGATTCCGGGATTAAATCCACGCTCTTTGAAATAGCTCAGACCGATCGATTTCCCTTCTTCAGTTTGGAGATTTTTCACAAAAAAATCCCGGGCAAAACCCAAAGCAATAAAAAGGCTTTCTCGCTCATTCTGTGCGATATCTTGCTCTGGAGTGCGTGATTGATCTTCTTCCACTTCGATTCCATACTTGCCAGCAAGATGTCGGATCGCCTCCTGAAAACCGATTCCCTCGATATCCATTATGAATTGGATCGGGTCACCAGCTTTACCACAACCAAAGCATTTATAGATTTGCTTGGCCGGAGAGATCGAAAAGGAAGGTGATTTTTCCCCATGAAACGGACAGCAAGCCCAAAGATTCTGGCCTTTCTTTTTCAGAGGTACGTAGTCGCCTACCACCTCTTCGATGTCCATTCGTTCTTTTACTTTGTCTGTGGTGAGTTTACTGATGCTCATGGAGAAATGAAGTCGGACAAAGGTAATCGGTCAAGGTTAAAATGAGGCAGGGCGAAGAACTATTTCAGAACGCCGGAGTTTATCAAATGCGAGACAATTGTTCTTTGTCCTTCGAAAAGAGAAGCAGATGCTCTAAATTGCGAAAAATTTTACCATTTCCCCATGCAAGTATCCAAAGAAGCCATCCTTAAGACACTCTCAAGAGTACAAGATCCGGATTTGAAAAGAGATCTGGTTTCTCTGGGAATGATCCAGAATATACTGATTGAAGGTCAAAACGTAAGTTTCAAAGTTGTCTTGACCACTCCTGCTTGCCCGCTCAAAGAAGTGATCAAAAACAATTGCCTTGAAGCCCTGAGAGAGGACTTTGGCCAGGATATGAAGTGGGATTTGACTATGACTTCTCAGGTGACGACTGTCAGAGACGCAACTCCGATCTTGCCTGAAGTAAAAAATATAATTGCCATTGCCTCCGGAAAAGGTGGTGTAGGCAAATCAACAACTGCAGCAAATCTTGCAGTAGCTCTTGCACAACTTGGCGCAAAAGTCGGATTGATCGATGCAGATATTTCAGGTCCATCAATTCCTACCATGTTCAATGTGGAAGGAGAGCAACCATCAGTGAAAAAAGTAGGCGAGCGAAATATCATTATTCCCATCACTCAATACGGGGTAAAACTGATGTCAATTGGCTTTTTGACTCCTGCAGAAAGCGCCGTTGTTTGGAGAGGACCCATGGCAAGCTCGGCTTTGAGACAGTTTATTTCGGACGTGGAATGGGGCGAGCTGGATTATTTATTAATCGATTTGCCTCCGGGAACATCTGACATCCACTTGACGATGGTGCAAACGGTGCCGGTAACCGGTGCGGTAATCGTGACAACCCCTCAAAAAATTGCTTTAGCGGATGCTACAAAGGGTTTATCCATGTTCCGACAGCCTCAAATTAACGTACCTATCTTAGGTGTTGTAGAAAATATGGCTTATTTTACACCGGAAGAGTTGCCAGACAATAAATATTATTTATTTGGCAAGGAAGGCGGCAAAAGATTAGCAGAAAAATTTCAGGTGCCGTTTTTGGGCGAGATTCCAATCATTCAAAGCATCAGAGAAAGTGGGGATACCGGCTATCCGGCAGTTTTGAAAAACGGATTGACCCAAGATGCGTATACTACCCTGGCAAAGACTATCGCCAGACAAATTGCAATTCGAAACGCATCTCAGGATAAAACTGCGGTGGTAGAAATTAAAGCTTAAATAAAATGCATTCAGAATTAAGAGAACAGATAGAATTTGCCCTTGACACCATTCGTCCATATTTGGAAGCAGATGGTGGAAATGTAAGAATCGTAGAACTTACCGACGACATGGTTTTGAAAATCGAAATGATGGGTTCTTGCGGTTCTTGTCCGATGTCTACCATGACGCTCAAAGCTGGTGTGGAAGAGGCTATCAAAAGAGCAATCCCGGAAATCATCCGAGTAGAAGCAGTCAATCTAACTGTTGCCTAATCAGATTTTAATGAAACAAGGTTTACGGCTTTTCAATTACGCATCATTGCTCCTACTGGGAGCTATTTTTGTTTTATCAACCCCCACTTTTGCGCAGCAATTTACAGTTGTTGACATCACCAATAAAGCGGCAAAAACTCCTGACCATTCCCATTCTGAAAAGTGCGGACATGGAATTCTGGAAGCCCAAATCGAAAAAGAAATGGGCTATTTCGGCTCCAAACCTTTTTTCGAAAGCTGGATTGACCAGAAAATAGAAGCCAGGAGAAATACTCCTCAAATCCTTGCAAAAACATTTGAAGGCCCAAGATTAATTCCGGTTGTAGTCCATGTGATTCACTCCGGACAGCCTGAAGGAACAAGTGTAAATATTCCTCTCTCTCAGATTGAAGCTCAAATCAGAATTTTGAACGAGGATTTCAGAAGACTCAACTCTGATGCAAGTCTTACTCCTGCGGAATTCCTTCCGGTGGCGGCAGATGCAAACATTGAATTCATTTTAGCCAAACAAGATCCATCCGGGCTACCTACTGACGGGATCGTCCGCGTTCAGGGTACGAAAACCTCCTATTCTCCGGATGATGCTACCTTGATTGGGCAGATTTCTCAATGGAATCCGGAAGAATACCTGAATATCTGGGTTGTTGCTTTGACCCAACCCTATATTGGATACGCTTCGTTTCCTATTTCAGATTTACCTGGTCTTAATTTCGCTCCTTCTTCTGCGATTACGGATGGCGTTACGATTGATTATCGATTCTTTGGAACAGGCGGAAGCGCAGTTCCCAGTTATTTGGGCCGAACATCAACGCATGAAGTTGGCCATTATTTTGGTCTGAGACATATCTGGGGAGATGGCGGATGCGGAGTAGATGACTTTGTCACAGATACTCCTGCTCAGGATTCTTCAAACACAGTTTGCTCCCCTACTGCTACAAAAGTCAGTTGCGGAAATAACAATATGATCCAAAATTACATGGATTATACTCCTGATGCCTGTATGAATTTGTTCACAAGAGGTCAGGTAGAGCGATTCGATGTTGTGCTGGCAAATAGCCCAAGAAGAGTCACCCTGGTGAATAATCGTGCAACACAGGAACCGGTTTTAGCGGATCGTGACTTAGCCATTTCCAGAGTAATAGAGCCTGGGGATTTTGCTTGTGAACCGACTATCAGCCCATCTTTCGAAGTGAAAAATGCAGGTTCCTCTACACTGACTTCCGGAACTGTCCAATTAATCAGAAATGGTGTTGTGCTGGAAGACAGGAGATTTACTTTCAGCCTTGCAACTGGCCAAACTGCGATTCTTTCTTTCAATGATTTCACTCTTTTGCCAACTGAAAATATTATTGAATTTAAGATTACTCAGTCCAATGACCTTCCGGATCAGAATCCTGATAATAACAGCAAACTGGTAAATCCAGTTATTCAAGCTGATATTGAACTTCCTTACGCACTTGATTTAACCTCTTTTCCAAGTCCTTGGTCGATTGATAATCCTGACGATTTGCTCACCTGGGCAAAAACTGATTTGACTATCTCAGGACAAATTCAGCCTGCGGTATTCATCAGACACTACGATTACGAAGCACCCGGACAGCAGGATTATTTCATTTCTCCGACTATCGACTTGAATGATTATCCAAACGCTCAACTTGTTTTTGAAATGGCCCATGCGCTTTATGGTCAGGATGGATTTCAGGATGAATTGATCGTGGCAATCTCTCAGGATTGTGGAAATACTTTCGATCTGGCGAATGCTTCTTATCAAAAAATCGGTCAAACTCTCGAAACCTCAGATGCCACTTTGGACGAATTCATTCCAACAAATGAATCTCAGTTCCGAACCGAGCTGGTCAATCTGAATAAATTCGCAGGTCTGGGCAGGGTCAAAATTGCCTTCATTACCAAGAATGGTTATGGTAATAATTTATTCCTAAAAAACATTCGAATCCTTCCTCAGGAAGATTTCAAATACGAGCTAATCTTGAATGAATTGGTATCACCAAACCCAATCGTGGATGGCACTCAAGCTGTGGAATCAGTAAGAATATCCAATACAGGAAATCTTCCTGTTTCTAAGTTCATGTTTACCCGAAGTACAAACGGATTGGATGTAGAAACTTACATCGCAAGCGGATCGGTGGTTGCACCTGGCGAATCGTTTGTTCTCAGTGGAAGAAATACAACATCTGTAGGAAAAAACAGGCTTGACTATAAAGTATATCAACCAAACTTTGATCAAAATAATGGCGATAATGGAAGCTCGCTTCAACGATATATTTTGGAAAACACCGACAAGGTGGAAGTGCCATGGAGACAGAATTTCAATAACTCAACAGCTCTTGGACCATGGTTGACTATCAACCCTCAAGCTGATGCTGCTGCGTGGGCCATTTCGCCTGTCACAAATGGTGGTGGCCCAAGTAATGTAGTGAGACTCCAAAATCAGGTAACAGGCTATACTTATTGGCTGGGCACTCCGATTTTTGACATGTCAGTCAGCAGACAGGGAAGTATATTCTTTGATTTGGCAGCAGGATCTGTAAGTCCGGGCACTACCTTAAAAGTCTTGGCAAGTGCAGATGCTGGAGAAAATTACACGGAAGTTTGGAGTGCAAGCGGGTTGGAATTATCAACGGTCACGGCAGGAGAAGCAAATCCGAATACAGCTACTGACTATACAAGGAACTATGTAAATCTGACAGATTTTGCAGGTCCTGGAAAAACTGAAACCCGTATTGCATTTGTCGTAGAAGGAGGAACAGAATCAGATTCACCAATTTATCTGGACAATATTGAGCTCTTCCTGAGTGCAAATCCGGAACCGGTAGTTCCTGCTGAAGGATTAGCGATCTTATATCCGAATCCTGCAACCGACATCTTCAATATTGCATTTAATCTTACTGCTTACGAGACCGTTACGATTCAGGTAATATCCAGTACAGGAGCTGTGGTGCAGGAAATCGACTATCCTAAAACACTCAACCAAACTTATTCCTTCAGCACGGAGCTCTTCTCGAGGGGATTGTTTGTCATAAAAATCTCAAGCGATACCATTCAGGAGACCCGCCGCTTGATTATTAATTAATCTAAAATAAGCCGATGACGATCTCTTCGGCTTATTTTTTGCCAACAGGATGAACGGAACGGGGCAATTCCTTCGTTGTAGGGTTTGAAATTCCCGCTTATCTTTAGCCATCGATTATTTCTTAAAAGTCTCAAATAAGCCATTCCTTGAAAAAAATACTCATCAACCTTTCCATCATTTTTGCGATCTCAATTTTACTGGGATTTCTGTTTTTGAAAGTTTACCTGCCTCTTTATACTAACCACGGCGAAACAGTATCCGTACCTGATTTGGCTGGATATACCTTCGACGAAGGTGTTGAATTGTTAGAGCGGGCAGGTCTTCAATACGAGGTCTCTTTAGATTCAGGATTTAATACCGATCAAAAACCCATGGCTGTGCTGAAGCAAATTCCGGCAGCAAGCACTCAGGTAAAAGGTGGTCGAAAAATCTACCTGACCCTGAATGCACGAAATGCTCCTATGCTGAAGATGCCAAATTTGGTCAATACTCCTTTGAAAAACGTGCAGGAAATTTTGGCAAATATGGGATTGGAGCGCGGAGACATCATTTATGTTCCGGATATCGGAATCAATGTTGTCTTAGAGCAAAGATATAGAGGAGTCAAAGTACCGGAAGGATTTGAAATTCCTAAAGGCGCTAGAATTGATTTGATGGTGGGTGATGGCTTGGGAAATCAAGTCTTAAACGTCCCTGATCTGGTGGGCATGGAAGAAATCGAAGCCGAATTTTTGATTTTAGGATCCGGACTTCGGGTTGGAAATAAGAAGATTATGGAAACTGATTCTGTCGCTCCGGGAAGGGTATTTCTCCAATCACCTCCGGCAGGAATGCAAGTAAATACAGGGGAATTAATCGATCTCTGGGTAGCAAAAGGAAATCTCTGAGTTAAATGACTAGAATCCTCCACATGGTCCGCTTGCTGGGAGTGAGTTTACTACTCACACTTTCCTTTGCGACGCGGGCTCAGTTTGTGGAATTTTCAACAGTTCCTTCAAAGAAATACACCCCAACCGAAACAGGTCTGTTTGGAGCAAGAACTCAAAACACGAATCAAATCCCTTTCTGGGATGACTTTTCCACTGGAATCGATACCCTGAAATGGATCGTTCAGGGTGGTTCTTACACCGAAACTATCGGACTCAATGCACCTTCGATTGGGATGATTCTCCTCGATGGAGTGGATGAGAATGGCAAACCTTATTCATTCGCCATTCAGGATCAGGGCGAGTCAGATTACCTGATTTCAAAACCTTTCGATCTCACTTCGATACCCGAGGTTGAAAAAGAATCCTTATTTCTGAGCTTTTTTTGGCAAGCGGGCGGCCGGGCTGAACTTCCTGATGAAAACGATCGATTGTCTCTGGAAATATTGAATGAGGAAGGAAACTGGGTTCCGATCTGGAGAAAGCAAGGCGGAGATTTTACTAATCGAGATAGATTCTCTCAGGAAATAATCAGAATACTTCCCCAGTGGCAACATGCAGGTTTTCAGTTTCGCTTCCTTTCCGACGGAAGAAAATCCGGTCCTTTCGACAGTTGGCTGATTGATTATGTTTATCTGAATACGGGAAGAACTGAGACCAATCTCACCTATCCCGATCGGAGTCTGACGCGAATCAATAACCTCAGATTTGGGGATTTCGGGGCTTTCCCTCATGCTCTTCTCACAGGAAATCAAACCGAAAACTGGTCATTGATTCAGAATGAATTTTTAAATCTGGAAAATAGGTTCCGGGCTATGGAATATTCGATTTCGATCGAAGAAACAGACACCGGATTGATCATTCCCATCAATGCAAACACACCATTCAATCCTGTTCCAAATGCTTTGGAAAGAAGAATTTTCCAAAGCAGAGAATTCGCAGAACTGGCTGTACCCAAGAATGAAACGACTTTGAAGATCACGACTTCTCTCATATCGGGAGATAAGCCTCTTTATGTTGTGAATCAGGGAGATACTACATTCTTCGAAAATGTAAATTACCGAGACAATGATTCTGTTTCGACCTCTTTTCCTTTGTTGGATTTCTTTGCCTACGACAATGGTTCTGCAGATTATGCAGCCGGCATCAACCAACGATCCGGAATGCTGGCAGTGAAATATGACTCCCCTTCGGAAGTTTACATCAAAGGAATTTCCATCAACTTCACCAATCCAAACCAAATCGATCAAGCGATCGATGTGATGATTTGGAAGGAATTGGACAGAGATCCGATTTTTGTAAGGCAAGAATTAATAGCTTATCCTTCCCCAGGCGAGGAATTTCTTTACTTCTCTTTGGATACAAATATTCAGGTGAGTGGCGAGTTTTACATTGGCTTCACCCAATTTACTGATGACTTCATCCATGTCGGACTTGACAAATCAAATGATCAGGGCGACAAGATTTTCTACAATGTAGCCGGTGCCTGGGCCCAAAATGAAGAAGTTGCTGGCTCGCTTATGATTCGACTTCATGTGAGTTTGGCTGCGCCATTTGAGGAAAGTGAAGTTCCGGGAAACTCCCTGAGAATCTATCCAAATCCATCCCAAGGCATTTTAAATATTGAAGGCAGATTCAGTCAACTGAGAATTTTCGATTCTTTCGGAAGGGAGATTTTTCCTCAGCGTGAACTCACTTCCCAAGGAGAAATTGTTAATTTTATAAGCAATAAACCGGGTATTTATCTTTTGAGCATCGTCACAGAAGCTGGACCGGAATCATTCAGAATATTAGTTAAATAACACATGGAAGACATCACTGTAGAAGACCTAAAATCCAGATTGGATAAGAATGAAAAATTTGTTTTCCTCGATGTTCGCGAAGATTGGGAATACGAAGACGATAACCTGGGCGCAAAAAACATCCCGCTTGGGGATTTGCCACATCGATTGGATGAACTGGAAGAATTCAAAGATCAGGAGATCATTGTCCATTGCAGATCAGGAGCAAGAAGCGGAAACGCTAAGAAGTTCCTTGAATCCAAAGGATACACGAAAGTTCGCAATGTGCTGGGTGGAATCTTAGCTTTCAGAAGCCTATAACCTGAAATATGCATTAGAAAATCTACTACGGACTTAAACTGCTTCAAAATAAGTCCCTTCGCTCCACTTTTCAATCTCACCGTAGCGGTGCTACGACTCGATTTCCAAAGTGGCTGATTTTTTTTGCATTTTAAGCCCTCTTTACGAATCCTAATGCATAATCCAGGTTTAACTCACACTCCCTTCGGGGAGTTTTTTTATGCGAAAATAAATGGCTTTGGAGAAAAGCATAAGGCGAAAATCAAAATCGCAATCCAGCCAATCACCTTTCTCTTACCATCCAATTCCTTGAGTCCCGATACTTCCGGATGCTTCACTCCCATCACTCGACCCAGCAAAAACCCGAAGAAAAGCCAGCCTTGGTAGCCTTCCCATTCAGGTTTGAAAAACGCCAGGGCATACTGAGAAGCCGCCAAAGACAGTATAATAGTGAGTTTATTTTTTTGCGAAAGCCCCGATTTTGAAAAGCAGATATACAAGAATCCGATATACAGCGGCAGGCTAAAAATCAACTCGCTCATGGGTTGAAATGGTGAGATCATTCCCACTCCTGCATAACCCAAAAACAAGGTGAATGCGACCAGAGAAATTTGTCGGTGATACTTTGGAAACAATCCGAAAATCACGTGTCCTCCATCCAATTGACCGATTGGGAGAAGATTAAGCGCTGTAAAGAAAAGGGCCAAATATCCGGCAAACAGGAACGGATAGTGGATGATTTCCGACATGGCAGGCATTCTTTCCGGATCAGCTAACAAAGCTGACATTCCAGTGAAAAGAAGATTTTCTCCTAATTCAAAATCCAACACATCCTCTCCATATCCCTTAAAATCAGGATCGGCATACTCGGGATGAACTCCGTAGATATATTCCGCGGGAGGAAGATTGGTGAAGCCATACGTCAACACACCCAAGGCAATCACAAAACCAGCCAGAGGACCTGCTACTCCGATGTCAAAAAATTTGATCCGGGAATTGACAAAACCTTTCATCCGAATGACCGCTCCGAAAGTTCCGATGGACGGTGCCCCGATAAATCCCAGCCAAGCCGGAATAAAGAAAGGTAGCGAGCATTTGACTTTGTGATAAATGGAGGTGAAATAGTGCCCCAACTCATGAATCAGCAAAATCCCGATAAAAGGAAGCGAAAACGACGTGGATTTCCAGAAGTATTCCCAAGTCAGGAAACTATCTCCGGAACCAATAACGGATTTACCAAAGACCCACTCGCCACCTGCTAGTGTTGCTGTGATAAGAGTTAGAATAAATAAGAGACCGTGGATGAGGTATTCCTTCGTACTATGCATGCCTTAAATAATCGAAAATCACCTCAGGTCCGGTCACATGAACCGCCTGGATTCCCACTCTTGCAGCACCTTTTACGTTGGCTTCCAGATCGTCAAAAAAGACAACCCGATCGGGTGTGGTTCCCAGTTCGGAAACCATTTTCTCATAGATTTCGGCAGATGGTTTGGAAAGCCCCATTTCGTGGCTAAGAAAAACCTTGTGAAAAAGTTCATCGAAATTGTCCATTCCATGGTCCTTCTTCAAAATATCATATACTGCTTCAATATGGATCTGATTGGTATTACTCAACACGCCTACCTGGTAATTATTTTTAAGTTTGGCCACCAACTCAAGTCTCTCTTGAGGGATTTTCCCAATGAGACTATTCCATAATTCGTCCACTTTCTGATCGTCCCAATCCTGCTCAAAATAGCCTCTTACCGCATTGCGGAAAGTCGAAGAATCGATCAAACCCTTCTCGTAATCCTTGTGAAAATCAGTCAGATAAAATCCGCTTACCCGATCCTGTATGTGCTCGGGAACCTGGTTTCGGATCAACCGGAGTGAATTCTGGTAGTCAATATCAATGATCACATTGCCGAGATCAAAAATCAAAAAATCGGCATCAAGAGCATTTTTCATTCGGTAGATGGGTTGTGAATATCCCTTCAAATATGTAACAAAGGCAATCTAAAACCAAAACTGAGGTTTATAGATTCAAAATCTTAGTGGAGCTGATTTTTAGTGAAAGCTCTTGAAATTCAGAAACGAAGGACTCGTAAAAAGGGAACTATTGAGCAAAAAAAAAACCACCCTAGACTAAGGGTGGTTTGTGGGCCCACTTGGAATCGAACCAAGCACCTACTGATTATGAGTCAGTTGCTCTAACCGAATGAGCTATAGGCCCATGATATTTGAAAAAATTAAGCCTTCTATTAACTTCTTACCCCTCTTTTGGGAGTGCAATGTTACATATTACCCACCAAAATCACAACCATCTTTCGCTCTCAATTTTTTATTTGACGGGATGAGTAAAAATTGAAAACCCTCCAGTATTTATTCATTCCCCCCATTTAATCGATTCAAAACTCCCCCACAGGCTACTTATTCAACTCCTCCCTGATCTGTTTCCAGCTTAGGAGGTATTTGTCAAGGTGGGCTTGGAAGGACTTTTAAGGAATCCGTTTTGAATTCTAATTCTGAAACCGCAAAAGAATCTAGTGGGACAGGTTTAATAAATCAATTTCAAATTTCTGTTCTTTGTTTGCGATTTGCAAACAAAGAATAAGAATCATACTTTTGCAACATGAGAGACCATAACGGAATGCGGCCACTGGACATAGTAATACTTATGAAACTCGTGGCTTTAGACAACACCCCTTGGCAATACAGAGACTTATCTTCCTCTTTGTACATTAGTATTTCGGAGATTTCAGAATCTTTAAACCGAAGTATGATAGCCGGTCTCCTGGATCAGGAGAGGAAAAAAATTAGGCGAAACTCTTTAATGGAATTTATCCAATACGGGTTTCACTATGTTTTCCCCCAAGTGCCCGGATCTATTGTGAATGGAATCCCTACTGCCCATTCACACCCGTACTATAAAAATCGAATTATCAGTCAAATGCCATTTGTCTGGCCATCATCGGATGGAACCATACGAGGACAGGCAATTCAACCTCTGCATAAAGGGGTTGTAAAAGCTGTGCAAAATGACGAAGTGCTTTATAAATTATTGGCAAGTCTTGACATCATCCGCATAGGAAAAGTTCGGGAGGTAAATATGGCAGTCGAAGAACTTAAAACGCAAATACTATGAGTCGGCTTGAAAATATCCTTCGAATCAAGGCAGTAGCTACCGCACTTCAGGAATTGGTAGAAAGTGTGGTTTTTGTGGGCGGAGCTACAGTCTCACTTTATGCTGACAGAGAGGCCGAAGAGGTCCGTCCCACTGATGATGTGGACATTTTAATAGAACTGGTTAGTTATAAAGATTACGCAGCAATTGAAGAGAAATTAAGGGAAAAAGGATTTGCAAATGACATGGAGTCCAAAGTAATCTGCCGCTATAAAATCCAAGGGATCATAGTTGATGTCATGCCTACTTCAGAGGTTCCCCTCGGCTTTTCAAATCGATGGTACATCCCAGGTTTTAAAGGTGCTATAAAACATCAACTCACTGATGAAACAGAAGTAAGAATATTGGCTCCTGAATATTTCCTGGCAACCAAACTTGAAGCTTTCAAAAACAGAGGAAAAGGAGGTGGTCGCACAAGTACTGACTTTGAAGACATCATCTTTTTTCTCAATAACCGTTCTGTGATTTGGGATGAATTAGCAAACACCACTCCTCCTTTGTCTGATTACTTAAAAGAGTCCTTATCAGAGCTAATGAAAAATAAATATATACATGAGTGGATTGGTAGCCATCTGGACTATTCAGACCAAGAGAGAATAGATTATATTCTTTCATCAATTCAGGAATTCATTAATTCTAAATAAAAGTCAAGGAATTACCTTGGAACTAATCTTCTATCCCATACAATCCTTGCGCTGAAATCTGAAGAAATAGCTCAAATTAAAACGATACAAAAGAATTATTCATCTAGAATTCAATTCATCCATCACCCACTCATCCCCCTTCTCAAAGGCACTACGAATCGCCAGATTCCCGTAACGATTTCGGATTTCATCAAGGTACAGGCTGGCAGGTTCTCGGCGATTCTCGACCAGAAGATGGATTGCTTGCTTAGCAATTTCCCGCTTCTGACTTCCTTCAAAAGTAAATGGCATCGTGGCCAGCCATTCCATTTGTTGTAAATGGTTGTGATAGTGCAGTCCGATAGACTGAAAAAGCAAAGTTCCTGTGGCACTTCCTAAACCTGCGTAAAAAACCAACTCTCCTTCCAGGCTTCTCAGATGGACATCAATTTCTTGTGGCAAAGGAAGTATCGGTAAGGGTTCTTTTTTGAGAATTTTCAGATGTTCGATCTGCTCATATAGTAAATCCGGCGGAGTGAATTGAATAAACTTGGCAGCTAAATCTGACGTGAGTGGAGATTCCCGATCAATCAATGTAAATGTTTCAAAGTCCAGGTTTTTGCTATGGAGTGCAATCATTCTGGAAGCTGCAGTACCTAATGCGATCAGGTGACGAAGATGGATTTGGGGCCGGGATTGCACAACTGATAACGCCAATGGCGCAGCGGCAAGGACAGGAAGGGTTTTGAGAAAGGATCTTCTTTTCATAGTATAGCTTTTCAATTTATTAGATACTTCCACTCTTCTCGTTAAGTCTCCGAGGAACAGCACCGCATTGTTGCGTTTCTTTTTGATTTCAAAATCTGTCAATTCTTATTGTTCGTCCGGGTTCATTCTCCAAAAATCAATGCCCTTTTTTGATATGAATTGAACTCTCAGACAAGGAGACATGTAAAATGAATTTGGAGTTGGGGAACAGATATAGATGAAGATAGATTTTAGAGGTACAACAAATAATAATGAAATAAAAAATATTTTACCATCAATAGTCTCCTTTGAATTTCAAATTAAAACTATTCCAAACACTGGATCAGATTGTTTATAATCCATATTTTGATTTTAAAAAGAGCGGAAATTTAACAAATAATTATTCAGATAATATTGTTTCAATTTCCAATAGTTCCTTTTGCTTTTTATTTACAACTTCCACGATAAAATCATGTACCTCTTTAGCCATAAATTCAATCGACTTATTAGATCCTAACAAGGAATTAAATTTCTTGTAATTAGTGTGAGTCAAGCCAAAAAGTAAATTTCTGAATTCTGCTTTATCATTTCTAAATCCTTTTTTAAATTTGGATTGTATACGTGAAATTTTATCTGAAGAAGGTTTTGGATCAATTACAATACCTGGATTTAACCCATTAATTAAACTGTCATTCCCTTCAAAATAAATACTTATACCTGGAATCCAATCATTTTTTCGAATTACAAATCCCCCCCAAGAAATATCAATATTTTCCAAATTTAAAGTAACTTCCCAATTAGCGGTTTTAGAGAATGTTACAAAAAGAGAATCAGCCAATAGCTGATACATTTTTCTAATTTTAATATTTTTTACATTATTGAATGAATTCGCTATCAGATTTGCTGCCTCATAATTATCCAATAATAATTTTTCAAGTTCTTTTTCCATTTCTTGATTTGTTAACATACCTAAAATGCCTTTTACGGATATAATATATTGTTTAATTGTTTCCCTTAAAATCGGTAAATCAGAGGATTTTTCATGACAAAATTCTAGCCATTTCAAAATTGTTTTCCGATATGTAATTTCAAAATAGTCTTCATCTTTCTCCAATCTCCCAATGTATCCCTCATTTTCATTTGGAGTTAAAAGAAACAAAACTGAAATTTTACCCATTTTGTAGGATTGAAAACTATTATAACGTTCAAGTTGCTTATAACCCAACCCAGCAAAAATTTTATTCTCAATTGCCAAAGAAAAACTATTCGTTTCAAAATATAAATCTATTATCCCTCCTTCCTCTTCATTATTATTGACAGCTCCAATATATCTTTCTCTTTTAATTTCTTGAAAATTGGTATAATTAGGAATCTGCTTTTCTTTAGGAAGTATATTTTCATTCAATAACATAATAAACCCATCAAAAAATATGCTTCCCTTGCCATGGGATCCATGAGGATTCAACAGTTCAAAAAGGATTTTGGTATGTAGTCCAGCTTCATCACTTTCCTTCCATAACAACCGAAAAATATTAAAGCTTTCTCCTCTAAGGTTAGAAAGTTCTTTTTCCCTTTCTTGAATTCCTCTAACCTTTTCGATCAGTACTTTTGTATCGTTTAATAATTCCATCTTTTTTATGAATTCGTATTATTCAATATCTCCCCAATCCCCCTAAACCCATCCAAGGCAGCCTCCACATCTTCGATGATTTCCAGAGCCAAGACATCGGGATCGGGAAGATTGTCGAGGTCAGCGAGGCTTTTGTCTTTTAGCCAAAAGATATCCAGGTTGGTTTTGTCCCGAGCGATAATCTCCTCATACGTGAATTTTCTCCAGCGTCCTTCGGAGTTTGAATCAGACCAAGTTTCATTTCTCCTGTTCCGGTTGCTAGGATTGTAGCAATCAATGAAATCTTGAAGATCTTCAAGTTGCATGGTACCTTTCTTCAGCGTATGGTGGATATTGGTTCGGTAATCGTAGATCCATACATTTTCTGTCCAAGCTTCTCTCGCAGCCGGTTTATTGTCGAAAAACAAGACATTCGCTTTCACTCCATTTGCATAAAATATTCCTGTTGGAAGTCGTAGAATGGTATGCAAATCCGTTGTTTTGAGCAATTCCTTCCGAACAGTTTCACCAGCTCCTCCTTCAAAAAGCACATTGTCAGGAAGAACAACTGCTGCTTCTCCGTTTATTTTTAGCAGGGTTCGGATATGTTGTAGGAAGTTCAGCTGCTTGTTGGAAGTAGTCGCCCAGAAATCCTGTCTGTTATAGCTCAAATCCTGTCTTTCCTGATCACCTTCTTCGTTGGTGATGGTCATACTGCTTTTCTTCCCAAATGGAGGATTGGCCAGTACATAATCCACCCGGAAACCCTCGTCAGCAATCAGTGCGTCATTCGGGGAAATGAACGTATTCCCATCGATCTCTCCAATATTATGGAGAAACATGTTCATCAGGCAAAGCCTGCGAGTTCCGGCAACAATCTCATTTCCGGAAAAGGTTTTGTTCTTCAGAAACGCTTTCTGTTCGCGGTTCAGATCATGATTTCGGATGATGTGATCGTATGCTGCCAGAAAAAATCCACCGGTACCACAACTCGGATCATGGATGGACTTCATGGGCTGCGGATCAAGACAGGCTACCATTGCTTTGATCAAGGCCCGGGGGGTAAAATACTGACCCGCACCGGACTTGGTATCGGCCGCATTCTTTTCCAGCAAACCTTCGTAGATATCGCCTTTGATGTCAGCACCGACCATCGTCCATTGCTCTTTGCCGATCATGTCGATCACCTTCAGCAATTTGGCAGGGTCCTGAATCTTATTCTGTGACTTGGTAAAGATTTGTCCCAGGATTCCTTTTTCGGTTCCAAGGGAGCGAAGCATCTGAGTATAGAAAGCTTCCAGTTCCGCTCCTCGTTTTTTAGACAGCGTTTCCCAGTTACAGAATTCTCCATTCGGGATTTCATGACCTTCAGTATCCTTGATTCTCGGGAAACCGATATTCTTGCTGTAGGGTGGCTTAGACATTTCGTCTGCCATCTTCAGGAACAGGAGATAGGTTATTTGTTCCAAATAGTCTCCGTAGCCTACTCCGTCATCACGGAGTACATTGGCAAAATTCCAGACTTTGGATATGAGGGCAGATTCGGTCATATTTTTATTTCGGCTTGTGTCTCATCCATGAGACGCTAATTCTGTAGCGTCTCATAAAACGCAAAATATGAGACGCAAAAGTTTTTGTGATTATTCTATGAGACACAAAATCCGGCAAAATTCCAGACTTTGGATATAAGGTCTGATTCGGTCATTTCTTTAGTAATGATTTTAATTTCTCTGAAATAAAATACCCTCCTGTATGAGAAGCACTACCTTTGAACTCGATGAAGCCAGCATCTTTAAGCTGCTCAATATATCTCTCCAAAGTCCTTTCACTTCCAAGCTTGGTAATTGAAAGGTAATCTGGAGCTCTTTTTCCTTCATTTTCAACTATCGCTTTTAAAAGAATTCCAAGTTTGACTTTTGTGCTTCTTGTTGCTCCGTCAATTGCTCCGTCAATTGCTCCGTCAATTCCACTATTTTCAACTTCATCAATTACTCCGTCAGTTGCACCGTCAATTGCTCCGCCAAGTTTGACATTTAGGAGAAACGTAAGTTTGACACTTATTTCAGTAGTTGCCCAACTAGGTGCTTTAAGACCCGCTTCTTTGCAGGCATTCATGATTTTTATTGTGCCTCTTCCTATTTTCTCAATGAATCCCCGGAGAAAGACCATGTGTGCGATATCGGGATTAACTGGCATCGACAAATGACTCTTTTTTAGTTCAGAAGCTTTCAGGGGAGACTTTCCGGAGTTAAAGACTTCTATCTTATCATTATAAATAATTACAGACATGGAAGCAGTTGGGTGACTGTAATCACGATGGACCAAGGCATTCATCACCCCTTCCCGAAGAGCTGCCATTGGCACCACGTAGTCATCCTGACGCTCCCAGTTTTTATCATCAAACTTTCGAGTGGTTCTCAAATACTTTTCAAAGAAATCTTGAACCGCGAGTATATTTTTAAAAATGTTTCCTTCCAGAATTTTATCATCCACAAAATGATCAGCGGTTTTACCTTTCTCTAAAAACGAAATTCGCACCCTGGACTGAGGGATAAAGCGAGCAGGATTTTTGGCAAAAAGAACAACTGCCGCATTGGTGAAATGCCCATTTTGGAAAAGACCAAAGTGAGAAAGAAAGTCAATTGGATTCTGCTGACTGTCATCTAACCTACTTTCATTAATAGATCTTTCAATTGTTTTTTGGATCTCTTGAAGGTCCAAATCTTCCAACTCGACACCAAGAGCTACTTGGCGCTCCCAATGAAGGTCTGTCTTTTGTCTATTGCGTATAAGGTCAGATATCTCTTGCGAAGTTGCTTTGAATGTGTTTTCTCCTCTGCGGAAATAGATTCTTCCATCAAAAATGTATGGTTGATTGGATCCAGACCACACCTTTACCAAAATAACTTGCCTGGTACCAACCTTTTCCTTGGAAACCATTACAGGAGCATCGGGTATTATTGAAGTATTGAGGTATTCGGCAAGCTCAGATTCCCACTTATCAGCTTCGGTAATACCCTCCACTTTTTTATCCTCTGAAATCCCAATAATTATTTGCCCTCCCTCATGATTAAGAAAAGCGCAAATCGTTTTGCCAATAACCTCTTTGCGAACAACTTGCATAAACTCCAGCTGTTCGCCTTCTCCTTGTTTGAGAAGACCTTTGATGAGTTGTTCGCTATTCATTTTCCTGACTCATTTGATTTACAATTTCTCGAACACGATCCATATCAGAAAATTGAGTTTGAAGACATCTTAAAACATCCCCAATTTTATAAAACTCATCTACCCAATGCCCCACTCTTTCTGCCGGTGGCAAATCGTTCATAATGGCCTCATTATACAAAGCGATCACACGAATGTCATCCATGATATCAGTTCTCCTATAATTGAAACTTGGATTTGGATTACCATCACCATCAGACATATATTGTTTTAGCAACTGCCTTGCAACTGTAATGTCCCGATGTGCAATAAACCACCGAGGCTTTCTCAATTCTACTGAACGCCTGATTTCTTGATGAGTAATAGAAATGTCCCCTTCAACCACTGCCCCATACCTTGGCCGTATAATTCCAAAGAAAAGATCACAGTCTTGAACCGCTCGAAGACAATTTTGAGGATTCGACAAACCAGGATGGATTGGAATTGTCCTCATATGGGAATTCCAAACCTCATAACCATATCCAGTCAACGTTCCACAGATCTGTTCTAATTGGTCTTGAAAACTATAAACAGTTGATGCAACCATTATTCTAAGTGGGTTTCCTGGCATAGACTTATGATTTGTTTATTACTTTCTTTTTCTCACTCTTCACTCTCTCCAACAACTTCTCCGCAGGTTCCCAATCAGCCTCCTTGCGACAAGCTTCAAGTTCTGCTTCACTGAGCAGCTTTCCTTCAAATGCCTTTTTCAAAATACTCTGCCTCAAAGCCTCTGATTTTTTCAGATTGATCTCAATCGTCTCGGCTAACTTATCTGCAACAGATAGATGGGATTCAATTTCTTGGACGATTTGGGTTTGTTCTGACAAGCTAGGGATGGCAAACTTAAAATTCTCCATAGTCTTTGTATTGACAACCTGTAAAACTCCACCTACTTTAAACTTTTGGATGAGTGTCCTCTCAAAATTTAGTCGATAACAAATAAATTCAGGAACAATTTTTTTCAAGTCTGGCGAAAAAATAACTGCATTTGATACTTGTGCGGACTTTATGTAATCAGGAATAATACATGCTTTTCCAGAATCCCCATGACGTGCAATTATCAAATCACCGGGCTTAACATTAGACTTTTTATTTTTTTTATCGAAATCTGTTGAAACGAGCCTTATATCCTTTTTCTTAAATTGGTTTTCTCCAATATGAGTAGTGCTTAATAAAGGAACTCCTCCCTCATTTACAAAATAGTCGGTAATTGGTCCAACATATCCTACGACAACTTTTTCAGAATATTCCTTAAGCTTCGCAACTTTCCAATTGAGAGGATTAGAATTAGTATATCCCCCCTCAAAAGCCTTTTTCAGTACAGCTTGGCGATAGATTTCCAGCTTTGCTTTTGCAGCCTTGAAACTGGCGATGGAGTGATCCAACTCGCTAAACAGCTCTTCGATCTTGGAGACTATGGCTCGCTGCTCAGGAAGGGGAGGAACTGGCACTTGAATTTCCCTAAGATTGGTAAGATTGATACCAAGCACTGTAGTACCACTAGAAGCTTTAATTACTTCAGGTTCGATTTTTTTAAAAATGTAAAAAAGGAATTTGTTCGAAAAAGTAATTAAGGGTTTGACAATTTTTAAATCTTGATTTACTGCTGTTTTAATCTTAGAAATAATCGGTCTTCCTGGATTTATTCGAGTTGCAAGAATAATTTCATTTTCGAAGGCGAGATTTGAAGCGCTGTTGTTTAATCCTTCCTCAGTAATAAAGTCTTCTGTTTGAGTTAAATAAGATCCTTTTATATCTTTAATTGAAGCCCAAGGGATATCACCATTCCAATAACTAGAGACACTTTTAGATGGTGTCCCACCTCCTTTAAAGTCACAAACTAACCCTAGTTCAACTTCGATCCAATCTTTTCTCATCCGAACAAGGGGGTAGCTTCAGGTTTCTTTGGGTAGAATACCCCAATAATTACAAATGGATTTTTGGACCTGCGCATATGCCATTCTCTGGTCGTACCCATGAAAAAGAAAAGGTCCTTATTGGTTAGGAAATCAGCTTCATATTTCTCTCTGACTTTTTCAATCGCTACTGCTTCATCACCTTCCGCACTCTTAAGACAATTCCAGTAAAGCTGTCCGATTTCCCAATCCTCAATCATCAGATGGGAAACTTTCCCTTCCTCATCTTCAAATTCGTATTTGAATTTCCAGGGTACTTTTGGGAATAATTTTTTCGCTTCATCCGGATTTGAATCGAATAAGCTTAATTGTTTTTGAAGGTCTTTCCAGACAGGTTTCCAATCTTCTTCATCTTTTTCGATGATTAGCTTCCTGACCTTTGTTGGCTTAAAAGTAGCCAAAGAGACATTTTTTGGGTCCTTCGAATCATCAATCAGTTTTGAAAGGTTGGTGTAAACGTTCTGTAAACAATACGTCTTCCTTTCTCTCCATTCATTCTTTGTATCAATGGTCTCACCAATCACCAAATCCTTGAACCCATAATCAGACGGTGAATAGCTTTCGGGACGGAAATCATCCGCTCTTTTGGTCAAATCAAGTTCAACCCAGGTGTATTTCGTTTGCTTGACTTTCCCGGAAGCTTTCAACCCCTTCAAAAAACTTAGAGGCATTGGGTAAATCCTCACCCAGCTCCCATCCTCTCTTACTCCGGCGGTACAAACAAGTTCATCATAGCTTCTGGATGGTAATGGATAGGTGGTGACAGTTAAAAGTATTTTTTCTCTCGGCATAATTAAATATGAAAAAGATCAAAATCAGTGTCAGGATACTTCATGATCGCATTTGCAAGATGAAGTCTGTGACATTGACAGATATTTGCTTCAAAGCATGTAATGGCTACTCTTTTGTTTTCCTTAATCAATTGGATGATTTGCTTTTGCTGGCTAAACGTCTCAGGAATTATTGTTTTATTATACTCCTCAAAAAGTAAATCGTAATCACTCTGACAATGGAGCTCTTGCCTTTTATCCGAAATAATCCCAACCTCCGGAATATGGAAATACGCGATACCCAATCCCTCACAAGCTGACTTTAATTGACTCTTACTAAAACCGTACTTCATACTGAGAGAGTTTTTTCGGACATCACAAAGAACCTTTACATCCTCCAGAATTAGCTTGTTGAGATATTCTTCAAGAGAGATGCCTTCATAGCCAATCGTAAACAAGCCTTTTTTGAAA
The DNA here is from genome assembly GCA_942492775.1 of uncultured Cytophagales bacterium. GTDB lineage: Bacteria > Bacteroidota > Bacteroidia > Cytophagales > Cyclobacteriaceae > Algoriphagus. Next base: position 2,377,193 of record OW818636.1, on the reverse strand, counting down.
CTAACTGGCTTTTTATCCAAAACAGATTGGATTTGTACGGAATTCAGATGCTTTTCAGTAACGGTACTTTTGATAGCGTAGTAGGGAAAATTCAGATAAGTGAACTTGATCAATTCACTGGAGGATTTTCCAAGGAAATCTGATTTTAGCTTTTGAAGCCCGATTAAATCTTCCTTTTTCAACTCTTTCAAATAGCTTTCGGAGGTTGTTTTTTTCCAAAATAGTTCTCCTTCTTCCACCATTCCATATTTCCTCATAGTTCCCAGATCTGCATTCGCTTGAAAGGAAAAGCAGCCGAACTTATAGGGTACGAAATGGAAATTTTTCTCCTCCTGAAGCTGTGAAAAAATAAAAAGTAGCTTCTGCAATTGGACCTTTTCCAATTGATTTCCAAATACTTCAAGGATGGATAAAACTATTTTTCTACGGTAATACATTAATCTTTTTGATACAAAGATACCTCTTCAATAATTGATTAAGCTACTAATTCGGCGTTGAGTTCCTCGAGGATTGGATTCATCTCCGCTCCGAATAATTCCCACATTTTACCTCTTCCTCCCTGGGAATCAAACGGGGTGAAGTCCAGATCCTCTAATTCAATATGGAAGCTGGTTGCCATATGGTCTTTGATCATCCGAAGCCAGGACATCTGATCTTCTGTAAACTTGTTATGCTGTCCGGCATTCTGACGGAAGATCCATTTTTTGAAATTCTCATTAACTGTGGTGTCATAGGAAATAAGCTTCTGATCAATTCCTGACACCTTACGAATCAGAGAAACCAATGCCACGAGTTCATCCTTTGGACTGTTTTCTTTGACCTGATCCAATTGTTTGTACGCTTCCCAGACATAGTTGGGAGCCAGTGTTGGCCGTTCCAGTTTCAGCGTTTCCATCACCTCCTGAATCATTTTGAAAGTCAGTTCCCGCCTGCGGTAGGGCTGATCATAAAATATGCTCAGAGCTGTGATTTCATCCTTATGCTCCTCGATGTATGCGGTAAAATCCTGAATTACCTGTTTTGCTTTTTCGGTGGTAAACGTATCCCATTCGGTTTTGGTCACTTTATCCGTGTTGACGGTATCTATGATCTGATCATGAGATTTGCGGACATTCTCCACGTACTCGTTCAGCTCCCCGGTGAAAACTTTGGCTGCGGAAGTTCGAAGTTTATCGATTTCCAGAGAGATTGATTTTGAAATTTCATCCGGTGCATCACCCAATTTTTGGTTTCGCACCTTTACTTCGATGCTCTCTATGACATCCGGATTGTAGGCATTCAGCAGTTCTTTGATGACTGTCTGCATACTTTTCCCTTCTGTGAGTGCAGAGAATTTTGCCTTTTCCGGTTCTGTCAATTGCTTGTCCAACCTGAGCAATCGGTTTGCCAATGAAAGAAACAAATCCTCTTCCTGAGCACCCATTTTGACAGCTCCAAGTAGGTCTTTTAGTGGGATTGTCGGTTTGCGCTCAAGAGGCCGGCTATCTGTTTTTTTGGATTTGATAGCCCCGATTGCGTCTATAATTACAAAGTGTGTTTTGGTATGTCGGGCAGTTCGGGTCACTTTCTGCAAATCATCAAAATTGATGGTTCTCGTTCCCCGGCCTTTCATCTGCTCAAAGTAATTTGTGCTCTTTACATCCCGCATGAAAAGCAATACTTCCAAGGGTTTGACATCCGTGCCGGTAGCAATCATATCCACGGTGACGGTGATCCGTGGCGCCCAGGAATTGCGGAAGCGATTCAGAACAGACTTTGGATCTTCCTCAATCTTATAAGTTATCTTCTTGCAGAAGTCGTTTCCTTCACTGAATTCCTCCCGGATGATTTGAATAATATCATCAGCATGACTGTCAGTTTTTGCAAAAACCAACGTCTTTGGCACTTCAAACTCTCCGTTCTCATCAAACCGATCCGGGAAAATTGTCGGGAGTGCTTCTTTGAATGCCCGGATTACATTCCGGATTTGGCTAGGATTGACAATATCCTTATCCAGTTGGTTGGGAGTGTATTCCAGATCAGAATCCAGCTGTTCCCATCTTTTCTTGCGGGAAAGCTTTTCCCTCTTATCGACAAATTCTTTTGCTTTGATTTTGGCACCTGCCAGGGTAATCTCTGTCTCGATGGTGTAAACGTCATAAGGGACATTCACCCCATCCAAAACAGATTCTTCGTAAGTGTATTCGCTTACTACGTTTTCATTGAAAAAGCCAAAGGTTCGCTTGTCCGGCGTTGCAGTAAGTCCGATCAGGAAAGCATCGTAATAGTCTAAAACCTGTTTCCAGAGGTTGTAAATGGAGCGGTGACATTCATCAATGATGATGAAATCAAATTGCTCGATTGGGTTTTTGGGATTGTATGCAACTGGTAAAGGATCCTTCTTCTGCCAGTTCCAGGATGATTCATTCGGGTTTTCATCCTCTGCTGAATCTGGCAATTCCTTGCCTTGCAACACAGAATACAAACGCTGAATAGTCGAAATACAAACCTGACTATCTGAAGCAATGTAGCTGGAGCTCAATCGCTGCACATTGTAGAGTTCAGTGAATTTTCGGTTATCGTCAGTAGGTTGATATTTCAGGAATTCTTGTTCCGCTTGCTCTCCCAGGTTTCTGGTATCTACCAAAAACAGGATTCTTTTTGCCTTTGCAAATTTGAGCAAACGATAAACGAACGTGCAGGCAGTGAATGTTTTTCCCGCTCCGGTCGCCATTTGAATAAGTGCCTTAGGCCGGTTGTCTCTGAAAGAAACTTCCAAGTTTTTAATGGCCATTTTCTGTGCAGGCCGTAATCCCTGTTCATCCAAGACCGGAACTTGTCTCAGCCTTGCACGAACGGTATCTGGTTCCTCCATCCATTCTCCCAATGTTTCGGGTTTATGAAAATGAAAAACAGGCCGGGACCTGGGTTTAGGATCTCTGTAATCTGTGAAACGGGTGATTGATCCGGTGCTTTCATAGACGAAAGGCAATGGACCATTTTGGAGGTATTTAAGTTTGCTATTTGCATACTCTCTGGATTGATCTTCCACGGTTGTCAGGCGTTCGCCCTCTTCTTCCCGTTTGGCTTCAATCACTCCGACTGGCTTCCTGTTTACAAACAGCATATAATCTGCCGGACCCACTGTTGTTTGATATTCCCGGACCGCAATACCCTTAGCAGCAGATAGATTCACCTCTGATTTGGATTGCACCAACCAGCCGGCTGCCTTTAACATGGCATCGATCAGGTCTCTTGCAAGTTGTTCCGGGTTTTGGTTGGTAGTGGGGGTCATTCAAAAAGTAATCGTTGCTGGTTTCAAATTAGAGATTTAATTTGAATTCCAACCTTGAATTTTGTTTAGCGGAGATGAGTTTAGGTTTATTGTAATCAAAAAGACAGAATCAGATCTCAAAGAAGTAATTCTGTCCCACATGAATTTTGATTTTAAGATCCAAATTTTGAAATTTTAAAAATGACTCTTACAACCTAAATCCGGTACCCAAACTTTGTTTATCGCTTTACTATAAAATCGGTCTTCTCCTTCTTAAATTCGGCTTTTATTTGAAGGATAGCTTTCACCCAACCAATGTCAATCAATACCAGCCAACGCCAGGTTCCCGGATTAATCATGGCTTTATCTTCAGCCATCTTTTGGGGGATTTCCGGCACTTGCGCTCAGTATCTCTTTGAGCAAAAGAATATCGATCCCGCTTGGCTCGTTTGCTGGAGGCTGCTTTTGGCAGGTTTAATTTTGGTCATCTTTTCTGTTTTCAACGAAAAAAACAAAGCTTTCCAAATCTGGAAAAATCCCCGAGATGCTTTCCAGCTTTTGCTTTTCAGCATCTTAGGAATGGTCGCCGTCCAATTCACCTATTTCTACAGCATCAACTTATCCAATGCAGCCACAGCCACGGTTTTACAATACATTGGCCCCCTGTTGGTGGTAGCTTTTTATGCAATCAAAAACAGGCGATGGCCAATTCTGTTGGAATACGCTTCTCTGGTTTTGGCGCTGGCCGGCACATTCCTGCTAGTCACCCATGGCAGTTTTAACCAACTCGTAATCTCTGAAAAAGCGCTTTTCTGGGGGATTTTGTCGGCAGTTGCCCTTGCTTTCTACACGATCTATCCCGGACAATTGCTGCGGAAATATTCTGCCGCCACGGTGACGGGTTGGGGAATGCTAATCGGAGGGATTGCTTTCTCGTTTGTCAGTGATCCCTGGGTAATATCCGGGACTTGGGATGCGGGAACCTGGGCCGCATTCGCCTACATTATTTTGTTTGGAAGCGTGATTGCATTTTTCTTCTTTCTCACTTCGGTGACGATCATCGGAGCCCAAACTGCCAGTTTGCTTTGCTCGGTCGAGCCATTATCTGCTGCTTTGGTGGCAGTTTTATGGCTGGATGTTTCCTTCGGAAAAATGGACTGGCTCGGGACCGTTTTCATCCTGATCACAATTGTCTTGCTGACGATTGGCACTAAAAAATCAACCTCACACTAAGGTATTTCCTGAACAGTTACCCTAGATTTTTCATCGGGAAAAATTTTTTTTCAGTTCTGTACTTTATCAGATGACCAAGCATACATCTGAAATTTTTCACTTAATGATCAAAAATCTATTCTTTGGTCCAGTCAAACTCCACTAGGAATGAGCTTCCAATTTGTAATTGAAAAGGAGAAAACGGAGACACAAGAAAGCTTTGAACAGTCATTTTCAACAGTTATATTTCTGTGAATCGGCAGTCAAACCCAACTCTAACCATGATCACCAAAGAACAAATTGAAGCCTATCACAGGGATGGTTTTTTGATCATTCCGGCATTATTCAACAAAGGAGAAATCGACTTATTGTACAGCGTCGCCACGGACGATTCGGTTACCAGCAACTCCTTTGACCTGAATGACCAAGACGGAAAGAAGACCAAACTCACCCTTTGGTTTACCGCGGGAGATGATTCATTTGGTTTGATGTCGCGTTGCAAAAGATTGATCAGCAGCGTTCAGGGACTTCTTGGGCCCGGCGAAGTTTGTCATTTTCATTCAAAGATTATGCAAAAGCAACCTCGCGTGGGAGGAGCCTGGGAATGGCATCAGGATTATGGCTATTGGTACAAAAATGGTTTCCTATATCCGGAAGCTATGATCTCTGTTATGCTGGCTTTGACAGATGCCAACAAAGAAAATGGTTGCCTGCAAGTGCTGAAAGGAACTCATAAAATGCAGCGGTTTGAACATACATTCGTCGGTGAGCAACAAGGCGCTGACCTTGATTTTGTCCACGAAGCAGAGAAGATTTCAGAGTTGGTTTACTGCGAGCTGAAGGCAGGAGACGTCTTATTTTTCCACCCAAATCTCCTCCACAGATCGGAAGCCAATCTATCCGAAAACGCTCGATGGTCTGTGATATCAGCTTACAATCTGTCATATAACATTCCTTTCCGTGAGAGACACACCTCCTGCATTACTCCAGTCGAGCAAGTTGCCGATAAGGCAATCCTTGAAAGCGGAAAACGTAAAGTAGCGAAAGCTGATTTTCTCCATAAAGAGGAGGAAATAACTCTGAAAGTGAAGTGACACGAAAAAACTAAAAGAAGTTAGGGGCAGAATCCTGTTCTCGCTCGAGGATACAAAATCAATCAAAAAGAATTTATTGCTTTTAAAAAGCTGATTATGGTAAAATTATGCATCCTCGGAGGAGGGTTTATCGGTCGTTTCTACGCCGAATCTTTGATAGGAAGACGCGGCAGAGATCTGGTCCAGGTGGTTTATGCGCGCAAAGAAGAAACGGCAGCAAGATTTGCAAAGGACTATTCCGTTCCCTTTCATTTGACGGATATGGAGGCAGCTATTTCTCATCCTGAGACTGAAATGGTCGTGATCGCCCTGCCAAACTATGTTCACGAAGAAGCGGTGATGCTCTGCGTAAAGCATAAAAAGCCTGTCCTTTGTACCAAACCGCTAGGTAGGAATGCCGATGAAGCACTTCGAATGACCCGAGCCTGCGAAGAAGCAGGGGTTTTTGCAGGTTATCTGGAAGATCTTTGCTACACTCCCAAATTTTTGAAATCGGTGAAATCAGTAGAATCCGGGGCAATTGGACGGGTGCTTTGGGCCAAATCCAGAGAAACTCATCCCGGTCCGCATTCGGATTGGTTTTGGGATATTGAAAAAGCCGGAGGTGGAGCTATTCTGGATTTGGGCTGCCATTGTGTAGAGATTTCCAGGAATTTTATTGGCAAAGATGTGCTGCCGGTGGAAGTCATGTGCTGGGCAGATACCCAAGTGAAGCCAATAGATGCCGAAGATCACGCGATTGGTTTGGTCAAATATGAAAATGGAGCGATCGGACAATTTGAAGTTTCCTGGACTTTCCGTGGGGGAATGGATCTTCGGGATGAAGTAATGGGGACCGAAGGAACGATCTGGATCAACTCTTTTCTCCGAACAGGATTTGAGATGTTTACCAGCGGAGCCGGAAACGATTATGTAGCAGAAAAAGCCGAATCCAACTCAGGATGGCAGTTTCCGGTTGGAGATGAAGCTCATGAATTAGGCTATCCGACTATGTTTACCGATATGTTTGAATCCTTCGAAAAAGGCCTGCAGCCTCGGGAGACTTTCTACGATGGATATGTGGTCAATGCAATTATTGATGCGGCTTATAAATCTGCAAAAACCAAACTTTGGGAACCCGTTCAGCTTCCCGAATGGCGTGGAAAAAGAGGTTTGACAAAGCCATCGGTCTATCAGGAGTATGATGAGAAGCATTGGTTTATCAAAGAAGAAATCCTGCCAAATGGTGATAAAAAGCTCATCTTAAAGCAAAAAGAGACGGGTGAAATCATCATCAAAAATGTGTAAGGCCCAATGAGCTTGCTTAGTAAGAACTCAGATTTACAATCCGTTTAAGAGTTCGTCAAATTTGTCAATCGTCCTGATGCACCCAAAGTCAAGCAATTCCTCGCGTGAATGAGTTGTGGTGATGCCGATTACTTTGATACCTGCGGAAATTGCAGACTGAACACCTCCAATTGAATCTTCAATTGCCATACAATCGGAAGCTTTGGTTTCCATCTTGCGAAGCGAAAGTTCATAGATTTCAGGTTCCGGCTTCCCCTTTCTGACTTCATGACCTCCTGTGGTTGAGTGGAAAAATCGGCGAATCCCTAAGGAATCTATGGTAAAATCAATGTTGTGTTGGTCTCCCATCGTAGCAAGTCCAATTCTTACTTTCTGAAGGAATATAGATTCGAGAAAACTTGTCAGACCCTCTACCTCTTTTATCTGAGGCCGATACAATTCGCGATAAGTCCGCTCTTTTTCTTCGCTGTATTCGTGGAGTTGAGATTTGGTCAGATCTGAACCGAAAAACCGAAACATCATTTCTTCGATTGTCCCGTGATTTTGAGCTTGAAAACTCTCCTCATTCAAGTAGATTCCATGATTCCGCAGAAATCTAATCCAGGCAACTTTGTGAAAGGGAATACTATCCACCAATGTGCCATCCATATCAAAAATTACAGCTTTGGGGAGTGCGATCATGGGGTTTGCGACATACTAAAATAGGTGATTTGGATTAGTTGCAAAGACTTTTGATCCATATCTTAAATATAATCCATCCAAAAAAATTGTCCGCTTTCCCTTCCGAAACCGTACACTTTTGACACAAGTTATAAGCCAAAAACGTCATAGAATCCTCTTTAAAGGTTATTTTTGATTTGGTACAAGGATTGCAATTTTGAACGGAAAACCTAAAAACCGGACATGCTTACGTTTTTACTTTGGTGCATTTTATTTGTGATTTGCTGGCCGTTCGCCCTGATCGCATTGATCCTTTATCCGTTTGTTTGGCTGCTACTTTTGCCATTTCGCCTGCTGGGATTTGCAGTCGATTTATCCTTCTCCTTTGTCCGAAACCTTTTTATGCTTCCTTTTACGCTCGCTGGGAAAAGGTGATCCAAGGTTCGAGGAGAAATTAAAATCACCGGGCAAGTCAAGGATAGTTCTACCAGATTCCGGCTTCAATAAGTACTTGTGGTTATCAACAACACAGCACTTAACTTATTTCAGAATCCAAAAAATTGGAACAAAAACCTGAAATCAAAAAATTGAATTAGGTAAAGGAATGCTTTGGAAGAATTCAAATCGCACTTATTTGATTGATTGAAAACTGGCGAAAACAATTTATTCAACAGATACCTATCCACTTATTTAGGCTCCTTATTTTCTCCTTTTCTGAATCCGATTAATTGCCGGTATTTGTTTTCGGATTCGATTAAATCCTCTTCTAATTTTTTATAATTACTGATGTCTTTGATGGTAATTACAGCAGCAACTACATGATTTTCCTGATCTACCAACGGCCTTCCGCTGATAAGGACTCTCTTCTTTTTCTGAGTAGCCGGATCCCAAAGGACCACATCTACATCATCGGTGACTTCACCCTTAAAGGCCCTTTCCATAGGTAAATTTTGAGAAGGAAAAGTGCTTCTTTCATCGGGAAAAAAAAGCTGAAAATGATTGGTAAAATTGGAGGAAATTTTATCTTCTTCTCCAATTCCAAAAATTTCATGTGCCATATCATTTGCCAACACAATCTTTTTATCGGAGTTGGCCACAATTACTCCTTCACCAATATTTTCAACTATCAACCGCAGTTTTTCTTCATTCTCATATAACTCTTCAATCGCTTTTTGCTGTTCGTTTTCCAAGTTGACAATGGCTGTAATGTCTTGAGCAACTGCATACAATAAACCTGTAGAAACATCAGGTGAAGTAAACCATTGCAACCATTTCAGGCTTCCGTCTTTGCAGATGTACCGATTTTTGAATTGCATGGTTACTGCACCGGTTTTAAGCTTTACCACTTCCCTCGAAGTGTTGTTTTTATCTTCGGGAAAAACAAAATTCAAGAAGGGCTGACTTAGTAATTCTTCTTCGGAATATCCCAATATCTTAATGGTTGCAGGATTGACTTTTATGAATTTGTCGGAAGTGGCTATTATCATCATTTCGGTCGACATATTGAAAAACTTATCAGACGAAGCCAATGATTCTTCCAGTTTTTTCCGCTCGGTAATGTCTGTTGAAATCCCCCCAATGGCATAAATCCTTCCTGTTAAATCATATAAAGGAAATTTCACTGCCAGAAAGGTATGTTTGCCGTCTTCCAGTTCTATAGTTTCTTCGGTTTTCAATTCCCGGAGTTTTTTCAAGACTTCTGCTTCTGAGTTTCGATACAATTCGGCCACATTTTCAGGTAAAAAATCTTTGTCGGTTTTACCAATAATTTCATCTTTCGAAATCTTAAAAAGAGCACCAAAATCTTTGTTGACCAATAAGTATTCACCATTCAATTTCTTGATGAAAATAGGATTGGAAGTGTTGTCGATAATGGATTGCAATAATTGTTTGTTTTCAAAAAGTAATTTTTCGGAAGCTTGTCTGGCTCGGAATTGATAGCGAATGATAAAATAAACAATGAAGAGCAAAAGAATTGAAAGACCGAATAATGAAAGTTCGATCCAGTTTAAACTGGAATCCATGGTTCTATCTCTTTCCTGATCCAATCGAAAAATGAATATCAGTCCGGATGCAATGACGACCAATACATTGACGATGAATCCTAAGAATATTTTCATTTCAAAAGAAATTTTCATAGAATTTCAGTTTTTAAAATGATGAAATATGTGTCAGATAAATCAGGAGAACCAATTACTATCCTACTGTAAATTAACGAATTATCTTAATTTTTTATAATTATACCCTTACTATAATCCTATACTTCTTTCGTTTGGCTTTGGTCTTTTACCCACAATTTCAGAACATCAAACTTTTCCAAAAATGGCTTTTCCTATAATTGCAGGGAGCTTCTTTTTTATCCCTCAAGGCAATGTCCATTCCTTTTAACGAATGAATCAACCAAATAGGCCAGTTATACTTCCTTGAAATTGTCGTGCATTATTTATAGTTTCTTACTTGGTACCGCTACGCTTATTACAACCATTGAAAAATCGATCCTACCTTCCACAGGAAACCATCCAGGATAGGTGATCCTAAGCTTTGCAGGGGTAAAATATATTGAGTGAAAATCGACTGTTGAGTACAAACTTCTCAGTCCCTACCCAAACAAGTGAATCAGGTTTTTGTTGAAATAGTCTGCGCTATCTTTTACGCTTTGGATGGGGTCCTGAGCGAAATTTCCTCCTTGCTCCAGGTAATAATATTCCATTCCAGATAGTGTTGCATCTGGTAGAATTTTGGTATAATCAATTGATCCATTGCCCATTTCGGTATAATCTCTATTGATTTTATCCATGTCTTTGATATGCCACATGACAAATCTGCCGGGGGCTTCCATGAAAAGTTGGTGGGGGGTACGGGCAGAATCTCTGGCAACCCAATACAGATCAATCTGAAGTTTGACCAGTTCCGGATCCGTATTTTTCAAAATGATATCATACCCAATTTCACCATTATGGTCAATGAATTCAAAGTCATGATTGTGATAGGCAAAACCAAGTCCTGCTTTATTTACGCGTTCTCCGATCCTATTCAGCTTTTCCGCTAAAATCTTAAAGCTTTCCAAAGATCTGGATTCAGGATCAAGCCAAGGCCATGTGATGTATTTTTGGTCTAAGGCATGTGCGCCTTCAATGCTCTGATCCGTGTAGCGCATCAATTCATCAGTAGAACTTCTGAAATACTTGATGAAATCGTAATGTCCGCTTGTGCTTTTGAGAGAATTATCTTCCAGCACTTTTTTGAAATCAGCAGCGGGCATGCCATAGAAGCTTTTCGAAGGACCATCATAACCGTAAGTTTCGGTATCCTGATATCCAAAGCCTGCAATAGTTTTGAGCGCTTTCCTCGGATCTTCAGCCATTGGAGTTCTGATTGTAAAAAGTTGCAAACCCATCTTGAAAGAATTGGCTTTCTGGAAGTTGAAAGCTGAAAGGCCAAAGCCAGCTACTGAAAGAGCAAGTCCGGATTGTTTGATAAAATCGCGACGGTTAAGCATAGGAATAGGTTGGGTTTGAGTATTTAGTTTCAAGATAGTCAGTTTAAGTTTCAAATTGCTCTCGCTTGTTGCCTCTTGGCTCTTGTATCTTTTTCTCTTTTCCCCTCAATCCTTCTTCAAAACCTGCTTTTCTTCCTCCAGGATCTTGCGGAGGCTTTCGTAGGAAATATCCTGAACTGCCTGATTATTCTCGATTGCCAAGATCCCAGCCGCGGCTGCTGACTGACCCAAAATCATAAATACAGGTTCCATCCGGATCGATCCAAAGGCTGTATGCGAACTCGACACGCAAACGGGAACGAGCAGGTTGGTGCATTCATCTTTTTTGGGAAGTAAGGTTCCCAGTGATATGCTGTATGGTTTCTCGGGATGCACGCCGATATCTCCTTCGTTTTGGACAAAACCCTCTTTGGTCACAAATCGCTGCACATTATGCGAATCAAGCGAATAGGAACCCATTCCCACCGGCTTCGGAACTTCAATTTTTCCCAATACGTCATGCTCGGTCATCACATAGCTGCCAATCATTCGCCGTGCTTCTCTCACATAGATTTGATGTGGCCAATTTCCATTGTCCTGAAATTCATCCTTTGCCAACCCCCATTGCGCCATCTCTGATCTCACTTCGGCCGGAACTTGCGGGTCATTGGCCAAAAAATACATCAGGCCTTTTTGATATTCTTCATGCTCCTGTATCATCTTCCGCCGCTCGGCATAGCTTGCCTCAGGATACTCGTAGTTTTTCCCGATGTAGTCCGTGCTGAAAGGCCCGTGATTATTGGTGTCTGTCTTCAGATTGGGAATCGGGTCGTACTTTTCAAAAGTCTCCGTCCAGCCAGCTTTATATACTCTCGCCAGCAATTCGTAGCGCTTCGGATCGTAATTGGCAGGCTTTTCAAATGCAACCCGATTATCCGGATGTCGACTCAAGGCCATGCGGAAGTTATAAGCCTGCAATCGCTTATCTCCCTCGCCGTTTTTGCCGGGAGGCTCACTCGATATTTCCGGCAGCAACCCAGAAGTCGGATCTTCCGGATCTACCAACGGACTGATGTTTTCTTTGAAATAATGTTTGTGCTGAAAAACCCCGACCTGAACGCCGTTCCAAGTTTCGCCATAGGTTTCATTTGACTCCCGCCCTACATGGTAACTCACTCCTGCCGATGCCATCAAATCTCCCTCATACGTGGCGTCTATGAAAATTTTCCCAATGTATTTCTTACCCGAAAGTGTAGTGAGCGAACTGATCTTTTTATCTGCCATCTCCACTCCTGATTCCCTGTTCAGCCATTCGTCCCGGTGAATTTCAAGTTCATATTCTTTTGCAAAATCCTCAAAAACCCTCTCTGCTACATGAGGCTCAAAAATCCACATCGTCCGTGATTCCCCGTCGATTGCGGGAGTTCCCTGACCTTTGTTGCCATATTCCTCTTTTTTCTGCCATTTCCATGCTGAGTCCTGCTGATAATGGAGGTAAAGTCTATGGTAAAATTCCCTCGCTAAACCGCCAATCACAGACTTGTCTCCGGTATCTGTAAACCCAAGACCGCCGGAAGAGAGTCCACCCAAATGGAAATCCGGGGAAACTACAATCACAGATTTACCCATTTTCTTCGCCTGAACGGCAGCCATCACTCCGGCAGAAGTTCCTCCATAGACAATCACATCTGCTTCAAAGACTTGCTGGGAAAAGGCATTTTGGGATGATAGAAAAACAACAAAAAGGCAACTTAAAAAGGATCGAATCATGGCATTCAAGAAGGTTAATGGGAGAATTTTCTGGAAATGACTTGGCGTTTTGACTCCGGTAAAATGGAATCAAAATCCAATAGATTGCTTAATTTACTCCATATTAAATAGCAAGTAAACGATTCTTCCAGAATAGGTATGTCTGTTTTCACAATCCTCGGCGCAAATGGTAACATCGCCAAAGTTCTTTCATCTGAACTGAGATCCGACGGGATCATCCTTCGGCAAGTGAGTCGAAATCCTTCCTCTGGCCATCCTGGCGATGAACAGATCAAAGCTGATTTGCTCAACTCCACTCAGGTTTCAGATGCAGTCAAAGGTTCCGAAATCGTATTTCTGGTGGCGGGAACTACCTACAAAACCGCTATCTGGAAGCATGACTGGCCTATCATCATGAGAAATACGCTCGATGCCTGCATCGCTCATGGCGCCAAACTGGTCTTCTTCGACAATATGTATGCGCTTGATCCGGCTCAAGTGGGGCATCTGACTGAAGAAACTCCCCTGAATCCTCAAAGCGAAAAAGGAAAGGTGAGAAAGCAAATCCTGGAAATGCTCTGGAAAGAAGTAAAGTCAGGGAAGCTAAAAGCCATCGTCGCCCGGGCTGCGGATTTCTACGGTCCCGGGGCTAATAATAGCGTCTTGAATGAACTTGTCATCAATCGGATGAAAGCAGGTAAAAACCCTCAATGGCTGTACTCCGGAGACAAAAAGCATTCCTTCACCTACATTCCTGATGCGGGAAAAGCGACGGCATTTTTGGCCTTGCAGGAAAGCGCCTGGAATCAAACCTGGAATCTTCCCACAGATCCCTCCTACCCGAGCGGAACCGAAATCACCTCGATACTAAACCGGCTGCTTTCCAAAAACGCAAAACTTCAGGTCATGGCCCCCTGGATGATTTCGATTCTGGGTTTATTTATCCCCGTCCTCAAAGAAGTCAAAGAGCTTCGCTACCAATCCGATCAGGATTATTGTTTGGATTCCACCAAAATCGAAAAAACCTATGGGCTGAAACCCACCCCGATCGAAAAAGGATTGAAGGAATGTATTTGATGAAACCTTGACGAAAATTAGGAGTTTTGATTTTTAAACCCTTTCTGCAAGCTTAAGTCACCAGTTACTTAATGAAAAAACTTATTTTCTTTCTGGCACTCATCTCAATTTCAAATCTTGGTTTTGCGCAGGGAAGCAGCGATCTAGGCGCGTGGTATATGTATTTCGGGAATTTCAGGTTTGCGGAAAGTCCCTGGGCTATTCATGGGGAAGCTCAATACCGGAATCACAACGCAATCGGCGACCTGGAGCAAATGCTCCTTCGAACAGGTTTGCAATACAATCTGAAAAATGGCGCGGCAAGTTTCCTGGCAGGATATGGATCCATTACTTCCCAAGTTGAAGGAGATGCAAGTAATTCAGTTCATGAGAATCGATTGTATCAGGAAATCATCCTGAGGCAAAAACTCGGGAAAGTCGGATTGATGCACCGGTTTAGATACGAGCAGCGATGGATCGAAAATCAGGATTTCAGAACCCGATTCCGCTACGCGATTTTTGTAAATGTGCCCATCAATTCCATTGAATTGGGTGAAAAAGGTTCCTGGTACGTACAGGGTTATGATGAGCTTTTTATCAATGGGGAAAAACCGAATGAAAACGTCGAGTATTTTGACCGAAACAGATTGTACCTCGGACTGGGATATCGAGTGGTGAAAAACCTTGCTTTCCAAGTTGGCATCATGGAGCAAACCACCGATAAACTTTCAAAAACTTATTTTCAACTTTCAGCTTTTCACCAATTGTACTCCAGATAGGGGGTAAATGCATTCTCGGGATTTTTCAAAGACCTTTACCCGGATATATTCAGGATATCTAAATGCTACCGTGTTACGGAAATGTGACTCCACCTTTCGCAAAAGTGGGGAAAGGAAGATTTTTTTCACCCGAGTCTAAACTTCAATTCATTAACCACGATCAGTCGAATACCTAACCTTCAAAATAATTTTCCGGCTTCTTGACAGCGTTTTGAATAAAAACAAAAATGGCATCGACTTGACTTAGCCTTCGATTTTTGAATTTTTAAAGGTGCAGATGAGGTTTTATAGGGTAAAGCGATAATTCTACGCCCCTAAGAATGGGATTTCAGATTGAATCCTAATCAAGCGTCTTCCCCTAAAAGAGACAAAATCTTAAGAGCAAAATGTTTGATCTTATGGTTTTGCCTTGCTTTAAGCTTTTTGTAAATTAGAAAGGCTTCACTTTTTGCCAATTTTTCCAAAAGTTCAATTTTCAAAGCTATGATGAATAACCTGCCATCTGTTTTTCTCTCGTTTTCCATGCGTGATCTTGATGCCAAAAACGAGCTTTTGCGCTACTTGAATTCAGCCATTGGAGATAAATTAAGCTTTGTTTCCGAAGAGAATATCCAGGCAGGAGAAGACTTTAAAATTAAGTTGCAGGATTGGGCTAATCGCGCTGAGATCATCTTGGTACTGTTGAGCAATACTTATCTAAATTCTTCTTATGCGGATCCGGATTCAATAATCAATCTTTCGAAAGAGGGAAAAAGGGTTATCCCAGTGATTATGGAGTATTGCAATTGGAAAGGAACTTCCTTCGAGAATTTCCTTGTATTTCCAAAAAACGGAAGACCAATAAGTGATTTCCAAGACAAATTCGAAGCCTATCAAGAAATTGCGACAGCGTTGCTGTCAGCATTGGAAATATTATACAATCCAAGAGCAAAAGAAATAATTGAATCAGAAAAGCTACGTCGAACTGGTGTATTGCAATTGAGCGGCTTGCGTCTGGAATATATTCCATCTGAAATGCTTGAAATGGACTGGCTGAATACTCTGATCCTAAGTCAAAATACGATCAGTAAAATTGAAAATCTCGACCATCTGGTACAGTTAAAAAACCTCGATCTCCATAAAAATCAAATTATGAAGATGGAAAACTTACATCAACTTGAAGGGTTGAGGGATTTGAATTTGAGCCAAAATCAACTTTCCAAGATTGGGGATATTGAATCGCTCAAGAATTTGGAGAGACTTGACTTGCGTGGCAACCAACTGGAATCGATTCAGGAAATCAAAGAAAATATCGGACTGGAGGTCTTGGGAGTTTCTGAAAATCGACTGACCAGCTTGTCCGGAGTGCAAGCGTTAAAGAAACTCAAAATATTGTACGCCGGACATAACCAAATCAGGGAAATCAAGGAATTGAAGGATCTGAAGCATCTGCGCCATATAGTACTGACAAACAATCAACTGCAATCTATCAAGCCATTACTTGGCCATATCCAAGCCGGACTCAAAGTTGCTTACGCCTTTAGCTTTGATGAAAATGAGGATGGAATTTTTGTGAAGGACAATACCTCTCTTTCTGAGCCTTCTGTGGAAGTGATATCAAGTGGCCGAAGTGCCGTATTAAAATACTTCAGCGATGCCGACCGGTATGGTGTCCAAAAACTTGAAATAGTCAAAATGGTCTTGGTGGGAAATAGCAGGGTAGGAAAAACCAACTTCAGCGAGTTTTTACGGAAAGGAGAAATTAATAATGAAAGCAGAAGTACCCACCTTCTTGATATTCAGGGCTGGGATGCTCCTTTTCTGGTATCAGAAAACAAGACGCTTACCCAGGTAAATATTTTTGACTTTGGAGGCCAAGACTATTATCATGATTCACATCGCATGTACTACAGTCATGATACTGCCTATATTTTATTTTGGGAATCAGCCACCAATCAATATTCAGAAGAAAAAGATGTTCATCCCAAAACCGGCGACACCATTCTATATGAAAACTTCCCATTGGAGTATTGGCTTGAATCTATCAATTACAACATCGAAGGAAAATCACTCCCCTCCTATAAAAATGATTTGGGTCAGCTAGTTGAGCGAAGCTCCGGTAAATCGGTTCCGGTGCTGGTCATTCAAAACAAAATTGACCTGGGTGAAGCTAAAATCGACCAAAAAAAACTTTGTCAAAAGTATCCTAACATTTGGGGATTTTTCAACCTTTCACTCGGTTCCAAGAAACGAACAGCCATACTTCCCGAAGTCCTGAGTGACTATTTCTATGCTTTGGATCTTTCGGGTCGAAAACTGGTCAATTTTGAAATTGATGTAGTGAAGCATTACATCAAAAAGGATCAACCCTTGGAAATAATTACTCTTGAGGAGTTTTTGAAGCGATGTAGGGTTATTATCAATGATGATTCCATCGAATTCAACAAGGAAAATGCTGTCATTCTTGCACAGATTTTGAATAATATTGGGATGGTTCTTTTCGTCAAAACGGGAGAAGAGGATGGGATGATTTATACCAATATCCGCTTGCTGAACGAGTTGGTCAAGGAAGTAATGGAAGTGGCACGGGCTGGCAACGATAAGGGAATTTTTAGAAGGGATCAGATAAAAATAATTTCTCATTCCGAGGCTATACTAGACCTTTTGCTGCGAAACAATTCCATTATCAGCATTAATGAAGATGAGTTTCTGGCACCTCAGTTTTTACCTACAAGTCCCGATCCTTCCATTCAGTTTTTCCTGCATAGCTTTGCTTATACTCAGCTAAGATTTGTTTACAGAGCCTTTTTTCATAAGACTTTATTGTTAAATCTCTTTGCCAAATACATCCAAGGTGAACGAATTGACACTTCATCAGGTGTGAAGCGTTTCCCTTTTTGGCGAAATGGAATAATTATAAAAAAAGGAGACGGACAAAGCAGTCCTATGGAAATGGTCTTAGTGGAGTTTCAGAAAGAGCCGAATCTGGGTGTGGTCAATATCCGAACTATGAAGCCTTTCAGTAAAAATGGTTTGGAGCGGGAAATCGAACTTACATTGGACGAACTAAATAAAGGCTGGACAGTAGAAAAGCAGGTTTCAGCCGACAACATCTGTTTTTTTGATGTGGACAATCTGAGAAAAGAAGCAGAAGTGAAACAATATTCTTTTACCCACCTGCCCGAATTCTCCAATTCTGACCTAATCCAGTGGGAAAAATGGAAATCCCTTTCAGCTGCAAATCCTTCTTTTCCATTCCCCCGGAAAAACTTTGCTGCCAATGATTTCAAACACCTAGTTGATTTTAAATCCTTACCCAAAAAGCTGTTTATCTCGTACAGCTCAAAGAACTCCAATTTTATCCGCAGGTTTATCACTCATTTAGAGGTTTTGAAATCCACAGGAATGATAGATCCATGGTACGACCGCATGATCGAATCTGGCACCCGATGGGATGATTCTATTCGGGAAGAAATGCGCAGATCTGACCTCGTTGTTTTTTTACTTAGTCCGGATTTTTTGGCTACTGAATATGTGATGAAAGAGGAAATCCCCTTGGCAATTGACCTGTTTGGCAAAACCAACAAATTCTTCTTTGTCCAATTATTACCCTGCAGTTGGGAAAGGACTGAACTCTTTAAATTCCAGCAAACCGATAATTCTGCTGAAACTAATAAAAACATTATCTCAATAGATTCACCTGAAAATGATTCAAAATGGAAACAGGTAGTGGATGAATTAGAAGCAAAATTGAAAGTGGTGTAATTCAGAATGAGCTTCTGTCTTAAGTTTAACTAGCATTAAACAGAATCTAATTTTAAAAATTATTCAGTTACTACTTCAGTCCTGTTTTCAAGTTGGGATGATGCTATCCTAAATTGAATACCATAACAAGTACTTCCTTTCAAGTCCAACCAAAGTCGGTCACTTTCGATGGTTAGTTTGTACTTGTACTAAGCTCTTCGAAAAAGAGTTGCTGAGCTCGCTGAAGCCATTCTAACTAAATCGAGATAAAGTAGAGTTTCATTTTGTCCTCTGAAATATTTCCTGATTTACATTTATTCATTAATAATTAATTCGGAAAAGAAATTCCTCTCCTCTATTTTTCGTAAATTAAGTCTGCACAATCCTGATCACCAATTTGTTGGCTCAAACAATTGAATCAGAACGACAGTTACACGTTTTTAAATTTGAAAGCCTGAAAATTTGCTTAATCCTAATCTTAAACCACTATTAATATGAGAACCTCTACTTTTTCTCTCCTCATTCTGCTGCTGGCATGCGCGTCCTGCTTTACGCAGCAAGACTATATCACCGAATACGATTACAACTATCAAGGTGCTTTTAAAAAATATAAAACCTATGCCTTTATTGAGCATACGGACTATAAAGAAAGCCCGATAAATCCTGTCCTGACGGCGACGATAGGTGCAAGACTCGGTTCGCAGGGATTCAGAGAGCAACTCACCAAACCTGATCTATTGGTGAGTTATAAAATCTTTACAGACTCGATCCGATATCGGGGTTATGCCCAGCCGGAATTCGATTTTTGGTTGGAAAGACGCGGAGTCACCACGCTCAATGACGAAGGTGAAATAGAAAAAGAGCAGGAAAAAGATGAAACCTACAACAGGGTTCAGTATTCCGAAAATGAAGGAATGCTCGTGATCTATGTAATTGATAACAAGCGAGGAAACACAATTTGGCAAGGCTATACTGCAGCAAACTTTGATTATACATCTCCCAATTTCCAATCAGATATCACACGAGCTGCCTATCGGGTAATGAACGAATTCAAGGTTGTCAACCGATATATGGAGTGATTGGGAAAGCTTCAATGACATCTAACCTACCCAATGTGTAGAGTAATTCCCCATATTTTGTGACTTTATCCCGGATAGTTGCCGGGATTTTTTTTGCTCTAAATCCTCTTCAATCCCTTCAAATACCTCATCATTTTGCAACAGAGGTACTTTTTCATAAACTCAACACCTTCTAAAATTTCGCTTTTCATTTTTGGCAATTCGTTTGGAACTACCCCGATACAAACATCGACATGATATGAAAAAATTATTAATCATTACAGGAATTTTGGGGGCCGGGTTGATGGTCTCATGTGTATCTAAAAAGAAGTACACAGAATTGGAAAGCAATCTTTACCAAACTCAGACTGAACTTGCAACCACAAATCAGGAAAAAGCTGAATTGGAAGAGAAAATGACAGCTATCGAAGCTAGGGTAGCCGAGTATAATACTCGAATCAATTCACTAAGAACCATGAATGACGAACTTACGACGACCAACAATGGTATGCTAAGTTTGGAAGGTGCAACTGTGATGTCAAAGAATTCAAAAGTGAAGATGAATGAAACTTTGACTAAAGTTGATCAGACGAAACTTGCCGAAGCGAAGACTTTGGAAGATTCTGTAAACCTTGCTGTGGAATACAACATCAAAAAGAACATTACTGACAACACTGGCGGAGAAGCAGATGATATTCAGATCGACATCAACAATACTGTTGTGATGATCTCTATCTCAGACAAACTTTTATTCAATACCGGTAGCTACAAAATCAACTCTAAAGCAGATCCTTTGCTGAAGAAATTGGCTGAAGTAATCAATGCTGAGCCAAGTCTTCAGGTAATGATTGAAGGTCATACTGATCCAAGATCTATCTCAACTGGCGTAATTCAGGACAACTGGGATCTTTCTGTGAAAAGAGCTACTTCCATCGTCCGTAAACTTCAAATGGACTTCAATGTTGCCCCTGAGAAAATGATCGCTGCAGGAAGAGCTAGCTACGTACCTTTGGTAGGTAATGACAGCCCTGAAAATATGGCGCTCAACAGAAGAACAAGAATTGTCCTTATCCCGGATCTGGATATGTTCTTTGCAATGCTATAATAGCTAACACCAACTATTACTCTTTAAGAAAACAGGCTCTTTAATAAGGGCCTGCTTTTTTTGTTTTTGCTATTAACTTAAGAAAGGATAGCTGTTATCGTTTTTATTGTTCTGGAAATTTGACACTCTCACTCGATATTCTTGGGGTTTTCTTAATCCTTAGTGATTCCAAAAATTCAATGAAAACTCCGACTTCTTTGCGTTCCTTCTCGAACTTGGCTGTAAAAAAAAATCAATCTC
Source organism: uncultured Cytophagales bacterium (assembly GCA_942492775.1). Lineage (GTDB taxonomy): Bacteria > Bacteroidota > Bacteroidia > Cytophagales > Cyclobacteriaceae > Algoriphagus. Next base: position 2,356,499 of record OW818636.1, on the reverse strand, counting down.
AATAGTTTTTGGCTACTCCTGAAATTGAATTTTTACCTTAATTCAGGCAAAAAACCAAAAAGACCTATTGGATTTATTTTGTTTTTACCAGGGGTTCCTCAAGCTCCACCCCTGGCTATTACAATATCAGCCCTTCAGGCTTTTATCCTCCTTTGCGATGTAAAATTCAAGATTTCAAGGTCCAAGATTCTCAGTACTCAACTTCCTACCTCCACCTTCCTTCTCCAAACTCCTCCTACCTCAATCCGTCACCTCTAACGTACCTACTGCATGCTTCATCAAGATCTCCTGGAAAAAGAGCGTGTAGATCGCCTGAGCCTGATCTGCCTGAGCATTCACCAACTGTTGATTTGCGGTGGATAAATCCACGAAATTTGAAATACCCAGCCTGAATCTCTCCTGAACGGCATTTTTTGCCTCATTCGCAGCCAGTACCTGAACCTGCGTATTTCTCTCTTTTTGGATTGCCGCTTTGTAGTTTTGGTTGGCTAGCTTCACTTCTTGGTAGATTTTTCGGTCAACAGATTCCTTCCTCAAGATCTGATTTTGATAGGCAACCTTGCTTCTGCTTACGTCCAGTCTCGTCTGAAAATTATTGAAAATGGGAATTGCCAACGTCAATCCTAAGGTATTCTGTGGGTACACTTTCAGGAGTTGCTCTCTCAGAGTTCGCTCATCGAGTGTGGTGAAGAAGGTATTGTAATTATAAAAAGCATTCAATCTCGGGTAATACATCGCTTTTATTGCCTGCATATCTTTCTTGATGGCAGTTGTCAATAATTCCTGCTGATTTCGATCTGCCCGGTTGGATTGAGCGAGTTCATAAAGCTGGGCCATTTCCATTCCTTCAAATGAATCTTGCCTTGACAAAGGATCTACCGCCGCCAACTCAGGCACTACCCCAACTTCCAACTGCAAATATTCTGCAAGATCCCACAAGTCGTTATCCAACAGGACCTGCGCATCGACCACAACGGATTCAACCCGGGCCACTTCCGATTGTTGGTTATATAAATCAGAAATTGTCCTAAGACCTGCATCAACAAAACCTTCGATTTGAGTAAGTTGCTGCTTCTGATTGTCCAAATTTTGCTGTGCAATCCTAAGTAATTCCTTGTCTAAAAGCACTTGCAAATACCGTCTTGCCACGTCAAAAACCACCTGTTGCTTGGCTCTTTCCATTGCCTTTTCACCAGCCTGATAGGCAAGTCTGGAGGACTGAGTATCCAATATTCTCCTTCCGGAATTAAACACCGGCATATTCATGCTAAAGCCTGATGACACAATTTCGTTGGTCACATTGGTTACTACGATTTCCCCTTCCACCTGCTGAAATTGCTGTCCGGTTTGTCTGAGAAAAGAGTTGTTCAGGTTGGCATTTGGCAAGTGTGAAGCCATCGAAACCTGCTTTTCCTTTTCCAAAATCACCATGTTATTTTCCTGGATTTTATAATTCAGGTTTTTGGAAAGGGCAATATCTACCGCTTGCTTGAAATCAAGATTCAGGATTTCCTGAGACATGGCCTGACCCGAAATCCCTAAGCAAAACAGCACGCCAAACCAGCCTTTATTTTTGAATGATAACTTCATCTTTTTCAATTCTTCCGTCTATTAAATTGATCAATCTTGTGCCGAAATCAGCGTTTTCACGAGCATGAGTTGCCTGAATGATCGTCGTTCCTTCTTTGTGTAATTCCTGAAATACTTCCATTATTTCCCTGGCTTGGCCGGAATGCAAATTTCCCGTAGGCTCATCTGCCAGCAATACTCTTGGTCGTCCTGCAATCGCCCTCGCTACCCCTACCAATTGTTGCTGCCCGCCGGACAACTGCGCCGGAAATAAATCCTTTTTGGCCACCATGTTAAACCTGTCCAACAAATCGGCAATAATACTTTTTCGCTCAGCTGAGGACACATTTCTGTAGAGAAGCGGCGTCTCGATATTTTCATAAACCGTCAATTCATCGATCAGATGATATGCCTGAAAAATGTAGCCAAACTCAGATTTATGCAAAGATGAACGCTCCTTATCTTTCATCGATTTGATGTCTTTGCCTCCGAAGGAATATTCCCCGGCATAGTCTTCATCCAATAAACCGAGGATGTTGAGCAGCGAGGATTTTCCTGCACCGGAAGGTCCCATCAGAGTGATGAATTCCCCTTCGTTGATGGTGAGGTTCAATCCTTTGAGAATAAATATCCGCTGAAATCGGGATTCGATGTATTTGTCTAAGTCTTTGAGTTGGATCATAAATGAAATTCTTCGCGAGAATAGTTGATGAATTTAGATTCCAGTTTTATGCCATAAAAAAAGCCCCTGAAATCAATCCAGAGGCATTTTTTAGGATTCGACCCTATTGTTTTCTCGAACATTTTTGTTCGCCAGCGGACGAATCGGTGAGCAGTTGGCAGTGATCAGAAGTCAGTCGCAGTATTCAGTTGCAAATTTCTAAAATCACCATTCTGACTTCAGCTTTCTGCCTTCAACCTTTTTACATCCGTCACCTGTCACCGGTCATCCGACATTTTAAAACTTCCGGTACTTTCCGTCCAGTAATTTATTGGCTTTCTTTTTTGAGAATAGCGCTTTTTCACTGTCCCAGTAGAGCTTTTCGTTTGGAAACCTACCTGCAATCACACCGAGGAGGATAGTTTCTGTTAATCTGGCAGAATAGGAAAATGGCGCACTGCATTCGCCTTTGCCCAAACAGGCATCCACAAATTGGTGGTAGTGTTTCTTGCTTTCTGAATCATAATCTTTCACCGGAGCTCCAAGTTTGAATGATTCAATATCCATTTCCTGATATTTCCCATCGACTATCATTCTTGGAAGTTGCTGGAAATGTGGAAGCAATAATCTGCCCTTTTCTCCCATGAACATCGCTCCCTGATCAGGCAGTTTTTCTCCGTTTGGAAGTTTTAAATCTTCATGATCTGCGGGAGCCCCAGGTCCGTCATACCAAACCCATTTCAGCGTTTCGGCGGTGTGTTTTGTGCCCGGAAACTCATAGGTCACGGTATTATTTTCTGGAAATCCAAAACCGGTTGGCGGAGTACATTCATTGATAATCGTGCGGGGAACATCCAATTCGAGCGCATTGTAAGGAGTGTCAAAAATATGAACACCCATATCTCCCAAAGTCCCGCAACCATAATCCACAAGTTTCCTCCAATTACCCGGATGATAAACTCCTTCTTTGTATTTGCGCTTTTTAGCAGTTCCCAGCCATAAGTTCCAATCCAGATTTTCCGGCAATGGATCACTTCCTTTTGGTTTTGGGCCATTGTAGCCCCAGTTTTTTGGAGACCAGGCTCTTACGGTGTTCACCTTTCCGATGATTCCGGATTGAATCAGAAGCGTGGCCAATTTATAATCATAAAAGGAGTGAACCTGAATCCCCATTTGGGTCACAAGGTTCTTTTCCTCAGCCAATTTCTTCATGGCTCTTGCTTCAGTCACGTGATGTGTAAGTGGCTTTTGGCAGTAAACAGGCTTATTCATATTCATCGCCATCATAGATGCCGGGGCATGTGTATGATCCGGAGTAGAGACGATTACCGCATCAATCTGACCTCCCATCTCTTCCAGCAAAATGCGATAATCTGAATAGGTTTTTGCGTTGGGATGAAGGGCTTTGGCACCTGCAAGTGCTGTACTGTCCACATCGCAAAGTGCCACTACATCCACCATTTCGTGGGAAGAAATCGCATCCAAATCAGCCATTCCCATTCCTCCAAGGCCGATATGGGCGGTTCTTAAGCGGCCGTCAGCACTTAGTTTGGCGAGAACTGAAGGAGCTAAAGCAAGGCCCAGAAAGCCAAATCCGCTTTTTTTGATAAAGTCTCTCCTTTCGATATTTTCTATTCTTTTGCTCATTTTGTTGATCAGGTTATTTGATTGGGGTTAATTCTTTGATTTTGATATTTTTAAAACGGACTACATCACCATGTCCAAGAAAGCCAATATGGCCGCTGCTTCGCTGCAATCCCGGATGCTCTTTTCCGTCAAGGGTTCCGTTTTTGCTGGCTTCCAGATAATCTCCCTCCAGGATGGTGATTCCGTTTAGAATTACTTTGATTTTTGGGTGCTGAACGATCACTTCTTCCTGATTCCACTCTCCTACCGGTTTCAAAAATCCTTTCTTTGCCGCAATGACACCATAGACTGATCCATGAAATTGATATTCTTTTAGCTCTGCATATTTTTCAGCTGTGTTATCTAAAATTTGGATTTCTTTGCCTACATAAGCTGCATCTCCGGTAAGCGGCGCATGAATTCCCAACCCATTATTTCCTCCGGGAGTCAACTGAAATTCAAATCGCAGGATAAAGTCGCCGTACTCTTTTTCGGTAAACAGATTTCCTCCGCCTGCGTCGTCAGGATCAATTACGATCATACTATCTATAGCTTTGTAGGAAGTCTTGTTTCCTACCCAACCATCCAGATTCTTTCCGTTGAAAAGTGAAGTAAATCCATCCGTTTGGGCGAAAGTCGCGACTTGGAAAGAAACTGTCAGGAAAAAAGTGAAGAAGGTGGCGCGAGCAGTGTTTGGGTATTTTTTCATAAGATGTCGAGGCGAATAAATGTCCTTCACAAATCTAAAAGAGTATATGGGTTTTCAAGGACCATTTATACAAAAAGCTGTAAGACTGATCATTCGCAATGATCAGTTTTCAGATCTCAGAGTTAGGAATTCAAGAAGATAAATTTCTATCGGCAAAAAGCAAATGTAATATCATTGATAAGCTATATTTTTGCCGATATCGGCAAGGAATAAAATCAAACATGGAATATTTATCTGTTGTAAAGTTTGCGGAAAAATGGGGAATCCCTGAAAGGACAGTTCGGAACTATTGCTCTTTGGGAATGATCAAAGGTGCATTTCTAACAGGCAAAACCTGGAATATCCCTGAGGATGCTTTGGCACCTCAAAAGGAAAAGAAAACGTCCGGCAAAAACCCTCTTCTAAACCACCTACAAGAGCAAAAGGCCATGAAACTCAAAGGGGGCATCTATCACCGGACGCAAATAGATTTGACTTACAATTCTAACAGGATAGAAGGAAGCAAGCTAACACACGAGCAAACCCGATATATTTTTGAAACCAACACCATCGGTGCCTTCCAAGAACCGGTAAACATTGACGATATTATTGAAACGACCAATCACTTTCGATGTATTGACCTCATCATTGACAAGGCAAAAACAAAACTCTCAGAATCTTTGATAAAGGAATTTCATCTTCTGCTTAAATCAGGAACATCAGACAGTTCAAAGAGTTGGTTCAATGTTGGGGCCTACAAAAAGCTCCCCAACGAGGTTGGTGGAAATGAAACTTCTCCTCCTAATAAAGTCCCGGAAAAAATGAAAAAGTTACTTTCTGAATACCACGGAAAGGAAAAGAAAACTTTGGAGGACATTATTGACTTTCACCATCAATTCGAAATCATCCATCCTTTTCAAGATGGAAACGGACGCGTAGGAAGGCTGATTATGTTTAAGGAATGCTTGGCAAATGATATTGTTCCTTTTATGATTGGGGATGATATTAAGCTTTTTTATTATAGAGGTTTGCAGGAATGGGGCCATGTAAATGAATATCTGATGGATACTTGTCTTACAGCTCAAGATAACTATAAGGCCATTCTCAGATACTTTGAAATAGATTTTGACTAATTTTTTCAGAATTCAAACTTCAGATTTCAAACTTTTTATTTATTCACTTTTCAGCACTTTGGCAGGATTCGTTCGAGCTGCGGAATAGGAATGAAGACCAACAATGATGAGGCAAATAGCCATCACTCCGATTCCTGATAACGCGAAGAGAAAATACGGCATCTCAATTTTGTACGTAAAGGAATTGAGCCAATCATTCAGGAAGTAATAAGCAGGATAAACTGCCAATCCGAACGAAACCAAAACCAACATCACGTACTCTTTGGATATCAAACCAAGAATCTGAACGATGGAGGCTCCCAATACTTTTCGAATGCTGATTTCTTTCGTTCGCTGAGCAATGGTGAAAGACGAAAGCCCAAACAATCCCATGGCTGAAATCAAAATTGCCAATATACAGGCAGCACCAAGTACGTTTCGGATTTTGACATCTTCAGCATAGAATCGGCTTACTTCTTCATCCAGAAACTTGAACTCTGCTTCTTCATACGGGTAAATCTCCTTATATAATTTCTCAAGGTCAGTTTTGACGACAGAAAGATTTTGGCCAGGTTCAAGTTTGACCGAGATCGTTTGGAAATATTCCGGACGGATAGTCATGACCAAAGGCCGAATTTCCTCTCGGAGAGTTCTTGAATGGAAGTTGCCTACGACTCCGACAATTTTTTTCTCTTCACCGTTAAATTTAATCCCAAGATTAATTGCCTCCTGAGGATCTTCAATTCCTGCTTCTTTCAGAAAATTCTCATTGACCAGGATTTCGTCTTCTTTGTTTGAAGATCTATTTCCTGCGATAAGCGGAATGCCATTCACAAATAAAAAGGCAGAATCCACATTCATCACTTGGATGTAAATCTGCTTCTCCGTGGTATCAACCGGGATATAGGCATCTGAAGTCCATAAACTACTCGAAGATGCAAGACTCCCGCTCAAACTCGCCCCTTGTATCCGGCTATCCTGAATCAGTCTTTCCTGAAGTTGAACCATTTTATCAGGTTCGGACATAAAAGGCAAACTCGAATACATGACAGCGTCTTTGTCAAACCCCAAAGGCTGACTTGAAACATAGCGAATCTGATAATTCAGCACCAATACCAGAATGATAAAACCTATGGAAGAGGAAAACTGAATCACTGTCAGGTTTTTTCTCAGGAATACACCAATCGAAAATCCTCTTTGCGCTGCTCCTTCTCCTTTCAAAGCTCGCTGAGGCTGATATCCTGACAAGATTATAGCCGGATATATTCCCGAAATCAGTGCGAGCAATAAAGGAAACAGAAAGTAAAAACCCAGATTTACACCAGTGAGATAGTCCAATCTGAAGGCCTTGGGCAGATAATCAGAAAAAAGCGATCTGAGGATTTCGACCAATCCGAGGGACAAAGCGGTGGATATTAGGACAATCAAATACGTCTCTATCAAGAATTGAAAAATCAGCTGAAGTCTCCTTCCTCCCAGAGTTTTCCGGATTCCGACTTCTTTAGCCCGACCGATTGCTTGGGCAGTTTCCAGATTGATAAAGTTCAGAGTTGCCAAAATCAAAATGATCAATCCCACATAAGTCAGGCCGTCCAAAAACACTTTGGAAACGGTCGTGTCATCGTAGTTCTGTCCAAAGTGCATTTCAGAAATCGGTTCTGCAAAGAAACTCGTCTTGCCATCTTCATCTGATTTATAGTTTTTGGCGACAATTTTTTCAAACGACTTATTCATTTCTTCTACGGTCATCCCGGGGACTGTTTTGACAAAAAGCTGCGAACTGGAATTGATACTTCCCCAACTGTGCAAGCCATACCAATCCTTTTGCTCTTGAGTCTGGATGGTACTGTAAGAAATGAAATCCGTAAAAATGAAATCTGTGTTTTCTGTGTAATCTTCCACTATTCCCGTCACTTGTGCACGAATCGTGTCGGCATCCACCCAAATCAATTCCAACCCGAGCGCATTGGCGGGATCAGTTCCCGGGAAATATTTCTCCAGGCTCTTTTTGGAAATCACCACAGATTCAGGTTTTTCCAGAGCTGTTTCAGGATTGCCTGCAAGCCAGGTTCTGGGGAATATTTTGAAAAAACCGGGGTCTGCAAATGTCACTTCTGAAGATCTTCCGATCACTCTGTTTTGGCTTGGCACCGAAACCAGAGCTCCATACATCGTATTCAGTCTTCCTTTTTGCTCCACTCCGGCCATCTCATCCTGAATCACTTCTCCCAAAGGTCTCGGTGTGCCTGAATTTGGGTAAGAACCATCAGGTCCGTAATCAGTAAGTGAATTGATTCTAAAAATCTGCTCTACATCCGGATGAAATTTATCAAAGCTGTGGGAATACCAAACGATGTTGAAAATCAGGAAACAGATTGAAATCCCGATCGACAATCCCAAAATATGAATACCTGCCCGCAGCTTATTTCTGGTCAGGTTTCTCCATGCGATTTTGAAGTAGTTTTTGAGCATGATTTCTAAATTAAAAGATTGAAATATTGAAAAGTTTATAGATTTAAGACATTCCTTATTTACTAGTTATCATTTAACACGAAACACCAGTCATCCTCCACCTCTTTTGTTTCTTGTACCTTGTTTGTCATAGTTCCCCAGATCTATGCCATTAAAAAATGCTTAAAATGGTTTGATTAAGCCATTTTAAGCATTTTAAAAATAAAAACTTCGATCATTTTTGTTCGCTTACGGTCGAAACTGATCTTCACAATCATTGGCCATAATTCATCCAACATTTCAATCTCATGAATTCTACCACTTCCCTTTTCCCTCCAAATCCGGTATATTTAACTAGATCAGCCCAATAAAACCATGTTTTACAGCCCCATTATTTTCCTCGCTTTCGCAGTATTAATTGCAAAATCCCCGGTATTTGAAGAGCAGATTTTAGATGCAGATGTTGCCATCGGGTATGGCCTCGCAATCGGCGATGTGGACGGAGATGGCAAAGCGGATATTCTCTTAGCTGACAAAAAAGCAATCGTTTGGTACCGAAACGGTGACTGGAAAAAACATATAATGGCCGAAAATCTCACCACATCAGACAATGTCTGCATCGCCGCCCGGGATTTGGATGGCGACAGCAAAGTCGAAGTGGCAGTCGGTGCACAATGGAATCCGGGAGAAACCTCGGATACTGAAAAATCCGGAGCAGTATTTTACCTCATTCGTCCTGATGACCCAACTCAAAAATGGACACCCAAGCAACTTCATCATGAACCGACTACGCATCGAATGCGCTGGGCCAAAATCGGGAATTCTGCCCATTTGATCGTGGTTCCCCTGCATGGCCGAGGAAATGCAAATGGAGAAGGTGAAGGTGTAAAGGTGATGGCGTATGAATTTCCGGCTGATCCCACAGGAGATTGGAGCTATAAGGTAATTGATGAAAGCATGCATCTCACGCACAACTTGGATGTAGTTGGGTTTGAAACAGATCAAATCATTCTTTTAGGTGGAAAAGAAGGAGTCAATTCCTTGTACCGAACAAAATCAACTTGGATTAAAGAGAAAATCAATCTTCCCAACAATCCAAGTGTAGGTGAACTCCGACTTGGAAGCAGTTCCTCTCAGAGTCAATTTCTGGCTACAATCGAATCCATGCACGGGACTACTTTGGTTGCTTATGAGGGTTTGGACGATAATTTAAATACTCAAAATCTAAAAAGAACTGTTTTGCATTCTCAACTCAAAGATGGGCATGCACTCGCTGTTGGGGATTTTTTGGGTCTGGGAACTGATCAAATCGCAGTTGGCTGGCGCCTGCCCAATGAAGCAGGAGAATTTGGAGTTAAGCTTTTTGTTCCGAAAAATGGCTCATTCTCTGAATTTGAAGAACATTGGATCGACAAAAACGGAATGGCATGTGAAGACTTACAGGCCGCCGATCTGGATGGAGATGGCAAGCTGGATCTGATCGCATCCGGCAGATCTACCAAGAATCTTAAGATTTATTGGAATAAAAATCGATGAAAAGACTTCCAAATCCACTTCGTTCAACTCGCTTGGAAACTTCTTCTTCGTTCTCCACCTCAGTGATAAATAGTGCATTCAACTTTATTCAAAAATCTTGATTCTCGCCTCTTTGGCTCTTGTTTCTTATCTCCTATCTCCAGTCTTTAAAATCTTGATTCTCGGCTTTTGTCTCTAAAAGATCACTCATCCTTCAAACTATCAACAGGATTGGCAATTGCAGCTCTTACAGCTTTGGACCCCACCGTCAAAATCGTCAATAGAAGTGAAGCTGCCATCACCAAAGCAAATAAGCCAACAGATATTTGAGTTTGGTAAGCGAAAGTCTCCAGCCATTCTTTCATCATGAAATACGCCAGCGGAATCGCAATCCCGAAAGCAATCAACACCATGATCAAAAATTCCCTGGAAAGCATGTATGTGATTTGCCCTACGGATGCTCCCAAGACTTTCCTGATTCCAATTTCTTTCACTTTCTGACCGATCATAAAGGAAACCAATCCATATAATCCAATGCAGGAAATCAAAAGTGCCAAGCCTGCAAAAATCTTATAAACCAAGGCAAGCTTTTGCTCTGACTCATAAAATGCAGCGATGGATTCATCCAGAAAACTGGCCGTGAAAATCTGCTCGGGATATAGCTGCTCGAATTTCTCCTGAATCGCTGTAAGCGTAGCCTGATTTGCAGATTTGTCCAGTCGGACAGCCACCTGATCAAATTGAGAATTCATACTTGAAATCAACAATTGCTTCATCTCTTCCCGAAGCGAATTCACCGTAAAATCTTTGACCACTCCTGTAATTGGAACCCATTCTCCACTTCCCAACTTGATCAATCTGCCGATTGCTTCCTCAGGGGTTGCGATCATTAGTTTCTTGGCCATCGTCTCGTTGATCACCACATTTCGCATCGTATCACTTGCCGGATAGCCGGTTCCTGCTGCAAACTCCATTTCATAAAGTTCAAAATAGTCCGCATCGGCAAATTTCAAGTAGGCAGGAAAAGGAACATCTTCATTCTTCTGGTCAAAATAAAAGTTCGACGCGGAGTTGTTGTCAGAGGAAGGCACATCCGAACCCATGCTCGCTGCCATCACTCCGGGGATTCGCAGCAATTCCTGTTTGAAGGATTCGATTCGGTTGCTTTCATTTGAATCTGAAGGCACTTCCATGAAATAGACCGCTTCTTTATTGAATCCTAAGTCAGTTTCCTGCACCAAATTCATCTGCCTTACGGCGATCAAAGTACCGATCATCAGGATCTGGGCAATGGCAAATTGAAGGACTACCAAGCCTCTCCGGATCGAAACTCCACCGATTTCCGCTCCCTGAAACTTATTTTTCAATGCCTGAATCGGTCTGAATCTGGAAATAATAAATGCCGGATAAAAGCCTGAAAGCAGCGTGAGTGTCAGAATCAGCAGCCCCATAAAGCCCAAAATTACAGGTTGAAGGAAGCTGATTGTAGCCGGAACATCGGCTATTTTATCCAAAAATGGCAATAGAAGATTGGCAAAAATCAAAGCCAAACCTGTCGAAATCATCACGGATAAAAAAGTCTCCCCGAGGGATTGAAAGACAATCTGAGATCTGGAACTTCCCATTACTTTGCGAACTCCGATTTCTTTGCTTTTACCAATCGCCAGGGAAGTAGTCAAATTCACAAAGTTGATGGAGGCCATGATCAGGATAAAAATTCCCACAATGATCAAGGTTTGAATCGTTGATTTACGAACCAACCGTCCGCTTAGCGGCTCAAGATCTGTATTGAAGTGGATATCTCCAAGAGGCTGCATCAAATGGGATTTGATAGAATTTCCTCTTTCTTCAAAATGCTTTTTGGTGAAACCGTCCAACTGGCTTTGGGCTGACACCAGATCTATCTCCGGATTGGTCAGCACATAGACTTGGAAATTGCTTCCGGTACTCCCCCACGCAGAAAGATCGTATCCAAATTCATCTTGATGGGATCGGATCGTCTCATACGATGCCAACAAATCAAAATCAAAATTGCTGTTGTCTGGCAAATCTGCAACTACAGCCCCAACCTCGAGCGAAACCCCGTTGGTCATTTCTACAGTTTTCCCAAGGGCATTTTCCCATTTACCAAAATACTTTTCACCTTCAGTTTGGGTCAAAATAACCTGATCCGGCTGATCTAATACTTTTTCGCTTCCTGAAAGAAACTCAAGTTCAAAAAGGTCTTTGTATTCAGAAGTGGAAAAAAACAAAGTCTCTGCTTTGTGCTTCTCCGGAGCTTCGGAGTTTTCTTCTTTTAGGATATTGATCTGAACATCGCTGTGAACGATCACTGGAACCACCTTTTCAAAACCGAGCTTCTCGCTCATCAATGCATCAGGAAATGGATTGGCTACACCGGGAGTGTATTCCAACCCATCTTCTATTTTGTCCTGGGTATAAATCCGAAAAACCTTATCGTAATTCGACTGAAACTTATCGTAACTCAGTTCATACTCTACCACCACAAAAAGAAGTAAGGCTGCCGAAATACCGATTGTCAATCCAAGAATATTGATTGCCCCGACCCATTTACTTCGGGTAAGTCCTCTCCAGGCGATTTTGAAATAGTTTTTGAGCATATTTTTTAGGATTGCAAAATTTTAAAATTGAAATATTGAAATGTTGAGAGTTGGAGGATTGGAGGTTGGAGGTTGGAGGTTTGCTCCTCGCCTCTTGTTTCTTGATCCTTGTCTCTTGTCTCTAGATTCTTTGTACTTGGTACTTGGTACTTTGTACTTAATACTTTGTACTCCCTTCACTCGCTCTTCAAGCTCTTCACCGGATTCATCAAAGCAGCTTTGACAGATTGGAAACTTATCGTGATCATCGCTACCACCACAGCTAAAGACCCGGCAATCAAGAAAATCCACCATTGAATAGGCTCCTGATATGCAAAACCTTCCAGCCATTTGTTCATCGCATACCATGAAACCGGCGTAGCAATGACAATAGCAACAAAGACCAATTTGATGAAATCAATAGAAAGCAATCTTACAATCGAGCTTACATCTGCTCCCATGACCTTCCTTATGCCGATTTCTTTCGTACGCTGCTCAGCGGTGTAGGTGGCCAATCCCAACAAACCAAGGCAAGCAATCATGATCGCCAATACTGAGAACGTGGTGAAAATCTTTCGGAAGCGGAAATCAGACTCATATTGTTTGTTGAAATCCTCGTCCAAAAAACTATACAAAAACGGTCGATGGGGTGCCACACTTTTCCAAACTTCCTCTACCTCAGCAATCGTTTTTTCCATATCATCGGAATTGACCTTTAGTGAAAGATACCTGCTTGCGTATGCTTGAAATGGTAAAGTCAAAGGCTCAATATTCTTGTGAAGAGATATGTAATGAAAATCTTTGACCACTCCGATTACTTCTCCTTCCCTTCCCCATTGGCTGAATTTCTTCCCTACAATTTCCGCAGGATTAGTATACCCATATTGCCGAGCCGCGGCTTCATTGACTACCAAAGCCGAACTCGAATCTGACGGATAGTCTCTTGAATAAGATCTTCCCGCCACCAACTCCATTTCAAAATGGTCAATAAAATCAATCCCAACCTGAAAAATCGGCTGAACTTCCATTTTCATTTCGCCATCAGAATTTACTATTTCTGTTCCGGCATTGGGAAAATATCCTCCTGGAACGCTTCTCGAGAAAGCCGCAGAAAGTATTGCAGGGTTTGATTCGAGTTCGTTTTTGAGAGCACTGGATCTGGTATTGACTAGTTCATCATAGTTATAGTCCAGCACCAGCATCTGCTCCTTGTCAAAACCAAGGTCCTTCTCCAGGAGGTGATTCATCTGTGTATAGACTACAATCGTCCCTGCAATCAGCGCAATGGACAAACTGAACTGGAAAACGACGAGTCCTTTTCTGAGATTGACACCTCGGGCATCGGATTTATTGATTCCTTTCAAAATCATTACAGGCTGAAATCCGGACAGAACCATTGCCGGGTAAAACCCAGCCAAAAGCCCGATAAATAACATAATCAACAGAAAAACCGGAACCGTCTGAATAGTAACGAACTGGTTAAATTCAAAAATTTTTCCGGTCATGTCGTTCATGATCGGGATAGCGGCAAATACCAAAATAACTCCAACCACTGCCGCCAAAAGCACTATGATCATAGATTCTCCCAAAAATTGAAAGATCAATCTCCCTCGGTCAGCTCCGATTGATTTGCGGATTCCCACTTCCTTGGCACGCTCCATAGATCTGGCTGTGGACAAGTTCATAAAGTTGATCATCGCAATCACAAGGATGAAAATCCCAATCACCGAAAAAACATAGAGGTTGGATAAGCTTCCTATTTCGCCGGGCTGTCTGTCAGCTTCAGATCTGAGATAGAAATCACTCATCTTCTCTACTTGGATAGAGTACAGAGGATTGTCTTGCCTCTCAGCAAGAAAATCCGGGATTTTTTGTCTAAAGGATTCAAGGTTAAAATTCTCATTAACGAGGAAATACGTATAGAAATCCGCATAACCCCAAGATTCAAAAATCTCCTGGCTGTAAAGCCTGAATGTACTCAGGGAGAGCAACATGTTGAATTTGAAATGGGAATTCGCAGGAACATCTTCGATGACCGCTGTGACTGTGTAATCTCCAGCGTTTGATCTTCCCGGGGAATCACTTCCTTTCAAGGTCTTTCCGATAGGATCCTCTTCCCCAAAATATCTTTTGGCGGTGCTCTCGGTCATGACCATGCTATAAGGTGCAGTCAATGCAGTTTTGGGATCACCTTTTATCACCTTCCAGCTAAAAACATCAAAGGCCGTGGAATCCATAAAGAACACTCCTTCTTCCTGATAGGAGTTTTCACCTTCGGTCAGCAAAATATCTGAACTGCCGGAGAACTGGACTATTTTGTCTATTTCAGGAAAGTAACTTTTCAGGGCAGGTCCAACAGGGGCATTATGCCAAACCCAAAAAGGATCTGAAGCTGCACTTTCAGGTTGGTCCTGAGCTGGAAGTCTTCCATGCGTCAACCTGTAAATCCGATCCCCTTTTTCATGATAGGTGTCGAAGCTAAGTTCATCTTGGACAAACATAAAAATGAGCACGCAACAGGCCATTCCCACCCCAAGTCCGACAATGTTGATAAAGGAATAAACCTTCTTTTTGAGAAGATTTCTCCAGGCTATTTTAAAGTAGTTTTTGAACATTAAGGATCAGATTACTAATTGGAAGACTTGGTCCGTTTTGGCGAAGTAATAGCTTTGGAATTCTTTCTTTTCTCTAAAGACAAGTCCACTGGAATTCCATAGTAAGCAATTCCACTTTTATGCCATTAAGAAACCTCCTATTTTAGCTCATAAAGGCATAATTTGAAAAATATGATTTTTATGCTCGGACATTTTTGTTCGCTCTCGGGCGAATCCGATACCTGGCAGGTTAAAAAGATTTCAATTCAAATTAAAATAGCAAGACGAAAAATGAAAGAAATTGAGTGGAGCAAAAAGTATTTCACCGGGGCAGATCAAGAGCTTTTGGGACAGTTTGATTTCTGTTTATCATTAAAATCATTCCTGCTATCATAAAAGGCAAACTCAATAATTGACCCATATTTAAAACCATCGCGGATTCAAACCCAACCTGATCTATTTTGAAAAACTCAAGAATGAATCGGGCAGAGCTTGCCAATACCATAAAAAGTCCAAACAGGTATCCACTTTCTTTTTGGACTTTTCCATAGATAAAGTTTAGGAATAGAAATATTGAAAAATAGGCAGCTGCTTCGTAGAGTTGACCAGGATGTCTTGGGATAGAATCAATTTGTTGAAATACAATTGCCCATGGCACAGTGCTGGGATTTCCAATCATTTCTGAATTAAAGAAATTCCCCAACCTGATAAATGCGAATCCAAGTGGAATAACCAAAGCCAATTTATCAAGTGTCCAGAAGGCATTGATTTTTTGGAAGTGTGAATAAATAAGAACTGAAACTACTATTCCTATTCCACCGCCATGGCTTGCCAATCCGCGAAAGCCTACAATTTCAAAATCGGGATTAAATCGAACCGGAATAAATATTTCCAAGGGATTCTGAATGTAGTAGTCAAATTCATAAAAAAGACAATGTCCCAGCCTCGCTCCTGCTATAGTCCCGATAATTACGAATACAAGAAGTGTATCAAGCTTTTCTTCTGAAACAGATTCCTCTCTGAATTTCTTCAGTAAAACGAAAAATCCCAGGATGAAACCCAATCCAAAAAGTAAAGAGTAAATCCTTATATCATAAAATCCAAGGTCTACCAAGCTGCCATCATGGTTCCAACTAAAATAATTGAGAATCATGGAAAACTTAAATGGAGCAACCTCCACAGAGTGAGAAAATCAACGCCGAATACGCAAATGCATTTTGGGCAATTCGTTTGGAAACAAGGCTAAAAGAACTCGATCTTTTTGGTTCGATACAGGCAAGAATTTCTGATTCATCAATATCATCCAATCCATTAATTACTTTGAATTGATCCCAGGAAGGTTTTAGATTAGTTATGTTCATTCTGTAAGTTTTTAGCAGTCTTCTTAAGTTGAATTTTTATCCTGTTCAATTTTGTACTGACATTGCTTTCTGAGATGGAAAGCATTTTCGCCAGTTCTTTATTATCATATCCTTCCAGAAAAAGAATCACAATTGCTTTATCCATAGGTTTGAGTAATCCTATTGCTTGCTGAAGAACCAACAGGTCATCATCTGCTCCAAAATCCTGAGCGTTTTTCGCATCAAAAGATTCTGAAAAAGGCTCCGCCACTACAAAAAGTTTCTTTTTTCGCTGAATGGAAATCAGAGTATTCAGTGCGACTCGATACATCCAAGTGCTTACTTTCGATTCCTGATTAAACTGGGGAAAGGATTTCCATAGCGCAAGCAATACATCCTGTCTATAGTCCTTCATTTCTTCCTGAGAAATAGCATAAAGCCGACAGAGACTATTGACAATCCCTTGATTTTGTCGAATCAATGCCACGAATACTATTTTTAGGTCAGACTCCATCCCAATTGTGATATATGAACCATTAGTCGCAAAGATTTCAAATTTGTCACAGCCTAATGAAAAAAAATTGTAGATCAGCGTGAAGCTTTAATTTTCTAGGTTTTAAACTTTAGATATTTTTATAATAATTGAAAAGTAAGGACACCGCTTCTTAATACTTGATTCCCGGTATTTGATAATTTTTCTTGCTTCTTGTCTCTCGCATCTTCTGGCCAACTCACTCACTTCTCAAGCTTTCCACCGGATTCAGCCTGGCAGTTTTGATGGATTGGAAACTGACCGTCAAAAGAGCAATTAACAATCCTGCTCCGCCGGACACTACAAACATCCACCACTCCAATGAAATTCTAAAAGCAAAATCACGAATCCAAAACTCCAGGAAATACCAGGCTACGGGAATTGCGATCAGAAAACCCAATAGAACTGGTTTCAGGAAGTCTTTCGTAAGGAGGTTTAAAATTTGCGGTTCCGAAGCGCCGTTGATTTTTCGGATGCCAATTTCTTTTGTCCTTCTTATTGATTCATAAGACGAAAGACCAAACAATCCCAAACAGGCAATAAAAATGGCTAAGCCAGTGAAGAAATTGAAAATCATATAAAATTGCTGGTCAGCTTTGTATTGGCGATTGAAGAAATCATCCAGGAAAAAGAACTTGAATGGTTCTTCCGGATAAATCTTTTTCCATTCGGACTCAGCAAAATCAATCACCGCTTCCAGATTTTTGGGAGCCTCTGCACCAGTCAGATTCAAAGTAATGAATTCACTGTAGTTGGGTTGGAGATAAAAGATGATCGGCTCAAAATCATTCTTCAATGATTTATGATGGTAATCTTTCACCACTCCGACTATTTCTTTTACCCCACCAAATACTGCAATCTGCTGATGAATCGCATCACTTGCTTTCTCGTATCCAAGTCGCTTGGCGGCAGTTTCGTTGATCAGGATCGCATGGTCTTTTGTTCCGAAATCAGGCGCATTTTCATTTGATTTCAAGATTTCATTTCCACTTATTGGCTGGTCTTCATCGAGAAATCTTCCTGCCGCCAGTTCCAATCCAAATGTCGAAGTATACTCATAATCCACTCCCATGACGTGGAAAAATTTTGCGTTTTCTGGATCATCTAGCCTCCGTACAGAGTTGTTTCCGCGGATCTCGGTCGAAGGCACATTCCGTGAAAAGGTTACATTCTCAATCAGATTGTAGCTTTTCAGGGAGGTTTTGTAAGCAGACATTTTCGATTGAAACTCAGGAATACTATTGGCAAATCTTGCGCCTTCGATCACTAGTTTCTGCTCAATATCCACTCCCAAATCGTAATTCCTCATAAAGGAAAGTTGTCTGTTGATCGTAAAAACCACCATCATAAATATGGCTGCTACCATAAACTGAAATACAACTAGGCCTTTTTTCATCCATTGTCCCTGTCTTGAACTTGAAAGTTTTCCCTTCAAAACAGCAATTGGATGATAGCTTGATAGAATAAAAGCAGGATACAATCCGCTCAGCAGAGTTCCCGAAATGAAAATCAAAACGATCCCCAGAATCACTTTTGGCTCAAGCAAAATTGAATTCTCAAATGGGATATCAATCAAGGTTGAAAAAACAGGCATACTTAGGTAAAAGAGAAAAAATGCAAACCCCAATCCTAAGACATTATACAGAAATGCCTCCATCATATGTTGTAAAACCAATTGGATCCTGGATGCTCCGATAGTTTTCCTAAGTCCGGATTCTTTGGCGCGCTCCATCGACTTAACTATCGAAAGGTTCACAAAATTCACCCAAGCCAATACCAAAATGCAAATAGCAACTACGGAAAGACTATAGACGGTTTGGGCATTTCCATTTACTTCCAATTCATTTTTCAGATTGGAATTCAAATGAATTTCCGACACAGGCTGGAAAGACATTTTATATACAAAGCCTTGCTCTCTTCGATCAGCGGTTTGGAGATCTACAATTGGTTGAAAGGAGGCGGCAAGTTGAGTAGGATCTATCTCAGGTTTAAGGAGAATGTAGGTATAGAAATTTTCCCAAAACCATGCATTTTCTGTTTCACTGCGATAATCAGTTTGCCCGTCATCCCAATTATACATCGTCGGATAAGAAACTAAAAAATCAAATTTCAAGTGGGAATTCTCGGGTGAATCCGCAGCCACTCCGGTAATCTGAAGATCTGTGGTGCCAAAGTAAGTTTTGCTTTGAATAGTTTTTCCGACAGGATTTACCGATCTCCACTCTTCTCCAAAATACTTTTCAGCGATCGTTTCCGAAATCACGGCGGAATTGGGAGCAATAAGAGCATCTGAATAATTTCCCAAAACCAACGGGAAAGTAAAGATTTCAAAGAAGGAATTGTCGGTGTAAAAAACTTTCTTCTCTTCAAAAACCAAACTTTCATCTCCTTTCTGAACTGAAAAAACTCCGGGTTGGGACATAAGTCTTGCAAAAGTTTCAACTGATTCCGGAAAACTTTCCTTTAAAGTTCTTCCCACTACCGGGAAAGTAGTTGCAAGACTCGTTTCCAGTTCTCCGTTTTTATATTGATTCAGGTCAACTCTAAAAATCCTGCTGGAATTTTCATGAAACAGATCGTGGCTTTTCTCAAAACTGACATACTGAAAAATCACCAAACATGCAGCCATGCCGATTGCTAATCCAAGGATATTGATAATTGAAAAAAACTTGTTTTTGAGCACGGACCGCCAGGCGATTTTCAGATAGTTTTTTAGCATAGGGTTAAAAGTTTAAAAGCGAAAGGTGGGAAGGTTTAAAGGTTGGTAATTCCCAAATCCGAAACTTGTGCTGAGCGTGTCGAAGCATCCGAAATCAAATATCCTTTACTCATCCTTCAGTGTATCCACAGGATTCATTTGAGTGGCACGGAACGATTGTGCTGACACAATGAACAGAGTAAAGAAGATCCCGACTATTGCCAGAATGAGAAAACTCAGCCAAGACGGCCACTCTTTCACCGTAAACTGCTCGAGCCATCCTTGCATAAAATACAGGCTCAAAGGCAAAGCCACTGCAACACCGATGAAAGTAATGACTAGAAATTCCTTGTTGAACATCCAGGAGATGCTCCAACTTGAAGCTCCCAAAACTTTTCGGATCCCGATCTCCTTTGTTCGCCCGGCAATACTCAATGCAGCCATCGCAAGCAGTCCCATCGCTGCAATCAGAATCGCTATACAAGCAGCTATGAACACCATTTTCCCCAGTCGCTCATCGGCTTCATACTGTTTTTGAACGGTTTCATCAAGAAAACTAAAGCTAAAAGCTTCGGACGGAAACACACGCTCCCACTCAGATTCCAGGAGAGTTCGGAAGGCCTCAAAGTCAGTTCCGTTGCCTTTCACCATTACTTTTGGATTGGTCGCTGAATGGATCATCAGCATATTGATCCCGCTAAAGATGACATCGGGACTTTTGGCCAGGATGACAGGTTCGATCTCTTTGTAAAGGGAATTGTGGTTGAAATCCTTCACAACTCCAACAATCTCATGGCTTTTGATTTTGGTACTTGGCAACAGTTCGCCTGTAGGATCATCCCAACCCATCGCTTTCGCAAATGTCTCGTTGACCAAGACCGCACTGCTGTCCGCTCCCGGCTGGGAATTGAGATCCCTGCCTCTAGCCATTTCAAGCCCCAGAGTTTTCACATAGTCTCCTCCCACAAAGTTGAGCCGGAAATTAAACTGCTTGCCTCCCTCAGTCGGAAAGCCTCCGTCCCAAAACGAATCTTCTCCATAAGTTGCGATAGTGATCCCGGCTGACTGAATCTCAGATCTACCAACCAAGGCTTGGCGGTATTTCTCTGCCTGCGCAAAACCCGCAGTGATAGATTTTACAAAACTAGTCCCCGGTACATCCGGCACATCGACCAGAATGATCATCTTTTGATCAAAACCCAAATCATAATCCCGGATAGCATTCATTTGGTTGACCATAATCAAGGTCGATGCGATCAACATAAATGAAATGAAAAACTGAAAAGCCACCAGTCCCTTTCGCAGTCCCTGCTTTCCAAACCGGATCGAAAGAGTGCCTTTCAATACTTTGATCGGTCTGAGGCTAGACATGAAAAACGCCGGATAAGCTCCCGCCAATGCAGTGATCCCCACTACCAATCCGAATAAAATCAGGATTTGGGTTGGCCCATATACCAAGTCCAGTTTCTTGTCAAAGAGCTCATTGAAGGTTGGAAGAAGTACTTCCGCCAAGAGTAATCCGAGAACCAGTGCTGCAAAAGTGATCAGAAATGCCTCGGTCAAAAACTGGATTACCAATTGCCCAAAGTCAGCCCCAATGGTTTTGCGGACACCCACTTCTTTGGCCCGGGTAGTTGATCTCCCGATCGCCATTGTGGTGAAGTTGATACATGCAATCAACAAAATTAAGAATGCAATCCCGGCCAAAATCCAAAGCAAGGTGGGTCGGGTTGATTCAGCCATTCCTGAGTCAGGATTGTCCGTGAGGTGAATCTCTGCAATCGGTTGAAGGGTAAATGAATATTCCCCTTCTTTATAATTTTCACCGAGCACTTTTTTCATCATGGCTTCTACGCCGGATTCAATCGAAGCTTTCGACTGGGCATCGTTGAGTTTTACATAAGTGTCTCCAAAAACATTAAACCAAGAATCCTGACTTTCCTTGGCAATAGTGAAATCCAGGTTTTGATCGTTGATCAGCATTTCAAACCTGATACTGGAATTTGCGGGCAAGTCTTCCAACAGACCAGTGACCTGATATTCTTCATAGTTGTCACCCATCTGCATTCGGATGGATTTCCCCATGGGATTTTCCTCTCCAAAATATTTTTTGGCAGTTTCCTCCGTGATCACCACACCAAACTTGTCTTTCAAAGCCTTATCCTTTTTCCCCTCAAGAAGTTTGAAACTGAAAATTTCCAGAAAATCCGGACTCACTGTCAAGTACTGTTGCGTCTGAGTAGTCGCCTCATCCAGGTAGGCCTGCGCCGATCCGCCGATTAGCCGGGTCGTATGGGTCACCTGTGGAAATTCCGCAGCAAAAGTCGGAGCTGTGATGATCGGAGTAGAAAAGCTCGACATTATCCCATCTTCTCCATTTTCATGACGCTCCAATCGAAAAATCCGATCGCTCTCTTCGTGGAAATTGTCAAAGCTGCTTTCGAACTGGACAAAAAAGAAGATCAGAATACTGACTCCCAAGCCCAATGTTAGTCCTATCAGGTTAATCCCGGTGTGGAGCTTGCTCTTGGCAAGATTCCGGAGGGCGATTTTGAAATAATTGGTCCACATAGCTCTTGAGGATTAAAGGATTTGTTTGATACTGAACAAATAGAAGGTTGGAAAATCAGAATAACCCCCTTCTGATTTATACAATCCTCTGTTTCCTTTTCCACTTTAGTGCCACGAAAAAAGCCCCAAATTCAAGAATTTAAGGGCTTTTGATATTTATCGACATTTAGCTTGCGTACATTTTTGTTCGTCAACGCACAATTTGCAGTTGCTGGAAACGGAGAACTTCAATTACTACTTTAGAATCAGATTCTTGGTATAAAAAAGGAATTGCCACGTCGCCATTTTCTTTGATACTTAAAATATGGATCAAACTTTTCAAGCCAGCCCAAGGGCAATTTCCAGTTAAAGATCTTCGGAATGAGTAGTCTCAATTCTTATCTTTCCTGACCAATTTGCCCGCTAGATATGAACTACAGCATTGAATCCGAATCGCTCCAAGTCCAAGTCCGACTCAAAGGCATGGAGCTCAGCTCCATACGATCCAAAAGCACACAAATGGAATATCTCTGGCAAGGTGACTCCCGCTATTGGACTGGTCAAGCACCTGTTCTTTTCCCGATTATCGGAGCATTGAAAGAAGGAAAAACATCGCACTTGGGAAAAGAATATGCCCTGCCCAAACATGGAATTATTCGCAATTCGGATCAAGTTAAGCTCATCCATCAGCAATCCGACCAAGTGATTTTCCGATTGGAGTCGAATGCTGAAACACTCGAAGTTTACCCTTTCGACTTTGCGTTGGAGGTTAGTTTCCAGCTGTCGGACAAGTGTTTGGAGATTTCCCATAAAGTATCAAATCTGGACAACCAAGATATGTATTACTCAATTGGGGGCCATCCGGCTTTCAATTGTCCTCTCCCTCCGGGCGAAAAACTGGAAGATTATTTTATAGAATTCCCAAAGAAAGAAAACGACTCAACTTGGATGATTTCGGAAGATGGTCTAATCGGAGAGAAAGGGGAAATTGTTTTGAACGATACGAGGGAAATCCCATTGCATGCCCATCTGTTTGATCATGACGCGTTGATTTTCAAACAGCTAAAATCCAGAGAAGTATCTCTCAGTCACAGGGAAAGAGGTCCGGTGGTCAAATTGGAATTTGAAGATTTTGATTACCTCGGTATCTGGGCCAAGCCAGGAGCGCCTTTTGTATGCCTTGAGCCTTGGCTGGGGATCGCAGATTCCGTCCATCACTCCGGACTTTTGGCAGAAAAAGAAGGAATCCGCAAACTGGCACCAGGTGAATCAGAAACGAAAACTTTTCGAATTTGGATTGAAGAATGAAGGAGGAAGTCGAGAAGTTAGGAAGTCGGAAGTCGGAAGTTTAAAGGCCCTTAGTTATCTCTTTTCTTTAATCTCTTGTTTCTTGCCTCTTGCATCTTGCCTCTTGTTTCTTGTTTCCAGGCTTTGTACTTAATACTTGGTACTTGATACTTTGTACTTTCTTCACTCATTCACTTTTCAAACTCTTCACCGGATTCATGAGAGCTGCTTTGAAGGCTTGAGAACTTACAGTTGCAAGTGCGATCAGAATTGCTGCCAAACCTGATATTACAAAAACCGACCATTCAATCGCTATTCGATAGGCAAAATCCTGAATCCAGCGATCCACTGCATACCAGGAAATGGGTATTGCAATCAGAATTGCTATTAAAACCAGTTTGATAAAGTCCTTGGAAAGGATCGTCACCACTGTAGCTACCGATGCTCCCAAAACTTTGCGGATGCCTATTTCTTTCACTCGCTGCTCCATCGTGAATGAAACCAACCCGAAAAGCCCCAAACAGGAAATCAGAATGGACAAAATAGTCAACATCCCAATGATGCTGTTCACCGTTCGATCAGCTCGATATAATTCTTTGAAATGGTCATCCAGGAATTGATATTCAAATTGCTGCTCGGGAATCAGACGGTTCCAAATCGATTCGATTTGAGCAATAGCTTCCGGGACATTTTCCCCACTTACTTTCAGTGAAATCTCAGAGAACCCAAAATCTTTCTGGTTGTAAAGTGTCAACGTCTCTATTTTATGATGGAGGGAATTAAAATTAAAATCCTTGGTAACCCCCACAATTTGGCCTGCAGAATCCATTCCGCTAAATCCGAACTTTTGCCCGATCAGGGTTGAAAAGTCTTTGCCCCCTCCTTCATTTTGCAATAGCTCCTTGGCGAGTGATTCGTTGATCAAAAAGGAAGTCCCATTATCCGAGGCAGAATTATCGAAATTTCTTCCCGCGACCAATTCGATCTTATAAACATCTAAAAAATCCGGATCTACCGCCACTTGGGAGGTCGAGAGATCTCTTGCTGGACCATTACCTTTGAAAGTCACAGAAGTTTGGTGCAGATTGTTGCCCAATCGTTGACCGGAAGCCGTTACATTTTCGATCAGCGAATTAGCAAGCAACTCTTGCTTAAATGATTCATATCTGGAAGAAAAACGTTGAGGCAAAGGAATAGTCACCACTTGGGCATGGGAAAAGCCAAGATCTTTTTCCTGCATGTAGCTAACCTGCTTCGTGGCAAAAAGAGTGGATATTATCAGGAATATTGCACAACTAAACTGAACGATGACCAGTACATTTCTAAAGTCTGATTTCCTTCGGCCAATTTCCGGAGATCCCTTGAGAACTTTGACCGGATTGAAGCTCGATAAATAAAGCGCCGGATATAAACCTGACAAAATCCCCACGACGATAGCGCCCAGCATCGTTGCTGCGAAGAAAATCGGTTTTTGAAGCAATGGAAACTCCATTTGCCTCTGACTAAACTCATTGAGAAAGGGTAACGCCAACGAAACAAAAACCGCAGCAAACACCATTGCGATTAGACTAATCACAATCGATTCTCCGATAAATTGCAGGTTCAATTGTGTTTTGGAAGCACCGGACGCTTTACGAATCCCAATTTCCATCGCCCTGCTCACTGACTTGGCAGAGGACAGATTCACGAAATTGATCCCCGCAATAAAGAGTACAATCAAGGCGATGTAAAAGAAAATTTGGGTGTATGCACCGTCGAATTTTTGGAAATTAATGTAGTCGTGGGTGATCTCTGAAGAACCCGAATGCACTTCCTTCATTGGCTGAAGAAACAACTCATAAGATTCCGCTGATTCCTCACCCATGTGGGAAATGAGAAAAGCAGGGAATTTGGCTTCCATACTTTTGATATCAGTTCCCTCCTCGAGTTCAAGGTAAGTAGTAAACCAATTAGCACTCCAGCCTCCCGTCTCTCCTGGCCCGAAATAGGTACTGATCGAAGTCAAGGCTTCAAATTGGATGTGTGAATTTTCCGGTACATCTTCCAAAACACCAGTGACGGTAAATGAAACACTGTCCTGATCCGCCTTTGGCAAACTTTTCCCAAGTGCGGATTCATTTCCAAATATTCGCTTGGCACTGCTTTCCGTAAGGATCAAACTGTTTGGCCGAACCAAAGCTGTCACGGGATCTCCTTCCAATAATTTGAAGTCAAAAAGCTGAAAAAAACTGGAATCTGCCCAAAGAACAGAATTCAGTTCGACCTGAGTCTCTCCATTTCGAAGGGTGAATTCATCTTCCTTGACCAATCTGGTATAGTTAACTACCTCCGGAAATTCCTCTTTTAAAGTGGGTCCCATAGGAAACATCGTCAAAGCTACCTTTTGAGGAGCTACCATTCCCTCCCAATTCTGAACCTCATTTAAGCGATAAATATTTTTGGTGTGGATTGTGTCAAAATCGCGTTCATAATTCACGAACAACAGAATCATGATGCAAACGGCCATTCCAATAGAAAGCCCGGCGATATTCAGAAACGAGAAAAGCTTGTTTTTACTCAGGTTTCTAAAAGCAATTTTCAGATAGTTTCTCCACATATTTTAATGGATTGAAGGGTTGGAAAATTTTAAAATTGAAAAATTTAAAGATTTAAGGTCTTCCCTGGTAGTTTGTTTTCATTTGCCACGAATCATCCGTCATTCTTCACCGCCTTTTTCTTGATTCTAATCTACTTATCTCTATTCTGGGATTCATTTCCACTTTTATGCCATGAAAAAATAGCCCTCATTGCTTCAAAATGACATATTGTAGATTTGCCACTTTTTAACCTCGAACATTATTGACCGTTCACGGGCAAAAATCAAAAGTCCGGCATCATACCGATGAATTTTTCATCAGAAATTCTTAGATTATTCTTTTTAATAGGGAACAGACCATGTTTGTAAAGAGACATTATAGTTTATGGATGACAATCCGGTGGTCTAAAAATCTACTGCTCGGTGGTTTTCTGTATTCGATAATTATCGTCACGATCTCCGAGTTGACCAACTTTCCATTTACACTTCCCTGGCAGCCAATTTCGGTGATTGGTGTAGCGGTCTCCTTTTACTTAGGTTTCAAAAACAACAGTTCCTATGACCGAACATGGGAAGCCCGGAAAATCTGGGGTAGTATTTTGAACGACAGCCGAACTTTCACAACTGCCATTTTCACCATGGTCAATCCTGATGTGAGCATGGAATGGAAAAAGAAAGTCATCTTCCGCCACCTTGCCTGGTTATTAGCTTTGAAGCATACCATGCGAAAAGGAAAACCCTGGGAACATAATGGCGCAATCGAAAAGCTGGTTTTCACCCCACATTTCAGAGAGGAATGTTTAAAGGGAATGATTCCGGAAATTGAAAAATATTTGGATAAAGAGGAGCTGGAAGCCGTTCAAAAACACCATAATATTCCCCGCCAAATCTTAAAGAATCAGAGTCAAACTTTGAATGAGCTTTTTCAGAAGGGAGGAGTCAGCGAATACAAACATGTTTGGCTACACCAATTGGTGAGTAGGTTTTTTGATGAGCAGGGAATGACCGAGCGAATCAAAAACTATCCTTTTCCCCGGCAATATGCCTCGACAGGGCTTTGGATCAATTACATTTTCTGCAGTCTGATTCCTTTTGGCTTATTGGATATTTTTGAAATTTCAAAAAATATCCACGTTTGGCTGACTGTCCCTTTTTCGGCAATCATTATTTGGATCTTCTTCCTGGTGGACAGAATCGGTGATTTTTCCGAGAATCCTTTTGAGGCAGCATACAATGATGTCCCAATCTCCGCTATTTCAAGAACCATTGAAATCGATCTGCTCGAAATGCTGGGAGAAGAAGACATTCCAAAGCCCTATCCGATAGAAAATGGCTTTCTCCTGTAGGAAAAACTTCTCATTTTCTAACCTGCAACTGTAAACTACCAACTGCAGACTGAACACTCCAACTTCCCTTCTTCCAACCTCCCTACTACCCACTTATTATTCCACCCCTCAAAATTAAACCACCAACGGCAATGTCGAGACTAAACAAAATCAGGATATTAGAAGTCAAACCGGAAAGATATGATCTCTTGACAAAACCAGGTTCAACAATTTACCGGGGAAGCCCGTTGACCTGATCTCCTACACATCCGAAATAACACTAACAAACCATAAACAACCATGAGCGAATTGAGAAAAGAAGACATCCCTCAGGAGGTATTTGACCTCTACGATTACTATGCGCACAACAAACTGGACCGCAGGGAATTTATGGAAAAGCTGTCCATCTATGCCGTAGGAGGCATTACGTTGGCATCGCTGATGAGTGCCATGATGCCTAATTATGTGGACACCATCACCATCAAACCAGGCGATTCAAGGCTGAGCTCCGAATACATCATGTACGATTCTCCGAAAGGCGGAGGAAGTATCAAAGGATTACTATCCATCCCGACTGAAGGAAAAGGCAAGTTTCCGGGCGTTGTCGTAGTACACGAAAACAGGGGATTGAATCCATACATTGAAGATGTAGGACGAAGAGCCGGAGTAGCAGGATTTATTTCCCTTGCTCCCGATGCACTCACTCCGCTAGGTGGCTATCCCGGCAATGACGACGAAGGCCGCACCATGCAGCAAAAAAGAACCCGAGAGGAAATGTTGGAAGATTTCATCGCCGCATACGAATACCTCATGAAACATCCGGATTGTAATGGAAAAGTTGGTGTGGTAGGATTCTGCTTCGGAGGATGGATTGCCAATATGATGGCAGTTAGACTTCCTGAATTGGGCGCCGC
Source organism: uncultured Cytophagales bacterium (assembly GCA_942492775.1). Classification (GTDB taxonomy): domain Bacteria; phylum Bacteroidota; class Bacteroidia; order Cytophagales; family Cyclobacteriaceae; genus Algoriphagus. The sequence continues at coordinate 2,328,462 of OW818636.1, read as the reverse complement.
AGTTCCATTCTATGGCGGGCAACCGACTGCTGAGGAAGCTGCCAAAATCAAAGCTCCGCTGATGATCCAGTTTGCTGAACTCGACGAGCGGGTAAATGCAGGATGGCCGGCTTATGAAGAAGTGCTAAAGGCAAATGGAGTTGAATATCATATGCATATGTATCCGGGTGTCAATCATGGGTTCCACAACAATACCACTCCGAGATACGATGAAGCTGCGGCTACTCTTGCCTGGGATCGAACTATTGCCTTTTTCAAAGAGAAGTTGAAAGGCTGAGTTTGAACTGGAGGCTTTAAAATCTAACTTTTAGCTAAACAGGAAAATCCTACAGGTTTTCCTGTTTTTCTTTTGAAAAGGTATTTTGAGATGGTGGATTTCAATGTAAAAATGAAGATTTTACCTCCAACTAATCGATCAAACCTAAAACCGAATAACCCGTGAAAACCAGATGGATCCGGTCAAAGGACTATTTACTTAACCAGTATAATTGATTTGATCCGGAACATTTTCCTTTATTCAAACCTTCAATACATGCCAAAATCCATCAAGGTAATCATCACCGGAAGCACCGGAATGATCGGTGAAGGAGTTCTCCATCGCTGCCTCTCCCATCCGCAGGTTTCGGAAGTATTGCTCCTCAATCGCCGGCCTTATGGACTTTCCCACCCCAAACTAAAAGAGTTGATTCTCTCTTCATTTCTTGATCTTGAATCTGTCAAATCTCAGCTTACCGGATACGATGCCTGCTTCTTTTGTGCGGGGATTTCGTCGGTGGGGATTTCAAAAGAGGAGTATGAAAAAATCACCTATGATCTCACCCTGAACGTAGGCAAGACGCTGGCCGCACTGAATCCAAACATGACCTTTACTTATGTCTCAGGTCAGGGCACAGACAGCTCCGAAAAAGGTAGGAGCCATTGGGCAAGGGTAAAAGGGAAGACCGAGAATGACCTTCGGAAATTGCCATTCCGAAAGGTATTCGCATATCGTCCTGGATTTATTTACCCGATGGAGGGAATGAAAAACACGCTCAAGGCTTATAAATATGTGAATTGGCTCTACCCGATCGGTAGAAAACTCTACCCAAATGGATTCTCCAAACTGGAGGAAATCGGAGATTCCATGATCTCGGTAAGTTTGCACGGATATCATGGATGGATTTTGAACGGAAAAGAAATCACAGAAACAGCTGCTAATATGTGAAAACATTGAGCTGAGCTGTAATTATTGTGTTGCACTTAAATGTGTCAAAATTTCGGAAATTATTCTTTTCATAATTTTAGCTCCCAAAAAATTTCCCAAGTTTCAGAGAAATGCCGCTTTTAATTCAATCTGATCCTTCTGGGGAATTTTTTGCAGGGGCTGTGGTCGCAAATTCCCCAAATGATTTGATCTATATCAAAACTTCGAAACTCTAAAAAATAAGTTTTTACAAAAAGAAAGTTTAACCTATTTTCCAAAAAGAGCTTTTGAAAACTGGATTAAAAAGCCTGGCCGATTCAATCTTTGAAAATGCAATCTGAAGAAGAATAATGAATCCCAGAATCTGATTTTTTTCGGCAATATTCATTCAGATTTGCTCAGGAAAATTCCGGATTTTTCTTTCCGGCTAAAAATTCAGTCACTTGAGTTTTATTATTACTTTTTTAAAAAACACCCTCTATCTTCTTTAAAATGAAATATTCACTCGTCAGAAAATCTTTATCAACCTTTATTTTACACTAGCTTTTCAAAAAAATCTAATCCAAAGATCCCGGTTTCTTTCAATTGAAATCCATCAAAAAATAAGATGGCAATTAGTATATCAAACTGAACTAATAAGCTTCCCATTTTCGATTTCCTGGAAATTTCCTTTTTAACTCATCCTGAAATTAGCTTTAGAATTTCGAGAAATCACTTGGGTTTTCCTTGGCAAAACGCTCCAAAACAACTTGATTTTCAATCGTATAAAACTTTAAAAAAATGAAATTCCGGGCATGGCATAAAACTGGTAGCCATCCTTAAAACAGATTGACCTGAAAGAATTACCAATTGGTAACCCAACCGTAAATCCGAAGGAACATTCTTTAAACCTCAGTTAACCACTATTTTTATGACCAACGAAAATCAGGACACGGCAACAAGCCAAGTCGAAAAAAAAAGCTCTACAGCTAAGTCTCACATGCAATCATCTCAATTGATGCAGTTGTTTGAAGACGAATTGAAAGACATCTATTGGGCAGAAAATGCTCTTGTGAAAGCACTTCCGACGATGATCGAAAAGGCAACTTCTCCGGAATTAATTGAAGTTTTGACAGCTCACCTGGCTGAGACGAAAATTCAGGTAGCGCGCCTGGAAGATGTTTTCCTGACTTTTGGAAAGAAAGCTGCTGCTGAGAAATGTGAGGCGATAGCTGGCCTGATCAAAGAAGCTGAAGCCATTATCCAGGATTGCGAAGAAGGCTCGATGAGAGATGCGGGAATCATTGCCGCAGCGCAAAAAATTGAGCATTACGAAATCGCAACTTACGGTACTCTCCGTCAATTTGCTGAGACTCTTGGCATGACAGAAGCAACTCAAATGCTTAAAACAAGCTTGGAAGAAGAAAAGGCTTCTGACGAAAAATTGACAATTGTAGCTGTAAAAGCTATCAATGTAGAAGCTTCAGAAATTACTGCTTAAGATATGAACAATATATTCAGAGGTTTGATCGCAGGTGCCGGAGCAAAGACATTTGGTGGAGGCTGTGTGGGTACAATAGTTGTTTTCATCGTCATCTGGGCCCTTTTGGGACAGTGTAGTTAAAACAAATTTTATAGCGAAAGGCGTAAGGGAGATTCTCTTACGCCTTTTTTTGGTTTTGTGAAAATCCGCGTGGCACCAGTAGCAAAATTGTATTTTGATCGCACCTCGACAAGCTCAGTGGCCGCTGATTTTGTTTTAAATTAAATAAAAACCCAAAAGGAGATTAATTCCTGACATAAAAAACGCCGGCTAATTACTCAGCCGACGTCTCCATTAAGGTTGGGTTTTCTCTAAGTTGTGAATCCTCCGTCAACCACATTGGTGGAGCCTGTGATAAACTTACTTCGATCGGAAGCAAGGAACAGAGCCATCTGAGCGATGTCAATATTATCCGCATAATGTCCGAGAGGAATCATTTTGGTAAATCCTTCCTTCACCACTGCCGCGGCACCAGGCGCCATTTGTTCCTCCAAAGATCGCATCATCCGATTATCTACAGGAGATGGGTGGATGGAATTGACTCGAATCTTATCAGGAGCACCTTCAAGAGCACCTGTTCTCATCAATCCGATTGTTGCATGTTTGCTCGCCACATAAGCACTGAGTTGGGCAAAACCGCGAAGTCCGGCAACCGAGGATGTAATGATTACGGAACCTCCTCCACCTTGCTTGAGCGCGGCAAATCCATATTTCATTCCCAGCCATACTCCTTTCAGATTGACGCCGATTACCTGATCAAAAATCTCCTCCGGATAATCAGACATTGGCTTGACAGCTCCCTCTACTCCTGCATTGAGGAATAAAACGTCAATTTTCCCAAATGCCTTGAGCGATTCATCCATATACCGCTTTACGTCTGCAGCTTTGGACACGTCCGCCTGAATGTAAAGGACATTCTTGCCCGCAAGATCTTTTTTAGCTTCATCCAGATTTTTTTGGCTGAAGTCAACCAATGCGACTCCTTTTGCTCCTTCGTTCAGAAAAAGTTTGGCAGTAGCAAGACCTATTCCACCTGCTCCGCCGGTGATAATTGCGAATTTATCTTTCAGTTCCATGATAAAATATTTTGGTTTAATCTTCCTTAATTTAACCAATTTGAAAATGTGAAGTCCTGATAAGAATCATGTTTAAAGCGAAAAATGAATTGGGTTTTGATGAAAAAAAAACCGAAAACGATCATCTTATTTTTTTCTGATTTCTTTAAAAAAGGTGCAGTTTGACCCGCACCAATTATATCAAATGACTTTTTAAACAAATTTTTCAAAGGGCTTCTTTAATATACCCCCAACCTTCCATCTGTTTTAGAACCAGTTCCATGATTCCGTCAGGCACCGTGCCTACTCCGGGAAGAAGCTGAGAAATGGGGACATTTTTTCTTTTCAACGTAAACTCACAAATCACAAAGGAAACATTATCCTTAGCGGCAAGCTTTTTCACGTCTTCAGCAACTGCCGATTTACCTGTGAGAACCATATCAATCGACCCGCCATACAACACGACTTCAAATTCAGATTCCGGATATTCTTCGGACATCATTTCGACATGTCTGATGGTGGCTTGATGAACTTCCACGTTTGAGCTGGTCACATCAAAAACAATTTTCACAGGTCTGGCCTGTGCGAAAATATCCAGGGAAAGAAAGATCCCCGTAACGAGCAAAAAGTATGTTTTCATATGATTATAATTTGCTTTTAAAGGCCATATGGAATCTCGCATGGCTGATAATCATTCCTCCGTATGAAGGCTGCGTCATGCTCGATTTCATGATTTTAGTTTTTATGGAATGAATTATCCGCCTGCGAAAACATACCCACAACCATGCTCTTGAGCCCTTCCTAAAGCCCAAACACCAGATGGTACCAACTGGATCCCGGGAAAAACACCGCTAATCCAATCCTTATAAACCACAGTTGGATCCAGTCCCATTTGTTTTGCAACCATTCCGCTGTAAACATTAATAGCCAAATCGCAAACACAAAACATAGCTCCTCTTTCCTGCAGTCTTTTTATCCCTTCAATCTGTGGCATAGGAAAATCACCTGGCTGAGGCGCGTAATAAGGATTTCTTTTTGCAGCCATTTTGGTAGCATTGTCTTTGATTTCAAAGACTTCCCCTATCGGATATTTTGCCCAAATGCGATCTTCCAATGCGAATGGAATTGCCGAATGCCTCAGAACCGTCATGCCAGTGATATCATTGTCAGGACTGCCGGTTTGATTATTAGTCAGATAAAAAGCCCAGTTCCAAATTATTGGGAAACCATCATGTGGTGTTGACCCATCGTAAACGATCCGATGAGTACCCTTGATTCCTTTAAACCATTCATCTGCTTCATAGAGTGACCTTCCGCTTAAATCCAATGGAATTTCTTCCGATTTACTTGTTAAAGCAGTCAAACCACTTGCAACTGATCCAAGTGCCAAAGCACCTAAAAAGGTCCTTCGAGAGGTACTGTTAGTTGTTTTCATTTGGAAAGAATTTTAGTTAGAAATAACTGGTTGAAATGAGATCAATAAAAAATTCCTATACTGATAATTTAAGCAAAATTTAAAATTAAATCAATCTTAATTAATTGAAAATGAGTTTATTAAAACCTTAATCGGATTTACTTTTCAGTGTTTAGCCTGATCAAAATATTCAGGGAATCCAAAAAAAAATCTCCAAAAAAATCGGCTGGCTATTTCTCAAAAACCAAAATTCCTGCTCAACTCAGCAGGATTGACTTTCCTGGAACAATCGCCTTGAAAATCGAATCCCTAAGAGGATTGCAGGATGTTGATTCTTATGTATGATTTCATTCCTAAAAACTCTGTTTCTTTTCCGGGTTCATTTCCCTAATTTCTACCCAGAATTACCACCCACTATGAAAAGATATTTCTTCCTTCCGTTCCTTTTATTTAGCATTCAGGCTTTTGCCCAAACTCCCGATCGGGCCAAACTGGAGCAACTCACCGAGAAGCAATGGCAGCCCGCTCTTCGCATGTTGAATGAGATCGTGGGCATCCCGAATGACGCGCACTTTCCGGAGCAAATTCAAAAAAATCTGGACTGGTGCGAGGCCGTATTTGCAGCGAGAGGCTGGAGCCGTGAGTTGCTGGAAACAGGGGGCATTCCGCTTATGCTGGTAGAGAAAAAGCAAGCCGGAGCAACCAAAACCGCACTTTTCTATTTTCACGTAGATGGCCAAGCTGTTGACATCAGCAAATGGAACCAGCCGGATGCCTATGTTCCTGTGCTAAAAGCTCAAAATTCCGCAGGAGAATGGGAAGCAATCCCAATGGAAAAACTTCAAACTGAATACAATCCTGATTGGAGAATATACGCGCGCTCCAGCTCCGACGACAAAGGTCCGATTGCCATGTTCCTGACGGCTTGGGATGCTTTGACTGAAGCGGGTTTGGCACCTGATTATAATGTAAAAGTGATTCTGGATTTTGAAGAGGAATTGGGTTCTCCCCTTCTTCCACAGGCAGTTGTCCGACATAAAGCAAAACTTGTCGCTGATCTCATGCTGATCATGGATGGTCCGCGACATACCAGCAACGAACCGACTTTGAGTTACGGAGCAAGGGGGATTTCCGATATGGTATTGACCACTTATGGACCAAAACTTCCTCAGCACAGCGGTCATTATGGCAACTATGCACCAAACCCGGCTTTATTGCTTTCACAGCTTTTGGCTTCCATGAAGGATGAAAATGGAAAAGTGATCATTCCCGGTTTTTATGACGGAATCAGCTTTACCGATGCTGAGAAAGCGATTTTTGCGAAAGTTCCGGATAATGAGCCGTCAGTTCAAAAGCGGTTGGGAATCTCAAGAACTGATCAGGTTGGAACTAATTATCAGGAAAGCATCAATTACCCTTCTTTGAATATCAGGGGCTTGTCCTCGGGATATGTGGGAAGTCAATCGACTACTATCATCCCGGCTATTGCCATCGCTGAACTTGACATGAGATTGGTGCCTGAGTCTGATCCAAATCGCCTTTTTGGATTGATCGAAAACCATATCAAAGATCAGGGATTTCATATTGTGGAAAAAGATCCGACAGATGCTGAGCGGATGCAATATCCAAAAATCGTGAAGATGGAAAATTCAATTTCTTATCAGGCATTCCGCACACCGATGAATTCTGAAGTGGGAGCTTGGCTGAGATCTGCGATGAACAGAGCATTTGGGAAAGACCCCGTCCAGATTCGGATATCCGGAGGTTCCATTCCGATTTCTCCATTTGTGGATGCATTAGGCATCCCTGCAGTGACTATTCCTACCGTAAACGCAGACAACAACCAGCATAGTCCAAATGAAAACCTCCGATTGGGAAATTACAAAGAAGGGATTCTGACTATTATGAGTGTGTTGACACAGCCTTTGAGATAATTTCAGTGTTCAGTTGGCAGTGGTCAGTTATCGGTTGTGAGTTGTCAGTTGTAGTCATATCGAACGCAGAGAGACATCTTATTCGATTAAAAAGTAAGGTTTCAGTTTGGGGTTTAATTCTGTCGGCTTTCAGTTCGGCTACTGAATACTGTTACTTCAACTGAAAACTGCCCCTGCTAACTACTTCTTAAAGCTATACTGGAAAGGCGCTTTGTGCGAACCTCCTGAAAATAGCTTTTCGTGCCGCTCCAAAATATCCAGACTGAGAATTTTTCTTTGAAAATTAGCCCGGTTAAGTTCCTCGCCAAGGATCGCTTCGTAGACTTGCTGCAAATCTTTCATGGTGAAAAGCTCCGGTAATAAATTGACGCTTAGGAGCTTTTGATCCAAGTGAGTTCGGAGGTGATTCAGCGCTTTTTGCACGATGAAATTATGATCCAAAATCAATTCCGGCAACTTATCCACTTCGTACCAACCGATCGAATCCGATAGCTTATCCGGCTTTGGTTCGACTTCTTCATAATTGATCAGCGCATAATATCCCACTGAAAGAAAACGCTTAAAAAGCCAATTATCTTTTTCCTCAAACCCAAAAGGCTCCATAATTTTCATCATGACTTCGGGCTTGAATCGCTCCATCGAACCAAAGGTGTAAAACTGCTCCAGATAGACTTCATCCAGACCTGTCCGCTCTTTCAGTCCTCGCTGCACCGCATCGTCGAGAGATTCATTGATTCCGACAAATCCACCAGGAAGGGCAAACCAACCGGTTTTATGATATTCCATCAAGAGAATTTTCAGCTTTTCTCCCGAAAAACCAAAGACCACCGAATCATAAGCGATGTGAGGCAAAAAGTCAGAAGGATTGGGATTTGGCATATTTGGGGGGCTATTTATCGGCAAGAAAGTTGGAATATCTAGAATAAGCAATTACTATTGTTTCACGTCGATACAATGAATCCAAACCTATGAAATTTGCTCTTTCAATATTCTTGCTTGTTATGATTTCTTCTGTGCTTTTGCCGATGCAAATTAAGGCACAGGGAAACAACACATTTGCCGTTCAAACAAAAATCAAAAACGGAGTGATCGAAGGAAACTACGACACCAAAACCGGCATCCAAACTTTCCTGGGAATTCCTTTTGCAAAACCCCCGGTCGGTGATCTCAGATGGAAAGCTCCTCAACCAGCAGAAAGCTGGACCGGAGTAAAAGAAACCAAGAAATTTGGTCCGCGGGCTATGCAAGCTCCGATTTTCGGAGATATGGATTTCAAATCAGACGGAATCAGTGAAGATTGTCTTTACCTGAACGTCTGGTCGCCTGCCAAGCGTGATACAAAAGGTCTTCCGGTTCTGGTTTATTTCTACGGTGGAGGATTTTCCGCAGGGGATGGTTCCGAGCCGAGATACAACGGTGAAGCAATGTCCAAAAAAGGAATTGTGGTCGTGACTGTCAATTACAGATTGGGATTATTTGGCTTTTTGGCACATCCGGACCTAACTGCCGAGACTGCCTACAAAGGATCTGGAAATTATGGTCTGATGGATCAGGCAGCTTCTTTACAATGGGTAAAAGATAACATCGCTTCCTTCGGTGGTGACCCGTCCAAGGTTACGATTGCAGGAGAATCTGCGGGTTCGATTTCGGTCAGCTATCAGATGGCATCGCCTTTATCCAAAGGTTTGATCGCGGGAGCAATCGGAGAATCAGGTGCCGGTATAAATCCAACTTTGGCACCATCTCCGCTGGTTGAAGCTGAAAAAGTGGGCGTTGAATTTGTCACCAATGCCGGCTATAAAAGCATCAAAGAATTGAGAGCGCTTTCTTCCCGTGAATTGTACGAGATCTTTTTGGAATCCAAAAGATTCGGTTTTCCGGTAACTCTGGACAACCATTTCCTTCCAAAAACTCTTCCCGAAATTTTCGGAGCAAAACAACAAGCGATGGTTCCTCTTTTAGCGGGCTGGAATTCGGCTGAATCTGGGGGAAATGGATTTATGCAAGGTAAAGGCTACACCCCTGAGGCTTTTATCGCACGAGTGAAGGAAGTTTATCCAAATGACTATGAAGAAGTATTAAACCTCTATCCGCATGCTGACGCAGAGCAAGTGGAGCGCGCTGCGACAGATCTGGCTTCCGATCGATTTATTTCTTACAGTACTTGGAAATGGCTGGATCTGCATGCTAAAAACTCTGATCAGCCGGTTTACAGATATTTGTATAGCAAACTCCGTCCACCGCTGAGAGATCAGAGTTTGACTACTGGTCTTGCCGGAGGCACAATGCCTGCAACCGGACCAAAAGCCCCTGAGCCAATCGGTGCCCCACATGCTTGCGAGATCGAATATGCGATGGGAAATCTTCACCTGGTAAATGCTTTTGCATGGACGCCGGATGACTATAAAGTATCTCAAACGATGATGAATTATTTTGCAAATTTCATCAAGACCGGTAATCCAAATGGCGATGGTCTGCCTGAATGGAAAAAAGTAGTTGGAACTGAAATAAATCCTTCGTTAATTAACATCGATATTGAAACTAAGGCAGAAAAAGGAAATGATGCCAGATATATTTTCCATGACAAATCGTTTGGAAACAGAAAGTAAGCTTGCCGGTAAAAACTTAACTATTGAAAGGAAGCTGAAAGGCTTCCTTTCTTGATTTAAGACGGTTTTGGATGAAAAAAGAACTCAAACCTTCCTTCCTGCAATTACCATTTTAACCGTTCCATAATCGAATTTTCCCTCGAAATGCTCCCGCAAAGATGCCATGTCTTTGAAATTATCAAGCTGGGAATTGATCTCTAAAATCACCGATTGAGGAAGACAATCCTCCAACTCGATCCGGCCAAGTTCAATGCCTTTGGCCAAATGACTTTTAATAGTCGACTCTGCCAGAATTCTTTCCTTTGCGATTTCCTCAATGCTTTTTCCTGCTTTATGCAGTTCAAAAGTCACCTCATGCGTATCACCTTTTTTGCGCTTTGGTTTGGCTGCACTTGCCTTTTTCCTTCCGGTTTTGGTTTTGATGTCTTTGATTTTCTCGGACGCTTTTTCTTTGGCGATTTCCAAAAACTGCAATCTTAGCGATTTCACCTGCATCTCCAGATCGTCCATTTTCCCCGGAACATCCCCTTTCAAAATCGCCTGAATCAACCGACCCACTTTGGAGATTTCCAGATATTTCTTCAAAATCCCCTCTTCTATTCCGTCAAGTCCTTCCAAATATTTCTTGGTTTGAGAAAACTGCTCCACCATTCCCCGATGAACGAGGATTTTTTTTAGGGTTTTGGACAAAAGCTCCCGGTAATACTGGCCTCCTTTTTCAAGCCGCTCCATGAGTTTATCTTCTTGCTGTGTCTGCAAAAGCTGAAACAGTTGCCTGGCAAATCGTTGGGTATTTTCTCTCTCCTCTGCCAAAAGCTGGAAAACTTCCGGAATCGCCACCAGCATCTCAGGATCTTCAAATTCCAGACTGCTTTCCTGATTTTTCTGAAAATACTCCAGATCCTGCAGGATCCCCTTGAAGTCAAATGATCGATTCAGCAATTGTCCCAAATACTGGTTTTGATGCTGATGAAGGAGGTCCTCAAGCCGGGATTGATTTTTTACTCCCTGCGAAAAATTCACCACCTGATTATCAGAAAAGATCAAATCCGACTGGATTCGGCTTCTCAAAATCAACCCATCCAGACTTCTTAATCTGGAAAGCGCCACGTAAACTTGTCCCGGCGCAAAAGCCTGACCCACGTCTATTACAGCCCGATCAAAAGTCAAACCCTGACTTTTATGAACCGTCACTGCCCAGGCTAATTTGACAGGATATTGCGAAAATGTTCCAATCACTTCTTCATCCAATTCCTTGGTTTGAGAATTGATGATGTATTTTTTGTTTTCCCAAAGTTCTTTCCGCAGGTTATATTCCTGCTCGGAGCCTTCGAGTTTGACTGTAATTTCCTCCTTTTTCAAGGAAATGACCGTCGCGAGCTTCCCGTTGAAATATTGGGCATACCCGGAGCTGTCGTTTTTGACAAACATGATCTGAGCTCCTTCCCGGAGTTCAAGCCTTCGGGGAAGCGGGAAAAGCGACTCAGGAAAATCATCCGTAACCTCGGCATCGTAATAAAAGGAAGTGCTTTCCAAAGCCTGGAGTTCCTTTTGATTCAATTCATCGGCCTTCTTATTATGGGTAGTGATCGTGATGCAAGCGGGAAGCTCCTTTACTTCTTCAGCTGTTCTGAAATGTTTGTTCAGCAAGCGAATATCATCCGGTGTAATCTGATTGTCCCGTAGGTGATTCAGCACATCGATAAATTCCTGATCCTGCTGGCGAAAAATCTTATCGAGTTCGAGGTAAACCATCCCGGAGTTTTGCAAAGCTTTAGCTTCAAAGAAATGCATGCTCGGATAAAATCGACTCAGAATCTGCCATTCTTGTTCGCGGACAATCGGGGGAAGCTGGTACAAATCTCCAATCATCAGGACTTGAACTCCTCCAAACGGATCGTTGAAATTGCCTTTCACACTTCTCATCCTGTAATCGATCGCATCCAGAATATCAGCACGAAGCATACTGACCTCATCGATCACGAGCAAGTCAATGGACCGTAGCACGCTTTTGCGAAGATGATTTAGCGGGTGTTTTCGCGCCAGGGTATGCTGGGTAAAAAACCCAAACTGATCAGTGAAATTCCCTTCAGGCTCACGAACCGGCAGAAAACTTCCCATTGGCAGGAGAAACTGAGAATGGATCGTCACCCCTTTTGCATGCAAAGCCGCTATGCCTGTGGGTGCCAAAATCACGTGTCGCTTATGCGTTTGATTGACCAGATTTCGAAGAAAAGTTGTCTTGCCTGTCCCGGCTTTTCCAGTCAAAAAAATCGGAGCGCCTGTATTATTTACAAACTTTGCCGCCAGCTCCAGCTTGTCGGTCGATTCAATATCCATTCAACTAAATTAATCTGCAATTTTAGATTTCAGCACTCGAACCCCGATTTATTTCCTGACCTATGATAGCTTGGTCAAAAATACCAAATTTGAATTCTGAATCCTGAAATTACGAATATGTACATCCATCCACTCAATAAATGGGAAGACGAGCCCGAAATCCTCGATTTTATCCGAAAGAATGCTTTTGCAACATTGATTTCGCAAGTTGAGGGTAAGCCTTGGGCGACACATTTACCTTTTGTGTTGGGGAAAAATAATTCTGGAGAGTCAGTTCTGAGCGGTCACGTGGCAAAAGCAAATCCACAATGGAAGTCATTTTCTGAAAATGAAGATGTGCTGGTGATTTTCCAAGGACCGCATGCCTACATTTCCTCCTCCTGGTACAATCATGAGAATGTCCCAACTTGGAACTACCTCGCAGTTCATGTCTCTGGGAAAATCCGCTTGATCGAAGGAGAAGAATTGATGGAACATCTGAAGAGCCTAACGGATACATACGAAGAAGGCCGTCCCAACCGAGTGCGTGTGGAAACGATGAACGAAACCTATGTAGCCGGACAATTGAGAGCTTTGGTAGGATTTGAAATCAAAATCGAAGAAGTGAAAGCCAGTGCGAAACTCTCGCAAAACCGCGATGATGTAAACTACCATCACATCATCGAGAAACTTGAGGAAAGCGAATTTCCTCTGAACATGGAAGTCGCTTCAGAAATGAAAAAACGAAGGCCGAAAAACTGATTGGACAAAAAAAGAGCCTCTTTCGAGGCTCTCTGAATTTTTAAGAAGCTCTGAAGTATTAGAATCCTATTACGTTCAGTCTTCCGTTTGTAACTACTTTTCCACTAAGGGATGGAGTCGCTATAGCTGATCCAAGAATAGCTGCTTTAATTGTTGCTGCAGAAGCACCCGGATTCAATGAAGCATAAAGTGCAGCTGCACCTGATACGTGTGGCGTTGCCATTGACGTACCGTTATAGCTTGCGTAACCTGATCCAATCGTAGCATTTTTACCTTTTCCAACTGCAATTGGAACTGTTGACCAAATTGCTGAGCCCGGAGCTCCGATATCAACTGTGGTAGCACCGTATTGTGAGAAGCTTGACAATCCGCCTGTGCTTGTAATAGAAGCTACTGCAATTATATTAGCACTCGTATATCCGGAAGGGTAACTGGCTGTTGCATCGTTATTTGTTCCGCTATTTCCTGCTGCTGCAATAAAGAGGATTCCAGCTGTATTTGCCCGGTCAATTGCATCTTTCAAAGCCTGAGAGAAACCTCCTCCTCCCCATGAATTATTCGTCGCAACAATATTAACTCCCTTATTTTTCAAGCCTGTGAAATAATCAACAGCCTTAATCGCATTTGCTGAAGTTCCTCCGGTACTGCCCAGGAATTTGGCACCCAGTAATTTCACGTTCCAAACAACACCTGCAACTCCAATACCGTTTCCTCCCACTCCGCCGATTGTTCCAGCTACGTGAGTTCCGTGATCGTCTCCGACTCCATCAAATAACGAGCTGTTGTTTCCGGCAAAATCCCATCCGTAAACATCATCCACAAAACCATTTCCATCATTATCAATTCCGTCTCCGGCAGTTTCTCCTGGATTTGTGCCGGCATTTGCTGCGATATCAACGTGGGTGTACATATATCCCTCATCGATGATTCCGATGTAAACAGTGTTGCTGCCTAGCTTATTGTTTGTCCAAGCTGTGGCGGCACCTGATCCGAATGTGTTTCCTCCGGCTGACATTCCCCAAAGAGAACCATTGGTGAAGTAAGTGTCATTAGAGGTTGCATAATGCTGATAAATCCAGTTTGGCTCGGCATATTCCACTTCAGGCATTCCTCTTAATCTTTCGATTGCAGCCTCTGTACCCATAGTTGATTTTACCAAAACTAGCTCTCCGGAATCGCCTCCCTTACGGGCATTTGCAACAACCATCGCATCAGTTTTGATTTCTTCTACTACTTGAGCATTGATCATAGCCAGGATATCTGCAGATAATCTAGCTCCTTTTTCTCCACCTGTTTTGAATTTGATTAGGAGTTCGCCGGCGACAAAATTGTCACCCATTACTCGCTCTGTCGCATCCTGAATCGCCACATTTTCTTCTATCACATCTGTACAGGATACCGCAAGGCCCATCATAGCCGCAAGCGATAAAAGTGAATGAATTTTTTTCATAAGTTTTTATTTGGTTAATGGTATATTGAAAAATATGCTTTTTTCGGAATATTATATGCATTCTTAACCCATCGAAGAAATATATTTTTTTGAATTGGTTTAACTGAAGAATTCAAACAAATAAGTGTCTTTTAAATCCTTTAAAAATTAATTTTTTAAGAATTTTTTCAGGATTTAACTTTTTGATGAATTCTTATTCAAAAAGTCAGTTCAGGCTTCGGTTCTTTTACTCGTTTGTGATTAACTTAGAGTAAAACAAAATCCATTTTTATTATGAACAAGGAAGAAATTAAATCGAAGGCAAAAAAGGCCATTGACGAGGCATACGCCAAGATCTCCGAATTAGAAAGCAAGAGAGATCAAATGTCGAGCGAACTTAAAGGAGAATTTGATGAAAAAATCAAAGCACTGAAAGCTAAAGGTGAAGAGCTAAAAGAAAAAATCAGTTCTTATGAAGATCAGGGAGAAGACAAATGGGATGAAGTAAAAGAAGTGCTTACCGATTCCATGGATTCTTTCAAACAAGGATTTGTCAAACTTGGGAAGCTGTTTGACTAAAAGCAAAAAGGCCGAGTTATCGGCCTTTTTGCTTTTGATTCTTTCAATTTTTAACCTTTGGAATTACAGATCTTAAGCCTAATTATTTTTCGATTTATTCTCCCTGTTTTCCTTCACTTCCATTATTCTTTTTCCCAGTCTCGAAGGAATTACTTCAAAGAACCCATCTTTTGCCGATAACCAAATCAGGTTGAATGGCGACCGATATCTGTTTCTAATGGTCGTATAGGTCGGAGTCAGGTAACTTTTACTCCCTGGCAGATTATCCCTGTTGATCCCTAGGTTTGCCAGTTTCGACAATACTTCATTCTTCTTTTCAACTCCGCTTTCTGTCACTTTTGAAAGATCAATTTCCAAATCCTGGTAATCAATGGTAAACCTGTTTTTGGATTTGTAAGCATCAGCTTCCATCTCCAAAACCATTCCTCGAAGGTTTCCACTACCGATTTTCACCGAAGCCATAAACTCCAAAGTTGGATTTAAACTCGCCATATCCATTGGCCCGAGTGTAGCCAAAACCTTAAAAATTCCAGAATTATAGGGTACGGTAAGGTTGATTTTCATCGCTCCTGCCCCATTGAGTTTTGTTTCGGCTTCTACTAAAAGCTCCCCATCTCTCTGGACCGAATCAATTGAAAACACATTCAGAATCAGCGCGTTGAATTCTCTGAAATAAATGGTTCCTGCTTCTGATTTTCCTTCTGGAATTTCTGAATATGAAATGTCTGAATTCATTATTTGAAGGGTATCAAGTTCGACCGGAAAAGGAATCGATTCAATTAATTCTTCAATTCTTACCTTGACTACATCAGGCGGACGAGGAATATTCTTGTCTCTTCCGTCATGAAAAACGAGACTGTCCAGCACGATTTTATCTGCAATCACGGTCCAAAGTCCAAAGGGATCACTATTCGTATTTATAGAAATAATCTTCAATTCCTTGAGGTCAAATTCGATCATATCGAGTTGGACATCCATCTTTTTGGCTTCGTCAGTCCAAGGTTCATTGAATTTTAGGGACATGTCGCGAAAGGCAAATTCCCGGCCTTTGTAATCAAAATCCAACTCGCCCATTTTAAATATCTGGCTTTCTGAAACCTGGATTTGAAGATTTTTGAGGCTTGTATGAATATTATCAACGTGAAATGGGACGGTGTTCATGACAGTCACGGAGTCAGTTTTGAGACCCTCTGCCAGAATATTCAAATCGGTAAACTGTCCAAATCGAACAAGGGTATCTTTCTGAATGTATAATTCACCAGTTCCATCTTCCAGGACGAAATTCTGGATCATGCCTCTGGAAACAATATCCCGGAACAAGTCTTGAAAAGCTTTTGAAGCTTCTGCGGGTTTACTGTTGGAATCCTTTCGGATCAATCTGAACGCGGGTTCTTCCAGTCTTAATTCGGAGATATTCACCTTTCTTTCAAAGACCAACTCCATGATTTTCACCCCGCTCATCCTGATTTTTCTGACAGACCCATTGACGGTTGTTGGCAGTGAATCATTAAGCGGTACGATTGTGATGTTTTGAAAATCGAGTGATCCTCCAAAAATCCTGATATCGACATCCTCAAACAGAATATCGTAGTTTCTGTTTTCGTTTTGGTTTACGATCGATGGAAGGTTGTCAGAAAGCCATTTTTCCATGTAAAGGATCGCTCCAAAACCAAGGAGAAACAAAACCAAAAGACCAATTATTATTTTCTTCATTTCTTATTGGGGAGCTTAATTCAAAAAGGAATGCTTGCAATTCTCATTTACAAATAGGCTTGAAAAGTCGGGTTTTTCCGGATTCATCTTAAAAACCAAAATTTTATTTGCCATTTTTTCATCATTTCGCCAGACCCAATTTATGATATTATCCCAACTTGAATCAAAGCCGAGTTTCATCAAATTGTAATCCATTGAATTTTCAAGTCCAAACACTGATGAATTCTAGCAAAAATTAACCCGCAGACCTTGAATTCAATATATTTTCCACAACAAGCCCAAAAGGGATATTTCTAACCTATTGTCATTTCTAAAATGGATTTGAGGCCTTCGCTTTTGGGGAAAATTATGCTGAATGGGAACCATAGTGACCCCGAAAACAACGAACTTGCTCTAATAAATCGATCAAAGACCTCTTGAAAAATGACTTGAGTTTTTGATTTAAATAGGCAAAAATGAAAAATTACTTCATCAGTTTATTACTAGTGATGGTTTTGGTCTCCCACATTGTCCTGGCCCAAGAAGATCCAAGCCTGATCAAAATCCTCAGCTATAATATTTACCACGGGGAGAATCCCAATCAGCCCGGAAAGCCCAATCTTGACGACATCGCAAATCTGATTATTCAGATCCAGCCGGATGTGATTGCCCTCCAGGAAATCGACAGCATGACCGCAAGAACCATTAATATCTATGGAGAAAAGATAAACCTGATCAACGAACTCATCAACCGCACCGGATATAGCGGGTATTTTGGCAAAGCGATGGATTATAATGAAGGCGGATATGGGGTTGGACTTTTGGTAAAGAAAGGATCCGGCTTTACAACACAAACTCTCCCTTCTCCAGAAGGCGGTGAGCCAAGAGTGGCTGCTTGGTCAAAAGCTGTATTAAAATCACAGGAAGAATTTTACGTTGCTAGCACTCATTTTTCAAGCGAAAATTCTGCAAACAGGATGGCTCATCTCATTGAATTAATTACCTATGCAGATACCCTTTCCCCACCAACCTTTATTGCAGGAGATTTGAATTTTGATCCCGAATCTGAAGAGTATAAAACTATCCCAACCAAATGGAAAGATGCCGGAATGGAAGCCGGTGACACTACCGCCACTTACGCCGGCGAAACCGGAAAACGAATCGATTATGTCTTGTATAATTCTGAAGATTTTGAATTAGTTGAATACAAAGTTCTGAACTTACCCCACTCCGACCACTTTCCAGTTTTAGTCACCTTGAGAATAAAAACAAAACCTGACCCAATATGAAAAATGCTTTCCCTTTGATTTTGCTGGCTTTTTGCCTGCTGTCAATTTCCTGTCAAAAAATAAATCAATCTGAATCCTCTGAGTGGAAAGAACTTTTCAACGGAAAAGACCTCAAAGACTGGACGATCAAAATCCGAACTCACGAGTTGGGAGATAATTTTGCCAATACTTTTCGGGTGGAAGATGGCATGATGAAAGTCCGCTATGATGGATATGAAAAGTTTAACCAGCAATACGGGCACATTTATTACAATCAGCCTTATGGATATTATTTGCTTCAGGTTCAATATCGATTTGTGGGAGAGCAAGCTACCGGAGGCGAAGGCTGGGCACTGAGAAATAGCGGTGCAATGCTTCATTGTCAGGATCCAAAAACCATCTTGAAAGACCAGGATTTCCCGATTTCAGTGGAAGCCCAGTTTCTTGGAGGCAATGGAACCGATCCCCGCACTACTTGCAATCTCTGTACTCCCGGCACAAACGTAGTAATGGCCGATACACTTTTCACTCCTCATTGCATCAATTCGAGCTCCAAAACTTACCATGGTGAGCAGTGGGTTACGGCCAATTTCATTGTCATGGGTGATACTGAAATTCACCATTTGGTTGGAACAGACACCGTGATGAGCTACTACAAGCCTCAAATCGGAGGAGGAAACGTAAACCCGGTCGATCCGGCAGTGAAGATTGACGGCATGCTTTTGAAATCAGGCTATATCGCTTTGCAAAGTGAAAGTCATCCAATTGATTTTCGAAAAGTTTCACTAATTGATTTGACCCCATTTATTGGAGATCCTGCAAGGCTGAAAGAGCTGGTTAACGCCCGACTTAAAGACTAAAAAATCATCCTTCCAATTGTACTAAATGCCTTTAATTTCATCATTCGATCAAGTTAAAGGCATTTTTTTTCTGGCAATTTCTCACCCAAGACAAGCTTTGAAAATTTGCATTATTTCAACAAACCTGACTAAAAACAGAGGAATAACTTCTGATCCTGTTTTTTGCAAAAGGGAATTAATAATTCGGCTTTTTTTAGCTAATATTCATTAAAGAGTCTTGATTCTCAACTTAATCATTCTTTTCTCTAATGGGACTTCAAAAATTTATAAAAACGATGTTGAACTTTTTTAAGAAAAAATCCGGCTCAAAAAATTCTGGCACTGCTACCAATCCAATCAAAGAACCCTTGCTCAAAACTTCACGCGAGGAATTTGAAGGAACTCTCAATGTCATAGAGGGCACATTGCCCGAGGATATTCACGGAGCATTTCATGTTTCTTTTCCTGTCGGTTCTGTCAATTCCGGCGGGCTTCCTTTTCCTGAGAAAAAATCGGATGGTACGCACAATCCAGAATTTGGCACTCCCATCATGAACGGAGATGGATTCCTCATCCAGCTTGACTTTACCAATTCATCTGGCCCAAGTGTGAAAACCAAACTGATGAAAACTCCTTGCTATTACGCAGACGAGGCCACCAAAGCCGGCACGGAACACCATGCTTTGATGGGATTTCACAACATGGGAATCACCCGGATGAGCATGGTCCTTGGAGGAAGAAATCAGCTAAATACCGCTACTCAACCCGTCAAATTCAAAAACCAAAAGCTTGGAAGTTTACTCGCGACTTACGACGTTGGCAGACCCTATATTCTCGATCCAAAAAGCCTGGAATTGGTCACACCTATCGGACGGGCGAGCGAGTGGATGACAGCCCAGCCACCGATGGTTCCTTGGCCTTTTGGGTTAATTCAAACTTCAGCTCACCCTGCTTTTGACCCGATTACCCAAGAGCTTTTCACTGTCAACTACTCAAAAAACAAGAAGTCATACACACACCTGGAGCAATCCATCCATCATCTCAAGCATAACAGACACCTTTTCAAATCCAAGTTGGAAGCCCTGGCAAATGAGCTTTCGGACCACCCCGACACGGACCACGTCAAATCCAAGGTGAACCATTTTTTCCACCATCTCAATGACCATGTGGATGGTAAAAAACATGATCCCGATGAGCCGAAGGGTGACGTATTCATGACACTTTTGCTTTGGAAAGGAGAAGGTCCTTTGACAAACTGGACATTGAGCGATCAGCACGGCAGCAAGCTCGCGATCTACGAATGCATGCATCAAATGGGACTCACAAAGGATTACATCATCCTGACGGATTGCTCCTTTAAGTTTTCGATGGATATGCTTTTTGACAATCCATTTCCTGAAAGCAAAGTGATCGAAAGACTGATCAGAAGGCTGGCAACTGTTCGGATGGAGCCATTCACGACTACTTATATCATCAAGCGGAGAGAACTCAAACCTGGAGGTGGTGCGGCAACTGCTTATCGACTGGATAAGCCGATCCCGTTTGAAACCATTCACTACAGCTGCAATTACGACAATCCGGATGGAGTCGTCACGTTGGTAGGAATCCACAACGCAGCAACCTGTATCGCTGAATGGGTTCGGACTTTTGATAAAAGAGCCTTGGACGGAAAACCGGTGGATCCTGATTATTACAGCCTTTTTGCGGTAGGAAGTATGGATATCAGCCGGATCGGCAAATGGAAATTTGATGCCGAAAATCTCAAGTTGTTGGAAGATAAATCCAGTGTCTATGAGGATGCCGGCAAGTACAACGAAGAAAATCTGGGTCCAAATACCTGGGCAATTTCGCTCTACGGATACCGTGGAATTATATCCGCGGAAGAGCCCGTCCGCGAAATCAAGCAACTTTGGTATCTGACCGATGGCACAGTGAAAAATCTCCTCACTGAATTTGTGTACAACTTATACAAAGACTACAAGCACCGAAAAATCAGTCTGGATCTGATCAAAAAACTAACAGAAAAAGAGCTTCCCTTCGGAATGACCCGGCTGAACGTGGAGACGATGAAGCCGGAAGAATACTTCCAGTTTGACCGAAATGTCTTCCCAAGAGGAGTTCATTTCATCCCTAAAAAGACACCAACACCAAACGTACTGCCTGATCTAGATGGATATCTGGTCAGTCCTGTGCAAGTCGGGAATTCGACAACAAATCCGACTGCCTATAGTTCTGAATTCTGGATATTCGATGCGAAAAACATCTCTCAGGGACCTATTTGCAAGTTGACCCATCCGAAGCTCAAATTTGCTTTCACACTTCATACTTCCTGGATTCCTGAAATAAATGCCTCTGATCAGGAATTTATCATTCCCGTAAAATCTGACTACGACGAAGTCTTGAAAAATTTGGAACTTGGTCTCGACAGAAAATTCCTCGAGGAGTTCTTCGAAAAAAACGTTTATCCCCATTTCAAATAATCCCTGATGATTATCGAATCCCCTCAAATCGTTTCCCTTGACCTGATTCATGAAAGTTCGCGGAGTCGGCTCTTCAAAGGGCATACTTCAGGAGGAGAAGAGGTCTTAATTAAAGAAGATTTGACAGGAGATCAGGGGAGATTATTCAACGAAACCAGCATAACCGGCAAATCTTGCCACCCTGAAATGAACTCAGGTGTAGTCCTTCACCAAGGCAAGCTGGTGATGATGAGAAAGTTTATTCAGGGAAAAAGCTTGAAGGAATCAATCCCCAAAGAAGGCATGGAAGTGCCGGAATTTCTCACACTGGGAATTCTTCTCGCAAAGGAACTTCAGAATCTCCATCAAAAAGACATCCTTCATAATGATGTCAATCCGCGAAATTTCGTCTGTGACTTGACTGAGCAAAAAATCACCCTGATAGATTACGAGTTTGGTTCTTCCATCGAAAATCTCGAATTGCACTTTGAGCAAAATCCTCAGCTGATCGGAACTATGGAGTACATCTCTCCGGAGCAGACTGGTCGGATGAACCGAAAAATCGATTACCGGAGTGATTATTATGGACTTGGAATTACATTTTATGAAATGCTCTGCGGCCGACCTCCCTTCATTGAGGACGATTTGTTGAAATTGATTCACTGTCATTTAGCCATTTCACCTTTACCACCTTCCCATTTCAAAAAATCAATAAGCAAGCCGCTAGACCAGATTATTCTAAAGCTGCTGGCAAAAAATGCTGAAGATCGCTATCAATCCATCGCCGGGCTGCTCTCAGATCTCAACCTGTTGCTGGATCTAGAAAAGTCCAAAACACCTGTTAAGCATTTCAAAACAGGGCTTCAGGACATATCGTCCCGATTGAGAATTTCGCAGAAACTCTACGGAAGAGAAACTGAAGTCCAAACATTGGAAAAAGCTTATGACCATGCCCTGCGAGGAGAGAAAGTCTTGCTCACAATATCCGGTCAAAGCGGTGTTGGAAAAAGCATCCTTTGCCATGAACTCTACCGGAAAATCAGCGGAAATACCGGTTTTTTCTTAAGCGGTTCATTCGATGTCATGGATCGTCAGACACCTTATTTAGCCTTCGAAAAGGCCTTTCGCCAATTTTCTGAATGGTTGCTCATTGCTTCTGCCGAAACTCAGAAAACCTGGGGGGAGCGTCTAAAAAGAGAAACCAAAGGGCTTGGCAGGATCCTTTTTGACCTTGCTCCCAAACTTGAATACATCCTCACTGACCAGCCTGAACTTCTTCCGCTCAAAGGCTTCGAAAACCAGCAACGACTTCAGTTTGCTATCAATGCATTCCTGCAAAGTATTGCCAGTCAAGACTCACCCGTAGTCCTTTTTCTGGATGATTACCAATGGGCAAATGAGGCATCCGTAGAGCTTTTGAAGTCTCTTTTGAGCAACTACAGTCTAAATCATATCTTAATCATCGTTGCTTTCCGCGAGCAAACCGGCAACTTCAATAATACTCTGATGGCCTCGCTGGACACGATGAAGGAAGGTAAAAATCAGGAAACCAATGTCCTTTCCTATCAACTTAGCCTTCAACCTTTAGACCTTGAAGATGTAACCAATCTCCTCTGTGATACTTTGAAAGTCTCCGAGACGGAAGTAAGCGAACTTTCCATTCTGGTGCATTCCAAGACGAAAGGAAATCCATTTGCAATTACGAAGCTACTTGAACTCCTCTACAGGCAAAAACTCCTGATTTTCGATTATCCGGACAATCGCTGGACCTGGAATCTTCATACCATCTATTCCCTCAATTTGAGCGATGAGGTAGTCGATATTTTATTGGAAAAAATAAGAACCCTGGAAACTGAAGCTTTGACTATGGTCAAAATCGCCTCGGTATTTGGGCTTGAATTTTCCATTCACCAGCTGGAAATGATCGCAGAACAGGATCCGGCACATATCCATCGCCTTCTTTGGCCATTGATCCAGGAGGGATCGCTTGTCCCTGTGGTGAATGATTACAGATTTATCCCGGAGTACTATTCCGAGCAAGGAAAAGACATCAAATTCCGGTTTGCCCATGCCAGAATCCAACAGGCAGTTTATTCTCTTTTGAGCAAAGAAGAAAAGGAAAAACGCCATTTCGAAGTGGGAAAAATTTTCCTCGGCAGACTCTCTGAGAAAGAACTCGAAGAAAAATCAATCGAAATCGGAACTCACTTCAATCTTGGGTATTCTTATTTAAAAAAATCAGACTCAGTAGAAAAAGCTGCCAGGGTACTTTTGCTTGCTGGTAATAAATCAGCAGTTTCAGCTGCTTTCGAAAGTGCACTCAACTTAACGACCAAAGGCTTTGACCTTTTGGAAAAACAATTATCAAAAGACGAACGGTTCACTATTTTACTCAACCTTCTTGAGTATTCGTTTTTGACAAAAAGCGAAGAAAAAAGGCTCAAATTTGAGCAAATGGCTTTTGAGTCAGCCAAGGATCAGACTGGCCGAATCCTGGTATACGAGGTCATTGTGCGGTCGCTTTCTTATGCCAATCAGCCAAATAGCGCCATCCAAATCACTCAAAAAGCCCTCGCTGAAGTAGGTGTAAAAATTCCTGACAAGGCTTCAATAGCTCAGATTATTTGGGAAGCGATCAAAATGCAATTCAAACTTCCCACTCGCAAAATCGCAGGTTTGAGCTTGCTTCCCCGCGCTAGTGATCCCGAAATTAAGGCGCTGTTCAAGTTGATCTCAGCAGGACTTCCCTCCTATTATTTTGCAAATATAGAGACCTATCCTTTGCTGATCTTCCTGATGCTGAAGCTGACTTTGAAAAATGGCTTGGGACCTGAATCCCTTGTCGGCATCGCAAGCTACGGGATCATTCGGGCTTCGGCCATGAAGAATCCCGCTGATGGATACAAAATCGTCCAAGAATGTCGCAAACTCGTCGAAAGCGAGGATCTCAAAAAATATGCGGCTACGGTGAAGTTTATCCATGTGGCTTTTGTCGCCCATTTTCTCGAAAATTCCAACAATTCAATATCGGTAGCAGATGAAGGCTACCAAAATGGAATTGCCTTTGGAAACATGGAGTACGCGTGCTGGAACTTGTTTTTCAAGGTGGTTATCAATTTCCACACTGGCAAAGATTTCAAAAGTCTCCACCAGGATTCGGAGGAACTCATCCAGTTTTTGAGGCAGTATAACTACTCCAGCCATGAGGACATGATGAAAGTAGTGCGCAATAGTCTGTCTGTATTGATGTCCGATGCAAAGACTTATTCTGAAAAAATCGAGCTTCTGACCCGAAATAAAGAACCTGAATTTCTGAAAGCTCAGGAGGAAAAAAACAACGTATTTCTTTATACCTACCATGGATTCAAAGGAATCACGACCCTTTGGTTTGGGAAAAATGAAGTCGCATTTGAGAATTTCGAAAAGGTCAAGGAATTTTCTAAAAACCAGCCTTTTGACATTTCATTGCAGTATTTTGAACTTTGCAGAGGGCTGAATGCATCTATCCTTTTCAGCAAAAACAGCCACCAAAAATTCCAGGGACAAGACCTTAAAAAAATCATCCGGCAGAGTCTTGCGCATTTCAAAAAAGTGATGGCACTTAATCCCGATTTTGGCACTCCGGTTTGGCAATTTCTTTCTGCCATGATCGAAA
The DNA here is from genome assembly GCA_942492775.1 of uncultured Cytophagales bacterium. GTDB lineage: Bacteria > Bacteroidota > Bacteroidia > Cytophagales > Cyclobacteriaceae > Algoriphagus. Next base: position 2,303,743 of record OW818636.1, on the reverse strand, counting down.
GCCACGAAAAGGGAATAATCAATGAGTCCCTTTTTGAAGATGCAATCAGAGGCTTTGAAAAGCTGAATCAGCCTCGATACCTGGTCCTACTCTATGAAACCTATAGCAATCAACTCGCTAAAAACGGGGATTCAAAAAGCGAAGTCTATCGAAATCAGGCAATCAAAATTGCAGGACTTCTCCAATCTCCGGGAAAAGTGCAGCAATTGATTCAAGGAGATGATTCCCTTTCGGAAAAGCAAAATCCAGAACTTCAGTTACAAAGCTCAAAAAGCTCAGGTTCGATCGAAATGGCCTCGATTGATACCCTTACCCTTGTCAAAACCATGGATGCCTTGATTGGTGAAATCAAGCTCGAATCCTTGCTCGAGAAGCTTATCACCTACGCCATGGAAAACTCTGGTGCCCAGGAAGGCCACTTTTTAATCAATCGAAAAGGAGAATGGATAGTAGAAGTTTCGACCCTGGCCAACCATAGCTTGCATACGCACTTCCCGAAAACCAAACTCGAAAGTTATCACGAGGTGAGTCCCGGCATCGTGAATTATTCCAAAGCTTCAAAAGAACCCGTGCTGATTGCCGATGCTATTCACACAAAGCCGTATGATTCGGATGAAATCGTCCAGCGAAAAAATCTGAGATCTATTCTTTGCATTCCATTCATCAGCCAATCGAAAATCTCCGGGATGATTTACCTCACCCATAGTCAGACAAGTAATGCTTTTCAAAAAGGGCATATCAGCCTGATGAGGCTAATGGCTGGACAAATTGGAGGAATCATAGAAAACGCTCTTTTGTACGAAAACATGGAAAATCTCGTGAAAGAACGAACGCTGCAACTGGAGGAAGAAAAACAAAAAAGTGATTCACTGCTCCTGAATATTCTCCCCAAAGAGATAGCTGCAGAACTGATGCAAAAGGGAAAAGCCTCTGCCAGATTATATGAGAATGTCTCGGTGATGTTTATTGACATCAAAGATTTTACGACCATTGCTCAGGCTTTGACTCCGGATAATCTGGTGAAAAATCTCAACGAGTTTTTCACCAAGTTTGACGAAATCATGGATGAGTATGGTTTGGAAAAAATCAAAACCATCGGAGATGCCTACATGGCTGCAGGAGGAATACCGACTCCATCCTCTGATCACGCAGTAAGAATGGTAAATGCAGGTCTTAAAATTCTCGAGTTTGTTGACTCTTACAACAAGGAAAGATTAACCATTGATAAAGCTCCATTCGCTATTCGAATCGGAATTCACTCCGGACCGGTTGTAGCTGGAGTCGTAGGATCAAGGAAGTTTGCTTACGATATCTGGGGAGATACTGTCAATATTGCTTCCCGAATGGAAAGTAATGGCGAGCCTGGAAAAATCAACATCTCTGAGGATCACTATCAAGCGATTGTTGATCAATTTGAGTGTGAATTCAGAGGTGGAATTCCTGTAAAAAATAAAGGGGTGATGAACATGTACTTTGTCAATCACCCCAAAATCAAAGAAGCCTGATCTATTTACACTCTTACTTTGGTGGTTCCTCCACCCTCTAGAGTGATCGGAACGGGGCTGTTGGTTTTCCAATTTCCACCGGTAAAATCAGGGACATCAATTGAATTAGATCTATTGGCCACAGACCATTCGCTGAGTGGAGTGACACAGCTCCAAAGTGCTGCATCATATACATCCTGATCGAGCGGTAATCCATTTCGAAGACAATCAATCAGTCTCCAATCCATCATGAAGTCCATGCCTCCATGACCACCAATCTGCTTGGCAAGCTCTCCAACTTTCTGGACTATCTCAGGGGTATATTTTGTCTGAAGGTCTTTCATTTCCTCAGCTTTCATGAAGCTATGGCCCTTTGATACTTTTTGCTCCGGATATTTCTGCGCAAAACCTTCGGTGCCACTCACGACATGAAGTCTTGAATAGGGCCTCGGGGAAGTCACATCGTGCTGAATCATAATTGTCTTCCCATGTTTGGTTTTTACGACAGTCGTATTCATGTTGCCTCTGTAGCTTTTACTCGCATAAGAAGAGAAAAAGATATCCTTTTCGGCAAGTTCTTGTGCTTTTGCTTTCATCTGAAAATCGTTGGATGACACCGAAGTGAGGTAATCCATCTGATCTCCGCGATTGATATTTAGGATTTGGCAAATAGGTCCCAAGCCGTGAGTAGGATAAAGGTTTCCGTTTCTGAAGTTCTCTTTCAGCCTCCACATGTCCTGATAGCCGCTTTCCTTGTCAAAATTATTTGAAAGCAAATCGTGAATGTAAGCTCCTTCGACATGGAGAACTTCTCCAAAAAAACCTTCCCTTGCCATTTTCAAGGTCATCAATTCGAAGAAATCATAGCAGCAATTCTCCAGCTGCATGCAGTGCTTCTTGGTGCGCTCGGAAGTCTCCACCAATTGCCAGCACTCATCCAACGTACGAGCTGCAGGCACTTCCACGGCAGTATGCTTTCCGGATTCCATGGCATAAACTGCCATCGGCACATGCCATTCCCAAGGGGAAGCGATGTAGATCAGATCAAGATCTTGTCTATCACACATTTTCTTGTAGGCATAGGCATTTCCGGAATAGCCTTCAGGCTTATGGGTTGTTCCTTCCAGACTTTTTTTAGCTTTTTCCACTCGATCCGGAAGCAAATCACAAAGCGCAAGGATTTCAACTCCTTCTATTTTGCTGAGTCTTTCTACTGCACCCGGACCACGCTGACCCAATCCAATAATTCCTATTCTGACTGTTTCCAGTTTAGGAGCTCTGAATCCGCACATGTTAAAAGATTGAATCCTTCCGGCACCATGTTTAGCTGCCAAAGGCAATTGATCAAAGTTTTCGGCCAGGGCACTTCCGGCCCCAAACAATCCTAAACCGACAAGGCCGGTGGACTTCAAAAACTCTCTGCGTGGATTATTTTTCATAATTGCTTTTTTTGGGTTTCTAAAATCTAATTAATAAAAAAATCAAGGAAGTTTACTATTCTCAGACTTTAAAAAACACAAAAAAACCGGAAGCTATTGCCTCCGGCCTTTCCCAAAACTATTACGCATTATCTATTTCGTGGCTGTCCTTGGACAGGTAGAGACTCCTAAAAGGGAATACAATGGGCAAATACTCACAAAACTGGTCAGCAACATAACTGCAGCTACAACCAAACCTATGATCCCGACCGTACCGGTTATAGTTCCTGTAAAATACAAACCTACAAGCCCAGCAGCGACCACCAATCTGATGAGTCTATCTGCACTTCCCATGTTCTTTTTCATAATATTCCTTTGGTTTGAAAAATGATATACTGGTTTACTGATGTAGTAAATTTAGATCTCAGACCATTCAGGTAAAATGACAAAAGTCACATAGGGCGCTGATTTTCAGCCAGCAGAAAAATATTCGGTCATTACTTTTTCTGCAGCTTTACCCTGAGGAGTGAAGTCCGGCTCCCGCTCATGACGGGTTGGATACCACTTCCAAAAAAACACGCCTGCCATCCAGGATTTAGTCCAGGCAGTTTCAAAAAATGCTTTGTAACAAAGGGCCTGAACTTCCTCTGAAAACTGAATTTCCTTTCTTTCATTTGGCCAAACCCATGGCTCAACTGCAGCATCGACTGTATTGCAATAGCCGATTTCAGTGAAAATGACAGGCTTTTTGTACTTCCTGACAGCCTTATCGATTTTTGGTAAATGAGTTTCCCAGGAAGATTTCAACTCCTCCAATTCAGGACTGTGATTTTTGGATAAAGGGAAATAGGCCTGAATCCCGATGTAATCGAGCTCATCCCAAAATGTCACTTTCTCAAACTCTGTGAAGTTTGCTGCATAGACCAATTTACCGGAATAGACCTTTCTTATTTCAGCAATTACTTTTCTCCAATCATCATCTCGCTGAGAGGTTTTCTCAAGTTCGGTACCGATGCAGAGCAAAGGGAATTTCAATTTCTCTGCAAACTTTGCATGATCTAGGATGAAGGCTGTATAATTTTCAAACCACAGTTTCCAATCTGCATCGTTCTTCATCTCAATTTCTCCCGGCCAGCTTCCTCTTACCCAAAGATGAGGTTTCAGCATATTGGTGATACCCAAATGCTGAGCTGAATCAAGAGTTGCCTGCATTCCGTAAGCCGATTCGCCCCACCATTTTTTCTCATTGGCGAGATCCCAGCGGATTTCCGGATTGTTAACCTCACTTTGCCAGCCAAAGGGAGTCTGGGAAATAGCATCCGCTCCGGTTGCTTTCAAAGCGCGTAATTCACCACCCTCGAGAGGCGCACGGCTTCCGACCCAGCAAACGCCTTTCCATTTCTCGGTAGCTACCAAAAGTTGCTCCTCAGGAAGAAACCACCAAGCCATAAACATGAACAAAATCATGCCGACAGAGCTAAAAAGATATTTGGTGAAAACTGGCTTCAAGTGGATTGATTTTGAAAGGTTTACTTGTTGAAATTAAGTTACTTAGAAATAACTTCCACTTTGATATTCTCGAGATTTATCTCGGATAATAGCTCTAATTTACCGTCAACGTAGAGTGCTTGCATTTCTTCAACCGGCGTCTCTTTATCCTCAGACTTGAGGTTCAGGTAATTTTGAAAGCGAATCCCTCCCACTTCCTGCACCCCGCTCACTTCTCGCATTCGTACTCCTCCTCCATCGGTATGGTAACTATACGCCATGTAATCAATGAAAAAATCCTCTGTCCCTATCCAGTATAAAAACACATCTTCATAATGATCTCCTCCACCTTCCGGTACAAAAGTGACTTTGATCAGATGATATTTTTCACCTTTCAAATCCGTCTCTCCCAGATAAGTTTTGACCGCTGCCTCATCATTTAATCCATATGGGAGAAAAGCAAAATACGCGACTGAATTAACTGATCTTGAAAATGCCCCGATCCGTTCCTCGGGTAACGTGTCAATTTTTGCTCGGTTTACAGTTCGCACAAAGCCGGAATTGTTGAGAACATCTTTTACGGTTCCTGTGGAATCAGTGAATTCTCTGATGTATTCAAATGCATTTTGATTTTTGAAAATCGAGTAATGCATGTTTCTGAAATCAAATTCGACTTTGGCAGTTTCATAGATTTTTCCGCCATGAGCCTCGATTGATTTGTCAACGATTTTTTCTGCTTCCGTACGAGAATCACAAGAGGCGAAAAGCCCCAGAATCAATAACCCAATCAGATAGATTTCCTTTTTCATTTTTTGAATTTTCAACTTGAATTTATTTAAACAAACTTCAGATTTTAACGCCACTCCTTAAAAAGTGATAACATACTCCGAATATAAATACTCAGCTCGGGTATAGAGTTTTTCACCTTTCTCATTTACTCGGTGACTCACTCGCTTTCCATGCAAAACCAAGTCACCGGCTTGCTCATTTGTCAGCGTATAAATCAGGCTTCGATGATCTTTGAGCTGAACTTCATTCCCAATCAATTGGAAGGAAACCGGGTCAAAGTAATACCACCATTTATCTGATTCCGGACCATAATCAACTTTAATTACTTCAGCCAATTGACCATTTTCGAGAGTTTTTTGTCCGTCATAACTCAGATTAGTGCCATCATCCAGCAGTTTCCACGGCTGCGCAACTGCATAAAAAGCAGCGTCAAAGTCCGCCTTTTTTGTCTTCAGAAAATCCGCATTCTGAATCTCATTTCCTCCCATGAAATATTTTATCTGAGACCCATCCCAAATGGAAATATGCTCGACAGAATCCTTTGTCCAGGTGATTTTCCCTTCGAAAAACGGCTTCATCCGAAACTCCAACAGTTGTTCCAATTCACTTTCAACTGACCCACTGTCGGTGAGCAAGCGGGTCCATTTTCGAAATTTCAGGCTGGTAACTTTCTCCCATTTCTCTGATCCACCATGCGCTTCCATGGATTTTTCGAGAATTTCCTGAGCTTGCTTTTCCGGACTTTTGGCACAACCAAAACCAAAAATCAGCAATGCAATCAAAACTGAAAATCGGGTTAAATGCTTCATTGGCTCAAGTTAGTTTTTCTTTTTGGGAGTAAATAATCGACTAAGATGACCTGAAAAAGGACCGCATATTCAGCCAGGAGAAACAAAGGATTTTCATCGAAAACCTCATTTTCATACGCCTGATAAGAAAATATCACAGTGAAAGTCCAAACCAGAAATGCCTTTTTGTTGGTTAGCAAACTCAAACCAAAACCGGGAATCAAATACCACGGATGCACAACAGGCTGGAGAATCAGGTAAATCAAATAGATCAAAACCCAGAGTTCTGCTATCTTAGGAAGTGTTTGCGGCTTCCTTTTCCAGCTGACATACAGAATTCCAATAAGGGTCAAAGCACTCATGATTTTTGTCAGATCGGCAATGGTATTATACCCTTGGATCCAGAATCCAACTTCCCTCAACAAGTAATAAATGGAAGCGTTGAATTCAAACTTACCCTGATAGAGTTTCAGGCTTTGAAAGAAATTAAACCAGGAAGAATCGATCAACAAAGGAATAAAACTCAGCCCGACTGCAACTCCAGCTCCTATCCAGAAAATCAGATTTTTTTGAGTTTTGGAAAATGCAATCCAAGCAGGCAACAACATTAACGGAAGGAGTTTGACCCCGACAGAAAGTCCCCAAAAGACTCCGGACAAAAGCGATTTTTTAAGCCCCTGATGAAAGATGGCGGCAAGCAAAAGCAGCAAAACCAAACCCTCAAAATGGAGGTTTCCGGTGATTTCAATGACGATCAGCGGATTTATCCAATACAGCCAAAGCTTATTGATGGGTATTTCGAAGAGTTTGAAAACCTTCAAAAACATAAAAAAAACGCCGATTTCTCCCAGGATCATCAAGATCCGAAGTCCCAGGACGCCGTTCCAGATTGTACCTTGTCCTGATTTGGCTGCCAGCCAAAAGACAGCCTGATTTAGTGGTGGATAGACTGAGAAATAGTCGGGCGAATTCAAATATCCAAAGAGGTTTTTTTGCAGTTCGGTGGTTTCTATAGGATGATTTTGCATCCATTGACCGGGAGTTTCGGAGTAGGGATTTTCATTTAATCGGAGCAATTCTCCATCCCATAGAAATCTCGCAAAATCATCCGACCAGATAGGAATCGACAAAAACAGCGAAAATCTCAAAATTATGCCAGCTAAAAAGATCCAAAACCAAGGGGTTTTTTCATCACTCAGCACGTAAATCAAAATCATTGACCCAAACAGAACCACATATATTCCGAAGGTGAATTGGAAATCAGTTCGGGGAACCAGATTGCCCAAAAAGTAAGTTCCTGCAAGAATCAAGATGAAAAGCAGGACTTGAATTGAAGTTTTCAGCGTGGCATTCAAAGTCCTAAGTCCTTTCTCAGTCCTTCAAAAATCGCTTCATTTTTGTTCCAGTAATCCAACATCGAAAGCTTTATTCTGGTTGCGGATGTGATTTCCTGCTTGCCATCCGGTTTGGTTTGAATTTCCTGCCATGCTATGATTTCGTAAGGGAAAAACTGATTGTAACGAATGACAAGTTTGCGGCCGATTTCCGAATACGTGACTTCGATTTCAGATTGGTTTGATCCTGTTTCCCTGCGCGATATTGTTGCTTCTTCAGCTTTCAGGGGAATATGTGCAAATCTGTAAAAAACCAATCCTGGGATCAATTTGGTATCGCCCATCGGCACCAAGTCAGGATTGAGTCGAATCAGATTGAAGAGTTCATCTTCAGCCAATGCATTGATGCTCATCTCCTGATCGCCTTCTTTTTCAAAATAGGAAAAGAGTGTTGCCTGATACGAGCTGTTTTTCCAGTTGAGCTGGGAAAAGGATTGCCCGCACCATTCCGTCACTGAACTGGTAATTTTGGGTGCTTTCACTTCATCATAAACAGGTGAAAAAACCGAAAGCATGGTGTGGTAAGGATAGACTCCGGTCACAAACTCCCGGGTCATATTCAGTTTCAGGACTTTCTGAGCATCTGCTCCGGCTGACTCAGGATTGTCAAGTTTGACTTGTTTTTTCTTCGAAAAATCTTCCGTCACAAAGATCATGACTGCTTTGCCAGGGCGATCCTCTCCATATCGGCTTTGCACTAAATCAAAGACATTGATTTCTGCTTTTCCCTGATACCAATACTTCGAAAACTGCTCTTCATTGACACCTTCCCGACCTGAAGTTCCGCAGGAGAAAAGGAGAAGAGAGGTAAGGAAAATGAGTATACCGGTTTTCATATCGAATTAATGGATCATGTCAAATTGGGTTTCTACTCCTGCAAACTGATTACTGTCACTGAGTACTTTTTACCAATACTTAAAAATCGTAAAAATAATCTTGTATCCTGCACCAAAGACTCCTTTTACAGTTCCACTGACTTTGGAAACTCCGATTCGCTTCCGATAATTTACCGGAACCTCGGTATACCGAAGTCCTTTTTGATGCGCCTTGATCTGCATCTCGATAGTCCATCCAAAGTTTTGGTCTATCATATTGAGTTCCAAAAGCTTTTTCCAACGTATTGCCCGAAACGGTCCCAAGTCAGAAAATCTTGCTCCTTGCATGTAGCGCATCATCGTCGTGGCCAGCCAGTTTCCAAAAACCTGCGGAAAAGTCATCGAACCAGATTCTCTTTTCCCCAAAGCTCTGGACCCAATCACCATATCAGCTTTCCGGTCTAAAATAGGTCGGATTAAGTCTGTCATTTCCTCCGGATAGTCACTGTAATCACCGTCCAAAAAAACGACAATATCCGGATGAACTTCCTGAATTCGGATCCAATCCATCGCTGTGAGACAAGCCTTTCCATATCCTTTTTGCCCTTCAAAAACCACTTCTGCACCAGCAGCTTTTGCAGCTTCTCCCGTTCGGTCGGTTGAATTATTATTGGCTACTACGATGTGACGAACGATGTTTGGGATTTCTGCCAGGACTTTCGGGATCGACTTTTCCTCGTTGTACGCAGGAATGATGACGTCAATAATCGGGGGATTATGCATGGAAATTTCTATCGGCCAAGGCCATAAGATTTGAATGAGCTGATGAAAACCGTCGCATAACCGAAGGCCAGCATGATGTGAAATGGCAAGAGGATAAAGTTGCTTTCTTTGAAACTGAGATAGACCATTCCTCCAAAAACCAAACCCAAAATCCCCTCAAACCATGTGGTCACGGGGATTCTGAAATTGATGTAAAGATTTGAGTGAAGCGCCGATTTTCCACTTTCGAGATTGAATTTTGGAGTGCGGATGAAAGGTGATTTTTTTCCTGAAAATCCTTCAAAAACCGCCTGTGCATTGTGCAAAGCTAATCCCATGGAAATGGAGAGAAACAAGGGCAGCATATAGAAAGCCTGAAAAAGACTTCTCCAGAATCCTCTTTTATTGTAGAAATAAGAAATCATGTAAACAGCGGCTATGATCGCAAAACCAATCATAAATAAGCCTGTAACCTTTACTAATTCCGAAGGAATCAGGCCAAGATATCCTGCCCACCATACTCCGATGCTGCTGAAACTCACCAATAAAACCGCAATGAAAATAGTACTGTTGAACAGGTGTGCCATTGCGTGAAATTTGGTAGAAAATGGCAAGTCTTCTGCCAAAACACCTTTTGCATGCTTTGCCGCACACTCAGCACCTCCCTTTGTCCATCGAAATTGCTGAGACTTTACAGCCGACATGATCGGCGGAAGCTCGGCGGGAGATTCGATTTCCGGCCGATATATGAATTCCCATCCTTTGCGTTGAGCACGATAACTCAGGTCTAGATCTTCCGTCAGTGTATCGTCATGCCAATTCCCGGCATCGATAATGCAGCTTTTTCGCCAAATTCCTCCGGTTCCGTTGAAGTTGATAAAAGCATGTTGGCTGTTTCTCCCGATCTGCTCAATCAGGAAATGAGCGTCCAAGGCAAAAGCCTGCAAACGGGTGATCAGGGAATAATTCTGATTCAAATGAGTCCATCGGGTCTGGACCATTCCGATCTTTTCGGAGGAAAAATATGGGATAGTCTTCAGTAAAAAGTTCGGATCGGGGATGAAGTCTGCATCAAAGATCGCGATGAATTCACCCGACGCTTTTTCTAATCCTTCTTTCAAAGCCCCAGCTTTAAATCCTTGCCGATTGGTTCGATGAATATACTGGAAATTGACCTCTGGAAAATACCGGATCTTTGATTTGATCAACTCGGAAGTCTGATCTGTGCTATCATCCAGGAGCTGGATTTCAAGCAATTCTTTGGGATAATTTATTTTGGCAACCGCTTCTATCAATCGCTCAACCACGTAAAGCTCGTTGAAAACAGGAAGCTGAATGGTGACTTTGGGCCAAACTTTGGGAGAAACCTTCGGTACATTCGCCAGTGATTTTCTCGCTTTCAGAAAATTCAAAAGTAAATGACCTTGGGCAAGACTGTAAACAAATATAAACAGCATACCCAGAGCATAAACCCCAATCAAAAGGTATAAGAAGATCATTTACACATTCAACTTGATGGAATTATTTCCAATAATAATCGGTAAATCATGGATTCTGCCATCTTCAGGACCATTTTCCAACTTCAAAACTCCTCTTGGACAGACTGCTGAGCAAACTCCGCATCCAACACAACTCGATCTGACAATGTTTTGTCCCTTTTGGGCGTAAGCGCGGACATCGATTCCCATTTCGCAGTAAGTGGAACAATTACCGCAAGATATGCATTGGCCTCCATTGGTTGTGATTCTAAAACGGGACTTGAATCGCTGAACGATCCCGAGGTATGCTGCCAAAGGACATCCAAACCGGCACCAAACTCTGTTGCCCATGAATGGATAGAAACCTGTGCCTACCACTCCGGCAAAAGCAGATCCGATCGCAAAACCATAAAACGAATGTAGCTGGTTCGTGACATTTCCCAAAAAGCTAAATCCCGAAAAGTAGTTAGCAATCGTGACAGCGGTCATTACTACGGCTAAAACCAGAACGCTGTGAATGATCACGCGCTCGTATTTCCAGGCTTTTACTGACTTGTCAGAAAGCTGCCGAAATGGATCGCCGACGGTTTCCGCCAGGCCTCCGCAACCGCAAACCCAGGAGCAGTACCATCTTTTACCAAAGAAATACGTGAAAAGCGGCACTCCTATGATGATCAATAAGATACCCCAAATCAGCATAAACATCCCAACACCACCGGAACTCAAAAATGTGTCAATCTGATAATCGTAAAAGAAGTCGTAATCGAGTGGCCAGATATTTTTGAAATCGAAATAAGGCTGATTCAGCAATACAAGAACTTCCGGAATCAGAAAAGCAAAAGCTGTCTGAAAGAACATGACCGAGGCGGTGCGGAGTTGCTGGTACTTATTGCCCCGATACTTGCGAAACATGCGGATTCCCATCACGATGATCGCCAGCGTGTAGATCAATCCATATAAAAACCATTGACTGGCCGGATTGCCGGAAAGCATCTGGCTGATCGGATCGACCATCCAAACCAAGTTGACTATATATGCTGGATACCAATACAAAACGATGTAGAATAAAATCAAAAATGACCCGGTGATCATTCCCATCCATCCTTTTGCCTTCATAGAAGAATGGAAAATCCCGTTGTTTTTAATACCTTCAGGTTCGCCGGAATAGCTTGGAAGATTGTATAGCAGACCTCCCAAAACAGCCAATCCTATCGATAGGAATAAGAAAAGCCATGGGTTTTCTGTTACCGGACTGGAGATTGCGGCTTTCGCCAAAGCGAAGCTGTAATCATCCCAAATCACCTGATCCCATAGCGATTGATCTTTGAGTTGATCGTTGTACCCATTGAAATTATCTCCAAAAGCACTCAAAAAAGAGAAGTTGGAGAAATACGTCTCACCGTACATCGGTGCGAGAATCTCCGCCATCTTTTCTTGATGGATTTCCTTGGTATTTGCCCGAACCAAAGCTTCGTCAATTGAATAATTTCCCGAAAAAGATATCAGGATAAATGATCCCAAACCGATCAGAAAGAGTAGAATTCCTATTTTTTGAATCGTCTTCATACCCTTGCCCCGAATAGTTTTTGAATGAATGATTTTTTGGAAATGGCAAAATCACTTCCGAATTGGCTTTTAAAAGCCTTTTGAATCTCGATATAATAAGGTGCAAAAAACTCAGGATCGAAATTGGCCTTTTCAAGGTTAGCGATCACTTTGGACGCTGCCCATTTTTCTCCGATGGCTTTGTCAAAAAACTCATGTCTAAGCCTGAACCCAAAGTTGTTGATTCCTAAAATTATTCCGGAATTATCCATCAGCATGCGGAAAGCTACTTTTCCTCCGGAATGCTCCCAGTAAAATGATTGAGTCTTTTCAGAATCCCACATCGCAGGTACAGTTCCGTAAGTCTGATATTCGATATCCAGGAATTTGGCTGAGTTAAACCAAATTCCGGGCTTATAGACAAGCTTTTTCCCGGCAAGAGTATTAGCCAAAGTTTCGCCATGCATTCTGCCGGTGTACCAAACCTGCTCAATGGGTCTTCGGTCTGATGCAGGTGCCTGATTGAATTCGGCACAATCTCCGATTGCGTAGACATTAGGAATATTAGTTTGGAAACTCAAATCCACTTTTACACCTCGATTTAATTCCAATTCTGAATTTCTCAAAAAATCTATATTTGGCGTTACTCCCGCTGTCAATCCTACAAACTGGCACTTGATTTCCTCGCCTGATTTTGTCCGAACAGCCTTCACTCGTCCATCGGAATCGCCGATTATTTCCTGCAATTCTGATTCTAATCGAAGGTCAATATGATGCTCCATGATATGCCTTCCAACCAACAGAGATTCCTCTTTGGGCAAGACATTATCCCAGAAACCAACTTCTCTGACCAAAAAAGTAACAGGGATCTTCTTATAGGCAAGCATCTCCGCCATCTCAATCCCGATTAATCCTCCACCCACGATCACGGCTCTCTCCACTCCTGAATTGGTTGATTCTTCCATGAGTTCGAGGTCTTGCTTGGAATACAAACCTTGAACTCCTTTAAGATCCTGACCAGGCCAGCCAAATTTATTCGGCTTGGAACCGGAAGCGATCACAAGCTCGTCGTAGCCAAGTTTTTCTCCGGTTTTAAACTCCAGGTTTTTACTCTGAAAATCAACTTTTTCTACCCAAGCTTCTTTGAGTTCGATTCGGTTTTTCTCCCAAAACCAATCCTCATATGGCTGGATATGGTCAAACTTCATATGCCCCATGTAGACATACATCAGAGCCGTACGAGAGAAAAAATATTTCGATTCTCCCGAGATTACGGTGATTCTAACCTGGTCATCAAGCTTGCGGAGGTTTCTTGCACAAGTGATTCCTGCGATTCCGTTCCCGACAAATACCACGTGACGATTGGAGCTCATTGAAAAGAAAGTTTGGTTAGAAAACGGAATTTACCAATTCTCCGATCTAATTCAGGCTATTCATTTAGATTCCAATTGTAATCAAGGTGAGAAATCTTGGCTGTCGATTTGATTTTCACCTTACTGTAAAGATTAAGAAAATCAATCAGGCTGCCCTTCTTTGTAAAGTCACCTTTGAACCAGGAGAAAATGGAAGAAATCTGAGCATTGTCAGCAGTTATCTTATTTCTGGAAGAATCATTGATGAATCCTCGGGTGACTTTGTCAAGTTGAGCTTCCAGTTTCGAAGCCATAAATGCCTCATTCAACAAAGGAGGGCATGAAACTGAAGCACAATTGATTGCAAAATGAATTCTTGGCTCTTCAAATTCCTTTCGAAGAATAGAATGCTCAATCTCATCCAAGCTGGATTCTACTCCTCCGATTTTGAAAAATTTATAATGCCAGACATCCTTGATCAAAGGGATTTTAAGCTCAGGACCCAAATCCCGGATACTTTTTACCGGGTAATTATCAACGATCAATTTGACAGTGAACGCATTGTAAGCATTGATCCAATAAGCCAGTTGCTCCTGCTTTGACCAGGTTTTTCGGTCAGGAGCATTTTCACTGATGAGTTTGAGATATTGGTCAAGCTTGGCTTTTTCTTTTATAAACCCTTTGTAATTCACAATTCCGGTTGGGCTAACATTTGCTTTCACCAACTGATCCCAGATTTGGTGGCTCGGAGGTGTGGTTCCGGCCATTCCGGGAACCGAAGTTTGGCAGGAAAAAATTGTAAAAAGCAAAAACGAGTAGAATATTGACTTAATGAATTTCATTGGAGTTTGGTTTTGGTCTGATTTACGTACCAAAGCAAAAATAAGATGTTGAGTTTCGGGGTAATGTCGTCAGGGAGACTAAGTAAGGTAGGAATCAATAAACTTTCTCCCCGGAAGTGAGCCAAACTCCCCATGTCCGGCTATAAGTATGAACTTGCTTGGTTGGCAGGGAATCTTTGAATAAAGGCTGGCTTTCATTGGACCAATGAATGATCCCTCCATAAAGATTGTAAACCTGCTTAAAACCAGCTTCACGTAGTTTTTTGCCAATCTCCTGAGATCTGGCACCGACAGTGCAGTAGACTAATACAGGTTGGTTTTTATCCAGGCCTTCTACTTTTTCGAGACTGAAAGTATCATACCCGACCCACCTTGCTCCCTGCAAATGGCTGACTTCGAATTCTTCCTTTTCCCGGGTATCCAAAACCTGATAATTCTTCAGGCTGTATATTTGGGTTGGCTGGACTGTTGGAAATTCATCATCATAAAGCCCTTTTAAAAGGGTTTTATAAGCTGGGGATTGAGCATGAGCTTCCCCAAAAAATAAAAAGGATGAAATAAAAGCAAAGGCCAGAAAGGCAAGACATAATCTGTTTTTGAACTTCATGACCGTCTAACCCAAAAGAAAAGGCTCTGGTTCGAATCAGGCGTAGAAATCAGATAATCGAGCCAATCCACGTTTGTCCTTTACGATGATCCGCTTGCCATCCAGGTCGATCAAATTATCTTTTTTGAATTCTGAAAGTAATCGTATCACAGATTCCGTAGCGGTTCCTACCATTCCTGCGATTTCTTCTCTGCTCAGGATCAAATCGATTCTTTGACTTTCTCCTCCTTCGACTCCGTAACAATTGGCGAGCTGAATCAAAACGTAGGCAAGGCGCTCCCGAATACTTTTCTGAGTCGCATCCGTTAGCTTTTCTTCCATCACCCCGATTTCATGACTGAGTGCTTTGGTAATTCGCTTAAAGAATGGAGTATTATTGAAAAGTGTGGTCAAAAATGATTCCCTGGGAATAAAGCAAATTTTCGCATCCTCGATGATCATTGCAGAATTGGTGTAATTCTCCTCACCCAAAAGGGCAGCATAACCAAGGAAATCTCCTTTTTGGGCTAAATGAAGAATTTGCTCTTTTCCGTTGGAGGCTGTCTTATAGACTTTGACAACTCCGCCGTTAATGCAAAAAATCCCAAGAGGCTTAGTACCCTCGTAATACAAAATTTGACCCTTTCGGTGAGAAATCAGATTTTTATGATCTGATATAGTACAGACCTGAGCCTCTGATAAATCTGAAAGCAAAGAATATTTCCTGCTTGCACAAAGCTCACAAGGTGTATTTGGTGAATGATTGGTAGACATAGCTGGATAGGTATACTTTTCGACTATTAAGTTAGAAAAATTGAATGACAAATATCATATAAACTATATTACTATTCATGTAAAAAATATTACTAATTCGGCGGATGAGGAAAATCATTTAGTTGAACAAAGGTCTGATTTTTTTCATCCCATCCCAAATTTATATGTTGATTGCCATTTGTGAGGATCAAAAACTTGGTTTGGAGCTTTTTCTGATACAGACATGCCTGCTCCAGGACTTTTTGAGTAAGTTTAATTTGAGGGGCTTTGCATTCAATTAGCAAATAGGGATTTCCATCCTTGTCCCAAACTACCAAATCGGTCCTTTTTTGTAACTGATTGTAAATCAATCCCTTTTCCAGAGCAAGGAGACCTTTCGGGAAATTCAGGTTTTTAATCAGAAAAGAAATCCAATGCTGCCTCACCCATTCTTCAGGAGTTAGTAACAGGTACTTTTTTCTCAGGGCATCAAAAATCATCATTTTTCCATCTTTTTCCTGAAGAGTTGGTTCGATGGGCGGAAGGTTGAGAGATGGTAATTGAATCTGTCCCTGAATGGAATCCATGATTCAAAGATGGAAAATATTGACTGAAAAATATTTAAAAACCCGTGTCCAACTTTGGTTTTTAGCCCAAATCCAAATATGGTGCGAGTTTTCTGATCCATTCTTCTTTGAAGATCCTGATTTTCATCAAATCGTCAACTGACTCATAAACTCCATGCTGATTTCGGTAAGCTACAATCACTTTGGCCTCACCATAAGTCACGTAAGGGTGGGAAGAAATCTCCTCAATAGTACCTTGATTCAAGTTGATTTTCCTAAATATTACAGGAGCGAACTCAAAAAATTCCCACATCAATTCAATCGTTTCGGGTTTCATGCCATACACTTCACTCAATTGACTGGTGCTGTAAAATCCACCCAGGTTTTCTCTGTATTTGATAATTCTTCCGGCCGTTCCGGGTCCTATCCCAGGAACAATCTGAAGGATTATTGAATCAGCTTCTGAAAACGATACCCGTTGAATATTTTCAAGCTGCTTATCGAGTGTTGATTTTTTAACAGTGTCCTGCGGGTTAAAAACTGGACCGGGCGATTTCACCATAACCAAACCGGCTTTTTCCATACTATCAATCCGACTGGCAAAACTCACATGAAAATCTTCTGAATTAGCTGATTTAAAGTGCCGGATTATGCTTGGTACAATGATCAAGATTCCCAGGAAAGGCAGCAACATCAGAAATCCATGCGATTCTTTTCTCGAAAAACCGAGATAAGTCTTAAGCCAATAGAAAAATTTGCTCCTCATAAAAAACAATCAGGTGGAGATAGAAACAATCAATAACGTATAAGTTAATATTAATAAAAGTTAAAATCAAAATTTTCGATATTTGCAGATCAAATCAAAGCGTCTATTTAGATAAATTCTAAATTGACACAATGCGAGTAAAAATGGACTCTTCACCCGCCAATGTCTGTTAAATTTGCAAGCCAAGACTCGGAACGATGCATATTAAGTTTAGAGCATTAAGTTTATCACACAAAACAGCTCCCGTACAAATCAGAGAACTCATTTCTTTAAATGAGCGGGAAATTCACAGCATCCTATTGAAACTGAGAGAGTTTTTCAGTTTGAACGATGTGTTGATTTTATCTACCTGTAACCGCACTGAAGTTTATTACAGCCATGATCTCGAGTTAAGCACCGAGATCATCAAATTGATCGGATTGGAAAAAGGCCTTTCCGATGTGGTCAACTATCTCGAATATTTTCAGATTTTCAACGACGATCGTGCTGCCATCTCTCATTTATTCAGAGTTTCTATTGGCTTGGAAGCCCAGGTGGTAGGAGATATTCAAATCTCAAATCAGGTAAAAAGATCCTATCAGGCCGCTGCAGATCTGGATATGGCGGGTCCTTTTTTACATCGTTTGATGCATACAGTTTTCTTTACAAGTAAGAGAATTGTTCAGGAAACTGCTTTCAGAGATGGAGCTGCTTCTCTATCCTACGCAACCATCGAGTTGATCGACAGCCTTACATCCAATACTTTCCAGCCAAGAATACTTCTAATCGGTGTTGGAGAAATAGGGGAAGATGTGGCAAAAAACATGGTTCACCTTCCGGATGCAAAGGTGAAAATCACAAACAGAACTTTTGCAAAAGCGGAGGAAATCGCAGCTGAACTTGGATTTGAAGTTGTTCCTTTCGAAAATGTCTTTGAAGCAATGGAAGAAGCAGATGTGATCGTCAGCTCTATCATGCTCTCTGACCCGTTCATTACCAAAGCATTGGTTAAAAAATTTCAAATTCAGAGCTACAAACTTCTTGTAGACCTATCTGTACCAAGGAGTATCGAACCTTCAGTTGAGGATGTGCCAGGAGTAATTCTTTACAACGTTGATAATATTCGAAGTAAAGCAACCGAAGCTCTCGAAAAGAGAATGGCTTCCATCCCAAAGGTTGAAGAGATCATCAATGAGAGCATCGAGGAATTTTACGGCTGGAAAAAAGAAATGATGGTCTCCCCCACCATCAACAAACTGAAGCAATCACTGGAAGCAATCAGGCAAGAAGAGCTCAGCCGATTCCTGAAAAATGCTGACGAAAAAGAATACGCTGTGATCGACAGAATAACCAAAAGTATGATGCAGAAAATCCTGAAAGTACCAGTGGTACAACTCAGAGCAGCATGCAAAAGAGATCAGGCTGAGGAAATGATCGAAATCATCTCAGATCTCTTTGACCTCGATAAAATTAAAACTGAAAAATAATCGAAACTTTATTTTTGAATAAATGACCAAAGGATTGTTGCAATTCTTTGGTCATTTATCTTTAAGCCAATTCTGAAATTACCCTCTTGATGAATAAAAAATATACCCTGTCTATTTGTCTTCTCTGCAGCTTTTATTTTAGCACTTTATCCCAAGCACAAACCTGGGAAGTCTACAATGAGCAAATTCAACTTCAATCCAGATTGATGTATGATAACATTGAACTGTTGAGCGAGACTGTAAGAATCGGAAAAAAAGGAGATGAAATTTCTCTTCTTTCTAAAGATTTGACACCGGCCGTAGTTCTCCAAGGCAAGGAGGTTTACCAATATTTGGAGCCTTGGATTTTGGTAAAGGGGGAAAATGGAATCGGAGCATACCATGAATATGGTCAATTGGTACTTCCTTTGGAATACGATGAGATCCAGACCTATTACAATCTTTTGCTGGCAAAAAAAGGAGAGAATTATTGGCTGTTTGAAAGAGGAACAGGAAAAACCACTCCGCTTGGCCAGCTGGATGAAGCAAGATTAACCCGCTTGGGAATGCTTGTTGCCCGAAAAGGAAACGAATATTTCTTGCCACTTTCTAAAAATCGTGAAAAAACCTACGAGCTGCTCCAAGAAAACGAAGGCAATTTTTTACTCGCGAAGGAAGCTAGCGGATTTGGTTTGATCAACAGAGAAGGTGACTATGTGATGGATCCCGTAATCGATCGATTGGAACATACAAAGGGGAATTTTTATTACGGCTTTGATGAAAGACAATATCTGCTGATCGAGGGAAATGAAATTCAATCCAATATCAGATACAATTCATTTCATGAAATCACTCTCCAAAACGGATTGATGCTCGAATACATCCATGGAAAGCTCCGCCGGGTCATGGAAGAAGATGGAATCCTTCTGGACGCAGTGGGTATTGAAGAAGTGAAAATGATTGGTAATAATTTGTATAACGTTCGATTCAGAGATGGTAAGCTAGGATTGCTTGGAAAATCCGGTTGGCTGGTGCAGCCTACGGATAGCGTGGACCAAATTGATTTGGGCACAGAAGGTCTTTTCCCTGCGAAAGCAAAAGGAGTTGTCGGCTATGTGAATTCGTCCGGGACGTGGATTATTCCGGCTCAATTTTCAGAGGTGTCATTATTCACAGAGAAACTCGCTACCTACCGAAACACTTCAAGCTGGGGACTTTTAAATTCCTCGGGAGAAATCATTTCAACTCCTCAGTGGGAAGAAATAAAACCATTTGTAAAAGGAATCTCAATCGCTAAAAATGCAGGTAAATTTTACCTGATCAACACATCAGGAGAGACAATTAACCCGGAGGGATTTGACAATATTTTCAGAACAACAGATGATTACTTTCTTGTTGAAAAAGAAGGTAAGACAGGGCTGCTTGATCCAAAAGGAAATGGCTTGTTGCCAACTGAGTTTCAGGATATTCGCAGGGAGAAAAAAGGCTTTCTGGTAGTCAACAAAGATGGGTTGACCGGAATAATCAATGAGGCTGGTGAAATTATTTTACCTCTGGCATACCAGGAAATATTGGTTGATTGGATCAATGGACAGATTCTTACAAAAAATTTATACGAACCTGTCATAGTTCAGGTAATTGAACCAACCGGAAAGAGAAATAAAAAAGGGGCCTGAGCCCCTTTTTTATTTCTTTTCATTTTTTCCTTTGCCTGAGTCTTTCGGGTCAATTTCTGAACCTGCGATCGAATCTCTCATCGCTGTATCAGACTTGATGTTTTCCATTTTATAATAATCCATTATACCAAGATTACCTGAGCGGAAAGCCTCGGCAATCGCCTTTGGGATTTCAGCTTCCGCCTCGATTACTTTGGCTCTCATTTCAACATTTCTGGCTCTCATTTCCTGCTCCAGCGCCACAGCCATTGCTCTTCTTTCTTCCGCTCTTGCTTCTGCTACTTTCAAGTCGGCGGATGCCTGATCGATCTGGAGTTTCGCACCAATATTTGTTCCCACGTCAATATCCGCGATGTCGATGGACAGAATTTCAAAAGCTGTTCCGGCATCCAGGCCTCTTGATAAAACCAATTTTGAGATTTTATCAGGATTTTCTAAAACCGTCTTATGGTTAATGGAAGAACCGATAGAGGTTACAATTCCCTCACCTACCCTTGCCAGAATCGTTTCCTCACCTGCACCACCCACCAACTGAGCTATGTTAGCTCGCACAGTTACTCTTGCTTTTGCGATCAACTGAATTCCATCTGCAGCTACCGCAGCTACATTTGGAGTGTTGATTACTTTAGGATTAACTGAAATCTGAACGGCTTCAAAAACATCTCGACCAGCCAAATCAATCGCAGTAGCTTGCTTGAAAGTCAGGTTGATATTTGCCTTGTCAGCAGAGATGAGTGCCCGGATTACATTTTGAACATTTCCCCCAGCTAGGAAGTGGGTTTCCAAATCATTGGTTGTCAAGTCAAGCCCTGCTTTAGTGGCTGTAATGAGTGAATTAACTATGACACTTGGCGGTACTTTTCGGATTCTCATTCCAACTAATTCCAGCAAACCAACTTTCACATTGGAAAATTGTGCAGTGATCCAAAGACTTACCGGGACGAAATATAAAAAGGTGAAAAGGAGTACTATCCCTGCCAAAGCAGCGACTAAAACGAACATTGAATTTGATGCATCCATATTATTTTACTAGTATTTTATTGTTTTCGATTTTGATGATACTGATTTCTGTGTCCACAGGAATGAATCCCTGCTCTGATTTTACTTCATAAATAGAATCTCCAAACTGAGCTTTCCCGATTGGTTTGATATCTGAAACTGCTTTTCCAGTCATTCCTTCTTCAAGTCCGATTGTCCTGCCATCAAATGCTCCGCCTTGCATGGAAGATTTCAAAGAAAATTTATTCCAAACTCCCGATCTGAAGCCGTAGACTATCGCTGCAAAGTTGAGAGCAACAGCTACCACTGTAATCCAGGAAGCAGTGACCTGATCGTAACTTACAAAAGCATAAACAACCCCTGTTAGGCTTACTAATAAGCCGAAGATCCCAACAACAGTAGTTCCCGGAATAAAGATCACCTCGGCCAAAAGGAGAATCAATCCAATGAGAAGAAGGCTGGATAAAATTAAAATCGTCATTCCGATTCAGTGCGAGTTAAGTCCCTAAAATACGAGAATCCTTGATAAGGCGAGGTAAAAAGAAAAAAAACCCGGTTCAGCCGGGTTTTCAATTTAATAAGCTTTTGCAAAAAGGACTCTTCCTTGCGAAGGGTTACCCGTGTAAACACAAGAACCAGTTTCTTCTTTTCTGTTTAAAGGAATGCATCGAATCGTCGCTTTTGTAAGTTCCTTTATTTTCTCTTCAGTTTCCGGAGTACCATCCCAATGGGCAGAGAGAAATCCACCCTTTCCATCTAATACCTCTTTAAACTCATCCCATGAATTAACCTCCGTGGTCATTTCTGTTCTGAAATTAAATGCCTTTGAATAGATCCCTTCCTGAATCTCATCCAGCAGAATAGAGATTTTTTCGGAAATTGGCAGAGACACAAGTTCGAATTGTTCTTTGGTCAAATTATCCCTTCGCGCTATCTCGATGGTTCCATTTTCAAGATCTCTTGGTCCGATTGCAATTCTGACAGGCACACCTTTCAATTCATATTCTGCAAATTTCCATCCTGGCTTCTGAGTATCACGATCATCGTATTTTACTGTGATTCCGGCTTTTCTCAGTTCTGACATTATTTCTCTTGCTTTCACTGAAACTGCTTCCAATTCGGCTTCTCCTCTGTAAATCGGAACAATGACCACTTGAAAAGGCGCCAATTTCGGAGGCAAAACCAAACCATTATCGTCTGAGTGAGCCATGATCAAAGCACCCATCAGGCGTGTACTTACTCCCCAAGAAGTACCCCACACATAATCGAGACCGCCTTCTTTCGTCGCAAATTTCACTTCGAAAGCTTTGGCAAAATTCTGACCGAGGAAATGCGAAGTTCCTGCCTGAAGTGCTTTCCCGTCTTGCATCATAGCTTCGATACAAAAAGTCTCATCCGCTCCGGCAAATCGTTCATTTGCAGTTTTCATTCCCTTCACCACTGGCAAAGCCATAAAATCTTCGGCAAACTGCGCATATATATTCATCATTTGCACCGTCTCATCCATTGCTTCTTTCGAGGTAGCGTGAGCGGTATGACCCTCCTGCCATAAAAATTCCGTCGTGCGTAGGAAGAGTCTTGTTCTCATTTCCCATCTCACCACATTGGCCCATTGATTGACCAAAAGAGGAAGATCTCTGTAGGATTGAATCCAGTTTTTGTAAGTGCTCCAAATTACTGTTTCAGAGGTCGGGCGCACGATCAGCTCTTCTTCCAATTTAGCTTCTGGATCCACAATAATTCCGGATCCATCTTCCGCATTTTTTAACCGATAATGAGTCACCACTGCACATTCTTTTGCAAATCCTGCCACGTGGCTTGCTTCTTTACTCAAGAAGGATTTTGGAATAAAAAGCGGGAAATAAGCATTAACATGACCTGTTTCTTTGAACATGCGATCAAGCTCGGCTTGCATTTTTTCCCAAATGGAATAACCGTATGGCTTGATAACCATACAGCCTCTTACTGCTGAGTTTTCGGCCAAATCGGCTCTTTTCACCAGCTCATTATACCAGAGTGAATAGTCTTCACTCCTCTTAGGTAATCCTTTGCTCATTATGGTTGATTGGGATATGAATTGTTCTTAATTTCGCTAAATTGGGGAGGGCAAATATAAACCAAAAAGTATAACCCTTCACCTCTTGCCTCGTATAAGAGATTAACTATTCAACTTCAACCATGAAGAATATTAAGGTTATCACCACTTCATTTATCCTCGGCTCCTTCGCTTTGGCTTCTTGCAGTACCAATAAGATTGCAACAAATGCGGATCAGGACAATCTGTATTTTATGGCCTCAGACACGCAAGTTGCTACAGAATATGCTGTCCAAAACAACAAGCCCGAATCATTTAAAAGTCTTTCTTCTGTGAATGAAGAAACTTACTCGCAAGAGAACTTCAGCTCTCGTAATGTAAATCCTGACTACATAGCTAAGTATCAATCTGAAACAGAGGTTCAGGAAGAAGGAACAGTTTATTTTGATGAAACTGCTACCTCTGATACTGTTAAAGACATTAATGTTTACAATAATTATTATGCGAATGGAGCTCCATCGAATAGCGGTTTCAATCCTGCTATTTCTGTGGGTCTTGGTTTTGCATATGGAGGTTATGGCATGGGAGGATTTTACAATCCTTATTATGGTTATGGCTCAGGCTTTAGTATGAATATTGGATTCGGTTGGGGCTCACCTTATATGGGAATGGGTTTTGGATTCGGATATCCAATGTATGGTTACCCAATGTACCCGATGTACGGTTTCGGCTATCCAATGTATGGCTATGGGTATCCTGTTTATGGTTACCCCGGTTACGGATACCCAATCTATGTACTTCCAGGTGGAGAATATGGCGATAGAAATGTAGTAGTTGGAGCAAGACCTACCAGAGGTGCTTCATTAGCAGGAGCCGGATACAGAGGAAATTCAAGTTCAGCTGCTGTACCAAGTACCGCACGAGCTCAAGCAAGAAATGATGCAATGAGCAGTAGTGCAACCAATAGAAGAGTTGTTTCTTCATCTGAAAACTCCAGAATTTCATCAAGAGACTTCAGTACTTCTCAAAATGATTATTATTCCAATTCAAGATCAAGAGTTGCTACTGGTACCACCAGAAATGTGAACTCTCCGGCAGTTGACCGAGGAGCTACTTCCAGATCCAGAAGTGCAATGCCTACATCCAGACCTTCTACAACTGTTGGAGGAACGAATTCCAGAAGCTCTGGAAATGTATACACTCCAAGCAGATCAACATCTTCACCGAGCTACAATAGAAGTACAAGCCCATCTTACAACAGATCGACCGCTCCTTCTTATAACCAAAGATCAACAAGTCCTTCTTATAACAGGAGCACTACTCCAAGCAGAACAAACAATAATACTCCCGGATACAGCGCACCAAGTAGAAGCAGCTCAAGTCCAAGTTACAGTGCTCCTAGCAGGAGTTCAGGAGGCAGCATGGGAGGTTCTTCAGGGGGCAGTTCCTCAGGAGGATCCAGAACAGGAAGGGGAAATTAATTCCCCTTTTTTTTTGCCAAGCTCAGTTGACACAAAATCAACTCTTTTCCGTTATTACCCTAACTAAACAAACTCTAAATGAGGCTATCAATTCTGATTTTCTCCTTTTTCATAATTTCAGCGTCTTCCATTTTTGCCCAAAGTGGATACTATGAAGATGCATACAGATTTAGCAATGTGATTCCATCAGGTTCTGCCCGAATCATGGGAGTCGGCGGGACACAGTGGTCACTAGGAGGAGATGTTTCTAATATTGCAGGCAATCCTGCCGGATTGGGTTTCTTCCGAAAATCAGAAGGAAGCCTGACAATGGGTTATACCGATTGGGGGGTTGACACTCGGTTTATGGGCCAAAGTAGGTCTTACAATACTACCAATTTTGCATTGCCAAATGTTAGCGTTGTCATAGCCAAAACAAAGGATGATTATGAAAACAGCTCATTTAAAGGCGGATCATTTGGCATTGGCTTCCAACGATTAGCAAACTTCAACACTGAATTCGGATATTTTTCTGATGAATTGGGAACCTCTTCAATAATTGATTTTTATCTACAGGATTCTTTTGGAGTGCCGGAAACACAAATTGAAGGATATGGCTTGACAGGTTTGGCATATCTGACTTATCAGATTAATCCGGTTACAGTTGACGAAAACGGAAACACAATTGCCAATCCAAATACGTACGATTCTTTTGTATTGGGTCTGCCTTTTCAGGATGAAAATGTAACTCAGGAAGGAAGTGCTAATCAAATTACTTTCAGTTACGGGGCTAATTTCAATCACAAGTTATTTCTGGGAGGATCTTTGGGAATCAGAACTTTTGATTTTGCATCCAGAAAAATCTACAATGAGGAATTTGTGGATGAGCCATTGGCAAATAGTTCTTTGAAAGAAAACCTGTTTATAAATGGAGGCGGGGTAAATATTAACTTGGGAGTAATCTTTAAACCAATTGAAACTGTCAACCTTGGTTTCACTTTCCAATCACCAACCTGGTATGGTGTGAATGAAGAATATGACGCAAACGTAGTTGCCAATTACAATAATTACTATTTCGAAGAAGAGGATATTACATTAGGACGCCAAGAAGCAGTTACAGATATTATTCTAAGTGCTTACAATCTGAATACACCCATCAAAATCGGTGGGGGTGCAACCTATTTTTTCGGAAAAAATGGATTTATTTCAGCTGATGTGGATTGGGTTGATTATTCCCAGGCAAAACTTAACTCGAATGACTTCGATGAAGGACCCGATAACCAGGCTATCAAAAGCGTTTATTCCAGTACAGTAAATTATCGTTTCGGAGCGGAATATAAAATAGATATGTTCCGAATCAGAGGTGGGTATTCCTTTTTCGGAGATCCCTATTCCAATTCAAATTACGACCGAAGCACTCAACAAATAAGTGGCGGTGTTGGCGTAAAACTGGGAAACTTCACCGCTGATTTTGCCCTTGTAAACCGCAAATTCAATTCTCTTTACACAAGTTACCAGGTGCTTGATTCGAATGGAAATAATTTTGGTCCTCAGACTGAAATCGAAAACAATATCCTCAACGGAGTTTTGACTTTTGGATTTAGCTTTTAAGTAAGCTGATCAACTCAGAAACTAACAACTCAGCGGAGAAATCTTCACCGCTGAGTTTTATTTTTGCCTGATTGTAAAAATATTCTCTTTGAGCAAGCAAACTTTTAAGCTTTAGTATAATCTCACCCTGATCCAAGCCATGAAACATGGGGCGATTGTGAACTTTTGATGCGCCTAACCGTCCGGAAATTTCCTCTAGCGGAACGTCCAAATAAACAGAAATTGCGTTTTTGTTGATCAGATCCATGTTGTCGTTGAAGCAAGGACAACCTCCGCCAGAAGCCAAAATAAAAGCTTCCTCTTTTTTCAAAGTCAAATCAAGCGTCTCAGTTTCCCATTCGCGAAATTTCCCTTCTCCAAAAAGAGAGAATATTTCAGGAATCTTCATCTTATATCGCTCCTCTATCAGATGATCAAGATCGTAATAAGGAAGTTTCAAAGTAGAGGCAAGACTTCTTCCAAATGTACTTTTCCCGGAACCTGGTAATCCCACCAAGACTACTTTGAGATTTTTTCTCATTTTATGAAAAAGTCCAAAACCTCCCCCGCTTCCGGAGTATTGTTATGATGGTATTTAGCCAGCACTACTCCGTCTTTCAAAATCATAATTCCAGGATTGGACCTCATGATGGTTTTCACCACTGTAGCATCGGCCTGTAATCCTTCAATTTCCCAATTATTTTTTACCAAATAGGCTGAAATTTCTTCCTGAGTGGCAGCTCCAATAAAAACCGGGGTGACCGGAGACCCTTGCAGTGAGCTAACCAATGCATTCAAATCCTCCTGATTAGCATCACTTATTTTACTCATATTGCTGGTAAGGATAATGAGTTTATTCCCTGCGAATAAGGCTTCAGATTGATCGCCATCCTCATTCCAAACAGAGAAGTCAGAGATCTTTGGAAGTGCATCGGGATTTTTTAGAATCATCTCCACAAACTCAAGACTTTCATCTGCAGGATATTGATCAAAAGAAACCAATTCAGTCCCTTTTTTCATCACATAAGTGTACTCCAAGGGAGCAGAAGGTTGCATATTTTGAGGGATGTTTACTCCTACTTTATACGCTCTGAAATCAATAAATGGCAGATTTCGGATTGCAGTAATGGCTATTGAAACCGAGGTTATGAAAATCACCCAGACAGAAATCTGTTTCCAATAAACTGAGGTTTTGGGCAGATCTGCCTGAAAAAGAAACAGAATCGAAATGAAAACGAGTAAAATCAAATCCTTGTAAAACGATTCCCACGGGGTCAATTTGATCGCATCACCAAAGCATCCACAGTCTGTTACTTTGTTGAAATAGGCGGAATAGAATGTCAGAAAGGTGAAAAACAAAATCATCAAAGCCAATGACCAAACAGTGAACCGGCTTTTAACTCCCAGAATCAACATGACTCCCAATACTATTTCAACTACAACCAGAAATACGGCTATATAAAGTGCAAAAGGTTTGAGATAATAAAAGAACCCTGCTATGTCATTTGAAAACACATCGAAATACTCCTCCAATTTGATCGCCGTTCCTACAGGATCGTTGACTTTAATCAAGCCAGAGAAAATAAACAATCCGCCTACGAGAAATCGCAGCGTCCAGAGTAACCCGTCTTTAATCATTTGATTTCATTTTGATCATACAAAAAACAGCATAATTGATCATGTCCTGATAGTTCGCTTCGATTCCTTCAGAAACAAGAGTTTTACCCTGATTGTCTTCAATTTGCTTTACGCGCAGAAGCTTCATCAGGATAATATCAGTGATAGAACTAACCCGCATTTCTCTCCAAGCCTCACCGTAATCGTGGTTTTTCTGCTCTAAAAGTCCTTTGGTATCCGCCACCCATTTATCGTAGACAGGCTCCAATTCCTCAAAAGGAATCTCCAATCTTTCATCTTTTGAGAAGCTGATTTGTAATAATGCGATCAGGCAATAATTGATAATCCCGATAAACTCATCAACAATCGGATCATTTACTTTTTGACTACCTTTTTCCTGAATAGAGCGAATTCTCTGAGCCTTGATGAAAATCTGATCGGTGATCGAAGGAAGCCGAAGAATCCTCCAAGCAGTCCCATAATCGATGGTTTTCTTTCGAAAAAGTTCTTTACAACGGTTGATAACTTGCGTATATTCGGTACTCGTCTGCGTTTCCAAAGTTTACTTGTTTAATGATTCCTGCATCGAATCCATCTTCTGAAATCGAAGATAAATTATTTCCCCTAAAATATACACTCCAAATCAAAGGACGGTTAGTTTGCCTGAACAGGCCCCAGATCATGGGGATTTTGAATCTGACACCCGATTCGTTTTTTGGAGGAAGTCGGGTTTTGTCATCCAGAGAAATGTTGATCGAAAGGGTCACCAAAATGGTTTCAGAAGGTGCTGATATGCTGGATCTTGGAGGCTATAGCACCCGACCTGGAGCTGCTGAAGTTACCCTTGAAGAAGAAATTCAGCGTGTCATCCCGGCTGTTGAGTGGATAGCAGAAGCTTTTCCTTCGGTTTTGATTTCAGTGGATACTTTTCGATCCAAAGTTGCCGAGGCTGCCGTACATAGTGGGGCACATTTGGTCAACGATATTTCAGCAGGAAGCCTGGATCCAAAGATGCTGGAGACAGTCGGAAAACTGGAAATTCCCTACATAGCGATGCATATGCGTGGAAATCCACAAACAATGCAGAAAGAAACCAACTATTCCGATATATTAGTTGAGTTACTGAACTATTTCGCGGAGAAAGCGGCTCTTTGTAGAAAGTTTGGCATCAAAGATGTAATTATCGATCCTGGCTTTGGCTTTGCTAAAACCGTCGAACAGAATTATTGGCTTCTTCGGAATCTGGGACATTTTAAGGCTTTATCCTTACCAATTTTAGTGGGAGTGTCTCGTAAGTCAATGATCTACAAGACTCTCGGAGTGAGCCCCGAAGAAGCATTGAATGGAAGTACCGCCTTACACATGTATGCACTTACACAAGGGGCAAACATCCTGCGAGTACATGACGTAAAAGAGGCTAAAGAAACTTTGACATTATATCATCAATTATACCCTTGAGCTTACTATTTAAAATAGGATTTTTAGACATCTCCATCGTCAATATGATAGATATTGCGTTGGTGGCGGCCCTATTGTATCAAGTGTATAAGCTGCTGAAAGGAAGTGTTGCTATCAAGATTTTTCTGGGATTCCTTTCAATTTACCTGATCTATTTACTGGTGAGAGCTATCCGAATGGAGCTTCTTTCTGCGATTTTGGGCCAGTTTATGGGAGTTGGTGTCATAGCTGCAATCATCATTTTCGCTCCTGAGATCAGAAAGTTTTTATTGCTCATAGGCAGATCTTCATTCTTGTCTGACGACAATGCCTGGAAGGATTTCTTATTCTTCTGGAGAAAAAAAGAAAACTCAGCCTTCAACATCAGCCCGATTATCGACGCTTCTAAAACCCTTGCAGGGAGCAATACCGGGGCATTAATTGTCATTTCCAGCAGCACAGGTTTAAAATTCTATGCAGAAAGCGGTGACCTTTTAGATGCTGAATTATCCAAACGATTGTTGATTTCCATTTTCAATAAGTATAGCCCGCTTCACGACGGCGCGGTGATCATTCACAAAGGCCGCATCAAAGCTGCCCGTTGTATCCTTCCTGTGACGGAGCGGGAAGTTCCGGCACAATTTGGACTTAGGCACCGTGCAGGTATTGGAATGTCGGAAGCGACAGATGCATTGATATTAATGGTTTCTGAAGAGACCGGACAAGTATCAATGGCGAAAAATGGCAAGATTCTTCATAATATGTCATTTCAGGAAGTACGGGAAACGATCAATGACTATCTGAACAATGAAGATGTAGATAGTAAATTTGAAGATATTGAAGCTTACGAAACCAAAAAGAAACGGAAACTGGCAATGATCAGTAAGACAACTTAATAGCTAGCGAATATATTTTTAGCTAAAAAATCAGCCTTTCTAATCAAGCAAAAAACCGACAAGGCGTCCCTTGTCGGTTTTTTGTTGACTAGAATTTATTTGGAATCGGTTATTTAATTACTCCTAGTTCCTTGCCTACTTCAATAAATGCAGCAATTGCGGAATCTAGATGGGCACGGGTATGACCTGCTGAGATCTGAACGCGGATTCTTGCCTGACCCTTTGGCACCACAGGATAATAGAATCCGATTACATAGATCCCCTTTTCGAGAAGCTTTTCTGACATCTTCTGCGAAAGCACCGCATCATATAGCATGACCGGAACGATCGGATGCTCTCCTGGCTTCATGTCAAAGCCAGCTTCAGTCATTTTTACCCGGAAATATTTGGTATTTTCTTCAAGAATATCTCGCAGTTCTGTGGTCTCAGAAAGCAAATCAAAAACCTCAATCGAAGCCCCGGTAATAGACGGTGCCAAAGTATTGGAGAATAAATAGGGTCTTGAACGCTGACGAAGCAATTCGATGATTTCTTTTTTGCCTGAGGTAAATCCTCCGGAAGCACCGCCCAAAGCTTTCCCGAGCGTTCCAGTGATGATGTCGATTTTTCCCATCACTCCTCTGTGCTCATGAACTCCCCGACCGGTTTTTCCCATAAATCCAGTAG
This sequence comes from uncultured Cytophagales bacterium, assembly GCA_942492775.1. Taxonomy (GTDB): domain Bacteria; phylum Bacteroidota; class Bacteroidia; order Cytophagales; family Cyclobacteriaceae; genus Algoriphagus. The sequence continues at coordinate 2,273,096 of OW818636.1, read as the reverse complement.
AATGACATTCATCCGACATGATCAAGGCTTCGTATTTCTCAGCGAGTTCTACAATCTTATCCAATTGAGCAATTGTCCCGTCCATTGAGAAAACGCCATCGGTTACAATGATCTTTTGCTGTGCTCCTTTTGCAACCGCATCTTTCAGTTGAGCTTCCAGATCTTCCATGTTGTTGTGCTCGTACCTGAAGCGCATTGCTTTGCAAAGGCGGACTCCATCAATAATCGAAGCATGATTCAACGCATCCGAGATGATCGCATCTTCAGCTCCGAAAAGCGGTTCAAATACCCCACCGTTTGCATCGAAGGCTGCAGCATACAAAATGGTGTCTTCAGTTCCGAGAAATTCGGAAATCTTCCTCTCCAGGGTTTTATGAATATCCTGAGTTCCGCAGATAAATCTCACTGAAGACATTCCAAATCCATGCGTGTCAATCGCAGCTTTCGCAGCTTGCAAAACTCTTGGATGGGAAGAAAGTCCGAGGTAATTATTAGCACAAAAGTTCAATACTTTTTGGCCTCCGGCAATAGTGATTTCTGCCGATTGAGGGGAAGTGATGATTCGCTCACGCTTGAAAAGTCCGGCTTCTTCGATGGATTTTAACTCTTGTTGCAACTTGGGTTTAAACTGATCGTACATTGGATTTTTGGTCAAATATTAAAGGTCTTATTTAGTCTGTTCCGCTGATCAAAAATCCCTTTCGGATAGTTGAATTTTGCTACTTTTGCGGAACCAAACCCAAATATAAACAAAAACCCCTGCCTGATTTGGGGCTTTTTTGAAAGACTAAAGCATGGAAAAAATCCTCGTAATCGGAGCGGCCGGACAGCTGGGTTCCGAACTTACCAAATCTTTGAGTGACCTCTTTGGAGGTGAAAACGTCATCGCAACCGACTTACAGGAATTAGCCAGAGTCAAGTTTGGCTACTGCCGCTTTGAAGTGCTCGATGTGATGAACAAGGAAGCGCTGAGAGACCTGGTCAAAGAGGAAAAAGTAAGCCAAATCTATCACCTGGCGGCTGTACTCTCCGCAACCGGAGAAAAGAACCCACTTTTTGCCTGGCATCTAAATATGGAAAGTCTGCTTCATGTGCTCGAGTTAGCCAAAGAATTCAAACTTGACAAAGTCTATTGGCCATCATCCATTGCAGTTTTTGGACCAAATACTCCAAAAGTAAATACCCCTCAATACTGCGTAAAAGAACCGAACACGATCTACGGAATCTCCAAACAAGCCGGAGAAAGATGGTGCGAATACTACTTTCAAAAATATAATGTCGATGTGCGAAGCCTTCGCTATCCGGGTCTGATCGGGTATAAATCTTTGCCTGGCGGAGGCACCACAGATTATGCAGTAGATATTTATCACAAGGCTTTGGCTGGCGAAAAATTCAATTGCTTCCTGAGAGAAGACAGCTACTTGCCGATGATGTATATGCCTGACGCGATCAAATCAACGCTCGATCTGATGAGCGCACCACGGGAAAGCGTAAAGATCCGATCCAGTTACAATCTTTCGGCGATGAGTTTTTCTCCCAAAGAAATCTATCAAAGCATACTCAAACACATTCCAGATTTCAAGATTGAGTACAATCCGGATTTCCGCCAAGCCATTGCCGACAGCTGGCCGGATAGCATCGACGATAGCTGTGCAAGAGAGGATTGGGGTTGGAAACCAGATTACGATCTTGATCGGATGACGGCAGATATACTGAAAAATCTCCCCGATTTTTACCCTTCGAAAAAATAATAATCGATTGCCCCGACTCAACAAATTCAGTCGGGGCTTTTTTATCCTTTTATTATTCGCCTTACTCCTATTCTGACTTCCATAGTATTCTGAAATTGGCTATTTTTCCCATCAGTCATTTCGCTATGAATAGGTATCGCATCGCTTTCTTTCTTTCCATTGCTCTGGCATTAGCTATTATAGGTTTCCTGGTTTTTGGGAAAGAGAAGCAGGTGGACTTTAGCACGCAGATCAAACCTATCCTTAACAAGAATTGCATTTCCTGCCATGGCGGAGTGAAAAAGAACGGCGGATTCAGCGTTCTTTTCGAAGAAGAAGCCTTTGCAATCACTGAGTCCGGACATGCGGCAATCATTCCAGGCGATCCAAATGGAAGTGAGCTCATCAGAAGACTGACTGAATCGGACCCTGAACTTCGAATGCCCTACCAACGCACTCCTCTTTCAGAAGAAGAGATTGATTTGCTAAAAACCTGGATCAGGCAAGGTGCCAAATGGGGAAAACACTGGGCATACGAACCTGTCAAAGAACCGGAAATCCAAACAAAACTCGCTGCCGGTATTGGTTCCTCCGACGGCGAATCCGTTAAATCAGGGATTGATTTTTTTGTCGGGGAAAAGCTTCAGGAATTAAATCTTTCCCCATCGGGTGAAGAAGAAAAAATGAAACTGCTCCGAAGAGTAGCATTGGATATTACCGGCTTGCCTCCTTCAGAAGATCTCATCAAAGACTACCAATCCGGCAAACTCAATTATGATCAAGCCGTCGATCAATTACTCGCTTCTTCTGCTTATGGTGAAAAATGGGCAACCTGGTGGTTGGATCTCGCGCGCTATGCAGACACCAAAGGCTACGAGCGGGATGTGTCACGAACCATGTGGCCTTTTCGGGATTGGGTGATTCAGGCTTTCAATGAAGACAAGCCTTTCGATGAGTTTACGATCGAGCAACTCGCCGGTGATCTTTTGCCAAATCCCACTCAGGATCAAATGATCGCCACTGCGTTTCACCGAAACACCATGAACAATGATGAAGGCGGTACGGAGGATGAGGAGTTTCGGGTTGCAGCAGTTCTGGATCGGGTGAATACGACGTATGAAGTTTGGCAGAGCACGACCATGGCCTGCGTGCAATGTCATAGCCATCCATATGACCCTATTCGACATGAGGAATTCTATCAATCAGCTGCGTTTTTCAACAATACCCGGGACGAAGACACGCATAACGAAGAGCCAAAACTCCGGTTTTACTCCGAGGCCGAAAAGGGTCAGGTCGCTTCTATTCTGACTTGGGTAAAAGAAAAAGAGGGAGCTCAAAAAGCTGATCAGCGAGCCGATTTCCTTAGTTTCCGCGAACCTAAATACCATGCGCATCTTTGTGAAGACTTTGATAAAGCCGAGCTGATCGATACCAAATGGCTGGGACTCTGGTCAGGAGGATCGGCTTACCTGCGGAATGTAAATACTCAGGGATCAGATCAGCTTCTGATCGATTATTGGTCAGGGATCGATGGAAGCAAGATGACGATCCGAAACGGAGGCCCGTCGGGTGAAATCATGGCAGCTTTCACGTTGAATAAAACGGAAGGTGAAATCGTCAAGGAAGTACCATTTAAACCGATAACAGGAAAAGTTGATTTGTTCCTGGAGGTTCAAAATCCAAATGCTAAACCTCAACAAAATACCTCCACTATTGTCTGGTTTGCATTCGTTCCAAGCTTGCCGGGAAAGAGCCAACCCGGATTTGCAGAAATTCAGAATTCTTGGAATGACCTCCTGAAATTCAAAGGAACTCAGCTTCCGATCCTGATCGAAAATCCTGATTTCATGAGCCGCTCCACCCATGTTTTTGAGCGCGGCAATTGGCTTATTCTCGGAGAAAAAGTAAATGTAAAAGTTCCCGCACCCATGAACGAATGGAATCCGGAATGGCCAAAAAATAGATTAGGCTTCTCGTATTGGCTCACTGACAAATCCAATCCTCTTACTTCACGAACACTCGTAAACCGGGTTTGGGATCAGCTTTTCGGAAAAGGCTAGTCGCTACATTGGAAGATATGGGTACTCAATCGGATCCGCCTTCTCATCCGGAACTCTTGGATTATCTGGCCTGGAAAACGATGAATACGTACGACTGGAGCATGAAATCTCTGATTCGTGAGATAGTCACTTCAGCTACCTACAAACAAAAATCGGCAGCTCCTGCTGAGCTTTTCGCAGCGGATCCTCAAAACAAATGGTATGCTCGCGGACCTAGAATCCGATTGAATGCTGAGCAAATCCGCGATCAGGCTTTAGCGGTTTCCGGACTTCTCAGCCCTAAAATGTATGGGCCCGGAGTCAAGCCTCATCAACCTGAAGGAATCTGGCAGACCGTTTACAATGGGGAATCCTGGACAGAAAGTGAAGGAGAAGATGGATATCGCCGTGGTATTTACACTTTCCTGAAGCGAACAAGCCCATACCCATCTTTCATTTCTTTTGATGCAGGAAGTCGGGAAGTTTGCCTGAGCCGTAGGATTGTAACCAATACTCCGCTTCAGGCTTTGGTCACGCTCAATGATCCGGTTTTCATCGAAGCAGCTACCCACCTTGGAAAATTAATGACTGACCATTCCGCAAATTCCCCTGAAAAAGGAATTGCTTTTGGCTATCAGAAACTGATGCTTCAGCCGATATCATCAGAAAAGCAAAAAGCACTGAAAAAATTATACGATCAGGCCGTTTTGGATTTCAAGTCTCATCCCGAGGAAATGTCAAAGTTCTTCACTTTAGAAGGAGACACCGCAACCCCTGAAAAAGCGGCGATGACGGTAGTCGCAAATGCCTTAATGAATCTGGATGAATTTCTAACCAAACCATAAGATGAGCAGTATAGAAAAACTGGTTTTCGAGTTCGAAATGGAGAAACTGCAAAAGCAGACTAGGCGACATTTTCTGATGGATTGCGTTGGAAAGATTGGCGGGCTCGCAATGGCACCTTTGCTGTTTGGTTGCGAACCAGGAAGTAATTCCGCGAAACCGATGGGGCTAAATCTCAGCAACAGAGATTTAAATCCACTCGCTCCCCTTTCACCTCCTTTTGCTTCAAAAGCCAAATCGATCATCTACCTCCACATGGCGGGTTCCCCTTCCCAATTGGAGTTGTTCGACTTTAAGCCCGAGCTTGTCAAAAACCACAATCAGCCTTGTCCGGAATCGCTTTTGGAGGGAAGGAAATTCGCATTTATCCGCGGTGTTCCGAATCTTTTAGGCCCTCAGGCAAATTTCGCTCAGCATGGTGAATCAGGCGCCTGGGTTTCAGATTTCCTCCCCCATTTTGCCAAAGTTGCCGATGAAGTTTCTTTCCTGAAAGCCGTTCACACCGATCAATTCAACCATGGACCTGCTCAGCTGTTTATGCAAACAGGAAGTGCGAGGCTTGGAAGACCGAGTTTGGGGAGTTGGGTGACGTATGGACTCGGTACAGAGAATCAAAACCTGCCCGGATTCGTGGTATTGACCTCAGGAGGTAAAACTCCTGATGCCGGAAAAAGCGTCTGGGGAAGCGGATTCCTTCCTTCAGTCTATCAGGGCGTCCAATGCCGATCCAAAGGAGATCCAGTTTTGTACTTGGAAGATCCTTCCGGAATGTCCCGGGACCTCAAGAAAAACCTGATCGAAGCAATCAATTCGGTCAATCAGGAAGAGTTCAACACCTATGGCGATCCGGAAATTTTAGCTCGAATAAATCAATATGAAATGGCTTACCGGATGCAGATTGAAGTCCCGGAAGTCATGAATATCAGCGACGAGCCAGCTCATATTCACGAACTCTATGGAACCGAAGCGGGAGTCGAGTCCTTTGCAAATAACTGTCTGCTGGCAAGAAAACTCGTTGAGAAAGGTGTGCGATTTGTCCAGCTATATGACTGGGGTTGGGATACACATGGGACAGATCACGATGGCTCGATTGATATGGGCCTGCGAAATAAATGTCGTGAAATTGACAGGCCAATAAGTGCGCTTTTACTAGATCTGAAGCAAAGGGGATTGCTAGAGGAGACTCTAGTCGTCTGGGGAGGGGAATTTGGACGAACACCGATGCAGGAAAACCGGGAAGGAAAAACCATGGGATTTCTCGGGCGCGATCACCATGTGGATGCATTCACGATGTGGATGGCCGGAGGCGGAATCAAGCGCGGAGGAAGTCATGGAAAGACGGATGATTTTGGTTTCCAGGGAATAGAAGACCAGGTTTCTGTTCATGACATTCATGCGACCATTCTTCATTTGATGGGATTTGACCACGAGAAGTTCACTTACGATTTCCAAGGCCGGCCTTTCCGTCTCACCGATGTGGAAGGAGAGTTAATTCGCAAAATTCTTGCTTAAAATCACCATGATAAGCTTTCAAAAATCAATCGTGAGCCCTTTTGAATCCCCACTTTCCTGATGCTTGATTTTATCCTGCCATTGCTGGGAAGGCTTCACCCGCTACTTGTTCATCTTCCGATCGGGATTCTGATTTTTGGTATTCTGTTGATCTTTATGCAAAAAAAGAATTCAACAGGATTCAATCCGGTTATCCGCCTTGCATTTTTACTTGGTGCCATTTCAGCAACTTTGGCAGGAATCAGTGGTTTTTTCCAATATCAATTTGAAGGATTTGCCTGGGAGTCTGTCCAAAACCATTTGATTGCAGGAGTGATTTCATCCATTGGTAGCTTCTACCTTTTCACCCGAATCAAAGACGAAACCATTTTCACCTCTAATATCAAGTTACAAGTCTTAGCCTTATTTTTGGTTTTGACTGTGACAGGACATCTGGGAGGAAATATTTCCCGAGGGGAAGAATACCTGATTGAAGTATTACCTGCGGAAATTCAAGCAATTGCTGGATATGAAGCAGCTCCTGAAAAGTCCTTGGAAATCCCTGAACAAGGTTGGGAAGAACTGGCGTTTTACGGTGAAGTCGTGCAGCCGATCTTAAATAAATACTGCAAAAGCTGTCATAATCCAAGGAATCTGAAGGGAGAATTCAACCTGACTACTTTCGAAGAATTGCTGAAAGGTGGTGAAAATGGAGAGGTGCTGAAAGGCGGAAATCCTGAACTGAGTGCACTTTTTGCAAGAATGATTCTCCCATTGGATGATGAGGACCATATGCCACCAAAAGAAAAACGACAGCCTTCGAAAGAGGAAATCGAACTCATCAAATTCTGGATTACAGCGGGAGCTTCGCAAAACACCACACTTGGCCAAGCTGGTGTAGCTGAAAAACTTGTAGAACCCTTTTTCCATAAAGAAGAAATCCCGTTTTATCCTTTGACTGAAATTCCGGCTGTACAGATTGATACCCTTTCCAAACTCAGGAAAGCAGGATTATTTGCAGAGAATGTCCTTCAAGGTTCCTCTTGGTTGAAAGTGAGTTGTATCAATTTTCCGGATTTTTCGGATAAAGACTGGGTGCTTCTGAAATCGGTGAAAGATCAAACAGCTTATTTGGATCTGAGCGGAACTCAGGTGAGCGACGGAATTTTGGACAGCATCGCAGGTTTGCCCAATCTGACAGTCCTCAAAATCAATCAAACCGCACTTTCAGGAACTCAGCTTGGGGCACTTGCGACTTGCGAAAATCTAAAGATGCTTTACCTGAATTCCACGCTGACCAACCTTGAAAATCTTTCAGCCTTAAACCAGCACCCGAGTTTGCAAAAGGTTTTTGCTTACCAGACTCCCGCGGGAGAAAGTAAAACCCCCGGAAAATTCAGCTTTCAACTGGAAACAGGCAATTACTCCCTACCAAAAATCCCGGCGGATACAATTGTTTATTAGATAAGCCTTGCTTCTATCTCTTTTGGATCAAAGCCCAAAGTGATCGATCCATCCGGATAGACGATCACCGGTCTCTTGATCATACTTGAGTTTTCAGTCAAAATCGGGATTGCAGTTTCCTCTTTTTCGAGATTGGACTTTTGCTCGTCGGTCATTTTCCGATAGGTCGTTCCTTGTTTATTGACGAGAGCTGGCAAATTGGTTTTAGTCAAAAATCCCTTCAGAAGTTCCTCAGTAGGCTTTTGCTTTTTGTAATCGATGAATTCGAATTCTGCTCCCTTTTCCTGGAGAAAACCGAAAGCCTTTGTCATCGTATTGCAATTCTTGATTCCGTAAACTTTGAGTGCCATTGCTTTTGTGTTTTGGACAAAAATAAAGGTTGTCAGTGAAACCCGTTTTTATTTTCAACTCCTTCGGGTTAATTTCCTGAAACTTTTATCCCTTGGAAAAATCCGAAAAACTTGATCATTGCCTGAATTGCGGGCAGCCACTTTTGAAAGATGAAAATTTCTGTCCGGTTTGCGGCCAGGAAAACAAGGATCAGAAAATCTCGATTTTTGCCTTTATCGAAGAGTTCATCTCCAGTCTTTTCAATTTTGAGACAGTCTTCTTTCGTACGATTCCGGCTTTTTTGTTTTCTCCCGGCAAACTGACCATTGAATTCAATGAAGGAAAAAGGAGAAAATACATCAATCCTATTCGCCTTTATCTGATTGCATCCCTGTTTTATTTCTTCGTGATCGCATTGGTAATTCCAAATGATATCGTAGACAGAATAATATCCGGGAATATCAGTAAGGAGTTTTTTGAATTAAAAACCACTCCTGAGCAACGGGAAGGAATCAGGGCAAGTCTGGACTCTATTGACTCCAAAGAGTATTGGGAGGGTTTACCAAAAATCAACCCCTTGCTCGATAGCGCTAAAACCGACTCAACCAGCCTGATGCAAATCGCTGTGAAAAGCAGAGAAAAAGCGAAAGAAACCTGGAGAAATCTTCGCCTGATGGCCATTGATCCTGAGGTAAACGATACTGAGTTTGATTCAGCAATCAAAGCCACGGGGATTAAAGTTGGATCTGCCTTGGCCATCAGGCAGCAGCGGGACTTCATCGCCAATTCCAATGTTTTCATCAGTGGGGCAATTAAAAACCTGCCTATAATGATGTTTTTTCTACTTCCTTTCTTTGCATTCCTACTTTGGGTTCTATACCTGAGAAGTAAGTTTTTTTACATCGAGCACCTGATTCATGGACTTCATTTACATTCCTTTGCCTATTTCATCTATGGGATTGGGATTCTCTGGATGGCAAAAGTTGGGTGGAGCTTGGAGTTCGCCGGACTTCTGTGTTTTATGCTGGTGAGTACTTACGCTTATTTTTCACTGAAGAAAATCTCTGGTCAGGGCTGGTTCAAGACTTTAATGAAATTCTCAATTCTGGGTATTTTCTATCTCACTATCCTCTCTTTCGCAATTGTTCTGGAGCTTTATTATTCCCTGATCACCCTATAAAAAAAAAAACCGACCAATTGGCCGGTTTCGTATTATTTTATCCACTTATCCTCAATCTAACAGTTTACTTATTTTTTCTGGTAAAGACTGGAAAACCCATTTTTTTCTTCTGTCTTCCGTCATCGGTCTTCCAGCCTTTTACTTAAAAAACATAACTCCAATCTGTAAGAAAACTTACAAATAGATTATCTCAATATTTCTTTCATACTTCCCTCATGGGCCTCGAGGATTTTTCCGATCAGGTCGTCAGTGAGTGCCGTCGATAAGAACAAACTCTCAAATTGGGATGGCGCCAGGTAAATCCCTCGATGAAGCATCGCCTGGAAATATTTTCCAAATAGGACTGTATCAGACTTTTTCGCAGTCTCAAAATCAAGGACAGACTCCTCAGTGAAAAACAAGGAATACATGCTTCCCAGTTGATTAATTGTGAAATCATGTCCCAGGCTTTGGTTGATCGAAGACAATCCTGCTGCGACTTGCATTCCGATTTCATTCAATCGGCTGTAAACTTCCGGATGAGAATTCAGGTAATGAAGCATGGATAATCCTGCGGCCATTGCAATCGGATTTCCGGAAAGTGTACCCGCCTGATAGACTGGACCCGCAGGAGATACAAATTCCATGATTTCCTTTTTTCCGCCATAAGCCCCAACAGGCATTCCTCCACCAATGATTTTTCCAAGAGTGGTCATATCAGGAGTCACTCCGTAAAGTTCCTGCGCTCCGCCTTTCGCAAGACGGAAACCAGTCATCACTTCGTCAAAAATCAGGATGATTCCTTCCTTGGTGCACATATCTCTAAGTCCTTGTAAATAACCTGGATTTGGAAGGCAAAGCCCCATATTTCCCGGAACTGGCTCGAGAATCAAAGCAGCAATCTCTCCCTTATTCGCTTCAACCAATGTTTTTATTGCTTCCAAATCATTGTAAGGCGCCAAAAGTGTGTCTTTCGCAGTTCCTTTGGTGACTCCCGGTGAATCGGGTTGCCCCATTGTGATTGCACCTGATCCAGCAGCGATCAAAAATGAATCGCCATGTCCATGGTAATGACCTTCCATCTTGATGAATTTGTCCCGACCGGTGTAGCCACGAGCCACACGAATCGCAGACATAGTCGCTTCCGTACCGGAATTGACCATTCGGACTTTCTCAACAGATGGAACCATGCTCACAATCAACTCAGCAATTTCGACTTCTCTGGCAGTAGGTGCCCCGAAAGAGGTTCCGTTTTCCATCGCCTTGATCACAGCTTCGCGGATCATCGGATGGTTATGACCAAGGATCATCGGACCCCAAGAGTTGATCAATTCGATGTAAGCGTTGTCGTCTTCATCGTAAATGAAGGCTCCGTCCGCTCTTTTGATGAAAATTGGTTCGCCCCCAACTGCCCGAAAAGCACGAACAGGGGAATTTACTCCTCCGGGAATGAAGTTTTGTGCGCGGGCAAAAAGCCGCTTACTTTCAGAAATTTGCATGGATTACTCGATGGGTTTCAGTTCGCCTGATTCTAGTCTAAACACAGGCACGTAATGGTTGTTATTGCTTTCGCGGAAATTATATCCCCAGGTATATTTGCCCGGCTGGAAAGCCTTAAGATCCAGGCTTCTTCTCAGATCCATCCCAAGAGTTGGGGAAGAATTGGATTGAAGCCAATAGACTAAATCAATTCCAAGAATTGAATTCAAGCTCGGGTAAACCAGATATTTGGCATAAAACTCATCTCTAAAGAATTTCATATCCTCTGAGTCAAAGCGCGTCGCATTGTTGCCAATGAAATAGAAATTGGGGAATTCCAGCATTTCAAAATTTGCAAAATTGAATCCCAACCACGAATCCATGACCAACATTGGAACGGATGTACTGATACTTTCCATCAAGGCAAAAGTAGGCTGCGCAATCCCGGGATCATCTGTCAATAAAATAACCTGGTCAACAGTTGGATTATTTCCACGACGCACGCCCAAACCCTGAAGGAATGAACCTACATTTCGTGCATCGATTTGTTGAGCTTTGGTCACTGTAAACCCAAGCTTTGTCAATTCATCCTTGAGCAAAAGCCCAAGCTTTTCGTCTCGAGAACTGGCACTATATCCGATTGCAACTCTTTTTCCCCATGACTGTATTTTCAGACTCTTGACAATTCCTGCGGAAAGCGAGGCTACTGAAGGTCTGAATAAATAGCTGTATTTCATTTGCTCAAAGCGCTCTCCAAGATTGGAAAGAGGATGAATGAAAGGAATCTTCGATGTCTCTGCGAACGCACTGACCAGGTCTGTTTCCTCCGGATAAATCGGGCCGATAATAGCATCAGCCATTGCAATAGCCGGATCTTTCAGAAGAGTTTGCAAATGATTGACATCGCGCTTCGAATCGAATGTGAGTAAGTTGACTTTCTGGCCGGATGCGCGTAATTGCTCCACGCCAAATTCCACACCTTCGTACAATTCAAACACAAAATCGGAAGGAGAAACTTTGGAGATAGATGCAGAATTGGAATTGGTGAAGGGAAGAATAACCACAATATCCAAAACCGGATCTTTGGCCACGCTTGCTGTAGTTTCCTGCTTTTTCCCCTGCAATTCGTAATAAGCTGCCCTTTCAGTAGCGGAAAGAATGGTCTGAGCTTCAAGCACGGTTTTCAACGCAACTCTATAACCGGCATTATCCTTGAATTCCTGCAAATTGGCCACCATGAAGCTTGCAGATGTTTTCTTCAGATTCTCAAAACTGGCATTTTCAGCCATCAGGATCACGCTCTCTTTTTTGATCATCTTGAATACACGAAGAGCTTCCAAATTTTGCTGATTTTGAAAATAAGCCAATCCCAGCAAGTATTTAGCCTCATCAGATTTTGGCCAGTTTTTCAGGGCGACAGTTTTCAAAGCATCAATTGCCTGTGCAGGCTGATTGGCTCCCATCGCTGCCTCGGCAAGGTGAAATGCAGCATAATTTGACAAGCTGCCATATTTCTCCTCATCCAAAAATTCTTTGAAAAGCGGAATCGCTTCCCAATAGTTCTTTGAACTCAACTGGGACTTTGCTCGCTGATAGCCTTCAGGAGCATTTTGTGCCAAAGCAAAACTCAGAATAAAAAAAACTGGAAATACTAGAAGATATCTTCTCATGAATCTGCGGGTGTAGCAATACTTCAAAACAGGTTGACAAATTTAAGCCAATATTTATAAACCCAAAGGTCGGGCCGAAACTGCTTCCAAAATCAAAAACCCGAAGAATCACCTCCGGGTTTTTGAAAATTTATGATTTTAGAATCAACCGGTGCTTCGGTCTTCCGTCTTTTTAACACCCGACATCGGTCAACCAGCATCCAGCATCATTCCTACTCCCACTCAATCGTAGCTGGTGGCTTCGAAGAAATATCATAAACTACCCGGTTTACACCTTTTACACGATTGATGATTTCGTTGGATATTTTTCCAAGGAACTCATAAGGAAGGTGAATCCAATCAGCAGTCATTCCGTCCACAGATCCGACAGCACGAAGCGCAACGACTTTCTCATACGTACGCTCATCTCCCATCACACCTACCGAATGAATCGGAAGCAAGATTGCTCCTGCCTGCCACACCTGATCGTAAAGACCGTGATTTTTCAAACCCTGAATAAAAATATGATCTACCTCCTGAAGGGTTTTCACTTTTTCTTCCGTGATATCTCCGAGGATTCTGATTCCCAATCCGGGACCGGGGAAAGGATGGCGACCGATGATTGTTTCAACGATTTCCAGCGCTCTTCCGACCTCACGAACCTCATCTTTGAAAAGTGTATTCAATGGCTCCACCACAGAAAGCTTCATGAAATCCGGCAAACCTCCCACGTTGTGGTGAGATTTGATGGTGGCAGAAGGTCCTTTTACCGAAACTGATTCGATCACGTCGGGATAGATTGTACCCTGACCCAGCCATTTCACGCCTTCAATTTTATGTGCTTCCTCATCAAAAACTTCAATGAAAGCTCTTCCGATCGCTTTTCTCTTGGCTTCAGGATCTGTCAATCCAGCCAAGGCATCGTAAAAACGCTTTTTGGAATCGACTCCGATCACATTCAAACCCATATGCTTGTATGAGTCCAGAACTTCCTCAAACTCATTTTTGCGAAGCAGACCATTGTCAACAAAAACGCAAGTCAGCTGATCGCCTATCGCACGGTGAATCAAGGTAGCAGCCACGGAAGAATCTACTCCACCGGAAAGTCCCATCACCACCTTATCCGTGCCGATTTTAGCTTTCAAAGCAGCAATCGAAGAATCAATAAATACATCGGAAGTCCAATCCTGTGAGCATCCGCAAATGCTAACCACGAAATTGCGAAGCAGATTTTTGCCTTCTGTAGAGTGAGTTACTTCCGGGTGAAACTGAATTCCGTAGGTTTTTTCTCCTTCTACTTTGAATGCTGCAACCTCCACCGAAGAAGTACTTGCGATGACTTCAAAGCCGGCAGGCAATGTTTTGATGGTATCTCCATGGGACATCCAAACCTGGGAACCATGGGTCATTTCTTTCAGCAAGTCATGATGAAGATCGATATGATCGAGATTTGCACGGCCGTACTCACGAATCGTGGACGGAAGAACTTCTCCACCATATTTCTGAGCCAGCAATTGCGCACCATAGCAAACTCCTAAAAGCGGCAGTTTTCCTTTGATTTCCTCCAAGTCCAGATTCGGCGAATCCTTGTCTCTCACCGAGCAAGGAGAACCTGAAAGAATGACTCCTTTGATATCAGAAGTGATTTCCGGGACTTTATTATAAGGGTGGATTTCGCAATAAACATTCAGTTCTCTTACTCTTCGTGCGATGAGCTGGGTGTACTGAGAACCAAAATCAAGGATGAGGATTTGTTCTGCCATGCGCAAATGTAATCAGGCAAGATGGCTTACTAAAATGTGGCAAAGAAAATTTGGAAAGAGAAAAGAAATCAAACGTTAGTTGAAACTCAAGATTTTGAATTTCAATTATTTAACAAACTTTTAGTTAAAATAAACTAAATACAATTTTATGGTGTAAAATATTTCTTGAAGTTTGAATCATAAATTCTAAACTCTCATTTATGAAAACACATCGACTACTTCTTCTACTTTTCGTGATCGCTTGCGCACCTCTCGTTTCGCATGCTCAGGAAAAACCCAAGCTTCAATACACTATTGGTTTTGGCTCAACTCTAGATAGGTCGAACACGCTCTGGGGAGTAAACTTTTCAAACGAGCTTAATGTCAACCTGAGCAAAAGGACTTCGTTCAATCTGGGTCTTTCTTTTTATCAATCAATATTCTCCACTTCTACAAGTTCAATACCGCCAGAATCAAATGGAAAGAATAAGGATCAGTCCTCGGGACTTTTCATCAGTCCAACTCTCAAATACGACATACTGCAGAGGCCGTCTGGTTTCAAATTAGCTTTTGCCTTTGGACCCTCGTTTCAGATTGGTGGAGACACGTACCTCGCCTCCTACTACACAGGAGTCCCAGCTACTTCATATACTATAAATAAATACCAAAGACTTGGGGTGTTTACAGAACTGGAAGCAGAATGGAAGTCAAAGAATCCAAACGTGAAAAATGCTGCGAGTATTTCAGCTTACGGGGCAGGTGAAACCTTTCCTTGGTATTTCAATGTGACTTACAAAGTGCGATTCGGGCTCGGAAAGAAGTAAATCTAAATCTTGCTAATCAAACGACTGAAAGGCTTTTTTAGGATTTTAAATGAAAAGATGATACCCTAAAAAATTCATTATAATCTGATTAATCATTTAATTAGTTTTAGAAAAAAAAAAAAAAAGGATAGATTGCGGTTCTACCTAAAACTTTTAAAATGAAAAAATTTACGTTTATTCTTCTCGCTTCAATTTTTATTTCAGGCATAAACGCATTTGCCCAATCAGATGACAAGCTCACCTATTACTTCGGCGTTGGACCAACAATTGACGGAAATGGCGGCCTTTTAGGAATTAACGTTAATAACGAACTAAGCTTCAAATTAGGAAAAAGAACCTCCGTAAACCCATCATTAACCTTTTACCAATCTATAAAATATTGGAACGAAGATGATAGTAATAAAAATGATAATTCATCCGGTCTATTTACAAACGTGACTTTCAAGTACGATGTATTGAAAACACTAAATGATTTCAGGGTTTCACTAGCTTTTGGACCTTCCTTTCAAATAGGAAGTGAAAATGGGTACGGAGGCTCATACTTAGTCTATGATGATTTTGGAAATTACTATAATCAGATATTTAATGTAAAGCGATATATCAGGTTAGGTTACACACAGCAGATCGCTTTTGACTGGAAAAGCAAAAATGAAAATCGAAGAAACTCCGCTGTAGTGAGTTTGTCTTCCTTTGACGGATATTGGCCTTGGTATTTAATGGCTACCTATCGCATAGGCTTCAAATTGAAATAATTGATCTCCAAAGAATTTCCAAACCTCCCAATTTCAAAACTTATCTTAATTGAAAAGCTTGCTTGGGATTTTCAATCAATAACTGATTCCAGTCCGACTGAGAAAAACCTTTCTCATTCAGGGCTGGAATTAATTTTTCGAAGATATTGGTGAAAGGCTGAAAATCTCCACCATTCGGTTTCGCAGGATCATACCAACCCGCATCATGGGAAATAAGAATCCGATGCATAAGCTCATTTTCTTTTGCAAAAACCAATCGGTCCACGTATTCGTCTGTGCTCCATCCGATTCCATCCAAGCTGATCCAAACTCCCATTTCGGCAGCTTTGACATAATTTTGAAAATCCTGCTCCGCCTGTGCATGCACCCAGACAAAAGCGGAAGGCTCCACTCCCATTTCCTGAAGAATCACAACTTCCTGAATGGCTGTTTTCCAGGTTCCTGTATGGGAAGCGATTTGTAAACCGGTTTTTTGATGGGTGATTCCGGCAGCTTTCACCAATTTCCGGTCAACTTCCCGAAGTGTATCTGACTCGTTGACCGAGATTTTGATAAAGCCCGGCTTGATTCCGGTTCCGTCGATTCCATTTTCAAACTCAGAAATCCATCGCTCCGCAAGTTGATCGTCAGACTCTGTAAAAGCATGAGGAGGCAAATATTTTCCGTTCACCGCACCATAATATCCGGTGTTTGTCAGGATTCTGATTCCTGATTTTTCGCTGAGTTCTTTGAGCAAAAGCGGATCTTTGGCAAGGAAGGAAGGCGTACAATCCAGGATGGTTTTAACTCCTTGCTTTTTGACTTCCATCAGATATGGCAATACTTTCGCAACGACAGAATCCCGGTTCCATCGATCAGATGAAATGGAATCCGCACCTACAAAATCCACCAGCATATGCTCATGAATCAAGGTCAACCCTAAAGAATCAATTGGAAATGTGCCGGTGACGGAATTGAAATAGCCTTTACTTTCGGTTTTATCCGGAGATTCACAGGAAATGAAAAATAGAGAAAAGAGAATCGGGATTAGGGATTTGAGCATTGCCTGGAAATTGGGTTATGGGTTATTAAGTTATTGGCTTGAAAGGAAATTTCCCAGTTCCAAAATATTAGAAGACAGACCACGGTCATCTCTCAGCTGTCATCCAACACTTAACTCACTCAACTTCTTCCACTCCGAAAAGAGTCTTCAACTCCACTGCATCTATTCCTCTCTCCTCTTGCAAAAATTTCCCGAAGGAAGCAGTACTTCCATGGGTGAGGTAAACTTTCTGGGCTTCTGTCGCTGTGATCGCTGAGATCAGTCCTTCCCAGTCCGCATGATCAGAAAGTACAAATCCCCGATCTGCCGCCCTTCTTCTGCGAGTTCCCCGCACATTCATCCAGCCCGAACAAATCCCGGTGCGATATGGACCAAATTTCTTCATCCAGGGAGATCCCATTGCGGATGGCGGAGCTATTATTAGCGAACCTTTGAATGTCGATTTTGGCATTTCCGCAGTCACTCTCGGGACATCCCAAATATCTATTCCACTGGCGAGCAATGCCTGATTAGTATTCCAAATCGCTCCGTGCACAAAAACTTCTCCCAAACCTCTATCCAAATTTTGAAGAATTCGCTGGGCCTTTCCCAAAGAATACGCGAAAAGCACAGAATTCCGTCCATCCTCAGCATTTCCTTTCCACCAGGAATTGATCTGCGAGAAAATCTCTACCTGGCTTTCCCACTTATAAATGGGAAGTCCAAACGTGCATTCTGAAACAAATTCATGGCATTTCACAGGTTCGAAAGGAGTAGAAAGTCCATCGTTTTCAACTTTATAATCTCCGCTGACGACAGCTACTTTTCCTTTATATTCAAGTCTGACCTGAGCCGAACCCGGAATATGGCCTGCAGGATGGAGTGAAAGTTTTACGCCGTTAATGTCCAATGATTCTCCATATTCGACAGTTTGGAGATTTATTTCAGATCCCAATCTCAGTTTCATCACCTCTGCGGAATGAGGATGAGCGAGGTAATACTTCATTCCCCAGCGTGAGTGATCCGAATGTGCATGTGTGATTACTGCTCTGTCCACAGATTTCCAGGGATCAATGAAGATACCGGCAGGCGGGCAAAAAAGTCCGGATTCAGTGAGTTCGAGTAGGTTCAATAGAATGTCGGATTTGGGAATAGATAAAACTGATTGAAGAAATAAAAACCAGGATTTTTTTTTCCTCAGGATAGATAAAACTTCAATCAAAAATCAGACAATTATGAATCATTAAATCCGAAATCGAAAATCTGAAATCATCAATCGCGAATTTCTTCGACTGTTTTATCCGGCTTCGCGTAGCTCAATCGTGCGAGTTTTTTTCCTACATAATACTCGTCGAGTCCTGAAACTGTTACTGTATTGAGGGCAGCCAAATCTAAAGATCCATCTCCTCTTAGGCCTTTCTCATCTACATAGATTTCTTCGATGCTCGCAATCAACAGAATGGTCTGATTAACTTGAAGGGTTTGAGTTTCGATCAATTTACAGGCAAGTTTAAGAGGGCTTTTCCTGACGAAAGGAGCAAAGAACTCATTCAGGTATTCCGGTTCGATCCCAGTTTTTTCAAACTCGGATCCGTCCCATCTTGCTGATGCCCAATGTGCTTCTTTGTAAAACTCTGAAGTCACGTGATTGAGAGTAAAAAATTTAGTTTCTAAAATATTACTAAGCGTATGACGGACAACTGTATCGGGCCTGAATAACACTCCCACTGTGGGAGGATTGGCGCCGATGTGAAAAACTTGAGAAAAAGGAGCCAGATTAGTCAGACCAGCTATACTCTTGGTTCCGATCAGGTTCAGACTTTTATATCCGGAGAGGCAATTGATCAGATTCCTCCGATAAAATGAATCTGATCCTAGAATCTCCTCCTTGTCAAAATGACGTATCATTTTCTGATTGCTTCCTCAATCGAATCGCAGTACTTAATGTCCAGCTGATCGATGATGTTTTCAGGATAATTTTGGATAATCTGGTCTTTGGCAATTTGCACCATTTTCTCAAACCACTTTTCCGCAGGAAGGATCTTACGGTGAGTTTTCAGGCCATAGGCAAGCATGTCTTTTTTCCAATAGATGAAATACCATTCCATAGTTGGCTGGTGAAAGGCTCGCAATGATCGCTTATCGAAAATGAATTTTTCGTAATCTCCGGCTTTGACAATCTCACCAATTTGCATGAATGCATCTTTGAAATCCTCGATCGGAATATAATCAGCTAGCAATTCGCAAATGACAATTTTCAGCTCAGCATTGACCAATACTCTTGTGTATTTTTCTTCAAAGACCAATTCAAAATCTCTGGTTTCGGAAGGAATTAGGGTTTCGTTCATGGCATTGATGAATTAATAGACAGAATTTTTTTGCTGAATTTGGGAAATGGACATTTCTTTCTTGAATTGCTCCAAACCCAATTCCAGGTTATGTGCATACTCAAGAGTGGTCCTCATCATATCTTGCTGAGATTGAATCTGCTCCTTCAATCTCGACAATTCCTTATTGACATCAGCCAGTTTTTCTTCGTAATGTTTTGTAAGCCTTTCCTTTTCGAGTTGGGCCTTCCTCAATTCTTCCTTAAACAAAAGGAATGATTCAGGTGGTGTCTTCATAATCACAGCTCGTTCATCTCGGGACCGTACCCGGTTACTTGACATATTTTTCAAGAAAATGTTTAAAAAAAAATTATTTGAGCGTAGACATTCCGCCATCCAAGTGAAGAATTTGACCAGTCATCCAAGAGGATTGCGGTGAAAGCAAGAATACAGTGGACGCAGCAATATCTTCCGGAGTTCCAATTCTCCCGAGCGGATGGCGCTTGCCAGATGCCTCTTTTTTCTCTTCTGTGGAAAGCAAAGCTGAAGCGAGTGGCGTATCCGTCAGCGAAGGCGCAATAGCATTTACACGAATATGGGAGGGCGCCCACTCAGCGGCCAGAGATCTCGTTAAACCTTCAATAGCTCCTTTGGCAGAGGCAATCCCGGAATGGAAACCCATTCCAGTCTGCACCGCAACGGTACTGTAAAGTACCACGGAGGCCTCATCGGACTTTTTCAATCCTTTCATGCATGCCTGCAGCACTCTCACTGCCCCCAAAAAATTGACTTCCAGTTCCTGCTGGAAATCAGAAATCGAAATTCTGTGAAAAGGCTTTAGATTGATCGTTCCGGGGCAATAAACCACTCCATCGATTACTTCAGGGAGATTTGGAATTGTTTCAAAATCTTTGGAAGTATCCAAAGTTTCGGTTCCTTCCCCGCTTTTGGAATACAAAAACAAGTTTGCTCCCTGCTCTTTCAAATTTTGGGCTGTGGCTTGACCTATTCCGGAGTTTCCTCCGACGATTACAATATTCTTTCCTTGCATGATATTTTCGATTCTGTACTAGAAGTATGTTCAGGGCGATTTTGTTTGAGTTTGGACACAAAAAAACCGGGTTTTAAGCCCGGCTTCATGTTGGTTTTGCTTTGATAGAATCTTTACTTTTTCAAACTTAGAAACTTCAAAAACTCATTTCTTGATTGCTCATCTTTTTCAAATTTTCCTGAGAAAAATGAAGTAACTGTGGAACTGTTTGTATCGTGCACACCTCTGGAGCTCACGCACATGTGGTAGGCATCCATGATTACTGCTACGTCTTCTGTGCCCAATGCTTCTTTCAGTTCGTTGCCGATTTGCATGGTCAATCTTTCCTGGACTTGCGGTCTCTTGGAATAATATTGAACAATTCTGTTGATTTTAGAAAGTCCAATCACGTCTCCGTTTGAGATGTAAGCCACGTGAGCTTTTCCATAGATCGGAACAAAGTGATGCTCACAATGAGAATGAAACGTAATGTCTTTCTCCACAAGCATTTGATTGTACTTGTACTTGTTTTCAAAAAGTTTGGCAACCGGCTTATTTTTCGGATTCAACCCGCTGAAAACTTCTTTCACATACATCTTGGCAACGCGATGAGGAGTTCCTTTCAGACTATCATCTGTAAGATCCAGTCCCATGATGTGCATGATCTCTCTGAAATGCTTCTCGATCAATTCCACCTTCAAGTCATCGTCAATCTCAAAAGCGTCTTCTCTCAAGGGTGTTTTCAGGGAAGTTCCTGTATGCTCTTCACCTATTTCTTCGAATGAAGCTCGGGCTAGTTCAATTCCCATCGTATTCAACATAGTTTCTTTCTGTTTCATAAAGCCGAATTGTTAATTCGAATTTCCAATCAATTTTCTCTCTCAAAATATTCCAAATAACCACTGCAATATTCTCAGCGGAGGGGTTAAGATTGCGAAATTCATCGGTATCCAAATTCAGGTTTTTGTGATCAAATTTATTTAAGACATTCTCCTTGATGAGGTCACTCAACAGCTTCATGTCATATACATACCCGGTCTCCGGGTCAATCTCACCTTTCACAACCACGATTAACTCGTAATTATGTCCGTGAAAATGAGGATTGTTGCATTTACCAAAGACAGCCTGATTTTTTTCATCCGACCAATCCGGATTATTCAAACGGTGTGCTGAGTTAAAATGCTCTTTTCTAAATACTGATACTTTCATCGTTGTCTTGAACTGCAGTTTTTTTCTTTTTGTTTAATTTTTTTTAATTTTCTTTAAACAAGAAGTTCAAAGACTTGCTGTTCAGTGAATTAGTTTTAATTAAAGAACAGTAAAATTATGGAATAATCTTTGTCTCAAGTTTATTAGATTTCTTTTGCTCAATTGGAACGAAAAAACAGTTAACATTGGTTCCTAACCAGTATTCGGAAATTTAAAGCTTAAGAACTTAAACTTCTGCCAATCAATAGTTTTGGCCTTCTATGTATAGGAGGTTATTTTGTAACTTCAACCGCCAACTATGATTACACCCAACATTCTCATCCCGTTTTTATGGATGATCAACCTCTCTGACTTGAGTACAGAAATAGCAAAAAGTGCTACAACAGAGGAAAACGAAATAGAAATCCTTTACAATTCCCTTTCAGAAAGTTCTTTTCAATTACCCTCAAAAGAAGTTTTGCAACTAGCAATGGAAGGATGGGAAAAACTGGAAAATGATCTGAAATCCCCACTTTTGACAGTCATAGATTTCAGCCTTCCCTCGACAGAAAAGAGGCTCTGGGTAATAGATCCCGCGAAAGGCCTGATTTTACACCACTCCGTTGTCGCACATGGCAGAAATTCCGGAGAGCTACTTGCAAAGACTTTTTCAAACCAACCTGAGTCCTTTCAAAGCAGTCTCGGTTTTTATAAAACGGCCGAAACCTACCAGGGAAAGCACGGCTACTCACTGAGGTTGGACGGACTTGAAAAAGGGTTCAACGATCAGGCTAGAAACAGAGCGATCGTGATTCACGGAGCGGATTATGCTAAAGAAGAATTTGCTAAAAGTACTGGCAGACTTGGCAGAAGTCTTGGATGTCCGGCGCTACCACCTGAGCTTTCTGCGAAAGTGATTGACCTGATCAAAGAAGGTTCTCTCCTGTTTATTTATGGAAAAGACGATTCTTACCTACAGCAATCCTATTTGCTTCAGCCCTGATTATTTCCGCAAAGCTGCAAGAACTTCCCCATCCCGACCATAAATATCAGGGCGGAAATGTCCCTGACCTTTTGAGTCTGCCCAAAAAGTAAGATAAAGCAGGACGACTGGAATTTGCCGATTCAAGTTTACAATCTGTTCTTTTGACTGGTGCATCGCTTGCTGGATTTTTTCATCCGTCCAGGAAGGATCATCGCTGAGTAAAAGCTTGGCTAACTTTTCCGGATTCTGAAGCCTGATGCATCCATGACTCAAAGCTCGATCTTCTCTTTCAAACAAACTTTTTGAGGGTGTGTCGTGGAGATAAACACTGTGTTTATTTGGAAACATAAATTTCACCAAGCCTAAAGAATTATCTCCTCCAGGCTTTTGCCTGATCATGTAGGGAAAGGATTTGGATGACCAATTGACGGTCGAAGGATCCACGAGTTTACCGGAATACGTGACCACTTCCATGTTTTTTTGCCTCAAATAATTGGGGTTTCTCCGAATACTCGGAATGATTTCATTTTTAGCAATCGAGGTTGGAATGTTCCAATAAGGACTAAAAACGATGTATTTCATCGGAGCACTGAAAATCGGGGATGCATGGTATTGCTTGCCCACAATCACTTTTCCTGAAAAGATCGTGTCGCCTTTGCTGAGATAATCAAGATGAAAGTTTGCGATGTTGACCAGAATCATTTCCGAATCACGAAGAGAATCCGGCAGCCAACGAAGTCGCTCCATGTTTACAGCTGCTTTATCCATCAGGTTTCGGGGAGATTGATTGAGCGCATTGACTGTCATTTTTCCCAATGCTCCATCGGGCTCCATTCCATTTCTTTTTTGGAAAGCCTGTACAGCTACCATCATAGCCGAGTCGTAAAGCTTGGGATCCGGGACAGAATCCTGGGATAAATAACCCCAAAAAATCAATCGCTCTCTAAGGGCCGTGACAGAATTGCCCGACTCACCTACTTTCAGGGTTTTGTCGATTTTGACAGGCCTCCAATCCGTAGAATCAGACTTTCTGCGCTCATCCAATGCTCGAATTACTTCTCTTCCTTTGCGATAAATGTTGAAACTTGGATAGAGAGATTCGAGGCTCTTTCGGATCGAACCGCTTTGCAATCCAGCCTCCAAAAGTTCGATGTAATTTACCTTGGGTGTTTTCCGGGTGATTTCCCAATTCGAATCAAACTTGGTCGGATCCACTTTTCCCAGCTCCAGATGAGAAGCTAAATGAAAAAATGCATCACTCATGAGCAAGTCAAAATCCGCAAGATCAGGGGCGCTATTTTCCGTATTGTTCTTTTTGTTTGATTCGAAGGTTGCAAAAAATGATTCCAGCAAAGCCAGGTTATAATCGGCAGGATTCAATCCGTCAAATTGTGCTTGCTTAATTTCAAATCTTAATTCGTAAGCTATTTCGGTTACAATCCCATCTTTTGACCAAGCCCCATGGAACGTTCGATCCACATAAAAGGACTGAACTTCTTCTGAAGCCGAAAGGTTCTTTTCCCTTATTTTGACAGGCTCTCCGGTTTCGTTGCTTTCAAGCCTAAGTCGAATCTGATCCTGAAGATCCGTCTGAGAAACTAGCTCATTGGCCCAAACCAGAACAGGGAAAACCCCCAGAAATAAAGTAAAAATGGTTTTTCGAAGCATAAAACAATCGTGTAGAATTTTTCTACAAAATTAGGTTTATGTATCCAAAAAACCACTTTCTTTTCTTTCAGAAACTGAAGGTTTACTCCGATTCCAGTTATTTTCTCATTGCAAGCAATACTTCTTGATCACGATTGTAAATATCAGATCTGAAATGAGGGGCTCCATTGGAATCAGCCCAAAAGGTCATGTAAAATATGACAACCGGGATATTTTTTTTCAGGTCAACAATCTGCTCTTTATCTTGATTCATGGCCTCATTGATTTTCTCAAGTGTCCAGGCAGGGTCATCTTCCAGCAAGAGCTGAGCAAATTTTGCAGGATCCTGAATTCGGATACAACCGTGACTTAAAGCTCTGTTTTCCAATTCAAACAAACTTCTCGCTGGGGTATCGTGGATGTAAATGCTATGCTCATTTGGGAACATAAACTTCACCAGACCAAGGGAATTATCTCCTCCCGGCTTCTGACGAATCAAATATGGAAATGGTTCAGCTGACCATTTAATGGATTTTGGATTGACTACTTCACCGGAACTCGTGACTACCTCCATGTTCTTTTGCTCCAGATACTTTGGATTCTTCATTACTGCCGGAATGATTTCATCTTTGGTGATCGACTCAGGTATGTTCCAATAAGGACTGAATGCGATGTATGTCATCGGCGCGGTAAATATTGGAGAAGCATTGAATTCCTTACCCACGATTACTTTGGCAGTCAGGATCGTATCAAGTTTATTCAGATAGTCCAACTGGTAATTTGCCACATTGACCAAAATCAATTCTGCATCTCTCAGAGTATCCGGCAACCAACGAAGTCTTTCCAGATTTACCGAAGCGATATCCATCAGGTTGGAAGGAGAATTATTCAGACTTTCAGCGGTCAAATTCCCGATGGTCCCGTCTGGTTCCATTCCATTATTCTGCTGGTATCTTTTCAAACCTTCCTCCATCTGCGAATCAAAAACCAATGGATCTTTAACCTCAGAAGGTTTCAGGAAGCCCCAAAAAATCAATCTGTCTCGTAAACCGGGAATTGAAGCGTGGCTATTTCCCAATTTGAGAGACTTATCCAAATTGACTGTTTTCCAAACCAGCGTGTCCACTTTACTTTTTTCATCCAGATCTCGGATTACTTCTCTTCCCTTTTTGTAAATTTTAAAATCGGGATATAAGCTTTCCAGACCGTCTTTGATCGATCCTTTTCGGATAGACTCATTCAAAAGCTCATTGTAGTTGGTACTGGGAGTATTTACGCCGAGTTCCCACTCAGCCTTGAGTGAGCTGGGATCAATTTTTCCGATTTCAAGATCCCTCGCAAGCTCGAAAAAAGCATCCGTAAGCATCAGATCCAAATCGGCCAATTCGGCAAAAGGCTTGGCTTTTAGCTTACCTTTTTTATCTGAAATCGCCTGGAAGAGAACTTCAATGTCTGCAGAATGATAATCTTCCGGGTTGAGTCCATCGTACTTTGATTCTGCTATTTCAAATTTGAGTTCTTCTCCAAGTTTGGTCAGCTTGCCGTTTTTGGACCAAGCCTCAGCAAAACCTCTTTCCTCGTAAAAAAGTCGAAGCTCTTCGCTCGATCCGAGTAATTTATCCCCTATTTTTAATTGTTCTTCGGAAGTTTCACTTTCCAGTCTGGTTTGTAATTCGTCAGTTAAATCTGACTTTTTATTAATTATGATAACCCAAACAATACCCAAAACAACACAAACTAATACTCCAATAATTATTACTTTTTTCATATCAAGGGTTACGGAATCACTCCACTTGGAAGTCCTGATATTTTCTTCCCAAAACCCATGCTTCTTTTAGCATACTGAGAAAATCCCCCATTCTATGAAGTGGAATTAAGTTTGGCCCGTCACTAAGTGCTTTTGCAGGCTCTGGGTGCGTCTCAATAAAAAACCCGTCAATTCCCGTAGCTGCGGCAGCTCTTGCCAGAATTGGGGCAAATTCTCTCTGTCCTCCACTTGTACCTCCCTGTCCTCCGGGCTGCTGGACTGAGTGAGTAATATCAAAAACAACCGGGGCAAACTGCCTCATAATCGGAAGGCCGCGCATATCAACCACCAAATTGTGGTAGCCAAGCGAAAATCCCCGCTCGGTTAAGCAGACATTCTCATTGCCTGTCGAGCGCACTTTGGTTACCGCGTATTGCATATCCTCCGGAGCCATGAATTGGCCTCGCTTGATCTTCACTGCTTTCCCAGTTTGGCCTGCGGCCAAAAGCAAATCTGTCTGTCGACAAAGAAACGCCGGGATCTGAAGAACGTCCACTACTTCGGCTACTTCAGCAGCTTGATAACTTTCGTGAATATCTGTTACCAAGGGAACGTTCAGCGCTTTTCCCACTCGTTGCAAAACCTCCAGAGATTTGTCCATCCCGATACTTCGAAAAGAGCCCGAAGAAGTTCTGTTTGCTTTATCAAAAGAAGCTTTGAAAACATACGAAAAGCCATGTTCATCTGCCCATGCCTTTACTTTGGTCCCGATCTCCAGGCAAATATCATAACTCTCCACAGCACACGGTCCGGAAAAAAGAACTGGCTTGTCTAATCCCAAAATCACGTCGTCAGTGATTCTCATAGGTTTGGTATTTCTGATCATGATTCCTTTTTGGATAGATTTTCTAGAATGGGAATTAAAAGGCCTTTTGAATGAAGGATCAAATCTGCGACTTCACGGAAAACTCCTTTGCCTCCGGCGAAAGATGAAATGAAGTGAGCATATGGCTTGACATATTCAAGGGCATCGGAAGGTGCTATCGAAAAACCGACTTTTGACAAAATCGGCAAATCAATCAGGTCGTCTCCGATAAATGCGACTTCTTCCGGACTTATTTCCAAAGTTTCCAGCAAATCCTGAAGCTTTCTTCCCTTGTCTTTCACTCCATGATAGTGAAAGTCAAACTTCAGTTCTTCACAGCGGTTTTCTACCACTTGGGAAGCTCGACCCGTGATGGCGCCGACCATGATTTTACTTTTGCGCAAGTATTGGACGATGTAGCCATCCTTCACATTGAACTTTTTATACTCGGTACCGAGGTTGTCATAGATGATTCCCCCGTCTGTAAGGACACCATCTATATCTGTAATGAGAAGTTTGATATTTCTGGCACGTTGCCAGTTTTCTTCAGAAACTGAGCTGAAATAGTCCTGAATTATTTTTTCTGTTTCCATTGAATCGAATAAAGGTCAAGTCTTCTTTGCTCCAGGTTTCTTACACTTCCTGCCTTGCGTTGCTTGGTGAGCAAGTCCAGATCCACGTCTGCCACGATGATGGTTTCTTCGTTTTCAGAGGCTTGCGCAACCACCGCATCGTGGGGAAAAGAGAAATCTGAAGGAGAGAAAATCGCCGCCTGAGAATATTGAATATCCATGTTCTCCACTTTCGGAAGATTACCGACCGAGCCTGTGATTGCAACATAGCACTCATTCTCGATTGCCCGAGATTTCGCGCAGGTGTTTACCCGAAGGAAGGCATTTTTGGTATCAGTCCAGAATGGCACAAAAAGTATATCCATTTCTTGCTCTGCGAGGATTCTTCCGAGTTCGGGAAACTCCACGTCATAGCAAATCAAGATTCCAATTCGACCTGCATCTGTCTCAAATACATTGATACCATTTCCTCCCTGAAGTCCCCAATAAGATGCCTCATCGGGTGTAATATGAAGCTTGTATTGCTTGCCGTGCGTACCATCGCGGCGGCAGAGATAACTCACATTCCGGAGTTTCTTTCCATCGTATTCGGGCATGGATCCGGCGATTATGTTCACGTTATAAGAAACTGCGAGATCACTCATTCGGCTCACAATCTCGTCTGTGTAATCAGCAAGGTTACGGATTGCTTCGGAAGCATCCATATCGTTGAACTCGGCCAGCAAAGGCGCATTGAAAAACTCAGGAAGAAGACAAAAGTCAGATTTGTAACCGGAGATTGTATCAACAAAAAATTCCACTTGCTGCATCAAATCATCAACATTGGAGAAACGACGCATTTTCCACTGCACCAATCCAAGTCGAACAATCGACTTCTTATTACCAATCAGTTTTTCGTCTTTCTCATAATAGATATTTATCCACTCCAGCAAAGTCGCATACGCTCTCGAATCAGTATCCGAAGGCAAATACTTGGTGATTACTTTTCGGACGTGAAATTCATTGGCCAACTGAAAAGAAAGTACCGGATCAAAAATCTCTTTGTTTTTGACCAGATCGATGTATTTCCGCGGGGTCATTTCATCGGCATATTTGGAATAGCCGGGGATCCTGCCACCTGCAATGATTGACCGAAGGTTCAAGTTTTCGCAAAGTTCTTTTCGCGCATCATAGAGACGACGTCCGATTCGCATCCCTCTGTAATCAGAATGCACAAAAACATCCGTACCATATAAGGTATCCCCGTCATCGTCATGGGTGTCAAATTTTCCAAAACCGGTGATTTGATCGTAAGTATGATTATCTCCAAAGCGGGCATAATCCACGACCAAACTCAAAGCTGCGGCGACCACTTTGCCATTGTCCTCAATGCAAATCTGACCTTCAGGAAATGCCTTGAGTTGATTTTTCAGTTCTTCTTTGGTCCAGGCTCCACCCTGATTTTTATAGATTGCAACCATGATTTCCCGAATATCTTCATAATCTGAAAGCTTGATATTTCGGAGTCTAAGTCTGTGTTCAAGTTCTTCTCTTTGCTTACTCATAGGGCAAAATTAACCAAATTCAATCAAATATTTTAAATCCTTGATCCATCAAGGATTTAAACAGAATTATATATTGAATTGAAACAGTTATTAAAATTAAATTAGTTTTAACATCAATTCCTAAATATTTTAGGATCCTAAATTTGGATAAAGTAGTCCGCATTTCTATGAAAGAAGAATTAAATGAAGTAGTAAAAGATAAGACTGAAGGCATTATCGATTGGTTGGAGAAAATCATGAATCTAAGTTTAGTTTCAATGGGAGAATCTAAATTAACCATCGGATTGGTATTGGCTCTATTGACTTCATTCATTGTCCTGTTCGTGGTTTCAGAGTGGATCAGAAGGATTCTTGTTCATAAAGTCTTGAACAGATATCAAATAGAAACAGGAACACGTCAATCCATTGGTACAATTATAAAATATGTACTGATTTTGGTTGGTGTTTTTTCAATTCTTCAGACAAGCGGAGTTGACCTGAGTGCTTTTGGAATCCTTGCCGGAGCAATTGGAGTGGGGATCGGTTTTGGACTTCAGAATGTAACAAACAATTTCATAAGTGGCTTAATCATCCTTTTCGAACAACCAATTAAAATCGGAGATCGAATTGAAGTAGGAGATGTAACAGGAGATGTGGTCAAAATCTCGGCAAGATCTACAACTATCATCACCAATGACAATATCAGCATCATAGTACCAAACAGTCAATTCATTGATAGTCAAGTAATAAACTGGTCTCATAGTGATCGAAACATTCGATTCAATTTTCCTGTGGGAGTTTCTTACCAAGAAGACCCTGAAAAGATCAAAGGAATTCTTTTGGAGGTAGCTTTGTCAAATCAAGGCGTTCTCAAAACTCCTGAACCCGATGTTTTATTTGAAAATTACGGAGATAGCAGTATAAATTTCAACCTTCGGGTATGGACATCGGAATACATCAACAGACCAAAAGTGCTTAAAAGTCAGTTGTATTACGAGATTTTCCGGAGATTCCGCGAAGAAGAAGTGGAAATCCCATTTCCTCAAAGAGATATACACTTGAAATCAGGATTTGAAAATCTAATTAAATAGCCTATTTTTCGTATTGTAGTGATTTGTTGCATCAGTGCCGTTGGCCATTCATGAAAAAGCTTGCTTTCATTTTCTTATTTTTAATTAGCTGGTCTGCCCAATCGCAGAGCTTTTACCGGTACCGATTTGAAGAGCCCTGGTCCTTTTCAGCCAGTCTGGGTGCGACTCAATATTTCGGGGAGCTTTATTCCTTTTGGAAATACAACGAAGGCGTTCAGCCGGATTGGAATGCCAACGTAGCATTTCACTATACATTTGGAACTCATTTAAGAGCAAGGGGAGATTTCTCCTACATTAAAATGTCCGGTTCTGATCCACCTGCGGATCCCAGAAGTAACAGACCTCCGAGAAATCTTAATTTCCGCGCTCAAAATTGGGAGGTAACAGGGATCGTTGAATACTATTGGCATCCGGTGAAAGTACCAAACATCCACCGTCCCCTTTGGAATCCCTACATATTTTTTGGTCTCGGTATGTCCACCAATAATCCGGAGACTTTGCTCCGCGGTGAGTGGGTGGATTTGCGTCCTCTTCAACTTGAAAACAATCCTTACGAGCGCTATATAATTACTTTTCCGATGGGATTGGGCTTTAAATACAAGCTCAATGTGTACATGGATTTGACATTTGAGGGGAATTACAGATTCACGCTGACGGATTATATGGATGATATCTCTGCCTATAATGTGAGCGAATTTTACCTTGATTTACTCGAAGATTATGGGACAAATGGCGATGGACCAAACCCGGACCGACTGCGACTTGCGATCAGAAATCCAAGTTTTGTCAATGATTTGGGCGAACCTGACGTTGCCAAAATCTTAAAAAATGGTGGACGAGTCCGAAGAGGATCCGGACTCACCCACCGATATGATGGATACATGACTGTAAACGTTGGCCTTGAAATCCACTTCTCCAGAGATATATTTGACAACTGGATTCTCAGGGATCGAATTTATGAGAAGTCATTCCGATTCTGGTAATCAGGCTTTTACACTCAATACTGCTAAGTCGCTTTTGTATAAGACAGTCTCGGTAGTGCCCACTTGGTAGGCAGGACTTTTTTCATGATGACCTGATACAATGGCCACCCAATTGATTTTTTGGGACTCGGCAAATTCAATAATTCCGTTTTCAACATCTGTGTGGTTATAAATCTCCTGATGGAAATTTATTTCCTCATTTCCTTTTTTGAATTTCACGATTCCTTCCTCGGCGTATTTTGATTGCAGGAAATTCGTTGGAGTATTTACGTAAAGAAGATGAATACTAGGTTTAAATAATTTCAACAAAGGCTTCACTTTATCAAAAGCTAGCTTAGCCCCTTCCTCAAAAATGGAAGCAAAAGCCAGTTTCCTGAAATCATTTCCATCCAAAGCATGCTTCACTGCAAGCACAGGACACGGTGCTTTTCGAAGAACTTTTTGAAGAGTGGAACCAATAAATTTACCCTCAACATAGCCTTTTCCATATGCGCCCAAAACGACTAAGTCCGCTTTGGTCTCATCTATTACCCTAAGAATCAATTCATTAGGAACACCGATTCTGAAGATTGTTTCGATAGGAGCTTTTGCAGGTGCAATGGCCGATATATATTCCGGAAGTACGTCCATTGCCTCTTGTCTCTCATCGATAAGTTCAGGATGCTTTTTCTTAGCTTCATCAGAAAGCAAATCCCAATCAATCTCGGAAGGAATGACCGTGATACAGACGATTTTGGCTCCAGACTTGGTACTGATTTTCTGAGCGGTTTTGAGGGCTGCTACAGAATAGGACGAAAAATCAAAGGGAACAACGATCGTTTTCATAATTTCACTTGCTTAAAGTTTGAATACGAATTTCAACATTTACCCCAAAAAAAAAACTGACAGAAATCAGTTTTCAAAATGATAATAATCTGAACTTATAGTTCAATTTCCATTTTTACATCGCATCGACAATATTTACCTGCTTCTGGAATAACCGAGGTAAATCCTAATTTTTGATAAATATGAAGTGCTGGTTTAAGCTTTGTATTGCTATACAAAATAACTTTTCTGGCACCCATTTCTTTGGCTTTCTCCAGAATTGATTTACCCAAAATCATCCCCACTCCTTTCCCTTGAGCTGCAGGAGCAACTCCCATTTTGATCATTTCAAAGATATCTTCTCCGGTTTTGTAGAGTGCAACAGTTCCGACTATCTCCTCTCCCAGCTTCGCAAAAATGATCGTGCCTCCCGGGTTGACGATCACTTCCTCAGGTCTTTCAAACTGAGCGATATCAAAAGGCTCCAGGGAAAACAACTCCTCTACCCAGGCAGTATTGATGGATTTAAAATGAGAATTGAGTTCTGGTGAATACGGGAGAATCTGAATTTGATCCATTTTGAAAGAGAAAATAGGTATTTGAGATCTTAAAAGTAAAAAGAAACGATTAGCTTAGAAATAGAAAATCGACCATAAACTCATGAATGTAAAAAATCTGCTTATCGCCTTCGCGCTCATCTTTTCAATTCCTTTTTTCGCAAATGCCCAAACTCCCGAGGAAAAGCTAAAGGCTATGGGTCTTGAAATCCCGGAAGTAAGCCTTCCAATCGCTAACTACGTGAAGTGGAAGCAAGTGGGAAATCTGCTCTATCTCTCAGGCGGAGGTCCAAAAGTCTATGGAAAGGTAGGTGCTGAGCTCACGGTGGAAGAAGGCTATCAGGCTGCCAGAGAAACCGGGCTGGAAGTCATCGCAGTTTTGAAAGCCGCAACCGGAGATTTGAGCCGAATCAAGCAATTTGTAAAAGTGCTGGGAATGGTCAATTCCGCGCCCGATTTCACCGCGCACCCGAAAGTGATCAATGGCTTCTCGGATCTGATGGTGGAAGTATTTGGCGAAAAAGGAAAGCACGCCCGATCTGCAGTTGGCTTAGCAGCATTGCCCAATAATATGGCCGTGGAGATCGAGGTGATCGTGGAATTGGAAAACTGAGGATGAAGTACATATTAGTCCTGCTTCTTTTTCATTTCAATCCACTCCAGGAAATTAAGGAAAGCATCAACCCGGATGATTTGAAATTTAGCGGATTAGATTTCAATTCTGAGAAAGAGTTGATTTGGAAAACCTTGGGTAAAGTAGAAGAAAAGAGAGTTTACTACGAATGCGGTTTCTTTTCAGAAGATGAGCAGGGCAAAGCCTTTTTTGAATTAAACTATCCATCCGCTACCTGGATTGGAAATGACAAAGAAGGATACTCTCTCGATAAAGTAGTTTTTGAGCAGAAAGGACAGATAACGCTCAATTACAAAAACCTTGTTTTTTCAGGTAAAACAACACAAAAGGAATTGGAGCATCTTTTCAATCAGGAATCCGAACCAATAGTAGTATCAGGAAGGGAAAATGAAAATCTGGAATGGATTGGATTGCCTTTCGAAAACAGAGATGACGCCTGCCACTTTTACTTCAAAGATGGAAAGCTGGCAGAGTTTGGTTATTGGACTCCTTGTTAATAAAGAATCTTAAAACAAACTTCCCTGAGAAGCATGTCCTTCCAGATCCAGCAGAGATCGCTTTCGGCCAAGTCCTCCGGCATAGCCGGTTAGTTGCCCGTTTGTCCCGATGATGCGATGGCAGGGCAAGATGATTAAAATCGGATTTGCGCCGATAGCCGCACCCACTGCCCGGATGGCTGAAGGGTTTCCGAGTTTCTGCGAAATCTTCATATAAGTAGTCGTCTCCCCGAATGGTATTTCATTCACTGCCATCCAGACTTTCTGCTGAAACTCTGTTCCCCCAAGCCCAATCGGAATATTGAAGATTTTTCGGTTTCCGGCAAAATACTCGTCTAGCTGTCTTTTTGTTTCTACTAGCAGTTCGTCAGATAATTCTCCCGCAACGTCCTCATCCGTAAATCGGAGTTCGGAGAGACAGCCCTCCCGTGAGTTGATCAGAATATTTCCAAGGGGAGATGGGATGATGGGCATTGAGTTGTTGGTTAATAGGTTATTGAGTTATTATTGGCTCTTGCAGGAACCTTGATTATTGAATGCATCATAAGTTATTGGTTTACTGAGTTATTGGGGGCGCTTGACTGACTGATTACTGTGACTGAACACTGAAACTGCTCCCTAAACCATCGCCAATCGATACCTCCACACTTCCCTCACTTGTTCGATTTCGACTTCAAATGGCACATAAATTGGATTTGCAGAGCATAGCAATAGCTTTTGCTCCTCTTTGATCCTGTTGTAGGCGATTTTGAAAGTCACTCCATCCTGCTCAGTCACGATCACGTAGCGCTCGCCGTCTTTGATCGCCATCCAGTCATCCATGTATTCGCAGACGATCCAGGCTCCGTCGGGAATCGGCAACATGGAGTCTCCGTCCACCTGAAAAACCCGGTGCTTCTTGTCCATCGGGAGAAAAGGCAAAGCAAATCGTGGCAACTCCGCAATAAACTCCGGGTCTGAAAACCCTGCCAGGTAACTCGCCTTGGCTCTCTGCGAAACTACTTCAATCAATTCCCTCCCCTGATCATCCACTGTTGTTGCGAGGATTCGAAGATTTCGGCCACGGAGAAACTGATCCGTCTCCAGGAGTTCGCGGAGTTTATATTCAGTATAAGATGAAAGATCCTCCTTCACGAGAATATCCAGGGAGACGCGCAGATAATCGGAGATTTTCACCAAGGTCTCAATTGGAGGGTTGATATTCAGCTCGTATCCGGCAAGCTTGGATCGGGAGATTCCCAAGGCTTCAGCCAGGGCTTCCTGAGTCAGGCCCTTCTTTTTTCGGAGGAATTTGAGATTTGAATTAAGACTCATTACATGTCTAGTTTTTAAACTGAAATACTATTGAAATACCGTGGAAATAAGCCCCGCAAGCGGGACGAGATAGTCCCTCATTTAGTACTTCCATCCTGACTTTTAGCATTATATGTTGACTTGATCATATTATTTAATCTGATCTGAATATCCATTCGGACTTTATTTAATTCTTGATATTCCTAATCATTCACTATCCCTCTTTCAAACCCCAAATCAATCCAATGTTCAATTCCTTCAGATAAGGAAGCTCTTGAGATATGATAAAACTGACATTTCTCCAAATAATGGAACCTGGCATATCCTTCGGCGATATTGGCTCCTACCGAATCTACAGCGGAAAGCATTTGATCTCCCCAAACTTTCTTCTCCTGAAAACTCAGACGCTGATAAACGATCCATGCCAACGATGACAACTTTCTAGCTGAACGGTAAACATCCAAATCATGAAGTGGAATAAATTTCTTTTGGGGTTCCATATCTTAAATTTTTTGAGTTAGTCAGCTGATAGCTTATGCCAGACTAGTCTATTTCAATTGTATTTCACGAAGCGCAGCGAAGTATTATTCGACTGTATTTCCATTGTATTACACCAAGTCAGTTCATATCAGGAAGACCTTATTTCCATCCTATTTCACGAAGCGCAGCGGAGTTTATTTCCACCGTATTTCCACCATATTTCTCTTCAATTTCCCTGACACTCTCCGCCACTTTCCCCAGTCTCCTCTCCCAAATATAAAAGATATGATTAAATTATAAACAGTAAAATGTTAATTATATCAACAAAAGCTATGGAGGGGAGAAGAAGTATCGTACACATGGACCTGGATTCCTATTTCGTGTCGGTGGAGCGGCTTTTTGACAGCAGACTGAATGGCAAGCCGATTCTGATCGGGGGATCCGGAGACCGGGGAGTGGTCGCTTCCTGCAGCTACGAAGCGCGGAAGTTTGGAGTGCATTCGGCTATGCCTATGCGGACAGCCAGGCAACTCTGTCCGGAAGCGCTGATCATTCGGGGGGATTTTGAGAAATACAGCCAAAAATCCCACGAAATCACCGAGATCATCCGGGAAGAAGTTCCGCTTTTCGAGAAGGCTTCCATCGACGAGTTTTACATTGATCTTACGGGGATGGATCGGTTTTTCGGATGTTTTAAACTTTCGCAGCAGATCCGCCGACGCATCATCAAAGAAACCGGTCTGCCGATTTCTCTGGGCCTTTCGGAAAATAAAACCGTATCCAAAGTCGCAACCGGAGAAGCCAAACCCAATAACGAGAAGCAGATTCCTTTCGGAGAAGAAAAGCCTTTCCTCGCTCCTCTCTCCGTGCGCAAAATCCCTATGATCGGTGAGAAGACAGCTCATATGCTTTACAACATGGGCGTGAAAAAAGTCCACACGCTCCAGCAGATGCCCGCCGAACTCCTCGAAGCGACCTTTGGAAAAAATGGAAATATGATCTGGGAAAAAGCCAACGGGATCGATCTGTCTCCGGTCACACCTTACTCGGAAGCCAAGTCGATCTCCACCGAAAATACATTCGAGCAGGACACGATTGACGTCCGGATGCTGGAAGCCACGCTGATCGCCATGACGGAGCAACTCACAACCAAGCTTCGCCAAAATCGCCAACTCAGCGCCTGCGTGAGCGTGAAGATCCGCTACTCGGACTTCGATACGCATACGGTGCAGCATCGGATTCCCTACACTTCGGCGGATCATACGCTGATCCCGATCGTAAAGGAGCTTTTTCGCAAGCTTTACAACCGTCGCTTACTCATCCGACTGATCGGAGTGAGATTCAGTTCACTCGTCTATGGCAACTATCAGATCAATCTCTTTGAAGACACGCAGGAGCAAATCAATCTGTACCAGGCGCTGGATAAAATCAACACCAAGTTTGGGGACAAAACCGTCTGCCGGGCAGTGGGGATGAGTGTGGGAAGAAGGCGATTTAATCCCTTTAATGGGATGGCGGTGTAGAATTTAAAATGGAGAATGATGCAAATTCTCGACATTCAATCTCTGCCAAAACTGTCTAAGGGATCGCAAAGATGAGTATGTAAAGAAGAGGAAATGACCTTTTATTGGAATATCGATCTGAGAAAAAGTTTGAATTCCCGAATTTGAAATCGATATTATGTCTCTATTCTATTTTCCCTTGGATCCTGCCACCCACCTCTTCACCACTCCCCGACTGGGATTTCGCACCTGGAGCGAATCAGATTTACCTGCTTTCGCAGCAATGAATTCCGATCCGGAGATCATGCGCTTTTTCCAAAAACCACTGAGCGAGGAGGAATCAACCGCAATGATGGAGCGGATGAACCGACTTTTTGAAGACAAAGGCTATTGCTATTTCGCTGTGGATCTACTGGAATCCGGCGAACTCGTCGGTATGATCGGACTGGGATGGAAGACTTTTGATGCGAGTTTCACCCCTTGCGTCGATATCGGCTGGAGAGTCCGAAAAGAATTTTGGAATCAGGGCATTACAACCGAAGGAGCTCAGGCATGCCTGGATTTTGCAAAAGAAAAAGGAATCCCCGAAGTCCTTTCGATGGCTTCCCTTGGAAATCTTGCCTCGATTCGCGTCATGCAAAAGATCGGAATGAGGTATTGGCAGGACTTTGAGCATCCCGAACTCATCGAGCATCCGGCTATCTCCAGGCTCAGTCTGTACCGCATCTACCTGGGATAAAAAAAAAGATGCCACCTCCAAGCGGAAGTGACATCTAACACCCAAACCCAACTATTGATCTTTTTATGCTAGAAACAAAGATGCGATCCCAAGGACCTGATCTTTGCCAAGCGGCTCATCCCATCCTTCGGACACTGCAGTAGCATCGATTCCTGTGAGATTGACCACATTCACTCCGGCGTGTGACACGTTTTCTTCACCTGCATAGATCGCCTGAGTCGCAGCCGGCAAGGATCCGATGCTTCCGTTACTGATCCAGCCTTTGACTGTATCCAGCCCTTTTTTGGTTCGCAATCTTCTCACCATCGAAGCATGTCTTGCCTCCACGGAGTGGATCGAAAGTGCCGCAGTCAAGACCACGTCGCTTTCCATCACATTGGCCGCCTGACCTTTGTACGCTCTTACTCCCGTATCTTCGAAAGCTTGTGAAAGCGCCAAAAACGTAGGATAATCTGTGAATGGAGAGAAATTACCTTTCGCAGTGAAGTCAAACTTAGGTTCTGCTACAGGCATTCCGCCCAATACATTCCCGATTACTTCCTGGAGGAATTTCACGTGAGCCAATTCATGGTCTCTGATTTTGTTGAAAATAACGCGGTCTGCTCCATCGATCACACCGGATTCGATCGCATTTTGGTAATATCTGTACTCCAAATGTTCCAAAGTCAACGCATAATTCAATACGCCGATCAGGCTGGCAGTATCTGCTTTTGCGATGCGTGGCAGGGAACTCAGGATAGCCAAAGGCACGGCTGCCAAAGCAACTTTCTTTCCGAAATCTCCAAACTTCTTGAAGGATTCTCTTCTGGAGAAAAACATGTCTTTTTCTTCCGAACTTTTCGTGTCCGGGCAAAGTGTATCGAGCAATTTTATCAAGTTCATATCTGATTCTTTTTGTAGTGAAAATTAGCTAGGCAGCTGACTGAAGTCCAGCGGAGTGATGACGTAAGCACTGGCTGCGGTAAGCACCTGAGAAAAACTGAGCGTTCGCTCCAACCCATTGACATCGATCAGATCATCTCCTGCGAAATCAGCCGATCCCGGATTGATCAAATCTCTTATCGCTGCGGCATGTCTTGCCTCCACGGATACGATCTTGCCTGCAATCAATAATAAGTCTGCACTTACCAAAAACTTACCTGCTCCATTGTAAGCTGCTACTCCCAGATCTTCGAAAGTCTTTGCTGCACCCAACACGGAGTTTCTGCTTCCAAAATCGATGCTACTGAAGTTGATTTCCAAATCCTCAATGGCAGCAGTTCCTAACGCCGCTTTGAAAAAATCCCGGTGAGCTCGTTCGTGCTTTTCGAGGTCTGCCATGATTTGCTTCTCCTCTGCATTGGCATTTGCAAAATATCCACCCGTGATCACTGCTGCATAAAATGCCGCTTCCAATTGCTCGAGCGCATAGGCATAGTTTAAGATCCCGGTATCTCCGGAACCCAGACTTACTGCCGGATTCATTGGGATTTGCTCATCGTCGTTACATCCGATCATTAGCAAACCAGCTGCAGCTACAGACAGAGAGCCTCTTTTCAGAAAAAGCCGACGATCTGCATTTTTGACCAGTCCGCTTGGCTTGATTAGTTCATTTTTCATTTTGGTGTTTTTAGGTTAATAACTCGGTTTAGTTTCCATAGAAAAGAATGAATCACCTGCCCTTTCCAAATCAGTTTGGTGATTTGAAAAGGACTTACGAACCGTAATGAAGAGTTGGATTGAGGGAGTTTAAAAAAAACACGATTTTTTTTATTGAATTCGAAAAAAAAATTGAGAATGATTTTTAGAAAATCACATTTTCATTTTGTAAATTCTCAAACGTTAAAGGTTTATGCTTTTTAAGAGAGCGAATAGTTCTATTTGGCACCTTCGCGGTTTTTTAATTTTTCTTTAATCTTTTCATTCACCAATCCACAATCCTATGAAGCACATGTTTTTAAAAATTAAGTGGGGCATTTTGCTAATTTTGATAGCAACAGTTGCTCAAATGAGCTGTATTTCTGACCACAGCGATCCCGTAAAACTCCCGGATCAAAATGCAGATATGGAAAAAACAATCGATGAATCCGATATTTTTCCATTGGAAAACCTGAGAATGGATCCAAGTACCCTCAAAATGCTAGCAGGTCTTCGAGCCGCTACCGCAAAATACCATCGAATAGAAGTAGCAATGAAAGATGGATATGCACAGGCATCCGATTGCCACTCTTCTCGTGCTGGAGGGATGGGTTATAACTATGTCAATTCTGGAATTTTAGACGGAGTGTATGACCCCACCCAGCCCGAAGCATTACTTTATGAAATGGATAAAAATGGTAAAATGAAATTAGTTGGAGTTAAATTCATCATTAATATAGAGCTTTGGCATTCAGAAAATGTCATGATACCTCTTTTTGGTACGCAGGAGTTTGGTTATGGCACTGTTCCGCTTACATACCTTACCTACCAACTTCATGCTTGGATATGGAAAAATAATCAATCAGGCATTTTCAGTATGTATAATCAAAACTTGCTTTGTAATTAAAACATAGGGACTTTATTAAAGAGGGAGTGGGATTCCATTGAATCCCACTTCTTTTTTTTTCGGCTGGGTGGTCCTGAATGCCTAATAATTCGGTTTCTGATTTTTTCACAAAATCTGTTCACCAAATATGGATTTTATGAGGTTTCATCTCTTAAAAAGCTCTATTTTTCAAATAAACTATTTTCATGAAAAAGCTACTCTTTACTTTTTGCCTTGGTCTTTTGGGCCATTTTTGCTTTGCCCAACAGACAATTTCCACCCGCGAAATGGATCGGGTGAATTGGATGGAGTTTGCGGAGTTTGTTCCTGAGAAAATCAACACGGTTCTCCTTCCTACCGGAACCCTTGAACCGCACGGAGTAGTCAATAACGGCGCTGACAATACGGCTCCTTTCGCCATGGCAAAAGCCATCGGGGACGAACTCAATGCGATGATCGCACCGACGTTGAATTATGGAATTACCGGAAGTATGGCTGCTTTTCCAGGAGCATTTCAAATCACCGAAGAAGCTTACAGACCGTTCATTCGGGATATTTTGAAAGGCCTTGCCAAAAACGGTTTTAAAAATATCATCATTCTCAATGGTCACGGAGGCGGACAAACTGCCATACTTCAGGCTGTGGCAGCTGATGTCGCCAATGAATTGGGTGTTCGCACATTGGTGATCAACTGGTGGTCGTATGCATCGGATGTGACGCTGGAGGTTTTCAAAGAAGATGGCGGACACGCCGGGTTGAATGAGACAGCTTACATCCAGGCAATTGATCCGACTCTGGTGCACAAAGAGCGCTACAATGCCGACTTGGCGACTGCCTATCCGAAGTCCGGAACTTACTCAGCAGTACCTTTCCCATCCTCGATCGGATTGTATCAGGAAGGTCAGGGCTATCCCAATTTCAATCAGGCTCAGGCGGATGAATACTTCAAAAAGGTGAATGCTAAAGTTGCCAGCCTGATCAAAGAGACAATTCGTAAATGGGATTTGGCAGGACTTTAGAATTACGAAATACGAGCGACGAAATACAAGGGAAATGAGAACTCTTACTGCAATTTACTGATCACTGAATACTGCAGCTGATGCTTCTCTAAGCTCAGCAACCGAAAAAACATGCCCTATTTCTCTGACCAAATTTTCCAAAACCAGGATTTCTCCATTGCCTCACTTACTCCGGGAGAGTACGAGAATTGTCAATTTCTGCAGTGCAAGTTTTCCGGATTGAACCTGAATGGATTCAGTTTTGAAAACTGTTCGTTCAAAAACTGTGATCTGAGTAATCTCAAAGTGCCGGGAGTTGCCTTTCGCAACATCAGGTTTGAAGGATGCAAAATGCTGGGAATCCACTTTCATTCTGCCAATCCATTTTTGCTGGAGTTTAGTTTTCAATCGTGTCAACTTGACTATTGCAGTTTTTACAATCTGCAACTCAAAAAGTCAAAATTCATAAACTGCCGGATGCTCGAAGCGGATTTTACCCAAGCTGATTTGAGTTCCGCCGATTTCCAGGGCTCGGATCTCAGCGGTGCTGTTTTTAGTCGTACGGTTTTAGAAAAAACAGACTTTCGCAATGCTCAAGGCTACCGACTCGATCCGGAACTCAATCGCATCAAAGGAGCGAGATTTGACTTGGATGGATTACCGGGTTTGCTTTTGAAATATGGGATAAAAGTGGGTTGAGAGATGACCGTTGTCAGTTGAGCGATGGCTCAAATTCGGTATTCATCGTATGAATTCAATATTTTTTGATCTGTTTTTTCACTAAATTCCATATATGCCAACAATCCATATAGAAAAAGGGTATCGCTTTTTCTTTTATAGCAATGATCATTTACCAAAACATATTCATGTTGAAAAATCTGGAAAAACGGCTAAATTCCTCTTGAATCCAATCGAGTTAAACAGTTCGAAAAAATTCTCGGCATCAGAACTTAGAGAAATCCGTATAATTGTTCAATTAAATTTGGAGTTATTTCAACTAAAATGGGATGAATACTTTAACTAAACACAAGTCTTACCAAGCTACGAACCTCACATTCACAGAGGATAAAATGACTGTCTTCATTGAAGATGGCCGTGAAGTGAGTATTCCCCTCGAATGGTTTCCCAAACTCCGAAACGCTTCTCCTGAGGAACTCAATGATTGGAGATTCATCGGAGATGGAGAAGGAATTCATTGGGAATCATTGGATGAAGATCTGCTAGTAAGCGAATTGATTTCCTGAACATCCAGACATCTTTCATTCGATCCGAGGCTCCTAGCTTCGGATTTTTTATTTCTCTTCTCCAACAGCTACCTCATAAAATCTCGTCAGAACTTTCCCTTAAATCCATTTTTCCATTGCATCCTTATTTACTTTTTGACTACATTATAAACATTAAAATGTTAAAATAATTGACATTTTAAATTGAGGTTTATTGCCGAAAGAGGTTGGATTGAGACTTATATTTTCCAGAAACACAATGGAAATACGGTAGAAACACAACTGCCTTCGGCAAAAGAAATACTACAGACATCCTATTCTCATTCATCTACGGGTCTTTATCTCGAGGCCTATCTTGCGTCAGCCTATCTCACGCAGCGAAGCGAAGTGTATTTCGCGGAGCCTATTTCACAAAGTGTATCTCGCGAAGCCTATTTCCCTAATAACTTAAAAATGTTCCTCAACTGCCATTCTCACTTCAGCTTCAAATACGGGACGATGTCCGTGGAAGCACTGATCGCTGAGGCGAAAGGCAAAAAACTTGATGCCTTTGCACTCACAGACATCAACTGTACCGCCGGGGTTTTTCCGTTTATCCGTGCTGCGCAAAAAGCCGGTATCCATCCCGTGATCGGCATTGACTTCCGAAACGGTACCTCCCAGCGATACATCGGTCTGGCCAAAAACCAGGAAGGTTTCTACGAACTCAACCTCCACCTTTCGGAACACTTGACACAGAAGAAGGATTTTACTGCCAAAGCTCCTGCCTTTGCCAACAGCTTTGTGATCTATCCCTTGCCGGAAAAATATTTCGCCCTGCGGGAAAATGAGTTCGTCGGAGTGCATCCTTTCCAGCTCAATCGCCTGATTTCCTCGCCTTGGTTTCGCTACAAGGACAAACTCGTTCTGCTCCAATCGGTGAGTTTCGGGTCCAAAATTGAATTCAACGCTCATCGTCTTTTGCGAAGCATAGATCTGAATACACTCCTGAGTAAACTTCCTGTGGCGGCTCAGGGAGGCGCAGACGATCAGTTTTACAGCTATGCAGATATGGTGGGTCGCTGCGAAAATCATAGTAATCTCCTCGCCAACGCCCAAAAACTCCTCGAACAATGTCAGTTTTCCTTCTACTTCCAAGCAGTCAAAAACCGTCGAGACATCCTGGGTTCGGACTGGGAAGACTTCGATTACTTGAGGCAGGAGACATTCAAAGGAGCTCTCCATCGCTATCCCGAACTCAGTCCTGAGATCTCTGCCCGGATAGAAAAGGAGCTTGAACTCATCCAACAAAAGTCCTTCACCTCGTACTTTCTGATCAATTACGACATCGTGAGCTTTGCGCAGCAGAAGAATTTCTACCACGTGGGTCGTGGCTCCGGCGCCAACAGCATTGTGGCGTATTGTCTCGGAATCACGGATGTGGACCCGATCGAGCTTGATCTCTACTTCGAGCGATTTATCAATTTGTATCGGGAAAATCCTCCGGATTTCGACATCGATTTCTCCTGGAAAGACCGGGATGAGGTCACAGATTACATCTTTCGCAAGTACAACCAAGGCAAGCAAGAACATGTCTGCCTCCTGGCCGCGCACAATACTTTTCAGTACAACTCCGTGCTGCGCGAACTCGGGAAAGTTTTTGGCCTACCCAAATCGGATATCGAATCGCTGATCCACTACGCCGACAAGCCCGGCTACGTACCGGATCAATACGGCAAACTCATCCTGAAATACAGCAATGTACTCAAGGATATGCCATCGAATCTGACCATTCATGCCTGCGGAATACTGATCTCGCACAAACCAATCCACTATTACACCGCGACGGAGGTGCCGCCGAAAGGCTTTCCTGTCTCCCACTTCGATATGCATGTGGCCGAGGACATAGGGCTGCATAAGTTTGACATCCTGAGTCAGCGCGGACTTGGCCATATCAAATCGGCTATCGAGACCATCTACCAGAATCAGGGAATCAAAGTCGATATCCGACAGGTGGAGCAATTCAAAAAAGACCCTAAAATCAAGCAACACCTGCGCGACGGACATACGATCGGGGCTTTCTACGTGGAGTCGCCCGCGATGCGGATGCTTCTTGCCAAGATGAAAGCCGATGAATACCTGGAGCTCGTGGCTGCCAGCTCAATCATCCGACCGGGAGTCGCCCGATCAGGAATGATGCGGGAATATATTCTACGGCATGTGGATCCGGAGCGGAGAAAACTCGCTCATCCCGTTCTCGCTGAGATCATGCCCGAGACCTACGGGATCATGGTCTATCAGGAAGATGTGATCAAAGTGGCGCATTATTTTGCGGGGCTGAGTTTGGGAGAAGCCGATGTGCTACGAAGAGGCATGAGTGGAAAATCCCGCTCCAAAGATGAGTTTCAGCGAATTCGGGAGAAATTTTTCAGCAACTGCAAAGATCTAGGCAGAGAAGACAAAGTCGCCGCAGAAGTCTGGTATCAGATCGAAAGCTTTGCCGGATATTCCTTTGCCAAGGGACATTCCGCTTCCTTTGCGGTGGAGAGTTACCAGAGCCTTTATCTAAAAGCCTACTTTCCACTGGAATTCATGGTCGGCGTGATCAATAATTTCGGAGGATTTTATCATACCGAGTTCTACATCCACGAACTCCGAATGAACGGTGCCGATATTCAGGCTCCACACATCAACGAAAGTGAATACCTCACTCGAATCACAGGAAAGACGGTTTATCTGGGATTTATCCATTTGAAGTTTCTTGAGAAAACCAGCATCGACAAAATCCTGAACGAACGAAGGGAGAATGGAGATTTTCTGGGTTTGGCAGACTTTGCTGCCCGAATGGATATCAGTTTGGAGCAATTACTGATTCTGATCCGGATCGGTTGCTTCCGGTTTACGGGAAAAACCCGGCAGGAATTACTCTGGGAAGCACATTTCATCCTGAACAA
The DNA here is from genome assembly GCA_942492775.1 of uncultured Cytophagales bacterium. GTDB lineage: Bacteria > Bacteroidota > Bacteroidia > Cytophagales > Cyclobacteriaceae > Algoriphagus. Next base: position 2,228,452 of record OW818636.1, on the reverse strand, counting down.
GCGGAAGGCGATTCCTGCCCCAAATGACCTGTTTCGCCAAAGCACGAGGAGGCAACCGACTGTGCCCCAACTCGAAGAAATCGATATTCGGCAGGAAATCGTGGATCAGATCGACATCTTGGAGTTTCCGCTCGACTCGCCTTTTCACCTGATCAAAGATCAGAGTATTCAGGGGATCAAAGCCAGAGAGTTGAAAAGCTACCTTGGTAAAACCGTGCAGATCATCGGCTATCTAGTCACGGTGAAGTACACGCGCACGATCAAGGGTGATGTGATGAACTTCGGTACTTTCATAGATCGGGAAGGCGAGTGGATCGATACGGTTCATTTCCCACCCGTGGTCAAAAAGTATCCTTTCAAAGGCCGGGCAATCTACCTAATCGAGGGGAAAGTCACCGCCGAGTTTGACTTCTATAGCATCGAAGTGAGTAAGTGCGAGCGAATGGAGTATTGGAATGGAGGGGAGTAATGAATTTAAAATGGAGAATGAGAAATTGAAAATTACATGATTGTAAGCAATGAAATCAGTAGCCGAATTTCATTGATTTCTCTTGAAAAAAACTGGTGACAAAGAATCAATTTTAGACAAATTACGTTATCTTAGAAGACAAATTACCGATAATAGAATGGCAAAGAAACTCTCAAAAGTCAGTGAGCCCGCTGTCTCGGTCTATCAAAAAGCCCATGTGTCAGTTCAAGATATCCTACGAATGGACGCCGACCAGCTGGATGAGCCACTCTCCCGGGTGGATGCCTTCCGCAATGGCCTCGACAAAAGTTCCTTTGAAAGCTTCAAAGAGCTATCGGGTCTGGATTACAATACGCTCGCAGATGCGCTGGGAGTCTCTGCCAAGACCCTGCAGCGAAAAGAAGTTTTTGATACCGGACAATCCGAAAAGCTCTATGAGATGGCTGAGCTTTATGCAATTGGTATTAATTATTTTGGCCGGGAAGGGTTCAGAAGATGGATGGAGCGCCCGCTTTTTTCACTAAAAAATCGTACCCCACTTGATTTGATCGATGTCTCAGCAGGGATTGACCTCCTCAAAACCGAAATCATGCGGTTGCAGCACGGTATAGCTGTCTGAGAGTAATGAAAGTATATCGGATAGCATTAACCCAATACTGTGACAGCAGCGGCGAAGGTGCCAAATTGTATGGAGGAAGATGGAATCTCCCCGGAAATCCAGCGATCTATGCGGGATCCAGTATTTCGGTTTCCTTACTTGAAAGATTAACGATAGACCCCGAATTGTTTTCATCAGAGCGCCATATTTTGTACTCAGTGATGGAATTCAATATTCCTGACAATTTGATTTTTATTCCCAAAATGTCCGATTTGCCCTCGAACTGGAATGAAATCCCTGCCATTCGAGCGACTCAGGAATATGGGGCAAACCTGTTGAAATCCGACATACTTTGTTTTGGAGTTCCTTCGGTAGTGGATCCAAGTTCTCTGAACTATGTCATCAACCCCCTTTCTGAAAACTTCTCTTTGATGGAGTACAAAGTCTATCTTCTAGACCTCGATAAGCGGATTGTGAGGTGATCAGTATCAAGACTCTCAATCACAAAAATAATATCATCTCAACGGAGTCAACATCAATCCATTAAACTCCACTTCAGCACCTTCTGCCTGAAGCGCGATCTGGCCTTTTTGGGCAGTAGCACCAAAGCCATCATTGACCAAATCCCCATTTAGCCAAACCGTGATTCTGTCTGCTTCACATTTGATTTTCATGTGATTCCATTCGCCAAGCGGCTTTTCAGTGTTGTCAGTTAGGTTTACGATTCTTCGTTCTTTTCCTTCCACGATTCCCCAATTTTCCTTTGGACCACGCCTTTTCTCCATTTCCTCCACTTGAATATCTTCTCGGATGCACCAAAAGTCCCCTGCATTGCTGTGCATCATCTGTACCTCGATCGACTTGGGAAACATGTCATACAATGCCCTCGGAGTAGAAGCATGTACCAGCACACCACAGTTTCCGGGTTCGCCGGCAAAGCGGTAATTAAATTCCAGCGTATAGTTTTCGTACGTTTTCTCTGAAATCAGGTGTCCTCCGGGAGTTCCCAAACTGACCAAAAGTCCGTCACGCACAATAAATGGTCGGCGCAAACTACTGTCCTTTTCCAGATCAGGCACGTCCATATACCAGCCTTCGAGGCTTTTGCCATCAAAAAGTGAAACCTGAGCAAAGAGAACAGATTGAAAACAACCCATAAAGAGGGCTAGCAGAATTGACTTTTTCACAAGAAGTGGTTTGATTAATTTCAATCTAATCAGAATTTTGGACAAGCTATCAACACCTGAAAATCAGGGTTCTTAAAATCAGCTGCTCTGTGATCTGCATGCATCCAGCACTTCCGCTTTGAATAGCCTGTCATCTTTCAATACCTTGAAAAAATCCTCCAAAAATCCCTTGACAAACTTGATGTCTCGCTCCTCAACTGTTCCCACCAATAAATCTACTTGCTTCAAAATATTCGGCTCGGCAGCTATAAATTCCTGACGAATAGCCTCCAACAATTGCGGATCTCTGCAATATCCCCTGTAAAGTCGGTCAGTCACTTTTTCGATTTCAACCTGATCACTGACCTGTGCATAGGGAGGATTGACCAATCCCGTCATGTCAAAATCATAGGCAAGCGGCACGACAGTTTTCTCATCCAATTGCAGAGCGGTCTCATTGTGACGGAAGAGATTTGACCAGTCTGTATTTCCAATCATCATTTGAAACATATCATGGCGAACGGTAGCCGAATCTTCCATGAATGATGCTGGAATCTTTTTATCGTCTACGATTTTTCCCCCAAACCGATCCGCGACTTCGTCATCATCTTCAATCAAAAAGCCCATCAATTGCACTGATTCCCCGCTTTTATCATCTTCATTTTCAAGAGTCACCTTAATCAACCGGGTTTCGAAAGTGTATTGACTTACTTCTTCAAAAAGTTGGTAGCATAAATATTCCCTCATCAAGAAGCCGTCTGCATTTTTTATCTTGTTGCAAGGGAGGACGATTTTCATGCTTTTATTTCCTTCGAAAATCGTCCCTTCTCCGTCCTTTTTCTTGATTTTCATTCTCAAGGGAGGATAATAACAGTTTTTCAATCGAAAGTTTCCCCGGGTTCTTAGCTCTACATCGACCGAATCCCACTCTCCCTTCTCATTCTTATATTGAAGGAAAGAATCCATGAAAGTGGAGTCATTTGTCTCAGACTTCATCTCCTTCACAGAGAATTTCATCTTGATTTCGATAGGATCTGTAGAACTAAACAAAGCAGATTTTTCCTGCGCAATGAGTGACACCTGCAAGGCAATTGTCACTAAAATCAAACAAAACAACTTTTTCATTTTATCCTGATTATTTTAAAAATCGATTGAAACTCCTTTTATATCACTCTCTAATTTATTCAAATTATTAGTACACCCTCTGTTTGAAATCTTATAAAATAATAAACCAAGTCAGTAAAACTGCAATGATCCCAAATGCAACCAAAGTCCACAAATTGATAGTTGCAAAATACTCTTCCCTGAATTTGGACCTTAATTGATTACGGAAAATAAGAATGTCCGGGCTATTGACTCTTAGTGAAGTTAAAATATTTTCTATACAAGAAAAACTTTCACAAAACCAAACATGAGTAAAAAATCAAAAAACCAAATTTTATTAAGGGATCAGTGAAATCTTAAAATCAAAAAAACAAGAATTTTTTAGCTTATCTGACTCTCGCTTCCCAAATCCGGATGAAAAGCATGTGAGCCATTCGGCGGGCATGCTCTTTGGCGAAATTGGCGGTTTCTCCCTCAAAATACCTGTCAATAGTCGAAAACCATAACTCAAGCCAGTTACCAAAATGTGCTTGTTCAATGCTATTGTCCACGGCGGCATCCACTTCCCGGTGAACCTGAATCGGATTGAATTTTCCCGCACCCGGTCCGGATTGCAGCAAGATCATTTCCCAAAAATCACTCAGATGGATCAAATGGGTATCCCAATCTTTTACCACTTCATTGAAAATCGGACCCAGAGTTTCATGAACACGGATTTGGTCATAGAACCTCCGAACCAAAAAATCCACCTCTTTACGAGAATTGATATCTATCTTATCCATTTTCAATCTTTTAAAATCGGTGCTAAAACGGCTGCTTTCCCATCGATTTCCGCAGGAATAGGTAAGCCTAAAATCTGGCAGATCAGCGGGTAAATATGAATATTCTCAAACCGATCGATTGTCAATCCTTCTTTGATCGAAGGTCCATTTGCGTAAAAAATCCCATGCATTTCCCGATACTCCGGGCTGTAGCCATGCTCGCCAAAAACCTCAGTCTTAAACATCGCTGAATTGTTTTGATATCTGAATATCCCCCGCTCATCTGCCAGATAATATCCGATTTCGGGCAAAATCAGAATATCCCCAAATCGATCCCGATATCGGGAAATGTCTTTGTAGCTCTCCCTGCTTGCGACATCTTCGATTTTAAAATTTCCCTGACGCTGCCTTAACATCTCGATCACTTCTGCTTTTTGCTCCGGCTTTGCCAAATGCAAATGCGCCAAGGCTCCGTTGTTCACTACTCGAGCATCGATTCCTTCGGTCAATTTGTCCAGATTGATCAGCTTATCTTTTGGCACATCAGCCATTCCATGATCCGAAACGAGAATGACATTGATATCGAGGTCAAAGCTTTTCAGCCCTTCGAACAAAGCTCCCAACTCGCGATCCAACCGATCCAATTCAGCCTTCAGTTTGAGATCATTATTGGGACCATATCGATGGCCCGTATTATCCATATCTGAAAAATAAAGTGTGATCAGCCTTGGGCGCTCTGTTTCGGGCAACTGCAGCCATTCGAAAACTTTGGCCACTCGGGTCAGATTTGGGACATTTCCATCGTAATCGTAATAATAACTTGGCCTCACGCCCTGCACCGGAGCTTCAGAACCCACAAAAAAGTAACTCGCTGCCTTCAATCCATTTTTCTCAGAAAGCACCCAAAGCGGAGTGCCTCCATACCAATATCCATCCTGGACAATATCCCGATTACCCATTGTGTAAACCTGATCTTTGAACGGCTCATAAAATGAATTATCCACCAATCCATGATGCTCAGGCTTCATTCCTGTTGCAATCGTGTAGTGATTTGGAAAAGTTTTACTTGGAAAAGATGGAATCAGGCCATCTGCTGCTGTTCCATTTTCGATAAATCGGGTAAGATTCTCCGGCTTGAAGCGCTCCACATAATCATATCGGAATCCATCCAAAGAAATCAAAATCACATAAGAAGGTTCGGATTCCTGGCCAAAGCCGGTGAAAACAATTCCCAAAAACAAAACAACTGCAAGTACTCGCTTCATCAATCAAAATTTTCCCAAAAATACCTTTGACGTAAATGCAAACCAACCAAAAAAGCATGTTTAAAATGAATGTTTTAGCTAAGCCTTGGAATTACAATTCCCATTTGGATTTATCAATTCCACCAATGGGATTTTGCCCAGTATCTCTGGCAGATTGAGGTTTATCCACTCATATCTAAAAGAAAGTATGGTAAATAAGCCTCAAAATCGGGGGTTTTGTCCCCATCATTTTTTCAAAAACCCTCAAATCTGGGCCAAAATGAATTGGAATAGGAATTGAATTCTGAGTAATGATCTCCTCATCTAACCGGGATCAAAACTTAAAGCTGGTAACAGCAAAAATTATGAAGACAAATAGACAAATTTTAGGTCTTGCATTAGTAGCATCACTTTCATTCGCTACGATTAGTTGTCAAACCAGCAATGCTGTAAAAGGCGGAGCAATCGGTGGAACTGCAGGTGGTGTGATTGGAGGATTAATTTCCGGAGGAAATAATACTGCAACAGGAATTATCATCGGTGCTGCAATCGGTGGATCTGCAGGAGCAATCATCGGAAGAGAAATGGATAAGCAGGCTGAAGAATTGGAAAGAGAACTTGAAGCTGCTGAAGTGGAAAGAGTAGGTGAAGGTATCAAAGTAACATTTGATTCAGGTTTGCTTTTTGGAATCGACAAGTCAACTCTGAATCCAGATGCTAAAGCAAATTTGGACAGTTTGGCGAAAACCCTCAATAAATATGAGGACACCAACATAATAATAGACGGTCATACTGATAACACAGGAACTGAAAAGCACAACATGAAACTTTCTAAAGAGCGTGCAGCTACCGTAGAAAGTTATCTTGAAAATCTTGGTGTAAGTGCTTCAAGAATCACTACCAATGGTTTTGGGGAAACTTTACCTGAAGTAACAAATGATACTCCAGAAGGAAGAACTCAAAACAGAAGAGTCGAAATCGGTATAGTTGCAAATGAAAAAATGCAAGAAGAAGCTAAAAAAGCGGAAGGCGGAAATTAATTTGATTGATTTCAATCCATCTAGCTAACCATAAGGCAACCAAATCTGGTTGCCTTATTTTTTTTTGAAAAGTAAGAAGACGTTTGATAATCCAATCGCACTGAGTGCTTTATTTAGTTTGTATTTGGTGGCTTGGAACTTCTCTGGAATGGAAATTCTGGCTACGAAATTTGAGCTTTGGTCAGAGGAAAATTGATTAAAAATCAATCCTCATGAGGTAGTCTGTCTGCACTTCATCTCCAAATGGGAACGGATGCTGTCCAAATCGACGAAAGCCTTTATTCTCATAAAAACGCAGCGCTTTCTGATTTTTTTCCCAAACTCCCAGCCAGAGGTATTTCTTTCCGTTTTGCTTCGCAAATCGAATTGCAAACTCCATTAGGATTGACCCGATTCCCAATCCGTGAAACTCTTCGAGAACATACAGCCTCGCCACTTCCAGACTCTCCGGATCGTTCACATCAGTTTGGGCAGGAATGAGATTTAGCTTGGTGTAAGCGACTAATTTGCCTTCCACATGAGCTACGTAAAAAGTAGACGAGGGCTCCTCCATTTCTTCCAGAAACTGCTCTTCGGTGAAAGCTTCTTCCAAATACGCTTTCACATTTTCAGGTTTGTTTTGGGCGGTGAAAGCCTCCAAAAAAGACGTACGGGCCATTTCGACCAAAGAAGAAATATCTTTTCTGTTAGCAATTCTTATCTCAACCATCGTACTTGTTTTAGCTTATTTATTAAGGATTTTCAGAGCTTGAATAATCTGAGAATCAGGAAATTCACCAAAAATCGCTCGGTATTCTCCACTTGGATGAATGACCACAAAACTACGACAAGGGTAAGGATATTTAAAAAAGTTCTTTTCAAACGTTCCCTCCGGATCAGGAATCCACTCCATTATCCCCTTGTATTTTTCCAATCCATGTGGATTTTTATAGATATAAATGGGTTCCGCAGCTTCCTTTTTTGCTGTTGCATTGATCAGATATTCGTGACTTTTTTTGAAATGTGAAATATCATTCGCCTGAGAACCAGTTGAATTGCACTCATCTTTCCCAGGGTAAAATATCACAACCAAGGACTTTCCTTCCTTTAGCGCTTCTTCCATTCCCAATACCTGGTAAAACAAATCGGGATCAACATGGCCAAAAGGCATTCGGTGAATCAGTAATTTTTCATTGGATACCGAACCCGGAACTCCAAAGTAAGGTCCGTTAGTGATCTTTTCTTCAAATTCCTCTTGCGTGATCAGGCCACCCATTTCATTTCGATAGACAGTTTGGCCAAAGGAATTCCAAGCCAGTAACTGAAATGCGAAAACCAACCAAAATCCTGCCTGCTTCACCCTTTTTCTTCGAAAAAATAAACAACTAACATCTGAACCGGAATCGATCCAACATTGACTGGATTATGCTCGAGTCTGCCGTCAAACAGCATCGAATCTCCTGCTTCCAGATTAACCTCCTGATCACGGAAAATGTACTTTACCGAACCCGAAATAATGAATTTATATTCGAAGGCTTCGGTCTGCACAAAGTCCCGCTTCGATCCGGGCTGAATCTCCAACAAGACAATGTCGATGGTGCTTTGCTTTACTTTTTTGGTGAAAATCCTGAAATACTCATACCCGCTTGCCGGCTCTTTCTCAAACTTTTCATAATCAGATTTTCGCTGCACGATGATCGGTGCTTCTTTGGAATGAAGGCTGAGTTCTGTAAAAAACGAATCCAAATCCACTTCAAGCGCCTTGATGATCTGGATCAAAACGAGAAGAGAAGGAATTGTGCGGCTATTTTCAATTTGGGAAATCAGCCCTTTAGTCACTCCTGCACGGTCAGCAATATCCTGAAGCGTAAGATTCTTTTCTTTCCGGATACTCTTAATCTTATTGCTGATCTGTACGATCACTTCGTGCTCCATAGCAGGGGATTATTGGCGCCGAAAACTAGCGATTAATATGAAGGGATGAAAAGAATAGGCGGATTTATGATTTCAGATTTACAGATTTTCATATTTCAGACTTCTGATTTCATATTTCAAAATCAAATATCCGAAATCATAAATCCTTCACCACTTCCTCACCCAATCCAAACGAAAGCGTCATTCCATTTCCTCCCATTCCGTTGACGATTGTGACAGTTTCGTCCACGTTGTAGATAAACTCAGTCGCTCCATTAGTCATTTTGGGATAGATCCCATGCCAGGCAGAACCGATTCTCCAATCTTTGAATTGAGCGAAAGTTTTCAAAAAATTCAAGATCAAATCATTGACATGAGTTTGATCGAAAGGTGAAAGATTCAAGCCATATTCATGGCTGTCCCCGATAGTCAATTCTCCCAATCCATTTTGCGAAACCATCACGTGAATCCCCAATTCCAGCAATTCGGGATATTGATCCTGATAGGTTTCCTTCAGTTTTTCCAATGAAGGAGAAACAGTAAACCCCTTGTAATGAATGAAACTCAAGCCTGCGCAAAGCGGCGGACCAATCCTCCAATCCTGAGGCTGCTGCACAAGGCGCATCATCTGAAGTTTGCATTTTGTGATGGGAGTTGACTCAAAAAGCTCCGGATAGAGCGTCTCAAAATCAGCTCCCGAACAGACAAATACTTTGTCAGCTGACCAGGTTCTTTGACCTGACCAAACCGTGTTTCCTTCAACTCGGGACACCGCTTTGTTCCAGATAAACTCCACTCCGGGCAGAGTTTGCAGGTATTCTGCAGTTTTTGCAATGGCTTCCCTCGGATCCACAATGCACTCTTCCTCCGTCCAAAGTGCACCTTTCAGCCCTTCAATCACAGCGGATGGACTTTTCAAGCGGGTTTGCTCGGGAGTCAAAGATTCAGCTGATTTAATCCCCTCCATTGCGGCGACGTATTCATTTACGACTTGCATTTCCAGGTCAGTGTAAGCCAAGTGCAGTGAGCCTGTTCTTTCTGCGAAAAACTCTGCTTTTTCACTCATCTCCAGCCATATTTCCCTTGACCGCATGGCTCTTTCGAAGGAAGGTCCCTGAGGTTGGCCGACAGGCCAGATCATTCCGAAATTACGGACTGAAGCACCCTGAGCTTTGGGATGGCGCTCTATTACAGTTACGCTCCAGCCTTTTGCCTGAAGTGCTCGTGTGATGCCAAGTCCAACGATTCCTGCCCCGATTACGATGGCTGTGTTTTGAGTTTTCATTTCAATTAATTAGTCAGAGCGACGGAAACCGAAATTTCCTTTACCTCCTTTTTGAGTTTTTTTTGAAAATAAATGAAAGAGCCAGTCATCAGAACGAGTGAAAGACTGAGAAAAACCAGCACCGAATTGATGTAGAAATTGAGCCAGCTAAGAGATTCCAGACCTCCAAATTGCTTCGCAACCAAGACGACACTTGAGCCCAGATATCCAAAACTATCCACCAGATACATGAGAAAACCGACATTTCCCCCAAACTTAAAAGTGGCGATCATCCTGTCAAAAAGCAGGCAATTGAATGGAATATAAGCCATGTAAACTCCCGTGCCAACCAAGATCATCCAGTAAAATGGAGAGACAATTCCGGCCTGAAGTCCCAGTGTGGAAAGAATCGAAACCGCAAATCCAACCAGAATAATCCAATGATTGAGGAAGAAAGCCTTCTTATTGTTTCTCACCAAAACCAACAAAGACATCAATCCCAAAAGCGCAAGCGTAATCGGGATCTCAGTCTGGGTGAGCAATTCCGGCGCAGCGTCAATTTTCAACCCCTGCCAGATTTCCACCACGAAATTGTCCCGCAAATCCCTCAAGCCTGTCAGCATCATGTAGACAATAATCAAGAGGATGATTCCGGGTCTGAATTCTTTAAAAAACTTTTTTCTCGATTCTCCGCTCATTGCTTCTCTCGGCGATCGAAGTTCTTTGTCTTCCTCTGTGGGCGGCGGAATATGATTCAGCAAAAACACGCCCATCAAAAGCAACGGAAAAAACACGGCGCCTGTTAAAAAAGGCATCCAGTTTTCTGAAACCTCTAAATTCACCAATAAAAACTGTCCGACTGATTTCACAAAACCAGAAGAAAACACAAAACTCGCCGCCAGCATACTTCCCATCATTTCGGTGAATTTGCGGCCTTCCATGTAGTGGAAAACAATTCCCCAGATCAATCCCAACGGAAATCCATTGATCAGAAAAAAGATGATTCCAAAAGGCGAGGGGAAAATCGCAAACCCCAAAAGTGCCAGCCAAGAAACTGAAATCAAACCGATAATCAGCCAGGCTCTTCCTTTTTCCCTGAGCTCCGAGATCATCTTGATCCCGTAAAATTTACTCGCCATATAGCCAAGAGTCTGGGCAAGAATCAACCAGATCTTGTAATCAAAACCCAGAAATTCTTCACCTGAAAAAATTGCAACCGCAAATGGCTTCCGAAAAGCATACATGCTGCTGTACACTAAAAAACCCATTAGCGCAGCAAAAACACTCATTTGGAAGGAACTGGCTTCCGCGAGCTTTTTGGAAAAAGTCGGAAACCTTCGCATTATTTCTGAGCGAAGACTTGATAAGCTTTGACCCAATCGAGCAATTCAGTCAAAGAATCAATCAGATAAGTTGGCCGGTGAGGAAGCAATTCCTCGGCTGAATACACTCCGGAAGTCACGCCGATACTCATGAGACAACCTGCATTGTGCCCTTCGTTGATATCGACTTCTGTATCCCCAATTTTGATTACCTCTTTGGGATCCTCGATTCCCAATTCAGCCATGATCTTTTGGATCATGAAAGGAAACGGTCTTCCCTGAGGCACTTCGTCACTTGCTGCGGAGGCATCGATGAAATTTCCGCTATCCCAACCTACTCGCTTCAAAATGATGTCTGTGATATCTCTGCTAAACCCAGTATCCAAACCAACTTTAATTCCCATCGCATGCAGTGCATCAAACACCATCTCCGCATCATCGACAGCACGGATCGCAGGATCAGTCTCATAGTAGTTTAGCATGCCCTCCACGAAATCAGAATGAATTTCATCAATGAGTTGATCAGTGATTTTCGCAGTATCAGGTTCGTGTATCTCCAATAGCTCCCGAATAGCCTGAGGCTTCGAATACCCCATTTTCTCATTGGCCTCTCGGAGAGTTACTGACGGATAACCATGACTATTCAAGGCAGATTGAAAAGCTTTGGCGACGTTATTTTCGTCGTGGATGGTCGTTCCGGCCATATCAAAGACCGCCAACTTAATTTGAGACATTTGCTGGTTGATTTTATTTATTCGGCTTTGGAAAAAGGGGGACCTGTGCAAAACACTCACCCCCTTAAGTTGCAAAACCAACTTAATTACTGTTTAGCAAAATTAAACTCCTCCGAGCAAAGAGATTAGTAAAATCAGTTAAGTATTTGTTAAAAAATCATGAAGAATATCCTATATGGTTGATTTAAAAAAGATGAAAAATTAACATTAATAAGCTATTAAGCCATTTTAAAAATGAAGAAAAGAACTTATCAATTACTTAATCTCTAAAAACTGGAGAAGATGATTCAATTCAATTATTTAGTATTTATAAACTTTATTAAAATGAAATCTTCCTTTTCAAACCTACCTCCTTCAAAAAAAGTAAAGTTGGTTTTCGCCTTGTATGAGAAATATGGAGCCGAAGATTACATCGGAGAGCCGGTCTCCCAAATCGAGCATATGTGTCAATCAGCTCAATTGGCAGAGAAAGAAGGATTTGATGAAGAGGTTATTTTGGCCGCCTTTTTCCATGACATCGGCCATTTATGCGTGAATCTGGGAGAATTTGAATCGATGGGAGGATACGGAATCAAAAGCCATGAAAAAATTGGCGCGGACTTTCTTCGGGATCTCGGGTTCCCGGAACGAATCGCCAAACTGGTCGAAAACCATGTGCAGGCAAAGCGATATCTCACTTTTCAATACCCTGAATACTTTGACAAACTCTCGGAAGCCAGCAGAAAAACCCTGGAATATCAGGGCGGAAAGATGAATGAAACTGAAGCCAGAGACTTCGAAACCGATCCGCTTTTTGAAACTTCCCTCAAAATGAGAACCTGGGACGAACTTGCAAAAGAGGAGTTCGTCCCGGTTCCTGATTTAATAATTTATCGAGAAATGGCGGAGAAAGCGCTTAGTTAACTTGAGTTTTATTTCGAAGAATCAGGCTATCCAACTTCTCTCCTCCCAAACCAAAAACCTCTAGTTCTAATCGGAGCGAATCTGCCTGAATCATCCCAAAATGATTCTTCTTGATGATCCGATCCATCACCGGATATTCGGAATCCTCTCCCTCAGGTTCCAATCCTCCACCTGCCCCACCGACAATCAGAAATGTGACAGGATTGCCTGAAAACTCACGAGTCAAACGCTCATAATCGTGGGTATGACCAGAAATCACCAGATCAATCAGACCCGCATGGAAATAAGGTTCGAGGAGTTCCCGGATTGATTTTTCCCCATGATATCCCGGCCAACCTTGGGAATAAGGAGGTTGATGAAGCATGATTATTTTCCATGGAGATACTTTCCATTCTTCTGAAAGCACCGTTTTGTGAAACCAATCGGCTTGAGATGAAGCATCTTTTATTTCCACCGGGAAGTTTTCATTTGGATCCAAGCTGATCAAACCAACTGAGCCGAAAAACTGAATTCCATAGGTTTTCGCATCTTTTCCTGTGATGTATTTTTTAAAAAATTGAGGGTTGAGATCTTCGTAAAAACCATCGTAATCATGGTTTCCGGGAATCAGTAATTGAGGAAAACTCAAGCCTGATGCATGGCTCAGCAATCGCTGATAAGCCAATTCCTCTGAGCCGTCCGAAACCAAATCCCCGACTCCAATGCTCAGATCAGGTTGGTGAGAGTTGATCAGCTTCACGAGTTTAGCAAAAGTATCCCAGCCTCCCTGACTGTCTGCCCAAACTGCCAATTTCACACTTTCCGCTGGAATAGGAACAGAAAAACTAAAGCTCCCAAACTGCGATTTCTCCTGAGACATCCTGAAGTTCAATTCCTGACCCGGTTCTATTTCGAGGCTGAAAACACCATCATTTGAATCAAGGATTTTTTGGTTTTCATCCTGAAAAACAACAGTTGTCGAACCGGACTTTTCACTCACCCATCGAATCATAAACTTTCCATCTGGACTAGCCAACAAGGCTGGCTCAGTCATTAAAATCGGATATTCTGAAAGTAGATTTTGGATCTCCGAGCTATCCAATCCATCTAATTGCTTTTTCAATTCAGGATCCTGAATCAGTGTCAATTTCCTGACTGCGAAAACAGAACCCCTTTTGGAGTCAATTGAAGCATGGTTCTTTTTAAAAGTCTCCTCACTCATCCACTTCACGCTTCTCAATCCTCCAGCCATCGCATTATTCACCACCCGAATGATCAACTCTCCATCGGTTTGAGCAGAAATCGGGAAGAAATCGCCAGGTTTATTTCTACTGATTTGCTGACCATTTTCCCAAAGTTGGAAACCGTCATCTCCGTTAATATGAAGAAATCCTGCATCCCAATCGCCCTTGAATCTATACCAAATCGAATGATTGGGAAGGGGAAGCCGGTGAGGCAATTCGATAGTTTGGCTTTTGGGAAAAACCGGCAATTCTAGTTCAATTCCGGGAATAGAATCCGCTCCCAAAAACTCCCAGTTTTCATTCAAATCCAATACTCCCGAATCGGAAAAAGTGCCGGAATAATACGATTCCAAATCAACCTCGCTCGAAAAAAATGCCCCTCCGAATGTCGGAGAGGCAGATTTTTCAGCTTGAAAATTGCAGGCTTGAAAACAAATTCCTGCAAGGAAAACCGCAAGGATTATTCTCATTTGATCATTTCCTTCATAGCAGGAGCAGCTTTTTGATCAGGATATTCCATGCCCAGCAATTGGAAAATCGTGCGGGCGATCATGGCTGAATGCCATTGTCCTTCGGTTTTCATTTCACCGGAAGCAGGAGTATCAGGTCCGATTGCAGCCATCCAAATTTCACCAGCTTCAGGAATACTTGCTCCGTGACCTTTCCAACTCGTCTTAGAAGTACCACGTCCATGATCTGTAGTGATGATCATAGTCGTTTTATCTTTGTATTGAGGATCAGACTGGATGAATTCCCAAACTTCTTTGATGTAGGCATCTGTTTGTTTTGCGGACCAAAGGTATTGATCGTAATGATTTCCATGTGCCCAATCGTCAGTTTCCCCATAGGCGATGTAAACCACTTTTGGCTTATACTTTTTGATGGATTCCATCGCATAATGTTGCGTAAACGGATCGAGTCTCACTCCATCCCAGGGACCGCGGATTTCATCCTGCATCCGGTTGATCAGGATTTCATTTGGTGTCAGATCAGATCCTTCTGCTTTGTCAAAACCTGCATTTACAGGCACACCGCTTCTCTCTTCATTGACGATGAATGGGAAAACATCCCACGAACCGAATGCCATCACTTTTCCTTTGTACTTAGGCATTTTGTTGAGATGCTCAAGCATCGTCACATTGGGATTATTGATTTTGCTGTTGCTGTTGATACGCTCATCATCTGCAAATCCGCTCAAAACTTCGTTGTAGCCCGGATATGAAAACCACATTTTGTTGCTGTTGTTGACATTATTGCCATAAGCACGGTTGCCATATAGCTGACCTTTTGAAGCAAGAGTTTCCCAGAAAAACGGCATCAACATCTTTCTTCTTTCAAGTGGATTGACGTTCCAAAAATCTCCCAAGAGCGAGCCGGGCGTTTCGATCATTCCTGTGTCATCGACCAAAATTGAATCTGCACCTTTGTAAATCTCTTGCCATCTCATTCCGTCCAGGGTGATCAGGACAATATTTTCTGTTTTAAAATCCTGAGCCTGAAGGCCAAAAGAAGTAAAGGTAAAAAGGAAGGCTGACGCCAGGGTAAATTTAAATTTCTTCATGATGCGGGTAATTGAGGTTGGAAAAAAGTCCGCCATCGGTTGAATTCGATAGCGGACTTATAAATATAATTAGAGATTACTATTTAATATCCCACCAAACTCGGGTGGTAATTGCATCTTCACCCTGACGGGCAAGAGCTTCCTGGTAATTCTCGGCATTCAGCGATTGTACACTTCCCGGGTAGATAAATCTTACCGGAACAGTACTGATAAACGCCGCAGGTCCGGGAACAATTTGAGGGTAACCGGTTCTCCTCCAGTCATACCAGCCTTCCATTCCTGTGAAGAATAAAGCCAACCATTTCTGAGTTCCTATTTTACTCAACTTCTCCTGAGTAGTACCTGTGTAAGCAACTCCAGGCTGCTGATAGTAAGTATTATCTACTACAAGTTTGGACGCGATCTGAGGAAGATTGATCAACGTATATCTTCCTTTGTAATAATCAACTGATGCCTGAATTCCATTTTTATAAAATTCTTCAGCCGAACCGGTTGTGATAAATCCTTTTTCTCTTGCTTCTGCAAGGATAAACTGAAGCTCAGAATAGCTCATCAAAACTGCCTGATATCCGGTTGGATTAGCCAATGGAGTACATGCGCTGCAAGAAAACAACAAGCCCACTCGTGAGATATAGTTTGATCCGCCTTTTGCAGGATCTCCGGATGGAGAATACTTCAACGCTTCTTCATCACCCAATCCATTTGGAACTCCCTGATATGCATCCGGCGCACCGATTACACCGGCTGCAGAAGCATTTGTAGGTTGAGCATAGGCAAATAATCGTGGATCGTTAATGCTTTTAAGCACATTTTCCATCTTCTCGCTTAGTCTGATCTCATCGTATGAACCAGATCTTGTTGTGTACAATGGATGCTGATTTGGCACATCCTGAAGATACTGAAGAGCTGCTTCCTCCAGATTCGAAGTGAAAATCGGAGACTGAGCCGGATTGGCCAAAATAGACTGCATTTCAGCTGATGGATTATTCCGATCTGAAAGTCTCATCAGAATTCTCAATCTCAATGAGTTTGCAAACTTTTTCCAGCGAACCACATTTCCGCCAAAAAGAATATCCCCTTCCACTTTTTCAGCCGAAGAACCCAACAAGTCATTCGCCTCTTTCAACTCAGCCAATATCCCTTTGTAGATATCTTCCTGAGTATCAAACTTAGGGTAATTGATATCTGTTTTTGCCTGGATAGCCTCAGAATACGGAAGATCACCATAGGCATCCGTCATAAAGGAATACAGGTTTGCACGCATTACTTTGGCTATACCCACATAGTTTTGCTGACCTGCCTCACCTGAAATCAAAATGATATTATTGATATCTCTGAGCGCATTGTAGAAAGTGCTGTATGGATTTCCCTGTGGTCCCCAGTTGTATCGATCTTCATTCGTAAACTGGATTTTGGCAGTTTGCTGCATGACCAGATTTCCAAGTCCCCATGATTTACCGGCTATTTCATTCGTGGTACTTCGGATTACATTTGGAAGTAAAAGCGCAGAGGAAACTGTTTCAGGACTGTTTGGATTGATATTCGTCTCCTCAAAATCCTTGTCGCAGCTACTCAGGGCAAGCAAAGCTACCATCCCGAATCCTGCAAAATATTTTGTATTGAATTTCATATGATTAAAATTGATTTTTTAATGCCATATGGAATCTCGCATTACGGATAATCGTTCCTCCGTGTGTCGCCTGCGACATGCTCGATTTCATATGGTTTCTGATTTTAGAAAATTATTGATTCAGTCTTTGGCTTAGAATTTCACGTTCAGGTTGAATCCGATGCTGCGCGTAGATGGGAAAGACATATCCTCCACACCCGGGATCAAAGTACCTCCGCCCATCGCCATCGTCTCAGGATCGAAGTGAGGATTCTCAGTCCAAAGCAGCAGATTACGTCCTACCAGGGAAATTTTCACATCCTGAATTGGCATTCTTCCCAGTACACTTCTTGGAATGGTGTATCCAAGAGTCACTTCTCTCAGCTTTAGATAAGTAGCATCATACAAAGCTGCTTCCACGTTATTTCGCTCATAATATCTGTTGTGCCAGTTACGGGAAGTAATCTCTACATCATTTGGTTTGAAACTTCCATCAGCATTTTTGATGACTCCTTCGCTAATGATACCGTTTCCTTCGACAGCCAAGTCGTAGCCATTTTCACGACCGTAAAGAGTTTCTTCCAATTGTCCTGAAGTGCTTCCGATGGTTTTGGTACGGGAAACCACGATGCCACCGTATCTGAAGTCAAACAAGAAACCAAGGTTAAATCCTTTGTAGCTCAGGTTATTCTGCAAGCCAAGCATCCAGTCAGGATTGTAATTTCCCTGCAATTTCAAAGTTGGATCTGTGATTGGAGTTCCGGTTGTGGTATGGATGATTTCGCCATAATATTCACTTGCTGGATCATCTACTCTTGAGAATCCTGCACCATAGATATTCCCCATTCGCTCACCTACTCTGGCCTGGATGTTTGCGCCATTTCTGCCGGTCATTGAATACGTTGTCAGGTTGTCTGTCAATTCCAAGACAGTTCCTCTTGTTCTGGTGAAGTTTGCCATGAAATCCCATCTGAATCCACTTTCGGATCTTACAGGATTTCCGCTCAAGACTATTTCGATTCCTTTGTTTTGAATCTCTCCGGCGTTCACAATTCTTGAAGCATACCCTGTAGCAATGTCCAGTTCAATCGGGATGATTTGATTTCTGGTTCTGTTGTCAAAGTAGGTGAAGTCCAATCCAAGTCTTCCTTCCATAAAGCGAACGTCAAATCCTGTTTCAAAAGAAGCAGTTCTCTCAGGCTTCAGGTCAGCATTTGACAATCTGCTTGATTCAGATTTGGTCTGAACTGTTCCCCAAGCGGTCTGTGAATTATAGACATTTGTCAAGCTGTAAGGATCTGTATCATTACCCACTTCTGCGTAAGCGACTCTGGCTTTCAGGAAAGAAATGGCAGATGGCATCGTGACCATGTCAGAAATCACCGCACTCAAGGTGGCTGACGGGTAGAAATAGCTATTGTTTTCCGCAGGAAGCGTACTGGACCAATCGTTTCTTCCGGTGATGTCCATGAACAGGACATTTTTGAATCCGATCTGACCAAACCCATACAGGGAATTGATTCTTTTCTCAGAAGTATATTGATTGACCTGTAGGTTTACCGCGGTATTTGTAAAGTTGTAAATACCAGGAATCAATAACTGTGGAGCTACTGTCTGCACCGATCTGTTTTCCTGACGCATTTGGTTTCCTCCCAGCGCAATGCTGTAAGACCAAACCGGCTTGGTAGTCTCAGAGTAAGTCAACAAGAAATCAGTGTTTTGCTCACTGAACGAAAGATCATCTTCCCTGTAACTTCCTTTCGGGAATCGCTGCGTACTGAAAGCTCTTCTTCTGTCTCTTAACTCATTATAAGTATCCAAACCTGTACGAACCATCAGACTGAGTTTCTCGGTGAACTTGTAGGTAGCTGAGATATTCCCGAAAATCCTGTCTTTGGTCTGACCGTTGGTATTTTCATACACGTTGAAGTACGGATTGTCGTGATAGTTGTAGTTGTAGTTGAATTGCTGAGTACCATCAAGACCCTTCATCCAATAATCTCTCAGAGTTCGGGTATTTACCTGACGACCGTACCAGATAAATAAATACATCAGGTTTTCGGTGCCGTAGCTGATATTTGGACGGTTATCGCTGTCAGTTCTCTGGAAGTTTACGGTAGAATTTACCGTCAACTTATCTGTCACTTTCATTCCACCATTCAAGGCAATGGAATTTCTTTTCAGGTCAGTATTTGGGACAATACCCGTTTGGTTCAGATTGGTCCAGGAAAGTCTGATGTTTGAAGTTTCATTTGAAGCCTGCAAAGAAACGTTGTTTGAAAGCGTGACACCTGTTTCGAAAAAGTCATTCACGTTATCTGGCTGAGATACCCACGGTGTTGGGGTAATCGTACTTCCTGCCGGAGCATTCAAATCTCCACCTCTGAATCCCGCTGCTGATCGGGGAGAATCATACTGAGGGATCAAAGTGCCTTTGTCCAATTCAGGACCCCAGCTTTCGTCCACACCGTCTGCGGAACCTGCACCAGCACCGTTTACGAATGCGAATTGGCCGTTATTTCCTTGTCCGTACTTATCCTGCCAGTCAGGCAATACAAGAGGATTGTCAAAAGTCACGTTGGAATTGATAGTCACACCCATTCCTTTTTTTCCTCTGCCGGTTTTGGTTGTGATCAAAATCGCGCCGTTTGCAGCTCTTGATCCATATAATGCAGCAGCTGCAGGACCTTTCAATACAGTCATCGAAGCAATGTCATCCGGGTTGATTTCACCGGCGGCATTACCATAATCGACTTCCTGATTTCCTGATCCGGAAGATCCTACGATGTTATTGGAAATCGGAACGCCATCCACTACAAACAAAGGCTGATTAGCATTGATGTTCAGCGAAGATTCTCCTCTGATGGTCACTCGGCTCGATCCGCCGATACCGGAAGAACTGTTCGTAATCTGAACCCCCGCAACACGTCCGCTCAGGGAGTTGATCACGTTGGTTTCGCGAGCCTCCGTGAAACGGTCCCCCTCGACAGCCTGAATTGAATAGCCAAGTGCTTTGGTTTCTCTTTCCACACCAAGTGCAGTCACGACCACTTCAGAAAGTGCCAAACCTTCCACCAGCGTTATGTCAATGACATTAGAATTACCGACGATTTGTTCAATTGTTTCAAACCCTACAAATGAAAAAACCAGGGTTTCGCCGGTTGAAGCCGAAATAGCATACGTTCCGTCGATATCTGTAATCGTCCCGCGAGTTGTACCTTTTACCAGAACGGATGTTCCCGGTAGAGGCTCCTTGTTTGCGTCACTCACTCTTCCTTCGACCCGGGATTGTTGGGCAAAAGAAAAATTAAAGGCCAACAGCATGCAAGCTGTGAAGACCCATTGCCAAATGCTTTTTTTAGCAGCCATTTTACTGTAGAGGTTTTTAATAAGTAAAGTTTTTGGTTAATAATTTTACCAAAGCTAAACCTCCAAAATGAAAATGGGGTTACTGCAATTTTACCAAAAGGTGAATTAATTCTATGTTAACAAGAAGCATAATAAGCTTAAAACATATTTTGATGAGCATTTCAGTAGTTTCTCAAGGTTAACATTGAATTCAATGTTTCCTCATTTTTACCAAATCTTTAAATAAAAAAGTATACATATATTAAACAATTCAGACATAAAAAAAACCTCCACTTGGAGGTCTTTATAAATGCCTGAAAATAGGTTTTTGATTAAAGGAGATTAAATCCGCCTTTGACCAAGATGATCGTTGATTCTGTAATTCCATCAACGGGTAGAATTTCAACCCGATCAGCAGTCTGACGACCAACTTTCACGAGAACTTTTTCCAAGTCAAAACCTGTCTCTGTTTTACTTTTTTGTACCAATACGTAATAACCTTCTTCAGTCTCGATTACCGCAGTGGCAGGAAGTGACCAACCTTGCTGGGGATCCATCGAAATATTTGCATCCACAAACATTCCCGGCACCAATTCAGCCGCTTGAGCTTCATCAACTAATTCTCCATGGACATTGATAAATCGCTGCTCATTTATAGATTGACCGACCACGAAAACCTCAGCCATGTATTTCTTGGCTGGCGAATCCGGTAAGTAAAAACTCACCTTTTGACCTTTCTTGATCCGGATTGCATCCTTTTCAAAAACGCTCAACTCGACATGCAAATGTGATTTGCTGATGAGCGAAACGGCTTTTTCAGATGCTGGTAAAAACGCTCCCGGAACTACATGGATACTTTCCACAAATCCGGAAATTGGAGCGTAAACAGGAACACGCGATTTGATCGACTCCGGACTGAGTTGGTCCACGTTGACATTGATCATCGACAATTGCTTCTTCAGGCTTTCAGCTTTGGCAAATGTGCTTTGGTAATCTGCTTCTGCTTTCAGGTAATTTTTTTGAGCTGCAATCTGCTCACCAAAAAGGGTTTTTTGCCTTTCGAAGTCTGCTTTCAAATAAGCCAATTGACTTTTTGCATCAAGATAATCCTGTTGCAAGCGGATGAATTCAGGATTTTCGAGATAGAAAAGAACCTCCCCTTTGCGGATTGCCTGGCCTTCGAGTAGTTTCATCCCGCTCACATACCCGCCAAAAAAAGCGGAGATGGTCTGCATGCCTTCGATAGGAACTTTGATCATCCCCTGAACTTTGAGGTCTTCAGAAAACTCCTCCATTACAGGACTTCCCCATTCCATTTTCATGGTTTCAAATTGGGGCTGAGTCAGTACCAAGCCAGTTTCGGGACTTCCGCCCACTTCTATTGCTTCAGAAGGATTTGCCTCTTTGCTGGTGCAATTGGCGAGAATCAGACCTAAGGCAAGTACAAGTAAGCCTGAGATTTTTTTGGTTGTATTGGCTTCCATCAGTTGATCAGATAGTTGATTTCTAAAATTGTGAGTTGATATGCGTGCAGGCTTTGCAAGTACTGCAAGGTGATGCCGCGGGAGTTTTCGATGAGCTGAACAAACTGAAGAAAGTCAATTTCCCCTTCCTGAAACGATCGTTGCGCTTGTTGCATCAATTGCTCGGAGAGTGTCTTTCCCTCTTCGTTGTAGTAAGAAATGACTTTTTGGTTTTGCTCCAGCTGGAGTACGAGTTGCTGATATCGGTTCTCAAGTTGATTTTGATATTGAGCTCCTTCGAATTCAATCTGTTTGACACCAAATTCCGCAGCCTTTGCCTGAGATCTTTGGGCTCCAAAAAACAAAGGAATGGCTAGTCCGGCCTGAAATCCGGGATAGACTTTCGCCTCCGGCCCGGGATTGGTTCCTCTGAATACGTCCAATTGAATATCAGGAAGGTTTTTTCTCTTTTCCACCTGAACCTGATTTCCTGCTTTCAGGAGAGCATTTTCATAATAAACCACACCCGGATGAGCGGTCCAGTCACTCGGAGTAATCAGGCTTAAATCAATATTTTCATTTGAAAGAATTAAGTCACCCTCCCAATTGAGCAACCATTTCAATTGCTGTAAAGCGATTTGATATTGCTGGTTTGCCTCTTCCTTTTTAAGCCCTATTTCCCGCTGCTTGGCAGATGCGGTTAGTTTTTCCAGATAATTACTTTCTCCGGTTTCAAACCTTCTTTTGGAAGCGTTGGAAAAATCACCATACAGCGAATCCAGAAAACTGTAATGCTCTATTAAACCTTTCCAGTAAACCGAAGTGACGAATGCTTTGCTTACATCAGCATTTACCTGCCGCATTTTAAGTTCCAAATCAGACTGCATCAGATTGGCATCGGCTTGAAAAATTTTCTTCTGGGCCGCATAAAGCGAAGGAAATGCGAATCTCTGACTAGCTCCCCATACTCGGTTGTAGACTCCGTTTTCGGCAATGTCATTTTTGTCATATCCGTAGTAGAAGGCTGTTTTATCAATATTCCAACCTGCCTTTATCCTAGCATTAGCGGCTTCCAATCCTTGGTTTGCAGCTTTCAAAGTCAGGTTTTCGGTTTGAGCTCTATTCAAAGCTTCAGTCAACGTCAATGGAATGACAGTCTCCTGAGCAAATCCAAGCCCGATAAATCCGAAGATCATCATGAGACTCAAAGCAGCTTTTTTAGCAGATAAATTTGATTTGCCTCCTTTTGATTTAAAAAGCACATACATGACTGGCAATACTATCAGGGTTAGAAAGGTCGCTGAAATCAACCCTCCCACGACTACTGTAGCCAAAGGTCGCTGAACCTCCGCTCCTGCCGAGCCAGATATTGCCATTGGCAAAAATCCCAACGCAGCAGCTGAGGCTGTCAACAAAACTGGTCTTAGTCGCTCTTTGGCACCGATGACTACAAGCTCTCTGATATTTGAAAACCTTGATTCCATAGATTTAAAATGTTCGATCAAAACAATCCCGTTCAATACCGCAATTCCAAATAGCGCGATAAATCCAACTCCGGCAGAAATACTAAAAGGCATATCTCTCATCCATAGTAACAGGACTCCCCCAATCGCAGAAAGCGGAATAGCGGAATAAATCATCAGGGCATCGCGGGTAGATGAAAATGCGAAATAGAGCAACACAAAAATCAAGACTAACGCAATCGGTACTGCAATCATCAATCTTGCCCTTGCCTGCTGAAGGTTTTCAAACTGGCCTCCATAAGTGACCCGATATCCTTCAGGCACATTCACCTTGGTGGCAATGATCGCCTGGATATCATCTACTACAGATTGTAAATCTCTGTCTCGAACATTGACACCCACCACAATCCTCCGCTGGGTATTATCTCGGGATATTTTAGCCGGACCTTTAGTATAGCTGATCGTAGCCAACTCAGAAAGCGGAACGCTTCCTCCGGACGGTAATAGAATTGCAGCTTGCTCGAGGTTTCGGATGTCTTTCCGGTATTGTTCATCAAATCGAACGACCAGATCAAATTGCTTTTCTCCTTCGAAAACTGTCCCTGCAGAAAGCCCCGCAAATCCCATGGTAACCACTTGATTCAGGTCTTCGATATTCAAACCGTATTTCGCGATTTTGCTGCGATTGTATTCAATTTTCATTTGAGGAAGTCCATCGACTTTCTCTACGATGATATCCGCGGCACCCTCTACTCCCTGTATTGCAGCTTCAATTTCCTGGGCAGTTTTCAAAAGGACATCCAGATCTTCTCCGAAAACCTTGATCGCCAAATCGGCTCGGACACCGGTAATCAATTCATTGAATCGCATCTCGATGGGCTGGGTAAATTCGAAATCAAGTCCCGGAATTACTCCCAGTGCCTCTTTGAATTTATCAGCCAACTGATCTTTGGTTTCCACGGTGGTCCATTCTGATGGAGGATGAAGAGTCACGATCACGTCTGCTTCTTCCATAGACATCGGGTCAGTCGGAATTTCCGCTGCACCAATTCGCGTTACGATCTGGTTAACCTCCGGAAACTTCATCAGGATTTCCTCGATTTTGGTCATTGTCTCAACCGTATTTGTCAAGGTTGTGCCAGTTTTCAAAAACGGCTGAATCACGAAATCACCTTCGTCCAAAGTCGGAACAAACTCAGATCCCATACTTGCAAAAAGAAGAAGCGTTCCTACCAATAGCCCACCTGCAGCGCCAAGAACAATCTTGGTGTTACTCAGCGCCCATTTGATGGTAGGCTCGTAAATTTTATTGAGCCAATTGATGATTAGCGTAGATACGTTGCGAGGTCCGGGAGGAGTTGTTTTAAGGAAAACCGCAGAAACCACAGGAACATAAGTCAGTCCCAAAATCATCGCTCCTACCAGCGCAAAGCTAAAAACTTCAGCCATCGGACGGAACATTTTTCCCTCAACTCCGGAAAGCGAAAGAATTGGAATGAAAACAATGATGATGATGATTTGTCCAAAAATCGCCGAATGCATCATTTTGGAAGCTCCATTTAGCGCAATTGCATCTTTACTTTTTTGCTTTTCTTGATCCGAAAGCCCGGCAAAATCTTTATGTGAATGGGCAAAACGGTAGGCTATATACTCTACAATGATAACAGCACCATCGATGATAATTCCAAAATCAATAGCTCCCAAACTCATCAGGTTGGCATCGACTCCGAAAATGTACATCATCGAAAGCGCAAAAAGCAAACTCAACGGAATCACTGAAGCGACAACCAGACCTGAGCGGATATTTCCCAGGAGAAGAACTACCACAAAAATCACAATCAAACATCCTAAAATCAGGTTTTCGGCAATGGTGAAAGTTGTCCTCCCAATTAATTCTGAGCGATCCAGAAACCCGTTGATGACGACACCTTCGGGCAAGCTTGATTTGATTTCTTCCAATCTGGCTTTTACTCTGTCAATAGTCCCTTTGGAATCCGCCCCTTTAAGCATCATCACCTGACCCAAAACTTTTTCGCCTTCTCCGTTTGCAGTGATTGCACCGAATCGGTTTGCATGACCATACCCAACTTCACCCAAATCCCGGATGTAAAGCGGGGTTCCATCACGGACTTCCACGACAATATTTCCGATATCCTCCAGGGTCTGAACCAAACCATCACCCCGGATAAAAAAGCTTTCATTGGTTTTTTCGATGTAACTGCCGCCGGCAATCGAATTATTCTTTGCTAATGCAGAATGAACTTGCATAAGGTCTATTTGCATTGCTTTCAGCCTTTCGGGATTGATCGCAACTTCGTATTGCTTGAGAAAACCTCCCCAGGTATTTACTTCCACCACTCCGGAGATGCCGGAAAGTTGCCTTCTCACAACCCAATCCTGGATCGTACGAAGGTCAGCAATGGAATACTTATCCTCGAAGCCGGGTTCCACGTCAATTACATACTGGTAAATCTCTCCCAATCCAGTGGTGATCGGACCCATAAATGGCTGACCATATCCTGCTGGAATTCGCTCTTGAGCTATTTTAATTCGCTCAGCAATTAATTGCCGGGGCAGGTAAGTGCCCAAATCATCTTCAAAAACAATCGTTACAACAGACAATCCAAACTTTGAGATCGAGCGAATTTCCTTTACCCCGGGAAGGTTTGCCATTTCCAGTTCAACAGGATAGGTGAGATACTTTTCAACATCCTCGGTGGAGAGATTGCGTGAAGTGGTGATCACCTGAACCTGATTGTTTGTCACATCAGGTACGGCGCCAATAGGAAGATTGCTCAGGGCATAAAACCCAAATCCAATCCAAAAAGCTATAAAAAGGTAAATAATGAGTTTATTCCCAATACTCCATTGAATGATCCGATCCAGCATGATAGAGATTCAGTTTATATTCCAAAGGTCACACTTAGAGGTTAGATCAGTCTTAGACTTTTCTTAAGATTTACTTAAATCTGACTTGTTAAAAAACAATCTGAATGAGGTTCCGGAGCCCTTTTCGCTGGCAACTTCCACCGTAATTCCGGATTCAAAAGCAAGTTTTTTCACCAAAGCCAATCCCAGACCAGTACCCGGAATCACCTGCTCAATGACGTCGGGTTCCCTGTAGAAAGAATCAAAAATCTTGTCTAAAGAGTCTTTAGCAATTCCTCTCCCATGATCCTCCACCGAGATAAAGGGATGGCTCTGATGAATTCCGACTGCCAGTTCAATTTCCGAATCAGCATCCGAATATTTGACGGCATTTTGAATCAGATTATTCAGAATCATGGTCAGACTATCCTCATTGACTTTCACAAAAAGCGGCTCGCTGAGATAGGAATGAAATCGAATGGATCGGCCTGTTTCGTTTTTTGCCATATCGGCAATCTCCTCCGTAAATGTGTGCAGTTCTACCTCATCCAGATTGGCATGATTCGTCTTGCTTACCCGGGCAAGTGCCAACAATTGATCGATCATCAAAGACATCCGATCTATGCTTTTGAGGGAAGTTTGAATCTTTTCTCTGTATTCTTCCGCTGTTCTGGGCTTTCTGATCAATACTTCCAGCGTTCCTCTAAGCACAGCGAGTGGCGTTCTCAACTCATGAGAAGCATCGGATGTAAACTGTTTTTCCCGAATCAAAGCTTGCTCTAATCGACTCAGCAGATTATTAATGGATCGGGTCAGCTGTCCGATTTCATCGTTTTGCTCCGTCTCAGGCACACGCTCATTCAGGTTAGATTGGGTTATTTGATTTGTCTTTTGGATGATTTCCCTTATCGGGTCGATGCTTTTTCCAGCCAAAAACCTCATTGAAAAAAACAAGGAAAGTAAGATCCCAGGATATAGCAGCAACAAGACGTTTCTGAGATTGGTCAGCAATTCTCTTGACTCTTGAAATGAGGTCGCTACCAACAAATAACCCTGAGGCTTTCCCTCATAATTCAGAGGAATCTGAATCTGTCTTACTTCCTGAGTTCCCACTTTCAGAGTCCTCGTTTCTTTTCCCCTGGACTCGATTGGGTCAAAATTCAGATGATTGTCCCCTAGGTTTGGAGAGCGATCCATAGTTTTACCTTCCAGGTCCACTATTTCGATGAAGATTGGGTTCAGCTGAATTTGGCTGTGCTCCATCTCGAGCCACTCATCCCTGTAAGTGAATCGGATTTCTCCGTCTACTATCGAGATTTGATCTACATGCTCCTGAGTCTCAAGGGCAAGTTCCCGATCTATATTTTCGATCACAGAAAAATTGACAACCAGGTAAATGACCACAAAGACAATCAGAATAATCGATGCTGTCACCCAGATAAATCTTCGGGCAATCCGGTCTCTATAAGAAGTGTTCATTGGTCTTTTGCAATATATCCCACACCTCTGATCGTCTGGATGAAATCTTCATCCTTCTGCAGATCGAGCTTTTTTCGAAGTGAATTGATAAAAACATCAATCACTCCGGTATTGTATTCAAAATGAATATCCCACACGCTCTCAATAATGCGGGTCCGGCGACACACTTTATTCTTATTCTTCATCAGGTACTCCAGCAGCGCAAATTCTTTTTGAGTAAGGTGGATTTCTTCTTCCCCTTTGAAAACCTGATGACGATCTGCGAAAAGGGTAATTGGCCCCAAAGTCAATTTCTCTGTGGCAGAGGTGTGAGTTCGTAGTTGAACCCGAATCCTGACCAGTAATTCCTCGAAGTGAAATGGCTTTTTGATGTAATCATTTGCGCCGGACTGAAGGCCAAAGACCGTTTCGTCAACCGTATCTTTCGCAGTGAGAAAAATGATTGGGGTAGCAGGAAACTCTTTTCTGAACTGACGGGTAAGCTCAATCCCGGTCAAACCAGGAACCATCCAATCCAGCAAAAGCAAATCATAATTCCCCGAAAGGGCAAGTTCAAGACCTCGCCTTCCATTATCAGCTACATCCACCGCAAATGACTCTTCCTCCAATCCCTGCTTGAGGAAATTGGAAATTCCGGGTTCATCTTCTACAATCAGGATACGCATGATTTGGTTAATTTATTGATTTTCAACTTTGATTTTCATGATTTTCCAGCCGTCTATTTCTTCCAAAATTTCCCAGCTGAAGTTATTTCCAAGTGCCGGCATTTCCTTTTTTACTTTCGCCAGCCAGATTCCCTCCTGATTTTCCGGATTTTGGATCCATTCAGGATCTGTTTTTAAATTAATCAAAAACTTCTTCCAAGAATCGTCTTTTTGAAACTGAGTCTCCCGATTCAGGCTTTCATCCCCATCATAGATCGACACGATCGGCCTGTTAGTTTGGAAAGAGACCGAAGGTAGCCTTTTGTTATAAATCACGATTCTTTCGTCTTCCGGCCTGTTCTCTTTTATCCACTCCACCACTCTTCGGGTATCATTAGTCACTCCCGGGTTTTGACTGAAAAAATACGTCGACATCACCGTCAATCCCATGGTAAATATCCAGGCACTCACAATCACGCGATCAGATCGGCGAATGCCGGAAAATTGCAAAGCTGCAAGTATGGATACCAAAATCACCCAGATAAAGATGAATTTATAGCTGAGGATGATCCGGTCATCAAAGAGCGGTGAAAAGACCAACCCGATCAAACCAATGCCTTGAAAACCTGACTGAATCCGCTCCCATCTCTTTTGAGCCAGAGCGCTTAGCGATTCCCAAACAGCAAAACCTCCTAAAGCCAGCCCACTAAAAACAGGTAAAATGTAGAGAATGAGTTTGGATTGACTGATGGAGAAAAACACCACAGGGATTAAAACCCACGCCCAAAGAAAGGCAATTCTGGTTTTGGGCGACTGAAATATCTCCTTTGTTTTCCCCAATAAAATAAGAAACCATGGAAAGGCTGTCACGATCAAAACGGCTATGTAAAACCAAAAGGGCTGACTTCGGCTAAAGGTGTCGGTTGCAAATCGCTGAATCGTATGCTTGAAAACGAAGTAATCCAAAAACCTCGAATCTTCGATATATAGCCAAACAAACCAGGAGAATCCAATGACAAGCATGAGAAAAACCCCCAGTATTCCGGTTTTAGAAATCTCTGGCTTCTTCTTTTTCTGGAATAAATAAACCACCCAAAGCACAACCGGAACTATCCAAACCACCGGACCCTTTGTCAAAAATCCCAGTCCCAACGAGATAAATGAGCCAATCAGAAAGGAGTTCTTTGAGTTTTTGAGATACCCAAACCAGAAATAAATTGCTAAAAGGACGAAAGTAGCCAAATAAGAATCTGTGGTCAAAGCTCTTCCTCCTATGATCACCACCGGAAAAGAAGCATAAAGCATCGCCGACATGAAGGCGGATCGGGCATTTCCAAAAATGAATTTCCCGATTTTATAAACCAGGAAAATCTGTAAAAGGATGGAAAGTTGTAGAAAAAAACGTGCAGCAAAAGGAGTCACTCCAAAAATCTTGTACGAAACCGCCGTGATCCAATAAGTCATTGGAGGCTTATGATAATGGTAAATCCCCATCAGTTGCGGGTGAATCCAATCGCCGGTATCCAGCATTTCCTTACTGATCTCGGCATATCTCGCTTCACTTGACTCTGTGACCGACCAGGAATTGAGATTGAAAAAAAGGACCAATGCCGTGAAACCTAGTAAAAGCCAAACCCTGAAATCCTTTATTCTATCCAAAACGGGCTGCTTTTCTTTATTTTCTACACCTTGAGAAATCATAATATTCCGGATGTAAACTATTAGCCCAAATCCTTGACCGATAAACAAAACCGCATCTTTTCGAATAATTGCATAAGAAGCGATCATCAGGGCTCCGGCAATACTGATGTACCAAAAACTTAAAGGAAAATACGATTCATTTTTCCGTTCCGCTTGGTACCATTGGACCAAAAACCTTCCGGTGAAAACAGTTTGGCCAAGCCCTCCCCACGTCAATAAAAAATTATCAATTTCAGGATTAACCAGAAGTAGTTCCAGATCGAACAAATGGAAATAGTACAGGGAACCAAAAAAAACAAAAGGTAAAATCAAAAAAAACGAACCTAAATAGCGGGGAATTTGATCCCAGGCTTTCTGAATCTGGAGGTTTCGAATGTAGACGAAATAACCAATTACCTGACCGGCGACGATCACAACATCCTGACGGAAAGTCCCATAAACCATCAAAAGAAAAGCAGCTATCAGGCTCAATTGCCAAAATATGATCGGAGAAATTACTTTTCCGGCTTTTTCAGATTTGACCAATTGGATCAAGAATCTGGCTGAGAAAAGCCCCTGAGCAAGAAAACCGACGAAAAGAAGTTCCCAGCCCTTCATTGATTGTCGGAGATTTCTGAATGATTGCTTCTCATTGAAATCTGATACTGAATTTCCCTTTTCATCATCCAACGAACAGCAATTGTATCCACAAAGGGACCAATCAACCTATTCCAGACATTAAACTTTGATACTCCAGTTGTCCTGGAAAAATGAGAAACCGGAATTTCTTTGATTGTTCCGACTTTCATCAATACCAAAGCAGGTATAAACCGATGGCTTCCTTTGAAAAATGGAAGTTTTGCAGCCATTTCTCTTCGAATTATTTTGAGGGGACAGCCCGAATCCTGGACTCCATCATGCAGGAGAGAATCTCGGAACCAGTTGGCAAATCGGGAAGAAAGTCTCTTGACAAGGTTATCCTTCCTCTCTGTCCGGCTTCCCATGACCAAATCAAAGGAATCCAAAAAGGGCTCGAATTTCAGAAAGTCTGAAGGATCTGTCTGAAGATCTGCATCGATGTATCCAACCCAATCGGTTTTTGAATGATCAAACCCGGCTTTGATTGCAGCGCTTAGTCCATAGTTTTGGTCAAATGAAATAAAACGAAAATGGTCATCCTTTGCACAAAGCTCCTTTATCCTTTCAAGACTTGAGTCAGTGGATCCGTCATTGACAAGCAAGACAATTACCTCGTATTTTGAGTTTTCAAAATATGGAGTGAAAGCGTCATGAAGTGAAAAAATGGCATCCTCCTCGTTAAAAATTGGAACCACAACTGAGATACTTTCCATATAGAAGTCAAAAGTCGGTTCAAATTTCTCAAATCTCTATTACTTCATTCTTAGGAAATTCTTAAGATTCACTTAACTTTTCATTTGGCGGGCGCGCTCACTACACCCACCATGCTGTCGGCTGTTCCATAATACAAGAGCCATTTTCCCTGAAAATAAACCAAGCCTTCCAGGAATGTCGTCCCTTCCGGATATTGCCCGGACTTTTCAAATGGCAACTCAGGTTGAATAAATGGGTCTGTCGTCCTATCCAATAATTTCCAGGGTTCATCCGCATCAAAAAGTGCCTGCCCTCCTGTGTAAACTCGGTTTCCAAGATTTTTCACTCCCACTTGTTGGGAGTTTCCGGCATTGTAAAGAACGACGATTCCATTCTTTGTCAGCAATGGCGGCGGGCCTGCCTCCACCAACCAAGAATCAAAAAATCCCGGTCTTGGACTGAGTACCGGCACACGGTTTCCCTCGTGGTTTTCCACCGGAACCCAATTCACCAAATCATCAGAGGTAGCCAACCAGATATGGGGCACACCATAATACATCCAATATTTTCCGTTGATTTTGGCTGCGACAAGTTTCCCGTCTTTCAATTCAGTCACGATCGCTCCGGATTTGGATTCGACGTTGTGGTATTTTCCTTCCTTCCACTCTATGAAGATTGGGCCATGCTTTTCCCAATTTTTCAAATCACGCGAAGTAGCCACCGCCAATCTTGGCACATCCCGATTCCACTGCGTGTAAGTGAGTACAAAAAGCCCTTCTTCGCCTGCCCGCCGTGGCGGGGTCTCGACGATTCTCGGATCCTCCGTTCCACCGGTCCATTCAAATTCCTTCTGAGAATCCTCTCCGGGATAGAAAATTGGCTCTTTTCCTCTGGAAAAAGTAAACCCGTCCGAAGAAGTTGCAAGCCCAAGTCGGGAAGTATGCCCGCCTATTTCCTTTTCTCCCAGCTTTTCCTCAGCCCGATAGATCACGTAAACTTTCCCGTCTTTGGCTATTGCCGCCGGATTGAAAGTTGCCATGGATTCCCATTTCACAGATCTTCCAGACATAGGATCCTGGAACTGAGTTTCGGAAATAGGTGAAATTATAGGCTGTGAATTAGTCGGTCTTACGAAAGGACCAAGCATCCAGGGTTTTTCCTGGGCAAAAGAAGAGTTAATCAAAAGCAGAGTCAGTCCTGCAGAAAGAAGACGTTTTATATTTTGGGCCATAGTCTCCCAAAATACGCCCATTAAATCAACCCACAAAAAAAAGACCTCCCGGGATTCAGGAGGTCTTACTTGATCAGGCCATTTTAGCGACCTGAGTTTTACCGGGATTTCGTTTCCGAGCTTCCTTTTTCTTGTGCTTATTCCACCAAATAAGAGTTCCGGTGATCGGAAGGGAAGTAGCCACAAGGCAAGCTAAAAACCAGATGAATTTGGTCACTTGACCAAAAATCTCACCCGTATGAAGTGCTTTGACAGAGCGACCGATTTGCTGGCGAAAAGGCAATTCTGAAAAAAGATTCGCTTCCAATACTTCCAGGTTTCCCTGCGAAAGTTTCAACTGATCCGCGCCTGCACGGGCAAAAAAACCTGTTTGCATCTTACTTACTTCTATTGGTGCCGAACCGTTATCAGGAATTGAAACTCGGACGATTCCTTGATAATCCAACTCAGAATTTGTTTTAGCAATCACTTCATCCAATGAAATCAATCCTGCAGGGATGACTTCACCTTCAGGTTTTCCCTCAGATCTGCCTTCCGGCTTTGGCGCCTGATAGGTATCAAATGTTTTTTGGTATCCTTCGCGATACCAGGTAAATGACCAGAAAGGTCCGGTTGCTCCCATGATAAATAAGAAAATCAGAGAGTAAAAAGCCAGTGTATTATGCAAGTCATGATTCACACGCTTCCAGTTTGCGTCCCATTTTACTGTAAGACCCTGCTTCCAATTCTTGACTTTATTGGGAAACCAAATCACAATTCCCGTCAGGACACCCAAGGTAAATAGCAAGGTGGCGACACCATTGATCAATCGGCCAAGATCCTGATTGCTCATGCTTTCGAGCATCGGCTCTTCTATTTTATTCAAAAGCAACCAACGGTGAAGGCTGAACAAATAGCCCATAAACTCCGTCGTGGCTGTTTTATCACTCGTGTTTCCTAAAAATTCGCCAGTATATGGATTGACGTAAAATGAGTTTGGCTTTTCTTCTCCCTCTTTCTTCAGGGAAAACTGAACACTTCGATCTGCTAACTCATTCCAGTTTACCCCGGTGACTTTGGCGCCTTCTCTGGTTTCCAGTAAGGTCTGAAGTTCAGAAGCTGATTTTCGCTGACCGGTTTCCTCCACGAAGTAAAATTCCGAATTGAAAATCTCCCTGATTTCGGTATTGTAAACGTAGATCGTCCCGCTCAGACAAACTGCAATTACTATCAAACCCGAAGTCAAACCTGCATACAAGTGAATCTTTATGAAGGCTTTTCGAATTAGTTCCCAGGCGCTTTTTCCAAACATGACAAATAGGTTTTGAGGACGAAAATTGATGGGTCAAAAGTAGAAATAAAATTCTTATTTAGATTAATTACAAATAAAAATTTTCCACTTTTTGAGGTACTTATTCCTGACTTTCTAAATCAAATATGAATTTTGTAATTGGATACCTTAACTTTCAAAAAGTTTAATCATCACCAAAATGAAATCGCTTCTTCCTGCATTCCTCTTGATTTTGTTCTTCTCAGTTTTGAGCTGTTCCGAACCCAAAAAGCCAATCCCGCAAGTAAATCCGGAATTCAAAGCAGTTCTCGATGCGCATGGGGACTGGTCCAAATGGATCAATGCCAAGGCGATGAGCTATGCGATGATTCATGAAACAAACTTGACTCTCGAGAATCATTTCGTCAATCTGGGATCGAGAAAGACAAGAATCGATGCGAGCACTTTTCAAATTGGTTTTGATGGAGACAGCGTTTGGATCAGTCCAAACAGAGAGGCTTTCGAGGGTAATTCGGTTCGGTTTTACCATAACCTATATTTCTATTTTTATTCCATTCCATACATTTTCACAGATCCGGGAGTGACTGTAGAGAAAGTAGCTGACAGAACTTTGAATGGAAAAACCTACAAAACCCTTCAGGCAAAAATGGCTGAAGGAACAGGGGCCAGCTCAAAGGATCAATATTTCATGCTCGTAGATCCTGCCACGAATATGATTGAATACCTGCTCTACACTGTTACCTACTTTGACAATCCAAATCCAACCCTGAGTGCTTTGAAATACGAGGATTACCGGGATGCTGGAGGCATGAAGTTCCCCCGGGTATTGACAGGTTACACATTTGAAAATGACTCTACGAAGACGATTCGCTATCAGGTGAGTTTTGGAGATGTGCTTTTGCTTGACGAGGAATTTGAAGAATCTCTCTTCGAAAAGCCAAAGGGGGCGGTTTTCGCGAATTGATTAAAATTAAAATCGTCAACGGATGACGGTCGACAGACGACAGCAGCACTAATTGGACTTCAAGCCTTGTTTTATTTGGCTAGTAAAAGATCTCGGAAATTCTTGTTGAATTAAACAGAGTTCAATTTTTCTGCAACTCCAAGTCAACCTGAGTGCTGAGGCTTGCGGTGGCATTTCCTCCAAAAGTCCCCTGAACAGGCAGCGTTTTTCGCGGTTCGGGATGTGTGGCCAAAGGAATGTATCTGTGGTCTGTCAGTAAACCCAAACTAGGATCCATCCCAATCCAACCTGCTCCCGGAAGGTACACTTCTAGCCAGGCATGAAGTTCATGACCATCGTCAAGATTGGGATTGAAGGCGTAGCCACTTACAAATCGCGTCGCCAATCCGGCCTGTCTCAGCATCATCATTTCCATCCAGGCCAAATCCCTGCAAGAACCTCCCTTATTTGAAAAAGTGAATCCCGGATCCCAGATATTCTCCTCATGTCGAATTAAATGAGTCCAGTTTTGATAAATCAGATTGGTCAATCGGGCCAGCCAATCTGTGATTCCGGAAGATTCTTTCCAAGTGGAATTCAGAATGGATTCCGCTGAAGCGAACTCAGTCAATCGAACGAATGGATTGATCAAATCCTGGCTTTCCGAAGGGTAAGTAAAAACAGGCTTCCCTGATTCCAATGAACCTTGTAAAAAATCAAAATCGATGATAAAACCGAACGGGTTGAATTCTTTCGTTTCGACCACAAGCTCACTCTGAATTTTAAGGAAATCGGTCTCCTCATTAAACCAGGTTTGCTTGTAGCTATTTCCTGCAAGATCTATCCGATCTCCCAACCCTGAAGGTTGAGGAGAAATAGTCAAACTCTGAGAAGAAACGGATAAATAAGTGCGAAACTGAGGCAGTAAATAAAGCCTGTGAACTCCCAGAGAAATAACTGAAGAATAATCGTATTGAGTGATGTGGTTGATCCGGAGTTGCATGAAGAATTACTCGTGATCGACCAATTGATCATTTGCTTCGAAAGCCTTTTTCAAAACTTCAGCCGGAAGTTCCTGAATCGCGGTTTTCAGTCGATTATTCCAAAAAGCGGAGATGTGTTCCAGTTCTTTTTGCTCAAAACGCTGCTCAATCGTGTGGTAGGTATCATTTGGCAAAACCATCGTGTCTATCGGATAATCCACATCATTGGCAGAAATCCGGGTGGCATCAAAAGCCAGAAAAGCACAATTCAACGCATAATCAAGATTGTCTTCAAAAGTCAGAGACCTTTTGAGCACTGGATTTCCAAAGCCTGTGTTACCGATAATTACGAAAGGAGTTCCTCTGCGGATCTCGATCCAATTTCCCTGCGGATAGAGCAAGTACATCTTGGGCGTTTCATCTTCTTCCAGTTGTCCGCCAATGATCGAATACAGGTTGAAATTCAATCCCGCTTCCTCCAAAAACTCTTTATCCTCTTTTGCAACGACTTTCACCTGATTCCCAAATTCATTCACAGCCTGATAAAGCTTAGTAAATGAACCGTCCCGCTTTGCGATTACTTCCGAGAAATAGGTGATTGCCTTGTCCCTCACAGATCTCAAACCTGAGGTCATGATGAAAAAAGAATGCTTTTGCCTGTTTACGGTGAAGACCTTTTTAGAAGTTGTTGTTTCGCTACCGGAAGTAATCCGAGTGTCTGAAAGGCCAACAAGGCCGTGTTTGGTTTTAATTCCAAGGCAAAATGTCATTCCTGATGTTGTGTTTGTGTGACAAAGTTATCCTTTATCGTAAAGAAGTTGCTATCAATCAGATTTGAAATATGATTGATTCTGAGTTGAAGGGAATCTAAATATTCATGCAATCCGATGGAAATAATTTCATTCACTTCTGCAAACTCCAACCGGGATTTCAGTTCCCCGATCGCTTTCTCAGCAGTGTTTTGATATCCTCCTCCGAAATTGCCGGAAATATGATGCAGGCAGTTTTCAGCTTCTTTCAGGCAATAATAGATAGACCTCGGGAAGATCTTATTCAGAACCAAGAACTCAACAATACCGGCAGAATCTATATTTCCATATAATCTTCGATAGGTATTGAAAGCTGTGACAGACTTCAACAAGGCCATCCAATGAAGGAAATCCAACGGTGTACCCACCTCGCTGGTAGAAGGTAGGAGGATATGATATTTCACATCCAGAATTCTGGAAGTCTTATCCGCCCGCTCGAGGAATTGACCGAGCTGTCTGAAGTACCAACCTTCCGTCCGTGCCACACTGCTGTCTGCGATACCATATAAAAGGAGAATCTGATTCTTGATTTTTTCAAAGAAGTATCTGGGATCTTCCTTTTTCCAGATTTTTTTATCCAAACCTTCTTGAATCATGTAGTAAAGCTCATTCACCTTTTCCCAGGTTTCTTTGCTTAGGTTTTCCCGGATGATTCTGGCATTTTCTCTTGCTTTGGTGATTGCCGATAGGATTGAGTTGTGATTATCCGGATCGAAAGCCAGGAAATACAACACCTGACCTCTGTTGAACCCTTCATATCGGGAATTATAAAGTTCAAGATCGCCTGTGGCAGCGACCAAAGGCAACCATTGCTCTTTCAGATCCAAAGGCAGATCCTGCATCAAGTTGAAATTCACATCTATAAATCGAGCGTAGTTTTCTGCTCTTTCCAGATACCGGCCTAGCCAGTAAATATTGTTGGCGACTCTGCTTAGCATTTTTCGATCGATTAATTATACAACACCCATGTATCCTTACTTCCGCCACCCTGAGAGCTATTCACCACAAGCGATCCTTCTTTCAAAGCAACCCGTGTCAATGCTCCGGGAATAACTTCGATTTCTTTCCCATAGAGAATGTATGGGCGCAAATCAACATGTCGTCCTTGGATCCCATCGCCAACCAAAGTTGGAACGGTGGAAAGTGAAAGTGTAGGCTGAGCGATGTAGTTGGTCGGATTATTTTTGATCAAATCTCTGAATTTCTCGTGCTCTTGTCGGGTTGCTTTTGGCCCGATCAGCATTCCGTATCCACCGGCGGCATTGGTTTCTTTCACGACCAGTTCATGAATATTCTCCAGGACATAATTCCTGTCATTTTCCTCTCTGCAGAGATAGGTGGGCACATTATTCAGAATTGGCTCTTCTCCGAGGTAATATTTGATAATCCTCGGCACATATGCATACACAGCTTTGTCATCTGCTACGCCGGTTCCCGGAGCATTCGCCATCGCGACGTTTCCTGCTTTGTATGCTTCGAAAAGTCCCGGTACGCCCAGCATGGATTCCGGATTGAAGGTAAGCGGATCAAGAAACGAATCGTCAATTCTACGATAGATGACATCAATTTGCTGGAGACCTTTGGTCGTCTGCATGTAGACTTTTTTGTTCTCTACGATCAGATCGACCCCATTTACCAACTCCACTCCCATTTGGAGAGCCAGATAAGAATGCTCGTAATAGGCGGAATTATAGATCCCGGGAGTCAACACACCAACTACCGGCTTGGCTTTCCCGGATAGATTTTGAAGCATTCGCAGCAACTTGGTAGGATAATCTGACAGCGGCATTACACCTTGCTCATTGAAAAGCTGAGGATAGACTCGCTTGATGATTTCGCGGCTTTCGAGCATGTACGACACTCCTGAAGGGCAACGCAGATTGTCTTCCAAAATATAGTATTCTCCGTCCTTGTCTTTGACCAGATCTGTACCTGTGATATGACACCAAATCCCCTTTGGAGGTGTCAATCCAATACAGGGGGTTAAGAAATCCTTACTTCCAAGGATCAAATCAGATGGAATAATCCCGTCTTTGAGGATCTTTTGATCATTGTAGATATCCTGCAAAAACAGGTTAATTGCATGCACACGTTGCTTCAATCCCGCCTCTAGTTTTCGCCATTCTTTGTTTGGAATGATCCTCGGGATAATATCGAGATGGAGGATTTTTTCCATCCCCTGATTATCGTGATAGACATTGAATGTCATCCCCATTGCCCGCTGGGTCTGGTTTGCAGAATACTGCAAATGATTCATTTTCTTGGTTGAGGTTTTTTTCAGATTCTGGAAAAACCCCTCATAATGACTTCTTATTTGTCCGTCGGGGGTAAACATTTCATCGAAATGCTCACCTGCACTGTATCCGTCTGTATTCATCTTAGGTTAGCAAATAATTGAGGTCAAAAAAGATAGGCTAAAACTGACAAAATTCAAAAAAAATGAAAAAGTCTGAATGAATTTTCACCAGAAGTTTTGATTTTTTGAAAAAAATGAAAAATAAAGGACAAATTATAAACCTACTTTTGGTTATTAATTCAATTTATTTCTATCGCCGGTATCGAAATCAACATCACTCACCTGTATTAATCCTGACAGTTGAAAAAGTAGGTTTAAATAGAACCGCAAATATTTTTTTTAAATGAATTTCCGCTTTCTTCTCAAAAGCAATAAAAACAATGTCTGGAGTCCAAAGGGAGTCGCAGTCGTCTGTCGACTGTCTTCCATGGACGATTATCCGCTACTTCAGGGTTAGATTAAACAATACCGGCAACATTGCGGATAATCATATTTTTTATTTCAGCATCAAAGCCTTTTTCACAGCAATCTCTTCATCTTCCGAATTGATCATGATCATCAGTTTGTCACCCGACTTCAACTCGGTCGCGCCATTTGGGGTGATGTATTTTGAATTGCGATTAATCAACACGATCAAACAGGATTTGGGGAAATCCAGATCCAAAAGCTTAACTCCATCGACTCCGGAATTTGCGGGCAAATTGACTTCGACCAAGGCGTTTTTGAAGTCATCCGAAAGTTCGATATCCAAAAGCGATCTCCGCTTGAGCCCTTCCGGAACGGCCAAATGAAGCAATCTTGCCACATAAGAAAGTGTTGTGGCCTGCAATGCGACAGAAGTGAGGACAATGAAAAACACCACATTGAAGATCAACCCGCTCTTCTCCACTCCTGCCAAAAGCGGAAAAGTAGCGAAGACAATCGGAACTGCTCCCCGCAATCCAACCCAACTGATAAATGCTTTTTTCCTATTTGTGAATTTGAAAAAGGACAGCGAAACCCATACTCCAAGTGGCCGCGCAACAAACATCAGAAACATGGCGATGATAAAGCCCAACCCAATCACGGGAATCACCTCGGTCGGATAGACCAATAATCCGAGCGTGATGAACATCACAATCTGCATCAGCCAGGCGATTCCGTCGAAGAAGCGAATCAGACTTTTATTATGCAGCATGCGCTCATGGCTCATGGTGATGGCAGCGATGTAAACTGCCAAAAACCCGTTGCCTCCCATCAAATCCACCAAGGTGTAAACCAGAACAACCAAACCCAGCATTAAAACCGGATAGAGTCCTTCGTACTCCAGATTGATGCGATTGATCAGGAGTACGATCGCTTTTCCCAATAAAAACCCTCCAAGTCCGCCGATGATCATCTGCTTGAAAAACACAGGAATCAAATCCACAAAGCTGAACCCTTCCAGAGTCAGAATCTGAGTCATTCCGATCGTGAGGAAATAGGCCATCGGGTCATTACTTCCGGATTCAAGTTCCAGAAGAGGTCTCAGGTTTCCTTTCAGCCCTATGCTTTTGGATCGGAGAATGGAGAAAACGGCTGCAGCATCTGTCGAAGAAACAATCGCCCCCAAGAGAAATCCTTCCATCCAGGTAAATCCTCCGACTAAATGTGCGAAAGCACCGACCGAGGCTGCCGTCACAACTACTCCAAGAGTAGACAGAACCAGCCCTGGGCCCAAAACTGGTTTGATAGATTTCCATTTGGTATCCAATCCTCCGGAAAACAAGATGTATGTCAATGAAATCACCCCTAAAAACTGAGCTATTCCGGGATCATTAAAGGATATTTTCCCCAGACCATCAGAACCTGCCAGCATTCCCACTCCCAGAAACAGAAGTAACACCGGAATCCCTGCACGTCCTGCAGTTTTACTTGCCAAGATGCTCAGGATCAAAAGAGCTGAGCCTATTAAAAGAATGTTTCCAGTTGTTATTTCCATTTAAAAAGGAGGTTTTAAAAAGCCCGAATCGAAAGAAGAGGTACTAAAGGAAAGATCCGACTGCCCCAAAAGGTTCATTTCGATAAAAATAGGGCAATTTCAGTAAGGATCTGCCCGATGTCCTAAATGAAAAAGGCACAAGCCACAGAAAAAGATCCGCTGCTTGTGGTGTGAGCAAATTTCAACCTAATATTTAAGAAATTAAAAAGCCTGTCGGAAACTTAAATCCCAACAGGCTTAATTCATTTGTTTTTCTCTTAAAATTCTTATTTCCAGCCTCTTGCTTCTAGTCTCTCGCTTCTTGTCTCTTGTTTCTACCAAAAGACTGCTTCGCTTCGTGCCTCAGTTCGCAGTGACGGAGACCTACGAAATCGTTGATCCACTAGCCGTTCCCTCATGCGGCACCAGCAATTTAAGCTTTCCGTCTTTGTCTTCCGCCATCAGGATCATTCCTTCGGAGTCGATGCCCATCATTTTTCTTGGTGCCAAGTTAATCAGCATGGTCACTTGCTTTCCGATCAGAAATGCAGGTTCAAAATGCTCTGCAACTCCGCTCAAAACCGTACGATGTCCAAGACCTGTATCTACTTTCAGCTTGAGCAATTTCTTTGATTTTGGCATGGGTTCCGCCTCCAAAACTGTCACAACTCGCATGTCCAGTTTGGCAAAATCATCGTAAGAAATGATTTCTTTCATTGGGGTAACCGGAACATTGGCCGCCTCATTTTGAGTTTTAGTATCCATCAGTTTTTGTACTTGTTTTTCTACTGTTTCATCTTCTATTTTTTCAAAAAGCAATCCCATTTCTTCCAGCGTATGACCTGCGGAAAGCAATTGGCTGTTGCCTGCCTGATTCCAGGTCATTTTCTCTAAGCCAAACATTTTGAAAAGCTTAGCTGCGGTAAATGGCAGGAAGGGCTCAGACACGATCGCCAGATTTGCAGCGATGTTCAATGCAATATTCAGGATCGTTGCCGTTCGCACTTCGTCCGTCTTGATCACTTTCCATGGCTCAGTATCTGCCAGGTATTTATTTCCCAATCGGGCAAATTCCATCACAAAACTTAATGCCTCACGGAATCTGTATCGCTCGATGGAAGCTGCAATTTTATTCGGAAACTCCTCCAACACTGCAATCACTTCCTCGTCGTATCCGGTTAGTTTTCCCCGCTGAGGAATCACTCCCTGATAATATTTATGGGTCAAAACCACCGCTCTGTTGACAAAATTGCCATAGATGGCTACCAGTTCTGAATTGTTTCTTGTCTGAAAATCTTTCCAGGTAAAGTCGTTGTCTTTGGTCTCGGGCGCATTCGCAGTGAGTACGTAGCGAAGCACATCCTGCTTATCCGGAAATTCTTCCAGATACTCATGAAGCCAAACTGCCCAGTTGCGGGAAGTGGAGATTTTGTCCCCTTCCAGGTTCAAAAATTCATTTGCCGGCACATTATCCGGAAGGATAAAGTCGCCATGCGTCTTGAGAATAGCAGGAAAAATAATGCAGTGGAACACGATGTTGTCCTTGCCGATGAAATGGACGAGCTTGGTTTCCTGATCTTTCCAATAAGGTTCCCAATCAATTCCTTTCTCAGCTGCCCACTCTTTGGTGGATGAAATGTATCCTATCGGAGCATCAAACCAGACGTACAAAACTTTGCCTTCGGCGCCTTCAACAGGCACTTTGATTCCCCAATCCATGTCGCGTGTCATCGATCTGGCTTGCAGTCCGTCGCCGGCTTCGAGCCAGGATCGGCATTGTCCCAAGACGTTGTTTTTCCAATCATGTCCGTGCTCCTCCAATATCCACTGCTTCAGAAAATCACCGTATTTCGCCAAATCCAGGAACCAATGCTTGGTTTCTTTCAAGACAGGAGTATTTCCACTCAGTTTTGATTTGGGATTGATCAATTCTGTTGGGCTGAGTGAGCTACCGCATTTTTCGCATTGGTCACCGTAAGCATGGTCGTTTCCGCATTTTGGGCAAGTGCCCTCGATGTAGCGATCTGCCAAAAACTGCCCGGCTTCCTCATCAAAATATTGCTCAGTTACCTGCTCGACAAATTCGCCTTTGTCATACAAATCCCTGAAAAGTCCGCTCGCAGTCTCATGATGAATCGGCGCAGAAGTGCGGGAATAATGATCAAAACTGATCCCAAATTCCTTGAAACTTCCCTTCATCATCTCATGGTATCGATCCACAATTTCCTGCGGAGTCACTCCCTCTTTGCGGGCTTTGATGGTGATAGCTACTCCGTGCTCATCCGAACCGCAGATATAGGCCACGTCCCGACCCATGGATCGCAAATAGCGAACATAGATATCGGAGGGAATGTAGCATCCTGCCAAATGTCCGATATGAAGCGGGCCATTGGCATAAGGTAGCGCGGAAGTGACGGTGTATCGTTTGAAATTTTTACTCATAATAAGTCAGGGATCGAATGTTTAATCTGCATCAAGAATCTAAAAATTCCAAGTTGGATCAGGGTGCAAAGATAGGGAAATCAGCCAAAACAGGCTTCAGGCATTTGTAAATTCATTCCGGGCTTCATCGGTCAAAATTCCATTGTAGATGATCGTGATCGCCTGATCGTAGACTTCCGAAGTGGAAAGTTTCATTCCTTTTTGAATCGAATCGGGAAATTGGCTCCGGAATTTAGGATCCAAAAGTGACTGAACTGCCGCCGCGTACAGCATGACTACCAGATTAATGTTAATTTTTGGATTGACCAAACCCTGCGCAACTCCCTGCTCTATCAGCTTTTGAAATCTCTCATAAGCCGACTCATTAATATAGAGTCGGAGTTCCTCCCAGATCTCAGGCGCATATTCTCTCAAATCCTCAAACAAATCCGGATTGATCGGTGCCAAATGAGTGGCAATTACAGTGAGAGTTGACTTCAGTTTCAGTGGGAAAGGGATGTATTTGTTCTCCAGGATCGCCTCCACTTTTGCCGTCATTTTCGTTTTCAGCACTTCGAAAGACGCCGATAAAAGCTCCATTTTCCCCGGATAATACTTGTACAATGTCTTTTTGCTCATCCCCAAATCCAAGGCGATTTCGTCCATGGTCGTGTGACGATAGCCTTTCCCCAGA
This sequence comes from uncultured Cytophagales bacterium, assembly GCA_942492775.1. Lineage (GTDB taxonomy): Bacteria > Bacteroidota > Bacteroidia > Cytophagales > Cyclobacteriaceae > Algoriphagus. Next base: position 2,184,698 of record OW818636.1, on the reverse strand, counting down.
AAAAGCCGATACGCCGCATCCAAAATCTTCCCTTCACTACTTGTCTTTTTACTCATCTTCAAAAATGGTGAGGCCAAAGATATGGAAAGCTGAGATTTGGTCTGAAATAAATGAATATTCACTTCTTTGCCAGTAGGTCAAAACAGGTGTTTTAACCGGCGAATAATTGTCCACTGACGACGGTCGACAGACGACAGCCCTTGCAATTGGACTGCAAAACTTGCTTTAGTTGGTTTGAAAAAAGAAAACGTATTGTAACCTGAAATAATATAAAAGGTCTTTTTGGCTTAAATCCTGATTGTTCTTTGGCTGGCCAAATGGTATTTTTACCCTGCTAATTTTTCCTCAACTCATGAATCGACAGGAAGCCGAACTCCGAATCGCCCAGCTCACCAAAGAAATTAACCACCACAATCATCTGTATTATCAGGAAAGCAGGATCGAAATCTCTGATTTAGAGTTTGATCGGCTTTTGGAGGAATTAATCCGATTGGAAAAGGAATTTCCGGAATTGCTCAGCCCTGATAGTCCAAGTCAGCGCGTCGGCGGAATGATCACAAAGGAATTTGAAACGGCGGTGCACGAGTATCGCATGCTTTCTCTGGGAAACACTTACACGATCGAGGAGCTTTTGGCTTTTGATGAGCGGGTGGCCAAAGGTCTTGGACATACCGATTATGAATATTTTTGCGAATTGAAATTCGACGGAGTTGCCATCAGTTTGGTTTATGAAAATGGCCGGTTGGTGCGGGCGGTAACTCGTGGCGATGGCACCCGGGGTGATGTCGTTACTGAAAATGTGCGCACAATCAAGAATATCCCACTCTTAATCACAGGCAATAATATCCCTGAGAAATTCGAAGTGCGGGGGGAAATTTTCCTTCCTCTGAAAGAATTTGAAAAGATAAATGCAGAACGTGAGGCCAATGGTGAGTCTTTGCTTGCAAACCCAAGAAACGCTGCCTCCGGAACATTGAAAATGCAGGATAGCGCGGTAGTTGCCAAGCGACGCCTGAATTGCTATTTCTACCAGCTTCTGGGAGATACGATTGGAGTGGAAAACCACGACGAAGCCATCGCTTTGATCGAAAGCTGGGGATTCAACGTCTCCCCTACCCACCGAAAAACCAATTCGATCCAGGATGTGATTCAATTTATTTCCGACTGGAAAGACAAGCGATTTACACTTCCGGTCGATACGGACGGAGTGGTAATTAAGGTAAATAACTATAATCAGCGTGAGGAATTGGGCTTCACCGCCAAAAACCCGCGTTGGGCGATAGCCTTCAAATACCAGGCAGAAAGCGCGGAAACGGAACTCCTTTCCATCACCTATCAGGTTGGCAGAACCGGCGCGATCACTCCTGTTGCGAATCTTTCTCCGGTAAGTCTTGCCGGCACAACTGTCAAGCGAGCTTCCCTCCACAATGCCAATGAAATAGAGCGACTCGGGCTTCATGAAGGTGATTTTGTCTTTGTGGAAAAGGGCGGAGAAATCATTCCAAAAATCACCGCTACAAATCCGGAAAGGAGAAAAACCGAAGCAAAACCGATTTCCTACATCACACATTGTCCTGAATGCGGAACCGAACTTGAGCGAAAAGAAAGTGAAGCAAAGCATTTTTGCCCAAATGCAAAATATTGTCCGCCTCAGGTTTTGGGAAGGATCGAGCATTTTGTGCACAAGCGCGCAATGGATATCGATACGCTCGGCACTGAGCGAATTCGGGCTTTGATTGATCGGGGATTTATCACGAGCTACGCCGATATCTATGAACTCGAAGGTCAAGAGCAAGAATTGCTCGGGCTGGAGATGAATCAAGACCAATACGAAAAGGAAGCAAGCGGATTGCTTTATATCACGCTGGAAAAAGCTCTTTTTGCACTCACAGAGCAGATTCCTTTCAAACAGATTCAAGATTTCCTCACGGAAAATACAGCACTTCCTCTCTTCGAAAAGCTTCGGGAGTTTCAGAATTACATTCGAATTTCGAAGAAAAAAGTCCCTTCCAATACCGGAATGGTCGAGTACCTGATCTCGCATTTGAAAGATCATTCGGAACTCCCCAAATTGGAAGACTACGTTCCTGTTGCCGTGGTTTTGGAGATCTTCCTCGGCCGACGAGTGGAGTTTGAAACACTTTTGAAAGCCAGCAGAACGCAGGGAACTGTTCACGGGATTTTGCTGGAACTTGGCCTCGATCTTCCTCACGAACTCGCAGAGCGAATCAAAAAATTGAAAGCAAATACCTTCCAGGAAGGCGTGATTTCAAATATGATGGAAGGAATAAAAGCTTCCAAAAATCAGCCTTTCGAGAAAGTGCTTTTTGCACTCGGCATCAGAAATATCGGAGAAAACACAGCTCAGTTGCTTGCGAAGCACTTTGGCACCATCGAGAAACTACAAGAAGCCACCAACGAACAATTGCTCGACATCAATGGTGTAGGCGAAACGCTCGTTCACAGTCTGCGGGAGTTCTTTTCGCAGCCTGAAAACCTGCAGATAATTGAACGACTGAAATCTCACGGATTGAAGTTTGAAATCGAAAACCGGGAATCAAATCAATTGGGAACTTCCCTTGCCGGAAAAAGAATCCTCGCTTCCGGGCGGTTAAACCGATTCAAACGAGATGAAATCGTGGATTTTGTGAATGCTCATGGCGGACAATACATTCAGACAGTTTCCAAAAATCTCGACTTCATCATCGAAGGCGAAGAAATGGGACCTAGCAAAAAGGAAAAAGCGCTGAAACTTGGGGTGCCATTGATTTCGGAGGAAGAGTTTTTGAGGATGGTGGGAGTTTGAGAGGCAAGAAGCAAGAGCCAAGAAAGAAGTGAGAAAGCTGAAGGCTGAAATAAGAATTTAAGATATAAGATTTAAGACTTTGGAACTTCTATCATTTCCAATAAAAGCCTATCATCTTGAACCTCCTTTTCCTGCTTTAAACCCACTAAACCCTATTTTTTCTTCTAACGGTCTCTAAAAACCATTGAAGACCTTATCTTTGGCCCTCAAACCTACAGAACATCAAAATGAACCAGTTAAAAGGCACCGGAGTAGCACTGATCACACCGTTAAATGAAGATTTCTCGATTGATTTCGATGGACTCAAACGGCTCGTCGATCATGTGATCAATGGAGGCGTGGATTATCTGGTCATTTTAGGCACTACAGGAGAGGCGGCAACTTTGAGTTCGCTGGAGAAAAGAGAAGTGCTGAAAACTTGCCTTGAGCACAATCAGGAACGAGTTCCGATTGTGTACGGAATTGGAGGAAACAATACGCAGGCCGTTTTGGATGATATCGCAAACGCGGAATTTACCGGGATTTCGGCGATTCTATCCGTCAGCCCTTATTACAATAAACCTAGTCAGGCAGGAATCATCGCTCACTATACTGCAATTGCAGACGAGTGCCCTGTGCCTGTGATTTTATACAATATTCCCGGTCGCACCATGTCCAACATGACTGCGGCTACCACGCTGAAACTTGCCGAGCACCCAAATATCATCGGGATGAAGGAAGCAAGTGGAAATCTGGAGCAATGCATGCAGATCGCGGCAGAAATGCCGAAAGACTTTTTATTGATATCCGGAGATGACCTGATGACTCGTGCTTTGAATAGCGTGGGAGGATCAGGAATCATTTCAGTTTTGGCGAATGCGCTGCCGGAAACTTTCAAGAAAATGTGCCATGGTACCGACAAGGAAAGCTTGAAAGCAGCTTTTTCGATCCTTGGCCTGAACAGCCTGATGTATCTGGAGGGAAACCCTGTAGGAATCAAAAATCTGCTGAAACATCAGGGAATTTGCGGAGATCAAGTAAGATTACCAATGCTTCGAGCAAGCAAGGAACTCAGCGCTCAAATCAAATTGGAGTTTCAAAAAATGAACTGAGATGCAAAATCCTCAGTCCATCTCCGAACTAACCCATCTCATCCAATCTGTTTTAGAAAATGAGTTGGAACCCGTCTATTGGGTAATCGGTGAGATTGCGGACTTTCGACAGGCACCGCAAGGCCATGCCTATTTTGAATTGGTAGAAAAGCAGGGTAACCAGGTGATGGCCAAAATCAAGGCAAACCTCTGGCAATTCACCTACCGAACTGTCGCTGCAAGATTTGAATCCCAAACAGGAAGCGGCCTGAAAAACGGAATGAAAGTTCTGGCTCAAGTCAATGTCAATTACCATCCTGTCTATGGACTCAGCGTCAATGTCAAGGACATCGATCCTTCTTTTTCCCTTGGCGAGAGAGCTCGAATCAGACAAGAAACCATCGATCGACTCACTAAGGAAGGTTTACTTAGGCTAAACGCCAATCTTCAACTTCCGATTCTGGTGCAGAAAATCGCCATTATCAGCAGCCCGACTGCAGCCGGATACGGTGATTTCATCAATCAAATCGAACATAATCCAAACGGATACAAGCTTTATCATAGGCTCTTCCCATCCATGATGCAGGGAAATGAGGCGGTTGCTAGCCTGGTGCAGGCAATCACGCTGGCGGAATCTATGCGGGAAAAGCTCCAATTGGAAGCCATCGTCATCATACGTGGAGGAGGCGCTCAACTGGATTTGGATTGCTTTGATGATTATCGGGTGGCTGCAAAGATCGCAAACTGTCCCCTTCCTGTTTTCACAGGAATAGGTCACGAGCGGGACGAGACGATTGCTGACTTGGTCGCCCATACCCGGCTCAAAACTCCGACTGCTGTGGCGGAATTTCTGCTTTCCGGCTTCCGGGAATTTGAAGAAAACCTAGGGATTGCTCTTACCCGACTTGATCGTGCAACGCGCCAAAAACTTCGCGAAGAAGAAAGCCTTTTGAATCAATTCAGTCATCGGATCAAGTCCGGAATCGGAAACCAGGTAAACCTGGAGAAAGAAAAACTGGCTTCCAAAACGAGTAGGATTTCGACTTTGGCCAAAAACCGGGTTGGACTTCAAACAATCCAGTTGGACTCATTGGAGAAAAACTTCAAAAAAGCTCTGGACAATTTTCTCCGAAAGGAAAATGAACGGCTGGAATCCAGAATAATTTCTTTGCGTCAGCTGAACCCGGAGACCATTTTAGCAAGAGGATACACCAGATCTGAAATTAACGGAGTTCCAATTTCGCAGACAAAAGCAGAAATCGGGGATCAATTAATGACCCATACGTTAGGGGAAAAAATCACCAGCACTATTACACATATTGAGGAAAAATGAGCGACATCAACTACAACGAGGCCATGATCAGACTGGAGTCGATTTTGGCACAATTGGAAGAAGGAAAGAAGAGCGTGGACGAACTCGCTGAATTGGTTCAGGAAGCAGCACAACTTGTAAAGATTTGCAGATCAAAGCTGAAAACGACCGAAGAGGAAATTCAGAGAGCTTTCGAAGGTGCTTGATTCACATCAACCAAAGCAATAAATCTGATTCCTTCCTGTTTATAAAGTGATCTGAAACCAGCTAATACTTATTTGGTCTCAAATTTGCGAAGTGAATTCAGTTGCTTTTTCCATTGCCCTAGAATTCTTCCCCATGACCAGAACAAATCAATTATCCTTAATAGCCCTGTTTTTCCTTGTTTCGGGCATGGTCCATGGCCAAAGTTTCTACAAAGAGAAGGTCCCAAGAAACAATGTAATTTCATTTGGAATAGGCCCTTCCTTCATCTACATGGATAATGGAGGTCAATACAGAGACTGGAATTTCGAGATCAAACCATCTGTTTCTGCCTCTTACTCCAAAAAGCTAAACCCGATGTTTGATCTTCGGGCAACTGCGGGATTTCAGCAAATTGCCAGCGGTGGAAATCCTCCGGATGTGATCCAGGAAAACTGGACTGAGAGAGAATCTTCATTCACCGCAAAAGGAACGGTTTATTTTTTCGATGTGATTCCAAGTATGAATCTCATTCCCTACGATCACCACATGAACCGAAGTAAATTTAATATCTATGGCGGAATTGGATTGGGCGTGATGCACGTGGCAACTGAGCAGACAAAATCATTTGAAGAAAATGAAAGACCAACCAATCAATCTGTAACTACCCCGTACATTCCGGTAAGGGCGGGACTAAGCTATAGAATTGGAAACTATTCAGATATCGCCGGAGAGGGGACGATTCTTTGGACATTTAATGATACTCTAGACGGAAATGCCGGATTCAATAAATACAATGATCAACTGGCTCAGGCGCAGATCGTGTACAGGAGGTATTTGATCCCAAAAAGTATAAAATAACCGAATTCCAAACCGAGTCAAAAGCAACCCCAACAGGTTGCTTTTTTTATTTCTTGACCTTTTCAGGAAAGTAAACTACCTTCAAAATCACAACCTTTTTTTGATTTTTATGGCTGATCATCAAGTTTTTATATCCTATGCCTGGGGTGGGGAAAGTGAAGTCGTTGCAAACGAAATCGAGGCTGCACTCAGTTCCCAAGGGATCCGTCTCATACGCGACAAAGCCGACCTCGGCTTCAAAGGGTTGATCAGGGAGTTTATGGAAAAAATCGGCAAAGGAAACTTGGTGGTCCTGATCATCAGCGACAAATACCTGAAGTCCAAAAATTGCATGTTTGAGCTTTTGGAAGTGGAGAAAAGGGGAGAATTCTACAGCCGGGTTTTTCCCGTGGTACTTCCCGATGCTGACATTTACGATGCTTTGGGTATCATCAAGTATCTCAAATATTGGGATCAAAAAATCAAAGAACTGAATGCCCGAGTCAAAGAACTGGACAACCTGGCTGATACCCGAAAAGTCCAGGAAGACATCAATCTATACACAGACATTCGAGGAGCCATAGACAGCCTTGCTGCCAAGCTGAGCAACATGAATACCCTTAGGCTGGATATCATGCGGGCCAGCAATTACAAACCGCTGACCGAGGCGCTTCAGATAGAAAATACTCATCAAACCCAGCCAACTAGCTCATCCCAGCCTGGTAAAAAACTGGGGAAAGTACTTTACCACATCCCTGGAATGATGCAGGTGGAAAAATGGACCCGCTGCATCATTCGACTGGCCTGGGAAGAACTAATCCTCACCGAAGGCTTGAGCATTCCTGAAGAAGAAAGAGTGATCGAATCCATAAGATTGGGAAATGTGATGCAGGTTTCTCTTGAGGAAAGTCGAAAAGAACAAAATTTTGAAATAAATGCACTGAATAATACCGAGCAATTCATTTCCGATGATGAGTTTACCGAATGGTTGTTTGATGTCAAACCACATAAGGAGGGGACTTTCACTTTGATCCTTCGGGTAACGCTGATTCAGATTATTGAAGGGTTTGAGCGAAAAAAAGACATCGTTCTGGAGAGGAATGTAAAAACCGAAACTTACGTCCCGACTGCCCTGGCAAAGTTTGAAATTGCAGAAGATGGACTTTCCCCAACGGAAATCAAAAAGGAAAGTAAAGCATTAAAGGATTTGGATAAAATGCTGAAAGAAAAAAATAAACCTGAACCCAAGCATTCAAAGCCAATTCCGGATTCAAACAGGGATTTTGAAAAATCAGGAGATTCTCCAAAAACCCCTGATCTTCCTGCTTCCTCAAAATCTATCCAAATCCCCCCAAGTCCAAGTCAAGCTCCACCTTCCGCCTCAACTTCTAAAGCAAAATCTTCAACTTTCAGAAAAATCCTGCCTTATGCAGCTTCTGTAGCCGCGTTACTAGTCGTTGGGATTTTGTTTTTTTCTGAGTTAGGTTATAAATCTTCATCCCCAGAAGACTATACTGCTTCCACACCTGATCCTGGAATAGAAGGAGAAGGATACCAAGAAGATAACTTACTTTTGGCAATGAGCTTGGATGCCACTTCCTCAACAGGTGAACAAGTCACCGAAGTGATGCTTTTCATGATAAATGCAACCGAAAGAGATTCCCTAAATCTCTTAGATCCGGGCCAATACAGCATGGAGGTATTTCCTGCTTCGGATACGGCCTACTTAAACCTAGGACCGATTCGTGATTTCACAATCATGGAGATCCAGGACTCTGTCCAAAAAGCATCAGAGCAACCTTTGGTGGTAGGAAATCAGGTGATTGAGAGAAGGAATCTGGAAATCAATCCGGGTACCCAAACAATCGACACAAGACCTCGGTCGATTGATTCAACTACTGCGAAAAAGCTTAGGATTCGCAGCAAAAACATCAGAGAGAATTAAAAAAGGAGCCTCTAAGCTCCTTCAATTATTCAATTACCTGCAAAAATTTTCGTGGGATTTGGACCAGCATATTTTGATAAATACCAGGTACCCGAATCAGGAAGTAATCTTTATTTCCTTTTTCGATGCACTCTCCTACCAAATCCTGAAGCGGACCACCCAGAACTTTTACTTTCTCACCAGGGGCAATTTCACTTCCGTCTGTCTCTACTCCCACGCCGGTTGCGAGGACTCGCTGGATTAATTCCAATTCTTCTTCTCGAACTGTTGCATGATGGCCGGAAAAGTGAACGAACTTAACCGCTCCCGGTACCTGCAGACATTCCCAAAGTTTATTTCGGGAGGTCTTTACAAAAACATACCCGTTGAAAAGTGCACGTTCTACTTTTTTCTTTCGGTCAGACCATTGTCTGAGCTCTTCAATAAGGGGCAAATAAACCTCCCAACCTTTTTCCCTGAGTCTTTCTGCTACTTTTTTCTCTGCTCGGGAAGTTGTGTACATCACATACCACTTAAAATCATCCATTTCTTTAAACCTCTTTTGGGAATGCAAAAGTACAGATTTCGAACATGAATGGGAAGATTTGATTTGCCTTAAAAAGAGAAAAACCCCCGGGACATTGTCCCGGAGGTTTCTTCAAAAAAAACCACCAACCTTAAAACAATCATGATTTAATTTTGCGCAGCTTCATTGTAAACTTATCTGCCAGCAAATACATGACTGGTACGATGACTAACGTAAGGAAAGTTGCAAAGGTTAGCCCAAATATTACTGTCCAGGCCATCGGGCCCCAGAAATTTGCATTATCCCCTCCCACGTAAAACTGAGGGTCAAAAGAACTTAATAAAGTCGCGAAATTAATATTCATACCGATCGCCAAAGGAATCAAACCAAGAACTGTCGTGATCGCTGTAAGCAATACAGGACGAAGTCTGGTCTTACCTGACTCCACAATGCTGCTCATCAAATCTTCGTAAGAAAGGTATTCCCCTTTTTTGGTCCCCATCTCTTCTCTTTTTCGCTCACGCACCAAGTTGGTATAGTCAATCAACACGATGGCGTTATTTACGACCACACCTGCAAGCGAGATAATCCCGATGCCTGTCATGATCACGACGAAATCCATATTGAAAATCACCAAACCCAGGAATACTCCGATGGTACTCAGCACCACAGAAGCCATGATAATCAAAGGCGTAACTACTGAATTAAACTGAGCCACGATAATCAGGAAAATCATAGCGAGCGCAATATACAAGGCGTTGATCAGGAACTCCATAGACTTGGCCTGCTCCTCTTGTTCACCAGTGAATTTCACTGTAATTCCATCCGGCACAGGGTAATTCACCATTACACTCTGAATCTTCTCGTTGATTTCCGTTGGATTGTACCCATCCAGAACGTTTGAGAAAACTGTGATTGCTTTCTCAAGATCCTTTCTTTTCACAGAGCCGTAGGTAGATCCGTATTGGACATTGGCGACAGCCGAGATTGGAACCTCTCTCTTATCTCCAAATTTATCTCTGAAACCAATTTTCTTATTGATCAGCGTATTGATATCATAGCGATATTTCTCATCCAATCTCAACTGGATCGGATAATCATCCTCACCTTCTTTGTATTTGGAAACTTCCAAACCGAATAAAGAAGTCCTGAGCTCAGTAGCGATAGTCGAAGTAGAAAGTCCAAATCTTCTGGCTTTTTCACGGTCTATATCCAAGATCACTTCAGGGCTTCCCAGCGAAAGGTCAGTTTTCAATTCCTCAATTCCCGCAATATTTTGATTGTTCAGGTACTCCTGAGTTTCATTCACGAAGTCAATTAATTGCTCATAGTTTTCTCCGACAAACTCAATGTTTACTGCCTTTCCGACAGGAGGTCCATTTCGTTGCTTATCTACAGTGATCAATACGCCAGGATATTTCACTACCAAGTCACGGATCACTTCCATGGCACCATTTGTATTGATACCCTGACGGTCAATGTAATCCACAAAGCCAATCGTAATTTTTGCTTTGTTTGGCGTAGCCTGATTACTTGGTCCTTCTGTAGGATCACCGGTTCCCTCACCTATCTGACTGATGACAGACTCGATGATGTTATTATAAGGTTCCAAGGCAGTCATCAACTCATCCTCCATTCCATCGACAAACTTATTAGTTGCCTCGATATCAGTTCCAATCGGAAATTCCACAAAGACATTCACCAGTTGAGGCTGATTATCGGGGAAGAAAAGAACTTTTGGAGCTCTGACAACAAGTAAACCTAGTGAAAGGAAAAGCAGTAAAAACGTTCCTCCCAAGAACATAAAAGGTCTCTTTCCGGCTAAAGCAAATTGCAAAGTGGACTCATAGGCATTCTCCATTTTGACAAGGAGGACATTTTGAAACCAGGCAATTGCTCTTCTCAACAAGAAAATGTTTACCAAGATGAAGACTGAAGTTATCAAGGAGAGCGAACCCATAATATTCCAGCCTACCAAATAGAAAATTGTAGCTAGCACCAGGAAGGAACCTGAAACGATTATTGACTTTTGTTTCGGCTTGTCTTTGGTCACATCATCCACTTTCATGAAAAGAGATGTCATCACCGGATTAATTACCAATGCGACAAAAAGCGAAGCAGAAAGTACAATAATCAGGGTTATCGGAAGGAATTTCATGAACTCCCCGATCGTATCTTGCCAGAAAGCTAATGGTAAAAATGCAGCCAGCGTAGTCAAAGTGGAAGTAATAATAGGCCAGGCTACTTCACCAACTCCCTCTTTGGCAGCTTCAATCGGAGGTTTGCCTTCTGACATAAGACGGTAAATATTCTCCACAACCACGATCCCATTATCCACGAGCATACCAAGCGCGAGAATAAGCGAGAAAAGAACCATCAGGTTTAGTGTGATTCCAAAGGAATTTAAAATCAGAAAGGAAATAAACATGGAAAGCGGTATCGCCGACCCCACGAAAAGTGCATTTCTGAACCCAAGGAAAAACATCAAAATCAATACAACCAGGATGATACCGAAAATGATGGAGTTTTCCAGATCACTTACCTGCAAACGAGTCTGCTTAGACTGGTCGTTGGTGATTGCGATTTCCAAATCAGCCGGTAATCTTTCTGCTTTTGCCTCGTCAATGATTTCTCGAATTCTGTCTGCAGCATCCAGCAAGTTTTCGCCGCTTCTTTTTACTACGTTGATCGTCACTACAGGCAGATTTTTATTTCTGGCGTAGGTAGATCTCTCCTTATAAGTATCCTTAATCTCCGCCACATCTCGGAGATAGACGATCTTCTGATTATCCGTCTTCACAATAAGGTCGAGCAACTGCATTGGATCGGTCAATTCACCATCGACACGAAGAGTTCTTTGAAACTCACCTGTCCGAATGGTACCTCCTGAAACTGTCAGGTTTTCTGAATTGATCGCACCAGAAATATCACTGAAATTGACACCTACTGCCTCCATTTTATAAGGATCGGCGTTGATTTGAATCTCTCTCTCTACCGTTCCTGCGAGGTCTGCTTTGGAGATTTCAGGTAGCTTTTCGATTTTATCCTCCAGATACTCTCCGAATTTTTTCAGCTCGGTATCCGAATAATCCCCGGAAATATTCACGTTCATGATCGGGAAATCCGCGGTATTGATCTCAACCACATTCGGTTCCTGATCCAAATCGGAAGGCAATTCACTTTTTGCCCGATCGACAGCATCTTTTACATCCTGAATGGCTTTTGAGATTTCAATTCCAGGGTTAAACTCAACTACAATCGAGGAAAAATCCTGAACTGAAGTTGACTTGATGTCTTTCACATCATTGAGTGATTTCAATTCCTTTTCGATCGGACGCGAAATGAGGTTTTCCATATCCACAGGCGAGTTGCCCGGATAGGGAGTTCCTATATAGACCGTTGGAATGACAATCTCCGGAAAACTTTCCTTTGGCATGGAGCGATAAGCTCCCAAACCCATCACTGTAATAATCAGGGAGACAATTACAATTGAGGTAGCATTATCTACACTGAAACTGGATATCCCAAACTCACGAATGGTTTTTGACTTTTCTTTTTCAGCCATGATTTTACAACTGCGTAATGTTCACATTAAAATTATCACCGACTTCACGGAAACCTTTGTCCACCAAAACCTCATTTCCTTCTAGGCCTTCTAAAATCTCAGATTCATCTCCAAAAGTTTTGCCTCTCTTCACGTAGGTTTTCTTAGCTACATTTTCGGCAACTATGAACAAATAATCTCCTTTGGTATCACTCAGGATCAAGTGACTTGGCACCACCACACCTTCTGTATTTTCATAATCCTTGATTCTCAACACTGCAATCATATTTGGCTTCAGATTTGGCATACGGGGAAGGAATACTTCGACTTTAAAAGTTCTGTTGTTTGGATTGATGATTGATCCGATTGCCGAAACCTTGGTTTTAAATTCCTGATTAAGGGAAGGAAAACTTACGTCAACAGAATCTCCTTTTGCCATCACTCCGATATAAGACTCAGAAATATCAGCTTCAATAAATAGGTCGCTTTCGCCGACAAACTGAAACATTGCCATTCCCGGCTGCACCAATTCACCTGTTCTCACCTGAACTGTCTCCACTGTTCCGTCGAAAGGCGCACGAATGACACCTTTGTCAAGCTGAGTTGACAAAGTTTTTAGGCTTCTTTCGAGACCTTCTTTTCTGTTTTTAGCTTCCAGATACTGGACTTCCGTACCGATCTGTTGCTTCCAAAGTCGCTCTTGCTTTTCAAAGAGTGTTGTTGCCAAATCCAATGAGTTTTGAAGCTCATCGATATTTCTCTGGATAGATTCAGCATTGATTTTGGCAAGTACCTGGCCTTTTTTGGCTCTCATACCTTCTACTGCCGGCACCTCCAAAACAAGACCTGAAGCTTCAGCACTGATGCTCACGTTCTTTTTGGAAAGTACAGATCCGGTCACTTCTACAAAATGCTCAAAGTTGCCTTTACGAGCATTGGCAGTGGTGATCAGAATTGTCTTCTGACCCAGCTTCGCAAACTCAGGATCCAGGGTTGCAATCTCAGTTTCGAGCGCTTTTATAGATTCAGCCAATTCTGTGGACTGAGCTTTTAGCTTTTCTAATTCTGCTTTCTTGGCATCAAGCCCTTCTCCCGTGCCGGAACTGCAGCTATACGCGAAAAGAACGATCAGAGATAGTGGTAAAAATTTAAGCGTTGGTTTCATTTTTATATGTTTTTCTTGAATGATTAAAATCTCCGGTGACTTGTATCTCAGTAAAAAAGAGGTGAAAGCCAGTTAGAGTTCTTATGTTTTTTTAAGTTGAATCCCAGAAGTGGGAAATACTAGGTGGTTTAGTTATCTATGTTTGTTCTTAATATTCCAAGTGCTCTCTCCAGGTCAACCTTTGCAATCAGTCCATCATAAAGGGCCGCAAGGAAATTGATTTCCGCTTCGATCAATGCAGCATCTGCTTCCACTACTTCGAAATTTGAACCCACTCCTTCATTGTATTTGATTTTTGCCATATCGAAAACTTCCTGTGCAAGCGCCATGTTTTCACGCTGAACTTCCAGAATATTCAGATCGTTTTTCAGACTGGTTCTTGCCTCGTAGATTTCTAGAGCGATGTTGTCATCTAGGAAGATTTTTTGATTTTCAAGCTGATTCAGTTGAAGTCGGTTTTTTTGAATTCTTGCGCTTTTAGCAAGTCCGTCGAAAATCGGAATCTCCATTCTTAATGCTATCAAGGAGCTGGAAAACCAGTTGATCGGATCATAAACGTTCTGCAAAGTATTACCTGCACCCGTTCTCTGGATAAATCCGTTTGCATCGATTGTTGGCATATATTGAGCCTTGTTATACCTCAGATCAAGGTTTGTCAACTCCATATTGGTGTTCAACTGATCGATTTCAATCCGGCTGATTCCTTCCATTGTCAGCATTCCAAGAAGCTCCTCCTCAGGATTGAGCTCGCGAAGAGTTTCAGTAATGTTAACATCATATTGAGGAGGAAGTCCCATTTGAAGTTTCAGCAGTTGCTTACTGATTTCATAAGCAGTTTTGCTTCTTTCCAGCTGGGAATAGGTATTATTTCGCTGAACCTTGATTCTGGACACATCGATTTTTTCCGAGAATCCCGCATCGAAAAGTGATTGAGTCTCTGACAAAAGAGAATCAATTCTGGATAAGTTGGCAGTCGCAAGTCTGATACGTTCCTGATTTACCAGAACTCCGAAAAATGCTTTTTTCACATTTTCGATCACGTCGTTTTCAGCTTTGACTACGTCCAATTGTGTCAGCGCCTGAAAGGTTTTAGCTGCTTTCAAGCCCACAAAGAAGGATCCGTCAAGTATCATCTGAGTCACATTCACTGCCACTCCGCTTTGGTAGCTAACTCCGAATCTCGCCGGGATCACATCCGATGGGTTAGTAGGATCTCCAAAAGGAGGCTGGTTTGGCAAGAATATAACTGGGATAGTGGGATTGTAATTGAGGTTTACAGCTCCCGTGATTTGAGGCAAACCCGTTGCGGTTGTCTCTTTTACGGTCGCTTTGGAAATCATTGTTTCCAGCCTGGCATTTTTAACATTCACATTATTTTCCAGAGCATAAGTCAAGGACTCTCTCAAGTTGAGATCCACCACTTCCTGAGCGGAAAGCCCGGTAGCAGAAAGGAAAAATGCAAAAAGGATTAAAGGGTAGTTTTTCATCACTCTTATAAAATTTCTTGTGTGGCTTTTTGTTGGTGGTAGGCTAATCGCCCTTTTTCTGTAAAAATTCCATGGAGGAAATGATCCATCATTTCGAGTTGCAATTCAAGAATATCATATCCTTTCAGGTCAAAATTCGCAGGGTCAAAAGAGGTAGATATTTGATTTACTCTGAGTCTGGCCAAAATTGCTGAGTCGATTTCCTCCCGGAAATACCCCAGTTTCTTTCCTCTTTCCAGAACATTTATCAAATCCTTCATTACGAATTCCTCTTTGAAAGTTTCAAATTGAACCCATGCTTCCGGGAAATGGCGTTGGATCTCCAAAATCACCATTGGATTCATGTTAGCTAACCGTTCCCGCAACATCTTGGATGCTTTCACCAAATGCTCGATGACACCATCCTCATGCTCCATTATGTAGCACATCTTTTCCCTGTCATCCTCCAATACACAGGCAAAAGTCTCTTTCACCAAGTCCTTCTTATCCTTGAACTCCTGATAGATGGTCTTCTTGGATATTCCGGCCAAACGGGCAATGTCTTCCATGGTGACCGTGCGGACACCATATCGGCTAAACTGCTCGATCGCTATTTCCAAAATCTTTCTTTTCATCTTCCTCTCTCTTTTTGGGCGGGGCAAAACTACGGAAACTTTCAATAGTCACAAAGTTTCCGTAGTTTTTAATGGTATTTTATTTTGTATTACCCCGATTAATAATTCGATACAGAACATTTCCAAGATCAAAAAGGACATTTAAAGAATATCATTTGTTCCAGCCTTAATTCCCAAAGCTTTTCTTGGGGATTATAACTAATTTCAAAATGAAATTTTTATACCAAATGAGCACGCTGGAAACACCATGGGGACGATTATTTTATAAGGAAATGGGCCATGGACCAGAGGTTTTTCTGGTTTTCCATGGCTTTGGTCAAAGCCACTTAGACATGCTTCCTTTTGCCAAGCTTATCCAACCCGGACAGCGATTTTTGTTTTTTGACTTGTTCTTTCACGGTAAAAGCTCCTGGCATGATACTTCAGTTTTATTAACTAAAGTTATTTGGAGTAAAATTGTTCAAGAGATTTCAACTCAGGTTGGATTCAAAGATTTTCATTTGATAGGTTATAGCATGGGTGGCAAGTTCTCATTGCTTACTTATGAGCTTTTTCCTGAGCAGGTCAAGAGTTTGATTTTACTCGCACCTGACGGAATCAAAACCGGGTTATTTTACAATCTGAATAGTTATCCTGCCTATTTTCATCCACTTTTCAAAGGAGTGGTTTTCAATCCTCAGCGATTTTTTGGAATTATGGAAGGGCTTCATTCCGTGGGAATTTTAGAAACAAGTCTTATCAAATTTGTAAAAACTCAGATGCAAACCCGATCCAAGCGTGCTCAGGTTTATCTGACTTGGAAAGTCTTTGGAAACCTTCAACTTTCGCTAGGGAAAATCATCCAGGTCGCCCGATCTAAAAAAACACCGATTCAACTTTTCACCGGGAAATATGATAAGATGGTCACTGCTGCAAATCTCAGCCGGTTCAGTACCAAAATCCCACATCTCAAATCAGTCTCACTTTCTGTCGGACATGGGAAATTGATTGAGGCAAGTGTGGAGTTTTTAAGTCAAGGATTAGAGAAAAGGGATTTGGGATTTGGAGATTAGAGAACGTCATTGCGAGCTGAGGAACGAGGCGAAGCAATCTCATTAATTAGGCAATGGGGGATTAGAGTAAAGGGATCAGGAGTTTTTCACCCCATCAAACAACTTCCCTCCTTGCAGCATTCCGCTTCCCACTTCCAGCCTCCCTTCATTTTCCCAATCATTCAATTTCCAATCTAAATCCCAAATCCTTACCTTTGCATCTTACCAGCCAAAGGACATGATTTTCTTCTTTGAATCCCCTCAAAAACTCGTTTACGCTGTTCATTCCCCTCAACCTTTTGCTCCTGAAGACATCGAAAAGCTTTCTTGGCTTTTTGCGGAAGCAAAACTGATCCCTGGACTCACTGTAACAGGAAAATACTCAGGACCAAGAAAAGAAATGATCACGCCATGGTCAACCAATGCCGTGGAAATCACGGTCAACATGGGAATCAAGGGAATTCTGCGAATCGAGGAATTCTCTCCACTTTCCGAAGGAAATCAACTAGACCCAATGCTTCAAAAGGCATACGATGGACTGGATCAGGAAATTTTTGACATTCATCTGGAGCCGGAGAAAATTCAGGCTGTCACCGATATTGCCGCTTACAACAAAAAAGAAGGTCTTGCGCTGAGTCAGGAAGAAGTTGAATACCTAGAAAACGTATCCACCCAACTCGGTCGTCCGCTCACGGATTCGGAAGTTTTCGGCTTCAGCCAGGTTAATTCTGAGCATTGCAGACACAAGATCTTCAACGGTACTTTTATAATTGATGGTGAGGAAAAGCCAATGACGCTTTTTCAACTCATCAAAGAAACTTCCAAGAAACATCCCAACCGAATCGCCTCGGCTTACAAGGACAACGTTGCATTTGTAACCGGACCAAAGGCTCAGCAATTCGCACCAAAAACCCAGCACGTAGCAGACTTTTTCGAAACCCGGGAAATAGATACGGTGATTTCCCTGAAAGCTGAAACCCATAATTTCCCAACTACAGTTGAACCTTTCAACGGCGCAGCAACCGGGGCCGGTGGAGAAATCCGGGATAGATTGGCAGGCGGGACTGCCTCAATTCCTTTGGCAGGAACTGCCGTCTACATGACTTCATATTCCAGGTCGGAAAAAGGAAGAAGCTGGGAAAACAATCTGAATGAGCGTCCCTGGCTTTATCAAACTCCGATGGACATCCTGATCAAAGCTTCCAACGGTGCTTCTGATTTCGGAAATAAATTTGGTCAGCCATTGATCGCAGGATCCGTTTTGACTTTTGAGCATGAGGAAGAAGGCAAGCAATACGGCTTCGACAAAGTAATTATGCTGGCTGGCGGTGTTGGCTTTACCAATGCCAAATACACCAAAAAGTCTGAGCCAAAAGCCGGTGATCAAATCGTGATCATGGGCGGTGACAATTACCGCATTGGAATGGGCGGTTCGGCAGTTTCTTCCTTGAATACGGGTGAACTCTCCAACGCCATCGAACTCAACGCTATCCAGCGCTCCAATCCGGAGATGCAAAAGCGGGTGTCAAACGTGATCCGTGCGATGGCCGAAAGCGATAACAATCCGATCATTTCGATCCACGATCACGGAGCAGGCGGACATTTGAACTGCCTTTCTGAATTGGTGGAAAGCACCGGAGGAACGATTCATATCGACAAATTGCCGGTGGGCGACCCTACCCTTTCCGCCAAGGAAATCATAGGAAACGAGTCTCAGGAACGAATGGGATTGGTAGTCGGCAAAGAAGATATTGATACACTTCAGCAGCTTTCTGATCGTGAGCGCGCACCGTTTTATGTAGTGGGTGAGACGACCGGAGATATGCATTTCAAGTTTGAAAATCAGAAAACCGGAGAAAAGCCTGTGGACTGGGATCTTGCTTATATGTTTGGCTCCTCGCCGAAGACGATCCTCGAGGACAATACGCAAAATGCATCTTTCGCAGAAGCAAATTACAATTCTGAGCTGATTCGCGGATACATCAATGAAGTGCTCCAACTGGAAGCAGTGGCGTGTAAGGATTGGTTGACCAACAAAGTCGATCGATCTGTAACCGGCCGGGTAGCAACTCAGCAAACAGTAGGAGAAATCCAGCTTCCCTTGAATGACGTAGCCGTGATGGCACTTGATTATACCGGAAATAAAGGAATTGCAACTTCCATCGGACATGCTCCGGTTGCAGCTTTAGCTGACCCGGAAGCAGGCAGCAGACTAGCGATAGCTGAGGCGCTGACTAACCTAATTTTTGCACCGATTGCAGATGGATTGAGCGGAGTTTCTCTCAGTGCAAACTGGATGTGGCCTGCTAAAAACAAAGGCGAAAACGACAGACTTTACAGAGCTGTTCAGGCAGTTTCTGAGTTCGCTATTGAATTGGGTGTGAATATTCCAACCGGAAAAGATTCACTTTCCATGACCCAGAAATATCCTGACGGAAAGGTAGTTTACTCTCCGGGTACGGTGATTATCTCCACAGTAGGCGAATGCTCTGATATCAAAAAAACGATAAAAACTGCCCTGAAACCAATCAAAGGAAGTAGAATTTTATACATCGACTTTTCCAAAGACAACTTCAAACTGGCAGGTTCCAGCTTCTATCAAGCATTGAATAAGATTGGAACGGAGACGCCGGACGTTAAAAATCCGGCATATTTTGCAAGAGCCTTTACCGCTGTTCAGGACCTGATCGATCAGACATGGGTTCTCTCAGGACATGATATCTCTTCAGGAGGATTAGTGACTGCCCTTTTGGAAATGTGTTTCCCGGTACAAAACGTAGGTTTGAAAGTGAAACTGGATCGCTTGAATGAGCCGGATTTGGTGAAAGCACTTTTTGCAGAAAACCCGGGAATCCTTATTCAGGTGGCTGATGATCATGCAGTAGAAAGCTTATTGGTGGAAGCTGATGTGGATTATGTCGAGCTTGCAAAAGTGACTGATACTGGTTTGATCGAATTTGCCGGTAAAGATCTTTCACTTGACATCGCTGAGCTTCGTGATGTATGGTTCAGATCATCCTATATGCTCGACAGAAAACAAAGCGGAGAGAAACTAGCCAAAGACCGCTTTGACAATTATAAAAATCAACTTTTGTCATTTGAATTTGCTGATGGATGGAAAGGCAGTTTCGAAACTTCAGGACTTGATCCTTTCAGAACTTCCAAAGGAAAAGCGAAGGCAGCTATCATCCGGGAAAAAGGAGTAAACGGGGATCGAGAGATGGCTTATTCACTTTGGTTGGCAGGATTTGAAGTGAAAGATATCCACATGACCGACTTGATTGCCGGTCGAGAAAATCTCGAAGATGTGCAGATGATCGTCTTCGTAGGCGGGTTCTCAAACTCAGACGTTTTAGGTTCGGCCAAGGGCTGGGCAGGCGCCTTCCTTTACAATCCAAAAGCAAAGCAAGCGCTTGACAATTTCTACGCTAGACCAGACACACTTAGTTTGGGAGTTTGCAACGGTTGCCAACTGATGGTGGAACTTGGCCTGATCACTCCTGATCACGATCAGAAACCTAAAATGCTCCACAACGCAAGTCATAAATTTGAATCTGCATTTCTCAATGTAACCATCCCGCAAAACAACAGTGTGATGCTGGGAAGCATGAGCGGACAGAGATTGGGCGTATGGGTGGCACATGGTGAAGGCAAGTTTTTCCTTCCAAAAGCTGAAAACGAATATCATGTAAGCATGAAGTTCAGCTACGAAGCATATCCGGGCAATCCAAACGGATCAGACTATTCAGTCGCCGGAATCGCCACGGCTGACGGGCGTCATCTGGGGATTATGCCACATATTGAGCGAAGCCTGAAGCCATGGAATTGGGCTCATTATCCTTCAGACAGACAGGATGATTTCACCCCTTGGATGGAAGCTTTTGTGAATGCAAGAAATTGGGTTGAAAGTCAGAAGGCTGAAGTCTGAAGGTTGAAAAGTGGTAAAGTTGTAAAGTTAAAGAATCCCGGATTTCGATTTTAAATTCTTCATTCTCCATTTAAACTAAAAATCCCCTTTGGTTAATTCCAAAGGGGATTTTCAATTTTCCAAAGAATAGGTTTTAAAAATCAATCAATCACTTTTGATTCAAATTCATACTTCCCTGACGAAAGCTCAAATACCGCCTTTCCGTTTTCCATTCTCAGGAATTTGATGCCTTTTGATTGATTAGCTGGTTTTCCGCCTTCCATGATTTCACTCACCGAACTTGCAGAAAGGTAAAGTGTCGCGGTTGTATTTGCCGGAACGGTCGCCTCGTAAATAAGCTTTTCACCTTCCACTTTCCAGCTGCTTTCGATCCTTCCATACATCGTGTCCAAATGGCCCTTGGCGAAACTCATTTTCCCGGTGGGGTCGGGAGTTGGGTTCAGAATAAATTTCTTGAATGCCGGCACTAGCGGATCCCTCTGGATCCCCAGCGAATAATTATACATCCAGGCTCCTACCGCTCCGAATGAATAATGGTTGAAGGAATTCATGCTGTTATTGCCTCCAAAACCCTGGTCAACCGTGTAAGAATTCAACCTTTCCCAAATCGTCGTTGCGCCATTGATGACCGGATACAGCCAACTTGGATAGCTTGTCTGCTGCAAAAGCTGATAAGCCAAATCATGTCTTCCGCATTCTGAAAGTGCTTCGTTGATCGCCGCAGTCCCTATGAATCCCGTCATCAGGGAATATTTTGGACGTAAAACGCCAGAGTCATCTGTGTTTTCTCGCTCAACAGTGAGAGACAGGTTTTGGGCAACTTTCGGTTTCAATTCTTCATTGATCGCATTCATTGCCAGAGGAATCGCATAGGATGCTTGAGTGTCCACCGGTTTTCCGGCTTGAGATTCACTCGCTGAAGGAGGTGGTCCAAATCCTGCCACTACCACTCCGGATTTGACGGATTTTCCGGTCTCAGCATCTAGGTATCGCTGATTCAAAAATGCTTTTCGTGCTTCTCTTCTTTTTCTGAAATCTGCTGCATCAGCAGTTTTTCCCAGGAGCTCAGCGGTCTTTTCCAAAATCTCCAGATCGTAAACCTGGTAAGCATTCCAGAACATGGTGTTGTCGTTTTTGGCATTTTCAGGACTGAGCCAATCTCCCAAAGGGCCTTCGTTCAGCACTCCGGTTTTTGGATCCACTTTGGTATCGAGGAAATCCACATAGCGCTTCATGGCATCGTAATGCTCCTTAAGGACTTGAATATCGCCATACTGACGATAGACTTCCCAAGGCAATACAATCCCTGCACTTCCCCAGAGTGTTCCTCCAAAAGCCCCACCGAGAGGCGCCACATCTGTAAATCTTCCATCCGCCCGCTGTACATCCCGCATCGCTATCAGATGCCTTCTCAAAAACAAATCGGTATCGGCCAAGTAAGTTGCAGACTTTGCAAAAACGTTGATATCCCCGCTCCAGCCCATCCGCTCATTTCTCGCAGGCGTATCAGTGGGGATCGAAAGGAAATTCCCTCTCAACGACCAGGTGATATTTTCCCAAAACTTATTCACCAGCTCATTGGAAGTCGTGTAGGATGAAGTAATCTCTCCGATTGAACTGATCACTAAACCCTCAATTTCCCCGATTGGAACGGCTTTATCTATTCCGGTGATCTCCAGGTATCTATATCCGTGGAAAGTAAATCTCGGTTGAATAATTTCGTCTCCGCCCTTCAGCGTCCATACATCCTGAGCAAGTGCGGCCCTGATATTTTCCATCACGACCATCCCTACTTCTGTGCCGTGCTCCGGAAGATTCGGGTACTTCACTTCTGCATATCGCAAATAGACTTTCTGACCGGCTTTGCCATTTTTGATTTGAATCCGCGGGATGCCGACCATATTTTGTCCCATGTCATAGACAAAAACTCCCGGGCGAACTTCCTCCACTAATTGCGGCTTCAGCGTCTTGACGATTCTGGGATTTTCGCCCAATTGGCTGACAATTTTCAAATCATCATAGGAAAAAGTTGTGGGCCCGCCTCTTCCCTCGAAAGTTCCCATCATTGCTGTTCCTTCCAAAGGCACTTCTACTGCCGGCTTCCAGGGTTTGTCATTATATGCTGCTGTCGCCCATCCTGCAATTGCGCCTTCTTTCCTTGAGTCATAGACTTCCCCTTGGAAAAAGCTCCCGTATTGGATCGGTCCGTCATTGAAAAACTTCCATGTCCCTGGCTCAGATACGATTGTCTGGGTATTTCCGTCCTCATAAGTCAGGACCAGCTTGGACAAAAGCGATTGGCGGTCGCCGAAGAAGTTCCAGTTTTCACCGGAAAAAGTGCTGTTGCCGCTCCACCAGCCTTCACTGATCCAGGCACCGATCGCATTTGGCTGACCTGACTTCACCAATTCGGTGACATCGTAAGTCTGGTACATATGGGTTTTGTTGTATTGCGTCAAGCCGGGATTGAAGTAATCCTGCCCTACCCGCTGCCCGTTGAGATACATTTCATAGATGCCCCGAGCCGTCACATACAATCTGGCTTTGGTGATTTTCTTCGGTTCTGCTGCGAAAGTGGTCCGAAGCATCGGAACTGAATTTCTGCTGGGATCGGCGAGGATCAGGGAGTTTTTTCCTTTTCCCTCCAAAAGATATCCCTCTGAAGAAACCTGTATCCCGGCATCAGGACCGAATCCCGAGAAAATACTCTGATGATTTGAAGCACTCAAATCCTCCTTAAAAAGTGCATTGGAAGGAAAGCGGAAGTTTCTGACCTGGACGTTTGAGAATTTTGCCTTTTGACCGGCTTCGATCAAAAATCCAATATCCCCCACCATTGGGAAACTGATGTAGTCATTTCCCACACCGACCGGATTCAGGTTAACTCCGGTTCCGGCAAATGGACCCTGGCCCATTTTTTCATTTTGGGTAAGACTAAATTCTTTCAGAAAGATATTAATGACCCCAAAATTTGACTCGATCCGAAACTCATGAGGTTGATATTTATTACTCAGATTGATTTCAGAAAGTGGGATTTCGAGGCTTCTTAAAGGAATGTTTGGTTTGTCATCTTTAGTGTAGCCAACCCGATAAATATGGATTTTGGCAAGTCCGGTCTCTGAACCATCGATCTCTGACAAATCTAATTCCAACCTGATATAGCTTTGATCCTTCCCATTTTCCACACCCATGATATTTTTATT
Source organism: uncultured Cytophagales bacterium (assembly GCA_942492775.1). Taxonomy (GTDB): domain Bacteria; phylum Bacteroidota; class Bacteroidia; order Cytophagales; family Cyclobacteriaceae; genus Algoriphagus. The sequence goes on along the minus strand of OW818636.1, from coordinate 2,161,065 downwards.
CTTATCCATCAGTCGGCTATCATTTGCCCCATAGACAAAACTTGCCTTCTGAGTTTTTGATGCCTCATCGAGCTGAAGAGCATATTGGAGTTTGTAAACAGAAAAGTAATGGGAGTAGATTACCAGATCATCGGCACCTCCTCCAATCCATTTTGCCCCTGACCAAGCAGATTCAGACGGATTCATCAAACCTGTTTCAAACCAGGAAGTTGCTGTTCCCATTTTCCCCTCCAAATCCCAAACGGTAAGTTCCCAGGAATATCTGGTCGTAGGCTGAAGTGCCAAACCCTTATAATCGATTCCAAGAGAAACATCGCCGGTTACCTTGCCGGAATTCCAGACCTCTTTGCCCGATTCATCTTTGACCAAAATCTTATAAGCAGACTGGCCAAGTCCCCTCTCCTCATTTTCTGACTGCATCTGCCAGCTAAATCGAGGTTTATCTTCATCCAATCCCAACGGCGTAGTGGTGTATTCTGTCTTTAGATTGATGATTTTGAAAGAAGTCTGAGCAAAAAGCTGGACGCAAAGTGTCAGCAGAAAAAGACTTGAAAGTAATTTTTTCATTTTGAGTTACTTTGGGGCGATGGTAATGAAAAGCAGAAATTTTTATTTGATTGAGATTACCGAATCAATGTCAAAGAGGTATCCTGCTGGATGCTGTTCTCCTATTATGATTAAATAACCTTCGGATCATTCTTTGATCAATTTTGAAATATGAAAGCTGAAGTCTGAAAATTCATCTTTCAACCTTCTGATTTCAAACTTCAGCCTTCAGACTTTGGCGCGGCTAAGCGGCATTGTCATACATCTTGGGCCTCCAAGACCGCGGGAAAGTTCGGAGGATGGAATCTCCAAAACTTCAACTCCCATTTGCCTTAAAGCGCGATTGGTGTGGATATTTCGATTGTAAGAAATCACTCTCCTTGCTCCGATCGCAAACACATTCGCACCGTCAAACCATTGCTCGCGCATGGAATAATCCGGATTTCCGTCTGCGGTATGAAGTATCTCCAGATGCGGAATCTCCCGCTCCAAAATTGTCAACAAAGACTCCTTCAGCACTTCACGCTTGATATGGATTTTATCGTCTTTGATTTCTTTGAGGGTATACAAAGAAGTCTGGAGAACCGCATTCAAAGCATCCGGATACGTTAAAACCAAGTTTTCATCGATCACTGTAAACACCGTATCGAGGTGCATGTAATTTCGTTTTTTCGGCAGGTGAACTTCATAAACCCGCTCAACCGATCCCTCAGCCAGCATCGCTTTGGCGGCATGGTAAATCGCTTTTTCGTCAGTTCTTTCTGAGTTACCAATTGCCACCGCTTTATGGGAAAGAACAATCACATCACCGCCTTCGATACTTGGAGGATTCCCATGGCCAAGGACCGGATAAAGCCGATTGACAAAATCTTTAAATTCTGGATGATTTTCAAAAATCGTCCTGACCAAATCTGCTTCCCGCTGTCTTCCTTCCATTTTCATACTGGAAAAAATAATCCCGGAAGGTGTCAAAGCCATCGGATCGCGCTGAAAATATAAGTTCGGGCAAGGAGCTATTGCAAAAGCAAAGTCCATCAATTCTCCATTTTTCAAGTTGGGTATTTTTCGCTTCAGCTCGTGGATTTTAATCCCTGCTGTGAGTGCCGTTGCACATTCTGCGGTGGAATAGCGCTCTAAAATATCCTCTGCGACATGAACCAGATCCGATTTTTTCAGGGATTCCCGCATGAGTTGAAGCAAAATATCCTCATCAGAAATCACTTTGACCAGCATTTCTCTCAATTGGTACACTTGGGCACCCGTGGATTGCTTGATCAAATCTGAGAAAAAGTCGTGCTCCTTTTGCAAGGCTTCCAGGTAAGGAACATCTTCAAAAAGCAAATACTCCTTATTGTAGGGAGTGAGCCTATCGATTTCTTTACCCGGTCGGTGCATCAATACCGCCTTCAAAGTGCCAAATTCTGAATTGAGCCTGAGGTTCATAGATTAAAATATTATCAACGTTTGAATTATTAAATTATCATTTTTTTAATCATTTAACCATTCTGTTGATTAAAATTTAAAAAATGAGAGTTTTGACAATTTTAGAATTTTGATATTTTTTCAAATTAATACAGAAAAATTACCCAATAATTACCTCGGTTTTTCACTTCGAAGGATATTTTCCATCTAAATCCGGAAATAAATCGTAATTCCTTTCTCTGGAATGGCTTTTGCCAATCTTTAAAAAAAACCAACGAGAATTAACCAACACAAGCTTTGAAAAAACTAATCACGCCAATCGTCTTTTTCTTCTACATGATTTTGACAAGTTGCGCAACTCTCACTCAGATCGCCGATGCAGCGGGTCAGCAACTCATGAATCCGACAAATGCCGAAATTAACTCGGGGATCAAAGAAGCTTTGGAGAAAGGAACCGGAATCAGCGCTGAGCGTCTTTCTGTCCAAAATGGCTATATGGGAAACTTGGAAGTGAAAATCCTTTTTCCGCAGGAAGCTAAAAATGTAGAAAGCACACTTCGGTCTTTAGGTCTGGGATCCATGTGCGATCAGGTGATTACAAGTTTGAATCGGGCCGCGGAAGATGCTGCGATGGAAGCTAAACCGATTTTTGTGGATGCGATCAAGCAGATGAGTTTTCAGGATGTGCAGAAAATTCTGCTTGGCGAGCAAAATGCCGCCACTCAATATTTCCAGGGAACAACAACAAGTTCGCTGAGCGCGAAATTCTCTCCGATTATTGATGCGAGCTTGAAAAAAGTGGATGCAACCAAATACTGGAGTGATGTGATGACCCGATACAATAAGGTTCCTTTTGTGAAAAAAGTGGACACTGACCTGACAGCTTATGTAACTCAGAAAGCAATTGATGGCTTATTCATCGAGATCGCAAAAGAGGAATTGAAAATCAGAGAGAATATTTCAGCCCGAACTTCCCCTTTGCTTCAGAAGGTTTTTGGCTACGCTGAAAAGCAAAAGAAAGACCTTCCGGGTAGTTGAACCTCAAGAATTTAAACTCTAAATCTATTTCCTTTCTTAAAATCAAAAAACCTGGCTTTCACCAGGTTTTTTTGTTTTATAGGGAATTCTTTCTCTCTCTTTATCCGCCAAGAGTAAAGGATTTCACGGAGTCTAATAATGTCCAACCAAGCATTATGTCTTCTTTTCTAAAATTCTCCTTTACCTGATCCACGTGGGAATAAACTTCACATTCTCCCAAGATTCATTTTTGAGCTCAAAAACATAAGCACGTCCATCGCCATAATAATTGTTATGATAGTCTATTTCCAAATAGACAGCAGTGGAATCTAAATTATAAATTGGCTTAAAGACCGTATAATAGGGTTTTTCAAAGTTAATTTTCTTCGGATCGATGGATTTGCTACCAAAATCAAATTTTGCTTTTGATGTAGATCCTTCGATCTGACTTCTTACATGATTTAAAGTCTGTTCATTTTTTGGAAAAAGATCCATTTCAATCCAATTGATAATTCCCATTTCATTTCTGAAATTATAATCTGGTCCAGGTATTTCAAGCCCATCCTCACTTATTTCAACTTTGTAATATTGAATTGGATAGACGTGTTCAATTATAAAGGCTTGCTTTTCGAGCTTTTCACTTTCAATCAAGGCGTCAATTAAAATTTCTACCAGCTGATATTGTGATCCCTGAGAAATCTTACTTATTGAAGTACAACCCAATGATATCGTTAAAAAACAAGAGGCAATAAATATTTTATACATGATCAACCAGGTAAAACGATTTCCAAACTAAATATCATACTGCTCAATTGAAGTTGAAGTGCAGATGTAGCATCTGCTACATGTTTTTAATTTTTTCAATTTCTTCCTTTAAAACAGGAAGATCCTTAATCACAATCTTCCAAAGCGTAGTTGGATCGATTGAATCATAGGCATGGACTATCATATTGCGTAACCCGATAATATGTTTGGAGCTTGAAATCACTATTGTAGGATCCAGCAAAGTAATTTTCCGAACTGCTTCCCCTATTATTTCCAAATCCCGTTCTACTGTTCGTACAGCCATAAAATTTGAACTGAATTTGGAATAATCTCTTCCATTGATTTCAATCACTAATTCCAATTCACGAATTACAGATTCTATATCCAGGATATATTTCAGGATCTTTTTAGGCGGCATAAAGCTCGACTTTTGTTTCATCCAGTTCCTGCTTGAAAATAGGATTCTTTACCACCCGATAAGAAACTAGATCCACTTTTCTCAAAAATAAGGCCTCCAAGTCATCCTTAAGAGCAAAAAATGCTTCTCCATGTTCTATGGGTGAAAGTTCTTCAGAAAATAAAACTGCAAAATCCATGTCACTTGCTTCTGAAAAAGATCCTAATACCGCAGAACCAAACAAAAACAGGTTTGCTACAAAATGCTTTTTGCAAATGTTGTTGAGATGTTCCCGCTGATGTTGATTCAACTTTATCATAAATCAAATATAGGAAATGGGAAAGAATTCTGGTCTATTAGAGAATTTCTCAGGAAATGGGGATCACCGTGGCAAATAAAAACACCTGGCTCTCACCAGGTTTTTTGATTTTATGTAAAACAGAGACAAAGGCTTCAAATTACTCTTAGATTCAGGCAGATTTTATCTTTTCCGTTGTAATAGGCAAATCGTAAATCCGCTTTCCACAAGCATGATAAACAGCATTGGCAATCGCAGCGCCTGTGGGAGGCATCGAAACCTCTCCTCCCCCTTCAGCTGGTAGATCAGGCCGATCGATCATAGCTACTTCTACTTCAGGGATCTCATCAAATCGAAAAATAGGATAACTCGCCCAATCAGGACTGGTTATTCCATCTTGATTAAAAGTTACTTGTTCTTTAAGTGTCCAACTTGCTGCTTGAATCATGCCGCCTTCGATCTGGTTTGTAATTCCATCTAAGTTGATGATTTCCCCTACGTCTACAGCTGACCAAAGTTTCTTAATTACCACAGCTCCTGAAGCCTTTTCAACCCAAACTTTAGCTGCAACTGCTGAATAAGCAGCTGTGTTTTTATAGCGGGAAAAAGCAAAGCCAATCCCTTCTCCATCTTTCATAAATTCAGAATCACACATCCCACGGATTTTATGAATTACAGCAATCGCCCTTTCGTCTTCAAGATGGGCTAATCGAAATTCCAAGGGATCTTTTCCTGCTTTTTCTGCCAGTTCATCCATAAAGCACTCGATTGAAAAAATAGTCGTGTAAGAACCCAAACTCCTCAAGGAAGAAACTCTCAGAGGACCATCAAAGTAGTGCGCATTCACCTGCATATTTGGAATGCTATAATAGGGATCGGCGTTTCTATGTCCCCCACCCAAATATCCCCGATCTTTCAATTCAACCGGGTTTTCTAAATACCGGCTGTCCAAAAGTGTCGCAGGATCATTATTTGGCCTCATACTATGAGAGTCCGACCAAACCTCCGATTTCCAAGCTTTTATCCTTCCATTCTCATCCAAACTTGCCTCCAATTCCATGATCATAGCAGACCCATAGGGATCCCAATAATGCTCGTCTTGCCTGGACCATTGAACTCGAATATGCTTTCCTGGATAAGCCAACGCCAAAATCGCAGCATCCGCGGCTGCATCATCTGCCGTGCTATGTCCAAAACATCCTGCTCCCGGAACAGCAATCACATGGATTTTTTCTTCATCCATTTTCAGCATTGCTGCGATGGCTCTTGGCATAGGATAAATGCCTTGACTATGTGACCAGATATGGAGGATATCACCATCAAACATGGCAATTGCGCAAGCCGGCCCGATAGATCCATGTTTTAAATAGGGCTTGGTATAGGTTGCTTTAAATACCTCACGCCCATTTAACTCAGCATTTGCATTTCCCTCATTTCTGATTGTTTGAGGAGGATCGGCTATTGACCTAATATGGGTATAAATGTTATTCTGATCTGGAAAATCAGTGCCTGTGGACCATTCTGAATTTGCTTTTAAGTAGCGCTCAGCCTTCACGGCTTGATATTCACGCTCTGTAATGACTCCTATAAAACTACCCTTAATGATAGTTTTGATTACTCCGGAAACTTGTGAAGAAAGCCCACTTTCATCCAGTTTCACCAACTTTGACTGGTAGCCTTTTGGTCTCAAAACTCGCGCATGAAGCATACCGGGAAATCTCAAATCCTGAATATACAATTCTTCCGCCCGCACCATTTTCTCGATATCCTTTCTTGGAATTGGCTTTCCAACATATCGGTATCCAGACTTGACTTTTACGGGTATAGGAACTGTGACTTCCAAATCAATTTGAGCCCCTTCCAGGATCTCAGCAAAATTCAGCGACTGATTACTGTTTTTGGTTTGAACTTTTCCATTGTAAAAAATCAGATCTTTTACAGGAGTTTTCAACTTAAGACTGGCCAATTCCAATAGTTTTTGTCTTGCAGTAGCTGCTGCATATCGAACCGACATGGCGCTGTTTGGCACCGAACCACTTCCAGCAGTATAGCCTTCATCAGGGGTCAGGCCAGTTTCGGCTAGGTGAACCTCCACTTGATTTAATTCCATATCCAATTCTTCCGCTGCCACTTGGCAAATGGCCAAACGGATTCCCTGGCCCAATTCTACTTTTCCAGAAAAAACCATTACCCTACCATCTTCCAAAACCTGAAGCCATGCATTAACTCTATTTGCGCCTCGCAAACTTCCCGGTAAGGTTCCAAGATAATTTTCTCGTGCAGCCATCACAGGATCCTGTTCACCGAGAACCATTCCAAGCAAGGGAAATCCAACACTGATGTAGCCGATTTTCTGTAGAAACTTTCTTCTGGTAGTTTTGGGTAGCTCAAACATGTTTTTTATTGATTACCAGCGGCTCTTTTGATCGCACTTATGATTCGGGTATGAGCACCACATCGGCATAAATTTACTTGCAAAGCATCTTTGATTTCTGCTTCATTCGGATTTGGATTTTCATTCAAGAGACCCACAGCGGCGATGACCATTCCATTCAGACAGTAGCCACACTGAGCCGCTTGTTCTTTTACAAATGCCTCTTGAACGGGATGTAGTTTTCCGTTTTCATTTACCAGACCTTCCAGAGTAACAACCTTGGAATTTCCCAAAGATGCAACAGGTCTGATGCAGCTGGTAACAGCAACGCCATCTACCAACACCATACAACTTCCGCATTGGGAAAGTCCACATCCGAACTTCGGTCCATTTAGCTCAAGATGATCCCGAAGCACATAAAGCAAAGGAGTATCGGGTTCCACGTCAACTACTTTTTCAGAACCATTGATATGAAGGGGGTATTTGGGCATTGCTTATTCCTTTATTTTCTAAGATAGAGAAATGGAGGATAAATTGCAGAAAGGCACGATGGGTTAATTTGGCATTTTTACGAACGGTGATTAAAATAGAGTCTTCTGCGAAAAAAAGAAAACGGAACACGGAAACATTCCTTTGTTTGCAATACAGGCGGAGTAATATCCATTATTACATTTTAACCCATGCCAACCCATCAAACAGTACAATTCATCAACTTGCTCGGCAATAAAAAAAACCGAGCTTTTCAGCCCGGTTTCAATTTATCAAACCTCGATTTAAGAATTAATCTAACAGCGATACATTCACAAATTCCCCTTCCTTCGTTACTTTCGCGACTCCTTTTTGGGAAAGACCTTTTATCGCCACATCCCACTTTTTACCACTTAGTTCCGATTTCAATTTCAAGTCAGCCAAAGCCACAGGAGATTCCTTTTTAAGCAATTCAAAGACAACTTTCTCTTCCTCGGTCAAGTCCACAGCTTTCTTTTCAGGTCTCATCTGAGGGAAGAAAAGTACTTCCTGGATCGTAGTTTTATTCGTCAGAAGCATAGTCAATCGGTCGATTCCAATCCCCAAACCTGATGTAGGTGGCATTCCGTATTCCAGCGCTCGAAGGAAATCCTCATCCATCATCATCGCTTCGTCATCTCCTCTTGCAGCCAGTTTCAACTGATCCTCAAATCGCTCACGCTGATCGATCGGATCGTTCAATTCCGTGTATGCGTTTGCTATTTCTTTTCCATTGACAAAAAGCTCAAATCGCTCAACCAATCCCGGCTCAGTCCTGTGCTTTTTCGCCAAAGGCGTCATTTCAATCGGGTAATCTGTGATATAAGTTGGCTGAATCAGATGCTCTTCCACTTTCGCCCCGAAGATCTCATCGATCAATTTGCCTCTGCCCATGGTATCATCCACAGCAATCCCCATATCAATACAAACCTGTCTTAATCCTCCCTCGTCAAATTGGCTTACATCCACTCCGGTGAATTCCTTGATGGAGTCGTACATGGTTAATCTTCTGTAGGGTCCGGCAAAATCGATCTCCCTTTCTCCAACTTTGACCATGCTTTGGCCATGAATTGATAGGGTTACTTTCTCAAGCAACTCCTCCACCATTTCCATCATCCAGATGTAGTCTTTGTAGGCTACATAGATTTCCATGGAAGTGAATTCCGGATTGTGAGTTCGGTCCATTCCTTCATTTCGGAACATTTTCCCAAACTCATACACGCCTTCAAATCCGCCAACGATCAATCTCTTGAGGTATAATTCGTTTGCGATTCTCAGGAAAAGCGGCATATCCAGCGTATTGTGATGGGTATTGAAAGGTCGGGCTGCAGCTCCGCCGTGCACTGCCTGAAGGATCGGGGTTTCCACTTCCAGCCATCCATGATCGTCAAAATAGCGACGCATGTTTGAGATGATTTTGGCTCGGGTGACGAAAGTTGCCTTCACCTCAGGATTCACCGTCAAATCCACATACCGCTGACGATAGCGAAGTTCCGGATCTGTAAAACCGTCGTGAACATTTCCTTCCTCATCTCTCTTTACCACCGGAAGTGGCTTTACAGACTTCGAAAGGATCTTAATATCAGTCACATGAAGGGAAATCTCTCCTGTTTGAGTGGTAAAAATATATCCCTTCACACCTATAAAATCTCCCAAACCCAGGAGTTTTTTGAAAACAGTATTGTAAAAAGTCTTATCCTCATCCGGGCAAATATCATCCCGACGGATGTAAATCTGAAGAATGCCGGTGGAATCCTGAATCTCAGCAAAAGAAGCCGAACCCATGATTCTGCGACTCATCAGACGGCCCGCAATCGAGATATCCTTGTAGTCAGTTTTGTTGTTTTCGTAGTTTCTATGGATGTCTTCCGCAGTTACATTGATCGGAAAAGCCTCCGCAGGATAAGGATTGATTCCCAACTGCATCAACTCTTCCCTGTCTTTTCTACGCTCAAGTTCCTGTTCGCTCAAAAGTTGCATTGCTTGTTTTTTTAGTCAATAGTTAATAGTCCATAGACCATGGTCCACGGAATGTTCTTGAAATTGGTTACTAGTTATTATGTTACTCACTCGGGACAATCTTTCAGCTAAGCTGGCATTTCACTGATTACTGCGACTGATCACTGCCAGCTGTTTTACTGCGACTGATCAATGCGACTTCCTGCGTTTCATTTCCCGTCTGATCTGCTCAAACTCTCTGCTGCTTTGACCGGCAATGCTGGTATTTTCCGAAGCTCTTCTGGTCAGGTATGGCATTACTTTTTCCACAGGTCCGTAAGGAACGTACTTCACCACTTTGTATCCGGCTTTTGCCAGATTGAATGAAATTGTGTCGCTCATTCCATACAGTTGAGAAAAGTAGATATGATCCGAATTTGTCGGGATTTGGTGCAAATTCATCAATTCAGTCAAAAGCAGATTGCTTTTTTCATTGTGCGAACCCGAAACCAGCCAGATATCTTTTTTATTCTCAACACAATACTTCAACGCCGCATCGTAGTCTCTGTCAGTAGAACCTTTATCTGGTTGTATCGGGCTTGGGTAATTCATCTCCTCAGATCGCTCACGTTCCTTTTCCATGTAAGCCCCACGGACGGTTTTCACTCCGAGGATATAACCGTCTTTCTGAGCCACTTCATTCGCTTTCTTCAATCTTGCCAACGAGTCATGACGGTACATCTGATAGGTATTGTACACGACACAACGCTCGGTATTGTATTTCTCCATGGCTTCGTATGCCAGGTCATCAATTACATTTTGGAACCAAGACTCTTCCGCATCAACAAGGATTTTCAAGCCCAAGTCATGTGCGGTTTTGCAAAGCAAATCTACCCTGCCTTTTAAACGGGCAAAAGCAATCTCTTCATCAGACGTCAACTTCTCTCCTGCCTGGATTTTTATCATAATATGATAATCACCCAAACCGGTTGTCTTGAAAACCCCAAAAGGCATGTAATTCGTCTTTGCAGATTCAATCATCGTCTGACGAATTTCTTCCGTAGTCTGATCGTAGCTTTCTTCGTCTCCTTTTCCTTCTATCGAAAGATCAAGAATGGATTCAACACCGTATTTGGCAAGTTTCTGGCAAGCCTTGATACTTTCTGCAATCGTCTCACCTCCGCAGAAATGGCCAAACATGGTTTTTTTCATAATTCCCTTGACAGGAAGCTTGAGTTTGAAAGCCAGATTAGCGAGACCAATGCCCAAGTCTGAAATCAGATTATTGTTTAGGGTGGCGAAAATCAGGTACATTTTCCTAAGCTCTGCATTGCTTTTGGAGGCAAATGCTACTTCAAGATTCTCAAAAGATATTGTGGGTTTTACGGGCATATCGCTCAAATAAAGGTGCAAAGATATCAAAAAAACCTCTGCAGCTTGGGTTTTGTTGCGATAATTGGAGAGGTTAAAACCGGGATTTTCGGGTTTTTGGTGAACTCTTAAATCAATCTCAAAACCTGATTGGGTATATTCAAAAGCTGATTTTGCACTGATTTGAAGGAAATGAAAAAACTATCGCCAATTTTCCTTTCTCCAAAAGTCTATTGTCAGAGAGTAAAGAATTTCGAAAATATTTTTTCAAAACATAATTCTGAAATCAATTGTAAAAACAAAACAACCTCCTGTTTTAGGTTTGTATTTTTACCAATTTGGAGAAAAGTCAAGGATTTTGACCTCTCATTACTGATTAGATAATCTTTTAGCCAAAAATTAATTTTGTTTTTAAAAATCATGCTTTTACCTTTGAAACATGTTAATCACAGCAGCGATCTATTTTACCTTCTTCTATTTTTACTTTCGAAGCCAAAATCGAATCGGAGCTGTTTATTGTCTAGCCAAAAACTAAGAAAAAATAAATAAAACAAAAGCCCGATTCGAAAGAGTCGGGCTTTTTTCATTTAAACGCCCAGCCGTATGAAACCACACAAACAAATTAAAGATTGGGGATTAGGACTTTCTACTCCATTGATCATTGCAGGACCTTGTTCTGCCGAAACTCCTGAGCAAATCGAACAGATCTGCAAGGAAATGAAGGAAGAGAATATGATTCCAGCCCTATTCCGTGCAGGTATTTGGAAGCCAAGAACTCGTCCGGGAAGCTTCGAAGGAGTAGGTGAAGAAGGTCTGAAGTGGATGGAAATCGTCAGACATAACCTGAATATCCCCATCACGACTGAAGTTGGAAATGCTGCTCACGTAGAATTGGCATTGAAACACAAAGTTGATGTGCTTTGGATCGGAGCTCGTACCACTGTAAATCCATTCGCAGTACAGGAAATCGCCGATGCTCTTAGAGGTGTGGACATTCCTGTAATGGTAAAAAACCCAATGAACCCGGATCTTGAACTTTGGATCGGCGCATTGGAAAGATTGTATTCTGTGGGAATCGACAAACTGGCTGCAATTCACAGAGGTTTCTCTGACTCTTACGACAAGAGATACAGAAATAAGCCAAACTGGTCAATGCCAATTCACCTGAAGCGTGAGTGGACCGGAATGGAAGTCATCAACGACCCTTCCCATATTGTGGGCAGAAGAGACGGTTTATTGGAAGTTGCCCAAAGAGCGATGAACTTCGGTTTGGACGGCTTGATGATCGAAACTCACCACGATCCTGACAAAGCATGGTCTGACGCCAAGCAGCAAGTGACACCAAAGGCTTTGAGAGAGATGATCAACTCGATCGAATTCAAGCAGCCTCTTGAAAACATGAAACCTGACGAGAAACTTCAGGATTTGCGCAGAGCTGTTGATCACCTTGATGACCAATTGCTGGATATCCTTCAGGAAAGATTCGCTGTAATCGATCAAATCGGAGCACATAAAAGAGAGCATCACCTGACCGTATTTCAGTCTGACCGCTGGAAAGACGTGATGGAAAGCAGAACTCAGAAAGGTGTGGCAAAACATCTGAGTGAGAAATTTATGAAAGAGTTACTTTACTGTATTCACGAAGAGTCAGTGAAGCGTCAGGAAAAGCAGCTTCGCGAAGCTGAACCTGTAAAAAAGTAATGCATAAAGGCTGAGCATTTTACAGGCTGAGGGGCGGGAATTCCTTCCCCTTAGCCTATTTTGGATTACCTTTAGAATCAGCAAAACCCCAATTCTTCGTGAATCCGATCATCTTTTCTGAAAACGCCGCCGGAGATCTCGCATCTCTGCTTCGGGAAATAAACTTCTCCCAACTTTTTGTGCTTGCAGATGAAAACACTGCAAACTATTGCCTTCCGAGGATTCAATCTGTTCTTCCTGCCGAAACTCATTATCTGACTATTCAGCCTGGAGAAAAAAACAAAACCATACAAACCTGCACACAAATCTGGGCTTCCATGACCGAGGCTCAACTCGACCGAAAAGCTCTTTTCCTGAATCTTGGAGGCGGAGTCATCGGTGATATGGGCGGTTTTTGTGCAAGTATTTACAAGCGCGGCATTCGCTTTATCAATCTGCCAACCACCTTGCTTTCCCAAGTGGATGCGAGTGTTGGGGGAAAATTGGGGGTTGACTTTGAAGGATTGAAGAACCATCTCGGTGTTTTCAACGAACCTGAAACCGTCATCATCGCTCCGGAATTTCTGGCAACTCTGCCTCATAACGAACTTCGATCCGGTTTTGCAGAGATCATCAAACATGGCCTGATCCGTGATAAAGGGTACTTCGAAAGTCTGAAATTCGATAATTGGGGAGCTTCCAACTGGACTGATTTGATCCGCCATTCCGTGGAAATCAAAAAAGCGGTTGTACAAGAAGACCCGAAAGAATCCGGACTTCGAAAGATCCTGAACTTCGGACATACAATCGGACACGCATTCGAAACCTATTACCTCGACGGACCAAAACATCTCCTTCACGGGGAAGCGATTGCAGTCGGGATGATTTGCGAAGCGTACCTTTCTAAAAAGAAATTAAATCTTTCAGAAGCAGATCTGGTGACGATACAAACTGCGTTTCTGAAAGTCTACGGCAAAATCAACATTGCTGCAGAAGACCTCGATCCGGTTTTGGATTTTTGCCTTCAGGACAAAAAGAATGAAGGCAGTACACTCATGTTTTCTCTTTTGAATTCCATCGGAGACTGCACGTACAACATCCCTGTCAGCCGGGAAGAAATCCTGGAATCGATCCATTATTACCAAAGCCTTTCTTAAACCTATTCTACCCTTGCAAACTGATACCATGTCTATTTTGCACCTAAAACAGAAGTCTGAGTTCACCGCAACCCGCATCCCGCTGCCCTCTTCCAAGAGCGAATCCAATCGTGTATTGGTAATCGATGCTTTGACCGAAGGTGAAAATCAGATCTCAAATCTGGCTGAAGCTCGCGATACCCAAACCATGATTCGCCTTTTAAAGGACAATCCACCCGTTTTTGACGTGCTCGATGCCGGGACGACCATGCGATTTTTGACAGCTTTTGCCACAGTCACCAATCAGAAGAAAGTCATGACAGGAACTCCGCGCATGTGCGAAAGACCGATCGGGATTCTGGTAGATGCGCTTCGGGCAATCGGTGCGGACATTCATTATTTGGGCATTGAAGGCTATCCTCCATTGGCAATTCACGGACTTCCGAAGCAAACCAATGAGAAAGTGAAAATCCGTGGGGATGTCTCCAGCCAATACATTTCAGCCATGCTAATGATTGCTCCGATTCTTCCAAAAGGACTGGAACTTGAATTGGAAGGAAAAGTTGGGTCGCGAACTTACATCGAAATGACCCTTGAGCTCATGGCTCAGTTTGGAATAAAATACTCTTGGGAAGGCAATAAAATCTCGGTTGCGCATCAGGCTTATCAGCCGACCACTTTCGCAGTGGAAAGTGATTGGTCAGGAGCGAGCTATTGGTTTAGCTTGTTGGCTTGTGCAGACTCAGGCGCTTTATTCTTGGTTGGGCTGAAAGAAAACAGTTTGCAGGGCGACTCCAAAATCGTGGAAATCATGGATCACCTCGGAATCAAAAGCACTTTCAACTCTGAGGGAGTTTTGCTCCAAAAGCAACCTGTGAAAGGTTTCAAAAGCTGGGATTTCACCCATTGCCCGGACCTCGCTCAAACTGTCGCTGTGACTTGTGCGATCTTGGGACAGGATGCGATTTTCACCGGATTGGAAAGTCTTAGAATTAAGGAAACTGATCGAATTTATGCCCTTCAGCAAGAGCTGGCCAAGTTCAATGCAGATCTGAAAGAAATCGAACCGGAGGTTTTCAAAGTAATTCCTTCCGTGACGATGCCCCGAAAAGTGCAGATTCACACCTATGAAGATCATAGAATGGCCATGGCTTTTATGCCTTTGCTGACCAAAACCGATGTACTCATCGAAGACCCGGAAGTGGTCAATAAATCTTACCCAAGTTTCTGGAAGCATTGTGGCTTGCTGGATATTTCCATGGAGACTCAACCTTAAGGCATGTCAAAATTAAAAATCGCCATTCAAGGAGTTCCGGGCTCATTTCACCATCAGGTTGCTTTACGCTGCTTCGGTGAGGCTGCTGAAATTCTGGCTTTCAATACCTTCGAACCTGTAGCCAAAGCGGTCGCAACAGGAGCCGCTGACTTTGGGGTGATGGCAATCGAAAACTCAATTGCCGGAGCTATTTTACCCAATTACGACCTTATTGATCGATATGAACTGAGTATTCGAGATGAATATTATTTGCCGATCGCCCATCAATTGATGGCTTTGCCCGGGCAGAAAATCGAAGATATTCGGGAGGTTCGCTCCCACCCGATGGCGCTTTTGCAATGCAAGAATTTCTTTGCGAAGCATCCTGAAATCCAGCAATTCGATGATGTAGATACGGCTTCAGTTGCAATGAGAATTTCCGAAGGGAAAATCAAAGGAATGGCAGCAATCGCCAGCGAAATCGCAGCAGGAATCTACGGACTTGAAATCCTTGCCCGCGACATCCAAACTGTGAAGGATAATTTCACAAGGTTTATCATTTTAGAAAAAGAAAAATCTGCTCAGAAAGAGACTCCAAACAAGGCTTCGTTCAAAGTAACCATCCAAAATCAAAAGGGCGGATTGGCAAAACTTCTGACCATGCTGAGCGACAAAGGGCTCGACCTGAGTAAAATCCAATCCATTCCCGTGATTGAAAAACCTTGGGAATATGCTTTCTTTATCGATGCTGAATTTTCGGATTACAAGCAGTTTGAAGAAGCGATGGGGCTATTGAAGAATGATTTTGAAGGAGTTAAAATTTTTGGAGAATATACCAGCAGAAAGGCATGAAGGGATTTGCAGACAGAATTGGCACCGTTGAGGAATACTATTTTTCAGCAAAACTCAGAGAAGTAAATCAGTTGATCGCCGACGGGAAACCCGTGATCAATCTGGGTATCGGAAGTCCCGATCTCGCCCCTGATCGATTGGTGATCGATGCACTCAAAAACGCTGCAGAAAACCCTAAAGCTCACGGCTATCAAAACTATCAGGGCATTCCAGAATTGAGGATTGCCATGGCTGAGTTTTACAGCCGCGAATACAAAGTCAAACTCAATCCCGGGAAAGAAATCCTTCCGCTGATGGGTTCCAAAGAAGGAATCATGCATCTGAGCATGGCTTTCCTCAATCCAGGCGACGAGGTTTTGATCCCCGATCCGGGCTATCCGACTTACACTTCCGTGACCCGATTGCTCGGAGCGGAGCCGGTTTATTATTCACTGAACCTTGCGGATAAAGGCAGGCCCAACCTCGAAGAACTCGAAAACCGGGATCTCAGCCGCGTCAAAATCATGTGGATCAATTATCCCCATATGCCAACCGGCGCAGCGGGGAACAAGAAAATCCTGACTGACTTGGTGGCTTTTGCCAAAAAACATTCGATTGTCCTTCTCCACGACAATCCTTACAGCCATATCCTGAATGCCGAGCCTCTCAGCATTTTGGCGATTCCCGGAGCAGAAGAAGTGGCGTTGGAACTCAACTCTCTTAGCAAAACTTTCAACATGCCCGGCTGGAGAATCGGGATGCTTTGCGGCCGTGCAGATTGGGTTGAGGCGGTTCTGAAAGTCAAAAGCAATATGGATTCAGGGATGTTCTTGGGTTTGCAAAAAGGTGCAATAGCAGCGCTGAGCCTGGGAAAAAACTGGTTTACCGACTTGGATGAGCTATATCAAAACAGAAGAAAACTCGTCTGGAAACTGGCAGATATGCTTGGACTGAGCTATGCAAAAGACAGTGCAGGCCTATTTGTCTGGTGCAAAGTTCCGGAAGGAAAGTCACCTGAAGAACTGGTCGATTACCTGCTTTACGAGAAAAATATATTCATCACTCCGGGCAAAATCTTCGGTCTGCAAGGCGAAGGCTACGTGCGTATTTCTCTTTGTATGCCCGAATTCAAAATCCTGGAGGCTATCAACCGAATCAAACCTTAACCCTTATGCAAAAAATACACATCGTCGGACTTGGCCTTCTCGGAGGTTCTTTTGGTCTGGGAGCCAGATTAAAATTCCCCGAACTTATCATCACGGGAACGGATACCAATCCTCAAAACCTGAAAGATGCGCTTACTTTAGGCATCATCACTGAGGTGAAGGACAAGCCGGATGCAGATACAGACATCGTAATCCTGGCCACTCCGGCTGATACGTTGGGTGATCTTTTGCTCAAAACGCTTGATCAGGTTGGCGAGGACACGCTGGTTTTTGACGTGGGTTCGACTAAAGCAAACCTGACTGCGCTTCTTGCAAATCATCCGAAACGCAGACAATATCTGGCAGCTCACCCGATTGCGGGTACGGAGTATTCCGGTCCAAAAGCAGCTTTCGCAGAGCTTCTTGACAGAAAAGTGATGATCCTCTGCGAACTCGAAAAGACCGATCTTCACCTGAAAGAAAAGGCTTACAAACTTTTTGATGCGCTGAACCTGAAGTTACGATTTATGGATCCTGAGGAGCACGATCGTCATTTGGCTTTTGTGTCGCACCTTTCCCATATTTCCTCATTCATGTTGGGCAAAACTGTCCTTCAAAAGATGGCTGACGAAAAAAACATCTTCGATATGGCAGGTTCCGGTTTCGCTTCAACAGTGAGATTAGCCAAGTCAAGCCCGGCAATGTGGGCTCCGATCCTCACCGAAAACAAAGAAAACATCCTGAGTGCAATGGATGGATACATCGCAAATCTGACTGCCTTCCGTAATAAAATCGAAGCAGGCGACAGCAAAGGCCTTTACGAAGAAATGGCCGAAATCAATAAGATTCGGGATATTTTGGATTTGGGAAAGTAAGATTTCGGATGGAGGATTTCTGATTTTTGATTTAGAAAACTTCGTTATTCGGAATTCGATGTTCGGTATTCATTATTAAAAAATTTAGTCAGTTATCCTGCTTCTCCTGAAGCAGGATCTGATACGCAAAAAAACCACGGAGAGATTCGTGGTTTTTACTTTTTATACCCCTTTGAAACTCCAATTTTTAAAGGATTTCAATCCTATAATAATATCAAATAAACCTGATATTAATCAGTTGACTATTTGACAAATAATAGACTTAAGCCATTTTTTTTATAATTATATTGATTTATAATTTTAAAGAAAAGAGAATATTTGCCAATAAAAACAATCGTCAACCTATACTAATCACTAAAATGAAAGATCATCTTATTAACCGCCTTTCAATGTTGATTTTGGTATTGAGCTTACTTTTTATAGCTGCTTGTAATTATTACAAGCCAATACCAATTTCTCCGTCTTTGTCATCAAGTGCCAAAACGAAGGAAATAGGATCACAAAGTCAGAGAACATTTATAGTTCGAAGCAATCAAGGCAATTTTTTGCTGAAAAATGTAAATGTCAGACTAGATAAAGAAGACATGACTGGTATTTTGGAATCAATTCCAGAGGATCATCAAGCCTACATCAAGGATGAAAAATTGACGTATTCTTATGATTCCAAAACCAAGCCTGTCCTTCAGGAATTACACATTTATGCTCCACTTGAACCCACAGCCAAAATCGGCTCGATGGTGACAATTCCAATTTCCAGCATTTCCCGAATGGAAATCATTGAGCGAGATAAAAAAAGAAGTACGACCAACACTATTTTACTTGCTGTCGGTGTGACGGCAGGTACTGCTGCTGTGATTGGGATAATTAGCGCTTCGTCAGCACCTGATATTAATTGGACTCCAACTCCAACTCCAACAAAACCATTGGAACCAGAAGGCATGTCTTGCCCTTTTGTAAGTGCTTATGATGGAGAGGATTTTATTTTTCAGGGGGAAGCATTTGGCGGAGCCCTTTTTCATTCCGTTGCAAGACAGGATTATTTGCCTTTGCCCTCCATGTCATTCGGGCCTGAACTCCGGCTGATGATCAGTAATGAAAGGAAGGAGCATATGTACATTGATGTAGCAGATTTGCTTCTGGTGGAGCATTCGGCCGGGGATAAGGTTTTGGTGGATCCTAATGGAAACCTGATCCGGGTCCATGCTATGGGCAAACCTAAAGAAGCGATAATGAATGGGCAGAAAGAGATGTTGAATAGAATCTCTGAATTGGACAATGTATTTTGTTCCTTCAACGATACTGATCAAAGTTCCTCGATCAACGAACTCATCGTTAAGTTTGATCATCCCGGAAGAGGAAAAGACCTGAGCTTATACTTAAATCTGAGAGATTCACCATGGCTTGAACACATATTTGAGCAGTTCATGAGCAAGTATGGTGAGGAATACAAGGCTTTTGAGGAAACAATGGATACAAAATCGGCGGAAGAATTATACCTTTGGCAAGAGATCCATCAGGTGCCTTTGACGATTTCGGTTAAAACAACTGAGGGTTGGAAAGAAGTCACCAAAACCAGATTTGTAGGTCCTGTGATGAACAGAGAAATCGCCATTTCTCTTGATGGAATAGAGTTGAAAGATCCCATCATAGAAGTTTCCTTCAAGACAGGTTTCTTGTATTGGGAAATTGATCAGATTGCCTTGGCTACGGTTAGCCGTATTTCCCCCGAATCCATTCAGATTTTGAAGCCTTCTGTTGCTATAGACGAAAAAGGAAAAGATAAACTGCGTCTGATTTCTGAGTTGGATGATCAGTTTCTTGAGCAGCCTGTACGAGGAAACAAAGCATATCTGACTTATCAATTCAAAGAATTCTCAGGGTCTAAAACCTATTCAGCCTTTTTGCACACCGGTGGATATTATAAGGTACTCCATGAGTTTGAAGGGCCTATGGATCAACAGTTCTTTTCAAGATATGATAAACCCGGGGGATTGTCTGATTTTAGTATGAGGAGCTATTTAGAAGTCTCTCAATATACCTCCAGCCCGGCTAACTAGTGAGAATTGTATCAGAAAACCACGGAGAGATTTGTGGTTTTCTGGTTTATAACTCCTTCTGAACTTCAATTATCAATGGATTTAATTAAACACTAAAATGAAAAATCATCCTATTAGCCGCTTTTCTAAGTTTATTTTGGTCTTGAGCATACTTTTTACAGCTGCTTGTAACTATTACAAACCAATACTAACTTCTCCTTCTTTGTCATCAAGTGCCAAATCGAAGGAAATAGCATCAATGAGCCAGAGAGCATTTATAATACGAAGCAATCAAGGTGATTTTTTGCTTAAAAATGTAAATGTCAAAGTGGACGAGGAAGAATTGATCGGTATGTTGGGGCCGATACCAGAAGAACATCAAACCTACATCAAGGATAAATCCTCTAATTTTTCCTACGATTCCGAAACCAAACCTGTTCTTCAGGAATTACACCTATACGTTCCGCTTGACTCAGATGTCAAATTCGGATCTATTGTAACTATTCCAATTTCCAGTATAGAAAAAATGGAAGTCATCGAAAGAGATGAAAAAAGAAGTACCAAAAATTCAATAATTTACGGAGTTGGTCTTTTAATTTTACCGTTGGTCCTATTTTTTATAATATTTTCTTCCCAATTAACACAAGCCATTGCCTAAATAACAATAACAAACCCAATTTAAATACTTCAAAATTCGATGTTCCTTGTTGAATTTTGATCATAAATAATCAAGTCAGTTATCCTGCTTCTCCTGAAGCAGGATCTAATAAATAGAAAACCACGGAGCGATTCGTGGTTTTTTGGTTTTTAATCTGGTGCCAACAAAGGAGACACAAAGTCAAAAAAAGATTGTTCGCAGCAGCGCAAAGTCGCAACGAAATTAATATCAGCAGAGAGATAAGATTCAATGCTACTTTGATCCAAGACGAGTGATTTTTTGTCCTACGATTTGAAATGTCCTGCTTCCAGATATGCAGGACAACTTAATAATTGCGCCTCTGCGCCTTTGCGGGAGGCAAAATCGAAACGGGAGACCATTAAAAAATTCCGTATTTTCCGACCTCTAAACCCAACACCTATGAAATCTCTATTTCTCAGCTTCTTTCTTCTTCTTTCCATTCAGGCTGTTGCCCAAAATGAGACCGAATGGAAAGTCCTCGAAACCACCAACGAAGCCTCACCACGACATGAAAATTCTTTCGTAGAACTCGATGGAAAATTCTATGCATTGGGTGGCAGAGCGGACAGACCTGTGGAAGAATTTGATCCCAAAACCAATACATGGACTGCTTTGGCTGAAGTTCCGATGAATTTTCACCATTTCCAGGCAATCGCCTTCAAGGGTGAAATCTACGTTGTCGGAGCTTTCACCGGTGGATATCCTCATGAAAAACCAATTCCGAATTTTCTGATTTTCAACCCTAAAACCAAGACCTGGAGAGATGGACCAAAGATCCCTGAAGATCGACTTCGTGGTTCGGTGGGAGCATTTACCCGGGGAGATAAAATCTACCTGGTCTGCGGAATCATCGACGGACATTGGGACGGGCATGTTTCCTGGTTTGATGAGTACGATACGAAAACAGGAACCTGGAAAGTGCTTCCGGATGCACCTCGCCCGAGAGACCACTTCAGCGCGACGATGGTTGGAGACAAAGTTTATGTAGCGGGAGGGCGAACTTCCCATGCCGCAATAGGAAAAGTGCTTGATTTGACCATCTCTGAAGTTGATTTCTTTGACTTCAAAACCAATAAATGGACGACCATCGAATCTAAACTTCCAACACCAAGAGCCGGAACTTCCACGATTTCCAACGGAACGCATCTGGTCGTGATGAATGGGGAAAGTAATACGCAGCAACCTGCGCATGCTGAAGTTGAGGTGCTCGATACCCGAACCGGAACCTGGTCAAGTTTGCCAAACCTGAACAAAGGCCGACATGGAACCGGAGTCGTTTATTACAAAGGAAAAATCTATGTCGCTGACGGAAGTGCCAATCGCGGCGGCGGTCCGGAATTGAGTGATATTGAGTTTTTAAAGTGGAAGTAGGAGGTTGGAAGTTTGGAGGTTGGAAGACCCAAGAACTTCATTATTCAAAATTCGATGTTCGATGTTCGTTATTAATTATTAGTTATTAGTTATTGGTTATTGAAAATTACGGTCGAATCAGGCAATTGAGATTGAACATGATTTCCTTCTCGTATCTCGTAATTCGTATCTCGTACTTTCCTTCCTCTCGTATTTCGTAACTCAAACTTTCTTAATTCTCCTTAAATCTTGATTCCTGCCTCTTGTCTCTTGATTCTGCAGAAAAACTGGCAACCCTTTTGAATAGGTAGTACCAAACTAAACACAATGAATATGAAACTTTTACTAATGCCTTTTTTTGTGCTTCTGATGGCCGTTCCGGCTTTGGCACAAGACGATTTGAAAATCCCCCTAATTGAAGTAGAAGGTTTCTCCGAGCGAAAACTTGCACCCGATGAGGCTGTTTTTTCCATTCAACTGGAAGAGAAATCCATGAAGGTCAATGATGCTGTTAAAGTGCTGAACACAAAAAGCAACAACCTGGCTGAGGCTTTGAAAAAAGCGAAAATCAAGGATTACAAACTCGTGGCTGATAATTACTCTGTAAATATCAACCGTGTTTACAGAAGTGGTTATGCACGTGACAGCGGTTACGTGGCTTCACAAAACCTCAGAATCGTCACCAAAAGCACGAATGAAGATCTTCAGAAAATCGTAGAGGCAATCCAGGGAGCGGGCGACATGAGTTTCAATCTTAACTTCCAGGTGTCTGAGGCAACTCAGAAATCCCTTGATGACACCTTGTTGGTTGAAGCATTGAAAAACGCCGAAAGCCGGGCTTTGCTGATTTCTCAGACCCTCAATATCAAATCTATTCGGGTTCACAGAGTGACACTTGAAGCTGCTCCAATGCCTTTTCAAAAAAATCAGATGCTGATGAGAGCCGATGTTTCAGAAGCCCAGGTTTTGATTTCACCTGATGAACAGAGCATCCAAAAACGAGTTTACGTCAAGTACACCTACTAATTGAAAGGCCGCGAAAGTGGCCTTTTTTTATTCCCCTTTTCTAAGGGGGAATTGCATCAACCGGACTTCCACACTTGATTTTAGTACCGATCATTTTAGAATTAGATCTCAAAACGAAGCATTAGTCTACTCCCCCTTCCTAAGGGGGCAAGGGGGATTTAAAACCAAAATGGATTAAAAATTTACAAACGGTTCCCACTCTACCCGTAAAATCAGGATATTAGATTTCCAATCACCACTCACCTTTATGAAAACCTTCCTATTTCAAAACCTATCCAAACTCCTCCTTTTGGGGACAGCATTTCAACTCACTTCCTGCGGGGAACCTGAAAAAAATGTGGGCCTGACCGAAATCACCAAATGGCAGGGAGATAAGAAATCTGCCATCTCCGTCACTTACGATGACGGGATTGTGAACCAACTTACGATCGCCAAACCGATCATGGATCGTCTGGGTTTGCCAGCAACTTTCTACATCATCACCGGCAAAGTCGAAGGTTCCGGCAAAGGCAAATTCATCGGCAGACCGCAAAAAGAAATCATTAAAGAAACCGCCACCATCAAAACCAACGCAGATAATTTCTTCGAGCGGGCTTCTTTGATCGCTTTTACCGGCACCAGCGAAGCGGAAGATTACCATGCCCGGGCAGGTTCGATGTTTGAGCAAGGCAAAGTGCAGGAAGCCTATGCCCTGATCGATGAAGGCTACGAAAAGATCAGAAAAGGCACGATGAAAGACACCGACGATGTGGTTTTTCACAACAATGCAGAGGACACCACTTCCTGGGAGCAATACAAATCATTCTCTGCCCAAGGGCACGAAATCGCTTCTCACACGGTCACCCATCCCCGATTGGCAGTTTTGGATGAGGTGAATATGCTGTATGAACTGGAGCAGAGCAAAGCCGATCTCCTCAAATTCATCGGACCTGAGTCCACTTTTTCGGCAGAAGGACCCTACGGCACCGAGAATGAGCGGGTGATGGAATACGCACATAAAGTTTACCCTGCCCTTCGAAACAGGATGCCGGAAGAATGGCTGGAGGAAATAAACCGTGGCAGCAAAATGAACCCTGCCGAATCCAAAAAGGAATACGTGCAATGGCAGCGCGGACCACTTACGGATGTGACTGTGGACGAAATGAAACGCTGGGTCGATACAGGAATGGCACACGACAATATCTGGCTTGTCCTGGTCTTTCACGGAGTGGAAAACCTGGGCTGGGAACCAAAGACCACTGCCGAACTCGAGGAATATTTCACCTACCTGAAAGACAATGAAGACAAACTCTGGGTGGCAACTTTCCGCGATGTGACTAAATACCTTCGGGAAAGAAAAAGCGCTCAGATCCAAACCGAATTGCGGGATGATGCGATTGCTGTGAATATAACTTCCGAGCTTGATGCAGAAGTTTACAATGTGCCGATGACGGTGAAAACATACGTGCCAAGCGGTTGGAAATCAGCAACCCTTTCCAAAGGAGAAACAACTGAATCGCTCACCATCCAGAAAGACGAAAAAGGATCTTACGTACTCTATTCTCTGAAACTGGGTGAAGGAGAAGTAATCTTGGGGGAAGGGGAAGGATGAATATTGGAAGTTTTTGGAATTGAAGTGGGAAGGTTTTAAAGATTCTCTGCTGGCGCGCGCGTGTCGCGCGTGCCTTTTTACTTAAAATCCCCCTTGCCCCCTTTTTAAAGGGGGAGTTGCTCCAACTGGACTTCCAAACTTAATTTCAGTTATGGTCATTTTAGATTTAGATCTCAAAGTGAAGCTTTAGTCTACTCCCCCTTCCTAAGGGGGCTAGGGGGATTTTTTAACGTAAAAAATAATTAAATTCATTTCATGCATTTTTTACCCTACAACAAAACCCTGAAAGAGTTTTCCAGGGAGTTGAGAGCACACAGCACTCTTTCAGAAATTCTTCTCTGGCAAAAACTCCGGGCCAATCAATTCAGGGGTTATTCCTTCAATAGACAAAAGCCTCTTGAAAATTACATCGTTGATTTCTATTGTAGAAAACTTGACCTCGTAATCGAAATAGATGGGGATTCTCATTTTGATGAGGAGTCCTATTTGAGTGATTTCAAAAGACAAGAAGTATTGGAGAAAATGGGACTAAAATTTCTTCGCTTTTCAGATTTAGATGTCAAAAAAAACATGCCATCTATTTTAGTCGAGGTTGGGTACTTTATTGATGATTGGGAAAAGGAAAATGGCGTTTTGCCTACCAGATTTTAAATCCACTGGATGCCAAATCCCCCTTGCCCCCTTTTTAAAGGGGGAGTTGCTCCAACTGGATTTCTACACTTAATTTCAGTTATGATCATTTTAGATTTAGATCTCAAAAATGAAGCAATTTGACTCGTCCTTCTTAAGGGGGCTAGGGGGATTTTTTACAAGCTGGAAAACCTGAACTCCCTTCAGAATTTCGTAAATTCATATACAAGCTAAACTCCCCGCTGATATGGAACGAGTTGAAATAATCAAAGGCGATATCACTCAGATGAAGGTTGACGCAATCGTGAATGCGGCAAACTCTTCCCTCATGGGAGGAGGCGGAGTGGACGGAGCAATTCACAGAGTCGGCGGACCTCAAATCCTGGAGGAATGCAGGAAAATCGTGGCAACTCAGGGAGAATGCGGAACCGGCGAAGCGGTGATTACGAGCGCAGGAAAATTACCATCAAAATTTGTAATCCATACCGTCGGTCCTGTTTGGAGAAACGGAGCCCACCAAGAGGAACTCAAGCTTGCGGATTGCTACAGAAACTCCCTTCATCTCGCCATCCAAAACAAGTGTAAAACCATCGCCTTCCCAAGTATCAGCACCGGTGCCTATAGATTTCCGAAGGCATTAGCTGCAAAAATCGCCATCAGTACCGTCAAGTATTGCCTTCAGCAGCATGGCGAATTCGAGAAAATATTTTTTGTCTGCTTCGATCAGGAAAACTTTGATCTGATGCAAAAGGAGTTGATCGCCGCCTCCAACCCAGATTCATTAATTCCCTGATGCCGCAATAACGCTGGCGCGCGCGTGCCTTACTTCTTAAAATCCCCCTTGCCCCCTTGTAAAGGGGGAATTGTTCCAACTGAACTTCCACTCTTGAATTTAGTAAGGATCATTTTAGGATTAGATCTCAAAATGAAGCATTAGGCCAACTCCCCCTTCTTAAGGGGTCAAGGGGGATTTTTCAAATTGGCTCGTATCAGCAATTTCAAAGTTTGCCTTTTGTATTTGATGATTGAAGTTCCACTAGGCCAACTCCCCCTTCTTAAGGGGGCAAGGGGGATTTTCAAAAATTTAAACTAATATCTCCCCCGCTTTCCCTATTTTAAACTTTTAATTCTCCCTTCCCAATGCAAGACTCCGACATCCGAAACAAACCCGCCATCCATCCCCAAATCGAAGCAAAATCCCAGGAAATCGGCTTCACCATGCCCTCTGACCTCTACATCGGCGTGCTCCTGAAAACCCTCATCGCCAGCAAACCTGCCGGCAACTTCCTCGAACTCGGAACCGGAATCGGGCTTTCTCTTTCCTGGATGATAGACGGAATGGATCACGCTTCTACCCTCACCACGATCGACAACGATCCCCAACTCACCACCATAGCATCCAACTTCTTCGGGAAAGATCCGCGCGTGACAGTCATCTGCGCCGACGGTGCAGAGTGGATCCAGCATTACACCGGCCCATCTTTTGACCTGATATTCGCCGATGCCTGGCCCGGTAAGTACAGCCAACTCGACGAGACCCTTGCGATGCTGAAACCCGGCGGACTCTACGTGATCGACGATATGCTGCCCCAACCCAACTGGCCGGAAGGTCACGCCGCCAAAGCCGAAGCCTTGATCGAACTTCTGGAAAACCGAACTGACTTCCACCTCACCAAGATGAACTGGTCAACCGGCGTGATTCTAATGGCTAAAAAGTGAAAAATACCCTGTATAGGGTATAGATTGGAAGATTAGTTAATAGATCTTGTGAGAAGACAAGCGGGGAAGAATTCAAGGAATTAAAAATTCCCCGATTGCTCATTCAAATCATCACTCAATCGGAATAGTTGAGCACGAAGACTACAAACCAACTCAAATATACCCGCAACAGTTGCGTAAGGCTTCCAAATAAGCATTCCTTACGCAAGAGGTTGCGCAAACACAAAAGTAAACTGTAAGCATTAACAACCAAAATATGATGGCAACCTTAGACACATTAATCGTAGCAATCAAAAGTAGAAAACCCGTTTCTTTTGAATATAATAAAGCGGGCAAAGTCGCTGGAATTAGGATAGGTAATCCTCATGCTGTATTTATTTTTACATCCAAAGCAGGGGTAAAAAGCACTAAAATCCATATAGTTCAAACCGACGGGGTTTCTGATAGCGTTGACCTAAGCCCCTTTCCGGATTTTCGAATGTTTAATATCGAAGAGTTGAGCAATATGGCTGTATTAGAAGATAGTCCAGATTTTGAGCCATATTATGAAAAATATAACCCTGAATGGGAAGGCTATAAAGATGTAATTGAAAAAGTGTAATGAGCATTCCATACCATATCGAACTTTTCAATAATGGAGTAGTACGGCTTTTTATAAATTTTTCAAATATAAAAGGCGATGTTGCTGATGAAAACATCAGCTTCAACATTTATGCAATAAACCAACATGGAACACCAATTTTTACTCAACAGCTAGGAATTGTAGAACTTAGAGTGTTACACACGCACTTAGACGCAATCTCTGTAATAAAAGAAGGCACAAAAAAATCATCCAAGTTTGTCGAAACGACTGATGAAATAAATATAATTATTAAACAGTTAAAAGAAAGCGATTTACAGACAATCTTAGGATTACTTGAAAAGTTTGAATCAAGTGAAAAAATTAAAGGACTTTTATCTTCTTTGAATGAATTAGAAATTGAAAACCTTCATGGTGCATATCATCACAAATTGATGACTTCTGAAATTTCGAAACTTCAAAAATTAATAGAGTTAGAAGTAAATGGTAACATAACAGAAGAAATAAAGAACCATATCGAATTAATAAAGTATTCAGCAGGACAGCCTGAAAAAATTTTTCAAAATTGGATAGAAAGCAATCTATGGGTTTTCGGCATTGACTATATAAGAAAGCACGACGAAAGAAAAATCGCCTTATTTAGCGAGGGTGATTTGTTAATGGAAACAGTCGATGGTTTTTTAGATTTGATAGAATTGAAAAGACCAAAACATGAGTTATTAAAATTTGATAGTAGTCACAAGTGTCATTACCCTCATCCAGACTTATCAATCGTAATTGGACAATCTCTATTTTATTTACAAAAACTTTCAGAATATAAATTAATCATTCAAGAAGAGTATAAGTTGAAAATCGTTATGCCGAGAATAAAAATAATTGTTGGCAGAAATAACGGTTTTATTGAAGAGCAAAAAACTTGTTTGAGAATGCTAAACACCAACTTAAATGCAATTCAAATTATTACTTATGACGACTTAGTTACCTTTGGACAACTTTTACTGAAAGCCAACGAGGAAGCCCGTTCCGATAGCTAAACGAGTAGACGGCCTCGCCAGATTTCTCTGACGAGGTGCACCTCTCACACCACCGAAGTACGGGTTTCCTGCATGTGCGGGAGCAGTTCACTGGATTGTAGGTTGCGTATTAAGGTAATAGGAAAGCATCGATTCGTAACCTTTTCTTCTCAAGAGTGATAAAGTAATATTCTCAGTCAAAATCATACTCTGATTATCAAGTGCTCATCCAAATCATCACTCTATCAAAAAATTTGAGCACGAAGACTAAAAACCAATTCCAATATACTTGCAACAGTTGGGCAGATACAAACGTTAGGCGAAAACTTAAACAACAACAAACAGAAAGAAATGAAGAAAGAATTTATTGGATATTATAATCCGACCGAAAAAGAAATAAATGACGCTTGGAATAAAGGGACTTTTGCCTTTGACACCAATACCCTATTAAATCTATATAGGTATACTGACTTAACTCGTGAAGACTTTTTGACAGCTTTAAAAACTATTAAAGACAAATTGTACTTACCGCACCAAGCTGCTCTGGAGTTTCATTCAAATCGAGTTGGAGTAATTGAAGGTATTGGTTATTCATACTCTAATTTGTATAAAGTTTTTGAGAATAATTATGAAAAAAATCTAGAGCCACAAATAAATCAATTCAAAAAACATCCATCAATAGTAATTGAGAGCATAAACAAACTTCATTCTGAATTTTTAAAGAAAATTTCCGCAGAATTAGAAAAGCAAAAGAAGACACATCCGGACTTTAAAACAAAGGACGAAGTTTTAGAACAATTGACAGACCTTTTTGAAAACGCCACCGGAAAAGAATTTTCAAAAGAAGAATTAAGAAAAATTTTCATTGAGGGTAAAGATAGATATGCAGAGAGTATTCCTCCTGGCTTCAAAGATTTGGATAATAAAAGAAAAAAGGGAGACAGGCACGTATATGGTGATTTAATTATTTGGAAAGAACTTATCAATTATTCTAAGAAAGAAAAAAAGCCATTAATCTTCGTAACCGATGATAGAAAGGAAGATTGGTGGACAATTGAAAATGGTAAAACAATTAGACCAAGAGAGGAGCTTATTAAAGAGTTTTTTGATTTAACAGGCATTCGAATTTTGATATACAATGCTGAAAATTTCTTACAATTTGCAAAGGAGAAAAAGCTTGTTCCTCAGCTAAAAGACAAGACAATCAAAGAAGTAAAAGAAGTTCGTATATCTGACGAAAAGAATTATACGCTAAATGATATTTTAAAATCGCATTCTTATCAAATAAACAAGCCATTAAATATTTTTGACATAATTGGAACACCATCATATCAGATTAATCCTGCCCTAAATATTAATGACCTTTTAGGTAACCAATCATACCAAATAAATCCAGCTCTAAGCATAAATGACATTTTTGGAAATCAATCATTTCAAATCAAGAAACCACTAAGTATTTCCGATATACTTGGGACACAATCTCTTCAAATTGGTATTGACTCTTTACCAAACAACAATAAAAAATCAGATGACGCAAAAAACGATTTGGACGACACAAACACTGAAAAAAAGTAGTTCTACTACTAATCGACTAAAGCGCCTCGCCAGATTTCTCTGACGAGGTGCGTCTAAGCCACAGCGCAGAGGTCTCACACCACTTATTCCGATTCCGGGACATGAAATACGGGTCTTCCCGCATGCTGATGCGGTTCTCCGGATTGCATGGTGCATTTTGAGGTAGTAGGAAATAATCGATTCATACCCCTTTCTTCTCAGGGGTGATATTGTAACAGTCGGACTTCCGCCGCAGCGGACCCCCTAATCCCCCTCCCCAAAAAAAAACTAATTCCCCCCACCCCTACCCATTCTCCGATTTGAAAACTTAAATTGGCGTAGAAATAAATCCACCCCATGTCAATCGACAAAAAGCAACAATTAGAAACTCAACTCTGGAATATTGCCAATACGCTTCGCGGTAAAATGGATGCCGATGACTTCCGCGATTACATTTTGGGCTTCATTTTTTACAAATACTCCCTCCAGGTGTAGCCTCCAACTTCATCTTTTTATTTTTTTGAGATTTCAAATCTCTTCTTTCAAATTCAAACCCTGAAGGAATTCTGTATAATGAATCTTCCAATTGCAATCCTCGTGATTGAGTATCAGAACATGAAGCCTCACTCTTTTTAGTTGAAAGTTCATTGGTAAAGACAGAACGCTGAGTCTTTTTGTATGAACATTCCCTATCAGAACCTGAATCTCTCCTAAGTCTGAAAATGAAATTGGGTAGAAAAGCTTGCAGGAGTGGATGTCTTACTCAACTCCCTATTCCAAACCAGAATTAGAAATTATCCTAAACGGGTTATCTTGATTTTCCTATTTCTTTGCGAAGCGGAGAATTGTAGACCCTGTTCAATTAGAAAAATTACCCTTTCCTGGCAACCTATATGACTGCAAAAAGAAGCTTGCTTTGGATATTCAGAATAATCATTTTGACTATCCTCTATATTCCTATTTGGATTTTAGGTTCAATGGCTATCACAGGCCTTATACCAGAAACTCCATCAGAGCCGGGTTTAGTTGATGCAGTAACAGGAATGCTAATCCTGAGCATTCTTAATACAATTTTAATAATCGCCTTAATCGTTTCCTCTCAATGGAATGGCTGGAAGTTGGCGTCTCTTTTGGCCCTTTCCTACTATGGATCATTCACATTTCTTACGCAGATTGAGACTTGGTACTTTCTCGAAGAGATAACGGTTTCACCTGCGTTGCTTCTCGGATTGTTTGCAATGGGTTTGTCGGTCCCTGGACTTTTCATTCCGCTGGCCATTCGGATATGTGGAAAATGGAAAAGGACAAAAACAGATCAGGAGAGCTTAAATAGGTTGATGCCAATTGGACAACTCATCCTGAAACTGGGCATTATCTCGGTGGTTTATTTGGTGATTTATTGGTGTGCAGGTTACTTTATTGCTTGGCAGAACCCGGAACTTCGAGCATTTTATGGCAGCCCGGGGGAGATAGCACCATTTTGGGAGCATACCGCAACTACTTTTAAAAATAACCCGGGCCTAATTCCTTTTCAGTTAGTCAGAGGGGTACTTTTTGCGCTCATTGCTATCCCTGTCATTCGTGGTTCAAAAGTAAGTCCCTGGCTGACCTCTTTGTTGGTAGCGCTACTCCTAGCAGTTCCTCATTTGGTACATATTCTTTCAAATCCTCTGATGCCGATTGCAAGTGTGAGATTGAGCCATATGATCGAAACTTTCACTTCGACATTCGGATTCGGGTTGATTATTGGTTGGTTGCTTCATCGCAGTCATACTGGTTTGAAAGACTTGTTAGGTTGGAAAGAGCAAAATGCCAAAAGCATCAATTAATGAGTTTAAAAATCCCAACCAAGGTCTGTGTCCCCACAGACCTTTAAACAATATTTAATTCCTAAAAACCCACAATCAACCCCAGCTGGCGCGTGCGTGTCGCGCGTGACACATTGTTATTCTTTTTCACCACAAAGCAACAAAAGAGAACAATAGATTGCTCGCCACGACTTCCTCTAGTCATAAAAAAACTCCGTGTAACTCGGTGCCTTCCTCTGTGTAACTCTGTGTAATTATTTAAAAAACACCCAATCACCCTCCCCTGTTTTTGGCGACAGATTTTTTATCGATTGGTGGGCAGGAGGTCAAAAAACAAAACTCTAAATTGTCATTCAATCCATGGGTTAAAACCCATGGCTAATTATAGTACGCTCCTTCAGAGCTTTTCGAAACCCAGCTAATCTGAACCACTATGAAAAAAGGAGTTTTGACATTTCTGCTATTATGGCCAATTTTAATCATGGCACAATCAAAAAAAGAAGTTTCAGAAGACTTTCTCCAGTCATTTGCTGATGCATTTAATGCACATGACGTTAAAGCAATCATGTCTCTTATGACTGAAGATTGTGTTTTTGAAGCTTCCGCCGGACCGGATATCGACGGCGAAAAATTTACCGGGCAAGAACAGGTTAAGCAAGCATTTGAAAACGTATTTGCAACTTTTCCTGATGCTAATTGGGGTAATTCCAAGCATTTTGTTTCAGGAGACAGAGGATTTTCTGAGTGGATTTTTACAGGAACTAAAATAGATGGTACCCGGGTAGAAGTTACAGGTTGCGATTTATTTACATTTAAGAATGGGAAAATTGCTGTAAAGAATTCTTACAGAAAGAATCGAGTTCCAACGAAATAAGCTTCTGTAAAGATTAAAAATGGCAAATTGGCCTTATCAGGTGATTTTGCCGGTCAGCTTTATACCAACTTCCACACAATAAACTAGTCCCGGCATTGCAACCATGCAGATCAGAAAAGCAGACGAAGAGAAAGATTACGATGCCATTTGGGAGATTTTTTCGGCAGTGATCCGTACCGGCGACACGTATGTTTTTGACCCAAACACTCCTAAAAGTTCACTGCACAATTATTGGTTTGCGGACTACATGGACACGTTTGTGGCGATGGATTCGCAGGGCGAGATTTTGGGCACTTACATCATCAAGCCTAACCAATTTGACTTGGGCAACCATATCGCCAATTGCAGTTACATGGTCAATCCTGCCTTTCACGGCCGGGGAACAGGCAAATTTCTCTGCGAGCATTCCATCCGATTTGCCAGAGAAAAAGGATATTTGGGAATTCAGTTTAACATCGTGGTGATCACCAATACGGCTGCGGTGAAGCTTTGGCAGAAGTTCGGTTTTGAAATCATTGGCACCACTCCAAAGGGATTCAGGCATCAGGAATTGGGATTGGTCGATACCTATATCATGTTTAAAGATTTGCAAGGCGAGTAAGGTAAACCTTCAGTCCTGACAAAGGATCCTGCTTCTTAATCAAAGTGGTAATATGCCTTTTGAACTGGAGATTTATTTGAAGTTTTCATCTCAATTCAATCCTTTTCGCAATTTTTTTCGCCGTCACTTTTTGAAGCCAAAAAGTAACCAAAAACCTTAATGCCTGGTTATTTACTTCAAATAGGCAAAGCTTTACACTTGTAGAAGCATTCTTGACTATTTGATTTTAAACCTTGATCAACCCTAAAAATGGGTGGATTTCTCTCGTTACACTTCGAGAACTAACCCATTTTCTTAGCGGTTTGATCTGTTGTTTAAACCCGTAAATCCCCAAGGGCATTACCTAACCCGAAACATTTCAACTCACCGAATGCTGCCAGCTAATTCAGACATTTTTTATAAAATGATCCATGAATCAAGGATGAGAATGTCCGAATCAAAAAATTGCAAGGTTATTAATGCAAACCTACACGGCAGATAAATCTTCAACCTGATGTGTGTAGTTTAGTCTGGCAAAGGATCCACCAACCAAATGGCAGAAACTGTTTTACTCTCGATCGCGGTTTTAGTCCGGATTTTTTCAAATCCTCTGGGAAACGTCTTTCAGAAGCAGCTTACCATAAAAGGAAACCATCCCCTGCTGGTCAATTTCCTCACTTACCTCCTGTTATCAGTCACCTGCTTAATCTTCGCCTTCTTGATCGATTGGCCGGTTTTACCCCGGGAGTTTTGGATTTATTCAGTCTTGGGAGGAATGGCCGGCGCACTGGGCAACAGCTTTCTGGTGAAAGCTTTGCAAAAAGGAGACCTCTCAGTTCTGGGCCCGATCAACTCCTATAAATCACTTGTTGGGATTTTTGTAGGGGTGATCCTGCTTGGAGAGATTCCAACCCTTTGGGGATTGCTGGGCGTGGCATTGATCATTTTAGGAAGTTATTTCGTGCTGGACACCACTCCGGAGCGGTTTTCCTTTGCCCTTTTGAAGAAAGATGAAATTCGATTCCGCATTTGGGCGATGATCCTGACTGCGATTGAAGCTGTGTTTGTCAAGAAAGTAATCTTGGCTTCCTCCACTCCGATTGCCTTTGTCAGTTGGTGTTGGTTTGGGGCTTTTTTTTCATTTGCCCTGCTATTTATCTATCGGCTGGATTTGAAAAAAGAAGCCCGGAAAATCGGCAATACCGACCTTAGTACTTATTCCTTTCTGGTCGTTTGCATTGGATTGATGCAGTTCACGACCAATTATGTTTTTGAACACATGGCGGTCGGTTATGCTTTATCGCTTTTTCAACTTTCGATTATTGTCAGCGTTTTGCTGGGACACAGGATTTTCCAAGAGCAGGACATTCGCAAAAAGTTGGTGGGTTCGGCCATCATGATTATTGGCTCGATTGTGCTTATTCTGCTTTAGTTGGTCAAGGCACACGCGACACGCGTGCACTAGCAACAGAAAATAAGGGAGTTAAGTCACACGCGACACGCGTGCGCCAGCTCAAAAGACTAGTTTAGGAAATTAAATGAACCAAAAAGGTGCCGATACCCATCACCAAAGCTGCTATAAAAACTTCGTATGCACGACGCAACAGTTTGTATTTTCTGTTCAGCACCATGCCCTGATAATACAGGGAAATGGACATCTGTTCCTGGATATGCTCTTTTGAATCCAAAATCCGCTTGATCTCTTCCAGATATTCCTCCATTGAGTAGCTGGAACTCACACCAAAAAACAAAACAGATGATTTCGGTTTTTCTGCAGCAGGATCGATAGTAGTCTTTCCCATGATTTTGGGCTTGGCTGCCTGCACGGCAAGGATAGTGGAGAAAAGTCCAGTTGCCAGAAAAATCAAAACAGGAATGAAAACCATCGGGTTTTGAACTTCGATCTGATTGGAAACTGTACCATAACCAATTAATGCAATCGTCGAAGAAATCAACAACGCATTGATACTGATGATGATGTTTGCCTTGTTGTCAGCGATCTGGAGCAGATTACAATTGTTTTTGAAAGTGACTCGGTAAAAGGTTTGTCTTTCGCGCTCCGTTTTGTCTTTGTCCTTATCTTTCTTCGTCGAAATGGTCACATCCATAGAGTTTGTATTTTGAAAATTGAATTTACGGAATATTTCCACTCTTCAGAATCTGAATACTTTTTGAAATGAAATCAGGTTTGAGATACCCGAATTTTCAGCCGGTAATCAAAGAACCAATAATCCATGTTCACGGAGAATCTCCCAAACTTCGGATTCGGTCATTTCTTCAAAATCTCCCAATTCAGCTTCATAGCTTTCACGGATTTGCTTAATCGTGCTAAGCGGCTTGGTATAAGCAACTGTTGCCAAAAATTGGGATACCCATTTCCCGAGTTCCGGTGGCAATTCCATCGCGAAATCCTCCTTTTTGCCGGAAAACACCAACTCGGATAGATCATCGTCTTCCAGGAAAATCAATTCCGGCTGCGCGCCAATCCAGATGATTCGCTGGTGATCCTTGTACCCGATCGCTGGTTCGTTTTGTATCTGGTTGCTGATGAATTTCTTCGAAATGGTAGTCGTAGGAGTTTTGGTTTCAAACCATTCCTTCAGCGGAATCTCAAAACCCACTCCATGCATGTAATTGAAAAGTGATTTCCGAAGGCCTTCGGAAAATAGTGAATGATCCACGCCTGAAGAATCCACAAAACCCAACTCGTTATTAGCGAAAGTCCCCTCGCTTGCTCCTGTTCTTTTCACCCCAAAAGCTGCCGGATCCAATCCAACCGGACTATGGGCTGTCATTGCAAACCGGTGCCAAAAGCCTGATTGCAGCACACCTGCTTCGAATAACTGGCGAACCATCTCCAGCGAATCGATCGTCTCCTGAGTGGTTTGAGTTGGGAATCCATACATCAGATATGCATGAACCATTATCCCTGCTTGGGTGAAATGATTGGTAACCTGAGCGACTTGGGCCACAGTCACGCCCTTTTTGATCAAAGCTAATAATCGATCCGAAGCCACTTCCAACCCGCCCGAAACTGCTATGCAACCCGAAGCGCGAAGAAGTCGACAGAGGTCGGCGGTAAAACTGCTTTCGAAGCGGATATTCGTCCACCAGACCACGGTGATTCCTCTTCGGATGATCTCAATCGCAAGGTCGCGCATAAGTGCCGGCGGTGCGGCTTCATCCACAAAGTGAAATCCATTTTCGCCGGTTTGCTCCATGATCTCCTCGATCCGGTCGCAGAGAATCGATGCGTTGATAGGTTCGTATCGACCGATATAATCGAGCGAGACATCACAAAAAGTACATTTTCCCCAGTAGCAACCATGTGCCAGGGTGAGTTTATTCCATCGCCCATCGCTCCAAAGCCGGTGCATGGGATTGGCGATTTCGATTACAGAGAGGTAGTTTTGAAGTTGCAGATCACTGTAATCGGGCGTTCCCACCTCGCGCTGAGGAACGTCTTTGACGGCAGAATTATTCAGGAATTTCACGGCTCCGTCTATTCGGACGAACGTGCGTTTGAGTTCAGTGATCGGTCTTTTCCCATCCAGATGATCAAGCAGCAATCGGATCGGTGCTTCCCCGTCGTCCAGCACGATAAAGTCGATGTAGTCAAAAACGCGCGGCTCTTTCAGCGATCTGAGTTCGGTATTCGGATAGCCACCGCCCATCCAGACGCTGATCTCAGGATGATGGGTTTTGATATATTGACCGCATTTGAAAGCGCCGTAGAGATTGCCTGGAAAAGGGACGGAAAAGGCAACAGAAGTTGGTTGATACGTTTTGATTTTCTCCTCAAGCAATCCCAGCAAAATATCGTCGATCAGGCCATTGGGTTGCTGCAGCGCCTCATTCATCTCGTCAAAACTTGAGGCCGACATACCCAATCGCTCGGCATAGCGACTGAAACCAAAATGCGGATCAATCAATTCCGTGATTAAATCTCCAATATCTTCCAAATATAAAGTGGCAAAATAACGTGCCTTATCCCGAACCCCAAGCGTCCCAAAAGCCCACTCCAGATCATCGATTTGCTCAAATCGGCTGGCCTCAGGAAGGTAATCTCCCTGAGAAATACTGTAGGCTAGAGTTGGGTTTTTGTCCTGAAGAAAAGCAATCACAGGATCAATCGTCTGAAGGTAATTGGCTTTCAGACGAAGAATACGCGCTGAATTATCAGAGAGATCTGTGTTTTCAGGATCGATGCTTTCGAAGACTTTGGTCAAGCCAGTTTTGGAAAAAAGTCTGAGAATCACTTCAATTCCCAAATCCGCCTGATTGGATTCCACGCCAAGAGTATTGAGAAAGCCTTTCAGATAGGCCGTTGCCGGATAAGGAGTATTCAGCTGCGTAAACGGGGGAGTGATGAAAAGTACTTTTGAGGCCAAAATCTTACAGAATGATAAGTCTCAAAGTTCGTAAAGAAATGGGGAAAGGCAATTCAGTTTTCAGTATTCAGTGGGCAGTGTTCAGTGGGCAGTTTTCACCACGTCATTGCGATGAGGAATGAAGAAGCAGTCTGTTGGCAGTTGGGAAGTTGTGAAGTGGGAGGTGGAACGGTCACCTCGACGAAGGAGAGGTCCCAATTAGGGGAAAGGTAATATGAAACAGATGTCTCTCTTCGTTCGACATGACCGGTAACTAACCGACATCCTGAGACTGATCACTGCTACTGCAAACTAATCACTGCAGACTGAACACTGCCAACTTAAACCCACCATGGCTTCTTAATACTGCAAACTGAGACTGCAAACTGAGACTGC
Organism: uncultured Cytophagales bacterium; assembly: GCA_942492775.1. Lineage (GTDB taxonomy): Bacteria > Bacteroidota > Bacteroidia > Cytophagales > Cyclobacteriaceae > Algoriphagus. Next base: position 2,123,302 of record OW818636.1, on the reverse strand, counting down.
AAACTGCCAACTGATCCCTACTCACTCTTAATACTTTTCACCGGATCTGCCCAAGCTGCTTTTAAGGTTTGTGAGGTGACGGTGATGGCAGCAATAATCCCGGCGATCAATCCTGCCCAAAGGAATACAGTCCAGCTGATTCCGATTTTATAAGCGAAATCCTCCAGCCAACTGCTCATCCCAAACCAGGAAATCGGGATTGCGATCAGGAATCCAATTAGTACAAGCTTCATAAAATCCTTTCCAAGCAACGTGAGGATATTTCCGGTCTCCGCTCCCATCACTTTTCGGATTCCGATTTCCCGGGTTCGCTGAGCTGTAGCAAAAGTTGTTAACCCAAAAAGTCCGAGAATGGAAATCAAAACTGCCAAACCCGAGAAGAAGGTGAAAATCGTTTTAACTCTTTCTTCTGCCTCATATTGTGCATTGAAACCTTCGTCTACAAACAGCGGGTCAAAAGGAAAATCAGGTCTCAAACTCGCCCATTCTTCTTTCAGGTAAGCCAACACCTGATCCTTTTCAGCTGCATCGTATTTGATGCTAACGAGGTTATTTCTGTCTTGAGAAATCATGAAGACAATCGGTACAATCGGCTGATGCAGGGATTCGAAGTGGAAATCTTTCATCACCCCCGTCACAAAACCGCGTCTTCCACCATATTGGAATTGTTTGCCGATGGCTTCCTCGGGACTTGCCCATCCAACTGCCCGAATCGCAGCTTCATTCAGAATGAAAGCCTCAGTGGAATCGCTTGCCAGTTTGAAATCAAAATCTCTTCCCTGCACAATCGGAATCCCGTAGGTTTTCAAATAATCATGACTCACATGGATATCAGCGATCCTGACATTGATCTGCGAAAGTTCACCGTTTACTTCCGCCGAACCTCCCTGAGAATCCAACAATCTACCCGAAGGAACACGGCTTGACATACTCACCGCTTTGATTCCAGGATGATTTTCCAATCGATCTTTAATGATTAGATAATTTTCATTGATTGGAGCACTTGTAGGAAGCACTACCAAATCATCTTTGGCAAAGCCCAAATCTTTGCTTTGCATGAAATTCAATTGTCGGACCACTACCAAAACGGCAACGATCAAAACAACTGAAATCGCAAACTGACCCACCACCAAAACAGATCTGAAGTTCTCATGTCCTTTTCCTGCTTTGAAAGCTCCTTTGAGCACTTTGGAAGGAGAAAACCCGGAAAGGAAAAGCGCAGGATAACTTCCCGAAACTATTCCGACTATCAGAACCAAACCTGCCAAACCAATTAAATATTCAGGGTTTTCTATGAAATTCAGACTGAGTTGCTTCTCTGTGAAATCCGAAAAAGTGGGCAAAAAGAAATACACTATCAGCAGAGCCAAAACGAGGGAAATGAAGGTCATCACGAAGGATTCCCCCATAAACTGACGCACCAAAAGGATCTTGTCAGCTCCCATTACTTTGCGAAGCCCCACCTCCATCGACCGCAAAGAAGATCGGGCAGTAGAGAGATTCATGAAGTTGATGCAGGCGATCAGCAGGATGAAAAGCGCCACGGCCAGGTAAATGTACACGTAATCGATGTTGCCGTTTGGCTCGATCTCGGAATCCAGATTGGAATACAAATGGATATCCGTCAATGGCCAAAGGGTGAGTTTTGTTCCTTTAGAAGCCGCGATTCCCGCCTGATTTTCCGGCATATGCCGATCGATCATTTCAGGAAGTTTTGCTTCCAGGGATTTTGCATTCACACCTTCTTTCAGCAGTAAATAGGTTGAAAAATTATTCGAACCGTAATTACTCATGAATGCTTCCTGACCTCCATAAAATGCGACTACCGGAACCATTGAAGCCAGAAAATCTGCATGAAAATGGGAGTTGTCAGGCATGTCTTCCATCACTCCTCTTACTTGAAAAGTTGCCGGCTGACCTGCAAGGATCATTTCCAATTCTTTTCCGACAGGATTATCATTCCCAAAATATTTCCTTGCCGTGGATTCAGAAACTACAATCGCATCGGCATCCTTCAGGATTGTCTTGGGATCTCCCTGCAAAAGGTTGAAGGAAAACACCTCAAAAACCTCCGGATCTGCGAAGAAAAATCGCTCTTCTTCAAAAGCATTTTCGCCGTACTTGACCAAAGGATTGAAGTTAAAAATACGAACCGCTACCTCCACATCATCCCCAAAATCAGACTGAATCAGCGGTCCAAAAGGTGGCGCGGCATGTCCCAAATGCAGACTCACTTCACCATCCTGATTGGACCAGGACCGCGAAACTCTGTAGATTCGATCCGCCTTCTCATGATATTGATCATAGCTCAGCTCATGCTGAACAAACAGAAAAATCAAAATGCTGACCGCCATCCCCACGGCAAGCCCGAAAATATTGATCAAAACATAAAGTGGATTCTTCCGGGCATTCCGAAATACAATCTTGAAGTAGTTTTTGAACATGGGGATTTGAAATTTTATTTGTTAAAAACCCAACTGGCAATCCCAGTGGGACCCTGATTCTTTTCTCTTACTCTCTCCCGATAGCTATCGGGATCTTTAATCTCTTATTCTCTAATCTCCTAATCCCTATTCTCCAATCCCTATTTCTGAATAACTTTGGACGAACCTGAACTTGCGATTGATTTATCCCCGGGATTCCCTTTGTAATAGACATTTCCGGAACCTGAAGATGAAACAGTCAGACTTTCAGTTGCTCCGATGTATGTTTCGCCGGAGCCTGACTTTCCGATTTTAACTGATTCTCCAGTCAATTCAAGCGCATTGAGTTTGCCGGAACCTGATTGGCCAATGGATATTTCTTCAGCGGAACCTCCTTCAATCGAGATAGATCCCGAACCGCTCATTCCGATGTTGATTTCTTCTGCGAGAATATTTTTCGTTTCAATGTTTCCTGAACCGGAAAGGCCAATGCTGAATTCATCCGCACCGAAATATGATTCAACAATCATGTTTCCTGAACCAGATGTTCCGATTCCTTCCAAGTCCCTGATAGTCACATAGACTGTCAATCCTACTTTTTGATAATTCCCTTTTTCAAGTTTAATCTTGAGTTCGTTGTCATCCACTTCCGTGATGACTTTATCAAGTGAGATGTTGGTTGAAACGAGTTTCACTTCGTCCTTACTTCCTTTTTTGATGAACACATCCCAGCTTCCGCCCGACTCAACTTTAGTAAATGATCCGGGTGTGCGTGTTTCAGTTCCCTGTGCTTGTACGGTAGTTCCCAGTAAGAACAGGAGGAAAATGGTAGCTGTTGTTTTAGCGAAGTTCATAGCGTTTTATTTTAAGTTGGTTTCTCCAAGTATTTTTTCACAGATTGTGCCAAAGCAAAAAAAGGCCTCAAATTCTGTTTTGAAGCCTTTTTTAGAATTAAAATTGTCCGTACAACCCGGTTTTTGTTCGCTCCCGAACAAGTATTCAGTAGGCATTGGCAGTATTCAGTTTGCAGTGATCAGTGACCAGTCGCAGTGGTCAGTGTTCAGTCGCAGTAGTCAGTGGGCAGGGATTAGTGATCAGTCGCAGTGATCAGTCGCAGTGTTCAGTGGTCAGAGTTCATTCAGTGATCACTGTTCACTGTATACTGCAAACTGTTAACTGCTTACTGAAAACTGCCCACTAAATTCACTCACTCTTCAAACTTCTCACCGGATTCACAATAGCCGCGGCGATTGCCTGATAACTGACCGTAAGCAAAGCAATCACTAGCGTAATCAATCCCGCAAATACAAATACCCAAACTCCCAAATCGATCTTGAATGCAAATGAATCCAGCCAGCTATCCATCGCAAACCAGGCAACAGGCACAGCTATCAGGAAAGCAATCCCTACCAGTTTGGCAAAATTCAATGAAAGTAATACGACAATACTGCCAACAGAAGCCCCCAAGACCTTGCGGACTCCGATCTCTTTGGTTCGCAAAAAAGCCGTATAAGCCGCCAAACCAAATAAACCAATGCATGCGATCAGGATAGCAAGGATGGAAAACACGCTGAGAATTTTTCCGGATGTCTGCTCATTTTTATAGAGTTCGGCTAGATTATTATCCAGGAAGAAATAGGAGATTGCTTCTCCCTGAGAGAGTTCCTGCCATTTCTTTTCCACCTCGGCCAATACTTCGTTTTGTCTGTTTCCCTCAAACCGAATTGCCAGAAAATTCATAAATCCGGCTGGATTCTTCGAATTAAAAATTGCCAAAGGAGTTACCTCGCTGTGTAATGACTCAAAGTTGAAATTCTCCACCACTCCGACCACTGTCAGTTCAGTTGAGACCACTTCACCATTGATATTATTTGTATTCATCAGTCGCTGACCAATCGGATCAGTATCACCAAAAAAGACTTTTACTGCTTCCTCATTGAGAATCAGAGATAATGAATCGTTGAAATTTTCATCGAAAAGTCGGCCTTTTACAGACTTAATTTCCAATGTGGAAAAAAAGTCTGCCTCGGTGGAAAGTCCCTTAGTCGTTAAAACATCTGCTCCGCCAGGCCTGGTAAATTGCACCCCAAAAGTCCCTCTTCCCGGCATGGTACTGGTACCGCCCGCAGCTATCACTCCCGGTATTTTTTTGATTTCTTCCTTGATCACTTCACTTTGTGGACCATTTCCAAATCGCTCCAGAACCAACACATTTTCCTTCGTAAAACCCAAACTCACAGATTGAATGAAATCAATTTGCCTGCTGATGATCAACGTGCCTGAAATCAAAATAATGGCGATTACAAACTGGAAAACCACCAAACCATTTCGCAGCCAATTGCCTTTGCTCGCCTGAAGCTTGCCTTTCAGGATGCTGATTGTATTTAGGTTGGATAGGTGAAATGCGGGATAATATCCGGCTAGCAGCCCGACCAGAATCCCAAAACCCATCAAAACAGGAAGAGCGGTCATCAATGCTGAAAAGTCAAAAATTAAGGTTTTTTGAGCCAGGTTGTTGAAGAAAGGAACGGCAAAACTTACCATCACAATTCCGATCAGGAGACTGATGAAAGTTAATAAAATAGCTTCCAGAAGGAATTGAGCAATGATTTGACCTTGATCAGAACCCATTGCTTTTCTCACTCCTACTTCTTTTGCCCTGTCAGCAGATCTTGCTGTAGCCAGGTTTATAAAATTGATACACGCCAAAACAAGGATAAAAATGGCGATGGAAATAAAAATGTAGACGTACAGATAATTTCCGTTTGCCTTCATCTCCGCCTCAAGATTGGAGTGGAGATGAATACTTGTCAAAGGCTGGAGGAAGTAATTATAGCCATTGCCTGCCTTTGTATAATCGGCATAATCAATTCCCAAATCACGCTCGATCTGACCGGAAGCATACTTGGCTACCAAAGCTGGAATTTGGCTTTGAACGGACTCCGGAGTTACTTCAGGGTTTAGCTTCAGATAGGTGAAAGCTGAAAACCCGGTGAAGTTTTCCTGCTCCAAAAAGGGAAATGAAACAGAAGAAAATAAAAAATCAAATTTGAAATGAGAGTTTTCAGGCACATTCTGCATGACCGCCACCACTTCAAAATCCTGTTCATTTTGAGTCAACGATTTACCGATTGGGTTTTCATCTTTGAAAATTTTTTGGGCCACGGCTTCGGAAATCACAATCGTATTCGGATCACTCAAAGCTGTTTTGGGATCACCTTTTAAAATTTCGAAGCCAAAGACCTGAAAGAAATTAGAATCTGCAGCAGCCAGGTTTCGCTCTTCAAACTTCAGATCACCATATTCGATCACATTGGCACCACCAAAATTGAACAACCTCGTCGCTTCTTCGACTCCTTTCACTTCTTTGGAAATCACCTCGGCATAGCTGTCCGGAATGATGGCGTAGAAACTGACATGATCCGGATAAATCCGCTCCAAAGCCACCCGATAGATGTTTTCGTGATTTGGCAAAAACTTGTCATACGACAATTCATCTTTCACATGAAGCATGATCAGCATGCAGCAAATGAACCCAAGCGTCAGACCCAACACGTTGATAAAGGAATAAACCTTATTTTTCAACAGATTCCGAACGGCGATTTTGAAGTAGTTCTTGAGCATGGGAAATTGGGTTAAAGGTTGTCTGTTATCAGTTGTCGGTTATTGCCACGTCACTGCGATGAGGAACGAAGAAGCAGTCTGTTTTTTTTGAAGAAGTGATAGGTTGTCAGTTGTCGGTTATTGCCACGTCACTGCGATGAGGTACGAAGAAGCAGTCTGTTTTTTTGAAGAAGTGATAGGTTGTCAGTTGTAAGTTATTGGTAAACGGTGAACGGTTATCGGTTGTAAGTTGCCTGCATACTGCGACTGAAAACTGAACACTGCAAACTGGTCACTCCGACCGAATCGCCTCCACCGGATTTGCCCAGGCAGCACGGATCGCCTGAGTTGCCACAGTCAGTAAAGCGATCAAAAGCGTTAATCCACCCGCCAAGCCAAATGTCAGCAAAGACAAACCTGCCTTGTATGGAAAACCTGCTTGCCAGCTATCCATCACATACCAGGAAATCGGGAAAGCCAAAACGATGGCAATCGAAACCAACACGATGAAATCCTTGCTCACAAGTTGGATCAGACTTTGGCTGCTCGCTCCCATCACTTTTCTGATCCCAATTTCCTTGGTTCGCTGCTGCACAGAATACGCCGCCAACGCGAATAAACCCAGACAAGAAATTACAATTGCTAAGATCCCGGCGATGCTAAATGCCAGGCTTAATTGAGCTTCCTGCTGATATTGCCGAGCAAATACTTCGTCCATGAACGAGTAATTAAACGGATTTCCGGGAAAGATTTCCTGATAGAGTGACTGAATATCCGCCAGGTTATCCCGGATATTTGCGGGGTCCATCGTGAGAGTGAAAAAACCATCTGCCTGACTTGCCAGAAAAATAGTTGGCTTGATTTCTTCTCGAAGTGACATATGGTGGTAATCCTTCACCACTCCAACAATTTCAAAGGGTTTTCCCCAAAGGATGCTTTGACCTACTGCTGCTTCCGCAGACTCAAAACCCAACTGCAAAATTGCCTTTTCATTGAGAACCAATTTATTGATCGTATTCCAGCTCGCCTGAGTCTCTTCCAAATTGAAATTTCTTCCTGCAGCTAGTTCGATCTCGTAAACGGGGAAAAACTGATCGTCGACAATCAGCATGGAATAATTGTATTCTTCGTCCTCAGGTCGTGGAACCAAGGGCGTGATTCCTCCTGCGGAGAAATTATAGCCGATTCCCGGAACGTTGTTTGAACCGGCAAGACCATTGACGAAAGACAATGAACGGAGTGATTCCTTGAAGGAATTCATTTTGGAACTGCGATTGTCCCCCGCATCATTGGGACCTGCGATGGCCACTTTTTGGCTTACATTCATCCCCAAATTCTGGTTTTGCATAAAGGAAAGCTGATCCTTGATGACTAGGGTGCAAATGATGATTCCCACTGAAATTACAAACTGGAAAACAACCAGCGACTTGCGCAGCACTTGACTTTCCGGTTTGAATTTCAAGTTGGCTTTCTGATCAAAAGACCCGGAAAGAACGACCACATAAAATCCTGAAATAACGGAACAGGTGAGCATAACACCAAAAATCAACAACACCACCTGCGGCTGAATCAAGGAACCGATCCAGATAGTGGTGCCAAAAACATCATCTAAAAACGGACCGACTAGGTAAATCAGAAAAGTAGAAATCAAGGCCGCCAGGAAAAGGAGTAAAAGTGTCTCCGTCATAAATTGCTGAGCAAGTTGCCAGGATCTCGCACCCAGGACTTTTCTCATTTTGACTTCCTTGATTCGGGTCAGGATGGAAGCGGAAGACAAGTTGAGGTAATTAACATAGGCAATCCCCAAAATAAGGATGGCAATTGCCAGAAAAACCAAAACCGAACCCATCTCCGAATAGCTGGGAAGCGGATCACTGAGGCTATTTCCGAGGTGGATATCACTCAGCGGCTGAAGTAGAATTGTAGTTTTCTCCGATCCGGGATTTTTGCGGATAAATGAAGTCAATTGCTCAGAAAGCTCCTCTGATGACACTCCGCTTTTGGTCAGGAGAAAAAGGTTGACAAATCCGGACTCCAATCCATTTGGGTCAGCCCAGTCATTTCCTTGCCGGTTGCCGGGATTCTCCAACGTGTGAATGGAAACGAAGACTTCACCCTGCAAATCTGACGGATCAGGAATGCGTTCGATGACACCTGTGACGGTAATTTCTGACTTGCCAAACTGATTGCTCAACGTGAAAACTTTGCCAAGCGGATCCTGATTTCCAAAAAGCTTTTCGGCAATTTGATCGGTGAGCACAGCAGTATTGGGAGCGTTTAAATCTGCATTTCCTCGGCTCTTGGGAAAAGAGAATGTTTGGAAAAAACCGCCTTCCACGAAATTGATTTTTTCTTCTGTGAAAGCAAGATCTGTATCCGGCACAGCAATCAATCCTCCTCCTATTCCTTCGGCGAAGCGATTGACTGACTCGATTTGCTCAAAATTATTTTCGAGAATAGATGCATATCCAGGTGGCAAATAAGTCTCGAAATCACCATTTCCCTCTGTCACTACGATTCGATAAAGATCGTCTTTGCGGCTATGAAAATCATTGTAACTCCATTGGGTAGCCACATAGGCAAACAAAACTAAAAAACTAACCAAGCCGAGAACCAATCCAAGCAGGTTGACCAAAGTGAAAAGCCGGCGCTTGACAAGGCTTCTATATGCAATTTTGAGGTAATTGGTAAGCATATTGGTTGATTTTATGGCTAAATAAATCGGTCAACAGACCACAGTCAACTGTCCACTGCCGCTTTCAAAGCATCATTGGAAGTGGGGAAATTTGAAGGACTCCTAAAACTTAAAACTGATACCGATAGCTATCGGCACTGCGACTGAACACTGCTACTGCCCACTTCATCGGTCATCCGTCATCGGTCATCCTGCATCCTGAATGAGACTCCTCGTTCCTCGGAGTGACGAATTAAAACTGATCACTGCGACTAAACACCAATCACTCGCTCTTGATCGCATTCACCGGATTTGAACTTGCTGCTTTCAAGGATTGTAATGTCACTGTGACCAGGGCTATCCCAAGAATAGTCGCCGCTGCAAGCGGAATAAACCACCACTCGAAATCAATCCGGTATGCGTAACCTTCCAGCCAATCGCTCATAAACCAGTAAGCAAACCCGGATCCGATCACAATGGAAATAGCTACGATGGCAATAAACTCTCTGTTTATTACATTAAGAATGGAAAGTGTGGAAGCACCCAGTACTTTTCTAATCCCGATTTCCTTGTTTTTTTGCTCGGCGATATGTGCCGACAAACCCATCAAACCCAAACAAGAAATCAAAATCGTCAGGATGCTGAAATACTGCGCCAGATCCCTGAGCCTCACATCGTCCTGATACAATCTTGCGTAATTCTCATCCATAAACTGATAGGTGAAAGGAAAAACCGGATTGAGTTGTTCTGCCACCTGCTGAATTTCGGCTAAGGTCTCCTCCATTTCACCGGCTTTAACCCGAACAAAGGCATAGTAAGAATTATTCGGATCCAAAATCAAAAAGGCAGGTTCCATGGTTTCGTGAAAACTTTGAAAGTGGAAATTTTCCACCACACCGGTGATCTGTTTTACTTCACCATTGATCTTGATTGTACGCAATTCGGGATCGTTTTGGGTGACTATCTCAAGAGCCCGACGGTTGAGGATCACAGACTGAGTGGAATCAGCACCCTTTTCTCTTGAGAAATCTGATCCTTCGATCAACTCCATTCCCATGGTTTCCAGAAAATCATAATCCACCAAAATCCGCTCAAAAAGTGCATTAAAGTCAGGGTCTTTTCCCTCCCACTCTACATCTCCCGTATTGGAGTTTCTACCAAACAAGCTGTGCGTTGTTTTGGTGACAGATTCAATATTTGGTTTGTTTTCCAACTGGGTTTTGAAAATCTCATATTTCCTGAACAAATCTCCTTCAAGAGGCACCAAAACCAGCTGATCCTTTTCATAACCCAAATCTTGACTGAGCGCATAATTGATTTGCTTAAAAATCACCACGGTGGACACAATCATTCCAGTCGCCAAAATAAATTGGAAAAGGACCAAGCCTTTTCTTGCCAAAACGACGTTTTTATTACCTGAGAGGTGATTTTTGAAAACGGAAATAACCTTTGTTCCGGAGAGATAAAATGCGGGATAACTCCCTGCCACCAAACCTGTAAATGCGAGTACACCAAGAAACTGTAGCCAGAATATGCCATCTGAATATGGAATCTCCAGCAGTTTCCCTGTCAGATTGTTAAAGATCGGTAGCGTAACCTGAACAAAAATCAGAGCCAATAAACCTGAGAAAAGTGTGACCAAAACAGATTCACTTAGGAATTGGTAAACCAAAGAAGCCTTGTCCGCGCCAGAGACTTTTCTTACTCCCACTTCTTTAGCTCGTTTTTGCGACTTGGATGTGGAGAGGTTCATGAAATTGATGCAGGCAATGATCAAGATGAAGAAGCCGATCATCGCAAATAGTTTTACGGTTTTGATCCTGCCTTCCTGAAGATTTCCGTCTTTCCAGGATCCGTGGAGATAGAATTCACTTTGCGGAAAAACAAATAAATCTACATTGCTTTCCTCGTTATCTGCCTGCTTTTGCTCGCGGATAAAGTTTTTGATAGAAGCGGAAAATTTATTCGGATCAGTTCCAGCCCGGAGTTTCAAAATTGTGCTCGGCCCGTTATTTCCCCAATATTTCATCCACTCGTTGTAGGGCTTGTCAAACATCACCCGATAAGGCAGGATGTATTCAAAAGTAGTGGCAACTTTTCCTCCCAAATCAGCCAAAACTCCCTGAACGATATAGAGTTCCTTTCCTTCATTTGACACAAGTTCTACCGACTCACCGATCGCATCAGATTTACCAAAAAGTTTAATCGCAGCATCTTCTGTCAAGATGATATGGGATTTATCACTCAGAGCTTTTTCCCGGGTGCCATGGAGAAAAGGAAACTGCATAATATGGAGATAATCTTCCCCTGCATAAAATCCGGTGAGCTTCACCTTGTTTTCACCCTGTACAAACAGGTGCTCTTCATTCCAGGAAAAGGTTGCTGCTCTTTCCACTTCGGAAAGGTTTTCCTTCATCGTCTCTGCCAATATTCCGGGAGTAGAATTGGTAGTAAAAATCTGGGCTCCATAAGATTGGTGCTCCATGACCCGGTATGCTTGCTCTATTTCGGGAAGACCTTTTCCTACTTCAAACTCACTTTTGATCCAAAGCCCAATCAGGATTGCTGCCCAAAGCCCGAGCGAAAGCCCAAAAAGATTAATGAAAAAGGTGAGTTTGTTTTTGGCAAAGCCTCGAAATGCGATTTTTAGATAGTTGGTCAGCATGGGAGTTGCGAGGTTGGGAAGTCGTGAGAGGTTAGTGGTTAGTAGTTAGTAGTTGAATTCTCGGTTTCAGTCTTACTTCTTGTGTCTTGTGTCTTGCATCTTGCTTCTTGCTTCTCCAAACTTGTGTCTTGCTTCTTGATACTGTTCTACTCGCTTCGCAAAGAATTGACCGGATTAGCAGAAGCAGCTTTGTATGCCTGAAAACCGACAGTTCCCAAGGCGATAATCAGCAAGACGATTCCCGAACCTGCGAAAATCCACCAGCTGAGATTCGTCTGGAAGGCATAAGTCTCCAACCAGGAATTGGCGAAATACCAACCAAGGGGAATCGCAATCAGGATTGAAATCAGGACAAGTTGCACAAAGTCTCTGGACACCAATGTCAGGATTCCCATCATGGAAGCTCCCATGACTTTGCGTACTCCGATCTCTTTTTTACGCTTCTCAGCCGTAAATGCTGCTAGTCCAAACAGACCTAGACAGGACAAGAAAATCGCTACGATCCCAAAGTAATTGGCAAGTTTGGCTACTCGCTGTTCGGCCTGATAAAGGGTTTGATAATCTTCGTCCAGGAAAGAATATTCCAAGGTTTGGGAAGTCGTGGTTTCGAAGATTTTTGAAATCCCGGCAATGCTTGCCTGTTGATTTTCCGGGTTCAGGCGCACCATCACTTTCTCGGCAAAAGCCGGATCATATTTGATAAAAGCAGGTTTTACCGTCTCTTTCAGAGATTCGAAATTGAAGTCTTTGATCACTCCGATCACTTCCATGTCATCTCCCCAAAGGTTCACGATTTTACCAACCGGCTCATCAAATCCTATGATTCGGATGGCAGATTCATTCAAGATGATTTTGGTGTTTTCCTCCCCAAAATCTGGCGAGAAGGATCGCCCGGCAACCAATTCAAAACCCATCGTCTCGATCAAACCCATGTTGACGGAGATGTTTTCAAACTTCACATCCTCCTCAGTTTTTCCTTCCCAGGTCAACCCAATCGTGGAGCTTCTCATCCCGACCAATGGATGGTTCAGACTCGATGCATTTTCCACACCCGGTACAGATTTGACCTGCTCAAGAAATGGCCCCAACTGAGTTGCACTGATCACAGAGGCATTTACCTGAAGTAGATGAGACTGATCATAACCGAGGTTTTGACTTTGGATGAAACTCATTTGCTTGCCAATCACCGAGATTCCGATGATTAGGAGGAGAGAAATTGCAAACTGAAATACCACCAGACCTTTTCTTGCCAGCAATTCCCCGAAACTTCCTTTCAGGTTGGACTTCATCACCTCCATCGGCTTAAATTTGGATAAGTAAACAGCCGGATAGATTCCTGCCAGAAAGCTCGTCACCAGCCAAACTCCACCGAGAATCAGGATCAAATCAGGCTGAAAGTCCAAACCCAGAGTTTTGGAAGTTACCTGATTGAAAACAGGCTGGAGAATGTAGGAAAAGGCGATTGCTAGGATTAAAGCCAAAAAAGTCAGGAGCATGGACTCCACGAGGAATTGGTTGAAAAGTCCCTGACGACTCGCGCCCATGGATTTTTTGACTCCTATTTCCTTGAGCCGACTCATGGATCTTGCCGTCGTCAGGTTCATAAAATTGATGCAGGCGATAATCAGAATGAAAAGGGCGATTCCCGAGAAAAGCTTCACATAGCTGATTCTTCCTCCGGCCACTTTTCCATCTTCATACGTGCCATAGAGATAGCGGTCTTTGAACAGCTGTGGCATCAAGGTGACATTGGATTCCGCCAATTTGGACTGAATAAATTTCTCGGTCAGGGGATTAAATTCATCCGGATTTACTCCATCGGCGAGTAAAAAATAAGTCGATGCGTTGTGATTATCCCAGTGCAGGCCATCTCCCAGCATATTTTTGAAATAGGGAAAAGCAAGCAAAAACTCAGGTCTTTCGGTGGAATGAACCGGGAAATCCTGATAGACTCCTGTCACTTTCACCTCGTTTGCAAAATCAAAAACCTGCCAGGAAATAGATTTCCCCAGGGCATTTTCCGCTGAACCAAAAAGCTTCTCCGCAACAGAAGCTGAGAGTACGATGGAATTCAAATCTGTAACCGCCTGTTCCGGATTTCCCGAAAGAAACTCTACTGAGAAAATATCAAAGTATTCCTGATCGACAAAAAGCCCTGCGCCGGTAATCTTGTTCTCTTCTTCCGAAAGGGAAACGCCCTCGATAAAAGGGGAAGTGGCAGCGACTTTTTCAATCTGAGGAAACTCCTCTCCCATCGCTTCTGCCAAAAGGCCAGGTCCAACATGAATAGTTACGATTCCTCCCGAATTATCATGATTGGTCATCACCTGATAGATCCGATCCCCTTTCTCATGATACGTGTTGAAAGCCAATTCATCTTTCACCCAAAGCAGGATCAGAATGACAGTCGTCAGCCCCATCGCCAACCCAAATAAGTTGATCGCAAAAATTGACTTGAACTTGGTGAAGTTCCGAAATGCGAGGAGTAGTTGGTGGCGGAGCATGGAAGATTTTAAAATGACGGAAGACCGATGACCGAAGACCGAAGCAGCCATCCGGGTCCATCTCCCAAAATCAGTTGTTTATTTTATGATAAATAAGACGGAAGACCGATGACCGAAGACCGAAGCAGCCATTCGGGTCCATCTCCCAAAATCAAATTTCAATTGTTATGAAGCTTACTTTTTCAAACTTCAATCCTTTTCATCCTCAAGATCTCTCTATTTGAATTCTTGGATTGAAAGTTAAATTGATGCCTCTTCCGTCTTCGGTCTTCCGTCTCCCGTCTTTTTTCAAACATGAAACTGCTCCCTGATATTCTCAGTCACGACTTTTCCGTCGAATAGATTGATGATTCGGTGGGCGTAGTTGGCGTCGTGCGGAGAGTGAGTTACCATCACGATGGTAGTTCCTTCGTTATTGAGTTCCTCCAATAGTCGCATCACTTCTTCACCGTTTGTCGAATCCAGGTTACCTGTAGGTTCATCGGCAAGGATCACAGATGGCTTGGCAACAATCGCTCTGGCAATCGCCACACGCTGCTGCTGACCACCGGAAAGTTGCTGAGGAAAGTGATTTCTTCTATGCATGATATTCATGCGGGTCAGAACTTCCTCCACTTTTTTCTTGCGCTCGTCGGAAGGTATTTTCAAGTAAAGCAGCGGAAGCTCGACGTTTTCGAATACAGTCAATTCATCAATCAGGTTGAATGACTGGAACACGAATCCGATGTTTCCTTTTCTTAGGGAAGAGCGCTGTCTTTCAGAGAATTTGGCAACTTCCTGATCGAGGAAATAATATTCACCTCCATCGGGATTATCAAGAAGTCCGATGATATTCAGAAGCGTGGATTTCCCACAACCTGAAGGTCCCATGATGGCGACAAATTCTCCTTTTTTGATTTCGATCTGGATGCTGTCCAGTGCGGTAGTTTCTACTTCCTCGGTAGCATATAGCTTACGGAGATTGACTGTTTTGATGACGTTTTGCATAGATGTGGTGCTTGTTTGATGATGGATGACGTGTTGGTGAAGAAAGACGGAAGACGGAGGACAGAAGACCGAAGTGACCATCCGGGTCCAATCGCCAAATTCATTTCGTTATTTTTTTATTGCGAAAGGGTTTAAAACTGAAAAGGGAGATAGAAGACCGAAGTAGCCGACCGGATCCACAAACCAGAATCATTACTTTATATTTTTTTGAAATGCGATAATCATGTTCATTAAATTGAAGGAATCAGAATACAGTTTTTGATAAACTTCATCAGGAATGTATTTTCTTCTTTTTGCTTTGTGAAAGCAGGTGACCACCTCAGCCAAAGACCTCAATGCATACCCAATAAACTTTCTTTGTTCAGGGTCGCTCTGCCCAATTGATCCTTCTGCAATATTAAGTGCAATGGAATCGACTGCTCTTCGAATTTGGGAAGACAGGTTATACAATTCGTCTTTTGGAAATTCACGAGCTATAAGATTTACCTCTTCACCCAATTCCATAGCACGTTGCCAAATAATCAACTTTTCGAACTTGAAACCCTTTTCATTTTCCATAGCTCTCTATTTTAGATCTCTGCCAGAAGGTCCAATTAATGCCTCTTCCGTCTTCGGTCTCCAGTCTTCGGTCACTTTCGTTCTCAATAGCTCACTATTGAATTCTTGGATTGAAAGTTAGAATAATGCCTCTTCCGTCCTCCGTCTTCCGTCTTCGGTCCCAAAACATCCGACATCGGTCATCGGTCATCCCGCATCAATCACCCTCATTTCAACTCCAGCACCTCATTCGTCCCAAAATTCTCATAGCCGCTGATGATGACTTTTTCGCCTTCGACCAGACCTTCGAGTACTTCGTAGAATTCAGGATTTTTGCGACCTAATCGGATCACTCTTTTCTCTGCCATTCCGGTGGTTGGATTCAGTACAAAAACCCAGTTTCCTCCGGTGTCTTTGAAGAATCCTCCAGTTGGAAGCAATAAGCTTTGCTCGCTGTCTCCCAACTCAAGTCGAATTCTCACACTTTGCCCTCTTCTAATTCCCTGAGGACTTGCTCCGGTAAATTTCATATCCACCTCAAATCGGCCATTGGTGATCGTAGGATAGATTTTCATGATTTCAAGTTCGTGCTCCACCCCGCTTAGTGTGAACTTTCCTTTCAACCCCTGCCCGATTCTCGGCAAGTACAATTCGTCGATTGGCACCCGTACTTTAAACTCATCCAATATGTCGATCTGACCATATCGTTGACCGGGGTTGATCGCCTGACCGATTTCGATCTGCTCCGGAGTAGCCAATTGACCTGCAATAGGTGCCGTGATTACCAGATTATTCAGAATATTTCCGACACCGTTCAGAGATGCATTCATTCTGCCTTCAGATTGGCGAAGTTGACTCAACTGAAAAGATCTGGCAACAGAATCATTTCGATACGAAGTATAGGTGAGTTTTCGACGCTTCATATTATACTCGTATTGCTCTTTTACTTCTTCAAATTCCCGGTCTGAAACCAGTTTTTTCTCATGAAGCTCTTTGAATCTTTTATACTGGGGCTCGAGCAAGCTGATCTGATAATCTATTTCTGCCAATTGTCCTTGTTGGCTCAGGTCATTTTGATCCAGAAGCAATCGGGTCTGGCGCAGGTTATTGATTTGCTCATAAAGCATCGTCTCCCGCTGCATGACATCAAGCTGAAGATTGGAGTTGTTCAAAACCAAAATAGTATCACCCTTTTTGAGCAAAGCTCCAGATTCTCTCACTACCTGATTGACCATGCCTCCCTCGATCGCATCTAAAAAAACAGTCCGGGCAGGCTCAATTTGTCCTGAGACTAAAATGTAATCGGTAAACTCACCTGTCGAAACTGTCGCGATGCTCAGCCTGTCTTGCTCTACGTTCATCGTGGAGCGATGATCTGCAAATCCGATTTGATAAATAATTCCTCCCAGCAAAATTGCACCGCCGGCTATCATGGCGATCATTTTCGGTGTCCAGAATTTCTTGTCTAACTTTCTATCCATTGTGTGCAAATGCCCATTTGGGGCTGTCTCCTATATGCCAAATGGTATGCCATGCAAAAAATTGGCTTCATTGGCTCAGTTCGAAGTTTTGAGGAAATACCAAAAGATTCTACGCGAACAATTTCGTCCGCCACCGAACAAAAATCGTTCAGGACTTCATTTTTATTCCTATCTTAAATCAATCAAAATCAAATCAAAAAACGGTCAAAATTGTCCGAAAATGGCACTTTGGTTGAAAAACCGGGCGAGACTTTTTTTCGGTATGCTTTTAGAATACCTATAAGCTGGAATTGAATACAGGTTCGATTTCAAAACTAAACCACTTTTAAAAATGAACGAGCAAAAAACCGGGAAAATCCTCATCATCGATGACAACGAAGATTTGCTGAAAGCAGCAAGAATTTTTCTCAAAAGACATTTTGCCCAAGTGGATACGGAGACCAATCCGGATCTGCTTCCGATCCTCGTTCACAATGAGCAATACGATGTCATCCTGCTCGACATGAACTTCACCAAAGATGTGAGTTCGGGTCAGGAAGGTTTCTATTGGCTTGACCGAATTCTGGAACTTGATCCTTCGGCTGTCGTCGTGCTGATCACGGCTTATGGAGATGTGAATCTTGCAGTTAGAGCAATCAAGGAAGGTGCGACAGACTTTGTGTTGAAGCCATGGGAAAATGAACGCCTGCTGGCAACCTTGAATTCCGCACTTCAGCTTCGCCAAAAGAAACTTGAAGTAGTGCTTCTCAAAGACCAGAAGCAAACGCTGCAACAGGACATGGATAGCAAGTTTAAGGACATCATCGGCAATAGTCCCTCCATGCAAAAGATCTTCGAAACAATCGAACGGGTGGCTGCGACGGATGCCAACGTCTTGATTTTGGGAGAAAACGGAACCGGTAAAGAACTGATCGCCCGGGCAATTCACCGCCATTCGCGCAGAAGCCGCGAAGCATTTGTGGGCGTGGATTTGGGTTCAATCACCCAATCACTTTTTGAATCCGAGCTTTTCGGTCATAAAAAAGGATCCTTCACCGACGCCAAAGAAGACCGGGCAGGTCGGTTTGAGCAAGCGCATAAAGGCACTCTTTTCCTGGACGAAATCGGCAATCTTCCGATGTCCCTGCAGTCAAAACTTTTGGCAGTTTTGCAAAATCGACAGGTAACCCGTGTAGGTGCCAATCGCCCAACCGATGTAAATATCCGCTTGATTTCGGCCACCAATATGCCGATCCACAGCATGGTTTATGAGAATGGTTTCCGCCAGGATTTACTTTATCGCATCAATACGATCGAGATTCAGCTTCCTCCATTGCGCGAAAGATTGGAGGATATTCCGCTGCTCACCGATCACTTCATCAACTATTATTCAAAAAAGTACAACAAAGACATCCGCAAGGCTTCCGAACCTCTCATCAAGCGAATGCTGAAATATCACTGGCCTGGGAATATCCGGGAGCTACAGCATAGCATCGAGCGGGCCGTGATCATGACCAACCATAACGTGCTTCAGCCGGAGGATCTTTTCCTTCAGAAAATGCAACAACCGGAGCGTCAGGATGAATCTGTGAGTTTGGAGCATTTGAACATCGAGGATGTCGAGCGAATCCTGATCCGGAAAGCACTGCAAAAACATAATGGACATATCACCCGAGCAGCAGACGAACTGGGCCTGACCCGGTCTTCCCTCTACCGACGATTGGAGAAATATGGTTTATAGGAGGTTTTTTATAGGAATTGCGATCCGCGTAATTCTAATCACGCTCGTCCTTCTGCTCGGACTTTGGCTTTATTACACCCAAAGTCTCTTGCTCGCTCCCGTGATTTTGGGTTTGGTAGTGATCTTCCAGATGGGCGAGATGATTAACTATGTCAACTCCATCAATCAGAAACTCGCCCGATTCCTGGATTCCATCCGGTTTACCGATTTCTCAAGCAGTTTCGTTTCCGACAGCGGAATGGGCGGTTCTTTCAAAGAAGTCAACAAAGCCTTCAACGAAGTGATGAATGTCTTCAAACAAACCCGGGCAGAAAAGGAAGAACAAATGCTTTTCCTGCAGGTGATCATTCAGCATATCAATACCGGCATTATTTCATTCAACTCAGCTGGAAAAATAGGGGTGATCAATAATGCCGCGAAGCATTTGCTCCAGATTCCTCAGTTCCGGTTGATCTCGGATCTGGGAAAACTATCTCCCAAACTTTTGAAAGAAGTGCAGGAAATGAAGCCTGGTCAGCGAATTTCTTTCAAAGTCAATCCAAACCTCCACCTCATCATCCAATCCACTTCCCTCAAAATGGGTGGCCAAAGCTGGACTTTGCTTTCACTTCAAAACATCAACGCCGAGCTCCAGTCAAACGAACTCGAAGCTTGGCAAAACCTGACCAAAGTTCTCCGCCACGAAATCATGAATTCGATCACTCCGATTTCGAGTTTGGTGGACTCACTTCGAACGATTCTCGATGAAGACAGCTACGTGCAGCAGGAAGGTTTTCTAATCAAGCGCGACGGGTATCAGGATATTCAGGAAGGCCTGGAAACAATCGCAAACCGAAGTCGTGGCCTGGTCGGTTTTGTGAATGCTTATCGGGACTACACCAATATCCCGGAACCCAAAAAAGAACTGGTTTCTGTAAAAACACTTTTTGAAAATGTATTGAACCTGATGAAGGAGGATCTGCGAAATGCTCAGGTTCAAATCAGAACAGAGGTTATTCCTGAAGATCTGGAAATACTGTGCGATCCGGATCAGATCACGATGATCCTGATCAATCTGGTAAAAAATGCTTCTGAATCTTTGCAAGCCCTGGCTGACCGGACGATCTGTCTGAAGGCAATTAGTCAGGGTGATTCCGGTACTATTATTCAGGTTGAAGACCATGGTCCCGGGATAATTCCAGAGGCGCAGGAGAGGATTTTTGTTCCTTTCTATACAACCAAGAAGACTGGTTCGGGGATTGGTCTGGCGATCTCCCGACAGATTATGAATCTCCACCGGGGAAGCCTTCAAGTGACTTCCGTCCCAAATGAAAAGACAGTTTTTACGTTAAATTTTAGGTAAGGACTCAAGTGCTCCGATCAATCGGTCAATATCTCCCTGCTCATTAAATACATTGATCGAAACCCGAAGTGAAGAACCGCGGACTGAAACCAAAATCCTTTCTTTTTCGAGCAAACTTTTCACCTGATTCAAATCCTGTCCGGATTGCAGAGGAAGGGAAAACAGATGATTAGCTGTATACTCATTTACTTCCAACCGCAAATTCTTCTCGTTCTGGTAGCTTACCAAGGATTTTTTTAGCTCACCCGCATACTCCTGAATTCGCTCCGGATTCCAATCCAGCAGCTGGACAAGCGCTTTTTCAAGAATAGGCAACAGGATAAAATGGCTGGTTTCTCCCACGCTATACCGGTTTGCTCCGGGAAGAAACTTGGGTTGATAATTCGTCAAATCTGAGAAATTCTGAGAATTGGTCCGGTTCATCCAGGATTCTTCAAGTGGCTTTCCGGAATTGAATCGCTCGCTGAAATAGGCCATAGCCATCGAATAAGGACCCAATAGCCATTTGTACGTAGCACAAATCAAGGCATCGATCTGGCAATCGGCCACATCAATTGGCATAGCACCAACAGATTGCGTCCCATCCACTATAAAACAAGCGCCCACTTCTTTGCAGCGCTTTCCAATTTGCTTCAAATCAAACTTGACTCCATTCATCCAATGGACACTGGAAATCAGAACCACTCCGGTATTCTGATCGATTTCATCCAGAATTCTTTCATTCCAGTTTTTTCCGATTTCCTCCTTATTCGTTCCCGGACCAACACTAACCAGGGGAGAATCATGCTCATCTGCCCATCTTTTCACGGAAAAATATCCACTCGGAAACTCATCGGTGACCGTAATCGCTTTTTTTCCTTTGCCCGGGTTCCAGTTATTCAGCACGCAGGCAAAACCATAAGACGTGGATGGAATAACTGCGACTTGTGGCGGAGTGCATTTCACCAGTTTTGAAAAAAGCGCTTTAACCACTTCCACCCCGGAAAAAAAGTCCTCAGGCTTGAGTTGATGAGGACTTCTCATTTTTATCAGGTCCTGAATTGCCGCTTCTTCGGAAGACTTGAGCATCGGTCCTCGGTAGGCATTGTTCAGGTAAGTGATCCCGGGATCTAGAGAAAAGAGGTGTTTCTGAGAAGTAAGCATCGTAGGGTGATGGAATTTGAGCGGTTCCTAAAATTGGCAAAAAGATGCCAAAAACTTGATTTCCGGGAGCAGTGATTTCAAGTTTTTATTTCCAGGAAACTGCTTCTATGATTTTGGAAGAAAGGAAAGAATTGTGTTTATTCAAAAACTTTTAGGTGACAGGTAGTAAGATATATGTTTCTGAAATCTATTGGTTGATTTTCCAGGGGATCAAAAAAGATCTGACCAATTCAGAAGCTTTCTTTGATCAGTTGGAGTGGGATAAAAAAAGTTAATTCAAATAAAACTCTTTTGTAAGGCATGCCTATTTGGATGCATTGAGAGTGGGTTTCGGAAGCACAAACGTTAGCACCAATACGCTCAAGAAAGTGTAACCCAACTAATCAGACAAGTGAAACACATGTATTATAAACTTAAACTTCTTTTTATTTCAATAGTGATAAGTACAACAATAGTTTCATGCAGTTGGACAAATAGTACTGAAACCACGGACTCTTCTGAAATAGAGAAATGGAAACTTGGATGGAGATTAATTAGTTCTTCCTGGGACAAGAATTATCAATTAGGGGAACAGCAATTTGACTCTCTTTTGAAAATGAATGGATTTATTGAAACCAAGTTTCTTGTAACTGGACTAGATATATTGTCTGAACTTGACAAGAAGGAAAAAATTATAAGTGTTCTAAGTAAACAAGATCAACGGACACTTGAGGAAATTTGCAGTAAAGAACTATTCACCAAAAAGCTGACAGACATCCAGATATGCAAATCAATAACGAAGGACGAGAATGTTGGAAATAAAGCACTTCAAATCGAACTTATTAAAATGTATATCAATGACCAATCTGTAAGAGGTAATATATTGAATGAAATAATCAGTAAGTATAAGTTAGATGAATACGAATTAACTAAGGCGGACGCAGTTAGTGTCGACAAAATGAATAGAGATAGACTTAAAGAGATTATTAGAGAGTTTGGATTTCCTACAAGACAGTTAGTTGGGAAAGATGCTATGCAGGGAATATTCCTGATAATTCAGCATTCAGACGGGGATACAGAATGGCAAAAAGAGCAGCTTACAAATATCGAGAAAGCAGTCAAGCAAGGTGATATGGACGGACAAAGTTATGCGTACTTGTACGATAGGATAAGGATTAATAGTGGTGAAAAGCAACTTTACGGGACTCAATTTAAAAATGTTGACCCAGTAAATAGAAAAGTGGAATTAGCGGACACAGAGGACGTTGAAAATTTAGACAGGCGAAGAATGGAAGTTGGTATGATGCCAATTCATGTGTACGAACAGTTTATGCTTAAAAATCTCCCAAAGTAAAAAGTGAGGTGGACGCGTACAGGTGCTAACAAAATGCATATGCCATGGCGTGGGAAGACTTGCCGATTAAGTGTAAACTGCTAATTTCGTAAAGCAACGTGGGAGAATGACTGGTTTCAAAAACGCCACGTCATATGCACAAACGTTAGAAGTAATTGGTAAATACAGCAATTTTTCAGATAGAATAAAAAAGTGAAGACAACGAATGGTAAGTTAGAATATCACATAATGAATTACCAGCACTAAAAAGAAAAATAACAACACCTCCTATTTGCTGACATTTGCCAAAGATGAAAAGTAAGACAAACATAAAACTACCGCTAACAGACGTTGAAAAAGCAATTTTGAGAAAGAACAAAATCAAAATTACAGACATTCTTGACTTTGCGACAGACGAATTAGAAGTATTGCTCAACGCTACAGCCGAACGAGCAAAAGGAATTTATGCTTTAGGAGAATTTCAAACTGTTCCTTCTGTCGGAATAAAATTTGCTGAAGACCTTGTGTTTTTAGGTTACTATTCGCTAAACGAACTAAAAAACAAAGACGGTGCAAAACTGACAGATGAATACGAACTAAAAAAAGGATATCAGACAGACCCTTGTGTTGAAGACCAGTTCAGATTAGTAGTAAACTTTGCAAACACACACGACACGAAAAAAACGTGGTGGGACTTTACGGAAGAACGCAAAAAGTTTCGGAATGAAAACGGCTATCCAAAAAGCAGACCTCAAAAATCCTGGGTTGAAATAGTAGGGTATAACAAGAAAGATAAAAATGCCTAACCGCTAATCGAATAGACGGACTCGCCAGGTCTTTGAATTTTTCTGCTTCAACCATTGCGAACATTTGAGTGACTTTCAAAAAAAATCCCGAATCTGATCTGATTCGGGATTTTTTTGATTGAAACTTTTAACGTT
Source organism: uncultured Cytophagales bacterium (assembly GCA_942492775.1). Classification (GTDB taxonomy): domain Bacteria; phylum Bacteroidota; class Bacteroidia; order Cytophagales; family Cyclobacteriaceae; genus Algoriphagus. The sequence continues at coordinate 2,099,970 of OW818636.1, read as the reverse complement.
TGAATCTGATCGTGTTCAGATTGAACCTGTTCCAAATCGAAACTTCTGTTTCGGGACGGAAGACTACATACACATCCTGAATTCCTGCTGTTGTCTGAATCGGAACTTTCACCGAAAACCAAGGCTCTTCCTGACCTTTTGGTCTGTCATCTTTGCTCAGAGAAGTTGAACTACCGATCAAAGTTCCGTCCGGACTTCCGGTTCTGATTTCCAGTTTACCTTTCGTATTTCCGGGATTCAGAACCATCTCGAGTTCTTTTATCTGAGTCAAATCAAGTTCCCTGAAAACAATCCAGGAATCTTTCGCAGTGAATCCTACAAACTGGAATTGAGGTCCGTTCGCTTTCGCAGCATCCTTCAATTCATTTGCAGAAGAAGCCCGGACAAGTGGGTTTCTGAGTGTGATTTGATCCGAAGTTTTGATCGGGGCAACTCCGTTTCCGCCTTTATCTATATAATCAGCCTGAATCAAATAGTAACCTTCCGGATTTTCTGTTTTGTCGACTGAATATGTTCCGGAGAGTGGAAGCGAACTTCCCTTGGCTTGTGGATTGGCAATTCCCAAAATAAAGTCCACCATAATCTCCACCTGTGCAGCTTCCAGTTGAGGATGGCCCGGCATTATCCGTTCTGCGCCCCAAACTCCGCCCCCGCCATTGATGATTTTATTGACCAGATATCCTTTCGCGTCCGCTTGTCCTTTGTACTTCTCGGAAACGGCCGTGTAATTTGGTCCCACTGATTCTTTTTCGATCGCATGACACGCTTTGCAACCTGCCTGCGTGATGTAGTTTTCTCCAGGACTCAGCGCTTCTTCTTTCAGGTGACCCACCTGAATCAGGTCAAATCCGCCTTCCAGATAATTGACTGAGAAGTTGACTTTTTCATCCGAAATCGCTCCGTCTTCTTTGTCTGAGACTTTCACCACATAGTTGATCGACTCTTTTCCGAAGTAAAAACTCCTGTTTCCAGACCAGTCAATCGTGACCACCGGAGGCTCATTTCCAACTTTCACTTCTATCGAAGCAGCGGCAGATGCACCGGCTTTGTCGGTGACGGTAAGAGTTACTTTATGATTTCCTGACTTTTCGAAGCGATGAGTCGGATTGGGTTCGGTAGATTTCGCAGATCCATCCCCAAAATCCCAACTAAAGGTCAGCTGATCTTCGGCATCCGCATCTACGGTACCTGCGGAAGAAAACTTCACTTCCAAAGGTGATGCACCAGCCAATTTATTTCCGGAGATTTTGACGGTTGGCTTTCTGTTGCCCGGCGCAAATTCAATTCTATAAATTCCCGAGTCGTCATTTTGGGAACTCCAAAACGTGCCGTATTCCAAAATGTAAAGTGAGCCATCCTTGGCAAACTGCATGTCGACCGGCTTGTCAAAAACTGTCGAAGGCATAAAGCGCTCCATCGTGTCATATTGGTAATCTTCCGTCAGGGAAACTGTAAAAATCCAGTTGCGCATCCAGTCATAGAAGAAAACCTTTCCATCGTAATATCCGGGAAACCGAACCTCGGATTTCTCATAATCCTCCCGATAATAAACCGGACCGGCCATGGCATTTCGTCCACCCGTTCCCAGCATCGGAAACTCCACTGATTCATCGTACGGATACCAGATCAACGCCGGAGTTGCCGGAGGCAAAATCTCAATTCCTGTATTATTTGGAGAGGTATTTTTTGGCGCAGCCGGATCAAACTCATACAAGCTCTCCTGCTTTTCGAAGTCATACTTCCAATACGGCTTGTTGTTGCCGACAAAATATGGCCAGCCAAAATAGCCCGGCTTTGTCGCCAGATTAAATTCATCGTGACCTTTTGGTCCTCTTCTTAAACTGTCTTTGGATGCATCCGGTCCAACTTCACCCCAGAAAAGATTGCCATTTCTTTGATCCACCCCAATTCTGAAGGGGTTTCGGTTTCCTTTTACATAGAGTTCCGGGCGGGTATTGGGTGTGCCCTTCGGAAAAAGATTTCCTTCCGGAATCGTGTATGTACCGTCAGGCTGAGGCGTGATTCGGATGATTCCGCCTCTCAAGTCGTTTGAATTTCCGGCGGTCTTTTGCGCATCCACATTTGCAGGGCGACCTGCCCGCTCGTCGATCGGGTTGTAATTATCAGATTCGAAAGGTGTGCTGTCATCGCCCAAACTTAGGAAGAGATTGCCTTTGGAATCAAACTCAATCGAACCTCCGGAATGGCAGCAACCGTGAAAAACCGGAACCTCCAGCATGATCTTTTCGGAAGCCTTGTCCAGCAAATTATCAACTAAAGTGAACCGCGAAAGACGATTGATATGATTGTCTCCGACAGGGGAATAATAGAGGTAAATCCATTGGTTCTCCATGAATTTGGGATCTTTTGCCAAGCCCAATAATCCGTCTTCTGACTGATCATACACATCCAAAGACCCGATTTCGAGAACTTCCCCGGTGGCGGATTCAAACTTTCGAAGTTTCCCCCTTCGCTCAATAAAAAGAACATCGCCATTATCGAGAACCTCGAGTTCCATCGGTTCATTGAGTTTTTCGACAAGCGTGACTTTGGTAAATCGACTTTCGTCAGGTTTGACAGTTGCAAAAGGATCCACTTCCTTTTTGGTACAGCTCCACATTATCCCCAGCACAGCAATCAGGAGTACCGATTTTTTCATAAGAATTTCAGGTTTATTGGAGGTCAAGATAATGAAAAAGAGTGTTCAGTTGCACTGTTCAGTCGCAGTCTCAGTGATCAGTTTTGGTTCGTCACTCCGAGGAACGAGGAGTCTCATTTGGGGTGCAGGATGACCGATTAAGTTTTCGGGATTGGGTAATAGGGATTGGATACGCCAAAGTTGAGAGGCGAAATAATCAGAGATCCGAAAAAACCTCCTCCAGGTCAAGTCTGAATCCTTCGATGCATTTTGATTCAACAATATCACCTGAGGTAAAAAGTCGGGAAGGCTGATATTTGACTTCTATGAGGGTGTAGATCATAATTGTCTGCTCATCAGGATGAATGATCCAATATTCCCTAACTCCGGATTCTTCGTAAACTTCATACTTATTGCGAAGCTCCTTGCGGTTATTTCCCGGTGAAAGAATCTCTACAATCAGATCCGGAGCTCCGATGCAACCTGCATCATCGAGTTTTGCAGGGTCGCAGATTACACAGATATCAGGTTGAACAACCGTATCGATATCCTCATTTCTCTTTGATTTGACAGGAAGCCTAACATCGAATGGAGCACAATAAATTTCCCAAGGTAGCCCTTTCAGAAAAGAATAGAAATTAACCGACACTACTACTGATATTTTTTGGTGATTCCTTTTGGGAGCTGTAATCCCAAATCTGAAGATTTTTCCCTTGATCAGTTCAACTCTCTCCTCAAACTCCCAAGTCAGGTAATCCGCATAAGAATAGAAACCATTTTCAACTTCGAGTTCCTTTGGAAAGGGTTTATAATCAAGACGGTTCATAACCTTAAATTAAAAAGAATTGAATTCTATTTATTGATCTGATCACCTTTTGCAAAACTGAGACTGATCACTGCGACTGATCACTGATCACTTCCTCTCACCTCCCGCAAATCTCCTTATATGGGCAATACTCACATTTCTTCAGATCGTCTGTCTGGGAAAATGGAACCGCGGGATTATACATCTCTTCCATCAATCCCTTCAATCCTGCCTTGTATTCTTCCTGATGATCTCTGTAATCTGTCAGCTCGATTCCCGGTTTGCGGGATTCTTTCAACTGCAAATAAGGATTGAAATCATCCGAGAAAATCTCCTTCAAATTGAAAATCGTGGGTTTCAACGGAGCCGTATTTTGCGGATGTGTGGCCTGATAGATCAAACCGTAGAACATCGTTTGCATGGCTGCTTTGTTCCGGCTTTTGCTTTCCCGATCAAAAAGCGAAGGAATATCCGGAAACTCTTTCTTGTCTCCACCCGACTTGTAATCGATCAATCGGATCACGCCGTTTAGTTCATCGACACGGTCAATGATCCCTCTGAGAGCAATTTCCTTTACCCCGGCGGAAGTTTCAATTGGCAATTTTGCTTCGTATCGCTTTCCCTTTTCTAATGAAACCAATCGGAACGGCGCTGATTCTTCGTCGATTTCCAAAACCCGGATAATGTATTTCTGCAAGACATCACGGGCAATTGCCATTTGACCATTCAGCTTGGTTTCGGCAGCATCTTCCAAATGATAAAAGTCTCTGATTGCTTTCTCTATGGCCGGGAAAACCCAATTCGCTTTCAATTCTTTGAAATCTCCGGCCTCCAACACATCTCTCTTTTTCCGCTCCATGAAGCCTACATAGAGGTTTTCCATGCTGTAGTGAGCAAGATTTCCAAAAACTCCCGCGTCGATTTCTTCGCTCACTTCCTCTTTTTCCTTGATTCCGGCGATGTACTGCAGGTAAAACTTTAGCCGGCAATCCAGGTAAACACTCAATGCCGATGGAGAGAAAGCAGTCTGGGAAGTTCCATCATTTCTGACCACATATTTCTCCAGAAGTTGCAGCACTTCCGGCTCTTTTTCGATGGTAATTGCTCCGGGCGACTTTTGGTCAATTGGCACAAAAATGACTTCCTCTTTTGTATCCAAGCCCATTTCCACCATCATTTGCTGGATGTAGCGGCTTTTTTCTCCTGATTTTCCCTGATCGGATGCGGTCGTATAAATCATGTGAACTTCCTCCGCGCTATGCAGCAACCGGTAAAAAGTATAGGCATATATCGCATCGTTTTGCTCCTGAACAGGCAAGCCAAAGGCGCGCCGAATGTTAAACGGGATCATGGAATTCAACCCGGCTGAAGGCGGAAAACTGGCCTCGTTCATATTGCAAATGATGACTCTGCGAAAGTCAAGATTTCGCGATTCGAGCACACCCATGATCTGCAAACCCTGAAGCGGTTCGCCTTCAAATGGCAATTTCACTTCCCTGAAAACCTGTCGGAAAAGCCGGATGAAAAACTCCCGATTGACCGTCAGCGACTCCTGCTTATCAAATATTTCGCGCAAGCGAGTCAACTGCTTGAAGCATTGGTAGAGGTAACTGCGCTGCAAAGGTTCATCCTTCAGCCGTCCCGCCAATTCTTCGATCAGCGTAGAGAGATAGGAGAATAGCTGATCGCTTTCCAGTTTCTGGAAAATCAAAGCAAAAAACTTCCCGCCCCGATGCAGGCTTTCCTGCGAAATATGAATCTGGTTTTTCTCCTGAATCTCAGCCAGCAATTCCTGGCAAAATCCCGGATTGGCAGTTTTGAGGTAAATCGAGGAAAGGAGATTTTTGATGGGTTGATGATAGAAAAGCACTTTCCCCTCTTCCACTTTGATGAAGCGCTGCATCTCCAGCACCGCTTCGAGGAAAGCATAAACGGGAGCATTTTTCACCGGATAACCCATCGTCACGTTCACTTTGTCCACCTGATCCGGTAAAGAATGGAGCACGGGAAAAAGCATCTGCTCATCGGGAAGGATCACGACGGTTTCCTCCCAATTCTCCATAGCAATTTTTTCAAGAATCGTCCCGACCAGGTTTGCCTGATTGGTTTTCAAAGGTGTGGCGTACGTATGGATTTGGGCCTTTTTCGTCTGGATCAGCGAAGGAATTTGTTCCGGAAAAGTCGGTCCGAATACTTTGTCCTTTTGATACTCTCTGAAGAAAAGTCCGGCTTCCTGATTCTTGTCATTGTGGTAATACGCATCTAAATCCCAGTAGATTTCTGCTCCGAATTTGGTGATAAAATACTTGATCAGCTTCTCTTCCGTTCCCGTAAATGCATTGAAACCGATGAAAATCGAATGCTTTTCGGGCCTCTGAATCTGGTCCAGCGACTCGGCTACTTTCCGATACAGCTTCCCCGAATAGGCCAAACCCGATACATTCAGCGAAGCCTGAAACGCCTGATAAAGCGGATTGAGAAGTTCCCAAAACTTCAGAAACTTCTGCTGATGCATTCGGTCCTGACGCACAAAGGAATTCCAAAATTGCTGAATCAGCTCAACCTGACTCTCGGTCAGAAAACTCTGATCCGATTCAAATTCCTTGAATTCAGCCAGCTGATGATACAATCTCTTTGCATCTGCCATGAACTGATCAAGATCATTGAAGTCTTTGAGGATCATTTCTCCCCAAAAGAAAAACTTGTCAAAATCCTCCGGCGCCGGATGTATCTCAGAGTAAACGCGATACAATTCGAAAATCAACGTCAGATCATCCGCAGGCCGCTGTCCGGCATACTGATAGAAAATATCCTCAATCGTCTTCACTTCCGGCATCCACATGGGTTCGGAAATCAACGTTCCCAAATGCTGGATGAAGAAAAGTCCGGCTCTTCGGTTGGGAAGGACGATGGTCAGATTCTGGAGATTCTGATGCTTTTCCAGTATTTCCCGGGCAGTATTCCTTAAAAAACTATGCATTGACTGTCTCGATTTTACCGGTTTCCAAATAACATAAATAGCCTTTTACCGGCTTCTGAGTAAGCTTTTGAACCAAGTCCATGTAGTCACGAACCTGCTTTCCATATTTTTCAAGTTCCTCGCCGGTTTTGAAATCCACGATGATGGATTCAGTTGGACGGAGGATGATCCGGTCGGGGCGTTTTTGCTTTCCACCGGGAAGTAAAATCCCCTGCTCCGCCAGCAAAATCCCTTCTCCTTCAAACCAATCCCCGAAAACAGGATTTGAAAACAAGTCTTTCAATTGATTTTCGACTTCCAATTTTTCAGATTCGCTGAGTCTTCCTTCGAAATAAAAAGCCTGCAAATTGGTTTTGGCGGCATCAAGATTGACTGATTTTTCCAGGATCTCATGGACGAGCAAACCGAAGTTTCGCTTCTTCCGCTGCTCCAAACCTTCGGACGAAAAGTCCACCGCGTACTTTTTCACTTCCAGCAATTCGGACCAATTCTGATAGGCCCATCTCAAGGTTGGGACCGGCAACAACTCAGGTTTTTCGGCCTTTTCTACCGGCCAATCTCCCAGTTCAAAAACTTTGGTTTCGGAATTAAAATAGGCCGACAAACTCAACCCATCCTCCGTTTCGATTCCATTTTCGAGGATTTGCTGGAGGTGAACTTCCAGAAGATTCTGAGTTCCGATTTTCACTTTGTACGGCACCAAACCCCAAAACACGTCCTCAGCGCGTGTGAGCGCCACATAAATCATATTCAAACTGTCCAGATAAGCCAAAATCGCTTCGTCGGAATAGATTTGATGGAAAGCAGACTGGGCCAGATTTCCCCCCAAAGTCAGCGGAATGATCGCCGCCAGATTTTTCTCGCGATCTTCAAAAGGCGACCAAATCACATTTCCTTTCGAAACATCAAAAATCGTCCATTTCAGATACGGCATCAGCACGACTTTAAACTGCAAGCCTTTCGACTTGTGAATCGTCAGAATCCGCATTGCATCGTGTCCTTCGGGGATTTTCACCGTTCGCTTGGATTGATTCTCTTCCCACCATTCCAGAAAACCCGCCAGATCCGATCGATTGTTTGCGGTGAAATCATAGACAGCTTCCTTGAAACCTGATATATAGGCTTTTTCCAAGCCATTTTCCATCAAATCAAGCGCGCCGATCAATTCCTCCAGCGCTTCCATGAGCGGAAGTTGGAGCAGAAGCGTCTCACGTTTTCGGAACGAATCCACTTTTTCGGTCAGGTGATCGGGGATTTGATCCAGCGCAAAAAGCGTATGATTAACAGGCTCATCCCGCAAAACCGAGCGATAATACCACATCGTCTTGAACTGCACCATATCATCCGGATATTGCAAATACCTCAAACCCGCCACCAAAGCCTTGACGGAAGCCGATTTGTTGAGGTACATAGATTCATCCGAAAGGACATCAAACCGGTAATTCGGATCCGAATTTTTGGCAGTTTCCTGCATCAATCGATCGGCAATTGCTTCACCTTCTTTTTTGTTCCGAACCAGAAACGCGATATCCCGCAAGCTATACCCATGATCCTGGAGCTCCCGCACCATATCGGGCAGTTTTGCCAAAACCTGATCATTGAAACTCCCCTCTTCATCGTCTTTTATGGGTGCCAAAAACTCAAGTTTTACCTTCCCGCGAAAAGCTGATTTTGCCTTCTTGGGAGAGATTTCCTGATTGACATCGTGATAGGCACGGGAAAGAATCGATGGATCTTCCACCCCATAGTTTTGAGTTAAACTTGATTCAAAAGATGCCGGCAGCTTCTTGAAAAGCGCATTATTAAAATCAATGACGTTTGGAAGACTGCGAAAATTGGTATCCAGATTCTTGAGATCGATTCCAAAAACGGCCGTTTCTTCCTCCACCTGCTCCAGCAAAAGTTTCATTTCTCCGCCCCTCCAGCGATAGATCGATTGCTTCACATCACCCACCAGGAGATTGGTATTTCCCTGCGAAAGTGAGTTTTCCAGCAGCGGTTTAAAACTCGCCCACTGGAAACCGGAAGTGTCCTGAAACTCGTCAATCAGGAAGTTTCGGTATTTATTTCCAACCTTCTGGTAGATAAAAGGAGCGTCATTCTCTTTGGTGATTTCCTTCAGAAACTCATTGGCATCTGAGATCAGCAGGATATTTTCTTCCTCCTTTATCAGGGAAAGTTCGTCCAGCAGATTTCTGAAAATCCCGAAAACATAGATGTTTTTGGAGATGGCTTCCAAGGTTTTCCATTGGTAAAGAAGTGGCTCAAACTGCGCCAAAATCTGATTCAAACCTTCCCCATAAGCCGCTTCGATTCGGGAAGCGGTAGGACTTTTCTTGGTAAACCACTTGTCAGGATTGTCTATTTTTTCAATTTGGGTGGGACTGAGTTCAGGCACCGGATTTTTCCGATCTCCCAACTGATCAAATTTTTTGGCGAAAGAGGTGGATGCGCCACTGAAATCCGTCCATTCCAACCCGTTATTGGTTCGGATCTGATTTGCTTGCTCTTTGAGTTCCCGCGTGATCTTGATCAGCTCCCCTTTTCTCTCTTTTGCAAAAGCCTGAAGTCTTGAGATATTTTCCTTTTCCTTTAGAAAATCCCTGATCTCGGACGAATAGCGCTTAAAATCCTCCTGAAAAATCTGCTTTCCCAAGTCGCGGATATTGCGTCGGATGTCCCAGGATTTACCGTTTTGGATCTGCTCGGAAGCATAATCCACTAGCCATTTATGCAGGAAATCATCCTCCATCACGAGCATCACCACCCGATCCACCACCCGGTCGAGGACAGCTTGCTGATCGAGCTCAACCTCGAATTTGGCATTCAGATCCATCTCTCGGGCAAAAGCCCGAACTACTTTCTGAAAGAAGCTGTCGATCGTATTCACTGCAAAATGACCGTAATCATGCAGAATAGCAGTCAGGGTTTCGGTCGCTTTGGCTTTCAAACCGGCCTCATCCACATTCAAGGTTTTCATGAGCTCGGAGTCCATCTTCTCCTCCGGATTCACGGAAGTTCGGAGTCGGACGAGTTCATTTAGGATTCGCTCCTTCATCTCAGCAGTCGCCTTGTTGGTGAAAGTCACCGCGAGAATCTGCCGGAATGCACCGGCATTTGCCAGGGCAAGTTTGAGATATTCCAATGTCAGCGTGTAGGTTTTACCTGAGCCGGCGGAGGATTTGTAAATAATAAATGGTGTTGGATTCATGGGCAAAAAGTGATCGAACTAAGATAAGGAAGGCTTTAAGTATTCACTCCATCGCAAAAGGAGATTGACGAAAAATGTCAGAGAAAAACCAGCCGTCCGGATATTTCTCCATTCTGATTTGATCAATTGGTTTTTGAGGGATTTTTGGTCAACTTTTAAAATCAAACTTTGAACCCATGAAAACCTTGCTTTCGTTTTGCCTTTGGGCCTGTCTCACTTTTTCTTCCTTCGCTAAGGATGGATACGAACTTTGGCTCGATTACAGCCCGGTGGAAAATCCCGAAATGAAGGCTCAAATCACCCCTCTTTTCTCCGGAATTTTCTTCTTTGGCGAAAGCCCGACTTACGAGATAATCCGAAAAGAATTCGAAATAGCCGGAAAAAAAATGCTCGGAAAATCTCCCATTTATTCCCCGGATAGATTGAGCAAAGCGAGTCTTTGGCTGGGCACGCGTGAGCAACTTTCGCAGGTCCTCTCTCTCGATCAACAAGTGAAAATAAAGAACCTCGGAGAAGATGGATTTTGGATCGGGAAGATTGAAGTGAATGGAAAATCCTATCTCTCGATTGTAGGCAACAGACCTGTCGGAGTGCTCTACGGAGCCTTTCATTGGCTGAAAAGCATCCAAACCGGAACTTTCGATCAGAATACAGAAATCGCTGATAACCCAAAGGTTAAACTTCGTATGCTCAACCATTGGGACAATCTCGATCGGACGGTCGAAAGAGGCTATGCAGGCTTCTCGATTTGGGACTGGCACAAGCTTCCCGGCTACGTGGATCCGAGATATACCGATTACGCAAGAGCAAACGCCTCCATCGGAATCAACGCCGTTTCCCTCACAAACGTGAATGCAAATGCGCTGATTCTGACGACGGATTTTATGAAAAAAGCCAAGGTTTTGGCTGACCTTTTCAGACCCTACGGAATCAAAGTTTTCCTCACCGCCCGCTTCTCCGCTCCCATCGAAATAGGCAAATTGAAAACCGCAGATCCACTCGATCCGGAAGTGATTGAGTTCTGGAAAAAGAAGACCGATGAGATGTATTCTTTCATCCCTGACTTCGGAGGATTTGTGGTGAAAGCCAATTCCGAAGGGCAACCCGGCCCGCATGAATACAAGAGAAATCATGCAGAAGGCGCCAATGTTTTGGCAGATGCACTCGCTCCTCACGGAGGGATTTTGATCTGGAGAGCCTTCGTTTATTCTCATGAAGTGGATGAAGATCGCCACAAACAAGCCAACCTGGAGTTCGAACCGATCGATGGAAAATTCCGCGATAATGTGATCATTCAGGTGAAAAACGGGGCGATTGATTTCATGCCGAGAGAACCTTTTCATCCGCTTTTCGGAGCGGTGAAAAATACCAATCTGGGAATGGAATTTCAGATCACCCAGGAATATCTCGGGCAGGCAACTCAATGGGTTTACCTCGCTCCCATGTGGGAGGAAGTACTCAAATCTAAAAACTATCGACCAACACCAACCTCCACTGTTGCCGGAATTATCGACGGAACAGATTCTGGTCAGAAGCTTACCCTGATGGCGGGAGTTTCCAATATCGGTACCGAGCGAAATTGGACGGGACATTTGATGGCGCAGTCCAATTGGTATGCTTTCGGTCGTCAGGCTTGGGATCATACGCTGACCTCGGAGCAAATTGCGGATGAATGGATTAAACTGACTTTCGGTCAGAAAGCTGAGCCTGTTGCCAAAATCAAAGATATCATGCTGGAATCGCACGAAGCAGCGGTGAATTACATGATGCCTTTGGGCCTGCACCATATCATGGGCAGAAGTCATCATTATGGTCCGGGACCATGGGTTGAAGGCGGAAGAGCCGATTGGACGGCACTTTACTATCATCGCGCGGATAGTTTGGGAATCGGCTTTAACAGAACGGCAACCGGAAGCAATGCTTTGGCACAATATGCTCCCGAACTCGCCCAAACCTGGTCGGATCCGAATCAGATTCCGGAAAAGTACCTGCTTTGGTTTCATCATGTTTCCTGGAACTTTGAACTCAAGTCAGGAAAGACGCTTTGGGAAGAAATAGGGCTTCATTACGATCAGGGGGTTAAAACTGCCCGAAAAATGCAATCGACCTGGGCTTCGCTGGAATCAGAAATCGATCCCGAGCGATTCCACCATGTGAGCCAATTGCTGGCTATTCAGGTTCAGGAAGCCGAATGGTGGAGAAATTCCTGCCTGCTGTATTTCCAGACTTTTGCTAATCGACCTTTCCCTTCTGAAATTGAAAAGCCAACGGGTGATTTGGACTATTATAAAAGCCTGGAATTCCCAAATGCGCCGGGGATTAGGCCGCGTTGGTAAGCCGAGTTACGAGTTACGAACTACGAACTACGAACTACGATTTACAAGGCTTTCACTTGAATAAGTTCTTAATAACCCAAAATCAATTCTCTTAAAATCTGTACCATTTATGAACATCCAAAGACTTGATTTGATGAAGAGAACTACACTATTAATCGGAGCTTTAGGGCTTATTTTCTCTTGTTCTCCGAAGCCAAAAGAAGAGAATCAGCCTGTTGCTCATTACCTCACCAATCGTCAACCGTTGGTTTCAACGCCTTACCTGGAACTTCCTTTGGGAAGTATCAAACCCGAAGGCTGGCTGGAGGATCAGCTTCAGCGCATGGCAAATGGGTTAACCGGGCATTTGGACGAAGTCTATCCGGAAGTTGTCGGTTCGAGAAACGGTTGGCTTGGTGGGGATGGTGACGGCTGGGAACGCGGCCCCTACTGGATTGACGGGCTGTTGCCACTCGCTTATATACTGGACGACGCGAGACTGAAGGAAAAAGTAAAACCCTGGATTGAATGGACCCTGAACAACCAGGCAGAAAGCGGTTACCTCGGTCCGATACCATTTGAGACCGAGCCGGAAGCTGAACCGGGTTTACAAAGGGGACGAAGAGAAGACTGGTGGCCCAAAATGGTGATGTTGAAAGTGCTCCAGCAATATTATCAGGCTACCGAGGATCAACGGGTAATTACCGCCCTGACCCGATATTTTCACTTCCAATTAAAAGAACTCCCTGCGCGGCCGATGGATTTTATGTCCTTATGGGCAAACAGGCGAGCGGGTGATAATCTTCAGGTCGTTTTCTGGCTTTACAATATCACAGGGGATGAGAAACTTCTTGAACTTGGAGAATTGATACAAAAGCAAACTTTTCCCTGGCAGACTGTCTACACCAATCCTGAAAATGAGGTGAAAAACGAGAACGTCCATTTTTACAACGAAATCAAATCCTATCCTTTTGACTCTGCGGAAATCTCAAAAATCACCCTTTCCAAAGTTCCCGGCCTCCACACCGTCAATGTCGCGCAGGGCTTGAAGCAACCCATCATCTATTTCCAAAAAAGCGGAAATACCGATGCAATCGCCGCTGTGAAAAAAGCCCTGAATGACATCCGCAACTTCCATGGACAACCTCAAGGGATGTACGGAGGTGACGAACCTCTGCACGGAAACAACCCGGTTCAGGGGGTGGAATTATGTTCGATTGCCGAGGAAATGTTTTCCTTGGAAACCAACCTCAAGATCACCGGAGATATGGAATTTGCCGATCTGCTTGAAAAAATCACCTACAATGCGCTTCCAACCCAAGCTTCCGATGATTACAATTCCCGTCAGTATTTTCAAGCAGCCAATCAGGTGGAATTGACCGATCAAATCGAAACCTCCTACGAAACCGAAAATCATGGAGGCACCGACTTTGTCTTTGGGGTACTTTCGGGATTTCCATGCTGCACGACCAATATGCATCAGAGCTGGCCAAAATTTGTCCAAAACCTGTTTTATGCCACACCTGATGGAGGAGTTGCGGCATTGCTTTATGCTCCGAGTTCTGTGGAATTGACTGTCGGGAATGGTGCCAAACTGAAAATCAAAGAAACCACCGGTTTCCCATTCCGGGAGACCGTGCAGTTTGACCTGGAGCTTTCAGAAGAATCCACCTTTCCTTTCCATTTGAGAATCCCGGCTTGGGCCAAACAAGCAGTGATCCAGGTAAACGGTTCTCCAGTGGAAGCAAGCATCCAAAACCAAGTCGCGATCATTCAGCGCACCTGGAAAAGCGGAGATCAGGTCACCCTTACGCTACCGATGGAATTGAAAACCGCTACTTGGTACAAGTCGATGGTCACCATCGAAAGAGGACCGCTGGTTTACAGCCTCAAGATCGAATCGGAAGAAAAGACCAAAGACAGAAAAGATCGTTTCCGTCCCTTTACGGAAGTTTATCCGAAAGAAGATTGGAATTATGCTCTGGCTGCAAATTCCCTTTCAGGTCTTGAGAATTCCATTGAACTGATCGAAAACGAGTGGGACGGATCGTATCCCTGGAATTTGGAAAATGCCCCGATCGAACTTCGAATTCAGGGCGTCCACCTGCCGGAATGGAAAACCGTCAAAAGTGCCCCTCAACTTCCGGATTCTTTCACCGGTAAAATCTCAGGACAGGAGTTGACCCAGCGTCAAAAAACGATTACGCTTGTTCCTTACGGATGTACCACGCTACGAATCACAGAGTTTCCGGTGGTGGGTGTTGAATAAGTTTCTCCTTTGGATTTATTTCTAAAAGTTTTGGGTTAAAATGTCAGGAAATTCAGCCTGTCATTTTAACCCATCTTCTTTTATGGACTTAGATTCTTACACCATCCCCGCTGCCACAAGAATTGGCCACGTGCATTTGAAAGTCACTGACCTTCAGCAATCTCTTGATTTCTATTGTGGTTTGCTGGGCTTTGAATTGGTGATGAATTATGGAAAAGACGCAGCCTTCATTTCTGCAGGCGGATATCATCATCATATCGGGCTAAATACCTGGCAAAGCAAAGGCGGAAAACCGGCACCCAAAAATACCGCCGGGCTATTTCATACCGCCATCTTATTTCCAACCCGCAGAGATCTTGCGGTGATATTTAAGCGGTTGATTGATTCGAAATATCCGCTGACCGGAGCAGCAGATCATGGGGTTTCGGAGGCGATTTACCTCGATGACCCGGACGAAAACGGAGTCGAATTGTACTGGGATCGCCCGAGGGAAGAATGGCCAAAAAATGCTGCCGGAGGAATCGATATGTTCACCAATCAGCTGGATGTGCAGGGATTGTTGGCGGAAATTTAAACATAGCTAATGTTTCCGCTGGCGCGCGCGTGTCGCGCGAGACGATCTTCATAAATTTTAGAGACTGCTTCGTACCTCGCAGTGACCTGCACTCCTGCTGGCGCGAATGACATTTCAACACGTTACCAATCCCTTCAGGGATGTCCGATTGATTAACCAGCCGTTTTAACGGCTGGCCTCATGCAACATCACAAATAGAAAAAGTCCCGTTGGGACGGGCGATTTAGCATTGATAAGGTTTGATCAAAAGAACGTGAAGAAGAAAAAAACGAAACGAAATCGTCCATGCCTACGGCATTTTTTCCACTATGCTAATCATTTTTTCCAGGGGATAAATCCCCCGGTTAGGATATCAGTCGTGCCGATGGCACTTAATCTCTAAAATCAAAAAAACAACAATTCTTGGCCAGAAAATCGATAAATTAATCAGGGAAGCAGGCAACACAGCTTGATCCATAGGAGGAGACAGATAATCTTATTCAATTTTTCAGACTATGGACAGAATCCATCTTTTTGAGTTTGAAGATCAACCTTGGTTTCCGGATTTTCTGCGGAATTACGGGACAGATTTTTTGCAGTTTTTGGCCAACAAAACCAAGATGTTCATCCCGATTATTCCTCAAATCGAAAAGGGACTTGAATCAATTCAAAGCAATCAAATCATCGACCTGGCTTCCGGAGGTGGTGGCGGCTTACTTTCCCTGAATTCTGAATTGGTAAGGTTCAGACCCGATTTAAAATTAATTCTGACCGATCTTTTTCCAAATCTAGATGCATTCAAATACACCCAATCAAAGGCTTCTCCTATCAGGTTTTCATCCGAAAGAATCGATGCACGGGATGTTCCGGCTGATTTGAAAGGACTGAGAACGATGTTTCTTGGATTTCACCATTTCCGGCCAAAAGATGCTGTCTTGATTTTGGAAAATGCCGTGAAATCTCACCAGCCAATTCTGATCGTTGAAGGTCAGGATCGCTCTTTAAAAAGTCTTCTTGCGATGTTTTTCTCTCCGCTGACAGTCCTATTTACCACCCCATTTATCCGTCCGTTTTCCATTGGCAGGATCATTTTTACTTATCCGATTCCTATTGTTCCCTTGTTTGTCTGGTGGGATGGACTGGTTTCTTCCTTCAGAACTTATTCGGAAAAGGAAATGAAAAGTCTGATCAGCCGGGTGGAGAAAAAGGATGAATTTGAATGGGAAGTTGGCCGAATCAAATCAGGGCCAGGATTTTTGCTTTTTCTGGCCGGAAGGCCGAAGTTCTAAATCCTCTCCTCCACCCAATCGCAGATTACCTGCATCACTTCTTCTTTGTCGGAGTCATTAATCAGTTCGTGGTAGCCTCCCTGGAAAACCTTATAGGTCTTATCCAATGAGTTGGCCTTTTCGGCCAATATTTCTGAGCCTTTCGGATTGGTAAGCCCGTCTGCTGAACCATGAATCAAAAGCAATGGCAACTTAAAATTCGCAGCTTTCTCCTGAATCAACCGCATCATTTTCAGCAATTCATGGCCTGTTCGCGCCGGAATCGGCTGGGTATAAACCAACGGATCGTTCAGGTATTTTTCTACTTCTTCGGAAATTCGGGAAATCTGTTTTGGATCCAATTTCAAAGCCTTGAACCTCGGCATCCACTTGCTGATCAAACCTGAAACGGAGATCAGGATTTGCGAAGTGCCTTCCGCTTCTTTGATCGCCGGCGAACTCAAAATCACTCCTGCAGCCTCAGGTTGGTACTTCAGCACATAAGCCGCAACTAATCCCCCACCCATGCTGTGCCCGTACAGGAATGCCGGAACTCCCGGACTGTAATTTTTGACCTTTCCAAAAAGTGCATCGATGTCTTTGAGATAATCCTCATAGGATTCAAAAAAGGCAGTAGGTCCGCCTTCGGAAGATTTCCCGTGACCTCGGCCATCGAAACTGAAAACCGATAATCCGATTGCATTCAACTTTTCGATCAGATGAAGATATCGGCTGCTATGCTCTCCCAACCCATGAACCAAAAGCATCGCGGCTTTGGGCTTTTCAGGCATCCAAGCCTGGAGATACAGTTTTTTACCGTCGTGAGTGGTGTAGGAAGTTTCGAGATGCTTCATGATTTTTATTTTCGTCAGGCTCAAATTAGGAAAAAGCTAACTATTGACTTTATATTCATTCGAGTACTTTTCAAATACAAACCCAATTGATCCTTAAAATGAATTTTAAAAATCCCTTCTCCTTGTTTCTGCTCGCCATCTGTTTGATTTCAGCACCTGCATTTGCGCAGCTCGCCATTGAAAAATCCCCAATAGATGTCGGTGTTTCTACCGAAAGACTTGCCCGATACGATGCCTATTTTCAAAAAGAAATTGATGCAGGCCGGCTTCCGGGCGTAGTCACGCTGATGTATCGCAAAGGTGAAAAAGTCCACGAATCAGCATTGGGCTTCAATGATCTCTCCGCAAAAACAGCGATGCGCCAGGATCAGATCTTTTTCATCCAGTCCATGACAAAGCCCATCGTAACCACGGCTTTTATGATGCTTTACGAGGAAGGATATTTCTTTTTGACTGATCCGATCTCCAAGTATCTGCCCGAGTTCAAGGATATGAACGTGATCCTCGATCCCGCAAAAGGCTCGAAAGGCGGGATCGAACCTGCAAAATCCCAGATCACAATCGCTCAGGTTTTGAGTCACACTGCAGGTTTTCTGCATGGAATTGGCGGAACCGAACTTGATAAGGAGGTTGCTGAAGCCATCTACATGTCCGGTCCAAAGACAATTGAAGAACGTGTAAAAGCACTCGCCGCCCAGCCTTTGGCAAGCCATCCAGGCCAGCAATGGAATTATTCAGCTTCTCCGGATATTTTGGCAAGGCTGATTGAAATATTTTCAGGTATGAGCCCTGACCAATTCTTAAAATCCCGTCTTTTTGATCCGCTGGGAATGAAAGACACCGGATACAATCTGAGCGAAACTCAAAAAACCAGGATGGTTCAGCTTCATAATTTCAACGAAACCGGAATGCTGGTGAAAAGTGAAAGACAAACTCCAACTTCCGGAAATACCGTTTTTGGCGGAACTCACGGATTATTTTCAACTGCTCAGGATTATTCTCTCTTTGCGCGAATGATGCTCAACGGCGGAGAATGGAATGGCAAAAGATATCTGAGTCCAAAGACCGTCGAAATCATGTCAATCGATCAGGCAAATGACCTTTTTCGGGATCCGGGTAAAGGTTTCGGACTTGGTTTTGCAGTCGTTGAAGATCTCGCGGATACAAAAAGCCTGGGTTCGGAAGGCACTTTCTACTGGAGCGGGGCCTTTTGCACCTATTTTTTCATCGATCCCAAAGAAGATATGGTTGCCATTTTCATGACCCAGGTCAATCCATTTAGCTCCTACTACGAAAACAAATTCAGACAGATGGTTTATCAGACGATAGAGTAGTGAGATTGAATTGTCCACTGACGACGGTCGACAGACGACAGCCTTTTTATTTGAACCTCGGACTTTGTTTTATATGATTAGAGGCAGGAAAACGGATAGAACTAATCAGAAAAGAGAAAGCCTCCAAAATTATGGAGGCTTTCTTAGTTTTTAAGTGATTATCGACTTTGTAAACAATCGATTTTAAAGTTGTGATCTGGGGTTCTCAACCCGCAGCTGTCGACAGTGGACTGTCGTCTGTTGACTAAGTTTCTCCTTACGGAATCCACTTAATATTCTTGAAATTCGGCTTCCTCTTCTCCAAAAAGGCGTTTCTGCCTTCAATAGCCTCCTCAGTTCCGTAGGCCAAACGAGTCGCTTCTCCTGCAAAAACCTGCTGACCCACCATTCCGTCATCGGTCAGGTTCATCGCAAATTTCAGCATCTTGATGGAAGTTGGCGACTTGGCCAAAATCTCCTGAGCCCATTCGTAGGCAGTGGCTTCAAGCTCCGCATGAGGAATTACGGCATTGACCATTCCCATATCGTAGGCTTCCTGAGCTGAATAATTCCTACCAAGGAAAAAGATTTCACGGGCTTTTTTCTGGCCAACCATTTTCGCCAGATAAGCAGAACCATACCCTCCATCAAAGCTTGTCACATCGGCATCGGTTTGCTTGAAGATCGCATGCTCCTTACTTGCGAGCGTCAAATCACAGACAACATGCAGACTATGTCCTCCGCCTACTGCCCATCCCGGAACGACTGCAATCACGACTTTCGGCATGAATCGAATCAACCGCTGCACTTCCAGAATATTCAATCGATGGTAACCATCCTCTCCCACATAGCCTTGTTTGCCGCGTGCTTTCTGATCCCCGCCCGAGCAAAATGCCCAACCTCCGTCTTTCGGAGATGGACCCTCGCCTGTCAGCAAAATCACGCCGATCGAAGTATCTTCCTGCGCATCGTAAAAAGCATCGTACAGTTCAGCTGTAGTTTTTGGGCGAAAAGCATTGCGAACCTCAGGGCGATTAAATGCGATTCTGGCCACGCCATCGCATTTTTTATAGGTGATATCTTCGTATTCTTTTGCTGTGATCCAGTTCATTATTTTCATCTGTTTATAATTTCTTTTTAATGGTCAGATGGAATCTCGCATTGTAGATTATCATTCCAGTATGTGTCGTTCTGGTTATGCTCGATTTCAAATTAGCATTTCAAATTTAGTACAAGATAACAGACGGTTAGGAAATTTGTTGATTTCAAAAACAGCTACATTTATCCTTTCAACTCATCCAAATTTAGATGTTTCAGCTTCGAATCGGTCAGAATACTTTCCAAAATCCAGCGGATTTCTCCGGGGATATGGAGGGATTATCTGATAATGAAAAGGCTGCCATCAATTTTTGTAAATCCTGGTTGGCTGGAAATGAAACTTTCTACCAGCAAAGTTCCGGCTCTACCGGAACCCCAAAAACGATCGAACTTCATCGGAATCAGATGATTGCCAGCGCGACTGCAACAGGTGATTTTTTCAAGGTGAATGAATCGATCCGACTTCTTTGCTGCCTCAATCCTGCCTACATAGCCGGCAAAATGATGCTTGTCCGGGCGATGGTTTGGAACTGCGAAATTGAGTTAGCGGAGCCTTCTTCAGATCCCCTTCGGAAAATTACCGAGGAAAATCTTCCTGACTTTGTTGCGATGGTTCCGCTTCAGATTCAGACGATTTTCGAAGATTCGGAAAGCTTGGAAAAGCTTCAAAAAATCACGCATATCATCATAGGCGGAGCTCCGCTTAGCGAAAAGCTGAAAAACCAAATCGTTTCCAACCGAATCAATGCCTTTCAAACTTATGGCATGACTGAGACAGTTTCTCATATTGCTCTGGCAAAAATTGATTCCGAGACTTTGGTCTACCAAACCCTGAAAAATGTTGAAATCGGGCAGGACGACCGAGGTGCACTTTGGGTAAAATCCCTCATGAGCGGATCAGAACGCATTCAGACCAACGATCTGGTGGAGTTGAAATCTGGAAATTCTTTTGTTTGGCTCGGGCGGGCGGATTTTGTAATCAACTCAGGTGGAGTAAAAATCAATCCCGAACTCTTGGAAGCCAAAGCGGAATCTGCAATTGCCGATTACTTCCCGGATTCGGCTTTTTTCTTTTTCGGGTTAAAAGATCATAAACTGGGAGAAAAACTGGCGCTTTTTATCCAATCGGATCCTAAAAATTCAGAAAAGGCAAAGCTTTTGCAAAAGGAATTGAAGCTCAAATTGGATCGGTTTGAAGTTCCGAAGGAAATTCATCTGCTGCCGAAATTTGAGATCACTTCTTCCGGTAAGCTTGACCGGATAAAAACTGTTTCTCTTCTATGAACCTTCTGATTTTAGGCCTTTTCCTAGTTTCTATTTTCAACTCTGAGCCCCAAACCGGGTGTCAAATTGAATTGTGGATCAAAGGTGCCAAGTCCAACAATGGCTTAATTCGGGTATTGATTTTCAACAAGGAAGACGGGTTCCCGGAAGAACCCAAAAAGGCATTTAGAGCTTTGAGCTTGCCTATTTCAAATTTTTCTTCAAAAGTGACCCTTGAAAATTTACCGGCTGGCAACTATGCAATCTCAGTTTTCCATGACGAAGACTCAGACGGACAGATGAAAAAAAACAACTTCGGATTTCCTCTTAACAGCTATGGATTTTCCAACAATCCTACCTTGTATTTTGGACCTCCAAGCTTTTCAAAAAGTGCAGTTCAAGTGAAAAATTCCTTGGTGAAAGTTGAAATCAACCTCCGTTAATCGATATTCTTCAGCCATCCTGTGATGCTGATTCGCTCTTTTTTGGTTGGCAAAACTTCATGAGGAATCTCTCCGCTTAGGAAAACTACCAACCTTCCGCCGATAGGCAAAACATCCTTGATCAGCTCAGAACCATCTTCCTGCGGAATATACATTCGAAGCGCACCCTCGTCGGATTCAGTCCAGGAATCATTCAAATACAAAATCACACTGACCACCCGATACGAAACCTGTTGAAACTGATCCAGATGTCTTTTGTAAAATGAACCTACAGGATATCGGGCAAAATGTCCTTCGAAAGAACGTAAACCCAGGAAGCAGCGCTGATTCAAAATTTGCCGGATAGCATCTACCTTTCCCCAATATTCAGCCTGTAAAGGACTCAGGGATTCTGCATCCATCCAGAGCACTTCATCACTTCGGATCTCAGGTCGGACGAGTTTCTTTTCTCCGCTTCCAATCGCTGCCTGCCTGAATTTGCCCGCTTCCAACAAGGAGGTTTGCTCCTCTAAAAGCGCCTTCCGAAACTCCTCACTTATGAAATCATCAATGATTACATAAGAATTTTGGTAAATCTCTGAGGAAATCTGATCCAGCACGGTGTCCATATCGGGTGGTTTAGTCCGCAAAATAACAGCTTAATTGCCTAAAAAAACATACTTTTGCGGAAAGCTTCAACGATGGAAATTAGCAAAAATAACCTTACCGGCTTGGTGCTGGAATACGATTCAGGCATCATCCCTCCTCCTTACAGTCATGTTTTTAGACTTTCTCTGGATTGGAGCAAAGGCGATTTGTACGTCGAATTAAACCTTCACTATACCGATCGGGAAGACTTGGACCAGGAAGAAATCCTCGATGAAGGCTTCACCGCCAATGACGATTATAGCTATAAAGGATCTCTGAATACCGTCTGGACCAAGACAGTTTTGACTGAATATGAGAAGGCGAAATGGAGCGGAAAATCCCTCGAAGATGGTGGAGTTTCCCTTACTCCTGTTGAAAATGGGAAAGAAGGGAAATCGAAAATACCTGCTAACCAGGAAGAATGGCAGCTTTTGGCTCAGGACCTGATACAGGCGATATACGAAACGACTAAGAAAGAAGCTCCACTTACTGTTCTCTACAAGAAAGTAGAAAATGACGTGACTCATGATTGCGCGATTACAGTTCATTTTTCCAATCGCGAAGTAATTTTTGAAGTGGACGGAAAAAGCCGCAACATCAACTGGGAATATGCGATTCAACTGATGAAGCTGATCTTTACTCCTGATTACCATTATGAAATCGCAAAAACTGAACCCGGCAAAAAACGCGGAGCATATATCGAATGCGGAGATGGATATTGGCACGAACTCGGAAAAGGTGTCGTCAATATTGACTCTTCTTATGATGCCGTTGGGAAAATAAAAGCCGGATTTGAGGATTTGATGGCAGGATAAAATCTTAGAATTTTGCAAATAATTACCTGATTTCTTTAACTTTAGAAAGTTAGAAATCAGGTTTTTTTATGGCAGATAATAAAATTTTCGTTAGCTATCGACGTCAGGATGCATCTGGAGAAGCAGGAAGGTTAGTCGATCACCTTCAGGAAGTCTTCGGAGAAGATAGCGTTTTCCTGGATGTGGAAACAATCGAAGCAGGATTGGATTTTATTCAGGCTATCGAAAAAGCCCTGAGTTCCTGCAGTGTCCTGATCGCAATGATCGGTCCTCACTGGGCAACCATGAAGGATCCTCAAGGGAATTTGAGATTATTCAACAAAGATGATTTCATCCGAATCGAGATATCTGCTGCTTTGAAGCGGGATATTCGGGTCATCCCGGTATTGGTAAATGGTGCAATGATGCCAAACCCTGAAGATCTTCCTGAAGACCTACAAGGTCTTACTCGCAGACATGCTCAGGAACTCAGCAGTTCCAGATGGAAATATGACAGTGATCAGTTGACGAGCGTATTATCCAAAATAATTGAGCCTAAGCCTCAACCCAAACCTCAGCCGAAGCCAGAACCCAGCCCGAGACCATTTATCCCAAATCAACCTGTTCAGAAGAGTTGGTGGGCCAAAAACTATTTGTGGGTGATTGGGGGAGTTGTAGGTTTTCTCATCCTAATCGGGATGTGTGTCCCTGATGAACCTCAATATGAGCCGATAGTTGACAGCGATGGCACTACTCAAACAGATCTAAGTACGGAGAATCCTGACGGAAATGAAGTCTATAATAGCTTGCTGCTTGACGAAAGCATATCTAACGTCTCTGGAAGATGGACCGGAGTAAATGATTTGGGATTGACTTACTATTATGATATTTCACAGGATGGAGAGTCCGTCTCTTTCAATGAAATTTCATTCGATGGGTCTATAATCGGGAGTGGTACTGGGGTGATAAACGGAGAATACATTAACCTTGACTACAACTCTGTTTTCAACTATTCAGGCTCTATTACTCTTGTTATTTCACCTGATCAAACCCAACTTTCGGGACAAGTAAGTATTCCCAGCAGCGGGGTTTCTGCGTCTATGCTGCTGAACAGAAACTAACCCTTGATCTTTCTCAAATCGGACTGAATATCCAGAAGCTTTTCTCCTAAGTCATCCAGGCTTAGGGCTTTTTTTTGTCGACCGGATTTGAATCTTCGGCACGAAGCCCCCCCAAAAAGGCTTACGCATATTTATGCTTTAGCAATCACTAACAAAATAATAGAGGGGTTTTAAGTCCATATCAAAGAATAACATTTCGTCTTCTTGCGATAAACAACCTGAATTAATTATCTTTAATTACAATCTAATTCAAGCATTTATATGGAAAACGGGAAGATTTTTATAAGCTACAGAAGAGAAGATACCTCTGGTGAATCGGGCAGGTTAAAGGATAATTTGGAACTAATCTTTGGGAAGGAAAACATTTTTTATGATGTAGAAACACTTGAGGCAGGTTTGAATTTTGACCAATCAATTGCAAAAGCATTGAATGAAAGTAAGGTTTTGCTTGCTATGATTGGTCCACATTGGCTGAAGGTGACAGATTCGAAAGGCGTCAAACGATTAGTCAATCCCGAAGATTGGGTTAGAAAAGAGATCGCTGAGGCTCTTAGACGTGGGCTGAGAGTTATCCCGGTTTTGGTAAATGGTGCGGATATGCCGGGTTCGGATGAATTGCCTGATGACTTGAAGGAATTATCACTCAAACATGCACAGGAATTGACCAGCTCAAGGTGGAATTACGATGTAGGTGTGCTGACTAAGGTTTTGGAGAAATTAATCACCAAAAACCCGGAAAAAATACCACAGCCAACTCCTCAACAATCCAGCCCGAGATCTTTTGTTTCACCTACTCCCGAACCAAAAACATGGTGGGCAAAAAACTATAAATGGGTTATTGGTGGTATTGTAGGCTTCTTTGTGCTTTACAGCATTTTTCCATTAGAAAATTCCGACGCCGCAGAAGATTCTTACGTGGAGACCGAAATCCCAACCGATAGCAATCCAGAAATAATAATTCCTGACGTGACCGGAAATTGGGTTTTAAACTTAGTGGGAGTTGAAGGAAATTGGGTAAGCACTTGTGTATTTGCTCAGGATGGATCAATTATAACTTTTAAAGAATACAATCCAGACGGTGACCCTATCGGTGAAGGTTCTGGTCAAATTGATGGACAAGATATGATTATAGATTACTATAGTTCTGCAGATCAATTGAAAGGCACAATTACATTGAGCACTAATAATTCTGGCCAAACCTGGTTTGGCGAACTCATTTACCCATCCACTGGAGCTTCATATAAATCAGTACTCTCAAGGGATTAGCCCTTGATCTTTCTCAAATCGGACTGAATATCCCGAAGCATTTCCCCTAAGTCGTCCAGACTTAGGGCTTTCTTTTTGTCTCCGGGATTTGGAAAATCAGTGCTGATAAAAGCTTTTGCCTCCCAGATTTCCAGCACATCATCGCCCTTCACTTCGTACGGTTTATAATGCTCATTATCAGAGGCTAAATATAACTTCCCATTATCAGCCAGATAATTAAACACACGCTTGTAAACTACTCCTTCGGTTTGAGTTACGAGCACGTAAGTTCTCCCGCTTTTTATATCCTTTAGTTGGTCCACATAGGATCCAATCACAATCGTACCAGGAATCAGCGGAAGCATGGAATCTCCCGCCAACTCAAAAGCTCTGTAAGTTGACTGCCTGGAGAGATTTGGCAGGTGAAACTGAGGCAGCGATTCCATGTATTCGGGATCCGCAAAGCCATTCAGATATCCTGCGGAGGCCTTTTGCCCAACCATCGTAATATTCTCTTTGTCATTCTGATCAGCCGCGATAGTCAGGATATTGATTCCTCTTTTCTGCAAAGCTCTCCTGCCCTGATTCTCAATATCGTGATCCAAAAGTTCCTCCACTCCTACTTCAAAAATCTCCGCGAGCTTTTGGAGAGTTACCAGTTTAGGTTCAGATCTTCCGTCTTCATAGGCTGATATCATGGTGCGCTGCACATCAAGCTGATCAGCAAGATCATTTTGAGTGATGTTTTTTTGCTTGCGCAAAAACCGAAGATTGGAAGCCAGGTAACTCATGCTGAAAACAGGTAAAAGTTATGATCCTCAGAAGCGGATGGCACCAGCGAAAATGGATTCATATTCAAAGCGGTAGATCTTCTTCTCTCCATTCTTTGCTTGATCTCCTCGATGATCTCCCCAACCGGCTTCGGCTCGGTTACCAGCAAATACCCATATTGAGGTTTTGCTTCATCTTCTACAAAAAATTTCACCTGGCAATTTCCTGAAGCCAAAGTCTTGGTGGTGATGCTGATTTTTTCCGCTGTTTCCATAACTGATTCGATTAACGACAGCTAATGTAGAAATGTTACTTTTATAAACATCAATGTGATCGAAAAATTAACATTATTCTCTGACGTGAATTGTCAAAGATCAAAAACGGTAAATTTCCATCGGCTCCAAAATCACATAAAAGCACGAATTGGATCGAAATTAAAAGGTTATTCAAACTATTTCGTGATCAATTATTTAGTTTTCTGATAAGAATCCAAAGGAAATTTTATCGACAAAAAAATTATTATTACTTTCAAAATGCAGGTCTGAATAGAAAAGATCCCGTAAATCACCTTTCACACTTCCATTCCGAATACCGCCAATTTTATCTGTTTCAGGCCTAATTACCGCCTCACTTATATGCTCCTCAAAAGAGTCCCCGAGTGCTATTTCCTTTTTGGAATTTTATTCTTCCTCCTTTCACCGGCACTCGCTCAGGATTTTGACAAGTTGCTGCGCAAAGCCTACTCGTCCGGAGATTCTTCCGATATCTACTTCAGCCAAGCAAAAGTCCTGATCAATACCAAAGCCCAACAGGCTGAGTATGATTTTTGCAAAAATGCAGTTTTTTCAGACCGCGGAATCCTCGACAGCACGCTCTATTATGGAAACAGAGCGCTTCGTGTTTTCAAGGAGTTGAAAGATCTTAACAAACAAATCTATGTTCTGAACAACATGGCCAAGGCTTGCCAAATTGCAGGTAAACATGAGCAGGCAATTCAGATTTACTTTGAAGCGCTACCCATCGCCATCGAGATGAAAAGCAGCCTTTGGGAAGTCTGGCTCAATCAGGGAATTTCTCTCAACTACCACGATTTTTCGAATTATTCCAAAGGTGTTTACTACGGTAAAAAAGCCTACGAAATCGCGCTGCAAAATATCGAAGAAGACCCGATAAGCGTGGTTCATGCTTTGAATGCCATCGGGATTAATTACGACGATTGGGAAAAATACGATAGCGCATTGATCTTTCATTATCAGGTCATGGATCTGAAAGACAGGATTGACACCCTTCAAATCGGGTTCACCTATAATAACATCGGCAATACTCTGATCAAACTTGGGAGATACCAAGAGGCTGAAGGCTGGATCAAGACGGCTATTAAAATCTCTGAAATCAACAATAATAACACGGTAAACAGCTTCTATGACCTGGCGACTTATTACACCAATCTGGGCCGGATCAATACAAAAACTTCCAATTTTCCGGAGGCGGAAAAATCCCTTTTCGTGGCTAAAGGCTACTCGCTGAAAAGTAACAGCAAGGAAAAAATCGGGGATTGCTATGAGGCGATCTATGAACTCTACAAAGTCTCAAATCGTGCAGATTCGGCGCTCTTTTACCACGAACTATTGACCGAAATAAATGACAGCATCTTCAATGAAAAAAATGCAAAGCTGATCACCGAAACTGAAGCCAAATATCAGGTAGCGGAAAAGGAAAAAATCCTGGCTCAGGAGAAACTGAAAAACCAGAAAATCCTGTTTGGCAGTGTTTCCATTGTGTTGGCATTGGTTGTCCTATTGATCGTCGGCAGTCTGCTAATGCGCCAGCAAAAACTCAAAAATCTCCAGCAACAGAAAGAAATAGAACTTCAGAAAGTAATTGCTCAGGTAGAAACTCAAAACAAACTGCAGGAGCAACGACTGACGATCTCAAGGGATTTGCACGATAATATCGGAGTTCAGTTGACCTTTATCATCATGTCGGTCGATCATCTCAAGCATGCTTTCAAGCCAATCAATGAAAAGATAATCGAGCAGCTCGATTCCATCAATTCATTTACCAAATCAACCATTCTTGAACTGAGAGATACCATCTGGGCAATGAATCAGGTGGAAATGACTTGGGAAGATATTCGGGTGAGAATGCTGAATTTCATGCAAAAAGCCAGACTTTCTGATAAAACTCAAGTTGAAATCAATCTGGATGAAAGCCTGGAGAACAAGAAACTCACTTCATTCGAAGGAGTAAATATCTACCGGATACTTCAGGAATGCATTCATAATGCTGTCAAACATGCAGACGCAAATTTGATAAAGATTCAAATTTCCAATCCGGAACCTGACCAAATCCAACTCACAATCGAAGATGACGGAGTAGGATTTGATCCGGAAGAGGCAGATTTGGGAAATGGAATTTTAAATCTCAAAAAGCGTGTAAGTGATTTAAAAGGTAAATTCAGCCTGCAATCAAGCCCAAATCAAGGAACCAGAATTGAAGTAATTCTAACGAACATAGTACATGGTTAAGATCGCCATCGCAGAAGACAACCCCTATATTCTAAAGGCCATTTCTCAGAAAATCTCAACTCTGGAGGATATCCAGATCAAGGTAAAAGCGACTAACGGAAAGGAGCTTCTGGAAAAACTCCAGAAAGATCCGAACGTGGACTTGATATTCATGGACATCGAAATGCCTGAAATGGATGGAATCGAAGCTACTTTTCAAATCAAGCAACGGTATCCTCAGATCAAAATCATCATGCTGACAGTCTTTGACGACGATGAAAAAATCTTCAATTCCATCAAGGCTGGTGCAGATGGATATTTACTCAAAGAAACCGAACTAAGCGAATTGGCTGCAGCGGTCAAAGAAACCCTAAACGGAGGAGCTGTGATGACTCCGATCATCGCCTTGAAAACGCTGCGGCTTCTCAGAAATCCGCTAGCTTTTGAGACTCCGGAACTAGCCGAAGAAATCAAGCTTTCGAAGCGTGAAATAGAAATCCTTGAGCAACTCAGCAAAGGCTTGAAATACCAAATGATTGCCGAAAACCTGTTTTTGTCCGGAGGAACTGTCAAAAAGCACGTGGATAATATCTACTCCAAACTTCAGGTTCACAACAAACTGGAAGCCATCCAAAAAGCAAAGGCAAACCGTCTTATCAATTAAGAAATACGCTTTTTTCAGTATTTCCGAAGGAAAGAATCCCCGCTAATTTTCGCTCATATTTCCAAATTCATGAGACGAAATCACTTCTTCCTTTTAATCCTTTTTTTGGCTTTCAGCTCCTGCTCCCTTTTAGAAGGAGATTCCACGAATGACGACACTACCTCTACCGGCGGCACTTCTGATCCTTTGGGAAAAGAGATTGCAACAGCAAAGGAGTTTTACAGCAAGCAGGGAGCTCAATTTAAGTTTCGGGTCTATGCTTTCAACGGTGATCTAAAGAATCGCCACGAAATGTATATCAGGAAAATTTTTGAGAAAAACGGAAAGCTTTCCTTCATTTCCGAATCCTACACGACTTTCGGTGGCACTTCCTTTACTCATAAAGTAAATGCCGCAGGTGAATTGATTCTGGATCCTGTCATAGGAGGGAATTTTCTTCATCCGGGCAATGAAAATGAAATCACGAGTGACGATCAACTGATCTCCTACAATTATGGATCAAACTTCGTCTCACACGGGTCCTACGGAAATTCCCGCGGGGTGATGCATAACCACAGCACTCAGAAATATCAGCAGATCGTCATGACCACTTCGGATCAGGGATACATGTTTTCTCTGAAAGGAAAAACCTTTGTACTGAGCATGGGACTCAATTCCAACACAGGGAGACCCAGTCTTTTCACGTTTGTACCGGGACCAACCCCGGCCCAGGATCGATGGGATCTGACAGACCTGAACGACATCCGAAATGTGGGAATCAATTTTACAAATGATGCTTTGAAAGCGGGAAATCTGAATAAAATCTTTTGGACCTGGATCAGCTATGATGCAGTAAATACCACGAATGGAAAGCTCCATGTGGTTTCTTATGACGGCACAAGTTTTAGCCCGATAGCTTCCAAAGCCATCGGCAAAGTGGGAGAAACACTTTCCATGGAGAAGAAGCATTCGATGTATTTGCATAAGAATCCAAATAATCCGGATCAGCCGTACGTCGTAATCCGTCGATTTGACAATCAGAACGTATTGGATATCTACAAATACACAGGCAGCGGAATCGAGACGATAGCCGAGGGAGTCAATTTACCTTCCACTCTCCCTGCAAGCAATGGCGTAACCAGAGAGTTCAAAGACATCGCTTTCACCGGAAGCAATGTCTACATGATTGCCCGACAGGATGACAAACTCTACAAACTGAAAGGAAAAGAATGGGAAGTGATCGGGAAAAATCTGCTTGTTGGCCAAAACCAATATACAGCTTTGGAAGGTGGGGCAGATGGATTGTACGCAGGGATTTCTTATCTCTTGCAAGAAGGCAATCTGATTCGAATCGCAGGGGATGTAGTATTTATTAAAAACTGATTTTTCTATAAATCCACAAAGTTCAGGGGTGAAGCTTTGTGTATTTTTTTGAGCCTTCGGACATTTCCGGAGGCTATTTTTTTTAATTTTATGGAACTCTGAATCTCCTGACTCAGCTCTTGTAGAAGTAGCCTTTTTTAAACCGCACTTCTCTAAAAAAAATCAATCAATTAATTCTTACCCAAAGACTCAACCAATTGTACACTAGTTAAGTATCTAATAAACAGGACACAACAGGATGAAAACAGGATCATTTATGAGAAAGGTTGCTGTTCAATCGGTAATACTACCGCTCACCTAAAAATTGCATGTAAAGAGCACAAAATCTCTTTTCCTTTGTTATACGCTTCTGATCTCAGAGTCTGCAAAAGACTTGGTGTGATTTAGAAAATCAGAAGAAAATACTAACCAACTGTATGAAGTACCTTATTGTATTCTTGTTCTTTTTTGGTGGAATTGTCCAGGGTTTTGCTCAATCCTATTCAATCAAAGGTAAGATCCAGGAAAATGGATCAAAGCTAGGCGTCCCGAATGCCACGATTATCCTTTTGTTGGCATCAGATTCTACCCAAGTAAACGGGATGATCTCGGACCTGGAAGGGAATTTCGAAATTGCCAGCGTCCGCCAGGGTGAATACCTGCTGAAAGTGCAGTATGTGGGCTATCAGAATTTTTTCAAAACCATCCAGGTTGATTCAGACATGCAGCTCGGATCGATTTTTATCCGGGAGGAAGCCACAGATCTATCCGAGGTAATAATCAGCGCCAGAAGATCCACGGGAACTCAAAAAAGTGACACTACAATGTATAACGCTGATGCCTTCAAGACCATGAAAGATGCCAGCGCTCAGACTTTGATTGAGAAATTGCCGGGAATAAATTCTGCGGATGGTGTACTTCAGGCTCAGGGAGAAAACATAGCCCAGATTCTAGTAGATGGAAAGCCTTTCTTTGGAGGAGATATTAAGACTGCATTGCAAAATATTCCTGCTGAGGTCATCCAGAGCATTGAGATCTATGATCAGAAAAGTGAAAAAGCCCAACTCAGCGGATTCGACGATGGCGAAAGACTCAAGACGATCAACATTATCACCAAGCCAAACCGTAGAAAAGGACAGTTTGGCAAGACAACAGCAGGGTATGGAACAGACGACCGATACATGGTCGGTGCTTCTATCAATGCTTTTGATGAAGATCAGCGCATCACATTCACTGGCCTGACCAACAACATCAACCTGCTCAATTATTCCAGCGATCCCAATGCTCAGGAAAATTCCACTCCTCAGGAAGGCGTGATTAAGACCAATATTTTGGGATTGAACTATTCAGACCTTTGGGGCAAAAAAATCAAAGTGACAGGAAGCTATGTCTACACCAATCGGGAAAATGTGGGCGTAGTCAATCGTTTCAGAGACTTTGTGACTACTGACGAATCCAATCAGTTTTATACTGAAACCAGCACGGATGTTCGGGGCAATAATCAGCATCAGGCAAACCTTCGAATTGAGTATAACATCGATGAGAAAAACCGAATCCTCTACATTCCAAGATTCTCAGCCCAATTTGAAACCGAAAATTCTGCGTTTTTTGGTGAGACCGAAGACGGTGTCAATCTGATCAATCAGGTAGAAAACCTCAAAACCGGAAATTATCAGGATTATGATATTTTCAACCGTCTGCTTTACAGTCATAAATTCAACAAGCCGGGAAGAACGATCACCTGGAGAACGAATTTTTCCAACGGGTGGAACAAGGACGAATCGGATCGAAAAGCCCGAAACACTTACTACGAAGATGGTGGGGAGCGTCAAGAAATCCTGAATCAAAGAACGACTCGTGAGCGTATTGGCAAATCCTGGGAGACAGGAGTTTCTTTCACCGAACCTTTGGGTAAAAAAGGCCAGATGGAACTCGAGTATGAGATCGGAAACCGGATGAATGATTCCGATAAGCTGACTTTCAATGTGGAAGGCGGAGATTTTGAAACAGGAAATCTAATGCTTGACACCACCTTGAGTAATACCTTCGAAAGCCAGTATCTTACTCAGGAGCTTGAGTTTGGCTATCAGTTTACTGCAGAGAAGTTCAAAATGCAGACCGAACTTCAATATCAGGATGCCAAGCTTGACAATAAGCAGCAGTTTCCGCAGCCTTTTGACCTGAAAAGAAATTTCACCAGCGTGCTTCCTACCGTGAGAATGGAGTACAAATTTTCCCCCAATACCAATATCCAGGTTGACTACGATACTTATACAAACGAGCCTCAGATCAATCAGCTCCAAAATGTGATTGACAATACCAATCCGCTTCAGTTGCGAACGGGTAATCCTCAATTGGATCAGGCTTACAGCAATAATCTTCGTCTCAGATTCAGAAGCAATAATCCGGATACGGACAGAAACTGGTTCATTTTCGCGCAGTCAACTATGGTTGATAATTATATTTCCAATAGCTCATTTATTGCAGAAGAGCCAACTGAGATTCAGGATGGTATTATTCTGGAAAAAGGATCCCAGCTGAATAAGCCGGTTAACCTGGATGGATTTTTCGAATTGAGATCCTGGGCCAGTTACGGCATGCCTTTGGGTTTTCTGAAATCCAATTTCAACATCAATGCCGGGGCAGGATTTACCCGCAGACCCGGTTTGGTAAATGATCAATTAGGCTTCAACAACTCCCAGAGACTTAGCACAGGATTGTCGATCAACAGTAATATCAGCGATCAGATCGATTTTAATATTTGGTCAAGAACCTCTTATAACAAAGTCGAAAACACTCTGAATCCAAGTCTGAACGACAACTTCCTGAACCAGCGATTCCGCGTGAATTTCAACTGGATTTTCTGGGAAGGATTCATCTACCGATTGGATCTCAATCATCAAATCAACGCAGGTTTGAGCGAAGGCTTTGACAATAGTTTTTCTTTGGTGAATATGAGTTTGGGGAAAAAGATCTTCAAAAATCAGCGTGGAGAGGTTAGCATCATGGTTTATGACCTTTTTGCTCAAAATGCCAACGTACGCCGAAACATCACCGAGACCTTCATTGAAGATATTCAGACTAACGTCCTTCAGAGGTATTTCATGCTGACATTCACTTACAATCTGAGACGCTTCAGTAAAGGAATGGACGAGGATTCTTACAACGAACTCTACAAAACGGAGGAGAATCAGTAATTAGAAGAAACAATTATTATCGATTTGATTCGACAATATTGAATCGAAACTGTCGATTTGAAAAGACAAAACCCCGAAGAATTCTTCTTCGGGGTTTTGTCTTTATTTCCCAAACTGCTTCTTCAACATCGCCAGCTTATCTGCCATTGAACCTTCCGGTTCTTCTGCTTTTTGAGGTTTGGAGGGAGGAGCAGTTTTCTCCATTTTCTTTCCCCGCTCCGCAAAAGGATCTGACTTCATGCTCAGCCCGATTCGCTTCCTCGGAATATCCACTTCCATCACAGTCACCTGCACTTTTTGGTTAACGGTCACCGCCTCATTCGGGTCTTTCAGATAGCGATCCGCGAGATGACTCAGGTGAACCAATCCATCCTGATGCACTCCGATGTCCACAAAAGCGCCAAAGGCGGTGATGTTGGTCACGATTCCCGGAAGCTTCATTCCCACATTCAGATCGGACATTTTATTGACTCCTTCTTCGAAAGCAAAAACCTCAAAGCTCTCCCGGGGATCTCTTCCCGGCTTTGCCAGTTCCTGCAAAATATCCTGAAGAGTAGGCAAACCTACCGTTTCAGACACGTAATTTTTGAGGATGATCTTCTTTCGAAGTTCTTCCGAACTCATCAAATCGGGAACAGAGGCACTGACGTCTTTTGCCATTTTCGCCACCAAGTCATACCGCTCCGGGTGAACTCCCGATGAATCGAGCGGATGCTTTGCTTTACTGATTCTGAGGAAACCTGCAGCCTGTTCGAAAGCTTTATCACCCAGTCTTGGCACTTTCTTCAATTGGGCACGACTGGTGAATGGTCCGTTTTCGGTTCGGAATTCAACGATATTTTGCGCAAGCACAGGACCCAAACCGGATACATACGTCAGCAATTGCTTGGAAGCGGTGTTGACTTCCACTCCCACTCCGTTTACAGCTGACATCACTGTATCGTCAAGCGCGTTTTTCAATGCATTCTGATCGACATCGTGTTGGTATTGACCGACACCGATGGATTTAGGATCGATTTTTACCAGTTCCGCAAGCGGATCCATCAAGCGACGACCGATGGAAACTGCCCCACGGATTGTCAAATCCAAATCCGGAAATTCTTCCCGCGCCACATCCGAAGCAGAATAAATCGATGCTCCACTTTCATTAACCATGGTCACGATCACAGATTTTGGAAGGCCAAGACTCTTCACAAAAGTTTCTGTTTCCCGACCGGCAGTTCCGTTGCCTATTGCTATTGCCTGAACGCCAAATTTCTCAACCAAACCCTTTACCGTCATTCCGGATTCCATGATTCGCTTTTGCGGTTCATGAGGATAAATCGCCTCATAATGCAGAAACTGACCTTGTGGCCCAAGGCAAACCAACTTGCAACCTGTTCGGAAACCAGGATCAATTGCCATCACTGATTTCTGACCCAAAGGTGCGCCAAGGAGAAGTTGACGCAGGTTTTCTGTAAAAACTTTGATCGCTTCCTCATCAGCTTTCTTTTTAGTGAGTAAGCGAACTTCCGTCTCCATACTCGGTTTGAGCAGGCGTTTATAGCAATCTTTGATCGCAAGTCTGACCTGATCCACTGCAGTATTAGCAGCGTCAGCAAGAATTTCCCGCTCAATCAACCCCACTGCCGAGGCCTCCTCCGGACAAGAATCCAGCATCAGAAACAATTCTTTTTCACCCCTTCTCATTGCTAAGACCCGATGAGAGGGAGCTGTTTTCACAGGCTCAGACCAGTCAAAGTAATCTTTGTATTTGATGGCTTCTGCTTCTTTTCCGGGAATCACTTTCGAAGAGAAAACTCCCTCATTCAGGAAGACCTTGCGCATTTTTTCACGCAGTCCGGCATTCTCATTGATCCATTCGGCCATGATATCGCGGGCACCCTGAAGTGCTTCCTCGATAGATTTCACTTCTTTCTCAGCATCCAGATATTTCTCAACTTCCGCTTCGAGATTGAAAGAAGTCTGAGAGAAAATCCGCTCTGCCAAAGGCTCAAGGCCTTTTTCCCGGGCAATCGTCGCCTTGGTTCTGCGCTTTGGTTTGTATGGCAAATAGATATCCTCGAGCTTGGACATGGTCTCAGCCAACTCGATGGATTTCTTTAGTTCAGGTGTGAGTTTCCCCTGATCTTCGATGGATTTCAGGATGGCCTCTCTGCGCTTATCGAGTTCGCGGAGCTGCTCAACCCGATCGCGGATAGCAGCTACCTGCACTTCATCTAGTTCGCCTGTCGCTTCTTTTCGATAGCGGGAAATAAAAGGAACCGTCCCTCCTCCGTCCAGCAACTCAATTGTGGCTTGCACCTGATGCGGTTTGATCTGGAGTTCGGCGGCTATTTTAACTTCGTAATTCATCTGTTTATAATTTGTTTTTTAGCGGCCAGATGGAATCTCGTATGGCCCATAATCATTGCAGTGTGTGTCGCTAGCGTCATTCTAGATTTCATATAAAAAGGGAATTGAAATCGATTTTGAACTCGCAAGATAAACTTCCTGCGAAAGAGAAATCGCCTTTATGTACGGCAAGTCACTAAGAAGCTGGAAATGTGGGGGTAAATTTGATTTTGGATTTTGGATTTTGGATTTTGGATTGCCGATTTTCAAACTTCATCATTCATTATTCGATGTTCGATATTTAAAAATTTGAAAATTTGTCTTCGAACCTAAACCTTCGAGGTTGGCAAAAGCCTCAAAGGTTCGTATTGTCTCGTATTTCGTACCTCGTATTTCACATTTATAAAATGGATTGGAAAAAAGAATTTAAAAGCTGGGGATGGATCATTGCCACCTTCGCTTTCTTATACTTCACAGGGCTTTTGCCGGTGATTCAAGGAGGGCTCCAGTCGGTTTTACTTTCGACCGGATTGATCAAACCTAGCATTGAAGTTCCGGATTTGACGGATAAAGAGTTTGACTACACCGGCCAATTCAAAGACTTCGAAGGGAACATCGTCTACCTTGAAGATTACAAAGGAAAGACCGTTTTCATCAACCTTTGGGCTTCTTGGTGCGGACCATGCAGGGCTGAGATGCCTCATATTTCCGAACTCTATAAATCCGTAAAAGACACCCCTGACTTGGAATTTCTGATGATCGGGCTGGATGATGATTTCAACAAAAGCAAAAAATTCATGGATGGAAAGACTTGGGGATTTCCAACAGTTCATGCAAGTTTTGGCATCAACAGAAGCCTGCAAAGCGAGTCAATTCCCACTACAATGGTCGTAAATCCTGAAGGAAAAATCGTCTTTTACCAACAGGGAATGAGCAATTTCAATACCGACGAATTTCGGGGGTTTCTGCTTTCGCAGTAAGAATTCAGTTTTTTAAAAGCTGACATTCCCTTTCAGGACAATTTCATTGGCGGGCTCAGAGATTTATCGTAATCTTAATTCCAGACCCGATAACCTATGAAAAAGTCCCTGCTATTTTACCTGGCAGCTTTTGCGCTGTTTCATTTTGCGCAAGCTCAGCAATCAACCCTTTGGTATCAAAAGCCTGCGGAGAAATGGGAGGAGGCACTTCCCCTCGGAAATGGTCGCTTGGGCGCGATGGTTTTCGGGATTCCTGGAAAGGAGCGAATTCAGCTGAATGAGGATTCACTTTGGCCGGGAGGTCCTGACGACTGGGGTTTGGCTGAAGGGAAAAGATCAGATCTAAACCTGATCCGGGCTTATCTCCTTGTCGGTGAAAATGAAAAAGCCGATTCCTTACTCGTTCTGAAATTTTCCCGAAAGGGTGTCACTCGCTCCCATCAGACGCTGGGAGATCTTTGGCTGGATTTTGAATGGGCAGATATCAGCGAATATAAAAGAAGCCTTGATCTGACATCCGCAATTTCCAGAACCGAATTCCTCAGCGAAGGACATTCGGTCACTCAGGAAATCATCTCTTCCGCTCCTGATGATGCGATTATTTTTCGTTTAAAAACAACGCATCCGAAAGGCTTCCGTGGCAAAATCATGCTCAATAGGCCGGATGACCAGGGTTTTGCGACAGCAGAAACCAAAACCATCAATGACAATCTTCTTGAAATGAGCGGGATGGTCACGCAGCGAACCGGTCAGATTGACTCGAAACCCTTCCCGATTTTGAATGGAGTGAAGTTCCGGGTATTACTTCTCGCCCAAAATCAAATCGGAGTCATAAAAGCCACTGATAACTATCTGGAAGTCGATGGCGCGCAGGAAGTCATCCTGAAACTCGTGGCAGAAACTTCCTATTACCATTCCGATTTTTCAAAAGCAGCCGATTCCCAACTCGACAAAGTAATGTTCAAAAGTTGGGGTGAAATCCAATCTGCGCACGAACGTGAATATAAATCCTGGTTTGACCGAATGAGCTTGAGTTTGGGAACACTCCAAGCGGATGAAATCCCGACTGATCAACGAATCCAACATGTCAAAAACGGGCAAACTGATCTTCACTTGGAGAAGCTTTTGTTTGACTTTGGACGCTATCTTCTGATCTCCTCCAGCCGTCCCGGCACCAATCCGGCAAACCTGCAGGGAATCTGGAATCAACACATCGCCGCTCCCTGGAATGCAGATTATCATCTGAATATCAACCTGCAAATGAACTATTGGCCGGCTGAGGTGACAAATCTGAGCGAATTGACCGGACCACTTTTTGACTTCACGGATGGATTGGTAGAAACCGGAAAAAAGGCTGCTTCCGGGAATTTCGGAATGCAAGGAACAGCCATTCCTCATACAACCGATCTTTGGAAAATTCCTTTTCTACAGGCTGCAACCGCTTATTGGGGTGGATGGATCGGAGCCGGAGCCTGGATGGGCAGGCATTATTGGGAGCATTATTTATTCACCGGAGATACAGATTTCCTTCGGAAAAGAGCTTTGCCGGCAATTGAACAAATCGCTCTTTTCTATTCGGATTGGCTGATCGAAGATCCACGAAACGGAATGCTGGTTTCAGCTCCTTCGACTTCTCCGGAGAATCAGTTTATCAACGCAAAAGGAAAGAAAGCCGCCACGACTTTGGGCTCAGCAATGGATCAGCAATTGATAGCCGATATTTTCTCGATTTATATCCAGACCAATCAGATTTTAGGGATTGAATCTCCTTTGCTAGAAAAAGTAAAAACCCAGCATTCAAAACTTCGTCCGGGAGTTTTATTGGGTGCGGATGGAAGGATTCTCGAGTGGGATCAGCCGTATGAGGAACCCGAAAAAGGTCACCGACACATGTCGCATATGTATGCTTTTCATCCCGGAGCTGCCATCACCCAAAGTCAAACTCCCCAGTATTTCGAAGCGGTGAAAAAGACGCTGAATTACCGTCTGGCAAATGGCGGAGCCGGCACAGGCTGGTCCAGAGCTTGGCTGATTAGCTTTTCGGCGAGATTGCTTGATGGGGAAATGGCCCACGGCAACATTCAAAAACTGATTTCTCAATCCCTTTATCTCAACCTTTTTGACGCGCATCCACCGTTTCAGATCGACGGAAATTTTGGCTACACTGCCGGAGTTGCTGAGATGCTGGTGCAGTCTCATGAGCCTGGTTTGATCCGGGTTTTGCCGGCTTTGCCTGAAGCCTGGCAGACAGGGGAAGTCAAAGGAATCAAAGCCAGAGGTGGTTTTACATTGGATTTTAAATGGGAAAATGGAGAGGTCAAGTCCCTCCGAATCAGTTCGCTTTTGGGAAATAAAACTATCCTGATGGTG
Source organism: uncultured Cytophagales bacterium (assembly GCA_942492775.1). GTDB lineage: Bacteria > Bacteroidota > Bacteroidia > Cytophagales > Cyclobacteriaceae > Algoriphagus. The sequence continues at coordinate 2,061,009 of OW818636.1, read as the reverse complement.
GACGGATCAGAGATGGAATTGGAACTTAAGAAAGGTGAAAGCATTGAAATGGAATTTTAAATCGGTCTGTTTAATCCTTCATCAATCCCCAAAAAAATTTCCTTAAATTCCATCTATGACCACCAAATCACCGCAGGTATTGATCATCGGAGGAGGATTTTCAGGAATTGCTGCCGCAAAGAAACTCCACGAATCAGGGATTTCATTTCAGGTTCTGGAAGCCCGGGATCGTCTCGGCGGTCGGGTTCACACTCGCCAACTTTCGGAAGATCTTTATGTCGATCTCGGCGGCCAATGGATCGGGCCGACTCAGGATCGCATGTATGAGCTTTGCAAAGAGTTTGGTCTGGAGCCTTTTGCAACCTACGATCAAGGCAAAAATGTACTGGATCTGGCCGGGAAAATCCGGACTTACACCGGCCTGATTCCCAAGATGGATCCCATATCCCTGATCAATTTGGATCTGATTATCCGAAAACTCGAAAGATTGGCTAACAAGATTGACATCAATTCACCCTGGTCAAATCGGCAAGCTGCTATTTTCGATTCGATTTCTCTGGATAGTTTCCTCAGGAAAAACAGTAAAACCAAGAGTTGCCTTGAAGTCATTCGGGTTGGTTGCGAGACGGTTTTCGCCTGCGAACTGAATGAAATCTCCTTGCTCCATGCTTTATTCTACATCAAATCAGGCACCTCTCTGGATTGCCTGATCAATATCAAAAACGGAGCGCAGCAGGATCGGATCAAAGGCGGAATGCAGCCACTCGTTGAGAAAATGGCGGCTCCCTTTTTGGATAAAATCCTATTTAATTTTCCGGTAAGAAAAATCGAAAAAACCGAAAACGGAGTGACAGTTTCAGGCGATGGATTCAGCATTTCAACCGAAAAACTGATTTTCGCAGTGCCTCCTCCCCTTCTTTCTCAAATCAGCTTTTCCCCAAAACTATCACTCGCAAAACGTCAATTACTGGATCGGTATGCGATGGGAATCGTTGGGAAATGTTTTATGATTTATTCAAAGCCATTTTGGAGAGAATCTGGTTTTAGCGGGCAAGCTGTTGCGGACGCGAATTCCCCTTTTCAGACGCTTTTCGATTGCTCACCAGCAGATGGGAAATACGGGATCCTGATGGGTTTCACGATTGGCAACCGTGCAAAAGCTTATTTTTCCAAAGGGGAATCCGACCGGAAATCAGAAATGATCAAAATCCTCAGTTCCTATTTTGGCACATCTACCTCGCAACCAATCCAATACATCGACTTCAGCATGAGCGACGAAGAATGGTCAAGGGGTTGCTATGCCGGACTTATGCCCACGGGAGCATGGACTGGTTTTCGCGATGCATATCGGAAAGCCGAAGATCCCTATTACTTTGCAGGAACCGAAGCCGCTACCCGCTGGCACGGTTACATTGAGGGCGCCGTACTTGCTGGTGAAACTGCCGCAGCCCTTGCTTCCAATTCATTAAAATTATGAGGCATCTTATAAGTCTGTTTATTTTACTGCTTTTTATTTGGCTGATCTGGTCCTATTCGGGAAGAAATATGCCTTTGAGCGAAGCCAGTGCACATATCTCTGTTGCTCAGGAAATCAATCCTTCAGATAGTTTGAACCGAAATGTAGTCGGCATTCAGCCTTATATGGAAGTATCAGATTATTTCTCTCAGGTGAAATTCAAGGATAAGCTTAGGCTTTACTTGATTGATGCAGATCGAAAGGAGTTTCTTGGGAAAAACACGATCGTTCTATTTCCAGAATACATCGGTACCTGGTTGGTTTTGGAAGGAGAAAAACACGTTTTGGCCAAAAAGGAAACAATGAAAGACGCTTTGACTACGATGGTTTTAAGCAATTTCTTTGACTTCTCCCTGGCTTATCTGAAAACCAGCAATGAGTCAGACCGCGCGGCTTCTGCCATCTTTCGGATGAAAGCCAAATCGATGGCGAACAGCTATTTTCTGACTTTCAGCGATCTCGCCAAAACATCGAAAATCCACATTGCAGCCGGCTCTATTATTCTACCTGATCCAACTGTAGTCGACGGAATAATCTATGTGAATCCAAAAGGACCGCTCTACAACGCCGCTTTTGTTTTCGGTCCGGACGGAAAAGTGATCGGGGATCCAATTCTGAAAGCATTTCCGATTGATAGCGAAATACCCTTTTTGACTGCAGGAATTCCGGGAGAAATCCCCACGTTTGATCTTCCTTTTGCAAAAACTTCCGTTCTGGTTTGCGCTGACAGCTGGTATCCGGATGCTTATCTAGCTGCGAACACTCAAAATGCTGAGCTAATTTTGGTGCCTTCGTTTTGTACCGGAGATGGAGCGATGGATATCCTTTGGAAAGGATACAGCGGAAATCCCGAACCTGCCGGGACAGATCTGACTGATATCGATAAACTCACCGAGCGAGAAGCTTGGGAGAAATATGCTTTGCCCGGACAGATTCAGAAAACCCGCGCTCAGGCCGGGCTAAATGTATTCCTAAGAGGAAATCTCTGGGATATGGGATCGGATGGACAGCCTTTAGCCATTTTTCAAAACAAGCTTTTGCAAATTACTCATGCAGACAGCGCCGGAATCTGGTCACTGAATTATTAAGCTATGTGCGATACTCTGGTTGCCCTTCCCGCTTTTACCCGATCAGGAAATTTGATTTTGGGGAAAAATTCGGACAGGGAACCGCTCGAGGCGCAGGCAATCGCTCATTTTCCTAAAACTTTTCCGCAGGAAAAAGAACTCCACTGCACCTATATTAAAATCCCTCAGGTCCAGGAAACGAATGAAGTCATCCTCTCCAAGCCTTTTCAGATATGGGGAGCGGAAATGGGCGTCAACGAATATGGGTTGGTGATCGGGAATGAGGCGGTTTTCACCAATGTGAAAATTGACAAAAAGCAGATTGGGCTCACCGGAATGGATTTGCTCAGGTTGGGATTGGAAAGGAGCAAAAAAGCTATGGTGGCGGTCATTTGTATCACAGACTTGCTTAGTCAATTCGGACAAAATGCCTGCGGAGGCTATCTAAACAAAGATTTCTATTACCATAACAGTTTTCTGATCGCCGATCATTCAGAGGCATTTATTCTGGAAACTGCCGGAAAATCCTGGGCTTATAAACGCGTAGCAGGAATCGGAAGCATCTCCAATTCCCTGAGCATAGCGGAGGATTTCGAGGCGATTCATCTGGAAAAAGAAGCCAGAACAATCCAGCGGATTTTTGCAGAAAAGAGAACAAGTTTTCGGGGAAAATTCTCAGATCTGCTTTATACCAAACTCGGAAGAGCAGCAGGAAGACAAGCTTGCACAACCGGTTTTTTGGAGAAAAGGGAAATGGGAATTGAGGTGACAACATTCTTCGAAGCGCTTCGACAGCACAATCTTCCGGAGGAAAAATTCACTCCCAAAAAAGCAACAACCGGAAGCATCTGCATGCATGCGACCGGTCTCACCAATCCATCCGACACGACGGGAAGTATGGTTGCGGAAATCAGGAAAAATCAGGCGCATACTGTTTGGCTGACGGCAACTTCTCATCCTTGCATGAGTGTGTATTTACCTTTTTATTTTGGGGGAAGTGATCCTGGTGCCTTGTTCAATCCCGGTGCCGAACCCGATCAAAGTCTTTGGTGGAAAGCGAGAAACCTCCATCAATGGGTAGAAAAAGATTACAAAAAACGGCAATCGGAAATTCGCAAAGAGTTGGATGCACTTCAGGCAATTTGGTTGGATCAGGAAAAGACACTTTTACATGATCATCCATTCAATTCTGACTTGCTCAAGTTTTCGAATGGCTGTATTTCTGAATACAATTCTTGGCTGGATGATAAATTGAGGCTTGTTGGAAAAACTGCTTGGAAGGGTTAGTTTTTTATTTTTAAAGCAAAGATTTTTGCTTCTCAATCTACTTCTGAAAAGCTATCAAATCCTTCTTTTGTTGTCTTTTGTTCCTTTGTGGTTTTAAAAAATCCACCACAAAAGAAACAAAGTCCACAAAGCATATTGCTCGCAAAATCGCAACGAAAGTAAATCAAGTACCACTTTAAAAACTCAGTGTTACTCTGTATAACTTAAAAAACACAAAGTCTTAAAATCTCCCGCAGATTTTCGCAGATCAATTTCGAAGATTCTCACAGATCTTAACTCCAAAATCTCAGTGTAACTCCGTGTAACTTAAACCTCATTTCGAGTAGTTAAAAAAACCACCGAGGCTTTGCGGTTTGCTAAATTAAAAAGCGATCAAGTCGACTTCTGATACTCAGTTTTGAAATTTCCGATGTGAACCCGGCTTTCATCGATCTTTTTATTTTGCCTCAAATAATTAAAGATTCCCAAAAAGAGGATGGTTGCTGAGATGAGATAAAACAATACCTGATAGATCAATCCGCCTTCAACTTCCAATAAATTCTTGATACTCAATCCTGCCACCAGGAAATACATGGAGGTGCGGAGGAAGGAAAGAAACGTAGTTTGGTTTGCAAGGATTGTTCGCTGAAGAGCGAGATTTTCCCGCAGGATTAAATCCTTGTTGATCTTACTAGTTGGATCGGTTGTTTCCATTCGGTGGTTGCTGGGGTGATGAGTTAAATCTGATATCTATTAGAAAAGCAGGCTCAAATTTTTCTAAATATATCCAAAAAACTCCTGTTCGAAGGTTAGCGATCAAATCCAGACCGCCTTAAAAAATCAATCCCTCTTTCCATTAGCCGGAAAGAGGGATGATTAAAGTATGAAAGAGAATTTAACTTAGTTCTTGATCAATCGCTTGGTCATGATCCTATTTCCAACCTTGAGCTGAACCGTGTACATGCCCGGAGCCAATCCATCCAATTTGAGGGTATGGGTGAAGCTTCCTTCTTTGTAGGCCTCATCCTGGATTACCAATCTTCCAATTGCATCATAGACTTCGAAAGCCACTGTGGCACTTTGATCCAGATCCAACATCACATTGGTTTCATTCACAGCCGGGTTCGGATACAGGAAGAATTCTCCTGGCTTCAGTTCTCTGGTGAGCTTGATCTCTTTGCTGATGGTCTGACCTGCACGATCGGTGCTGAAGACAGTTACGATCATCTGTGCAGAAGGAATGTTTGTTCCTTTCCAGATCAGTTGATTGCCCTGAATTTCCAGATCCGAATTCGCGTCCATGCTGTAAGTATGGATATCGTCTGCAGGATCGATTGTGCTGAGCGTTCCAATGACAGTTCCGCTTGCAACGTCTTTTGCTACAACATTTCCGCTAAGCTCAATATCGAGAGCTTTTGGTTTATCCTGTACCAACACCTGAATTGCAATCGGTTCATCCAATTCGAAGAACTCATTCTCAACCAGATCAGCCTTCAGCTCATAGAAGCCCGGAGTCAATGGATCGTAAGTGCCTGCTTCCAGAGTAAGAGCGAGTTTTCTGCTTTCAAACCAGGTAGCGCTCATTTGATCTACTTTCTTCTTGATGGTTTCCACAGGCGTGTTCCAGTCCACAGTGATGAGTTCGGCATTGACACGCTTAGTTCCTTTGGCAGGAGCCTGATGGATTACGATTGAGCCACCACCGGTTCCATTGTTTCCAAGGATAGTTGCATCGGCTGTATTTTCATCTTTACCGATTTGGTTATCGTAAATGACAGTTCCTCCGGTTGCAGTCGTGATTTTGATTCGGAATTTATCAGGATTAGCTCCCCCATTCCAATTTCCATCAAGTGCAACAACCAAGAACTTGTATCCTGTCTGACCATTGATAGTTCCGGAACCTCTATAGGTAGCTTTTCCTCCAGAAATCACAAGCGATCCGGATTCATGCATCGTACTCTTGAAGTTCAGGTCGCCAGCGTGGAATTGGAATTCAGTATTTCCATCCACCTGGGTGGAACCTTTCTTGTATTTGGAAACAAATCCAAAGTTGGCCTTTCCGATTGCGGTTGGATTTGCCGGCATTGCTCCTGTAGGAGAATTGATCCAGCCACCACCTGTGACAAAGCTTCCACTTGCATCATAAACCGGAATGTAAGCTGTAGAACTTGCACATCCTGCGCCTGCAGTTGCGGTAACCTTCAACACCCCGGCAGTTCCAAGATTACCAGTAGTTGCTGTCGCTACGCCTGAACCATTGGTTGATACTGTGGTGGTGTAAACTGTAGCGTTAGCTTCATTGGTAACCGTGAAGGTTACACTTACTCCGGCCACAGCTGGTGATACAGTAGCTGTAAGATTTGCTGCCTGCCCCATTGGCACCGGAGTACTGCTAGCTGATGCGTCGATTGTTACGCCATTAATTACAAGATCCGCTCCTACATAGGTAATCGCATAATTACTGTTTTCAACTGAACCCTGCTGGATCGCATAGTTACCTACACTTTCTCCTGGTAATCTGGTCAATGAGCCTGAGAACATATCTCCAGTAATAAGATTACTGCCAATCTGGTAAGTAAGCGGAGGATCAACTTGACCACAGAATTTGGATTTCGCGTCAGCTGTGATAGTGATTGGACGAGGAGTGATCACAATTGCGGCTGTTCCGCTTTCGTCTTCGTAGTTGATGCCGCCGTCAAATGTCCAGCTCGCTGTTCCGCCCGGTACATCGGTGAAGCTCGCGCCCAGGTCAAGGCCTGCACTCAAGTCAACTCCGCCTACTCCCGTGGCTGTGCCTGTCGCTCCGTGTGAAACCGCATCATATACTCCGGTGTAGCCATTCACTGTGACCGTAGCATCCGCCTTGGTGATCACAATTGCGGCTGTTCCGCTTTCGTCTTCGTAGTTGATGCCGCCGTCAAAACTCCAGCTCGCTGTGCCGCCCGGTACATCGGTGAAGCTCGCGCCCAGGTCAAGGCCTGCACTCAAGTCAACTCCGCCTACTCCGGTGGCTGTGCCTGTCGCTCCGTGTGAAACCGCATCATATACTCCGGTGTAGCCATTCACTGTGACCGTAGCATCCGCCTTGGTGATCACAATTGCGGCTGTTCCGCTTTCGTCTTCGTAGTTGATGCCGCCGTCAAAACTCCAGCTCGCTGTGCCGCCCGGTACATCGGTGAAGCTCGCGCCCAGGTCAAGGCCTGCACTCAGGTCAACTCCGCCTACTCCGGTGGCTGTGCCTGTCGCTCCGTGTGAAACCGCATCATATACTCCGGTGTAGCCATTCACTGTGACCGTAGCATCCGCCTTGGTGATCACAATTGCGGCTGTTCCGCTTTCGTCTTCGTAGTTGATGCCGCCGTCAAATGTCCAGCTCGCTGTGCCGCCCGGTACATCGGTGAAGCTTGCGCCCAGGTCAAGGCCTGCACTCAGGTCAACTCCGCCTACTCCGGTGGCTGTGCCCGTCGCTCCGCGTGAAACCGCATCATATACTCCGGTGTAGCCATTCACTGTGACCGTAGCATCCGCCTTGGTGATCACAATTGCGGCTGTTCCGCTTTCGTCTTCGTAGTTGATGCCGCCGTCAAATGTCCAGCTCGCTGTGCCGCCCGGTACATCGGTGAAGCTTGCGCCCAGGTCAAGGCCTGCACTCAGGTCAACTCCGCCTACTCCGGTGGCTGTGCCCGTCGCTCCGCGTGAAACCGCATCATATACTCCGGTGTAGCCATTCACTGTGACCGTAGCATCCGCCTTGGTGATCACAATTGCGGCTGTTCCGCTTTCGTCTTCGTAGTTGATGCCGCCGTCAAATGTCCAGCTCGCTGTGCCGCCCGGTACATCGGTGAAGCTCGCGCCCAGGTCAAGGCCTGCACTCAGGTCAACTCCGCCTACTCCGGTGGCTGTGCCCGTCGCTCCGCGTGAAACCGCATCATATACTCCGGTGTAGCCATTCACTGTGACCGTAGCATCCGCCTTGGTGATCACAATTGCGGCTGTTCCGCTTTCGTCTTCGTAGTTGATGCCGCCGTCAAATGTCCAGCTCGCTGTGCCGCCCGGTACATCGGTGAAGCTCGCGCCCAGGTCAAGGCCTGCACTCAAGTCAACTCCGCCTACTCCGGTGGCTGTGCCTGTCGCTCCGTGTGAAACCGCATCATATACTCCGGTGTAGCCATTCACTGTGACCGTAGCATCCGCCTTGGTGATCACAATTGCGGCTGTTCCGCTTTCGTCTTCGTAGTTGATGCCGCCGTCAAATGTCCAGCTCGCTGTGCCGCCCGGTACATCGGTGAAGCTCGCGCCCAGGTCAAGGCCTGCACTCAGGTCAACTCCGCCTACTCCGGTGGCTGTGCCTGTCGCTCCGTGTGAAACCGCATCATATACTCCGGTGTAGCCATTCACTGTGACCGTAGCATCCGCCTTGGTGATCACAATTGCGGCTGTTCCGCTTTCGTCTTCGTAGTTGATGCCGCCGTCAAAACTCCAGCTCGCTGTGCCGCCAGGTACATCGGTGAAGCTCGCGCCCAGGTCAAGGCCTGCACTCAGGTCAACTCCGCCTACTCCGGTGGCTGTGCCCGTCGCTCCGTGTGAAACCGCATCATATACTCCGGTGTAGCCATTCACTGTGACCGTAGCATCCGCCTTGGTGATCACAATTGCGGCTGTTCCGCTTTCGTCTTCGTAGTTGATGCCGCCGTCAAAACTCCAGCTCGCTGTGCCGCCAGGTACATCGGTGAAGCTTGCGCCCAGGTCAAGGCCTGCACTCAAGTCAACTCCGCCTACTCCCGTGGCTGTGCCTGTCGCTCCGTGTGAAACCGCATCATATACTCCGGTGTAGCCATTCACTGTGACCGTAGCATCCGCCTTGGTGATCACAATTGCGGCTGTTCCGCTTTCGTCTTCGTAGTTGATGCCGCCGTCAAAACTCCAGCTCGCTGTGCCGCCAGGTACATCGGTGAAGCTTGCGCCCAGGTCAAGGCCTGCACTCAAGTCAACTCCGCCTACTCCGGTGGCTGTGCCTGTCGCTCCGTGTGAAACCGCATCATATACTCCGGTGTAGCCATTCACTGTGACCGTAGCATCCGCCTTGGTGATCACAATTGCGGCTGTTCCGCTTTCGTCTTCGTAGTTGATGCCGCCGTCAAATGTCCAGCTCGCTGTGCCGCCCGGTACATCGGTGAAGCTCGCGCCCAGGTCAAGGCCTGCACTCAGGTCAACTCCGCCTACTCCGGTGGCTGTGCCTGTCGCTCCGTGTGAAACCGCATCATATACTCCGGTGTAGCCATTCACTGTGACCGTAGCATCCGCCTTGGTGATCACAATTGCGGCTGTTCCGCTTTCGTCTTCGTAGTTGATGCCGCCGTCAAATGTCCAGCTCGCTGTGCCGCCCGGTACATCGGTGAAGCTCGCGCCCAGGTCAAGGCCTGCACTCAAGTCAACTCCGCCTACTCCGGTGGCTGTGCCCGTCGCTCCGTGTGAAACCGCATCATATACTCCGGTGTAGCCATTCACTGTGACCGTAGCATCCGCCTTGGTGATCACAATTGCGGCTGTTCCGCTTTCGTCTTCGTAGTTGATGCCGCCGTCAAAACTCCAGCTCGCTGTGCCGCCAGGTACATCGGTGAAGCTCGCGCCCAGGTCAAGGCTGCTGCCTGCCGCGGTAAGATCTCCCGCAACTCCGGTTACACTTCCGCTTGCGCCATGTGGCAAGGCATCATATGTTCCTGTATATCCAGTGACACTTACGATCGCATCGGCTTTGGTAATAGTAAACGTCTCGCTGTCGCTGCTTCCCAGATAGTTGGCAGTTTCTGCGTAAGAATAACTTGCCGTTGCAGTGCCTGCATTGATGTTGTTCAGATAGGTTGCTACCTGTGTCAGATTCAGTCCCGGTCCGGTTACCGTCACGGTAGCAGGGGTAATCGCTGAACCGGTGTAAGTGAACGGTCCGCCGTTGATGTTCACAACCGTAGTGGTCGCTGCCTTTGAAACAACAAGAATGCCTGATCCTACGGCATTATCGGTTCCAGGGCCATCTGCTAAAAATGAAAATGAATAATAGCCAGCATTCAAATTTGAAGGAATGGTTAAGGTGAAAGTTCCTGTGTATCCATTAACACCTACCGAAACTGGTGATGAAAGACCAGAAACACTTACACCAACTGGTAAACCAGATATAGAAAGGGGCACATTATTAACCGGATTAGCTGTGTTACTCCCCCTAGTTATCGTAAAACTAAAATTTGCACTTCCTCCTCCATAGGAAACTGAAGAAGTTTGGGCAATGGGTGATACAGTACCCAACCTTGGACTATCTGTAAAAAGGGTTATCGCGAAATAACCTGAAGACAGCCCAGTTGCAGATAAATAGAATGATTCCCCAAGGTGGATTTCAGTGATTAAATATTCATCGTTGAAAATTTCACCATTCGAGTCTGCTATGGCATGTAGTACCGTGTACCCGTGAGAAATTGTGGAATGATCAATTTCGAGCTTAACTGTTTCTCCAGGAAGCCATCCAGACCCAGAAATTTTAACAATATCTCCAGGATAATAATCTAATTGGTCCGTCGTCACAGTCGCCTCCTGCGCAAGCAAGACCGGACTAAACCCAACTAATAAAATAAATGTGTAAATCAGGCGAAGAAGCCAGGAAGACGAGAGTAAAAGTCTATCATTCATATATTCTCAGTTAAAATTTCTCAGTCAAATCCGAAAAATAAAAACTTCCAAAAAATCTGAACTCGTTTTGAGTCAGGGAGGGATTAGATTATTTCGGGGAATAAAATGTAGAAACAAAAAATTGAAATAAAAAAATGAAATTTCTGCTTTTATACTAATTTTTGTCTTTCAAACTCAATTTATTGCTTTTCAAATCAATTAATAGCATTTTTTATTTTTCTGTTTTATAGAAAAAATTTAAAGTCCACTAAAGGAACTGATCTTGAATTATGACTTTTTTCAAAATAATTGAATTAAAACCTTAGAATCAGGAATGCCGAAAATCTTCTTTTTCCATTCCAACCCAATAAAAAACCACTCCGGAATCCCGAAGCGGTTTGATTAAAATAGAACCCTTGGCATTTACTATATCGAACTCAAATCGAATTACTTCAGTTTTCCGGTTCCAGCATTTCACATCCCCCGAATGAGATTCCTCGTTCCTCGGAATGACGTGTGCGTCTTTCCTGCCTACCGGCAGGCAGGCGTCTCTCGGTCATCCAACATCCAGCATCGGTCATCCAACATTTTCACTTCATCAACCAGACTTTTTCGCTGATCAGATCACTTCCTTGAGCCTGCACATTTTCGAGGTTGGTACCTCGCTCCGTTTCCGGATACATCAATCGCTGAACTCTTCCTGTTACTCCGGTAGCTGCGGTGGCCGGGAATTCAGGAATGCCCAATCTTCGGTAATCATTCCAGGCTTCGATGCTGCTTACAGAATTTAGCGCAAGCCATTTTTGCCCGATGATTCGCTCAAAAGCAAAGCAATTACTCCTGAACTGGGAGCTGAGTATTGCCCAGATCGCAGACCAACTTGGCTACAAGCATGCGACGCATTTCACTGCCGCATTCAAAAAAAATACAGGAGAATTACCGAAGGAATTTCAAAAACTGACTCGGTAGTTCAGCAGGATTACTTATCCATTTTTACAGTCATACCCGTTTTTGCAGATTTTCTGGCAGCATCAAGGATCTCTACGACCAACAGATTATTTTCGAGAGAATAGAGATCATGCTTTTCCAGCGTAAGCTTACCATTGATCACATCTTTGAAATAGCTAAACGGATCGCGGTACACTCCCAAATCTTCCGCATTCGCTTTCAACTCAAATTCTCCGGAAGATTCGGAGGAGCGGATTCGCATATTTTCGGCATCCTTGGTGATCACATAGCCACGCTCTCCATAGACTTCCATGTCTTTCCGGTCAAAAGGCCAGTTCCACGAACCCTGAATAATCCCCTGCGCATCCGGATAATCCACGATGATCGTCACCTGATCGTCCACTTTTGGATAGGTTTCCGGTTTGAACGTCCTTGTGACAGCAGTCACAGCAATCGGTCGCTGACCTTTCATCAGGTACGTCATGATATTGGCACCGTAGCAACCGAAATCAACCAACGCTCCTCCTCCATTGAGTTTGGGATCAGTCAGCCAATCCAAAAACTCCTTGCTCACGCCTATTTCCTTGGGTCCTTTATGCCCATGGTGAAAAACCATCTTTCTGATTTCTCCCATGCTTTCCGGCTCCATCTCAAAAATTTCATTCGTTTTGGTCGTGGACGGATACCAGGAAGTTTCATAATTCGTCAGGAGATGGATTTTATGCTTTTCGGCCAAGTCCACCATTTCCTCCGCATGCTCCACGCCCACGGCCAATGGCTTCTCCACCATCACATGAATTCCCCGCGGAGCTGCTTCGCGTACTGCTTCCAAATGATCGTAAATAGAGCCAAAAGCCAATAATCCTGTTGGTTTCACTTCGTCGAGCATCTTTCCCAAATCAGAATAAAACAGGTTTGCATCTAGTTTGTACCGCTCGGTAAACTGCTTCACCAGCACCGGATTCGGCTCATAGATCCCGATGATTTTCACATCAGTTTCCTTCCTGTTGAAAATCCAGGAAGAATGCCCGTGTGATAGTCCGGCCATCACCACGGTCAGAGGTTCTTCAGAGGAGGATTGTGCATTGGTAGTAAGTGTCGTTGAAAAAACAAGGAGGAAGCAAAAGAGAATGGAGGGCAGGGTATTCATGGGTAGGTTGTTTTGTTGGGTTGATTAAAAGTAGGGAAAAAATGGAGGTGAGTGAGGATGGGGAGAGGAAGTTGGCAACGTTAAACTAAATGAGACTTAAAAGCATTTGACTTTTCTCAGTTATCAATTGCCCAAAAAATAGCTTGCATACTTGCTGTTCACAAGAAAAGAAGAACACATTGAGGAGTTAATCATGACATGTTCGTTTGCTAGATTATTCCAATACCTCACTTCATCATCACTTCCGTCGTAAAAGATCGCAGTTTTAGAGTAAACCGAAGGTGGCGGAGGGGGCATTGAAGTTGGAGGAATTTCTCCTTCTTTTATTTTTTTTCGCTTTGGTGTTTTGTTCACAAACGTCTCAAGTTGATTCCCGACAATCAAGTATTTTTTTCCGAATTTGAATATTCGATCACAATTGCCACCGAATTGCTTTATCACTATTGTTTTTAAGTTCAAATTCCCTTTGATAACAGAATCAACCTTAAAAAGGACATCATATCCTCCGTTTTGTTGATCCCAAATCTCATTCACTTCATTATTAAAACCAACGTTTTTAACAGCGTGCCCAATGACCACAAATCCAACCTCATTTATAAGGTCATTTGCAGTTAAACTGTCTAAGGAAAAGCACGAACATGCTCTCGCACGTTCAGTCGCTATAAGAGATATAAATAATAGAAGATATTTAAATTTCATAAATCTGCAATCCGATAGTCGAGCTTAACTTAGTTATTTCTATATATCCTCATCTTCTTCTTTCTAATATCCTTCATAATAATAGGATTGTTCAATTCCTTTAAAAATTATTTCTCTATTGTTTATTTCATCAGTTAAGTTAGAACCTAGCAGAGTTCTTAATTCTAAATCATTAACAGGACTTCGTTCCATGGCTTGTAAGTACAGTGTTGGTAGATGTTTTTCTAATAGTTTCTTTCAATTCAGTAATAGACAAGACTACATTTCTCTTCCGATGAACCATTCTATGGCAGTTGGAACATAATGGAATCAAATCATTCTCAGGAGAAGTATTTACTATTGAAAACTCTTCACCATTTCTTAGCTTTTTAATGTGATGTATTTCTATAAATCTCTCCCCTAATCTACCATATTTGCGCTCAAAGTCGAACCCACATGCTGCGCACATTAATCCATGAATTATAATGGCGGCTTTTCTAAGTCTTGAGTCTCTTTCTGCAACTCTAGAAACTACTATCTTTTCACCACCTTCTGTTCGTGATTCTTGTACCTCCTTGGATTCTTTTTGTTTGGATTCAAAGTCTATTTCTTGTTCATACTCTCTAAATTCAATATATCGCTTAAATCCATTCGTCTTTCTTTTCCTTTGTATTTTTTCAGCTTTAATAACTGAAGGAATAGAAAATAATTCAGTAAAATATTGATTCAGTAAATCGGTATCATTTATGTCGTAAAGGGATTGTATGTTCAATCCAAGATAATTGTTTAAGTCAATTGTTAGTAAATCTATTGAGCTAGAATATGCTTCAATAGTTGATTGCATGTAATTATCACCTGTTGATTTTTTAATATGATTTAAAAACTCTACAAAATTATCTCTTTCTGTTTGCATATTGTTTTTTCAAATTTCTACCAAGGTCTGTGTTTGCGCAACTACTGAGCAAGGCATCCAAATAGGCATGCCTTACGCAACTGTTGCGGGTATTTTTGAATTAGTTTTTTTCCTTTGATTCTTATTTTTTTTCTGGGATTCTTGCCTGATTCACTCTTCTAAAAAAAGATGTTTGGTATTTCTTAATTCCTGATACCCTTCCCCGATGATTCAAGATAAATCCAAAAACAAGAAAAGCAATTACCATTCTTAGAAAGCTGTAGTTATTAATTGTAATTTTTAAAATTCCACCATCATAGATAGCTTGATTAAATCCAAGCGAATAAATGGATCTCTGGGAAAGGTATCGGAAAATGGTTTTGGGATTTTCCTGGGCTTTAATTTAATGGATTGCAAATCCTGCGATCTGACTTCGGAATTACAAATTCCGAAGAGCAATCCCGAAAAGCATCCGAACTTCCTACAAAAGGAAACTTCCAATCGTGAGGATGGCGCAAAGGGCTAAAAGCGAGATGCTCAAAATATAGAGTGATGATAGCTTTTCCTTGCCAAAAAAACGCTTTGCTCCAATATAAAGCATGGGCAGCTGGGCTATCAAAAATGGAATTGTGAAAAGCTCCCTCACTACTCCTATTGCAAAATGATCCACCTCAAACACGTAAACTGCATAGATCACAAGGAAGTACAGGACAATGCTGAAATTGATCCCGGTCAATGCTTTTTCATTAATGGTCTTTGACATCTGAATCAATGTTTAGGCTAAAAATGAGAATCCTTACTGCTTAACATTATACATGAAGTTAAAATAAAAAGCCCGCAAAGGAAATTTCCAATGCTGACTTTAGTCAATCCAAATACCCCTCGATTCAATGCGGGCCAGCTATTGTCCATCTTCTCCGGAAGCCGGACTTGATCGGAAAATAGAGTACATGATGCTTTCGGAAAATCAGCATAACAAAGCGAATCGACTGATTTTGAACAGAGTTGACTTTCAATTCCAAATTTCAGGTTAAATTCCTTTCCATTACATTTTGCCACCGCCATCCTTCGTCTCAAAATGAATAAAATCCACCTCGGTTTTCATACGCTCCTGGCAGCTCTTTTTTTGCTCGGCTGTAGTCCAAATCCAAAAAATCAGGAAACTGAATCGCCCTCGGGGTTTACGCTCAAGGAATCTGACCTTCCCGAGTATGAAAAAGACATCGACCACAAAGGTCTCCTTACCGCATTGGGTGACCGACAAGATGAATCCATCCGGACCGGCGAACATATTTACAACAACGTCTGTTTCAATTGCCATGGAAATCCCGAAACTCCCGGATCCATTCCCAATGCGTTCAAATTTTGGGAAGATGAATTCAAGGTAGGAAAGGACCCTTATTCCATCTACCAAACCCTCACCCGGGGCTACGGATCAATGCCTCCACAAGTCAACCTGACTCCCGTGGAAAAGTACGACATCATCAATTACCTGAGGGCAACATTTATCCAGGAGAAAAACCCGGGTCAGTTCTTTGAAATCGATTCGACCTACCTAGCCAGTTTGCCAACCGGAACGACTTCTGGCCCGGCGCCCAAGGAATTTAAGCCTTGGGCAGAAATGGACTACGGCAACTTCTTGATCAATACCTATGAACTGGCAGGCTTGAACGCTCCGGAAAGAGAGCGATCTTCCGGCCCTTCTCCCCTTCCGGATGAAAATCTGGTTAAGGCCAACTTTGCCTACAAAGGAATCGCCGTCAGGCTTGATCAGGGTGCTGGAGGAGTTGCCGCAGGCAAAGCCTGGATGATGTTTGATCATGACTTGATGCGAGTTGCCGGAGCGTGGACCGGGGAAGGCTTCATCGACTGGGAAGCGATCTTGTTTAATGGAAAACACAATATTTCACCCAGAACGGTGGGAGACCTGCATTTTTCAAATCCTGTTGCGCCTGCTTGGGCCAATCCAGCGACCGGAAAATTTGACGATCCCCGGTTCCTTGCCAGGGACAAAAGAAGGTTTGGGCCCTTGCCGAGGGAATGGGCACACTACAAAGGCCTTTATCAATTCAAGGATCGGATTATAATTTCATACACGGTTGGCACTGCCAAAATTCTGGAAACTTTTGGACTGGAAACGGTAGAAAACCTCCCGGTTTTTACGAGGACTTTAAATATCTCTTCCTCAGAAAAACCCCTGAAAATGCGGGTAGCTCCAAGCGGAACTTCGGTTGCACTTGTGGGAGAAGGTGCAGTTTTGAAAGACCAAGGTGGATTTATCCTGATGGAAGTGGCTCCTTCCAAACCCGTAAAAATCAAATTACTGATCGGAAAACCCGGAATGAAGGGACTTCCACAATACGCCAAAACTTCCAGCCCTCCTGAAGATTTGGAAACCATGATCAAAGGCGGCCCGGCCAGATATCCTCAAAAATTAACATCCGAGGTTCAATCAGGAACACAAGAAGGGCCATTTCAAGTGGATATTATGAATCCTCCTTTTGACAGTCCCTGGAAAAATCAATTCCGATTGAGCGGATTGGATTTTTTCAAAGACACCAACAAAGGCGTAATCTGTTCGACAGACGGAGATGTATGGTTGGTGGAAGGATTCACAAAAAACTCCGGGAAACTCACTTGGCAGCGAATCGCCTCGGGCATGTTTCAGCCCTTGGGAATCAAAGTCATCAATGAAGAAATCTTTGTCACCTGCCGGGATCAGCTGGTGAAGTTGCACGACTTCAACGGCGACAAGGAAACGGATTTTTACGAAAGCTTCAACAATGACCACCAAGTAACGGACCACTTTCATGAATTTGCAATGGGACTTCAGGTCGACACCGAAGGCAATTTTTATTACGCCAAAAGTGCCCGCCATGCCCGGGAAGCCTTAGTACCTCAACACGGAACTTTGATAAAAGTGAGCAAGGACGGTCTGAAAACTGAAATCGTAGCCACTGGCTTTCGAGCCGCCAACGGTGTCTGCATCAATCCCGATGGCACTTTCATCGTAACCGATCAGGAAGGACATTGGAATCCTATGAACCGGATCAATTGGGTAAAAAAAGGCGGATTTTATGGAAACATGTTTAGCTATAATCCACCCGCTGACAGTACAGATGCCGGAATGATACCGCCTTTAGTCTGGGTTGACCGGGAAAGAGATCAATCTCCGTCCGAACTTCTTTGGGTGGACAGCAAAAAGTGGGGAGCTCTGAACGGAAAACTGCTGAACTTTTCCTATGGCTACGGAAAAATTTTCGTAGTTCCCTTTGAAAAAATCGGTGATCAGGTGCAGGGTGGGATTTTTGAATTGCCGGTTTCCAGATTTTCCACCGGTGTGATGCGCGGCCGATTCAATCCCGGAGATGGACAACTCTACCTCTGCGGTTTATCTGCTTGGGGCTCTACCCAACCTCAACTCGGGGGACTTTACCGAATCAGAAAGGTGGATAAACCAATGGTCATCCCGGTTGGGATCCAGGCAACCAAAACCGGAATGAGGCTTACATTCACAGACAAATTGGACGCTGCCAGTATTCAGGATACTTCCCATTATACCGTTAAAACCTGGGATCTTCTTCGGTCCAGAAAGTATGGATCCAAACATTACAACGAACAGACTTTGGTGGTTTCAAAAGTAGAATTGGAAAAAGACGGCAAGACTTTAAAACTGACCATTCCTAATATCAAACCTACCTGGGGAATGGAAATCCAATACCGAATTAAAGATGGAAGGGGAAATCCTGTTGAGGGATTGGTGCAAAACACGATTCATCAATTGGGGGAGGATTAGGAATTGTAAGCCTCCAACTCAAGTTGGAGGCGATTCAAATCCTTGAATCGAATGCGGCTTTAGCCTGAAATCCTAATCCTTTGAATTGGAATGTGGCTTTAGCCCATTCCAGTCTTGAATTGATATCCAATTCCCATCGGGCTTTAGCCCAAAAAAAACAATTAATCATTTAAGATTAATCTTTAATTTGAATCTGCAGATCAAACTTTTTCATTATGCCTTATATCAAAGTCTACATCCATTTTGTCTGGAGCACCAAAAACCGGGAGCCATTTCTAAACTCAAAAGAACTCCGATTGAAAGTTTGGGACCATATCCGTGATAACGCAAGAGCAAAAGGTATATTCCTGGATTTTGTCAACGGCTATTCGGATCATTGCCGTTGTTTGGTATCAATGGGGATGGATCAGACTATCCAAAAAATTATGCAATTGATCAAAGGAGAATCTTCTTTTTGGATCAATAAAAACCAGTTGACACACCAAAAATTTGAGTGGCAAGACGAATATTTTGCTGTTTCTGTTTCAGAATCCATCCTTGACAGAGTTCGGGATTATATCAAAAATCAATAGGAACACCATCGGAAAAAGAGCTTCCAGGAAGAGTATGCTGAGTTTCTTGAGAAATATGGGTTCCAACGATTTTCGGATAAATGATTTGGCTAAAGCCGAGATATATAATTGGAATTAACAAATCCTCCAACTGAAGTTGGAGGCAAATTAAAATGGGATCAATCCAAAAATTCTATGGCTATGAATTGGAATGTGGCTTTAGCCCATTCCATTCTTGAATTGATATCCAATTTCCATCGGGCTTTAACCCAAACATGAATGAGATTTTCAAGTGCCTTAGCAGCTCTTATAAAAATGCTTCTGCGTAAGCCTGGCTTCAATCTCTTTGGCAGCTTTTGTAATGGAAAGCCCTCCCAGATTGGTGCATCTCAAGGTGTTGGGAATGCTTTTTCCTACCTCGTACATGGTCTCTATCACCTGATCGAGCGGAATCAAATGGTCGTAATCAGCCAAAGCCATATTCGCACAGGAAAGCGCATTGGATGCAGCCATCACATTCCTATTCAGACATGGGGCCTCCACTCGATTTCCGATAGGATCGCAAATCATTCCCAAAGAACTCTGTAAAGCCATTGATGCAGCAGAAATACTCTGGTTCAAATTGCCTCCGGCTAAATGAACAATTGCCGCCGCTGCCATGGTAGAACCTGAACCGCATTCGGCCTGACATCCACCAACTTCAGCGGCGAAAGTGGAATGTGCAGCAATGAATACGCCGATCAATCCGGCAATCATCAAAGCTTTTACCGTTTCTTCATCAGAAAGACCCAAAGAATCCGATACCGCAAGTACTGAACCGGGCATAGCCCCACAGGATCCAGCCGTCGGTGCTGCGACTATCACACCCATGGAACTTTTCACCTCCATAATGGCGGAAACGTACATGATTACCCTGTTCAGAACATCCCCAACCACTAGCTTCTTCTCCTCCATCATGGATTTGAATTTCACAGATTGGGGTCCCAAGATCCGGTCTTCGAATTTTGTCCCTTTCAAGCCAGTCTCTACAGCATTCTTGAGGATAATCCGGATATCGTTCATTTTTGAAAGCACTTCTTCCTCAGAGATATCTCCTCGCATACTTTCATATCTCACTGCCAATTCCCAAAGGCTTAAATTCTTGTCCTCGTTGAAAGCGATCATCTCATCACAGGTGATGAATGGTACGACGGTATTTTTTCGGGTGAGAACCGGCAAGACCGGCTTGATTTGCTTGATTTGGGTCACTCCTTCGATTTCTTTCAGTTCTTCGAGTATCGAATTATCCAGGAAAGCCTGAGTTTTTACGGCAATAAAATTCTTTTCCCTCGCATGGATTTCCAGATTATTACCCAAGTCGGCTTGCTCGAGGTAATGACCCAGCTTTTGCAAATCCTTGGAGTAAATCAGCGTGACAAAGCAGTCTCCTGCCAGAGAAACCTTGGCCCCGTCAATTTCAATTACTTCGATCATCCCGCCTCCGGTGGAAATGGCTATTACCTGATGAGTTTCCCAGGGATTGCGAAGGGTGATTTTATACGTATTCGGATGTTCGGCCTGGATATCGATGATATTGATTTTAAATCGGATGCCAGCTGCTCCGATATGCATTTCGGAATCAACCAGTCTTTCGTCATAGGCTTCCCATCCCAAAAAACCTCCAAACAATCCCATGTCTGATCCTTGTTCTTTGTGCGTGGTTGCCAATGAACCGTTGGGATCAAAATCAATCTCAATATCCGAAATACTTCCTCCCATCAAGTCATGGCAAATCCTTCCAATTCTCAAAGAAGCCGCACAGTGTGAGCTTGATGGACCTCTCATGACCGGTCCGATTACGTCATTAAAAATGCTTGGATAATTCATTGGATAATTCTTTTAGAGCCTGAGATTAAATTTAGGAGAATTTCGATCTTAACCCAATAGTGTTTTTTGGCTTCCAGCCAACCTTTCAACTTTTTCCTTAACAGAGATTCCCCCTTTGTAAGGAGCTGAAAATGTGTTGGAAAGGAAATTAGATCTCATTGGTAATTATTAAACCCCGACCATTTCTACCTCGAGAGATTGTACAAAAGCCACAGACAATTGCCTATCCTTTGGCTGAACGGACATACTGGAAAAAGTGCAAGAATGATCTATATTTAATTGCGAGCTTGGAAAAGATCTTTGAAATAAAGACTCTCAAAAATCGTGTTTCCTGAAATTCAAAAAATCACAAGAGTTACCTGTTCGATAAAATGAGAAATTCTCCCCTATTCGTTTTGTTTTTTCTGTTGATCTCTGTTGGTGAATCATTTTCCCAATCAGAACTGACCTTACCAGACATTTATAAGAATGGAACTTATCGGCAAAATAGATTCGGTCCAATCCGATGGATGAAAGATGGTACCGGATACTCCAGTATCGAAAAAAGCACCAAACTGGAAGGTGACGACATCGTCAGATACGATGCTATCCAAGGCAACCGATCGATCTTAGTTTCCGCTGAAGAATTGACTCCTGTCGGGGAAAGCAAACCACTGGCAGTCGCGGATTACCATTGGTCGGATGACAACAGCAAACTGCTGATTTTCACCAATACAAGGAAAGTATGGAGATACAACACCCGTGGGGATTACTGGGTTTTGGATTTGAAAAGCAGAAAGCTAAGTCAGTTGGGAAAAGGAATTCCGGCCACCACGCTGATGTTTGCCAAGTTTTCCCCTGACGCCACCCGGGTGGCCTATGTCAGCGAAAACAACATCTTTGTAGAATCACTCGACTCGGGAAAAATCACCCAAATCACCTCCGATGGAGACAAAGACATCATCAACGGAACGTTTGATTGGGTCTATGAGGAGGAGTTGGATTGCAGAGATGGATTCAGATGGAGTCCTGACGGAAAAAACATCTCCTACTGGCAATCCGACACCAAAGGCGTTGGCACTTTTTACCTGATCAATAACATTGATTCCATCTATTCTAAGCCTATCCCGTTGCCATATCCCAAAGTCGGGCAAACCCTCTCAGCAGTAAAAATCGGAGTAGTCTCCAGCGAAGGCGGACAAACCAGGTGGTTTGATTTCCCGGGAGATCCCAGAAACAATTACCTGGCAAGAATGGAATTTATACCCAATTCTCAGGAAGTGATGGTGCAGCAGCTCAACCGGGCTCAAAACCAAAACACAGTTTGGGTAGGCAATATCCTATCCTTGTCTACGTCCAAAATCCTGGTGGAAGAAGATGATGCCTTTCTGGATGTTCATGATAATATCCGCTGGCTGGAAGGAGAGAAATCTTTCACCTGGACCAGCGAACGAGACGGTTGGATGCATCTGTACAAAGTCTCCAGAGATGGAAAAACGGTAGAATTGGTAACCGAGGGAGAGTTTGACGTGGAGCGAATCAGCCATATCGATCCGGCTAGCGGATTTGTGTATTACATCGCCTCCCCTGACAATTTCACCCAACGCTACCTGTATCGGAGTTCGCTTAACAAAATTGGAAAAGCCGAACGGATCACCCCAATGAGTCTTTCCGGACAAAATGCCTATCAGATTTCGACCGATTCAAAATTTGCAATCCACACGTTTCAAAATACCACGACACCGCCTGTTTATTCATTGGTTAGTCTTCCGAAACATGAAACAGTCAGAGTTTTGGAAGAAAACCTGGAGTTAAAATCCAAGGTTGCCGCTTTGAAATTGAACCCCAAGGAGTTTTTCAAAGTGGATATTGGAGAAGTTGAATTGGATGGTTGGATGATCAAGCCCAAAGATTTCGATCCCAATAAAAAGTATCCACTCATCGCTTTCGTCTATGGGGAACCCGCAAGTTCTACCGTTCAGGATAATTGGGCGGACGGTGACTTGTGGCATCATTATATGGCAGACTTGGGATATGTGGTCATCAGCATCGACAACCGAGGCACCAAAACTCCGAGAGGAAGAGATTGGCGCAAATCCATCTATGGCCAAATAGGAATCCTTGCCTCTTACGACCAAAAGGCTGCAGTTGAGCAAGTCCTGAAAACCTATAATTTCATAGATCCTACCCGAGTCGGTTCCTGGGGTTGGAGTGGCGGTGGGCAAATGACGCTCAATTTGATGTTCCGCTTTCCAGAGGTTTACAAAGCCGGTTTGGCACTTGCCTTTGTGTCCGACCAGCGACTGTATGACGCAACGTATCAGGAGCGCTACATGGGACTTTTGAAAGATAATCTGAAAGGCTACATCGATGGATCTCCTATCACCTATGCAGAGAATTTACAAGGAGAACTTATGATCATCCATGGTACAGGTGATGACAATGTACATTACCAGAGTTTTGAAATGCTGGTGGACAAACTGATCAAATACAACAAACAATTCTCCATGATGTCTTATCCTATGCGCTCGCACAGCATCAACGAACGGGAAAATACCTCACTCCATTTACGGGAAACCATGAAAACCTTTTGGCTGAGAAGTTTGCCGGCAGGAGGGAGATAATGCTGGATTAAACAGAAATTCGAGTCTAGTCAATTTAAAATTATGAATTTAGAATGAAGGATTGAGGATGAAAAGAAGCCAACTTCCCCTTTTCCAAAGGGCCAAAGGGGATTTAAATTCCTAGACATGTCCTAATTTCCACAGCGCAGGACCTCAGACTTTTAACCAAAAATGACCTTTCAAAAAGATTACCCCTAACTAAAAGACAAGATTGAAATGAACACTTTTCCGAAGGAAACATATATCGAAAGAAGGAACCAACTGAAGAAGAAAATGGGATCGGGGCTCCTCCTTTTCCTGGGAAATGAAGAAAGCAGCAGCAACTTCAAAGACAATTGGTATCCATTCAGGCAGGACAGTTCGTTCCTTTATTTTTTTGGTTTGGATATGCCCGGACTTGCGGCGATCATCGATATCGATCAGGATCAGGAAATCATCTTTGGAGATAATCTGACCACAGTGGAAGTGATTTGGCAAGGTGCCCATCCGCCTCTTTCGGAATTAGCCGAGGCAATAGGAATCAAAATCACCAAGCCCAAAAATGAACTTCCGAAGTTTTTGGACAAAGCTGCCAATCAGCAAATCCATTTCCTCCCTCCTTACCGACCGGAAAACACACAGAAACTTTCCGAATGGCTACACTTTCCCGTTTCAGAAATCCCTGGCAGAGCCTCAGTCGAATTTATCAAAGCGGTTGTTGCGCTCCGATCCATAAAGACTGAAGAGGAAATAACGGAGATCAACAAAGCTGTGAACATCAGTGTGAGAATGCATAAGCGGGCGATGCAAGAAGCCAAACCGGGAATGAAGGAATACCAAGTTCTGGGAATGGTAAATGGGGAAGCATTGGCTCGGGGAGGTCATTTATCTTTTGCTCCAATCATCACTATCGACGGTCAGATCCTCCACAACCACAATTACTCAAATACGCTGACTACTGGAAAAATGCTTTTGGGTGATTTTGGGGCAGAATCGGCAATGCGGTATGCAGGGGATATTACCCGAACTTTTCCTGTTGGACCTGAATTTTCTCCGGCGCAAAGAGAAATCTATCAGATCGTATTCCATGCCTATCAAGCTGCTGTTGCGGCATTGAAGCCGGGAATCAGATTTAAAGACGTGCACTTACTAGCCTGCAAAAAACTGGCAGAAGGCCTGAAAGAACTCGGACTGATGAAAGGAAATTTGGACGATGCAGTCGAAAAGGGTGCTCATGCCTTGTTTTTCCAATGTGGATTGGGACATATGATGGGGTTAGATGTCCATGACATGGAAGACTTGGGTGAGGAATATGTGGGCTACACCGACGAACTCAAAAAGAGCAAACAATTCGGCCTGAAATCACTCAGACTCGGCAAAGAATTGGAGAAAGGATACGTGGTTACAATTGAGCCCGGCATCTATTTCATCCCGCAACTCATCGATCAATGGCAGGCAGAAAACCTTCACGGCGAATACATCAACTATGAAAAACTGGCCGAATACCGTGGTTTTGGGGGAATCAGAGTTGAAGATGCCTATGTAATCACCGAATCAGGCTCCAAGTTATTGGGAGATCCACTGGAAATTGAAATCGCCGATGTGGAGCGAATAAGAGGAAAATAGCCTTGATCTTTTTTAAGCCTATTTTCCCTCCAACTTTCAAAATGTATGGCTTCCTTGACTATCTAATGATCAAGATTTAATTCCTAAGGAAAGGCTTCGGGAAAATGTTGTGAGAAAGAAATAGCCGGACAATTGAAATTTGGTGAGGATTTGGAAAGCTCCGAATACGGTACCCATGCGATCCTGTAAGAAGACAAATTGAATAGTAAATTTTACTAAAATTTTTTATTGCCTTCGATTCACTTATCCTCTAATTTTATTTTAGGTAAATCAAAGAATATCAACACTTTAAACTTGCTATCTTTTTTTTCTTGTCTAGCATTTGTTGGAATTTTTCTGATTCTGCCGACAATATCTTTTAGTTTTTTCAATCAAACCAAAACTTAACATGAAAAACAGTATCAAATTCTCAGCGGTTTTACTGTGTCTGGCTATGGTCGGATGTATGGAAACAGGTCAGCAGCAGCTGACAGAAAACAGATCACTTACCAACTCAGTGGCTTCGGATCCATCCGATCCCAATGCCAGAAAAGGGGGAAGCTCCACTGGACAAATCTACCTTTCAGTTACCGTCGATGACTTAAAGATGGCGAGTGATGGAAGAGGAGCTTATGTCAATGGAATAGAAGGAGTTTCGGCTCAGTTTGTCTCTCCAGACGGGACTTTTTCTTTAAGAACTACAAGCGCAAGAATCAAAAATCCAAGAAAGTTGACTTTTCCAGACGGTGGGACATATGCAATTAATCCAAATGCATCTACAGACTTTCTAATAAACGTCTTAGCCAACGAGGTTGACCCTACACCTTATAAAATTCAGGAAATACCCGAAGGTGAGAGTCAACTCATGGCGATGAGAGTTTGGGGTAGTGATATCAAAGGAACTATACAGTTTAGATTAATTTTTAATCTGGGGACTGGTTTAGGTTATGAAACTGACCAAGTGTTAGTAACAAGAACTTCCGCTACTACTTGGACGGTAGAATCAACTAATTCCAGAATTTCCAATGCGGATGCGACAGCAGCCCTGACTGGTGGATTTAACGGTGATTTTAGAGCCTATTACTCAGTTCCATTTAAGTTGACTTTGACAAAGATCAATTGATCATTCAAAAAGTTTGAATCAGTAAAAAACTCAATTTATTCGTATAAAAGCCTCTGATTTCAAACCAGAGGCTTTTTCCATTTAAAAATCCCGTCTCTTAAATACTCGCATCGCAAGCAGATTGGGCCAAAGCACCCAAATAAACAAAGTACCTCCTGCTACCAGGATTCCCATCGAACTGTTGAAAAACTGCTGGAAAAATGCTCCGGTATAACCCATCAAAGCTGAAATATCCAATTGCATCAGCATCAGGATTCTTCCCAGATCCACCGGATTCAGCATGACCAAACCCAGGGTGACTTTCTCCAACGGATAATCTGCAAAACTATAAATCAGGTATAATACAAATCCATCATAGACCAGAGAAAAGTAAATCCAAAGGCCCAAACTGATGCCGATTGCTTTTGCTTTGTCCCGTGTCAACACACTGGCGAGAAAGGCAAATCCTGCGAAAACCGCACTCAGGATCACTCCCACTCCCAGCAAAGTGATCAAACTGCTATCCGCTCCCCAGAGCAACATCGGCAATCCGAACCCAATCAAAATCGACAAACTCAGCATCAGGATCACTGCCAAAAGCTGGCTGAGAAATACATGCGAACGCCTCACCGGTTGAGCCAACATGAGCTCGATAAACTCCAGATTATTGTAAAAATGGGTAGTCGCAAAAACCGCTGAAATAAGCGGAACAATCATGATCATGATATTCATCAGACTGAGCGAAACCTTACTCAGATCATCCGAAACCTGATAAATCGACACCGCCACCAAGATCATAAACAAGGTGTAAATCATCGCAAAACGCGATTTCAGAATATCGTAAAGGGCGTATTTAAGTAGTTTCAACATGGCTCATTTTTGGGTTAGTTGACTTTTTTTTTAAAGTCCATTGCATCAGTTTCGCAATGGCCGGTGAGAATCGATCTTCCCCGGTTATCTCTTTCAGGCTTTCGATCGTGTCGTTGAAATAGACCTCTCCATCGAAAATATAAACCGCCTGATTGGTGAGTTCCTCGAGATCGCTCATGATATGGGAAGTGATCAAAATAAGCTTTCCGGCAATTCGCTCTTTTTTGATTTTTGCTTTCAAAATTTCCACCGCAATCGGATCAAGTCCGGCTGTAGGTTCGTCCAAAATCAGGATATCAGGCGAAAACAAAAAGGCCAACGCAGCGCTCACTTTTTGACGGGTTCCTCCGGAAAGCGTGCCCATCGCTTTGTCTTTCATTTGATCGAGTTCGAATGCCTCCACCAAATCCAAATCGTACTCTTTGATCTCAGGTCGCATGTCTTTCATCATGGAAAAAAGCTGCCCAATCTTCATATTGGAAGGATACCGACCGATTTGAGGCATGTAACCGATGTCTTTTCGATACTGATGGCTTCCCTTGATGGGCTGATTTTTTACCAGAATCTCGCCGCTATCCGGCATCACCATTCCCAGAATCGTCTTGATTATGGTCGTTTTTCCGCTTCCGTTTGGCCCCATCAGGGCGTAGCTGTTTCCAAGCTGAAACTCCAGATTGAAGTCTTTCAGGACCTGCAGCTTGCCAAACTTCTTGGATATATTTTTAACCGAAATCATAAGGCCTCATTTTAGGTGATTGATCAATCATTTCATCGGGCGTAAGTGTGGGGAGGATTTTCTCCATCCGATCCAAGAGCGTCACCATGAAACTCCTCCAGAGGATCACTGCTGCCGGGATTTTCTCCACAATCACGCTGTAGAGATTTACCGGACGATACCCGATATCGCCGACATAATTCTTATCCAGGTCGTAGCCCTCATATTTATCCCAATAATTCTCGGTCAGCGTATTGAGGACAAGTGAGCCATTGGTGCTGATATCGAAGGTATTTTGGGTGAAATTATTTGCTTTGAAGGTGTTTTGGTCACAATTCGCCAAGAGCTTGAGTGCCCATCCATTTTTACGAAACGTGTTATTGGTAAACTCAATCCTGCTACTGCCTTCCATGTAGATCCCGACGGTATTTTTCAGAAACACATTGCCGACAACCTCACTGTCTGTGATGTCTTTCAGGAGGATTCCATAGGCACTGGAACCCCAGTTTTCCTCGAATCGGTTTTCCCTCATCAGGACATTTTTGGTGTACATGACCGCCACACCGGCGCCATTTTTACGAAAAGTATTTCGGATGTAGCTGTTGTCATGCGAAAACATAAAGTGCAATCCATAGCGCATATTCTTCTCCACCAGGTTTGCTTTTGCTTGCGTATTCGTCACAAACTCCAGATAAATCCCGTCTCTGTGGCCCGAAACTTCGTTGTTTCCGATGTAGGAGTTTTTGCATTTCCAAAGGTGAATGCCATTCCCGACTTCAAATTCCTTGAGAGCGGAAGCTTTGATTTTGTTGTTGATAATGGTCAGTTGGGAGGAATTCGAAAAATGGAGTCCGAAGTAGGTATTCTCCAGGATATTGTCACGAATGACGCAATCTTTCGAATCGAAAAACTTGATCGCAGCTGAATCATCCATATTAGATCGGCCAGTATTGATCAGTTTCAAACCCTGAATAGTCAGATTTGAAGTGGCTACAATCAGTATATTTCCTTTGAAATCTGCATCAATCACCGGGTAATTCTCACCGATGAGTGTCAGAGGTTTTCGGATGATGATGCCGAATTGTTTGTAAGTTCCCTCGGAAATAATCAAGGTATCACCTGCAAAGGCAGAATCCACGCCTTTCTGAATCGATTGGCCTGGGGTGATTCTGATGGTAGCCGCCAAAGTTTCCGGCGACCCGATCAGGTATAAAAAGAATAAGATTGAAAGGGTTAATGATTTCATCAGTTTATAATTTGATTTCCAAAGGTCAGATGGAATCTCGCATCGTTGATAATCATTCCTGTGTTTGAAGCTTGCGTCATGCTCGATTTCATAAATTCCTGCGAAACAGGTTATTTAAACTGTGTGGTAAGCTCACCCCAAGCGATGTAGATACCTCCGTTTTTATTTTTGTATTCTTCCAAAAGGGTAAAGTCCGAGATAGCCACTATTTGACTTGCCATCGGAGTTTGAATTGATTCTGACTTCAGGTAATGAGCGATATTTGCATCGACCAATGTTCCGGGATTCAAATAATCTGTCACCAGGATATGCTTGTAAGCTTGTCTTTTTCCTTCTTCGGAATCCATAAATTGGAGCATGCAGTTGACATCGTCGAAGATGAAAACTTTGCCTTTTTCTGTGACCAGTTCGGCACCGAATTTTTGATCCATGAGTTTCATTTTGCAATGATGGCAAGCATCTTCACCGTATGCGATCGGTCTCGGATCTGCTGAGCAGGATGCCAAAAAGACCAGTAGGGCAAGTTTTGATAAGTTGCGTAGCATAGTTTCTTGAATTTAAGGGTTAAATGACTTTAGGAATTTTTTCGAATCTATCTCTTATAACGGCAATCATGAGTAAAACCACTCCACCGATTAATATCCAACTTCCTGTATCTGGTCCGGAATAGGCAAGGAAATTTAAAAGCTCCTTATATCCGATCAAAGGTGGTTGATAACTCATTCCTTCTACTTTTATGGCTGCTTTTGGATCAAGGTTGTGGCCGTATTGGTAACCCCACCTGAACATGTCCGCCAAAACCGCCAGACCAAAGAGAGCCATCAGGCTAAAAAAAGAATATAAGCTCCATCTTTTACCAATCACAGCCGCTCCAATCCCTAAGGCAATCAAAACTCCGATCACAAAAATCAGATAGGTAAATTCCGGAAACATCTCATCGCCAATATGATTCATTCCGATGTAGTGATTGACACCGTTGATTTGGTCTACATTCCCACTGAGGTGGTCGATCCAGATTTTCATATTCAGACCTTCCGGATACTGTGGAGCCCAAAGGCTGATTTGCCAAAGTGGTGTGAAATAGGAAGGAATGATCAGAAGAGCTGCTATCAAAATCAGGATTCTGTTGGAAGTATTAAGAGGTTTCATGTGCTTACAATTTGTTTTTCAAAGGCCACATGGAATCTCGCAGGGGTTTTAATCATCCCTCTGTGTGTTGTTCTGGTAATGCTCGATTTCATGATTGAATTGGGAAATAACCGTCGGTCCAGGAGGAACCGACGGTATGATTAGGGTAATTACTCAACTTCTCCTGTAGAATATTTCAATGCGGTATTCGATCCTTTTGGCGAAACTCTCAGGTAGCCTTGCATCTCCTGGTGAAGTGCAGAACAGAAGTCTGTACAATAGAAAGGGAAAATACCTGCTCTATCCGGTACCCACTTCATGGTAGAAGTCTCTCCCGGCATGATCAGCAATTCAGCCGTATTAGCTCCTTTGATCGCAAATCCATGCGGTACATCCCAGTCTTGCTCAAGATTTGTCACGTGGAAATAAACCTCGTCACCAACTTGAACTCCTTCGATGTTGTCAGGTCTGAAATTGGATCTGATTGAAGTCATGTACACGTGAACCTGATTTCCTTTACGCTCTACTCGCGCATCAGCCACACCTTTCAGTGCGTATGGGTTCATGTTTTTCTCAATCGGGAAGAATTTCACCTGCTTGTCTTTGATCAGACTTGCCGGGAATGATTCAGCATAGTGAGGCTCACCGATAGTCGGAAAGTCAAGCAAGAGCTGCATTTTATCTCCGGAAATATCATATAACTGCGCAGAGTGTGCCAGTTCAGGACCAGTTGGGAGGTAGCGGTCTTTGGTGATCTTGTTGTAAGCTACCATGTACTTTCCGTGAGGCTTTCCTGTTGGTCCACCAGGGATGCTCAAGTGACCTACAGAATAGTAAGTAGGCACTCTGTCTACTACTTCAAGAGTTTCGATATTCCACTTCACAATTTCAGAGGAAACGAACATGGAAGTGTAAGCAAAGCCCTTTCCGTCAAACTCGGTGTGCAAAGGACCCAATCCTGGCTTCTCAACTTCTCCGTGAAGTACGGATTCGTATTTCAAGACAGGCATTCCGTCCAAAGTTCCTTCGAAGTCTTTGTTCTCGATTGCTGCAAGCATTTTGGTGAAAGAGAATACCGGGATGATCGCTGCAAGCTTACCACTACCGATGATGTATTCACCTGTTGGGTCAGTGTCTGTTCCGTGAGGAGACTTAGGACAAGGGATGAAATACACAATGTCTTTCAGGATTTTTGGATCCAATACCAATACTTCTTCCATCATAGTGGAAGTCGCGCTGTGAGTTGCCTCATCCCAGGTATTGTGTACATACTTGGCTTTTTTCTTGGTTCCCTGACCTGCTTTCACGTACTCTTCAGCTTTCTTCCAGTTTACTGCCATGATGTAATCTTTATCCTTTTGCGAAGCATTTACTTCCAAAAGTGTATGGGCCATCTCGGTGTTGTAAGTCGAGAAAAAGAACCATCCATGCGATTTGTTTTTGCCGGCACGGGCCAGGTCAAAATTGAAAGGCGGTGCCTCGATCTGGAAAGAAAGATTCATTCGACCTGTTTCCGGATTTACTGCAATGAATGAAATATGGCCTTTGAAATTTTCCTTGTACGAATCGATCGAAACGTCCGTGTTTTCTCCAGTTGGAACAGAGAATCGAGTTCCTGCTACCACATACTCAGTACTTTGAGTAATGAATGGTGAGGAGTGATTTCCTGCCGAGTTTGGAATCTCGATGATCTCAACGGTCTTGAAAGTGGTCAAATCCACCCGGGCAATTCTTGGAGTGTTATTGCCATTTGCAAAAGCCCATCTTGCATCGTGCTCAGCATTCGTAGTTGAGATAGCGATGTGGTGCAAGTCATCCCATGGAACAAAGCCATGCGAAGTGTTCAGCATCGGCTTGGTCTCTTCCGAATAGCCCCAGCCATTCTCAGGGTTTACCGAAAACACAGGAAGAATCTTCAATACTCTGCCTGAAGGCAGACCGACAACGGAAATCTGTCCGTTGAATCCTCCGGAAACAATGTTATAAAATTCATCGTGCTCACCCGGAGCCACGTACACTTTGGAAGCCGCATCACCTGAGATGGCACTTTCCGCCCCCTTCGGTTTACAACTTGGCGCTAGCGCAACTGCAATCAAGCCTGCTGCTAGCCATGCATTTTTTTTCATTTTTATTAATTTAAGATTGGGTTAATTTTTTAATTCAACCTATTTACTGGCCTTCTCCAAATCGTTCTTTCGCATAAATTCCAATACACCACGAGCATCTTCAGCAGTGATATTTTGGTTTGGCATACGGGTAAGACATTCTTCCAAAAGCGCTTGAGCTTGAGGATCTTTATCCAGCATTACATCCACATTGGTGATCATATTCATGATCCATTCCGGCTCTCTTCTGGAAGTGACTCCCTGAAAACCAGGCCCTACCAGCCTTTTGTCGTTCAACTGATGGCAGGCGGTACATTTCATGTCCACGATAGCTTTGCCGGAGGCAGCCAATGTCTCATCGATACCTTCACCGACTTCGACGGATTTAAATTCTCCGATTCCCTTTGGATCGGCTTTCACTTCTTCTTGAGGAGCGGTTTCAGTAGTAGCGGTGCTTTCACCTTCGCCACTTCCTCCACCACATGAAGTCAGAAGTATCCCCAGGATACCCATTGACCAAATCAGCGTTTTTTTCATAGTTTCTAGTTTGATTCGTTTTTGTAATTGGATTTTAGGATTTGTTATAGATTGGTTGGAAAATTCATTGGATCGCAAGCCTGCCAATAAGAAGGCAAGACTGAGCGGAAAGAGGCAGGAAGCGAGGAAAAGCCAAAAGTTGTATTCGGGCAAAAAGCCCATTTTCAGCCAAATCAACGTGCCCTGCAGAAAGAGTAAAATCTCGGTGATCACAAAGCCGGAAATCAAAAGAATCCACCCAAGTCTACTTATAGGCTGTTCATCGATCCAGCCACGGGCAATCGCCACAGCTGAAACTCCCATCGTCATCGCTCCCAGCAAAACCAGGTGAAGAAACCCGATCACGTACATTCGGATCGAATAGGAAATCACTGCAATGGACGGGAAAACCAGAAGTCCCTGAAGAATCGCT
The DNA here is from genome assembly GCA_942492775.1 of uncultured Cytophagales bacterium. Taxonomy (GTDB): domain Bacteria; phylum Bacteroidota; class Bacteroidia; order Cytophagales; family Cyclobacteriaceae; genus Algoriphagus. The sequence goes on along the minus strand of OW818636.1, from coordinate 2,028,320 downwards.
TTCGCGACCAGACTTGCCAAAGCCAAAAGCAAAAGCAACCGGGCAAATCCCTTGAGTTTGCCTGTTTTGACCAGACTGAAAACTGACTTCAAAATCCAGAAATAGGCAATCAGCTGAATAAGCACAGCCAAACCATTTAGCTGAAAGAAGATAGGTTGCGGTGCAGCCCAAGTCACAGTTAGCATAAAAGTCATGAACACAGAGATCGAAAGCACCCATTCCTGATAGGCCGGCAAGGTGATTTGAAAACCCTTTTCTTCGAAGAAAAGAAGGATCAATCCGAGTACTCCCAACACAAACCAGCCATTGAGCTGGAAATGAAGAAACCACTGAATCGTCATGAAGTAGAGCTCATGCATCCTCCCGAGCGTCGCAGATACAGGCCCAAGTGACCAAAGTCCAAAAGTGGAAATCATCATAAACCAAATCGCAAGACGAATCAGACGAGTGGCAGGAGTCTTTTCATGGGACCGGATTACGTGGAGAAGCTTGTATGCAAAACCGTAAGAAAGCAACACATGAAGCGTGGAAAAACTGATGCTGATCGCTCCGTATCCTTGGAAAGGGAAAGAAAACAGCATTCCCAAAAGAGCCAGGATAGTTCCAAGGAAAAGCAATCTGTAATCTTTGAGTTGGTCTTTTTCTTTCACCAGACCAAATACCATCCCTCCGACAAGCATCAAATGTCCCCAACCCAGCAAGGCCAGATGGGAATGAGTATGGAGGATATTCCGGTATTCGAAGTAAGGAATCTCAACGACGTGAAATGACCTCATCACCAATCCCAGGCAAACAGCCAGGAAGAAAAATCCAAACGCCCATCTTATCCAATTCTGGCGGAATTGAATACCTGAGGAAAAAGAGAAAATGGACGATATTGGATTTTGAGTGATCATGGATCAGGCATTCAGGCTGGTAAATACTTCTTTGGCCTCAGGAAATAAGATGTTGTTTTCCAGGTGGATATGAGTGTGCAAGTCATTTTCGAATTCCTGAAGCATTAGGAAAGCGACTTTGTAAGTCTGACAAGCATCAGCAGGAGGCGTGTAATTATTGCTCAGTGCGTATATTTTTCTGAAACGCTCACCTTCGGTATCATGCTCCTCTTCCATCATGGAAATTGGATTTTCGATGTCTCCAAAGTGTGCCGGAGAAAGTGGAAAATGGTTTTTCCTCGCTGACTCCATTGCTTTTATGTATGGAAAAAGAATAAACTCCTCCTTTTTCATATGGGAAGTAAGCGCATCGGCAGTATTGAAAAACTCATCTCTGATCTCCAAAAGCTCTGGGTGATTGTCACCGTGAACTTTTGCGATTTTGTCCAGATAGAATTTCAGTGCAGGAATGGTCGTCTCCACATATTTATGATGGACTCCGACGATATGGTCCACCAAATCTGCCATCCCGAAGTCCTGATAATTTGACTCGTCTTGCAGCTTCACCACTTGCTCGAGTTCGGCTGAGATTTTATCCAAATCCACTCCTTTTTTCTCACAGGCATCGCTGAGTTTGATTCCTCCTTTGCAGCAGAAATCAATTCCATAATCAGTGAAGATTTTAGCTGTGCGGAAATTTCCCGCTACGATGCTTCCTACTTTCTTTTCTGCGATCTCGTTCATGATATTTAAGATATTTTTATCCTTTATAAATTGAAATTTTTTTAAATTTTTAGGAAGTTGGTACCGTTCTGAATTCCCTTTGCCATATCCTCCAGCGAGGTAGTCATCATCATACCGGCAAGATGTTCGCGGATTGCTTTGAATTTATTGTGAACTGCACAAGGATGATCTTCGGAGCATTTTTCAAGGCCCAACGCACAACCTGTGAAGATCTGATCCCCGTCGATCACTTGGACGATTCGATACAAATGCGTTTTTCTTCCTTCCTCATGTATCTCAAAACCTCCATTTGGACCCTTTATTGAGGAAAGAAGATTTTCCCGAACTAAAATCTGTAAAATCTTTGCTGTGAAGGCTTCGGGAGAATTGATCGCATTAGAGATTTCTTTCAGCCCTACTCTATCGTTTCCTTCCGGAAGCGTGGAGATGTAGATCATCGCATTGATTGCGTATTTACAGGCTTTGGAAAACATCACTTGAGTTTAAAAGATGATCAAATGTAAATGGAAATATTAAAGGATAAAAATATCCGATACTATTTTTTTAAAGAAATTTTCAAAAAATAAGCCTCCACTTTCTTTTGAAAATGGAGGCTTCAGGTAATCTTTACCTGTAATTTCTTCTGGTTCGGGAAGCTGCCTTCCTCCCTGTTTTAAATCCGGATCAGACCACTTTCACAGGTTCTGTTTTGCGGGTCAATTTCATTTTCAAATTTTCCACTGCAAAATAAACCACCGGCACCAAATACACGGTCAGAATCAAGGAGGACAATAGACCTCCGATAATTACCCAGGCCAATCCATTTTTCCATTCACTCGCCGTTCCGCTTGCCAAGGCTATCGGCATCATTCCGATCACCATCGAAAGTGTCGTCATCAGAATCGGCCTCATCCTACCCTGACCAGCTTTCTTGAGCGCTTCCTTCACTTCCATGCCAGTCTCTATAAGTTGATTCGTGAAATCCACAATCAGAATTGCATTTTTGGCAACCAATCCCATCAGCATAATCAGACCGAGAAGGGCGAATAAACTGAGATTATTCATCGATAAATTCAGCGCCAGAATAGCCCCGATCACAGCCACCGGAATGGAAAACAGCACCACAAACGGATAGATAAAGCTGTCGTACAAGGCCACCATGATCAGGTAAATCAGCAGGAAGGAAATCAACAAAACGGATCCCAAAGCCCCGAAACTGTCATTCTGCCGTTTGATATCACTTCCCCAGACCATACTAATTCCTGCGGGAAGAGGGTTCTCTTTGAGATAAGCGACCACATCATCCGCCACAGTTCCGGATGGTCTTCCAAGTGCATTTGCGGTCAGCGTCACCGCAGGTTGTCTGTCTTTTTTCTCCAAGAGTGAAGGGGATTTATCCTGCACAATATCTGCTACCTGCGAAAGCTCAATGGTTACTCCAGCCGGATTGACCAAGGTCAATCGCTTCACATCTTCAAAGTTTTGACGGTTGAAATTATCCAGCTGAATCCTCACCGGATATTCTGTCCCCGCCTCTGTCAGTGTCGCATCGTCGTTTCCGGTCAGGGCAGTCCGCACATTCAATCCGACGAAAGCATTATTCAATCCCAACCGCTGCAATCGGTCCTGATTTGGAATGATTTGAAACTCGGAGCTTCCTTCCTCCACAGAAAGTTTCACATAATCTGCCCCCGGGATATTTTCCACCACGGTTTTGAGATTTTTCGCCACAGCCATTACTTCTTCCGTACTCGGACCGCTGAGGGTCATCTCAATCGGAGCTGATCTTGGAATCAAGCCCAAAGCAATCATGGAATAACTTGCACCCGGAAACTCTTTCTTCAACTCCTCCCGAATCCCTTCCATATAGGTTTCAGTTGGGATATCTCCTCTTTCTTTCTTGTCCTTGAGCTGAATCGTCAGCTCGGACTTGTAAGCCGCTCCCACTCCCAGACTTCCGATTCCGGTCGTTGGTCCGCCCACATTACTGAAGATGGTCGCCACTTCGGGCTGCTGGAGCAGGAAGTTTTCGACTTCGAGCGTTCTGAGGTTATTTTCTTTGATGGAGGTAGATTTATCAAATTCCAGATACAATCTGAACTTGCCCTGATCTCCTGTTGCAATCAATTCCTTTCCGATGATTCCCTGCTTCAGGATTATTCCAGTCATGGCAAAAAGCCCCAGAACGATCCCGGCAAAAGCCAGCTTATGTTCGAGCACCCAATCCAACTGTCGGCCATACCAAGCAACGAACCGATCTAACTGATGCTCAAAACCAATCAAAAAACGATTGAAGAAATTGGTAGGCTGAAGGTCCTCAGACTTTCCGATTCGGGAAGCCATCCAGGGAGTCAGTGTAAATCCAACCAGCAAACTCGTCAGGGTGGAAGTGATGACAACAACAGAAAATTGCTTTAGCATATCCGCCACAAAGACTTGCAAAAAGAGGATCGGGAGGAAAACAACCACGTCAACCAAGGTGATCGAAAGTGCAGAAAAGCCGATTTCCATCCTTCCTTCCATCGCAGCTACCCGCTTATCCTTACCCATATCGAGGTGCCGCTGGATATTCTCCAACACGACCGTCGCATCATCCACCAATATCCCGACAATCAGCGACATCGCAAGCAAAGTCATCAGATTGAGCGTATAGCCCAAAATCCACATCACGGCAAAAGCTGTCACCAAAGAAGTCGGGATCGCAACGAGGACGATGAGCGAGTTTCTGAAGCTTCGCAAAAAAAGAAGCATCACCAACGAAACCAGAATCACCGCCAAGATCAGGTCAAAAATCACCGAATCAACCGCGGCAATGGTATTGTCGGTGCTGTCATCGGCAATTATAAACTTCACTCCGGCTTCTGCATTTTGGGATTCGATCAAAGCCAATCGCTCCCGAACCGCTTTGGAAACATCCACAGCGTTAGCATCGCCTTGCTTTTTGAGCATCATCCCGATTCCTTCCTGCCCGTTGTAACGGCTGATGGAAGTGATTTCGCGGATGCCGTCTTTCACTACAGCAAGGTCCTTCACATAAATCGGTGAACCCGGAATCGGCATGGCGACCTGCACGTTTTGAATGTCTTCCAGGGTTGCAAATTTTCCGGTAAGCCGCACTGCACTTTGCTCCTTGTCGGTTTGCACGACGCCGGCCGGAATATCCAATCCCGAACGATTGATTGCCTCCACGACTTGTTGCAGGGAAACCCTGTATTGACGGAGTTTTTCCTGATCCACTTTCACCTGAACTTCCCGCTGCTCGCCTCCCAGAATTGTGATTTCGGCCACTCCTTTAAGTTGTTGGATTTGGGGCAAAAACTCATCTTTCATCCGCTGGTAAAATGCGGTGCTTCCTATTTTGCTCGTGCCGGTGATGGACATGATCGGCAGGTCATTGGGAGAGACTTTACTCATCACAGGAGACAAAACATCCTCGGGAAGGTCCTTTCGGATATTATCGATGTAGCGCTGCGCGTCCAACATAGACTGATCCAGATCTACCCCATATTTCATGTTGGCGATCACCACCGAAGCATTGGGCAGGGATTTGGTGATCAAATATTCCACGCCTTCCAGATTGGAAAGCGCATCTTCTATTTTTTCGGAAACAGAACTCTCTACCTCTTCAGGTTCAGCACCCGGATAGACAGTTTTGATGACCAGTACCGGCTGATTAAAATCCGGCATCAACTCGTAGGATAAATTGGTGTAGCCGATGTAGCCGAGAAGGATAAATAAGCTGAACAATACGATGATCAGCGAGGGTCTATTGATGGCTATTGATGTAATATTCATGACGACGAGATTAGAAGTTGGCGGTTACATTGGCACCTTCAAAGACATTGATCAAGCCTCCGATAATCAACACATCGCCTTCGCTAAGACCAGACCTGACCAAAACCTGATCCTGCAATCGCTTCTCAATTTGGATGTTTTGAAGGACCGCTTTTCCGTCTTTTAACAGATACACCTGCGGGGAAAGGTCAGAGCCCAGAATCGCTCCTGCCGGAATCAGAATCCCTGATTGTCCGGCCTCCGTTTTCATCTTGAGTTCTCCAAACATGCCCGCCTTGATTTCCTGTTTTGGGGAGTTTGAAATGATGATTTCCACCGGAAAGCTATTTCCTGCATTTCCCCGACTGCCAATCATATTTACTTTGCCATTGGCTTCCTGTGATAGTCCGGGAATCTGAATCTTGTATTCTTTTCCTTGCTCGAAAAGCTTCAAATCCTGCTCAGGAACCTGAATCGTCAATTTGAGTTTGGAGATATCGGTCAGCTGAATCAAGGGCTTTCCGGGAGCTGCAAAGTCCCCTTCTTCGGTCAGCTTGGCGGTCACTACGCCATCAAAAGGTGCACGAATGGAAGCTTTGCTGATCTGCTCTTTCAGCGTACTGATCTGAACCTGTGCGGATTCAAGCGCCAATTCGGTTTTCTCCAGTTGAATCCCCTGAATCGCATCATTTTCTACCAGAATCCGATAGCGCTTGAGATCTGCTTCCAATCCGTTGATTTGGACTTGAGCGGATTTAAGTTGGAGCTGAAGCAAGGCATCATCCTGCTGAATCAGCACCTGACCTTTTCTGACCAGGCTTCCATTTTCCACCAATACCCGGTTGACTTTTCCCTGCACCTCAGCGCTTAATTTGGTCTCCCGATTGGGTTCAAAAGTCCCTGTAAAACTGTATTCCGGCTGGACGCTTGATGAGCTGACTTTTTGAGCCATCACCTGAATCGGCTGCTCGGGATCATACGTGTAAACCTTCTCTTCAGCAGTTTGCTTGTTCATTGCCAACTTGGCTACGATGGCTATCACAATAGCCAAAGGAATGAGTATATAAAGTATCTTTTTCATTTCGAGGATCAATTAAGGATGTTGCCGGAGGATTTTTTGAGTTCAAGGGTTGCTTTGAGATAGTCCACCATCGCGTTTAGATATTGCTGTTGAGAATCGCGAAGTGCATTGTCTGCCAGGAGAACTTCAGTCAGACTGGCTACTCTTTCCTTTTGCTGAAGCAGGGTGCGGTTATAGACAGATTCTGCAAGTTCGATCTGGGACTTGCTGGTCTCAAGTTGCCTGGCCGATACAGATTGCTGCACCAGAGCGGTCTGAGTTTGAAGCAATGTTTGATCGGCAACCAGGTCTTTTTGGACTTGACTGGTGGCGAGTTCAATCTCCTTTTGCCTGATTTTTTTCTGAGTTACAGTTCCGTTAAAAAGTGGAAAACTTACCTGTGCACCCACAAAACTTACCTGATAAAAGTCCAGAAATGCTTCCGGATCTCCAGTGTATCCAAATCCGGTGGTCCCGTAGTTTCCATAAAGTGAGAGACTTGGGATTCTGCTGTTTTTCAGAGTTCTCAATTCGTGGTTTACAATTTTGTAACGGCTTTCCTGAATCTGGTAATCCAGAGTGCTTTTTGTCTCCCAATTGGTCTCTTCCATTTGAGCTATCGCAGTTGGTATCTCCAGTTCGGTATCCAAAGGCAAACCCATCGCGAATTTCAGCCCTTTCAAAATCGTATTGTACTGACTTTCGGTCTGAAATACTTGCATCTCCTGCTGCTGGATTTGCAGGGTCACCTTATCCAAATCAGTTCGCATGGCAAGTTTCTGATCGTAAAGCAGCTGCGTATTTTTATGAAGCCTTTGACTGTTGATCAGATTTTTTCGAAGGAAATCCAGTCTGTTTTTCAGAATTTGAGCATTGTAGTAAAGGCTGGAAATCTCCAGATAAACCTGTTCTTTGGTTTTGCTTTGCTGAAGAAGCGATAGCTCCTGATAGGTCTTGGATACCTGAATGCTTCCCATAATCTGAGGATCGTAGATGGGCATTTTGAAGCTCAGAGAGGCCCCAATATTATGCGGAACCCCAAATTGAATTTCTTTGTAGGTTCCTTCAATTCCACCAAAGGCCACATTGGGCAAAAGTTGATAAGGCAAATCGGAGAAATATTTATAATCCCCCTGCACCATCAATTTGGGAATCAAATTGGCTTTGGCTTCCTGATTTCTGAGTTCAGCGATTTCCAGTTGGTTTTGGGCTAACAACAAGTTTTTGTTACGAACAAAAGCGGTGTCTATGCATTCTTCCAAACTCCATTCTCTCACCTGAGCATTCAGCGGAAAGCTCAGAAGGAAAATAAGAACTGAAAAAATTAATTGTTTGTGAATACTTACTAACATGATTTAGCAAATTTTTTTAAGGTTTGATAATTGTCAAAAGCGCTTCGAGCATGTTCTGCCCGTTTCGTTGGATATCAAATTGGAAGTTGGATATTCTCCATTTAAACATTTGCAACCGGAATGAACCCATAATTATATGGACCAATTCGTCCGGGGTTATTGATTGAGTGAAAGCTCCATTTTGCTGTCCTTCCATCACGATCGGCATCAGATGCTTCATTTTCACTTGCATTATATTCAGAATCGCCTGATTTATTTTATCACTTTCTTCCAATAAACCATCAGAAAACACTGCCACCACAAAGTGAGGATTGGTGCTGAAGAAATTGAATTGGTTTTTGAACAGCGCTCTGAATTTCTCTTCAGAAGATGAATTGGAATCGACAGCATCACCCAATCTCTGATCCATATCCTCCCCCAAAAATTCCAGCATGGCGATGATAATAGCCTCTTTACTTTCAAAATGGCGATAGATTGCTGCCTCTGAAAACCCCATTTCTTTCGCCAGTTTTTTGGTCGTTAGACCACTCAAACCGGAATTGGTGAGGATTCTTCCTGCCGATTCGATGATTTCTAACTGTCTGTCTGAGATTACTTTCATAATGTAAGTGAATATTCACTAACAAAGATAAAGAAAGGTTTTTAATTCGCAAAATTTTCAGTAATCAATGAAAAAATGCTGAGCCATTTCCAATTGGAAAAAGCCTTGGCTTCTATTCAATCCCATTCCAGGCAATCTTCTATTTATTCTATCTGATTCTTAAGAGTTGATTTCCTTTCGAAGTATAAATCAAGTGTTTGGAATTTTTTAAGCCATATAATAGTTTCGAGTTTTACTATTCGAATTTTCTAATTCGATCGGAAGAGGAAATCAAAGTATGTCGCCGAAATGGCAGAAATGAAAAAATCTTTCCCTATTATTAGATACAATTCATTCGATGAACTTCAACTATCAAAATATCCACTCATTATCTACCTCCGGCATTCCTGCCGGGCAGGTGAAAATGATAGTTGTCACTCACTCCAAGGCCTTTATCAATTAACCCTCCGTTTGATTCAAAGCGGAGGGCAGTTTTTTAGCTGATAAAATTCCCCCTATTTCTTATTTCCAAGAATATCGCCTTCGGCCAAAAGCTGAAGGGATTTCTTTTATATCCTATTCTCAAAGAAAATGAAGCCTGTAATCACAGTATCCGACTATACAACTATCAGAAGTATAATAACCAATCTACCTCCAAACCAGCGGACAAAGGAGATCGGTCAGCTCGCAAAAGAAATCGAATCAGCGACAAAAGTTGCCGATGAACAGATCGAGGCCGATATCATCCGGCTCAACTCTTATTTTGAGGTGGAAGAAACCCAGTCTAAGCAAATCCTAAAACTGACTTTGACTCTCCCGAAGCAGGCAGATTTGGCTGAAAAGAAGATCTCGATTTTCACTCCGATGGGTGTAGCCCTTATCGGTTTCAAAGCAGGAATGCAGATTGAATGGGTTTTGCCCGGAGGGCCAAAAAAATTAAAGATTATAAAAGTGGAAAATGAGCAAGTTCTCAATTCACTTACCCTGAAATAAAGACTAAATCCAGAGTGCTATGAAATGGACCTATAGTATCAAAAACAAACTGACAACCTCCATGCTTTTGCTCGGAGTAGTTCTTGTGGTGTTCTTCAACAATCTGAACGAACGAAGGAATTCAAGAGAATTGCGGATTGCGTTCGATTCAATCTATCAGGACAGGCTTTTGGCGGAAAGTTATATTCTGAAACTTACCGCAAACCTTCATGACCTCGATGAGACCTGCGTCGGTTCGGGAGTCGGAAAATTTGCCCTATCGGAAGAAAAGCTTGCTGAAATTCAGACCTTAAACCAATTGTACCGAGAGACAAAGCTCACCGAAAAGGAAGCCGAATATTTCAACCACTACACTGATCTGACCGATAAAATCGAAATCCAAATTAAGACTTCGAATTTCGAAACTGCAGGTCTGAATATCAATGAGGCATTGTTGGATCTGGAGTCACTTTCGGAAATCCAGGTAAAGGAAGCAGAAATGATCATGCTCAAAACAGATAAAATGCTCAATGTAGGCTCGATCTCCTCCCAATTTGAAATGGGGGTAATCATCATTATTGGTCTGATTATCCAAGTTTTGCTTTTCGCTTCCAAAACTCTGCAATTAAAGAATTCGAATCCCGATGCCCGGTTAAATTGAGAGCAAGGTCCATGAAGCTTTCATCCTAATTCAAAACGCCAACCATATTCGTCCGGGTTGGCGTTTTGATTTTTTCATAGCCCTTTCCAAAACCTCGGATTATGGGGATAAAATTTTAACTTGAATCATCCAAAACCCAAATGCCATGAGAACTACCGTTTCGATAATCCTGATCTTTCTTTTTGCCTCACCCATTTTTGCCCAAACAATTCCTTCCAAAGAGATCCAGATCCGAACAGCCTTGATGGCTGCGCCTGAAGAAAAAAGAGCCGGAGCCATGATCTATGGGTATGATGCCAAAGGTGAATGGGTGGTGCTGCGAAAAGGCACCAACGAAATGGTTTGCCTAGCTGATGACCCAAAAAGTCCGGGATTCAATACGTCTTGCTATCATTCCGATTTGGAACCGTTTATGGAGCGGGGCAGGAAGCTGAAAATTGAAGGGAAGACAGCTCAGCAGATTTTTGATATCCGTGAAGCGGAAGCAAAAAGCGGAAAGCTTAAAATGCCAAAAAATGGAGCGACTCTGTATTCTCTAACTGCCGACGCTGCGGATTACAACGCCTCCACCGGTGAAGTGAAAAACACCTATCTCCGATATGTAGTGTACATTCCATGGGGCACTCCGGAAACTACCGGCCTACCGCTAAAAGCATACGCTCCGGGAATGCCGTGGATCATGGATCCGGGAACGCATAGAGCGCATATTATGATCAATCCTCCGAGAGATTGATTGGAATTTTTTCATTTCTAAAATCTGGAAAAATGAAAGCCCGTAAGAAATTTCGGGCTTTTTTATTTTGCAAGCTTTAGGATCCGAAATGCTCCTTGGATCACCAACACAAACACAACCGAGCCGATAATCAGATCCGGCAAACCTGATTGCATCCAGTAAACCAACCCTCCGGCTACGATCACTCCTATATTGATGATCACATCATTGGAGGTGAAAATCATACTGGCTTGCATATGTGCGGCTTTGCTTTTTGATTTCTGAAGGAGATAAAGACTGGTAGCATTACCAATCAAAGCCAAAAAAGAAATCCCCATCATCAGCGAAAAATCAGGCATGGACTCTATCTCAAAAAATCTTCTTAATACTTCTCCAAATCCCAAAACTGCAAGGACCAATTGAAAATAACCGGCAAGCTTGGCAACACGCTTTTGCGAAGAAATCGCAGCTCCTACTGCCAGCAAACTGATTCCATAAACGAATGCATCCGCCAACATATCCAGACTATCTGCGACCAATCCCATGGAATTGGAAATCAAACCGGTAATCATCTCCAGCAGAAAAAAGAAAAAATTGATGCCCAGCACTATCCAAAGCAGTTTTCGCTGACCGGATTCCTGTGAAAATTCAAATTGATTAGCTGTTTCAATTCCGATTCGGTGACTTCCCAGATTCAATTCCTCCAGAGCATTCTCTATTTTTTCCAAATGATCAGAATGGATCACCGTCAGTTTTCGATTTGCAAGATCAAAGTCAAGATTGAGAATAGAGTCTATATCCTTCAACTTCACCCGGATCAGATTTTCTTCTGACGGGCAATCCATTTTTGGAATTTCAAACGTGGTCTTATTCATCAGGTAGCAGGATCTTGCCTCAATTTATGAATGCATTTTCACTTTCTCCTATTCGGTTCGGGTTCATGAAAACATAAAATAAGAAAGGTGTTCCATTCCTGAAACACCCTCCTATTGTCTTATAATCCTAAATTAGAAAATCCTCTTTTGATCAGACATTCGAAAGCATTCGCACCAATTTCTCGCGGACTTCTCCGGCGAGGGGTTCGATCATCGGGTTTTCCACCATCGACATTGCCACGGCGGGATCCATAATTGCCACTTCGAAATTCCCTTCCTCTACTTCTCTGATTGTAACATTGCAAGGCAAAAGCGTCCCGATATGAGGCTCGACTTGGAGAACTTTATCCGCAAAAACCGGATTGCAGGCACCCAAAATCAGATATGGCTTGTAATCTCTGTCCAGCTTTTTCTTCATGGTAGCCTGAATATCTATTTCAGTAAGAATACCGAATCCTTCTGTTTTGAGGGCAGCCTCCACGTTGGATCTAACGGACATGATGTCTTCCGCCTGGACAATTTTGGATTGATAATAGCTCATGGGATTTAGATTTTTTGGTAAGTGAATAAGGATTATCCGATAATTCGCCAGAAGGTATAAAATCCATGTTAGAGAAGCGGATAATCGACCACAGTCAACAGACGACTGTCCACAGCCCCAACACCTGAACTTCAAACCTTGTTTTATTTAATTAGTGCAAGATTGCGGTTAATATTAAAACGCAACTAAACCGATAACAGACATGTGATTCTCAGATTTTAGGGCGCTATTTCCTTCGGAAAGCACAGAAGCTGTAATTCTGCTCCACTCCTCCCGGAGTAATATGATCGGTATTCAGACATTTGATCGGTTCGAAGAAATCGCCGAAAAACTCCGAAAGAGATTCGATCGAATACTGCGTCACCGGCAACCCGCTGCAGGTTGTCGGGCCATTTTTAGAAAATGTACCCATGATCAAATATCCTCCCTGTCGCACCGATTTTTGGACCAATTCAAGGTAATGATCCAGCTCTTCTTTTTTATTCAGGAAGTGAAAAGCAGCCCGGTCATGCCAGAGATCAAACTTTTCTTCTAGTTGGCATTTGCTCAGATCGTCCACGATCCAGTGAACATCATCCGAAAGGCTTCCCAATCTGATTTCAGCATTATGTATTGCCGCTGCAGAAATGTCCAACACAGTAATATCCAGATAGCCCGCGTCTAATAAATAATCAACAAGCAAACTATCTCCTCCGCCGGCATCCAGAATTTTTGCAGCTTTCGGGATTTCCAGATACTCAATGAAATTGAGTGAAACGATGGGTTTTTGCTGAAACCAACCCACTCGTGTGGTGTCCTTGGTTTCGTAGACATTTTCCCAGTGATTTTGAAGATCTGTAGCAGACATGGCGTTTAAATTATTTATCAAAACCTGTCTTGAGGCTTTTCATTCTTTTTCAAATATCCCAAAACCAAAACCGCTTAACGGTAACATTTCATACACAAGACAAATCCCTGCGAAAGGCTTTTGCTCAGCCTTTTAGTGAACGAACAACTAAAATTCACATGTAGCTGATTCAATTTCCCTGCGGTAAAACAGGTCACGATCTGACTTTTGTCATTCTTTTCGCTGGGAAAAAGCTGAAAATTGCATCGCCCAAATGATGAAAATATTCATCTGACAAACTTAACTCCCGGCCATCTTAAGGCTAAATCCGAACCTATGCAAACCAACACCTCTGCTCATACCTTTCACATCCCTGTGATGGGATTGGGATACACCGTTGACACCCCAGTGAAAGTTGCCCAATACGGAATCTCAAGCGTCGTTTCGATTATGGATGACCAACTTCTGGAGGTAATGAGGAAGATTTATTCTCATAAATGGAACATTCCATACACTGAGATTCCGATTCATTTGGAGGATTCTCGTGCAAAACGCATCACGAGCTACCTGAATCTGTTGCAGGACATCATTGATCTGCAGATGAAAGAAATGCGCGAAAGCGGATTGGACTTCAAAAGTCCATTGGCCAAATACCTCGAACTTCTTCCGGCAGGAAGTCCATTAAGTCTTCTTGCAGAAGAATTAAAAGATGCTTCTTCAGAGAAAAAACCGGCGCTGATCCAAAAAATCAAAGATCAATTGGTAGCTGGAAATGTGGATGTGAATATCATGACCAAAGTGGATAAGCTGAATTACGACGAAAATGGAAATGAACTTCCAAGAGAGTTTTCGGACGCTTTATCAGCCCTTCGTGGATTTGCCCAAAGTAGTCTGCACGCCTCTGTGATCTTTTCCGCAGGAATGAATCCGGCGCTTTATGGTTACATCGAAAAATTCCCAGACTTCTTCCCTGATCAAACAGGGGCAATTGCAAAAGGAGTCATTCTTAAAGTAAGTGATTACCGGTCCGCCCTGATTCAAGGGAAGTTTTTGGCAAAAAAAGGAATTTGGGTTTCTGAATTCAGAATCGAATCCGGTCTGAACTGTGGAGGTCATGCTTTCGCAACCGATGGATTTCTGATCGGTCCTATTTTGGAAGAATTCAAGCAAAACAGAACAACTTTGACCGAAAGTATTTTCCAAACTTGCCAACAGGCTTTAACGGAAAAAAGTCTTCCACTGCTTTCTGAGCAAACAGCAATCAAGATTACGTATCAGGGAGGAATTGGTACGGCAACCGAAGATTCCTTTTTGAGAAATTATTATGAACTCGATGGCACAGGTTGGGGCAGCCCATTTTTGCTCGTTCCGGAAGCGACATCTGTCGATGAAGACACGATTCAACGGATCATCAAAGCGAAAAATTCAGATTTCTACCTGAGTTATGCCTCCCCTTTGGGTATCCCGTTCAATAATCTGCGAACAAGCAGCGCAGAGGAACAACGACATCTTCGAATAGAAAAGCATCGTCCGGGAAGTCCTTGTTACAAAAAGTTTCTGAGTTTCAGCACGGAGTTTACCAAGATCCCAATTTGCACAGCATCCAGACAATATCAGGTTTTGAAGACCAAGCAATTCGAGAAGGGAGAAATCTCCCAGCATGATATGGATCTGATTCTGGAGAAAGACTGTCTCTGCGAAGGATTAAGCGCTCCGGCGATTCTGGCAAACGGAGAAACGCCCAAGAGAAACCTGACCGCTGTGACCATTTGCCCGGGTCCAAATCTTGCTTATTTCAAAGGAATCTATAGCCTGAAAGAAATGGCAGATCATATCTACGGCAAAATCAACCTCAAATTGGAACTGGATCGGCCTCATGCATTTGTGAAAGAATTGCAGTTGTATGTGACCTATTTGAAGAAAGAATTTGAAGAATTCCTACCGGAAAAATCACCGAAGAAAGAAGCCTATTTGGATAAATTCAGAAAGAATCTGATTCAGGGCGTGGAGTATTATCAAAACCTGGTCAACTCGTTCCAAGTCGATTCGGAAGAAATCATGGAGAAAATGAAGCAGCACCTTTTGGCACTTCAGGGAGAAATCGAAAACCTGGAGCTGAAGCTGGTTGAAAGTTGATGGAATGACCGATGCTGGATGACTGGTGTTTGCTACGTCACTCCGAGGAACGAGGAGTCTCCTTCGGAGGAATTAAAGAATGCTGAAAAACTGAAAACTATTTTACCACAAAGGGGCCAAAGTTCACAAAGATTTAAAGAGAAAATATATTCGGATAAATTTGTCCCTTTATTTTTTCTTCCTAATTTTGAGATAAGAAAATTAACAGGAGCCCGAAAAGCTCCTGTTCTTTAACTTTAATAGAGGATATTTTTATCCTTTTATATCATGAAATACCTCAAGCCTATTCACATCCTTCCGCTGGTCCTGATTGGACTTTTGGCCGGAATTGTGATTTGGAAAATTTTCGGAAACCGAAAAACAGAAACTGCTGGTGACAAAAATCACGCTGCTGTAAAAGAATCAACCAGAAATTTCGGGATCAATGCCTAAGGGCTTTTTACATATCGCCTGTTCACTCCTTATCCTTCTAAACGGGATGAGCTACTCGATTATTCAGGCGCATTTTTTTATTCAGCAAGACCAAATCGCCGCTATCTTTTGCATCAATCAGGACAAGCCTGAGATGAAATGCGATGGGAAATGCGAGCTCAGCAAACGTCTCTCTGAAGCTCAGGAAAAGGAAAAAAGCCCTGAAAGCATCAACCTAAAAGAACTAAATCTGGTGTTTACGATTCCTGTTTCTGATCCAATAAAAGCATCTGATTTTTCTATTTCACAATTGGAATCATTCCCAGCAGCCCATTCTCCGGAAGGAGATATCAGAGGTTTTGACTTTTTTCATCCTCCCCAAGCATAATCTTTTGATCGATCGAATGCCTGACCTCCAAGCGGAGGATTGGGAATAGTTTGTCCAAAACGTTCAATCAGATTATGTATTTATGAATTTGCTAACCTACAATTTCACCAAAGTGATCTTGGCAGTCACCCTGTTTGCCTGCACTTATTTCACATCTTTTGCGCAAGAAAACATCACCATTCAATTCCTGGATGGAGACACCGAAGTTCCCATCGCAGGATTGACCTATCATTATGGTTTCCAGCGGGGAATCTCAAATGATCAGGGCGCAGTCGCACTTATTTACGATTCAGAAACCTGGCTATACTTAAGCCACCTCAGCTACGGCACATGGTCTTTGGATCCGGAAGCGGTGGCAGAAGCTGCACAAAAGGGCAAAAATTTCAAGAAAGAATCCACCCATGGACTTCAGCCCATTTCGGTCATTTCTCTGAAACTTCCGGAGGAAAAGGACAAGAAAATCTCAATCTCCGATCAGGAGCGACTTCAGCATGATGCAGGGGCAATTTTAGCACTCAATCCCGTGATCGCAGGCATCCGAAAAGGAGGAAGTTTTGCATTCGATCCGGTATTGCGTGGCTTCAAATATGACCAGCTGAATGTGGTGATCGACGGACTCCAAAGTGCCAATGCAGCCTGTCCCAACAGGATGGATCCTCCTACTGCCCAAGTGGCACTCAATAGAATCCGGGAAGTAGAAATCCTCAAAGGTCCGCATGCGCTTCGGTATGGAATCGGACTTGGAGGCACCTTGAATTACATCCAGGAAAGTCCCGCATTTACTTCCGAATCCGGAGTCTATGGCCGATACTCCGGAATGTATGAAAGCAATGGAAATGTCATCAGAAATGAAGGCCGGGTTGGGTTTCAAGGCAACAAATACGACATCGGCATCTTGGGAAGCTGGGCTCAGGGAAACGATTACAAAGACGGGGATGGCAATATGGTCCCTTCTAATTTCAAGCGCGGAACGGTCGGACTTTATGCGGATTTCAAAGCAAGCCAAAAAGATCTGATCCAGTTATCGGTCAACCGGAATTTTGCAAGAGATGTGGATTTCCCTTCGCTGGCAATGGACTTGCGGACAGATGATACCTGGATGACGAGTCTGAAGCATAGCCGAACTTTCACCGGAGGTGCGCTGAGCAGATGGAACACTTCGATCTATTTCACCAAAGTAGATCACCTGATGGATAATCTACTGAGAGATCTGAACCCAAGAATGATGAATGCCAGCACTCCGGCTACCACTGAAAACTTTGGAGGAAGGACTGAAGGTCAATGGACTTTTGAAAAAGGCAAACTCTTCGCAGGCGCTGACTTCAAATCTGAATCCGCTCAGGGCATGCGTGAGCGCGAAATCCTGATGGGCCCGATGGCTGGAAAAACCTTCTACGATAACCTATGGCAGGACTCTCAAATCACCAAAACAGGCGTCTTTGCAAACTATCTCTTTCCGGTCAAAAACTATGTTTTCACCCTCGCGGGAAGATTGGATTTGAATCAGGCAACTGCCAGCGATCCGGCTGAAGAATTCATTCAGGTCAATGGAGAAACCGATGTCACCCAGCTCAATCCCGGAATCAGTGTCGGTGTGCAGCGGGATCTTGGAGAATCTTTCAATCTCGGACTTTGGGCGGCAAGCGTGCAGAGAAGCGGCGGTCTTTTGGAGCGCTACATCAATTATTTGCCGGTGGGACTTGATCCCTTTGAAATGGTCGGAAATCCCGATCTGAAACCCGAGACAAACAACGAGTTGGACCTGGTGCTTGGCTATGAAAAGAACAAAATCAGCCTTGAACTTACCCTTTTTGGTTCTTACCTCACGGACTACATCACCTCGGAAAAGACTGATCTCAAACCCAAACTTGCGACCAGTCCGGGAGTGAGACGCTATATCAATGTGGATGATGCTTTCAAAACAGGTTTCGAATTGGCCTTCCAACAGAGACTTTCAACTCATTTTTCTCATAATCTTCAAGTGGCCTACACGTATGGAAAAGATCTGGTGCTGAATGCTCCGCTTCCTGAGATTGCTCCGCTTGATTTGAGATACTCTTTTCGCGCTCATGCGATGGAAAATAAGTTGAATGCAGGCATTAATCTGAGACATGTTCTTGCGCAGGAGAGAGTTTCTGAAGCATTTGGTGAAGGCACGACTCCAGGATTTACTCTGCTCGATCTTGATGTGAGTTATCTGATTACTGAAAAAATAATGGTGAAGACTGGAGCTCAAAATCTGTTGGACGAAACCTATTACGAGCACTTAAGCCGACCGATCGGTGTAAATAAAACTCCACTTTATTCTCCTGGAAGAAACTTCTTCCTCATGGTTAGCGTAAAGTTCCCTTAGGTTTTCTTGATTGCGAAAAACCGGCTTCTGATAGAGGCCGGTTTTTTTTTACCCTGCAAACTCAAAAAGGAATTAGCTGATGATCCCGGCGGAGTCATTGATTTTTGTAGTCTTCAATACATCGAGAAAATCCTTTAAATGCTCGATTTCAACGTGATCCATAACGACGATCTTGTACCAAAGATTGGATTCATCGTGGGATTGAGGGACGAGATTAAAGGTATGCGCGACAGATTTTGGGACTGCCGAAGATCGAATCGCGACAATATTCATTTCCGGTTCTCTGAAATATGGAATCGCCAATTCATCGAGTTGCTTGCAAAGCCAGTTAGTCCGCATCTTGAGTACTGAGATTTTCTCAAACCATTTATGTGGTCCATAAGTCGTCAGAATGATCCAAACTGCGACCGCATTGGCACCGGACCTGCTTCCGCAAAGTGTCAGGTCCAGGCCTTCCACGTATTTTGCTTCTTTGGTTACGACGAATTCTATCAGCCCTTTTCGGCAGACAAAAATCCCGGTTCCGTAGGGTGCCTGAAGCATCTTATGAGCATCGATGGTGATGGAACTTATGTCCGGATTCTGGAAATTAATCCTGCTTTCATGATCTCCAAAAGGATAGACAAATCCTCCATAAGCACCGTCCACATGCAGTCGATACTTGACATCAAATGATTTCAAAGCCTTTGAAAAAACCTCAGGATCATCGACTGATCCAAACATGGTGCTTCCCAAATTTGAGATGACGATGAAATATTTTTTACCTGATTTGATCGCATTTTGGACTTTGCTAAAAATTCCATCAAGGCTAATTTCCCTGGTATCCGGATGAACCGGAACAGAAACCAAATCCAGCATCAACACATTGGCCCCTTTTGGAATCGAGTAATGGGCATCCTCGGAAGCAAGGATTGCGATTTCTTCCAATTTCGCACCATGCTTTTTCATGAATTCATTTCGATAAATCCAAAGCGCTTGCAAGTTGGCTTCGGTACCTCCCGGTGAAATGTATCCGTCAAATTCCCCCTCTCCTATTTTGAACAGATCCACCGCAATCATATTCAGGACTTCCCGCTCGATCGCCTGAGTTCCTTTGAAAGAATACTCAGAAGTGCCATACGTATGACAGCCGATATGATTTGGGTTTGCGATGTAGGTATTCAACACAGGCATTTCCCTGAGGAAAATTGACTCATTTGCAAAAACCCGCTCATCCAACTTGGATGCAGGATAGCCGAGATTGGCATCCTTGCTGAAGTCTACATTGTCCTTCAAAGCCCGCTGAACCCGATCGCGTCTCTCCTCAGCGGTAAGTTTCTTCCAAAAATTCATCTGAATATTCATTCTATTCGGTTTTATGTTCATGCCGGCGGATACGATCCTGGTCAGTTATTTTCCGCCCAAATCACTCTATTTGAACGTTTATTTTTGAAGATAAACTTCACTTCAAAAGATGATTTTTATCATAAAGGATATTTTTATCCTTTATTACCTTCGGAAGAATATTTAACTAATTGACCCATGAAAAATCTTCTCCCCATCACCTTTGGAATAGCTCTTATTCTCATTACTGCAGGTTGCGGTGGCCAGCCGGACGGTCAGGCTACAGCCACTTCCACTGAATCCGCACCAACAGTCGGACAGTCCGGCGTTCAGGACAAGGATTCAAACCCGAATGTGGTTCAGGTAGCTGTCGGATCCCCTGATCATACCACGCTCGTAGCCGCTTTGCAGGCTGCCAGTTATGTAGATGCGCTAAGTAATGTGGGGCCATTTACAGTTTTCGCACCCACGAATACAGCATTTGCCCTCCTTCCTGTCGGTACGGTGGATGATTTGGTGAAACCGGAAAACCAACGAAAACTTCGGGACATCTTGGAATACCACGTCTTATTGGGTGTTTACAAACCTGAAGACTTCGTCAATGGAAGAAATCTTGGAACAGCAGATGGTCGAAACGTCACCGTAGCTGTGGCCGAAGATGGTACAGTGACCATCAATGGCGCAAAAATCATCGGAACAGTACCTGCATCAAACGGTATCATCCACGTGATAGACCAAATTCTTATCCCTGCTGATAAATGATAGATTGATTTAATCCGGATTTGGCATTTGGAGTCGTGATGAGGATTGAAAATGCAAGAAAATCAAGCTGTTTGGAAATTTTAGCATAGCACCGCTATGGTAAAATTGAAAACGGAAACGAAGTGATTGATTTTGAAGCTGTTTCAAGACGTAATAGATTTCCAAATGCCTAATCCGGATTTACAATGGTTGAAATGGTAGAAAAGGCCGGATCTGCGTAGGATTCGGCTTTTTTTGTAAAAAGGGTTGGATGGAGTTTTTTAGGTTTTTGGAATTGATTTTTTTGTTACACAGAGTTGCACAGAGGAGGCACAGAGTTACACCGAGTATTTTTACGGATGCTGAAAGTCAGATGCTTCTACCATCTCAGTATATTTTGAAGATACTTCGCCATGCTCAGCACAAGTGATCAAAGTAATTAGAGCCAAAGATTAAGACACAAAAGTAAAAAGTCCAGCATCCGGAGGAGCAGGACAACGAGCGATTTTATCTGCGTCTCGGCTCCTTTGCGGGAGCTTTTAATCGTTTCGACTTTGTGCCGTGGCGAGAGAATTTTTTAGGGTTTTCAATCCTTCGAAGTTCCTAAAACGGCAAAGGATACCCTGCCTACTTTGCGTTCCTTCGGGGACTTTGAGGTTAAATAAAATAAACCCCTGTCACTCTTAAAACCTAAAATGATCCACTGATACTCTCAAAATTAATGACTGTCAGATTTCTTGTTTTACTTAGGGATTGGTGCGTAAATTTCGGACAATTAACTCCGTCATGTTTTCAAAAGCTTCCCAATACGCCATTAAGGCAATCATTTTCATTTGGACTCAAAGTCTTCAGGATCGAAAAGTAGGAGCCAAAGAAATCGGGACAGGAATCGCTGCACCTGAAGCTTTCACCGCAAAAATCCTCCAAATCCTCAGCAAAGCGAAACTTGTAGGCTCCACCAAAGGACCCAATGGTGGATTTTTCACGGACGACACACATGGGAAATACACTTTGAAAGATGTAGTGAAAGCGGTAGATGGAGATACTCTTTTTACGGGTTGCGCTGTGGGCTTACCCAAATGCTCGGAAGTGAATCCTTGTCCGCTGCATTTCGAAATAGTGAAGTGCAGAAAGGAACTTGATGTCATGCTTACTTCCAAAAGCATGAAAACGCTAGCGATCGAAGTGATCAAAGGAGAAACGAATCTTGCCAGGCTTGTGAATTAGATTAAAGCATTCAAAACCTTATCTTAAAAAAAAGCGACACCTTGAATTATCGAATTCAAGGTGTCGCTTTTTTGTTTCCAACTGGTAAATATCTCTTAGCGCGGAAACGAGACAAAGAATGTTGATCCGATTCCTTTTTCGGTCTCAGCCCAGATTTCACCCCCATGTCTTTCTACAAACTCTTTGCAAAGAACCAATCCCAATCCTGTCCCTTTTTCATTTTTAGTACCAAGAGAAGTAAAAGTGGCATCTATTCTAAACAGTTTTTCGAGATTTTTTTTGTCTATTCCTACACCATAATCTTTCACAGCGAGAGTTAACTTTTTAGGCTCTTCCACAGTGTAAATTGTAATTTCCCCTCCTGGATTGGCAAACTTAATGGCATTAGATATCAGATTTCTGACTATGGTAGCCAACATGTCTTTGTCAGCCAAAACCTCAATTTCATTTGGAATTTCATTCTTGATCGTTACATCCTTTTGGATGGCGATTTGGTCAAACAGGTCTGTTACTTCATTGACGACATCATTCAACACAATTGGCTTCGGATCAAAAATAATCCTGCCAGTTTGAGATTTTGCCCATTGCATCAAGTTGCCAAGCAGGTCCATAGCTCTGATGGACGAGTCGAGAATAATCCCGGCAAACTCTTCCGCCGCTTGGTAATCTTTCTGACGAACCTCCATCATCAACAATTCGCTGTAACCGATGATTGCATTGAATGGATTTTTGAGGTCATGGGCAATGATTGAGAAGAACATATCTTTCTGAGAATTCAGAAGATTGAGTTTCCTTACGACCTCCTCCAGTTCAATTTCGGCTTTTTTACGATCTGTAATATCCATCACGGTAAGGAGGCAATGGCCTTCTTGCTCTTCTTCTACTATAGCAGTCAGCTGAGCATACAGGGGAGAATTTCCCATTCCCATCATCCTAATATCAGCAACTTCCTTGGTCTTACTTTTAAAAGCATTTCCCAGAAACTGATTGAATGCAGGCACTTCTTTTTCAGGAAGAAACCGAATAAAAGGTATGTTTTTAAGAACAGATCTGGCTTTTCCAAGCATCTTGGAGCCGATCAGATTCAGTTCCAGAATTCTCCCTTCCTTCGAAAGTGTGAAATACCCAATAGGAGCAAAATCGTACAAAGAGGTGTATTTATGAGCAATACTTTCAGACCGCTCACGTGCTAGTTTCAATTCCTCATTTTGAAGCTCCAACTCGATCTGATGGACCTCAAGCTCATGGACGAGTCTTAAAAGGTCCGCTTCAGTTGGGGGAATAGTTAGTTTAGAAGATTTATTCTTCAAAATCTCCTCTGCTTTTTTCCGAAGCTGATTATGATCAGACTTAAAGTTGGGGTCCATTTTTCTACGAATTAAAGCCTGGGGTTGAAAAATTCGGGGAAAGAAATTATTAAATAAAAAGATAAAGAAAGTTTCGATTCTCCTTCATCAAATTTGATCATCGGTTATGTTTACTTTTTTTCTTTGTTGATTTTTTGAAGTGCCTCGTTCAGTTCTTTGAGTTCTATTTCCAGCATTTTCGCAATCGTAATATCTGTAAAAGTGATGACCACCCCATCTACTTTATCTTCAAGGGTGCGGTAAGGCATGATGCGAACACTAAACCATCTGTTATCATTGGTAGCAATTGGTTTTTCAATGGTATTTAATTTATTCAATACATCTCTGACATGGGCTTCCATTTCAGGATAATTCAAATTAGTGACCAGATCAGTGAATGGTCTTCCGATATCACTTTTCCTGATCTTCACAATATTTTGGGCATGATCGGTGAAGCGTCGGATATTGAAGTCTTTGTCGAGGAATAGCGTGGCAATCTCAGTGCTATTGAGCAGGTTTTTCATGTCATCATTTGCCCGGACATAATCATTTACCTTGCTCTGCAGCTCAATATTCACTGTCTGCAGTTCTTCATTCATGCTTTGCATTTCTTCCTTGGAGGTTGTGAGTTCCTCATTTGTGGACTGCAATTCTTCATTTGTGGATTGCAGTTCCTCATTAGTTGATTTCAATTCTTCCTGCGAAGTTTGCATTTCTTCCCGCGTGGTTTGAAGTTCTTCGTGGCTCCGTCTTAGCTGTTCCTCAAGTTCTTTCAGTTTGCCGGAGGAAAGACTCTTGCTCGCACGACCTTTGGAAGTGGTTTTTTCGGCAGGATCTTTCACATCCGTGAATACAATTATGATCAGTCCATTGACCGATTCAGGTGCTTCGAGTCTTTGTACAGTCACATCTACAGAATTGAAAGTATCATTACTCGGGATTTTTGCATTTTTCACAAAAACAGGAGAAAAATCCCTCATGGCTTTTCGCAATGCATCAGAAACCAACTGACTCAATCCTTCCCGCATCATGGCATGTATATTCATGTTGGCTTTGCCAGCTGCAGGTTCGAGGTACTTTCCGGTTCGGCCGGTGATGTAGAGGATATCGCCTCTGTCATTGACCAAGACACTTGCCGGGGCAAATCTCTGTAGTAGAATTTGCTCTGTAATCGTCTGGATATTGTCTAATGTCTTTGGCACCAGCTTTTTCTCAGTGGTAAAACTTCTGTTTCGAAAGAAAGCACTGGGAAAATCTGCCAACTCAGCAGGAGAGATTGCCGAGGTGCGTTTGTAGATTTTCATTTTTGTGTCAATTTCCCTGAACCCTTCCGTCGAAACCCCCAGAGTTTCTGCTGTCCCGAGAACCAGAATCCCATCCTGATTGAGGCTGTAATTGAAGAGCGAAATGAGTTTTCTCTGCAGTTCTGGCTCCATGTAAATCAGCATATTTCTGCAAGTCAAAATATCCAGCTTGGTGAATGGGGGATCTTTGATAATGTTTTGCGGTGCAAAGACAACCATCTCCCGAATCGAATTGCTGATCCTGTATCCTCCGGTCTCCAAGACAAAAAATCGTGAGAGTCGCTCAGGCGATATATCACTGGCGATATTTTCAGAGAAAACTCCCGCTCGCGCTTTTTCTATTGCATCTTTATCCAGATCGGTGGCAAAAATCTGAAGCGAAATTCCTTTCTGATTGGGCAATTTTTCAGCCACTTCCTTAAAAATCATGGCGAGGGAATAAGCTTCCTCACCGGTAGAACAAGCTGTGACCCACGCTCTGAAAACATGGCGATTGGGGACGTCCCTGATCATTTCAGGGAGGATGGATTCCTTCAGTTTCTCCCAAACTTCGGGATCTCTGAAAAAACTGGTAACCCCGATCAGCAACTCCTTGAACAGGATATCTACTTCTGCGGGATTTTCCTGCAGGAATCTCACATAAGAACCTATTTTCTCAATCTGGTGGATTCCCTTTCTCCGTTCTATTCTTCGAAACAGGGTGTTCTTTTTGTATAGCGAAAAGTCATGGCCGGAATGCTCCCTAAGCAAAATAATGATCTTTTCCAGATGGCTTTTGCTCTTCTCGTCTATTCCTTTTTGAGTGTCAACTGTTGGAACCAACTTCAGGATTGCAAGTAATTTTGCAGGCAATTCTATGGCAGGTGCGACCACATCCGCTATCACAGCCTCTATTGCACTAAGGGGCATTGCATCAAATTTGGCAGATTTAGGCTCCTGAACGAGGACAATCCCATTTTTTTCTTTGATCGCTTTCAGCCCTTGACTTCCGTCACTTCCCATTCCTGAGAGTATTACTGCAATGCTATTTTGCAGGCGATCATTGGCAAGAGATTTAAGGAAGAAATCAATCGGCAACCGAAGTCCACGGGATTCGACAGGAACAAGCAAATAGAGATGACCGTTCAACACAGAAAGGCTCTTATTCGGAGGAATGACATAGACAGAATTGGGTTCAACTGCCAAACCATCCATCGCTTGCCGCACCGGCATGGTAGTGACGCGCTGCAAAAGCTCCGGCAAAATCCCGACATGAGTCGGGTCAAGATGCTGAATGACAACGAAAGCCATTCCTGTATCAGAAGGCATATTGCTGAAAAATTGCTCCAGAGCTTCCAATCCGCCTGCAGAAGCCCCGATTCCTACGATTGGAAATTTAGCTTTCGAAGGTTTTTTCTTGCCGGGAGATCCCGAAACCTCAGCCTTCAACTGACTATTTTTCTTCTCCATACCAACTATAAATGAGTGCAAATTCAGTGATAATATGAAGGTAAGTTATTATCCTCAAATGCCTGTTTAGGAGAATTGGATTAAACAGAAAAAGCCTCCAATCCTGATGATTGAAGGTTTTTTGAAGGAGTTGTCGGGGTGACAGGATTTGAACCTGCGACCACACGCCCCCCAGACGTGTACGCTACCGGACTGCGCCACACCCCGATCTTGCTTTGAAATTAAAAAAAATCAATTCCAAATTCAATCGCAATTCATGAGGCTTGCCCTATCTGAAACTCCTTGTTGATTCAATAATGGAGAGGCTTTTCCTATCAAAAAAATTACAGCTTTTCCTAATTGATACTTTTGATAATAGCCTGAAAACTTGAAACGCAGCAGTTGGGACAAACGCAAATCTCTGATTTCATGGACTCGGCTTTTCTCATGGCTTCCTTACCATTGTTAAAGGGTCCCAGATAATCACGATCGATTGCGTTTGGCAGATGCTCACACTCTCTGTCGTGGATTTCAAATTTGCCTGCTGTATTTGGCTTCGAGGAAAGGTAAAAGAATTTCATTTGGAGTTTGGTCAAAATGTAGAACCAAAAATACCATTCCAACAACTGCCAAAAAATACCCTATATCGGGTATTTTTTGGCAGTTTCTTGTCATTTATTAAAAGAATTGTCCTGATTTCCTTTTCTGATAACCTCAGACTGCCGCATCGGCATGGCGTCAATGATCCTTAAAATCTCTCCCGGATTTGGGATTGAGTGTCCTGATTTTTTCACACCGCCGTCCAAACCAACCAATACCCAGGCTGTAGAATGACCTTGCTTTTTGGGAATAAGCTTTAAAAAATCAGCTGTTTTCAGTTCTCCCTTGAAATTAGATTCCAACAAAACCTCTTTATTAAAATGAAAAACCAGAAGCTTTCTTTCGGCAAGATCTTTTCGCAGTTTTTCATCAAACCAAGCTGTGCAATCCCCTGTTCCATAAATAATTACCAGCCTGTTTTCCCAGACGAAATCTGCCGGAGTTACCGGGTTTCCGGGATGAAAGAATAGCATCGGTATCAGTAAGTTAAAAATCCAAAACATATTCTTTTAACTACTCTGAAGCCATGGTGTTTGAAATATTACTTATCCTCTGGAAAAAATCTATTGAACAGAAATTCCCACTCTTCCTCCAGAGAGATCTCAGGACGGTTTTCGCCAGCCTTTCTGTACCAATAATCCGCATTCCAGCTATCTCCTTCTTTTCTGTGGAGATAGGCATGAATGCGCGAAGCGGATTTGGATGTCAAATGATCCACCTGATCGTGGGCAAGTTTCCAATTTCCATTTCCATCGTGCCACAAAGCGATTAGTTCATTTGAAGCGGAAACATGGGTTATGTCTCGCTTTAAAAATTCCTCAATATCAGATTTTGACTTTCCCATTTGACTTGTTTTTCCTAAAGTAAAGAAAACCAAACTCTCCAAAATCTTTAACTTTCTGTGATTTTTTCGTGATATCCTTTGGTCAATTTTGATTCAAACAAAATCAAAAAACCATGAAAAAAATAATCCTATTGTTCTATGTCGTCTTTTTAGGCCTTGTTAGCTGCTCCGAAGACAATGATCCTGTTACAATTGATCCTACTAAGCCCACTGGAGCTTTGAATGTACTCCGGTCGGGAAGTTTTGTGGCCCAAAACGGATCAGGATCCAAAGGATTGGCTGCGTTGGGTACGGATTCCCAAGGGAAGGAATTCCTGCAGTTTGACCAGGCATTCAACACCGCCTTGGGTACCGGCACAGTGACTGTTTACCTCTCTACTTCCGCCAATTTTGTGGCCGATCCGGCAAATGGAAATCCAAATTTATTAGTCTTGGGCCCTGTCAGAACTGCCGGAGAAAATTTCTTTGCAATCCCAAGTGGCCAAAGCGTAGCAAAATATACGCACGTGATTCTTTGGTGTGGCTCAGTCGGAATTCCTTTTGGTAACGCTCCACTTCAATAAAATGAGCCGGAAATTGTTCCACAAGCTTTTTCAGTTTATTCCATTTCAGGCAGTCTGCCTGGGATGGATTTGCTTGTTTAGCTATAGTGCATCTGCCCAAAGCGGCTGGACGAAAGGAAAAAAGGATGGCTTCTACCAGCTTAGCTACCAATCTTTGGTTTCAAAAGACTACTATACCTTGGATGGCGAGCTTCTGAACACCAACCAATTCTCCCAACAATCCCTTGTTTTCTATGGAGAATATGGCCTGACTGACCGATTTACTATTATCGCAAATCTTCCCTTGCAAACTTGGAACGGCTTCGAAACCACCGAGAAAGTCAGCGGTTTGGGTGATTTAAGGTTGGAGTTTAAGCATGCTATTCTCAAAAAATACTTGCCTTTGACGATTTCTGTGGCTCCTGAACTTCCTATTGGGAAAGCGAACAATTTTGCAAAAAGCACGGTGAATGATTTTGAGAAAATCAATTTACCATCCGGAGATGGCGAGTTCAATGTCTGGTCCACTTTGGCTACTTCCTTCGCATTGCCAAATGCTCCTCTTTACGGAAGCATATTTGGGGCTTACAATGCCCGGACGGAATACGAGGGCGTTTCATTCTCAGATCAGTTTGCTATAGGCGCAGAAATCGGCTACAAAATCGCAGGAAAAGTCTGGGTAAATGCCCGCTTGAATGGATTGGCATCCGTGGACAATGTCACTGTGGTAACGGATTTTGTGCGGGGAGATGGGACTGAGTACACTAGCTACAGTTTTGGCGCAAGTCTTTCCGTTTACAGGGAACTTCACTTAAATGTGAACTACAGAAATTTCAATGATTTGATTTTTGACAGAAAGAATCTTTACTCATCAGGTGTGATCTCGGTGGGAATCTATTACGAAAGAAAACAAAAATGAAAACCATTGTCACGTCAAATGCTTGGGAAGTCAGACAGGTCTCATTCCCAGTTTTCAAAAGCTTCGCAAATAGAAAAGTTATCTATAGGCAAGGTGATGCCTCAGAAGGTTTTTACTTAATCAAGAGCGGAAGTGTGAAACTCCAAAAAACATTGCCCAATGGCGCCCAGACTATCATACAATTGGTCACTGCCGGGGGAATATTCGGACAAGGTTCCTCCCATACTTCAAGTCCATGCCTCAACACGAGCTATGCCATCTCACTGGAAGAAGATACGTTGATACAAAAATTTGATGGGAACAAGCTTCAAATCTCAGGTGATGATTCGGTTTTTTCGGAGAAAATAGTGGCTTCCTATCTTGAAATTGTCAATCGCATGGAGCGACGCTTCTGGATGGATGCAGAGCAACGAATCAAATACACCCTAAAAGATCTTGCACAGAAGCTGGGCAAAAGATATGGAGACGAGACGCTACTCAAGGTCAATCTCACGCATGAAGAGATTGGGATGCTGACCGATTCCAGTCGGCAGACTGTGACCAAAACATTGTCAAATTTGAAAAGAGAGGGAAAAATCAATTACTCCCGCAATCGAATTTTATTTAGAAATCTAGAAACCTTTAACCATTAGTCTAATGAAATCGAGCATATCGAAAACGTCACACACTGGGATGATTTTCAGTATTGCGACCTGCCTGCCGCAGGCAGGGATTCCATCCCGTATCCTTCGCCACGGGACAGGTTGTGGCCATTAAAAATCAAAATTTAATCACATGAAAATAATATCAAAACTTGCTCTTCTTTTGATTTCTGCGACCATTTGGTATGCATGCGACAGCAGCAACACAGAGAATATTGACCCTATGGTCCCGGTGGATCCCGTGGCTGTCACTGGTCCAATTACAGTTTTGAAATCGGGAAGTCTGACTGCCCAAAGCAGTACAAATACCAAAGGAATGATTCAGATTGTAACGGATAAAGACGGTAAGTACTTTGTCCGATTGACTGAGGAGTTCACCACCAAATTCAGCACTGGAACGGTAACGGTTTATCTCTCCACTTCAGACCGGTTGCAGCTCTCCAGCGCGGGGAGTTTCCAGTTGGTTTCAATCGTGGGAAAAGCGGGAGAACATTTCTTTCCGCTTGCCGGAAATCTTGATCCCAAATTTTCCCATGGAATCATTTGGTGCGGAGCTGCTGCGATTCCATATGGATTTGCACCATTGAACTGAATACCCACATTTAGGTGATTTCAAAATGGAAGACAATCCAAAATTCAATTCATTATACGTGAATACCATAAGAAAAAGCGACCCTCAAGTCGCTTTTTTCTTCTTATTCTGAACCATAATTCTCAGGATTTTTTAATCCATCTCAATTCAAGTCCCCAGCTCAAACTCAAACTCCGTAAAGCTTGTGGAATCTGAGTGGATTTTTATTTCACTTCCGTGAATCTGAAGAATATGCTTCACTATCGCGAGCCCCAATCCTGAGCCTTGCACTCCCTGTTGGTCTTTATCGATCATGTAATAGCGATCAAATAGGGAGTTTAATTCCTGCTGAGGAATTCCAGTTCCAGAGTTTCGGATTTTGATGCTGACTCCACCATGTGCGGCCTCACAGGCATCGATCAGGATTTGACCGTGTTGCGGGGTATATTTCACGGCATTGTCAAGCAGATTCTGAATTACCCGATCCAACAAAGAAAGATCTGCAAATACGGTAGGCAGATTTTGGCAAATCTGCGACTTGATCTGAATGCCTTTTGCCTGTGCGAGCAGTTCATATTTCAGCGCAGAATCGTAAAGGAGTTCCTGAATTTTCAACCGCTCCATTTTGACCTGCATCTGACCGGATTCGAGTTTGGAGAGGTCAAAAAGATCTGCGACCAGTTTGGTCAATTTATCAGTGGAGTCACTGATGATCTTCAGGTATTTCTCTTTCTCCTCTGCAGTAAGTTTATCTCCTTTGATTTGAAGAGTCTCGATGTAGCCGTTGATTATAGCGAGTGGATTCCGCAGGTCATGGGATACATTGGCGATCAATTCCCTGCGAAGACTATCCACTTTTTTGAGTTCTTCGATATTATTCAAAATGGTTTCTGCCATGTGATTGAACGTACTTCCCAACACTGCCAATTCCGAATTGGAATTTGCCGCCGGTACTCTTGCCTTCAGATCTCCATCTTTGAATTTTTCTACGGTTTGAATGATTTTCCGCAAGTGTCGAGTCAGCAAGGCAATTAATACCAAGCCAATCAGCAAGGCCACAACCAAAGTGATTACGATGGAATTGAGAGTCAATTGCATCCAATAACTCCCCAGCAGGCTACTAGCTATCGTTTCATATCTCTCACTGGCCAAAGTAATATACACATAGCCAAGTAGTTGATTTTCTTCATAAACAGCTGACGCTGAAAATACAGCTGTTTGTCCGGGATTTCGGGGATCGTCTCCAAGAATAAAATTCTCCCCAACTTCATCGATAAACTTGCGGATTGGAGCCAAATCCACTCGCTTTAATTTCACTTTTTGATCCAGTACCACATAAGAAATAATCTCCCCGGAAGGATCAAGCAGGTAAACTTCTATCCCTGGATTCACCGCCATCATCGAGTGCATGATGATCCCCAAAGCCCCTTCATTTACTTTTCCATCTTGGAAGGGATTGACTTCTTTGATCAGGTAATCAGCCACAGAAGCATTCAATCGCTGGGTAGTTTCTTGAAAGTAGCGCTGTGCAGTCGTGGCGGTGATGAAAATGTAAGAAAAACCCACAATCATCAGAACCAGGATAAAACTGAGGGATATTCGCCAATACAGACTTTTCATAATTTTCGTTTTAGAGTTCGTCATTGAAGCGATAGCCAACGCCCCAAGTGGTGAGAATGTAGGTGGGAGAATTTGGGTCTTGCTCTACCTTGGCGCGAAGTCGATTAATATGGGCGTTCACGGTATGCTCGTATCCACTGAAATCATAGCCCCAGATGAGCTCCAAGAGCTCGCCTCGGGAATAGCTTCTTCCAGGATTGCGAGCCAAAAGCATCAACAATTCAAATTCCTTGGGTGTCAGATCGAGTCGCTTTTGATCGAGAATCACTTTGCGTTTTTGCTCATCGATCTCCAAAGACCCAAATCGAAGAGATTTCACTTCCTTTTCTGCCAAAAGATTAAATTGATCTTGCCTTCGCATGATAGCTTTGACTCGAGCGATGAATTCCCGGATTTTGAAAGGCTTGGTGATGTAATCATCCGCTCCAGACTCTAGCCCGATTACTTTGTCTATTTCTTCTGATTTGGCAGTAATCATCAAAATAGGAGTGTAATTATCCAAAGCGCGCAGCCGCTGACATATTGCAATCCCGTCCATTTCGGGCAGCATGATATCAAGGATAATAAGATCATAGGTATTGTTTTTGGCTTCTTCAAAACCTCTTTTCCCATGGTTGCAAACATGGATATCATAATTGAGATCTTTCAAATGGATTTGAATCAACTCATTGATATCCGGATCATCTTCTACTACAAGTACTTTTTTCATGAAGTGATTAAAAGTGTCAGGAAATTTAAATCCCAGATCTCACGAAACTATCACAATCTGAATTTTAGCTAAGAAAAGTTAGATAGTTCAGAATTTGTGATTTCGGATGACTTTTGAAAATTGAAAAAACTCACTTTAATAATTCTATAAAATCAGTATTCCACCAATCCATAACCTTCTATCGGGAATTCATAGAAAGCACTTCAGGGATGGAACAATCGAACTTTCCCCATCTTACCTCACTTCCTTGGGCACATTTCCATGGTAGGGAAATTTCTTTTGATAGGCTTCCGCCAAAGCAATCAGCTTTCCTTCTTCAAAATAATTTCCAACCAATGTGACACTCGTCGGTCGCCCTTTTTCGTCAAACCCATTTGGCAAACTCAAGGCCGGATGTCCGGTCAAGTTGGTGATCAGCATCTGTCTCCCTCCAAAAGTCGGTGAGATGATAACATCGTACCCTTCTATCAACTCCTGCATTTCTTCGATCAATAATCTTCTATGACGATTAGCCTGAAGGTACTCCACAGCCGGGATGAACCTGGATTGTCTGAGTGAATTGGCTCGGGATTCTTTATGCTGCTCGACCATCAGGCTGTCTCTGCCGGACAAAAGCAATTCGTCAAAAAATGCTCCTGATTCAGCTCTGAGGATGATATCAAACACTTTGAATGGATATCCTTCCGGCAAAGCAACTTTTACCGGTTCGATTCCCAATTTTCTGAATTCTGCCAATGTCCGCTCATTGTGAACTCGATTTGCGGTAGTATCGGATTCAAACTGGCTGGAAAAGTAACCGACTTTAAGATCTTTCAGGTTAGCGGCAGCCAAATATTCAAATGCTGCATCCTGAACAGATCTGTCGGCCTGATCTTGCCCTTTGATGTAATCATAGACGATCGCACAATCTTTTGCATTGCGGCAAATCGGGCCCACTTTGTCCATGCTCCAGGAAAGTGTCATCAATCCGGACCGGCTCACTGCACCAAAAGTAGGCCGGAGTCCGGTCACTCCGCAGCGCGTGGATGGGGAAATAATCGATCCGAGTGTCTCTGTTCCGATGGAAAAAGCGACCAGTCCTGCGGAAGTAGCCGAAGCCGAGCCAGCCGATGAACCCGTTGCTCCCTGTGTCAAATCCCAAGGGTTTTTGGTTTTCCCTCCAAACCATACATCCCCTCTCGCCAGACTTCCGGAAACCATTTTCCCAATAAGCACCGCCCCTGCTTCTTCCAGCTTTTTGGCTACAGTTGCAGTTTCGTTGATTACCTGATCTTTGTAAGGCGCCGCTCCCCAAGTCGTTGGGTAATTGGGTACAGCAGCCAAATCCTTGATTCCGTAGGGAAGCCCATGAAGCGGCCCTTTGTAGTTTCCACTCGCGATTTCAGCATCTGCCCGACGTGCCTGTGACAAAGCTAATTCTTCGGTAACAGTGATGAAGGCAAGCAATTTAGGATCGTGTTTCTTTATTCTTTCAAGGTATAGCTCCGTCAATTCCAGTGATGAAATCTGCTTTGACTTGATCAAACCTGCCAACTCCATGATGGATAAGAAAGCAATGGATTCTTTGTCTTTCGGGAGTTTTATATTTTCATCAACTTCCCATTTATTCAATCCTTTGGAGGGCTTGATCAGAAGATCCAGGGGATAAGGATCAAAGGAAAGGGCTGGAGTGATTTCATTTCCAAGCGGGAAAGTCCGCATGGAATCATAGCTTTTTCTGTTGTCCTCCAGATAGGACAAAAGTGTATCAATTTCTGCATCCCCAAAATTCAGGTTAAGGATTTTTTGGGCAGACCTCACATCTGCTGAGTTGATGGATTCGAAATTCTGTGAGATGATAAAGCCAGAAAACACCCCTGCGAGAAAGAGGAACCAAAGCCGTTTTTTCATTTTTGAGAGCTGTTCAGGAAAGTTGATTTCAAACAAATTTGAATCCTGATAAAAGGGAAACAAATCTGAGTATCAATCTAAGCTTTCCCTATCCTCAAAACCAAGTTTTTTCTTTTATGCGTTTCAAAAAATCCTGTCGAAATTCTTAACAGTTTGGTTTAGAAGTAGGATTTTCAAATATAGGAAGATTCAAAAAACCGACCTTTTCATCAAGCAGGAACAAGATATTCGAGCTGGTAAATCATACCATCTAGCTTGGCAAGATTGATTTGCTTCCTGGGCTCTAGGTTGATTTTGGCAAAATCTGTATGAAAACTATGCTTGCTTACAAATTCTCTTGAAAGCTTTAAAAAAGGCAATAACTCCATCACTTTGCCCGAGATTTTTTCACGCTCTTTCTTTAAGAGGAGAGTTTGGTCAAACCAATCATCATCGCCAAGATGAAACAGATCAGAATCACAAAGTATCTCCTCAAATAAGTCTTTGGGCTTTTGAGGAATTTTTGTAGCGAGGATAGCGGATTGGATTCTCTCAATTCTGGCAGGATAAACTCCGAAATGACCCAAAAACTCTCCCGCCATCTCGGCACCGTG
The DNA here is from genome assembly GCA_942492775.1 of uncultured Cytophagales bacterium. Taxonomy (GTDB): domain Bacteria; phylum Bacteroidota; class Bacteroidia; order Cytophagales; family Cyclobacteriaceae; genus Algoriphagus. Next base: position 1,993,783 of record OW818636.1, on the reverse strand, counting down.
GGCTTCATGCTCCACCGGATTACCATCCCAATACCCAATATCGTGCAGCCAGGCGGCAAGAAATAAATCAGAATGATCGCTTTCGGGAAGTTGGTAAAAATGGGCGAGCTCCCCTACTCGCTTCACGATAGAAACTGTGTGGTCCAGATTATGGTAACAAACCTCCGGCTTCAATTCTGTTGCAAACAATTTTCGAATCCAGGTTTCAAAATTTTCAAGTTGAATTTCCATCTCTAACAGCTTATTTTGAGCAGATTAATATGAAATATAAAGTTTTCGTTTGAATATTATGCAAATCTCCAAATTGTTTGTTTGTAGTTTTTTGATTCTCTCTAATTGCTCTCCGAAAAAAACCGATGATATGTCTGAAAAGTTTTTGAAATCCTATTCAATGGATGAGATGACAACAGTCTCTTTGCCCAATGAATTGAAAGAAATTTCGGGTTTGGAGTGGGTCGGAGAAAATGCGCTTTGGGCTGTGGAAGATGAATCTGCCGAGATTTTTCAGATTGATCCAAAGACAGGCGAGATCCTCGAAAAAGTGAAATTTGGGAAGAAAGCTGATTTCGAAGATCTGGTTGTAATCGATGGAACCGCATGGGTCCTTCAAAGCAACGGCGATCTTTATCGGGTCACGGATCCATTTGGTGAAACCAGCGAAACCACTCAATTTCAATTTCCCAATATTGGGAAACGAGATATGGAAGCCATGATTGCTTCTAAAAGCGGAAATGAACTTTGGCTTTTCTGCAAGGAATGTAAAATCGACAAAGGATCTGATGAAGCCTCTGCATTCAGATTTGATTTGGAAACTTTGCAATTCGATTCTTTGCCTTTCATACGACTCGAAAGAAAAGATCTTGATCCGCTTCTCTCAAATCAGAATTTAAAGCCGTTGAAAATCCAACCTTCTGCTGCGGCTTTTCACCCGATCGAAAAAAAGATTTACATGATCTCTTCTACCGGAAATTGGCTTTCGATACTGGATACAGATTTGAATCCTATCGAAGTACACTGGCTGGACCCCAAACTATTCAAGCAGCCGGAAGGAATCGCTTTTGATCCAAGCGGTAACCTGTACATTTCCAATGAAGCTGCAGGCGGGCGAGCTAATTTGCTGATCTTCCCTTTTAAGCCTTAAGGAATTTGATCCCTGCCCTTTCTTTTGGTTTGTCCACCGTAACTGAATTATTCCTTATAAATTCTTCGTATCCGAAAACCCGCTCTAAAAGAGGGAATTTGCTTTTTGGGAAAATTCAATCTGATTTAGCTTAGAATTCAGATAAAAATGAGCGGATGATTGAAAAATGTTCAATAAAATGGCTGAATTCACTCAAGAACACGATTTTTTCTACGGGTTGGCAGGATCAGTAGAAATTATATCTTTGCGCAATTATTTAATACAAACGAATACAACGGTATTTAAAACTCTATGGAACAAGCGTTGATTTACATGGTTCCCTTACTGGGAGTTGTCGGCCTGATTGTAATGGCTATCAAGTCTGCCTGGGTTGTCAAGCAAGACACAGGCGATAAAAACATGGTTGAACTCGCCGGCTACATTGCCGACGGAGCCATGGCATTTTTAAGAGCAGAATGGAAAGTACTTTCCTATTTCGCAGTAATTGCCGCCATCGTATTGGCATGGTCAGGAACTTTGGTAGAAACTTCAGATCCTACAATTGCAATTTCTTTCCTTATTGGTGCATTTCTTTCTGCTTTCGCAGGATACATAGGAATGAAAATCGCCACTAAGGCAAACGTCAGAACTACTCAGGCAGCCCGAACAAGCTTAAAGCATGCACTTAAAGTGTCATTCACAGGCGGATCAGTAATGGGTCTTGGTGTGGCAGGTCTGGCTGTTTTAGGACTTGGATCAATTTTCATCATTTTATATCAAGTATTTGTAGTGAGTGTTGGCGCCGGAGTGAATGGCGTCGAAATGGAAAAAGCATTGGAAGTATTGGCAGGTTTCTCTCTCGGAGCTGAGTCAATCGCACTTTTTGCCCGTGTGGGCGGTGGTATTTATACAAAAGCTGCTGACGTCGGAGCTGACCTTGTAGGTAAAGTAGAAGCCGGAATCCCTGAGGATGATGTAAGAAACCCTGCAACTATCGCTGATAACGTAGGTGATAACGTAGGTGACGTCGCCGGAATGGGCGCCGATTTGTTCGGTTCGTATGTGGCAACAATCCTGGCAACCATGGTTTTGGGACGTGAGATTGTTTCTGTAGATGCATTTGGCGGTATCGCTCCGATCTTGCTTCCAATGGTATTGGCAGGTTTGGGAATCGTATTCTCTATCATGGGAATGGCTTTCGTAACCATCAAAGATGATAAGGGTGATGTGCAGAAAGCTCTGAACATGGGTAACTGGTCTTCTATCCTGTTCACTGGTATTGCCTCTTACTTTGTCGTGCAATACATGCTTCCCGAAACGCTTATGATCAGAGGTTATGAATTCACCAACATGGATGTCTTCTATGCAATCGTTCTGGGTCTGGTTGTGGGAACTTTGATGTCCATCATAACTGAGTATTATACAGCAATGGGCAAGCGCCCGGTTTTGTCTATCATCAAGCAGTCAGGTACAGGTCACGCAACCAATATCATCGGTGGTTTGGCAGTGGGAATGGAATCTACCGTTCTTCCAATACTTGTTTTGGCAGGTGGTATTTATGGAGCGTATGAGTTTGCCGGTCTTTACGGAGTAGCAATCGCTGCTGCTGGTATGATGGCAACTACTGCGATGCAATTGGCAATTGATGCATTTGGTCCTATCGCTGATAACGCTGGTGGAATTGCCGAAATGAGCCAACTTCCTGAGGAAGTTCGTGGAAGAACTGATATTCTGGATGCCGTTGGTAACACTACTGCAGCAACAGGAAAAGGATTTGCAATCGCTTCTGCAGCTTTGACTTCATTGGCATTGTTTGCGGCTTTCGTTGGAATCGCAGGAATTGATGCAATTGATATTTACAAGGCGGACGTCCTTGCCGGACTTTTTGTGGGGGGAATGATTCCTTTTATTTTCTCATCACTTTGTATCGCTGCGGTAGGTCGTGCGGCAATGGACATGGTGAATGAAGTGAGACGACAGTTTAGAGAAATCCCGGGCATCATGGAATACAAAGCTAAGCCTGAGTATGAAAAATGCGTGGAAATCTCTACCAAAGCTTCCATCCGTGAAATGATCGCTCCGGGTGCAATCGCTCTTCTATCTCCGATTATCGTTGGTTTCGCCTTCGGTCCGGAAGTATTGGGTGGTATGCTTGCCGGCGTTACCGTTTCAGGTGTGTTGATGGGTATATTCCAGTCAAACGCCGGTGGCGCTTGGGATAACGCGAAAAAATCTTTCGAAAAAGGTGTTGAAATCGACGGTCAGATGTACTACAAGAAATCAGAACCACACAAAGCTTCTGTTACTGGTGATACTGTTGGTGATCCTTTCAAAGATACTTCAGGTCCTTCCATGAACATCCTGATCAAATTGATGTCTATCGTGGCGCTGGTCATCGCGCCTCACATCAGCGAAGGAACGCATAGCGGTCCGGTTACGATGAGTGAAAAAATCGAGATCAAAAGAGAAATCGAAATCGTGGACGGGAAAGAAGTCATTACCGAGACTAAGACAATTACCAAACAATAAAAAACCACAACCAAGTAGAAGAAAAGCCCTCCGAAAATCGGAGGGCTTTTCCTATTTTAAGGGAATGAAGAAATTGCTGTTCCCTCTGCTGATTGCCCTCAGTTCCTGCACTGTCCAAAAGATCAATAATTCCCTCACAAAATCTGATGTTTTCGACAAAGGTCATCTGGGTTTTATGCTGGTCGATCCTGAGAAAGACAAAGTTCTGGTGGATATCAATTCGGACAAATACTTCATCCCCGCATCCAATACCAAGCTTTTTACTTTTTACACAGCCTATACAGTTTTGGGAGATAGTTTGGTTAATGGCCTGAATTACCTGGAGCGTGGTGATTCTCTGATTTTCTGGGGAACTGGCGATCCCGGATTCCTCCATCCTGATTTGAAAAATGAAGTTGCGCTGGACTTTTTGCGCAAGCAAACCAAAAAACTCTATCTCCTGGACAACTTCGATCAGGTAAATTCTTTCGGTCCGGGCTGGTCCTGGGATTGGTACAATTCTTATTACGCTGCCGAGCGGTCGGCTTTCCCGGTTTATGGAAATGTGGTTAGGTTTGAAAAAGCTCAGGGTGCGAAATCATTCACGACATATCCGACTCGCTTTGAAGCTTCCTTGAAGAAAATCGAACCAAGTGGAACGGCGACTTATAGTTTTCAGAGAGATCAACTCAAAAATGAATTCAGCTATTTCCTGAATCCTCAGGTTGAATCTCAGGAGTTCGAGCGGGATATTCCATTCAAAACATCGGCAGATTTCACAGCAACTTTACTTTCGGAAGCCGTTGAAAAAAGGGTTACCATCGTCAAAAACGAGAAGTACTTAAAGTCTGATCCTAAAAAACTCCAGACAACACCAGCCGATAGCATCTATTCCCAAATGATGAAAATCAGTGATAATTTCCTTGCAGAGCAATTGATGTTGTTGGTTTCCGATCAGTTGAACAACACTCTGAGCACTGCAGATGCAATCGAATATTCAAAAGAAAATCTACTGGCAGACCTTCCCGACGAACTAATCTGGTATGATGGTTCGGGATTGAGCTCGCGGAATATGTTTACCCCGAGAAGTATAATCGACTTACTCAGTAAAATCAGAACGGAAGTTCCTCTGGAAAAAATCAAAGCCTATTTCCCTGCAGGCGGCGAATCCGGAACGATCAAAAGTTGGTACAAAGCTGATGTAGGTCAGCCACCCTATATCTATGCTAAAACCGGTTCGCTTAGCATGAGCAATGCCCTGAGCGGATATCTGCTTACCAAAAGCGGTAAAATCCTCCACTTCTCCTGCCTGATGAATAATTACGCTATTCCTTCCAATGACCTAAAAACTGAACTCCAAAAGGTGCTATATTTTATCCACGACCGATATTAAGATGACAAAGGAACTTGAATCATTCCCCTATCAATCTCTGAAAATCCAAATCGGAGAATTATTGAAGCAAGGTCGTGAGCAAGCCGGAAAAGTTGTAAACACTATTTTGGTTCAAACCTATTGGCATATCGGAAGACAGATTGTAGAATTTGAGCAGGGAGGAAAGGAAAAGGCAGAGTATGGATCTAACCTCTTGGATAGACTTTCCAGAGATTTAAATCTGGAATACGGGAAAGGTTTCAGCAGATCCAGTCTTTTTCAAATTAGACAATTCTACATTAAGTGTCCAAAAATCCAGACACTGTCTGGACAATTGAGCTGGAGCCATTACTCAGAAATTATGAAAGCAGATAATGACCTCGAAATTAGCTTTTATACGAAACAGTCTGAACGGGAAAACTGGAGCGTGAGAGAACTCAAGCGTCAAATGAAAAGTATGCTTTTTCACAGATTAGCTCTAAGTAAAGACAAAGAGAGTGTTCTGAAACTATCTGAAAAAGGGGCAGAAATTCAAAGGCCGGAAGATATAATCAAGGATCCTTATATTTTTGAATTCTTGGGAATCACTTCTCATCCACACTTTTCTGAAAGTGATTTAGAAAACAAACTCATTCAAAATCTAGAGAAATTCTTGATGGAGTTAGGGAAAGGTTTTGCCTTCATCGGTCGCCAATACAGGATCAGTCTGGCCAATCGTCATTTTTATGTGGACTTGGTTTTCTATCATCGAATTCTCAAATGCTTCGTTTTAATCGATCTGAAAAGAGGGGAAATCGAGCATAATGATATCGGACAAATGAACCTTTACCTTAACTACTTCCGAAAAGAAGAAAATACGGAAGGCGACAATCCTCCAATTGGAATAGTACTCGGAGCCTACAAAGATCAAATCTTAGTGGAGTACGCCACTGAAAATATCAGTAACCAACTATTTGTAAGTAAATACCAACTTTTCCTTCCTGACAAAAAAGTTCTTGCTCATGAATTGGAAAAATTACTTTCAGACGAATGATATCTATCCTGGAAGGAAAAATCAAACGGGTTTCTTTTGACTTCAACCTGCTCAGAAAATATTTTAAATGCACATTGACCCCGACCAAACCATGAAACGAATCTCTACTTTTCTCATCGCTTTTCTCCTGATCTCTCAGTCTCTTTTCTCCCAATCCTTCACTATGGAGCAGGTTGGGAAGTTCAGTTTCCCCTCCGAACTCACCTCCTCTCCCACTGGCGAAATGATTGCCTGGTCGATGAATGAACAGGGAAAAAGGAATGTTTACATCGCAAACGGACCGGAATTTTTACCTGAAAAACTAACCTCTTTCGATAAAGACGACGGCCAAGAAATCAGTAGCCTTCAATTCACTCCTGATGGCAATTATCTGGTTTTTGTGCGGGGCGGAGATCATGGCGGGGGAAATGCTTCCTCAACCGTTAATGCTGAAAATCTTCCTTGGCTACCAAAAGTTGAGATCTGGAAAATCAATCTGCTTTCCCGAAAGGCCGAAGTTGTAGTGGAGGGTGATGACTTTGTACTTGGAGCCCCCAATCAATTGGCTTTCATCAAAAGCGGTCAAGCGTGGACTGCTGATTTGAAAGGAGACACGAAACCATCTCAACTTTTTCAGGTCAAAGGAACAGTAAATTCAGGAACATTTTCTCCAGATGGTAAAAGCCTGGCCTTTACCGTCAATCGCGGCGGACATCAATTGATTGGCATTTATCGGGATCAAGAAACACCCATCCAATTTATTGCTCCGTCCTTTCACCGCGACATCACTCCAAAATGGTCTCCTGACGGAAAGCAAATTGCCTTTATCCGAACCCGTGGCGGAGAGGGCGCGGCATATCCGCTTTTGGTACCGAGACATAATCCATGGGAAATCTGGATTGCAGACGTGACAACCGGCGAAGGAAAAAAGCTTTGGAAAGCACCTGAAACGCTTCGCGGTTCCATCCCAACGACCACCGGCAGCATCAACCTGAATTTCGCCGCCGACAACCAACTCACTTACCTGTCTTATGAAGACGGATGGCCGCATTTGTATTCCCTGGATATTTCCTCCGGAAAGACAAAACTTCTCACTCCCGGCAATTACATGGTGGAGCAAATGAAGTTGAGTCAGGATGGTAAAAAACTCATTTTCGCAGCAAATGCAGGTTCTCAACCGGAAGACATCGACCGACGCCATATCGGTTCGGTTGAAATCGCAAGCGGCAAACTCACCTGGGAAACCTCCGAATCAGGAATTGAAGCTTATCCGGTTTATGTGGGAAATGCCGGAAAAATGGCATTTTTCTCCGCAACAGCTCAGCGTTCACATTTGGTGGCAGTGAAAGATGAATCTTCCACCAAACTCATTCAGGAATCGGCAATACCTTCTGATTTTCCGCAGGCAAAACTCGTCACTCCAAAACAAGTGAAATTCACGGCTCCGGATGGGACTACTCTCTATGGTCAACTCTTCGAAAAGGAAGGCGGGCCGGCAAAAAAGCCAGGAGTAGTTTTCGTGCATGGAGGACCGCAGCGACAGATGCTTCTGGGCTGGAGTTACATGGATTATTACTCCAATACCTATTCGCTGAATCAGTATTTGGCAGAACTTGGATTCTCAGTTTTGTCTGTGAATTTCAGATTGGGTATCGGTTATGGGTATGAATTTCACCGCCCGGCAAATGCCTATCACCAGGGTGCTGTCGAATATCAGGATGTGAAAGCCGCCGGAGAATACCTCGCTTCCTTGCCTCAGGTTGATGGAAATAAAATCGGAATTTATGGCGGTTCGTATGGCGGATATCTGGCTTCTCTTGCTTTAGCACGGGATTCAGATTTGTTCAAAGTTGGCGTGGACATCCATGGAGTGCACGATCTCGATGGCCGATATGCAATCCCCGATGGCTATGAAAAAGCTCCCGACTACGAGCATGCGAAGAAAATCGCATGGGAATCCTCACCTATGCCGGACCTGGCGACTTGGACTTCTCCTGTTTTATTCATCCATGCCGACGACGATCGCAATGTCGCTGTAAATCAGACGGTGGATTTGATCCGGAGATTTGAAGAATTGGGAAAGCCGTACGAGTCGATCTTCATTCCCGGTGACACACACCATTGGATGAGATGGAGCAATATGATCCGGGTGGATCAGGCTACTGCTGATTTCCTCAAAAAGCATTTAATGGATTAATTGTTCGATGGCTCAAATCTTAAAACATCATGAAGAAAAAATAGCCGGCTATAGGAGCCGGCTATTTTAATTTTTAGGAGATGCCCTCAATAAGTTCCTGCGCATCATGGAGTGATTTACTGTATTTCCGAAATGTAAATCTTCCGAAAATGTAAATAAAAATCAATCCAACAGGCACATAGACCAACCAAAAACTGGACTGCAGGATCATGTCCCTTTTCCCAAATAACTCAGCCAACGGCGGCAAAATACTTACAGCAAACAGCCCGGATAAAATCAAATTAAATCGCTGAAATTTCCAGAAAAAGGTCTTTTCCTTCTTGAACTGTTCAACCAAAAGAGAGGGACTTTCATCGTTTATTTTCAGACTGTTGAGTCGGGCCAAAGTCCACAAACTGATAATCGGCAAAATGATCATCATCGCAGTATTGAAAACTGCGAGCACTTGATTGATCGATAATTCTAATTTTCCGAATTGGAAAATAAAGAATCCGGCGTAGGCAAAGCAGATCACACTACCAAGTATTTCGGGTAAATAGATCGTGCTCAATCTGTTTTGGTATTTTTTCTTGGTCATTTTCATGAGTTCTTCTTTTTTGATTTTTTTCTGATTTTCTACTTTTCCACTGAGATCTTCCCAGAGAGATTTCATTTCTTCGAGTTCCATTGTTTTGTTGATTAGTAGGTTTGAACTCCTTTTCTAAGCTTTTCTTTGATTCGTGAGAGGCGAGTTCCCACATTACTATTGCTGGTTCCGATTATTTCGGAGATTTCTTCATGACTTTTCCCTTCTAGAAAAAGGAAAACAATACCTCGATCCAAGAGCCCCAGTTTTCGGATTTCGGAATAGAGCAATTTAATCCGATCTTCCATTTCCGAATCTAACTCCTCTACAAAATCCAACTCAAGTCCATCAATTGGCACTGCAGTTACCCGTTTCTTGGACCGATTCAGACTAGTAATTGCTGTATTCATCCCTACCCGATACAGCCAAGTACTCGGTTTGGAAGCTTTTTTGAATTGATCAAATGACTTCCAGGTTTGATAGACGATCTCCTGATACAAATCCTTCTGCTCTTCCCTATCTCGAGTGTAGATTGTGGTGATTTTGTAAATCAGTCCCTGATTCTGGTGGATGAGTTGAATAAATTCGTCCTCGCGGTTCATGAATAAGCTTTTGATCAATTAGTCTCTGCTTCCCGCAAAAAATCACACGGGATTCAAACTTTATTTAAAAGAGCAGCTAAAAAAATCTTAAATCAACTTTTGAGAATCCTTAACTTCAAGTCATGGACTGGTTTACATTCTTCGAACTTCTCCCTATCAAGCATACAAATGCACATAATTCCAAATCCTGAGAATGGGATCCTGTTTAACCTAATCAGAAATAAGTGCAATACTTTTATTGACTGACACTAACCAATTAACATTCTGGAAAATCATGGCTGAAAACAAAACCAAACCCGAAAAGACTTCCGTGGCCGACTTTATCAATTCTGTGGAAGATGAACAGAAAAGGAAGGACAGCTTTGCCCTTTTGGAACTATTCAAATCGATCACGAAAGAGGAACCAGTCATGTGGGGACCGTCCATCATTGGATTTGGTGAATACCATTACAAGTATGCTTCCGGTCGGGAAGGCGACTTTTTGATTTCCGGATTTTCCCCGCGGAAAGCTGCTTTGACCCTTTACTTGATGGGTTGTATGGAGAATGAATTCGCTCCTTTAATGGAAAAGCTGGGGAAATACAAAAAGAGTGTCGGATGCATTTACGTCAAGAAATTGGCAGATCTTGACTTAGACGTTTTGAAGCAATTAATTGCCGAATCTTATTCATTTATGAAAGCTAAATACCCCACAAAATGATTCATATTCTGAATGGCGACGCATTGGCTAGTCAGTTCCCGGAATCAATCCCAGGTAAAAAAATCATCGTTCGGGAAGCTTTAATCGACGGACCTGTGAAAGCTGATTCTTTGGAGGAGTTTTGGGAAATCAGAAGCCGTTTTATTAATGAGAATTATCCTGACGTTTCCCATTTAGATTATTCCAAACTCAGCGTTTCAGAATTTGAGAAAATCTTAAATATTCCTGCAGATTCCAAAATCTATTGCTGGTTTGAAGAGGATTTGTTTTGTCAGGTGAATCTTTGGTTTGTCTTGCATTTGCTACACAACCATCCCGGAGAAGTTTTTCTGGTTCTTCCCTATCCAGATTCTCCTTACCATTTTTCGAGATTGGATGAGCAGGATTTGGTGGATTCCTTTGAGTCAAAAGCGCATTTTCTGAGTAGAAAAGAGCGGGAAATTCTCGAAACTCTCTGGCAACATTTTCAAAATGAGGAAATTTTTGAAGCCCTTCAGATCGGCGAATTATTTAATGAGCGTTTTCCTTTTCTCAAGCAAGCTATTGAAGCCTGGAGAGATATGATTCCTGTCGGAGATTTTCCGGGAAAGCCAAAAGCTACTTTGCTGGAAATCCAAAAAGAACTTCAAACTGAGGATTTCGAACCCATTTTCACTGAATTTCAAAAGCGATTACCGATCTACGGATTTGGCGATTTGCAGGTTAAAAAGCACTTGAGAGAATTGAAAAATAATTGATCCAAGTTCATGCTTTTGGGACAGCTAATGAGTCTCAAACTCATAACCTTGAAAAGGCTTGGGATCCATCACAACGAATTACTTTCAGAACTTGCTCACTATTTTTCGCAAACTAGAAAATTGAATCATTACTTTTCCGTAAAACAAGCCTGCTATTTCTACCCCCATTACCTAACTTCAACGCATGCATTGGATCACCGAAATTTCAATACCCAAATCTCCATCCCCCATTTCCCATAGTTCAAAAATCCTCAGCATGGGTTCCTGCTTTGCCCAATCAATCGGGAAGAAAATGCTGGACTCCAAGCTGGACATTCTCGTCAATCCTTTCGGTACGATCTTTCATCCAAATGCTCTGGCAGATCTTTTGGCAGCAGGAATCTCCGGAAATCAAGCGGATGAAAACCTGATTTCAGAGCGGGATGGATTGTTTTTTCATTATTCTGCCCATTCTGATTTGGTTGGAAAATCAAAAGAGGCATTGATGGAAAAACTCAATACCAGAATTGAAATGACCGGAGGATATCTGAAAACAGGAACCCATTTAATCCTGACTTTGGGCACTGCTTGGGTGTATGAATTAAAGGAAACTCAAACCCTGGTCGCCAACTGCCATAAACAGCCATCGGGTTTCTTCGAAAAGCGCTTGTTGAGTTTGGACGAAATGAAAATGGCTCTGGGAAATCTGTTTTCGAAGCTTCCTGCTTTCAATCCAACCCTGAAAATCGTCCTTACCGTCAGCCCCGTTCGCCATATCAAAGATGGAATTTCTGAAAATCAACTCAGCAAAAGTCTCCTTCGGGTTCTTTGCGCCGACTTGGAATCCGGGTTTGAAAACGTAAGCTATTTCCCCGCTTATGAGATCATGATGGATGAGTTGCGAGATTATCGCTTCTATAAATCTGACTTGATTCACCCGTCCGAGCAAGCAGAAAATTACATCTGGGACAAATGGGCAGGTGCTTTCTTTACCCCGCTTACTCAGAAAAAAGTCAATCAGATTTTTAAAATCAAACTCGAGCTGGAGCATCGACCACTAAATCCGGGAAGTGAAGCACATCGCCAATTCCTGGAAAAGTTGCTGGAAAAACTGGAACGATTAGAACCTGAATTCGATTTTTCAAGGGAAATCGAAACAACCAAACAAACCCTCGAAGGACTTTAATTTTGGTGGTTGACCAATTTTACAATCTTTCAATTTTCAAACTTTCCAATGTCCACAAATCGCCTCATTCATAGCCAAAGTCCCTACCTCCTTCAGCATGCTCACAATCCCGTGGATTGGTTTCCCTGGGGGCCGGAAGCTTTGCGAAAAGCAGAAATTGAAAACAAGCCAATCATCGTTTCCATCGGGTATTCGGCTTGCCATTGGTGTCATGTGATGGAGCGGGAAAGTTTCGAAGATGAAATCACCGCAGATCTGATGAACGATCATTTTGTCTGCATCAAAATCGACAGGGAAGAACGGCCGGACATCGACAATATCTACATGGATGCGGTACAAAACATGGGTTTGCAAGGCGGCTGGCCACTCAATGTTTTCCTGATGCCCAATCAGAAACCTTTTTATGGGGGCACTTATTTCAAAAATGACCAATGGAAAAACCTGTTGGCCAATATAGCCGATGCTTTTGCGAAGCATGAGGATCAATTGGCAGAAAGCGCCGAAGGTTTTGGGCATAGCCTGAAGAGAAAAGAAACAGAGAAGTATGGAATTACCGCCGGTAATCAGGAACTCGATCCCGACGAACTCGCAGAAGTGATAGCCAAACTCACGGCTCAATTTGATAAAGAATGGGGCGGAATGAATCGAAAACCCAAGTTCCCCATGCCTGCCATCTGGCATTTTGTGCTGGATTATTCTTTGCTAAGCAAGAATCGGGGTTTGCTCGATAAAGTCCTTTTCACTCTGAAAAGGATCGGAATGGGAGGAATCTACGATCAGCTACGCGGTGGATTTGCGCGCTATTCAGTCGATGGAGAGTGGTTTGCCCCTCACTTCGAAAAGATGCTCTACGACAACGGCCAATTGCTGGAGTTGTATGCCAAAGCCTGGCAAGTCAGCAAAGACCCATTTTTCCTCGAAAAAGTAACCGAAACCATTGCCTGGCTGGAAGCTGAAATGCTGCAAGGTGAAGGTGGATTTCACTCCGCTCAGGACGCCGACAGCGAAGGAGTCGAAGGGAAATTTTACGTCTGGTCCTATTCAGATTTGAAGAAATTAATGCCGGAAGAAATGCCATGGCTGAGCAAATTATACAATCTGAGACCTGGAGGAAACTGGGAAGAAGGCGTGAATATTCTTTTCCAAACCAGATCGTATGCTGAAGTTGCAGCTGAGTTTGAAATGACAGAACCGGAGTTTATCGATAAGCTGAAAGCTGTCAAATCCAGACTTTTGGAAATCAGAAATAAGCGAATCTATCCCGGCAAGGATGATAAAATCCTGAGCGGCTGGAACGGACTCATGAGCGCCGGATTGATTCAGGCTTTCTATGCAACCGGTAATGAAAACACGCTAAATCTTGCGATCCGAAACCTTGAATTCCTTCGTGAAAAGATGATGATCGATGGTGTGCTCTTTCGGTCTTATAAAAATGGAACCGCCTACACTCCCGGTTTTCTCGAAGATTATTCATCGGTGATTCGGGCAAGTTTGATGGCTTTCGAAGCAACTGGAAATGCTGAATGGCTGGAGTTTTCGAAGCAACTCACAGACTTTTGCTTGGAGCAGTTTTACGATGAAAGCGATGGTTTTTTCTTTTTCAACAACCCGAAAGCAGAGAAACTGATTGCAAACAAAAAAGAGCTTTTTGACAATGTGATTCCTGCTTCCAACTCGATCATGGCGAGAAACCTTCATCGACTTTCGCTTTTTACTTACGAAGAAAAGTATGGAGAAATCGCTTCTAACATGCTCGGAGGCATGAAAGATCTGATCTTGAAAGATCCCGGATTCCTCTGCAACTGGGCAAGTCTGTTTTTGGAAATGCTCTTGCCGACTGCCGAAGTTGCGATAGTCGGAAAAGATGCCGAAGTCAAAGCGAGAGAGTTTCAGCAAGCGTATTTCCCTAATTTGATTTTGGCTTTCTCAGATTCTCCGACAGAAACTGCCCCGATTCTTCAAGGCAAAACTCCGGATTCGACGGGAAATGCCTTAATTTATGTCTGCTTCGATCATGCCTGCCGAAAGCCAGTGAGCAACTTGAAAGAAGCCGTCGCACAACTCCCATATTTAGCCTGATTTGGTGGAAAGCCTGTTTGGAGATCAAGATTTTTTAGCTCAGGAAAGCGGAAATAATTTCGCAGATATCATCCTGCCCGTTCCGATCCCGCGGATGTTCACGTATCGGATTCCAAAAAACCTTCAGCCACAAGTCAATCTGGGTTCGAGGGTAATCGTCCAGTTTGGCAAGAAGAAAGTCCTCACCGGAATCATCGGAAAAGTTCACAACAAACCTCCGCAAGCCTACGAAGCCAAGCTGATCCTGGATATTCTGGATATTCAGCCCAGCGTCAATCCTCTGCAAATTCGCTTTTGGGTTTGGATGGCTGAGTATTATTGTTGCCATATAGGAGAAGTGATGCATGCGGCTTTGCCTTCCGGATTGCGACTTTCTAGCGAAAGCAAAGTGCAATTAAATCCAAATTTTGACAGGGAAGAGAGCGCCTATCCTCTTGATGACCGAGAAATCAAAATCTTGGACGCCCTCGATAAATCGGAAGAGATCAGCTACGAGGACTGCGAAAAAATCCTCGGAGTGAAGACCATCCATCCGATCCTGAAAAGTCTGGTGGGTAAAGAAGCGATTCTGATTTTTGAGAAAGTTCAGGAAAAATATACTCCCAAAGTAGAGAGCCGGATCCGGCTCTCTTCCCAAATTGCTGGAGATAAAAAAGCCTTAGAAGCAGTTTTTGAAGCCCTGGCCGGAAAGCCAAAACAGGAATCAATTCTTTTGAAATACCTGCGCGATGTTCCGGTTTTTCAGAAAGCCCATCTCAATGAAAAAGGCGTAAACAAAGCCGTCCTTTTGGAAGAAGGAGATTCTGAGAGTTCGCTGAAAACCCTGATCAAAAACGAGGTTTTCGAGTCTTTCAAACTCGTTGTCAATCGAATCGAAGAGGAAGAACCGCAAAAAGAACCAGCGATTCTTTCATTTACGCAACAGTCGGCTTTCGAAGAAATCAAAACCCATTACGAAACCAAGCAGACGGTATTATTGCACGGGGTAACCGGCAGCGGAAAGACTGAAATCTACATTCAGCTGATCCGGGAAGTGATGGAAAGCGGTTCGCAGGTTTTATTGCTTTTGCCGGAAATCGCCCTGACGACTCAGATCGTAAGTCGGCTGAAAAAAGTCTTTGGCAGTCAGATGGGAGTTTATCATTCGAAGTATTCAGACAACGAGCGGGTCGAGGTTTGGAATGGAGTCTTGAGCGGAAGATTCTCGTTTGTCGTTGGAGTTCGTTCTTCGATTTTTCTTCCTTTCGATAGTTTGGGAATGATCATCGTCGATGAGGAGCATGAACCCAGCTACAAGCAATTTGACCCGGCACCGAGATTTCATGCCCGGGATGCGGCGATCATGTTGGCTTATTTTCATCAGGCCCGTACACTTTTGGGTTCGGCGACCCCTTCCTTCGAATCGTATTTCAATGCGAGCCAGGGAAAATACGGTTACGTTGAGATCAATCATCGATTCGGAGATGCAAGCATGCCAGAATATCATCTGGCTGATTTGGCAGCAGATCGAAAGAAAAATCTCCTCAAACTGGATACAACCCGAATCCTGAGGGAGAAAATCCAGGAAGCGCTATCCAAACAGGAGCAAGTTCTGATTTTTCAGAATCGTCGAGGTTATTCCCCTTACATCCAATGCGAGGATTGCGGCTGGACGGGTGAGTGCGTGCAATGCGATGTCAGCCTGACCTACCATCAGTTTGCCGAGGAACTCCGCTGCCATTACTGCGGATACAAGGAAAAAGTACCTTCCTCCTGCCCTGCATGCGGAAGTTCGCAATTGGCGACAATGGGCATGGGAACCGAGCGAATTGAGGAATCGCTGAGTTTGCTTTTCCCAGAGGCCCGATTAGGCCGAATGGATCTCGATACCACCCGTAATAAATTTGGCTATCAGCGAATCTTGGATGAGTTTGGTGCCGGAAATCTGGACATTCTTGTCGGCACACAAATGATCACGAAAGGACTTGATTTTGGTCGGGTGACTGTGGTGGGAATCTGGGATGGGGATCGAATTTTGAACTTCCCGGATTTCAGATCAGGTGAAAGGGCTTTTCAGCAAATCACACAAGTAGCAGGAAGAGCTGGCCGACGAGAAGTCAAAGGCCAGGTCATCATCCAAACCAGAAACCCGGAAACTCATCTGTATGAGCAAGTGATCAAAGGAGATTTTGCGGAGTTTTTCCGTCAGGAAATGTTTGACCGAAAGAAGTTTTACTATCCGCCTTATGTGAAACTTGTCAAGATCACGACGCGACATTCCGACCTCAAAGTGGCAGAAAAAGCGGCAAATTCCCTTCATCGGGAAATGGCCAATATCGCCGTGAAGAAGATTGTTCTAGGTCCTGAGAAAGGCGTGATCGCACGAATCAAAAATCAGTATCAGTTCGAAAGCCTGATCAAACTGGATCGGTCGGGAAATACTCAGGCGGTTTTCAAAGAGAGTTTTGCAAAAATCATCGAGGAACTCCAATCAAGGCCGGAATTCAGATCCGTCCGATGGATCGCGGATGTCGATCCAAGTTGATTGGAAGTAGGAGGTTTGGAGGTTGGAGGAAGTGGTCAGTCGCAGTATTCAGACGCAATGAAAAGTCGCAGTGTTCAGTCGCAGTTTGCGATTACCAGTCATGTCGAGTGAGCGAGACATCTTATTCTTTGGAATGCTAACCAAATTTTCGTAATCCTGCTTCTCCAGAAGCTGGAGGCAGTGATCAGTTTCAGTTGTCGGTTACCCGTCATGTCGAGTGAGCGAGACATCTAATTCTTTGGAATACTTTTCAAACTGAATGAGACCTCTCCTTTGGTCGAGGTGACAGTGGTCAGTTGCATTTGGGGAATAATCCTACTTATTCTCCTCCATAAACCCCAACACTTCCTTGTATCCCCGATTATTGGTCCAGAAGAATTGGGTGATCATCGGGATGTGTTTCTTCTTTTTGTAATACTCATAGTCAAGCGAAACCCCCTTCACTTCCGCTTCTTTCCGGAATCGATCGACCGTCAGACGGATTCCGGGATAGGTCTTTTCACCCTCCATAATCAGGATAGGCATATTTTTCCCTTCCAAAAAGTAAATCGGCGAAGCTGCTTTCCAAACTTCCGGATCTTCGGTAAAAGCTCCTAAGTATTTGTTTCCTTCGTACGTGCCTTTTGTTTCCTGCAAAAACCAATGCATATCCAATCCTGCAGGATCTATCAGAATCGCACCTTTCAGAGGATTTGCCATTTCTGCATTTGAGAAATTGCTCTCTTTGGTAGCAAGCAAGGCTGCCAAATGTCCGCCAGCCGAATGCCCCGAGATAAAGATCTGATCCGGATCTCCACCATAATTCGCAATATGATTTTTGGTCCAGATGACAGCCTGAACTGCTGCAAGTTCCATGGATTGGATTTGAAAATCAGGAGCCAAAGGATAATCGATCACGACTGTAACCACAGATTTTCTGGCCATTCGGCTTCCCAAAAAATCATAGATTTCCTTGTTCCCACTCTTCCAACTTCCGCCATGGATGAAAATCAAAACCGGAAGATCTTTGGCGCCTTTCGGGGAAAAGACATTCAGTTGCTTTTCCGGGAGGGACTGCTTTGAATCAGCTTCTAGATAAGTCAAGTTTTTACTTCTTGAAATTGTCTGAAAAGCACAACCCTGAAGCAGGATCAACAAACAAAACAAGGATACTTTAATCAGGTTTCGGGATTCAAATAGCATGGATAAATAAGCTTACAGGCGGCAATATGTTCAAAATCTGAGGGAATAAGTAAGGCTTTCCGGAATCATAAACGCACTCAAGGTCAAGTTCGGATTGGTCGGAGTTAACTCTCAATGGTTGTAAAAAAATATTCAGTTGAAATTCTTCTTTTAATATCCCTCCGTGAATCTCTGTGACTCCTCTGTGTTACTCCGTGTCATTTTTTGAAATCCCCAACATCAGCACCTCCTGTTTTTGGCGACACATTTTTTATCGATTTGCATGAAACCGGCCAAAAACCAGACACTGACACAAACATTTAATCCCCCGGTTAAAACCGGGGGCTACCAACAAAATGTCCCTCTGGGACATCTCTCGGCAAACTTAATCCCGCTCACAATACAGGTGTTTATTAGGCTATTAGGTTATCATCTCATCAAATCCTTCTGTGAATCTCCGTGTAAAACTCTGTGTAACTCCGTGTAATTTTGAAAAATTGAACCAGTTCCAGATTTTTACCTGATGAGTGACTTTTGTCAGTGTTTTCTAGTTAGTTAAAATGTTACTTTGATTAAATACAAGCTGCTATGAGGAAATCAAAACCATTTTTTCGCCGTTCTCCCGGCCTTTCAAACTTGGTTACCCTCCTGTTCTTCTTTGGGTCATTCACCTTTCTTTTTTCCTGCGGAAAATCTGAAAATGAAACCATCAAACCGGAAGTTAGATCGATTACCGAATCTGTCTATGCATCCGGAATAGTAAAGGCAGTGGATCAATATGAAGCATTTACGATAGCCACAGGGCCAATTCAGGAGATTTTCGTAAAGGAAGGAGATACCGTGGAAATCGGAACTCCGATCTTGGCGGTTTTCAGCGAACGGGAAAAGCTCAGCCGGGAAAGTGCGGAATTGGCCAGATCATTTGCTGATCAGCAAGCCAATCAAAGCCGGATCAGAGATCTCGAGCTTTCTATCGAACTGGCGAAAAGCAAAATGAAAAACGATTCGCTTCTCTACGAAAGACAGAATAATTTATGGAGCAAAGGAATCGGATCAGCTGTGGAACTGGAACAAAGGCAACTTGCTTACCAAAGCTCAAAAAGCACCTACGATTCGTACTTGCTTCGCTATCGGGAGTTGAAGCGTGAAGTTGAGTTCAATTCCAAAAGCGCTTCCAAAAATCTGGATATAAGCAAAGTATTGGAAAGCGAATACGTGTTGAAAAGTAAAATCAAGGGGAAAATTTACGCTATTCTCAAGGAAAAAGGGGAAATGGTCACCGCCCAGATTCCGCTGGCTGTCCTTGGCAGCGCGGATAAATTCCTGCTGGAACTCCAGGTAGATGAATATGATATCTCCAAAGTTCTGACCGGACAGCGTGTGATGGTCAGCATGGATAGCTATAAAGGGGAAGTTTTTGAAGCCAAAGTAACCCAAGTCTATCCGATCATGGACGCAAAATCAAAGAGTTTCACCGTGGAAGCTGAGTTTCTGAAGAATCCTCCAAGGCTTTATCCAAACTTAACTTTGGAAGCAAATATCATCACTGAAACCAAAGAAAATACGCTTGTAATTCCCCGGAACTACCTGATCAACGACGAGCGGGTCATCACCGAAAATGGGGATACGCTACTCGTAAAAGTCGGAATCAGAGATTATCAGTTTGCTGAAATCCTTGAGGGTTTGGATGAGAACACCATTTTAATCCGTCCTGTAAAATGAAATGGTCCTTGATTTTTGAGCTTTCGAAAGCACTCATGCTGGCGAGATTCAAGCAAACGATGATTGCAGCTGTCGGAGTTACTTTTAGTATCACCATGTTTGTTGCTTTGCTTAGTTTCATGAATGGGCTGAACACTATGCTGGATGGCTTGATTCTAAACCGCACGCCTCACATCCGGTTTTACAACGAAATAAAACCAAATCCTGATCAGCCGATTTCGCTTTCCGATGAATATTCAAATTCCTTGAATGTGGTCAGATCCATCAAACCCAGCACAAGTCGATTGGCCATCCATAACAGTGAGTCCATTATGCAAACCCTGAATGAGGATTCAAGGGTCTTGGGTCTCAGCCGAAAAATCTCTGCCCAGGTATTTTTCAATGTGGGGACGATAGATCTAACAGGAGTAGTCAATGGAATCGATGTGGAAAAAGAGGCTCAATTGTTCAGCTTCGAGGATTATGTGACTTCCGGCAACTATCCTGACCTAAATCAAAGCAATGCTATCATTTTGGGAAAAGGCCTGGCAGATCGAATGCTTGCGGGCATCGGCGACGTGGTCCAGGTGACGACTGCTCAGGGAAATCGTGTTCAACTCAAAGTAGTCGGATATTACCAATCAGGTTTGGGCGATTACGACAACGCCAATAGTTTTGCATCCATTTCCACCGTCCAGAAAATGCTGGGTGAACCTCCCTCCTATGTGACAGATATTCAGGTAAAACTCAAAGATCTTGAACTTGCTCCCGCAATGGCAAGAGAGTCGAGGCAAGTTTTTGGAATTGACGCAGACGATATCCAAACTGTAAACGCTCAATTCGAAACCGGAACAAATATCCGAAACCTGATCAGTTACGCAGTCGGAATCACACTTTTGGTGGTTTCCGGATTCGGAATTTATAATATCCTGAACATGATGATTTATGAAAAGCTCGATACGATTGCGATTCTGAAAGCCATCGGTTTCAATAGTCAGGACGTGAATCGGATCTTCATAACTATTGCTTTGTCAATAGGAATTGTCGGAGGTGCAGCGGGGCTTTTGCTGGGATTTTTAGCAAGCCTGGGGATTGAGAGAGTTCCGTTTGAAACGGAAGCTTTACCCACTATCAAGACTTTTCCTGTCGATTTCAATCCGAAATACTACCTCATCGGAGGGGTTTTCAGTTTGATCACTACCTATCTGGCGGGATTTTTCCCGGCCCGAAAAGCAAGCAGCGTGGATCCTGTAGAGATAATCAGAGGAAAATGACACAGCCCATCAAACCCGTCCTCGAAGCGAAAAACATCGATAAGTTTTTCTACAATCCAACTGAAACCCAAGTACTGAAAAAAGTGAGTTTCAGCGTAAACAAAGGAGAATTTGTCTCAGTCATGGGGAAATCAGGTTGCGGAAAATCAACGCTGCTTTACATTCTATCCACAATGGATACTTCCTACACCGGCGAACTTTTCATGGATGAGCAGTTGATTACCAACAAACCTTCCGACTACCTCTCTCATCTGAGAAATGAGAAAATCGGGTTTGTCTTCCAATTTCACTACCTCATCAATGAGTTTTCAGTTTTGGAAAATGTGATGATTCCCGGGCTGAAACTCGGGAAATATTCGCGGGAGGAAATGGAGCATCGCGCGATGGAAAAGCTGAAGATTTTTGACATGCAGGATCATGCTTTGAAAAAAGCGAATCAGCTTTCCGGAGGTCAAAAACAACGGGTAGCCATCGCACGCGCCCTGATCAATGATCCGCTGATCATCATGGGTGATGAACCAACCGGAAATCTGGACAAGAAAAACTCGGATATCGTTTTCAATATTTTCAAAAGCCTGGCGAAAGATTTCAACCAGACGATGCTAATCGTTACCCACGATCCGGAGTTTGCGGAGGGCACTGATAGGACGATCGAAATGGAGGACGGAAGGGTGATTAGGCAGTAAGCAGTGGGCAGTATTACAGTTGGCAGTATTACAGGTGGCAGTAGGCAGTCTCAGTATAACAGTTTGCAGAGGACAATATTACAGTTTGAAGAAGGAAGTAGGTAGTAAGGAATCGTCCAATACTTTAATCCTTTTTAGAACCGAATTTCTCTGGGTTTGCCATCATATAACCTATCAATTTTCCAATTTCGATTGAATCCTGATCCCATTCAGTTTTAGTGCTTTCTGAAATATATCCACAAGAAAAAGAAAATTCAATCCAGACTTGAGTTTCAGTATTTTCCATATCTGCGTCAGAAAGCTTTGAAATGAAATGAGCAGGATATCTTCTTTTCCTATAACCTTCACCAATATTTGCGCAGGTAGACCTACTTGATCTTCTAATTTGATCAATCAAAGAATACTTTTCTTCCGAAGGAAATGATTTGCTAGCTTCAAAGATTTTCATTGCTAGTAGAAATCCCTTTTTAAAGGCTAATAGATCTTTGAACTCCATATAAATTAAGGAAGTTGAAAAATTAAATTAACTAAAAACACACATTTAACTCATTATTTTAATAATTAGTTAAATTCAAAAACATGAATTTTGACTGAAACTAGTCAACCCTTCAACCACAACAAACCCTTTCAGCAACCCTTTCCACTGGAAAATCTTCCCACTGGATACTGCCCACTGAATACTGCTTACTGGATACTGCTTACTGCTCACTGTAATACTGAGACTGCCTCCTGCTCACTGTAATACTGAAAACTGCCTACTGCACCGCAGGTTCCTGCTGGCTCAGGCAATGGAAGGATCCTAATCCCCAAATAATATCGGTGGAATCCACTCCGACTACTTTTCTGTCAGGGAAGCATTGGGTCAAAATATCAAGCGCTTTTTGATCATTTTTATCACGGAAAGTCGGCACTACCACCGCATGGTTTGCGATGTAGAAATTGGCGTAAGAAGCCGGAAGTCGCTGATCTTCCCAAATCACCGGTGAAGGCATCGGAAGCTCGACAATGTTGAGCTGCTTGCCATTTTCGAGGCGCATTTGCTTCAGCATTTCCAGATTTTCGGCCAGGATTATGTGATTCTCATCCTGCTTATTTTCCTCCACAACCGTAACAACAGTATCTTCATTGACAAAGCGGGTGATGTCATCAATATGTCCGTCGGTATCGTCTCCTATGATCCCGTCACCAACCCAAAGGATATGATTTACTCCATAATAATCCTGCAGGAATCGCTCGATTTGAGTTTGGTTCAAATGTGGATTTCGGTTTTCATTGAGCAGGCATGCTTTCGAAGTCAGCAAAGTTCCTTTTCCGTTGAATTCGACCGAACCTCCTTCCATGACGATACCCGGTTTGAAACAAGGAATTCCCAATTTCTCAGCTATGCGAATCGGAATCTGATTGTCCAGATCGTGAGGAGGATATTTGTTGCCCCAGGCATTGTAGTCCCATTTTACCAACACTTTCTTCACATCCGAAGTTGGATTGATCAGGAAAGCCGGACCATGATCCCTGCACCAGGCATCATTTGTTGGGAAATAATGGAAGCTGATCTGATTCATGTCCACTCCTGCCGATTCCAAATGTTTGGTGGCGAAAATCTTCATCGCCTCATCCGCCACGTTGATATTCACGCGTTCTCCCAACGACACATATTTGATAAACTCAGCGTAGCGTGGGAAAATCGTATTGATTTTTCCCGGCCAGGATTCCTCTTTATGAGGCCAGCTCAACCAAGTGGACGTATGCGGAGCAAATTCCGCAGGGAAATAATAACCAAGCTCGGCAGGTGTCACTGCACCTGACTTAGCCAATTCGAAAATATCTTGCATCACGGATTATTCTTCGTCCAAAAATCTCTTGGTGATCGGCTGATAGCTGTCGATTCGACGGTCTCTCAGGAACGGCCAATGGGTTCTGTATCGGTCGGAACTTGCAAAATCAAGTTCCTCGACGTGGATTTGCTCCTCGTCATGACTTGCCTTGAAGAGCACCCGACCAAATGGATTGGCTACAAACGAACCTCCCCAAAATTTCATATTTCCCTCGATTCCCATTCGGTTGACAGAGATCACCGGGATTCCGTTTGCCACCGCATGGGAGCGCTGAATCGTCTGCCAAGCACCGTATTGCTCCTCATTCGTCGCCGCGTCTTGATCCTTGTGCCAGCCGATTGCTGTCGGGTAAACCAAAAAGTCAGCACCCTTCAAAGCAGTGATTCTTGCCGCTTCCGGATACCATTGATCCCAACAGATCAACACACCGATTTTGCCGAATCTGGTCGGGAAAACCTTGTAACCCAAATCACCCGGAGTGAAGTAGAATTTCTCAAAATAGCCCGGATCATCCGGAATATGCATTTTTCGGTATTTACCGAGGTAGGTTCCGTCAGCATCGAGAACCGCGGTGGTATTGTGATATAAACCTTCCGCTCTTTTCTCAAAAAGAGAAGCCACGATCACCACTCCAAGTTCCTTTGCCAATGCACCTATCACATCCGTGGATGGACCGGGAATGGCTTCGGCAAGGTTGAAGTTTTCGTATTCCTCCACATCGCAGAAATAAAGCGAGCGAAAAAGTTCTTGCAGGACCACCACTTGGGCGCCTTTGGCAGCCGCATCACGGATTCCCGCAATGGTTTTGGTCATGTTTTCGGCTACATCGGAGGAGCAGCTCAACTGGACTAAGCCAACTTTTACAGTTTTATTTGCCACGGTTGTTTCTTTTTGATTGAGGTGCAAAGATATCCCGAGGGAAGTCCACTGCCAAACTGATGGGGGAAATTAGTAGATTGAAGGGGAGGGAATGATATTTTTCGGAATAGATCAAAAATTCAAATCTATGTTGCCAAATATAATGGCTGTTAAATTTGGATGTTTTGATTCCAAATTTCAACTTTTTGAATTACGGGCAACCGAAAACCGTTTGAAGGCGTGACCAGAGGAGAATGATGGATCCCTAAGTTATCGCAAAGTTGAATAATTTCAGTCCATCTTTGAAATAATATAGTATTTGGATTCAAGGTGTGTGCATACCGGGTAAGATAAACCCCTTTTAATGTATCAGCATTATTTTGAATTATTTGTATAATATCTGTGAAGATGATTTCATGAAATGCTTCTAATTCATTATCCAGAAATCCCAAAATCTGTGGACCCTGAACATCCTCATTTGCGTCTAAAATTGATGAAATCATGTCGGTTATTCCAATATTATTTTCTGAAACATAATCTTTCCATTTTTGAGGGTTCAGACGATTAAAAACTGTATTCATGTTTTCGTGACCAAAGACAGTAGGCAGAATCCTCCAAAAACTGTTTGTCCTTCGTCCATAAAACCAATTAGCATTGTTCCCGTTTTGGCTATTCCATTCTGGATTGAAGGTTCCTACAAATAGATGCTTCAACTTATAGTTTGGATAAAGATCTTCTTGAAAGCGATGATGGCACGGCATATTTTAAGTAATTTATATCCCTTTATTTAGTCAAGTATTCCATTAAAAACGCCCCAAACATAGGATCTACCAACAATATTTTTTGGCATTACCATTAGGGAGTTAGGGTCAAAGTAATCAAATGCTTTTAAAAAATTCCCTTTAGACAAAGTATAGGTCTTTTTTCCTATGATTTGCATTGCATTTCCAGTTAGTTCATAAGTAAAGACCTTACCTCTTTTGGTCTTAAATTTAGAGCCTTCATTTTTAATAATTTCATCCCAAGTTTTATCATCCTTTGAAATCAGATTTAAATTATTCATTATAATATTTATTTATGTTAATTAGTAGTTCGTAAACTGTTTATCAAAATTAAATAAAAAAATAATTTATCCAAAAAGTACAAAGGAAATAATCGTTCTAATTTATTATTTCATTAATTATTTATTATTTCATTAATTATTTATTATTTCATTAATTATTTATTATTTCATTAATTATTTATTATTTCATTAATTATTTATTATTTCATTAATTATTTATTATTTCATTAATTATTTATTATTTCATTAATTATTTATTATTTCATTAATTATTTATTATTTCATTAATTATTTATTATTTCATTAATTATTTATTATTTCATTAATTATTCCTTCCTGAATGAATTCCTCAAAAATGGAACCCCGCAGCCCATTTATTCCTTACTCAGCTCACGGTCGGGATTTCTTCCCAAACATCTCTTCCATGAAGATCCCCTATCACAAGTTCATCCATAGTAATTTTTTCAAGATAAAAGTGAAGGATCAGAAGATCCGGAAAAGGAAAGTAAAAGTTCTTTGAACCCCTTCTTGCAAATGCTGGCAGAGTTGATTAAGTCGTCTGTCCCAAATTCACGAATCAATCCTTCAAACTCCTCCGCCTTGATTCTAGGGCTTTCCAAGAGGGCTTTCCCTGTTTCAACCAAGAGCATCTTCTCCTGGTTTAGAATTCTAGCCGCTTCTTCGAAAGCATTGGTAATAAATTCAAATGCTTTTTTTTCGATATCCTCTATTGAATGGAACTTATATTCTTCCTCGAATGAGTTTTTGGCAAAAGTCATTGGCATTCCACCAAATCCGGCCTCTTTAAAAGCCTTTAAAACCAAAGCACTCGCCTGTTGAAAATCTTGAGTGGAGCCTAGTGAAATATTTTGCTCCCCGAAAACAATCTTTTCCGCAAGAAAACCTCCCAAAGAAACAATGACAGTTTTTCGAAGTGAATTATAAGTCAAGAGATTATCCAGAGAATTATCCATGACAAATCCACCTATACCTGCTTCGGAGGTAACTGAAAGCATGTATTTTGGGGCATTGCCATAACAGAAAAAATGGAGTATGCCGTGCCCTGCTTCATGAACTCCAACCAATGCTTGGAAATCATTTCCTTTATTTTCTTTCAGTTTTTTGACTTTTCCGGTAACCGGAAAAAATCCTCTAATTCTTCCTTTACTCGGAGAAATATAGTGCGCTACCAAACTATCCCCATCCTCCATGGACACATTGACCCTAATTGTTCTCCTCGCCCCGTTTGCCATCATCCATACGATTTGAGGAATAGTATCATTGATGGAATATTTGATAGTAGAAATCAAGGGCCTGGCTCCCTGTGCTGGAGTAACCCCTTCCTCAAACAGCCAATTCTCTACTGAGAAATCAAAATCAATAGGAATTCCCGTCAGTTTTTCAAAATGCTCCTTAGTCTTTACCAATTCCCTTTGGATGATTTTCCGATAAGCTTCCGAATTCAAACTTGGATAAATGATATGGTTGTTTCCCAATCTTGCCACCTGCTCGGGCCTGAATAGTTCCAAAAGAGTTTTTTTTACAAGGGGCAGCTTTATTCCAAGAGAGTCCTTGTAAAATTCATCAGGTGAAATATCCGCAGTAACATCGGATGCAAAATGATAGACTTCGTCCAAATTACCCACTATGAAAATAACCGATTTAGAAAAATCGACGAGCGTCATTTTCACCGTTTTTGACCAAGTGCTCCTTACAAATTGAAAAATCTGAACCTCGTCTAAGGTTTGGAGATAGTCAATAAAAGAGGCTTTTGACTTAAACTGCTTTTTGTTGACTTGAAAAAGATTGTTGATGTCATCATTATTGAAAATAAAATTCTCAACCCAATGGATATCTTTTTCCGAACCTCCAATTCGAACGTTATTGACCAATTTCCTTTTTTGCAAAAACTCGTGGGACTCTGCCAAAACCATTCCTTCTTTAACCTTCAATCCTCTGGAAATCCAATAATTTAAGTCTTCATAAATCCTTTCTACCTGATCATAAAGTAAGTCCCAACCTTCATAAATTCCTGCTTGACCTGAATCAATTAGCTCCCACATGGTTCTGACCTCATCATCATGGTCAACTTTAAAAAATTTGGAGCTCGCCAAATGCTGAAATTCGTCCAGCATGATTACACCATTGATTGGACCATTATGAATGGTCAGCCTATCAATAGTGTGGGTAAGAAATGATTTGCCATTCTTTAGTTTTCCACAGTCAAACTCGAAAAAGTGATCCTGATAGTCTATCAACTTAACCAATTCTCGCACCAAATCAGTTTTTCCCACTCCAGTCATTCCCCAAAGGTTAATGATCAAGGGTCTTTGTTGAATCTCAGGAAAATGATACCAAGAACTCAGACTGCCGATGATTTGGTTTATTACCTCATCAATCCCAAAAAACTTTGACTTTAATACATTGGCAGCATTCCGAAGAATCTCTTCCTTTTTTTGGGTTTCTCTATATTCCATTTCTTTAAAAATTGCTTGTTGTATTCTTTTAAAGGAATGAGAAACATTTTGCCGATTGATATGAGTTGCCTAAAATTTTTTTGGGTTTATTTTCAAAAATTATTACACTGGATATCAGCCACTTAATAACCGATAATTAGCTCAAGATTTTTGAGAATTACACAAAGGTCTATTCCGATATAAAATCTGAGGTGCATTCCCCATTTTTGAAGAGATTTAAGATCCCATTTGTCTCCTTAAAAGGATAATTAGGGAAATCTTAAACACGTCCACGAATTCCTTGTGAAAGGTTATTTTAAAAATCTGACCAATCAAACTCGTGGGCATGAGAATCCCAATCCAAATCTTCAATTCCTTCCTGAATCAATTGTCCTATAGATTTATTGATCACGTCTTCCACAAAAAAGACTAAAATCATTTCAGATCCTGCTCCTTTTCGCTGAATTCCTTCATAGGATTTCAATTGCACAGTACAATAAAATGGAGGCAAGATGTCTTTAATTTCCTCTTCAAGAGGCATAATTACATGAGTAGCCATTTCCCTAAATCCGTCAGGTCTTCCAATCCTTTCAAATACCATTTTGTTAACAAATGGATCTGGATCACCTTCAATCATATTTCCGTAAGTAAGATCCAGACGAAAGGCTTTTAACACTACTTTTCTCCCTGATTTCAATTGAAACTCAAGAGTCTGATTTTCATAAACGTTGCTCATTTGCAATTTTTTGGATTCAAGTATTAAAAGACTGGCAAAATAAGAAACTAAAACAAGTTTCATTTGGCTTCATGCCCACTTTTGAGGAACAAAATTTCTGTTTGAAATTAATGGAATTCCAACACCATCTCTAGGTGTAGTCTTCTTTTTGCCCGTTTCGGAGTGTTTAAGTTTTTATGGACTGAGAAGAATTTGCAATTCCACCCTCCTATACTTGCCCATTTGCAATTGGATTTTGTTTAAAAAAATCCAGCACTGCACCAGCTTTGACCTTCCAAATCTTCCTAAAACCAGAACCCAAAAAATAAACCCACATGATATCAATCGACTCCATGTGGTTAAAAAAATCATTACTTACTGTTTTTTTTTGAGAATTCCAGCTCAGATTCCGGGAAATTGAGATCCATTATTTGACATTAAAGAATAAACCCAAGACCAATAAACAAATCTTTCCAAGTATGGCCCTACTGTATTTTTATCCCAGGTAACTAGTTTTATCTGGCTTTCATCCCAATCCTTAAATAACTCATTAAACTTATCCGTGGAATACTTTTCCTCACCTAACCAGTTCCATTCCAAAATTTCAAACACTTCTATTCGATCAAATTTAGGTTGATGGGAGTCCGTTTTAGGATTGATGCTGAAGCCAAATTCCAAATGTGTGATGTTTTGAATCAGAACATTTTTTAAATCAGTATTAGAGTTTTCATGAAATGAAACTAATCCCTTTGAAAACCAAGAGCTGATAAGTCCATTAACCACTTGATGGTTCCCATTGAAATAACTTCCTCTTGGACCATAGATGTCAAATGCGGCATTTGCGGCATTGGATATTATAAAATTATCCAAAGTACCACTCCATCCCTGATCAATTCTAACCCCATAATTGGAAATAAAATCCAATAGAACATTTTCCAAGTTTACATTCCCGCCATAAATTGAAATACCGTCAGTGGCACTGGAATGAATTTCAATATTTTCAATATGGGTACCGGAACCCACTCCAGCCAAAGTCAATGCACTTAGTTTTTGGGTTGTATGCAATTTATTTCCTGCATACCTGATGGAGATATTTTTCAAAATTCCAGAGTTATCCTCATTATTTAACCCTCCATATTTTCCAAATCCATCTGAAATTGGAATTCCTTCAACTTGTATTTCCTGCGTATCTCCCGGGAAAGAACCATGTGCTCCACCCAAAATGATTAATCCTCCCCAAAGTCCCTTTTGATTTCCCAAGTCCGGGTTTCTGCCTTCATCCCACCAAGCATCATCAAAAAATGTCACAGATAAACTAGGTTCTATAGTCCCGGGTACAATACGATCCATAGTTGAAGTAAAAATTATCGGCTCCTCATTTGTCCCCTGGGCATCAATCTGGGCTCCCCGAGTAATCACCAAGGAGGAAATCTCCTCTACATTTTGATCTCCTTTCACGATTACTCCCTTCTGAATAGTCAGTTTGGCACCAGGAAGCACTGCTATTCTTCCTTTCAGGATGTATATATTTTCCGAGCTCCACACTTCGTCCTTGACTATATCCGAGGTCACATTAAATATTTCAGCAGCGGGAAGAACTGGTGATTCAGGATTTTCTTCTGCCACTTTTGAATCCGGAATTACAGTTACTTGAAATTGCTTTTGGAGCACTGCACTTCGTTTATCCCGTGCATAGAAACTCACATAAAATTTCCTTTCAGTAAGGCGACCTTCGGAAGGATCGTCCAATGACGCTTCAATATCCAAAGTGGTGGAGTAAGTTTTTAAACCTGCTACAGGGTGGTAATTATTGCCAATTTTGAAATTGGTAAGTCCGTCGTTTGCCGTGACAGTGATGTTTAGCGTCAACGTAGTATTTTCTACCAATGTAGTATCACCGGGAATCCCTTCAATACTGATTCCATAGCCAGGACTTTCCACTTCTTCACAGCCTATCAATCCAACAAAAAGAAGTGCAACTAAGAGAATATGGAGAGTTGTTTTCATCGGAAAGTAGAGTTTATAATTACGTGTATTAAAAATTCACTTAAAAAAATAGTGTATTAAGAAATTGACCCACATGATATCAATTGAATCAATAGACACCATGTGAGCAAAAAATCACCTTCTTTTCAACCCGTTTTGGAAAACAAAATCTGCCAACTCATACCCGCTTTGCTCCCCTACTTCGACTGCCAATCTAAAATGGTAACCGATGTAGATCCTTGACAGGGAGTTTTCTCTGACAGCATCCGTGATATCAGTAAATGATCGGGTGGTGCCGGGTGAATACCCACTGCTTGTGGTAAAAGGGATATTCGATTTCCCCAAAAAGTTGATCAAAATACCTCCTGCAGCAGCCCCTGATATGGCATGCGCTGAGGGATATTCTCCAACCGGAGGAGTTGCTATAACAGAATCCCAATTTGGATCACCAATTGTGTCATCGTTACCATCTGTGCCACCGGTTCTGATGGCGGAAATAGGTCGCCAGTAGTTAAAATGAATTTTAGAATCAAATACAGCGATGTAAGAATCGGCAATAGCAATATGGAGCAACGCAAAAAGCCTCGTCATTTCCCATACATTGTAATATTTGTTATTGCTGAGCATAACCTCCCTGGCCACATTATTTAAACCACGGGATGAATTTTCGGCCCAAAAAATTCCCAAAGATCTTTGATCCTGAGTCACATCAGTACTATTGATGGCCCCGAGACTTTTCACCTCATTATAATCAGCAGTGTATTCCGGACTATTGACAGGATATGGAGATTCCGGGCGAAATTGATCTGCGCTGTTGATCACCCAAGTTTCTTGCAGATGGAACCCTGTCAAAGCATAATTTAACGGTGGGATATATTTAAAAACTCCCGGAACTGTGCCGGATGGCGGAGTGGGAATATATCCAGACAGCCGTATATAAGGGACATCAGCGGATCTTTTGGCCAGTAAAGATTCTGCCACTGCTTTTCCAAGGGCAATTCCCCTTTCTTTTTTATCTCCCTTCTTCACCTCATCCATCGTGGCTGTATACAAACTATCAATTGAAATTTTATGGGGACCAGTAGTTGGTCCAAGAGCAGTCAAAACATCATAAACAGCCTGGATCATAGCTGCATTTGGGTCAGCTTTTTTATCCTCCACTTCGGAGGCATAGGTTTCATATCTGGGGTCCACCGAATTTAATGCATCATGCATAGCTACATGGTAAATGGCAAAAAGTCTGGAAACTAGTGGTGGTGACAGTCCTGGCCCACCAAGAGAAAATGTATAAGCTTTCTGTATCTGGAGATTCCATTTAAGCATGATTTCCGGAGAGTCTTTTAGATTTCCGCCTTTCTCCCAAGTCATATTTTTCCGAACAGGAACAGTCTGCAGCTCAGGATAACAACCAGGCAGGACTAAAAATATCAGAAGTCCAAAAACGAGACTTCCTAAACCTGCCAATTTTTGCGATCGATGGATCGCACTTGAGATTACTTGTTTCATGGTTTTGTGAGTTAGGTGAGATAAAAATTCTTTCAAACCAATACCTAAAAATTTGCAAGCAACTTATTTTCAACTGTTTAATTAAACAGGTACCTGGTGTGACATCATAAAGTTTTCTCTTTTTGTTAAACCTTTAGTGGTAAAAAAACGACAACATTAGAGGTTCCCTTTGGGGTAGCATCACGCAAAAATCATCTCAAACCCAAAACCCGATCAGGAGACTTTCCATCGGAAACCCAAAGCTCGTTTGGCTTAAAACCGGCAAATTCTTTATAATCCCGCACCATATGCTGGTAATCCACATAGCCACAGGATATCGCTACGTCAAACCAAGAATGTTCAGGATGACGATTTTTTAGAATAAAACTTTCGCTAAACCTGTTTATCCTCATCATGGTCTTGGGACCGACACCAAAATAATTTTTGGAAAGCCGTTCAAACTGTCGAACAGAAAGACATGCCTGATCCGCCAGCAAATCAATTCTTTTATCATTGTAGGAATCAGTAAAAAAAGGTAAAACCCGCTCAAAGGGATTTTTGGAAAACTTTGATTTGCTGCGAACCAGAGAAATGAAAAATTCATCCACAATCCTGATCATTTCCGAATAACTTTTGGCTTCCTGCAGTTTTTGATCTACCACTCTGGTTTCCTCTGGATAAATCAAGTCAAGTTCCACTGATTTATCCTTCAACTGATCAAATGGAATCCCTGTAAGTCCAAATAATGCTCCCGGAAAAAAAGGAACCTGAATGATCAAAAATCGAGGAGAGACTTTCCTTTGAACCAGCTGAGTGGACTGTCCGATGATGGAAGTTTTACTTCTTGTCAGGGACATCTGGTCTTTCTGCAAATAGATTGTCTCAAATCCTTTCACATAAAATGTTATGTATTGCTCCGGCCTTGGTGCAAATGGTTTGACAGGGATTTTTGCGTTTGGAGGAAATTCAAAATGCCGGATATGATATGTTTTTACTATTCCTGCTAATTCAGAAGAAGGTTGGAAATTTTGAAAAATCATAGGAAGTCGGGTTTGGGAAAAAATTAAAAAAGAATGTTCTCAATAACTCCTCAATTCAAAGTAGAATATAATAATTAACTACTTGACAGACAAGGTTCAACGAGTTTTCTTGAAAAACAAATCGGTTGATTCAAAGGATGCTGCGAGTCTAATCATAGCATTGAAAAGGTCTTGTCCGCTTAAGCAATCGTAAGCATCTCTCTTTGTTTAAGATTGAATTTGAAAATGGATCAAGCCTATTTCCTTTTTTCTCTCGAGGAAGATTTTCAAATCTAAGAGTGGAATAAATTCATTTTTAATCAATCATATAGTTGGTGTATTGGGGGTTTTTACCAGAAAACACTTTTCAGATTTTTGGAGGAAAACTATACCTTCGGCCGCTATGAAACGATTCCTGATTTTTATCCTTTTGCTGAGTTTATTTTGCTTGCCGGGAAATGCCCAAGAACTGACGATTTCTGACTCAGTGTACTCGCTTCCTTTCCATATCGATGCAGGTTTGCTGGTGTTGAAAGGTAAAATGAACGGGGTGGAAACAGATTTTGCGTTCGATACAGGAGCGAGCATGGGTTTGGCCAATTCCCTGGCAGAGCCTGCCAAAAGACTGGAGGTCAAAGGCGGAAAAATCAAGATGCGGGATTCCAATAGTCAGACAACCAAAGTTCCAACCGGGGTAACGGAGGAAATCCAACTTGGAGATATCAGTTTCCCAAAAGTCCGCAGTTTGGTCAATGACATGGAATACCTCTATTGCCTGGATTACTATCTGCTGGGGTCAGACATTATCGGTCAACTCAACTGGGAGATTGATTTTGAAAAAATGATCATCCGTTTTTCTCGGGCACCTTTCCCTGCTGGATCAGGCTTTATGAGTTTTCCAGTTACGTATTCAAATAATCGACCTTTTGTTTCAGTTAATCTTGCCGGAAAAGAATTTAAAAATATCCTGATCGACACCGGTTATTCGCAAGTATTCAGCTATCCTGCCAACAGCAGTTCGGTCCAGGGTTATATCTCAAAGATGGACAGTCTTGGCTTGAGTAATCCCAACATCCGTGGTGCGATGGGGGCGTTAAGCAGTAGCACTGTCAATGTGAAGACGATTTTGGTGGACAGTTTGAAAATCGGGGAGCATTACCTGAATGATATTCCTGTGGATTTTGAGATGTCTTCGGGACCCAAATTGGGACTTCGCTTTTTCACGTCTTTGGGAAGCCGGTTGATTATCAACAATTCCGAATCCAGTTACCACATCAGTATAAAACCGGAAGGGGCTTGGTTCCAGGATCCGATGCAGATGGGAGTACAATTCCAAAACGGAAAGCTGATCCTAAAGAGCAAATCAATCGGAGCCATTCCTGAAGATGAATTAATTGAAGTCGGAGAAGAAATCAATTCCGTCAACGGCAGAACTTCCGCCTCCTTTCAGGATTCCTGTGAGTTTATAAGATGGTCCTATACAAGCAAACCCGAGGTGATGCAAATCCAAAAAATGGATGGTGCAGAATTGACTTTTCTTCCGGTAAAGTTGAAGTAAGGAGATGTGGGAGAAAAGAGGTTCTATCAGTTCAGGTGAAGGAGTTTTTTAATGCCTAATACGTTTTAGATGATTCGTTCATGACAATTAAAATCTCCTTATTCTTTAAAAAACATCTTCCACATTCCAACTTTTTGACAAGACATTTTTAAGGGATTGAAGTGACATCCGCTAAAACCAACTTCATATACAACTTTCTCCTTAACGGCTTTCACTGAAAGATTTTCGGCCAGGAAACTTAACCGCTTGGGAGTCTCCAAAAAGAACATAACTTACTTATCAATAAATATCTATCCTATGAAAAATGTTCTGATAGTTTGTTTTTTTCAATTTTTAATATGTTCCATGGCTGTAGGTCAGACAACGAAAGATTATCGAGCGACAACCACTAAATATAGTGATGGAACAACACTGACACTTGGTGGGTATGGAGATCCTTCTCAATTCAGTTTTTCCAATAAAAATCTTGATTACTCCGGCAACACGAATAGTGGTAATAACAACAAAAGTACAGCGGGAAATCCCAAACAAAGTAAAAAAGACGAAAAGGCTCAAAGGATTGAGATGATTGAATTAGGCTCAATGTGGACGAGTTCTAGTTGCGGTGATTGCAAAAATGAAGTAAAAAGTAGAAGTGCCTACAAGAAATTTATCGAACTGGCTAATGAAGGAAGATACGGCGAAGCTTTAGACTTAAAGCAGTATGAAGTGAATGCCAGATTTACAGAAGAAAATCCTGATGAAATGTCAATTTATAGATATTATGGATTAGTCATCTTTTGTGAAAGACAATGCAAATTAAAATATCCTGATAGTGACATGAATCGTACCCACGATGAAATGATCAAAGGAGAAATAAGATTGGTAAATGAACAACTTGAAACAGATCTTGAAAGCCAGGGAATCGATATCAACGAATATAAACTTCGAGCCTATAAAGAAGCTGGATTATATGAGGAAGCAAAAATGGTTTATGCTTCAATGGGGAATTCAAAAGAAAAATTGGAAAAAGCAAACTTAATTGCTATCGAATTAAATAGCAGCAAGCCTGATGAATCATTGATTTTAGAATATTCCGCAACAATTTTTGAAGAAAAGTTGAAAAAAATTAACGCTTATACTCCTGACCAATCTTCTCAAAGAGCAATCGATGAAGACGCTTTGGGTTCATTTTTAATCGAAATTTTATATACACTGAGCCAAGTGGATCATTCTATTAGAACTGCTGCCTTGACTTCCTTTCTAAGTACCACTTATGCTGGATTAAAAGTTGCTTTTATAACTGAACAAGGGAAAGAGCGATTAGAATTGACTGAAGCTTATTTCACAGAATTCGGCATACAATCTCAAAAACCTTAGATTTTTGAGTCGAAAACAAAAATCAGTCGGGATACCTCTTGACAATTAAGATTTCAATTGAAAAAGAAGATTGAAATGATTTCCTTCTCTTCCATTTTATTGATAGATCTCTGAGATTCCGCATTGTTTCGGTGATTTATTAACGCCCATCTGTTTTCAATCGTCTTCGGCTTCTTTCATTATTTCAGGCAAAGTCCGCTTTCTGATACCAAGTCAATTTCCCCTGACTTTCCTTACAAACAACTCCTCCGTGTTCCTCCGTGACTCCTCTGTGCATCTCCATGTCTTTCTTTACTTAACAATCTTCCAACCATCCTTTTTTCATCTAACCAGATTCATTCGTAGGATTTCATTTCTATATTTTCTATTTTTCCACTTTGACACAATAGACAATATCCCATGAACAAACACTTGCTACTTATCCTGTTATTCTTTTCCACGCTAGGATTCAGCTCCCAAGCGCAGGAAGCCATATTTCGGGCACAAAACATTACTTCACCCGAAATCCATGAAGATGGAACCGTCACTTTCAGACTTCATGCTCCCAATGCAAAAGCTGTTCAGGTGACGGGGGATTTTTTACCCACTATGAAAATGGAAACGCCAAGAGGTCCAATGGATGGACCTGGCAAAGCTGAATTGGTGAAGGATGCAAACGGCGTTTGGGAATTTAAATCTCAAGCCCTAAGCCCGGAACTATACAGCTATTCCTTTCTTATCGATGACTTTAGAACTACTGATCCAAGTAACCCATTTCTTATTCGGGATGTGGCTTCGGTGACCAACGTCTTCATCGTGGGTGACGGACAAGCAGATCTTTACCGAATTCAGGATGTTCCTCACGGCACAGTTACCCGTCGTTGGTATGATTCTCCAGGATTGAATATGGACAGAAGGATTACGATCTATACACCTCCGGGATATGAAAAAAGCAATGAGAAATATCCTGTGCTTTACCTCCTTCACGGAGCTGGCGGAGATGAAGAAGCCTGGATTGCTTTGGGTCGTACGGCTCAGATCATGGACAACCTGATCGAGGAAGGAAAAGTAAAACCAATGATTGTGGTGATGCCTAACGGAAATGTCATCCAGGACGGAGCTCCTGGAGAAGGAAGTGAAGGCTTTTACAAGCCTCAATTTATGGTTGCAAAAACTATGGATGGAACTTATGAAGGCGCATTTAGCGACATCATCAAATTCGTGGAAAGTAACTATCAGGTAAAAGCCGATAAAGCAAACCGCGCCATTGCAGGACTTTCCATGGGAGGTTATCATTCCCTGCACATCTCAAGATTCTATCCGAATACCTTCGATTACGTTGGCTTGTTTTCAGCAGCGATCATGGCTCGTGAAGATGCAACTGGCAAGGTTTATAGCGACTTTGACGGCAGCCTAAAAGCTCAAATGGATAATGGGTACAAACTATATTGGATTGCCATCGGCAAAACAGACTTTCTCTACGATGCCAACAAGGAATACCGCGCAAAACTGGACAGCATGGGAATGAAGTACGACTATGTCGAAAGTGAAGGCGGTCATATCTGGAGAAACTGGAGAGTGTACCTCACCCAGTTTACACCGCAGCTTTTCAAGTAATTTACTTTCAACCAAACCTATTGTAGCACCTGTGCATAAGTCTTTTCTTATGCACAGGTTTTAATTTTCAGGATTTATTCTTTAAAAAGAAAAATCACTGATCAGATTTCAAGGAACCCATTAAACCTAAAGCCAATGAATACTTTTAAAGCCAGCCCGGTGGCACTGCTTCTGCTGCTGCTCTCCCACTTTGCTTTTGCCCAAATCCCTCAGCGAACTCCCACTCCTAATGACAATCTGAAGTCTGCAGAAGTCTTGCCAAATGGGGATGTGGTTTTCAAGATCTATGCACCCAATTCAGAAGTAGTATCCGTTGGAGGCGATGTCATTCCCTGGGGGCAAAAAATCGAAGGAATCAAGGCAGAGAATGGAGTCTGGACATTTACAGTTCCTCAGGTGAAAACAGGAACCTATCGCTACCATTTTCTGGTCGATGGGGTAAAAGTTTACGACCCAAAAGCACCAAATGCAAATGAAACCTCAGCTTTGGTAGATGTCTTACCAAATGGGGAAGAGGAGTTTTTCGCCATGCGAAAAGACGTCCCACACGGAGCTGTTTCCTCTGTCTATTATTATTCCACCACCACTCAAAGTATGCGCCGGATGCATATCTGGACTCCTGCAGGATACAATTCCAAAAACACAAAACTTCCCGTATTTTATCTGATCCATGGCGGTGGTGATAGCGATTTGGCTTGGCCAAATGTAGGTCGCGCGGGATTGATCATGGACAATCTATTAGCAGAAGGCAAATCAAAAGAAATGATTCTGGTAATGCCGGATGGTGGAATGGACACTAAACTGTTTGTCAAAGATTTTGTAAATGACCTGATTCCCTTCGTTGAGAAAAATTACAATGTCTATACGGATGCAAACCACCGAGCATTGGCGGGACTTTCGATGGGTGGACTGGAAGTTTTGGATTCATTCATGGCCCATCCGGATATGTTTGGCTACCTCAATGTGATGAGTTCGGGCTGGTTTGCCAACAACGAAGAAATGTATAAAACGGGAGATGCCCGATTGGCAGAAATCGCTTCCACTTTAAATAAAACAGCTAAAATCTTACTTTTCACCCAAGGTGGGCCCGAAGATATTGCCTATGCGAACGGGAATGAAATGCTCAAAGTCTTCGACAAAAACGGCATCAAGTATGAATTCACCGAAATGCCCGGAGGACATACCTGGCATGTCTGGAGACATGATTTACACAATTTTGCACCAAAACTATTTAACTAATAATAACCTAAAACAATGAAATTCAAACATTTTACCACAGGCATAGCTGCTCTCCTCTTGATGGGCAATGCCATCAACTTGCAGGCACAGGAAATCAGTGCCATGCAGGCTCCAAAGGTAGTTTCTCCGGAAATTGCAGCCAATAATTCAGTCACTTTCAGAGTCCTTTCGGAAAAAGCCAATGAGGTCACCGTCAACGGAAGTTGGATGGGATGGGGCGAAACTTTGCCCCTGACAAAAGGGGAACAAGGAGTATGGTCCGTGACGATCGATCCACTTCCTTCTTCGATGTACCATTACAATTTCTTCATCGACGGAGTAGCGGCAATCGACCCAACCAATTCTCAAGCACTTCGGGATGGTACCCGCTATGCAAGCTTACTGATCGTGCCAGGAGCAGAATCGGATGTTTACCAACTGAATGACACGCCTCATGGCAACATCTCCCAAGTTTGGTACAAATCGCCATCATTGGGCGCCGACCGAAGAATGTACGTATACACTCCTCCCGGGTATGACAGCGGAAAAGATTCTTACCCTGTCTTGTATCTGCTTCATGGCGCAGGTGGAGATGAAGACGCTTGGTCTTCTCTGGGTCGTGCAAATTTGATTTTGGACAACTTGATCGCTTCGGGTAAATCAAAACCAATGATCGTCGTAATGACCAATGGTAACGCTTGGCAAACTTCTACACTCAGAAACGTACCCGGCCAACCAGTTCCAACCCGCGAAACTTTTGCCAAGTTTCAGGGAAAGTTTGAAAAAAGCCTCGTAGAGGACGTAGTTCCCTATATCGAAAAGAACTTCCGGGCAATTGCTGACAAAGATCACAGAGCTTTAGCCGGTTTATCCATGGGCGGAGGTCACACCATCAATGCTTCGATTGCTTATCCTGGCACCTTCAACTACATCGGAGTTTTCAGCAGCGGGATTTTCGATGCCAATGCAGATATGGTTGAGATGGAGAAAAAATTCACTGCACTCAAGGAAAGTGGTGTTGCTAAATATTGGGTAGCCTGCGGAAAAGAAGATTTCGTAATGGAATCCAACAAAAGATTGCTCAGCATGCTTGATAAAACAGGTTTTGAACATGTCTACTTCGAAAATGAAGGCGGTCATACCTGGGCCAATTGGAGAACTTACCTTTCCATGTTTGCCCCGATGCTTTTCTAAAACATAAAAATCAAACCTAAAAAAACGCAGGCTCACCAAGTCTGCGTTTTTTTTTGCTTTCGCAGAAGCAGGCTAGGTGAATTGCACAAAAAAAGCCGGCACCCAAAAGGGTAACCGGCTTCCTATCCTAAGAATTGTAATCTTACAAATTCTCGATATCGATTTCAGCTCTCACTAATAGCGCTTCTTTTTTATGAGATTTGATAGTTGCCAAAGTCTTTTCAGCGTATCCTTTGATTGTGAAGTTTAGACCATTGTCTACTTGATTTTCAAACATGGAGATAGAATTATCCAGGCTGGTAATCTGAAAATCAATAAATGCTTCGTCAAAAGCCTTGCCTTGCAAGAAAGTCAGCTCAGTAAGTTTGAGCTGCATTTCGGCTGAGATTTCTTCAGACATTTCCACATCCTTTGAATCCAGGATCGCGCTAAACTCGATCTTACTTGCAGTATTTTCGTCAACAATCAGACGGCCATAATCCAAAACTGAGTCATCTTCGCCATTTTTCAGCGCCAATTCCCCAAGAGAAATTTGAGCATTTAAAAATTGAGATGAGGAAATTGCAAAATTTCGATCTTGCTGACTGACTTGATCAGAAATTGGCTCGTCGTCGTCATTTTCGCAAGAAGCAAAACCAAGGAGAGAAAATGCGGTAAGCAATACAACTCCTGATCTTTTGACCAAAGCTGAACGCATCAAAGAGGTGGGTTGATTTTGATTAATAGTTTTCATAAGTAAATATGTTGGTTTAGTGTTCCCCAAGAATAAGGCAATTAGTGTTCCGCCTGCCCCCAGCGTGTGTTTTGGGGGATTTGGGCAAATTTAGCTGTGTAGCATACCAACAAAATGGTGAAGAATATTCCCAGTTTCACCAATTTTCATTCAAAAAAATCACTCCGGAATAATTGGAAAATGAGGTCCCAAGACCTTGAAATTTATTCTAAGCCTTGCAGATCTATCTTTTTGCAGCTTTCCCGGCGTTCTTTTCCCACTTGGAAATAGCCTTTTTCAATTCCCGATCATACCCTGATTCCCCTTCGGTAAACACCTTATTGTCCACTTTCTGAATATCCTCTTCTTTGGTGGTATTGTATCGGATCGGCGGATTCCCTTCTTTACTGAAAAAGTAATTGCCTCTGACCAAATTGACGAAAGCTCTGTGAAATCGAAGTGGAGATTTAGCAATGTCGTACACCAGATTTCCCTCCACCAGCACATCAGTGATGCCTTCGTCGAGAAACATGCCGTTGCTTTCGGCACGTCCGGCATTTACCTCGACATCGTGAATTCGGTTGTTGAGAATCTTGCTTCCCGGCTGAAGTCCTAGCATATAAATCCCACCGCCATCGCTCAAGATATTCATGATGTCATGAATATGGTTTCCGGAAATGATATTTTGCCGGGAAGGAGTTGCAACCGGACTCCACATCCATCCTACAGAAATCCCGGTATATGGCAAGTCGAAAATATGGTTGTTCATTATCGACGTTTCTGCAGTTAAACCTCCCCAAATTCCCACTGCCCCGTAAAACTGGTCTCCAACTTGGGTTACCGTGCAATTTTCGATGGTATTTCCCAAAGCCACTTGATCCGGAGCCGATGTCCACCAAGGTTGGCCATTGACTTTCCGATCCTGACCCTCTCCGATCATAATTCCGTTGCCGGAAATATCCAACAGTTCTGAATCCACCACTTTACAGTTTTTGGATCCGGTCCCAAACCAAATTCCCGAACCTCCAAAATTCTTAAAAGTACAATCGGCAAATGAAATGTTTTCTGCCCAAACGGATGAAATTGCCGCCGGCACTACAGACCATCCACCAGTTGACGGACGCGGATCGAAATGACATGCCTGAACTCCACAATATCCTTTTTCAGGAATTTCCCATTTGCTGAATTGAAAGGTGATCCCTTCGAAATGGATGTTTTTTACTAATTGGTTTTCCTCCCCGATGAAAGAAATCAAGCCTTCTGAAAGTGGAACTACCACTTGTAAGTTATTGGGATTTACGCCTTCGGGAAGTTTCAACAGAAATTTCTTTGAGTCATTCTGAAAAATCCACTCGTAATCTGCATCCAAAAACTCAGGAGCATTTTCGAGAAAATAGCGCGGATTGGGTTCCCAATTGTCGATGGTAAAAAAATCAGGAGATTTTGCGCCGATGGAATCCACCGCGAATAACTGATTATTAACGGCATCAATTTCTTTAACCCCGATTCTGGATATGGACCAATCGTGTAAGAAGACCAACTCCAAACCTTCCAAATTACCCGGAATAGGGAAATCACTTTTTTCAAAAAAGAAATTGGTACGACGGTCTTCTCCGGCTTTTTTCACATGGAGATAGCCTTCATTGGGAAATCTTGCCCGGATTGCCCTTTTTCCTCCGACAAATAGCTCACGAAAACTGGTTTCCCCTTCCAAAACTTCCGGCAAAGGGGCTTCCCAAAATCCATTCTCATTTTTACTCCAATCGGTGAGTTCCACTCCCCCTGAAATAATGGGCGATTCACCTTTTTGAGCTTTAAAAACAAGGCTTCCATTTTCTCCGCTTGGATTAAAGGATTTAAAAACCAAAGGTTCCGAAATTGAATATGTTCCTCCGGCCAACCAAACCGTAATCTCGGATTCCTCTCCGCTTTCCAAAAGATTGATGGCCATGACTTGGGCTGAAGAGATTGTTTGTAGTGGAAGTTTTTTGGTTCCTTCATTGAAATCATTTCCAAAAGGTGACACATATATATCCTTGGCGGCGAGTGAAAAACTCAGAAGAACACCAATGAAAAATGGAATAATATGCTTCAGGTTCATAGGCTTTGATTTGAATCCTCCAAAATATCAAACTGTAAGTAATATCCATTTAAACATTTTTGGGACTATTATTATTTGCTACTACGCCACTATCTCTTTTTTCAAATGGCCTCGACTTCGCTCGGCCACCTTATTTTGGTTCCTCCCATCCTATAATAACAATAATATCGGACACAGATCGAAGTCGAGATGCGCATGAATAATAATTGGCTATTGGTAGAATGTATCTATCGGGAAAATATTTTCTTCTCCTAGAATCAATTTACAAAAACTTCATTTACTTTGTATTTCAAAGTACTTTTAAATATGAGAAAACCGGAACAAGAATTAGCAGATATCAAATCCATGATGGAGCAAAGCACCCGCTTTCTTTCACTCAGTGGACTTGCTGGAATCCTGGCTGGGATCTACTCTTTTGTAGGTTCAGGGATCGCTTGGTATTGGATTTATTTTCCCTCAACGGAATATGGGGTGGGAACCGAATCAATTTCTGCAGCGGACCTGCAAATCAATTTGCTGGCGGTTGCTTTGGTCGTTTTAGTGTTGGCAGTGGGTTCGGCTTATTTGCTCAGCCAAGACAAAAGCCAACGGAAATCTCAGCAGTTTAGGTCTCCGGCGAGCAAGCGGTTTCTTCTGGCATTATTCATTCCAGTCCTGGCTGGCGGACTATTTTCCTTCGCCTTGATTCACCAAAGCGCCTATCCAATGATCGCCCCTGCTACCTTGATTTTCTATGGTTTGGGATTGATCAATGCCTCTCATTTTACCCTCGGTGAAATCAAAAATCTGGGAATCGGACAGCTCATCTTAGGGATTATTGCAGCTTTCTTTCCTGATTTTGGGCTAATCTGTTGGGCATTGGGATTTGGAGTCTTGCATGTGATCTACGGCTCGATGATGTATTTTAAATACGACCGATAAAGTGAAAGGTACTTACGACAAGGCGTTTGAAAATGTCATCCGACTGCGCATCATGTCTATCCTGATGGTCAATGAGCAGTATGATTTCAATTCATTCAAGGAAATTCTGGATGTCACGGATGGAAATTTGGCTTCGCACCTGCGGAATCTGGAAAGTGCAGAGTTCAT
The DNA here is from genome assembly GCA_942492775.1 of uncultured Cytophagales bacterium. GTDB lineage: Bacteria > Bacteroidota > Bacteroidia > Cytophagales > Cyclobacteriaceae > Algoriphagus. The sequence goes on along the minus strand of OW818636.1, from coordinate 1,950,136 downwards.
CCGTGTTGACAAATCCTTTGTGGGTAGAAAACCCATCACCAATTACTCCGCGACGGAAGCAGGCAAAAATGCCTTTAGGGATCACCTGGAATTCCTCGAAAATTTGATCAAAGAAATCGAGCAAAACGAAAAAAGTCAGACCTAGCGAGGTGTATCCTTAATGCGAGATTCCAAATGGCCTTTGAAAAAAAATGAAATCATATGAAAACAAAACCTAAAAAAATTTATCCATTCACTTTGTATTTCAAAGTACTTTCATAAACCTTAAATTTATAAGTCACATGAACAAGCCAAACGAATTCTTTCAAGGTCAATCGGTTAAAAGCCTGGGCCTTCCGGCATTACTCGGGGCACTTGCCCCGTTCGCTCTACTTCTTTTTATCGTACTCACCAAAGAAGACCAATTAGAAACCTGGATGCTTACCCCTCTTATAATTATCCCGTTGGGTGGATCCTTTGGCGGTGTTTTCTTCTATCTGATGGGGTTTGTGTGGTTCCCTATCGGAAAGCATAAACTGATTGCCATCATATTCAGCACCATTTTCTATTTCGTTGTCCTTTGGCTGAGTGCTGTAATTGCATTCAACTTAACCGGCGACTGGGATTGACCTTGACTTATCCATTCATCTCTTCTTCCACCTTTAATCTTCCATATTTTATGCAAAACCAAATCCTTTCCAACCTCCAACACCCAGAAGAATTGGAGAAACTCTACCGATCCAACAAGTCCGAATTCAAACATGATTTCCTTTCAGTTTATCCTGAAATCAAAGGCAAAGAGCTCGCTGAGTTCTGGCACGAGCGTCTGAAAGATGAGACAGATGCCATTTCCTGGGGTTCAAAAAAAGAACACCTTTGGGTAATTCTCGGGATTATCACAGCCGGCATCCTTGCCAAAATCCCCGAGATCTTTTCCATTGATGAGGAATTTTTCTACCCGCGTAATATCAGTTTCATCATCCTGCCTTTGATCACGGCCTTTTTTTCCTGGAAGAATCAGCTTTCACTCAACACCAAAGCCATCCTTGCCGGAATCACAGGCCTTTCTCTGGTCTATATCAATTCCCTGCCGGGAAAGGAAACTGACACTTTGATTTTGGCTTGCATCCACCTGCCTCTGATTCTTTGGGGATTGTTGGGCACAGCCTATTCCGGACCTGATCTTCTTAATTGGAAAAACCGACTAAGTTACCTGCGGTTTAATGGGGAAGCTGCTGTGATGTGTGTGCTATTGGGAATTGCCGGAGTATTGATGACCGGAATTACCGTCGGGCTTTTTGAATTGATCGGAATCAAAATCGAGGAGTTCTACTTCAATTACGTGGTGGCATTTGGACTTCCGGCAGTTGCAATTCTTGGCACTTACCTTACCCACACCAATCCTCAATTGGTGAACAAAGTCTCTCCTGTGATTGCCAAAATCTTCAGCCCTTTGGTGCTGGTAATGCTGGTGATCTACTTGTTAGCCATTGCCATCACCGGAAAAGACCCCTACAACGACCGGGAATTCCTGTTGCTGTTCAATGCGCTATTAGTTGGGGTGATGGCCTTGATTTTCTTTTCCGTTGCCGAAAGCTCCTCCAAAGAAGCGAACTCCTTCGGCATTTGGATCCTTTTATCGCTTTCCATAGTCACAGTGGTGGTCAATGGAATCGCTCTTTCTGCTATCACATTCCGAATTTCCGAGTGGGGAATTACTCCAAATAGGTTAGCAGTTTTAGGCAGCAACGTTTTAATACTGGTTCATCTGCTGGTGGTAACAGGGAAACTTTACAAGACTGTTTCGAAGAAATCAGCTTTATCCGAAGTAGGCAGATCTATAGTGATGTACCTCCCGGTTTACTTTATCTGGGCAGTTGTAGTTGTTTTCATTTTCCCTTTGGCTTTTGGTTTTAAATGAAAATTCAATCCTTTAAATGAAAAACTTTGTGAAAAACAGTTAATGTATTTCTCTACAGCATTGGTGTAAAAAAATCTTTGGTCTTTGGTGCCTTTTAGCAAATTCCGTTCTTCCCTTCTATGGGATTTCCATCCAATAAATTGTCAGAATTAAATCTGATTTGGGTATCTTAACGCCAACAAAAACCTATCTAAATGAAACGATACTTCAATTTACCCATTACTCTCCTGTTGGCATTGGCGTTTGCTTTTACAGCTTTCAGCCCAAAAACCAACAGTGCAGAAACCACCAATTCTATTCAGGCATCTCCGCCTAAAAAAACCAAGAAATTTGGCGGACTAGCCCTTTACACAGTTCGTGATGCAATGACCAAAGATCCGAAAGGAACGCTGAAAGCAGTAGCAGATGCAGGTTACGCTTATGTAGAGGCCGCAAACTATGCCGATGGTAAATTCTACGGAATGACACCTGCTGAATTCAAATCCTATTTGGAGACACTTGGCCTGACTGCCAAAAGTGCCCATATGGGAATGGTAAATATGGAAAATGCAGATCAGTTGATCGAAGATGTGAAAGCTGCCGGTATATCTTATTTCGTGATTCCTGTGCCTCCAATGGGCATGTTTACATTTGACCAAGCAACTCGCTCCATGGCCATGAAAGGCACCGCCGATGATCTAGTAAAAATCATGAACACCTTGGGAGAAAAATGCCATAATGCAGGAATTAGTTTACTTTATCACAATCATGACTTTGAGTTTAAGCCTTTGGCTGACGGTACAGTGATCGAGGATGTTCTTTTGGAAAAATGCAATCCTGAATTCGTCAATTTCCAAATGGATCTTTTCTGGGTGACCAAAGCTGAAGTTGATCCCTTGTCTTACTTCAATAGATATCCTGGACGATTCAAGTCTTGGCACGTAAAAGACATGAGCACCGAAGGAGTATTTGCTCCGGTTGGAACAGGAACTATTGACTTCAAGAGAATTTTGAAAGCAAAAAAGAAGTCAGGAATGAAATACTACTTAGTAGAGCAGGATAATACGTTCGGTCTTGATCCGCTTGAAGCAATCAAAATCAGCCATGAAGGCTTGAAAGAGATCGGATTTAAATAAGCCGAATCTGAAGCCAACAAGATTAGAAAGCCAACCTTCACAGGTTGGCTTTCTTAGTTTTCAGGGTATCGCTTTGTCTTCTAACTTAGAATAAAAAAAACATGTCCAACACTGGTTTGTACATCATAGTGGGAATTCTGATTCTGCATTTTCTTGCAGGCATCGGGTTTTTACTTTACAAAATTTTTGGAGGCAAATCTTCTGAAGAACAGGATAAACAATAAGTTTTCAAGTTGAAAAAAGAACGCCTATTCAGTCAACCGAATTAAATCCCAAGCAAGCACTAAAAGATAGAGGCAGTCCTAATTTTCTTTTGTAGCCGTTTTGGGTTCAGCGCAAATACTTGAAGAAAGTGAGGCCAAATACGTTTCATAAAAATTCACTCCCACCAGATTTCCATTTTTCATCAAAAAATATCAAAGAAAAAGCCCTGAAAAAAGTGATCTCAGGGCTCTATATTGTTAGAAGTGAGTTGCTTATTTACTTGGCAACACTTGCGAGCTGACCTCTCCGAAGCCAACCCGAATTCCGTCTTTTTCGGCAAATCCTTTCATGATCACGGTATCTCCGTCCTCAATAAATCTCCGCTCCTCGCCTGTTTCAAGCTTGACTGGCTTGGTTCCCTTCCAGGAAAGCTCCAGCATCGACCCGAATGAATCTTCTGTAGGTCCTGAGATCGTACCCGAAGCCATCATATCTCCAACATTGATATTGCATCCGTTGCTCGTGTGATGAGCGAGTTGCTGAGCTATATTCCAATACATGTATTTGAAATTGGATGTGCAGACTTTGCTCGCAGCTTTGCCGTCCGGCTGGATAAACACTTCCAATTGAATGTCAAAATTGCCCGGCTTTTCTGATTTCAGATAAGGCAAAACTTCAGGTTCCTGAGTGGGTCCTTGCGTTCTGAAAGGCTCAAGCGCTTCGAGAGTTACTACCCAAGGAGAAATCGAGGAACCGAAACTTTTTCCCAAAAACGGCCCAAGAGGCACATATTCCCAAGCCTGAATGTCACGAGCTGACCAGTCATTGAAAAGTACGAATCCAAAAATATAATCTTCAGCCTCAGCAGTGGAAACTGAATCTCCCAGTTTGGTGGATTTTCCTGTGATAAAAGCCAGTTCCAATTCAAAATCAAGTCTCTTGCTCGGCCCGAAAACCGGAGGTTCCATATCAGCTTCTTTGAATTGGCCCTTAGGTCTTGTGATCGGCACGCCCGAGGGAATGATCGAAGATGCTCTTCCATTGTAGCCAACCGGCAAATGTTTCCAGTTTGGCAAAAGGGCATTTCCCGGATCCCGAAACATTTTCCCAACGTTGGTCGCATGCTCAATGCTGCTGTAGAAATCTGTGTAATCTCCGATTTTCACCGGCATGAGCATCTCAGCTTCTTTGCGATTGACCATCGCTTTTCCCCGGCTTTGGTGATCACGAAGTTTCTCATTATCGGCTAAAAGCAAATCCTGAACTCGCTCGCGGATTTTCCGGGTTTGCACTTTCCCCAACCCAATCAGATCGTTCAAGGCATCTCTCAGAAAAATCCCTTCCGGAAGAAACATGTTTGCAAAGAATCCTTCCTGATCCAATATGCTCAAATCGACAATTTTATCTCCGATGGCTATCCCGATTCTGGGACTGAGCTTTTTACTTTTGAAAACTCCAAAAGGAAGATTGTAAATCGTAAAGTCTGAATTCTTGGGAATTTCCACCCAAGTGCTCAGGGCGTTGGCTTTGCTTTGGCTCATTTTTAAAAATCTTAGAGGGTGCAAATTTAGGCTTAAAAGAGGAATTCGAAAGGATTAAAACCCATTTCAGGAAAATGAACCAATTCCAATTTCTCCAACTCATTGAACTCTTGGTTCTTAAACCCCAACGAACTTTCTTTTCCTTTAAATGAAATAAATATGAAGCGGATCGGCTGAAACCTTTTATCAAATTCTGGTTCAGATTTGGCAAAGCCTGTTTAAATTGTTTCATCCAAAATGATTTTCAAATGAAATCCAATCCTAAATTCTTACTTCTTTTCCTGTTTCTCCTGATTCATGGAGTGGCTTTTCCGCAGGAAAAATCAATCATCGATCAGCTAGAGGAAGTTGCCATAGTGGACCAAAAAGTCATGATGCCAATGCGCGATGGCGTTCGCCTGGCAACAGACATCTACCGACCGAAAGGCGATGATCCTGTTCCGATCGTTTTCTCGCGAACTCCTTACAACTTTAACACCTACGGAAATGGAGAAATGAACACCCGAGGCATGCAAACTGCTTTGGAGTGGGTGAAAAAGGGATATGCTTACGTGGTTCAAAACGAACGCGGAAGATTCTTTTCCGAAGGAGAATGGGATATTTTGGGAACGCCGCTGAGTGACGGATACGACGCAATGGAATGGATGTCCAAGCAACCCTGGAGCAATGGGAAGATCGGTACGCTCGGTTGCTCCTCCACTGCAGAGTGGCAAATGGCAGTCGCATCGATGAATCATCCGGCACATGCAGCATTGGTTCCTCAGGGATTTGGCGCAGGTGTGGGAAGAATCGGTGAGTTTTTCGAGCAAGGCAATTTCTATCGTGGCGGAGCAAATCAAATGCTTTTCACGGCTTGGCTTTACGGCACTCAGCACGATCCGATGGCGCCAAGACTGCCTGTTGGAATTGAGCAAAAAGACCTGCTGAGACTTCAGAGATTCTATGACATGGCTCCGGAATACCCAAAAGTTGACTGGAAAGCAGGATTAAGTCACTTGCCGGTGGAAGACATCATTGAAAATGTGGACGGCCCAATGGGAATCTATGAAGAAATGATCACCCGCGATCCCAATGACGCAAAATGGTATAAGGGCGGATTGTATCACGACGATATGCCGTTTGATAAACCGAGCTTTTGGTTTGTATCCTGGTACGATGTGTCGAGCAGTCCAAACATCGCACTTTACAATCATGTGCGGAAAAATGCTGTCTCTGAGATGGCAAGAAACAACCAATATCTGGTGATCGCGCCGGTTCTGCATTGCTCTTACACTCGTGCTACCGAGGATACAATGGTTGGCGAGAGAAGTGTAGGAGATGCCCGATTGAACTATGACGAGATCATCACGGCATGGTTTGACCTTTGGCTTAAAGGCGAAAAAAATGACACCGTTTCTGAAATGCCAAAAGTGCAGTACTTCACCATGGGTTCCAATAAATGGCAGAGCAGCGATGTATGGCCTCCGGCTGAATCGGTGATGACGACCTACTATTTGGATTCCGAAGGAAAAGCAAATACTAGAAATGGTGACGGAACCCTATCCGCCAAAAAGCCAAGAAAAGCGAACCTTGATACCTTCAAATATGACCCGTTGAATCCGGTTAATTCCTACGGAGGCAATGTCTGCTGTACCGGAAATGCCGTGCAAGGCGGAGCCTATGATCAGCAGGAAATGGAGCTGAGAGACGATATTCTCGTTTACACTTCCGCACCTTTGGAAGAAGGCGTGGAGATATCCGGCTTCATTGAATCGTATCTTTACCTCTCTTCAGACGCCAAAGACACGGACGTCACTATCAAACTGATCGATGTCTACCCTGACGGAAAAGCGTACAATCTGGACGAAACAATTCAGCGCGTGAGATACAGAGAAGGCTACGACAAGGAAGTGATGATGGAAGATGGCAAAGTCTATGAGGTCAAAATGACTCCAATGAGTACCTCCAATTACTTCGAAAAAGGACATAGTATCCGGATCGAAGTCAGCAGCTCCAACTTCCCAAGATTTGACCGAAATCTGAATACCGGCGGAAATAACTTCGACGAAAGCGAAGGCGTGATCGCCACCAACTCGATCCATCATGGAGGCAAAAGCCTGAGCAGGATCGTGTTGCCGATGATGAAGAAGTAGGTTCCAATTCAAAAAGTTTGGTACAAAGGCTTTCGATGAGTTGAGCCTTTGTGCCTTTTTTTATTCATTTTTTGAGAATTTCAAGTTCTTTAAGAATCAATAAAGTCACTTGACCTCTTGAAAATCAAATAGATAATTTTGAGTTATTTTATTTTATGCAAATCCGGAATTGAATTCCGGATTTGCATAAAATGGAAAGATCGGTCTTTTTTGTTTGCCCTGATTTCGATTCCAATCAGGCCTTTTCCCCTTTTTCTCCTATTTTTGCCCCTCAATTAATTTCCTTTCAAATGTCTATTGCCAGCAAATACGATCCAGCATCGACCGAAGCCAAATGGTACGCGTACTGGATGGAGCACAAGGTTTTTTCTTCGAAAGTTGATCATAGCAAAGAGCCTTACACCATTGTGATTCCTCCGCCAAACGTCACGGGAGTACTGCACATGGGCCATATGCTGAACAATACAATTCAGGATGTCTTGATCCGTCGCGCCAGAATGCAAGGCAAAAACGCCTGTTGGGTTCCGGGAACAGATCACGCTTCCATCGCAACAGAAACGAAGGTTGTAAACATGCTGAAGGAGCAGGGAATCGATAAAAAATCAATTTCCCGTGAGGAATTCCTTAAGTACGCCTGGGAATGGAAAGAGAAATACGGAGGAATAATCCTGGAGCAACTGAAAAAACTTGGTGCTTCCTGCGATTGGGACCGGACTGCTTTCACGATGGATGCTGGTCTGAGCGATGCGGTGCTCAGCGTATTTGTGGACTTGCATAAAAAAGGAAAAATCTACCGCGGCATTCGCATGGTCAACTGGGATCCTCAGGGCAAAACTGCCTTGTCCGACGACGAGGTGATCATGAAGGAAATCCAGTCCAAGCTTTACTACATCAAGTATAAAATCGAAGGAACTGAAGACCAATTCCTGACCATCGCCACCACCCGACCTGAGACGATCATGGCCGATGTGGCGATCTGCATCAATCCCAATGATCCGAGGTTCGCACATCTGAAAGGTAAAAAAGCCATTATTCCGCTGATCAACCGGGCGATCCCGATTATCGAAGATGAGTATGTGGACATGGAGTTTGGAACGGGCTGTCTGAAAGTGACTCCTGCTCACGATATCAATGACTACGAACTTGGAGTAAAGCATAAACTCGAGGTAATCGACATTCTTGCCGATGACGGAAAGCTCAATGAGAAAGCGCAAATCCTCGTAGGTGAAGATCGATTCATCGCCAGAAAGAAAATCGGAAAGTTGCTGGCAGAGATCGATCAGCTGGAGAAAGTTGAGGATTATAAATCCAACGTGGGTCACTCTGAGCGTACCGACGCGATCATCGAGCCGAAGCTTTCGTTGCAGTGGTTTCTGAGAATGGACGATATCACAAAGCCAGCCTTGAGTGCGGTGATGGATGATGTGATCCAACTTTATCCTCCAAAGTTCAAAAATATGTATCGCTCTTGGATGGAGAATGTGCGCGATTGGTGTATCTCCCGTCAGCTTTGGTGGGGCCATAGAATCCCTGCATTCTACCTTCCAAACAGTGAATATGTGGTTGCGAAAACAGCTGAAGAAGCCCTTGAAATTGCCAATAGCCAGTTCAATGCAAATTTCACTTTGGCTGATCTGAAGCAGGATGAGGATGTACTGGACACTTGGTTTAGCTCCTGGCTTTGGCCGATTTCGGTTTTTGACACGGATGTCTTTACCACCGGAAAGCAGAATGAAGAATTGAAATATTACTACCCAACCAATGATTTGGTGACTGCTCCGGAGATTCTATTCTTTTGGGTGGCGAGAATGATCATTGCGGGCTATGAATACACGGGCGAAAAGCCCTTCAAAAATGTCTATCTGACAGGAATTGTACGTGATAAATTGGGCCGTAAAATGTCCAAATCTCTGGGCAATTCACCTGATCCGCTGGAATTGATTGCACAGTTTGGCGCTGATGGCGTGAGAACGGGAATGCTTTTCTCCTCTCCTGCCGGAAATGATTTACCGTATGACGACAAACTTGTGGAGCAAGGAAGAAACTTCTCCAACAAAATTTGGAACGCCTTCCGACTGGTCAAAGGCTGGGAAATCGATCCAAGTCTGGACGGTTCGGCAAATGAAGCCAGCATCGAATGGTTTGAAAATCGATTCAATCAGGCGCTTGCCGAAATTGATGAGCATTTCGAGAAATTCAGAATTTCGGATGCGCTGATGGCGACCTATAAACTGGTTTGGGATGACTTCTGCTCCTGGTACCTGGAGATGATCAAGCCGGCTTATCAGCATCCGATTGATCAGGCGACTTACGACAAGACGATTGTGATTTTTGAGTCAATCCTGAAGATCCTACATCCGTTTATGCCATTTATCACGGAGGAACTTTGGCACCAAATCAAGGAAAGGTCCGTGGAAGAATCGTTGATTTTGGCTTCCTGGCCATCGCCAAAAACTTTTGACGGGAAAATTACCGAGGAGGCTGCTCAGGTTTTTGAGGTGGTTTCGCAGGTTAGAAATCTCCGTGCATCCAAAGGCATGTCTCCAAAAGAATCGTTGGAATTGACCATCAATGCTAAGAATGAAGCGATCTACAGCCGATTTGAATCCGTGCTAACCAAGCTGGCGAATTTGTCTTCGCTTAGTTTTGGGGAAAATGTGCCAAATGCCTTGAGCTTCGTCGTGAAAGCTGACGAGTGTTTTGTACCGATGGGCGACTCGATCAATGTGGAAGAAGAAAAGGAAAACCTGAAAAAGGAAATTGAATACACGAAAGGATTCCTGAATTCGGTGATGAAAAAGCTCAGCAACGAGCGATTTGTTGCCGGAGCTCCGGCTCAGGTGTTGGATATGGAACGTAAAAAGCAAGCCGACGCGGAAGCGAAGATCAAGACGCTGGAGGAAAGTCTTTCGAAGCTGGGGTAATTGGTTATTGAGTTAATAAGTTATTGAGAAATCCGGGGCTGAAAGGTTCCGGATTTTTTTATTTAACAAATCATGGGTTTGAATCAAAGCTCTCTGATTTTGATATTTTTAAACACAATCCCCTGCCCTTCACTTTGCAGGGCGATGTAGCCGGACTTCAGAGGCGTTCCATCTACTTTGATTGTCGGATCAAAACGATTTGCTACACCTCCGCCAATCTGCGGAAGGCTATAAGTCAACACCGTATCTCCATTCACCAAGTGATGGACAATTGAATCCCCATAGACGATGAGGTCAGCTTTCACCCATTGATCCCATTTGAATGTGGGTGCAGAAGAATTGATGCAATGTCGAGGATCAATTTTTCCCTCAAAAACTACGTCAGTTCCCGGCGAACACATATTTCCGGTTGGTCTGGGAACTCCCACTTTTTCCTCTGCATAAAGCTGAAACTCCACAGAAATAGGCCAATCTTGTTCTTTCAAAATAGTCTCAGGAGCCTGAGAATGAAACATAATTCCGGAATTCCGATAGGTATAACTCGCCGCATCTTTCAGCCATTGATCCGTGAATCGGTATTCCCAACTTAGCTGAAAGGATGAATAAGGTTTCTCATAAAACAAGTGCCCATAACGATCCTCAAACGCGCCGTAATCATCGTAATTAACCTCCAACAAGCCGTCCACAACGCGAAAGGTATTCGCATAATTATCGCCGGATTCATGATGATGGATCTTGGGAGTCCAGCCTGTGAGGTCTTTTCCATTGAATATGACTTTCCAATCAGATTGCTTCTCAACATTTGATTTGAAAGCAAATCCAATGAAAATCAGAATTGCAAAAAAGGTGGAGGCTACTATTGATTTGGTTTTGGTCATGATTGGGCGGGTTGAAAAAACAATATGCAAAGAGTTTCTGGAACCTTTGAGGCTTTTAAGGCCTCAAAGGTTTCTCCTTCGGAAAATTAAAACTCTTCGGAGTTGAAAAACCCCAATGTTAATGCTTCCAATCATAGCCGTCAATCTGCTCAAGACAGGCTTTGAGCAAGGCTATGGAGTCAGAAATATCTTTCTTATGTGCCATCTCAATCACTTGATGCAAGTGGCGAGTTGGGATGGAAATTGCACCGGCAATCGCTCCCTGCTTTCCCATTCGCTGAACTCCCGCTGTATCTGTTCCTCCCGCTGTCAGAATTTCAGGCTGCCAGGAAATAGCTTCCTTATCAGCAGTTTGTTTCATGAATTCCACCATTCTGTAATCGCAAATCGTCATCGCATCCATGATTTTGATGGCGGTTCCTTTTCCAAGTTGTGTAATTTTTTCATGAGCCTGAGCTCCGGGAACGTCAAAAGCAATCGTCGTATCCAAAGCGATTCCAAAATCAGGATTGATGCTGTGAGCCGCCACATTTGCTCCGCGGATCCCAACTTCTTCCTGTACGGTAAATGTCGCATAGACATCATATGCCGGATTTTCCAATTGCTTCAGTGCTTCGATCAGGATAAACACCGCAACTCGATTATCGATCGATTTGCAGTTCACACAATCACCCATCTCAATGAGTTCTCTGTCTCTCGTAACAGGATCGCCGATGGTCACGTATTTCACGACTTCCTCTTTGGACATACCCATGTCGATAAAGAAATCTGTTGTCTTGGGAAGTTGGGTCTTTTCCTCAGCAGACATCACATGAATTGGCTTACTTCCCATCACGCCAACGAGATCTTTTTTTCCATGGACGATAACCCGCTGAGCAGTCAGTGTTTTTGGATCAAAACCTCCCAGCGTATGAAATCTCAAAAATCCCTGGTCATCAATATGAGTAATCATGAAACCAATTTCATCCAGATGAGCGGCCACCATCACCCGCTTACCGTCCGGGTTTCTTTTCCCTTTTTTGATCGCTATTACGTTGCCCAGATTATCCGTTTTGATTTCGTCTACTAGCGGCGTCACCAGTTCGATGACCAGATTGCGCACGCGCATTTCAAAACCGGGAGCTCCGGCAATTTCACAGATTTGCTTCAGGAGTGGTACGTTTATTTCCATTGTAGTTTGTCTTTCAATTTGGCTTCAAAATAATAAATATTTAACCGCAAAGGGTGGAGATGAAAAGAGAAAGGGCACAAAGAATATTTCTCTGCGCCCTTTCTACTATGATACTTTGATGATTCAAAAATTTTGAGAATAATAATTCCAAACGGAATTCCCAATGGTTTCTTCAATCAATAAGCTCTTTCTGTCTTTCCTTCCATGTAGTTGGCGAAGGCTCGATTCACAACGCGAGTTCCACCTGTAGTTGGATAATTTCCTGTGAAATACCAGTCTCCCAGGTGTTCGGGAATACACTTATGCAGATTATCAACCGTTTGGAATATCACTTTCACCTCGGCTTTGATGTCCGGAGAAGTTACTATTTCCGCTATTTTATCAGAAATCTCTTCGTCTGTGAAAAGACTGTAAACCTCTTTCACAAAGTTCTCATTGGAAATCGAATGCGCCACGCAGGAATCATAGACTTTATCCAAGACATTTTCGAGTTTCCGCTCTTTCAAAAGTGCCAAAGCTGCTCGGAAAGCAATAAACTCTTTCATTCTTGACATATCGATTCCGTAGCAATCAGGGAATCTGATTTGCGGAGCGGAAGATACGATGACGATTCTCTTTGGATTGAGTTTGTCCAGAGTTGTCAGGATACTTTTCTCAAGAGTGGTACCTCTTACGACTGAGTCATCAATCACAACCAACGTATCGATCCCCGGCTTGATCACTTCATAAGTAGTGTCGTAGACGTTTGCCACGATAGCATCCCGGTCACTGTCATTCGTGATGAAAGTTCTCAATTTGACATCTTTACTCACGAGTTTTTCAACCCTCGGTCTGAAACTCAATAAATCTTCCAAATCCCCCATGTGAGGTTTTCCGTCAAGGAAAACTTCTCTTCTTTTGGCACTCAGGTAATCTTCCAGTCCTTCGATCATCCCCAAAAAGGCGGTCTCGGCTGTATTTGGAATATAAGAGAAAACGGTGTTTTTGAGATCAAAATCAATTGCCTTCAGGATCTGTGGAATAAGCGCTTTACCCAGATTTTTTCTTTCCTGATAGATTCCCGGATCAGTTCCTCTGGAAAAATAGATTCGCTCAAAGCTGCAAGATTTCTTTTCTCGTGCAGGCATTATCTCCGCCTCGGTGAAAGATCCGTCCTTATTGATTACCAATGCATGACCCGGTTTAATTTCCTTGATCGCGTTGAAATCAATGTTGAAAGCTGATTTGATTGCCGGTTTCTCTGATGCGACCACGATGATTTCATCGTCTGCATAATAGAAAGCAGGACGAATTCCGATCGGATCCCGAACTACGAAAGCCGAGCCGTTTCCGATCATTCCTGCCATGGCGTATCCGCCGTCAAAATCACGGCAGGATCTTCTGAGAATTCTGGCAACATCAAGTTCATTCTCGATCACATGCGTGATTTGCTCATTACTATATTGGTGCTTGTGTTTGTCAAAAATCCGCTGGTTTTCTTCATCAAGGAAGTGACCGACTTTTTCCATCACTGTGACGGTGTCTGTCTTTTCTTTCGGATGCTGTCCCAGTTGAACCAGCTTGCTAAAAAGTTCCTCGTTATTGGTCATGTTGAAGTTGCCGGCCATTACCAGGTTTCGGCTTCTCCAGTTATTCTGCTTGAGGAAAGGGTGACAAGTTTCGATGCTGTTTTCGCCGTGTGTTCCGTATCGCAGATGTCCTAGCCAAACCTCACCGGTGAAAGCGATGTTCTCTTTCATCCAATCAGCGTCTTTTGTAGCTTTTTTACCACCGATTTTCTTCGCCTTTTTGTATTTCGCGTTGATCTTATCGAAGATATAATTTACAGCGGAAGCTTCGATAGAGCGATATCTGCTGATATATCGGGTTCCCGGTTTGGTGTCAATTTTCACATTGGCCACACCGGCACCATCCTGACCCCGATTAATCTGTTTTTGCATCAGGACATACATCCTGTTGGCAGCAAATGCATTTGTCCCATACTTATCAATGTAGTATTGAGGGGACTTTCTCAGCCTGATCATGGCTATTCCGCACTCGTGCTTTATTGCGTCGCTCATAGAGTTGGCGAATGTTATTTTGAAGATTCAAAGGTAGTAGTTTTTAAAAGATTTATCCCGGCAAAAAAGTTCTGGTGGCTTATGCTTTATTCTGTATTTGATTTTATCCAGGTGATCAGGCACTTGAAAAATCCACATTTCCACAGTTTTTAAGATTTATTAGGACCAACCTGTTGTCAATCTCCCCAGAAGGAATTTGAAATAAGTGCTCATTTTGGTCAAATAGAGCCATTTCTTCTATTGGCACATGGATAGCATAAGGGTAATCACAACCGGAAAACAAGTTTTCGGAAAAAGGGTCCGGATCCCGAAAGTGAAATATTTACATTTAAACTAAACCAACTAGTACCATGAAAAAGACAATCTTAATGTCCGCCATGTTGTTTGCCGGAGTAGCTATGGCTTCTCCACAAATCTCCACTTCAGTAGTAACTCCTATTTCAACATTGATGCAGGAAGAAAAAGTGAAAATCGAAGCTGATGCACTTCCAGTACCTGTAAAAGTAACGATCACCGGTGACGAAACCGTTAACAAGTTTCCTATTGCTGAAGCTTGGCAGGTGACACAAGCTGATGGAACTTTCCATTTTCTTGTAACGTTTGAAAACGGAACTGAAGAGAAAATGTCAAAGAAGTATGACAAAGAAGGAGTTGAAATTAAAGACTAATTGCTAGTTTCCTTATAGTAAGAAAGCATCGGACTCTAGTTCGGTGCTTTTTTTGTATTAGCTTAAACCAAAAGAAATCTACCTATGAAGCATATACTTTTAGTCGAGGATGATCTGACTTATTCCAGGATTGTAAAAACTTTTCTAGAGAAAAACGGATTTGCAGTTCAGGCTGCTACCAAAGTAAAAGAAGCTCAAAATCTAATCAATAGCTCAAAATTTGATTTGATCATCGCTGATTTTCGATTGCCAGACGGTACCGGTATGGAGCTTTTGCAATGGTCCAAAGCGGAATTTCCCCAAACACAGGTGATTCTGATCACCCACTATTCCGACATCAGAATTGCGATCAAAGCAATGAAACTGGGTGCTTTCGAATACATCACCAAGCCCATAAACCCGGATGAATTATTGGCCACTGTCAATGAGTCTCTTTCTACGAAATCAAAAATAGCTCAACCCGCTTCAGAGGAATTCCAAGCGGAGAGTAAAACAAAAGAACCCAGATCTTTCAAATTCAGCTACGTCCTGGGAAGATCTCTGGAATCAGAAAAACTTGAAAAGCATATCCAATTAGTCGCCCCGACTGATTTGAGCGTGTTGGTTTTGGGAGAAACCGGTACCGGAAAAGAATTGATTTCAAGAAGAATTCATGAGTTATCCCCACGAAAAAACGGTCCCTTCATCGCAATTGATTGCGGGGCTTTGCCAAAAGAACTTGCCGGCAGTGAACTTTTTGGCCATGTGAAAGGAGCTTTCACAGGTGCTCTTGACAATAAAACCGGTCATTTTGAATCTGCCAAAGGCGGAACTATCCTGCTTGATGAGATTGGAAATCTTAGCTATGATGTTCAAATCCAACTTCTCAGAGCGATTCAGGAAAGAACGATCCGAAGAATCGGCGGAAATAAAGAAATAGAAATCGATGTCCGCATCATTGCGGCAACTAATGAAAATCTGCTTTTGCAGGCCGGAGAAGGTAATTTTCGGGAGGATCTATACCATCGCCTAAATGAATTTACCCTTGGAGCAATTCCGCTAAGAAGGCGAAAAGAAGACCTAGAAGATTTTGCACAGCAATTTCTAGAGGAAAGCAATGAGCGCCTTAATCGGTCTGTCAAAGGATTTTCTTCTGAAGTTTGGGAGATCTTTATGGCTTATGACTGGCCGGGAAACTTGCGAGAGTTGAAGAACATCATCAAGCGGGCAGTCTTACTTTCCACCGGACTTTTGGTTGAGAAAGAGACACTTCCCGTAGATATCTACCAACCCTCAGGTTTGGTTTCGATGGGTGGAAATACTTCCGGAGCATCGGCATTATCTTCCGAACTACCTTCTCCAAAAGATTATAAAAGTCATTGGGGAGAACAGGAAAAAGAATTAATCCAAAATGTATTGAACGACACCAAGTTCAATAAATCCAAGACTGCCCGAATCCTAAAAATGGATAGGAAGACCCTTTACAGCAAAATGGAAAAATACGGATTGGATTAAATTTTCATCGGGTCCTTCAGATAAACATGGGATGAAAGCGCTGTAAGCAATTCGTCCACTTGTTTATCAAGCTGATTTAGCAATTCACCAAGTCCATTCTTTGTCCCAAGTTTGAGACTGCTTTCGATTTTACGGGCAATTTCGCCTGTTGGACTTTGGATCTGTCCGAGCCTGCTGCCCAACTGATGGCAAATCTCCAAAACTTCTTCCCAGC
This sequence comes from uncultured Cytophagales bacterium, assembly GCA_942492775.1. Lineage (GTDB taxonomy): Bacteria > Bacteroidota > Bacteroidia > Cytophagales > Cyclobacteriaceae > Algoriphagus. The sequence goes on along the minus strand of OW818636.1, from coordinate 1,933,835 downwards.
GGTCATTGAGTCGAGCTGTTTTCAGCTTTACCATATCGCTGCGGGTTTGCAAAATCATTTCTTTCACGATTTCTTCCAGGAGACTTTCATCTCCCATGCAGAATCGTCTCAAGTCTTTCAACTGAAAAAGAGCTGAGCCCTTCTCATTTTTTACCTGTGAAACTGGTGTCTTTAAAATAATTCGATCCGGGAAAAATTTGCTCAGGCAAGCCAATAAAGCTTTCTCCTGAAATGGCTTAAAAATCAGATCATTAAAACCATGTTGGAGCATCTTTTCCCGATCCTCCACAAAGACATTTGCAGTCATTGCAATGACGGGAAGCCCCTGATATTGGGGATAATTTCGAAGTGACTTAATCACATCGAATCCTGAAAACTCCGGCATTTGAATGTCAATAATGGCCAAGTCCAAAGCAATTTCTTTGAACTCATCCCGGTAATTTACCCCACCTGAGAATGGAAAAACGGTTGCTCCGAAATAATTGAGAATAGTCTCAAGATATCGCAGACCGACTTTATCATCATCGACCAGCAGGATATTTTTGCCTGTGAGATCGATCGCTCCGATAGCCAGTGAATCTGCAAAAACCGGCTGCGGATCAGTTGTGATCATCGGAAGGCGAATTCTCATTTTTGTTCCTTTATCCTCTTCGCTTTCCACTTCTATCTCTCCGCCCATCAATAAAACCAGACGCTTCACAATCGCCAAGCCTAGCCCGGTTCCTCCATATTTTCTCGATATTGAATTATCTGCCTGATCAAACTCACGAAATACTTTTGCTTGGACCTCCGGACTCATCCCGATTCCGGTGTCCATGATTTCTACACTTAGTGTATTTTTTCCCCAGTTGACATGAACTTGGATGGAACCGTGAGAAGTAAATTTGAAAGAATTGCTGAGTAAATTATTTATGATTTGCTTCAGTCGGAGCTGATCACCTATCAGCCATCTTCCCTCAGGAAGTTCCAAAGACCAATCAAACTCCAATTTCTTTTCGGAAGCCTGCAGCTCAAAGAAATTCTGAAGTGCCCCAAATAATTCTTCGGGATCAAAAGGTCTTGACTCGAGCTCCAACTTACCTGCTTCGAGTTTTGAAAAATCAAGTACTTCATCCACAATCTCCATCAGAGTATCCGATGCAAAACCAATCATCCGAAGATGGGATTGCTGATTTTGATTCAACTCCGATTTTTCCAAAACGGAACGGTAGCCTTGGATCACATGGAGAGGATTGCGAATCTCATGACTCATGTTTGCCAGAAATTCCTGCTTGGACCTGGCCACTTCCTCGGATTTTTGAGTGGATATTTCCAGGCTTTCCTGGTATTTGCGGTTGAGTCGAATTTCTTTCACAATAGAAACCACCAAAAAAGCAGATCCAAATACAGAAAGAGCTACCACCAAAATCAAGAAAAAAGTAACATCATACGCCAATCCAAAAGCGGATTGATTCTGGCTTTCTGAGTCTTCAATTGCTCTTCGCTGAAGAGTCCCAAGAAGACTTTGGATCGTGCCGATAATTTCACTTTGTTTCTGCGAAAGATCAGATTCAAGGCTTGCAAGCTCTTGTCGTTGCGCTGCTTCTTCTTGATAAATCCTGCTAATCACTTGTCTGATATTGTAGAGGACACTGTCCAAAGTCTGACTTTGCCCTGCATTTGCACCCCGCACATTTTGCTGTTGAAGCTGCTTCAGATATGCAATCAACTTATCATCATCAGGCGTATTTCTCCCGGATTTCAATTCCTGACGTGCGATATTTTGCTGCTCAAGTTCATTGAAAATAAAATCCTTTGTATTGAGTTCGCTCAACGGTTGCGCTTCCAGAACCGCAGCACGTCGGCGAATGCCGAGCTCTACTTTTCTTAAAGCTTCCTGAGTAAAATTTCTGGTGGCAAGATTTCCTTTGACTTCGTAAAGAGCAAGGTATCCGCTGATGAGAGTTGAGAGATTAGCACGAATGCTCTGAACGTTGGCTTTTTCAAGAGAATCAGCAGCCATCTTCTCAAGGAGATCAAGCTTGGCTTCTAAAATTAGGATAGTAGAATCCTTAACCCGAAAATCACCATCGGTACTTAATTGGTCAATTTGGGTGGTTTTGAAAATCTCCGCCTGAAGCTCGTTCAGCAAATTGAGTTTTTGATTCGGCTGAGCAAGTTCCTCCATCGTATCCATGAGACGATTGAGAGTATAATAAGTCAGCCCAGCTACTCCGATGAGGAAAATAGTGGCAAAGAAAAAGCCTAGAATGACTTTTCCGACAGTATATGTATTTGGGGTTATCCTCTTCATGAATAGTATCGGCTTTCAGATAACCAATAATTATTCCAAAGAGTGCCTAAAACTTCACCATCACGTAACCCTGAGGCACATACGTGGTGATTGTAGTCAGCGCAGAATGGGCAATCGTAACGCCCGGCCAAAGATCTTCTTTCGAAAGTTTTCTCATGACCATTGATTGTCCACAGATCATAATATCCGCTCCTGCTTCTTCCAAGGCTTGAAAAACTTTCAGATTTGGATTATCTACCTGATACTTTTCCTGGTATTTGGCATCGTTCAAAAGTGTAAAAACCGCTCCACCGTGGATGATCACTTTTACATGAATTTTTTCCTTTGGCACTCCCGCCAAACCGTGCAAGTTCATCATTCGAGCTACATTATCTACCCAGCGACTGATTTCTTTGTCATTCTCTGAAGCTGAAGCCAGGTCCACCAGAATCTTATATTCCAGGCTTGGATCAGGACGCTCCGTGGCATCTTTGATTTCGTAGATTCCGCCATATCCTTTTACTATTGGGAATTGGGGAGATTGTGCCAATACTATTGAACTGCTGAGCAGAAAAGCGAAGAATACGAGGGAAAGGAATTTGCGAGTCATGGATGAGAATATTATGCTGAAAAAGTAACCAAAAAATTCCGATCAAAAAGGTCCTTCATCAAAAAAGCTCCGATTCCAATTTTGAATGGAACCAGAGCTGATTGTGCGCACGAGAAGATTCGAACTTCCACACCCGAAGGCACCACCCCCTCAAAGTGGCGTGTCTACCAATTTCACCACGTGCGCGGGTAAGGGTCTGCAAAAGTAGAAATCCAGCCTGTTCGATCCAAATCGATTTCGAAGCTTTTACGATTATTTTTGGCTTATCCGTAAACTTTCTTTTCCGCTGCCAAAAGCGTGTTATACAACAAAGAAGCGATAGTCATCGGTCCTACTCCACCCGGAACAGGCGTGATAGCAGACGCTTTTTCGGCAACTTCCTCAAACTTAACATCCCCGATCAATCTGAATCCGGACTTCTTGGTACTGTCTTCTATTCTGTGAATTCCCACATCGATCACAACTGCACCCGGCTTCACCATGTCTGCAGTCACAAACTCAGGCTTACCCAATGCTACAATTAATAGATCCGCTGTTCTGGCGATTTCTTCCAGGTTTTTGGTTCGGCTGTGAGTGAGCGTTACAGTGGCATTTCCTGGATATCCATTTCTTGCCATCAATATACTCATCGGACTACCCACGATATGACTTCTCCCTATAACTACACAGTGTTTCCCGGCAGTTTCGATTTTGTATCGCTTCAAAAGTTCGATGATTCCATAAGGAGTAGCTGCCACATAAGCAGGCCAATGCAAAGCCATGCGGCCAACATTTGCCGGTGTAAAGCCATCCACATCCTTTTCAGGTTTGATCTTATCAGTTACTTTTTCGACAGAAATATGCTTTGGCAGAGGCAACTGAACAATCAATCCGTCTATGGATGGATTTTCATTGATGTCTTCCACCACTCTCAAAAGTTCAGCTTCCGATACGTTCTCATCCAATCTGACCAAAGTTGAGTCAAAGCCAACTTGCTCACAAGACTTCACTTTTGCACCCACATAGGTTTGGCTGGCACCGTCATTTCCTACCAAAATCGCCGCCAAATGAGGAGCTTTCCCTCCCTCAGCTTTGATCTCCGCAACTCTGACAGCGATTTCAGCTTTTATTTCTTCAGAGGTTTTTTTACCATCGATGATAGTCGGCATGATTTAGTGTTTTTTTAACTTCGATATTCGACATTCAGAATTCGATGTTCGATATTTTTCAATTATTATTTTTCTCAGCAGTTCCGACGCTTTTCACGAAGATCGAAATAAGCTGATTGCTTTCATTTTTGAGTCTTTCTAGGAATGCTAAATCAGGATGAAGTTTAGCTTTTTCAATTATTCTAAGAGCAACTCTGCTTTCTCTAAGTTCTTTCAAAATCACTTTTAATTTATGAATAAAGTCCCTTCTAGATTCACCGGATTGAGCTTCACCATAATTTAAGGCGGGGCTAGTTCCGCTGCGCAAAAGCTGACCAGCCATGTGATTCCCAGCTTTGGAATTCACCATTGTGTCAGTAAAGACTATTATTTCGGCAGCGAAATCAATTAATCTTTCTTCGAGATCATATTTTCGGTCCATCTTTTATGATTTTAAGAAATAGGAATACTAGATATTAAATTTCTAAATCAAATTAATATCGAACATCGAATGATGAACATCGAATAATGAAGATAGTTGTGGTATTTCCTACCTCTAATCCAACTTCAATACCGCCATAAACGCCTCTTGAGGGATCTCGACGTTTCCTACCTGACGCATTCTCTTTTTTCCTTTTTTCTGTTTTTCGAGGAGTTTTCTCTTTCTGGAAATATCACCTCCATAGCACTTCGCCAGCACGTTTTTACGCATAGCTTTTACTGTCTCTCTGGCAATAATTTTCTGTCCGATAGCCGCCTGAATCGCAATTTCAAACATTTGTCTTGGAACCAATTCCCTCAACTTTTCGCAAAGTCTTCGACCCCAATCATAAGCTTTATCGCGGTGTACAATTGCCGAAAGTGCATCCACCGGCTCGCCATTCAACATGATATCGAGACGAACCATGTGCGATTGTTGGAAGCCAATCAGTTCATAATCCAAAGAAGCATATCCTCTTGAAATAGTCTTCAAGCGATCGAAAAAGTCAAACACAATCTCAGCCAATGGCATATCGAAAGTCAGTTCAACTCGATCTGCAGTAAGGTAAACCTGATTTTTGATCTGTCCCCGCTTGTCCATACAAAGTTGAATCACCGGGCCCACGAATTCAGATGCGGTAATAATGGAGGCTTTTACAAACGGCTCTTCAATATGCTTGAACCTAGTAGGATCAGGCATATCGGAAGGCGCATTGATGACTTGATATTCGTCAGTCGTCATCAAAGCTCGGAACTGAACTGAAGGAACCGTTGTGATCACGGTCATGTCAAACTCACGCTCCAATCTCTCCTGAACAATCTCCATATGGAGCATTCCCAGGAATCCACAGCGGAAACCAAAGCCCAAAGCCATGGAAGTTTCAGGTTCCCAAACCAAGGAAGCATCATTTAACTGAAGCTTTTCCATGGAAGCTCGAAGCTCTTCATATTCGGTCGTGTCTACGGGATAGATTCCAGCAAAAACCATCGGTTTCACGTTTTCAAATCCCTGGACTACTCCGGAACAAGGTCGTTTCACGTGAGTGATCGTATCTCCAACTTTTACTTCCTTCGCCACTTTAATTCCGGAAATCAGGTAGCCCACGTTTCCTGCAGCCATGGTTTGCTGAGGGATTTGCTTGACGCCTAAGATCCCGATTTCATCGGCAAAATATTCCTGGTCCGTATTTACGAATTTGATTCTATCTCCTTTGTTAAGCGTTCCGTTGAAGATTCGGAAGATTACTTCTACCCCTCGGAATGAGTTGAAAACAGAATCAAAAATCATCGCCTGAAGAGGCGCTTCCTGATCACCTTTTGGAGCCGGAATTCGCTCAATTACAGCGGTCAAAATATCTTCAATCCCAATTCCTTCTTTACCGGAAGCCAATACAATATCCTCACGAGAGCAACCAATCAAATCAATCACCTCATCAGCAACTGCTTCCGGATCTGCTCCCGGCAAATCAATTTTATTCAAAACCGGGATAATCTCCAGGTCATGGTTAAGTGCCAAATACAGGTTTGAAATCGTCTGAGCCTCCACGCCTTGTGAAGCATCCACAATCAAAAGTGCGCCTTCGCAGGCCGCAATAGATCGTGAAACCTCGTATGAAAAATCGACGTGACCGGGTGTATCAATCAGGTTGAGGGTATATTCCTCGCCTTTATACATGTATTTCATCTGGATGGCGTGCGACTTGATCGTGATCCCACGCTCCCGCTCCAGGTCCATATCGTCCAACAACTGGTTCTGCATTTCCCGATCCGAAACCGTATTGGTAAACTGCAACAACCTATCCGCCAATGTACTCTTCCCATGATCAATATGGGCGATGATACAGAAATTCCTTATTTTTTGCATGTCCATTCTGGGCGCAAAAGTAGTGAAAATTAGGTTTAGCTCATCCCATTTTTTCTTCAGATGAAAGGAAAGACTTGAGGAAAAGCACCTTATTAACTCAAATCTTTACCTTTGGATTTCGAAATTGAGAAAATGAAGTCCGTCGCAGAAAATAAAAAGTCGCAAAACATTCCAGAGTACCTGATCTACATGTATCAAATGGAAGATCTGATCAGGTCTTATCAGGGCAATCTGGATGAAATCAGAGCCTACGTTATTTCCCATTATCCGATTTCTCCCGAGGAAAAAAATGAGGTTGCAGATTGGTTTTCTGATTTGATTGCTCAAATGAAAGCTGAGCAAATCATGGAAAAAGGTCACCTGACTGAATTACGGGAATACGTGGAAAAGCTTGCGGAAATCCATTGGTCGCTGCTTAAGACCGATTCTGTTTACTTCGAAACTTATTCGAAAGCCAAGCCCTTTATTCTGGACGCGGTGATTCAGGCAAAAGGCGAAAATCTTGGAAATGAAATTCAGATTTGCCTGAATGGAATTTACGGATTGTTGCTTTGCAGACTTTTAGGCAAAAAAGTGGAAGATGAACAATTGAAAGCTGCTGAGATTTTCGGGGAGATTCTGAGCATCCTAAACTTCAGCTACCAGCAGAAAGTCTATCTATCTCCGAATTAAGAAAGATTGGAAATATTTGAAATTTTCCAATTTTCAACCTTCCAATTCTCTAATCAGCAATAAATTCCCAGACACTTTTATAAGCATTTTTCTCTTCAAAATACTTTAACAATCCATCAAAAAACGGATTTTGGGTCAAGGTGCTGCTGTCACCAATGATGACAAGTTTTCGTTTTGCACGGGTCAAGGCAACGTTCATCCTTCGGGTATCAGAAAGAAAACCGATCTCTCCTTTTTCGTTGGACCGTACAAGTGATATCAGCATCAAGTCCCGCTCCTGACCCTGAAATCCATCTACAGTATCGATGGTAATCATGTCTCCAAAAGCTTTCAAATTAGGAAAATCATAGGTTTCAAAAATCAACTTCCTGAGTAATCGAACCTGCGCTCCATAAGGAGCTATCAAACCAATGTTCCAGTTGTTTTGCCGGAACTGACCAATTCCGATCCGCTTGATCAGATCATTCAAATAGGTACAGGCAAATCGGGCCTCTTCCGGATTGAACGTACTCAGGCTTTCTGCTTCCAATTGATCCGAGTATCCGGAACCAGCGGTATCGATCCATTCCAACGAACTTTCTTCTGGTGAAAAAAAATGTGATTTGTTGCTTTCGTCAGCGATCAATCTTCCCTCGTAAAACCACTCATTCGAAAAACCCATGATCGCTTCCGGCATTCGATATTGCACTTGGAGCATATGAGCTGCCACAGGTTTTCTATGAATTACTTTCTCAAAAAGTGTCTCTGCTAATCCTTCCTTCGCAGCGATTTGAGATTTGATTGTCGGAGGAAGCTGACAATGATCACCAGCCAGCACCACCTTTTTTGCTTTCAAAATCGGGATCCATGTCGCTGCTTCCAGGCCTTGTGCAGCTTCATCGATAAAAACCATATCAAAATTCATCCCTTTCAAATGATAGGAAGAGGCTCCAACCAGTGTGCTTGCAAATACTTTGGTTCGCTGAAAAATATCAAATCGGATGTATTCCTCTAGATGTTTGGAGTCCTCCCTGAGTCGGGAAACCTGATCGTACATCAGTTTTCGCTGAGCCCTTTCCTCCGGGCCAAAATTTCGCTTGTATTGCTTGGCTAGCTTGAGATACTGGTCAGTTTCTTTTCGAAGTTTTTTAAGATCCCAATAACTGTCATGAAAAGCAGTTTTTGCATCCAGAGTTTGATTCAATATCTTCTCCTCTACCCGAGCCGGATGTCCAAGACGAAGCGTTTCTATTCCGCGATCAACTAGTTTTTCGACCAACAAGTCCACAGCTGCATTACTTGGTGCACAGACCAAGACGCTGAGATTTTGCTCCACTGCATCCTGAATCGCCGCTAATAAAGTTGTTGTTTTGCCGGTGCCTGGAGGGCCATGGACGATTGCAACATCTTTAGAATTTGCAATCTTTTCGCAGGCCTGATTTTGGGAAAAATTGAGTTTGGGATCAGGATTCCTGATTTTTTCCCCAAAGCTTGGATTGGTATCACCCAAGAGGATTTCTCTCAATTCAAGTACTCGTTTATTTTCCCCTGAGATGACTTTTTTCAAAGCAAATTCCATCTCCCGATAACTTGCTTCATCAAAAAGCAAATCAATTCCAAGTCGATTTCCTTCCATCCAATCCGGTAATTCATCGACTTGTATGGTCACATACATCGAATTTTGCTTCACCTGATTGATCACTCCGTTAACTCTGCTATCGGGAGTGTGGTAGCCATCCTGAGTGCTAAAAAATGAGACGGATTTTCCCGAACTGAATGATGAAGGATAATTTGAATCGGTCCGCTCTATCTCTACTATGAGTCGTTCTCCCATTCCGATTTTACTTTTTTTCAGGAGGATTGGATACCAGGTGATCCCTTCCTTTTTCTTTTCTGCCAGAGAAGTATTGAGGAATTTCTTTTTGTACTGAGCCAGGTCTTCCTGCCATTCAGTCTTTAATAATCTCAGTCCTTTTTTAAGTTCTTCCAGAATATCCCTCATCAATCCGTATTTTAGAGTCGAAACTAATCAAAAGCGTCCTGGTTTCACTTCCTGAAATTTTTATATGAATTTCCTTGCACATGCTTATTTGTCTTTTGATCAGGAGGAAATTCTAATCGGGAATTTTATAGGCGATTTTGTGAAAGGAAAATTAATTGACACCTATCCCAGCGGGATCCGACATGGAATCCGGCTTCATCGTGAGATAGATAAATTTACGGATACTCATCCATTGGTAAAAACCAGCCAATCCTATCTGAGACCTAGATTTGGGCATTATTCCACTGTGATCACGGATATTTTCTTTGATTATTTTTTAGGAAAATATTGGGACAAATACTCTCAAAAATCTTTAGAACTCTTTGCAGAGGAGACTTACCAAACAGTATCTAAATATACCGAAAATCTGCCTGAAGAATTCAATGAGATGTTTTTTTGGATGAGGTCTCAAAACTGGTTATTAAACTATCGGACCATAGAGGGAATCCAAAAATCCTTGACAGGACTTTCAAAAAGGGCAAGTTTTGATTCAAAAATGGAATTCGCAACGCAGGTCCTTTTGGAAAAAGAGATTGAATTTGAAGTGATTTTCTTCGCTTTCTTCAAAGATTTGGAGACTTTTGCCAGGGAAAAACTCAAAGAAATTCAACAAGCCGATGCTGGTCATTAAGCCAAAAGTCTCCACCTATATCTCACTCAGTTTGATTGCTCTTATACTTTTTATTGGCTTGTTCATGATTCTGAGGGACTTCGCTTACAAAGGCACGTTTGCCCTTTGGTTTTATCTTATTGCAGCAAGTTTAGTGACGCTGGTATTAGTCATGTTGTTGGTAAAAATGATGGCGGGCTATCGATTTATTTTGGCAGGCAAAGATCAGATTATTGTCAAACTTCCACTTCGGGGTTACCAAAAAGCCTATCCTGTCACTGAGGTTCTTGCTTGGGAAGAGGAAATAATCTTGGCAAACAAGCGGGAATTCAAACAGGTCACAATTGCTTTTGCCGACAGGCAATCTATATCAGTTTCCAATCATGAGCACGAAGCCTATTCTGAACTTGTCTCTTATTTGACTAAGAAAGCAGCAAAACAACGCGTTAAAAGCAAAAAAGCCTGAGAAAATCTCAGGCTTCGTTTTATTTAATGGTTCGGAAATTCTTGTCGTAAAGGAGAATACTCTCTTTAATAATTCGCATTGCGTCTTCTTTGCCCAGAAAATCTTCTACTATCACTTCTTTGTTTTCCAGTTTTTTATAATCCTCAAAAAACCGGTGGATTTCTTTCATCAGATGGGGAGGAAGTTCTTCGATTTCATTGATGTAATTCACCGATTGGTCACCTGCTGCCACAGCGATGATCTTATCATCTGCTTCACCGCCATCCACCATTCGCATCACACCGATTACTTTTGCTTCTACAAGAGTCATTGAAGGGATGTCTATCTGCGAAATGATCAAAATATCAAGTGGATCATGGTCTTCGCAGAAAGTCTGGGGAATGAATCCATAATTAGCAGGATAATGAACCGCCGAGAACAAAACTCTGTCCAGCATCAGCATTCCCGTCTTCTTGTCGAGTTCGTACTTGCCTTTACTTCCTTTTGGAATTTCTATTACTCCTGTTACAAATTCGGGAGCTTTTTTCCCGATGTTGACGTCATGCCAAGGATTAATCATGGTATTTGTGATTTGTTGATAAAAAGTCAGGCTTCTTTCGAAGCCTTAACAAAGATACTCTTTAGGCTCAGAAAGCCTTTAAAATTATTTCATGCTGGGTAAAGTCACCCGAATAGTGGTTCCCTCATTCAGCTCAGATTCCAGGTCAATTCTTCCTCCCATTTGCTCTACCGCCTCTTTCACCATGTAGAGACCAAGACCGGTGCCTACATTCTTTTGAGTTGCTCTCATGAACAGGTTAAAAACCTCAGGATGGTGTTTTTTCTCAATTCCAATTCCATTGTCTTCCAGCGTAATTATCGCATCAGTATCTACCACATCAATGGTCAGACTTATTTGCTTTGGACCCGGCTCATGCTTTTGAAATTGAACGCTGTTACTAAATAAATTATTTAAAATTACTCTTAGTTTTGAATCGTCTGAGAAGAAAGGAATCTCTTGATTTACCTGGATGTCGATATGAAAATGAGTCAAATCGAATTTGGAATGATAAGCTTCCATTTGCTGGGCAACCACCTCTTTGAAGTTGATCTCTGAAATCTTATGATCGATTTTTGTAGATCGATAGAAGTCGAGCATTTTGTAAATGAAGTCATCCAACTTAACAGTTGCAGAATCTATCATTTCAAAATACTCTATGATTGATGGATCCTGAACTTCCATTTTGGCAAGTTTGGACACTCCTGAAATGCTCATCAATGGTCCTCGAAGCTCATGAGAAAGACTATAAACAAACTGATTCATCTCCGAATGCAGCTTTTTAAGTTTGATATTTTTCTCCTTGAGCTCCATTCTCATGAAATAAATATCCGCCGCATTTTTGATTGAATTTCTGATTTGCTCAATGTTCCAGGGTTTATCAATAAATCGATAAACTTCGCCTTTATTGATCGCATCGATCACACTCGCTATATCTGAGTACCCTGTGAGCAAGATCCTGATTGGATCTGGATTGATTGTAATCATCTTTTCAAAGAATTCAGTCCCAGTCATTCCAGGCATTCTCTGATCAGCAATCACGACATGAACTTCCTCTTCTCTTACGATTCTCAATCCATCTTGAGGATCAATAGCTGTAAAAATCTGAAAATCTTTTCGAAGTGCCGCTCTGAAAGATTTGAGGTTGTTATCCTCATCATCTATATAGAGTACATGTATTTTATTACTCATATTTCGAAGTACTTTGATATAAAGGAAGGGAAATTTTAAAAATAGTACCCTGGCCTTCTTCAGAAATCACTTCCAGGGATCCTTTGTGATTTTCAATAATAGAATAAACTATCGAAAGACCCAAACCTGTTCCTCTTCCAACGGCCTTTGTTGTGAAAAACGGTTCAAATATTTTTTGCTTCACTTGCGGCGGCATCCCCGGTCCATTATCTTCTATTTCAACAAGAATATGATCCAAAAAAGCCCTAGTTCTTATCTCAATTTTAGGGTCTTTGATGGTGTCGAGATGATCGGATAGCGCGTGAACAGCGTTGTTGATGATGTTCATGAAAACCTGGTTGATTTTACCAGCAAGACACTCCACCAACGGTAGCTCACCAAAATCGCGGACAATCCTAATTTTCCCCGGAATGGAGCTGTTAAGCAAGATGATTGTACTATTGATCCCATCGTGAATATCCACTTTCTTGACGTCTTGCTCATCCACTCTGGAAAATAACCGAAGGCCTTTCACTATTTCTACGGTTCTTTTGGCACCATCTTCCATTCCTTTTAGGAGCTGATCCACTTCATCCAATACATATTCAAGCTCAAGATCCTGCTCCAGCTTTTTGGCTTCTTTAATAGAATTGGGAGAAAATTCCCTTTCACCGGTTTCCCTGTAAAAATTAATCACCTCCATTATATCTTTAATGTCACGCTTGAGGGGCGCAATATTGGAACTAACAAAATTGATCGGGTTATTGATTTCATGAGCAATACCGGCTGTAAGCTGACCAAGCGAAGCCATTTTCTCTTGATTCACCAATTGACTTTGAGTATTCTGCAAGTTCCGAAGGGCATTTTCAAGTTCTTCAGTTCGGATCGTAACCTTCTGCTCAAGCATCGTATTTTGCTCCCTGATTAGGTCCTCATTTTCTTTGAACATCCTCAATTTGGCAGCTTGCTCTTCTTCTTTTTCTTTTTTGAGAATATTGATTTTGTCTGCTAGGGCGAAGGATAATAAAACTACTTCCAGGGCTGACCCCAAAGGCATAATGTAGGCAGTGAGATTATTAGTAGGGATTACACCCATTTCGCTAAAAACGAAAAGAAATATTCCAATCATAAAAATGGACCATGCCAAAAGGTAGTACCGAGCTGGACCATATCCCATTCTTGAAATAACATAAGCAACTAACAAAACAAAAAATACAACAATCGACTGTGTTACTAAGAGAGTTTGATAGCTAATAGTAATAGAAAAGAAAAAAGCATTTACCAGAATAAAGGAATATACTACATAAATAAAATAAAAACCTTTATCCAACTTAGGTGTAAAAGTTTTTGTCGAAAGAAAAACTCTTAAAAACCAAATCCCAACGACACTAACCAGCGAGGAGAAAATAACACCTGATCTAAGATTTAACCATACTGAATCTTGCCAGAATATTTCCTGAGTGTATCCCAAAATCGAACTTTGAGCAAACCAAACCAAAGCTGTATGGATAACATAAATCAAATATATTTTGTCTCTAACTGAAAAATATAAAAACAAATTATAAAAAAATAAACCCACTAAAACACCAGTAAAAATCCCAAATAATATATTTTCCCTGTTAATAAGCATATCTATAAAAGACAAATCGCTTATGGTCGCAGTTATAATCTTTTTGTTAACACTATTAACTTGAAGAAAAATTGAGATGGGAACGTTTGGTGGGAGATCTAATTTGAAAATGATGGATTTTGAGGGAATTGGTTTCGAGTTAAAGTCAACTAATCTTCCACCCTCATATTTTTCAAGAATTTTAGAACCTTCCACAACGTACAGTTCTAAACTATCCAATGATGAATTATTGATATAAAAATATTTTGTCTGTTCCTGGCTTTTATTTATTAGATCATATTTCAACCACATCAAATCGCTATTGATTCCAAAGTTTTTAAGTTCATTATTTAATGATTTAAACTCTTTGGAGGAAATAGCTTGATTAATATCAATATCATCTTGCACAATTAAATATTCATACCTATTTAAATCAACTGCTTTATCAGAAATTATAATAGGATTGATTTGAAGTATAATTGTAAAAATCCAAAATAAAAATACTACCATAAAATTACCTCCAGTTTGGATTTTTAATTAACAAATCATATGTAATCTCAATCTGACCTTTAGGGGTCATCTCAAGTCTTTTGCATTGCAAATTTTCTCTTAAATCGAATATATAATCCCTTTCTTCTTTGAGAGCTAAAGGAAGTCCCTTCACATCCTTTAGGATTGCAAGGGTAGCGACAAGATCTAGTTTAGGATAAAAAAAGGTTCCTTTATTGCCGATTTTTTCTTCAATTTCAAAGCCCTTTTGTAATGTAGGTTTCAAGGTATATTCAGCACAAAGGGCAAACAAAGTTGGAACGTTTAACTGTTCTGCTATTGCTAATGAAGTCCTGGAAAGGAAAATCGCCCCAATTCCATAACCTGAAATTGCTCTGCTATTCCACAATCCTCCAATTTCCCCTGTACCAATTTTTCTATATTCTCCTACTAATTCACTTATTGTGGAATCAACTTGGGCTATCGCTCCTTCTAGCGGCAAAGGATAGTTTTGGTCAGCAATATGGATCCTGAGCCCGCTAACCACATTTCCTGTAGAGTCTTCATGCACAGTCACCACAAATACGAATGGATTATCCTTCCACTCAGTATTTGAAGAAGTCACTTTTGTAACTCCATAATCTTTCAGAACATTGGCATGCCCGTCAATAAACATTTGACAAATTTCAGGCTCATCAACCGCTCTAAATGCTTTGAATGTGAACATTTTAAAGAATCATTAGGGATTCTGATACATCACGGCGATAAGATCTCATACTTGGTTCTCCTGCTATATTTATCCTAAACATAAAGATTTCTTCCATTTTTTGATCCCTATTGAACAATGAATTGAAAGATGCCTTCAAATCTTTGATAATTCTTTCTTCTTCCCCAGTAAATCCGTGGTTTTTATCTCTTAGAATCTTATTGAATATAAAGAGGGAAGCTGTCACTGGCTGAAAACTTAAACCTTGCAAATTGGCATGAATCCAAATTCGTTGAATTGCTTGTCCGGCTTTTAGGTAAGTCTCAGGGCTGCTTCCTTTCCCGTTCAACAAAAAGACTGCAGAGGAGCTTGTCAAGGTTTGCTTCGATATTTTGGTAAGTCCAAATCCCATTAAAAACTTTCTGAAAAAACTTACCGTTCGGGGATCTTTTAACAGACCCATGGCAGCTCTTTCTGTGCCGGAAAGCTCTAATGTGGCGATATCGATCCCGTCCTTGGTCTCTTTCGCCTCTTTGTCAGACCAGCGCACTTCATGTATAAAATCCTTTAACCCTTGCTCATGGAATAACCTCATCCGATCCATTCCTCCCAAAATCTCAGATAGCTTTTCAAGGTCAGGCTCTTGTTCCAGCATTTCCAGTTCAAGACCTGATTTGGTGGCAATATTTACAAACCCACTTACTTGATCGGGTGTCAAATATTGTTTTTTCTCATTTTTGCGGTTTGTGCATCTGATTCCTAATCCTTCAACTAATTCTCCAAAAGGAACTTTCAAAGGTTCTTTGCTTTTTGATATAAATCGAATACTGGCAATACAAACTTCCTCAAAATCATTTATCTGATCAATAATGGCTATTTCGATTCCCATTTTGGCCGAGGCCAATCGTAAGTTTTCGAGAGCAGCTCCAAATGCTATCAAAGAGCCAGTCCCCAAGAAATCCAGCAATGAATGACTTCGAGCCTGATCATGAAATAAATGTAGAATTCCCTTGCGGTCAAAAATCCAAATCCAAGGCTGAACATTTCCCCCTGATGGGGCAAGATTTGCAGCTTCAACCAGTTGATTCAGCTCTTCTTGATTCAGCAGATACCCTGAAGGCAATACATCTCCGGGAATATTAAATGAAAGCGCGTCTTTGCTTACAATTAATTCACTTTGTTTTTGCTCCAATTCTGTCGATTCCGATTCAAGAATTTGATCCAGATCTACATAGTATCTACCCGAGTTGACTACGTCTCCTAAAAATAATTTTCTTGCAATATGGGCAACCGTTGCTCCTCCCAAAAACACAGCTGAAGCAAGTTGTGGCCAGGAAGTAATAGTTTGCCCCACTTCCAAAAGAGATGCTTTCATTCTTGGAGAAAGCGTATCCAAACCTGTTATCTTAAGGCCAATGGCGACTTTTTGAGTAGTAGTTAAATTTTTTAATGTCTCTACGTCGACATTCCCCATGGCACCATGGAATAGTTCTCTTTCAGGTTCTAAATCAAATCGCTCAACATCCAGCATTCCTCTGTCTGAAGTGTCCATCATCACAGGTACCTGATTAGTCCTTGCTTGCTCCCTAAGGAGAACTTTGATATCCAGACTATCGCACTCGTCTACCAATAGATCAAGCTTCCCTCCTTTGTTGATAAACTCATCAATATTATCAGGAGTGATTCCTTCTCTATATAAAGTAAGTTTCAGATATGGGTCAATTTCGGAAATCTCCCGTGCGGCAATGATGATTTTCTCCTCGCCAAGGCTTGTAATTCCAGCTTTGAGTCTGTTCAGATTACTTAGTTCCAAGGTATCAAAATCAGCGAGGCGCATTTCCCCGCAACTCCTTTCCAAGGCCATTGCTAATGCTACACTTTGACCAACAGATAGCCCGACAATGCCTACTTTTTTGGTGGCAAGTTCGTCTTGTTCAGAAGGAGTGATTTTGTAATTATTTCTTATTGTCCTAACCCGGATAAATTCAGTTTCTGGTAAAATATGAACCAGAGCAAATTTCCAAGGGTAAAAAACCCAGTTTCCGTAGGATTCCTTCTCATTTTCGATAAAAAAATTACTAACTAATTCCTCTAGATTTGAAATTGAGAGTTGCCTCTGCGGATTCTGGGATTTAATTAGATCTGAGACTTGGCTTTCAATTTTATCAATAATCTGAATGTGAGGGATTTTCTTTATTTCGAGCAACTCTTCGAGATCTGATAAATCTTTCGGATTAAATATTATGGGTGAAATCCGATCATTAAGATCAAATTTTCTCGTTGTAAGCATGTTGATTTAATCGGGGTGAATAACCTGAGTAAAGTTAATTTTTTCAACTACAATTTGAATTAATTATTCTTTATTTTGACATTATTCTCACAAATCTTTTTCTAATTTCAAGATAGTTCTTGCCGGATTAGCTAATAGGTTTGCTTTTTAAACAGAAAAGGAATTATTTTAATGAAGGGTTCAACATGCCCTCTGAAAAATTTGGTTAATGGAAGCTACACCTGAAGAAAAAATTAAGATTCTGTATGTCGATGATGAAGAAAACAATCTTCAAGCTTTCAAGGCTACTTTCAGGAGAGATTACAAGATTTTTTTAGCCATTTCAGCAAAAGCTGGCAGGGAAATACTTGAAAACGAGAAAGTTGATATCATCATTACAGATCAGCGGATGCCAGAAGAAACAGGTGTCGAATTTTTAGAATCAGTAATCCCTAAATACCCC
Source organism: uncultured Cytophagales bacterium (assembly GCA_942492775.1). Taxonomy (GTDB): domain Bacteria; phylum Bacteroidota; class Bacteroidia; order Cytophagales; family Cyclobacteriaceae; genus Algoriphagus. The sequence goes on along the minus strand of OW818636.1, from coordinate 1,916,470 downwards.
GAACCCATCCGCGTTCTTTTGACAGGATACACAGATATACAGGCAGTAATTGATGCAATCAACAAAGGTCAGGTGTATCACTACCTCACTAAACCATGGGAAGAGGATTACCTCAGAACAGTAATCAAAAATGCCTATGAGATTTTTGTTCTTCGAAGAGAAAATGAGAGACTGACTCAAGCTCTGATTAAAGCAAATGAGCAGTTAGAATTCCTCTTGAGACAAAATCTGCTTTCCTGATTCAATACCTGGCTGCAAGCAAAAGTTGGAGTTCCTTATGCGTTAAACCAAATTTTCTGGCCAAATAGGCATTTGTGAGACTTCCTCTATAGGTGTAAACACCCCTCAAAAACCATTTGTAGTTAAAGATCATTTCTTCTGCTCCGCCCAAGTCTGCCATCTGGAGAATGATTGGAGTAAAAATATTGCTCAAAGAATACGAAGCTGTTCTTGCCACCCGGGATGGAATATTCGGAACGCAATAATGGATAATATCATGAACCATAAATACTGGTTCATCATGAGTAGTCATCCTTGCCGTCTCAATACATCCTCCCTGATCGATGCTTACATCTATTAAAATACTGCCATGCATCATATTGGCAACCATTTCCTCACTTACCACGATTTTGTTTCGGCCTTTTTCAGCTCTTAATGCACCAATTACAACATCCGCCTCAGACATCGCCTGACTCAAGCTGAAATTATCGATGGTTGAAGTATAAATCTGCTGACCAATCAACTGCTTGATTCTTCGAAGCTTGTAAATATGATTATCGAAAATCTTAATATTTGCCCCCAATCCTAGGGCAGTTCTTGCAGCATATTCCGCAACAGTTCCTGCTCCAATAATGACAACCTGAGTGGGGGGAACTCCTGTCACTCCACCCATAATTAATCCTTTGCCATCATTTACACTTGATAGGTATTCGGCAGCGATCAGCATCACAGTACTTCCGGCGATTTCGGACATTGCTCTTACCACAGGCATCCCCCCTACTTTATCCTCCAAATACTCGAATGCTACAGCAGTTATCTTTTTCTCATTGAGCTTTTGGATAAATTCCTGATTCTGGCTTCCCAGTTGCAAAGCAGAAATCAGGCAGCTTCCAGTGCGCATCATATCCATTTCTACCTGAGTGGGAGGATCAACTTTGAGGACAACATCCGCATCCAACGCTTCTTTGCTGGTATAGACTATTTTAGCGCCTGCATCGGAATAATCCTGATCGGTGAATTTTGCCTGCAACCCGGCACCTGTTTCTACCACAACGCTGATTCCATTATTCGAAAGCAATCCAATGGCTTCAGGAGTCAGACATATCCTTTTCTCCTGAGAAGAAGCTTCTTTCGGTAAACCCACGATAAGTGATTTATCGCTTTTTCTAACCTGAGCTGGTGCTTCTTTGGGTATCAAGCCCACGGCTGTAACTTCACTTAGTTCAGATGGCATCATGGATATGTTGAAATGTCACTTGTCGTTTGAGGTCGGAAATTGATTCAATCTTGATTAAGAAAAAATTTTCTGGCAGAAAAGCTTCAATTTTCTCAGCCCATTCCAACCAGCAATAGTTTCCACTATAAAAATACTCTTCTATTCCAATATCCAATGCCTCTGTGGGATCGTCCAATCGATAAAAGTCAAAGTGGTAAAACACATTTCCCTCTTTATTTTCATACTGATTGACTATCCCAAAAGTTGGACTGCTTACCTGATCAAGGATTCCAAACTTCCCTGCCAGTGCTTTAATGAGTGTAGTTTTACCCGCACCCATCGAACCCTGAAAAACCCAAATCCTTTCTTTTCCAGCTTCTTGGATAAGCTCAGATGCTGCTGATTCTATTTCGGGAAGTTCGTAGGCAAAAGATTTCAAGCTTTGATCACTATTTTGGTGAGAGGTGAACGATCGGGATGATCATTTCCTCCAAAGATACACCTCCATGCTGGAATGTGTCTTTGTAATAGTTGACATAATAATTGTAATTATTGGGGTACGCAAAAAAGTAATCCTCCACTGCGAACACATAGGTGGAAGAAACATTTAATTTCGGCAACTTTGCTTCTTCAGGTTTCTTGATTTCAAATACTTTCCCTGCTTCGAAATTCAGGTTTTTGCCTTGCTTGTAGCGAAGATTTGTAGTCACGTTTTTATCCCCAATGATTCGATAGGCTTTGTTGACCTTCTTTGTACCATGATCTGTGGTAATGATAACCTCTGACCCCGAATTCTGGATTTTTTTAAGCAGTTCAAATAGTGAAGAATGCTCAAACCAACTACTTGTCAGGGATCGGTATGCAGACTCATCAGGTGCCAATTCCCGAATCATTTTCATATCTGTGCGAGCATGGGAAACCATGTCCACAAAATTGTAAACCAATACATTCAAGTCATTTTGAAGAAAGGTATGAAACTGATCTAAAACTGCTTTTCCTTGTTGGGTTTGAATGATTTTGTGGTAAGAAAACTTAATTGGCAATCGGTTCTTTTCAAGGTTCACACGAAGCCAGTCTTCTTCAAAATTGTTTTTCCCCTCGTCCGAATCTTCATCCTCCCAAAATTGAGGATAAAGCTTCGCCATATCCATTGGCATCATTCCACTGAAAAGTGCATTTCTAGCAAATGCAGTCGTGGTAGGAAGAATACTATAATAGGTGTCTTTATCCTTGATATTGAAATAAGGAGTCAGCAAATGCTCTATCGTTTCCCATTGATCCAATCTAAGATTATCAATGACAATGAAAAAAAGTGGCTTTTTCTCTTTTAGCTGAGGAAACACCTTTTTCTTCATCAGCTGATGGGAAAGCAAAGGTTTATCGGGATTTTTCTCATCCATCCAGTCGAGATAATTGTCCTTTATAAATCTCGCAAAAGAAGAATTCGCTTCCGTCTTTTGAGTTTCCAACACCTCAAGCATGCTCTTATTTTCAGTCGCATCGATTTGCATCTCCCAATAAGTCAACTTCTTATAAATAGTAGTCCAGTCATGGTGATCCTGTGCATCACCAAATGCCATACTGATATTCATGAACTCTTGCTGATAGTTCATGTTGGTCTTCTGGTCAATGAGCTGTTTATTCTCAAGAAGCTTTTTTACTGAAAGCAGGATTTGATTTGGATTTAAAGGCTTGATCAGATAATCGGCTATTTTTCCGCCGATTGCATCATTCATGATATGTTCCTCTTCACTTTTGGTAATCATCACCACTGGAATTTGTGGCTTTATCTGCTTGATTTGTTGGAGGGTTTCCAATCCGGTCATTCCCGGCATCATTTCATCCAAAAAAATCACATCAAAATTTTGGGCTTCCACTTCCTCAATCGCATCTACACCTGAGTTGACCGTAGTGATCTCGTAACCCTTCTGCTGAAGGAAAAGAATATGTGGCTTAAGCAGGTCGATTTCATCGTCTGCCCAAAGTATCTTGGATTTTAGAGACATTACTGGTTCCGTTTGTTTTAAAATTATAATTACTTTTGAGTCAATCAAAAGAGGCCTCGTTGAAAAGCCAGAAAATACTAAATGACCCGGTTTACGGATTTATCACGATCCCGAGTGAGTTGATTTTTACGATTATTGATCACCCATTTTTCCAAAGACTCAGGAGAATCAAGCAGCTGGGATTGACAGATTTTGTCTATCCAGGCGCGCTTCATACCCGATTTCATCATGCGATTGGAGCTATGCATCTCATGAGCATCACGCTGGACAATCTACGCATAAAAGGCACCGAAATCACTGAAGATGAGTACGAAGCAGCATTAATTGCCATCCTGCTTCATGATATCGGCCATGGTCCTTTTTCCCATGCATTAGAATACAGCTTGCTCAGGGGCGTTCCCCACGAGGATCTATCCTTACTTACCATTGAACTCCTTAATCAGGAACTTAGTGGCAAACTTGATTTGGTTTTAAGAATATTTAAGAACCAATACGGACGAAAATTCTTCAATCAACTGGTTTCAAGTCAATTGGATATTGACCGTTTGGATTACCTGCAGCGGGACTGTTTTTTCACAGGAGTATCGGAAGGAACTATCGGAGCAGATCGGATCATTAAGATGATGGACGTGAAAAACGACCAAATCGTCATCGAGGAAAAAGGCATCTATTCAATTGAAAATTTCCTGAGCGCCCGAAGATTGATGTATTGGCAAGTTTACTTGCACAAAACAACCGTGAGCGCAGAAAAAATGCTGATCAACCTGATTCAGCGAGCCAAACAATTACGGCAAAGCGGCATGCAATTTCATGTCACCGAAGCGTTTGACTTTTTTCTCCAAAATGATTTCAGCCTAATTGATTTCAGAAAAGACCCTTCCCTCTTGAAATTATTTCTGGAAATGGACGACTTCGACATTTGGGGAGCAATCAAACTTTGGAAAAATCATCCTGATTACGTGCTGAGAAACATTTCTCAAATGTTCCTGACCAGAAACCTATTCAAAATAAACCTGACAAGTGAACCATTTTCAAAGCAGGAAATTGAGGATTCCTGGATGAAAACGAAGAAAAAACTTCAGATTCCGGAAGAAGACATGGATTTTTTCTTTTCCCATGGCAAGGTGAGTAATTATGGATACCTCACAACCGACCGAATTAATATTCTGACGAAAAAGGGTGACGTTATCGATGTCGCCATCGCCGCTGATCTTCCAAATATTCAGGTGATGAGCAAAATCGTAGAGAAACATTATATATGTAAGGCTAAAAGCCTAAATTTAGTTAACTAAAATCCATTAACGCTGAATATGGAATTCACCCTGGCCCAGGTAGCTGCAATTTTGCAAGGAAAAATTGAAGGCGACGAAAACCAAAAAGTTTCCCGACTTGACAAAATTCAGGAGGGTAAGCCCGGCGGAATTAGCTTTTTGGCCAATGAGAAATACATCTCTTACATCTATGACACTGAAGCAACCGCTGTCATCGTGTCCAAAGATTTTGAACCGACTAAGCCTGTTAAAACAAATCTGATTCGGGTAGAAGATGCCTATACTGGTTTTACTGTTCTTTTGGAAGCTTATTCTCAACTTACCAAAACCTCTATTCAGGGAGTGGAAGAACCTTCCTATATGGATGGCAGCAGTCAAATGGGGGAAAATGGATACCGTGGTGCATTTTCATACATCGGTAAAAATTGCAGAATTGGTACAGGAGTAAAAATTCACCCTCAGGTTTACATTGGAGATCGAGTAGTTATCGGTGACAATACCATCATTTATCCCGGGGCAAGAATTTGTGCCGATTCTCAGATTGGAAATCACTGTGAAATCAATCCGGGTGCTGTGATTGGAGCGGATGGTTTTGGATTTGCTCCTCAGCCTGACGGAACCTATAAGGCTATTCCCCAATTGGGAAATGTCATTCTCGAAGATTATGTAAGAATCGGTTCAAATACCACCGTTGATTGTGCGACCCTGGGATCAACAATTATTAAAAAAGGAGCGAAAATTGACAATCAGGTTCAGATTGCACACAATGTCATTGTAGGAGAAAATACGGTGATTGCTTCGCAAACAGGAGTATCCGGTTCAACCGAAATCGGAAAAAACTGTGTAATCGGAGGAAAAGCAGGAATAGTTGGCCATATCAAAATCGCTGACTTTACTACAGTGGGAGCAAATACCGGAGTATCAAAAACAATCAAAAAAAGCGGCGAAGTCCTGTTTGGGTACATCGGATTCGACATAAAAGACTTCTTGAAATCTTATTCAATTTTCAAAAACCTTGAAGGACTGGAAAACCGCCTAAAAGAACTGGAAAAAAAGCAGTAAATTTGCCGTCTTGTTCATCCTGAAAGGCTTAAAAATCTGATGAAAGTAAAACAACACACCATCAAAAAACAGGTGGAATTAGCGGGAGTAGGGCTTCATACCGGAGTCATATCGAATATGACTTTCGTACCCGCACCTCCCAATCACGGAATTAAGTTTCAAAGAATTGATCTTGAGGGTCGTCCAACTGTCGACGCAGACTGCGATTTGGTAGTTGACGTATCCAGAGGAACGACACTTGAGCAGAATGGCGCCCGTGTTTACACTGTTGAGCATGTGCTCGCGGCGCTCGTAGGATTAGAAATCGATAACTTATTGATTCAGCTGGACGGTCCCGAGCCTCCAATCATGGATGGATCTTCAATTCAATTCATCGAAGTACTGGAAGATGCCGGATTTGAAGAGCAAAACGCATTGCGAAGATTCTTTGAAGTGCGCGAAAGCATCCAATACAAAGATGTAGCCCGTGAAGTGGAAATGGTGGCTTTGCCAACAGATAACTACCGGGTGACTGTGATGGTAGATTACAACTCTCCAGTTTTGGGAAGCCAGCATGCATCTATCACCGACATCAGTCAATTCAGAACTGAAATCGCCTCTTGCAGAACTTTCTGCTTTTTACATGAACTCGAAATGCTCTACAACTCTAACCTTATTAAGGGTGGAGATCTGAACAATGCCATCGTTGTAGTAGACAGAATTGTAGAGGAGGAAGAATTGGTCAATCTGGCAAAGATGTTTAACAAGCCAAAAGTTGAGGTTAAAAAAGAAGGAATTTTGAACAATGTTGATCTTCGCTACCGAAACGAGCCGGCAAGACATAAATTATTGGATGTTGTGGGTGATTTGGCTTTGGTAGGAAGACCGCTAAAAGCTCAGATTTTGGCTGCTCGTCCCGGACATGCTGCCAATGTAGCTTTTGCAAAAAAGCTTAAAAGAGCAATGGAAAAAGCTGGTTCCAGTCATATTCCATATTACGATCCGAAGCTGCCGCCGGTCATGGATATCAATCAGATAAGTAATATTCTCCCTCACCGCTATCCTTTTCAGTTAATTGATAAAATCATTTATCTGGACGAAACAGTAGTGGCCGGAGTAAAAAATGTTACCATGAATGAGCCGTTTTTCATGGGGCATTTCCCAGGAAATCCTGTGATGCCTGGCGTGATGCAGGTGGAAGCAATGGCTCAAACGGGAGGAATTTTGGTTTTGAGCTCGGTAGAAGATCCGGAAAATTATTGGACCTATTTCCTTGGAATAGAAAACTGTAAATTCAGAAAAATGGTACTTCCAGGAGATACCCTGGTTTTTAAGTGTGAACTTTTAGCTCCAATCAGAAGAGGAATAGCAAAGATGCGAGGAGAAGCATATGTCGGAAACACACTTGTGTGTGAGGCTGTAATGACCGCAAGCATAACCCGAAAAGAATCATGATCAGCACAATGGCTCACGTAGACCCAACGGCTGATTTGGGTACTAACGTACAGGTAGATCCTTTCACTATGATCCATGAAAATGTCGTCATTGGCGAAAATTCCTGGATTGGATCAAACGTAACTATATTCCCAGGTGCCAGAATTGGTAAAAACTGCAAGATTTTCCCCGGAGCTGTTATTGCAGGCATCCCTCAGGATCTCAAATTTCAAGGTGAGGATTCTACTGTAGTGATCGGTGACAATACCACGATTCGTGAATGTGTGACGATCTCAAGGGGAACAGTTGACAAGCAAACTACGATTATTGGAAGCAATTGTCTTCTTATGGCTTACGTCCACGTCGCTCATGATTGTGTGATTGGAAACCACGTTATTATTGCAAATTCTGTACAGATTGCGGGCCATGTTTCGATTGACGATTGGGCAATTGTTGGAGGATCCAGCGCTGTTCATCAGTTTGTGAAAATCGGAATGCACTCAATGGTTTCCGGCGGATCTCTTGTCAGAAAAGACGTTCCGCCATTTACGAAAGCAGCAAGAGAACCTCTTTCTTACGCCGGTGTCAATTCACTTGGCTTGAGAAGAAGAGGATTTTCAAGTGACAGCATTGCTCATATTCAGGAAGTCTATCGATACCTTTTTCTCAATAGCATGAACAATAGCAAAGCGTTGGAGGAAATAGAGGTCAACTTGCCTGCGACCAAAGAAAGAGATGAAATTTTGAATTTTATCCGCTCCTCCGAACGAGGCGTGATGAAGGGATATATCAATTAATATGCTTGAAATCCAATTAGATGGTGCGTCGAAACGCTTCCAATTTGAATGGATTTTTAAAAATCTCAGCTTGGCCCTTTCCCAGGGAAATTCTCTCGCTGTCACCGGAAGTAACGGTTCAGGTAAATCCACCCTTTTGAAATGTATCAGTGGCTCAATTCCTTTAACCTCCGGAAAAGTTCTATATAAAAAGGACCAAAAGCTTATTTCCGAAACCGAATGGTTTTCGAATCTCACTTTCGCAGCGCCTTACATGGAATTGCCCGAGGAATTCATGTTGGAAGAATTATTGAAATTTCACTTCAAATTCAAGTCTCCTCTCAATCAGATTTCCGTTGCCGAAATGATGGAAATCATGTATCTGACTCCGCATAAATCCAAACCTGTTAGCCATTTTTCTTCCGGGATGAAACAGCGGCTAAAGCTTGGATTGGCATTTTTTTCGAATGTCCCTCTGGTACTTTTGGATGAACCTACATCGAACCTGGACAAAAAGGGAATTGATTGGTATCTTGAATTGATTGCAAAATTCTCCTCGAAAAGAATCCTCATTATTTGCTCAAATGATCCCAGGGAATACGATTTCTGCGAACAAAAAATCGTTCTGGAAGATTATAAGTAAGCAGTGGCTTTGAACTTTAGCCGATATATTTAATTTTACAGGTATTAAATACTTTTGAATATGAAATCGACACTTCTTCGAATTGCTCTTTTAGCTTGTGTAATGGTGATTATCCAGAGCTGTGGTGGTGATGATCCGACGCCTGCTCCTCCGCCTAAAACAGCAGAACAGTTGGCTACTGAAGCCCTGACCGGTACCGGAACTCAAACCTGGGGAATCGCCGGCGGCGGATCAGTGGTGAGAGGAACTACAACCGTTACTGATTTGTACTCAACTTTCGAATTGGTTCTTACTTCAAGTTCTGCGAAAACTTATACTTCGAAAAACAATAATGACTTGTTTGATAACGCTGGGAATTGGTCATTTGCCGGAACCAATTTTGATAAATTCATTCTGACTGGTTCAAAGCCGGCAGCAGGTAGAGAAATTTCTTTCACCAGAACTGGAGATAATCTTCGATTAGAATTTACAATTCCTGCGCCCGGAGCCAGAATAAATGGAACGTTTGCAGTTGCGGGCTCTTATGTATTTACAATGCTAAAGAAATAATCGGTAATCATTTTATCATCAAAAAAGGGAGCTTCGGGCTCCCTTTTTTTATTTCAAAGTGACGAGCGTAACTCCCGCTCCTCCCCGATCTGCATGTTCGTCTTCCACTTTTTTTACCTGACTCATATGTTTGAGCAAATTGCGCGTGATCTCTCGCAAGATTCCATCCCCTTTTCCATGGACAATCCTCAAATCCTTCACTCCTAGCATATGACCTTCATCGATGAAAGTTTGAATGAGTGGTAAAATCTCTTCCCCTCTTTTCCCTCGCAAATCAAGGTTATAGGAAAAATCCATCATTTTCTCATTCGTATTGTAGCCTCCACGGAAAGCAATTGCTTTCACTTCTTTTTTTACCTGAGTGTGGGAAATTTTTTCCAGTCTGGAAATCTTCACATTAGATTTCAACTCGCCAATCGCGATTTCAGCTTCATTATTTTTGACTCGAAGAACTTCCGCGATTGCACCGTTATCTTTCAATCTCACCCAATCCCCTTCACCGATTTTTCCACCAATAACTTCAATCTCCGGGTCCTTGATTACGAGTTTTTCGGGCTTCACTTCTTCTTTGAAAACCTCTAATTCTTTTCGAATCTGCTTGGTGACCTCCTTCTCAGCTTTTCCTTCTTTAATCTCTCTAATTGCAGATTCAATCTTTTTATTGGTTTGGTCAAGTAGCGATTTTGCCTCTTGCTTAGCCTCCTGGATATATTTCTTTTTCGTCAGTTCGAGCGTTTCCTTCATCTGATTGTATTCCTGAAGGCGCGTTTTCAGCAGTTTTTCTTTTGATTTGGCTTCCGCAAGAAGAACTGAATATTGATTTTTCTCATTCTCCAATTGGGTCAAAAGTCGATCGTATCTCACGCGCTCTTCCCCAATATTTGCTTTAGCATATTCCAGAATCTCTTTTGAAATCCCGATTTTCGAAGCTATTTCCAAAGCAAAAGAAGATCCTGGCTTTCCGATTTCCAATTGGTAAAGAGGCTCCAATCGATCCACATCGTATCGCATTGCACCATTTACCAGGCCTTGATTCTTGTTTGCGACTTGCTTCAGATTACCGTAGTGCGTAGTAAGCACACCAAATGCTCCCAATTTATTGAGTGATAAAAGAATTGCCTCGGCAATTGCTCCGCCAAATTGCGGTTCTGTCCCGGTTCCAAATTCATCTATGAACAGGATCGTTTTGCGATTCGCAAACTGAGTGAAATGCTTCATGCTCAACAAATGCGAGCTATAAGTACTCAAGTCGTTTTCGAGATTTTGCTCGTCACCAAATGTCGATGAAGAAATTATCGAAAAGCGAACTTTTTGAATCCGGATGAACCGGAATCAACAATCCTGACTGAAGCATGTACTGAAGCAGGGCGACAGTCTTCAGAGCAACAGATTTACCTCCTGCGTTTGGGCCTGAAATCACCAAAAGACGCTCATGTCCACCCAGTTTCACGTCCAAAGGAGTAATCTTTTTGCCTTGGGTTTTAAGTGCCATTTCCAAAAGCGGATGCCTTGCCCGTGTCCAGGATAGGATTCGTTCTTTGATGATTTCAGGCTTGGTGCTTTCTGTTTTCTGCGCAAATTTTGCCTTTGCCCGGATGAAGTCTATCAATCCCAGAAAATTGGTGGCTTTGCGTAAAGCTGGAATTGCCGGCCTCAGTCGATCGGTTAGCTGGGTCAAAATCTTGATGATTTCGCGTCGCTCCATGTATTCCAGATCGCGAATCTCATTGTTGATATCGAGCGCTTCCTCAGGTTCCATGAAGACTGTCTGCCCCGTCGCCGATTCATCGTGGATAAATCCTCTCAACTTTCGCTTGTTTTCCGCAGCAACGGGAATTACCAATCGGCCTCCGCGGATGGTCATGGAAGCATCTTCAGGTGTAAGGCCTTTGGCACGCGCCTCCTTGAAAATACGGTCCATTACTTTACGCAAGCGACCTTCTTCGTATATAATCTGAGCTCGGATCAGCTGCAATTCCTTGCTGGCATTGCTTCTGATTTTGCCTTTTTCGTCAATGATGGCATCGATGGCTTTGAGCAAACCCAAATCAAGATCTATCAATAAGCCAAGGAGCTGACTCAAAACAGGATAAAACTCGCCGTTCTTTTGAAAGAAAGTAATACAGCCCTTCAGCGTCAGCAATGCACCTTTGAGTTCGTAAAAATCCTCCTCATCCAGAAACGCTCCTTCTAGCTTGGCTTTTTCCAGGTATGGAGTAAGATTGGTGAAATGAGAGGAAGGGAACATTTCTCCGGAAATTAGTATTCGCTGAAATTCCTCCGTTTGATCCAGAAGTTTGGTCACCAGATTGTAATCCGAGGAAAAAGCCATTCGATCGACGTATTCCTTTCCAAGTGATGAAGTGCATTCATCCTTGAGAAGGTCCTTGATCTTCAGGAAATTGATTTTTTGTTCGAGATTTGAAGGGTACAGCATTAGAATTTATCTTCGATTCCACCGGAAGACTCTCTCACAACCAACGAATCCACGACACGCGCATAAATTCTGTCCATGATTGCCGGGTCTTGCAAATAGTAAATCATACTTCTGGTGAAAACAGAATCCTCCACTTGATGTTTGACAAATACTTCTTTTTCAAGTAAAGTATAAAGTACCTGAGATGAATCGTAAGGAATGGGCAAAGAGCTGGCAATCCCTTCCGTCAAGTGAATATCTATCAGGACATTAACCATTTTTTCCTCGGATAGTAAGTCTTTCGGTTTGGGGTTTTCGTCACATCCTGCCATAGAAAGGAGGAGCAAACAGGCTAAAACAAGTCTTTTCACAGGGCAAAATTAGGTTTTTTTAACGGATAAACTTCCCCGCCTTTCGGCCAGCTTAATTTTATAATTCGCCATAGTGCTTTAACTTAGGCTGTTCAAATCACCCCTCATGAACGAGCTGTTTAGCAAGTTAAGAAAGTACGAAATAATGATCCGAAAGGTGGCGAATAACCACCTTCAAGGAGAATATCAATCGCTTTTCAAGGGGTCAGGACTTGAATTTGACGATTTGCGTCCTTATCAATACGGAGACGACGTAAGAACGATCGAATGGAAAGTTTCTGCCAAAGGACATGGGACTTTCGTGAAAACTTTCCGCGAGGACAAAGACCAATCGGTCTATTTTCTTCTGGATATAAGCGGAAGTCAGGACATCGGTCAACCTGGTCATAAAAAAATCGATCAGGGTAAAATAATCGCAGGCGTCTTAACCCTTGCCGCAGTTTTTGAAGGAAGTCAGGTGGGATTGATCAGCTATTCTGACCAAAAGGAAAAGCTGATCCTTCCGGCAAAAGGAGGAAGACAAGGCGTGAAAATGATCCGGGGAATTTTTGAGCATGAAAATATTTCCCTCAAAACTGATCTCAACTCTATGTTTTCTTTTGCTCTGAACCTGATAAAAAAGCGAAGCGTAATCGTAGTGATCTCGGATTTCATCGATGAAGGATACGAGCGTTCGCTTCGCGCAATGGCCGAAAGACATGACTTGGTAGCGATCCAACTCACAGATCCAAGAGAGTCGGCACTTCCATCTTTGGGAATTATTCCGATTTACGATAAAGAAAAAGGGAAAACCACCTGGGTAAATACTGCCTTTGGGAGCTTTTCCAAAAAAATAGCCGATACCTTTACCACCGAGCGGGAATACCTGCGGGAAATCTGCAAGAAAAACCAAATAAACTACCTTTCCATCGATACCACTCAAGACATTGTAGGTCCGCTGATCGAGCTCTTCAAGTATCGTAACAAAAGCATGAAACGTGGGTAAAATCAGTCAATTCTTTATTTTCTTCCTTTTTCCAGTCTTTGCTTTTGCGCAGCAAATTGAAGTCAATGCCTATTTCATGCAAGACTCCGCCAAGCTTGGGGAGAGAGTCGGATATGTATTAAAAGTGAAGCATCCTGAGGCAACTCAGATTATTTTTCCGGATTCGACCTATGATTATTCTCCATTGGTTTTGCTTGAGAAGAAGACTTTCATTTCTTCCACTTCTGAGGGAATTACGCAGGATAGTACTATTTATTACCTTTCGAATTTCTCATTGGAGCCAAGTATATATCTGACTCTCCCGGTTTATGAATTAGTCAGATACGACAGCGTTACTTACTTTCCGAATGAAGCTGAGCTGAAGCTAAAATTAACCTTGGACAGCATTCCGGAGCAACCCGTATTTCAGGAAAACAATGTTTATCAGCCGCTGGAAAAGTCTTTAAACTGGATCATGGTTGCAATTCTGATTGGCGGGATTCTCGTTTTGCTCGGTGTCCTTTATCTACTTTTTGCGAAGCGAATCAATGAAATCTGGAGAGAACGAAAAGAAAAACGACGCTGGAATCAGTTTGAGAAAAAATGGAAAATCAAGACCACCCAGCTTGAGGAGTCGCCATCCATCGAAATCGCGGATGAAGTAATCGGTCTATGGAAAGGCTATATGGAAAGTATCACCGGGCTGCCGGTAAAGGAATGGACCTCCAGCGAAATCAGCGAAAAACTCAATGATCAGAGGGTTTTTGAATCTCTTCGCTCGATTGATATGATTATCTACGCTGGAAAATCAGCTGAAAACGACCAATCAAGAGACTATTTGCTTCAAGTAGCAAAAGAAAAACACCAGGAAAATCTAAACCAAAAAAAGCATGAGAGAACAGTTAGCTGAGTTCTTTAGCTGGTCCTGGTTTTTGCCTGAGACATTACAAACCTATGAGTGGGAAAATTTCTGGATCCTTAACCTGGTCTGGATTATTCCACTTTTCATGCTGATCAGGAAATTTGTCAAATTCCTGAAAAACCCGGTTTTGGAGCTTTCGCTTCCAAAGAAAATCAGTAGAAATAATCCTTGGACCTATTTGAGATTGATTCCAACCGGATTCTTTTTCATCACGTTGATTTTGATCGTAATTGCTTTGGGTCGCCCTCAACGAAGTAATGAACGAGTGGAGCAGTATACCGAAGGCATCGACATCATTTTGGTGATGGATATTTCGGAGTCCATGGATTTGCAGGATTTCACTCCCAACCGATTGGAGGCTTCCAAAAAAACTGCTATTGACTTCATTAATGGACGTTTTGGAGATCGAATCGGCATGGTTGTTTTCGCAGGGGAAGCATATTCCTTGGCTCCGCTGACAAATGATTACGAGCTACTTTCTGATCTGATCTCTGAGATTTCTTTCGACATGATGGAGGCAAAAGGAACTGCAATTGGTTCCGCTATCGCTTCTGCCACGAACAGAATGAAAGATGCTGAATCTGCTTCCAAAGTTTTGATTTTGCTCAGCGACGGTGAAAGCAACGCAGGAAATGTGGATCCTCTTTTCGCAGCACAACTGGCTTCCGCTTTGGATATAAAAATTTACACGATTGCGGTGGGTAAAGACGGGATGGTTCCATATGGCACCGACTTTTTTGGCCGACCTCAGATGGTGGAAAGCTACTTGGATGAAACGACTTTGCGGGAAATTGCTAAGATTGGAAATGGTCAGTTTTTCAGAGCTTCTGACGGAGGTACTCTCCAGACAATTTTTGATGAAATCAACACGCTCGAGAAAACTGAAATCCTTGAGAATCGATACAAAGAAACCGCAGATTACTATCGGGTTTACTTGTTTTGGGCGATGGTGTTTTTCTTCCTTTGGATGATGGCCAAGAGCAGTTTCCTCAACAACTTCTTGCTGGATTAATTTAATTCGACCTTTTCTGCTTCCATTTTTCGAGCCTTGGGTTCATCATAGAAAACCATAAAGGTGGAAAGAGAGCTACGATAATCATTGCTGAATAACCTGCCGGAAGCTGGGGACTTTCATCGTAATGGTTTAAGACCTGATATCTCTTGTAAGCAAAGGCATGATGATCGGAGTGTCGTTGAAGTTGGAAAAGCAGGAAATTACTTACGATATGACTTGCGTTCCAACTATGAATCGGGGTTACTTTCTCATAGGTTCCATTTGGCAATTGCTTTCGCTCCATTCCATAATGCTCCAGGTAATTCACAAGCTCAAGAAGCGAGAAACCCAGGATGCTTTGTGCAAAAAAGAAAACCGGAATCTCCCAAACCAATCGGTCAGCCCAAACTGAAAAACCTGTAAAAGCCACCCCTACGAACAATAAAGGCCAAACGATAAACTGAATCATTTGATTTTGAAATGACCAGACTGAAACTCCTTTTTTTCGAAGTCTTTCTACTTCCAAATCCCAAGCACTCAGATATCCATCCTTCACAGATCGGATCCAAAATCTATAAAAAGACTCCCCAAATCGACTCGAGGCCGGATCGTCAGGAGTGGCCACCCGAACATGATGACCCCTGTTGTGCTCAATAAAAAAGTGCATATAGCAAACCGTCATCAGCAAAACTTTAGAATAGAATTGCTCGATTTTTTCAGACTTATGGCCAAGTTCGTGAGCAACAGTAATTCCGATTCCTCCTGTCAGCAAAGCCGTACCGGTTACAAAAGCTAGCCATTCCCACCAGTTTAGAGGTTCGGTACTTATTACATAAAATGCCCAAACGAGAACTCCAAGCTGTACATAAACCCAAAGGAATGTGACGAATTTGTAAAAATATTCGCGGGTCACTTCATTCACTGCTTGCGCCGGAACATTGCTTGTATCTGTGCTGATCAGATAATCCATCAAGGGCACCAAAATGAATACAAAGCCATGAATTAAAAACAAATTAGCGCCTCCCAGATAAAATCCGGATACTAATAAGGTGGGCAAAATCAAGGCGCTGAAGAATCCGATTTTCTTGAGACTTCTCATATTTGGGTTTATAGAATCGACTAAATCTAGAAATTCTCCACCGAAAAGAAAACTCTGAATGGCTTCAATTTTTCAATCCTTAAAACCTGATTAAAATCACTTTTCTGCACCATTTCAGTCAACCATTTAGCAGGCTTTTGTTACCAAATTTGGGAAATCGTTGAATTATGTCGTTGTCACCTGAGCTGATCCAAAAGTACAATATGCCTGCCCCTAGGTATACTTCCTATCCAACTGTTCCCCTTTGGGAAAATAATGTTTCAGGTGAAAATTGGGAAGACTTGGTCAAGAAAGCTTTTTCTATTTATGGAAAAACGGAAGGGATAACGATCTATATACATTTACCTTTTTGTGAAAGTCTCTGTACCTATTGCGGCTGTAACAAGCGAATCACCAAAAACCACGCTGTAGAGGATCCTTATATTTCAGCGCTGCTGAGGGAATGGAATAAGTATTTGGCGCTTTTTGACAGCAAGCCAAAACTTGCCGGAATTCATCTTGGAGGAGGCACCCCAACTTTCTTTGCCCCTGAGTCACTTTTTGATTTGCTCGATCCGATCATTTCGGCTTCAGAAGTAATGCCGGAGGCGGAATTCAGTTTCGAAGGACATCCAAACAATACGACTTTTGAACATCTGGAAACTCTTGCCAAACTTGGTTTTGACCGAGTCAGTTATGGGATTCAGGATTTTGATCTTACTGTTCAGCAGGCAATTCATAGAATACAGCCCTTCGAGCGCGTGAAAGAAGCGACCGAAAATGCCCGAACGCTGGGTTATACCTCAGTGAATTTCGACCTGATTTACGGTTTACCTTATCAAACCCAAGCATCTTTGGCAGATACATTTGACAAAGTAGCCAGCCTCGCTCCGGACAGGATCGCCTTTTACAGCTATGCCCATTTGCCGTCTGCATTTCCGGCACAGAAGAGTTTTGAGCAATATTTGCCTCAGGAGCAAGAGAAGCGAGCTTTGTATGAATTTGGCAAAGAACTCCTTTTGAAATTTGGTTATGAAGAAGTGGGGATGGATCATTTTGCCTTGCCAAATGATCCGCTTTGCCAGGCTAAGAGACAAGGAAAACTTCATCGAAACTTCATGGGCTACACTACTTCCCCATCCAAAATCCTGCTTGGACTTGGAGCAAGTAGTATCAGTGACATTCATTTTGCTTATGGACAGAATGACAAGCGAATCGATGGGTATCAAAACATGATTCAAAAAGGAGATTGGGCTATTGTGAAAGGTCATGTTCAAACCGAAGAAGACATTCAAACCGGAGCCATAATTCTTGATCTGATCTGCAATCAGAAAGCGGAAATACCAGTTGGATTTTGGGAAAAACTTGGAGCTGATCAATTAGAAAATCTTCGGCAAATGGAATGGGACGGACTTCTATCTTGGGAAGGAAATGTCCTCAAAGTGTCCAGAGAAGGGATCGCATTGGTGAGAAACATCTGCATGCAAGTCGATCTTAGATTGGCAAAAACTCAATCCAAAGTGATGGCTTTCAGCAAATCGATTTGAGAATTCTTACTCGCACATGGTGATCTCCACCTGTTGAGATCCATAATTAAACACCTGCAGATTTGGACTGAATCCATGGATTCCCAAGCCGAGTCCTCGGAAAATAAAAATAATCCCAATTACCGCTCCGAGATAGGGAATTGCTTTTTGAAATCTTTGCCTTGCGGCGATGGAAATCAAGGTACCGGAATACATCAAAACCATGAGTAAAGGAATCGTGCCTATTCCAAAAAAGAACATATAGGCAGCTCCTAAAAATGGGCTCTGAAGACCCAAAGCCGCCACCAAAGCCATGTAAACCATTCCGCATGGAAGAAGTCCGTTTGCTAATCCAGTGGCAAAAAACGCAGAATTTCCTCCTGCTTTCAAAAAGTGATTTAATTTTCTTTTCACCCAAATCACCACTCCGGAAAGAGCAGGAATGGTCAGAAACTGATCTGCTTTTTTGTAACTGAGCGAAAAAATCAAAATGATAATTCCCATCGCAATTGAGAACCCTTGCTGAATTCCAGCGAGTGAAAGCGAAAAACCGATGCTTCCAACGATTAACCCAAGCAGAGCGTAGGTCAGGCTTCTGCCCAGATTATAGAGTATTTTATGCTGGAAATAGGACGAATTCCCCTTTCCTCCGACCGCAAGAGCGATAGGACCGCACATTCCCACACAGTGAAATGAGCCAAGAAACCCCAAAAGTAGAGCCGTCCAAAGCATTTATAAATCGATTTTTTTCTCTTCGTAATAATCCTTCCCTCCTTCAGTCCAATTGAGTTGGAACTTCCAGTAACCGGCTTTTAAATTTTCTACCGGAATAACTGTCTGACCTTCCTCAGCTGCTGTAAAACTGAGTACCTGATCCAATGCTGAATCAGAAGGTCTGAAGAGTTGCAACTTTCCTGTAGCTCCACTTGGAAGATCAAGCAAGACAGTTTTGGAAGCAGCATCGTAGCTGATCACTTCCCGGTCAAGCTTCAAAGCTGAGTTTTCCTTGTCAATTTGATCCTGGAATTTAATCTCTTCCTCGTAATAATTTTCAGTTACCAACTCGATCCCATCCATTCTTACCGAGATCACCACCATCGTAATGATTAAAGCAACAAACCCGATGATTGTCAATAATATTCCTTTTCCCCAATCCATTTTCCTTCCTGTTTTGATCTAGGCTACTTGTTCAATGGAGCCATAAAATTCGTTTTGATCTGGTCAATTTCTTCCTGATTATGAATCAGGGCCACTTTGACTTTTTCCTGATTGACTTTTACTTCAGCCTGATTTCGAACGAGGAAAAACCTTCCTTCAAACTTGGTCTGAGGCTCCAGAATCCATTCTTTTGCTCCGATAATTTCGACTTTCATCCCGTCAGCTAAAGCTTGTAATTCAACTTTTTGAGGTTCGAATGTTTTGTTAATCAGCGTAATTTGGTACAAGTTGGAAACAGTACCATCCTCTCTTGCCTGAAAAGTCATGCCCGGAAATCTGGTAATGGTTCCCTGCAAATCTTCTCGTGTCACAATCAATGACACAAACGCTACTACCAACAAGACCAATACGATCGAATAGCCTTTCACTCTACCTGTTACCAGTTTTTGAAAACCTTCCTTAATACTGTTTTCAGAAGCGTATCTGATCAGCCCTTTTGGACGGTCCACTTTCAGCATTACATCATCGCAAGCGTCAATACATGCAGTGCAATTTACACACTCCATTTGAGTACCGTTTCTGATATCGATTCCCGTTGGACAAACCTGAACGCAAAGATTACAATCTACGCAATCTCCTTTGCCCAAATTCTCAGTTGGGTTTTTCTTAATCGCTCCCCGCGGTTCTCCACGTACGTAATCGTACATGACATTGATCGAATTGTCATCCAATAAGACACCCTGCAGTCGACCATAAGGACATACCACAATACAGGCTTGCTCCCTGAACCAGGAAAATACAAACATGAAAATTCCAGAGAAGGCGATCAAACCTACAAAACCGGCCATGTTGGCGGAAGGAGGTTGAGAAACTATTTCAATTACCTGATCAACTCCTATTAAATAGGCCATTACCAAATGCCCGATCATCAGGGAAATCACCACAAAAACTGAAAGTTTGATTCCTTTCTTGATGACTTTTTCGGTATCCCATGGCTTTTCGTTGAGAGCTCTTTGCTGATTCGCATCTCCTTCGATCAGATATTCGATTTTGCGGAATACCATCTCCATAAATAAGGTTTGCGGACAAGCCCATCCGCACCAAACCCGACCAAAAACTACTGTAAATAGAATGATGAAGACGAAGAAAATCAACAGGAGAAAAATGAGCAAATGCGTGTCCTGTGGCCAAAATGCGGCTCCGAAAATGATGAATTTTCGCTCAAAAATATTGAATAACATGTAGGGCCTTCCTCCAACCTGGATAAAAGGACCTGCGAACAAAATCGCAAGCAGAACCCAGGAAAGGTAACTTCTGTATTTATAAAAAAGCCCTTTGACTTTTTTGGGGTAAACCCAGTTTCTTTTTCCGTCATCCTGGACCGAAGCCAAGGCATCACGAAAAGAATCAGGATTCAAATGGGGGTTTTTCTTAGCCATGGTATAGGCAATATACTGCCGGGAAATAAGTTATTCCCGGCAGTTTAATTTACTCGATTGTTGCTACTACAGCAGTGCTATCTGTCACAGGAGCCTCTACGGGTGCCGGTGCAGGAGAACCTGTGTATAATTCACCTTGCGGTTCTTTAGGAACAGCTGCGGTTTTTCCTTTGAAAGTAAGGACATAACTGGAAACTTGCTGGATTTCCTCAGGAGTCAATTGCTCTTCCCATGGTACCATTCCTTTTTCCACTACTCCATATTTCACTACCTTAAATACATCAGAAATTGAGCCGCCATGAATCCAATATTCGTCAGTGAAGTTTGGACCAACTCCTCCTCCTCCATCTTGTGCGTGACAAGCTGCACAGTTTCCTTCAAATATGGTTTTTCCCGCTGCTAAAGCTCCGGCTGATTCATCGAAAACGACAGTTGTTTCATCAATCCCTGCTTTTGCATTTGCATTTCTTTCTGCTGCTGCAATTGCCTCGATTTTCAGTTCTTCTTCGTATTCTTCAATTTGAGTTGGACCAGTTCCAAGAACAGAATAATTGACAAAATAACCTGCGGCAATTATCACACTTCCAATGAACACGTATTGAAGCCATGGAGGCATGAAATTGTCAAGCTCTGTGATCCCGTCATAGGAGTGATCAGCCATTACTTTATGGCCTTCCTGACCTACGGGATCCATTTTTCCTGTTACAAATCTCTCCTTGAAGGTTGCCCATCCGGATGGTTCATTTGCCATTTCAGGATTTTCTTTTCTCAATACTGATGACATAAACGACATCAAATAGATCATCAAAATCAGGAGCAATACGATCACCCCAAGGATAATAGCTAGGATGATCAATAAAGTCAACTGACTGGAATCCATGGCTTGCATCTTTGCAAACCATGGTGATCCTTCAGTTTGTGCCCAAGCCGCATGAGAACCCATGAAGCCGCAAAGGGTAAGTAAGGCGATTAGATACTTTTTCATGGCTGGTTATTGGTTAATTTTTCATCATCCATCGGCATGGATTTCATGTAATCGATATGCTCTTTGGGCATTCTCATAGCCCATAAGAACACTCCCATAAAAAACAGGATAAAGATGATCAATGAAATAATCGGATATATTTCAATGTTTTCGATGGATCTTAATACTTCTTTATACATGGCTTTATCCGTTTATTGTTTTGCGGCGGTCGCCTTAATATCAGTTCCTAATCTTTGCAAATACGAGATCAATGCCACGATTTCGGTATTTGGCATCACTTCCACTCCAGCGTCTTTCAAGCTTTTCACGATTTCGGCAGCCTGGGCTTCCAGGTTTTTGTTGGCTTCAAGATCGAATCCTTCAGGATAAGGAACACCCAGTTTTTGAAGAGTTCTGATTTTGGCAGGAAGATCCGAGTAGTCCATTTCATTTTCCACCATCCAAGGGTATGGAGGCATCAAGGATCCTGGTGACATACTTCTTGGATCCATCATGTGGAAATAATGCCAGCTGTCCGGATATTTTCCGCCGATTCTATGCAAATCCGGTCCGGTACGCTTTGATCCCCATAAGAAAGGACGATCATATACGAATTCTCCGGCTTTAGAATACTCACCATATCGCTCAGTTTCGAATCTGAATGGTCTGACCATTTGAGAGTGACAACCCACGCAGCCATTTTTGATGTAGATGTCCCGACCTTCCAATTCCAGCGGAGTATATGGCTTCACCGAGCTGATTGTCGGTACATTAGATTTTACCAGAATAGTTGGGATGATCTCGACTACACCACCAATCAAGATTGCGATGGTTGCTAATACTGCAAAGAAAACAGGCTTTCTTTCCCATGCTCTGTGCCAGAACTCTCCTTTAGGATTGTAAGCTTTTGCCAAAGCAGGAGCCTGATCATCTTCTGTAGGCTGGAATACTCCTTGTTTGGCTGTTTTGATCATGTTGTAAACCATCACAATCGCACCAACCAAGTATAGAAGACCACCAAATGCTCTCAAAATGTACATCGGAACCAATTCCACTACCGTCTGAAGGAAGTTGCCATAAGCCAATCGGCCCATGTCGTCAAATTCTCTCAGCATGAGGAATTGAGTCAAAGCAGCCACATACATAGGAAGGGCGTAGAAAAGGATGCCCAAAGTACCCATCCAGAAGTGGGTGTTGGCAAGTTTGGTAGAATATAAAGTAGTCTTCCAAAGTCTTGGCCACATCCAATAAAGCATACCAAAAGTAAGGAAGCCATTCCAACCCAATGCGCCGACGTGTACGTGGGCAACTATCCAGTCAGTATAGTGAGCAATCGCGTTCACATTTTTGAGGGAAAGCATCGGACCTTCGAAAGTTGCCATACCGTAAGCGGTGACAGCTACTACCATGAATTTCAAAACGGGCTCAGTTCTTACTTTGTCCCAAGCTCCACGAAGGGTCAAAAGACCATTCACCATACCACCCCAAGAAGGAGCAATCAACATGATTGAGAAAACCGTACCCAGAACTTGCGCCCACTCAGGCAATGCAGTGTAAAGCAAATGGTGAGGTCCTGCCCACATGTAAATGAAGATCAAAGACCAGAAGTGTACGATGGAAAGTTTGTAGGAATAAACCGGTCTGTTTGCTGCCTTTGGAAGGAAATAATACATCAAACCGAGGAATGGAGTTGTCAGGAAGAATGCGACCGCATTGTGACCATACCACCATTGTACCAGCGCATCCTGAACGCCTGCATAAGCTGAGTAGCTTTTGAACAACGAAACCGGAAGTGCCAGAGAATTGAAAATATGCAAAACTGCAACCGTAATGAACGAAGCCAGATAAAACCAGATCGCCACATACATATGTCTCTCACGGCGCTTGATCAGTGTGCCAATCATGTTTGCACCAAAAGCAACCCAAACAATCGCTATAGCAATGTCGATAGGCCACTCCAATTCTGCATATTCTTTGGAAGAAGTCAATCCCAAAGGCAATGTGATCGCTGCCGCAAGGATGATTAATTGCCAACCCCAGAAGTGGAACCAGCTCAGGGTTTGATTCCACATCGGGGCTTTTAGCAGCCTTGGCATGGAATAATAAATACCTGCGAAAATCGCATTTCCTACGAAAGCGAAAATCACGGCATTCGTGTGTAGCGGACGAATCCTACCAAACGTGGTGTAGGGATTGCCCAAATTGGCCTCGGGAAGGAATAACTGTGTAGCGGCTAAAACCCCCACCAGCATGCCAACCAGGCCCCAAATCATTGTCGCAGCTCCAAAATACTTGACAATTTTATTGTCGTATTGGAACTTCTCCAGCGTAGCATCATTCATAAGACTTAGGTTTTGTTGGTTGATCTTTTATTGACTTTTTAGGATGATTATCAAAGAGAATCCTTACTGAAGGTGTGTAGTCATCGTCAAACTGTCCACTTTTCATAGCCTTGAAAAACAAGAACAGAAACGTACCAGCCAAGACCAGACTCACAGCGATTAATAGAAAAATAACTTCCATTTTAATCTGTTTTTTGGGTTAATAAACCTTTTTTCCAGGCAACCGCATTGGTTGCCAGTGTAGTAAAGATCACTACCGAGATACTACTCACAGGCATCAAAATCGCACAAATCACCGGACTTAAAAGCCCTTGTACCGCGAGTGTCAAACCCACAATATTGTAAAGAAAACTAAGAGCAAAACTTGCTTTTATGATGTTCCGGCTGTCTTTGGCAAATGCCAGAAAGAGCGGAATTTTATCGAATGACTCAGCATCCAGAATCGCATCACTCGCCGGTGAAAAATGACTTACCCGATCTGTCACTGCTACGCCAACCTCACTCGCCTGAAGAGCTCCAGCATCATTCAGCCCATCTCCAATCATCAGAGTATGATGACCAGCATCGTTCAATTTCTGAAGATAGTTTAATTTATCCGTTGGACTTTGGTTAAAGTTGAATTGAATACTTTCTCCCAAATTCTCTTTCAGTGAAACCTGCTCGTGAGAATGATCACCTGATAAAACATGAAGTTTGTAAGGGTTTTCCAGTTGGCGGATGACTTCAGAAGCACTTTCTCTCAAGCCAGATTCAATGTGAAAATAACCAATCTCCATCCCTTCAATGGTCAAAAAGA
Source organism: uncultured Cytophagales bacterium (assembly GCA_942492775.1). GTDB lineage: Bacteria > Bacteroidota > Bacteroidia > Cytophagales > Cyclobacteriaceae > Algoriphagus. Next base: position 1,892,345 of record OW818636.1, on the reverse strand, counting down.
CCATATTACCTCCGGAGATCAGGACATCTGAGAAACTACCTGCAAATTCTTTCGATCCCAATTTGACTAATTGACCCTTGTAACTTGCTTCAATTCCTTGACCTTTGATTTCTTTGACATTGTCTAAAGTGAGCCCCTTTTTATTTCCCAACCAATAATTGATTCGATTACTCAAAGGATGAGTGGAGCGGTCAACCATTGACTTGAGGATAGAAAGGGTTTCTTCCGACAAGGATTCACCTTTATAGGTAATTTTGGCATTTGCCGGATCGGTAAGAGTACCGGTTTTGTCAAAAACAACTGTATCAAGCAAAGCCATTCGCTCGATCACTCCTGCATTTTTGAGGTAAAATTTTCCTCGCCCAAAAATTCGCAGTGTATTTCCAAGGGTAAAAGGAGTTGACATCGACAAGGCACAAGGACAAGCTACTATCAATACTGAAGTGAATGCTTTGACCGCGATTGAAAAATCAGAGAATGACCAGACAATCAAAGTGACGAATGCAATAGCCAAAACAGTCCAGGTAAATCTTCCACTGATTCGGGTAGCTAATGGTTCTAAAAGTCTTTCTTTACTTTTTTCGAAAGACTCATTGTTCCAAAGATCAGTCAGATACCCTTGGGATGGAGATTTTTGAATCGTTAGCAAAACAGGTTCTCCTTTTTGTCTGCCTCCTGCATAGATCAATTCGCCTTTTTGCTTTGGCACCGGAACTTCCTCTCCTGTCACAAAACTGTAATCGACATTGGCTTTCTGGCTGAGCAGGATTGAATCAGCTGGTATCAATTCCTCATCCCTAACCAAAATCAAATCTCCTACCTGTAGTTTGGTGAGTGGGATTACTTCCTCTATTCCCTGGACCATTTTGGTCACGGCTATTGGGAAATAAGATTTATAATCTCTGTCAAATTCCAGCGTGGCAAAAGTCTTTTGCTGATAAAGTTTGCCTAGCAAAAGAAAGAACAAAAGACCGCCCAGACTATCCATATAGCCGGATTGATTCAGTCCAAAAATATCCCAAAGGGAGTAGAGGAAGAAAGCAATAATCCCCAAAACAATCGGAACATCCATGTTGATTTGGCGCTGCTTCACAGCATTCCAGGCTGATCTGTAATAATCGGAAGCGGTATAAAATACCACAGGAAGCGATAAAACTACATTGAGGTAATTGAAAAGACCCTTGAATCCTTCCCCAAGGAGTTTCGCCTCCGAAAAATATTCCGGAATGCTAAACAGCATCATGTTACCAAAACAGAAACCAGCTACAGCAAGTCTTTTAATAGTCCTTTTGTCAGAAGTGTAAACTTTCTTTTGATCCAGATCCGAAAGATTGATTTTTGGTTCATATCCAATGGTGGAAAGGAGATTTACCAACTCCTTCAGGCTAACCTTTTCATGAAGAAATTTTATCTGGACTTTCTTCTTGACAAAATCTACACGGCTAGAAATTACACCGGAATGGATATGGTAGAGGTTCTCAAGAAGCCAAATACAAGAAGCACAATGGATAAGGGGAATATAAAAAGTGACGTGACTCTCAGATTCATTCTGGAAATCCAGCAACCCTTTTTGAGTGTCTTTATCATCCAAATAATCAAATCTGTTTAGTTGAGATGACTTAAGTTTTTGACTTTTGCCAGGGTTGGCTTCGATCTCATAAAAGTTACAGAGGTCATTCTCAGACAAAACCTCATAAACAAGTTTACACCCTTGACAACAAAAGTTTTTTTCATCTTTCGTCAAAGGATGGTCATCGCAGTCTTCCCCGCAATGGAAGCATTTCACAGTAGAATAAGGGGGAAGCGATGATTTCATCTTATTAATTTATAATAAAATTACCGCAGTAATACAGTGAAATACATGACAATAATCAGCTAATACCATGACTTACACCGATAGGTAGAAAGAAAGTCGATCACTCCAGATTTTCCCTTTATAAAAATGAAAAAGAACTTTTGTAAGGTCAGCCTGGTAGTTTTTGGTAGTGACCAAAAGCGTACATCCATGATTAACTGCATAGGACCAAAAGTCACCGATCCTTAAAAAATTGAATTTGATGAAACTGGTTTCACTTGTTGCTTGAGATACTTGCTGGATAAGTTCCTGCTCCTCCCGGATTTTTGATTTCGGAATAAAACTGGGAGAGATAATGGTTGCTTTACTGTTTTTGATTAGGTGTCCAAAAAGCTTGATGAAATTTTTAATAAGCTCAGCTGATTGACGAGTCCCATCATAGTGAAAAAGTAAATGTTTGGCAGAAAAATCAGGGACATGCAATAAAACGGGGACGTTACATACTTCTTTTTCAAGGGGCTTTGGTAAATCATGGCTGTGAAGCCAATCTAAAACCTTATATAAATCAACTGAAAAAAGTGTGACATCTTCACTATCAAAACAAAAGGGTGTTTCAGGGATTTTAGGCTGAAAACCTTCGGCAAATTCCTTACAGTGATATTCTTTTAATATCTCTTCAGGTAACTCAAATTTGGTGGTAATAGAGGCTCTCAGCTCCATGATAAAACATAATTTCCACCAAAGCTATTATTTGAGATTTCAAAACCACGTGATCAAACCCATGCTTAAAAATGATAAAAATCAGGTTTCACATAAAAATCATGAATGGGAGGGATAAAAAAAGATTCTTAATAGAGAAAGATTATCCTTTTTATGTAAGCTATAAATTCATATCCGCCTTAAACGAAAAAACCCAGCTAGTTGATAGCTGGGTTTGAATAATGTGGCGGCGACCTACTCTCCCGGGTGTAACCCCAGTACCATCGGTGCTGCAGGGCTTAACTTCTCTGTTCGGGATGGGAAGAGGTGGGACCCCTGCGCTAGGCCGCCTAAATCGTTGTGGTATATACCACTTAATATCGTATGTTCTTCAGTCTTCTGTCTTCCGACTTCGGTCCTTTTAATAACATGTCTTTGCAGAAACTGTAACAACACTAGCGTAAGTTTTTGGGCAATTAGTACTACTCGGCTATGACATTACTGCCTTTACACCTATAGCCTATCAACGTCATCGTCTCTGACGGCCCTATATGGAAGTCTCATCTTGAGGGGAGTTTCGCACTTAGATGCTTTCAGCGCTTATCTCTTCCCGACGTAGCTACCCGGCAATGCAATTGGCATCACAACCGGTACACCAGCGGTCAGTCCAACCCGGTCCTCTCGTACTAAGGTCAGGTCCTCGCAAACTTCCCACGCCCGCAACAGATAGGGACCGAACTGTCTCACGACGTTCTGAACCCAGCTCGCGTGCCACTTTAATCGGCGAACAGCCGAACCCTTGGGACCTTCTCCAGCCCCAGGATGTGACGAGCCGACATCGAGGTGCCAAACCTCCCCGTCGATATGAGCTCTTGGGGGAGATCAGCCTGTTATCCCCAGCGTACCTTTTATCCTTTGAGCGACGGCTCTTCCATTCAAAACCGCCGGATCACTATACCCGTGTTTCCACCCTGCTCGGCTTGTCGGCCTTACAGTCAAGCTCCCTTATGCTATTGCACTCCTCGTACGGTTACCAAGCGTACTGAGGGAACCTTTGGAAGCCTCCGTTATCCTTTTGGAGGCGACCACCCCAGTCAAACTACCCACCAAGCAATGTCCCCCGTAATCGGGGTTAGATACCAAGCAAACAAAGGGTGGTATTTCAACGGCGACTCCACAGATACTAGCGTACCCACTTCACAGTCTCCCACCTATCCTACACATCATTTGCCCAGTACCAATGCTAAGCTGCAGTAAAGGTGCATGGGGTCTTTCCGTCCCGTTGCGGGTACACGGCATCTTCACCGTGACTACAATTTCACCGAGCTCATGGTTGAGACAGCGCCCAGATCGTTACACCATTCGTGCAGGTCGGAACTTACCCGACAAGGAATTTCGCTACCTTAGGACCGTTATAGTTACGGCCGCCGTTTACTGGGGCTTCGATTCAATGCGTCTCTTGCGATAACATCCCCTCTTAACCTTCCAGCACCGGGCAGGTGTCAGGCCTTATACTTAGTCGTTAAACTTTGCAAAGCCATGTGTTTTTGTTAAACAGTCGCCTGGGCCTCTTCACTGCGGCCCCGCCTCACAGCGGGGCGCCCCTTCTCCCGAAGTTACAGGGCTATTTTGCCGAGTTCCTTAACCATGATTCACTCGAGCACCTTAGGATACTCTCCTCGACCACCTGTGTCGGTTTGCGGTACGGGTATCTATACGCTTAACGCTAGAAGTTTTTCTTGGAAGCCCTTAGGATCACTATCTGATTGTCCGTAAACGCTCAGTACTATCAGCTTCGGCTAAACCAGCGCATTTAACTACCGGTCCAATACCTACTACCTTTAACCCGGTATTCCGTCACCGGGCGGATCTTTCATCACTCCGTCACTCCTTCACCTGTATAAATAGTATGAGAATATTAACTCATTGTCCATCGACTACCCCCTTCGGGTTCGCCTTAGGTCCCGACTAACCCTGATCCGATTAACGTTGATCAGGAAACCTGGGTCTTACGGTGTGCGGGTTTCTCGCCCGCATTATCGTTACTTATGCCTACATTTGCTTTTCCAAAAGCTCCAGCACACATTACCATGTACCTTCGCTGCCGTTGGAATGCTCCCCTACCACTTGCTCCAATAAATTAGAGTCAAATCCTTCGCTTCGGTGCCGCGCTTGATGCCCGATTATTATCGACGCCCTGTCGCTCGACCAGTGAGCTGTTACGCACTCTTTAAAGGAATAGCTGCTTCCAAGCTAACCTCCTGGCTGTCTCTGCAACTGGACCACCTTTGTTCAACTTAGCACGGACTTTGGGACCTTAGCGGAAGGTCTGGGTTCTTTCCCTCTCGGAC